>QFPN01000006.1 GCA_003241695.1 Ancylobacter novellus | reverse complement strand
CCGAAGTCTCTGTACATGCCCTTGGCTTTCGCCAAGAGCCGCAAGAACTCCGCCGCCCACGTTTCTCTTTCGATCTTCAACTTGTCAAAAAACACGCACACAGATGAACCGTATGCGGCCGGCTGTCGGCGCTTCCGCCATCAGCCGTTCCAATCTGCTCACACTCGGCTTAACGCCGACAGTGCGGCACGCCATGCTGAAGAGACTGAAGGAGGCTTCGCCGAGGCCCGTGGGCTTCGTCGTCGCCGCCGATGGCCGCTGTATAGGCCCCGCCCGTTCCGACTGTCAACGCGCTCCGATGAAAAAAATGACGGTCCGATGACCCCCGGATCCGCTCCGGAAGGCCTCGCTCCGAGAAGTTCTTGGGCGCGCTGCTGCGACCGATTTGACCACCGCCGCATCACTTGCAGCCGTTCGACGTGGAGCGGTCCGCGACGCGAACGGCCGCGGGGACGCCCGCCCCGATGACGCCGCAAAGCCCTCGTTTCTGGTCGGTTCCGTAGCGACGGTGCTACGGGTGGCGCGGTCGCCAACGTCGCGTTAGGGTCTCGCGTTCCGCCGAACCGTCGTCACGAACGGTCGGTCCCAAGGGGTTCAAACTCGGCAGTGTCCGCCCGCCGCGCCTCGCGCGCCCTCCCGCATGTCCGCCAGACCGTCGAGCTCGGTTCGGAGCCACCGCTCGGCGTCGCCGGCGCGTCCGATCCGCTCGACCGCCGCGCGATCAACCTGCGCTGGCTTGCGGGAACGGTGCTGACCGGCATGACCGGAGCGGGGCTCCTCGGGGGCGCGATCTTCTCGACCCTGAACGGCAAGACCGACGTCTCCCACGCCCTGCGGCTCGCGGCGGCGCAGGCGAAGCAGGACGATCGAGTCTCGAACGAGATCCGCAAGGGCGACCGCCTGACGCCGGACCAGGACTCCGCAGCGGCGCGTCAGGCGATTCGCGTGTCCTCGACCACGAAACACGGTGATCGCGAGGTGGTGCGGATGCGCCCCTTCGTGCGCGTGAGCGCTCCGCTCGCGCGGGCGCCGACCGAATACGCTTCCCGCGTGCCCGCCTTCGATCCGATGAAGACCCTCGCGGCCGCGAATCGCGACCGGTCAAGCCCGGAACAGGAAGGCGAAGGCGACCTTTCCTTTACGGTGAGCGACCTTTCCAGCCGCGATATCGCGCCGGACGAGGGACCGGTGGTGCCTCCGGTCGAAGTCCGGGCGCGGGTGCGCGAGGCGGCGGCCTTCGAATTCGCGACCCGAATCGAACCGACCCTGTCGCTCAGTCCCGGCGCGCAGAACGCCCTCGCCTACGCGGCTCAGGACGCCTTGCCGCTGCCGGGCGTGATCGATCCACGCCCCGCCCCGAGCAACATGACGCTCGTCGCAAAGTCCGCCGAAGCCGCAGCGGCAGGCCCCGCCGCGCCCGGCGAGAACACCGTGACCGTGACCGCGGGAGGCTCGCTCGCCACGGCGCTCGAGCGCGATTCCTCGGTCGCGCCCGAGGACGCGCGGGTGATCGCCGACCGATTCGCCGGCCGCGACGGCTACGGCGTCGCTTCCGTGACGCCCGGCCAGCGCCTACGGGTGCTCATGGGCCGATCCGCCGCTCCGGGCCTCAACCGGCTGCAGCCGGTGCGCGTCAGCCTATTTGACGCCGACGGCGGCCATGTCGGCTCCGTAGCGCTCTCCGACATCGGCGACTACGTAGCCGTGGCCGACATCGAGGATCTCGCGGACGAGCCGACCGCCGAGGAGATCGCCGACGAGGTCGAGCGGCCCGGCACGCCGGGGCGCATGCGGCTCTACAACGGCTTGTACGAGGCCGCCCTCAAGAATCAGGTTCCGGCCTCGATCGTCGACGAGATGGTGCGGATCGTCTCCTACGACGTCGACTTCAACCGGCCCGTTGGCCCGGCCGACAGTTTCGAGGTCTTCTTCTGCGACCCGAACGAGCCGGGCGGCGATGGCGAGGTGGCGTTCATGGCGCTGAAGCTCGCCGGCGAGCAGCGCCGCTTCTACCGATTCGAAACCGACGACGACGGATTGGTCGACTGGTACGACGAGGCCGGCAAGTCGGCGAAGAAGTTCCTGATGCGCAAGCCGATGACCGGCGGCGTCATGCGCTCGGGCTTCGGCTTCCGCCGGCATCCGGTGCTCGGCTATTCGAAGATGCACACCGGCGTCGACTGGGCGGCGCCGACCGGCACCCCGATCGTGGCCTCGGGCAACGGATCGGTCGAGAAGGCCGGCTGGTCGAGCGGCTACGGACGGCAGGTCGTGCTGCAGCACGCCAACGGCTACGAGACCACCTACAACCACATGTCGGGAATCGCCCGCGGCGTTCAGCCGGGGTCGCGCGTCCGCCAGGGCCAGGTGATCGGCTATGTCGGCTCGACCGGCCTGTCGACCGGCGCGCACCTCCATTACGAGGTCATGATCAACGGGCGCTTCGTGAACCCTATGACGGTGAAGCTGCCGCGCGGCCGGGAACTCGACGGCTCCGTGCTCGCCAAGTTCGAACAGGAGCGCGAGCGGATCGACGGCCTTCTGGGGCGCGGCCCTGCCGCCGGCGCCCGCGCCGCCTCGATCGAGGCTGGCCGCGGGGGATAAGCGACCCGGCGACCGGCCGCGGAAGGACGCACCCCGCGCTCAGGGTTACGCGTCGACGCACCGTGGATCGCCGGGCGGAAGCGCATCGGCCGTCATCTCGCGCCGCCGACGCAGCATTTTCCTGCGCAAGGCGGGCCCGCCGAAGGCTGCGGCTACGCTCAGGGACGGCCCTGACGCGGCCAGAGCTGCCGGACGATCTTGAACAGATTGTCGTCGAGCTTGGCCTGCTGGGTCACGTCGGAGAGCACCACGGAGGTGTCCATGCCCTGCGCGTCGGTCACCGTCCATTGCTTCAGCTCGTAGTTCTTGCCGGAGAACAGAAGCTGGATCTGGGCGCGGCCCCCGATCGCGTTCCGCTCCTCGAGCACGACCGAAACGAGGTCCGGCTCCTGATAGACGCCAAGGACGTTCGAGCTCTTCGTGAGGTCGATGTCTTTCTGAAGCAGGAAGCGCAGCGGCGTCTGGCTCAGCGGCCAGAGCTCCTGCGTCGCGAGCTTGCGGTTCTTCACCGACACCTGGCTGCCGTCCGATACGATCTCGAGCGGGCTCGGCGGCGCGTACTGGAAGCGGATTTTTCCGGGCCGCGACAGATACAGCTTGCCGACCGAGCGCGAACCGTCCGGCCCCGTCTGCTCGAAATTCGCCGTCACGTTGGTGAGCGAGTTGAAGTAGGCGTTGACGCGCGCAAGCGTCGCCCGCTGCGCGGGATCGAGCTGGCCGGGCGGCACGCCCTTGCCCGTAGCGACCGGCTGAGCCCCGGGGGTCGGAGGATCGCCGGGACCGCCGAACCAGCTCTGGGCGGAGGCCGGGGCCGCGAGAAGGCTTGCGGCCATGAAGCCGGCGAGAAGACGATTTGCGATCATGTGATGGCGCGTGTGTTTCCGTCCGGGTGTCACGATCGGGCAGATAGTGCGCCTTCGTGGCGATTTCAGGTTTCGGCCGTGCCGGCCATCATCGCACCAACGCGCCGATGCGTCTCCAGTCGGAACTGCGGGAGACCATCACCGGCGTCCCGAGGATGTCCGATATGGGCAGGTCGCCGATGACTTCGGCGCGGCTGTCGAACCCGTGCGCTCCGTCGCGCAGATCGTTCAGCACGAAAACGCGCCCCTCTGGCACGCGGCGTTCCGCCGTGTCGTCGTCGACGTGCGGCCCGGCGTCCTTCAGCCGAAGAGCGACGTAGCTGCGCCCTTCGGGATTCGTCTCCGTCGAGGGAATGACGATGTCCGGCCGGAAGCGCGTCGCGGCCGTCGGCGGCTGAGGCGCGGGCGTCTGGAGGAAAGGCGAGCCGTTCACCACGGGAACGCCGTCGCGCACTTCGACCCGGTCCCCCGGCAAGCCGACGACCCGGCCGAAACGGCCGCCGTAATAGACGAGATCGCCGCGCCCCCAACGGCCGCCGGGCGCGACCAGCACGCAGTCTTCAGGCCAGATGGCCGGCTGGACGTTGTTCGATTTTTCGCAGAGCTGCGTGGTCGTGAAGATCCATGCCCGAGCGAGGCCGTGATAGATGACCGCCGCTACGAGCGAGGCGACGAAGACGCCGACATAGACAAAGATCGATTGATCGGGGACGCCGAGCCTCGAGCGGCCCCGGCGAACGAGCAGGGCGGCGTCGACGGCGAAGATCAGACGCGCGATCAGAAAAGCCGCCGCGCCGAGGATTGCGAACAGGCGAAAATTCATAAGCCCGAAAGGAAGATACGACAGCGAGGCGGCGATCGACAGACCGGCGGCCACCACGACGAAGCCGCGCTCCAGACGGCCCACATAGGCGTATCCGACAAGCGGAACGGCAAAGGTCAGCACCAAAGCGCGCCCAGAGGAGCGGGGCTCGCCGGGCGTCGGAAGCCAGCGCCCCATCAGCCGCGCCTCACGCCGCGTCGTCGTCCGCGTCGGCCGTCTCCAGCAGGATCTCGCGCTTGCCGGCGTGGTTCGCCGCGCCGACGACGCCTTCCTTCTCCATCCGTTCGACCAGCGAGGCGGCGCGGTTGTAGCCGATCTGCAGACGGCGCTGGATGTAGGAGGTCGAGCACTTCTTGTCGCGCAGCACGACCGCGACCGCCTGGTCGTAGAGGTCGCCGCCCTCCTCGCCGAACGCGCCCTTGTCGAACACGGCGCCGTCGGCGCCGCCCGCGTCTTCGTCTTCGTCGGCCGTGACCGCGTCGAGATAGTCAGGCTGACCCTGCTCCTTCAGATGCGCGACCACCGCCTCGACCTCGTCGTCGGAACAGAACGGCCCGTGCACGCGGCTGATGCGGCCGCCGCCGGCCATGTGCAGCATGTCGCCCTGGCCGAGGAGCTGCTCCGCGCCCATCTCGCCGAGGATGGTGCGGCTGTCGATCTTCGAGGTCACCTGGAAGGAGATGCGGGTCGGGAAGTTCGCCTTGATCGTGCCGGTGATGACGTCGACCGAAGGGCGCTGCGTCGCCATCACGATGTGGATGCCGGCCGCGCGCGCCATCTGGGCGAGGCGCTGGATCGCGCCCTCGATCTCCTTGCCGGCGACGAGCATCAGGTCCGCCATCTCGTCGACGATCACGACGATGTAGGGCAGCTTCCCGATCTCCATCACCTCCTGCTCGTAGATCGCCTCGCCGGTCTCCTTGCAGAAGCCGGTCTGAACCGTGCGGGTGATGGCCTCGCCCTTGGCGAGGGCCGCTTCGGCGCGGGCGTTGAAGCCGTCGATGTTGCGCACGCCGAGCTTCGACATCTTGCGATAGCGGTCCTCCATCTCCCGGACCGCCCATTTCAGCGCCGTGACCGCCTTCTTCGGGTCGGTGACGACGGGCGTCAGGAGATGCGGGATGCCGTCATAGACGGAAAGCTCGAGCATTTTGGGGTCGATCATGATCAGCCGGCAGTCCTCGGGTTTGAGCCGATAGAGCAGGCTGAGGATCATTGTGTTGATGGCGACCGACTTGCCCGAGCCCGTGGTGCCGGCGATCAGGAGATGCGGCATGCGGGCGAGTTCGGCGATCACCGGCTCGCCGCCGATGGTCTTTCCGAGGCACAAGGGCAGGCGCATCTTGGCCTTCTCGAAGTCGGCAGAGGCGAGCAGCTCGCGCAGGAACACCGTCTCGCGCTTCACGTTGGGAAGCTCGATGCCGATGGCGTTGCGGCCCGGAATGACGGCGACGCGCGCCGCGACCGCGCTCATCGAACGGGCGATGTCGTCCGCGAGGCCGATCACCCGGCTCGACTTGATGCCGGGCGCGGGCTCGAGCTCGTAGAGCGTGACCACCGGACCCGGTCTGACGTTCCCGATCTTGCCGCGGACGCCGTAATCCTCGAGCACGCCCTCGAGCAGGCGCGCGTTCTGCTCGAGCGACTCGGGGCTGACCGCCGCCGCCTGTCCGACGCGCGGCTCGGCGAGCAGCGCGAGCGGCGGCAGTTCGTATCCGTCTCGATCGAGCAGATCCGGCTGCTTTTCGCGTTCGACCCTTCGGCCGGGACGAAGCGCCCCGACGGGCCGCGCGATGCGCGCCGGCCCCCCCGCGAGCTGCTGCGGCGCGCCGCCGAGCACGCCTGCCGAACGCGTCGCGCGCAGGACCGGCTCGCCGTCGAGGCCCACGTCGTCGGTCGAGGCGAAATTCGGGTCGAGGCGGCCGCCGCCGTGCGAAAAATCGTCCGGATCGCGGCTCGCCCGCGCGAGGATGTCGGAAAGCGACTCCGCGCCCCCGGCCGCGCCGCGCCGCCGTGCGAACCGGCGCGAAATCGCGGCTTTGGCCGAGAGCGCCCAATGCGACAGAAGACCGAGCGAGATCAGGCGCCGGTCGTCGTCCTCTTCGTAATAATCGTCGACTTCGGGCGCCGGCGCAGGACGGCGCGAGGCGGCGGCCGGGCCTGCGTTGCGCCCCGCCACCTTGTCCGCCTCCGGACCGCTGCGTCGTTCGGCGACCGCGGCCGGCTTCGAACGCTCGCTCGGCGCGACGACGCCGAGCGCGAACGCAAACGCGACGAGACCCGCGAGGCCGAGCGCCGCCGCAGCCGGAACGCGCGCCGACCCCACGAGCCCGACAGCGTCGGCGATCACGGCGAAGAGATCGCCGAGCACCCCTCCGAGGCCGGCGGGCAATGGCCAGGAAGACGGCGCGGGAAGGAGGCCGGCGACGCCAGCGAGAAGAATCGCGGCGAGCGGCCAGGAGACCAGCTTGACCTTTTCGGCGGTGATCGGCCGTTGCGTCATGAGCCGCCAGCCCCACACGCCGATCGGGAGCACGAAGGCCGCGGCCGCAAGCCCGAACGCCTGGGTCAGCAGATCGGCGACCACTGCGCCGGCTGCGCCCAGCATGTTGCGGGCTTCGCCGTCGGTGGCGTGGCTGAAGCTCGGATCCTGCGCGGACCAGGTCGCGAGCGCGACGCCTGCGAGCGCGGCGAAGCCGACCAACGCGAGCCCGCCGAGTTCGACGGTCCGACGGATCAGGACGGCGCGCAATCCGTCGGGAAGCACGCTGACGGTCTGAAAGCCGCGCGGACGGGAGCGGAGCGCGCGCATCGTCATCGGGATCTCCCGAATGAGGGGCGTCCGGCGGGCGTCCGATCGGCGCGAGGCGCCGCGCAAGCCTGTCCGCACATGTCCCGCATCCGCAACGCCAACCTGTCCTAGGTCATCGGACCTGTCGCGGCCCTTCGTTCGATGAACGCTAGCGAAAGACGGTTAAGACCCGCTTACCTGCCACCAAAAATTAATCACATGATAAGAATGGAAAAAGGCCCCGGGATCGCCGGGGCCTTTCCAGTTTCGTCGCGCTTGCCGTCCGCCCTCCCCAAGGGAGGGGCGGAGAGCTGGATCAAGAGTGGTAGGCGCGCTCGCCGTGCGAGCTGAGGTCGAGGCCTTCGCGCTCGGCCTCGTCGGTCACACGAAGCCCGATCACCACGTCGAGGATCTTGAACAGGATGAAGCTGACCACGCCGGTCCAGGCGATGGTGACGCAGATCGCCTTGATCTGGGTGACCACCTGACCGGCCATCGTGTAGTCGGCGACGCCGACGCCGCCGAGCGCCGGGCTCACCACGATGCCGGTGCCGATCGCGCCGACGATGCCGCCGACGCCATGGATGCCGAACACGTCCAGGCTGTCGTCATAGCCGAGGGCGTTCTTCACGCTGGTGCAGAAGATGTAGCAGACCACGCCGGCCACGAGGCCGAGCACGATCGCGCCCATCGGACCCGAGACGCCGGCCGCCGGGGTGATGGCGACGAGACCCGCGACCATGCCCGAAGCGAGGCCGAGCATGCTCGGCTTGCCCTTGCTCATCCACTCCACGAGCATCCAGGCGACGCCGGCTGCCGCGGTGGCGACGAAGGTGTTGAGAAGCGCGAGCGTCGTGGTGGCGTTCGCTTCGAGGTTGGAGCCGGCGTTGAAGCCGAACCAGCCGACCCACAGAAGGCCGGCGCCGATCAGGGTCATCGGCAGATTGTGCGGGGCGAGGATGTCCTTGCCGTAGCCGATGCGCTTGCCGAGCACGAGCGCGCCGACGAGCGCCGCGACGCCCGAGTTGATGTGCACCACCGTGCCGCCGGCGAAGTCGAGCGCGCCCCAGCCGAAGATCAGGCCGTTAGAAGCCCACACCATGTGCGCGATCGGGAAGTAGACGAAGGTGCCCCAGAGCACCGCGAACAGCACCGCCGCCGAGAACTTGATGCGCTCGGCGAAACCGCCGATGATCAGAGCCGGGGTGATGGCCGCGAAGGTCATCTGGAAGCAGATGAAGACGAACTCCGGAATCTTGACGCCCTTGGAGAAGGTGTCGGAGAGCGATTCCGTGGTGACGCCGGCCAGGAACATCTTGGACAGATCGCCGACGAAGGCGTTGCCGCCGCTGAACGCAAGGCTGTAGCCGTAGGTCACCCACACCAGCATCATCACGCAGGCGATCGTCGAGACCTGCATCAGCACGGACAGCATGTTCTTGGCGCGCACAAGGCCGCCGTAGAACAGGGCGAGACCGGGAATGGTCATCAGCAGGACGAGGACCGACGCGGTCATCATCCACGTCACGTCGCCCTTGTCGACGGTCGCGGCGACTTCGGCCGCAGGCGCTGCGGCTTCGGCTGCGGGGGCGGCGGCGTCCTGGGCGAAAGCGGCGCCGGCGGCGAGCATGCCGACCGCGAGCGCAGGCGCTCCCCAGCGAAGTACGGAACTCAGTTTCATCAAGGTGCTCCCGAGAGATCGAAAAGGGATGAGGCGCGCACGCGCCTCAGAGCGCGTCGGTGTCGGTCTCGCCGGTGCGGATGCGCACGGCCTGATCGATCGAGTAGACGAAGATCTTGCCGTCGCCGATCTGGCCGGTCTTGGCGGCGGCGGCGATCGCCTCGACCACCTTTTCGACCGAGCCCGCGGCCACCGCGACTTCGATCTTGAGCTTCGGCAGGAAGCTCACGGCGTATTCGGCGCCGCGATAGATCTCGGTGTGCCCCTTCTGGCGGCCGTAGCCCTTCACCTCGGTGACGGTCAGGCCGTGGACGCCGATGCCGGTGAGGGCGTCGCGCACCTCGTCCAGCTTGAACGGCTTGATGATGGCCATCACAAATTTCATGCGTCGCGTTCCCCGTTGGACCGCAGCTCCCCTCACGGACGCAAAGCCGTGGGACGCGATCAGTGGTGACGTTGACCGAGGCGCGCGAACGGCGTCTCGCCGGGCGGCGCAATTCAAGTCGCGTGCCAACCCAGGGAGATCCGTGAGTCCGTTGATTCCGCGTCCGCTCGCGACGCATCTACGCGTCACTGAAACCGCGGCGACCTCGCGCCGCTTATAATTTAAGCAATTGGCTTAATTGGAAGGCAAAGAATATGGAGCGGCAGAGGCGACGCTCAGAACTTGGGCAAGTTGAATCGCAAAGATGCGCGCCCCACGGCGTATCCGCTCAAGCGGGCGATCAATCGCCGAACAGATAAGGGGCGCCGGCGAAGCCGACGATCATCAGCGCCAGCGCAATCCAGAACGCCGTCTTTGCCCTGGTTTCCATGAAGCGCTTCGCGTGCTCACCGAAGAAGTAGATGATCCCGCAGGGCAGCGCGAAGCGAACGCCGCGCGCCACGACGCTCGCCGCCACGAAAGTGAGGAAGTCAAGTTGGGTCACGCCGCTCGCGATGGTGATGATCTTATAAGGGATCGGCGTGATCCCGCCGCCGATCAGCACCATCAGCCAACCGTACTCGTTGTACTTGCCGGCGATCTGCTCGAAGTCCCCCGACATGCCGTAGAAGCGCATCAGCGGCTCGCCCACCGCTTCGAACAGCAGGTAGCCGATGAGGTAGCCCACGATCCCGCCGATCACGGAGGAGATCGTGCAAACCGCCGCGTAGCGCCACGCCTTGGCGCGCTCCGCGAGGATCATCGGGAGCAGCATCACCTCGGGAAACATCGGGATGAAGGAGCTCTCGGCGAAACAGGCGACCGCGAGCGCGCGCTCAGCATGCCGGTGGCGCGCCATCCTCAAGGACCACTCGTAGACGCTCTTCACCGTCCGCCTCTTTCGCTTCGACCGCGCGGGTTATGGCGCGGAATGCCTTGCGGCGGATCGCCGAAACGGGTCGCCTGACGCCATCGTGATCAGCCGTTCAGCCGCGATAGCGCTCCGAGAACAACGCCATGAGCGCCCGCGCGCCCTGCACCTCGCCGCCTTCCGGCCGTCCGGGCCTCGCGCTCGGCGCCCAGGCGAAGACGTCGAGATGCGCCCAGGTCGAGGCCTTCTCGACGAAACGCCGCAGGAACAGCGCCGCGGTGACGGAACCGGCGAACGGACCGCTCGACACATGGTTCACGTCGGCGATCTTCGAAGAAAGCCAGTCGTCATACGGCCCCCAGAGCGGCAATCGCCAGAGCGGGTCGCACTCGGCCGCGCCGTGCCGCAGCAGGTCGGCCGTAAAAGCCTCATCGTCGCTGAAGAGCGGCGGCAGGTCCGGCCCGAGCGCGACCCGCGCGGCGCCGGTCAGGGTCGCGGCGTCCACCATGATCTGCGGAGCCTCCTCGTCGCCGAGCGCGAGCGCGTCGGCGAGCACCAGCCGCCCCTCGGCGTCGGTGTTGCCGATCTCGACGGTCAGGCCCTTGCGGCTCGGATAGACGTCGCCGGGGCGGAAGGCGTCGCCCGAAATCGAATTCTCGACCGCGCCGACGATGAGACGGAGCCGAACCTTCAGCTTCGCGCCCATGATCATCGCCGCGAGCGCGATCATGGCGGCGGCCCCGCCCATGTCCTTCTTCATCAGCAGCATGGCCGAGGACGGCTTGATGTCGAGGCCGCCGGTGTCGAACGTCACGCCCTTGCCGACCAGCGTGATCTTCGGCGCGTCCTCCGGCCCCCAGCGCAGATCGACGATCCGCGGCGCGCGCGGCGAGGCGCGCCCGACCGCGTGGACCAGCGGAAAGTTCTCGCGCAGCAGGTCGTCGCCCACGATCGAGAAGACCTCGGCGCCGTGCTCGGAGGCGAGCGTGCGGATCGCCTCCTCGATCTCGGCCGGCCCCATGTCGTTCGCCGGGGTGTTGACGAGGTCCCGGCCGAGCGCGACCGCGGCCGTCGTACGCCCAACTTCCGCCAGGTCGACGCCCTCGGGTCCGACGATGCGGACCTCTTTCGCGTCAGCCTTGCGGTAGCGCGCGAACCTGTAGGCGCCAAGCGCGTAGCCGAGCGCCGCGAGCCGCGCGTCGCCCACCGCGCCCTCGAAGCGGTAGGCCCCGGCCGGGAGCGCTCCGACGAGCTTTCCCGCGAGGAACGGATTCTTCGATTTCGCCTCCGGCTTCTCGACCCCGAAGACCACGCCCGCGAGCGCGCCGTCCGAACCGGGAACCAGCAAAGTCTTGCCCGCGCCAGCCTCGAAGCCGGTCGCTTTCGCCCAGGCGGCCGCGGCCTCGGGCAGCGTCTCGCCCGCAGGCGTGAACCAGACGGGGATCGCGGTTTCGGAGGCCGGGGC
This sequence comes from Ancylobacter novellus, assembly GCA_003241695.1. Classification (GTDB taxonomy): domain Bacteria; phylum Pseudomonadota; class Alphaproteobacteria; order Rhizobiales; family Methylopilaceae; genus Methylopila. The sequence continues at coordinate 336,296 of QFPN01000006.1, read as the reverse complement.
GAACAGGTCGGTCATGGGCGGGTATCCGGACGCGGAAGACGGGACGGCCCGGTCATCGCACATCGCGGACCGCGTTGTCGCGCGCGGTGGGCCGGCCGTTCAGGCGGCGGCCGAAAACATATCCGCGCTCAAGCGTCCCTCATGCTCGAAAGTCGCCGGGCCGGTCATCAGAATATGGTCGTCGCCCTCGCGCCAGACGATCCTGAGATCGCCGCCCGGCAGCGTCACCGTCACGTCGCGTCCGGTGCGGCGCGTGCGGGCGGCCGAGACGGCGGCGGCGCAGGCCGCGGTGCCGCAGGCGAGCGTCAGCCCCGCGCCACGCTCCCAGACCTTCAGCGTCAACGCCTCGCGCGACGTGACCCTGGCGAGCGAAATGTTGGCGCGTTCGGGAAACAGCGGATGGTTCTCGAGCATGGGGCCGGCGCGCCGCAGGTCCACCACGTCGAGATCGTCGACCCAGAAGATCGCGTGCGGATTTCCGACATTCGCGACCGAGGGCGAATGGATCAAAGGCGCGTCGATCGGACCGAGCTGCAGCTCGACCGCGCGGGTGTCGGCGAACTCTTCCGCGAGCGGGATCTCGGCCCAGCCGAAGCGGGGCGCGCCCATGTCGACCGTCACCTGATCGGCCGAGGCGCCGGCTTCGCAGGCCAGCAGGCCGGCGTCGGTCTCGAGCAGAACCTCGAGCCGGCCGCTCTCGCGCATCAGCGCCCAGGCGACGCAGCGCGTGCCGTTGCCGCAGGCCGACACCTCCGACCCATCGGAATTGAGGATTCGCATGAACGCGTCCGTTCCCGGCGTACGGGGATCGTGGACGGCCATGAGCTGATCGAAATGAGTCCTCGCCCCCCGCGCCAGCGCGCGGGCGTCCTCGGGCGTCGCCCGCGCCGGGGAGCCGCGCAGGTCAACCACCAGGATCTCGTTGCCGAGACCGTTCATCTTGAGGAAAGGCCGGTCGATCAGGGCGGACATGGAAGCAAAGCCGTAAGGGTCGCGTCGACGCTACTTAATCCCACGCGCGCCGTTTCGCGAGAGCGGGTTTCGCTTTCGAAGAGACGTGACGCAAAGGTCCTGCTTGACGCGCCGCGACGCCCGGCGATGCTCGAACCGCCGATCCCAGCCAGAAGGCGAAAAGCCCGATGTCAGCCGTCGACGACCTCCTGCGCATCCTCGACCTCGAGCCGCTCGAGCGGAACCTGTTCCGCGGGCAATCGCCCCAGACCGGCTGGCAACGGGTGTTCGGCGGCCAGGTGGTGGGCCAGGCGCTGGTGGCGGCGACCCGTACGGTCGAGGATCGCTTCCCGCATTCGCTGCACGGCTATTTCATGCGTCCCGGCGACCCGGCCGCGCCGATCATCTACGAGGTCGACCGCATCCGCGACGGACGCAGCTTCGTCACGCGGCGCGTCAACGCCATCCAGCACGGCCACGCCATCTTCTCGATGGCGGCCTCCTACCATCTCGAGGAGGACGGCTATTCCCACCAGATGGAGATGCCGGAGGTTCCACGGCCCGATGAGCTGCCGAGCGAGAAGGTGCTCAAGGAACAGCTGATGCCGACCATGCCGGTGGCGATCCGCGCCTATTTCGAGCGCGAGCGGCCGATCGAGCTCCGGCACGTCGACCCGATGCGCTACATCGACGGCAAGCCCCGTCCGCCCGCGCAGAGCGTGTGGATCCGCACCACCGCGCCGCTGCCCGACGACCCCGCGATCCACCAGTGCGTGCTCGCCTACGCCTCCGACATGACGCTGCTCGACGCCGCGCTCGTGGCGCACGGCTCGAGCGTGTTCTCGGGCGAGATCCAGGCCGCAAGCCTCGACCACGCGCTCTGGTTCCATCGGCCGTTCCGGGCGGACCAGTGGCTGCTCTACACCCAGGACAGCCCCTTCGCCGGCGGCGCCCGAGGCTTCACCCGCGGCCGGATCTATACGGAGGCCGGAGAACTCGTCGCCTCCGTGGCGCAGGAGGGGCTGATCCGGAGACGCCGGCCGGAGTAGCTCTCTTCTTCTTTCGTCGTATGGCGCTTGCAAGCCGGCCGGCTTGGCGCTTTTGTCCCGAGCCCTCCGCCGGGAACCGTCCATGCCGCACGCCTTCGACCGCCGCGTCACCCCCGCCCGTCCGGACGTCGCGGCCGCCCGCCTCAAAGGCAAGGTGGAGGCGCTGCGCTTTGCGCCCGGCGAGCGGCGACGCGTCGCCGTCGGCCATGCGGGCCTGCGCCGCGCTCCCGGACCGTCGTCGTCGCTCGAGACCGAGGTTCTCTTCGGCGAAGAGATCACGGTCTATGACGAGCTCGAGGGCTGGGCCTGGGGGCAGCTCGCGACCGATGGCTATGTGGGCTACCTGCCTTCCGCGGCGCTGTCCGAGGAACTCGGCCCCGGCGCGACCCATCGCGTTTCGGCGCTGAGAACGCTGCTGTTCCCCTCCCCGTCGATCAAGGCCCCGCCGGTCGACGCCCTGTCGATGGGCGCCAGGCTCTCGGTGGTGGACTACGAGGATCGGTTCGCGGTCCTCGACACCGGCGCCTATGCGGTCGCGGCCCATCTGAAACCGCTCGACGACTTCGAGATCGATCCGGTCGCAGTGGCCGAGCGCTTCGTCGGCGCGCCCTATCTCTGGGGCGGACGCACCAGCCTCGGGCTCGACTGCTCGGCCCTGGTCCAGACCGCTCTCGCGGCCTGCGGGATCCCGGCCCCGCGCGACAGCGACATGCAGGAGGCCGACCTCGGCCGCGCCGTCGCGCTGACGGAAGCCCGGCGCGGCGATCTCGTGTTCTGGAAGGGCCACGTGGCCCTCGTGCGCGACGCCGGAACCCTGCTTCACGCCAACGCCTTCGCGATGGCGGTGGCGGTCGAGCCGACGGCGGCGGCCGTCGAGCGCATCGCCAAGGCAGGCGACGAGGTGACGAGCGTCCGCCGGCTGGGATAGGCTCATCCGCGTGATGCGCGACGCAGCCCGTCATCCTCGACTTCGCCTTCGGCCGCCGTCGCGGGGCGGAGATCGCAGGCCCCGATCGATCGCGACGGCCGCGGCGATCCTCGCTCTCGCCTTGTCGCCCGCCTGCGTCTCGGCCATCGAACTCTCCGCCCCGATCGCCTGTCCGGCTGGCCTCGTCTGTCCCGTCCAGAACCTCTTCGACCACGATCCGGGCAAGACGGTGCGCGACTTCCGCTGCACGGCGCTCGGCTATGACGGCCATGACGGCGTCGATTTCCGGGTTCCCTCGCTCGCCGTGCAGAAGGCCGGCGTCGACGTGAAGGCTGCGGCGGACGGCGTCGTGGTCGGGACCCGCGACGGCATGGCGGACGTCGGGCTCAAGGAAGCGGGCGCGGAGGCGTTCAAAGGCGTCGAATGCGGCAATGGCGTCATGATCCGCCACGACGACGAATGGTCCACCCAATACTGCCACATGGCCAAGGGCTCGATCGCCGTGGCGAAGGGCGAAACGGTCGCGCGCGGCCAGACGATCGGGCGCGTCGGCTTCTCGGGCATGACAGAGTTCCCGCATCTCCACTTCGCGCTGAGACGGAACGGCAAGCCCGTCGACCCCTACGCGCCCGACGGGCCCTCGCCCTCCTGCGGCGAGGTCAGGAGCGCCTGGGCGCCCGACGCGGCCACCGCCGTCGCGATCGATGCGCCGCTCGTTCTGAACGCCGGTTTTTCGGACGGTCCCGTCCCGAACGACGCCATCGAGAGCGGAACGGTCGAGCAAAGAAAGCCCGGCGCGCAGTCGCCGGCGCTTGTCGCCTATGTGCGGGTGATCGGACTTGCGCGCGGCGACGGCGCGAGGCTCGCGTTGCTTGCGCCCGATGGAAAGGAGCTGGCGCGGAACGAAGTTCCGGCCGTCGACCGTCCCAAGGCGCAATGGTCGCTGTTCACCGGACGCAAACGTCCCGCCGACGGCTGGGCGCCTGGCCGCTATCGCGCGACGGTCGAGATCCTCCGCGGCGGCAAGGCGCTGAAGACGAGCGAAACGACGGTCGAGATCGGCGGATAGCCGGCCCTATCGCAGAGGATAGGAGGCTTCGACGACGTAAGGGCCGCCGCCCACCGAATCCCGCGACGAATAGAGCACGAACTGGTCTGCGCGGAAGGTCAGCCCGGGCGGCCCGCCGCGCAGGCCGAGATAATCCGCCACCGCGCGCGGGGACGCGTCGCGCAACCTGGCGAGCGTCACATGCGGCGCGAACTTGCGTTTCTCGGCGGGCAGCCCCGCGCGGCGCATCAGCCGCTCATGTTCGGCCTGAAGCTCAACGATTGCGGGCGACGCCGCGACCCGCGCGATCAACGCCCGGGGCCGGTCGCCGCCGAAGGCGTCGAGCCCCTCGATCGACACCTCGAACGGCGCGCGCCTGACCTGACCGAGCAGATAGGCGGCCTCCCGCGCGGTCTCCTCGTCGACGTCGCCGAGAAAGCGAAGCGTGACGTGATAGTTCTCGACGTCGATCCAGCGCGCGCCCGAAAGACCGCCCCGATAGGTCGCGAGCGCCTCGGCCACGTCTTCGGGAACTTCGAGGGCGGTGAACAGCCTCGGCACGGGATCGATCTCCGGCGTCAGATTTCGGATCGGCGCACGGGCCGATCGCCCTCGGGCCACGAAAGGACGGGCGGCGGCGAATGGCAAGGCGCCGGGAGCCGGCTTCCGACCGCTCTCCCCAGCGGATTGGGCGGCGGGCTGCGCCCGCGGCCGGCTCAGCCTTTCCCGCCTTCGATCCTGTCGAGGAAGCGTTCCACGGTCGGCAGGATGCCGGCCACGATGACGTCGACGCCCTTGGCGTTGGGGTGGATGCCGTCGGTCTGGTTGAGCGCGCGGTCGCCGGCCACGCCTTCGAGGAAGAACGGGTAGAGCACGAGGTCGCGCTCGCGGGCGAAGTCGGCGTAGATTCGCTCGAACTGCTGGCCGAAGTCGGGACCGAGATTGGGCGCGGCCCGCATGCCCGCCAGCATGACGGGGATGTTCCGCTCCTTCAGCCGGTCGAGGATGCGGCCGATCGCGGCGCGCGTCGTCTTCGGATCGACGCCGCGGAGCATGTCGTTCGCGCCGAGTTCGAGGATGACGCCTTGGACGCCCTCGGGCACCGACCAGTCGACCCGATCGGCGCCGCCGCTCGCGGTGTCGCCCGAGACGCCGGCGTTGGCGATCGAAACGTTGCGGCCCGCCGCCTTCAGCGCCTTCTCGAGCTTGACCGGAAACGCGTCCTGCGGGGCGACGCCATAGCCCGCCATCAGGCTGTCCCCGAAGCCGACGAGGCGGATCGGCTGGGCGGCCTTCGCCCGGCGAAGCGTCATCACGCCTGCGAGAGACGCGGCCAATCCGGCGGCGAACGCGCGCCGCGACGGTTGGCGCGCCGCAATCACGTCGCTATCTGCGCCGATGTTGCGCCGCCAAAGACCGGCGTTCTTCTCATTTCGGATCAACGGCTTCATGACGGCGATCGAACTCCGTGGCGTCAACGTCGCGCTGGGCTCCGGCCCGGCCCGCGTCCACATCCTGAAAGACGTGAGCCTCGAAATCGGCCGCGGCGAGGCGGTCGGCCTCGTCGGCCCTTCGGGCTCGGGCAAGTCCACCCTGCTGATGGTGCTGGCGGGGCTGGAACGGCCGGATTCGGGCTCGGCGACGGTTCTGGGCGAGAACGTCGCCGCGCTCGACGAAGACGCGCTGGCGCGCTTCCGCGGGCGGAACATAGGGGTGGTGTTCCAGGCCTTCCACCTCATCCCGACCATGACGGCGCTGGAGAACGTCGCCGTGCCGCTGGAGCTCGCCGGCGCGCGCGACGCCTTCGACCGCGCCCGCGCCGAACTTTCCGCGGTCGGCCTCGCCGAGCGGCTGCACCATCGGCCGGCCGAGATGTCGGGCGGCGAGCAACAGCGCGTCGCGCTCGCCCGCGCGCTCGCCAATCGCCCCGAGATCCTGGTGGCCGACGAGCCGACCGGAAACCTCGACGAGACGACCGGACGGCAGATCGCCGACCTGCTGTTCGCCAAGACCGCCGAACGCGGCGCGACGCTGGTGCTCGTGACCCACGATCCCGCGCTCGCGGCCCGCTGCAGCCGCGTCATCCGGCTGCGCTCGGGGCGGATCGAGCAGGAAGCGGATCAGGCGGCGTGACCAATCTTCCCCATGCCGAAGCCGCAGGCGCGGCCGAGCGCAAAGCGGCGCGCGCAAACCCCGCCAAGCTGCCCGTCATCCTCCGCGTCGCCGCCCGCGAGCTTCGCGGCGGCGCGCGCGGATTCTTCGTCTTCCTCGCCTGCCTCGCGCTCGGGGTCGCGGCGATCGCGGGCGTCGGGTCGCTCGCCCGCGGCCTCACCGAGGGCATGGCGCGCGAGGGCCGCGCCATTCTTGGCGGCGACGCCTCGTTCTCGGTCCATCATCAGGAGGCGACGTCCGAGCAGCGCGCTCTGCTGCAGTCGAAGGGCCGCGTCTCGGAGGTCGCGACGCTGCGCGCCATGGCGCGCGCGCCTTCGGGCGACGCCACTCTGGTCGAGCTCAAGGCCGTCGATCGCGCCTGGCCGCTCGTCGGGGCGGCGGTCCTCGAGCCCGCTATCACGATGGCCGACGCCACGGCGGAGAAGGACGGACGCTTCGGCGCCGTAGTCGAGCCCGGCGTGCTGTCGCGTTTCGGGCTGAAGATCGGAGACCGGCTGTCGGTCGGAACCGCGGAGTTCGACATCCGCGCGACTCTCGCGCGCGAGCCCGACCGGCTGTCCGAGGGGATCGGCTTCGGCCCCCGAATGCTGGTGTCGCTCGAAGCGCTGAACCGCTCGGGGCTGATCCAGCCCGGCAGCCTCGTGCGCTACTCCTATCGCGTCGCGCTGCCGGTCGGCGCGGACGGCGACGACGCCGTTCGCGCGCTCGCGGCCGACGTCGAGAAACAGGCGGCGGACGCCGGCTTCTCGACCCGGACGCGTTTCAACGCGGCGCCGCAGCTCGAGCGCAACATCGGGCGCTTCACCGAATTCCTGACGATCGTCGGCCTGACCGCGCTGGTCGTGGGCGGCGTCGGCGTCGCAAACGCGGTCGCGGCCTTCGTCGAGCGCAAGCGCAACACCATCGCGATCCTGAAGAGCGTCGGAGCCTCGGGCCGAACGGTGTTCTTCATCCACCTGGCGGAGGTCGCGGCGCTCGGCCTCGTGGGCGTCGCGATCGGGCTCGCGGTCGGCGCCGCCATTCCGTTCGCGGCGGTCGCGGCGCTCGAATCCGCGCTGCCTTTGCCCGTCGAGGCGGCGGTCTATCCGCGCGAGCTGCTGCTCGCCCTCGCCTATGGCGCGCTCACCGCCCTCGCCTTCGCGGTCTGGCCGCTCGGCCGCGCGCATGACGTGCCGGTCGCGGCGCTGTTCCGCGACGAAGTCGCGCCTGAACGGCGTTTCCCCCGGCCGGTCTATGTCGCGGCGACCGTGCTCGCCGCGCTCGCGCTCTGCTGGCTCGCGGTGGCGGCCTCCTACGATCAGCGGATCGCCCGCACCTTCGTGGTCGCGGCGGCCGGGACCTTCGTGGCCCTGCGGCTGGTGGCTTTCTGCATCATGCGGCTCGCCGCCCGGGCTCCGCGCCCACGGCGCACCGAACTCCGCCTCGCGCTCGCGAACGTCCACCGGCCGGGCGCGCTGACGCCCTCGGTCGTGCTGTCGCTCGGGCTCGGCCTCGTGCTTCTGGTGACGCTGACGCTGATCGACGCCTCGATCCGCCAGCAGCTGTCTCGTGAGCTGCCGCAGAAGGCCCCGGCCTTCTTCTTCCTCGACATTCCGGGATCCGAGAAGGACGCCTTCTCGGCGCTCGTTCACGCGAAGGAGCCGGAGGCGAAACTCGACAGCGTGCCGATGCTGCGCGGCTCGTTCGCGACGCTGAAGGGAAAGCCGCTCGAGGAAGGATCCGTCGATCCTGAATTCCGTTGGGCGCTGCGCGGCGACCGCGGCGTCACCTTCGGCGAGGAGGTTCCGGAAGGATCGCGCGTCGTCGAGGGCGAATGGTGGCCGAAGAATTATTCGGGCGAACCGCTGGTGTCCTTCGACCAGCGGCTCGGCAAGGCGCTCGGCCTCGAGATCGGGGACGAGGTCGGGGTCAACGTGCTCGGCCGCGTCATCACCGCCAAGGTGGCGAACTTCCGGGAGATCGACTGGGAGACGCTCGGCATCAACTTCTTCATGGTGTTCTCGCCGAACGCCTTCCGGGGGGCGCCGTACATGAATCTTGCGACCGTCGCCTTTCCGGACGGCGCGTCGGACGAGCGCGAATACGCGCTGCTGCGAGACGCGACCAAAGCCTTCCCGTCGATCACGGCCATTCGGGTGAAGGACGCGCTGACCTCGATCTCGGCGGTCGTCGAGAATCTCGCCTTCGCGATCCGGGTCGCGAGCGGGGTGACGCTGATCGCAAGCGTGTTGGTGCTCGCCGGCGCGCTCGCGGCCGGCCATCGTCGCCGGGTCTACGAGGCCGTGGTTCTGAAGACGCTTGGGGCGACCCGAGGACGGCTGATCGCGGCCTTCGCGGCCGAATACGCCATCCTCGGCCTCGTGACGGCCGTATTCGGCCTTGCGGTCGGCTCGCTCGCCGCCTGGGGCGTGACGACGCAGATCATGAAGGTCGGCTTCACGTTCGACGCGGTCGGCGCCGCGTTGATCGCCCTCGGCGCCCTCGCCGCGACGATCGCCATCGGCCTCATCGGCACATGGCGCGTGCTCGGCGAGAAGCCGGCGCGGCATCTGCGGAGCCTGTGATCGAACTCGTCATCCCGGCCGAAGCGAAGCGGTGAGCCGGGATGACGAGCGTCTCGCGTCGTCAGCTCAGATAGCCGAGCAGCCACAGGATGATGATGATCGGGATCGGGATCCCGATCAGCCACAGAAGACCGCCCTTGAGCATTCTCGCCTCCCTTGAAACGAACGAATGCTCAACCGCCGGCCTAGGACATCGTTCCGCTCGGCGGCCTGAAACAACCTGAGACTTTGGTCAGATCTGGTCGCGCTGGTCGGTGATGAGGCGCGCTCCGCGCTGGAAGGTCAGGAAGTCCCACACCCATTTGAAAGCCACCGCTATGCGGTTACGGGCGCCGATCAGGAAGTAGATGTGCGCCACGCACCACACGAGCCAGGCCGTGAAACCGGTCATGCTCATGTAGGGGAACTTGATCACCGCCGAGCGCCGCCCGATCGTCGCGACGTCGCCCTGGTTGCGATAGCGGAAGGCGGGCGGCGGAACCGCGCCGCGCAGGCGCGAGACGATCACCTCGGCCACATAGGCGCCCATCTGCTTGGCCGCCGGCGCGACGCCGGGGACGGACGAGCCGTCCGGCTGCTTCACCGACGCGGTGTCGCCCACCACGAAGACGTTCTCGTGGCTCGGAACGGTCAGGTTCGGCTCGACGATCACGCGGCCCGCGCGATCACATTCGGCTCCGAGCCAGCGGCCGGCGCTGGAAGCGACGACGCCTGCGGCCCAGATCACCGTGGCGGCGTCGACGCGGCCGTTCGCGAGGTCGACGCCCTGGTCATCGACATTGGTGACGCGCGTGTCCGTCATCACCTCGACGCCCATCTTCTCGAGCGACCGGCGGGTGTAGTCGGTGAGCGCCTCGGGGAAAGCCGGCAGCACCCGCGGCCCGGCCTCGATCAGGATGACGCGGGCTGTGCGCGGGTCGATGTGGCGGAACTCGCTCGGCATCACCTGCCGGGCGACCTCGATGATCGCGCCGGCGAGCTCGACGCCTGTCGGTCCCGCGCCGACGATCGCGAAAGTGAGAAGCCGCTCCCGTTCGGCCGGATCATCGGAAAGCTCCGCGCGCTCGAAAGCCATCAGCAGACGTCGCCTGATGATGGTCGCGTCCTCGATCCGCTTCAGTCCCGGCGCTGACTTCTCCCATTCGTCATTGCCGAAATAGGAGTGCCGCGCGCCGGTCGCGAGCACGAGTTCGTCATAATCGAAGGTTCCGGTGTCGGCGACGACCTTCCGGTTCTCGAGGTCGATCGCGGTCACGTCGGCGAGCAGAACGCGAGCGTTCTTCTGGCGGCGGAGGACATGGCGGATCGGCCAGGCGATGTCGGCGGGCGAAAGTTCCGCGGTCGCGACCTGATAGAGCAGCGGTTGGAAGCAATGGTAGTTGTGGCGGTCGAGCACCGTGACGTCGACGTCCGCCTTGGCGAGCTTCGTCGCCGCGGTGAGGCCGCCGAAGCCGCCTCCGACGATGACGATCTTGGGACGGGAGACGGCGGGTTCAGCGCTCATGTTTTTAGCTCTCCTGAATGGTTTTGCCCGACTTATAACATTTGTGCACTGCAGCAACATGCCAAATCGTCCGACCCCGTCTGCGTCCCGCACAGACCGGAAGCGCTTCGGCGCGCCTCGGGATTTGCATTCCCCGGCCGGTTCGCCCATCTGTGACGCGGACGCCGCAAGAGGCGCCGCGCGACGCCGCGGCGCGCCACGGGAGACGCTGACAGATGCTCGCCGCCGGGGACAAGCCCGCAGCCGCCGCGACCGACGGACTGATCTTCGCCGTCACCACCGAGACCTTCATGACGGATGTGGTGCAGGCCTCCATGTCCGCGCCCGTTCTGGTCGATTTCTGGGCGCCCTGGTGCGGGCCCTGCCGCCAGCTCACCCCCGTGCTGGAGAAGGTGGTTAAGGCGGCGGGCGGCAAGGTCAAGCTCGCGACCATGAACATCGACGAGCATCCGCAGATCGCGGGACAGCTCGGCATCCAGTCGATCCCCGCGGTGATCTGCTTCCGTCGCGGCCAGCCGATCGACGGCTTCATGGGCGCCCTGCCCGAGGGTCAGGTGCAGTCCTTCGTCGAGCGTATGCTCGGCGAGACGCTGCCCGACGAGGCCGGCGACATCCGCGCGGAGGCCGAGGCCGCTCTCGAAGCCGGCGACGCCGCCGGCGCGGCCGAAATCTATATGGCTCTCCTTGCCGAGGAGCCCGAAGATCCGGCCGCTCTCGCCGGCCTCGCTCGCGCCCGCGTCGCGCTCGGCGACCTGCAGGGCGCGAAGGAGACCCTCGCCGCCGCCCCCGCCAGCGATCCCGCCGTCGCGGCCGTGAAGGCCCAGATCGATCTCGCCGAGCGCGCCGCCGCAGTGGGCGATCTCGCGCCGCTCGAAGCCAAGGTCGCGGCCGACGCCGCCGATCATCAGGCGCGTTTCGACCTCGCGGTCGGCCTCGCGGCGGCCGGGCTGCGCAAGGAGGCGCTCGACCACCTGCTCGACATCGTGAAGCGCGACCGAACCTGGAACGACGACGGCGCGCGCAAGGAACTGGTGAAGCTGTTCGAGGCCTGGGGTCCGAAGGACGAGCACACCATCGCGGGCCGCAAGCGGCTGTCGTCCCTGCTCTTCGCCTGAGAAAGGCCGAACCGCGTCGATGGCTTCCAACGTCGCCTATCACAAGCCCGAGGATCTTCCGGGCGTCATTCCGGTGTTCCCGCTCCGCGCCGCGCTGCTGCTGCCGCGCGGGGAAATGCCGCTCAACGTGTTCGAACCGCGTTATCTCGCCATGATCGAAGACGCGATCCGCGGCGACCGGATCATCGGCCTGATCCAGCCGGATCCCGAGACCGAAGACGACGAGCGCCCCGAGCTGGTGCGCGTCGGCTGCGCCGGCCGCCTCACCGCGCTGGCCGAGACAGGCGACGGCCGCTACCTGGTGACGCTGACGGGCGTCGCGCGGTTCCGCCTCGTCGAGGAACTGACGGTCTCGACGCCGTATCGGCAGGTGAAGGCCGACTTCGGCGAGTTCGCGCTCGACCTCGCGCCCGGCGAGGGTCAGGAGGAGGTCGACCGTGACGCCCTTCTCAAGACGCTCAAGGATTATCTCGAGGCCAACAGCCTCGAGGCCGACTGGGACGGCATCCGCCGCGCGCCGAACGAGGCGCTGGTCAACGCGCTCGCGATGATGAGCCCCTTCGGCCCGCGCGAGAAGCAGGCGCTGCTGGAAGCCCCCGACCTGAAGTCCCGCGCCGAGATCCTGGTCGCCGTGACCGAGATGGATCTCGCCCGCGCCCGTGGAGATGCGAGCTCGTCCCTGCAATGACCGACGCGACCGACCGCCGCCCGTCCGACCGGCTGATCGACCCCAAACTGCTCGAGATCCTCGTCTGCCCGCTCACCAAGGCGACGCTGACCTACGACGCCGAGCGCCAGGAGCTGATCTCGAAGCCCGCGAAGCTCGCTTATCCGATCCGCGACGGCATCCCGATCATGCTGCCCGACGAGGCGCGTCAGATCGACGACTGAAGCCTCACAGCCCCGCGGCGGCTTCGACGATCTTCGCCTTCAGCCGCGGCGCGCGGTCGACCAGCCCCATGCCGACGTCGCGCAAGGTCCGCGCGGCCGGCGCCGTGAACAGGCGGTAGAGCCCGTCGGTCGCGGCCGCGAGGCTCGCGGTCTCGAACCGGCGCGCGCGCTCGTAAGGGCCGAGCGCTTCCTCCGATCCGAAATCCTCGCCGCGGCGGGCGGCCTCCGACACGATGCGGGCGAGCGCAGACACGTCGCGGAGCGCGAGGTTGAAGCCCTGTCCGGCGAGCGGATGCACCACATGGCCGGCGTCGCCGACCAGCGCAACGCGGCGGCCGACGAAGCTGCGCGCCAGCAGAAGACGCAGCGGAAAGGCGCCGCGGGCGCCGGCGAGCGAGATCGCGCCATAGGCGGGACCGGCGCGCTTCATGACCTCCTTCAGGAAGATATCGTCGCCCGCCGCCGCCATCTCCTGCGCGACCGCGCGCCGGTCGCTCCAGACGAGCGACGAGCGGTTCCCGTCGAGCGGCAGCATGGCGAACGGCCCGCCCGGCAGGAAATGCTGGACCGCGACGCCGCCGTGCGGACGTTCGTGCGCGAGCGTCGCGACCATCGCGGTCTGGTCGTAGGCGATCTCGTGCACGGCCACTCCCGCGGCGGCGCGGACGGGCGAACGGGCGCCGTCCGCGCCTGCGAGCAGCCGGGCGGAGGCGGCCCCGCCCGTCGAGAGCGCGAGCTGCAGCCGCCCCGGCGCATGAGCGAAGCCTTCGACCGCGGCCGGGACCAGAGGGACGTCCGCGGCCTCGGCGGCGCGGCGCAGGGTTTCGCGCAGATCGGCGTCGAAAACCATGTGGGCGAAGGCGCCGTCCGCCCGCGGCGGCGCGCCGAGCTCTAGGAAGGTCGGGCGCAGCACGTCGTCGAGACGGCTGTCGGTGATGCGCAGGCCCGCGACCGGAAAGGCCGTGTCCGGCCAGCCGCCGATCTCCTGGAGCAGCGCCCGCCCGTCCGCCGCGATCATCGAGCCGCGGGCGTCCGGCCGCGCGGGGCGCGCCAGCGCGGGATCGAACACCGCGAGGCGCAGCGACGGGCCGAGCGATCGGCGCAGCGCGAGCGCGAGCGCGAGCCCGGTCGGGCCTGCGCCCGCGATCGCGACGTCGAGGTTCTGCAGGGTCGGCGCGGCGGTCCCGGTCATGGCAGAAGCCTTAGCACGGCAGACCACGACGGTCTCAGCCGCTCTGCCCGCACGTCCATTTCTTGACCGTCCATTCGGGATGATCGCTCCCCCATTCGGCGATGATCGGCGCGCCCTGGACGAGGCAGGCCATGGAGGATCCGGAAAAGTCGATCCGCTCGTCCTTGCAGCGGGAAGGCTCGGCTTGCAGGCAGACGGTCAGAACCAGAGTGAACATCGGAACGCGGCCTTTCGACGGGGAACGCCTGCGCATGAACGCCGTCCGAGGCCCGCCGGATCCCGGCCGCGCTTCGCGCAACGCCTTCTTGCGCTCCGAGCGCTCGACACCGCCGCCGCGCCCGCTTAAAGCGCGCCGTCGCATCAAGCCTCGCGTGCCCCATGACGTCAGTCGATCCCGACGCGCCGGCCGCGGCGAGCCCCGTCCCGGACTCGCCGATCGCCTTCCGCCATCGCAACTACGCGCTGTTCTGGTTCGGCAGGCTGTCCGCCACCTTCGCGATCCAGATCGTCTCGGTCGCGGTCGGCTGGCAGGTCTACGACATCACCCGCGACCCGTGGGACCTCGGCCTCGTCGGCCTGATCCAGTTCCTGCCGGCGATCGCGCTGGTGCTGTTCACCGGCCGGATCGCCGACCGCTTCCCGCGCCGCCTCATCATGGCGGTCTGCTGCGCGATCGAGGCCGTGGGCGCGCTCGCCCTGATCGCGATCGCGCTCATGGAACAGCCGTCCGTTCCGCTGATCTTCGGCGTGCTGTTCGTGTTCGGCGTGGCGCGCGCGTTCTTCGCGCCGGCGAGCTGGGCGATCGTCCCGAGCCTCGTGCCGAAGGCCGCGCTCGCCAACGCCATCACCTGGGGTTCCTCCGCCTGGCAGTTCGCCACCATCGTCGGCCCGGTGACCGGCGGCCTGCTCTACGGGATCGGCGCGCCCGCGGCCTATGGCGGCGCGGCGGCGCTGCTGATCGCGGGCTGCGCGCTGAACCTCATGATCGACACGCCGCATGTCGCCCGGACGCTCGACCGGAGCTGGGACACGCTGGCGGCGGGCTTTCGATACGTCTTCACCGAGAAGGTGGTGCTGGGCGCGATCTCGCTCGACCTCTTCGCCGTGCTGCTCGGCGGGACCTACGCCCTGATGCCCGCCGTCGCGCGCGACGTGCTCGACGTCGGCCCGTGGGGCCTCGGGCTGATGCGGGCGGCGCCGGGGATCGGCGCGATCGCGGTCGCGGCGCTGCTGTCGGTCAGGCCCATCACCGACCGCGCCGGCCACGTCATGTTCGTCTGCGTCGGCCTGTTCGGGCTCTCGGCGGTCGTGTTCGGCCTGTCGGAGACGGTCTGGCTCTCGATCGCCGCGCTCGTGGTGATGGGCGGCGCCGACATGGTGAGCGTCACGATCCGCGAGACGCTGATGCAGCTCTGGACGCCCGACGAGGTCCGCGGCCGGGTGAACGCCGTCAACATGATGTTCATCGGCGCCTCGAACGAACTCGGCGAGTTCCGCGCCGGCGCGATGGCGAGCGTGATCGGGGTGATGCCGGCGATCGTCTTCGGCGGCGCGGGCGCGATGGTGGTCGCGGGGCTTTGGGCGTGGATGTTCCCGCAGCTCAGGACGGCGAGGTCGCTCGAGCGCAAGGAAGGGTGAGGCGTGCGGGCTTCGTCGCGCGTCGAAGGCAAGGCCTTGCGCCCGAACCACCGCCGTCATGCCCGCGCTCTGCGCGGGTATCCACGACTTCGGTTCCCCGCCGCGGCCTGTGACCCAGTCGTGGATACCCGCGCGAAGGCGCGGGCATGACGGGGAGAGGCGGGGGCGCCGGACATTGGACGGCCGCGTTTGCAGGCGAGACCCCGCCGCCCCGACTTGCCCTCGCGGCCCTGGCGCGTCAAACCGTCGTCCAAGCTTCCTCACCAGACGAAAGCCCCCGCGATGACCGACCTGCCGACCGAGATGACCTATGTCCGCGCGACCGGCGACGGCGGTCCCGAGGTGCTCGAAGCGGCGCGCGGGCCGGTCCCGACGCCGGGCGACGGCGAGGTTCTGATCGAGGTCGCGGCCGCGGGCGTCAACCGGCCGGACGTCATGCAGCGCAAGGGCATGTATCCGCCGCCACCCGGCGCCTCGCCGATCCTCGGCCTCGAGGTGGCGGGGAAGATCGTGGCCGCGGGCAAGGACGTGAAAGGTTTCGTCGTGGGCGACGAGGTCTGCGCGCTGCTGACCGGCGGCGGATACGCGGAATACGCGGTCGCCCCGGCGGAGTCCTGCCTCGCGATCCCGAAGGGCCTCACGGCCGTCGAGGCCGCGGCCGTTCCCGAGACCTTCTTCACCGTCTGGGCGAACGTGTTCGACCGTGCGGGGCTGAAAGAAGGCCAGAGCTTCCTCGTCCATGGCGGCACGTCCGGCATCGGCTCGACCGCGATCCAGCTCGCGGTCGCGCGCGGCGCGACGGCCTACGCCACCGCCGGCGGGCCGGAGAAGGTCGCGTTCTGCGAAAAGCTGGGCGCCAAGCGGGGCGTCGACTACCGCACGGAGGACTTTCAGGCCGTGCTGAAGGAAGAGACGGGCGGGAAAGGCGTCAACGTCATCCTCGACATGGTCGGGGGCGAGTACACGGGGAAGAACGTCAAGAGCCTCGCGCCCGAGGGCGTGCTGGTGCAGATCGCCTTCATGCAGGGGCCGAAGGTGCAGATCGACCTCACGCCGATCATGCTGAAGCGCCTCACCGTCACGGGTTCGACGCTGCGCGCCCGGCCGGTCGCCGACAAGAAGCGGCTCGCGAACGCGCTGCAGCGCGAGGTGTGGCCGCTGATCGAGGCCGGGAAGGTCAAGCCCGTGGTGCACGCGACCTTCCCGCTGGAGAAGGCGTCCGAGGCTCACCGCCTGATGGAGGAGAGCTCCCACATGGGCAAGATCGTGCTGACGACCGGGAAGGCCTGACGGGGCCGGCGTTCCGGCCCTCCGCTTCGCCCGGCCGGGACGACGCCCGGCCTTCCGGACGCCGCCGCCGCTTCTTTGAGCGCCCCCCTCGCCCGCCGGAGACTCGATTTCTCGACCGCACGCCATAGGTTGCACCGCACAAGCCAAAAATCGGACGACCCGGAAACATGTGCGGAATCTGCGGCGAAGCGACTTTTCTCGGACAGCCGGCCTCGGTCGAGGCCGTGGCGGCGATGTCGGGATGCATGGTGCCCCGAGGGCCGGACGGCGACGGCGTCGTCTCGCGCGGACGCGTCGCCTTCGGCCATCGCCGGCTGAAGATCATCGACCTGTCCGAAAAGGCCGAGCAGCCGATGGTCGATCCCGAACTCGGGCTCACCATCGTGTTCAACGGCTGCATCTACAATCACAAGGAGCTGAGGGCCGAGCTCGAACGGAAGGGCTACCGCTTCTTCTCCGAGGGCGACACCGAGGTGATCGTCAAGGGCTGGAAGGAGTGGGGAACGGAGCTGCCGAAGAAGCTGTTCGGCATGTTCGCGATCGCGATCCACGAGCGCGACACCGGCCGCGTGATCCTCATCCGCGACCGGCTCGGCATCAAGCCGCTCTATGTCTCCGAGGGACACGGCCGGCTGCGCTTCTCGTCGTCGCTTCCCTCCCTGCTCGCGGCCGGAGGGGTCGACACCTCGATCGATCCGGCGGCGCTCAACGCCTATATGACGTTCCATTCCGTGGTGCCGGCGCCCCGCACCATCCTCGCGGGCGTGCGCAAGCTGCCGCCTGCGACGCTCAAGATCTGGGAGCCGGACGGCCGCACCAAGGAGGAGGTCTACTGGAGCGTCTCCTACGAGCGCACGGCCGCCGACGTGGCGAAGACATTCGACGACTGGCGCGAGGAGGTCCATGAGAGCCTGCGCACCGCCGTGAAGCGCCGCATGGTGGCGGACGTGCCGGTCGGCGTGCTGCTGTCCGGCGGCGTCGACTCGTCCGTCGTGGTCGCGCTGCTCGCCGAGCTCGGCCACAGGAGCATCGAGACGTTCTCGATCGGCTTCGAGTCGCGCGGCGGCGAGGACGGCGACGAGTTCAAATATTCGGACATCATCGCGGAGAGGTTCGGCACCTCGCACCACAAGATCACCATCGAAGAATCCCGCATGCTCGACGCGCTGCCCGGCGCGATCAAGGCGATGTCGGAGCCGATGGTGAGCCACGACTGCGTGGCGTTCTACCTGCTGTCGGAAGAGGTCCGGAAGCACGTGACCGTCGTGCAGTCGGGCCAGGGCGCCGACGAAATATTCGCCGGCTATCATTGGTATCCGAAGGTCGCGGCCTCGAACGATCCGGTCGCCGACTACGCCAAGGCGTTCTTCGACCGGGACCACGCGACCTATCTCAGCCATGTCAGCGAGGCCTATGCCGGCGCCGACCACGCCCGCGCCTTCGTGGAGGAGCATTTCGCGATGGGCGGCGCCGACGACGCCGTCGACAAGGCGCTGCGCCTCGATTCCACCGTCATGCTGGTCGACGATCCGGTGAAGCGCGTCGACAACATGACGATGGCGCATTCGCTCGAGGCGCGCGTGCCGTTCCTCGACCACGAGCTGGTGGAGCTCGCGGCGCGCATTCCCGGCGAACACAAGCTCGCCGACGGCGGCAAGGGCGTGCTGAAGGAGCTTGCGCGACGCATCGTGCCGAAGGAGGTCGTCGACCGGCCGAAGGGCTATTTCCCGGTGCCCGGGCTCAAATATCTCGAGGGCAAGACGCTCGAAATGGTGCGCGACGCCCTCGGCTCGCAGAAGGCCCGCGAGCGCGGGCTGTTCCGCCCCGCTTATCTCGACGCGCTGTTCGAGGACCCGAAGGCGCACATCACGCCGCTTCGCGGATCCGAGCTCTGGCAGTGCGCGTTGCTCGAGGTTTGGCTGCAGACGCAGGGCGTCTGATCGCGCGGGAACGCGACGCAAATCGAACTGGAAATTGAGAAAGGCCTCGACCGATGTCAGCAGCCGTCGCCGAAAGCGAAACTGCGGAAGCGGAGACCGCCGCGCAGCCGGCCACAGGCCGGACGGATTGCACCGTCGACTGCGGCTGGGGCCGCCTGCTCTTCGCCCAGACCTTCTCCGACCCGAAGGTCCTCGCCGAGGCGCTGCGCGAGGAGGGTCCCGACCAGCGCGACATCGCCTGCTACGTCAACGATCCGCATGTGCTGATCGCCCAGGCGCCGCTCGAGCTGTTCCTCGACCCGAGCCATATGTTCCGGCTCGACCTCGGCGCCTACCGGCCGTCCGAGCGCGACCATCGCGCCGTCCATGTGCGCCGGCTCTCCGACGCGCAGGACATCGAGGCGATCAGCCGGATCTATTCGTCCCGCCACATGGTCTCGGCGCGGCCCGATTTCTACGAGCGGCGCCGCGACGACGACACGCTGGTGCATCTGGTGGCGCAGGACGTGCGCACCCACGAGATCGTCGGCGTCGTCACCGGCGTCGACCATGTGCTGGCCTTCGGCGACGCCGAGAAGGGGTCCTCCCTCTGGTGTCTCGCGGTCGACCCGCAGTCGCGTCATCCGGGCGTGGGCGAGATGCTGGTCCGCAGCCTCGCGGAGCTTTTCAGGGAGCGCGGCGCCGCGTTCATGGATCTCTCCGTGATGCACGACAACGACCTCGCGATCGGGCTCTACGAGAAACTCGGCTTCGAGCGGCGCTACACGTTCTCGGTCAAGCGCCGCAACTCCATCAACGAGCGCCTGTTCGTGGGCGAGCCGGGCGTCGAGGGGCTCAACCCCTACGCCAAGATCATCGTGGACGAGGCGCGCCGCCGCGGCATCGGCGTCGAGGTCACGGACGCGGAGGGCGGCTTCTTCCGCCTGACCCATGGCGGCCGCTCGATCCTGTGCCGGGAGTCGCTCTCCGAACTCACCACCGGCGTCGCGATGTCGATCTGCGACGACAAGGCGGTGACCCGCCGCGCCGTGTCGAAGGCGGGCGTCGTCGTTCCGGAACAGATCGAGGCGGGCGACGCCGCGGCGCTGCAAAGCTTCATCGAGAAGCACGGGCAGGTCGTCGTGAAGCCGGCGCGCGGCGAACAGGGCCGCGGCATTTCGGTCGGGCTCGACAGCCTCGACGACGCGGAAGCCGCGATCAAGCACGCGAAGGCGTTCTGCGACCGGGTCGTCGTCGAGCAGATGGTCGAGGGCGAGGACCTGCGCCTGATCGTCATCGACTTCAAGCTGGTGGCGGCGGCGATCCGGCGGCCGGCGCAGATCGTCGGCGACGGACGCGCGACGATCCGGGAGCTCATCGAGAAGCAGTCGCGCCGCCGGGAGGCCGCGACCGGCGGCGAAAGCTCGATCCCGATCGACGGGCAGACCGAGCGCTGCGTCGCAAAAGCCGGCTACGGACTGGACGACGTCCTCCCGGAAAACAGGATCGTGGCCGTGCGGAAGACCGCGAACCTGCACACCGGCGGCACCATTCACGACGTCACCGGCGAGGTCTGCGGGACGCTGGTGGAGGCGGCGGTGAAATGCGCGCGGGCGATCGACATTCCGGTCTGCGGGATCGACTTCATGGTGAAGTCGCCCCGCGAGCCGCATTACGCGTTCATCGAATGCAACGAGCGCCCCGGCCTCGCCAACCACGAGCCGCAGCCGACCGCCGAACGCTTCATCGACCTGCTGTTCCCCCTGTCGATGCCTGCGGCCGTCAGGCGGACGGGGTTGTCCTGAGCGCGGCGGATTCGCATGCGCGTAGCCGCCGATCCAGCCTGCGGACTCGCCTTTGCCCGAAGCGCCCTTCTTCGCAAACGCAAAAGGCCGCCCTGGGGGCGGCCTTCAAGTCTTGTGGTCTTATTCGGTCTAAATCAGAGGCCGAACGGATAGTCCCGGTGGGCGCGATGAAGCGCACGGCCCTGCTCTTCGAAGAACGCTTCGAACTCCGCGAAGAAGCGAGCGAAGAAACCGGTCGAGAAGGGGGCGGCGACGGCCTTGAGAACGGCGGCGGTCATGGATCGGTCTCCTTTCTGTCGGGGCGCTCCTGCGCCCGCGTCGTTTCGTGAACTCTATGTGGCATGCCACGGATGGTTGCGGAACGCCCTCGCTGGCATGCCAGTCATGCTTCGCACGCGCAGCAAAGTTTGCCCGCCATTCATTCCCGGCCTTGCGTGACCCCGGCGGCATCCGTGGTAAGGAGGCCCCCCGCGTTCGCAGCCCCCGACCAGACAGGTGATCCGTGCCGCGTCTCGACGTCGACATCGACTACCTCGCCGAGCAGCTCAAGGGACTGCTCCGGATCCCGAGCCCGACGGGCTTCACCGACACCATCACGCATGCGGTCGTCGACGAACTCATCCGGCTGGGCGTCGAGCCCGAGGTCACCCGCCGCGGCGCCATCCGCGCCAAGCTGAAGGGCCGGGTGAAGGACCCCTCGCGCGCGCTCATCGCCCATCTCGACACGCTCGGCGCGCAGGTGAAGCTGCTGAAGCCCAACGGCCGGCTCGAAATCGTCCCGATCGGCAACTGGTCCGCCCGCTTCGCGGAGGGCGCGCGCGTCACCATCTTCACCGAGCAGGGCGCCTATCGCGGCTCGATCCTGCCGCTCAAGGCCTCGGGCCACACCTACGCCGACGAGGTCGACACCCAGCCGACCGGCTGGGCCCATGTCGAGGTGCGGGTCGACGCGCTGGTGCGCGACGTCGCGGATCTGCAGCGCCTCGGCTTCCATGTCGGCGACGTGGTGGCGATCGACACCCAGGCCGAGTTCCTCGACAACGGCTTCATCGTCTCGCGCCATCTCGACGACAAGGCCGGCGTCGCCATCCTGCTCTCAACGCTTAAGGCGATCGTCGAGTCGGGCGAGACGCCTCCGGTCGACACATGGTTCGTGCTGTCGATCGCGGAGGAAGTCGGGGTCGGCGCCGCGGCGGTGCTGCCGCACGACGTCGCCGCCATGGTCACGATCGACAACGGCACCACGGCCCCGGGCCAGAACTCCGACGAGTTCGGCGTCACGATCGCGATGGCCGACCAGACCGGACCGTTCGACTATCATCTCACCCACGAGCTCATCCGGCTCGCGCGCGAGAACGACATCCGCCACCAGCGCGACGTGTTCCGCTACTACCGCTCGGATTCGGCCTCGGCCATCGAGGCGGGGGCGGACGTTCGCACGGCGCTCGCGACCTTCGGGGTCGACGCGAGCCACGGCTACGAGCGCATCCACATGCACGCGCTGCGCTCGCTCGCCGAGCTGATGACCGCCTACGCCACGAGCCCGGTCGAGATCAAACGCGACGCCAAGCCGCTCGGGTCGATCGAGGGCTTTCCGCACCAGCCGACCGCCCCGGCGGAACCCGACATCGAGCCGGGCGAGACGATGCCCGCGAGCGAGTGACGGGCCGACCGCCTACCGGATCGCCATCACGCTGAGATAGGCCGGGCCGAGGATCACGATGAAGATCACCGGCAGGAAGAACAGGATCATCGGAACGGTGAGCTTGGGAGGCAGACCCGCGGCCTTCTTCTCGGCGTCCGCCATGCGGCTGTCGCGGCTGTCCTGGCTCAGGTTACGGAGCGCGGTCGAGACCGGGGTGCCGTATTTGTCCGCCTGGATGAGGGCGGTGGCGACGGACTTCACCGAGTCCAGATCGGTGCGCTTGCCGAAGTTCTCGTAAGCGAGGCGGCGGTCCTGCAGGTAGGACATCTCCGCCATGGTGAGGGTCAGCTCCTCGGCGAGCGGAACCGACTGGGACCCGATCTCGTCCGCGACCTTGCGGAACGCCATCTCGATCGACATGCCGGATTCCACGCAGATCAGCATCAGGTCGAGCGCGTCCGGAAACGCCTTTCGGATCGACTGCTGGCGCTTCTGCGTCTGGTTCTTCAGGTAGAGTTCGGGCGCCTTCACGCCGAGATAGGCGATGCCGACGATCGCGCCGACGCGCATCAGCGGCGACAGGCCGAAATCCTTGACCACGAACAGATAGAACGTCGCCACCACGAGAAAGGCGACAGGCGCGACGAGGCGGAAGAACAGGAAGGTCGTCATCGCGCCCGGACCGCGATAGCCGGCCATCTGGAGCCGCTCCTTGGCGTCCTCGGTGCCAAGGTGCTTCATCAGGTTGAACTTCGAGACGACGTTCTGCATGTAGGCGCGCGGCTCGAGCTTCAGGCTCTTGTTCCCCTTCGCCAGCCGCTCGCGCTCGCGGGCCCGGATGCGCGACCGCTCGATCGCCACCGCCTTCATCCGCTTGGCGAGCGGATCGCCGGCGAGCAGCGGCATCGCGAAAGTCAGCACCGTGGCGATCGCCGCCACGGCCGCCAAAGCGGCCGTCAGCGTCCGCGGGTCGCTCACGCCTGTGATGATCTGCTGAAGCAAGGTCTCGTCCCTGGGCTGGAGCGTCCGCCCGGTTGTCCGGTTCAGTAGTCGAAGCTGATCATTTTCTTCATCACCAGCACGCCGCACAGCATCCAGGCGACGGACCCCGCCAGCATGAAGCGACCGGTGTCGGTGGTGAACATCTGATTCATGTAGTCAGGGCTCGATACCGAGATCACGCCGATGGTGATGATCGGCAGCGAACCGATGATCGAGGCGGAGGCCTTGGCCTCCATGGAGAGCGCGGCGATCTTCTGTTTGATCTTCTTACGATCCCGCAGAACCTTGGAAAGGTTGCCAAGCGCGTCCGACAGGCTGCCGCCCGCCTTGGACTGGATCGCGATCACGATGCCGAAGAAGTTGGCCTCCGAGACCGGCATCCGCTCGTACAGCTTGCCGACGGCCTCCGCGAGCGGAATGCCGACGGCCTGCTCCTCGATGATCTTGCGGAACTCGGTCTTCACGGGCTCCTGGGTCTCGGTGGCGACGACGCGGAGACAGTCGCCGAGCGGCAGGCCCGCCTTGAGACCGCGCAGGATGATCTCGACCCCGTCCGGCAGTCCCGCGAGAAACTTCGCGATGCGGCGCCTCTTCAGGAATCCGAGCATCCAGCGTGGGACGCCGAGCCCGCCCACGAAAGCCGTAAGGCCCGCGACGCGCGCGTCGCCGCTGGTTGCGAAGACCCCAATGCCAACGACCGCGGCGAAGATCGCGCTGACGATGAAGAATTTCTGGTTGCTCCAGGCGAGGCCCGCCTGTTCGATCCGCATGGCGAGCGTCGGGCGGTTGATGCGCTTCTGGCGTTCGTCGAGCGCCTTGAGGCTGTCGGCCACCTGTCCGCGGCGCAGCGACTCCTGCGCAGCCTCGCTCACGGCCCGACGCCGGTCCATGCCGACCATCTTCTGGCGCTGCTCGGCGCGCGCGGCGCCGGACAGGTAGGGGTAGATCAACGCATAGGCCGCGCCGCCGGCGGCGACCGTCGCCAACAGCACGACCGGGAGCTTGCCGCCGAGATCGATCATCGCGGTCTCCTCAGGCGACGCGCGAGGGCGCGTCGACGTCCATGGCGTCGATCGCGGCGGCGAGCCGCTGCTCCTCGCCGAAATAGCGCGCCCGCTCCCAGAACCGCGGACGTCCGATGCCGGTCGAACGGTGACGCCCGATCAGACGCTTGTTCTGGTCCTCGCCGAGGATGTCGTAGAGCAGGATGTCCTGCGTGATGATCACGTCGCCTTCCATGCCCATCACCTCGGTGACGTGGGTGATGCGGCGCGAGCCGTCGCGCAGGCGCGACGCCTGGATCACGACGTCGACCGAGGTGCAGATCATTTCGCGGATGGTCTTGGAGGGCAGCGAGAAGCCGCCCATCGTGATCATGGATTCGAGACGCGACAGCGCCTCGCGCGGCGAGTTCGCGTGGAGCGTGCCCATCGAGCCGTCATGGCCGGTGTTCATCGCCTGCAACAGGTCGAACGATTCCGGTCCGCGCACCTCGCCCACGATGATCCGCTCGGGACGCATGCGGAGGCAGTTCTTCACGAGGTCGCGCATGGTGACCATGCCCTCGCCCTCGAGGTTCGGCGGCCGGGTTTCGAGACGCACCACGTGGGGCTGCTGGAGCTGGAGCTCGGCGGCGTCCTCGCAGGTGATGATGCGCTCGTCCTCGTCGATGTAGCGCGTCAGGCAGTTGAGCAGCGTGGTCTTGCCCGAGCCCGTGCCGCCCGAGATCAGCACGTTGCAGCGGACGCGCCCGATGATCTTGAGGATATCGGCGCCCTCGGGGCTGATCGAGCCGAAGCGCACCAGCTGGTCGAGGGTGAGCTTGTCCTTCTTGAACTTGCGGATGGTGAGCGTCGGCCCGTCGAGGGCGAGCGGCGGCGCGATGACGTTGACGCGGGAGCCGTCGGGCAGACGCGCGTCGCAGATCGGCGACGACTCGTCGACGCGCCGGCCCACCTGGCTGACGATGCGCTGGCAGATATTGAGGAGCTGGGCGTTGTCGCGGAAGCGCACATGGGTGTTCTGCACCTTGCCCGCGACCTCAATGTAGGTCCGCTCGGCGCCGTTCACCATGATGTCGGCGATGTCGTCGCGCGCGAGCAGCGGCTCGAGCGGACCATAGCCCAGCACGTCGTTGCAGATGTCCTCGAGCAGCTCTTCCTGCTCGGCGATCGACATCACGACGTTCCGGATCGCGATAATCTCGTTGACAATGTCGCGGATTTCCTCGCGCGCGCTCTCGACGTCGAGGCGCGCGAGCTGCGCGAGGTCGATCGCCTCGATCAGCGCGCCGAAGATCCGGCTCTTGGTCTGGAAATAGTCGTCGTTCCGGCGGCTGTCGACGGGCGGAGGGGGCGGCGCCGAGCGCGGCTCCGACGCGGAGACGGACGGCGCGACCGAGATCAGCGGAGCGCCGAAGTCGCCGCTCGCCGTCGCGCTCCGTCCGAGGCCCGCGCCCGCCGGCGTGATCGTCGATCCGCGTTTTCCGAACATGTCGTCGGGTCCTGTCGTCGCCGGCTCAGCCGGCTTTCTTCCAAGGAATGCGGGTGATCAGCGGATCGAGAAGGTTGCGGCGCGACCTCTTGGCCTCGCTCTTGCCGGTCACGCGCTTGGCGAGGTCGAGGAAGATCTCGTTGATCTTGTGGGCCGGCGAGGTCTCCGCGATCATCTGGCCGTTGTTCGCCGCCGTGCCGAAGAGCTGCGGGTCGAACGGGATGACGGCTGCGGGATCGAGGTCGAGCGCCTTGGCGAAGTCGGCCGGCTTGATCTCCGCGCGTTTCGGCACGGCCACCTGATTGAGCACGAGTTTCGGCGTGCTGTCGTTCGGGCGGGCGAGCTTCAGAAGGTCGATGAGATTCTTGGCGTTGCGGAGGTTCGCAAGCTCCGGGACCGCGACGATCACGACGTCGTCGGCCGCGATCAGCGCCCGCTTCGACCACGCCGTCCAGACATGGGGCACGTCGAGCACGGCGCAGGGAACGTTTGCGCGAAGGATGTCGATCAGCGGGTCGTAGACGTCCTCGTGGAAATCGTAGACCCGGTCGAGAGTCGCCGGCGCGGCGAGCAGGGAGAGCTGCTCGGTGCATTTCGACAGGAGCCGGTCGACGACGGCCGCGTCGACGCGCTCCGGCGCGAACACGATCTCGGCGACGCCCTGGGGCGGATCCTGGTTGAAGTTGAGGCCGGCGGTGCCGAAGGCGAGGTCGAGGTCGACCACGACGCTGTCCATTTTCAGGCGGCGCGCGATCGCCCAGGACACGTTGTGGGCGATGGTCGAGGCGCCGACGCCGCCCTTGGCCCCGACGAATGCGACGGTTCGCCCGACCGGGTTCGCGCCCGGCGCATGGAAGACTTCCGACAGCGAACGGACGAAATCGACGACGCCGAGCGGCGGCACGAGATAGTCGCTGACGCCGAGGCGCATCAGCTCGCGATAGAGCAGGACGTCGTTGACCTGGCCGATCACGACGACCTTGGTGTCGGGATCGCAGACCTCCGACAGATTATCCAGCGTCTCGAGAAGCCGTTCGCGGTGATTGTCGCCCTCGATGACGATGACGTTCGGCGTCGGCGCCGTCTTGTAAGCCTCGGAGGCGGCCAGCCCTCCGCCCATCTGGACCTTGACATGCGCCTTCTCCATGCGCCGGTCGCCGGTCGCCTGCTCGACGAGCCGGGCGATCTCGGGCGTCTCGCAGAACGCCTGGATCGAAACGCGCGGAAGCGGCGCGATGACGGCGTCGGCCGCCGCCGAAGATTGGGACAGCGACGCGGGGCCGCCCAGATGGTCTTTCATCCCCGTCACTCCTTAGCGACGCTGCTCACCACGGCGTCCTCCCTTCGATAACGGGTCGAGGTGTCTTCGCCTCGGCGGTACTTGTCGATCACGTCCTGGCGGCGCGCGGCGTAGACCGGGGTCTCGGCGCGGGGGCGCGCCAGATCCTCGGGATCGGCGACCTGGGCCGCGAGGTTCTTCTGGGTGGCGCAGCCGAAATTCCAGTATTCGCGGTTCTCGTTCGCGCCGTACCAGTCGCCGCCGCCATGGCCCATGTCCTCGGGCCAGAGGCCGCAGGAATGCGGCACGTCGGCCTTGAGCTTCACGTAGCCGAGCTTGACGAGAGCGACCTCTTCGGGCCCTTCGGCGGCGTAGCGTCGGCTGACGATCTGGGTGCCCGGCACGCCCGCGGAGGCGAGCGC
This sequence comes from Ancylobacter novellus, assembly GCA_003241695.1. GTDB lineage: Bacteria > Pseudomonadota > Alphaproteobacteria > Rhizobiales > Methylopilaceae > Methylopila. The sequence goes on along the minus strand of QFPN01000006.1, from coordinate 309,389 downwards.
CGCGCGCACCGCAGGAGCCGCGTAGTCTCCGGCGCCGCCGGTCGGAACCATCATGCCCACCGGACCGCGGCCGGTCTTGCGCCAGTCGGAGGCGAAGGCGCGAATGTCGTCCCTCTGGCGCTGCGTCAGCCCGCGCGGGCCGCCGCCGACCGGGAGGTCGAGCCGTTCGGAGCCTTCGGCGAGAACGATCGGATGACGTTCGGCCGGGGTGGTCGGGTAGCTGTCGGCCACGATCCTGTCGGCGTGGCAGCCGCCGAGCGCGATGGCGGCCCCGGCGAGAAGGGCGGCGAGGCCGAGTCGCGGCGACGACGAACGATGCGAGGTCATCTCAGGGGGACTCCGTTCGGACCGCTCAGTCGATGATGAAGCCGGGCCGGCGGCCCACGGTGTAGGGGTCGACCTTTCCAGGAACCCCGTAGAGCCGGTTGAGGCGGCCGAGCAGGATCGCGGAGGTGTCGGAGGGCTCGGCGAAGCCATCGTCCGGGCTCGCCAGCTTCGCGGGCGAAGTGGGCTTGGCGAGATAGGGCGTGACGAAGATCGCGAGTTCCGTCTCGTTCTTCTTGTAGTCGTTCGAGCGGAACAGAGCGCCGAGCACAGGAAGCTTCATGAGGCCCGGGAGCCCCGCGGCCGCGCGTTTGGTCTGCTGCTGGATGAGACCGGCCAGAACGAGCGAGCCGCCGGACGGCACCTCGACGGTCGACGTGGCGCGGCGCACCTGCAGGCCGGGAACCACGAGGTCGCCGTCGTTGTAGCCGTTGTTGGGGTCGAGTTCGCTGACTTCGGTCGCGACCTTCAGGCTGATGCGGCCGCCCGACAGCACGACGGGCGTGAAGTTGAGCCCGACGCCGAAATCCTTGAACTCGATCGTGCGCGTGCAGATGCGCGTGGTGTCGCAGCTGAGCGGCCCGGGGAACGGAAACTGGCCGCCGGCGAGGAACTTCGCCGCCTCGCCCGAAATCGCCGTCAGGTTCGGTTCGGCGAGGGTGCGAACGACGCCGGCGCGCTCCATGGCCTGAAGCCTCGGCTCGAGCGATCCGCCTCCGAGCGGAATTGCGCCCGAGATCAGGGCCGACGGAGACGAATTGTTCACGCCGAAGGGAAAGGCCGTGCTTCCGTCGAAGGTCACGCCGCCGATCTTGACGTTGTTGATGTCGTAATTGACGCCGATCTGCTTGACGATGTCGCGCCGGATCTCGACGACCTTGACCTTCAGAAGGACCTGATCCTGCCCTTCGATCTTCAGGGCGTTCACGACCTTCTTCGGATCCGTCATGTATCCGGTCGCGATGTCGACCGCGGTCTGGGCCTCCTGGGCCGACTTGACGGAGCCCGTCACCACGACGCCGTCGCCGACGCCTTCGACCCTGACTTTCGAACCGTCGATGGAACGGGCGATCGAGGAGCGGATCGAACCGACGTCGCGCGAGACGGAGACTTCGTAGGAAGCGATCTCCCGTCCGGCGTCGTCCAGGAACTTGACGTCGGTTTGCCCCGGACCGGCACCGATCAGATAGGCCTTGCGGGCCGAGCGGACGACGGCGTTCGCGACCGCAGGATCGGCCACGAACACTTCCTTGGCGTCGCGCGGCAGGCTGACCACGAAGGATTTGCCGATGCCGAGGTCGATGCGGTCTCCCGCGGCGTCCGCATAACCGGCGTCGGCCGAAAGATAGCCCGGATCGGCGGCGAGCGCCGGAAGGGGACACGCGGTCGCGAACGCGGTTGTCGCGACAAGAGCGGCTCGAAGACCGCGCTTCAACGCGCCAGCGAAGTCGCGACGTTGGCCAGTTGTCATCACGAAGCCCTTCGAGGCCATGGGGCGCAGGTTCTCTGAAAGGCCGGTCACTGGCCGCCTCCCTGGGTCGGCACGCCGAAGCGCACCACCGTGACGGAGTCGCCGCGCTTTCTCGGCTGTCCCTCTTCCGGATCGACGGCCGTCGGACCGCTGTCGACCAGCGAGCGCAGCGCGAGCGAGATCACGCCCTGCTGGCGGCTGAGCGATATGCGCTCGGCCTGGCCGGGGGTCAGCTCGAGGGTCGCCGTCTTGCCGACCACGACCTTCGCGCCGTCCTTGTCCTCGACCGTCTGGTCGATCGCGAGCACGCGGACGTTCTCGCCGAGCGCCTCGGTGAAGGATCGATCCTGTCCGTCGCGGCCCGAGACCTTGCGGGTGAGCAGCACGTCGACGCGGTCGTTCGGGAGAATGAAGCCGCCTGCCCCGGTCTCGGCCGAGATCTCGATCGACATGGCGCGCATGCCGGCCGGAAGGATCGCGGCCATATAGCCCGACCCCGTCCCCTTGATCAGCTTGTCGGGGCGGATCGGTTCGCCGGCCACGAAGGGCGAGCGCGCGATCGACCCTGCGGTGTTAGGAATCGCGTCAGGGGCGGAAGAGCGCTGGACGAAAGCGGAGTTGGCGGCCTCGGCGGGCCAGGCCTGCCAGCGCAAATCCTCGGCGCGCACCGCGCCGCCGAGCCCGATGTCGTTGGCTGCGACAAGCACGTCGACGAGATTCGCCGGGCGCGCCTCCGGGGCCTGGGCCTGCCGCTCGCCTGATCCGCCCGCCAGCATCGCCGCGCCGGCGCCCGCCGTCAGCGCGATGCCGAGAACCACGAGCTGAGCCGCCTTCATCACGTCCCCCGGAGCTTCGAGGCCCCGTTGGCCGGGCCTGAATTCGTCAGGCGGATAAGATCATCGAAACGTCAATTCATGGTTAACGAGACGTCGCCTCATGGTTCCGGCAAGACATGATCATGATCGAATGACGATAACTTGAGCCGTTCAGACGAGCGACGAGAACCAGGAGGTATCAGGCCATAGCGCAAGCGTTCCGGCGGACAGAGCGACGCCATAGGGAACGCCGCATTTCGGTTGGTGCAGCCGCGCGAGCCAGCCGACGCCGCTGAAAGACGGCGGCAGCGGCTGCCCCCGATAGAACATCATGCCGAGCGTGAGCGCGCCGCCGAGCATCGCGAAGGACACGAACCAGGCGAGCAAAGGCTCGAAGCCGAGCCAGAGCGCGATCGCCGCGGCGAGCTTGGCGTCGCCGCCGCCGATCCAGCCCGGCGCGAACAGCGCGAAGCCGACCGCGAGCACGAGCGCAGAGGCGGCGAGATGCGCGCCGAGCTGGGACAGGCCCATGCCGGAGAGCGGCGCGGCGACCGCAAAGGCCGCGACGAGCGCCAGAACCAGCCGGTTCGGGATGGTCATCGTCATGAGGTCGGAGACAGCGGCCACCACCACGAGCGCCGGCAGCACGGCGACGACGAAGATCTCGAGCATGGCGTGCGGATCCCACATGATCGGCCTCTCAGGAGGATGCAGGCCGACCTCTAAGAAAGCGCAAACGCGCCTCCCGAAATGCGAAAGGACCGCCGCTCCTTCCCGGGAAGCGGCGGTCCGATCACCAGTCCGGCCTGCCGCGGGTCGCCCGCGGCGCAACCGTTCCAAAGAGCGACGTCTCCGTTCAGGAGACCCCGATCACTTGGCGAGGTTGCTGTTGACCTTCTCGAAGGCCGTGTTGAGGTTCGTGCCGATGCCCTGCACGACCACGATGATGGCGATGGCGATGCCGACGGCGATCAGGCCGTACTCGATGGCGGTCGCGCCGGACTCGTTCTTGGCGAAGGACTTGAGGATGCTCATGGTGGAACTCCATGTTCACAGAGGTTGCGACAACTGTTGTCCCGTGTCCTTCTGTCGTCGTCGGCCCACCGGGAACGCTCGAAACCTACCGCGGCCCCGTTGCCATTGGGTTAATGTGAAAAGCAAATCACATGTGATTCAAATCGAAAGCTTCCACGGTTAAAGCATAGTTACCAAGTTGATTATGCTTAACTCGGATTAATTATTTCAATATATCTTTAAAGCCTGCACGACAGTCAGGAGAAAGCGTGTTCAAATGAGCGTTCATCGGCTGCGATGGACCGTTCAGCCCGAGCCTCGGCGAACATTTTCGCCGAAGGGTAAAGGAGGCCAAGCGCTTCTTAGGAGTTCGTTCACCGAATTCGGCTTTGCTTCAGCGATCGAATGTTAGGAATTGACGCCCATGGCCTCCACGTTCGGCGCCTCCATCTGGTCGGCCGCGACCCTATCCGTAGTAGTACTTACATCGAGCGTCGCGGCGGAGACCGCGCCCTCGACGCTCGAGGCGGTGGTCGACCGCGCGAGCGTCGTGCGCGCGCCCGCCGAGACCGCGACCGTCGTGATCGGCAATCCCCTGATCGCCGACGCGACCACGCAGAAGAACGGCGTCATGATCGTGACGGGGAAAAGCTTCGGCTCGACCAACATCATGCTGCTCGACGCCTCGGGCGCGGTTCTGAGCGAGACCATCGTCAACGTGCGCCGCGGCAGCGACGGCACCGTGGTGGTGCAGCGCGGCGGCAAGCGCGAGAGCTTCGCCTGCAATCCGCGCTGCGAACCGACGCTCTCGATCGGCGACGCGCAGGAGACCTTCAGCCAGACCGCCGCCCAGATCACGCAGCGGAGCGGCCTCTCGACCGGCGCCGGCGGCTCGCAGTGACGCAAGCTCCCGACCTTCGCCCGTTCGCCCGCGGCCCGATCTCCGGCCGCGGACGAGCGGCGAACGACGGGACTCTCCTGTCCGCAGCGGGACCCCGAGCCTCGGGTCGCCTCGGCCTCGCCGCCGCCTCGGCGCTTCTGCCGCTGATCGGTCTCGCCCTCGCCTGTCTCGACGGAGTCGCGCTTTTTGCCGCGGATCACGTCGCCGCCCGACTCATGAGCGTCGCGGGCTGCCTTCTCTAGCCGGACTCGCGCCCGCGCCGGCCTCAGCGCCTCATACCTTCGTCGCGAGACGCCCCAACGCGGACGCGTTCGGGTTGCTGCGCCTCCATAGACACGGCAAAACGACCGCCCGCCCCTCCGATGGGAGGCGGGATCCGTGTTTTTTCCTCGCCGGAGGCCCTTTTTCATGCCGACCGACATCGAGATCGCCCGCGCGGCGACCCTCAAGCCGATCACCGAGATCGCCGCGAAGGCCGGCATCCCCGAAGACGCCCTTCACCTTCACGGCAAGCATATTGCGAAGGTCGACGACCGCTTCATTGCGGAACTGCCGGCGAAGAAGAACGCCAAGCTCGTGCTGGTGACCGCGATCTCCCCGACGCCCGCGGGCGAAGGCAAGACCACAACGACGGTGGGCTTGGGCGACGCGCTCAACCACATCGGCGAGAACGCCATCATGTGCCTGCGCGAGCCCTCGCTCGGGCCGGTGTTCGGCGTGAAGGGCGGCGCGGCTGGCGGCGGCAAGGCGCAGGTCATCCCGATGGAGCAGATCAACCTGCACTTCACGGGCGACTTCCACGCGATCACGAGCGCCAACAATCTCCTGGCCGCGCTCGTCGACAACTCGCTCTACTGGGGCAACCCGCTCAACATCGACCCGCGCCGCATCGTGTTCCGCCGCGTGCTCGACATGAACGACCGGACGCTGCGCCAGATCATCTCCGCGGTCGGCGCGCCGACCAACGGCTACACCCGCGAGGCCGGCTTCGACATCACGGTCGCGTCTGAGATCATGGCGATCTTCTGCCTCGCGAACGACCTGAAGGACCTCGAGGAGCGCATCGGCCGGATCGTCGTGGCCTACACGCCGGACCGCAAGCCGATCACCGCCAAGGACGTCGACGCGCAGGGCTCGCTCGGCGTGCTGCTGCGCGACGCGCTCAGGCCCAACATCGTGCAGTCGATCGACGGCTCGCCGGTCTTCATCCATGGCGGCCCGTTCGCGAACATCGCGCATGGCTGCAACTCGGTGATCGCGACCACGACCGCGATGAAGCTCGCCGACTGGACGATCACGGAAGCGGGCTTCGGCGCGGATCTCGGCGCCGAGAAGTTCATGGACATCAAGTGCCGCTTCTCGGGGCTTTCGCCCGACGTCGTGGTGATCGTCGCCACCGTGCGCGCGCTCAAGATGCACGGCGGCATGGCCAAGAACGACCTCAAGACCGAGAACGTCGAGGCGCTGAAAGCCGGCCTCGTCAATCTCGGCCGCCACATCGAGAACGTGAAGAAGTTCGGCGTGCCGGTCGTGGTCGGCATCAACCACTTCTTCGCCGACACCGACGCCGAGATCGACACGCTGCAGAAAGCGGTCCGGGAGGACTTCGGCGTCGAGGCGGTGGTCTGCAAGCACTGGGCCGACGGCGGCCCCGGGGCGGCCGACCTCGCGCGAGCGGTGGTCAAGATCGCGGGCGAGCAGCCCTCGCAGTTCAAGCCGCTCTACGACGAAGACCTGCCGCTGTTCGAAAAGGTCGAGAAGATCGCCAAGGAGATCTATCGCGCCGACAAGGTCACGGCCCCGGCCTCGGTCAAGAAGCAGCTGAAGGAGTGGGAAGAGGCCGGCTACGGCAAGTTCCCGGTCTGCATCGCCAAGACCCAGAACTCGTTCTCGGCCGACCCGACCGCCTTCGGCGCGCCGACGGGCCACACGCTTCCGATCCGCGAAGTGCGGCTGTCGGCGGGCGCGGGCTTCGTCGTGGTGGTGTGCGGCGAGATCATGACGATGCCGGGCCTGCCGAAGGTCCCGGCCTCGGCCAACATCAAGCTGCTCGAAGACGGCACGATCGACGGCATCGCCTGACGCGGCCCGGACGCCTTCGGCGCGTCCGCTCGTTCATCCCAAGGGGCTTCCATTCGGAAGCCCCTTTCTTTTGCGTCCGGAGCGACCGCGCTCGTCCCCGACCCGCAATGTCACCCCTTCGACCGCCCCGGACGGCCGTCCAGCACCTCGCGGACGCGGACCGCGAGGTCGGCATAGGTGAAGGGCTTGGTGATGAGCTCGACTCCGGGATCGAGCCGGCCATGGTGCACGATGGCGTTGCGGGCGTAGCCGGTGGTGAACAGCACCTTGAGGCCGGGCCTCAACGCCCGCGCTCGTGCCGCGAGTTCCTGCCCGTTGACGCCGCCCGCCAGCACCACGTCGGTGAAGAGCAGGTCGACCCGTCCCTCTTGCCGTTCGAGCAGGCGCAGCGCGGAAGCGGCGTCATGGGCCTCCAGCACGCGGTAGCCGAGTTCGCGAAGAGCATCGACCGAATACATCCTGACGTCGTCGTCGTCCTCCGTGACCAGAATGGTCTCGGAGGACGATCCGTCGGGAACCAGGTCGGCGGCGGTCGCAGTCTCTTCGTGGCCCTCGCCCATCAGGCGCGGCAGATAGATCTTCACGGTCGTGCCTTCGCCGGGCTCCGAATAGAGCTTGAGATGGCCGCCCGACTGCTTGACGAAGCCGTAGACCATCGAAAGGCCGAGGCCCGTGCCCTTGCCCACCTCCTTGGTGGTGAAGAACGGCTCGAAGGCGCGCTCGACCGTCTCCCTCGCCATGCCGAGGCCGGTGTCCGAAACCGAGATGACGACATACTGCCCCACCTTCACCTCGGCGTGCTCGGCCGCATAGGCGTGATCGATATGGGCGTTCGAGGTCTCGATGGTGAGCTTGCCGCCTTCCGGCATCGCGTCACGGGCGTTGACCGCCAGATTGAGGATCGCGTTCTCGAGCTGGTTCGGGTCCGCCTCGACCCGCCATAGCCCGGCGCCCTGCACGGTTTCGAACTCGATCGTCTCGCCGAGGGTGCGGGTCAGCAGCTCGGCCATGCCGGTGACGAGCGCGTTCGCCATTACGGGCTGCGGCGCGAGCGGCTGGCGGCGGGAAAAGGCGAGCAGGCGCTGGGTCAGCGTCGCGGCGCGGTTCGCCCCGATCAGGGCGTTGGCGGCGGAGCGGCGCAGCCGGGCGGCGTCCTCGGGCAGGTTGCGCTGGAGGATCTCGAGGTTGCCCACCACCACCTGAAGCAGATTGTTGAAGTCGTGCGCGACGCCCCCCGTGAGCTGGCCGAGCGCTTCCATCTTCTGGGCCTGGCGCAGCGCCTCGGCCATCTGCTCGCGTTCGGCGACGCCTTCGGCGACGCGCGTTTCGAGCGTTTCGTTGAGTTCCCGGAGCGCGGCCTCGGCGCGCTTCAGATCGTTGACGTCGGTGCAGGTGCCGTACCAGCGGACGATCTCGCCGCTCGCGTCGCGGGCGCATTGGGCGCGGCCGATGACCCAGCGATAGGCTCCCGTCCGATGCCTGAGGCGGTATTCGATGTGGTACGGCTCCCCGGTCTCCAGGCTCCTGCGCCAGACCGTCCAGGCGCGCTCCTGATCGTCCGGATGGAACATGCCGTTCCACTCCTCGCCGTCGGTCGAGCCGTAGGGCACGCCGGTGAACTCGTACCAGCGGTCGTTGTAATAGTCGTGGAAGCCGTCGGGCCTCGTCGACCAGATCATCTGGTCGATCGAGTTCGCGATCGCCTCAAAACGCCGTTCGTTCTCGACCGCAGCGCGGTCGGCCCGCGCGCGGGCGACCGCGGACCAGGTGCGCTCGGCCGCCTCGGCCACCAGCGCGACCTCGTCGTCCGACCAGCGCCGCGGCGTCATGGCGTGAACGTAGAGCACCGCGACGCAGCGGCCGTCCTTCATCAGCGGGGCCGCGACGTTCGCCGCGACGCCGATCGCGCCGAAGGCGGCGCTCGAAGCGGGATCGGCGGCGACGTCCTCGATGCGGATGACCCGTCCGGCCCTCAAATCCTCCGCGATCGTCTCCCCGAAGGCGAGGAGATCATGACGGCCCGCGAGGCTCGGAACGCCGGGCGCGGTCCAGTCGCGAGCGACCGAAAAACTCCGGCCGTCGTCCGCGATCTCGGCGTAGCCGGCGCGGTCGGCCCCGAGCCTCTCGCCGATCAGCGCCGCGACGACGCCCTTCACCGTCTCCGGATCGCCGATCGCGCGGGTGCGGTCGCTGAGTTCGACGAGAAACTGCAAGCGCCGCTCGGCCGTCACGCGCCGCGTCGTTTCGGCCACGATGCAGAGCACGCCCGCGACGTCGCCCGCCTCGTCCCGCACGGCCTGATAGGAGATGTCGAAATAGACCTGCTCGACGCCCGCCCCGCGCGACAGCACGAAGGGCCGGTCCTTGGCCGTGTAGGTCTCGCCCGTCTCGCGCACCTGCTTCAGCAGCGGTTCGAGATCGTCCCAGAGTTCGGACCAGTTCTCGCGCGCCGGGCGGCCGAGCGCGCCCGGATGCTTCGACCCGATCGTCGGCGCGTAGGCGTCGTTGTAGAGCGCGAGATAGTCCTGCCCCCAGAACAGCACGATCTCGGCCTTGGACGGCAGCATGAAGCCGACCACGGCCTTGAGGGCCGCAGGCCAGTCGGCCGGCGGGCCGAGCGGGGAGCGCTTGTGATCGAGGCCGAGCATCGCGCGCGCAAGCGCCCCGCCGGCCGAAAGGAAGGCGAGGCGGTCCGGCGGAACGGTCGTCGCGGCGATGTCGGTCATGAGCGGGACGGTACGCGGAACGGGACGAGGCCCCGTTGTAGCGCATCGGGCGCGCTCGTCACCCCGGCCGACCCGAACGGTCGAGAAGGCCCTTCGCCTCTCAGCTCCCTGCGTGCAGCGGCGGACGGGCGCTCACGCCGTCCTGCCCGCGACGGCTCTCAGTGGAACTCTTCGAGCGGGCTGACCGCCGGATCGAACAGATCCTCCTCGCCTTCGAGATCGATCTCGGAAAAATCGGCGGAAGCGGTCCGGAAACCCGAGAACCAGCCGGTGATGGCGTCCAACAGGGAAGCGGTCATTTCGGTCTCTGCTGCTCAAGAGTCGGTGCAAGGCGTGCGGCGGGTGCGGTCAGGGCGGCGCGAGCAGGTCCATCGATCCCGCCCCAGTCATAAACATATATATTCTACGGAAATGATATACTGTCAAGCCGCGACACGCTCCTCGGCTCCGTCCGCGCGGGACGCGACGCCCGCAGCGGCTCGGAAGCCGAAGATTCCAGACTCGTGTTACGCGCCGGCCAAGAAACGGCCCGATCTTCAAATTAGAGCGATTATCAATTGGCTTACCCGCTCTTGAAGTCTCGCCGTCATGCGCCTATTCGCGTCTTGCCAATCCGATGTTCCGTTTCTGAAGGAGAGGTCGTTGACGCCTTTCGAATACACGCGCGCCGCCATGGCGGCCTTTGCGTCAGCGGGCCTGCTGGTTTCCGTTCCCGCCGCCGCCGCGACAGGCGTGTCGATCGAGCTGAACCGTCTCGAGCCGAAGGACGACGGCTGCCGGATCTCCCTGGTCGTCGCCAATCCTGGCGAAAAGGCCCTCGACAGCCTCAAGCTCGACCTCGTCTTCTTCGACAAGGACGGCGTGATCACGCGTCGCCTCGCCGTCGAGGCGGGGCCGGTGCGGGCGTCGAAGACGTCCGTCAAGCTGTTCGACGCCTCGGAGACGAAGTGCGACGGCGTCGGGAAGGTGCTGCTCAACGACGTGACAGCCTGCGGCGGCGCGGACGACTGCCTCGCGATGGTGTCGACCTCCTCGCGGGTGAAGGACGTGGAGTTCGGCAAGTGAAGATCGCGCGCCTCTCCGCCGCGTTCCTGGCGCTCGCGCTCGGGCTGTCCGGTCCGCAGGCAGCGCTCCAGAGCGCCGTCGCGCAGGAGCGTCCGGCCGCGGCCCCTCAGGCGCAGCCCGCCCAGGCGCTTCCGCCGGCCGAGGAGGTCAAGGCGACCGAGCCCGGACAGGAACCGGCGCCGCATCGAAACGGGGCGCAGCCGGGCGAACAGCCGGCGCCGGACGCCGCGCAGCCCGAGGCCGAAGAGACCGCCGAAAACTCCGCGCCGAGCTTCGGCGGCGCGCAGATCCCGCACGACCTTTCGCCGATGGGCATGTTCCTGCAGGCCGACTGGGTCGTGAAGGCGGTGATGATCGGCCTCGCCTTCGCATCGGTCGTGACCTGGACGGTCTGGATCGCGAAGTCGATGGAGCTCGCCGCCGCCTCCCGCAAGGTCAAGCGCGGGCTCAACGCGCTGGCCGCCTCCCGCAGCCTCGAGGACGCGCGCCGCGCGCTCGGCAACCGCCGGGGCGCCGGGCCGGTCGCGGCCTTCGTCGCCGCCGCCGACGCCGAAATCGCCTATTCGGAAGACGCCATGTCGCCGGAAGGCGTGAAGGAGCGCGTCGCGTCGCATCTGTCGCGGCTCGAAGCGCAGGCGGGGCGCCGCCTCGCGATCGGCACCGGCCTTCTCGCGACCATCGGCTCCACCGCGCCCTTCGTCGGCCTGTTCGGCACGGTCTGGGGCATCATGAACTCCTTCATCGGCATCTCGAACGCGCAGACCACCAATCTCGCGGTCGTCGCCCCCGGCATCGCCGAGGCGCTGCTCGCGACCGCGATCGGCCTCGTGGCCGCGATCCCGGCGGTCATCATCTACAACGTGTTCGCGCGCGCGATCGCCGGCCACCGGGCGCAGCTCGGCGACGCCTCCGCCGCGGTGCTGCGGATCGTCAGCCGCGACCTCGACCGCGCCGAGCATGGCGGCGGCCGGCTGCTGCGCCGGGCGGCCGAGTAAGGCGCGTCCGATGGCCGCCAAACTCGACCATTCCGGCGGGGACGACCTCGTCGAGACGCACGACATCAACGTCACGCCGTTCATCGACGTGATCCTGGTGCTGCTGATCATCTTCATGGTGGCGGCGCCGCTCGCGACGGTCGACGTCGGCGTCGACCTGCCGGCGTCCAGCGCCAAGCGCCAGCCGCGCCCGGACAAGCCGATCTACCTCACGATCCAGAAGGATCTGAAGCTCTCGCTCGGCAACCAGACGCTGGACCAGTCGGCGCTGGGCGGCGCGCTGCAGGCAGCCACCAAGGGCGACCGCGAACAGCGCATCTTCCTGCGCGCGGACAAGAATGTTCCGGTCGGCGAGCTGATGAACGTCATGAACGGCGTCCGCGACGCCGGCTATCTCAAGGTCGCGCTGGTGGCGCTCGAGGCCGTCGGGTCGAATGGCCGCCGTTGACGCCTTCTCGATCCACGAGGTCGAGTCCTCCGCGAGCGCGGCGAAGCGCTGGGGCGCAGGGATCGCGGTCGCGGCGGCGCTGCACGCCGGCGCCTATGTCTACCTGAACCGCATGCCGGCCCCGGCCGGCTTCGAGTCCCAGACCCCGATCGAGCTCGACCTGCTGCCGCCGCCCTCGGGCGCGGCGCAGCTCCAGGAGGCGGGGGCCGACACGGCCGCCGACGCAAGATCCGAGGAAGTGACGGAAGACGAGCCGGTCGAGGAGCTTGAGGAGATCTCGCCCGACGACGTCCAGCCGCCGGATACGGAAACCGAGGCGGTCGAAGCTCTCGAAACGCCCCAGCTCGCGATGGAGGTTCCGCCGGACCTGACGGAAGCGCCGCCCGACGTCGAGGCCGCGGTCACGCTGCCCCCGCAGGAGATGGTGACCGCGCAGGAAGAGGAGATCGAGCCGAAGCCCGCTCCGAAGCCCGTCGCGAAGAAGCCGGAGCCGAAGCCAGAGAAAAAGCGCGATGTCGTCCGCGAACGGCCGAAGCCTGCGCCGAAGAAGGACGCCCCCGTCGCCGAGCGCCCCGCTCCGACGCAGCGGGCGCAGGACGCCGGCGGCCGAAGCGGCGCCTCCGCGAACGCGGGCGCCGCCAGCGCCGCGGCCGGGGCTGAGTACGCCAGGAAGGTGCAGGCGGCCGTCGCCGCGCAAAAACGTTCGAACATCACCTTCACGAACCGTGTGAAGGTGTCGTTCACCGTCGCGCGCAGCGGCGCGGTGAGCGGCGTTTCGGCCTCGGAGCAGGGGCCTGCGGGCGCGGAAGCCATGGCGATGGTGCGGCGCGCCAACATCCCGCCGATGCCGGCGGACATGACCGCGTCGTCGAAACGTTTCACGGTCAACGTGAACTTCACGTCCCGTCGCTGAGCTGTTCCGTCCGGGGAGCCTAACGCGCCGTCTGCCTCGCCAGCGGCGCGGTCTCCTCCGACTGCTCGCCGGCGGCTGACTTCGGCAGCTTCTGCGCGATGCCGTAGAGGCGTTCGCGCCGATCCATCTCGGCGTAGACGTCCTCGGGCGAGACGCCGGTCGCCGACCACAGCACCGCGAGATTGTAGATCAGGTCGGCGCTTTCGCGGATCAGCCCTTCCCGTGCGCCGGTCACGGCCTCGATCGCGACCTCGGCGGCCTCCTCGGCCACCTTCTTCGCCATCTTGTTCACGCCTTCGCCGCGCAGCCGCGCGGTTCGGGAAAGCGCGGGCCTCTCCTCGCCTGCCTCACAGACGGCGCGATAAAGACGATCGATCGAATCAGACATTTGTGAAGCCTAAAGCCTGGACCTGTCCATCTCATGACGGCGAGGTTTAAGGTTCATTTACATAATCTGCCGCCGCCCGGTAGCCAGATGCGCCTTTGGTGGATCCTCTCGACATGGGAGGCCGCGCCGCCGCGGAGGCGACGTTCCGGCGGTGGCGCTCGCGCGACGAAGCGCTATAGTGCGGCCTCTTCGACGGGCGCGGACCGCGCGCCCGCCTCTCCGCGGACCCTTCATGCCGATCGTCGACATCGCCGTTCTTCTGGGCCTCGTGCTCCTGAACGGGTTTTTCGCGCTGTCGGAGCTCGCGATCGTCTCGGCCCGCAGACCACGCCTCAAGATGATGGCCGACGGCGGCGACGCCGGCGCGGCCCGCGCCATCCGCCTCAGCGACGACCCCTCGAGCTTCCTGTCGGCCATCCAGATCGGCATAACGCTGATCGCGATCCTGACCGGCGTCGTTGGCGAGTCGGCGCTCGCCGATCCGCTCGCCCAGGTGCTTCGCGAAAGCACGTCGCTGGATCGCTACGCCAGCCCGGTCGCGACCGCGCTCGTCGTGTTCGGCATCGGCTATGTCTCGCTCATCCTCGGCGAACTCGTCCCGAAGCGGGTGGCGCTCGCAAACCCCGAGCCGATCGCCGCCTTCGTGGCCGGACCGCTGTCGTTCATCGCCCTGATCGGCCGCCCCTTCGTCGTGGTGCTCAACGCCTCGTCGGCGGTCATGCTCCGTCTCCTTCGCGTGACGGAACAGGACGGCTCGAACGTCACCGAGGAGGAGGTGCGCTCCGTGATCGCCGAGGGCGTCGCCGCGGGCTCGATCGAGCCGGTCGAGAAGCGGATGATCGAAGGCGTGCTCGGCCTCGCCGATCGCCCCGTGCGCTCCATCATGACGCCGCGGCGCGAGGTGTTCTGGGTCGACATCACCGACGACCTCGACACGGTGAAGACCGAACTGGCGGAAAGCCCGTTCTCGCGCATCGTCGTCGGCAAGAACGGTTCGGTCGACGACCCGGTCGGCATCCTTCACAAGAAGGACGCGCTCGCGCGGCTGATCGGGGGCGGGAGCTTCGACGTCGCCTCGCTGGTCCGGGACCCGCTCTACGTGCCCGAGGGCGCCTCCGCGCTTTCGCTGCTCGAGCTGTTCAAGTCGCAACCCTCCTCGACCGCCTTCGTGGTCGACGAGTTCGGCGGCTTCGAAGGCATCGTGACCTCCCACGACGTGCTCGGCGCGATCGCGGGCGCGCTGCCCGAGGAGCACGAGACCGCGGATGACCTCGACATCCGGCGCCGCGAGGACGGCTCCTACATGGTCGACGGCCGCGCGCCGCTCGACGCGGTGACCGAGACCTTCGCGTTCAACATCCCGCAGTCGGCGCAGGGCGAGTTCCACACCGCGGCCGGCCTCGTGATCGCCGCGCTCGGCCGCATTCCGAACGAGGGCGACACGATCGACGTCGGCGGCTGGATCGTCGAGGTGATCGACATGGACGGACCGCGCGTCGACAAGCTGATGTTCCGCCCGCGCGGCGCCGAAGCCGGCGCGCCCCGGACCAACGTCTGACGGCGACATGGCCGACGACGTCCGGAGCCGACCCCCGAAAGGGGAGACATCTCCCCCCCCTCCCCTTCCCCGCAAGGGTGAGGGAAGAAACGCCTCCGAAGCCTCCTCCTCGACGAACGCTCTCGCCGCCGCCTTCGCCCGGCTGACCGACCACGCGCTCGGCCACGCGGCGCGCGGCCCTGACGCGCCCGCCTATCGTCGCGCCCCGACGGCGCCCGACTTCGGTCCCGCGCTGCCCGAGCGCCCACGTCCGCTCGCGGAGGCTCTCGAGGCGCTGCTGGGGGACGCCCTTCCATTCGCCATGGACACGGGCCACCCGCGGTTCTTCGCCTTCATTCCGGCGCCGGTCTCCCCGGTTTCCTGGCTCGGCGAGCTTGCGGCGCAGATCCACAACCCGCATCTCGGCTCCGCGCTGCAAAGCGCAGGCGCCACCGCGATCGAACGCGACGTGATCCGCCTGCTCTGCGACGCCGCCGGCTTTCCGGAGAGCGCCGGCGGCCTGTTCGTCTCCGGCGGCTCCATGGCGAACCTCACCGCGCTGGTCGCCGCCCGCGACGCGCGGCTCCGCGACGACGAGCGCGCCGCCGCCGTCGTCTATGTGACGGCCGAAACCCATTCCTCGGTCGCGAAGGCTTTGCGGATCGCCGGGTTCCTCCCGCGGCAGATCCGAACGGTGGCCGCCGACGCGGCCCGGCGGATGGACCTTCGCGCTCTCGCGACGGCCGTGACGGACGACCGCAACGCGGGCCGAAAACCCTTCGCCGTCGCGGCGAGCGCCGGGACGACCAACACCGGCGCGATCGATCCTTTGCCGCAGATCGCGGATCTCTGCGCCG
Source organism: Ancylobacter novellus (assembly GCA_003241695.1). Taxonomy (GTDB): domain Bacteria; phylum Pseudomonadota; class Alphaproteobacteria; order Rhizobiales; family Methylopilaceae; genus Methylopila. The sequence goes on along the minus strand of QFPN01000006.1, from coordinate 293,853 downwards.
CAGAGGGTCTCTGGATGCATGTCGACGGCGCGTTCGGCGCCTCGGCGCTGCTCTGCGGGGATCGGCGCGACCTGCTGGCGGGCGTTTCCCGCGCCGACAGTCTCGCCTGGGACGCCCACAAATGGCTGTTCCAGACCTATGGCTGCGGGATGGCGCTGGTGCGCGACGCAAGCGTGCTCGCGCCGAGCTTCGCGCTGTCCTCGGATTACCTGCGCGACGGCGCGGCCGAGGGCGCGGAGCCGAACTTCTGGGATCTCGGCCCCGAACTCACCCGGCCCGCGCGCGCCACGCGGCTCTGGCTCACCCTGCAGACCCTTGGCCGCGACGGGATCGCGGCCGCGATCGACCGGGGCTTCGGGCTTGCGGAAACCGCCGAAGCGATCGTCCGCGGGATGCGGGGATGGCGGGTCGTCTCGCCCGCCCAGATGGCGATCACGGCGTTCCGCTACGCGCCGGACGGCCTCGCGCCGGAGGCCGCCGACGCGGTCAACGCCGCGGCGGCGCGAGCGCTGATGGAGGAAGGCTTCGCCGTGGTCGGCACCACGAAGCTCGACGGGCGCACGACGATCCGGCTGTGCACGATCAATCCGGCGACCACGGAAGACGACCTGCGAGCGACGCTACGGGCGCTCGACGAAGCGGCGCGGGCGATCGCGTCCCGGCTTTGAACGGGATCCAGGATCGCTTCGAGCCGGACTGAAGATCGGAAAATGCAGGAGAGAAAGCGGCGGGCGCTGACGCTGAAGCGCCTCGCCGAACAGGCGCGCCGATCATGGGTCCCGGCTCAAGGCCGGGACGCGAAGGCGGCGCTTCAGGCGAGGGTCGAGCGGAACTCTTTCAGCTCGGCGAGCTTCTGCTCGGCGCGGCGCTTGGTCTCCTCGCCTTCGGCGTGCGACACGGCGGCTTCCGCTTCCTTGATGGCCGCGTCGAGGCGGGCGACATTGAATTCCGACATCGGCGTCGCCTCGTCGGCGAGGATCGTCAGGCCCTTCGGATTGACGTCCGCGAAGCCGCCCTTGACGTAAAGACGCTCAGGCTCGCCGCCCTCGGTCTTGAACACCTTGACGACGCCGGGCTTGAGCACCGAAAGCAGCGGCGCGTGATGGGCCAGCACGCCGAACTCGCCTTCGACGCCCGGCACGACCACATGCTGCACCTCTTCCGAGATCAGCAGCTTCTCGGGCGACACGAGCTCGAACTGGAAGCTGTCCATGGGGCGCGTCTTTCAATCCCTAAAGTGACTTACCGCCGACGGTCGGCCACGAAGCCGACGCCGAAGCCGACCAGCGCCCCGATCGCCGCGAAGATCGCGACATGCTGGGTCTGGCCCGTGGTCAGCGAACCGCCGCTCGCGCCCGCCGCCCGATCGCCCTGAACCTCGACCTTCATGCCGAGGAGGTCGATCTCGGCGGCCTGCGGCCGCGTCAGCCAACCGGCGAGGCCGCCGACCAGAAGACCCACCACTAGAAGAAGGACCTTGGCGTTCATCCGTCCGTCTCCGCGTTCATGCGCATGAGCGGGGCGCGCCGGGCGCGACCCGCGAGGTCATTTCGAAGCTCAGGCCTCTTCGGCGAGCTTCTTGCCCTTCTCGACCGCCTCTTCGATGGTGCCAACCATGTAGAAGGCGGCTTCCGGCAGGTTGTCGTACTTGCCCTCGACCAGCTCCTTGAAGCCCTTGATCGTGTCGGCGAGTTCGACGAACTTGCCCGGCGAACCGGTGAAGATTTCGGCGACGTGGAACGGCTGGCTGAGGAAGCGCTCGATCTTGCGGGCGCGGGAGACCGTCAGCTTGTCCTCTTCCGACAACTCGTCCATGCCCAGGATCGCGATGATGTCCTGCAGCGACTTGTAGCGCTGCAGCGTCTCCTGGACGCGACGGGCGGTGTTGTAGTGCTCCTCGCCGATGATCGCGGCCGAGAGAATGCGCGAGGTCGAGTCGAGCGGGTCCACCGCCGGGTAGATGCCCTTTTCGGCGATCGAGCGGTTGAGCACGGTCGTCGCGTCGAGATGCGCGAAGGACGTCGCCGGGGCCGGGTCGGTCAGGTCGTCGGCGGGCACGTAGATCGCCTGCACCGAGGTGATCGAGCCCTTGTTGGTGGTGGTGATGCGCTCCTGCAGCGCGCCCATGTCGGTCGCGAGCGTCGGCTGATAGCCGACCGCCGACGGGATGCGGCCGAGCAGCGCCGACACTTCCGAGCCCGCCTGCGTGAAGCGGAAGATGTTGTCGACGAAGAACAGCACGTCCTGGCCCTTGTCGCGGAAGTATTCCGCGATGGTCAGGCCGGTGAGCGCGACGCGGGCGCGCGCGCCGGGCGGCTCGTTCATCTGACCGAACACCAGGGCGCACTTGGAGCCTTCGCCGCCGCCCTTCTGGTTCACGCCGGATTCGATGAACTCGTGATAGAGGTCGTTGCCCTCGCGGGTGCGCTCGCCGACGCCGGCGAACACCGAGTAGCCGCCGTGGGCTTTCGCGACGTTGTTGATGAGTTCCTGGATGAGCACGGTCTTGCCGACGCCCGCGCCGCCGAACAGGCCGACCTTGCCGCCCTTGGCGTACGGAGCCAGCAGGTCGACGACCTTGATGCCGGTGACGAGCACTTCGGTGTCGGTGGCCTGCTCGGAGTAGGACGGCGCGGGCGCATGGATCGGCCGCCTGCCCTCGCCCTCGACCGGCGCGCCCTCGTCGATCGGCTCGCCGACGACGTTCAGGATGCGGCCCAGCGTGGCGTCGCCGACCGGAACCGAAATCGGCTCGCCGGTGTCGGTGACCTGCTGGCCGCGCGTCAGGCCTTCGGTCGAGTCCATCGCGATCGCGCGGACCGTCGACTCGCCGAGGTGCTGGGCGACTTCGAGCACCAGGCGCTGATCGTTGTTCCTGGTCTCGAGCGCGTTCAGAATCTCGGGCAGGTGGTCGTCGAACTGGACGTCGACGACGGCGCCGATGACCTGGGTGATGCGGCCGACATGTGCGGTCATTTTTCCAATCGTCCTCGTCGGTCAGTGCGAGCGGCCGCGGCCGCCCTTACTTCGTACGTTCCGTTTCCTGACGCCGTCAGGCGTCCGCCAAATCCAGTCGCCGCTCGATCCGCGACAAGCGCTCGTCGAAGCGATCCATCCGGCCGTTCAGGGCCGCGAGCTGGATCTGTTGCTGGCCAAGGTGCTGCTCGATAGCCGACACCCCGACCTTCAGGTCGCTCAGATCCAACTCGATCCTGTCCAGCGAGCCTCGCATGCGCCGAAGCAGCTCCAGGACCACATTCTCCGTTTCGCTGGTCATGACGTCGTCCTCACGTCCTTCGCCATGACCTTAGCCCAGATCTCTCGCGCTCTACAGCGCCTCGGCGCCGGAGATGATCTCGATCAGCTCCTTGGTGATCTGCGCCTGGCGGGTGCGGTTGTACTCGAGCGAGAGGCGCTTGATCATGTCGCCGGCGTTGCGGGTCGCGTTGTCCATCGCGGACATGCGCGCGCCCTGCTCCGACGCGGCGTTTTCGAGCAGCGCCTTCAGGATCTGGATCGCGACGTTGCGCGGCAGCAGCTCCTCGAGGATCTCCTCCTCCGAAGGCTCGTACTCGTAGACCGCGCCCTTCAGCAGGTCCGTGGTCTCGTCCTCTTCCGGAACTTCGGCCGGGACGATCTGCTGCGCCGTCGGGATCTGGCTGACCACCGACTTGAACTTCGAATAGAACAGCGTCGCGACGTCGAACTTGTTCTCGTCGAACAGCGCCAGCACGCGGTCGCCGATCTTCTCGGCGGTGTCGAAGCCGAGGCTCTTCACCTCGCGCAGCGAGATGACCTCGTCGATCATGCCGGGGAACTGGCGCTTGAGGATGTCCGCGCCCTTGCGGCCGACGCACAGGAACTGGACCTGCTTGCCTTCCGCGATCAGGCGGCGGGCGTGATCGCGCGCGAGACGCGAGATCGAGGAGTTGAAGCCGCCGCAGAGGCCGCGGTCGGCCGTGACGACGACGAGCAGATGCCGCTTGTCGTCGCCGGTTCCGGCCATCAGCCTCGGCGCGAGCGGCGAGCCCTTCATGCCGGCCGCGAGGTTCGAGAGCACCCGCTCCATGCGCTCGGCGTAGGGACGCGCGGCCGCGGCCGCGGTCTCGGCGCGGCGCAGCTTCGCCGCGGCCACCATCTGCATGGCCTTGGTGATCTTCTGCGTCGCCTTGACCGAGGCGATGCGGTTCCTGAGGTCCTTAAGGCTCGCCATCTGGGCGTCCGAACTCCGCTACCAGGCTTTCAGGCTCAGTCGAACGACTTCGAGAAGTTGTCGAGAACCGACTTGAGCTTCTCGATGGTCTCGTCCTTCAAAGCCTTGTCCTTGCGGATGGTCTCGAGCAGCGCCTTCTCGCTGGAGTTGAAGTGCTCGAGAAGCTCGGCCTCGTACTTGCGGACCTTGTTGACCGGAAGCTTGTCCAGATAGCCGTTGGTGCCGGCGTAAATGACGACAACCTGTTCTTCCACCCGCAGCGGCGAGAAGGCCGGCTGCTTGAGGAGCTCGGTGAGGCGCGCGCCGCGGTTCAGCAGGCGCTGGGTCGAGGCGTCGAGGTCGGAGCCGAACTGCGCGAAGGCCGCCATTTCGCGGTACTGCGCGAGCTCGCCCTTAATCTTGCCGGCGACCTGCTTCATCGCCTTGATCTGGGCCGAGGAGCCCACGCGGCTGACCGAGAGGCCGACGTTCACCGCCGGGCGGACGCCCTGGTAGAACAGGTCGGACTCGAGGAAGATCTGGCCGTCGGTAATCGAGATCACGTTGGTCGGGATGTAGGCCGACACGTCGTTGGCCTGCGTCTCGATGACGGGAAGAGCGGTCAGCGAGCCGTTGCCCATGTCGTCGTTGAGCTTGGCGGCGCGCTCGAGCAGGCGGGAGTGGAGGTAGAACACGTCGCCCGGATAGGCCTCGCGGCCGGGCGGACGGCGGAGCAGCAGCGACATCTGGCGATAGGCCACGGCCTGCTTCGACAGGTCGTCATAGACCATCAGCGCGTGCATGCCGTTGTCGCGGAAGAACTCGCCCATGGCGCAGCCGGCGAACGGCGCCAGGAACTGCATCGGGGCCGGATCGGACGCGGTGGCGGCGACGATGATCGAATATTCGAGCGCGCCGCGCTCTTCGAGCACCTTCACGAACTGCGCGACGGTGGAGCGCTTCTGGCCCACCGCGACGTAGACGCAGTAGAGCTTAGCGCTCTCGTCGCCGCTCTCGTTGACCGACTTCTGGTTCAGGATCGTGTCGAGCGCGATCGTGGTCTTGCCGGTCTGGCGGTCGCCGATGATCAGCTCGCGCTGGCCGCGGCCGATCGGGATCAGCGCGTCGATCGCCTTGATGCCAGTCTGCATCGGCTCGTGCACGGACTTCCGGGGGATGATGCCCGGCGCCTTCACGTCGACGCGGCGGCGCTCGGTCGCCTCGATCGGGCCCTTGCCGTCGATCGGGTTGCCGAGCGCGTCGACGACGCGGCCGAGGAGGCCCTTGCCGACGGGAACGTCCACGATCGCGCCGGTGCGCTTGACGGTGTCGCCTTCGGAGACGCCGCGGTCGGAGCCGAACACCACGACGCCGACATTGTCGGTCTCGAGGTTGAGCGCCATGCCCCGGACGCCGTCCTTGAACTCGACCATCTCGCCGTACTGGACGTTGTCGAGGCCGTAGACGCGCGCGATGCCGTCGCCGATCGACAGCACCTGACCGACTTCGGAGACCTCAGCCTCCTGGCCGAAATTCTTGATCTGATCCTTGAGGATCGAGGTGATCTCGGCGGCGCGAATGTCCATCAGCCGACCTCTTTCATCGCGAGTTTGATCGAATTGAGCTTGGTCTTGAGCGAGGCGTCTACCATGCGGCTGCCAAGCCGCACGATGAGCCCGCCGAGAATCTTGGGATCGACCTTGACGTCGAAGTCGACCGTCTTGCCGGTGATCTCGCGCAGCGCGGCCGCGAGCTCCTCGCGCCGCTGCGGCGCGAGCTCCTCGGCGACGGTCACCTGCGCAGTGGTCGCGCCGCGGGCGGCGGCTGCGAGCGCCCTGAAGCCGCGGATCATCGCCTCGAGGGCGAAAAGACGACGGTTCGTCGCCACGAGCTTCACGAAATTGGCGGTGAGGCCGGACACGCCGAGGCGGTCGAGAACCGCGCCCATCGCGCGCGCCTGATCGTCGGCGGCGAAGACCGGGCTCTTGATGAGGCGCCGGAGATCCTCGCTCTCGGCGAGAGCGGCCGAGATGGCGTCGAGATCCCGGGAGACGGGGTCGAGCGCGCCCTCGCCCTGGGCAAGATCGAACAGGGCGGTCGCATAGCGACCCGCCATTCCGGACACGATGGTGTCTTTACCTGCCACCCGAGCGTCTCTCGCTGGTTGGAGCCTGGGGCTGAAACCGGAGCGACAGCTCCGAACCTCCCGAACCCGTTGATTTCAGAGGCGGCGCGCGCCCCGCCGCGAGGAGACCTCCCCGAAGCGCAGGGGTCACTATCATGCTGCGAAGCGGCGCGCAACATCATGGCGCGGATGTGACGAAGCTAGTGGAATTTAATATTTTTCAATAACTTAGCCGCAAGTGGAGACCCTATGATCGCCGCCTTTCGCGAATGGCGGCGATCCGAGACGATGCGACGCGTCACCGCAAGAGAGCGCATGGGCGGCGAACGAAAGGCGATCGCGCCAAGGTCGCCGCCAACTTCGGGAAGGAAAATCCATGAGGTCTTCGATTCAGCGCTTTGCGCTCATGGCCATTCTCACCGGCGCCATGACCACGTTTTTCTCGGCCGGCGCCGCGCTTTCACAAGCGCTTGACCTGTTCCGGGCCGCGACGCCGCCCGACATCGAGGCCGCGGCTGGCGCTTCAAAGCGCGCCGGCGCGGCCCGCGAGCGCGTCGCCGCGCTGAACGACGGCGCTCTCGCGGAAGCGCCCGCGCTTCGGATCACCCTGTTTCCGGGCGTCGTCGCGACCTTCTCGAAAACCGGTTCGGAGACTGCGGACGGCGGCGGACGGATCTGGACCGGCTCGGACGGCGCCGGCGGCGAGGCGACTCTCGTCTTCGCCCGCGGCAAGGTCACCGGCCAGGTCCAGCTTGACGGGCGCGCGTTCGAGATCCGGGGCGCCGGTGGAAGCCGCGCGCACAGGATCATCGAAGTCGACGCCGCCAGGCTCCCGCCGGAGGGGCCGCTGACCGTCCCGAAAGACCTGCCGGAGCGCAAGAGCGGGACCCTTCCCGACGCCTCCTCCGCGGCGGCGGCCGGCAGGACGAGGATCACCGTGCTGATCGCCTACACCGAGGCGGCGAAAGCGGCCGCGGACGACATTCTGGCCGAGGCGGACCTCGCGGTCTCGCTCGCGAATCAGGGCTACAAGGCCAGCGGCGTGAAGATCAGGCTCAAGCTCGCGGGCACGATCCTCGTCACGGGCTACGACGAATCGTCCGCGAGCTGGGAAGACACGCTCAACAATCTCAGCGGCTCTACGGACGCGCCCAACCCGGCGCCGTTCGCCGGCGTCCGCAAGAAGCGGAACCGGACGGAAGCCGATCTCGTCGTCCTGCTGCGCTCGGAAAGCCAGCCCGCCTATTGCGGCCTCGGCCATTACATCGAGGAGCCCGGCTCCGGCACGTCGAAGTTCGCCTATTCGGAGGTCGAGCTCAGCTGCGTCTCGAACCACTCCGTCGCCCATGAGATGGGCCACAACATGGGCCTCAATCATGATCGCTACGTCGTCGGCTCCGCGCCGAAGTCGGCGTACAATTTCGGCTATGTGCTTCCCCGCAAAAGGGTGCGCAGCATCATGGCCTACAACAACCGCTGCGCCGATGCGGGCTTCAACTGCACCCGCCTCAACCGGTTCTCCGATCCCGACGCGACGGTCGAGAACAAGCCGTTCGGCGTCGAACAAGGAGAAAAGGGCGCGGCGGACGCGGCCCGACGCCTGAACGAGACCCGAACGGCGATCGCCGCCTATCGCTGATAGCGTCCCGTCGCCCTCGCGCGACGCGTCCCGGATTAGCCATGTCTAGCGGCGGCGCTTGACCCGACGCCCGCCGCCCGGCTCATAGCCCAAGGAGCGCCGATCAGGCGGCCCATTCCAAGGATGTCGCGCGTGACCGGTCGTTTGCTTCGTCTCGCCGCAGCGGCGGCGGCCTTCTGCGCCCTCGCCGCTCCGGCTTCGGCGCTGGACCTTTTCGTCGCCGCGACGCCGGCCGACGTCGCGGCGGCATCCGCCCGGCCCGCGGCCTTGCCTGCCGGCGCCGCCCGCCAGCGTCTCGCGGCGGTCGATCCGGCGACGCTCTCCGCCCTGACGCAGGGGCGCGCCGCCAACCGGACGATCACAATCGGGCTCTTCCCCGGCGTCGCGCGAAAGTTTGCGGTCACGAGCGCGGAGCCGTCCTTCAGCGGCGGCGTCATCGTCCGCGCGCAAGCCGGCGACGACGACGCGACGCTGGTGGTGAAGGCCGGCAAGGCGACCGGACGCGTCCGCGTCGCGGGCCGGACCTATTCGGTGCAGCCTGCGGGAGGGCGTCTCCACGCCATCTCCGAAACGTCCCGCGCGCTGCTGCCGCCTCACGGGCCGGCGCCGGAGGCCGCCGCCTCGGCGCAGCCGCGCCCCATGGTCGGGCCGGTCGCGCCGCAGGCCGGCCAGGACGTCGCGACTGTCGACGTGCTGTTCGTCTACACCGCCAAGGCCAAGGCGGCGGCGCAGGACATCGGCGCCGAGATCGACTACGCGGTCGCGATCACCAACGAGGCCTACGAGGCCAGCGGCGTGAACATGCGCATGCGCCTCGTGAAGACGCTCAAGTCCGGCGCCTATGACGAAGACGCGCGCGACTACACCGATACGCTCTACGACCTGACCGGCGGCGGCGAGCAGGCGGCCTATTTCGACAAGACGCGGAAAGCCCGCGACAAGACCGGGGCGGACTTCGTCGTTCTGCTGCGCGAGGGCGGCGGCTATTGCGGGATCGGCTGGGTGAACGCGGACGCCTCGACCGCGGCGGACTTCGCCTTCGCCGAGGTCTCGCGCGGGATCTGCGTCGACGTCGACACCGTGGCGCACGAGGTCGGCCACACCATGGGCCTGCGTCACGACCGCTACGTCACCAAGGACGAGAACGGCGGCGAGCTTCCGAGCTGGCAGTACAATTTCGGCTATGTGAGCCTCAAGGCGCGCGCCATGGACCTCATGTCGTATGAGAACAAGTGCTGGGACGCCGGCGTCGCCTGCGAGTTCAAGCGGCTGTTCTCCTCGCCCAAGCTTAAGGTGAACGGGAAGAAGTTCGGCGTCGCCGAGGGCAAGCCCGGAGCGGCGGACGGCGTGCGCTGGCTGAACGAGATTCGCTGGATCGCAGCCGGCCTGCGCCCCGCCAAGGTCGCCGCGACGACCGGGGTCGCGGCCTCGGCGCAAGCCTCGGAAGACGAATAGTCCCGCGCCGGGCCGTTCACACGAAGCTCTGCGGATCGACGTCGATCGCCACCCTCACGCCGCCGCGCGGATCGGGCGCGGCGCGCAGCCAGTCGCGCATGTAGGCCGGCAGGTCGAAGACGCGCGGCGACTGGGCGAGCAGGCGAAAGCGATGGCGCCCCCGCACCATGGCGAGCGGCGCTTCGGCCGGCCCCAGCACCCTGACGCCCTCGACCTTCGGCGCGGCCCGCGCCAGCGCCCGCGCATGAACTTCCGCGGCCTCGCGCGTCGGCGCCGACACGATCGCCGCGGCGAGGCGGCCGAAGGGCGGCATCATGGCGGCTTCGCGCGACGCCGCCTCGATCGCATAGAAGCCCTCGCGGTCGCCCGAGACCAGCGCGCGAATCGCCGGATGGTCCGGATCGAAGGTCTGGAGCAGCGCCCGGCCGGGCCGCTCGCCGCGCCCGGCGCGGCCCGTCACCTGCTGCAGCATCTGGAAGGTGCGCTCCGCGGCGCGCGGATCGGCGGCGCCGAGCGCGAAATCGGCGTCGACCGCGCCGACGAGCGTCAGCTTCGGGAAATGATGGCCCTTGGTGACCATCTGGGTGCCGATCACCACGTCGACCTGTCCCCGCTCGATGGCGTCGAGCTCGGACGCCAGACGCTCGCCGCCTCCCATGACGTCGCTCGACAGGATGGAGACGCGCGCATCCGGAAAGCGCGAGGCCGCCTCGTCGCGGATGCGCTCGACGCCGGGGCCGATCGCCGCCAGCGAGTCCTCCGCGCCGCAGGCGGGGCACGCCGTCGGGGTCGGCCCCGAATGGCCGCAATGGTGGCAGACGAGCGCGCCGCGGAACCGGTGCTCGACAAGCCACGCGGCGCAGTTCGGACATTTCATGCGGTGGCCGCACCGCCGGCAGAGCGTCAGCGGCGCGTAGCCCCGGCGGTTGAGGAACAGCAGCGCCTGCTCGCCGCGCTCGAGCGTCTCGGCCATCGCGGAGACGAGGCGCGGCGCGAGCCACTCGCCGCGGGCGGGGCCGGCTTTGCGCATGTCGATCGCGGCGATTTCGGGCATCGCCCTGTCGCCGAAGCGGCCCGGCAGCACGAGCCGCGCGTAGCGGCCGCGATCGGCGTTGAGGCGGGTCTCGAGCGAGGGCGTGGCTGACGCCAGCACCACCGCCGCGCCCTCGATGCGGCCCCGCACCACCGCCATGTCGCGGGCGTTGTAGCAGACGCCGTCCTCCTGCTTGTAGGCGGCGTCGTGCTCCTCGTCGACGACGATCAGGCCGAGGCTCCTGAACGGCAGAAACAGGCCCGAGCGCGCGGCGACCACGGCCTTGACGGAACCGTCCGCCACGCCCCGTCGCACCGCCTCGCGGCCCTTCTCGCCGACGCTCGCGTGCCAGACCGCGGGCCGGGCGCCGAAGCGCCGGGCGAACCTGTCGAGGAACGGCACCGTGAGCGCGATTTCGGGGGCGAGCACCAGCGCCTGCCGGCCGCGCCGCAGCGCCTCGGCCACGGCCTCGCAATAGACCTCCGTCTTGCCCGAGCCGGTCACGCCGTCGAGCAGCACGGTGCGGAACTGACCGTGCGCGACCGCGCGGCGCAGCGCCTCCGCGGCGTGAGCCTGATGCGGCGACAGCGCCGGGCCGGGACGCTCCGGATCTGGCTGTGCGGGCGGCGGCGGAAGCGGAAGCGGCGCGGGCTCCAACGCGCCCTCGGCCAGAAGCCCGTCGATCACCGACGACGAGACGCCTGCGGCCTCGGCGAGGCGCGGTTTCGCCCGGATTCCGCCGTCGGAGGCCACGGCCAGAACCCTGTCGCGCGCCGGGGTCCGGCGGGACGGCTGGGCGCCGGTCGCGCGCACCCCGGTCTTCGGTTCGAGCGGCTTCTCGTCGCCCGCAAGGCCGCGGAGAGCCATGCGCAGCACCTGCCCCCGCGGCGCGAGCGTATAGTCCGCGACCCAGTCGACGAAGCGGCGCATCCCCGTCGGCAGCGGCGGAGCCGCGACACGGCCGGAAACCGGCTTGAGCCGCACGCCTTCGACCACGACGCCGGCCCCGTCCCAGACCACGCCGACGCTCGCCCGGCCGCCGAGCGGCGCCACCACCACGTCGCCCGGTGCGGCCTCGAGCCCGTCGGGCAGCGCATAAGTGAGCGTCCGGTCGAGGGCGACGGGGAGCAGCACCTCGACGGTATCGAGCGGCATTCGCGGGCTTTCGGTCGACGCGGGGTCGGGACGCTCTTCCGCGCAAGAGCGCGCCGCGTCAAGAGGAAGCGCGCTGCGGTCAATCCGCCTTCCGACGATCAGACAGCCGTCATTTCTTGATGCGAATACGAATTGTTAGAGGCCCGATGCTATCGATGCCTGCTCAAGCCGCGTTCAGCCGCGGCGCGCCAGTCAACGAAACCTCCTTGTCGCAACTCCCGCTCGCGACGAAATCCATGATCGTCCTTCTGTCCGATGACCCGTCGCGGAGTTCCGAGCTCGCCAAGGCGATGCGACGGGTGAACGCCCGCTTCGTGATCGCGCCTTTCGGCTCCGAGCCCTGCCGGATCGACAAATCGCGACGCGTGCGAGCGATCGTCAGCGACGTCAGCCTGAACGCCGCGGACAAGGTGGAGTGGATCCGGGACCGCCTCGACGAACGGTGGGCGAAGAGTCTGCCCTATTACTGCCTGCTCGATCAGGACACGTCGCGGGAGCATCTTCAGGCCAACGCGCTTGGCGCGACGAAGGCTATCGCTCCGCAGCGCGGCGTGCAGGAACTTGAAAGCGCGCTCCTGGCGCTGATCCGGACACCGCCGGCGCCGAGCGCCCTCTTGCAGGCCGACGACGCCTTTTTCTCCATCTTCAAGGCGGCCCGCGGCGGCAAGGACGTCTCGCCCGCGATGGTCTCGTCGTGCAGCAGCTTCATCGAGACCGCCCTCCGCGATCTCGGCGTGCGCGCGATGCTGGAGATGATCTGGCGCTTCGACGACGCGACGCACCAGCACTGCATGCTGGTCGCGGGACTGGCGGCGGCCTTCTCGATGAGTCTCGGCTTCCGCAGCGTCGACGCGCAGCGGCTCACCGACGCCGCGTTGCTCCACGACGTCGGCAAGTCGCGGATCCCGATCGAAATCCTCAACAAGCCGGACCGCCTTACCGACGAAGAACGCGCGACGATGAACGCCCATCCCGTGATCGGCTTCGAGATGCTGCAGGGGCAGGGTCACGCGGACGAGGTTCTCGCGGTGGTCCGCTCGCACCACGAAGCGCTCGACGGATCCGGCTATCCCGACAGGCTGCCCGCCGCCCGCATTCCGGACCTCGTGCGCCTCGTCACGGTTTGCGACATCTTCGCCGCGCTGATCGAGCGGCGGCCCTACAAGAAGCCGTTCGGCGGAGACGAGGCCTACGGCATTCTCTGCGGCATGGCGGGAAAGGTGGACCTCGCGCTGGCGCAGGCGTTCCGCCCCATCGCCATGGAAGCCGCCGTTCACGCTCGGGAGACCGCCTGAAGCCGTCGCCGGCCTTTTCGATTGTCCGTCACGCCGCGGTTCTTCGGGAAAAGACCCCGGACGGCGACGACGCGCTTGCGCATCCGACGCCGCCGCGCCACTTGAGGACGGCGGGGCGCACGACGCTTCAAGACCAATCGATCACTCAAGGATCCTTCAGCGATGAAGTTTTTCGTCGACACCGCCGACGTGACGGAGATCCGCGAACTCGCCGAGATGGGCGTGCTCGACGGCGTCACCACCAATCCCTCGCTGGTGCTCAAGGCCAACCGGCCGTTCAAGGAGATCATCGCCGAGATCTGCGAGGTGGTCGACGGCCCGGTCTCGGCCGAGGTCAGCGCGACCGACTACGCCGAGATAATGAGCCAGGCCGAGATTCTTCGGAAGATCGCCGACAACGTCGCGGTCAAGGTGCCGCTGACCTGGGACGGGCTGAAGGCCTGCCGCACGCTCACCGCCGACGGCACGATGGTGAACGTCACGCTCTGCTTCTCGGCCCCGCAGGCGCTGCTCGCAGCCAAGGCCGGCGCGACCTTCGTGTCGCCCTTCGTCGGCCGGCTCGACGACGCCGGGATCGACGGCATGGAGCTGATCCAGGACATCCGCACGATCTACGATAACTATCCGGAGTTCGCGACCGAGATCCTCGCCGCCTCGATCCGGACCGTGAACCACGTCAAGGACGCGGCCAAGGCCGGGGCCGACGTCGCCACCATTCCGCCCTCCACGCTCAAGAGCCTCGTCAAGCATCCGCTGACCGACAAGGGGCTCGAGCAGTTCGTGGCCGACTGGGCGAAGACCGGCCAGACCATCGCATAAGGTCCGGCCCGACGCATACGCGCGATTAAGGCGGCGGGCCTAGGCTCGCCGTCATGAGCGCGAGCCTCGCCGAGACCCTGCTGCCCGCCGCCGACGACGTCCGGGCGGCCTACGCCGACTGGCTCCAGCGGCTGGGCGCCGAGCGGCGGCTCAGCCCGAACACCGTCGAGGCCTACGGCCGCGACGTGCGCTTCCTGCTGCGCTTCCTTGCGGAACACCTCGGCGCCGCGCCGTCGGTCGCCGATCTCGCCGGGTTGAAGCCGCGGGACGTCCGCGCCTTCATGGCGGCGCGCCGCGCGGACGAGATTTCGAGCCGCACGCTGATGCGCGCTCTCGCCGCCGCGCGCTCCTTCGCCCGTCATCTCGCGCGGACAGGCCGCGGCGAGGTCTCGGCCTTCGCGGGCGTCCGCAGCCCCAAGATCGCGCGCAGCCTGCCGAAGCCCGTGCCGGTCGCCGCGGCGCTCCGCCTGACCGACCCCGACGAACGCGCCGGCGAGGAGCGACCGCAATGGGTTCTGGCGCGCGACGCCGCGGTGCTCACGCTGCTCTACGGCTGCGGGCTGCGCATCTCAGAAGCGCTCTCGCTGACGCGCCGCGAGGCGCCGGTCGCGGGCGTCGACCGCATCGAGGTCACCGGCAAGGGCGGCAAGCGCCGGCAGCTTCCCGCGATCCCCGCGGTGCAGGCCGCGGTGCAGGCCTATCTCGGCCAGTGCCCGCTTCCGCTCGCGCCCGAAGGTCCGCTGTTCGTCGGCGTGAAGGGCGGGCCGCTCAATCCGCGCCTCGTCCAGGCGGCGGTCGCGCGGATGCGCGGCGCGCTCGGCCTGCCCGACACTGCGACGCCGCACGCGCTTCGCCACTCCTTCGCGACGCATCTGCTCGGCCGAGGCGGCGATCTGAGGACGATCCAGGAACTGCTCGGCCACGCCAGTCTCTCGACCACACAGATCTACACCGAGGTCGACGCCGCGCGGCTGACGGCGATCCACGCGACCTTCCATCCGCGCGCCCGCGCGGCGCGTGGAGGGCCCACGGCGTCGGTTGCCCAACGCCGCGGCGCCGGTTAACAATTTTGCCCGCGAAGAACGCTTTCAACGGACGACGTTTCCGCGCCTCGCGCAAGGCGGACCGGCCTGACCGCATCTGGACCGCCGCTTGCTTGCCGGCGTAAGCACTTGGCGCAAGAAGGGCGGGAGAAAGCCGGTCATGTCCCTGAGCTGCGATCTCGGCGGGGAACGCCACGTCTTCGACGACCTGAAGGACGTTCTGGCCAAGGCCTCCCCGCGCCGCTCCGGCGACGAGCTTGCGGGGCTCGCCGCCGAGACAGACGCCGAGCGGATCGCCGCGCGCTACGTCCTCGCCGACCTGCCGTTGAAGCGGTTCCTGTCGGAGGCGGTCGTTCCTTACGAGGACGACGAGGTCACCCGCCTCATCGTCGACGGCCACGACGCCGCGGCCTTCGCGCCCGTGGCCCATCTCACCGTCGGCGGCTTTCGCGACTGGCTGCTGTCCCACGAGACCGACGCCGCCGCGCTCGAGGCGGTCTCGCCCGGCCTCACGCCCGAAATGGTCGCCGCCGCCTCCAAGCTGATGCGCAACCAGGACCTGATCGCGGTCGCGAAGAAGCGCCGGGTCGTCACCGCCTTCCGCACGACCCTCGGCCTCGAAGGCCGGCTCGGCACGCGGCTGCAGCCCAACCACCCGACGGACGATTTGCGCGGCGTCGCGGTCTCGGTGCTCGACGGTCTGCTCTACGGGGTCGGCGACGCGGTCATCGGCATCAACCCAGCGACCGACAACGTGCCGAACGCGATCGCGCTGATGGAGATGCTGGACGAACTCCGCCGACATTACGACATCCCGGCGCAGACCTGCGTGCTGACCCACGTCACCAACGCGATCGAGATCATGAACCGCGGCGCGCCCGTCGACCTCGTGTTCCAGTCGATCGCGGGCTCGGAGGCCGCCAACCGCTCCTTCGGCGTCGACCTCGCGGTGCTGAAGGAGGCGCGGGAAGCCGGCCTCTCGCTGAAGCGCGGCACGATCGGCGACAACGTCATGTATTTCGAGACCGGACAGGGCTCGGCGCTTTCCGCCGACGCCCATCACGGCGTCGACCAGCAGACCATGGAGGCGCGCGCCTATGCGGTCGCCCGCGCCTACGAGCCGCTGCTCGTCAACACGGTCGTGGGATTCATCGGGCCGGAATATCTCTACGACGGCAAGCAGATCATCCGGGCCGGGCTGGAGGACCATTTCTGCGGAAAGCTGCTCGGCCTGCCGATGGGCTGCGACGTCTGCTACACGAACCACGCCGAAGCCGACCAGGACGACATGGACGGCCTGATGACGCTGCTCACCGTCGCGGGCTGCACCTTCCTGATCGCGGTGCCGGGCTCGGACGACATCATGCTCAATTATCAGAGCCTGTCGTTCCACGACGTGCTCTATCTGCGCTCGACGCTCGGGGTGAAGGCGGCCCCGGAGTTCGAGGCCTGGCTCGAGCGCATGGACATGAAGACGCCCGAGGGCCGCATCCGCGAACTCGGCCTGAGGGATCCGCGGGTCTCCCGCCTGCTCGACCATCCGAGCCTCGTGGCCTGAGGGAGCGGACCGTGGACGATCTCGCCAAATCATCCGACCCAAAACCCTCCGACCCCTGGGGCGCGCTCCGCGCCGCGACGTCCGCGCGCGTCGGCCTCGGCCGCTCGGGCGACGCCATGCCGCTTCCCGCGGTGCTCGAGTTCCAGCACGCCCACGCCAAGGCGCGCGACGCGGTGCATACGCCGCTAGACCTCGATCTGCTCGAAGCGGCGCTGAAGCCGCTGAAGACCGTTCGCGTCGCAAGCGAAGCGCCCGACCGCCCGACCTATCTGCGCCGTCCCGACCTTGGCCGCCGGCTCGCCGACGGCTCGGCGCTCGACGGAATCGAGACCGGCTGCGACCTCGCCTTCGTGGTCGCCGACGGCCTTTCGGCGACGGCCGTGCAGCTTCACGCCGCCAATCTCGTGCATGCCTGCATGGAGCGGATCGGCGGCCTGACGGTCGCCCCCGTCGTGGTCGCGAGCCAGGCCCGGGTCGCGCTCGGGGACGACGTCGGCGAGAGGCTCGGAGCGAAGCTCGTCGCGGTGCTGATCGGCGAGCGGCCGGGCCTGTCGGTCGCGGAGAGCCTTGGCGTCTACCTCACCTTCGCGCCGCGGCGGGGCCGCCGCGACCACGAACGCAACTGCATCTCCAACGTCCACGGCAAGGGCGGGCTGTCCTACGCGCTCGCCGCCGACAAGCTCGTCTGGCTCGCCAACGCCGCGCTGCGGCTCGGCCTCACCGGCGTCAAGCTGAAGGACGACGTCGACGCGCTGGCGCCGCCGAAGGACGACCTCCGGATCGCCTCGGACTGAGACGCCGGATTACGCCGGACGGCGGTAGATCCATACCCGCGCCGGCGGCAGGTTGAGCCAGACGCGCGGCGAACCGGCGGCGGTCGTCAGCCCGATCGCCTCGCGCGGGATCGGCGGCACGAGGCCGTAGGTGAACTGGATGAAGGGCGCGCCGGGCCGGGACATCTCGAAGCACTGATCGAGCAGGTTGACGCGCTGGCGCACGGGCTTCGTCAGCAGCGGCAGGCTGCAGACGGTCGCGATCAGCGGTTCGTGGAGCCGGCCCTGCAGCGTCTCGCGCGCCGAATAGGCGTCGCCGCGCACGACCGTCACGCCCGGAAAGCGGCGCTCCAGAAGATCGGCGAACTCGGTGTTGAACTCGATCAGCACCAGCCGCTCGGGCGCGACGCCGCGCTCGAGCAGCGCCTCCGTCACCGGGCCGGTGCCGGGACCGATCTCGAGCACCATGCCGGGCTGGGCGGGATCGACATAGCGCGCCATCATGCGCGCGAGCGCCTTGCCCGAAGGACTGACCGCGCCGGTCACGAGCGGCTTGTCGAACCAGGATTTCAGGAACCTGGCTTCGTCCGTGAAATCGATCCGCTTGCCGCGGCGCTCGAGAAACCGGGGGTTTCGTCTTGCGGGTTCGAGCATGGGCGCTTGAAAATCCAAGGGCGGGAAGAGCTGTTTAGCGTGTCGCGGCCGCCGTGGCGATGGCCCGGCGGCCACACAGCGCGCGGCTTGGCGTCACGCGCCGCCGAAGAATTCCTTGACCTTCGAGAAGAAGCCGCTCGTCTCCGGATGGTTCGCCTCGGACGACTCCTGCGCGAACTCCTCGAGCAATTGGCGCTGGCGCGGGGTCAGGCGCTGCGGGATCTCCACCGTCGCCTGGATGTACATGTCTCCGAACTCCTTCGAGCGCAGGATCGGCATGCCCTTGCCCTTGAGGCGGAACTGCATCCCGGTCTGCGCGCCCTCGGGGATCTTCACCCGCGTGCGGCCGCCGTCGATGGTCGGCGCCTCGAACGAGCCGCCGAGCGCGGCCGTCGTCATCGGGATGGGCGCGCGGCAGTAGAGATCGGCGCCGTCGCGCTGGAACAGCTGATGGGGCGCGATCGACAGGAAGATGTAGAGGTCGCCGGTCGGGCCGCCGCGCAGCCCCGCTTCGCCCTCGCCGGCGAGGCGGATGCGCGTGCCGTCCTCGACGCCCGCCGGGATCGCGACCTCGAGCGTGCGCTCGCGGGTGACGCGGCCCGCCCCGGCGCAGTCGGCGCAGGGATCGTCGATGATCTCGCCGCGGCCGTGGCAGGCCGGGCAGGTGCGCTCCATCAGGAAGAAGCCCTGGCTCGACCGCACTTTGCCGGCGCCGCCGCAGGTCGGGCACTGGCGGGGCTTGGAGCCGGGCTTCGCGCCGGTGCCGGAGCAGCTCTCGCAGGAGATCGAGGTCGGGATGCGGATCTGGGCGGTCTTGCCCGAAAACGCGTCCTCGAGCGTGATCTCCATGTTGTAGCGCAGGTCCGCGCCGCGCTCGCGACCGCCCGACTGACGCCCGCCGCCGCGGCCGCGGCCGTCGCCGAAGAAGCTCTCGAAGATGTCGGACATGAAGTCCGACATGTCCGGCCCCTGCCCACGTCCGCCGCCGCCCATGCCGTTCTCGAAGGCCGCATGGCCGAAACGATCGTAGGCCGCGCGCTTTTGCGGGTCCTTCAGGCAGTCATAGGCGGCGTTCAGCTCCTTGAAGCGTGTCTCCGCCGCAGCGTCGCCGGGATTGCGGTCAGGATGCCAGCGCATCGCGGCCTTGCGATAGGCGGTCTTAAGTTCGCCGTCACTGACGGTGCGATCGACCTCGAGGGTCTCGTAGAAGCAGGTGCGGGACATCGCTCGACAAGATCGTTAGCGGGCTTAGCCCAAGAAAAAAGGAGTTGGGAGCGAACGCCCCCGCGCCGCATGTTACCGCGCCGCGGGGGTCTCGTCCGTGTCGCTTCGGAGTCAGGCCGACTTCTTCTTGTCGTCGACTTCCTCGAAGTCGGCGTCGACGACGTCGTCCTTCGGCCCCTCGCCGCCGGCCGAGTGGCCGGCGTCGTTCTGGCCCGCCGGGCCTTCGCCGGCCGCGCCCTGCTGGTACATGGCCTCGCCGAGCTTCATCGAGACCTGCGCAAGCGCGTTGGTCTTGGCCTGGATGGCCTCGACGTCGTCGCCCTCGAGCGCGGTCTTGAGCTCCGCGACCGCAGCCTCGATGGCGGACTTGTCGCCCGCCGGGGCCTTGTCGCCGAGGTCGGCGAGCGTCTTCTCGGTGGTGTGGATCAGCGCCTCGCCGTGGTTCTTGGCGTCGACCAGCGCGCGGCGCTTCTTGTCGGCCTCGGCGTTCGCCTCGGCGTCCTTGACCATCTTCTCGATGTCGGCGTCCGACAGGCCGCCCGAGGCCTGGATGCGGATCTGCTGCTCCTTGTTGGTCGCCTTGTCCTTCGCCGTCACGTTGACGATGCCGTTGGCGTCGATGTCGAACGTGACCTCGATCTGGGGCACGCCGCGCGGCGCCGGCGGAATGCCGACGAGGTCGAACTGGCCGAGGATCTTGTTGTCCGCCGCCATCTCGCGCTCGCCCTGGAACACGCGGATGGTGACGGCGTTCTGGCTGTCTTCCGCGGTCGAGAAGGTCTGCGACTTCTTGGTCGGGATCGTGGTGTTGCGGTCGATCAGGCGCGTGAACACGCCGCCGAGCGTCTCGATGCCGAGCGAGAGCGGCGTCACGTCGAGCAGCAGCACGTCCTTGACGTCGCCCTGCAGCACGCCGGCCTGGATCGCCGCGCCGATGGCCACGACCTCGTCCGGGTTGACGCCCTTGTGCGGCTCCTTGCCGAAGAACTGCTTCACGGTCTCGGTGACCTTCGGCATGCGCGTCATGCCGCCGACGAGGATGACTTCGTCGATCTGGCCGGCCGAGACGCCGGCGTCCTTGAGCGCCGCCTTGCAGGGCTCGATCGTGCGCTGGATCAGGTCGTCGACGAGGCTCTCGAACTTCGCGCGGGTGAGCTTCAGCGCGAGATGCTTCGGACCGGAGGCGTCGGCCGTGATGTACGGCAGGTTGATGTCGGTCTGGGTCGCGGACGACAGCTCGATCTTGGCCTTCTCGGCCGCTTCCTTGAGGCGCTGGAGCGCGAGCTTGTCGTTGCGCAGGTCGATGCCCTGCTCGCGCTTGAACTCGTCCGCAAGGTAGCTGACGAGGCGCATGTCGAAGTCCTCGCCGCCGAGGAAGGTGTCGCCATTGGTCGACTTCACCTCGAACACGCCGTCGCCGATCTCGAGGATCGACACGTCGAAGGTGCCGCCGCCGAGGTCATAGACCGCGATCGTGCCGGAGGTCTTCTTGTCGAGGCCGTAGGCGAGCGCCGCCGCCGTCGGCTCGTTGATGATGCGCAGGACCTCGAGGCCGGCGATCTTGCCGGCGTCCTTCGTGGCCTGACGCTGGCTGTCGTTGAAGTAGGCCGGGACGGTGATGACCGCCTGGTCGACCTTCTGGCCGAGATGGGCCTCGGCCGTCTCCTTCATCTTCTGCAGGATGTAGGCGGAGATCTGGGACGGCGAATAGGCCTTGCCGTCCGCCTCGACCCAGGCGTCGCCGTTGTCGCCCTTTACGATCTTGTAGGGGACGAGCTTCTTGTCCTTCTCGACCATCGGGTCGTCGAAGCGGCGGCCGATGAGGCGCTTCACCGCGAAGAAGGTCTTGTCCGGGTTGGTCACCGCCTGGCGCTTCGCCGGCTGGCCGACGAGCCGCTCGCCGCCGTCCACGAAGGCGACGATCGACGGCGTGGTGCGCGCGCCTTCAGAGTTCTCGATCACCCTCGGCGTCGAACCGTCCATGACGGCGACGCAGGAATTGGTGGTTCCGAGATCGATGCCGATGACTTTTCCCATATCTCATGCCCTCATTCGCTGAAGCGGACCGGAACGGCCCCGAAGCGGCCATGCGGAAGGGCCCGAAAACCCTCCCGCAACCCTTCGGTCCCTTGAATTTCCGCGGGTTCCGCGGATCGGCGGGTATATAAGGACGCCAAATTCCAGCCGCAAGACGGACGATGACGCGGGCGTGAGGAAGACCCGGCGTCCGGCGCGTGGATAGGCGCCGGATTCGCCGGCCGGGTTACGACTTGATTCACCGCCGGCGGAGATCCCGCTTTTTCAAGCTTTCGTAAAATTCTAATTGTCCTCCGATCGATGGCATCCGGCGAGGACAACGACGTGACGCACCATCTGCGCAACGCCGCCATGTACGCGCTCGGGCTGGGCTTCATGACGCTCGCCTGGTCGAAGGACAAGCTGCGCGGCTATTCCACGCCGAACCCGATTTCGGCCGACGACCTCGGGGCGCGGATCGAATACGTGCATGACGTCTTCGAGTCCTGGATGCGCTTCCTGCCAGGCGACTTCGAGATCGCGGGCAAGGACGTGCTCGAACTCTGCCCGGGATCCTCGCGCGGCACAGGGGCGATCTTCCTCGCCCATGGCGCGCGCTCCTATCATGCGGTCGACGCCTTCCCGCTCGCGGCCCGCGAGACGCCGGACTTTCACGAGCTGGTGCTCGACTGCCTGCCGGACGGCGAGGTGTCGCCCGACGACGTCGAGCGCGCCCGCGCGATCGTCCGCTCGCGGGCGAGCGAGCATTTCACCTATGCGGTCGGACGCGGTTTCGACGTGCCGCGCCTGTGCGGCGGACGCAGCTTCGACCTGATCGTGAGCTGCGCGGCCTTCGAGCACTATGACGACATCGACCGCACGATCGCCGACTGCTCGCGCGTCGCGCGGCCGGGCTGCCAGGCGCTGCACATCGTCGACTTCCAGACCCATTCGCGCTGGATCCGCGACCGCGACCCGAACAACATCTACCGCTATCCCGAACCGATCTACCGCCTGTTCGCCTTTCCCGGCCAGCCGAACCGGCGCCGCCCGAGGCATTACCGCAAAGCCTTTCAGGACAACGGCTGGATCGAGGTGAGCGTGGCGCGCTCGCGCCTCGTCGCGTCGGAGCTCGCCGGCCCCTCCACCACGGGCCTCGCCGCCCCCTTCGACGGGCCGGACATGGACATGGACATGCTCGACGGCGTCGTGCTCGCAAGGCGGCCGAACTGACCGGCCGCCGCCTTCCGCTCGGCGACGGCGCCTTCGTCGCGCCGGGCTATCTCCCGCCCGACGCCCAGGCCGCGCTGCTCGACGAACTGCGCGAGGCGCTGACGCTCGCGCCGCTCTTCACCCCGGCCATGCCGCGGACCGGAAAACCGTTCTCGGTGCGGATGAGCAATCTCGGACCGCTCGGCTGGGTGTCGGACGCGGCCGGCGGCTACCGCTACCAGCCGACGCATCCGGTCACCGGCCGTCCCTGGCCGCCGATCCCGGCGACGCTGCTCGAGGCTTGGGACGATCTCGGATCCTGCGCCGCCCCGCCCGAGGCCTGCCTGATCAACTGGTACGCGCCCGACGCGCGGATGGGACTGCATCAGGACCGGGACGAGCGCGACCTCGGCGCCGCCGTCGTCTCGCTCTCGCTCGGCGACGCGGCGCTGTTCCGCATCGGCGGCCTGAAGCGCTCCGACCCGACGCGCTCGTTCCGCCTGTCGTCCGGCGACGCCATGGCGTTCGGCGGACCGTCCCGCCTCGTCTTCCATGGCGTCGACCGGATCTATCCGGGCACCTCGTCCCTCCTTCCCAAGGGCGGGCGCATCAACCTGACGCTGCGCCGCGTCAGCGCGCCCTGATCACTTGAGCGCGGGCTTGCAGTCCGGCGTGTCGCTCGTCGGCGTGATGTGGTCGTCCTCGTTGTAGGTCTTGAAGGTCTTCTTCTGCTCGTCCGTAAGCCAGTCGGCCTTCGAGACGTCGCCCGTGTAGAAGTGCCGGACCCAGGCGGTGGCGAGCAGCATCTCGTCGAGGGTCAGGTTGCCGTATTGCGGCCCCATCTGTCCCGAGGCGCCGCCATAGACGGTTTCGAAGATGCCCTTGTCGGTGGTGTTCTCCGGATAGGTCCAGTAGGCGTCGTTGAGGCCGGGGCCGATCTTGCCCTCGCCGGTGTGGCCGTGGCAGCCCGAGCACGCCGTCGAGAAGATGTCCTTTCCGTGCGGGAGGCAGGACGCCACCTCGACATAGGGATTCTTGCCGGTCTTGAGGAAATACTTGACCGCGTCGGTGTCGCGGCCCTCAGGCTGGGCGTCCTCGAAGCTGAGCGGCTCGCCGGTGACGATGTTGTGCAGCTCGATCGAGGCTTTCGGCGCCGGAGCGCCCGAGCCGTCCTGCGACCACGCCGCGGCGGCTCCGAAGGTCACGGCGGCGGCGGCGGCGATCGAGAAGGCTGCGATGATGCGTTTCATGGGTTTCGTCCCTGTCTTCGGCGGGACCGGAGATGCGCCTCTTGCGGAACCCATGGCTCCGCGCCTCGCCCTCCGGCTTCTTGTGAGGCAGGCTCGCCGAGGTCGCTTCGCAATCGGCGCCGCCCGGCGAAACGGCCGGCGCGCAGGCGAAGCCTGACGACGGTCCGCCGCAGGATCGACGATCGTTCTTTCAGATCGATCCGGAGCGCCCCACAGAAGGAAGGGCAAAAGGGCCGGGAAGCTTTATCTGAGACGGTTCTAATAACGCTCGCCCCGCCGTGCGGCGCCGGATCGCGGCCTCAGGCCACGAACAGCAGCATCGCGGCGATGCGGACGAGCTCCTGCAGGCTCTGGGCCTTGAAACGGTATTTCAGCAGGGCGCCGATTTCCGCGACCGTCCCGTAGCTCAGGCCGAGATCATGGGAAATCTGCTTGTAGGTGCGGCCGCGCCCCAGCAGCGAGAGCGTCTTGATCTCCCGCATGTTCATGTCGGGCAGGCCGGAAGGGTCCGCCGGCCGCCGCGAAGTCTGCGGGCCGGACGTGAACGAGCCGCCGGCCGCGCGGAACACGGCGTCGAGGATCTCCGCCGGGCTCCTGCTTTTCTCGACGAAGCCGGAGGCGCCGGCGGCGATCGCCTGCGTCTCGACGGCGGCGGCCGGATAGAAGCTGAGCGCGAGGATCGGCGTCGCGGCGTCGCGTTTGCGGATCCTTCGGATGAGAGAGGTTCCCGAGAGACGGTCGTCGCCGAGATTGACGTCGACGATCATGAGGTCGGGCCTGTCGCGGCGATAAGCCTGGAAGCCTGCAAGCATCGAGAACGCCGCGCTCACGGCCCCGACGCCCCGGTCGAGCAGAAGCGGCTTCAGCGCTTCGTGGATGATCGGATGGTCGTCGACGACGAGCGCCCGACCAATGACGACGTTCTTGGGCGCAGTCGTCATCGCGCGTTCTTCCGCGGAGAATTCACGGTTTCCTGCAACGGCGCGATAATTTTCACCGGAGACTTCCCACGAAATCGTGCCGAGCGCCGGCCGGCGGCTACGTAGTTCTACGATTGCGCCGACCGATCGCCGAACCGCATCCTTGTCGCAGAAGCGGCTCTTGCATGGAGAAGACGATGTTTCAAGCGGCTCGTCTTGGAACGCTGGCGGCGGGAATGCTGGCCATGACCGTCATCTCTTCGATGGCGGACGACATCGACGGCGAGGGGAACCTCGGAACGGCCGCGGCGGTCGGCGCCAAGGATTTCCGCAAAAGCTTCGATGTTTTGTGCGGCCAGAACCTTTGCACGAAGCTGTTCTCGGCTACTGGAATCAAGAACGGCGGGCGCGTGAATTACGTCACGTGTTTCGTCTCGGCGAACGTTCGCGTCGATTACGTCGTTCTGTTCGCCACGAAGAACGAGAACGGCGTGCGGCTCGCTCAGATGACGCCGCAGAGCGTCGCCGGCAGCCTGTTTTATTCGACCTCAGAGGCGATCGACGGCATCTTCCGCAAAGGCGAACGACTTCGCGCGTCCGCCGTCAGCCAGGACGGCCCCATCCAGCAGTTCAGCTGCACAGTGACCGGCAAGGCGAACTGAGGGAGCGTTTTCGCGGCGGAAAAACAGAACGCCTGGCGAAGGGCGTGGTGCCCGGGGGCGGATTCGAACCACCGACACGCGGATTTTCAGTCCGCTGCTCTACCAACTGAGCTACCCGGGCGTCCGTTGATTTCTCAACGGTTTTTGGAGATGTCCGCTTGTTGGTGAGGTCCAAGGGGCTGCGCCCTAACAAGTTCCTCACAAGCTCACTCCTGCGCCCTCTCGGGCGCGGCTCCTTCTGCCCGGAATCACCACTCTCGGTCAAGTGGAACAGACCGAGCATTAAAAGGCTCGCCCCGGTCCGTCCAAGGGCCGATAGGGACGCGCCTTCGAGGTCACGGATCGTCGGACTTCTTGGACCTCCGACCAGACCCCCCACCAAAGCCGTCGACCCGCGACGGCTTTGGTGGCTGGGGTGACTGACAAGGCGACCTTGGCGATCATCCGCAGACATACGTCCGCCGGCCGACAGGACGAAGGACGAAGCGGTCACCAGCCTGGGGCGGCGGCGTGCGTGTCGGACAGGTGGTAGCCCCAGCGGTCGAAACGGATCCGGCCGGGATGCGGATCGCCGTAGGGGAGCGTGAGGTCAGGCAGGTAGCCGAGGACGTGGACTACCTGCTCTGTGGAGCAGCCCATGTGCCTCATGCTGTTCGCGACCAGGCGGTCGTTGACGGGTCGACGCGGCCGGCCGTCGAGGTCGAAACTCTCGGCGCGGTTCACCGTGACGATACGGCCGCCCGGAGTGCGGCGGCTGGCGTAGGGATCGGTCATCTCGCGATCCTGCCCCGGGCCGCGATCTCCTCACAAGGTTCCTAACAAGCCGGAGGCCGTGAGCCCTTCGTAAACCGTGTCCCTGGATGGCGGGCTCCCGGGCCGTCTCCGGCCGGCTATGGTGCGGACCTCACCCGCCTTCAGGAGGCTCCCATGACCGTCGCTTTCACGACCCCCGGCCAGGCCACCCGCGGCGCGCTGGCGTGCGGCGCCGCCGTCGGCCTCGTCGGCGCGCAGGCCATGTCCGCCGCCATCTCCGGGATCGCCGCTCAGGCAAATGACCGCCTCAACAGGCAGGCCTACGCGGCCTGGCATGGCGAGCTGGACGCGGCCCGCGGCAACGCCGTCCACCTTGCCGACGTCGCCGAGCTCGTCATCGGCCTCTACGGCGCGGCGCAGAACCGGGTCGACGACCTCGAGGCCGAGGTCATTAAGCTCCGCCGGGCCGTCGCGCAGCGCGACGCGGCGCTGGGCGCTCTCTCGCGCCGGAGGGCGTCGTGACCGACGCGGAATACGCCGCGCTGGTCGAGCGGTTCGGGGACATCGTCCACGAGGTCCCCGGCCTCGCCGAGGCCTTGCTGGATCAGGCCGCCGGGCGGTAGCCTGCCGCCAGCCCATGCATGGCGTGGACGCGCTGAAACACGTTTGACGCGTCAAACGCGATTTTCTCTGCCACGTCGACGAGGGCGGCGGGCATGGCGGCGGTGCGGTTCGCGTCCCTCAGGAAGCCGACCCACTGCGCCTGCCTCGAGGCCGCGAATTCCGGCGTGAGGCCGGCCAGCAGCGCGCCCGACACCGGGACCGGGGTGTTGCGGTCCTCGAAGGTCCGCTCCACGGCCTCGGCG
The DNA here is from genome assembly GCA_003241695.1 of Ancylobacter novellus. Classification (GTDB taxonomy): domain Bacteria; phylum Pseudomonadota; class Alphaproteobacteria; order Rhizobiales; family Methylopilaceae; genus Methylopila. The sequence continues at coordinate 267,209 of QFPN01000006.1, read as the reverse complement.
AGGCGCTGCGGGTCGAGGCCGCGGCGGCCGAGGACGGCGAGGTCGTGCAGGTCCTTGATCCGCGTGTTGTCGGAGCCGAAGATCGTCACGGCGTGGAGCTTCTCGGCGTAGACCGTCTCGAACGGCACCATCATGATCGAGCCGCCGGGCAGCCCCTTCACGAAGGGTTCGAACCGGACCCGCTTCATGTTCGGGTCGGGGCGGCCGCCGAAGCCGATGTCGCAGTGGAAGTGGACCTTCGTCCGGCCCCACGAGGCGATGAACTTGGCGCGGAGCCCGGGGTGGTCGCCGCTGTGCTTCAGGTCGCCGATGGACACCAGTTCGAGCGACATGCCGTAGCCCGCGTCGAGTTCGACGGCGCGGCGGATCAGATCCTTCACCTCTTCGGGTGCGATGTCCTCGTAGAAGTGGATGTCGATGTCGGTGGTCGGGCGGGCGTCGCCCCTCGTCTCCGCCTGATACCACATCAGCATCCCGCCCTTGACCGCGATGCGGTCGTCCTCGTCGACGGCGCCGAAGCGAGCCGTGAGACAGGTCGCCGACGTGATCCTGAACAGGTGCAGGTTGTCGATGCCGTGGGCGCGGCCAGTCTGCTTGATGCGCTCCGCGTTGCGGTCGCCCAGCGAGATGTCGGTCATGGAAGCCTCCCCCGGGCCGCCCCCGCGGCCCATGGGAGGAAGGATTCGGCCGGCGGCCGAAAGGATCCAGATCAGCCGGCGGCGAGCAGTCCCCGGACGCGGAAGGCCAGCTCCTTGGAGCGGGCCTCGGCGAACTCCATCACCTCCTCGTGCCGCACCTCGTCCCGGCCGGCCGCGAAGGACTCGGCCACGAGGAACGGGTCGCAGTCGCTCGCGGCGAGGTCGACTAGCGTCCGCACGGGATCCGCGACGCGGTAGAGGCGGCCGCGGCTGTCGTGGAGCTTCTGGTGCCGCCAGAGCGGGTCCTCGTCGAGCAGCGCGACGGTCCCCTTGGGGAGCCTGCCCGCGCCCATCGGGTGGACCGCGACGTGGCGCGTGTGGGTCGCCGCCGTCGTCCAGCCGCGCAGCGCGGCCGCCGTCAGCCCCGTGACGACCACGGAGTTGTCGGCCTCGCAGAGCTTGGCGAGGCCGAGGAGTTCGGCCTGTGACGCGACGGCCGCGCGTTCGTTCTGGTCGATGAGCGGCATGGGTTCGATCATACCCGGTTCGGGTCGCCTCGCGAGCCCGGGACCTGAGGGGATGGTTGACGGAAACGAAACGGGGCGGCCGGAGCCGCCCCTTCCTCGACGAAGCCAAACCCCAGAAAGGCGGAGGGCCTACAGCTCTAGGCAAGTGACCGGGGTGCAACCCGGCGGCAGCGGCGCTCACGGCCCGGGGGCCTCAGTCGATCTGCGCCGATGGGTCGAAGATATGCGGCCGGCGGCTCACGCCCAAGACGGCCTCGGTCCCTGCCGCTGCTCGAGCTGCTGGCGGATGCGCCGGGCGAGCGGCGTGTCCTCCTGAACCTCCGGCTCCTCGCCGGGCTCCTCGGCCGGGACGGCGGGAACGCCCGTCAGCCCGGTCCTGTCGCCCGCGAGGTGGCGCTCGCACGCCTCGGGGCCGGCCACCGCGAGCCGGGTCAGCTCCGTCTCCACGAGGCCGCTGAGCCAGGCCATCTGGTCGGCCGACAGGGCTTTGAGGTCGACGAGGTCGCGGACGTGCGGGTCGGCCGAGGCGTAGGCGTGGACGGCGCGCCCCGCGGGCAGCTCGGGGTCGATCCCGGCGGCCATCGAGGCGGAGGTCAGCCGCGAGCGGCCGACGCGGTCGAGGGCGTCGTGGACGCGCTCCACCGCCGCGTCGTGGTCCTCGCCCTCGCCGCGGGGGCCTGCCGGGGACGGCGCGACGCCCTGCCCGAGGCCCATGGCGCCCTTGAGCATGTCGATCGGGGCGTTGACGACGGTCTCCGCGACCCAGCGCGTCCCGTTCCACGCCCATCGGACGGTCGTCGTGACGGCCTGCGCGATGGTCTTCGCCGCTTCGACTACGGCCGAGATGATTGCCTTGATGTTCACCGTGTCTCCCCCTGTTGACGCTCCAGAGGTGCGCCGCCGGCGGGAATGGATCCAGAAGGACTCGTGCGAGTTCCGCCGGCGGCACATGCTTGTCCCGAGGTCGCGGGGGCGGCCGACGGGAGAGCGCCATGAAGAGATCGAGGGACTGGGGCCGCTACGAGGTCCGCGACGCGTGCGACCTCTTCTGCGCCCGTCCGCCCGTCTGCGGCTGGGATGACCTCGGGAGCGCCATCGCGCACGCCGACGACAGGGGCTGCTGGGTCGCGTCCCGCGAGGGTGGCGAGATCCGCGTGGTCCATGCCGCGGCGACCGTCGACCTCGGCGAGCTTGAGACCGGGGTGATGATCGCCCGCGGGGCAAGGCGCGACGAGGCCCGGGGACGGGCGGACGCGATCGCCGAGATGCGCGGCCTCGAGGCCCCGGCCGGCGGCCGCGCCGAGGCCGTGGTCCTCGCGGCGCTACACGCCGAGCTTCCCGCTGGGGTCCCGCTCGGGATCCGCCGGGTGCTGTCGGCCGGCTACTCCGGGCCGCGGAAGATCGAGGCGCAGGTCGAGATGCTCGACGGCGAGCGCGGCCGCCTCGCGGTGCGGCAGGTCGGCCGGGTCTGGGCGACCGAGTGGGAGCCGCTGGACTCGGGGAACTGCTGGTCCTTCGAGCGCCGGAACGGCCGCCGCGGCTGGACCGACGGGCGGCTCTGGGCCGCCTGAATTCGGCGATTCTGCCACGGCGACGCCCCTGCGTGGGAGAATCGCCGAAATGCGCCAATCCACACACGAAACGTCGAACCGTGTGTGGATTGGCCGGAATGTCTCGAATTTTACGGACCCCCTGAACGGGCCCTTCGGAGGTCCCCGGGTAGGGCTCGCGTCAAGGACTCGGGGAAAGGATTCGCATGATCAACTTCGGAAGCCTCTTCAGCGGCGTGGAGGCCGCGAGCGCGGCCTGGGGACCGCTCGGATGGCGCACGCGCTGGGTCGCGGAGGTCGAGCCGACGGCCTGCGCCGTCCTTGCCGAGCGCGTCCCCGAGGCCGCTAACCTCGGCGACGTGACGGCCGTCGACTTCGCCGACCGCGCCCGCCGGGCCGGCCGGATCGACGTCCTCATAGGGGGCAGCCCCTGCCAGGCCTTCTCGATAGCTGGCAAGCGGGGCGAGCTTTCCGACCCCCGCGGCCGCCTCACCCTCAGATACGTGGAGCTAGTTGATGATCTCGACCCCGAAATCCTTGTTTGGGAAAACGTCCCCGGCGTCCTCGTCGTCGGACGCGACAACGCCTTCGGCTGCCTCTTGGCAGGACTGGCCGGGGAAGAAGGGGGTCCGCTTCAGCCTGCAGGGAAGAAATGGACGGACTGCGGTGTGGTGTATGGACCCCGCCGTTCTGTCGCGTGGCGACGCCTCGGCGCCCAACACTTCGGCCTCGCCTCGGTCCGCGACCGCGTCATCGTTGTCGCAAGTCGTAACCCCGCGGTCGACGCCTTCGATGTCCTTGCCGAGTGCGAAGGCGAAGGCCTCGATCATCAAGCGCTCGACGCGGCGCGGGAAGCCCATGCCGCAGGCGGCGATGGAGATCGTCCTCGGCAGCCCGGTTTCCGATACCGGATCCCCCGCCTGAGGACGGAGACCATCGTCGGCCCCGTTTTCGGCGTGGTCGACGGCGAGACGGTCCGCGAGGGCCTGTTCCCGACGATCACGGCCCGGGCCTCGGCCGGCGGGCGGATGAATTACGTCGCCTACCAGACCACCGACGGCCCGGTGCTGCGCAAGACCATGGTCGCGGAAGAGGAGCGGCTGCTTGGCTTCTCGGGCCAGTGGACCGAGGTTCCGATGAAGGGGGTCATGCTCTCCGACACGGCGCGGTCGAAGCTGATGGGCAACAGCATGCCCGTTCCCATGATCCGCTGGGTCGGAGAGCGCATCGAGCGCGCCCTCGTGGCTGCGTGGGAGGCCTCGCCGACGAACGAGGACTTCGCCAGGCTCGCGGTCTACCGCCTCGCCCGGCAGGAGGAGAAGGACGAGGCCGCGGCCGAACACGATGCGTTCGAGACCATCGCCCGGGAAACCGAGGATCCCGACGGCTGGCGGCGGCTGTCGATCGGTCAGTCGACCGGAGCGGTATCGCAGGCCGTGGCCGGGGTCGAGGCGTCGTAGGACTTCTCACCCCCTCATACCAGCGGCAGGCGCCCAAGAGGCGCCTGTTCGCGTTTACGAGGGTCCGCATTCCTTCCGGGCTACCGCCGGGGGCGGGCCCGGCAAAGTCAGCCGTCTGGCTGAAAGCTCGTAGCTGGGCGAAGTTGGGGAGAGCGTAGAGCGGCGACGCGCAACCCGGCCTCCGGACAACTAGAATGGTGCCGTCCTCGAATCGGCGGAGCTAGAATGGCGCTTAAGCGCGACGCCAAGATACTGAAGGGGAAAGCCATCTGTTCGTTGCGGACGGCGATGGCGACCTTCAATTCCTACGATGACTCCGGCCGCGTTGACTCCGTCCTGCTGCACCTCCAGCACGCCTCGGAGATGTTGCTGAAAGCCGTCATGCGGCAGGCGCAGTTTCAGGTGTTCGACAAGAAAAGCAGCACCTCGATCGGCTTCAAGCGTTGCCTCAATCTTTGCGTTGCGAACCACGACCTCACCGAGAGCGAGGCCGGGGTGTTTCGGACGGTCGACGCTTTGCGTGACGAGGCACAACATTGGTTCGTCTTCGTCGAAGAGGAGATCCTTTTCCTCCAGACCAGGGCGTTGATCACCGCGTTTGATGCATACCTTCAGCGCAAGCTTGGTGACGACCTAAACGCCCACATACCAGGGCGGGTCCTTCCTGTGTCGACCCTGCCCATCAACGACTTTGATTTCTTGATTGACCGCGAATACGAGCTCATCGGCAGATTGCTGAAGCCTGGGAACCGTCGCAGGGACGAGGCGCGAGGCAGGATCCGCGCACTGCTTGCTATGGAAGGTTTGGTAAAGGAAGGCGTCAGCATCACTAAGCGCGACGTGGATCGCATTGAGAAAGCTGTGCGTGATGGCAAAGGTATCGGGGTTGTTTTCCCTCGCCTTGCCACCGTCCAGATGGACAAGTCTGGCGAAGGGCCGACCGTAAAAGTGCGATTCACGAAAAAGGAGGGCGCTCCTGTACGAATTGCCGCCGGCGACGATCCATCGGAGGCTGGCGCAATCCGCGAGGTCGACATGCTGAACCGTTACCCATACACGGCGACGCAGCTCGCGCGCCGAGTGCGGTTAACACCAAACCGCAGCTTTGCGGTTCGGGCCCATCTTGGCTTGGATGCTGATGCGGAATGCTCCAGAGAGTTCGTTCTGTCGGACAAGCAGAAGCCTCGACGTTTTTCTGAGAAAGCGGTGCGACGGGTCCGAGAAGCGATAGACGGCGGCCTAAACCTCGATGCGGTGTGGACTGCGTATGTCGCGACGATGCCCAAACGGGGTTCGAGGAGAAGGGCCGCATGACGGTCGCTGACCGCTAAGCCGCAGGTTCAGGCACCGCCGAGTGCTTCATGATGATGTCTTGAATGGCGCTTGGCTTGAACGCCACATCCCAAGCCCAGTGGCCGAAGCCGCCCGCTGAATTAATGGCCTTAACCCATTCGGCCAACGCATCTCGCTTGGCAACATTTTGTGGACTGTCAGTTCCTTTGATTTCCAGCGCAAGGATCGTTCCATTCTTAAGACTTATAAGAAAATCCGGCAGATATCGGCGCCTAGAGCCTGCCCACATATAGTAGATTTGAAAACCAATATGGTCGTTCTTCGCATACGCTGAGACGTCTTCGTTCTTTTCGAAGATGTTAGCTGCGTGTCCTTCCCATCCCGAGTCCGCAACCATATGGCTGATGTGGGACTTGATCGTCGAAGTGCATGGCTTGCTGGTGTACCAGGTGCGCATCTGGCCCGTTGCGCCAATTGGATTTTCTTCATCGAAAACTGGCGTTAGACGTTCCGCATTGCGCTCGGACACATATTTCAGCACGTGCTGCACAACGAGATCGATATTGAGCGCGATAAGTATTCGTCGCCGGAGAGGGTCGGAGTGAAACAAAGAGGGGATTGAGATGCGGTCGGACTTAAGGAAGGCCTCGACAATCCTGACCATTTGCGCCGCAAGGTACTCGCGGGTGCCAGTAAAGCCATGGCTGAGCTCTTCGAGCGCCTTCCGAGCGGCCTGGAAAACAAGCCGCTGTAGACGAAATCCGTCTGGAAGCTTTTCGAGGTCAATCGCGGTCACTTTGCTCATGTCAGTCGCGCCGCCTAGAGCAGGCGCGAGGTCCGCACTGATTGGTGTGCCAGCGGGATCGAGCATCAGCGGAGGTACAGTCGCCCAATCAATGATGAGCAGCGGCCTGACAACCGTTTCGATCCTCAACACATTCGGCCAGCGCAGTTCCAGATGAGCTCGATCGAGTAGTACCTCGATCTGCGTGGTTGGCTTCGGGGGCGGTGGAGGCTCTCCCCCTTCGCCCGTTTCGGAGATCGAGAGCGGCACGCCGAAGACGTTCACATATTCAGGAAGGAACAAGCCGTCCTCATCCCTGTCGTACGACACCCGACGCAGACCGCGGCCGACGACCTGTTCGCACAGAAGTTGTGACGTGAAAGCCCGCAACCCCATGATGTGCGTCACGTTTTTGGCGTCCCACCCTTCCGACAGCATCGCCACGGATGTGACATTCTGCAGATCCTGACCCGCTCCGTTCCGCTTTCCGACGTTGTCCACGATCTCACGCAGCAACTCCTCCTTTTTTAATGCGAGGAGCCGTTCCCGGCTGTTCTCAGGGATACGTGCGGCGTTGATGATAGCTTTAAGATGCGCCTCGTAGTCCTTGTCGGATGAAGCAGTCTCTCCGATTTCCGCTTTCTCCATCACTTTGGAGTCCACCCGAAGCGTACGCGTCGGCGCGTGTAGCTCCGGCCAATGAGCATCGCCCTTGTTGAAGTAGTTCTCTACGCGAGCGGCCGTCTCCGTCCGGTTACACACCGTAAGCATGACGGGCGGAGAGTGATGCCCAGCCTCAAGCCACTTCGCCCGAGCTTCGCGCCAGTCGGCACCGAGCAGGGTGTAAGCGTCTTGGACCAGCTTCGGTAGAGCCTCATGCGGCTGCGCTTTAGCTCGGTTTAGATCTTCCGAAACGGATGGATCACGGTAGATGTGGTAAAGTTTTGATCGCAGCGTCTTAGCATTTGGGATGGCATCGTCACGGACAACAACGCGTGGCGTTTTAACCAGTCCCGCCTCGATCGCATCATTCAAGCCGAAATCTGACACGATCCAATCGAACAGCGCTGTTTCGGTGCTCTTCTTTCCAGTGGGAGCGAAAGGCGTGGCCGAGAGGTCGAAGCACCGCTGGATACTCCGAGTATTATGGATACGGTCAAGACCTTCTATCCATCGAGTCGCCTCGTCCAGGTCGATGCCGTGCTCCTCCGCCGCTTTTTTGCTGATCTTTACTTCGGGTGGCTTACGATATGCATGGTGCGCTTCGTCGTTGATGACGATGATATTCTTATGTCTGGCGAGGTTGCCGAGCACGCGTCGTGTGAAGGCTTCCGCGGACTCGCGCCCCTTCTTTATGACCAATCGCTCCTTGTCCTTCAGCGGCATCAATGTGTGCCAATTTTCGATCAAAACCTCTGCGTGATTCAGCTTTTGACGCAGAGCCTCCGACGGGCACAAATTGAATTCGTCGTAGTAGCTTCCTTCGCTTGGCATCAGGACGCGAAGGCGTTCCTTCACGGTCAATCCCGGCGCGACTATAAAGACGGCGCGGCTGAAATCCTTGTTCCGCTTTGGATAGGTCAGGGCATTTAGGACCTGCCAAGTGATGATCATCGCCATCACCGTAGTCTTGCCTGCACCTGTCGCCATCTTGTTGCACAGGCGCTCCCACGAGCCGCCATCGCCAGGAATTGCAATGCCCTGCTTGTAGGCTTCGGCACCTTCCACCCACCAGATCAATGTCTCGATAGCTTCGATCTGACAAAAATAGAACTGGTGCTGTCGCGCGCTGCCGTCGTTCCAGTGCTCGAGTAGTTTGCGGGTGACGATCGTGACGCCCGGCCAACCGTCGTTCCGCCATTGATCTACGCGTGCCCGGATCGTGTTTACCAGGCCTAATTCTTCGGTGCGTTTGGTGTTGTTACGTGCGTCGAAAATCTCATAACTCGCGGGCCGTCGCGATGGCTTGATTTCAAGCTTTCCGCTTTTGCTTTCGATCCAATGCTGCTCGGGGCAAACGAATGGCGAATTGATGATCAGGGACATGTCAAATCAGCTTTCGAGCGGCATAATTTTGATCGACTCGATCCCCCGGTCGTCCACTATTTTGACCGCGACACGTCGGTTCTCGCCTGCTGCAAAAGGCAGCGAGACGGTCCCGTGAAACTGCTCCAACAAATCTTCGTCTAGTTCGGCGCGCACAGTCTTGCGCAGGCGATTCCAGCCGCCCTTTGCATCTGCCATTGGGAAGAATACTTGGTGTGGCATCAGGGAGCGATTGTCATAGTCCACGTCCAGCGACCACATGGCGATCTGCTTTGTCCCGCCGGAAACCAGATCGCCTTTACGTGGATCGAAATAGTCGAAGCCATTGACTTCGACCTCCCACAATCCGTCCTTGCGTTTACGTAGCTCCGTATCCGGCTGGCCCATCAGCCAGAAAGACTGGTTGGAACTACGGCCTTTCTTCAGATCTTCGGTCAAAAGGTCTGTATTCATCTGCGCTTTCAGGAGGGTCACGCCCGGCCAGTTGACCTCGTCGATGTCCTTCGCGGCCTCGGGGTCGAAGGTAAAGGCGCAGAACAGGATGAATTTGGGCGATGGCCGCAGGGTTTCGGCCTCAGTCAACGCGAGTTCCACCTGCTCGCCTGTTTCTGCTAATGATCCGGTGGCATGGATGTGCTTCAGCCCGGGCACGGTTTCAAACTCAGCGAAACGGAGCGTTGCTCCATTTTTACCGCGCACACCCGTCTTGAGGAGCTCGTCGCGCCACATTGCCTGACGCGAGGTTTCACCAGAACGGGCTACGCTTTCATCGGCCTCTTGCGGCGACATGCTTTCGTCAAGCGAAAGGACGGTCGGTGCCGGAACCGCTTCGACAGAGAAGGGCCCGCAGATGCGGAGCTTGTTCGAGTCCTTGGAAGGCTTGTCGTAAAGCGTTTCCTGTTCAGCATGATCGGCGATGGATTGGTCAATGCGACGCTGCATTGTCTGCCGGGCGGTATGAAAGGCTTCGAAGGGCGATCGCGCAGGTTCCGGCCAGTCCGCTGGCCAGTCGAACGGCACCTCCCATTCATACAGGGTGTCGCCTTTGGTGAAATCCACAGGCTTACCCTTGCGCGCGCCTTGCCCAGGTTTGAGGGGCTTTGGACGGGCGGCTGTGAGCGCGGCATTCAGCTTTGTCAGCGCTGCCGTGATTTTTGGATGTTCCTCTGCGTAGATGGTGTCGATATCGGGGTTGTTGGCGATGCTCTTCAGCGTGATGTGCGGCACCGTCTCGTACACAAATCCCCCCGTCAGTCCCTCATCCGGATAGCGTAGGCTGTAGTAATCGAAGCTGGCGGTCATCAGCCGCTGCTTGGCGAGAGTAATCGCGACCCGGGACGTGTCGCAGGTGATCCAGCGTCTCCCCCATTTCTCGGCGACGACAGCGGTTGTGCCGGAACCGCAGGTCGGATCAAGCACTAGATCGCCGGGGTCTGTGGTCATCAAGAGGCAGCGTTCGACAACTTTGTCATTTGTCTGGACGACATAGATTTTCCCCATGCCGCTGCCTGTTGCGGTATCAATCCAGAGATTAGACAGATAGCTTGCTGGGAAGTCGTCAAGGTAGCGCTTGCTATCCCTACCACTCGGCGCAATGCGCCCTGATTTCACGAGGCGCGGCATGCTCTCAGGGGGGAAGCCCCACCAGCGGTCGCCGGAGTCTATAGTTCGCCCTTGGAACTCATAATCATACTTCTGCCCAGGGCCTGGTTTGGTCATCAAGACATGGCGTAGCGGCCTTACTTCACGTAAATCGTCACTCGATTTTAGGCCGCGGACCGCTCCACTGGTTTCTTCAACGAGGCGGTACGCGCCGATATCTTCTTCGGCGTCTTTCTCAATAAATATCTGATGGTATTTAGCTTTGGCCTTATCTTTGGCGTACCATATTATATAGTCGTTTCGCCTCGGTAGCTGCGCTGCTCCAAGTGCTCCAGCCTTAACAAAAATAATATCTGCGAAGAAATTTTTGGATCCAAATATTTCGTCGAGAATACCACGGACGAGATGAACATTTTCTTCCGAGATTTGCACAAACACCGAACCACTTTCGGCCAAAAGTTCGCGGGCAGTTAGCAATCTATCGCGCAAATAAGTAAGATAGGAGTGAATGCCGAGTTCCCAAGTATCACGGAATGCTTTGATCATCTCAGGTTCCTGAGTTAGATCATCGTCCGATCGATCTTTTACATTGCGCTTATTCGTGAATGGTTGAAAGTTCGACCCGTATCTAATTCCATATGGCGGGTCGATGTAGATCGCCTGTACCTTGCCGCCCATGCTCTCCTTGGTCAGCAACGAGTTCATAACTAGGAGGCTGTCACCTGCCACTAATCGATTCGACCAACCTTTCTCGTGCTTGTAAAAGTCAAGTGCCTGGCGAAGCGGTAGATTCTCGAAGGGGGCGGCAAACAGTCCTAGCTGCCGCCACTGTGCCGCGGCGTCCTTTCCCTTCAGCAACTTTGCTGCGTTGGCTAGAATTGTTGCTGGATCAACCCGTTCATGGACATGAAGCGAAACGGTATCGACCTCAAATGTCGTTCGCTCCGCTTTCCCCGTCCAGTTCAGATAAGGCGCCTGAAGTCGCTTTAATTCTGTCAGAGCGTTGTGCATTGCATCGAGATCAGCAGATGCAAGCGCCTCGTCGATTAGCTTCTCTATCCCAGAACGATTAAAATCAAAGTTTAGTACCGGGTCGAGATGCGGATCGTATGCCCAGTTTGTTTTCTCGCCATCGGGGTCCGTACTGGCGTGGACCATCCCGACTTCGGGGTTGTTCACACGTTTCTCGCCGTGGCGATAGCTCAGCACCTCTACAGCTTCGCCCGACCTGCGAGCCACCTTTTTTGCGGCCTTGGGTCGTCGTTGACGCGGCGTGACTTCTTGAGTGTGGGTTAGCTCAAAGTCCTCATCGTCGCCGTCGTCGTCCACATCGTCGCTTTCATCGGCATCTTCCGAATCGTCGAGAAGACGGAAGATTGACCCGCCACGCCCCCTGCCTCGTCCCAAGATCCCATTGTCGATCAGGGCGTCGCGCGCCGCGGTATAATCGCCATCGTCGACATCGGGCATCTGCTCGCGCACCAGCGCCAGCATTGCGCCGTTACCGATGGAAGAACCGTCTTCGGGCGTCAGAGACAGGATCAGGTCAGAAAGGTCGGACATGGGTGCCTGGAACTCTCGAGAATGGCTTGTCTTCAATCACAGATCGCAGCGAGCGGCGATGCGCGCGCGATCCTGCCAGAGGCAGTAGGAGGTGTCTTGCGCGAGCGCTCAATTGATCCTTACCCATTAGCATGACCGCGTAACGGACTGCAGCGAGCTACCTCCCTAATTCACATTGGTGACAGACTCAAAAGCTCGCCTAGGCGACGCGGAGCGTTCAACCGATCGGCAACGAATGGCGCAGATCACGGATTGCTCGAGTATTTTTTTGGCGCAATCCAGCTCAGCGGACCTGAAAGTGGAGGCACCGTGCCAGGACCATTGTTGGCCGTGTTCGACCGCAGCCCCTTAGGTTGGCTGCGGGAGCGTGACGTCGATCTTTTGCTATGCTCCGAGCTTCACGCGAGGGGCGAAGTCGCTTCGACATTCGGCGAAAAGATCTGCGGTCGCGTAGCCACTTTTGAGGGAGCTTGGGTGTCCATCTCCGATGAGAGCGGAGAGAGCGACCTTGTCGTCTCCTACGAAGCGGGTGGGCGCAAGGTCGTGGCGCTTGTAGAGAACAAGATCGCGGCGGGGTTCCAGCCCGAGCAGCAGCTCCGCTACCGCACGCGCGCGGCGAGGTGGGCTGCGGAGGCGGAGGGCGCGATCGTCGTCACCGTCCTTGTTGCGCCCAGAGACTACCTCAACCGTCCCGGTGCTGAGGACTTCGACATCCGCGTCTCCTATGAAGAAGTCGCCGATGCGCTAGGCCGTGAGCGCGACCCCCGGTCCACTTTCTTCTTAGACGCGGTCGTCGCCGCGGTCGCGCAGCATCGGTCCGGCTATGTCATGACCGAGGACGAGGCGGTCACCGCGACCTGGAAGCTGATCGAGGCTGTCGGAAAGCGCGTCGTGCCACAGTTCCGCTTCGCGGTCGCTGGAGGCAAACCCAGCCGCAGCGTTTGGCCCTACTTCAGATCGGCAGAGGGGCTCTCTGGCGTGAAGGACGTCGTGCTCGTCTGGAAGGCCGAGCGCGGACAGGCGGACCTCCAGTTCGCCTCGACGCTCGAGGCTGACCTCGCGCAACGCTGCGAGGGGATCCTTGGACCGGGGATGTCGGTCGTGCAGGCATCGAAGTCGGCGAGCGTTAGGGTCGCTACTCGATTTCTCGACTTCAGGACGGACCCTTCGGATCAGGAAGACGTCATCGTTGAGGGGCTAGTCGCGTGCGAGCGGCTGAGAGCGTTGTTCGTGGAAAACCGCGCTCGGCTGCTGCCGCGATAGCGCGCCTGCCAGGTTGGGGTTTGAAAGGAACTCTAAGCGCGGTCTGCTTAGGTCGTCTGGTGCGGCGCGGGGGAACGGCGAGGGGCGGCCTGAGGCGCGTTGTAGGTAGATCGCAGAATCCCTACAACGCGGCCCTCAGGCCGCGAGCGGTAGCCTTTCGAGCATGGCCCGGCACCGCGCGATCCCCTCGCCGCAGCCGTCTTCGATCCGTGTTCGTCGACCGCGCGACGTGCCTTGTCCGTCGTCGGACGGTTGGCCCGTGGCAGGCGAAACGGAGCGCCCCTATGGAAGAGAAGTACCGGAGCCTCCCGTTCACCGACTTCTCGGTAACCTTCGAAGTTCATGTCGAGGGCGAACAGGTCTTCGTCTCAAGCGGCGCGACGCATTCGGCTCCGACCCCCTTTTCCATGTTCGGCATCTGGGCGATCCCTCCCGGAATCCCCGTCGGCTCTTACCACTTCGGCAGGGCGGACAACGTGCGGCCGCATCCCAGCGCGATGACCGTGGTGCTAGGGAGCGACCAGCTCTCGATGTGGGCGAGGCGCTGCCCTCACTGCACCTGGTACTGGCGAACTGAAGCCCCCGGACTCGTCGCCGCCGCCGTGTGTCCCTACTGCGGGAAGCACTCCGAGGCATGGGAGTGCCTGAGCGAGGCCCAGGAGGCTTACGTCGAAGCGGTGTGCGCGGTCCATGCTCAGGTGACGAACCACCGGAAGTCAGGAAAATACAGCGTCTACGTCAAGGACCTGTTGGAGCAATATTACTCTTCAGACGATGGACAGACGCCCGCGCCCCCCGAATTCTTCGTGGAGACCGAGCAGCAGTCGAAGTTTAAGTGCGACGAGTGCGGGATGACGAACAACATCCTTGGTCGTTTCGGCTATTGCTCGACGTGCGGCACCCGCAACGACATAGCCATGCTTCGCGCGGACATCACGGGCATCCGCAAGAGGCTGTCGGAGGGCGGGTCGCCGATCTCCGGGCTGAAAGATCTGGTCTCAAAGTTCGACAGTTTGGGAAGGCGAATCGCGCAGCAGCTCTTACTTCACGTAAGGATGGTCCACGTGCGCCGCTCTCGCTGGAAGGACGCGAACTTTTCCCAGCTCGCGTCGGTCTCCGAAGACCTGAAGGGTCACTTCGGCATCGACATTTTCAGAAAGGTCGACGGCGGAGACCAAGCGCACGCCCGCCTGATGTTCCACCGCCGACACGTCCACGAGCATAACGACGGCATCATCGACGCGAAGTATCTCGAGGACAGCGGCGACACATCGGTCCGGCTAGGCGAGCACGTCACGGAGTCCATGGGGGACGTGATGCGGCTGACCGGGATCGTGGACAAAATGGCCGCGAACCTCATGGAAGGATTTAATCAGATCATGCCCGTCCACGAACTGCCGATAAGGATCCATAAGGATCAGCGAGAGAGGATGAACAGTAAGGGCGGCTAAGACGAGTATCGTACCTAGCTTCTGGATGCGGGAGGCGATAGCGACTCCGGGGCGGCGGTCACCAGCCGATAACCGCGTCGGTGGATTGCGAGAAGCGACGCGTTGTAGCGCGATACCCTTGCAATGTATCATTGCAGCCGAGCCGCCTGTCGGCCCCGGGAACCACCATGAAGAAAACCGTTCTGCTCGCGGGCGCCTTGCTCGCGTCGCTCCAGTCTCATCCGGTCACTGCCCAGTCGCTCCCGCGCTACGACGTGAAGGCGCACTGCCGCGAGGTCGCGGCCTTCGGCGGGGCCTTCTCCGAGAGCACGATGGACGGCTGCATGCAGATGGAGCAGACGGCTTACGACCAGCTCAAGAGGACGTTCCCCGACCTCTCCACGAGCATGCGCAAGCACTGCGACGAAGTCGCGAGCTTCGGCGGGCACGGCAGCTACTCGACCCTGCAGGGCTGCATCCAGATGGAACAGTCCTCCGCCCGCCGGAACGCGGGCACCGAGTTCAAGTACTGATGCGCGCGCGGAACCTCGTGCTCGGCGCGGTCGCCGTCGTCATGCTCGTGGCCGGCGGCAACTGGGCGCTGGCAGACCTGCCCGTTTCGAGCGCGCTCTCGAAGGACTCCCGCAACTCCGGGATCTCGATGAGGGCCTACCACCGCTGGGGCGTCGACCCCGGGACGCTCGTGGTCGACCTGTGGGGGCTGCCGACTTCGGTGAGCATGGCGGACGTCGACCGCGCGCTGTTCACGGCGGCTGAGGCGCTCAAGGACCGCAAGTTCGACAGGGTTGTGCTCGCGTGGCGCGGCGGCGCCCGCTACGTGATGGACGGCGATTACTTCAACACGCTCGGCCGCGAATACGCGTTCCAGAACCCCGTCTACACCGTGCGCACGATGCAGGAGTACCTGCGGACGCCTGACGGCTCCCGGGCGTTCGGGACGTGGACGGGCGGCATGCTCGGGGTCCTCGGCAAGCAGATGGAAGACCACAAGGAATTCCACAGGGGGTGGTACGCCGCCTCGGCGTTCTCGCTGTGAAGACGGCCACCATGATCTCGCTCCGCGCCGCCACGCTCTGCGCCTTGGCGCTGGTCGCCTGCGTCCCGTTCCCGTCCGGTGCAGAGGCAGCCGAGCGAAGCAAGCGGGACTGCCCGGTCGGCAACGACGGCAAGCCGCTGATCACGGGGCCGGCCGAGTGCCTCGACGGCTTCCAGCGCGACCTGCTCGGGATCGGCCCGGAAACCGGGGAGCTCAAGCGTCACCAGCGCGCCGCGGACGACCTGCTTCGCAAGCGCGGCCCCCGCACGGCCGCCGCGCGGTCCTGCACCCCTGTCGACAATTCGGCGCGGATTCTCCGGTCGCCCAAGCCGAACGACCTCCATCCCGACTGGAAGGGCGAGGCCTATGTCGGCCTGTCATGGAGCCTTCGCGTGACGGGCAGCCCCGTCAGGAGCGACACGGGCAGCTACCTCAGGGGCGACCTGGTCTCGCCGCGTGGCGGCGTGGTCAACAAGGGCGTCTACGCCGTCGCGCGCGAGTGGACCTGCGGGGGGTGAGCGCGACAGCCAGCTCGCACCGCTAGGCGTCTTTAGACCGAGGCTGACCCATAACCGACGTCTAGAACGTCTGCTTGCCGCAAGCAGAAAGGCCGCAGGGGCGATGCCCCCGCGGCCCGAGTACGTCACATCACACGCTTCATCGCGGTGAAGTCCCCGTTGACCTTCAGCGTCACAGTCACGTCGGCCTTGCCGCGGTTGCGCCAGAACCAGCCATGCTTGCCGTCGAAGGCGGCCTCGAGGACACCCTCCTGGCTCGGAACGGCGCGGCCTTTCTCGTAGCTCGTCTCCGAACCGCCGCCGCCGTCCCCGTGCATGTCGAAGTTCACCACGCCGCCCTCGACGGTCCAAGTGAAGTTCACCTTGGCGGCCTTCTTCATGTCGAGCTTCACCTCAGCGCCCTCGCCGGGCTTGAGCGTGACCTTGGTCTCCTCGGACTTCTGCACCGCCTCCTGCGCGCGCGCGGAGCCGACGAACAGCTCGGCGAAGACCGAGCCGAGGATGCTTGATCGCTGGTCAGGCGCGGCCGGGGTCGTGGGTGCTGGCTGCGCCTCGTCCTTGATCCGGTCGGACTCAGCCTCCGCCGCGAGCTGGGTTTTGATCTCGCCCATCTCGGCGAGGCCGATCGCCTTGCCGATCCCGGTCGGGTCGATGGCGTATTCGGCCGGCAGCACGATTGTGGTCAGGATCACGACCGCCGAGACGAAGGCGATCGCGGTGGAGCGCAGAAGCTGGCGGGTGGTCGGCAGCTCGGCGCGGGTCGGAATGTCGGTGTTGTACATCTGGTGTCTCTTCTCGATCTGGATCAGGAGACCGCGAGGCCCGTGAGCTGGTAGCCGACCAGCACGAAGCCCGCCGTCATCATCACGACGTTGGCGGTGTAGGCGTGCCGCCAGAACCCGTCGGTCCGGCGCCAGAAGCCCATGGCGATGAGGATGGCGGTGAGGGCGAGCAACTGTCCGATCTCCACGCCCACGTTGAAGGCGAGGAGGTTCGGCACGAGGCCGTCCGGCGAGATGTCGTATTCAATGATCTTCGTGGACAGGCCGAAGCCATGGAACAGGCCGAAGATCAGCGTGGCGGCCTTGGTGTTCGGCTGGTAGCCGAACCAGCGCTGGAACGCGCCCATGTTGTCGAGCGCTTTGTAGACGACCGACAGGCCGATGATCGCGTCGATGATGAAGCTGTTGATCCCGACGTTGAAATAGACGCCGAGCAGCATCGTGGTCGAATGGCCGAGCGCGAACAGGCTGACATAGAGGCCGATGTCCTTCATCCGGTAGAGGAAGAAGATGACCCCGGCCAGGAACAGCAGGTGGTCGTAGCCCGTCACCATGTGCTTGGCGCCGAGATAGATGAAGGACATCAGGTTTACGCCTGAGATCTCTTGGATGTAGCCCTTGTCGCCTTCCGCGACCGCATGGGCGAACGCGGCGGCAGGGAGCAGAAGGACGGCAAGCGCGCAGATAGCCGCTGTCCCGGCGCGCATACGCGCGCGGGGCCGCCCGGAGGGTGGTCCGTTCATTGAGATGATCCTGAGTTCGTCGAATGGATGCAGCCGCCGTCAGCGGCCGCGGCTCATGCGGCGAAGATGGATCTCGGAGGACGCTTAAAGGCCGGGGGCGGCCCTTCACGGCCGACTTCCACACGGGCCGTGAGTGTCACGTCATGGACAGCCAAGAGGGCCAGGGCGAAGACAGGAGGAACGCCCGCTTTGTCGTGTAGGTGGTCGCCCGAGTTGTGGCCATGAGAGTGCCCCGGGGCCTGTTCGTCCGCGTCGCCGTCGTCGTGGGCATGACCGTGCTCGGCGATCTCGGCCGCCAGCTCGGCGTGCCGCTCGGCCTCGGCGGCGGCAAGCGCAAGCGGATCGTGCGACGCGGAATGCCCGGCAGGCGCGGCGAGAATGCCGAACGCAAGCACAAGGCCGACAAGCACCCGGACGACTTGCCTTGTGATCGGGACGATCGGCATTTGAGCGGGTCAAGTCCTTCGGGTGGGGCGGGCGATCGAGGGTGCATAGCGACCGAAGCACCGAGGCCGCAAGGGCCTTGTCCGGCATCCAGTGCGTGCATGCCGCGGGCACAACGGCAAGTGAGACAGCCGCATGGCTAACGTTTCGTTAAACTCACGCACTGGTGTCTGATGTTGTGAATCCTTCCACATACGCGGGGTCGTCGCCGAAATAGCCTCTCCACAAGCTCGATTGGAGCCCATTACTGGAGTGGAATTCACATGAAGACGATCCTTTGCGCCCCGGTTCTCGTCGTCGCCTCGACTGGTTTGGCTTCCGCGGCCTCCGAACCGTCCAACTCGACCAATCAGCACCACGCCGACAGCCACAATTTCTCCGACAACGTCCCGGACACCCGGATGCTGTTCGGCGGCGCCGACGCGTCAGCATACCGCGCGCCGAACGCCAGCGGGCACAGCCACCCGATCGTCCGCTGATCCAACCAGCGTGCAACCCGTCCGGGGATCCCGCGCTCCGTCGCGGCGGTTCCCGGTTCGGCGCCTCCGTCTCACCCAACCCCGCGGCGGCGCCGAAGGGCCAGCGCTCCCCCACGCTGGCCCGCTTCTTCGTCCAGACCGTCTCAAACGCGCCAGCCGGCCCCCACGAGCCGCAAGCCGTCGCCCTCTGACCGAACGGCGCCACTCCGTCGGAGCCGGCTGAGTTCTTTGGTCACCGCCTCGCGCTGCGTGGCGACGCGGCGCGCCAGATCTTCGTGGGTCGGCAGCCGCGGGATCACCGTCCCAGAGGGGCTCGCCTGCGCCAGCCGTGCGAGTTCCGCGACCAGCCGTCGAGGCATCGGGAGCGTCGCGATCTCGCCCAGGCGCTGCAGCATGCGGCTCTGCCGGCGGCACACCTCGCGAACGGCTGCGGCGGCGAAAGCCGCGTTCGACTCGAGCAGTGCGACGAAGCGAGCGGTCTCGAACCAATACGTTTCGCCGGCCTCCTCGACGCGGACCGCCAAGGGTACCTGAGGTCCCTCGAGCGCAAACGCCTCACCGACCAGCTCCCCGGGACCCACGTCGGCCACGAAGGTCTCGTGACCGTGGATGGAGTTCGTGGTGGCAACGAGTCTCCCGGTGATGACCACCAACACCGCGGCGAGATCGTCGGGCAGCGCCATGCGCCGCTTGCGGCCGAGGCGGATCCGGCGCGAGCCGAGTCCTATGACCGAGGCCTCGATGAGTTGGAGCAGCCCCGGGGGCTCGGAGCGGCCCTCCCGGCTGCCATTGACGTGAGCAAGCATATCCTGGTGTCTCTGGACGATCGCCTCTCTCCGCGCGGCAACGCCATGGCGGATCGACGAGGCGGGAATTAACGGTCAGCGCTCTGCGCGCCGGCGGATCCGTTCATCCCGCTCGTGGAGGAGGCGTATGGCAGACGGTAAACGCCGCGGGCCGATACGGCCTCGGCCAACTCCGCTCCAGCGCCTCGGTCTCGACGGGGATCGTCATCGTCTCGGACGTACGCAAGGACGCGACGCACGCTCCGCAGCATTCGGCGGTCAAGCTGCATCCGCCCGAATTCGCGCGGTCCACGTCGGGGGCAATCGACTGGACGATCGTAGCGCCCGTTCCGGAGTTTGAATCCGGCGCGACGGCTGAGGCCGCTCCGGAGTGCGCCGAAGCGGCCATCAGGACGGCCGCCGCGATCAGAGCGACGACGGTAGTCCTTACGAGCCCACGAAGGACGAGGAGCAGTTTCGCGGCTCGGCTCATGTGGCCCCCATCGCAGGATCGGGGGAGGCTCCGTCCGACCATCTGCGCTTCAGCGACAGAGACCACAGCGACTGCCGCGAGCAGCCGCATGACCGTGAGCGAGTTCCCGCGGTCGTCGAGAAGGGAGGCCAGCGTCGGACCTGACAGCGTCAAGGATGCCTCCAGCCTGCGGGAGGCTCGAGCCAGCAGCCGGGCTTCTTGGGGTAGCCCTTGAAGTTCCGCGCCCGATAGCGGTGCTTGTCGCGGTAGTGGGGCGAGGCCCGTTCGTGGCCCGGCCCGCCATGAACGTACGCCTTCGCCATGTCGCACTTGCTCCGAACCATCTGGTCGGGCTTGAGCGGCGTCCCGAGCGGCTTGAAAAGCCAGTGCCGCTCCGGGGGCGCGTCGTAGATGCTTGGCGAGGCGGGGCCAGCGGCCGTCGCTTCCGCGGCGCCTCCAGCAAGCACCGCTAAGGCGACCGCCGCGAGCGCGGCCCGGCGGGTGGAGAACTTGGTCATGTCGTATCCAGTCATGTGATCGGGAAAACGGGACGGCGCCGGGAAGCGCTCATCCCTGCCGTGCGTCGCGGAGCATCTGTTCGAAGAAGTCGGGGCGGGTTTCGTGGTCCTCGACCACGCCCCTGACGAACGGTTCGGCCGTGCGTTCGCAGAGCCGCTTCACCCGCTCGGTCTGGTCATCTACGGAGCCGCCGGACTGTGCCCGGATCATTCCGAGGCCGACCGCGCGGGCATGGCGCGCCGCGGCGACGACGATTGGCGCCGCCTCGTCCCGCGTCATGGTCGCCAGAACCTGGTCGACCATCCGTTGCGTGACCTCCGCAGCAGTCCCGGTCCTGCCGCGGGTGTCCTCTATGAAGCTCTGGTCGAGCTTCGCGCAGACCGCCGTGAGGTTCTTCGCGAGGTAGATCGGAGACAGGATGTTGGTCATGACATCCTCGTCGAGCGCCCGCGCCGAGGTCGGCGCGATCCCGCCGGCCGCCGCGACGATGATCGCGGCGGCAGTCGCACGTCTGGCTGTCCTGCGCATCACGCGGCCCCCGCAGGGACAGCGTCGGCAGCAGGCGCCTTCGGATCCTCGGCGGGTTTCCGTCCGCGCCGATGCAGGATCCGGTAGAGCGCCGGAAGCACGAACAGGGTGAGGATCGACGACGAAACGATGCCGCCGATGACCACCGTCGCAAGCGGCCTCTGGACCTCGGAACCCGCACCGACGTTGAACGCCATCGGCACGAAGCCGAGGCTCGCCACGAGCGCCGTCATAAGCACCGGACGAAGACGCGTGAGCGCGCCCTCCCAGGTGGCGTCGACGACGGTCATACCCTCATCGATCAGGCTGCGGATGAACGTGATCATCACGACGCCGTTCAGCACGGCGACGCCCGAGAGCGCGATGAAGCCAACGCCCGCCGAGATCGACAAAGGCATATCGCGGAGCGCGAGCGCCACGACGCCTCCCGTGAGCGCGAGCGGAACGCCCGAGAACACGATCGCCGCATCCTTCACTGACCGGAACAGGCCGTAGAGCAGCAGAACGATCAGCAGCAGTCCCGCAGGCACGACGAGCTGTAGCGTCTTGGCCGCCGAGATGAGCTGCTGGAAGGTGCCGCCGTATTCGACCCAGTAGCCGGCCGGGATCTCGACATTGTCGCGGACGCGCGCCTGCAGATCCGTGACGAAGGAGCCGAGGTCTCGTTCGCGGACGTTCGCAGTCACCACCAGTCGACGCTTGCCGTTCTCGCGGCTGATCTGGTTCGGCCCGACGACCGTCTCAATCCTGGCGACCTCGGACAGCGGGATAGAGTGGACCTCCGTGTCCGAGGCCAGGCGCGGCAGGGGCACGCGCAGCCGCCCGATCTCGTCGACGTTCGAGCGGATGTTCTCCGGCAAGCGCAGGATCACGTCGAAGCGGCGGTCGCCCTCGAAGATCGACCCTGCCTCGACGCCGCGCATGGAAGCCGTGACCACGTCCTGGACGTCGGCCACGCTCAAGCCATAGCGCGCAAGCGCCTTCGCGTCGGGCGTGATCTGGAGCGTGGGCAGGCCAGTGACCTGCTCGACCTTGGCGTCCTGAGCGCCGGGGACCGCCGCCATGATGTCCTCGATCGCCTGGCCCGTCTTGAGCAGGACGTCGAGGTCGTCTCCGAAGACCTTCACGGCGACGTCCGAGCGCACGCCGGAGAGCAGCTCGTTGAACCGCATCTGGATCGGCTGGGTGAACTCGTAGTTGTTCCCGGGGATCTTGGCCGTGACCGCCTGCAGCTCCTCGACGAGATCCGTCTTCAGCTTCTTCGGGTCCGGCCACTGGTCGCGCGGCTTCAGCAGCACGTAGGTGTCCGCGACGCTCGGAGGCATCGGGTCGGTCGCAATCTCGGCCGTGCCGATTTTCGCCACCACCTGGTCGACCTCGGGAAGGCTCTTCACCGCCTCCTCGAGCTGCTCCTGCATCTTGACCGCCTGTGTGAGGCTGGTCCCGGGCACTCGCAGCGCGTGAAGGGCGATGTCGCCCTCGTCGAGGTTGGGGATGAACTCCGAGCCGAGCTTCGAGGCGAGCAGCGCGCTGCCCGCGACCAGGACGACCGCGGCCAAAACCAGCAGGTAGCGCAGCTTGAGCGACAGCCAGAGCAGCGGCTTGTAGCCGGCCCGCATGGCCCGCATCACGACGCTGTCCTTGTGGGCGACGCGGCCTGTCACGAACATGGCGACCGCAGCGGGCACCAGCGTCAGCGAAAGGACGAGCGCAGCGGTTAGAGCCGCCACGACCGTGAAGGCCATCGGGTGGAACATCTTCCCCTCGACGCCCGTGAGGGAGAAGACGGGCAGATAGACGATGCCGATGATCAGCACCCCGAACATGCTCGGCTTGATGACCTCGACGGTCGCGTCCTCAGCGAGCTTGAAGCGCTCGTCACGCGTCAAAAGCCGGCCGAGCCTGTGCTGCTCCAGTCCAAAGCGCCTGAGGCAGTTCTCGACAATGATCACGGCGCCGTCGACGATTAGGCCGAAGTCGAGCGCGCCGAGGCTCATCAGGTTGCCCGACACCTTGCTGCCGACCATCGCGGTCAGCGTGATGAGCATGGAGACCGGGATGATGACCGCGGTGATCAGCGCCGCGCGGATGTTGCCGAGCAGCACGAACAGCACGATCACGACGAGGGCCGCGCCCTCGAGCAGGTTCTTCTCGACCGTCCAGATCGTACGCTCGACCAGAGCGGTGCGATCGTAGAGCGGCTTGGCAACAACGCCCTTGGGGAGCGCCTTGGCGGCTTCATCAAGGCGCGCCGAAACCGCCTGCGAGACCACGCGGCTGTTCTCGCCAACCAGCATGAAGACAGTCGCAAGCACGACCTCTTTGCCGTTCTTGGTGGCGGCGCCCGTTCGAAGCTCCTCGCCGAGGATGACGTCGGCGACGTCGCCGACGCGGATCGCCACGCCCTCCTTCTGGGCGATGAGGATGTTCCTGAGATCCTCGATCCCCGTCGATTGGCCGATGACGCGGATGAGCTGCTGCTCCCCGTGACGCTCGACGTAGCCGGCCCCGACGTTGTTGTTGTTGCGCTGAAGCGCGGTCGAGACGTCGGCCATGGTCAGGCCATGCGCCCAGAGCTTCTGGGGCGACGGCGTGACGTGGTACTGCCGCTCGTAACCGCCGATCGTGTTGATCTCGGTCACTCCCGGCGTGTTGCGGAGCTGTGGCCGGACCACCCAGTCCTGCAGCGTCCGAAGCTCCTCCGGGGTCCACTCCTTGCCCTGCGGGTTCTTCGCCCCGGGCTCGGCCTCGACCGTGTACATGAAGATCTCGCCGAGGCCCGTGGCGATCGGCCCGAGCGTCGGTTCGACGCCCTGCGGCAGCTCCGACCGGACGCTCGACAGCCGCTCACTAATGAGCTGGCGGGCGAAGTAGATGTCGGTCCCGTCCTTGAAGACGACCGTCACTTGGCTCAGGCCGTAGCGCGAGACCGAGCGTGTCAGCTCGAGCGACGGTAGGCCTGCGAGAGCGGTCTCGACTGGAAAGGTCACCCGCTGCTCGACCTCGAGCGGCGAATAGCCTTCGGCTTCGGTGTTGATCTGGACCTGGACGTTGGTGATGTCCGGGACCGCGTCGATCGGAAGGCGCTGGAAGCTCCAGACGCCGAGCGCGGAGACTAGCAAGACCGCGGCGAGCACGATCCAGCGGTTGGCGATGGACGCCCTTACGATTGCGTGCAGCATGACGCGCGCCCCTCAGTGGTCGTGGCTCGCGCCGGACTTCTCGACGTCCGCGCGGATGAGGAAGGCGTTGTCGGCGACGTAGGGCGCGCCCGGCTCGATCCCGGACAGGACCTCGGTCCATTCGGGCGTTCGCCGCCCGAGTTCCAGCATTCGGACCTCGTAGGTCTCGCCGACCTGGGTGAAGACGACGGTGAAGTCGCGGAACCGCTGCAGCGCGCGCGTCTTGACCGCCATCCCGGCCTTCTTGCTGGCGACCGTCACGCGGCCCTCGACTGCCATCCCGGCACGCCAGGCGCCGTCTGAGTTGTCGACGTCCGCAAGGATCGTGACGCGCTGGTTCGAGGGATCGGCGCTCGGCAGGATCGTCTTGACCGTGGCGACGTGCTTCTCGCCGTCGAGTCCGACCATCTCGACCTGCTGGCCGGCCGCGATGCGGTTGGCGTCCTTCGGGTAGGCGAAGAAGATCGCCTGCAGCTTCCTCGGATCGTTCAGGACGTAGAGGGCGGCGCCTGCGACGTCGCCGACGTTGGCGTTCCGCTCCATCACAACGCCCGCGATCGGCGCCTTGATGTCGTACGTGCGGAGGGTCTCGCTGGCCTCGATCCGGGCGAGGATCTCGCCAGCCTTCACGGTCTGGCCGACGGTCCGGGTCATCTCGGTGACGCGGCCGGGATACCAGGCACGGATCTCAGCGCGGGCTTCGGGCGCGAAGGACAGGCGGCCCGGCAAGTCGATGGTTTCGGCGATCTGTGTCTCGGAGACCTTTTCAACCCGAACCCCGGCCGCTTCGGCGGAGGCCGCGGCTATCCGTGTCCGGCCCTCGTAGGACTCGTAGGACCAGGTGCTGGCCTTGCCCTTGAACTCGGCCGACACGGTGACGTCGAACGAGTGCGGCTCGACGATGACCTGGTCCCCCCGCAGGATCCCGTCCTGCGGCTTGAAGCCGATGCGGTCGACCTTGCCGCCGAGGCGCCCAAGATCGATCCCGACCTTCACCTGGGAAGGGTCTACGGGCTTTTCGTGCTCGTAGGCGTAGACCCGGTACTCAGGCTCTACGCCGTCCTCGAAGATCGTGATCTCGAGCGCGAAATGGCCGTCGCGGAGCAGTTTGCCTCCGTTCGGGCCCTTCTCGGGCTCAGCAGGCGCGGTCTCGGGGCCGTGGTCGTCTCCCTTCTCGGAGACGGCGGCTACCGACTTGCCGACGACGGCGAGCTGGTCGCAGCCGGCGACGGACAGTCCGATTAGCGCGCACGCGATCGCAATGCGCGCCTTGGGGGCGAGGGTCTGGGGCGTCTTCACTTGGAGGTTCCGGCAAGATTGAAGGCGCGCGCATGGCGGCCCGTCAGGCGGGCGAGCGCGGCGCGATCGGTGTGAAATTTCTTGAGGGTGGTGATCTCGAGCTGCTTGGCGTCGTTCAGTAGCCGTTGCGCGTCGGCGAGCTCGACATAGGAGAAGCCGCCGCGCTCGAGGCCGTCGCGGATCATCCCGACCGCCTTCTCGGCTGTGGGGATGACGTTCGAGCGGACCCGCGCCGCCTCCCGTGCTGCCGCCTGCATCTCCTGGTGAAGGCGCATCGCCTCGCGGCGCACGACCATCCGGAGCGCTGACGAGTCAAACTCGGCGGCCCGGCGCTGCTCCTGCGCCTGGGCGATGGCGGCGGAGTTGTTGTCGAAGATCTGGAGCGGAATGCTGATCCCCGCGATCACCGCGGTGTCGCGCGTGTCCTGCAGGCGCCGGACACCGACCCTGAAGGCCGGATCGGGCGATGCGTTCGCGATGGCGAGCGAAAGCCGCGCCGCGGCTGCTTCACGCTCCGCCGCGAGCAGCGCGATCTCCGGGTTCGACCCCTCTTCGGGAGACGTCGACGCCGTCGACCGGAAAGCTCCGGGATCCAGCCGGAATGACGCGCTTCCTTTCCAAAAGGCGCCGAGAGTCGAGCGCGTGATCCGAGCCGCCGCATCCGCCTGTTCGACCGCAAGCTGATCGAGCGCGACCTGCGCGTCGGCCCGCGTCAGGCTGAAGGAGGCCTCGCGGCCGGCCTCGGCGCGCCGGGAGATTTCCTCGCGGATCGACCGGGCGTAGGACAGACGCTCTCTAGCGACGCGGGCTTGGGCGTCTGCGAAGAGGGCGTCGGCATATGCCAACTCGACGTCCCTGAGGCGGTCCAGTAGCGCGACGACGCCGCGGGCCTTTACGGCCGTTGCCTCCGAGGCCGCGACCCCGGTTCTCGCCTCGCGCTTGCCGCCGAGTTCGACCTTCTGCTCGAAGAAGACCGTGGCTTCGGTCGAGCGTCCGTTGCGATAGGCGCCGGAGCCCGCAAAGTTTTCGGCCTCGACTCCGATCGAGGGATTTAGTCGCCGCCCGGCCTGGGCGACTCCGTAGCCGGCGCCGAACTGTCTGGCTTGGTTGGCCTGAACGGTCGGCTCGGCGCTAAGCGTGCGCGACAACGCGGATTTGAGGGTGACGGTCTGCTGCGCGACAGCGGGCGCCGCCGTGGTCGCGAACAGCGCGACGCACAGCAGGCCGCCGACGCGCAAGCGCGTCCGCGTATTTCCAGTTCCGGGCATGATGGATCTCGTTCGTCCGACAAAAAGACGGAGAGCCCCCGTGGGTCTCCGGCGGAGGCGAGATCAGGCTCGGGGAGGTCTGCGGTCCGGCGATTTGGCTTGGGCGGTCAACGCCCAGCCGCGCGCGACGACGCCAGAGCAAGCGGCGGAAATCGGCGCGCACATGATGGAGCGCGCGGTCGCCATCGCATTCGAGTGGCCTTCGTCGAGATGGGCGTGATCAACGAAGCCGCCGCGATCCGCACCGCCGTCGTTGTCGGCCGCCTCCTGGTGGTCGTCATAGGTGACGGTCCCGGCAAGTTCGGTCGCCGCATGGGGCGTGTCGGTCGCATGGGCAAAGTGGTCGACCGCGGCGACGGAGAACTGCAGGGAAAACGCGACCGTCATCGCCATGCAGAGCATGACGACCACGCGCTTCCATCCCTGAGCCAACCGCTCGTGCAACATCGGTCCTCTTCGCGCAGGCTAACCAATTTGATGGCCTGGGGGCCACGGCTACCGCGCCACAGTGATCTCCGCAGTGGTCGAACGACCCAAGCGCAGCGAAGACCAGAGCACGAGACTCATAGCCCCGAACTCCTTACGCTTGTCTTATCCCCTCGGGGGGGATAGGAGCAAGTCATGGCAGACATTCTTTCAAGCGACACCGCCTCCCACCTGCACGAGAGCCATCCAGAGATCGCAGCGCGGCTGAAGCGGGCGCACGGGCACCTTCGCAGCGTCATCGAGATGATCGAGGTCGGGAAGCCCTGTGTCGACATCGCCCAGCAGCTTCACGCGGTCGAGAAGGCGGTGTCGCAGGCCAAGCGCGCGCTGATCCAGGACCACGTCGACAACTGCCTCGAGGACGCGGCGGGCGCGACGGGCCGCGACCAGCGCCGCTCGCTCGACGAGTTCAAGGCGATCACGAAGTACCTTTGAGTTCACGATGCTGGCTGTCCTCGCCAATCGCACCTACCGTCACCTCTTCCTCGCCCAAGTCATCGCCCTCGTAGGGACGGGCCTCGCCACGGTGGCGCTCGGTCTGCTGGCCTACGATCTCGCAGGCGCGGAGGCCGGAGCGGTGCTTGGCACGGCGCTCGCCATCAAGATGGTCGCCTATGTCGGCGTGGCTCCGATCGCCGCGGCCCTCGCGGACCGCGTGCCCCGACGCGCCATGCTCGTCGTCCTCGACCTGGTGCGCGCCTCTGTCGCGCTCGCGCTGCCCTTTGTAACCGAGGTGTGGCAGGTCTACGTCCTGATCTTCGTTCTGCAGTCGGCGTCCGCGGCCTTCACGCCGACCTTTCAAGCGACGATCCCGGACGTGCTGCCGGAGGAACGCGACTACACCCGTGCCTTGTCGCTCTCCCGGCTCGCCTACGACCTCGAGAACATCGTCAGCCCGATGCTCGCCGCGGCGTTGCTGACGCTCATCAGTTTCCACGTGCTGTTCGCGGGTACAGTCGTCGGCTTCCTTGCTTCCGCGGCGCTCGTCGTCTCGGTGACGCTGCCGTCCCCGCAGCCACAGGAGAAGCGTGGGGTCTACGACCGCACGACACGCGGTGCGCGCATCTATCTCGCCACGCCCCGGCTACGTGGGTTGCTCGCGCTGACGCTCGCGGTCGCAGCGGCGAGCGCGATGGTCATCGTCAATACGGTCGTCATCGTGAAGTCGGTGCTGGGCTTGGGGCAGTCGGAGGTCGCCATCGCGCTCGGCGCCTACGGGGCGGGCTCGATGATCGCCGCGCTTGCGCTTCCCCGCTTGCTCGACAACGCCCCGGACCGTCCGGTGATGTTGGGCGGGGCGGCCGTGCTCGCCGTCGGTCTCGTTACGGGGGCCGCCATCGGCAGCTTCCCGGCGCTGCTCGCGCTCTGGTTCGTCCTGGGCGTCGGCACGTCCGTCACCTCGACCCCGGGCGGACGCCTGCTCAAGCGATCCGCACACCCAGAGGATCGACCCGCGGTGTTCGCGGCCCAGTTCGCGCTCTCCCACGCCTGCTGGCTTCTGACCTATCCGGTCGCGGGCTGGGGGGGCGCGAAGATCGGTCTTTCCGCGACCTTCCTCACGCTGTCCGCCACCGCGGCGGTCTCGATAGCTTTGGCCCTGATGTTCTGGCCCAGCCGAGACGACGCCGAGATCGAGCACGCCCATCCCGAGCTTGCTCCCGATCATCCGCACCTACAGAAGGCTGGAGGCGCGCGGGCGCATGCCCATTCGATCGTGATCGATCGCCTCCACCCGCACTGGCCGGATCCGGCACGTTCGTGATCGCGGGTGACCTTGCGGCCTACGGTGGGCTGTTCGCCTCGGCCCTCGCCGCCGCCACCATCCTGCCAATGCAGTCCGAGGCGGTGCTGGTCGGGCTGGTCGTGGCCAAGGCGCAGCCCGTCTGGGCGCTGATCGCGGTCGCGAGCCTCGGCAACGTGCTCGGTTCAGTCGTAAACTGGATCCTTGGCCGTCAGGTCGAGCGGTTCCGCGGCAAGCGCTGGTTCCCGGCCTCCGACGCAGCGCTCGAGCGCGCCAAGGGCTGGTATGGCCGCTACGGACGGTGGTCCCTGCTGCTGAGCTGGGCTCCGGTGATCGGAGATCCACTGACGCTGGTCGCGGGCATCCTGCGCGAGCCGCTCTGGTCGTTTCTGGCTCTGGTGACGATCGCCAAGCTCGGCCGCTACGTCGCGCTCGCCGCCATCACAACGGGCGTCACGTGAGCCGCCTTGCGCCTGCCGACTTCCCGGGCGAGGCATGAGGCAATGGGTTCGATCGTCGAGCTCCAGCGCTGGCTTTACGGCGAGGCGGTCGCCGCGCTGAACGGCATCGCCGCGTCCGGGCTGACGGGCGCGCCCACGCTGGTCGCGGCGGCGTTCGGCTTCGGATTCCTGCACGCCTTCCTGCCGGGGCACGGCAAGGCGGTGATGACGGCGCGCTATGCGGGCGAAGGCGGCGCGCTCGGGGCAATCGCCTCGACGACGCTGCTCATCCTCGTCCACGTCGGTTCGGCGATCGTAATCGCCGTCGGTGGCTTCGCGGTTATCAACCGCACGATCGGCGGGGCCGGCCGTGCGCCCGCCCTCGAGCTTGCAAGCAGCCTGCTCGTGATCGGCGTCGGGCTCTGGCTTCTGTGGCGTGCGCTGCGCCCGCACGAGCACACCCAGGATCGCCGCGGCCTCGCGCTCGCGGTCGCGGCCGGGCTCGTCCCGTGCCCGCTGACCTTCTTCATCATGAGCTACGCCATCCCGCGCGGAATGATCTGGCCTGGCCTCATGCTCGCCGCATGCTTCGCGCTCGGCATGATCGTCACGGTCGCCGCCTTCCCGCTGGTCGCCGTGATGCTGCGGACGAAGCTCACCGGATGGATGGCGCGCACAGAGGCCGTGCGCGCACGCGTATCGGTAACCGTCGCGGTCTTGGCCGCCGCCGCCATCATCCTGATCGGCGCGGGCCCGATCGCGGAACGACTGGCGCCGCTGGTTTCCGGCTAGAGACCCACGAAGCTCGACGGCCACAGGATCTGCAGGGCGACGAACGCAACGCCCGCGGACCAGAACAGGCACGCTCCGAACCAGGCCAGTCGATCGATTTTTTAGGCTCACCCTGACGGCACGTGACGATACGGCAGCCGCAGCGTCGCGAGAAGCGATTGACTGCGCTCGAGCCATGATAGATACGGGCGACCAAGGGGTGCTTCCGCGACCACCCCGTGAGGCCTCGGCCCAAAGTTCGCGTCCACAAGCCCGCAAGGGATGGACGCTTCATGCCTTCCAACACCGAGATCACCGCCTCCCAGCTTGCGCGCCTCGTCGGCACGCCCGCAGCTCCGACCGTGATCGACGTCCGATCGGACGAGGACTTCGCGTCCGATCCGCGCCTCATTCCGGGCTCCGTCCGGGCCGACGCGCTCAACCCGCAGCTTGCGGGAGCCTCCAGAAATTCCAAGTCGAAGACCGTCGTCGTCTGCCGACGGGGTGGGAAACTGAGTCAGGGCGCGGCGGCCTGGTTGCGCCACGTTGGCGTGGAGGCCGAGACCCTCGAAGGCGGCTTCGACGCTTGGCGTTCCGCCGACGGGCTCCTCCTGAAGACGTCGGCCCTGCCGGAGCCACGTGACGCCCGAGGCCGCACTGTGTGGGTCACCCGGGCGCGACCAAAGGTGGACCGGATCGCCTGCCCGTGGCTGATCCGCCGTTTCGTCGATCCGGAGGCCGTCTTCCTGTTCGTTTCGGCGTCCGAGGTCGGCGCGGTCGCTGAGCGCTTCTCTGCAGCGCCTTTCGACGTCGAGGACGTGTTCTGGAGCCATCGGGGGGACCGCTGCACCTTCGACACGATGATCGAAGAATTCGGCCTCGCCCACGAGCCGCTCGACCGCCTCGCGCTGATCGTGCGCGCCGCGGACACGGGCCGACCCGAGCTGTCGCCGCAGGCGCCGGGCTTCCTCGCCGCCTCGCTCGGGCTGTCGCGGATGTTCCGCGGCGACCTCGAGCAGCTCGACGCCGGGATGTTGCTCTACGACGCCTTCTACCGTTGGTGTCGCGACGCGGTGGAGGAAACGCACAACTGGCCGTCCGGCTTAAAAGCTCAGTGAGGACGGCCACCATGACGACCATCGAAAACACCGCCGCCACCACTCACGAGGATGTTCCAACCTTCCGTCATGCGCTTGGCGTGTGGGCGAAGATCGGTTGCCTCAGCTTCGGGGGGCCGGCCGGCCAGATCGCTCTGATGCACAAGGAGCTCGTTGAGGACCGCCGCTGGATCGGCGAGGAGCGGTTCCTGCACGCGCTCAACTACTGCATGCTCCTGCCCGGTCCCGAGGCCCAGCAGCTCGCCACCTACATCGGCTGGCTGATGCACCGGACCCTCGGGGGGATCATCGCCGGACTGCTGTTCGTCATTCCCGGCGCATTGGTAATGCTGGGTCTGTCGATCCTCTACGTCACCTGGCACGGCGCGCCGCTCGTCGAGGCGGTGTTCTTCGGCGTTAAGGCCGCGGTCCTCGCTGTCGTGGTCGAAGCCGTCATCCGCATCGGCCGACGGGCGCTCAAGAACCGCGTCATGGTCGCGATCGCCGCGGCGGCGTTCGTTGGCATCTTCGTCCTGCGGATCCCGTTCCCGGTCATCATCCTGGGTGCGGCGCTGTTTGGATGGATCGGCGCGAAGAAGGCTCCGCACCTGTTCAAACCGGGCGGGCACGGCGGCGCCGGGGCGCCAAAGGTCGTCGGAATCATCGACGGCATGTTCGAGCGCGGCGAGTTGCGCCACGCGGAGCCCAACCTTGGCCAGACTCTCAAGACCCTCGCGCTGTGGCTCGCCATCTGGCTTGTCCCGGTCGGCATCCTGTTCGCCGCCGCGCCCTCGAGCGTCTGGACCGAGATCGGGACGTTCTTCAGCTCGATGGCCGTGGTGACGTTCGGCGGCGCCTATGCGGTCCTCGCCTACGTCGCGCAGGCTGCCGTCGACACATTTGGGTGGCTGAAGCCCGGCGAGATGGTGGACGGCCTCGGCCTCGCCGAAACGACGCCTGGGCCTCTGATCATGGTGACCCAGTTCGTCGGGTTCCTGGCGTCCTATCGCGCTCCAGGCACGCTTGACCCGCTCGTCGCGGGGTCGCTCGGTGCGCTACTGACGACCTGGGTGACCTTCGCGCCGTGCTTCATGTTCATCTTCGTGGGTGCCCCCTACGTCGAGGCGCTGCGCTCGAACAAGGTCATCTCGTCGGCCCTCTCGGCCATCACCGCGGCGGTGGTGGGAGTCGTGCTCAACCTCGCGGTCTGGTTCGCCCTTCACGTAATTTTCCGAGAGGTGCGGCCGAGCGCGTTCGGCCCGGATATGCCAGTGCTTTCCTCGATCGACTGGCGGGCAGCGCTGCTGGCCGCGGCCGCGATGATCGCCATGCTCCGCTTCAAGGTCGGGATGATCCCGACCCTGGCGGCGTGCGCTGCCGCTGGGGTCGCGTTCTCACATTTCTAAGGAGCTCTCGAGCACGCGCGCGGTGCGTCTCAACCATCGGCCTCCTGACACGCCTGCGCTTAGATTCGTGCCGGGAGCGTCCGATGTTAGCAAACCTTCGAATGACCGCATTTGGCGCGCTAAAGTCCCTGGCGAGCGCGGATCAGCCCCACGAGCTGCCGTAGCCCCGGCGGCGACTGCCGGCGGCTAGGGTAATACATGGCAATGGCGGCAGAGGTCTTCCGGACGCTCCCGGCCGTGGCGGTTGAGATAGGCGGGCGAGCCGGCCACCACCCAGCGCAACCCCTTCGTAAGAGCGACCGCGACCATGTCCTGCGGCACGCTCGTTCCGTAGCACACGCCCGCGTCGAAGCCTGCCGCGACGGTGTCGACCGGACGATCGTCGACGATGAGGTCGAGATGGATTTGCGGATGCTTCTCGATGAACTCGGACGGCACGAAATTGTGCAAGTAGACAAGCACCTACTTGAGCGAGAAATTTCTGGGGACACCGCTTATCGTGGCTCGAAGACTCGGGCGCTCGGCAACAATGTCCGTGAGCGCGATCCCGAACTGTCGGACCGATAATGCCGCTAGAGAACCTCACCGTAAATCGCATCTGCCTTCATGAGATTTACCGTCGAGCTGACGACGGAGGCGCTGTCGTTCCGCCATCCTTCGCGACAGGCCTGCTCAACCTGCCCGCCAACGCCGCCGGGGCCTTCAAAAGCCGCGTGGTAGCCGCGTTCAAGGGGACCGCCAAATGCATGGAGATGCTTATCCGCTCTTCTGGACCGGGAAGCGCTTTTGCCAATGGCGTGGCGCTGATCGCCAAGAGCGATGCTGATTTTGTCGAGCACTCGCGAGTGTTCGCCAACGATTTGGCGAGCGCTCAGACCTCACGAGGTTATCCGGGCGGGCTAGTGGTGGTATTTGACGGCACCGTGGGGAATCCTGCGACATCATTTTTTGCAGTAATGAAAGCCGAACTACACGACGGGTTCGTGAAGACCGCAGACCTCCAAGCGCAGTTCCTCAGAGATCTCTTTTTAAGTCCGAAAACAAAACTTTATAAGATCGGCATTTTTATCACTGATGGGCAGCAACACGACGGCGACCTGCCTTCAGGTTGGGCGGCAACAGTATATGATACTGGCCTTTCCGCTAGCAGTCGCGACGGCGCAGCGACCTATTTCTACAGCTCGTTTCTCGGACTAGATATTCCTGAGAACGCCGCACACAATGTCAAAAAGTTCTTCGAGCACACTAAGGAATTTATCAAAACCTCAAACGTATCTGAACAGGAAAAGGTAAATCTTTACAATAGTTTATACTCATATCTTAAATTAGACAGAGGCGCAAACATTCAGACTTCGGAGTTTGCCGATACATATATGGATGATGAACTAGGTGAGGCATATCAGGCCCACATGCAGCGCCAACATTTTCCTCAAGGCGTAGTGCCGAAAGATCTATCCGAGGTAAGCGGATCATTGCGCTTGAGGAAACTGCGGTTCCCGCGCTCGATCACGCTCTCAGGACCGCCGGACGCCGTCAGGGATTTGGTGGAGGTCGAGGCTGTCGAGGGCGACGACCGTGGACAGTGGACGCGTATCACCATCCGCGGCCCCATCGAGGGGCAGCAATGACCCGCGATGCTGAGTTCATAGAACGGTGGTCATCGGAAAAATCGTTCTATCTCGCTTGGGGAGATTTGATCTCCACGACAGTAAAAGAGCGATTAGTTCAAATCATAGCGCCTACGCCGCCAGATTATTTTCTCCGCACCCCTGTGTTGCCGCGCTTGAAAGGCGATCAAAAACTCATCGAGAAGGCTTACTATCGCAATAAAAATTATCAAGATCCCTACGATGACATAACGGACAAAGTTGGAACGCGGTTTGTCGTTCTACTGGGGCGAGACGTACGTCTCGTCGAGGACACATTGAGATCAATTGAGGGGTGGACTTTTTCGAAGGACCGCGACTATGAAGAGGAACAAAAAGAGAACCCTGAGCAATTCGCCTATGCCGCGGTTCACTATGTCGTTCGTCCCGGAGCAGATACCAAGTTCAGAGAGTTTTCCATTCCGGCGAGCACACCATGCGAGGTCCAGATCAAGACACTCCTCCAGCACGCTTACAGTGAATTAACGCATGACACGATATACAAACCGCAGATCAAAGCCACTCACGCGATGCAGCGCAACGCCGCAAAGGCGATGGCGTTACTCGAAGCAACAAACGATTACTTCGAGAAGGTGGCTGACGATGTCGATGGCGCGCTTTCTTCCGTTAAAGACATGACGGCAAGGCTGACGGCGATTTATCGCTCTTTCGTTGGCATAGATGCCAAGCCATCCGTGCTGGAAGGCCTCTTACTCGCGGCGTATGAAGGAGACTCTCAACCTCTGACCGACGATCAGATCAATGATTACCTGGGGTCTCATGCGTATTTAGCTGAAAATATCAGACATCATGTCTCAGAGCAGAATCCAATATTTTCTCAGCCATCAGTATTGCTGGTTTATTATTTGGCCGCAAAGTCGGTACGGCGCGCCTTGGCGGCCTGGCCACTCACCCCAGCGGAAATGGAACCACTGCTAGTCGATATCGGAGAGAGCATTTACTAGAGCACGGATCGTCCAGGCGGTCTCTGTAACTGGTGTTCTTTACTTCCGCTCAATGTGTTCGAACGCGTGGTTTGGACCGAGGTCAAGCGGGTTGCAGGTAGCGAGGCGCCGCATACGCGTGTCAAACTCACCGAATTCAACCCATGGGTTCGGCGCAGTCACGTGACCTGGTTCCTGATTATCCTTGCCGTGCTCGCCGTCGTCATCTGGAAGATGGTGGGCAAGTCATCCGCCAAGCAGGCGGCGAAACTGCCTGACTACGAGCGTGGCAAGCCGCGGGACCTCGACGGGATGTCGAGGAAGGACCAGGACTTCGTCTACACCTTCGAGCGCCAGCCGCGAGCTGACCGTTCCGCCGCCAAGTTCGAGCGTCTGAAATCGGATCCGCCGAAGCCGCAGGCCAGGTCAGCCCCGACGCAGGCGCCGCCTCTGCCGCGCGACGTTCCGCAGATGGGCCGCCCGATGTCGCCCCCCTCCCGGGGACGGTGGATCGCTCCCGGCGAGACCATTGAGCTCGCGGGGTTCCGCTATGCGGGCGGCATGGTCTACTTCGGCAAGGTGCTCGAGGCCCCAAGGGGCGGAGGCGTCGACAACAGCCTTATCGACCCGTCGCTGAAGGTCTCGTCGGGATCGCCCGACCGGGCCGGCCACTCGATGTACTACTGGCCGTCCTATTCCCAGATCCAGCCGCAGGCGCGCAGGGCCTATCTCGAGTGGCTCGCTGGCGGCCGGAAGGATCCGGAAGTTGGCATCGGCTACGTTTTCCTGTTCTTCTACGGCCTCGAGCGAAGGCTGTTCGTAGAGCGCGTCCGTGAGGATTTCCCCGCGATCGCCGAGGAAGTCCGCCGCCTCGTGTCGATCTACGGCGGCAACGGGTCCTTCCACGGCTACGCCAACAGGCTCCTCGACACCCTCGAGGTGATGTCCACGCAGCACGACGTCCGGCCGGCGCTCTCGCCGGACATGCGCGTCGGCTACGAGATGCCGATGGCGACTCGGATCTATCTCGGCCGTCTGCTCGACGGCGGCTCCGCGTTTGAAGCCGACGACGCCCTCGTCTGGCTGCTCGGCTCTCCCGAGACCGGACTGCGGACCCCGGCGACGCGCTGCTTCGACGAACTGGTGCCGCTCTGGAGGCTTCGGTTCGCCGAGCGCTACCCGAACGGGCTGAAGGTCCGGGCGCCCAAATCGCGGCTGAAGATGCAGTACCGCCCGGCCAGCGGGAACTTCGAGATCGACGTCGACGTGCGCCTCGGCGGCCGCGAGCTTCCGGACGTGGCTGCGTTGTCGGCTCCGCTGGCGAACCTCCACCAGATCCTCGACAACTGCACCGACGAGCTCGGCGCCTACAGCCGCTTCCTCGGCAAGAACCCGGAGGGCCGCGGCACGGTCGAGGCGGCCCACCTCCTGCCGAAGGAGCTGTTCGCGTCGGTCGGCGGACAGGTCGCGGAGGCGCGCCAGACCATCGAGGCCCTGTTCGAGGGCAGGTCGCTTACAACCGTCAGGACGGAGCTGCTTCTTGAGACGCTCGGTATCGAGCTTCCCGCGGGCGCCAAGGTGAACACGGCGATGGCGAACCAGGTCGGAGCCTTCCTCGACCGCATCGACATCGGCCACGAGCCCGACCGCAGGTACGGTCCGAGCGGCCCGGCCACGGGAGGGCGAGTCCTTCTGTTCAAGGCTGCGGGCGGCGCACCAGTCGACGGAGAGGCGGGCGCCTACAAGGCCGCACGCACGATGCTCGAGATCTCGGCCATGGCGGCCCATGCGGACGGCGAGGTCGCCGAGGCCGAGTTCACGGCCATCAGGACGGACCTCAGGAACGCGACGGGCCTTTCCGAGATCGAGCGGGCGAGGCTTCTCGCGCACGCCTCGATCCTGCTGAAGGACGGGCCTCGCCAGCAGTCGGCGCTCGGCCGCCTCGCCAAGCTGCCGGACGCCGAGAAGCGGCAGGCGGCCAAGTCCGCGGTCGCGGCGGTGCTCGCCGACGGCCACGCCTCGCCGACCGAGGTCAAATTCCTCGAGAAGCTTTACAAGACGCTCGGCTTCCCGGTCGACGACGTCTACGCCTCGCTGCATCGGGGCGGGGTCGAGGTGGATGCGCCCGTCGCCGTGTCGAAGGCGGAACCGTCCCGCGGCGTGCCGATACCGGAGCGCCCCGCGCCCGCGGCCCCGAAGTCCAACGTGGTCGAGATTGACGCGGCCCGGCTGGAGCGCATCAAGGCCGAGACGTCGGCGGTGTCGAGCCTGCTCGCCGACATCTTTGTCGAGGACACTCCTCCGCCACCTGTTCCCGTCGCATCCCCTACGAGCGGGCAGGCTGCGTTCAAAGGTCTCGACGAGGCCCACGGCGAGCTGCTCGCGGCGATCCTGTCGGCCGGCAGCATCGCGCGCGGAGACTTCGACGACCGCGCACGCGCACTTCGGCTGTTGCCCGACGGTGCGATCGAGACGATCAACGAATGGGGCTTCGAGACCTTCGACGAACCTGTCATCGAGGACGACGATGACGTGGCCGTCGCAGGGCACCTGCGCTCCCAGCTCGAGCAACTGGAAAAGGCGGCATGACGCAGACGATCAAGCCACGCGACCGCGACACCATCCTGCAGGCCCTCGCCGCGGGCGTGGTTCCGCGGACCGGACTTCGGCACATCCAGGTCGGGCGCGCCGCCGAGGTCGGGGCGCTGGTCCGTGACATCGACCGCATCGCGGACGGCGGGTCGGCGATGCGGTTCGTGATCGGCGAGTACGGCGCGGGCAAGACGTTCTTCCTAAACCTCATCCGGTTGATCGCGCTCGAGCGGAAGTGCGTGACGCTCCACGCCGACCTCGCCCCGGACCGTCGCGTTCACGCGACCTCAGGCCAGGCTCGCGGCCTCTACTCCGAGGCCGTCCGCAACATGGCGACCCGCACGAAGCCCGAGGGCGGAGCGCTGGCCAGCGTCGTCGAGCGCTTCGTCACCGAGTGCGTGAAGGACGGCGAGGCGCGAGGCGTACCTGTCGAGAAGGCGATCGACGACCGACTGGCGCAGTTGCAGGAGCACGTCGGCGGCTACGATTACGCCGCGGTCCTCAAGGCGTACTGGCGCGGCAGCGAGGAGGGCGACGAGGCCCTGA
This sequence comes from Ancylobacter novellus, assembly GCA_003241695.1. GTDB lineage: Bacteria > Pseudomonadota > Alphaproteobacteria > Rhizobiales > Methylopilaceae > Methylopila. The sequence continues at coordinate 229,308 of QFPN01000006.1, read as the reverse complement.
AGGCAGCGGCGCTGCGGTGGCTGCGCGGCGAGTACTCGACCAAGACCGAGGCGCGCCAGGCGCTCAACGTCCGCAACATCATCGACGACGGCGACGTCTACGACAGCCTGAAGCTCCTGGCGGCCTTCGTGCGTCTCGCCGGCTACGCCGGAATGCTCGTCGTGTTCGACGAGATGGTGAACCTCTACAAGCTCCAGAGCGCGCAGGCCCGGAACCAGAACTACGAGCAGATCCTGCGCATGCTGAACGACGTGCTGCAGGGCAACGTCTCGGGTCTTGGCTTCGTGCTCGGCGGAACGCCCGAGTTCCTCATGGACACCCGGCGCGGCCTCTACAGCTATCAGGCCCTCCAGTCGCGGCTCGCCGAGAACGCCTTCGCCACGAAGGGTCTGGTGGACCTTTCTGGCCCCGTGCTGCGGCTCCAGAGCCTGACCCCCGAGGACCTGCTGATCCTGCTGTCGAATATCCGGGCAGTGTTCGCGGGCGGCGACCAGGCGGCCTACCTCGTGCCGGAGGAGGCATTTCCCGCCTTCATGACCCACTGCAACCAAAGAATCGGCGAGGCCTACTTCAGGACGCCCCGGAACACGATCAAGGCGTTTGTGCAATTCCTCGCGGTGCTCGAGCAGAACCCGGGGACCGACTGGAAGGGACTGCTCGGCGGCGTGGAGGTGTTCTCCGACGTCGAGGCGCCGAGCGAGGAGGCCGAAGGCGAGGGATCTGCCGCTGGTGACGACGAGCTCGCCTCCCTCCGCCTCTGAGGCCGTCGCAAGCTTCGACCGCCTTCATCCCGAGATCCGACGCTGGATCTGGGAGCAGAAGTGGGAGGAGCTGCGCGACGTCCAGGACCGCACTATCGGCGCCGTGCTCGGCGGCGAGGGCGACGTGCTGGTCTCGGCCGCGACCGCGGCGGGAAAGACTGAGGCCGCCTTCCTGCCCGTGCTCACTGCGGTCGCCGACCGCGAGGAGCCGGGCCTCTCGGTGCTCTACGTCAGCCCGCTCAAGGCGCTGATCAACGACCAGTTCGGCAGGCTCGACCAGCTCTGCGAGCGACTCGAGGTCGATGTCGTTCGCTGGCACGGTGACGCGCCCCAGTCGGCCAAGGACCGCGCCCGGCGCAACCCGCGAGGAGTCGCGCTGATCACGCCCGAGTCCATCGAAGCCCTGTTCGTGCGACGGCCGGCCGAGGCCCGGAAGCTGTTCGGGGCGCTCGACTTCATCGTCATCGACGAGCTCCACGCGTTCCTGAAGGGACCCCGCGGCCTCCACCTCTCGAGTCTGCTCCGCCGGATCGACGCGATGTCGAGGAAGCGCGCGCGCCGGATCGGCCTCTCGGCGACGATCGGCGACCCTTCGGTGGCCGCGGCATGGCTCGCCCCGGATCGCCCCGACAGCGTGATCATGGTCGAGTCCTCCGGCGGCGCCCCGGAGCTGCTCCTGCAAGTCCGCGGCTACCTCGAACGCCCGGAGGTGGACGACCCCGACGACATGGAGGCGGACGAAGGGGAAGCCGAGCCGATCGCGCTCGACCGCATCGCCGACCACATGTTCGCGACGCTGCGCGGCGCCAACAACCTGGTGTTCGGCGGCTCGCGCCGCCGGGTTGAGGCCGTCGCCGACCGTCTGCGCCGCCGCTGCGAGGCGGCGGGCGTCCCGAACGAGTTCTTCCCTCACCACGGCAGCCTGGCGAAGGGGCTGCGCGAGGAACTCGAGTCCCGCCTGAAGAAGGGCGACCTGCCGACCACGGGCGTCGCCACGACCACGCTGGAGCTCGGTATCGACATCGGCTCGGTGAAGTCGGTCGCGCAGGTCGGCGCGCCGCGCTCGCTCGCCTCGCTCCGCCAGCGGCTGGGCCGAAGCGGTCGGCGGAAGGGCGCGGCCGCCGTCCTGCGCATCTACGTCCGCGAGCTCGTCGTGACGGCCGATTCCGACCCGCTCGAGCGGCTTCGCGTCGACATCGTGATGTCCGTCGCCGCGGTCCGGCTGCTGCTAGCCCGCTTCGTCGAGCCGCCGACGACCGATCCCGCCGTCGCGACCGTCGTGCTGCATCAGGTGCTCTCGATCATCGCCGAGCGCGGCGGCGCGAAGGCGCCCGACCTCTACGCGGCCGTATGCGGGGCCGGCCCGCTGTCCAACTTCGGCAAGGCGGACTTCGTCGAGCTGCTGCGCTCCATGGCCTCGCCGGAAGCCAGACTGCTCGAGCAGTCGCCGGACGGGACGATCATGCTCGGTGAGAAGGGCGAGCAGCTTACGACCGGACGCGACTTCTACGCGATCTTCCCGAGCGACGAGGAGTGGCGGCTCGTCGCCGGCGGCCGAACACTGGGCACGATCCCGATCGCGAACGCCGTTGGCGTCGGCAGTCTCGTCGCCTTCGCGGGCCAGCGCTGGCGGGTCACCGCGGTCGACGACCGCAGCAACGTCCTTGAGGTCGAGATCCACCGCTCGGCTAAGGTCCCGAAGTTCGACGGTAAGGCGAACGAGCCGCTGCACGACCGCTTGCTCGCCGAGATTTTCGAAGTGTACCGATCCGGTGACGTGCCCGCCTTCCTTGATCCGGCAGCCAAGGCGATGCTGGCCGACGGCCGCGAGGCCTTCGACGAGTACGGGCTCGCCGAGACGCGTTTCGTCGCTTCCGGGCGCGACGTGCACGTGCTGCTCTGGCGCGGCACCGAGTTCTGCACGGTCTTCTCGATCGCGCTCCAGTCGGCCGGCCTCGAGGTGGAGGTGAACGATCTCGGGGTCACTGTGGCGAACGCCACTGTGGAGGAGGTCCGCGTCGTCGTCGCCGATCTGGCGGGCATGCCGCCGATCCCGGCCGGGGACCTCGCCGAGTTCGTCGAGAACCTCCGGACGGCGAAGTACGACGAGTTCGTGCCCGAGGCGTTGCTGCGGAGGTTCTGGGCTCGAGATCGCGCCCATCTACCAAGCGAGATCCTCGCCGTGGCTCAAGCGCTGGCTCGGGACTGATCAAGCGTGTCGGCAAATGCTGCTTGCTGACCAGCTTTAACCAACGGGCCGAAGCCAGGGGAGGGGCTTGCCCCCCCACCCGAGACCGTCATGCCCGCCAGCGGGCTCGCTAGGAAGCCCACTGACGCCCGTCGATGGCGAGGGTGGGGTGATGTGACCCCGCTTCGAGGTCGCGGCCGAGGCGGTCGACGTATGCGGCCGCCGCCTCCCAGCCCGTCCATTCCGAGGCAACGGACACGCCCCGGCCCGTCACTTGCACCCGCCACCAGTCGCCCGCGAGGACCACCGCGCTTAGCCCCTCCGGCAGGTCGACGGCGAGGACAGCGTCGCGCAGCCTGTCGGCATCGGCCGGCTCGGGGACGAGGCCGCCCCCAAGCATGACGGCCGCGCACTTCGCGAAGGCGGACAACATCACCGGGCTCATGACGCGAGCGACAAGACCTTGATCTGCTCGGGCCGTAGACGGGTCTTCGTCGACTATGCGCCAGAAGACGATGCGGTCGCCGTGCAGCGTAAGGGCGCCGCCGCTCGCGTCCTCGACGTCGACGGTCGCCGGGCGGCAGTCGTTGGCGTTCCAGATCCCTGAGCAGCCCGCCGCGATGCGCCTGTTGTCCAGCGCCTGTCCGAGCGCCCAGCGCACGTCGTGCGGGCAGCGTCCCCGGAGGCCGTAGCCCTCGAGGCCGGCGTCGCGGGCCGCGGCGACGGTCTCGAGCAGCAGCCGCTTGAGGTCGGCGACGCTCTCGCCGTCCCAGCGCCGCAGCGCTCGGACCGCCCGACGAACCGAGGCGTGGTAGTCGTGGGCCTCACGGGTCACACTCGCCTCCGGCTGCGGGTCTTCTTTGGGACGAACAGCCAGAGGCCTTGGTCGACGCCGAAGCGCTCGAGCAGCGCTCGGTCGCCCTCGCCGGGAGAGAAGCGCCAGAGCCTGAAGTGGAGGCCCCAGTCGCGGTCGGCCGGCCGCGCCCGCCTCAGGCTCCCGAGCTTCTTGAGCGGCCACGACAGCATGCTGGCGACGTTCGTTTTCGAACGCTCGTCGTCCATGTCTGAGCTGGGGACGTCTATGCAGCCGGCCACGACCCCCGAGCTGGCTTGGACGGCGTACACGATACCCACGGGCTCGATGACGCTCTGCACGGCCCAGACGAAGGTCCGCTCGGCTCCGGCCGCGACCTCGTCGGTGACGGTGAACCCGTCCTCGCGGATCTTGCGGACCACGTCCTCGGCCCTGTCGCGCAGCGTGAGCCGACCCGCGAGGTAGCGGACCTGGACGAGGTCGCGAACTGGGCGTTGGTCAGGGGGAAGCCAGGCTGCGCGTCCGGGTTCGGCAGGACGTAACCGACCGCGCTCACGCCGCCCTCCCGGGGACGCGGACAGGCTGCGGGGTCGAACGGTGCTGGCCGTTGCTGAAGCCGAAGCGCTCGACCTCGCCGAGGTTCCACTCCACGCCCGAAGGCATGCTGTAGAGCGTGTAGACCGTCGAGCCGTCCGGCGCGTCGTCGTAAGGGCTGTGGCGCACGAGGCCCTCGATCCCGCAGGCCTCGGCGAGCGGCTCGAGGTCGATCTTGTGGTCGCCCGAGCGCTGCGAGACGACCCCGGCGATCTTTCGGGCGCGGAAGGTCTCGTCGACCGCGTAGAGCACGGCTCGAGGCCAGATCGTGCTGCGGACAGACCACGTCAGGAGCTGGTCCAGCTCCTCGTCGAGCAGCGTGGGGGGCAGCCGGCCGGCGACGCGGCGGATGTCGGCCGCGGTGCTGTCGGTCGTGAGGCGGCCGTCGACGTAAGCCTGTCGGACCGCGTCGGCGGAGTTGATGTCGTCGAGGGGCTTTTCGCCGCTCATGTCAGTTCTCCCTGGTTGGTTGGCCCGTCCCCCGACGGGCTGCTGGTTCAGGCCGCTGCGCGCGGCCTAAGGTCGTGTCCGGCCGCCAAGGCGATCTGCTTTAGGCGTGAGAGCAGCGCGGCCTCGAGGCGCTCGATGACCTCCTGAGGCGGCACCACGGCGCTCGCGCCGGAATGGCCGTAGCGCTCGATGCTGCCGACGCTCCGGCCAGCCGTCCTTGCCAGCTCGGCCTTGGTGAGGCCGAGCTGGGCGCGAAGCTCGCGGTAGCGTGCGGTGCGCGGTTCCATGGTCACGCCACCTCGGCGAGGTCGTCGTCCTCGACCTCGGGCTGGAGCCAGCGGGCGTAGTGCAGGAACTCGCCGAGGGCCTCGACCTGGTCGGAGTCGCCGGGCTCGAAGGCGATGGCTCCCGGCACGCGATAGACCTCGTAGGGCGCAGCCTCCTCGGAGGCGTAGTCGCACTCCTCAAGCTCGGGCTCGTCGCCGCGGTCGTCGTCCTCTTCCTCAACAAGGCCGCCGAGGTCCTCGAGCATCTCCGCGTCGCCGACAACGCGGCCGTCTCGGCGGCGCACTGCTACGAAGCCGTCGGGTCCCTCTTCGAAAGCCTCCTTGACCGCCTCCATGGCGGCTTCCTCTCCGTCTTCGTCGAGGGCCTCGAGGATGCGGCCCACGAAGGCGTCGTTGAGGTGCGAGAGCATCTCGCGAACGCCGACGTGGTCGCCGCCGCGCAGCGCCTCCCATGCGCCGTAGAGTCCCGCCGTCTGCGGCATCGCGTAGTCGTAGAGAAACATGTGAACCCCCTGATTGGTTACGACCCGGCCCCCGCCGGATTCCGAGTGGCTGCGCCCCTCGTCTGGCCGTCCCTCGGGGCGACCGGAGGAGAGGCGGGGCCGAAGCCCCGCTTTGGCCTCAGGCGGCCTCGCTGAAGAAGTCGGCGATCGACCAGTCGACCATCTCCTCCCCGCCCATGGCCTCGAGGGCCGTGCTGTAGGTGCGGACGCCCATCGTGGAGAGCCCCCTGAGGGAGCGGGACTGCGCGAGGCGCAGCCCGCGGCGCACCAGCTTGTCGTTACAGGCGGAGGTCCACTGTCCGTCCGAGCGACCTGCGCGAAACCATTCGCCGTTCTTCTGGAAAGCACGGGCGACGGCGTAGCCGTGGATGAGGACCTCGACCGCGCGGATGCCGTCCTCGTAGCCGTCGCGAAGGACGAGCGTGGCGCGGGCGGAGGCCGGATGGGCGAGGAGGATCTTGGCGATCGGGCGGATGTCGGCGGCGGAGTTGTTCTGGACGGTCATTTCTAGCGCTCCCTGGTCTACCGTGCGGCCCCAGCCGCGCTCGGTAAGATCATTATGGCTTCGGCCATAGCATATTCAATACGCCGGCAGCCGATCGACTTGAATCCTTGCAGTCGAGCTAGTCGCAAAACTGGTTTACGGATCCTTGTGGATCCTTGCGTCCAAGGATTCGTCCAAAGATCTCGGGTACGGAAACTATTGTTGACAAGCGCGCGGGGTCTCTGGAGCCTTGCGAGTCCGTAAGATCACGAGTTCGTTATAAAAAGATTCAATGGCGGTAGCTCCGGGTGTCGAGGGAGCGGCCGGCCAGGGTCAGATCGCGTCTCAGACGTTTTCAGGCGTAAGGAGACAAATTTGCCTTTAAATGCCTGAATCGGTGCGCTACACCACCGTCGTCATCACCGTTGGAGGTTCCAATGATCGCTTGCAGCACCGTCAGCGTCCCGCTTCCGACCGCCACCTTCCTCGAACTGGCCGCCTTCCTGAAGCAGGCCGGCAGCGACCGAGATCCCGTCGCCGCGGTCGCCGAGGCCGTCGACTACTGGATCGAGAACGCGTCTTGGAAGACCGAGACGCTCCTGCCCGAGACCGTCGTCGACGACGGCAGCCGCGGCTACACTTGGAAGTCCGTGTTCCTGCCGTCCGGCACGCTGGTGCGGATGAAGTACGGATCCGACTTCCACTACGCGAAGGTCGAGGGCGACTACCTGGTCCACGAGGGCGAGAGGGTGAGCCCGAACCAGTTCGCATTGCGGGTGGCCGGCGGGGCGCGCGACGCGTGGCGGGACTTGTGGATCAAGCGGCCCGGGGACGAGGACTACGTCCCGGCCGACGACCTCCGCAAGAAGAAGGCCTGAGGCCTCACTCCGCTCTTGTGAAGATCACATGGCCGGCCGGGGGCGTTCGGATCGTTGGGCGTCTCGGCCGCCAGCTTCAATCTTGCCCGCGAACGCTCGGCGCCCCAACGTGTGTCCGCGCGAGCCAACGCCACAAGTCCCTTGATGCGATCGTCGATCTCCGCCTGCACCGTGCTGAGTGCCGTCGCCGCGTTTTAGAGTGCGTCCTCTGCCTCCAAGCACGCGGCTTGGGACGCATCAAAGGCGGCGCTCAGCACCTCGAAGCGCGTCTGCGGCGTGCCGCGGTCGAGCGGCTCGACCCGTACTGCCTGCGCCTGATTGCGCTTCCGTGCCATGTCCGTTGAGCCCCCGCCTGTCCTGAGACCAAGGGTTCGCCGGCCGGCGGAAAGCACCGAGCGCGAGGCGACGGGAAGCGCGGGGTCGGCTACGGTGCCGGCATGGCAGATGCCCCGAAGCACCCGGCGCACGGCTGGGGTTCCTACGCCGACGACCCGTGGTCCGAGGGCCTTGAGGGCGCGGGCGGCCGGGACTGCCCGGCTTGGGTGGCCCCCGTCGACGAGGCCCGTCGGCTGCGCCTCGCGCTCCAGCCCGGGTGCATCGACGAAAATGACTCCGCGGGTGAGGCGGGGCCGGAGTAGGAATTCGGCAGCGGCAGTTAGGCGTGGCCCCGAGGTGAAGTTCGGCGCCGGCGGGGTCGGGAGCAGCGGCTGCGCCGCGCCGTAATCGGATTGCAGCCGGAAGGGGTCGCCGTAACGGTTTTGCAGCAGCCGTAATCATTTTGCAGCGGGCCACCATCTTACGGAACTATAGATATTCTATGGTTGCGTAAGATGGATCCGGCCAAGAGGCTCTTGCCGGGAAGTCCGTCACTCCAGACAAAAGCTCAACGATTTCAATATCTTCGATTCTAAGTCTGATATTTCTGTCGCGAAGGGAGGAAGTAACGGGGGGAATACGGGTCATGTCGATCGTCACCCCGTGACGGCCTCGTCATCGGGGGAGCCAAGACGCTCTTGCGGTCTCGGGCGACCATAGCACGGCCTCCCTGCAGAGCCTCACGCCGGCGGGGAAACGGCCCTCGTCGACGGCCTCCTGCGAGGCTTCCGAACGCCCGCCAGCAGGCGGTTCTCGGCCCGGCGTTTCGAAGGCTCCTCGCCGTAGCCGCGGACCACGAGCTCGTCGGCAACGTCCTGGATCAGGCGGTTCGACCACGCCACGTCCCGGGCCGTCGACGCCGACATCAGGCGCTTGTCCCGGCCGGCCTCGGCGTTCGCCTTGGCCTCGGCCTTCATGGCCTCGACGATCCTCGCCAGCCGGCGGCGCACGACCGCCAGCAGCGCGTTGTCCACGTCGTCTGCCTCCGGCTCGGACAGCGCCTCGAGCGCTGCCCTGTAAGCGCGCTGACGCTGCGAATGACCCGGATCCTTCGGCATGCGCGAGCGCAGCCGGGCGGGCTTCGGCGCGTTCCGCTTCCTCGTCCTCCCCTCAGATCTCATGGCCTTGCCCCTGTCACTCCAGACACGAGCAGGATGCGGCCGGGCCTCGCAAGCCACGACCGCCGACGGCGGCCGCAACGCTTTTCCGCAACTTGCGATGCGTCGACCTCAGTTCCCGGCGACGGCCTTCGCCCTCGCCCGCAGCCGGGCCGCGGTGACGAGCTTCGGGGCAAGGTCGCCCGACCTCGCCCGGGCCTCGACGGACATCGGCAGCCCGGGGAGCCCGAACGCCGCGGCGAGGCCGGACTTCAGCGCGTCGGCGCCCGGCCCCCCGGTCGCCAGGACCATCAGCGAGATGTCCGCCAGCACGGCGTAGATGTTGGCCGGGGTCGGCTTCAGGTCGCCCCCCTCCCGCTCGGCCTTCCGCCTCGCCCTGCGGGCCTTTGAGGCCTCCGCCTGGTAGGTCTGCCGCTCCGCCTTGGGCAGGTCCCGCACCGCGGTCGGGCGGGCCTCCTTGGCGGCCGTCAGGGCCGCGTAGAGCGCGGCGGTCTGCGCGTTGTCCATCCCGTCCTCCCCTCGGCCGCCGGCTGCGGTGGCCACACGAGGACGATGCGGCGTCGGCGTGAACGGCGCAATTCCTGTTTGACGCGTCAAACGCGCTTTCGTGCGTCGTGGTTCACGGATCGTGTTTGACGCGTCAAACGTGAGAAGCGTCGCGCTCCGACGAGCGCGAAGGATTCGGGGGCCGGCGGCGCTGGGTCGTCGTCCGAGTCCTTGGGACGGATCCTTGCCGCCTCCGGCGGACGGTCTCGAGGGCCCGCAAGGATTCGATCAGCGACCCCGCGCCGGAGGCGCAGGGCAGGTATGGCGGGGACGATCGTGAAGGGCTGGCTCTTCGCCTTCAGGACTGTCTCGCGACGCGCCGCGGCTGGCCTTGAAGAACAATTCCTCCCACGGCCCTTCTTCCTCCCTCGGCCCGGGGCCATGATGCGGGTCTCGGTCGTCGTCCCCGCGATGCCAGGATCCGACGATCCCCCCTTCCTCCCCTTCTCTTAGTAGTGGCGCCAGACACTTCGTTTACGGATCCGCGCCACTCTTGGGCGGAACGGGCGAATCCGGGCCTCGGACGGGTAACGGTTCGTGCAACGGCTGCACGATGAGTTACGGGAACGATGCACGATCCGTTACCGGATGCTTGCGCCCGTCTCCGCCGGCTCGCAACGTCGGATCACTGGCGGCGGGGCGGGGGCCTCGCGGTGCGCCGGGACGGGGAGAGGCCATCGTGTCGTCGAAGCTCAGGATCGCGAGGGTGCCGCTCGAGGCGGCGCTGACCGACGGGCCGAACTACATCCGCACGACCAAGGCCGCGGACCTGCCCGCCTGCCTCATCGACCCGGCCGAGATGGAGCGGCAGGAGCCGAGCCACCCCAAGCCGAACGTCATGATCGACCGCCTGCGGATCGTCGGCGACGACGTGATGACGGCCAAGGACGCGGCGCTCTACGAGCTGATGCTGGCCTGGGCGCGTCGCGACAACCTGCTCAAGGGCGCCTACGAGATCGACGGCGAGGCTGTCCGGTCCTACCTCCGGCTCGAGCGCTGGGCCGACGTGAACGAGTGCGTCAGCCGGCTGGGGACCGTGCGCGTCAGCTTCGACGTTCGTGACGACATGTTCCGCCGGGCCGGGACGGTCCCGCTGGTCGTGACCCACACCAAGACCAAGCTCGCGGGCGGGGTCGCCGCGGTCTGCTTCGAGTTCCCGACGATCATCAGGAAGATCCTGGCGGGCGACCAGTTCGAGGCGAGCGAGGTCGACCTCGCTCCCTTCCCCCGCTTCGCCTCCAAGTATGGCTCCCGGCTCTACGGGCTGCTCGCCGCCCGCGTTGGGTCGACGTGGTCCGTGACCCCGTCCGAGATCGCCGAGCTGCTCGGCTGGAAGGCGTCGCCGCTCCACGTCGGCATGCTGAAGAAGCGGGTGGTGATGCCCGCCCTCGACGACGTGCAGCGCCACGCGCTCCGCCTCGACGTCGAGATGACGGAGATCCACTCCAAGGGCCGCGGGCGCCCGGTCGAATCCTTCACCTTCCAGATCCGGGCGGCCGGCGGCGCGAGGCTCGAGCGGACCAAGACCGTGCCGATGGGCGCCGCCATGGCCGAGCGGATGACCGTCGGGGACTGGGTCCACGGCAGCTTCCTGATGCCGGGCATCGCCTTCGTCGGCCAGCAGGTCAGGCTGCTCGACCCGATCCGCCCGTTCCAGCGGATGAGGAAGGGGACCTACCGCCTCACCCCCGACGACGCTGTCCACTCCTGGCTCCGCGCCCTCGACGAGGCCCGCCGCGGCCTGAACATCGGCATCACCGTCGGCGCCCCGACCGAGCGCTCGATCCACGGGAAGCGCCTGCTCGCCCTCATCGAGGCCGAAGGCGTGAACGAGGCCTTCTGCCGCTTCATCGGGGTAGAGTGGCAGGAGCGCCGCTTCCTTTCCGCGCTGGCGAAGGGCAGGTCGAGGGTCGAGAACCGCGACCTCGCGCTGTCGATGGGCGTGGCCGAGGCCGCCCACGTCCCGACCCTGAAGCCCATCAAGACGGAGGACTACGTGTCCCCGTTCGTCGACTTCTCCGAGTTCGAGCTCGACCAGGGCGAGGACGAGTTCGCCACCCCGGCCGTCGATGACCACGTGGAGCCGGACTTCCCGGGCGACCGCCTGTCCGCGGCGCCGGCCGCGCTCGACGAGAGCGACGAGATCCCCTTCTGAGGCCCGCGAGCCCGGCGTTAACCCCGCCGGCCGACACGAGAATTCGAATTGTTGACGCCCCGGCGGGCCGCCGGCTACGGTGCGGCCCTCTCGGAGCGCAACCTTCCATGACCCTCATAGTCCCAAGCCGCTGATCTCGATCATCAAGCGCTTGAACGCGGCCACGCCGCAGGACCGTGAGGACGACATGCCCTACACCGAGACCCCCAACCCCAATCACCGCGGGCTGCCCGGTTTCGACGCGCTGCGCGCCGCGATGGCGATCGTGGACGCGCGGGCCGAGCCGGACGACCGCCCCTTGGTCCCGTTCGACGCGCCCTGCCTCGACCACTGGTCGCTCGCGGCCGGCGGCGGCTGCCCGACGATCGTCGGCCTCGACGACTTCGGGCTGGTGACCGTGATCGAGGTCGAGCGCTGGAGCGACGGCTCCCCGGGCCGCGCCGCATGGGCGCGCACCCGCCGCGGCGAGATCGTCCGGCTGCTCAGGCCGGCCCCGCTGCCGATTGTGGAGAAGACGCCGTGACCGCCGCGATACCGAACCGCCGCCGTCCTGATCCTGAATGACCGTCGGGTCCCCGCGCCCGGTGGTTCACCACCGAGCCGAGGGGACACCATGGCCGACACGATCACCGAACTGCCCGTCCATCTTGCCGAGCGCGCCGCCGAGCGGCACCCGCTCGAGGCCCTGCACGAGCATTGCTTCGACGAGGGCGCCTACCGCCAAGGGACCGCCGGCCTCGCCGCGGCGTGCCTCAACATCGTCCAGACGTGGGCCTTCGGAGCCGACAATGGCGGCGGCGTGATCCCTGCCCTTGGCGGGCTGCGCGAGTCGATCTTCGGCGGCGACGTTCCCGATGTCGGCGTGCTGCCGCTCTTCCGCGATCAGGCTGCGGCCGACGGGCTGCCTCACCGCTACCGCTGGCACCTGCTGGTCGCCTGCGCCGCCGCGGGCGAGCGCCTCGCCATGCTCGAGGTCTCGGCCGGCTGGGGCGCGATCGCCGTGAAGCTGGAGGCCCTGCTTGCCGACATGCTGCAGCTCCCGCTCGAGGGCGACGCGCTCTCCGAACGCGAGCGGACCGAGATCCGCATCGGCGGCGCCGTCTCGCGGTCCGTCGCTTGGGCGAGTCTCGTCGACCCGGTCCTCGGCCGGGAACAGGCGACCGGGCTGACGGCCAAGCGCACGGCGGTGGAGAAGGTGGCGATGCGCTTCAGCGTCAACGTCTTCCAGGCGTTGGGCCAGCAGTCGTGGTCCGATGGCTACGCCGAGGGCGTGCGCGACGCGGCCCGGAAGGAGGCGCGGGAGGGCAAGAAGAAGGCCGCGGACGAGGAGGTCGCCGGGCCGGCCGAACCCGTCATCGGTGACGGGCTGACTTCCGAACTCGAGGCCCTGTTCCAGCGGCCCGGGGACGGGACGGTCGAGGCCATCCGCACCCGCATGCTGAAGACGGCCGTGCTGGTCGTGAAGCGCAGCGCGGTCTCGGAGGTCGTCCTGAAGGACTTGCCCGGCTCGCTCAAGTCGATCCTCGGGATCCACTTGTCACCCAAGACGGCCGCGGCCCTCGAGCATGTCCGCGAGGCGATGCTCCACGAGTTCCCGCACGCTGGCTCCGTCGTCGACGCCCTGATGGAAGGCCTCGCCGACGGGCAGCCGCTGCGCCTGCGGCCGGCCGTCCTCGTCGGGGAGCCGGGCGGCGGCAAGAGCCGTCTGGTCAGGTCCTTCGCCGAGCGGCTGCACCTGCCCGTCGCGACGCTCGACGCGGGCAACTGCTCCGACCAGGCGATCAACGGCTCGCCGCGGCGCTGGCACAGCTCATACCCGAGCCTGCCGCTGTCGATGGTCGCGTCGAGCCAGATCCCCAACCCCGTCATCGTCGTCGACGAACTGGAGAAGGCGGGGCGGTCCTCGGCGGGGTCGATCCACGACAGCCTGTTGAGTTTGCTCGAGCCGCTGACCGCGAGGAGCTGGCGCGACCAGTTCCTCGACGCGGAGATCGACCTGTCGAGCGTCAACTGGCTGTTCACGGCCAACTCGCTCGCGGGGATCCCGGCGCCGCTCCGCAACAGGCTGCGGGTGCTGACCCTGCCCCGGCCGGCCGCGGAGCATCTGCCCGCGCTCACGGCCTCGATCCTGCGCGACATCGCGCACGAGCGGCACGAGGACGAGCGCTTCATGCCGCCGCTCGACGGCGAGGAGCTGGCCGCGCTTGCCGCGGTCTGGGGCGAGAGCGGCAGCCTGCGGACCCTGCGCCGCTTCGTCGAGGGGCTGCTCGCGGCCCGTCGGCATGGCGTGAACCCGAGCTGAGGAGGTGAACGTGACGGACAAGGACGACGAACGGTCCGCGCTGCGGGCGCTCGCCCTCGGCAACGAGTGGCACAAGAGGATCGTCGCCGACTTCCCCGAGCAGTTCCCGCGGGGGGAGTTCGGCTTCGAGACGCTCGGCGGCTGGAGGCACATGCTCCGAGAGATGTGCCGCCGGGTCTCCCTGCTCACGCCCGAGCAGCGGGAGGGTCACGGATGGACCCAAATCAAAGAAAAGTTCGGTACATTAAGGGCTTACCACACGGGCGGCCCGGCGGTGGACGAGGTGGTCGACTGGGCCGAGGAGGTCTCGGAGGTGACCTGCGACGTGTGCGGCGCGCCCGGCCGGCTGCGCAACACGAAGGGTTGGTATGCGACCCGGTGCGACGAGCATGACGGGTGGCGCGGATGGTGACCCGCCTCTGGGTCCTCAGCGACCTGCATCTCGAGAGCCGCGCGATGGAGCCGACGGCGATCCCCGACGCGGACGTGTGCGTCGTCGCGGGCGACGTGGCGGGCCGCCCCCGGGCCGCGGTGCGCTGGCTGTCGCTCCACGTCGGGCACCGCATGCCGATCGTCTACGTCCCGGGCAACCACGAGTTCTGGGGCGCCGGGTCGATGGAACATGCCTCCCTTGGCGGGCTGCTCGCATCCCGACGCGGCGGCCGCGTCCACATGCTCGAGGATGACCTGCGCGTGATCGCCGGGGTCCGCTTCGTCGGCGCGACGCTGTGGACGGACTACGCGCTCTACGCCCCGCCGCACGAGGGCAAGAACAGGGACGAGGCCGTCGCCTGGGCCATCCGCTGGGCCGAGGGGACCTCTCCCGACGCTATGAACGGCTTGAAGCCGCTCGACCTCCGCGCCCGCCACAAGCGGTCGAGGGCTTTCATCGCGGCGGCGCTGGCGACGCCCCACGACGGCCCGACGGTCGTGGTGACCCACCACGCCCCGCATCCCGAGAGCGTGCCGGAGCGGTTCCGGTGGCAGGTCAACTCCTCGGCCTACGCCTCCGACCTCACCAGCGTCATCGAGGCCGGCCGCCCCGACCTCTGGGTTCACGGCCACATGCACGACGGCTGCGACTACCTCGCGGGCGACACGCGGGTCTTGTGCAATCCCCGCGGCTTCCCGGGCGAGAACCCCGACTTCGACCCCGGGCTGGTGGTGGAGGTCGAGTGACCGCCTTCGAGCGCGACATGGTCCACGTCGTCGACGACCTCAGGGCGCTAAACTGGCAGTCCGCCTTCGCCCTCGGCAAGGGACATCCGCTCAAGCGCTCGCCCCACTTCTGGCCGTGGCACGAGGACATCCATCACGTCGAGGGCTGGGCCTCGGACCTGCGCTCGGCCGGGGACCCTGCGCTCACGGAGATCGCCCGGCGTTACGACCACGTCGCGGCCGAGCTTCGGGCCGGCCCGCGCATCCCGTCGACCGACGAGGTCGTGGCGCGCTACGCCGCGGGCGAGGTCGGCGACCGCACGGCCCGCTACGTCCTCGGGATGGAGGTCGGGGAGTTCTACGAGGCGGTCGCCGCCCGGGGGCTGCCGCCCTGGTCAGGCAGCCGGGCGGAGGACGACGAGTGAAGCCTCCGCTGCCGCCCACCTTCGTCTCCCTCGGCGACGCGCTCGCCCGCGTCCTCGCCCGAATTCCGGCCGGCGGCCTCGCGCCGGCGGAGGTCCCGGCCAATCCTTCTTCGGGAGGCCGGGGGGCCTCCGACGGGGGGACGCATGTCGAGGAAATGGACGGCCGACGAGGTCGAGACGCTGATCCGGCTCTGGGCGGCCGGGGAGACGATCGAGGCCATCGCCGAGGAGATCGGGCGCACCCCGCACGGGGTGTCGAGCGCCGCCAGCGACAGGGGGCTGCCGCATCGCCCGCGCCGCGGGACCCCGAGGTCGCTGTGGACTGAGGCCGACGAGGCGAGGGCGCTGGCGCTCCGGGCCGAGGGCTGGAGCTACGCCCGCATCGGCGCCGCGCTCGGCCGCGGAGAGACCGGGGTCGCCGACAGGATCGCCCGGCTCACCGCGCCCCGCGCCCCGAAGGTCGTCCCGCCGCCGGCCGGCAAGAAGCGCATGTGCCTGATGTGCGGCAAGGGGATGTGGTCGAGCCACCCCGGCCAGCGCATCTGCCTGCCCTGCAAGGACACCGACGACTGGAGGGCGGCGTGATCACGCTCTCCGAGAAGCAGTCCGCCGACCTGAGGCGCATGTGGTCGGCCGGGGCCGGGAGGCTCGAGGTTCGGGCCGCCTTCGGCCTGTCGGAGAAGGTCCTCTCCAGGCTCCAGAAGGAGCTGGGCCTCGAGGCCCGCGGTTCAGGCCCGGGCCGTCCGTTCACCAGCGAGGAGGCGAGCAAGGCCGAGGACATGCTGGCGGCCGGCCAGACGGTCGCCGAGGTCGCCCGTGCGCTCGGCCGGGACCGGACCTCCGTTGACAGCAGGTTCGTCAAGCGGCGCGCGCTCGCCGTCGCCCGGGCCGAGGAGGCCGCCGAGGTCGCCGCGGGCCTCGTCGAGGATACGGACAGGGACCTGTCGCCCGAGGAGAAGGCGGAGGAGGCGGCCGAACGGGCGACGAAGGCCGCCCGCCGCCGCAACCGTCCCTGCATCCTGTGCCGCGAGGCGTTCATGTCCGACCACGCCGGGCATCGCGTCTGCTCGCCGTGCAGGGCCACCGACGAGTGGAGGGCGGCCTAGAGACCCCGGGTCTTCTCGGTCACGGCGGCCAGTAGGTCGTCGTCGGACATCTCCGACATCTCGCGCAGCTCTTCGCTGTCGGGGACGGAGCGAGCGGCCTCGGCGAGGGCCTCCAGCAGCTCGCGCTGCGCGGCCTGTCGGTCGGTCTCGGGGGCCTTGGGGTCGGTCGCCATCAGTCCTCGTAGCCGGCCCCGTCGGGGGCGTCGAGGATCTGGCGCAGGGACTTCATACCCTCCGACAGCGGGACCTTCCGCGCCGCGGCCTCGGCGGCCTCACGGGCTGCGGCCTCCTCCCGTGCCGCCCGTTCCTCGTGGAGGCGGTGCTGCTCGTCGAACCACTCCTGAGACGGGGACTCGAGGTCGACCTCGCCGGGCAGCTCCTCGACCGGGAGCTTCGGAGCCTCCGCCGCGAGCTTGGCGGCCGCGGCCTGCAGCCCGCCGCCCCAGATCGCGCGACGCTTGCTGGCGGCCGCGGCGACGGCGCGCTCGGCCTTGGCCAGCTCCTCGAGGCGGTCGTATTCGACAAGGATCCGGCTCACCCAAATCTCGAGGCCCTCGGACTTCATGTGGAGGCGGCTCGAGAAATTGTAGAACTGGGAGGTCACGTCCGCCTCCTTCTCCGCCTCGTCCTTGGCCTCGAGCGTCGCGTGGTCGAGGATCGACGAGGCCGCGCCGGGGGTGATTCCGGCCGTGTTGCCCAGCTCCGTCGCCAGCGCCTCGCGCAGCTTGTGGGGGGTGATGTGCGGCAGGCCCTCGAGCAGGTCCTCGCCGACCCTCACCAGCTCCCCGTCCCGCTCCAGCCTGTCGAGGCCGCGCAGGCGCCGGATCGTGGTGTTTAGGACGCTGTCGGTGAGCGGGGCGTCGGTGTGGGTCTCCTTGCCCCGGTCCTTCTGCGTCGTCCGCGGAAAGACGAAGCGCGAGCTGGCCCGGCGGTCCTCGGCGGCGAGCGCCCTGCCGATGGTCAGGTCGTAGACCCTCTTCGTGATGGGGAGGGTGAACCAGCGCTTGCCCTTCACCTCAGCGGGGGTCCACGTGACGAGGTAGTGGCCCTGCGCCTCGATCATGTCGAAGACGCCCTCGACCCGCGTGCCGATGGCCGCGTGGCTCCGCTGCGCGGTGAGGACGGTCCACCAAAGCGCCGCCAGCACCACGTCGGAGGTCCTCGACTGCACCATCCGGCCCGGGGCGACGCGGTTGCTCTCGGCGACGTGGAGCAGCCTCGCGGCATGCTCGGCCGTGATGGGCTCGTGCTGCCCGCCGCGCTCGGCCGCGGCGAGGTGCTTCTCGGTCGCCATCCTCACGTAGTTGACGGTGACCCACCACGGCACGGCCCGGCGCAGGCCGCTCTGGGCGCCGTGGTTCGCCTTCGCCCACGTCATGGCCGCCTTGACGTAGGTCACGACCTTGCGCTGGGGCGACTTGGCCCCGGTCGCCAGCGCGAGGTCGCGGGCGCGCTCGAGGTCGCCCTCGTGAAGGTCCCTCAGCAGGCGGCCCTTCATGTGGGCCGTCCACTCGTTGTCCATGTAGCGGCGGGTGTCCTCGACCGCCTCGGGTGAGGGCGGGCGGACCGAGCCGTTGGCCGCGACCTTGGCCTTCCCGACCCACTCTGAGACGTAGCGCTCGCAGAGGACCTCGTAGGTCCACTCCCCGGCCGCGTGGCCGGCCCGCGTGGCGGCGGCCGTGTCGGCGTTCTCGGTCGACTGGCCGAGGCGGCGGGCCGCGATCCACTCCGCGGTGACCTCGATCCCCGCCCGCAGGCGCTGCTTGACCTCGCCCGCCAAGGCGCGCGCCTCGCGGGTCGTC
Organism: Ancylobacter novellus; assembly: GCA_003241695.1. Taxonomy (GTDB): domain Bacteria; phylum Pseudomonadota; class Alphaproteobacteria; order Rhizobiales; family Methylopilaceae; genus Methylopila. Next base: position 211,362 of record QFPN01000006.1, on the reverse strand, counting down.
TGCAGCCCCGGGCGACGCAGGTCCTCGGGGAGCCGGGACTGGTCGGGCAGGACCTCGCCGAGCAGGACGTAGTGGTTCTTCCCCTTCACCGCACAGCGGACATACCACTTCGCCGACTTGCCCTCGACGCGAAGCTGGAAGCCCTTCTCGGTCGTGTCGGTGCGGATCCACGCGCCCTCGCGGTAGCCCTCAGCGGCGACGGCGAGGGCCTGCTTGACGACCGCGGGGCCGAGTTCGATGACGGCGCTGTCGGGCATGTCGGAGGATCCCCGCGGGAAGCCCCCATCGACCTCCTCACAAGCTCCTAACAAGGTCGCTCCGCCTTGGAAAGCCTGATCTCAGCTCACGAGGGCCTCACTGCAGCCCCTCCGACCGCCGGGCGAACATGGGCGTAACACCTCAGAAATTAGGGGTTTTGGGTAGGTTCGCGAGGACTTCCGAGGGGGAGAAAAAGGGGCTGTCGGGAGCAGAATTGCGGATTTTCAGTCCGCTGCTCTACCAACTGAGCTACCCGGGCATAAGCGGGCGAAGCCGCATGGGCCGCCCGAAGCGGGCCGCTTATAGGGGCTCGCCCGCGGCCTGTCCAGCGGTCGCCGCGGCCTCGGCGCGCTTCAACGGGACTTCGCCGCCACCGCCTCGATCTCGGCCACGACGCGATCGGTCTCCGTCCAGTGCGGCATGTGTCCCGCCCCCGCGAGAACGACCAGTTTCGAGCCCCGCACCTGCGCGTGGAACGGCCGCGAATGGATCTCGGGCGAGACGATGTCGTCGCGGTCGGCCGTGACGATCGTCGTCGGAACCCGGATCGCGCCGTTGCGCGGGGCCTGGGTCCGCAGAAACCCGCGCAGGTCCACGAGATCCTGGGCGTTCGCCTTGAACTCGGCCGGTCTCAGCAGCAGCTCGGCTCTGGTCATGGCGATGTAGTCCGCCGGCGGCCGATGCGGCCGGAAGGTCGACTGCACGCCGCGCGGAAACTGCGCGCGCCCGACCGGCCCGACGATCGTCGCCGCGAAGACGTCCCCGAGCAGCGGCGTCGCGGCGATCCGGTTGTACCAGGCCGCGCCGTCCTCGTAGGGCTCGGTCGCGCCCGACAATGTCACCAGGCCGGCCACCAGCCGCGGATGGTCGAGCGCGAGGCTCGCCGCCAGCGCGCCGGACCAGCTGTGGCCGACCACGACCACGCGTCCGACCCGCATCCGGTCCAGCGCCTCGGCGACGGCGTCGCCCTGGCGCGCGGGAGACGCCATCTCGCGGCCCCCGAGGCGGTCGCTGCCGCCGTGGCCGGGGCGATCGACGAGAATGACCCTGTGACGGCGCGCGAGACGTTCGCCGATCGAAAACCGCATGTCCCGGTGGTTTCCGCTTGCGCCGTGCAGCAGCAGGATGGCGGGACCCGGAGCGTTGCGGGGACCGAGGGTCACGACGTGAAGCCGCCCGCCCCGAACCGCGACGTCGAGGCCGTCCGGATCTGCTCCGGGCGCGGCCCGCGTCGAGCCGAAGCCGAGCGCCGCGAGGCCGAGGGCGAGGCCCGCGGCCGCAAGCAGGCCGACGGGGACGCGGATCAAATGGGCTGGCCTTCGACCTTCAGCGCGAGATCGTCAGCCTGCTTTTTCAGCCCCTCGACCGCGGGATAGATTTCCAGCGCCTTGCGATAGGCCGCGAGCGCCTTGGCGTCGTCGCCCGTGTCCGAAAGGATGCGGCCGAGCCCGATCCAGGCTCCGAAATGGCGCGGCTCGCGGATCAGCACCTCGTGGAGGTCGGCCATGGCGTCGTCGTAGTCCTTCGCCACGAAATGCAGCGTCGCGCGCCGGTTCCAGCCCTCGACGAAATCGGGACGCTGCGCCAGCGCCTCGTCCATCAGCTTGATCGCGACGTCGATCTTCTGCTTGCGCTGCGCCTCGCCGGCGCGGGAGGTCAGCAAATCGACGGTGTCGCTGCCGGACCGCAGCCACAACGCCTGCACGGCCGCGGCGATGCGCTTGGCGGCGGTCGGTTCCTGCGTCTTCGCCAGCCGCCCGAGCAGATCGTCGGCGGCCTGCGTTCGGGCGTCGGGCTCGTCCAGCGGCTTCGGCGCCGGAGCGCGGGGACCGGTGATGGTCGGGAAATCGCGCGGCGCGGGCGGCGCCTCGTTGGCCGGTCGCGCGAACGCGGCGTCGGGCAGCAGCATGGCGGCGAAGACGAAGGCGGTCGCGGCGCGGATCATACGGCGAAGCTTAACGCCCTCCGCGCGCACGTCAAAGCCGCCGGGGCGGAGCTGCCCCGGCGGCCTCGATCGATCGAAACGCAAGCGGTCTTCGGGCCGCGGCGGGCCCGAAAAGCCTCAGCCCTGACGGGCCTTGTAGCGCTTCTGGGTCTTGTTGATGATGTAGACGCGGCCCTTGCGGCGCACGATGCGGTTGTCGCGGTGACGGTTGCGCAGCGACTTCAGCGAGTTGCGGATCTTCATCGGTCTTCGTCCCGGAACGCGACAGGCTCTCGCGGAGAGCCCCGCATCCCGTCTCTTTCGAAATGTCGTGAACGAGCCCGGCTGTCGGCTGGCCCGCCGGTTCGGTGCGCCTTCTAGTCAAAGGCCGAGCGTTTGGCAAGGCTCGGCTGCTCGTTCCCGGCCCAAATCCTCGCGCTTGCGGAAGGCTCGCGCGCAAACCATCTTAGGGCTCGGCCGGGTCTGCCGGCCATGCGGAGCGCTTTGTTTACGAGGCTCCGTCAAAGTCGCTTGAAGGCGAGGACTTTGAACGATGTCGCGTCTGACGAGTTTGCAGAGCCCGTTCCTGCTGGGCTTCGACGGCCTCGAGCGTGCGCTCGACCGCGTGGCCAAGAGCGGCGACGGCTATCCGCCCTACAACATCGAGCGGCTTCCGCCGGTCGAGGGCGAGCCCGAGCGCCTCAGGATCACGCTCGCGGTCGCGGGGTTCTCCCCCGACCAGATCGAGGTCACGCTCGACAAGAACGAACTCGTCATTCGCGGGCGTCCCCAGCCGGAACGCGACGACCGGACCTTCCTTCACCGCGGCATCGCGGCGCGCCAGTTCACGCGCGCCTTCGTGCTCGCGGAGGGCATGGAGGTTCTCGGCGCGGATCTTGCGACGGGATTGCTGGTGGTCGACCTCGTTCGCCCGGAACCGAAGTCGTCGGTCCGGCGTATCGCCATCACGGCCCAGGACGACAGCCGCCGTCTGGCGGAGAAGGAGTAAAGTCATGGTGCATGGAAGTCTGGACGGTTCTGGGCGGAAGGTCTTGAGCGCCGCCGAGTTCGCGGCGATCGGCGACGGTCACATCGCCTATGTGAAACCCATCCTCTCCGACGAGCTGAACGCGCTGTTCCCTCAGGCGCCCGAGCTCGAACCGGGACTGGAGCTGTTCGCTCTGGTGGGCGCCGACGGCTCGCCGATCGTGGTGGCGGACACGCGCGAGGCTCTCATCGAGAGCGCGCGCGAGCACGAACTCGTCACCGTCAGCGTGCACTGAGGACGACGCGTCAGGCGCCCGGGTCGCGGGCGCCTGAATCCTGGGCGCTCTGGCCGTTTCAGGCGGCGTTCGGCGCGGCGACCTGGGTCAGCACGGCGTAGAGCGCGCTGGCGTCGCGGGACGATCGCAGCTTCTGCGCCGTCACCGGATCGCGGAGCATGCGCGCGACGCGCGCCAGCGCCTTCAGGTGGTCCGCGCCCGCGGTCTCGGGCGCGAGCAGCAGGAAGGCGAGGTCGACCGGCTCGCCGTCGAGCGCGTCGAAGTCGATCGGACGATCAAGCCGCGCGAACAGCCCGAACAACCGGTCGAATTTCGGCATCTTGCCGTGCGGGATCGCGATTCCCGCGCCCACGCCGGTCGAGCCCAGCCGTTCGCGCTGGAGCAGCGTGTCAAACACGTCGCGCTCCGGCAGGCCGGTGAGCTCCGCGGCGCGCGCCGCGAGCTCCTGGATCGCCTGCTTCTTGGAGTTGACCTTGAGCGCGGGCAGGATGGCGTTGGGAGCCACCAGATCGCTGAGAGGCATCAGTCGTTTGACCTCGGTGATCGTCGCGCCTGATCGGTCGGGCCGCATGGGCCGCGCGCGGCGGATCGCTCCGCCGCGGCGTCCGTCAGTGGCCGTTCGCCGCCTGCCCTTGCGCAGGGGGATCGATCCAGCCGACGTTTCCGTCCGAACGCCTGTACACGATGTTCATGCGGCCGTGGCTCGCATTGCGGAAGACGACCACGGGAGACCCCGTCAGGTCGAGTTCCATGACGGCGAAACCCACAGTCATCGTGCGGAGCGGCTTGGTCGACTCGGCGATGATCGCCGGGCTCCAGCCTTCCTGCTCGTCGACCTCTTCGCCGGGCGTCTCGATCACCGCATAGCTGAGCGGGTCGCCGTCCGAATCGGCGTGGTGATCGCGCAGCCGCGTCTTGTAGCGCTTGAGCCGGGTCTCGATGCGTTCCGCCGCCTGATCGAAGCTGGCGTAGGCGTCTCCCGCCGCGCCCGCGGACTGCAGAACGATGCCGCTGTCGAGATGGATCGAGCACTCGGTCCGGAAGCCGGATCCGTCCTTGGCGACCGTGACATGGCCCGAGAACCCGCCGCCGAAATACTTCGCCATCGCGTCCGTTATGCGGTCCTGAACCTGTCCGCGAAGCGCCTCACCGATGTCGAGGTTCTTCCCGGATACCCGCAAGCCCATCTGGTCCGCTCCGCCTACTGATTGCGCCGAAGATCGCGCGGGGATCGGCCGCGCGTCGCCCACAGGGGCGTCGTTGGAGTGGTAGGGTCGGTCCTGCGTGAAGTCAACGGAACCTCGCGGCCGCCCTTTCTTCCGTCATGCCTGAAAATCGAGCGCCCCGAAGCGCGGGATTCAGTACGACCGGACGGCGCCCTGCTTGTCGCGGCGGCGTTGGACCGAAGAGGGAATGCGCAGGCCCTCCCGATACTTGGCGACGGTGCGCCGCGCGATCTCGATTCCGCCCTCGTGCAGGCGCTTCACGATCGTGTCGTCGGACAGGATGTCGTCGGGACTCTCGGCGTCGATCATCGCGCGGATGCGGTGGCGGACCGCCTCGGCCGAATGCGCGTCGCCGCCATCCGCGGAGGCGATCGCGGCGGTGAAGAAATACTTTAGCTCGAACACGCCGCGCGGGGTCGCGACGTATTTGTTGGCGGTCACGCGTGAAACCGTCGATTCGTGCATGCCGATCGCATCCGCGATCATCCGGAGGTTCAGCGGCTTCAGATACGCGACGCCATAGGCCAGGAAGCCGTCCTGCTGGCGCGCGATCTCGGTCGCGACCTTGAGGATCGTGCGCGCGCGCTGCTCGAGGCTTCGGGTCAGCCAGTTGGCCGTCTGCAGGCATTCGGTGAGGAAGGTCTTCTCGCCCTCGTTCTTCGCGGAACGCACCACCTTGGCGTAATAGGTCTGGTTGACGAGCACGCGCGGCAGGCTGTCGGCGACGAGTTCGACGATCCACGAGCCGTCCGGCCCGGCCCGCACCGTCACGTCGGGCACGACCGGCTGCACGATCTCGGAGCCGAAGGCGTGGCCGGGCTTCGGATCGAGCCGGCGCAGCTCCGCCAGCATGTCCGCGAGATCCTCGGCGTCGACGCCGCACAGTTTCCGGAGAGCCGCGTGATCGTGGCGCGCGACGAGGTCGAGATTGTCGATGAGCGCCTGCATCGCCGGGTCGAAACGGTCGAGGTCCCGGAGCTGGATCGCGAGACATTCGGCGAGCGAGCGGGCGCCGACGCCAGTCGGCTCGAAGCCCTGGATCACGCCGAGCACGCGCTCCACGCGCTCGATCGGCGCGCCGAGACGATCGGCGACGTCCGCGAGCGGCTCCCGCAGATAGCCGGCGGCGTCGACGAGGTCGATCAGATGCTGGCCGATCAGACGGTCCGTGGCGTCCGTGACGACGAGCGAAAGCTGGCGCTCGAGATGGTCGGCGAGGGTCGGGCGATCCGCCACATAGGCTTCGAGGTCGGCCCCCTCGCCCGCCGAAGCGCCTCCCGGCCCGACGCCGGACCAGTCGCCGGGCTCGGCCGGCGTCGAAGCCGGGGCGCGCTCGGCGTTCTGCGGCGCGTCGTCGGGAAAGACATTTCCGAAATCGGTGTCGAGCCGGCTTTCGACCTCCGCGCGAGAGCCAGGAACGGGATCGTCCCAACCCGGGTCCCCGGAATCCGCGCCTTCGCCCGCCGCGGCGTCGTCGCCCCGCTGGGCCGGCTCCGCCGCCTCCTGGCGTTCGAGCAACGGGTTCTGCTCGAGCTCCTTGTCCACATAGGCGGCGAGGTCGAGGCTCGAAAGCTGGAGCAGCTTGATGGCCTGCATCAGCTGCGGCGTCATCACCAGCGACTGCGACTGGCGAAGGACGAGCTTCGGGGTCAGGGCCATGGGACGAAGGCCATGCGGCGACGACTGCTCCGGCGCTCCCGGTCCGGCCGCGGCGAAGGCGCGCCGCAGGCCGTTGGGCCGATTCTTGCATGAGAACCGGTTCGGCTTCTGTTAAAGCCGAAATTCCTCGCCGAGGTAAAGTCGCCTGACGTCGGGGTGGGAGACGACCGCGTCCGGCTCGCCCTCCATCAGCACGCCGCCCGAATGGATGATGTAGGCGCGGTCGATCAGGCCGAGGGTCTCGCGGACGTTGTGGTCGGTGATCAGAACGCCGATGCCGCGGTCGGTGAGATGGCGGACGAGCGACTGGATGTCGCCGACCGCGATCGGGTCGATGCCCGCGAAGGGCTCGTCGAGCAGCATGAAGCTCGGCCGGCTCGCGAGCGCGCGGGCGATCTCGCAGCGCCGCCGCTCGCCGCCCGACAGCGCGATCGCGGGCGACTTCCGGAGCCGCGCGATCCCGAACTCCTCGAGCAGGGCCTCGAGGTCGTGGGCGCGCTTCTTGCGGTCGGGCTCGACCACCTCGAGCACCGCCTTGATGTTGTCCTCGACCGTGAGCCCGCGGAAGATCGACGCTTCCTGCGGAAGGTAGCCGACGCCGAGCCGGGCGCGCTTGTGCATCGGAAGGCGCGTCACGTCCTGTCCCGCGAGCTCGATGCGGCCCCGGTCGGCCGGCACCAGCCCCGTGATCATGTAGAACACTGTGGTCTTGCCGGCGCCGTTCGGGCCGAGCAGGCCGACGGCCTCGCCGCGCTTCACCGAGAGGCTCACGTCCTCCACGACCGTCCGCGCGCCGTAGCTTTTCGCGAGGCTGCGCGCGATCAGCGCGCCGTCGTCACGCGTCTCGGCATAGGCGAAGTCCATGTGGGCGTGGCGGTCATGGACTTCGCCCTGCCCGCCGCCATCCGGAGCGCGGACGCCCCAAAAGCCGTTCGGAATGCCCCTCAAGTCCTCGTCTCCCTGACGGATCCCTCAAGGCGCCCCCGCGGCCTTTCGCGGTCTCGGCTCAGTTCTTCTGGCTCTGCTGGCGCGGCTTGAAGACGCCCTGGACGCGGCCCGAGCCGCCGCCGCCTTCTACGCGCGAAATCTGCGTGGTCAGATCGACCTTGAGGCGCTCGCCGCGGATGACGTTGTCGTCCTGGCTCACCACCACGCCGCCGGTCAGCTCGACCTTGTTCGATTCGACGTCGAACACGCCGCGCGCGCCGGTGGCCTTCTGGTTGCGCTGCGTGACGACGACGTCGCCCTCGGCCTCCATGCGCCGGATGTCGCGCCCCGCTTCCGGCGCGCTCTTGGCGCCCTGGGTCTCGCCCTGCTGCGGCCCCTTCGGAGCGGCGGCCTTCGGGCCTTCGCCCTTCTTGTAGTAGTAGATCGTGAGCTTCCTGGCGCGGACCGTGGAGCCGCCCTGCGTCAGCACCACGCTGCCGGTGAAGATCGCCGCCTGCTCCTGATCCTTCACCTCGAGATTGTCGGACTCGACGTTCACGGGCTCGTCGGACTTCGCCGAGAATCCCGAAAAGGCGCTCGTGACCGATCCCTGCTGGGCCTGCGGCTGGGCGACTGCGGGAGAAGCGCAGAGAAGCGCGGCGAACGCGGCGATCGTCAGTCTCATCGGCGCCTCCTTGAGGGTGGTCTCGTTCGGCCGCGCCGCTTTCGCGCAGGCTTCAGGCGTGGGCGAAGATATCATCGTCTTCCCAGCCCGCGAGGTCGAGGGCCGAACGGACGGGCACGAAGGCGAAGCAGGCCTCGGCGAACGCGACCCTATTTTCGCGGGCGAGCAGGACGTCGAACTTTTCCTTGAGGGCGTGCAGATGCAGCACGTCGCTCGCCGCATAGGCGAGCTGCGCGTCGCTCAAGCTTTCCGCGCCCCAGTCGGACGACTGCTGCTGCTTCGAGATCTCGACGCCGAGAAGCTCCCGGCAGATGTCCTTCAGGCCGTGGCGATCGGTGTAGGTGCGCACCAGCCGCGAGGCGATCTTGGTGCAGTAGACCGGCTCGGTCATCACCCCGAAGGCCTTGTAGAGCGCCGCGACGTCGAAACGCGCGAAATGGAACAGCTTCAGCACCGCGCGGTCGCGCAGCACTTTTTCGAGATTGGGGGCGCGGTTCTGGCCGGGGGCGATCTGAACGAGATCCGCGGTCCCGTCGCCGGTCGACATCTGCACGAGGCAGAGACGGTCGCGATTGGGATTGAGGCCGAGCGTCTCGGTGTCGATCGCGACCGCCGGGCCCGGCTCGTAGCCGTCGGGAAGGTCGCCGCGATGAAAGCGGATCGTCATGTCGTTCCGTGATCGGTGAGGCCGGCCGTCGGACGGCGGCGGCGAAGAAGGCTCGTCGCCCCTCCGCTCACGTCACGGGAGCGATCCGCGGGGAGCCCGCGCCACGCGGCCGGACTACGAAAAAGATGGTGCCCAGGAGAGGACTCGAACCTCCACGGTGTTACCCACACGGACCTGAACCGTGCGCGTCTACCAGTTCCGCCACCTGGGCCTGCGCGGGGTCTTAAGTGGCGCGAGGCGGGGCTGTCAATGGCGCGACCGCGGGAAGCGTCCGAAATCGCGCCGCGGACGGATCCCGGCCTCGAGCGGTGCGTCGATTCAGAGCTGTCGCTTTACCTGCCGCGCGCGCTGGCTTAGGTCTCTGGACGCGTTCCAAGCAGGAGATTTCGCGTCATGGCGATCACGTCGAGCCCGCGCCCGGTGGGCGAAAAGCTCGTCACGGTCTTCGGCGGCTCCGGCTTCGTCGGCCGGCACGTCGTCCGCGCTCTCGCGCGCGACGGCTGGCGGGTGCGCGTCGCCGTGCGCAGGCCGGATCTCGCCGGCCATCTTCAGCCGCTCGGCGGCGTCGGCCAGATCGTCGCCGCACAGGCCAATCTCCGCTTTCCCGAATCGGTCGCGCAGGCCGTGAAGGGCGCGGACGCGGTCGTGAACCTCGTCGGCATCCTGGCCGAAAGCGGCAAGCAGACGTTCTCGACGCTGCAAGCCGACGGACCGCGGATCGTCGCCGACGCCGCGCGGGCCGCTGGCGCAGCGCGCTTCGTCCAGATGTCGGCGATCGGCGCCGACCGGGCGAGCCGGGCGGCCTACGGCAAGACCAAGGCCGCGGGCGAAGAGGCGGCGCTCGCCGTCTATCCCGACGCCGTCATCCTGCGCCCCTCCGTCGTGTTCGGGCCGGAAGACCGCTTCTTCAACCTGTTCGCGGCCATGGCGCGCTTCTCTCCCGTCCTGCCGCTGATCGGCGGCGGAAAGACGCGGTTCCAGCCCGTCTTTGTCGGCGACGTGGCGCGCGCGGTCGCGCTCGCCGCCTCGGGAGCGGCCGCGGGCGGCCCGCAGGCCTACGAGCTCGGCGGGCCGGACGTCATGACGTTCGAAGAAATCCTGCGTTTCGTGCTCGACGAGACCGACCGCAGCCGCACGCTGCTGCCGATTCCGTTCGGCCTCGCCAAGATGCAGGCGAAGGTCCTGCAGCTCCTTCCCGGCGCGCCCCTCACCGTCGACCAGGTGACGATGCTCGAAACCGACAACGTGGTCTCGGCCGAGGCCGTCGCCGTCGGCCGCACGCTTCAGGGGCTCGGCGTCGCGCCGGCCAGCGTCGGCGCCGTGGTCCCGACCTATCTCTGGCGGTTCCGTCGCGCCGGCCAGTTCGGCAAGGCGCGCGGCCAGGGGGCCTGATCCGGAGGCGATGGGCCCCGCGGCGCTCAAGGCCGAGATCGCCCGCCGGGCGAAGGCGCTCGGCTTCGACGTCGTCGCGGTGACGCGGCCGGACGCGATACCGCAGGCCGCGGGGCGGCTCGCGCAGGCGCTGGGAGACGGCCATCACGGCGCGATGAACTGGCTCGCCGAACGGGCCGAGTGGCGCGGCGACCCGACGGCGCTCTGGCCCGAGGCGCGCTCGGTCGTGATGCTCGCGATGAACTACGGTCCCGACGAGGATCCCCGCGCGCTTCTCGACCGCCCGGACTGCGGGGCGATCTCGGTCTACGCCCGCGGCGACGACTATCACGACGTCATCAAGGGGCGGCTGAAGCAGGTGGCGGGGGCGCTCGCCGCCGCGGGCGCGCCCGCAAAAGTCTTCGTCGACACCGCGCCGGTGATGGAGAAGCCTCTCGCCGCCGCCGCCGGCCTCGGCTGGCAGGGCAAGCACACCAACCTCGTGTCGCGCGACTTCGGCTCCTGGCTGTTCCTCGGGGCGATCTTCACCTCGGCGGAGCTTCCCGCCGACGAGCCCGCCTCCGACGCCTGCGGGTCCTGCCGGGCCTGCCTCGACGCCTGCCCGACCGACGCCTTCCCGGCGCCCTACAGGCTCGACGCGCGGCGCTGCGTCTCCTACCTCACGATCGAGCTCGACGGACCGATCCCCGTCGAGTTCCGCAAGGCCATCGGCAACCGCATCTACGGCTGCGACGACTGCCTCGCGGCCTGCCCATGGAACAAGTTCGCGGTCGCGGGACGTGAGATGCGGCTTTCGGCGCGGGACGACCTGAAGGCGCCGGATCTCGTCTCCCTGTCGCGCCTCGACGACGCGACGTTCCGAAAACTGTTTTCGAAGTCGCCGGTGAAGCGCATCGGCCGCGACCGGTTCGTCCGCAACGTCGCGATCGCGCTCGGCAACGCCGGAACGCCCGAGGCCGCGGCCGCCGCCCGCGATCTGCTCGACGACGCCTCCGCGCTGGTGCGCGGCGCCGCTGTCTGGGCAGTGTCACGGCTCGCGCCTGCGACGCTCGGACCCCTTGCCGCGGAACGCCTCGCGGCCGAGACCGACGAGGACGCCCGCCGGGAATGGGAACGGGCGCTTTCTCTCGAAGCGGCGTGAGGTCGAAAACATCGTGAAACGGCTCGTCGTGTTCGGTTGCGGCTATTCGGCAAAGCGTTTCGTGGAGCTTCACGGCGCCGAATTCGACGCGATCGACGTCACGAGCCGGTCCCCTGAAGGCGTCGCGGCGCTCGCGGCCGCAGGGCTTTCCGCCCATGTCTTCGACGGGACCGCGACGCCGCACGCGCTCGAACAGGCGATCGCCGGCGCGACCCACGCGCTCGTCTCGGCCGGGCCGAGCGAGGCCGGAGACCCGACGCTCAACGGCGCGGGTTCGGCGCTGTCGCGCGCGCCGCGCCTCGAATGGATCGGCTATCTCTCCACCATCGGCGTCTATGGCGACGCCGGCGGCGGCTGGGTCGACGAGGATACGCCGCCCTCGCCCGAAAACGACCGCGCCAGACGGCGCGTGGAGGCCGAGGACGCCTGGATCGCGCTCGGCCGGCACAAGGGCGTGCCGGTGCAGATCCTGCGGCTCGCCGGCATCTACGGCCCCGGCCGCAGCGCGATCGAAAACCTTCGGGCGGGAACCGCGCGCCGGCTGGTGAAGCCGGGCCAGGTGTTCAACCGAATCCATGTCGACGACATTGCGACCGCCATCGCCGCCGGGATCGCCCGGCCGGAGGTCGGGCCGGCCATCAACGTGACCGACGACGAGCCCGCGCCGCCGCAGGACGTCGTCGCCTATGCGGCCGAACTGATCGGCGCGCCCGTCCCGCCCGACATCCCGTTCGACGCCGCCGACCTCTCGCCGATGGCGCGGAGTTTCTATTCGTCGAACAAGCGCGTCGCGAACCGGCGGCTGCGCGAGCAACTCGGCGTCGAACTTCGCTATCCGACCTATCGCGAGGGGATCGCGGCGCTCGCCTGCTGACGGGGGGAGCGTTGTGCGGACTTGCCGACGCCGCAATCACGTGGTCTTGAGGCTCCAAGAAAATCATAAGACCTCAAGGACGCTCACGATGCTTCGGAAGATCCTGATCCTGCCGCTCGTCGCGGCGGCCGCGCCCGCCTTCGCCGCGGGCTTCGACCTGCCGCCCCGCAAGCCCGGCCAGTGGGAAATGTCTATCCAGGTCGACACCGCGGCCATGCCGCCGCAGGTCATCCGCATGTGCATCGACGCCGAGACCGACAAGATGCTGAACGAAAAGTTCGGCGGGATGGCGAGCAAGATGTGCTCGCGCCAGGAGCAGAAGAAGGACGGCGACTCGATCATCCTCGAGAGCGACTGCCGGGTCGGCGACATGACGACCTCGTCGCGGACCGTCGTCACCGGCGACTTCGACAGCGCCTATACGATGAAGTCCGACATCCAGCTCGGCGGCAGCAACGCGACCAGAAGCCTGCAGGCGACCATGCCCCAGGGACCGACCAGCCAGTCGACCACGATCAGCGCAAAACGCACCGGCGAATGCGACGCGGGCATGAAGCCCGGCGACATCGATCTCGGCGGCGGCCGGACGATGAACGTACGGGACATGCCGGAACCGCAGCCGGTGCAGTGACCGGACTGCGACCGGCGGCGGCGTTCGGCGCGATGTACCCGGGATTAACCCGGGATTCACTTCAGGCTTAACTCCGGGGACGGGTCAGGGCGCCGGCTCAGTAGCCCGGAATGTCGAAGGTCGACGGCAGCGGATAGCGCGAGAAGCTGATGCTGTTCCGCTGCAGATAGAACGGCTGGTAGACCGCCGACGTGTCGTAGGCCGCGCGGGTCGAGGATCCCGGATTGGGGGTCGTGCGCGTGTTGAGATAGCTCGGCCCCTTGCGGATCGTCACCGAGACGCCGCGGTCCTGCGCAAGCGACGGAGCGGCGAGCGAAACGGCGAACGCGCTTGAAAGCGCTGCGACGACAACGAGATAACGGGTCTGACGGAAGGTCATGTCGGGTGCTCCGGGCGCCATATCGCCCCATTTGATCCTCCAACGCCCGACAAGCGCAAGAGTTGCTGGCAAAACGGTTGCGACGTTGAAATCGCCGCGGTTTCGCGTCATGGAACCGTCGCGCGCGGATCAGGCCGCGCGCGAGACGACGGCCGGGGCCGAGGCGCCCGGCCGATGGAGCTTTGACATGGGCTATTCGATCGCCATCGTCGGCGCCACGGGCAATGTGGGCCGCGAAATGCTGAACATCCTCGCCGAGCGGGAATTCCCGGTCGACGAGCTCGTCCCCCTGGCCTCGCGCCGGAGCCTCGGGACCGAAGTGTCGTTCGGCGATCGAACTCTGAAATGCCAGGCGCTCGAGCAGTTCGATTTCTCCAGGACCGACATCTGCCTGATGTCGGCCGGCGGAGCGGTGTCGAAGGAATGGTCGCCCAAGATCGCCGCCCAGGGCGCGATCGTGATCGACAACTCCTCGCACTGGCGCATGGACCCGGACGTGCCGCTGGTCGTGCCCGAGGTGAACGCCGACGCGGTCGCGGGCTATCGGAAGAAGGGCATCATCGCCAACCCGAACTGCTCGACCGCGCAGCTCGTCGTCGCGCTGAAGCCGCTTCATGACGCGGCCAAGATCACGCGCGTCGTGGTCTCGACCTATCAGTCGGTTTCGGGCGCGGGCAAGGACGCCATGGACGAGCTCTGGAACCAGACCAAGGGCATCTACGTGAACCAGAGCCCGGAATTCGAGGGCGGCAAGTTCCCGAAGCAGATCGCCTTCAACGTCATTCCTCACATCGACGTCTTCATGGAGGACGGCTTCACGAAGGAGGAATGGAAGATGGTGGCCGAGACCAAGAAGATCTTGGACCCCAAGATCAAGCTGACGGCGACCTGCGTGCGCGTGCCGGTGTTCGTCGGCCATTCGGAGGCGGTGAACATCGAGTTCGAGAACCCGCTCTCGGCCGACGAGGCGCGCGACATCCTGCGCGAGGCGCCGGGCGTGCTCGTCGTCGACAAGCGCGAGCCCGGCGGCTACGTGACGCCGGTCGAGTGCGTCGGCGATTTCGCGACCTTCGTCAGCCGCATCCGCGAGGATCCGACGGTCGACAACGGCCTCGCGCTCTGGTGCGTGTCCGACAACCTGCGCAAGGGCGCGGCGCTGAACGCGGTTCAGATCGCCGAGTGCCTCGCGAACCGGGGTCTGCTGAAGCAGGCTGCGTGATAAAGAGCGACGCTCGGTGGAGACAGGGTCGTGAGCCTCACGCCTGACGACATCGAGCGCCGGATCAAGGCCAAGCGCTTCAACGAACGACTGAAGCTGTTCGCAAGCACGCTCAATACGATTGGTCTGACGCTGTTCGGCTCGGCGGTCGTCATCCCGTTCGTCGCGGGAGCGCTGACGACTTCGGTGATCGTTTGGATAATGCTCGCAGTCGCATTACATTTGTCGGCGCAGACCGGGTTGAAGCAGCTGCGAAGCGAGGATTGAGCGTTGGAACAACTGCCGCTCTGGTTCGTTTGGGGCGTTCCGCTGGGCGCGCTGGCCTTCGCTCTGTCCGGCCTTGCCTGGTTCGCACATGAAGGCCGCAAGTTCGACCGCCGCTACGGCAAGCGCGGCTGATCCTCGCCCATGAAGCTCTATCGCTACCTCACCGGTCCGGACGACAGCGCTTTCTGCAAGCGCGTTTCCGCCGCCCTTAACAAGGGCTGGACGCTCGCAGGCGACCCGACGCTCACCTACGATCCGGAAAAGAAGACCGTGATCTGCGGACAGGCGATCACGAAAGACGTTCCGGGCGTCGACTGGTCGGACGACGTCACCCTTTCGGAGTGGTGACGACGCGAAGCTGAGGCCGCCGCGGCGGCGTTTTTTCTCCGGCTTCGGCGCCGCCGTCGATCGCCACGAGCGTCGGCCGCGCGCTTTCCGTAGGCGTCGCGCCCGATCCCCGCAGCACCGCCTCAGCCCTCATCTCGAGGC
Source organism: Ancylobacter novellus (assembly GCA_003241695.1). GTDB lineage: Bacteria > Pseudomonadota > Alphaproteobacteria > Rhizobiales > Methylopilaceae > Methylopila. The sequence continues at coordinate 196,341 of QFPN01000006.1, read as the reverse complement.
CGAGCGCGGCGTCCTCGTCGCCGGCCGCCTGAAGGGTCGCGGACAGGCGCAGGCAGCTTTGCGCGAGTTCGGCGGCGAGCGTGGCGAGCGACGGCGCCGAAAGCGCGACGAGATCGAGCGCCGCCGTGGCCGCAGCGCCGGCCGCCGCCACCTGCCTCCGGTCGCCGACGACCTCGCCGGCCTCGCCGGCCTCGAGCGCGTCGCGGGCGGCGGCCGTCCAGCTCTCGCCGAAGGCCCTCAGGATGCATCGCTGTTCGCAGGCGCGGGCGATCATCATCAGCCGCGTCACGTCGTCGACCGAGCCCGTGAGATCAATCGTCAAAATCGACATGCCTCGGACGAGCGCCGCCTCCGCCTCGGCGAGAGACCCCTCTCCGCCGTCGGCCGTCCAGGCCAGCGCGTAGCGCAGATAGCTCGCGGCGAGCGGGGCGTTCCAGTCGGCGCGCTCGGCGTCCTCTCCGCGCAGCCGCTCCCAATGACGCCAGGCCTCGCGATAGCGACCGGCTCGTTCATGCGCCAACGCCCTGCGCGCGCCGTCGGCCAGCCGGAAGACGCCGGTCTCATGCTCCCGGTCCGCAACGTCCGCCGCCATAAGTGTATCCTCGAAACATGCTCGGGCGATCGCGCCGCCCCGTCCTGCGAGGCCGCAAGGTGGCACGGCGCGCTTGAAAGCCGCATGAAGCCGAACCCGCTGAATTGCGGTATCTCGTTCATCTCCCGGCAACGCTCGTCCGGGACGAACGTCGAGGTCGCCGCGCGTTTCGCGACGTGCCACATAGTGCGCCGCACAATCAGCTTGAGCGGAGCGCGCGCATGGCCGGGGCAGGTCGTTTCTTCGAGGACTTCATCGTCGGCGACGTGATCCGCCACGCCACCCCGCGCACGGTGACGGTCGGCGACGTGGCCATGAATCAGGCGCTCTACGGCGATCGCTTCGTCGTCCAGTCGTCCGACGCCTTCGCGCGGCGCGTCGGCTATCCGCGTTCGCCGGTCTCGGACCTCATCACCTTCCATGTGGTCTTCGGCAAGACGGTGCCGGACGTCTCGCTCAACGCTTTCGCCAATCTCGGCTACGCGGCCGGCCGGTTCCTGCGTCCGGTCTATCCGGGAGACACGCTCGTCTCGACCTCGGAAGTCATCGGCGTTCGCCCCACTTCGAAGGGCGACGCCGGCGTGGTGTGGGTGCGCACACGCGGCGTCCGTTCCGACGGCGCGCCGGTGCTCGACTATGTCCGCTGGGTGCTCGTGCGCATGCAGGGCGGTCGGCCGGTGCAGGACACTGTCGTTCCGGAGCTTCCGAGCGTGGTCGACCCGTCGGAGCTCGGCGGCGCCTGCCCGCTCATCGACGTCTCGGCCTGGGACGACGCCGAGGCCGGCTCCACGCGCCGCTTCGGCGACTATCAGGTCGGAGAGAAGATCGACCATGTGGACGGCATGACGGTGGAGGAGGCCGAGCACCAGCTCGCAACGCGCCTCTGGCAGAACACGGCCAAGGTCCATTTCAACGGCTTCGCCCAGAAGTCGAGCAAGATCGGCCGTCGGCTCGTCTATGGCGGCCACGTCATCAGCCTTGCGCGCGGCCTATCGTTCAACGGACTCGAGAACGCCTTCCACGTCGCCGGCATCAACGGCGGCCGCCACGTCGCGCCGATCCACGCGGGCGACACCCTCTATGCGTGGTCCGAAATCCTCGACAAGCAGACGCTGCCCGGCCGCGACGACGTCGGCGCGCTGCGCGTGCGCATGACCGGCGTGAAGGATTTTTCGACCGCGGAGTTCCCGCGCACGGGCGAGGACGGCAAAGACCATCCGAACGTGGTGCTGGACCTAGACCTCTGGCTGCTGATCCCGCGGTGAGACGAAACGGGTTGGTCGCCTGAAGGCCGACGGCGAAGCTGTACAGCTGCTCGACGCGTCCGATCGCTGAAACGAAAAAGGCGGCCGACCGGCCGCCCTTTCCAGATTTCCGGCAGAAGATCCTCAGGCCGCGGCCTGCGCCTCGTCGACGACGCCGACCTGGCTCGGCATCGAGCGCAGCCCCGCGTCCGCGCCGTGGATGCGCAGGAGAACCGGCCGCGCGCCGGCGTCGTAGATCTCTGCCACCTGCCGGATCTCCTCGGCGTCTGCGAGCCTGCGCTCCGCCTGCAGCACATGCTCGCGCACGCGGATCATGATCATCGCCTCGTGAAGCGAGACCACCAGCGCGCGCTCTCCTTCGAGCAAGGGCTTCTGGGCGAGCGAGGGCAGGCCCTGTTCCTGCCGCCAGCACGCGATGATCGCAGTCCAGAGCGGCAAGCTGAGTTCGATGCTTCGCTGGATCGGACCGGCGTAGGAGTCGAGCCCCGCGCGGAAGAACAGCCGCGTCGCGGTCTCGGTCACGCCGGACAGCATTGCGAGATAGACGTCGGCGATCCTGTCGACCGAAGGCAGCGACGCGCTCGCTTCGAAACGCTCAAGCGCGGCGTCGCTCCAATGGGTCTTGAACACCTCCGCGAACACCGCGTCGATGAGATCGGTCTTCGAGTCGAAGTACCTGTAGAGCAGAGCCTGCGTGACCCCGATCGAGGCCGCCAGGTCGCGGGTCGGGCCGCTGAAGCCGTGGTCGGCGAAGAATCGGCTCGCCGCCTCGATGATCTGGCTGCGGCGCGCGTCGCCCGCTAATCGCGGCGCACGGCGCCGGAGCCCTGCGTCGCCGATGTTGAACACGGGAGTGCTCGTCATTTCGCAACCCCATTTCAGCCAAGGCGCAAGCCATGATTTTCTGCCTGACAGAGTGACGCGAAGAACAAAGCCAAAAAAATCCGGGAGAACCCGTACGGACAAGTTGTCGCACCCCTCTCGATCTATGGCCCATCAGAAGCGATAGCCTCGCCTGATCAGGCGATCGGGATCTACGGTCCGTGCATTGAACGGGACGCATGGCGGCCCATACCAAAGCGCGAGGCGCCCTTTGCGCGCGCGGCGTTGCGCTGCGACGCAGCATCCGATAGTCCCAGACCCGAAGTTTCGAAGAGGTCCAGAGATCATGGACTCGCAAGAGGCCGCCACGAAGCGCCCGCTTTCGCCGCACCTGCAGATTTACCGGCCGATGCTGTCGATGATGATGTCGATCGTGCATCGCATCACCGGCGCGGCTCTTTACGTCGGAAGCCTGCTGATCGTCGTCTGGCTGGTCGCGGCGGCGGCCGGTCCCTCGGCGTTCGCGACCGCTCAGGAAATATACGGCTCCTTCCTCGGTCAGCTCGTTCTGTTCGGATACACCTGGGCGCTCATCCATCATGCGCTCGGCGGCGTCCGCCATCTGATCTGGGACGTCGGCCGGGGCTTCGGCCCGGAGCGCGAGCTGCTCTATCGCGCCACGCTCGGCGGCTCGATCGCACTCACGATATTGATCTGGATCGTCGGTTACGCCCTCAAGGGCTCGGCCGGCTGAGGAGACGCCGCATGCGCACTCCGCTGGGACAGGTTCGCGGCCTCGGCGCGGCGAGATCCGGAACAGAGCATTTCTGGCTGCAGCGGCTGACGGCCGTCGCCAATCTGCCGCTGACGGTGATTTTCATCTTCGTGGTGATCGCCCTCGCGGGTTCGAGCCATGCCGGAGCAATCGCGACGCTCGGCAATCCCTGGATCGCCATTCTGATGCTGCTCTTCGTCCTCGCGGGCGTCGTGCACATGCGGATCGGCATGCAGGTGATCATCGAGGACTACGTCCATCACGATCTCGCAAAGATCGCCTGCCTGATGGCCAACACCTTCTTCTCGATCGTGATCGGCCTCGCGGCGGCGTTCGCGCTTCTCAAGATCAGCTTCGGAGTCTGACCCGCCATGACGGCGAAGCCCAGCGGCGCGAACGGAACCGGCCCGGCGATCAACGGCCGCGCCTATCCCTTCACCGACCACCAGTTCGACGTCGTGGTGGTGGGCGCGGGCGGCGCGGGGCTTCGCGCGGTGGTCGGCTGCTCGGAAGCCGGCCTCAAGACCGCCTGCATCACCAAGGTGTTCCCGACCCGCAGCCACACGGTCGCGGCGCAGGGCGGCATCTCGGCCGCGCTCGGCAACATGGGCGAGGACGACTGGCGCTTCCACATGTACGACACCGTCAAGGGCTCCGACTGGCTCGGAGACCAGGACGCGATCGAGTACCTGGTGCGCAACGCCCCAGCGGCCGTCTACGAGCTCGAGCACTGGGGCGTGCCGTTCTCACGCACCGAAGAGGGCAAGATCTACCAGCGCCCCTTCGGCGGCATGACGACCCATTACGGCAAGGGCACCGCCCAGCGCACCTGCGCGGCGGCGGACCGCACCGGCCACGCCATCCTGCACACGCTCTACGGCGCTGCGCTGAAGGCCAAGGCGCAGTTCTTCATCGAGTATTTCGCCATCGACCTGATGATGGACGAGGAAGGCGCCTGCGTCGGCGTCGTCGCCCTCAAGATGGACGACGGCACGCTGCACCGCTTCCAGTCGAAGCGCACCATCCTCGCGACCGGCGGCTACGGCCGGGCGTACTTCTCCGCCACTTCGGCCCACACCTGCACGGGCGACGGCAACGCCATGGTGCTGCGCGCCGGCCTGCCGCTGCAGGACATGGAGTTCGTGCAGTTCCACCCGACCGGCATCTACGGCGCGGGCTGCCTCATCACCGAAGGCGCGCGCGGCGAGGGCGGATACCTCACCAATTCCGAGGGCGAGCGCTTCATGGAGCGCTACGCCCCCTCGGCCAAGGACCTGGCCTCACGCGACGTGGTGTCCCGGTCCATGACCGTGGAAATCCGCGAGGGCCGCGGCGTCGGCAAGAACGGCGACCACATCCACCTCCATCTCGACCATCTCGACCCGAAGGTGCTGCACGAGCGCCTGCCGGGCATCTCCGAGAGCGCCAAGATCTTCGCCGGCGTCGACCTGACCAAGGAGCCGATCCCGGTCCTCCCGACCGTGCACTACAACATGGGCGGCATCCCGACGAATTTTCACGGAGAGGTGCTGACCAAGGCCAATGGCGACCCCGACAGCGTGGTGCGCGGCCTGATGGCGATCGGCGAGGCGGCCTGCGTCTCGGTCCACGGCGCGAACCGGCTGGGCTCCAACTCGCTGATCGACCTCGTGGTGTTCGGCCGCGCGACCGCCGACCGCTGCGCCGCGACTGTCGAGCGCAACGCCAGCCACCCCGAACTGCCGGCCGGCGCCTCGGACCTTGCGATCTCGCGCCTCGACCGCTTCCGCCACGCTGCCGGCGGCACGCCGACGGCGGAGCTCCGGCTCCGGATGCAGAAGGTGATGCAGTCGAACTGCGCCGTGTTCCGCACCGGCGAGGTGCTGGAGGAGGGCAAGGGCCTGATCCACGAAGTCTGGTCCGGCGCCGAGGACGTCGGCGTCACCGACCGCTCGCTGGTCTGGAACTCCGACCTCATCGAGACGCTCGAATTCGACAACCTGATCGGCCAGGCCGTGGTCACCATGGACAGCGCCGTCAACCGCCAGGAGAGCCGCGGGGCGCACGCCCGCGAGGACTATCCCGAGCGCGACGACAAGGAGTGGATGAAGCACACGCTGGCTTGGGCCGACATGGGGACGAAGACGGTCTCGATCGACTACCGCCCGGTGCACGCCTACACGATGACCAACGACATCCAGTACATCGAGCCGAAGGCTCGGGTGTATTGATGGTCGAGGATGCCAGGTCGTATTTCGAAGCGGCCGTAACGGTCGAAAGCCCGCGCGTCACGATCAACGGGTTCTATCCCTGTCCTTGCTGCGGCGACATGAGCTTCAGCGAGGCGGGTGGCTGGGAAATCTGCAGTCGTTGCGACTGGGAAGATGATCCCGTTCAGGAGCGTCACCCCGATCTCCGCGGCGGAGCCAACAAGCCCTCATTGATCGAGGCGCGCGCGAATTTCGTTCGACACGGCCATTCTGACCCCGAAGGGCGTGAGCAATCACGCCAGTTCTTGAATGAACTTGAGCGTCGGGACGTGAAACCCAAGCTGCCGTGAGATCGGCCGACATCGGAGCGTCAGTCTAGAGCCATGGTCCAGCTCAGCCTCCCCAAGAACTCCCGCCTCGTCGAGGGCAAGGTCTGGCCGAAGCCGGCCGGAGCCAAGGAGACGACCGAGTTCAAGGTCTACCGCTGGAACCCGGACGACGGGATCAATCCGCGCGTCGACACCTTCTACGTCGACCGCAAAGACTGCGGCCCGATGGTCCTCGACGGACTGATCTGGATCAAATCGAAGGTCGACTCGACCCTCACGTTCCGCCGCTCCTGTCGCGAGGGCATCTGCGGCTCCTGCGCGATGAACATCGACGGGACCAACACGCTCGCCTGCACCAAGGGCATGGACGAGTGCGCCTCCGGCGGCACGGTGAAGATCTATCCGCTGCCCCACATGCCCGTGGTCAAGGACCTGGTCCCGGACCTCACCCAGTTCTACGCCCAGCACGCTTCGGTCCAGCCTTGGCTCCAGACCGACACCCGTCCGCCCGGAACCGAATGGCGGCAGTCCCGCGAGGACCGCGAGAAGCTCGACGGGCTCTACGAGTGCATTCTTTGCGCTTGCTGCTCGACCTCGTGCCCGAGCTACTGGTGGAACGGCGACCGCTATCTCGGTCCGGCCGCCCTGCTGCAGGCCTATCGCTGGCTGATCGACAGTCGGGACGAGCATGCGGGCGAGCGCCTCGACGGGCTCGAGGATCCGTTCAAGCTCTACCGCTGCCACACCATCATGAACTGCGCCAAGGCGTGTCCGAAGGGCCTCAACCCGGCCAAGGCGATCGCCGAGATCAAGCACATGATGGTGTCGCGCAAGGTCTGAGGCCGCGCCGCCGCGCGAACGGCGAAACGGGGGCGCGAGCCGATGGACCTCTATCTCTGGATCAAGGCCCTGCACGTCGTCGCCGTCATCGCCTGGATGGCGGCGCTGCTCTACCTGCCGCGGCTGTTCGTCTACCATTCGGTCGCGACGCCGGGCTCGGAGCAGTCCGAGACCTTCAAGGTCATGGAGCGGCGCCTGCTGAAGGCCATCGCCTCGCCTGCGATGGGGGTCGCGTGGCTGGCGGGCCTGTACCTGATCTGGAAGGGCGGCTGGATGTCGTCCGGCTGGCTGCACGCCAAGCTCGCGTTCGTCATCGCGCTTTCAGCGGTTCACGGCCAGCTCGCCAAGATGGTCCGCGTCTTCGCCGAGGACCGCAACCAACGATCCCAGCGCTTCTACCGCATCCTGAACGAGGTTCCGACCGTGCTGATGATCGGGATCGTGATCCTCGTTATCGTGAAGCCGTTCTGAGGCTCGGGCAATTCGCCGTGAAAGGCGACGCTTGCCGCTTGTGAAGCCCGCCGCGAGCCGATATGTACGCTCTAGCCTTGGAGTCGGACCGCGTCCGCAGCTCAGGCGACGGCCATCGCGTCCTGCGATCGTTTCCGCGGCCCTTCCCAAGATCTTCCGCCGGCCCCGGCGCCCATGACGACGCGGCCGTCGCGCCACAGAGGCGCCGACGACCGGTCCCCCGAGACAAGCTCCCTTCCGAATTCCCCGCGCAGTCAGCGCGGACTCCCTCCAAAGGCTAAAAATGCCCGAAGTCAGGCTCTTCGATCTCAAGGCGAAATCGCCGACCGAAATTCTCGCGCAGGCCGAGGAGCTCGAGGTCGAGAACGCCTCCACGCTCCGCAAGCAGGAGCTCCTGTTCGCCATCCTCAAGCAGCTCGCGGCCCGCGAGGTCGACATCATCGGCGGCGGCGTCGTCGAGGTGCTTCAGGACGGCTTCGGCTTCCTGCGCTCGCCGGACGCCAACTACCTCCCCGGCCCCGACGACATCTACATCTCTCCGAGCCAGATCCGCCGCTTCTCGCTTCGCACCGGCGACACGGTCGAGGGCCAGATCCGCGGCCCGAAGGAAGGCGAGCGTTATTTCGCGCTGCTCAAGGTCAACACGATCAACTTCGAGGACCCGGACAAGGCGCGCCACAAGGTCCATTTCGACAACCTGACCCCGCTCTATCCCGACGAGCGCCTCAGGATGGAGATCGAGAACCCGACCAAGAAGGACATGTCGACCCGCGTGATCGACATCGTGGCCCCCTTGGGCAAGGGCCAACGCGCGCTGATCGTCGCCCCGCCGCGCACCGGCAAGACGGTCATGATGCAGAACATCGCGACCGCGATCGCCGCCAACCATCCCGAATGCTTCCTGATCGTGCTGCTGATCGACGAGCGGCCTGAGGAAGTCACCGACATGCAGCGCTCGGTGAAGGGCGAGGTGATCTCCTCGACCTTCGACGAGCCGGCGCAGCGTCACGTGCAGGTCGCCGAGATGGTGATCGAGAAGGCCAAGCGCCTCGTCGAGCACGGTCGCGACGTCGTCATCCTGCTCGATTCGATCACCCGCCTCGGACGCGCCTACAACACGGTGGTGCCGTCGTCCGGCAAGGTGCTGACGGGCGGCGTCGACGCCAACGCGCTGCAGCGCCCGAAGCGCTTCTTCGGCGCGGCGCGCAACATCGAGGAAGGCGGCTCGCTGACGATCATCGCGTCCGCCCTGATCGACACCGGCTCGCGCATGGACGAGGTGATCTTCGAGGAGTTCAAGGGCACCGGCAACTCCGAGATCATCCTGGACCGCAAGGTTTCCGACAAGCGCGTCTTCCCCGCGATGGACATCACCCGCTCGGGCACCCGCAAGGAGGAGCTCATCGTTCCGCCGGACGTGCTCAAGAAGATGTATGTGTTGCGCCGCATCCTCAATCCGATGGGCACGGTCGACGCAATCGAGTTCCTGCTCGACAAGCTGCGCTCGACCAAGACCAATGCGGACTTCTTCGAGTCGATGAACACCTGAGCCTCGGACGTCGGAAAGGCCCCGCAGCCCATGTCGACCCTGCACCGCCACTTCGTCGTCTTCCGCGATCAGCCGCTCATCTACGGCCGCGTGCCGAAGGTGGCGAACTCATCGGTCAAGGCCGCGCTGAGCAAGCTTCTGGTCGGCAAGCTGTCGGCGGCCGCCGAGCGGACGCAGTCCGACGGCTTCTGGAAGCGGGAGACGAACGGCGAGACCCGCATGGTCACGCCGGGCGGTGCCTGGCGGATGCGGAAGGAGAAGTTCTGCTTCGCTTTCGTGCGCAATCCGTTCGACCGGATCGTGTCCTGCTACGGCAACAAGATGCTGGACGAGAAGGCGCTGACGGAGCCGATGGAGAAGGCCGGCTACCGGCTCAACATGAGCTTCGCCGATTTCGTCGACCTGACCGTCTCCATTCCCGACGCCGAGCTCGACCCGCATTTCATGCCGCAGAGCGAGATGCTGCTGTTCAACGGCCAGCTCGTCCCCCGCTTCGTCGGCCATTTCGAGGATCTCGAAGGCCAATGGGGCCGGCTGAAACGCCGGCTCGCGAAGCTGCACAAGGTCGAAGCGCCGGCGCTTCCCAAGAAGAACGTGCGCCGCAGCGGCGACGGCGCCGACGTACGGTCCTATTTCACGAGCGACGACCTCGTAGAGAAGATCGCGCGCAAGTACCGGACTGACATGGACGTCTTCTATCCGGGACTGAGCCCCGACCGCCTGATCGCGGGAGGTTTCGACCTGCCGGAGATCGCGCGCCCGAAGGCGGGGGAGCGGATCGACGCATCCGGGACGGACGAAACGACCTCGTCCGCTTCCAAAAAGGGCTCTGCGAAGGCGGCTTCCGCCTGAAAATTGAGAGCGCGTCGCCGAGGGCCGGCTTCGGCGGCAGGACAAGCGGACAAGCGGGCGTGGTCGTTTTGCGCTAGGCGAGCCCTACGATATTTGGTCGTATGGTCCGCATTGGATCCGGGACGGTGAGAGAATGGCGACTAACCAGCTGCATTTCGTGAGCTTTCGCGACCGACCGATCATTTACGGGCGGATCCCGAAGGTTGCGAACTCCTCCGTGAAGGCTGCGCTCAGCAAGCTGCTGAAGGAGAAGCCGGTCGAGAACGGCCGCGTCCAGAGCGACCACTACTGGCGCAAGCTCACCAATGGCGAGACCGACATGATCTCGCCGGAGCAGGCGTGGAAGCTGCGCAAGGAGAAGTATGTCTTCGCCTTCGTACGCAACCCGCTGGACCGTCTCGTCTCCTGCTACCACAACAAGATCCTGAACGAGGACTCGTTCACGCCGCAGATGAAGGAGACCGGGTACAAGCTCATGATGAGCTTCCCCGACTTCGTCCAGCGCACCTTCGACGTGCCGAACGAGGATCTCGACGTCCACATCATGCCCCAGAGCGAGATGCTTCTGCATGACGGCATGCTGATCCCGCAGTTCATCGGTCATTTCGAGGACATGGAGAATCAGTGGATTCGGCTCAAGCGCCGTCTCTCCAAGCGCTTCGAGATCGAGGTGCAGAAGCTGCCGAAGAAGAACGTGCGCCGCGAAGGCCATGAGGACGTCGCGCAGTACTTCAACGACGACAAGCTCGTCGAACTCGCGATGAAAAAATACGCCACCGACATCGACGTGTTCTATCCCGGCGTGACCGCGGCGCAGTTCGTGTCGGGCGAATTCACCGTTCCCGAGATCGCCCGGCCGCTGCGCAAAGCCGGCAAGAAGGCGGAAAAGGCGTCGGCGGAGAAAATTCCCGCTTCCGCCGAGAGCTGAACCGGAAAGGACGACCGACCGGTCATGACGATCGGGCTGGCTCACGCCTCAAGTTCTGCGCGGCGCGTCTTCGCCGGACTCGTCGTCGCGCTGCTCGTCTGGGCGGGCCCCGCGCTCGCCCAGAACTTCAGCTTTCCTCCCTTCACCGGCTACGTCGTCGACCAGGCGGGCGTCCTGCCCGCTGACGCCGAGGCCGCGTTGACCGCGAAGCTGAAGGCGTTTCAGGAGCGCACCGGACACCAGTTCGCCGTCGCGACCGTACCGTCGCTGCAAGGGACGACGGTCGAGGACTACGGCAACCGGCTGTTCCGCGACTGGAAGCTCGGCGACAAGGAGCGCAACGACGGCGCGCTTCTGCTGGTCGCGCCGAACGAGCGCAAGGTGCGCATCGAGGTCGGCTACGGCCTTGAGGGCGACCTGACCGACGCGGTCTCGCATCTCATCATCCAGAACGCCATCCTGCCGCGCTTCAAGGCCGGCGACATTCCGGACGGCGTCGCCCGCGGCGCCGACGACGTGATGGCGGTGTTCTCCGGACAGGCCGAGGACTTCAAGGCCCGCGCCGCGGCGGCGGACGCGCCCCCGCCCGTCTGGGTCGAACTGCTGTTCAACATCGTGATCCTGGCGTTCATGGGCCTGATCCTGTGGAGCTTCGTTCGGTCGCTCAGAAACCCCCGCCGCGGGCGCTCGGGACCCTGGATCGTCGGGGGTCCGGGCGGCTTCGGCGGCGGCGGGTGGTCCGGCGGCGGAGGCGGGGGAGGCTTCGGAGGCGGGGGCGGCGGCTCTTCGGGCGGCGGCGGAGCCTCCGGCGGATGGTGAAGCTTCGGGCCATGCACGGAGCGACCCCGGTTCTATCCGACGAAGATCGCCGGCGGATCGCCGAGGCGGTGCGGGCGGCCGAAGCGCGCACCGCGGCCGAAATCGTCGTCGTGATCGAGACGAGCCCCTGCGAGGAGGCGGACGCAACCTTCGCGCTCGTCGCAGCCGGCCTTCTGGCGATCTTCGCGGCGGGGCCGCTGTCGCTTCTGGACCTGTCGCTTCATGTCCTGATCTGCGCGCAGGCCGGGCTGTTCGCCGTCCTCGCGGCGCTCGCGGCCTCCTCACGGGTGCGCCGGGCGCTCCGCATCGATCGGCTTCCGTCGGCGGCCGCTCACGACGCGGCTGAACGGGCCTTCGCCGAACTCGGCCTCGCCGAAACGAAGGAGCGGACCGGCGTGCTGATCCATGTCGCGGTCTCGGACCGCAACGTCGAGGTCATCGCCGACGAAGGCGTGCATGACGCGGTGCCGACCGAGACGTGGCGGGAGACGGTCCACGCCGTGACTTCGGCCGCACGCGAAGGCCGGCTCGCGGACGGCGTGGTGGCGGCTGTCGCCCATTGCGGAAGCGCCCTTGCGGACGTGCTTCCGCCCCAGCCGGGCGTCGGCGACGAGCTGTCGAACGATCCAATCGTTCGCTGAAGGCTTGCGACCCGAGAGCTGAACGCCGCAGCTTCTTCAGCGACATGGTTAACACTCTATGGACGCGGCGGCGTTCGGCCGAGTCGAAAACCGAACGAATCAGGAATCCAGGATTCGATCGCGATTCGTTCTACCGGAACAAATCGCGACTCGACTCGACGCATAGGCGGGAACGACTCGCGCAGGCGAGTCGGCACCGATCGTTGCTTTGCGAATACGGCGGCGAACCGCGCCGTCGACTCTCGGCCGCCGCCCGGGCGCGTCACCCGCGCAGCGTGGCGCCCGTGGCCTTGGTCACCTGGGCGACGATCTTCACCGAAATCTCCTCGATCTCGGCGTCGGTCAGCGTCTTGTCGCGCGGCTGGAGCGTGACCGCGAGCGCGAGCGAGACCTTGCCCTCGGGCACGCCCGGCCCCTCGTAACGGTCGAACAGGTCGACGCGGGTCACGAGCTTGCGGTCCGCCGCGAGCGCCGCGCGGATCAGTTCGCCCGCCGGCGTGTCGCGGTCGGCCACAAAGGCGAAGTCGCGGGAGAGCGGCTGAAGCGCCGAGCCCTCGAACGGCGGTTTCGCTCGCGTCGCCTTGGCCTTCGGCGCGGGCAGCGCGTCGAGCGTGATCTCGAAGCCGACCAGCGGCGCCGAGGCGCCGAGCGCCTTCAGCACACGCGGGTGCAGTTCGCCGAAGGCGCCGAGCACGACCTTGGGGCCGAGCTGGAGCGCGGCCGAGCGGCCGGGATGGAACCACGACGGCGCGGACCCTTGCGCGACCTGCACGGCGCTCGCCGACAGCCCGAGGCTCGCGAGCACGTTGAGGGCGTCGCCCTTGGCGTCGAAGGCGTCGACGGGAAGCGTCTGCTCGCCCCAATGGCGCCCCGCGCCCCGCGCCTTGGCGGTCCCGCGGCGCACGCCTGCCGCCACCATGCGCTGGTCCTGCGGGCGGTCGCCGAGGAACGTCTGGCCGACCTCGAACATTGCGACGTCGCCGGTTCCGCGGTCGGCGTTGCGCTGGGCCGCGGCGATCAGGCCGGGCAGCAGGCTCGGCCGCATGTCCGAAAGATCGGCGGCGATCGGGTTCGCGAGCGCAAGCTCAGGCTTTCCGCCGCCGAAGCTTTCGGCCTGAAGACGACTGACGAACGACCAGGTGACGGCTTCGACCATGCCGCGGGCGGCCAAGGTCCGGCGCGCCGCCCGGGCGCGACGCTGCACTGGGCTGAGGCGCGCGGCGGCGAGCGACTCGGCCTGCGGCAGCGGCGTCGCCTCGACCTTGTCGAGCCCGATGATCCTCACGACCTCCTCGACGAGGTCGGCCTTGCCTTCGACGTCCGGCCGCCAGCTCGGAACCGCGACCTTGAGCTGGTCGCCATGGCCCGTCGCCCAGAAGCCGAGCAGAGAGAGCGGCGCCTTCACTTCTGCCGGCGTGACCGCGAGGCCCGTAAGACGTTTCACCTCGGACACGGGGAAATCAATGATCAGGTCGCGCTCCGGAACCTCGCCAGCGATCGTGATCTCGGACGCCTCGCCGCCGCAGATGTCGAGGATCAGCCGGGTCGCGAGTTCGAGGCCGGGAAGCGTGAAGGCCGGATCGACGCCGCGCTCGAAGCGGTGGCGGGCGTCCGAATGGATGTTGAGCGCGCGTCCCGTGCGTGCGATCGCGAGCGGATCCCAGAGCGCGCTCTCGATCAGCACGTCGACCGTCTCCGGCCCACAGCCCGTCGAGGCCCCGCCCATGATGCCGGCGAGCGATTCGACGCCGGTGTCGTCCGCGATGACGCACATCGTGTCGTCGAGCGCGTAGGTCTTGCCGTCGAGCGCCGTGAGGATCTCGCCCTCGCGGGCGCGCCGGACCACGAGATCGCCCGTAACCTTGGCGGCGTCGAAGACGTGGAGCGGCCGGCCGCGGTCGAAGGTGAGGTAATTCGTGACGTCCACCAGCGCGTTAATCGGCTTCTGGCCGATCGACTTCAGCTTACGCTGCAGCCATTCGGGCGACGGGCCGTTCTTCACGCCGCGCACCATACGGAGCGCGAAGACGGGCGACAGCGGCTCCGTGTCGCCGAAGTCGAACCGCACGTTGACGGGGCAGGGGTAGGAGCCGCGCACGGCCGTGACGGTCGGCTCCTTGAGCGTCCCGATCTCGGCGGCCGCGAGGTCGCGCGCGACGCCGTGCACGCCGAGACAGTCCGAGCGGTTCGGCGTGACGGCGATCTCGATGACGGGGTCGTCGAGGCCGATCACCGGGGCGAAAGGCTTTCCGACGGGCGCGTCGGCGGGAAGCTCCAGAATGCCGTCGCTCTCTTCGGACAGGCCGAGCTCGCGCCCCGAACACAGCATGCCGGCCGAGGGCACGCCGCGGATCTCGGAGGCGCCAAGCTTCACGCCGGACGAGGGGATGACGGTCCCGGGCGCGGCGAACACCACCTTGAGCCCCGCCCGCGCGTTCGGCGCGCCGCAGACGACCTGAAGCGGCTCGGATTTTCCGACCTCGACCCGGCAGACCTGCAGCTTGTCGGCGTTCGGGTGGCGGTTCGCCTCCAGAATGCGCCCGACCACGAAGGGATGCAGCTCGCCCGCCTTGTCTTCGACATGCTCGACCTCGAGCCCGACGCGCGTCAGCGTCTCGGTGACGGCGACGAGGTCGGCGTCGCCCGCGAGGTGCTCTTTCAGCCAGGAGAGGGAGAACTTCATCGCGCTTCGGCCCTTGATCGGCTTGGAGCAGCCGACTGCGTGCTTCGAGACGGCCCTACGGGCCTCCTCAGCATGAGGAGGTTGAGGATGCCAAGCGAAAAACGCCCCTCATGCTGAGGAGCGGGCCGCAGGACCGCGTCTCGAAGCACGCAGTCCGTTCCTACAGCCTTACGAGCTCAATCCCCCCGCGAGCGTCGGGAAGTCGAGCGGGCGGAAGCCGTAATGCGCCAGCCACCGCGCGTCGGCGGAGAACAGGTCGCGCAGGTCCGGCATGCCGTATTTCAGCATCGCGATGCGGTCGATCCCCATGCCCCAGGCGAAGCCCTGATGGACGTCCGGGTCGATGCCCACATTGCGCAGCACGTTCGGGTGCACCATCCCGCAGCCGAGGATCTCCAGCCAGTCGTCGCCCTCGCCGATGCGCACCTCGTTGGGCAGCCGCCGGCAGCGCACGTCGACCTCCATCGAGGGCTCGGTGAAGGGGAAGAACGACGGACGGAAGCGCAGCTCGACCGAAGGCACCTCGAAGAAGGTCTTCAGGAACTCCTCCAGCACCCATTTCAGGTGCCCGAGATGCGCGCCTTCGTCGATCACCAGCCCCTCGACCTGATGGAACATCGGCGTGTGCGTCTGGTCCATGTCGAAGCGGTAGGTGCGGCCGGGACAGATGACCCGGATCGGCGGCTTCGAGGCCTCCATGGCGCGGATCTGCACCGGGCTCGTGTGGGTGCGCAGCACCAGCCGCGAGCCGTCCTCCTTCTGCGGGAGGAAAAAGGTGTCGTGCATCTCGCGGGCCGGATGGCCGACGGGGAAGTTGAGCTTGGTGAAGTTGTAGTCGTCGGTCTCGACGTCCGGGCCTTCGGCGACCGAAAACCCCATGGCGGAGAAGATCGCCACGATCTCGTCGGTGACCTGGGAGACCGGGTGGATGCGGCCCGTCTCCAGCCCGCTCTCGCGGACGGGGAGCGAGACGTCGAGCGTCTCGGAGGCGAGGCGCGCGTCCAGCGCCGCGTCGGCGAGCGCGGTCTTCTTCTCGGCCAGAGCCGCGGTGACGCGGTCGCGGAGTGAATTCAGCGCCGGCCCGAAGGTCTTGCGCGTCTCGGGGTCCATCGAGCCGAGCGTCTTCATCTTCTCGGAAACCGAACCCTTCTTGCCGAGCGCCGCGACGCGCACAGCTTCAAGCGCGGCCTCGTCGCCCGCGGCCGCGACGTCGGCGAGAACGGAGGATTCGAGCGAGGAAAGTTCGGAGAGGTCGGTCATCGGCGACGCCGTTTCCTGCGACCGGCCCTTCGGGCAAGCGGTCGATCGTGAAACGCAACGTCATCCCCCGGCTTGTCCGGGGGATCCAGGCCAGATCGTCAAACGGCGAGCTGCGGAAGACTGGATGCCCGGGACAAGCCGGGGCATGACGAGCTCTGTTCTGACAAGACGACGCGGGCTGCGCCGTCGTCGCCTCAGCCCTGCTGCTGCGGCAGCGCGGCCTTGGCCTTCTCGGCGAGCGCGCCGAAGGCGGCCGGCTCGGCGATCGCGAGCTCGGAGAGCAGGCGACGGTCGACTTCGATGCCGGCCTTGGCGAGGCCGTCGATGAAGCGGCTGTAGGTCAGGCCGTGCTCGCGCACCGCGGCGTTGATGCGCTGGATCCAGAGCGCCCGGAACGTCCGCTTCTTGTTCTTGCGGTCGCGGTAGGCGTACTGCATCGACCGATCGACGGCGGCCTTGGCCGCGCGGATCGTGTTCTTGCGGCGGCCGTAAAAGCCTTTCGCCGCGTCGAGGGTCTTCTTGTGCTTGGCGTGGGACGTAACGCCCCGCTTCACGCGTGCCATGGAATCAATCTCTCAAACGTCTGAAGGGGTGATGAGCGCGAAAGCAGCGTTCAGCCGTAGGGCAGGAACGTCTTGACGATGCGGGCGTCCGCCGGCGTCAGGATCGTGGTGCCCCGCTGATTGCGGATCTGCTTGTTGGTGCGCTTGATCATCCCGTGGCGCTTGCCCGCCTGGGCGGAGATGACCTTGCCGGTCGCGGTGAAGCGGAAGCGCTTCTTCGCCGCCGACTTGGACTTGAGCTTGGGCATTTCGCTCTCCGATCTGGTGAGCCCCTTCGCGACTGGCTTCGCCGCGCCGGAAAGCCGGAGCGGTGTCAGCCTTAGCGAAAAGCCTCGAGCTGGTAATGGCGCGCCACGGCAGCCCATACAGCCGGACCCGCGCGGAAGCGGGGCTTATAGCCAAGCGGCCGAAGGTTTGCAACGGGATCGGGGCGTTGCGGCTTTACTGCGCCCTGTCCTTCGGCGCACGGGTGACGGAGATCGCCACGGTGCGCGACGGCGATCCGGAAAACTGGATCAGCGTCGGTCCGTCGCCGAGTTCGAACCGGACGCTCTTGCGCGCGCCGTCGCAGTCGGGCGCGCCCGAAAACGCCCGCTCGTCCAGCTTGCGCCCCGCCTGAACGACGTCGAGCCAGACGCGATCGGTCATGGTGAGCTGGTAAAGGCCGGCCTTCGCCTCGAAGCGCAGCGTTCCGCCGGGGGCGGCGGGCGCCGCGGGCTTTTCGGGCGGCAGCTCGTAGCCGGCCTTGGCGGAATCGACCAGCAGCACCCGCACGGCCTTCGGCGCGGCGACGTCGACCGTCGCGCCGCTGTCGACGCGCTCGGCCTGCGAAA
This sequence comes from Ancylobacter novellus, assembly GCA_003241695.1. GTDB lineage: Bacteria > Pseudomonadota > Alphaproteobacteria > Rhizobiales > Methylopilaceae > Methylopila. Next base: position 178,930 of record QFPN01000006.1, on the reverse strand, counting down.
GCAGCGCGGCGTCCGCCTCGATCGGCCAGGCGAAGCGGCCGCAGCCGCCTTCCGCCCGCGCCTGCGACGACAAGGCGAGGACGGCAAATGGCAGAACCCGGAGCAGCTTCATTCGGCGATCCTCCTCAGCCGCCCGCCGCGTAGGCGCGCAACGCCGCGCCGACGGGATGGGCGGGATCGAACAGCAGCCGCAGGCTGAGCGCGACCGAGACGACGATCAGCAGCGGCCGGACGAGCCTCACGCCGTGCTTCAACGCGAGGGACGAGCCGAGCTGCGCGCCCGCGATCGTGCCCGCCGCCATCGCGAGGCCGGCGGCCCAGACGACATGGCCCGAGGCCACGAAGACCAGAAGCCCCGAGAGGTTCGAGGCGAGGTTCAGCAGCTTGGTGCGCGCCACCGCCTTCACCGCGCCGGCGCCGGCGAGGGCGACGAGCGCGATCATGTAGAACGAACCGGCGCCCGGCCCGAACAACCCGTCATAGGCGCCGATCGGCGCGACGACGCCAAGGCCGAAGGCTGCGGGCGACAGCCGGGCCGCTGCGTCGACGTCCGACATCTTCGGGCCGAAGGCGAAATAGGCCGCGACCGCCATGAGCAGGAACGGCAGCGCCGTCCGCATCGCCTCGACCGGCGCGAAGGCGACCAGCGCCGCGCCCGCCACGCCGCCCGCGAAGGCGCAGGCCGCGAGCCCCCAGCTTCCGCGCGAGCGGAAATCGATCATGCCGGCGCGCGCGAAGCGGAAGGTCGCGCTCGCGGTTCCGATCGAGCCTTGCAGCTTGTTGGTCGCGACCGCCGAGACCGGATCGAGCCCCCCGAGCAGCAGCGCCGGCACAGTGATGAGCCCTCCGCCGCCCGCGATCGCGTCCACTGCGCCGGCGATCAGGCCGACCAAGGCGAACAGCAACAGGATTTCGGGCGAGAGCGGCATGCGGCATCCGAAGCGAACGCCGCGCTGATAGCACGTTCGGGACCGCGGCGGCGCATCCTACTTCGAGAGGCGTTCGCGCCAGAGCTGCTCGCCGGCCGTGCAGTCGGCCTCGTCGCGACCGAACCCCGCCGCGGGCACCGCAGGCGCGGCGTCGAGCGGAATGCCGGGCGCCTCCGGCCCGAGGCCCGCGATCTCCATCAGCAGCTTGGTCCGCACGGCTTCCGGGAACTGGTCGATGGTCCGCACCGGCACCATGAAGGCGCCGGGCCCCCCGATGACGCAGTCGCGATAGTAGGCGTCGAGCTCGCCCATATCGATCATCGCGAAGCTCGGCCGCTTCAGCATCAGCGGCAGGCCGTTGATCACCACGCCCCGTTCCAGCACCTCGTCGCGCGCCCGCTCGACCGTCTCGCCCTGATTGTTGGGGCCGTCGCCCGAGACGTCGATGACCTGCCGCTCGCCCGCGAAGCCGTTCGCCTCGAACATCTTCGCCGCATAGATCAGCGCGCCCGAGATCGAGGTGCGGTAGGCGCGCCGGAGCGGCGCCGCCGCGAGCCGGGCCGCGAAGGCCCCCGCGCTCGCCGGCCCGTCGATCACCGTCCACGGCGCGACCACCCGCTGCTCGTCCTCGCCGGCCCATTCGACATAGGCCACGGCGATGCGCCCGTAGGGACCTTGCGCGATCGCGTCGAGCACGGGTCTGGAGACGATCGCGGCGCGGTAGCCGTCGCGCTGGATCTCCTGCTCCTCGGCGTCCATCGAATAGGAGATGTCGACCGCGAGCACGAGTTCGAGATCCACAGGAAGCGCGGTTTCCGCCGCGAGAGCGGGCCACGCCGCCGGAACGAGCGCGAGGCCAAGCGCCGCGAGAACCCGGCCCGGCCGGAGGCGGTCGAAAGCGCGGATCCATCGGCGCATGCCAGCTCCCCAGGCTGGAGGTCACGGTCGCGTCTAGCAAGCATGGCGCCAAGGGAGTTCCTCCGCCACCCTTCAGGGTTGTTTCCCCCCGCCGCGACGCGACGCTATCCTGCCGGCGCAACCTGAGCCCTTCCCCGCCGATGATCGACGACGCGCGCCTCGCCGCCCTGTTCGAAGCCGCCGCAGCGGCGCGCGAAAACGCCCATGCGCCCTATTCCGGCTTCGCCGTCGGGGCCGCGGCGCTCGGGCGGCGAGGCGGCGTGTTCGCGGGCTGCAACGTCGAGAACGCGGCCTATCCGTCCGGAACCTGCGCGGAAGCCGGCGCGATCGCCGCCATGGTCGCGTCCGGCGAAAAGCGGCTCGCCGCCATTCTGGTCCTCGGCGGAGGCGACGCGCTCTGCGCGCCCTGCGGCTCCTGCCGCCAGCGCATCCGCGAATTCGCCGCGCCGGAGGCCGAGATTCTGGTCGCGGGGCCGGAGGGCCTGCGCCGCCGCTTCACGCTGGACGAGCTTCTCCCCGAGAGCTTCGGCCCGCATGTTCTCGGCAAGGCCTGACCGCCGGATCGGCGAGCCCGGCGCCGTCCGCGCATTGACAGCCGGCGCGGCCTCCCGTCAAAGCTCCGCCCGTAAAATCCTCGACGGAGCTTGAAGACCATGTCCCACGCCGACCTCGCCGCCGCGATCGACGACGCCTGGGAAAAGCGCGCCGAGATCGACGCTGGAACGACCGGTCCGGCCCGCGAGGCCGTCGAGAGCGCCCTCGCCGCGCTCGACGCAGGCGCGCTTCGCGTCGCGACGCCGGACGGCGGAAACTGGACCGTCCACCAGTGGGTGAAGAAGGCGGTCCTGCTGTCGTTCCGCCTCAACGACATGGTCCGCATCCCCGGCGGCCCCGGCGAGGCGTCCTGGTGGGACAAGGTGCCGTCGAAGTTCGACGGCTGGACCGAGCCGGAATTCCGGGCCGCGGGTTTTCGCGCGGTGCCGGGCTCGATCGTGCGCCGCTCGGCCTATGTGGCGCCGGGCGTCGTGCTGATGCCGAGCTTCGTCAATGTTGGCGCCTACGTGGATTCGGGCACGATGGTCGACACCTGGGTGACGGTCGGCTCATGCGCCCAGATCGGCAAGAACGTGCACCTTTCGGGCGGCGTCGGCATCGGCGGCGTGCTTGAGCCGCTGCAGGCCGGCCCGGTGATCATCGAGGACGACTGCTTCATCGGCGCCCGCTCCGAGGTCGTCGAGGGCGTGATCGTGCGCAAGGGCTCGGTGCTCGCCATGGGCGTGTTCATCTCGGCCACCACCAAGATCGTCGACCGCGCCACCGGCGAAGTGTTCGTCGGAGAGGTTCCTGAATACTCCGTCGTCGTGCCGGGCTCGCTTCCGGGCAAGCCGTTGCCGGACGGAAAGCCGGGTCCGTCGCTCTACTGCGCGGTGATCGTGAAGCGCGTCGACGCCCAGACCCGCTCCAAGACCGCGATCAACGAGCTGCTGCGCGACTGAGACGGCCGCCGCCTGCGCAGGCCGAGGCGTCGCCCGCCGAGGACGACGCCTCGCGTCCAAACCACCACCGTCATGCCCGCGCCTTCGCGCGGGCATCCACGACTTCATCGTAAAGCGCCGCGGCCAGCCGCAGTCGTGGATACCCGGCCTGCGGCCGGGCATGAAGGCGGAGGATATCCGCCTGCGCGGGCATGATGGCAGCGGGTCAGGCGTAAGGCCTGGCCTTCGACGCGCGACGAGGCATTCGGCGAATTTTTGCTCCCGTCGCGGGCGATGAGAGGGCCGGCTCGTCTCTCGGCGCCGCCGCGCTTGCTCGGGAGGAGCCTGCGACGCGCCTCTTCCTCTATTGACCGAATCTATTTTCCCGGCGCCGGACGCTGCGGTCTAATGTCGTCGGTTCGACAGTCGATCCGTCGTCTCCGGATGGTTCAATGAAATAATTTTATCCCCGTTTGCTTGACGTGTTGCATGGCGCAACCCCGAGACCGACGCCCGACCCGGCGCCGGAGCGAAAGGACAGAACATGACAGGGGAAACAACCTCTCGATCCGACCGATCCGAGGTCTCGAGGACGATCGCGTCGCCGCCGGCCGCATCGCGGCGGAAGTTCATCGGCGGCGCGGCGCTCGCAGGTCTCGGCCTCGCCGGCGTGGCCCGCGCCGACCCTCTGCCCATCCCGGACAGCAACATGGCCATGGGCGCGCCGATTCCGGCGGAATCCTACGGCCTGCCGATCGAGTACGAAGGCCACGTCAAGCGCCGTCGCACCGACGTCTTCAAGAACAAGCAAAACTTCTCCGACTGGAGCATGACGCCGATCCAGCACCAGATCGGGATCGTGACGCCCAATGGCCTGTTCTTCGAGCGCCACCACAACGGCGTCTCCAGGATCGATCCGGACAAGCACCGGCTCGTCATTCACGGGCTCGTCGAGAAGCCGCTTGTCTTCACGATGAGCGATCTGATGCGCTACCCGTCGGTGTCGCGCTTCCACTTCATGGAGTGCTCCGGCAACACGCTGACCGACTGGCGCGAGCCGAAGTCGATCACCGTCCAGCAGAGCCACGGGCTGCTGTCCTGCGCCCAGTGGACCGGCGTGCCGCTGTCGTGGCTGCTCGACGAGGCGGGCGTGAAGCCCGAGGGCAAATGGGTGATGTTCGAGGGCGGCGACGGCTCCGGCCACCTGCGCTCGATCCCGATCGAGAAGGTGATGGACGACGCGCTGCTGGTCTATGGCCAGAACGGCGAGAAGCTGCGCGCCGAGCAGGGCTATCCGGTCCGCGCCTTCTTCCCCGGCTGGGAAGGCAACACCTGCGTGAAGTGGCTGCGCCGCATCAAGGTGGTGTCCGAGCCCGACCAGATCCGCGGCGAGACCGCGCGCTATTCGGACCCGATGCCGGACGGCAAATGGCGCCAGTTCTCCATGGAGATGGAGTGCAAGTCGGTCGTCACCAATCCGTCGGGCGGGATGTCGCTGAAGGGGCCGGGGCTCTACGAGGTGCAGGGCTTCGCCTGGTCGGGCCGCGGCAAGGTCGCGGCCGTCGACCTCACCTTCGACGGCGGCCGGACATGGCGCGAGGCCGCGCTCGAGGAGCCGGTGCTCGACAAGTGCCTGACGCGATTCCGCTATCGCTGGGTCTGGGACGGCGGCCCCGCGAAGATCGCGAGCCGCGCCAAGGATACGACCGGCTACGTGCAGCCGACCGTGGAGGACATCGCCCGGGTGCGCGAGATCGTCGGCTTCGTCCAGCACCACAACGGGATCTTCCCGTGGAACGTGGCCCAGAGCGGGGAGGTCTCCAATGCGATCGCGTGACCGTCGCGCAGGCCTCGCCGCGCTCTTCCTCGCGCATCTCGTCGCGGCGGCGCCGGCCGCCCAGGCGGCCGACTACGGCAAGCGGCCGGACGCCGGCTTCGGAAAGCCGGTCGCCGAGGCCGAGCTCCAGCTCTGGAACATCGACATCGCGACGCCGACCGGCGGCGGCCTTCCGGCCGGCGAAGGCACGGTGCCCGCCGGAAAGGCGGTCTACGAGGCGAAATGCGTCGCCTGTCACGGCGAGAAGGCGGCGGGCGGCCCGGTCTACGGCACGCTCGTCGGCGGCGTCGGCAGCATGACGAAGAGCCCGCGGGTGCTCACCCCGGGAAGCATGTACCCTTACGCGCCGATCCTGTTCGACTACGTCCGCCGGGCGATGCCGATGGACGCGCCGCAGTCGCTTACCCCCGACGAGGTCTATGCGGTCGCGGCCTATATCTACAATCTGAACGGTCTCGTCCCGGACGACTTCAAAATGAACGCCGAGACGATGCCCAAGATCGCGATGCCGAACCGGGGCGCCTTCATTCGCGACGACCGTCCCGACACCCATGCGGAGCGCTGCATGAGCGACTGCAAGCCGATCGGCACCGTGGCCGACGGCTACAAGGACCGCGAGGCGAAGCCGAAGTAGCGGACCTCGATCCCGCGCCCTTCCCGCCGCGGGAGGGCGCGGGCTCATCCCCGCCGCGCGATCAGAATGCCGAGGAGCACCACGGCGCCGCCCGCGATCTGGAGCGCGCTCAGGCGTTCGTCGAACAGGGTCCAGGCGAGCCCCGCCGCGACCACGGGCTGAATGAGCATCGCAAGCGACGAGACCGTCGCCGGCAGCCAGGCGATGGCGAAGGTCACGAGGCCCTGCCCGCCGGCCTGCACGATCCAGGCGAGCGCGACGAGCGCGGCCCAGCCCGCAAGCGTCGCCGGCGCAAAGGCGGACTCCGCAAGGGCGAGCGGCAGCGTCGCGAGCGCCGCCGAGACCGTGCTCGCGAGCATCACCGCAGCGGCCGAGAAATCCCGGCGGGCCCGCCCGAGCAGCAGGAAATAGCCGGCGTAGATCATCGCGGCGAAGAGCGCGACGGCGTCGCCCGCGAGCGATCCGGCGCCGCCCCGTCCCCCGCTCGTCAGCGCCGCGACGCCCCCGACCGCGAGCAGAAGTCCCGCCGCGAACGTCCGGCTCACTGGCCGGCCGAACGCGGCCCAGCCGAACAGCGCGGCGAAGACCGGCGTCATGTTGACGAGCAGCGTCGCGTTGGCGACCGAGGTCATGTGCAGCGAGACATGCCACACGCAGAGTTCGGCGCCGAGAAAGACGCCGGGCGCGGAGACGAGCGCGAGGTCCGCGAAGGTCCTGGGGGTCCGCCGGACGTCGCCTTGGTCCGGCCCCCGCGTCGCCGCGGTCAGAGCCAGCAGAAGCGGGATCGCGAGCCACAGCCGCCAGAAGGCGGTCGACAGCGGTCCGACCTCGGAGAGCCGGACGAGAATCGGCGCGACGCCGACGGCGACCCCGCCGGCGATGAGCGAAGGAAGCGCGTATGCGCGCCTGTCCGTTGGGGCCGTCACGGCCGGGCTCTCGCGGGCACTGCGCTCGGGCTCAGGTGTAGGCGATCGCCGTTTCCGGCTTCGCGTCCTCTGCCGGTTTCGGGCATTCGCGGAAGACCCGCGCCGGACAGGTCCGGCAGATCTCGGGATCGAGCGTCGGCACGATCTTCGCGACCGCCTCGTCCTTGGTGTTGATCACGTTGTCCGGCCCGAGCACCTCGAGCACGTGGAAGCGTTCGAGCGTTTTCAGCAGCGGCGGGAAGCGCGCGATCAGATAGAGGTCGCCGCCTTTCGCCCGCCGCCGCTTCGCCTCGGCGATGACGAGTTCGGCCCCCGGCAGGTCGACGTCGCCGACGCCGCGCAGGATGAGGGCGAGCCGCTTCTGGTGCGGGCGCTCCCGTTCGATCCGGCCGAGCTCCCGTTCGAGATAGTCGACCGAGCCAAAATAGAGCGGACCTTCGAGACGCGCGAAGGCGGCCTGCGGGCATTCGGGCAGGTCGAAATGCTCGGCGTTGCGGAACGGCCGGTGCGGCTGCGCCGTGTCGGGCGCGCTCACCGCGAGCGTGGGCTTCGCGGTGCGCGACAGGAAGATCAGCAGCGAGACGATGACGCCGCCATAGACCGCGAATTCGAGATTCACGAACAGGCCTGCGGCGAAGGTCACGGCCATCACCGTCGTCTCGGTTCCGCTGGTCGCGACGGCGTGGCGGACCGCCGCCAGGTCGACGAGCCGGTAGGCGACATAGAGGATGACCGCCGCCACCGCAGGGATCGGCACATGGCCGAACAGCGGCGCGACCACGAGCAGGATCGCGAGCAGGAACCCCGAGGACAGGATCGCCGAGAGCGGCGTCGCGGCGCCCGCCTCGTAGTTCACGCCGGACCGCGTGAACGAGCCGGACGCCGCATAGCACTGGAAGAAGCCGCCCACCACGTTCGAGGCGCCCTGCGCCACGATCTCGCGGTTGGCGTCGAACGGGCGGTTCTGCTTCAGCCCGAACGCGCGGCCGATCGAGATCGCCTCGACGAGACCGAGCAGCGCGATCGCGAACGCTCCCTCGGCGAGCGACTGGACGTTGGCGAAGGAGACGGTGGGGACCGAAAAGCTCGGCGCGATCGAGGGCAGCGCCCCGACCATGCGGACGCCCTGCGCCTCCGCGCCCATCAGCCAGCCGACGCCGCCCCCGACCGCGAGCGCGCCGATGAAGGCCGGGATCCTGGGCGCGACGAACTTCAGCAGGACGAGGGTCGCGAGCGTGGCGCCGGCGATGGCGAGGGCCGTGAGATTGGTCGAGCCGAGGGCCGAGACGAGATTGGCCACCTGCTCGATGATCGAGTGGCCGCGCGCCGCCGTGACGCCGAGCGCGTCCTTGAGCTGGCTGACCATGATCAGGATCGCGGCCGCGGCCGTGAAGCCGATCATCACCGAATGCGAGATGAAGTTGACGAACCGCCCGAGGCGAAGCGCCCCGAAGGCGCATTGCAGCAGCCCGACCAGCAGAGTGAGGAAGATCGCCTTCGCGACGTAGTCCTCGCTGAACGGGACCGCCTGCGGCGTCAGCGTGCTCGCCATCAGCGCTGAAATGACGAGCGTCGGCCCCGAGACCATGACCCAAGACGAGCCGAACAAGCCGGCGATGATCGGCACCACGATCGCGGTGTAGAAGCCGTATTGCGGCGGCAGCCCCGCAATCGCCGCGAAGGCGACAGCCTGCGGCAGCACGACGGTCGCGCTGGTGAGGCCTGCGAGAACGTCGGCGCGCACCGTCGCGGGCGTGACGGCGGAAAGCCACACCGGGCGCAGCGCCCGGCCGATCTTCGGCCAGCTCCGGCCGACGCCGTCGCCCGCGCCGATCGGATGCGGCTGGTCGGTCATGCCGCCTTCGCCCCGTAGAACAGGGTGACGACGTGCTTCGCCTCGGCGAAGAACAGCCAGCGCTCCGTCAGCACGCCGACGCCGGCGGAGATCACGGCCAGAACGGCGAAGACCGCCGCAAGCGCGCCCCCGGCGAGGACGCCGAGCAGCGTCAGGAGAAGCGGGGCCGCGAACAGCGCGAGAAGGGTCAGGTTGCGGAGCTTGGCGGCGTGCTTGCGCGCGATGGAGAAGCCCATCTCGCGCATCAGGTAGTTCTCTTCGGTGTGGGGCGCCTCGAACAGGCGGACCTCGCCGAAGCGGCCGAGGCCGGTGGCGCTCTCGGCGGTGCTCGCCGCGGAGGGCGCGTCGATCGCGCGCCAGTAGGCGAGCTTGAGGCCGAGCGCGGCGACGCCCGAGACCAGCGCCGCCAGCCCGACCGCGGGGACGTCGACGCCGAAGAGGCGCGTCAGCGCCGCGAACAGCAGCGCGCCGGTGAACAGCGCGAGCGCGAAATAGTTCGGCGCGGTGAGCGGGTTGCGCCACTGGCGGATCGTCTTCAGCGAGGCGTAGATCATCGCCGTGCAGTAGGTGGTGGCGAGGGCCGCCGGAATGGTCAGCAGCGCAAGCACGAAGGCGGCGGCGCCGGGCTCGGGCGAGACCATCCAGCAGAGCGCGAGCAGGCCGGTCGGGACGAAGGCCGCGACCGCCGCGACGCCCTCACGGGAGAGCCACGAGGAGCGCCACTGCGACAGCGCCCGCCAGGCGCGCTCCGGACGCCCGAGATGGAGCGTCGAGGACATGAGGCCCGCCGACACGAGCGCGAGCCCGAGGACGAGCGCCGTCAGGGCCAGCGGGCGCCCGATCCAGCCGGGCGCGGAGAGCGAAAACAGCGCGAACCAGGCGAGCAGGCCGTAGCCCGCGCCCGAGGCGGTGGTGAAGACGATGACGGAGAAGGCGGGATGCATGGGACCGGGTCCGTCAGCGGGAGAGCACGCGGTCGGCCCAGCGCAGGAAGGCCGCGCCCTTGCCGCCGGTTTCCGGAGCCGCCGCGGCGGCCGGAGCCTGCGCGGGCGACGGCGCCTCCTTCATGCCGGTCTTGACCGCGAGCGCCTCGGCCCGCTCCTTCGCGGCGCGGCGCTCGGCGAGGTCGATCAGCGAGATCGTCTCGTCGGAGGAGCCGCAGCCGGACTTCTTGGGGCGCGGCGGCAGGTAGCGGTTGACCGGCCGATAGCCCATCTCCGGCATCAGCTCGTAGCCGCCGCGCTCCGCCACGAGGCGGGAGACCTTGGAGGTCGGGTCGCCGAGATCGCCGAAATGGCGAGCGCTCGCCGGACAGGTCGAGACGCAGGCCGGCTGGCGGTCCGCCTCGGGCAGGTTGTCGTTGTAGATCTTGTCGACGCAGAGCGTGCACTTCTTCATCACGCCGTCGTCTTCGTCGAATTCGCGCGCGCCGTAGGGACAGGCCCAGGAGCACAGCTTGCAGCCGATGCAGGTCTCGGCGTTGACGAGCACGATGCCGTCCTCGGCGCGCTTGTACGAAGCGCCGGTCGGGCAGACGGTGACGCAGGCCGGCTCCTCGCAGTGCAGGCAGGAGCGCGGGAAATGGACGGTGCGAGAGTCCTCGCCGCGGCCGGCCTCGAAGGTGTGGACGCGGTTGAACCAGACGCCGTCGGAGCTCGACTGGAAGTCGCTCAAGGGTCCCGAATGGCCGCTCGCGTTCCATTCCTTGCAGTTCACCGCGCAGGCGTGACAGCCGACGCAGGTGTCGAGGTCGATGACGAGGCCGAGCTTCTTCTGGCCCGGGACGCTTTCGGGGAGACAGGTCACCGGGCGGCCCTCCGACGGTCGTGGGCCGGTTTGTCCCAGGGGCGCTCGCGCCCCTCGGCGTCGAAGCGCAGCACGTCGGGGCGCGCGGGCATGCCGGGCGGGTTCGGCAGCGCCGGGAAGCTCGGGGCGCAGACTTGCTCGCAGGTCGCCTTCTCGATCCTGACCCGAAGGTCGTACCAGGCGGCCTGCCCGGTGACGGGATCGGAGTTGGTGTAGCGGTAGCCGTCCTTCTCGGGCGGCAGCAGTTCCGAGATTGTGTGGTTCAAGAGGAAGCCCTGCTCGCCCTCGGGCGCGCCCTTGGGCAGGTTCCACGCGCCCTTGCGCTTCCCGATCGCGTTCCAGGTCCAGACCGTGTTAGGGTTGACGCCCTCCATGGTGCGCACCGGAACCTTGATGCGGCTGTGGTGGCTCGTCACCCAGACGAAGTCGCCGTCAGCAAGCCCCTGCTTTTCCGCGGTCTCGCGGTTCATGTAGAGGAAGTTCTTCGAGAAGATCTGGCGCAGCCACGCGTTCTGCGAATGCCACGAGTGGTACATCGCCATCGGCCGCTGGGTCAGCGCCGAGAACGGGAACTCGTCCTCGGAAATCTTCTGCTGCTCGAGCGGCAGGTACCAGATCGGCAACGGGTCGAAATAGGCCTTGATGCGCTCCCGCTCGCGTTCCGGCGGCTGGATCGCGCCATGGCCTTCGGCCGCGAGCCGGAACTTTTGCAGCGGCTCGCAATAGAGCTGCAGGACGATCTGGTCGGCCTTGTCGATCATGCCGAGCTTCACGGCGTGGTCGAGATAGCCCTTGTTCGAGTGCTTGAAGTAGGCCTCGTCGTGCGGCAGTTCGAGCCGCCAGAAGCTCTTGTTGGCGATGTAGGCGTCGAGCTGGCCCTTGTTCGGCGCGCCCTTGCCGGGCGTCTGACCGTCCTCGCCGCGGAAGCCGGCCAGCGGGCCGATGCCGGGCTTCCGCTGGTGGTTGACGATATAGTCGGCATAGCCGCCCGGGAACTTGGGCGTTCCGTCCTCGTTGGTCAGCCCCGGCAGGCCAAGGCGCGCGCCGAGGTCGATCATCACGTCCTGGAACGGGCGCACGTCGCGATCGGGCTTCAGGATCGGGCGGCGGATGGCGTCGGCGGGGCCGTGCGCGCTGCCGATCGGCCGGTCGAGCAGCGAGATGCAGTCCCAGCGCTCGAGATAGGTCGTGTCCGGGAGGACGAGGTCGGCGTAGGAGGTCATCTCCGAGGCGTAGGCGTCGGAATAGATGATCTTCGGAATCTTGTAGGAGCCGTCCGGATGCTTGTCGGTCAGCATCTTCATGGTTCCCGCCGTGTTCATCGACGAGTTCCAGGCCATGTTGGCCATGTACATGAAGAGCACGTCGATCGGGTACGGATCGCCCGCCCAGGCGTTGTGGATCGCCATGTGCATCAGGCCGTGGGCGGCGATCGGCGCCTCCCAGCTATAGGCCTTGTCGAGGCGCTTCGGCGTCCCGTCCGGCTCGACCAGCAGGTCCTCCGGCCCCATCGTGAAGCCGAGCGGCATGCCGTTGAGCGGCGTGTTCGGCGCGGTGGTCTTGCCCGCGGGCGGCGGGCCGCCGGGGATCGGCTTCGGATAGGGCGCCTTGTAGCGCCACGAGCCCGGCGTATCGATCCCGCCGATCAGCATCTGCAGCACGTGGATCGCGCGGCAAGTGTGGAAGCCGTTGGAATGCGCCGAGATGCCCCGCATGCCGTGCATCGCGACAGGGCGGCCGACCATCTTCTCGTGGCGGCGACCGGCCCAGTCGGTCCAAGGCTGGTCGAGCACGACCGGATGGTTGAAGGCCGCGTCCGCGATCTCGGCGGCGATGCGACGGATGCGCTCGGCCGAAATCCCGCAGCGCTCGGCGACCGCCTCAGGGGCGTACTGCTTGTCGAGATAGCGCTCGGCCAGAAGCTGGAACGACGGAACCGCCTTGCGCCCGTCCGGCAGGTCGAAGGTTCCGACCACGGCGGGAGAAATGTCGGCGCGGCTCGCGGCGACCGCGGCGCCCTCGGCCTTGTCCCATGCGAGCGGCGCGCCGGCCTCGTCGCGCGCGAACAACCCGTGGTCCGGGCCGCCGGGGTTCTGGACCACGAGCCATGTGGCGTTGGTGTATTTGGCGAGGAAGTCGAAGTCGACCGCGTCCGCCTCGAGCAGGCACTGGATCAGCGCGAAGACGAACAGCCCGTCGGTTCCCGGCGTCAGCCCGACCCATTCGTCGGCGACCGCCGAATAGCCGGTCTTGACCGGGTTGACCGAGACGAATTTTGCGCCGCGGGCCTTGAGCTTGGACAGGCCGATCTTGATCGGATTGCTGTCGTGGTCTTCGGCGACGCCGAACATTAGGAAATAGCGGGCGTGGTCCCAGTCGGGCTCGCCGAACTCCCAGAAGGCGCCGCCCATCGAATAGAGGCCGGCGGCGGCCATGTTCACCGAGCAGAAGCCGCCATGGGCCGCGAAGTTCGGCGTGCCGAACTGCATCGCCCACCAGCCGGTGAGCGACTGGCTCTGGTCGCGGCCGGTGAACAGCGCGAGCTTGCGGGGGTCGGTCCTGCGGATGTCGCCGAGCCACTTGACGGCGAGGCCCATTGCCTCGTCCCACTCGATCTCCTTGAACTCGCCGGAGCCGCGCTCGCCGGTCCTGAGCAGCGGCTTGCGCAGCTTCGCGGGCGAGTACTGCTGCATGATGCCGGCCGAGCCCTTGCCGCACAGCACTCCCTTGTTGACCGGATGGTCCTTGTTGCCCTCGATGTAGCGGATCTTGCCGTCCTTGAGATGGACGTTGATCCCGCAGCGGCAGGCGCACATGTAGCAGGTGGTGTACTTCACCTCGTCGCCGAGCGAGGGCGAGGTGTCGACCACCTCCGCCGGACCGGCCAGCGCCTCCAGCGCGTCGCGCGGACGGCCGACCGCATCCGCGCTCTTCAAAGACGCCACGGACGTCGAGCGGCGGAAGAATCTGCCGGCATGGCCGAGCGCGTCGGAGATCAGCGCCATCGAGACTGATGCCCTTCATCGAGGCCCGCCATGGGCCGATTATGAGGCGATCAGGATATCCAATGAACCGCGCGGGCCTTAACGCGTAATTTCGAACGATTCAATCGAGCAAGCAAATAAGAAGATCTCCAAAGATGGCCGAACCCCGCCATCCCCCTCCCGCTCCGGTCCTCGACAAGATTTTTCTATGGAAAGACGCACGCCCGGCATGGCGCGACACGCCGAAACGCACCCTCTCGACGCTTATTCGTCGGTTCGTCGTAAGACATTGGACGACGAAACAACGCCCGTCGGGAAATAAACGGCGTCAATCGATAAGAAGACATCGTCAAAGATCGTGAGCCGATCGCCTCCGCGTCAGCGCCGCCAGCCCGGCGAAGGCGAGCGCCAGCGCGGGGCCTCCGATCAGGTTGAACAGGATCACCCGGGCGCGAAGCCGCTCCAGCGCGCTCTTCTCCCGCCGGTCGAACTCCCTGAGCGTCCTCCGGTCCGGCGCGAGAGCGGCGCGAAACTCCGCGACCCGAGCGCGAACCTCCGGCGGAAGCTGAGACAGATCCGCGACGCCCGCCGCCGCCGGGAGTTCCGCGATCCGCTTCTCGACTTCGGCGATCCTGGTCAGCGCCGCGGCGCGCTCTTCGCGATCGGCGTCGGAAAGGTCGCGGACCAGCGCCTCGACGCGCGACAGCGTCCGGCGGGCCTCGCCGCGCGAGCGGATCGCGATCAGCTCTCCGCCGCCGGCCGCCCGCTCCGCCATGTTGAGGAAGAAGGCGACGTTGTCGTTGCGCGGCCGCCGCGGCGCGCCGGGCTCGGTCTCGGGCTCGTAGGCGAAGGGATCCAGAATCCAGTCGACGTCGGCGACCGCGAACACCGCGGCGGGTTTTGCCGCACGGGGCAGGTGAACGACGCCTGCTCCGCCGGGCGGCGCCGGAAAGGCGCTTTCGAACGCGCCGTCGACCTCGACCGCGATCGTTCTAGCGCCGCCGCCCGGACGGAACAGCGCGGCCGCCGCGGCGGGCGTGCGGTCGGCGAGGTCACGGGCCGGCCGCACGCCCGCCGCGGTGGTGGTTTCGACCAGCGCGGCGCCCGCCGCCCCCGCGAACGCGCCGGGCTCGACGAAGAGCAGGTCGCGCAGGTCGGCCGACACCGCATGGGTCCGCGAGATCCCGGAGGGGCCGAAACGCATCCAGTAGGGGAAGGCGAGCGTCTTCTGGGACCCGTCGGCGACCGGCGTCGCCAGGGCGGCGTCACCCACGACCTCGGCGCCGAGATAGCGCAGGCCGTAGCGAAGCAGCAGGTCGGAGAGGTCGTCGATCTCCTCCGAGGGCTGCGGCGTCGCCTTGTCGTTCGAGGGGCTGAGCCGCAGGCGCGGATCGATCATGGCGATCAACCCTGCGCCGCGCATCACCGCCTGATCGATCGAATAGAGCATCTCGCGCTTGAGGAAGGTCGCGCCCATGACGACGACGGCGTCGAGATCGTCGGGGAGCCGGTCGGCGAAAGGCGGCACGATCGCGACGTCATAGGCGCGGCGAAGCTCCGCGACCGCGTTGAGCCCGGTCTCGGCGGCGTTGGGGTCGCCGGGCGCGAGCAGCGGCGTGACGATCGCGATCTTCCGCGCGCCCGTCCGCGACAGGCCGGAGAGCCCCGTCGCGAGGTCGTATTCGAGCAGCCCTTCCCGACGCTGGTCGAGGTATGGGATCGCGACGCGCCGTCCGTCGGCGGAGATGGTCGCGCCGAGATAGAAGGCGTCGCCGGAGCTCAGCGGAACGCGGCGCACGCCTGCGGCCTCGGCGGCGTCTCCGCTCGCCGCGTCCGCCTCGGCGTCGTGAATCGCGACCGACAGGCGTCCGTCCGAGCCGTCGGCCATGAGGTCCAGGAGCTCGCGAACCTCGGCCGCATAGGCGCGGATCGCGGCCGGCGTCCCGGCGTCGCTCCCGGCGCTCCGGTAGAGGTCGATCCGCGCGCCGTCGGGCAGCCGCCGCACGATATCGAGCGTCCCCTCGGACAGCGTGAAGCGCCGAGCGGCCGTGACGTCGAGCGCGAGACGGGAGGGGACGGCGGCGACCAGCGCGACCAGCAGCGCGCCGCCCGCAAGCGCGCCCGCGCCGAGGACCGCGGCCCGGCCGGGTCCCCGCCTCGCGTCGAGCGCAAGCGCCGCACCCACGAGCGCCAACCCCGTAAGCCCCACGAAATAGAGCAGCGCCCTGAACTCGACGCGGCCGCTTGCGATGCGCTCCATCCAGAACTTCGGCGAAGCGTAGGCCGCGTTCTCCAGTCCCCCGCCGGCGCCGGCGGGCGCAAGGCGCCCGAATCCGTCCCAGCCGAGCATCAGCAGGAGGAACAGGATCGCCACGGCCAGCGCGAAAGCCCCGATCTCGCTGCGCGCCGCGGCGGAGGCGAAGAGGCCGACCGCATAGAAAGAGACGAGCAGCAGGGCGGCGCCGAGATAGCCCGCCGCCATCACGCCGAAGTCGGGCGCGCCGAGCCAGGCCACCGTGACGGCGAAAGGCGCGGTGAAGGCAAGCGTCGCGATCAGCGCGGCCGAGCCCGCAGCCCACGCGCCGACGGCGATCGCGCCCACGGGCAGCGGCAGCGTCAGCAGGAACTCCCGCTCGCGGTCGAGCGGGCGGCCGGCGAAGGTCTTCATCGCGAGCGCCGGCGTGAAGACGAGCGCGATCCAGGGCAGGAAGCCGAGCATCAGGTCGATCGAGGCCTCGCCGGCCGCGAAGAAGTCGCCGACGAGGAACACCGCGACGGGCGTCGCGATCAGGAAGGCGAGCTGGAAGACGAGCGTCAGCCGCGAATGCAGCAGCATGCGAAGCTGATGGCGGAACGTCGCCGCGACGGCCGCGACCCATGACGGCGGAGGGAGCGGCATCCGCCCCTCAGTCCCCGACCGCGAGCGCTTCATAGGCGGCGGCGGCCCGCCCCTCGGCGTCGAGCAGCTCGTTCACGGGGCGGTCGGCCGCTACGCGCCCCGCGCGGAACACGACGGCGCGGTCGCAGAGCGTCTCGACCTCCTCGAGAATGTGGGTCGAGACGAGCACCGCCCTGGTCTTCGCCGCCGCGCGGATATGGGCGCGCAGCCGCCGCTTCTGGCCGGGATCGAGCGCCGTGGTCGGCTCGTCGAGCACGAGCACGGGCGGATCGTGCAGGAAGGCCTGGCCGATCCAGGCGCGCTGGCGCCAGCCCTGGCTGAGCGAGCCGAGCGTTTGGCCGAAGGCCTCCGCGAGGTCGCCGGCCTCGACCGCGCGCTCGAGCGCCGTCCGGCGGGAAGGGCCGCGCAGCCCGCGGGCCTCGGCGGCGAAGATGAGAAACTCCCGCACCGTGAGGTCGGGAAAGCCGGTGGGGGATTCCGGCAGGTAGCCGATCGCGGCGCGGGCGGCGCGCGGGCTGTCCGCGACGGCGCGGCCCGCGATCCTCGCGCGGCCCGCGTCCGGCGTCAGATAGCCGACCAGCATCCGCATGGTGGTGGATTTGCCGGCGCCGTTCGCCCCGACGAGGCCGACCACCGCGCCGGCGTCGGCCGAGAACGAGACGTCGGCGACCGCGCTCCGCGATCCGAAGCGCTTCGCGAGATGCTCCGCTTCGACCAGCACGCGTTCACGCTCCCCGCCGCCCGGCCGGTCAGCGGCCGGACAGAAACCCGGCCGCGATCATCAGGACCATGCTGAGGCCGGTCAATCCGTATCCCGCCTTGACGAGGACGGAAGCCGCCGCCGGCCCCGTCCTCGCGCGCACGGCGCGGAAGCTCGCGGCCGTCGCGAGCCCGGCCCCGACGATCGCCGTCGCGACGATCGTCTCGCGCGCGGTCAGGAAGCCGACGACGTCCAAGGCGCCGCTCAGGCCCGCGCCTCGGGACGGCCGCCGCCGCGAGGATTGAAGTGCGTCGCGCCGCCGAAGCTCTTCATCGCCTCGTCGTGCAGGATCTCGAGCGCCTGCTTCTTGATCGCGAACACCTCGGGCGAGTTCATCATATGGAACTGGCGCGGGCGCGGCAGCGGGATCTCGATCACGGCGCGGACCTGCGCCGGGCGGTTCGACAGCACGATGAGCCGGTCGGCGAGGAAGATCGCCTCCTCGATCTCGGAGGTGACGAACAGGTTGGTGCGGCGGTTCTCCTCGAACAGGCGCAGGAAGAACTCCTGCATCAGCGGCCGGGACATCGCGTCGAGGCCGCGGAACGGCTCGTCCATGATCAGCAGCAGCGGCTTGTTGATGAGCGCGCGGGCGAGTTCGGCGCGGCGCTGCATGCCGCCGGAGAGCTGCGAGGGGTACTTCTGCTTGAAGTCGCCGAGCCCGACCTTGTCGAGCAGGCGGCGCGCCTCCTTGTCGATCTCGGCGCGCGATCCCTCGTGACGGAGCGCGGGACCGAAGACGACGTTCTCGTAGGTGGTCTGCCAGGGCATCAGGGCGGTCTCCTGGAAGACCACCATTCGGTCCTTGCCCGGCCCCGTGACGCGTTTCCCGTTCAGCAGGATCTCGCCCGCCTCGGGCGTGTCGTAGCCTGCGACGAGATTGACGATCGTCGACTTCCCGCAGCCCGATGGTCCGACGATGCAGGTGAGGTCGCCGGGCTTGATCTCGAACGAGAGGTTTCGGACGACCTCCTCGCGGTCCCACTCCTCGCCGAAGCCGCGGGAGACGTTCTTGAACTCCACCCGGCTCTTGCCGACGGCGTGGTCGACCGGGCCGTTCTGCTCGATGGCGGTCATGGCTTGCGCTCCAGTCATGAGGATCGGTCCGCCGCTCAGAACGAGCGGCGCCAGGGCATTACACGTTCTCCGAGCATGCGGATCAGCGCGCTCGACAGATAGCCTGCGATCCCGATCGAGATCATGCCGACGACGATGTGCTCCATGGAGCCGCCCATGTAGGAGCTCCAGATGAAGAACCCGAGCCCGCCGCCCGATTGGCTGCCGCCGCCTGACACCATCTCGGCCGCCAACACCACGTTCCAGGTGATGCCCATGCCGACCGCTGCGCCCGTGAAGATCGACGGCAGCGTGCCCGGCAGGATGATGCGGGAGAACAGATGCCACTGGCTCGCGCCCATCGACTGGGCGGCGCGCAGGTAGCGCACGTCGATCGTCCGGGCGCCGCCCAGCACGTTGATCACGATGGTGAAGAACGCGCCGAGGAAGGTGACGAAGATGATCGACATCTCGTTCGTCGGCCAGAAGATCAGCGAGGCCGGCACCCAGGCGAGCGGCGGGATCGGCCGCAGAATCTCGAAGGGCGGGAAGAACACGGCGCGGAAGTACTTGTTGACCGCGAGCGCGAGGCCGAACGGGATGCCGAGGATCATGGCGATGACGAATCCGCCGAGCACGCGCTTGAAGCTCTCGACCCAGCTCCACCAGTAGCCGGGCTGGATCACGACCTCGGCGGCGGCGGCGGCGACCGCCGTCGGGGCCGGGAGCTTGCCGAAGAACGGGATGTCGAGCCCGAGCCCGGTCTTCGCGTAGGACGCGCCCTCCCAGATCAGGAGGAAGATGAGGATGCCGGCGAGACCCCGCCAGAAGCCCGGGCTCGTGACCGCGCGCTCCAGCTTCGATCGGCGTTTGAAGACCCGCGGCGCTGGCGCCTGGGGCGGAAGGGTGGTGACGGCGCTCATGACGTCCTGTCCTGCGATGGCTTTTCGGGAAAGCGGCGGAACGCGGCTTCGGCCGCGGTCACGCCATCTCGCGTTCGCCGGCCTGGAAGGCCTTGATGGCTTCTTCGTGCACCGCTTCGTCCGCCTCCTGAACCAGCAGCCGGAAGGCTTCCGAGGTCAGGGTGGTGTAGTCGCGCGGCCGCGGCAGGTTGACGTCAATGACCTTCTTCACGCGGCACGGTCGCGTCGTCATCACGTAAACCTTGTCCCCGAGGAAGATCGCCTCGTCGAGATCATGGGTGATGAAGTAGATCGTCACCTTGGTGCGGTCATACATCTCCAGCAGCGCTTCGTGCATGATCTGCTTCGTCAGCGCGTCCATGGCGCGATACGGCTCGTCGAGCAGCAGCACCTTGGGCTCGTTGATCAGCGCGCGCACGATCTCGGCGCGGCGCGCCATTCCGGACGAGACCTCGCCCGGATACTTGTCCGCCACCGCGCCGAGCCCCGCCTCCTTGAGCGCGGTCCTGGCCCGTTCGAGGCATTCCGCCTTCGGCCAGCGGCGCTGGACCATCGGCCCGTAGGCGACGTTCTCGGCGAGCGTCTTCCAGGGGAACAGCGCGCCGTTCTGGAACACCACGATCCGGTCGGAGCCCTGCGAGGCGAGCGGCTTCTTCGCGTCGCAGAGCGGGACCCCGTCGAGCAGGATCTCGCCTTCGGTGATCGAGTGGAAGCCGGCGATCGCGTTCAGCAGCGTGGTCTTCCCGCAGCCCGAGGGGCCGACGATCATGCAGACCTCGCCCGGAGCGATCTCCATCGAGCAGTGGTCCACCGCCATGACCTGCGCCCCGTCGGGATCGTAGATCTTGGTGACGTCACGGATGCTGATGGCGCCCTTGGCGGGAGCGGCGGAAGGGGTGGAGTAGACTTCGGGTTTCATCGCGCGTCCTCCCTCACCGGCCCTGCATCGCCAGCGCCTTGACGTGCCACTGCATCAGGCGGTCGCCGACGAAGCGCACGATGGCGGAGGAGAACCAGCCCACGAAGCCGAGGGTGAGCATGCCGATCACCATGGGCACGGTGACGCTGTTCACGTAGGAGGACAGGATCAGATAGCCGAGGCCGTAGTCGCCCGAGACCATCTCGGCCGCGACCAGCGAGAACCAGGCGACGCCGATCGAGATCTGCAGTCCCGTGAAGATGAAGGGCATCGCGCCCGGCACCACCACGTGCCAGAAGACGTCGCGCTTGCGGGAACCGAGGCACCCGGCGGCGCGGAAATAGCTCTCGTCGATCGATTGGACGCCGAGCATCGTGTTGAGCGTCGTGGCGAAGAACGAGGCGAGGGTCGCGAGGAAGATGACCGGCGTCTCGTAGCCGGCGAACATCAGGATCGCGAGCGGCACCCAAGCCATGATCGGGATCGGACGCAGGGTCTCGAACAGCGGGAAGGTGTAGTCCTTCACCTTCTTGGACCAGCCCATCAGGAGGCCGAGCGGCACGCCAAGCGCGGTCGCGAGGCCGAACGCGATGATGATGCGGCGGCAGCTCACATAGATGTGCTGGTAGTAATCGGCCGTGTAGATCGACGTTCCTTGCTTAGGGTTCGCCGAAAGCCAGTCGGACATGATCGTGACCGGCCCGGGAATCTTCTCGAAGCGGGGCAGCGCGAGGCCTTCGCAAAGCAGCCAGTAGGCGAACAGCCACACGGCCACGCCAAAGACCATCAGGTAAGGCGTCGGAGACTGCAGCCCCTTCTTCATTCGGTGAAGCATCATGCCGAAGCCGGTCGGCCGGCGGCTGGCCGCGGGCGTCCGGTCGCCGGCGTAGGCGTCGTGCGCGATAACGCTCATCGGTCGGTCCTTCTTGAATCGTCGAGGACGCGGGTCGCGGCGGCGCCGTCGGAGCCGCCGCGCGCTCCGGGTCAGTTCTGGAAATCGCTCGCGGGGTGCGCCTTGATCACGCCGATCGGGCTTTTCAGTCCGCGTTCGGCGAGCACCTGCTTGGCGATCGAGTCGTCGACGCCGCCCTCGCGGATCTTCGGTTCCGCCGCGGGCTTGGCCGGCAGGGTGTTCAGAAACTGCGTCGCCCCGTCGAGAAGCTTCTGGACGCGTTCCGTGACGACGAAGTCGAATTCGAGCTTGACGGACCCGACGTCCTTCTCGTTCGTCGCGCCGTAGAGAGCGTTCCAAAGGATCTTGCGGTCCATCCGCTCGGTCTGGGATTCCGCCATGCGCGCGACCTCGTCGGCGTTCTTCATGTCGGCCATGAAGAGCTCGGAATCGAGTTCGGCCTCCAGCCAGCCCTTAACGACGTCGGGCCGCTGCTTGATGAGGTCGTTCAGCATCAGCAGGAAGGCGCCGTCCGTCTCGTTGAAGTCGCGGCCGGTCGCGACGCGCTTGGCGACGCCCGTCATCTCGATCTTCGAGGCGGTCGGCTCCCAGACGGTGGCTGCGTCGAGCTTGCCGGCGCGGAAGTTGGTGGTGATGACCTCGACGTTCTGGTTCAGATAGGAGGCGGGCTTCACACCGAGCTTGTCGAAGGCCTCGCGGGCGAACCGGTCGGCGCAGGCGCCCTGCGGCGCGGAGGTCTGCTTGCCCGCCATCCACTTCACGGCTTCCTGACCGTCGGCGAAGGTCGGGGCGTCGTTCTTCACCATGAAGATGTTGCACTGCTGCTGGGACACCCCGATCGACGCGACGATCCGAATGTCGGTGCCGCCGCGGTCCCGCAGGTTGCGGAAGGTCGCCGCGATCGAGGGCATGTCGCCGGCGTAGCCGATGTGCTGCTTCTCGCCGGTCATCGCGTTCACGATCACGGCGCCCTGCAGGCCGACCTGGAAGGTCGCGGTGGAGCCTTCAGGCAGATGCTTCTTCCAGAACCCCTTACCGTTGTTCACGACGCCCGACCAGGACGCGGTGTAATAGGGCTGGTAGCCGATCACGAGGTCGACCTTCTCGCCCTGCTTGCCGAAATTGACCTCGGCGCGAGCAGGGGTGAGAGCGGTCGCGGCGAGCAGACTCACGACGGCGAGCGTCGTTGCGCTAATGCGGGCCAATGTTCCCTCCCGAGGAACTGCCGGCCCTGTTGTTTTCGGCCTCCGCCTCTGACGGGCGAATGGCGCTGACGGGCCGTGTTTTATCGCTTTGGGGCCGCCCGGAGACGGACCCTCACGATGGCACGCCGCAAACGCCGCGGTGTAAAATTGTTCCTTCGAATGGCTTGATAGTGGGATCCTATCGGCAGGATCGGGAAAATCAGGCGCACCTATATTCCGGCGCCCGGCCCGGCCGGCGACGGGCGCGCCGAACCCATGCCGCCGTCTATCAAATTATAAGAACGTTTCATTTGGCCAATCGAAAGGGAGCGACCAACGTCTCCGTCATCGCCGCGGAGACGGACGCGTCTTCCGTTTCCCGCCGCGCGGCCCCCGCGGGCCTCGCAAGCGCCAGAAAATTCAAGAGGAAGCGCGACATGCCAGCCAGGAATCACAAGCAGTGGATGGCCGACCCCAATCTCCAGCCCGGCGAATGGATCGACAGCCGCGTCTACACCGACCAGGCGATCTTCGACGAGGAACTTGAGAAGATCTTCAAGAAAACGTGGGTTCCGGTCTGCCACGAGTCCGAGCTCCCGAAGCCCTATGACTTCCGCACCACGTCGATCGCCAACGAGCCGATCATCGTGACGCGCGGGCCGGACAACGAGGTCCGCGCGTTCCTCAACGTCTGCCCGCATCGCGGCATGTTGATCGAGCGCCGGCCTTCCGGGAGCTTCTACGAAGGCCAGCCCTCGGGAAACCCGAAGCGCATGACCTGCATGTTCCACGCCTGGCAGTTCGATATGAAGGGGAACTGCGTCTACATCAGCCGGGAAAAGGAAGGCTATCAGGATAGGCTTCCGAAAGAGAACGTCGGCCTGCGGCGCCTTCGCTGCGAGGTGAAGTTCGGCGGCTTCGTCTGGGTCAATCTCGACGACAATCCTGTCTCGCTCGAAGACTGGGCCGGAGAGCCCTTCCAGTGCCTTCGCAAGACGCTCGAAGCAGAGCCGATGGAAGTTTTCCACTATCACAAGGCGATCGTGAACACGAACTACAAGCTGTGGCACGACACCAACTGCGAATTCTACCACGACTTCATGCACTATCATAACCGTGTGACCGGATTCAACGACGCCTACTTCGCGCGGAAGAACGAATCCTTCGAGCACGGGCACATCGTGGTCGGCACCTTCGAGGTGAACTACGACAATTATGAAGGCTTCGAGAGCCGGGCCGGCCTCTCCTTCCCACACCTGCCGCCGAACCAGTGGTACATGATCGACCTGTTCCCGGGGATGAACTTCAATCTCCGCGGCTCGGCGCTGCGCTGCGACGTCGTCACGCCGCTCGGTCCCGACAAGGTGATGATCGAGTTCCGCGGCCTCGGCCTCAAGCGCGACACGCCGGAGGAACGGCAGACCCGCATCAACCATCACAACTCGATCTGGGGACCGTTCGGCCGCAACCTTCACGAGGACCTGATCGGGGTGCAGGGCCAGGGCACCACGATGCGGCCGGGCTCCGAGTCGCGCCGCGTGCTGCACGGCCGCCAGGAGAACCAGACCATCCACGACGAGAACGGCATGCGCCACTACTACGCCGAGTGGGGCAAGTGGATGGACCGGCTGCCGAGCAATCCCGAGATGCCTTACGCGGAGCCGGCGATCGCCGCCGAATGACCGCTTGAGGACCGGCGCGGCGGTCTCCCTCTTTCGCCGCGCCGCTTTTCGCCGACGAGAGGACCCGGCGCCCGCGCGATCCGCGCCGGCGCGCAGAAGGTCCCGCCTTTGGAAACGAGAGAGCCCAAATCATGGACATCCAGGCCGATGTCGCCTCGCCGCCGATGAGCGGCGGGGTCGATCCGATGCACGCGCGCGAAGCCGCGGACGCAGTGCGGGACGCGATCTATCGCGCGACCATCGCGCTCGACGGGCAGAAGTGGGACGACTGGCTC
Source organism: Ancylobacter novellus (assembly GCA_003241695.1). Classification (GTDB taxonomy): domain Bacteria; phylum Pseudomonadota; class Alphaproteobacteria; order Rhizobiales; family Methylopilaceae; genus Methylopila. The sequence goes on along the minus strand of QFPN01000006.1, from coordinate 154,955 downwards.
GCCCTCTGCCACGAGAGCTTCGTCTACGACATCAAGTCGTGGAGCCCGGAGATCAACTACGACATGACCTATCTGCACGGGTCGCGGAAGGATCTCGAAGCGCTGATCCGGCTCCTGCCGAAGCACAACACCGATCATTCGCCGCTCACCCGCCACACGACGGTCTACACGGTCGAGGTTTCCGACGACGGCGCCACGGCGAAAGCGGTGTCTGCCTTTATCGTGTTCCAGCATCTCCTCGACGGAACCAACAGCCACATCGACGCCGGCGAAAGCCGTCTGTTCCTGGTCGGCAAGTACTACGACACGTTCCGCCTCGAAGGCGGGCGCGCCCTGTTCGCGAGCCGGGAAACGCGTCTGGAGAACAGACGTCTGGACAAAGGTTCGCACTGGCCGATCTGACCACGTGGAGACCAGGTTCCCGGCCGGCGGTCTCCTGGGGCCGGCGCCGGCCGCTCGCCCCGGCCGGCGCCGTTCAAAACAACAAAAGAAGGCGACCCGATGAGCTGGACCTATCTCTGCGACGCCTCCGAGGTCGCTCCGAACACGCTGAAGCTCGTAGACGCGCAGGGCGTGCCCATCGTCGTCGCCAACTACGGCGAGGGCTTCCGGGCGATGCCTCCCATCTGCCCCCACATGGAAGAGCCGCTCGAGGAGTCTGGCGTCATCGCCGGCTGCGTGCTCACCTGCACCAAGCATCTGTGGGCGTGGAACCTCGGCACCATGGAGATGGACGGGGGCGAAACGGAAAAGCCTCTCAAGACCTATGACCTGAAGGAGGAGGACGGCCGCCTGCTCGCTTTCGTCGAGGAGGAGCTGACCTACGACTTCGACGAAGAAGACGACATGGACGATGACTTCTTTAGCAAGAGCTGACGTCGCGGCCGTCGATCCCGCGGAATTCACGGCCCCGGCCGGCGACCGCTGCGCCGTCACGGTGGAGGCCCGGTCGGGCGTGTTCTCGTTCGACTGCGCGCCGGGCGAGACCCTCCTCTACGCGGGGCTCGCCCATGGCCTCACGCTGCCGCACGAATGCGCGACCGGGACCTGCGGAACCTGCCGCGCGCGGGTCATGTCGGGCGAGGTCGACGTCGCCTGGGAGGCCGCGCCCGGCGCCGCCAGGCTGAAGCGCGAGAAGGGCGACGTTCTGCTCTGCCAGACGCGCGCCGCCGGCGACTGCGTGCTCCGCGTCCCCTCGGACGTCGCAGCGAAGCCCGAGCGCCACGAAATCCCGGCGGCGCGCTCAGGCGTGATCGAAAACCTGCGCCGGCTGACGTCCGACGTCGTGGACTTCGAGATCGCGCTGTCGGAGCCGATGGACTTCGACGCCGGCCAGTTCGTGGTGATCGAGGCGCCCGGCCTCGAAGGCGGCCGCGCCTATTCGATGGTGAACTACGGCCGCGGCGTCGACCGGCTCTCGCTCGTGGTGAAGCGCAAGCCCGGCGGCGGCTTCGGCGACTGGATCGCGGGCGCGACCGCGGAGGGCGCGAAGGTCGAGGTCTTCGGGCCGCTCGGCCGCGCGACCTTCCATCCGGACGAGGGCCGCGACCTGCTGATGATCGCGGGCGGCTCCGGGATCGCCGGCATGATGTCGATCCTCGCCCGGGCGGGCGAGGAGGACTATTTCCGCGACCACAAGGGCCATGTGTTCTTCGGCGTGCGCACGCTCGCCGACGGCTTCTACCTCGAGGACTTCGCGAGGAGCGTCGACCGCGGCCACGGCAATCTCCGGGTGACGCTCGCGCTCTCGCACGAGGATCCGGGCTCACCCTCCCATCCCGACCACGCGGGCGTCGAACTGGCGACCGGCTTCGTGCACGAGGTCGCGGCCGCCGCCATGGCCGGGGCCTACGACAACGTCATGGCCTATCTCGCCGGCCCCCCGCCGATGGTGGACGGCGCGATCCGGGCGCTGCTCGTCGCGGGCATGAGCCGCACCGCTATCCGCTACGACAAGTTCGGCTGAGGACCCGTCCTCAGCCGAACTGGCGGTAGCCGAGCCGCGCCAGCACCAGGCAGCCCACGATCAGCAGCACCGCGGACGCAATCTTTTCGAGCGTCTTGCGCGGAAGCGCGTGGGCGATCTTCGCCCCGGCCCAGGTTCCGGCCGCAAGCCCGAGGCCGAGCGCGACGCCCTGGCTCACGTCCGGGTCGCCATAGGCGACGTTTCCCGCCGTCGCGAGGATCGCGATCGGGATCTGCGCCGCCTGGCTCAGCCCGACCGCGGCGAGTGTCGAAAGCTTCAGGCCGATGAGGATGGGAACCAGGACCAGCGGCCCGCCGGTGCCCGTCATGGCCGAGAGAACGCCCGTCACGAGCCCCACGGCTCCGAGTTCGATCGGCCGCAGGGCCTTGGGCTCCGTCGAACTCGCGGCCCCGCGTCTCCGCAACAGGCTGTAGAGGCCGGACCAGAGCGCGAGGACGCCGACGCCGAGTTCCAGAAGGCGCGGATCGACGCCGTTGCTCGCCCAGGCGCCGAACAGCGCGCCGGGGGCCGCGCCGAGCGCGATCCAGCCCGCGAACTCCCAGCGGATCGAGCGCTTCGAGGCGTAGACCGCCGTGCCGATCAGGCCGGTCAGGACGTAGCCCATCATCGCGGAGGCGATCGCGTCCTGAATGGGCATGCCGAGGCCGTAGACCAGCGCCGGCACCACGATGACCCCGCCGACCCCGACGCAGCCGATCATCACGCCGGCGGCGAGCCCGATCATTCCGATCACGACCGCGAGGAGGCTCATGACGCCGCCGGCCGACGCGGTGGCGAGGCCAGGACGGCGTCAACGGAAGATTGCATCAACGATCGAATGGATCGATCGAACGTATCGATTAAACCCATGATAGTCACGGTCAATCGACTTGCCGTCTTCCAAGGTTCAATTAAACTAATTTGAAGAAGCCGGATACGGCCGGCCGTTCCTTCCGATGTGGACGGGCGGCGAGCGTTGGGATGGACAACGTCATGTTTCTTCGGCAATTCAAGTATTTGGTGGCCGTGGTCGAGGAGGGTCACTTCGGCCGCGCCGCCCAGAAGTGCAACGTCACGCAGCCGAGCCTGTCCTGCGGCATCAAGCAGCTCGAACTCGAGATCGGCGTGCCGATCTTTCTGCGCGGGCGCGGGCAGCGTTTTTGCGGGCTGACGCCGGAGGGCGACCGCGTCGCGAAATGGGCGCGCAACGTCATCGCGAACTGCGAGGCGATGCGCGACGAAGTCTCCGCCATGCAGAAGAACCTGCACGGACGCCTGCGCATGGGCGCGATGCCGTCGATGTCGCCGGTGCTCCCGCTGCTGCTGCAAATGGTGCGGGAGCAGCACCCGAACGTCGCGATGGACGTGCAGTTCATCGGCAACGACGCGATGAAGAGCGGCCTCAACAACTTCTCGCTCGACGTCGCCCTCACCTATTTCGACCAGGCCGAGCTCGGGCGGCGCAACACCCTGAAAATCTATACCGAGAAGCTGAGCCTGCTGGTGCCGGACACCGCGGAGTTCGCCGGCCGCTCGGAGATCTCGTGGAAGGAGGCCGCGGAGCTGCCGCTCGCCATGCTGCGGTCCGGCATCCACGAGCGGCGCTTCGTCGACCAGGTGTTCGACAGCGTCGATCGCGCGCCCATGCCGAAGGTCGAGTCCGAGTCGATCCTGCACCTGATGTTCCAGGTGCAGTTCGCAGGGCTCTGCACCATCATCCCCTCGCACTTCACGATCATGCCGGGGCTTCACAAGGGCACCAGGGCGCTCAGGCTGGTCGAGCCCGTCGTGAGCCAGGACGTCTGCCTGTTCTGGGCGGAGGGCGAGATCATGACCCCGATGGCGGCGACGCTCGTGGCCGCCGTGAAGAAGCTGAACAAGCTCGGCGGCCTCGACGCGCGGCTGAGCGAGTTCGCCGACGTGGAAGGCGGGGCGTCGCTCGCGGCCGAGGCCGCCGCGCAGGAGGAGGACGCGGAACGGCGGATCCCGGCGTACCGGCGACCGTCTCTGGCCGCCTCCGCCTGAGACCGCCGGCGCCGCCCGGCGACCGGGCGGCGTTTCGGGGCGCATTCTCGAAGCCTCAGTGGCGCGTCGGCGCGCCGCCGCCGGCGTAGAAGGCCGTGATCGCCTCGGAGTCGTTTTCAGGCGCGAGCCGAGAGGCCGGAAGGATCGCGGTCGCCGCCCTGCCCGGCTCCGCGGAAGACGCATCGCCCTTGACGTAGAAATACGGCTCGGCGATCCGCGCGTCGCCGAGCGAAAAGCCGATCGTTCGGCCGTTCGCGACCGCCTCGACGCAAAGATCGCGCGGCGAGATCCGCAGGGTCGCGTCGGACGACGCCGCGCGGCCGACGGCGGAGGCGGCGATCCGGAACAGATCGGCGAGTTCCTTGAGCTCCCCCTCATAGGCCCCGGGAGAGAATTCGACGCCGTCTCCGTTCAGCAACGCGGAGGTGTCGTAGAGCAGATCTTTCGAAAAGCGGTCGCGATCGAGCCCGCGATGCAGCAGCTCGATGAGGATCCAGGCCTCGACATGGGCGGGCGACCGCTCCTCGACGTCGATCGCGTGGTCGGACGGCCTGCCGTCCTCCGTGAACTGCATCGTCAACCCGTCGATCCGCAGCTCGAGCTCGACCGCGTCGCCGAGGTCATGGGTCGTGATGGCGTCGCGGTCGGCGCGCCAGCGCAGGCTCAATTCCTTTCCCGGATTTCGGGAGGCGAAGCTGCGCTCGACCCGCGCCAGCCACTGGGCGACGCTGACGAGCTGCAGTCGGGCCTCCGCGATCCGCCCCCCCTCCGGGTTCCGGTCCAACTCAGCCATAGCGTCCTCCACGGCGAGACAATCTCGACGCCGGCATGTTGCGTCCGCCGGTCGGCTAAGAAGCCTGAACCCCGGCCGGCGGCCTGTAAATTAGTTACGGCCTATCCCCCGATTGCGCGCGCGTTCCGAACGCCGGCATGAGGATCGCCCCCGAAGCGACCTGCGGGCGAGAGCGCAGTTTCCGGCGGCGGAATAAGCCCGCCCTATCAAACAATGCAGACAATCGAATGGCCGCGGGGCTTGGATGACGCGGATAGTCGCGCGAGGTCGGCCCGGGCGGACGGCCGGACGGCCTCCCCGCCGAACCCGCGGCGCGAAGGCCCGTGCGTCCCCGCAGAAGAAGCCGACGTTCTCCAAGGAGCGAGACCCATGTCCGAGGCCTACAAGCCGACGCCCATCGTCGACATGCGAAGCCGGCCGTCCTTTCTTCATCCCTTCTTCGGCGCCGCGCCGGGCACGCCGAGCTACGACGTCGTCACCTGGCTGAACAAGCGCGTCGGCTCTCGTGACCTCGAACACTTCACCCGCGCGAAGGACCCCGAAGGCGTCGTCGCCGAGATGGACGACGCCGGCATCAGCGTCGCGATCATGGTGGCGCGCAGCGTGCCGGGCGTGCGGGTCTCGAACGACGACCTCGCGGCGGTCGCGGCGCGGGGCGAGAGCCGCCTCGTGCCGATCGCCTCCGTCGACCCGATCGAACTCGGCCGCGACGCGGCCGTGGCCGAAGCGCGGCGCGCCATCACCGAACTCGGCATGCGCGCCCTCAACCTCGACGCCGGCTTCTACGCCGAGGGGATGAAGGCGAACGACGACCGCCTGATGCCGCTTTACGAGCTTTGCAGCGAACTCGGCGTGCCGGCCTTCGTGATGTCGGGGCCGACGACGCCCGATCTGTCGCTCAACGACGCCTACGCGGTCGAGACCGTCGCCAGGACCTTCCCCAAGATGCCGATCGTGTGCTGCCACGGCTTCTATCCGAACGTCCGCGAGATCGTGACGGTCGCGTTCCGCAACGAGAACGTCTACGTCTCGCCGGACATGTACACGTTCTGCCCCGGCGGCGGCCTCTATGTTGAGGCGGCGAACCATTTCATGGCGGACCAGTTCCTGTTCGGCTCGTCCTATCCGTTCCGGCCGATGAAGCAGGGCGTCGAGGACTTCAAGCAGCTTGGCCTCAGCGAGGAGTCCTACGAGAAGGCGGTCTGGAAGAACGCCGACCGCATCCTCGGGCTCGGCCTCGCGCAGAAGGCGAAGAAAAAGAAGGCCGCCTGAGCGGCGAGGCCGCACGGGCGAGAACGCCGACGCCGCAAGTCCAGCAGGGCGCATGGGCGCCCTGCTGGTCGCCGCTCTTTATCGCCTCGTCCGAAACGGACAGTATGGCGCGGGCACGCTGACGGCGCGCCGGCCGCGCCTTTCCGTGTTCGACGAGCCATGACCCCATCGACCGCCGCGACGCATCTGACCCTCGCCCAACTCGCGCGGGGCGGCCGGACGACGGTCGAAACCGCGCCCTATTGGTGGGACGCGGCGCCCCCGGACGAAAGCCGCGTCGCCCCGCCGAAAACGGCCGACGTGCTGGTCGTGGGCGCGGGCTTTACGGGGCTCGCGGCGGCGCTCGTGCTCGCGCGCGGCGGCCGGCAGGTCGTGGTGGTGGACGCCGGGGCGCCGGGCTTCGGAGCGAGCACGCGGAACGGCGGACAGGTCGGCAGCGGCAACCAGAAGTTCCGTGTGCGGACGCTCATCGAGATGAAGGGCGAACGCAAGGCGGCCGAACTTCTGCGCGAGGGCGTCGAGATGCTCGACGGCATCGAGCGTCTGATCCGCGACGAGGGCATCGACTGCAATTTCGTCCGCTGCGGTCGTTTCCGCGGCGCGATGCGGCCGGCGCATTACGAGGCGATGGCGCGCGACATGGGGGACCTGTCGCGCTTCACGGGCGTCGAGGCCGCCATGGTCCCGCGCGGCGCGCAGCGCGGCGAGATCGGCTCCGACCTGTTTCACGGCGGGGCCGTTCTTCCCGCCGACGCAAGCCTCCACCCCGGCCGCTACCATGCAGGGCTGCTGGCGCGCGTCCGCGACGCGGGCGCGCTCGTCATCGGCCACGCCGCGGTGCGCGACATCGTCGCCTCGAACGGGCGTCACGAGGTTCGCTTCGACGGCTTCTCGATAACGGCGCGCGACGTCCTGGTCGCGACCAACGGCTATACGAGGAACGTCGGCGCCTTCTTCGCGCAACGTATCGTGCCGGTGGTCTCGTCCCAGATCGCGACCGCACCGATCCCCCAGGACCGGTTCGACGCGCTCTTCCCCAGGCGCCGGGTCTTCGGCAACTCGAACCGGGTGTTCTTCTATTTCCGCCCCGCTCCGGGCGAGAACCGGCTGATCCTCGGCGGGCGCTCGGGCCATCTCGCGCCGAAGGGGTCCGCCTCGGCCTATGCGCATCTTGCGCGCGACGTGCTGCGGGTCTTTCCCGACCTCGGCGACGTCTCCGTCTCGCACGCCTGGAGCGGGCTCATCGGCTACACGTTCGACGAGTTTCCCCATCTTGGCCGCACAGCTGACGGCGTGCACTACGCGATGGGCTACTGCGGCACCGGCGTCTCACGCTCCACCCATTTCGGAACCAGGATCGCCAATCGGATGCTCGGCCGCCCCGAGGGCCGCAGCGCCTTCGACGACGATTTCCCGAGCCATCCGTTTCATGTGTTCGCGCGGCCCGCGGTTCCGGTCGTGGAGACCTGGAAGCGCCTACAGGACGCCGCCGACAGATAGCGGGGCCGCCTCAGGGTTCCCCAGCCGGCCGCCAGGAGGGAAAGGTCGCGGCCTGCCCCCAAATCCCGCCGGCTTCGTCCACGAGGTTCCAGACGACGCCCGCCTCGATGACGAAACGGCGGCCGGATTTCGCGACCCTGACCCCCTCGTAGCCTTCCGCGTAGCCGTCCCGCCGGACGCGTTCCAGCAGCGCGAGCCGCGCGGCCCGCTCCGGCGCTTCCGCCGAGAGGCGGGACGGCAGGCCGATCAGCTCGTCCCACGAATAGGCGAAACAGTCTTGCGCCGCCCGGTTGGCGTAGACGAAGAGCGGGTCGGAGCCGCCGCCATGGGCGAGAACCGGAAACGGCGCCCGATCATAGAGCCAGGCCGCGTCGCCGCCGTCGGGGCAGAGACGCCGCCCGACGAGCCGCTCGAAGCTTCCGGTCACGAGCGCGAAGAAATCCGGGTCGTACTTGCCGGGCCGCAGTCCCATTCAACGCCTCGTCGTCGTTCGGAGCGCCTAAAGAACGACGGTCTGGTCGAAACCGTCGCGCTCGAGCGGATGCATGAACTGGACGGCGACGCCGTTGTCGAGAAGGCGCACGACGGTGGCGTACCGGCTTCCCGTGCGGACGAGCGCGCCTCGAAACGGTCGTTCGTCGGGCTTCATCGCGATCGCCGCCCCCCCGATCGAAACGTTCAGGATGACGCCGCGAAAGACGAGGTTCTCGCCGAGCCGGACCTCGACAAGGCGGTTCAGCGGCACGATGCGCGGCGCGGCGCGCAGTTCGGCGACCGCGGCGGCCCGCGCCGCGTGCCACTTCAGCGCCTCCTCAACGGTCTCCTTGCGGGTCGCGGCGACGTCGAGCGCGAGAATGAAGCCGTCCTTGAGAGGGCGGCTGACGAGGCCGCGCAGAATGCCGACATTGTCGAGATAGCAGACGACGATTTCCCCGGCCTCGACCCGCCGCCCGCCAACGATCGCCGCGTGGGTGGTCGAGATCTTGATCGCCCGGCTGGGAAACTCCTCGCCGTCAGCCAACATGCAGCGGCCCGGAATCTCGTAAAGCCCGCCGTCGTCGTCCTCGGAAACCAGGGCCGCGGCCAGACCCTCCGCCACGTCGACCGGCCGAAACGTCCCGTTCGTTGCCCCGTCCATGGCGACGACCTTCCCTGCTGGCCCGCAGGCCCGGCGCCGGACCGGCCTGACGGGCCGCCTCGCGCCCGTCGACCATCGGCCATCAGCCGTGAAGAATATCTTTCAGCCGAGATCCGGACAATTTTACATTTCAGAGCGCAAACATAATCACGCAATTTGTCCGCGAATCAGCAAATATCATCTTTATCGAAAATGATTTCGACATTCTAATATTATTACAGCGGGAGGCGACGTATACAATACCATCGCCAATCAACGACAGAGCCTGCAAGCGATTTCGATCGAGATCTTCGTTCAGGAAAGCTCCGCGAGGACGCCCGTCAGGATTTCCGCCATCTCGGCGATGTCCTCGGAGGTGGCGATCAGCGGCGGCGACAGCGCGATGATGTCGCCCGTCACGCGAATCAGGAACCCGCGCCGGAACGCCTCGACGAAGGCCTCGTAGGCTCGCGCGCCCGGCGCGCCGTCGCGCGGCGCGAGCTCGATCCCGGCCACGAGGCCGAAGCAGCGCACGTCGATGACATGGGGAGCGCCCTTCAGGCGCATCCATGTCGCGGCCCATTCGGTCTCGAGACCCGCCGCGCGCTCGAACAGCCGTTCTCCCGCGTAGATGTCGAGCGTCGCCAGCCCCGCGGCGCAGGCCACCGGGTGGCCCGAATAGGTGTAGCCGTGGAACAGCTCGATGACGTTTTCAGGCCCCTTCATCAGGGCGTCGTGGACGTCGCGGCTCGCGAACACCGCCCCCATCGGCAGGACGCCGTTGGTGATGGCCTTCGCGGTCGTGACGATGTCGGGCCGGACGCCGAAGAGATCGGACGCGAAGCCGGCTCCGAGCCGTCCGAAGGCGGTGATGACCTCGTCGAAGATCAGCAGGATGCCGTGCCGAGTCGCGATCTCGCGCAGCCGCTGCAGATAGCCTTTCGGCGGGACGAGCACGCCGGTCGAACCAGCGACCGGCTCCACGATCACGGCGGCGATCGTCTCCGCGCCATGGAGCTGGACCAGCCGCTCGAGGTCGTCGGCGAGTTCCGCGCCATGCTCGGGCAGGCCGTCCGAGAAGGCGTTCCGCGCGAGGTCGTGCGTGTGGCGCAGATGGTCGACGCCGGGCAGCGTCGGGAACATACGCCGGTTGTTGAGGATGCCGCCAACGGAGACGCCGCCGAAGCCGACGCCGTGATAGCCGCGCTCGCGGCCGATGACGCGGGTGCGGCTGCCCTGCCCGACCGCGCGCTGATAGGCGAGCGCGATCTTGAGCGCGGTGTCGACCGACTCGGAGCCGGATCCGGTGAAGAACACCCGGTCGAGCTTCTCGCCGCCGCCCGAGGGCGCGATCTCGGCCAGCCGCTCGGCGAATTCGAAGGCGAGCGGGTGGCCCATCTGGAAGTTCGGCGCGTAGTCGAGCGTCCTGAGCTGGCGCTCCACCGCCTCGGCGATCTCCTCGCGGCCATGGCCGGCGTTCACGCACCAGAGCCCGGCCGCCCCGTCGATCACGCTGCGGCCGTCGTCGGTCTCGTAGCGCATGCCCTTGGCGCCGACGAGCATGCGCGGAGCCGCCTTGAACTGGCGGTTCGCCGTGAACGGCATCCAGAAGGCATCGAGGGTCGGCGCGTTCTGGCGCGGCGGCAGGTCGGCGGGGCTCATCGGGCGGCTCCAGGGCTTGACCGCTCCTTGTCTCCGATCCGGCGCGCCGCCGCAAACGCCGCGCCGGATCGGAACCCACTCGCCCTCTGCTATCCGGAGATCTCTTCGAGCGCCTTGCCGCGGGTCTCGACCCCGAGGATCAGCACGGCGAGCGCGGCGACGACGAAGGAGCCCGCGCCGAGCGCGAAGACGCCGGCGTTGCCGAGATTGGGCAGCACCACGCCGATGAGCGAGGGGCCGATCAGGGACCCGACGCGTCCGACCGCCGAGGCGCAGCCCGCGCCCGTCGCCCGCGCCCGCGTCGGATAGAGTTCGGGCGTGTAGGCGTAGAGCCCCGACCACATGCCGAACATGAAGAACTGCATGACGAGGCCGAACAGGATCAGCATCGCGAAGGACGGCGCGTTGCCGTAGGCGTAGGCGGCGACCGCCGCGCCCACCAGCATCAGGGCGAGAGTGCCCTTGCGCCCCCAGGCGTCGACCAGCCATGCGGCGGCGATGAAGCCCGGAATGCCCGCGAGCGCGATCAGCACCACGTATTCGGTCGACTTGGTGTTGGTGAACCCCTGCGCCTGCAGCAGCGCGCCGAGCCAGGTGGTGAGGCCGTAGAAGCCGAGCAGGGCGAAGAACCACACCAGCCAGATCATCACGGTGCGGCTGGCGTATTCGCCGGTCCAGAGCTCCATGAACGAGAACCGCCGCTCGCCGCGCGCCACCGCCGCGACGGGACGGGGCTCGTCGAGCTTCGTTCCGGCCGGCAGGCGCCCGAGCACCTTGGCCTCGATCGCGGACATCACCTTGTGGGCGTCCGCCGCGCGGCCCCGGTCGGCGAGCCAGCGCGGGCTTTCCGGCACGAAGAACCGGACGACGAACAGGAACAGGGCCGGGATCGCCTGGCACAGGAACATCTCGCGCCAGCTGAAATGGGTGAGGAAGAACCAGCTCAGCAGGCCCGCGGCGATGAAGCCGAGCGGCCAGAAGCCCTCGAGGATCGCGAGGTAGCGGCCGCGCTTCGCGGTCGGCACGAACTCCGAGACGATCGCGAGCGCGACCGGGAACTCCATGCCCATGCCGAAGCCGAGCAGCAGGCGGGCGTAGCCGAGCGTGGTCGGATCGGGCGCATAGTAGCACCAGAGGCTTCCGAGGCCCCAGAAGATCATCGAGATCTGGAACACGAGCTTACGGCCGAAGCGGTCGGCCGCCATGCCCGAGATCGCCGCGCCGAGGAACATGCCGAGGAAGCTCATCGACGACAGGAAGCCGGCCTGCGCGGTCGAAAGACCGAACTCGGTCTTGATCGAGCCGAGCAGGAAGGTGAGCGAGCCGAGGTCGATCGAGTCGAAAAACCAGGCGGTCGCGATGATCGAGAAGATCATCTTCTGGTAGCCGGTCATGGGCAGCCGGTCGAGCCTGGCTGCGATCATGACGTCGCTTGCGGCGGCGGCCGGCGCCGCGGCCCCGGCCGCTGCGCCGCCTATGGGCGCCGTGATGTCCGACATGGCGATCCTCCCCAGGATGCATTTTGGAAGCGGTCGGATTTTCCGCCGCAGGCCTTTTGGCTCTTGGACCGGAGGCTAGTCGGGACGTTACAGAAATTCAACTGACATATTAGTCGTCGGCAACAAATGGCGTCGTTTTGTCGGCGCGCCGCCGCCATGCTACCCACGGCGAGTGCGCGAACCTTCGGATTCGCGAGCCGGGAGCGAAAACCTTATGGGCGTGACGGGCGTTCGGTCTCGACCTCGCGCGTCCGGGCGCGCCCGCGACGCGGCCGCGAAGCAGCCGGCGCGTTCCTCCGAGGGGCTGACGCTGACGGAACGCGCCTATGTCGCGCTCGAGGAGCTGATCACCACGCTGCAGCTTCCGCCGGGCGCCTTCCTCAGTGAGATGACGCTCGCCGAACGCCTCGGCTTCGGCCGCACGCCGATCCGCGAGGCGCTGCAGCGCCTCGCCCGAGACGGGCTCGTGGTGGTGGCGCCGCGGCGGGGCATTCTGGTCTCCGAGATCAACCTCAGGACGCAGCTTCGCCTGCTCGAGGCCCGCCGCGTGCTCGAGGCGCTGCTCGCCCGCCTCGCCGCCGAACGCGCCGACGCCGCCGAGCGCGCGCGTTTCGCCGACATCGCGCGGGAGATGAGGGCGGCGGCCGACGCCTCCGACGACCTCGCCTTCATGCGGCTCGACCGCGACTTCAACCAGATGGTTTCGGCGGCGGCCCGCAACGAGTTCGCGACCCGCTCGATCGCGACCATGACCGCGCTGTCGCGGCGCTTCTGGTACCAGCACTACAAGGAGGTCGGCGACCTCGGCCTGTCGGCCCGCCTCCATGCCGACGTCGCGGAAGCCATCGCCGCCCGCGACGGCGCGGCCGCGTCGTCTGCGTCGGACCGGCTGATGGACTACATCGAGAATTTCGCGCGGAAGACGCTCGACGTTTAGAGCCGCCCTCGCATCCCGGCCTTGAGCCGGGCCCCATGAACGCGCCATCGGCGCCGCATGGCTCAAGCCGCCGCGTCGTCATGCCCAAGCTTGTCTCGGGCGCCCACGACGCGGTCGCGAGGCGCGGCGAGAACCGAAGTCGTGGATGCGCGGCCGGGCGGTCCGGACCATCCGACCCAGTCGTCATCCCCCGGCTTGTCCGGGGGATCCATCGCCGTGCAGGGCCTCCCGGGATGCGCAGTCGGGCGGCCCCGTGGATGCCCGAGAAAAGTCTGGATGGCGGGAGGAGCTGAGCGCTTCACCGCTGACGGCCGCGTCCGCCAGAGGCGCCGAGCTCTCGCGTCGTCCGAAATCGCGACCCCGCCTGCCGCCTTTTTGGGCGTGCCTATCGCTCGACGAGCCGCGGGCGCGCCCATAGGTCCTTCGGACAGCTTCGAGGGAGGCAGACATGGCCGAAATCGGCGAAGACCGCGGCTGGACGGTCGAAAACGTCCAGCAGCTTCAGGAACTCATCCGCGAAAAAGCGCCCGCCAGCCTGATCAGCCTGCGGCTGCGACGCTCACAGGAGGACGTGCACGCGAAGGCGTCGGAGCTCGGAATGGCGCTGCCGCCCGAGTGAGACGTCACGCGAACAGCGGCGAGACGAAGATCGCGATCGCGGAAAGCAGCGCCAGCGCGAAGAAGACCGACCGCAGGCTCGCGCGGTCGGCCAGATAGCAGGCGACATAGGCGACCCGGAAGCCAAGCCAGGCGACCGCCAGCCCGTCCACGGCGCCCGCAGGACCGCCTTTGAGGGTCGCGACCAGAACCGCGACCGCAAACAGCGGAAAGGCCTCCCAGCCGTTGCGCTGGGCGGCGTCGGCGCGTTTTCGCCAGCCCTCCAGACGATCAAGCCATTCGCGCGGACGGGCGTTGTCGAAGTCCCGCGCGCCCGCCTTAGCGATCCCGGCGCAGACGATCGGCATCAGGCCGCCGGCGAGCACGCACCACAGCGCGACGGTCATATTGCGGCCTCCACAGCCCTTTGAAGCGCACGCTCGTAGATCCGCGTCAGCGTCTCGAGGTCGGCGACCGCCGCCCGCTCGTCGACCTTGTGCATGGTCTGGCCGACGAGGCCGAACTCAACCACGGGGCAAAAGGCGCGGATGAAGCGCGCGTCCGACGTGCCGCCCGTGGTCGTGAGCGCCGGACGGCGGCCCGTCTCCGCCTCGACCGCCTCCGCCACCAGATCGACGAAGGCGCCCGGCGGGGTGAGGAAGGCGTCGCCGGTGTTGGGCTCAAAGGCGAGGTCGAAGGAGTCCTCGCCGATCGCGCGTTCGAGCCGCCCACGGATCGTCGCCTCGAGGCTCGCCCATGTGTGGCGGTCGTTGTAGCGCACGTTGAAGCGGGCCGTCGCCGAACCCGGAATGACGTTGAAGGCGCCGGCGCCGCTCTTGACCGAAACCACTTCGAGATTGGACGGCTGGAAGTGGTCCGAGCCCTCGTCCAGCGGCTCGTCCATCAGCGCGGACAGCGCGACGTTGAGCTTGCGGATCGGATTGTCGGCGCGATGCGGATAGGCCACGTGCCCCTGCACGCCCCGGATCGTCAGCGTGCCCGAATGGCTGCCGCGACGCCCGACCTTGATCTCGTCGCCGAGCTCTTCAGGGTTCGACGGTTCGCCGAGCAGACAGGCGGAGAACCGCTCGCCGCGCGCCGTCGCCCAGTCGAGCAGCTTTGCGGTGCCGTTGACCGCCGGCCCTTCCTCGTCGCCGGTGATCAGGAAGGCGACCGGGCCGGCCTCCGAACGGCGCGCGACCGCCGCGACCATGCAGGCGACCGCTCCCTTCATGTCGACCGCGCCGCGACCGTAGAGAAATCCGTCTGAGACCGCGCCCGAGAACGGACCCCTGGTCCAGCGCGCGGCCTCGCCCACCGGCACGACGTCGGTGTGGCCGGCGAACACGAAGGCCGGTCCCTCGCCTCTGCGGGCATAGAGGTTCTCGACGTCGGGCGTGCCCACGTCGGAGAAGACCGGGCGGCTCACCGTAAAGCCGAGCGGCGTCAGCAGGCGCTCCAGCAGCGCGAGCGCGCCGCCTTCCGCGGGGGTGACGCTCTCGCAGGCGATCAGCGCCTGCGCGACGGCGACCGGGTCTTTGGGATCGATGGTCATGGCGCGGCCGTCATAGCGCGGCTCGCGGCCGCGAGGCCAGCGCTTCAGGCGCCCCGCCGCGCCCGGGCGACAAGCTGGGCCACATGGTCGGGCGGGGTCTCCTGCCGGACGCCGTGGCCGAGGTTGAGGATCATCGGATAGCCCTTCAGCGCCGCCAGCGTCTCGTCCACGGCCCTGTCGAGCGCCGCCCCGCCGGCCACCAGCGCGATCGGGTCGACAGCGCCTTGGAGCGCCCTGGAGGCGTATACGGCCGATCGCGCCACGCGCAGGTCCTCCGAGGTCGCGACCCCGAAGCCGTCGGCCGGGACTTGGCCCGCGAAATCCGCGAGCTTGCCGCCGGCGCCCCGCGCGAAGGCGATGATCTTGGCGCCCGGAACCTCGGCGCGCACCCGCTCGCAGAGCGCCGCGATCGGCCCGGTCGACCAGAGCGCAAACTCGGCCGGGGGAAGATCGCCGGCCCAGCTGTCGAAGATCTGGACGACGTCGGCGCCCGCCTTCAACTGCGCGACGAGATGCGCCGCGGAAGCCTCGATCAGCCGCTCGATCAGCCCGGCGAAAACCTCCGGCTCCCGATAGGCGAGCAGCCGCGCCGGCGCCTGCTCGTCTCCGCCCCGGCCCGCCACCATGTAGGTCGCGACCGTATAGGGCGCGCCGCAGAAACCGATCAGCGCCTTGGAGCGCGGCAGCGCCGCCCGGACGCGCGACACCGTCTCGTAGACCGGCGCAAGCATGTCGAGGTCGATCTCGCTCTTCAGCCGTGCGAAATCGGCCTCGCTGGTTGCCGGATCGAGCCTCGGCCCCTCGCCTTCGACGAAACGCACGTCCTGGCCGAGGGCGTGCGGCACGACGAGGATGTCGGAGAACAGGATGGCGGCGTCGAGATCGAAGCGGCGGATCGGCTGAAGCGTGACCTCGGTCGCGAGGTCGGGCGCGTAGCAGAGGTCGAGGAAGCCGCCGGCCTGCGCGCGCAGCTCGCGATATTCGGGAAGGTAGCGTCCGGCCTGGCGCATCAGCCAGATCGGCGGCACGGAGAGCGCCTCGCCGGAGAGCGCCCGAATGAGGAGCGGACGCTCGTCGTTTCCGTGAGCGGTTCGGCGTTCGGCCACAGTTTCGCTCACCGACCATCCTTCCCAAAGATTCTAAGAGAGACTCTTCTGCTTCTTTTTCTAGGGGGCCGGATTACAGGCGTTCCGAACGCTCCACAAGCGGTCCACACCGGCGCGCTCTGTTAACCAATCGTTAAGGAGTTGGAATCGGAGCGCCGTTAACGAACTGTTCACCAGTGTTAACGGATTCACCTCCGGCGTTGTCCCGATCCGCGGTCTTGTTGATGAAAACCGCCGTCTCGGCGACAGTGAGCCGTCGTCTCCCGCCAGGAGCCGAAATCATCCACAGTCGTCCACCGGGCCGTCGACTCCTTGTCGACTCCCGGCGGGGACACGCAAAGCGTTTCCGATGCCCGACGCCCGCGCCGTCACCCATCTCCATCTCGTTTCGGACGCGACCGGCGAGACGCTCGTCGCCGTGGCGCGCGCGGCCGCCTCGCAGTTCAAGAGCGTCGCGAGCGTCGAGCACGTCTATCCGCTGGTGCGGTCCGAGCGGCAGCTCGAACGCGTGCTGAACGAGATTGCGGAGGAGCCCGGCGTGGTGCTCTACACGCTGGTCGACGAGGATCTGATCGCGACGCTGGAGGCGCGTTGCCGGGAGCTCGCCTGTCCCTGCCTGTCGGTGCTCGCGCCGGTGTTCCAGCTTCTGCGGTCGCATCTCGGGGAGGAGAGCGCCGCGAAGGCCGGCGCCCAGCACGATCTCAACGACGACTATTTCCGCCGGATCGACGCCCTCAACTACACGATGGCCCATGACGACGGGCAGAACGCCGACGACCTCGACGAGGCCGACGTCGTGCTTCTGGGCGTCAGCCGCACCTCCAAGACCCCGACCTCGATCTATCTCGCCAATCGCGGGGTGAAGACCGCCAACATTCCGCTGGTGCCGGACGTGCCTCCCCCGCCGGGGCTTGAGAGCCTTTCGAAGCCGCTGGTCGTCGGACTGGTGGCGACGCCCGACCGCGTGGTGGCGGTGCGCCACAATCGCGTGCTCGGCCTCGAAGGCGCGATGCCCGGCCGGCTTCAGGAAGCGGCCTATGTCGATCGCGAGGCGGTCGCGGCCGAGATCGTCGCGTCGCGCAGGCTCTGTTCGAGGAACGGCTGGCCGATGATCGACGTCAGCCGCCGATCGATCGAGGAAACCGCGGCGTCGATCATCGCGATGCTCGGCGAACACCGGGGCCGCATGCTGCAGCAGGCGCTCGCGGAGACCGCGCCGTGAGCGCGCTCTGGCTCGAGCCGCAGCCGCTGCTGCTCGCCTCGAAAAGCGCGGTGCGGGCGGAGCTTCTGCGAGGCGCGCTGATCCCCGTGGAGATCCGGGCCGCCGAGATCGAGGAGCGCGCCGTGGAGGCGTCGCTCACCGTCGACGGCGCGAGCCCCTCCAGCGTCGCCGGCGCGCTCGCCGCCGCCAAGGCGATCGACGTTTCGACCCGCATGCCCGGCCGGCTGGTGCTGGGCGCCGACCAGACGCTGTCGCTCGCCGGCGAGCGCTTCACCAAGCCGAAGGATCGGGAGTCCGGCCGGGCGCAACTGATGCGGCTGTCGGGGCGCACTCATCAGCTTGCCTCGGGCGCGGCGCTGGTGCGCGACGGCGCGGTCCTCTGGACCGGGATCGAGGAAGCCGACATGACCATGCGCGCGCTTTCGGACGCGTTCGTCGAGACTTATCTCGACGTCGCGGGCGCGGGCGTGCTGTCGAGCGTCGGCGGCTATCAGTACGAAGGCGCGGGCGTGCATCTTTTCGACGCCGTCGAGGGCGAGTTCAGCACGATCCTCGGCCTGCCGATGCTTCGGGTGGCGTCCGCGCTGCGCGCCGCAGGGGCGCTGCTGTCGTGAGGCGCGCCTGCGTTCTCGGCTGGCCGGCGAGGCATTCCCGCTCGCCGATGGTCCATGGCTATTGGCTCCGGACCTATGGCCTCGAAGGAACCTACGAGCACGCGGAGGTTCCGCCCGAAGCCTTCGCAGATTTCGTTCGCGGGTTCGAGGCGAACGGCTTCGTCGGCGGCAACGTCACCATTCCGCACAAGGAGGCGGCCTTCGCCCTTGTCGACGAGGCGGATCCGGAAGCGGCCGCTCTGGGCGCCGTGAACACCCTTTGGCGCGACGGCGGCCGGCTGTTCGGCGCCAACACCGACGGGATCGGCTTTCTCGCTAATCTCGACGATCGCGCGCCGGGCTGGGACGGCGACCGGGGCGTCGCGGTGGTGATCGGGGCCGGCGGCGCGGCGCGCTCCGTAGCCCGGGCGCTCGGCGGGCGCGGCTTCGACCGGATCGTGGTCGCGAACCGGACCGCCTCCCGCGCCGAAACCGTGGCGGGGCTTGCGGGATCCGCCGGCGCCGCCTGCGGTTTCGACGAGCTCTGGCGGTGGCTGCCTTCCGCGAAACTCCTGGTGAACGCGACCTCCCTCGGCATGACGGGCAAGGATCCGCTCGATCTCCACATCGGCGAGCTTCCGGAGGAGGCGACGGTCAACGACCTCGTCTACGTGCCGCTGGAGACAGACCTGCTCAAGCGCGCTCGGGCCAACGGTAAAAGGACGGTCGACGGCCTCGGCATGCTGCTCCACCAGGCGGTTCCGGGATTCGAGCGCTGGTTCGGCGTGCGGCCCGAGGTGACGGAGGAGCTGCGCGCCCTCGTCGAGGCGGACATCGAGGGACGGCGGCGCGAGACGACGGCGGCATGATCGTTCTCGGCCTCACGGGCTCGATCGGCATGGGAAAGTCGACCACCGCGAGGCTCTTCTCCGAGGAGGGCGTTCCGGTCCACGACGCCGACGCCGCGGTGCATCGCCTCTATGAAGGCGAGGCCGCGCCGCTGGTGGAAGCCGCCTTCCCGGGAACGACGCGCGACGGCGTCGTCGACCGCAAGGAGCTGGGGAAACGGGTTCTCGGCGACGCCGCGGCCCTCGCGCGGCTCGAAGCGATCGTCCATCCTCTGGTGCGCGGGGCCGAGCGTCGTTTCCTTGACGAGGCCAGGGCGGCGGGAGCGCGGCTCGTGGTTCTCGACGTGCCGCTGCTGTTCGAGACCGGCCGGGAGCGCGACGTCGACGCCGTGGTCGTGGTTTCGGCCGGCGCGGAGGAACAGCGCCGGCGCGTCATGGAGCGGCCGGGAATGACGGAAGAAACCTTCGGGCGCATCCTCGCGCGGCAGCTCCCCGACGCCGAGAAGCGCGCCCGCGCCGACGTCGTGATCGACACCTCGCGCGGGATCGAGGCCGCGCGCGAGCAGGCGCGGACCGTGATCGCGCGCTTCGGCGCCTGAAAGGACGACTGCGATGCGCGAGATCGTGCTCGACACCGAGACCACCGGCCTCGATCCGGCCACCGGGGACCGCGTGGTCGAGATCGGCTGCGTGGAGCTTCTGAACCGCATCCCGACGGGCGCGAGCTACCACATCTACATCAATCCCGAGCGCGACATGCCCGACGAGGCGTTTCGGGTTCACGGGCTGTCGAGCGAGTTCCTCTCCGACAAGCCGCGCTTCGCGGAGATCGCGGACGAGTTCCTCGCCTTCATCGACGAGGACGCGCTCGTCATCCACAACGCCTCGTTCGACATGGGCTTTCTGAACGCCGAGCTGTCCCGCCTCGGAAAGCCTAAGCTCGGCCGCGAACGCGTCGTAGACACGCTGATGCTCGCGCGCCGAAAGAATCCCGGCGGGCAGAACTCGCTCGACGCGCTCTGCGCGCGCTACGGCATCGACAATTCCAAGCGCACCAAGCATGGCGCGCTGCTCGACAGCGAAATCCTCGCGGAAGTCTATCTCGAGCTTCTGGGGGGCAGGCAGGCGACGCTCGGGCTCTCGCCGCTCGCCGGCAGGGCGGCGGCCCGCGGGGCTAAGGTGGCGCAGCGCCCGACGCCGCTCGCGCCGCGGCTCACGGCCGAGGAGGTCGAGGCCCATCTCGCCTTCGTGGCGAGCCTCGGCGGCGCGGTGATCTGGCGGGAATATCTCGCCGAGCCGGACGCGTCGCCGGCTGCGTGACGGGCCGACATCTCAGCCGTCGTCCTCCGGCTTGACCGGAGGACCCAGGTTTGGCGGGAAGCTCGACGCCCGAGATGGACGGTCCGGTCAAGCCGGACCATGACGACCTTCGGGTCGATCGAGCGGCGTTTTACGCGTTGCCGCTCTGGCGCGCGGCTTCTTCGGCGCGGGCGCGATAGAGGGCGGCGAAGTCCACCGGATCGATCATCAGCGGGGGGAAGCCGCCGTTGCGAACCGAGTCCGCCACGATCTGGCGGGCGAAGGGGAACAGCAGCCGCGGACATTCGATCATCACGACCGGATGAAGCTGCTCCTCAGGAATGTTCACGACGCGGAACACGCCGCCGTAGGACAGGTCGACGCGGAAGATGAGGCTGTCGCCGTCTTCGGCCTTGCCCTGAATTGCGAGCTCCACCTCGAAGTCGGTCTCGCCGACCTTCTGGGCGTTCACGTTGACGCTGATCTCGATCTGCGGCGCGTTCTGGCGCGGCGCGAGGGAACGCGGCGCGTTGGGATTCTCGAACGACAGGTCCTTGGCGTACTGCGCCAGCACGTTGATCGCGGGCGCGGTGTCGTCTGCTGCGGCGGGCGCGCCGTTGTTGCTGGCCATAGGGCTCGTCCTCAAGGTGTTTTCGGCCGCGTCGAGGCGAACCGCTGAAGCGCGCGCGGGTTAGCACGCCGCCGGACGAGCGGGCAAGTCGAGAGGGCGGCGGCCGCGTCCCGCGCGCGCGTCAGCGCGGCGCGCGTTTCGCCAGGATGCGCTGCAGGGTGCGGCGATGCATATTGAGTCGGCGGGCGGTCTCGGAAACGTTGCGGCCGCACAGTTCGTAGACGCGCTGGATATGCTCCCAGCGCACCCGGTCCGCCGACATCGGATTCTCCGGCGGCTCGGGCTTGTGGTCGCCCGCGCTCAGAGCGCTGTGAATCTCGTCGGCGTCGGCGGGCTTGGCGAGATAATCGACCGCGCCGAGCTTCACCGCGGTCACCGCCGTGGCGATGTTGCCGTAGCCCGTGAGCACGATGCCGCGCGCGTCGGGGCGACGGCCCTTGAGGGCCTGGATCACGTCGAGGCCCGAACCGTCGCCGAGGCGCATGTCGACCACGGCGAAGGCGGGCGGCGAGCGGTCCACGGCGTCAAGGCCGTCGCGCACGGTTTCGGCCACGGTGACGACGTAGCCCCTCGCTTCCATGGCGCGGCCGAGCCGCTGCACGAAAGCGCGGTCGTCATCGACGATCAGCAGAGTCATGTCCCCGGTCGGCGCTGGGCGTTCGGCCCCCGACGTTGCGTCCACGGTCAACTGCATCCTCGTTTCTCGGGCCTCTGCGGCGAACGCAGACACCGGCGCCCGCGACCAATCGAAGCACTATACTGGTCGCTGCGACTGATCAATGCCCGTAGGCGGGGTCGGGCCGGAACGGTTTGGAGAGCCTTGTTAAAGAGCCGGGAACGGCCCCGCGACGGGGCCGCGTTTCAGCGCGGCGCCAGCACCATGGTCATCTGGCGGCCTTCGAGCGAGGGCGAGCTTTCTTCCTTGGCGAGCTCAGTCACTTCCTCGCGCACCCTCATCAGAAGCCTGAGCCCGAGGTCCTGATGCGCCATCTCGCGTCCGCGGAACCGCATCGTCACCTTGACTTTGTCGCCTTCCTCGAAGAACCGGCGCATCGCCTTCATCTTCACGTCGTAGTCGTGATCGTCGATGTTGGGGCGCATCTTGATCTCTTTGACTTCGACGATTTTCTGGTTCTTGCGAGCTTCGGCAGCTTTCTTCTGGTTCTGGAATTTATATTTTCCATAATCAAGCAGCTTGCAGACGGGGGGAGTCGAGTTCGGGGCGATCTCGACGAGATCGAGCCCAGCGTCCTCGGCGGCCTGCAGCGCGTCGTTGATCTTGGTCGGACCAAGATTGTGCCCATCTGCGTCGATGAGCTGGACTTCCAGAACACGGATCTCCTTGTTGACCCGCGGTCCATCTTTTTGAACCGGGGCGACTGGCCTCATGGGACGACGAATGGCGGCGTTCTCCTCTGGACGACAATGGGACGATGGTTGGCGTAAACGCAAAAAACCCCGCGACGAACACGAGGCGACCTTGCATCGGCGATCGGATGCGCCAACGTCGGCCTTGGAAGATCGTGACAAAGTGGTGGGAAGTCAATCTCCGCCGGCGATCCGGCGTCGTCGATTCATGTCCGGAAGCGCGCTTTCGGCTGGTCGCGCCGCGCTTTGCGCCCCATGACCTGTTGCGCCGCAACGAGGATTCCCGCTCCGTTTCATGACTTCGCCCGCCAATCTGCCCCACATCTATGTCGACGCCGACGCCTGCCCGGTGAAGGACGAAGTCTACCGCGTCGCCGACAGGCACGGACTGGCGGTCACGCTGGTCGCGAACCGCTTCGTCGCGACGCCGCGCGTCGACCGGGTGCGCTTTCAACTCGTGCCGCAGGGCCCCGACGTCGCCGACGACTGGATCGCAGACCATGTCGGCGCGCATGACGTCGTCGTGACGGCCGACATTCCGCTCGCGGCGCGAGCCCTCGCCAAGGGCGCCGCGGCGATCGGAACCACGGGGCGGCCCTTCACGGAGAATTCGATCGGCGCCGCCCTCGCGAGCCGGGAGCTGATGTCGCATCTGCGAGAGACGGGGGAGATCACAGGCGGGCCGAAGGCCTTCGCGCCGCGCGATCGATCGCGTTTCCTGCAGGAGCTCGAACACGCGGTCTCGCGCGCCAAGCGCGCGCTCGCGGCCGGGGAGAGCGCGTCGTGACGCGCCGCAAGCTCCTGAGTTTTCTCGCGGTTCCGGGACTTGCGGGCCTCGGGGGACCGGCCTGGTGGAGCTGGTCGCAGAACCGAAACCCCTATTACGACGGTCCGCCGTCGGACCATTTCGACGGCGTGCGCTTCTTCAATCCGGAGCACCGCTGGTCGAAGACCTTCGGAGACGCGCTTCGGGGCGTCTGGTTCTCCGACAAGGCCGAATGGCCGAAGAGCAGGCCGGGCAGGATCGACCGTCCGCCGGCGCGGGTCGAAGGCGCGGGGCTGCGCGTCTCGGCCGTCGGCCACGCCACGCATCTGATCCAGGCGGCGGGGCTCAACATCCTCACCGATCCGGTCTGGTCGGAGCGCTGCTCACCGGTCTCCTTCGCCGGGCCGAAACGCGTGACCCCGCCGGGGATCGTCTTCGACGACCTGCCGAAGATCGACGCGGTGCTGCTGTCGCACAATCACTACGACCATATGGACGTCGAGACGCTGTCCCGGCTCGCCGCCCGCGACGCGCCGAGGGTGATCACCCCGCTCGGCAACGACGCGATCCTGAAGCGCCATGACCCGGCGATCCGGGCCGAGCCCTATGACTGGGACGCGCGGGTCGAACTGTCCGAGGCGGTCTCCGCGACGCTGCTCCCGGCCTATCACTGGTCGGCGCGGGGGGTGACGGACCGGCGCAAGGCGCTGTGGTGCGCCTTCGCGCTCGATCTCGGGCCCGCGGGCCGGGTCTATGTCGCCGGCGACACCGCTCTCGTCCAGGGCGCGACCTTCCGCGCGGCGCGGGCCGAGCACGGGCCGTTCCGCCTCGCCATCCTGCCCATCGGCGCCTATGAGCCGCGCTGGTTCATGAAGGACCAGCACATGAATGCGGAAGAAGCCGTGACGGCCTTCGGTCTGCTCGGCGCGGAGGCCGCAGTCGGCTGCCACTGGGGCGTGTTCCAACTCACCGCGGAAGCGATCGACGCCCCGGCCGAACAGCTCGCCGCGACGCTGGAGGCGCGGGTGATCGAGCCGGACCGTTTCCGGGCCATGCGGCCGGGGGATGTCTGGGAGAGCGCGGAGGCGGGGGCGTAGAACGACGCGCGTCATCCCGGACGACGCCAAGGCGTCGATCCGGGATCGTCTTCCGAATGAGACTCGCTCTGCGCGCGATCCCGGCTCGGCCTGACGGGCCGTCCGGGATGGCGGCTAGCTGCTGCTCACAGCCCTTCGAACAGCGCCGTCGAGAGATAGCGCTCGGCGAAGCTCGGGATGATGACCACGATGGTCTTGCCGGCCGCCTCCGGCCGCGCGCCGACTTCGAGCGCCGCCGCGACCGCCGCCCCCGACGAGATGCCGACCGGCACGCCTTCGAGGCGGGCGACAAGCCGGGCGGTCTCGAACGCCGTCTGGTTGCCGACCGTCACCACGTCGTCGATCACCGAGCGGTCGAGCACGCCGGGCACGAAGCCGGCGCCGATGCCCTGGATCTTGTGCGGGCCGGGCTGGCCGCCGGACAGCACCGGAGAGTCCTCGGGCTCGACCGCCACCATCTTGAGCGACGGCTTGCGGGCCTTCAGCACCTGGCCGACGCCCGTGATGGTGCCGCCGGTGCCGACGCCCGAGACCACGTAGTCGACCGCGCCGTCGGTGTCGTTCCAGATTTCCTCGGCGGTGGTCCGGCGATGGACGTCGGGGTTGGCGGGGTTCTCGAACTGTTGCGGGATGACGGCGTTCGGGATCTCCTTGACGAGCTCCTGCGCGCGGGCGACCGCGCCCTTCATGCCCTTCGGGCCTTCGGTCAGCACGAGTTCGGCCCCGAGCAGCGCCAGCATCTTGCGGCGCTCGAGAGACATCGTCTCGGGCATCACCAGGATCAGCCGGTAGCCGCGCGCCGCGGCCACGAAGGCGAGCGCGATGCCGGTGTTGCCCGACGTCGGCTCGATCAGCACGCTGTCGGGCTTCAGGACGCCGTCGCGCTCCAGCGCGTCGATCATCGCGACGCCGATGCGGTCCTTCACGGACGAGATCGGGTTGAAGAATTCGAGCTTCGCCAGAATGTTGGCCTTGACGCCCTTGTGCGCGGCGAGCCGGTCGAGGCGGACGAGCGGCGTGTCGCCGATCGTGTCCGTGATCGAATCGTAGACGCGACCGCGGCCGGGAGCGCGGGCAATTTCTTCGGACGGCTTGAGGGCGGGCTGGCTCATTGCGGGAAACCTCCGTCGCGCCGCCGGTTCGAGGCCTCTTCCGGCCGATGGCGGCGTCCTTGTTCAACGTTCCCGATACGCTAACAAACCCACAGAAGATTGTCGATGAATTCTATATTACACGATTTTATATCGTGAAATCATAGACCGGGCGGCTGTCCCCGAAGACCGCGCGGCGTTCGGCCTCGCCGCAGAGATCGTCCACGGTGATCTCGTCGAGCCGCTCGAGAAAGGCCTCCGACGCCGAGCGGATCATCGGCGTGACCACTTCCAGCACGAGCCGCGAGGCGTCGTCGCCGCGTTCCCGGAGATCGTCGCGGCCGTCCTCGCCTTCGCCGAGCGCAGCGCGGACGATGTCGGCGATCGAGATGCGCCGGCGCTCACGGGCGAGTTCGTAGCCGCCGCGGGGGCCTCGCACGCCCTTTAGGATTCCGGCGCGCACGAGCACCTGCAGCAGCGTCTCGAGATGGCGCGGCGGCAGGCCGTGCCGCGCCGCGAGCGTCTTCGCGGCGATCGGGGTGGGGCGCGCGTGATAGGCGATGTCGACGACGGCGGCCACGGCGAGCAGGCTGCGGCGCGGGAGCAAGTTCATGTCGTTTCCTTCCCGCGATCAGTATCCCGTCGACCCGAAGCCGCCCTCCCCTCTGAGGCTCGGATCCAGAGCGGCGGCTTCGACGATCTCGGCGCGCGCGACGGCCGCCATGACGAGCTGCGCGATGCGCGCGCCGCGCTCGACCACGAAGGCCTCGTCTCCGAGATTGACGAGGATGACCTTGACCTCGCCGCGATAGTCCGCATCCACCGTTCCCGGCGCGTTGAGCACGGTGACCCCGTGCCGGAGGGCGAGCCCGGAACGGGGCCTAACCTGGGCTTCGAAGCCGGGAGGAAATTGGAGCGACACCCCCGTCGGGACAAGGGCGCGGGCGCCCGGAGCGATCACGAGCGGTTCCTCTTCGGGGAGCGCCGCGCGCAGATCCATCCCCGCGGCGGCTTCCGTTTCGTAGGCGGGAGGCGGCAGGCCCTCTCCGTGCGGCAGGCGGAGGATCTTGAGCGGCGCGGCGATTGCGGTCACAGGTCGGCTTTCAGCATCTCGGCGAAACGGGCGACGAGCGCCTCGGCGACCGCCTCCTTGGCCATGGGCTTCCAGGACTCGACCCCCCCGGTCGAAACGAGGTGGACGGCGTTCTGCGCGCCGCCCATTACGCCGCTGGCGGCCGAGACGTCGTTCGCCACGATCAGGTCGCAGCCTTTGCGCGCGAGCTTGGCCTGCGCATGTTCGACCACCTTTTCGGTCTCGGCCGCGAAGCCGACGAGGAGTCTCGGCCGGAGCCCGCCTTTCGCGACGATCGCCAGAATGTCGGGATTCTCGACGAAGGCCAGCGACGGCGGCCCGCCCGCGCCCTTCTTGATCTTCTGGTCAGAGCCCTCGACCCGCCAGTCCGCGACGGCGGCCGCGAACACTCCGAGATCGGCGGGAAGCGCGGCCTCGACCGCCGCCAGCATCTCGCGGGCGCTCTCGACCTTCACGACGCGCATGCCCTGAGGATCTGCGATCGCGACCGGTCCCGAGACCAGCGTGACTTCGGCGCCAGCGCGGGCCGCTGCGGCGGCGATGGCGTGGCCCTGTCGCCCCGATGAGCGATTGGCGATGACCCGCACCGGGTCGATCGGCTCATGGGTCGGTCCGGAGGTCACGAGCACGCGGCGCCCTGCGAGCGAGCCGGACGCCTTCTTCGAAGCGAACAGCGCCTCGACGGCTGCGACGATGTCGAGCGGCTCGCTCATGCGGCCGAGCCCGCTTTCGCCGCGCTCCGCCATCAGTCCTTCGGCGGGGCCGACGAAGGCGACGCCGTCTTCCCGAAGGCGCGCGACGTTTCTCTGCGTCGCCGGGTTCGCCCACATGGTCGGGTTCATGGCGGGGGCGGCGAGTATGGGCGCCGTGGTCGCGAGCAGCGCCGTCGAGGCGAGGTCGCCCGCGAGGCCGTTCGCCATCTTGGCGAGGAGATCTGCGGTCGCCGGCGCGACCACGACGAGATCGGCGTCGCGGGCGAGGCGGATGTGGCCGACGTCGTGCTCGTCGGTCAGGTCGAACAGCTCCTGGAAGCAGCGTTCGGCCGTGAGCGTCGCGACCGAGAGCGGCGTGACGAACTCCGCCCCGCCCTTGGTCAGGATCGCGCGCACGGAATGCCCGCGCTCCTTCAGCCGCCGGATGAGATCGAGCGACTTGTAGGCCGCGATGCCGCCGCCGACGACGAGGAGAATGCGGGCAGGGGTCACGGATGGTCCCAAGGATTGAGAATGGCGACGCCCATCGGAGCAAAATGCCGGACGTTGCGCGTCGCGACGGGCGCGCCGCGTCGAAGTGCGATCGAAGCGATCATGGCGTCGAAAAGCGATCCGTCATTCTTCGCCATGCCCGGCTGGGCGGCGATCGTGGCGTAGTGAACCGCCGCCTCTGCGTCGAAGGGCAGCACGCGTCCGGCGAAATCGCGTTGGAGGATCGCGTCGGCGACGCGCTCATACTCGGCTCGCCGGCGTCCGGCAGGCATTGTCGCGACGCCGTAGCGCATTTCGGCGGCGGTGATTGCGGTCGTGAAGAGATCCTCCGGATCCTGCTCGGCGAGCCAGCGCATGACCCGCCGGTCGGGTTCCGGACGCATCGCCTCCGATATGACGTTGGTGTCGACGATGATCATTCGTCGAAGACGATCGGGGCCGGGATCGGTGTTTTCGGAAATCCCTGAAGGTCGACGCCGCCCAGCGGCTCGATTCGATCCCGAATGCGCTCCGCCATGTTGCGGTGATCTTTCGGTTCCGCATCCGCGAGCGCGACAAGCGCCTCGCGCAGTTCCGTCTCAAGCGAGCGGCCGTTGCGAGCCGCCCTCTGCTTGAGCTTCGCCTTTACGTCGTCGTCGAGCTTCCGAATGGTCACGCTCGCCATGGTGGGCGTTCCCAGATGATTGCATTGCAATCAAGATAGTCTCACCGGAACAGATACGCCAGAACGCCCGCCGCGATCGCGATGAGCGCGAGGTTGCTCCAGAGGCTCGCGCGCCTGATCCCCTTCACGATCGCCTGGATGCTGTCGTCGGAATAGCTCAGGCCGCCATGCACGACGTCCTCGAGGTCGACCGAGATGCGTTCGAGGCGAAGCAGCAGCTCCGGGCCGGCGGCGAGCCCGCGCGCGAGCTGGCGGAATTCCGCGCCCACGTTTTCGGCGATTCCGACCGGCCCGAGATTGCGCTCGATCCATTCCCGCACGACGGGCTCGGCGGTGCGCCACATGTCGAGCCGGGGGTCGAGCGAGCGCGCCACGCCCTCGACCACCACCATGGTCTTCTGCAGCATCAGCAGCTCGGGCCGCGTCTGCATCTGGAAGATTTCGGTGACCTCGAACAGCAGCGTCAGCAGCCGCGCCATCGAGATCTGGTCGGCGGTGCGGGAATGGATCGGCTCGCCGATCGCGCGCAGGGCCCGCGCGAATTCCTCGACCGACTGGTCCGGCGGCACGTAGCCCGCCTCGAAATGCACCTCGGCGATGCGGGCGTAGTCGCGCACGATGAAGCCGTGGAGGATCTCGGCCAGAAACCGTCGCTCCTTCGGCCCGAGCCGGCCCGTGATGCCGAAATCGACCGCCACGATCGCGCTTGAGGCGTCCACGAACAGGTTTCCGGGATGCATGTCGGCGTGGAAGAAGCCGTCGCGCATCGCGTGGCGCAGGAAGGTCTGCATCAGGTGGCGGCCGAGCGCGGGCAGATCGTGGCCGGCGGCCTCCAGCCCTGCGCGGTCCGACAGCTTAACGCCCTCGACCCAGTCCATCGTCAGGACGCCGCGCGCCGTGCGGTCCCAGTCGACCGATGGCACGCGGAAGCCCGGATCGGCGCGGGTGTTGTCGGCGATCTCCGAAAGCGCCGCGGCTTCGAGCCGAAGGTCCATCTCGATCGCGACCGAACGCGCGAGCGTCTCGACCACGACCACGGGCCGCAGCCGCCGGGCCTTCGGAACGCTGCGCTCGATCGCGCGGGCGATCGCGAAGAACGCTCGAAGGTCCTTGGCGAAACGGCGCGCCACGCCGGGCCGCAGCACCTTCACGGCGACCGCGGTTTCGACGCCGTCCGGGTCGATCACCGTCGCGCGGTGGACCTGGGCGATCGAGGCGGCGGCGACCGGCGGCCCGAAGCTCGCGAACCGCTCGGAGACCGGAGCGCCGAGCGCTTCCGCCACGGCCGCCTCCGCGATCTCCTGCGGGAACGGCTCGACCCGGTCCTGCAGCCGCTCGAGATCGCGCGCCACCCGGAGGCCGACCACGTCGGGCCTGGTCGCGAGGAACTGGCCGAGCTTGACGTAGGACGGCCCGAGCCGCTGCAGGGCGCGCGCGAGGCCCTGCGCGCCGTCTCCCGCCGAGCGCCTTTCGATCAGCCGTCCGAGCGCGATCAGCGTGCGGGCGTAGGCCGGAAGCTCGATCGGGTCGGCGAGGCGCAGGGCCCCCTCGCGCGCCATGACGAAGCCCGCGCGGGCGAGGCGCAGGAGGTTCGGCAGCGTCCTCAGCATGGCGAGGTTCGCCCGCCGCGCTCGTGTCCCGGCCTCGAGCCGGGACCCATATCCGCAGCGTTCGACGACGAAGTCGCGACCGTCTCGGCCGATTTGGAAAGCCCGTCGTTTCTGGGGCCCGGCTCAAGGCCGGGACAGGAAGTCGAACCGCCCACGCTCAAATCCGGTAGCCCGCGTGAAGCGCCGCCACGCCTCCCGTCATCGGGATGGCGCTGACCTCGTCGAAGCCGGCGTCGCGCATCATCGCCGCGAAGGTCGCGGCGTCGGGAAACTTGCGGATCGACTCCACCAGATAGCGATAGGGCTCGCCGTCGCCCGCGACCATCTGGCCGATGCGCGGGATGACGTTGAACGAGAAGGCGTCGTAGACGCGGTCGAGGCCCGGCACGTCGACCTTCGAGAATTCGAGCACCAGCGCCTTGCCGCCGGTCTTCAGCACCCGGCGCATCTCGGTCAGCGCCTTCGGGATGCGGGGCACGTTGCGGATGCCGAAGGCGATGGTCACGGCGTCAAAGGACCGGTCGGGGAAAGGCAGATCCTCGGCGTTGCCCTGCACGAAGGTCATGCGGTCGGCGAGTCTGCGTTCGGCCGCGCGCGCGGCGCCGACCGCGAGCATCGCCCCGTTGATGTCGAGCTCGGTGACCGACACGCCCTCGCCGCCGCGCTTCAGCGCACGAAAGGCGATGTCGCCGGTGCCGCCCGCGACGTCGAGCAGCTTGAACGCGCGCGCCCCGCGCGGCAGGCCGAGCGCCGTCACCATCGCGGACTTCCAGGCGCGGTGGAGGCCGCCGGACATCAGGTCGTTCATCAGGTCGTAGCGCTGTGCGACCTTGTGGAACACGTCGTCCACAAGCCCCTGCTTCTCGCCGGGCTTCACGTCGGCGAAGCCGAAATGTCCCTCGTTGTCGAAGCGGGTCGGGTCGGGGAAAGCCATGGGATCCTGCGCGGGCGTTCGAGGCCGCGGACCCTAGCCCGCGCGCCCGTGCGACGCCAGCGCCGCGCTCTTGTCCTGGCCTTGAGCCGGGACCCATTATCGCCGACATAGCCGGAGGAGCCGCGGCGTCGCATCGTTCGATCCGCGGCGCGTCTGGGTCCCGGCTCTCCGGCCGGGACGCGAGCTCGGTGGTCCATGCCCGAACTGCCCGAAGTCGAAACCGTGCGCCGGGGGCTCGCGCCCGTAATGGAGGGCCGCGTCATCGAGCGCGTCGAGGCGCGGCGGCCGGATCTGCGCTTTCCGTTCCCCGAACGCTTCGCCGAACGGCTCGCCGGCCGCACCGTCACGTCGCTCGGGCGGCGCGCCAAATATCTGATCGCGGACCTCGACGACGGCGAGACGCTCGTCATGCATCTCGGCATGTCGGGCTCGTTCCGGATCGATCTCGGCGAAGACGAGACCGCGCCCGGCGCCTTCCACCATCCGCGGTCGAAGGCCACGGCCCACGACCACGTGGCCTTCCGGCTCTCGGGCGGCGCTTCGATCACCTACAACGATCCGCGCCGCTTCGGCTTCATGGCGCTGGTCCCGCGGTCGGGGCTCGAAGCCCATCCGCTGTTCCGGCATGTCGGCGTGGAGCCGCTGGGCAACGCGTTCGACGCGGGGCTGCTCGCCGGATTGTTCGCCGGCAAGAAGACGTCGCTGAAGGCGGCCCTGCTGGACCAGCGGCTGATCGCGGGCCTTGGCAACATCTATGTCTGCGAGGCGCTGCACCGGGCGAGGCTGTCGCCAGAGCGTGCGGCGGGCACGATCGCGAAGACAGATGGCCGTCCGGCGGCGCGCGCCGAGGTTCTGGCGCCGGCCATCCGCGCGGTGCTGGAGGAGGCGATCGCCGCCGGCGGCTCGACGCTGCGCGATTTCTCCCATGCGGACGGCGCGCTCGGCTATTTCCAGCATTCGTTCCGGGTCTACGACCGCGAGGACGAGCCCTGCCCGACGCCCGGCTGCCGCGGGGTGGTGAAGCGCATCGTGCAGACGGGCCGGTCGACGTTCTTCTGCCCGGAATGCCAGAAGTAGCTTTCAAGCGGCGTCATACCGGGCGGCGCAAAGCGCCGAGCCGGGATCGTCTTCCGGAAAATTCGCCATATTCTGCGGACGATCCCGGCGCGCGCCTTGCGGCGCGTCCGGGATGACGCCTTTACGGGAGCCCCCATGACCGACGCGACATACGAAACCCTGCTCGTCGAAACCCGCGGGGCGGTCGGCCTGATCACGCTGAACCGGCCGAAGGCGCTCAACGCGCTGAACGCGACGCTCATCGAAGACCTCGGCCGGGCGCTCGAAGCCTTCGAGGCGGACGACGCCATCGGCGCGGTGGTGATCACGGGAAGCGAAAAGGCGTTCGCGGCCGGCGCGGACATCCGCGAAATGGCCGAAAAGACCTTCGCCGACGTCTATCTCGCCGATCTCGGCGGGGCCTGGGCGCGTGTGGTCGCGGCCCGCAAGCCGCGGATCGCGGCCGTGTCGGGCTTCGCGCTCGGCGGCGGCGCGGAGCTCGCGCAGATGTGCGACCTCGTCATCGCGTCCGAGACCGCGAAGTTCGGTCAGCCCGAGATCACGCTCGGGATCATTCCGGGCTTCGGCGGCACCCAGCGGCTGACGCGCGCCGTCGGCAAAGCCAAGGCCATGGACCTGATTCTCACCGGCCGGATGATGGGCGCGGAGGAGGCGGAGCGCTGCGGACTGGTCTCCCGCGTGGTCGCGCCCGAACGGCTGCTCGACGAGGCGCTGGAGGCGGCGGGGAAGATTGCGTCGTTCCCGCGCGTCGCCGTGCTCGCCGCCAAGGAGGCGGTCGACGTCGCTCAGGAGACGGGCCTATCCGAAGGCGTCCGCTTCGAACGTCGCGCCTTCCAGTCGCTGTTCGCGACCGAGGACCAGAAGGAAGGCATGGCCGCCTTCGTGGAGAAGCGGAAGCCCGAATTCCGGAACAGGTGACGACGCCCGGCGTCATCCCGAACGGCCGGAGGCCGAGCCGCGATCGTTATCCGGCAGAATCACCTGAACCGCGTCATGCCCCGGCTTGTCCGGGGCATCCATCGTTCCGCCGCTGGCGTTCAACGATCAGGACTGGATCCCCCGGACAAGCCGGGGGATGACGGCGGCGGTTCGAGCGAGAAGTCCCGAGGACGATCCCGGCTCTCCGCCTGCGCTGCGGCAGGTATGACGCGCTCCTCAGATCTTCCGCAGCCGCACTTCTTCGATGCGGTGGCTGCGGCCTTTCCGAAGGATCAGGTCCGCGCGGGGCCGCGTGGGGCGGATGTTCTCGCGCAGGTTCGGCAGGTTGATCTCGCTCCACAGCGTCTCGGCTGTCGCGAGCGCCTCGTCTTCCGTGACCTCGGCGTAGCGGCGGAAATAGGATTGCGGGTTACGGAACGCCGTATCCCGTAGCCGCATGAAGCGTTCGACGTACCAGCGGTGCAGCAGCGGCTCGTCGGCGTCGAGATAGATGCCGAAGTCGATGAAGTCCGAGACGTGCGGTGTCACGCGCCCGTTCTTCGGCTTGTCGCCGATCTGGAGGACGTTCAGCCCCTCCAGCACCACGATGTCGGGCCGCTCGATGGTCTCGCGCTCGTTCGGCACGACGTCGTAGACCAGATGGCTGTAGACCGGCGCTGTGACGAGGGGCTTGCCGGCCTTGATGTCGGAGACGAAGCGCAGCAGCCCCTGCACGTCGTAGCTTTCGGGAAAGCCCTTGCGGCTCATCAGCCCCTCGCGCTGCAGCACCGCGTTCGGCAGCAGAAAGCCGTCCGTGGTGACGAGCTCGACCTTCGGCATGTCGGGCCAGCGCGCGAGCAGCGTCCGCAGCACGCGGGCGGTGGTCGACTTGCCGACCGCGACCGAGCCCGCGACCGCGATCACGAACGGAACGCGCGTCTCCGAGTGGCCGAGGAAGCGCTGCGTCGCGCCGAACAGCTGCTGGCGGGCGGCGACGTAGAAGGCCAGCAGGCGCGCGATCGGCAGATAGATCTGCTCGACTTCGGAGATGTCGATCGGGTCGTTCAGCGAGGCGAGACGCGCGAGGTCGGCGTCGTCGAGCGTCATCGGAGTGTCGGCGCGAAGCGCGGCCCATTCCTTGCGGGAGAAGGTCGTGTAAGGCGAGAGGCTCGGAAGCTTCGGCCGATCGTCCATCAGCTCGCCTTTCGCGAGGCCTTCTCGGCGAGGCCGGACTGCGCGGTCCGTTTTTCCAGCACCGTCATGACGTCCGAGAGCGGCACGCCGCGCGCGCGCAACGCGACAAGGAGGTGATAGAGCACGTCCGCGGCTTCGGCGGCGAGTTCGACCTTGGTCCCGCCCGCGCAGGCGAGCGCGGCCTCGACGCCCTCCTCTCCGAGCTTCTTGGCGCAACGCGCCGGCCCACCCTCAATGAGGGAGCGGGTGTAGGATTCGTCCGCATCCGCCGAGGCGCGGGAGGCGACGATCGCGTCGAGATTTTCAAGCGTGAAGGTCATGGCGTTCCGAAGAACAGGGGCGGCGCCGGCGCCGTTCGCCGCATCCATTGCATGACGGATGCGGCGCGCCAAGCGTCGCAGGACGTCTTGCCACGTCGGGACTTAACGGCGCGCGAACATGAGCCGTCGATGTTCAGGCGCCCGGATCGAGCCGCACCGCGACGCCGGCTTTCGCCATGCGGGCCTTGGCCTCGCCGATGGTGAACTCGCCGAAATGGAAGATCGAGGCCGCGAGCACCGCGCTCGCCCCGCCGATCTTCACGCCGTCGACCATGTGCTCGGGCGTGCCCACGCCTCCCGAGGCCACCACCGGCACCGGCACCGCGTCGACCACTGCGCGCGTGAGCGCGAGGTCGTAGCCGTCCTTGGCGCCGTCGCGGTCCATGGAGGTGAGCAGGATCTCGCCGGCGCCGAGGCTCGCGACTTCGGCCGCGTAGGCGACCGCGTCGAGGCCCGTGGGCCTGCGGCCGCCATGCGTGAACACCTCCCAGCGGTCGGCCTCGCCGGGACCCGAGACCTTCTTGGCGTCGACCGCGACGACGATCGCCTGCGCGCCGAATTTCTCCGCCGCGCGCGCCACCACCGAGCGGTCGTTGACCGCCGCCGACATGATCGAGACCTTGTCGGCGCCGGCGAGCATCAGCGCCCGCACGTCCTCGACCGAGCGCACGCCGCCGCCGACTGTGACCGGCATGAAGCAGTTCTCGGCCGTGCGGGCGACGACGTCGAGCAGGATCGCCCGCTCCTCGTGGCTCGCGGTGATGTCGAGGAAGCAGAGCTCGTCGGCGCCGGCGGCGTCATAGGCGATGGCGGCCTCGACGGGGTCGCCCGCGTCGCGCAGATCCACGAACTGGACGCCCTTCACCACGCGACCGTCCTTGACGTCGAGGCAGGGGATGACGCGTGTTTTCAGCATGCTTTAATACTCTGTGCGGAAGTTCTTGGATGCAAGATTGACGGGTTGGACATTTGGCTCAAACGTTAGGTTATATTTTTGTTGCAACCGCCATAATCACACTATTGTACGCTTTTTGGCTGTACTTGTATAAAATATTTCCTGAAATCACTCGCGAAACGACCTTGGGACCTAAAGTATCCGCTACGCTTCTTCGATTCTGCAGACATCTAGCGGTATTGGCGTGTCTGTTCGCGTTCGCGCTTTCATTGGCGATCGCCGCAGGCATCGTTCAACGGCTCACTTCCGTGACGCCTCATTGACGAAAGACGTCGTGAACAATAGCCAACACGCCGACCTTTTAAAGCGGCTTGCCACCGAGCGGCTTTCGATGCTTTTCCGTCTCATCCGCTGACGCAGCGTCGATAGGGCGGTCGAAACTGCCCAGCGTTTTGGAACGCAGCAGCTCGTCACGGATGAGATCCGATAGCACTTTTCCCATGGCGCGACGCTCACGAGCGGCGATCTCTTCGATCACAGCATGGACGTCGTCCGCTATCTCAAGGGTTGAGCGCATCGCGTCTATTAACGCA
Organism: Ancylobacter novellus; assembly: GCA_003241695.1. Taxonomy (GTDB): domain Bacteria; phylum Pseudomonadota; class Alphaproteobacteria; order Rhizobiales; family Methylopilaceae; genus Methylopila. The sequence continues at coordinate 119,508 of QFPN01000006.1, read as the reverse complement.
ACCGTGGCGAGCCCGCATCCACCATCCCTGCCTTGACGGCCTTCACGGAGGCCAGCGCTTCCCGCGCGTCGAGCCGGCCGTCATAGAGCGCCCGGCCCGTGATCGCGCCGGCGATCGCGGCGTTCTCGGTCTCCATGAGGCGTTTCACGTCCTCGATGTCCGCGAGGCCGCCGGAGGCGATCACCGGGATCGAGACGGCGAGCGCGAGCTCCCGGGTGCTCTCGAGATTGAGGCCCGACAGCAGGCCGTCGCGCGAGATGTCGGTGTAGATGATGGCGCAGACGCCCGCGTCCTCGAACCGCCGGGCGAGGTCGAGCGCCGTCATGTCGGAGACCTCCGCCCAGCCCTGAACCGCGACCCGGCCGTCCTTCGCGTCGATCCCGACCGCGACCCGGCCCGGATGGGCCCTGGCGGCCGCCTTCACGAAGTCCGGGTCTCGCACCGCGGCCGTGCCGAGGATCACGCGGGCGAGGCCGCGCGAAAGCCATGCCTCGACCTGCGCCATCGAGCGGATGCCGCCGCCGAGCTGCACCGGGATCGACACGCGCGACAGCACGCCTTCCACCGCTTCGGCGTTGCGGCTTTCGCCCGCGAAGGCGCCGTCGAGATCGACCACGTGGATCCACTCGAAGCCCGCCTCGGCGAACGCCGCGGCCTGCGCCGCCGGGTCCGCGCCATAGACGGTCGCGCTCGCCATCTCGCCCTGTTTCAGGCGCACCACCTGGCCGCCCTTAAGGTCGATCGCGGGGTAGAGGATCACGGGCGCCACCGCACGAAGTTGGCGAGAAGCTCAAGGCCGAGGCGCTGGCTCTTCTCGGGATGGAACTGGACCCCCGCCACGTTGCCGCGCGCGACCAGCGCGGTGACGTCGCCGCCGTAGTCGGCGGACGCCACCACGTCGGCCTCGTCGTCGGGGCGCAGGTGATAGGCGTGGAGGAAGTAGGCGTGAAGGCCGCGCGGGCCAAGATCGAGCCCGGCGGTGAGCACGTGCGGGCGGTGGGCGCGCAGCGTGTTCCAGCCCATATGCGGCACCTTGAGGCCGGCCTCGCCGGGCTCGATCCGCACCACGCGGCCGGGAATCCAGCCGAGGCCGGGCGTGGGCTCGAACTCCTCGCCTTCGGTGGCGAGAAGCTGCATGCCGATGCAGATGCCGAGAAACGCCGCGCCGCGTTTCGTCACGGCCTCGTCGAGCGCCTCGCCGAGGCCGGACGCCTGTCCGAGCGCCGCGCGGCAGTCCGGAAAGGCGCCGTCGCCCGGCAGCACGACATGGTCGGCCTTGGCGACGACGTCGGGATCGGACGTCACGACGACGCCGTCGCCGCCGGCTTTCGCGACGGCCTTTTCGACCGAGCGCAGATTGCCGGCCCCGTAGTCGACGATCGCGACCGTCACCGCTGCGCGCCCGGCGCGGGGAACAGGCCGAGCACCCCCGCGGTCGCCGGCCTGTAGGGGGCGTCGGACGCGGCCGGCTTCGCGGAAGCGGTGCCGGCCGCGCGGGCCTCGTTCAGCCAGTCGACGAAGAAATGCGCCTCGGCCTCCTCGCGCGACCGCGCCATCGCGGCGCCGGCGAGCACGTAGCCGCGGGCTTCGAGCGCCCGGGCCCGGAGCCACGCGGCTTCGAAGCCGACCGCGAGGTTCGGGAGCGCGATCAGCAGTAGGGCCGGCGCGCCCTTGATGTCGAGGACCGTCGTCAGCACGATCGCGGCGACGAAGGCCGCGGCCCACAGAGCGAGCGCGAGCCAGCAGCGCCGCCAGACGAGCCAGAGCGGAGCGAAGAAGAACGCGGCCTTGGAGAAGCCTTCGCGGACGCTGACGAAGCGCTCGATGTCGTCGAGCGTGGCGCGGACGCCGCCCGCGGGCTCGTAGATCAGCCAGTTGCGCATGAGTCTCGTTCAGTCCTGTCAGTCGCCGATGCGCTCTTTGGTCGAGGGCAGCCGGTCGCCGGCCCGCGGATCGAGCGCGAAGGCGCTCTTTAGGCAGCGCGCCAGCCCCTTGAAGCAGCTTTCGGCGATGTGGTGGGCGTTCGCCCCGTAAAGCGTCTCGACATGCAGCGTCACGGCGGCGTGGGTGGCGAAGCCCTGGAAGAACTCGCGCACCAGCTCGGTGTCGAACTCGCCGATCTTCGGCGCCGGGAAGGCCGTGCGCCAGACGAGGAACGGCCGGCCCGAGACGTCGATCGCTACGCGGGTCAGGGTCTCGTCCATCGGCATGCAGCAGTCGGCGTAGCGGGTCAGGCCCTTCATGTCGCCGAGCGCCTTCCGCACCGCCTGGCCGAGCGCGATGCCGACGTCCTCGGTGGTGTGGTGGAAGTCGACATGGAGGTCGCCCTTCGCCTCGACATTGACGTCGATCATGGCGTGGCGCGACAGAAGCTCCAGCATGTGGTCGAGAAAGCCGACGCCCGTCGAAATCTTCGACGCGCCGGTTCCGTCGAGGTCGACGGAGAGCGTGATGTCGGTCTCGGCGGTCTTGCGGACGACCTCGGCGCGGCGCATCGGGCGCTTCCTGGGGCTAAGGGAAGGGGCAGATCGCGGCACGCCTACCACCAAGACGCGCCGCGGCCAACAGTCTCGAACGCCGGACGCTCTTGCGGGCTCGAAGCATCGGAGCTTGAGGCTCGCGCACGTAAGGGACTAGAGAACGTCATCGCGCGGCCTCCGCCGCGAAAATCCTGGGCGCATGAGAGGGCCGTCGCCATGTTCGGCAGTCTTAACCCTTCCAAGCGGTTCGACACCTTCTGGTATCACCGCAAGCCGCGCTTCTGGTTCCAGAAGGACCGTCCGCGGCCGGAAGGCCATCGCGAGACGCCCGAGGTCGTCCGCTTCGAGGTCGAGCCCGGCGTGACGCCGAGCGACAAGCCGCCGGTGCGGATCTTCCTCGGCACGGAGCCGTTTCAGGCCCGCGCCGAGCGCGTCTTCTTCTGGTCGGTCAAGCAGCATCGAGATCCGTCGCGGGTCTACGAGATCTACCTGATGAAGGATCTCAAGGGCTATGACCGGCGCGGCTGGAAGACCGGCTTCACCTTCCTGCGCTTCGCCATTCCGGGCCTCGCGGGCTATCAAGGACGGGCGATCTACAACGACGTCGACCAGATCTATCTGTCCGATCCCGCCGAGCTGTTCGACGCGGACATGGGCGGCAAGGGCATGCTGGCCATCACCGCGACCGACGACTCGGTGATGCTGATCGACTGCGAGGTCATGGCGAAGCACTGGCCTCTCCAGGACGTCCAGCGCGAGGGCGCGATCAAGAAGCGTTTCCGCAACGCCGTGAAGGACAACGACCTCTGGGGCAGGCTCCCCGGCGTCTGGAACGCCCGCGACGACGAGTTCGACGCCGCGAAATCGAAGTGCTTCCACTTCACCACGCTGCAGACGCAGCCCTGGCGGCCGTTCCCGGACCAGCTCATCTACCGGTCCCATCCGGACGGCGAGGTGTGGTTCGCGCTCGAACGGGCGGCCGACGCGGCGCGCTACAACGGCTTCTCGCGCGAGAAGCCGGGCAGCCGCTTCGCCGCCTATCTCCAGCGGGTCGGCAACGGCCTTCCGGCCTGGGGCGGTCCGAAGGACAACGCCGAGATCATGCGGCTGATCTCGTCGAGCGGCGCGAAGACCGTGCTCGACTACGGCGCGCCCGCTCCGGACGGCGCGGCGCGGCCCTTCGCGGGCTGCGAGGTCGCTCGTCTCGAGCCCGGCCGCGCGCCCTTCGCCGAACCGGTCGCGGGGACCTTCGACGGCGTCGTCGCCGTCGACGCCCTGTCGCGCGTGCCGGAGGAAGACATCCCGTGGGCGCTCGACGAGCTGTTCGCCGCGGCGAAGCGCTTCGTCTACGTCTCGGTCGCAAGCGAGCCCTCGCGCATGGGCGACGGGGCCGCGCCGCTTCCCGCGACCTGGTGGAAGCTCCAGATGGAGCTCGCCGCCAACCGCACGCCGGGCCGGTCGTGGGCGCTGGCGGCCAACGAGCCGAACGCGACGGAAGTCTTCAGATCGGGTAAGTAATCGTCCGGGCCCACGGGGGGCTCGGAGTTTTACGCCCATGACGCGGGTCGACGACGGCTATATCGGCAACCGCACTGTGAAGACGTCGCCGCCCAGCTTCTTTCATCGAGCGACGAACAGCGCGCTTAAGGCGCTGGGCCTCAAGAAGAAAACGAAGCCGGCGCCCGACTGGCGCAGCCGCGATTACTTTCTTGCGGGACTGCGCCGTGACATCAGGGGCATTCCCGACGAGCGTTGCTTCGTGCTGCAGAACGTCGTGCGCGGGCTGAAGCACGTGCCCGGCGACGTCGCGGAATGCGGGCTGCGATTCGGCAAGAGCACGGCCTTCATGCTCGCGGCCGACGAGACCAAGCGGACCTACTGCCTGTTCGACAGCTTCGCGGGCCTGTCCGAGCCGACGCCGCAGGACGCGCTCGCCTCGACCGGCAAGGCCTACTGGACGCAGTCCGACCTCAGCGTGCCGGAGGATCTCGTCCGATCGAACCTCGCCGGGTTCGACCAGGAGCTTCTGATCTTCAAAGGCTGGATCCCGGACCGGTTTCCCGAGGTCGCCGACCGCCGCTTCGCGCTGCTCCACGTCGACGTCGATCTCTACAAGCCGACGCTCGACGCGCTGGAGTTCTTCTGGCCGCGCCTCGCGCCCGGCGGAATGGTGGTGTGCGACGACTACGGCTCGCGCAAGTGCCCCGGCGCGAAACGGGCGCTCGACGAGTTTTTCGCCGACCGGGACGGCCGGCTGATGGAGCTGCCGACCTATCAGGCGCTGGTCGTCAAGCCGGGCTGACGGGCGCGCCCCGCGCTTCAGTTGCGAACCGGTCGCGGATGCTTATGTGAGCGGCTCCTTCCCTCCCCCGGAGCCCTCATGTCCGATCTCGTCATGCACGGCACGACCATCCTGCTGGTCAAGAAAGGCGGCCGCGTCGTCATCGGCGGCGACGGGCAGGTCAGCCTCGGCCAGACCGTGATGAAGGCGACCGCCCGAAAGGTTCGCCGCATCGCCAAGGGCGAGGTGATCGCGGGCTTCGCCGGCGCGACCGCCGACGCCTTCACGCTGTTCGAACGCCTCGAAGCCAAGCTGGAGCAGCATCCCGGCCAGCTCCTGCGGGCCGCGGTCGAGCTCGCCAAGGACTGGCGGACCGATCGCTATCTCCGCCACCTCGAAGCCATGATGCTGGTCGCGGACAGGAAGGACGCGCTGGTCATCACCGGCAACGGCGACGTGCTGGAGCCGGAGAACGGCGTCGCGGCGATCGGCTCGGGCGGTAACTACGCGCTCTCGGCCGCCCGCGCGCTGATCGACACCGAAGCCGACGCCGAGGCGATCGTGCGCAAGTCGATGGCGATCGCCGCCGACATCTGCGTCTACACCAACGGTAACCTGACGCTCGAAAGCATGGAGACGGACGGGTAGCGGAGACGGAACGCGTGCTTCGAGACGCTTGGCTGACGCCAAGCTCCTCAGCATGAGGACCGTCGAGGATCCATTGACCGTCCTCATGCTGAGGAGCCTGCGAAGCAGGCGTTTCGAAGCACGCAGTCGGTTTCAGCATCTGATCACGCCGGCGCTTCGGGCCGGCGACCACCTGGGGCGCAGAAGCGTCGCCGCTTGAAAGACCATCGATGACCGACCTTTCCCCCCGCGAAATCGTCTCCGAACTCGATCGCCACATCGTCGGCCAGCGCGACGCCAAGCGCGCGGTCGCGATCGCGCTCCGGAACCGCTGGCGGCGGCTGCAGCTCACGGGCCACCTGCGCGAGGAGGTTCTGCCGAAGAACATCCTGATGATCGGGCCGACCGGCGTCGGCAAGACCGAGATCTCGCGCCGGCTCGCGCGGCTCGCCAACGCGCCGTTCCTCAAAGTCGAGGCCACCAAGTTCACCGAGGTCGGCTATGTGGGCCGGGACGTCGAGCAGATCGTGCGCGACCTGCTCGAAGTCGCGATCGGGCTCACGCGCGACACCCGACGCAAGGACGTGCGCGCCAAGGCCGAGCTCGCCGCCGAGGATCGCATCCTCACCGCGCTCGTCGGCGCCACCGCGAGCCCTGCCACCAAGGACTCCTTCCGCAAGAAGCTGATGGCGGGCGAGATGGAGGAGAAGGAGATCGAGATCGAGGTTGCGGCTTCGGGCGCGCCCATGATGGAGATCCCCGGCATGCCCGGCCAGGTCGGCATGATCTCGCTCGGCGACATGTTCAAGAACATGGGCGGCCAGAAGAAGACCCGCCGCGTGCAGGTGAAGGACGCGCGCGACCAGCTCGTCGCCGAGGAGAGCGACAAGCTGCTCGACCAGGATCAGCTCACGGCCGAGGCGATCCGCACCGTCGAGAACGCCGGCATCGTGTTCCTCGACGAGATCGACAAGATCTGCGCCCGCGAGGGCCGCGCCGGCGACGTCTCGCGCGAGGGCGTGCAGCGCGACCTGCTGCCGCTGATCGAGGGCACCACGGTCGCGACCAAGCACGGGCCGGTGAAGACCGACCACATCCTGTTCATCGCCTCGGGCGCGTTCCACGTGGCGAAGCCCTCGGACCTGCTGCCGGAGCTGCAGGGCCGGCTGCCGATCCGCGTCGAGCTCAGCGCGCTGACCCGCGAGGACTTCGTCCGCATCCTGACCGAGACCGAGGCGAGCCTCGTGAAGCAGTACGTGGCGCTGATGGGCACGGAAGGCGTGACGCTCGACATCACCGACGACGGCGTGCAGGCGCTCGCCGACGTCGCGGTCGAGGTCAACTCGACCGTCGAGAACATCGGCGCGCGCAGGCTGCAGACGGTGATGGAGCGGGTGCTCGACGAGATCAGCTTCACGGCCGCCGACCGCGGCGGCGAGACCGTGACGGTCGACGGCGACTATGTGCGGAAGTTCGTGGGCGACCTCGCCAAGAACGCGGATCTCAGCCGCTTCATCCTGTGAGCCGGGGCGCCCGTCCCTGACCGGCGGCCGACGCGGCGTTCGGCGGCTTGAACCGTCATCCCCCCGCTTGTCCGGGGGATCCATCGCCGTGCAGGACCTCCGAAGATGCGGAGTCGAGCGGTCCCATGGATGCCCCGGACAAGCCGGGGCATGACGCAAAGCGTTTTGAGCCGTGAAGATTCCAGGCTCAGCCGCCGAGCGCCTTCGAGACGATCTCCTGCGCCTCCCGCTGGATGCGCTTCAGATGGTCCGCGCCGAGGAAGCTCTCGGCATAGATCTTGTAGACGTTTTCGGTTCCCGACGGGCGCGCCGCGAACCAGCCGTTCTCGGTCGTGACCTTTACGCCGCCAAAGGCCTCGCCGTTGCCCGGCGCCTTGGTGAGCCGGTCGCGGATCGGCTCGCCCGCGAGCGCGTCGCCGGGAATGTCGGACGGGGAAAGCTTCTTCAGCTTGGCTTTCTGCTCGGGGCTCGCCGGCGCGTCGATGCGCTCGTAGACGGGCGCGCCGAGCGTCTCGGTGAGGCCGGCGTAGATCTCGCCGGGGTCCTTGCCGGTGACCGCCGTCATCTCGGCGGCCAGCAGGCCGAGGATCAGCCCGTCCTTGTCGGTGGTCCAGACGGTCCCGTCGCGGCGCAGGAAGGAGGCGCCGGCGCTTTCCTCGCCGCCAAAGGCGAGGGAGCCGTCGACGAGGCCGTCCACGAACCATTTGAAGCCGACCGGCACCTCGACGAGCTTCAGCCCGAGCGATGCGGACAGCCGGTCGATGACGCTCGACGACACGAGGGTCTTGCCGATCGCGGGGCCGGCCGTCCAGCCGGGCCGATGCTTCGCGAGATAGGAGATCGCGGCGGCGAGATAGTGGTTGGGGTTGAGCAGACCCGCGGAGGGCGCCACCACACCGTGCCTGTCGGCGTCCGGATCGTTGGCGAAGGCGACGTCGAACCGGTCCTTGAGCTCGATGAGCTTTTCCATGGCGTAGGGGCTCGAACAGTCCATGCGGACCTTGCCGTCCCAGTCCGCCGTCATGAACCGGAAGGTCGGGTCGACCGCCTTATTGGTGACGGTGAGGTCGAGGCCGTAGGCCTCGGCGATCGGCTCCCAGTATTCGAGGCCCGATCCGCCAAGCGGATCGACGCCGATCCGGACGCCCGCGGAGCGGATCGCCTCCATGTCGACGACGTTCTTCAGATCCGCCACATAGGCCGCGCGAAAATCGTGGCCTTTCACGTTCCCCGCCTTCAGCGCCCGGAAGAACGGCGTGCGCCTGACCTCCCTGAGCCCGCCTTCGATCAGGCGGTTGGCCTCCCGCTCGATGACCGCGGTGACCTCGGCGCCCGCCGGGCCGCCATTCGGCGGATTGTACTTGAAGCCGCCGTCCTCAGGCGGATTGTGCGACGGCGTGATCACGAGGCCGTCGGCGAGGCCGCCCGTCCGGCCGCGGTTGTGGGTCAGGATCGCGTGGCTGACCGCCGGGGTCGGCGTGAAGCGCGCGCCCTCCGATATCCGGGCCTCGACGCCGTTCGCCGCGAGCACCTCGAGCGCGGTCGCGAAGGCGGCTTCCGACAGCGCATGGGTGTCCTTGCCGAGGAACAGCGGCCCGTCGATCCCCGCCTTCGCGCGGTGGTCGCAGACCGCCTGCGTGACGGCCGCGATGTGGCTCTCGGTGAAGACGCCGTCGAGCGACGAGCCGCGATGGCCCGAGGTGCCGAAGGCGACGCGCTGGGCGGGGTCGTCCATGTCGGGACGGGCGGCGAAGTAGGCCGTCATCAAGGCGGGCACGTCGACGAGCCGCTCGGGCGCGATGGGCTTTCCGGCGAGGGGACTGACGTCGGCTGACACGGGCGGTTTCTCCTTGGGCGTCCCGCCGGACGTCCGGCGCGGGCCAAGGTCGGTCGGCGAAGAGCCGATTTCAAGCGGGGCGGCGCGCTCTCGCCGCGCGGTTGACTTTTGAGCCGGCCCCGACCAACTCTTCGCGCGCTCCGCAGGACCACCGCCCCTCCCCCGGCGCCGACGGCGCGGAGCGAGCCCTATGAAAAGCTATCTCGACTTCGAAAAGCCCGTCGCCGAACTGCAGGCGAAGATCGCCGAGCTCCGCGCGCTCGGCGAGGACGGCGACAGCGTCGCGATCGACGAGGAGGTCCAGCGTCTCGAGGCGAAGTCCGAGGCCGCGATGCGCGACCTCTACGCCGGCCTGACGCCCTGGCAGAAGACGCTGGTCGCGCGCCATCCGAACCGGCCGCATTTCGTCGATTACGTTTCCCGGCTGATCGAGGACTTCACGCCGCTCGCCGGCGACCGGCTGTTCGCCGAGGACCAGGCCATCGTCGGCGGTCCCGGCCGTTTCCGCGGCCGGCCGGTGATGGTGATCGGCCACGAGAAGGGCGCGGACACCGAGAGCCGGCTCCGCCACAACTTCGGCATGGCGCGCCCGGAAGGCTACCGCAAGGCGATCCGCCTGATGGAGATGGCCGACCGCTTCTCGCTGCCGGTGATCGCGCTCGTCGACACCGCCGGCGCGTTTCCGGGCGTCGAGGCCGAAGAGCGCGGCCAGGCCGAGGCGATCGCGCGCTCGACCGAGACCTGCCTCAATTTGACCGTGCCCAACGTGGCCCTGATCATCGGCGAGGGCGGCTCGGGCGGGGCGATCGCGATCGCGACCGCAAACGCCGTGCTGATGCTCGAACACGCGATCTACAGCGTGATCTCGCCCGAGGGCGCGGCCTCCATCCTGTGGCGCGACGCGGCCAAGGCGCAGGAAGCCGCCACCAACATGAAGATCACCTCCGCCGACCTGATGCGGCTCGGCGTGGTCGACGGCGTCGTTCCGGAGCCGCTCGGCGGCGCCCATCGCGGCGCGGAGAAGGCCATGGACGCGGCCGGCGAGGCGATCGAGCGCGCGCTGCAGCGCTTCTCCGCCATGAGCGGGGCCGAGATTCGCGACGACCGCCGTCGCAAGTTCCTGCGGATCGGCCGGAACCTCTGAGCGGCGGCGAACGCTCTAAACTCCCTATGGGCGGTCCTTCCCGGCGACGAAACCGGCGGTTTCGCGCGCGTCATACGCGCGCGGCGCGCTTGCGGTAACCTGTGGGTAAGGGTATCGATTTTAGCTGGTGAGGACGCTCGCCATGCCCGCATGTTCGGGGGAGACCTATCCATGTCCGTCGCACGCGCCGCGCTCGTCGGCTCCGCGTTCGCAGCGGCCTTCGCCCTTTCGGGCTGCAACAGCGAAGAAAAGATGACCACGACCGCGCGCAGCGTTCAGCCGCTGTCGCCCGCGCTCGTCTCGCTGATGACCGAAAAAGGCGTGAGCCCGCAGGATCCGATGCTCGTCCGGATCTTCAAGGAAGAGTCGAAGGCCGAGGTCTGGAAGAAGCGCCGCGCCGACGGGCGCTATACGCTGCTCAAGAGCTACGACATCTGCCGCTTCTCCGGAAAGCTCGGACCGAAGATCAAGGAAGGCGACAAGCAGGCGCCGGAGGGCTTCTACTCGGTCGGCCCGGCGCAGATGAACCCGAAGTCGTCCTACTATCTGTCGTTCAACATCGGCTACCCGAACGCCTACGATCGCTCGCTCGGCCGCAACGGCACCCATGTGATGATGCATGGCGACTGCCTGTCGGCCGGCTGCTACGCCATGACCGACGACCAGATCGGCGAAATCTACGCCATGGCGCGGGAGAGCTTCCGCGGCGGCCAGAAGGCGTTCCAGATTCAGGCGCTGCCGTTCCGCATGACGGCGCAGAACATGGCGCGCCGCCGCAACGACAAGAACATGGCGTTCTGGAAGAACCTGAAGCAGGGCTCCGACCACTTCGAGGTCACCAAGGCCGAGCCCAGGGTCGACGTCTGCGGCAAGAAATACGTCTTCAACGCCCAGCCCGGCGCGCTGTCGACCTTCACGCCCGAAGCCGCCTGCCCGAGCTATCAGGTCGAGCCGACCATCGCCAAGGCCGTGACCGCCAAGGAAAAGGCCGACAACATCTTGATCGCGCAGCTCTCGAAGAGCGAGCCGCTCGCGCCCGAATACGTGGCGCAGAACGGCCGTCTTCGCCGCACGCTCGACCAGCCGGTCGTGATGGTCGCGGCCGTCGCCCCCGAAGCCGCCGGAACGCCGGTGGCCGCGGAGCCCGCGCCGGGCGGCGGCGTCGCGCTCGCCTCGGTGGCCGCTCCGGCCGCGGGCAAGCCGGCGGAAGTCGCGCTCAGGACGTCGGTCGCGACTGACGGATCGGCTCCCGCGCCGTCCGCCCGGAAGCCGGAAGGCAATCTGTTCGCCCGCATGTTCCGGTCCGAGGAACCCGAGACCGTCGCTTCCATTCCCGCGCCGACGCCGGGCGCCGCGCATGTCGCGGCCGCGAAGCCGGCCCCAGTTCCCGCCCCGCGCGAGGTGGCGGCGAACCAGCAGCCGGTGATGGCGACCGCCGTGTCTCCCGGGCCGGAGGCGTCGACCGGAGACCGTCTCAAGAACTGGGTCGGCGGCCTGTTCGGCGGCGGCCAGAAGGCGGAGCCCGCGCCCGTCGCGATCCCGGTGTCCGAGCCTGCGCCGTCCGAAGCGCCCGCCCCCGCCGCGCGCAAGAACCGCTCGGCGGCGTTGCCTGCGCAGTTTCAGCCCAAGACCTCCGGGCGCCCCGATCCGCGCATCACGTCCTCCTTCGCCGCCTTCGATTGAGGCTGCGGTCGCGCCGGCGATCCCGACGACAAAAAGCCCGGGCGCAGGTCCGGGCTTTTTCGTTTTCAGCGCTCCGGGCCCGTCACGCCGGCGGTGACGCTGCGCAGGGCTTTCTTGCGCGTCGCATCGTCCGCGTCGCATATGTTGGAACGAGAGTTCGCGATTTCCGACACGGTCGAAGCGGACCGCGATCTCGGTTCGAGTCGACGGCATGGACAGCACGCTTCTCAAGGGACTGCGCGTTCTCGAGCATCTCGCCCGGAGCGAGACGCCGAAGGGCGTGACGGAGCTCTCCCGCGAGCTCGCCATGACGAAGAGCAACGTGCACCGCACGCTGCAGACGCTGGTCTCCGCCGGCTATGCGCAGGTCGACGCCAACAGCGGCTACGAGTGCACGCTGAAGATCTTCGAGATCGCGAGCCTCGTGCTCGGGCGGGTCGACGTCCGGCGGGCGGCGGAGCCCTTCATGCGCGCTCTCGCCGACGAGACGCTGGAGACCATCCATCTCTCCCTGCTCGACAAGACGGAAGTGATCTACCTGCACAAGATCGAAAGCCCGCACCCCGTGCGCGCCTATTCCACGATCGGGGGCAGGGCGCCGGCGCACTGCGTGGCGTCGGGCAAGGCTCTGCTCGCCCATCAGGAGGCCGAGGCGCTGCGCTGGTTTTCCGATCCGCTGCCGACCTTCACCCCGCGCTCGATCGGGACGCTCGCGGATCTCCGCAAGGAGCTGGAGCAGGTCCGGATCCAGGGTTTCGCGGTCAATCGGGGCGAATGGCGCGACACGGTCTGCGGGCTCGCCGCGATCGTGCATGACGGAGTCGGCAGGCCGGTCGCCGCGATCGGGATCTCGGGTCCCGCCGAGCGGCTCCAGCCTTCGGCGCTCGGGAAGTTCAGCGACGTCGTGACCGACGCCGCGCGGTCGCTGTCCCGCGCGCTCGGCTACAATCCGGGCGCCTTTTCCCGCGGGCGGACGGAGCCGCCCCGCCCCTTGCCGTGACGGGTCCGGTCTGATTGCCGGGCTGCGGCGGGACGCGGTTTCCGAACCGCTCAGGCGGCGCGATAGAGCGCGATCCGGTCCTTGAGGCCGGGCCGCGCCGCCGAGGTCACGAGATCGGCGAGATCTTCAGCGCGCGTGTCGGGGCAGGTCGCGCGGTAGAGCGCGGCGCTTGCGGCGGCGGAGAGCTTTCCGCCGCGCGCTGCGGTCTCCGTCACGAGATCGGACCACTCCTCCTTCGGCGCGAGCGCCGTGAGGAAGCCGTCCTCGATCGCGGTTCGCGCGGAGAAGGTCACGCCGTCCCCCAGAACGTCGCGCGCGCGCGCTACGCCGACGCGCTCGGCGTAGCGCCGGGTCCCGAGCACCAGCCCGAAGCCGAGCCCCGGCATGCGGAACGTGGCGGTCTCCTCGGAGACGCGCCGCGCGCAGGAGCAGATCAGGTCCACGCCCGCGCCGAAGTTCCTGCCATGCGCGAGCGCCATCGTGTCGAAGGGCGCGTGGCGCACGGCCTGCAGCAGCTGCTCGATGCGGACGAAGCGCAGCAGAAGGTCGCCCTCCGACTGATCTTCATAACCGCCGAAGTCGAAACCGGCGCTGAAGTTGCGGCCTTCCCCCCGCAGCACGAGGAGGCGTACGCCCGTCGCGGCGGCGTTCTCCACTTCGGCGAGCAGCGCGTCGACCAGCGAGGCCGACAGCGCGTTCATCTTCTCCGGGCGGTTCAGCGCGAGCGTCAGCGCGTCGCCGTTCCGTTCGACCAGAAGCTCGCCCATCAGGCGCTCTTCGCGCGGGGCGCTGCGTCGGCGCCGAACACCTCGTCATTGTGCTCGCCGAGCGCTGGCGGCGAGCGGTAGACGGGGAAGCCTTCGCCAGAGAATTTCAGCGGCGAGGCGAAAGTGCGGGTCTCGACGCCCGAGGGCAGGGCGATCGGCTGGACCCAGCCCATATGAGCGACCTGCGGGTCGGCGAGCGCCGCCGAATAACCGTTGATCGGCGAGCAGGGCACGCCCGCGGCGCGGAACTTCTCAAGCAATTCTTCCGCCGTGAAGGCCGCGAAGATCGGCTCGAGGATTTCTAGCAGGTCGTCCTGATGCTGCGCGCGCAGCGCCGTGCTGGCGAAGCGCGGATCGTCGGCGAGGTCGGGCCGCTCGATCGCCCCGCAGGCGGCGCGGTAGAGCGCGTTGTTGCCGGCCGCCATGGCGAAGTAATCGTCCTTCGCCTTGAAGGCGCGGTAGGGCGCGTTGCGCGGATGCGCTGAGCCGAGCCGCTTCGGATCGCGCCCGCTGCCGAAATACTCGCTGGTCTGGAGCGCGGCCATTGCGAGGGTCGCGCCGAACATCGAGGCGTCGATATGCGCGCCCTCCCCTCCGCCGCGGATGCGGAACAGCGTGGAGGCGATCGCGTAGGCGGCGTAGAGGCCGGTGCCGAAGTCGGAGATCGGCACCCCGCACTTCACCGGTGGGGCGTCGGGTTCGCCGGTGACGCTCATGACGCCGCTCATGGCCTGGAGCGTCAGGTCGAAGCCGGCCTCCTTCGAGCGCGGACCCTCCTGCCCGAAAGCCGAGATCGAGCAATAGACGAGCTTCGGGTTCGCGGTCTTCGAGGTCTCGTAGTCGAGGCCGAGGCGCTTCATGACCCCCGGCCGGTTGTTCTCGATGACGACGTCGGCCGAGGCGATCAGCTCGCGCGCGCGGCGATTGCCCTCCGCGTCCTTGAGGTCGAGCGTCACCGAGCGCTTGTTGCGGTTGAGCGAGGCGAAGTTCTCGCTGAAGCCTTCGGCGAGCGGGGGCCAGGCGCGCATGGTGTCGCCGCCGTCGGGGTTCTCGACCTTGATCACGTCCGCGCCCATGTCGGCGAGCAGCATGGCGCAGAACGGTCCGGCCGCCACGCTGCAGAATTCGATGACGCGGACGCCTTCCAACGGTCGCAAAGCGGCTCTCCTCGGTCGGGTTCGCCGTCGGGCAAGCGTCGCCCGGCGCCAAACTGTTGTTCTAAAATATAGAACATTGTTCCAGAAAATTACGCCCCACCGCACGCACAGTCAAGAACTCCGCCGACTCCGCCGTCCGGAGGGAGGCGCCTGGGAGACGAAACGGTGCGGTTTCTCGGAGCGAACGCTCGACGCCCGGCCGTGCGGCGCGTTTGGGATCGGAGCGGGAGAAGACGCGTGGCCACGAAAACGCGCGCGGTCGCGCCTTGTCGATGCGGCGAGGCCCGGTTCTGACGGCGCTCATGAGGGCGCAGGCGTCGCCGTCCACGGTTCAGGCGAGCGTGAGGGGCGCCGCGGCGGAGCCGAAAGCTCTTCCGCCGCCTATCCGGCGTCAGATCACGCGATCTGACGGGAGGCGCGCTCCAGCAGGGTCTGGCCGAACGTCGCGAGGCTGTAGTCCTCGAGCGCCTGGATGGCGATGTCGTTTCCGCCCTGCTTGTTGTAGTTCTTGTAGAGCGACACGCCGTCGCCGGTATCGACGAAGGTTTGCGTGGAGTAGCTGGTGTTGATCAGGAACACCGGGACGTCCGCGAACGCGGTGTGCCATTTCAGCCAGAGGTCGTCGACCGTGGGCGCGATCGACATGGCGACGTCCATGTCGAGGACGTTCCGGTGGAAGAACATGGCGTTGTAGAGGACGCCGTCCTTTCCGGTCGGCAGGCCGTAGATGCCCTGCCGTTCCTTGACCCCGGAGGTCATCCAGCGGCGATAGCGCTGCCAGCGGCCGTCCGCCGGCTGCATCTGATGGCCGCGGAACGCGATGATGCAGCGGCGCGCGGTGTAGTGGTGGACCAGCGTCGCGAGCCAGTCTTCCGGGTAGATCGTGTCGTCGTCGGCGGTCGCGATCAGCTCGTTCTCGCCGAGCCGCTCCTGAAGGAACGGGATGACCTTGCGATACGGCCCGGTGTTCGGGACGTAGTAGAGCGAGACGTGATCGTTCTCGCGCATGACCTCGCGGCATTCCGGGCTGATCCAGAACTCTCCGTCGTCGAGCAGATAGGGCTCGCGCGAGACGTACACCCGGACCGAGAACGAGCCGTAGTTCTGCTTCGCGAGCGACTGGAGCGTGAGGTGAAGGTTCTTGGCGCGCGCCGAAATCGTCGTCAGGCAAATGGTGACGTGTTGCATTGAACCCCCTTAGGAGCGCCGCCGCCGCCGCGAAGGATGGGCTGTCGAGCGTCGCTGCAGCATATTTCTCTGGCGTCTTCGATCAACGAGGCGTCGTCGGCCTCAGCGGGTATGGGACGACGAGGGGCGCGTCGGCCGAGCCGCACGGCTCGCTCTCGATGAAGGAGCGGACGATGCGTTTGGCGAAGCCGTCTCGATAAAGCGCGAGATAGGAGCCGTAGCGGGCGGCCGTCTGGTTCGACAGGCTTCCCGGAGACGCGAGGCAGAACAGCAGCGGTATTTCCGTATGGCTGATGACGTGGCTGCCGAAGGCGCGGCGGACACGCTCGCGGAACTCCACGTCGCCGCGCGACCGCACCGACGCGAAGCCGCCGATCTGGTCGAACAGGGATCTTCTGAAGATCGAGGTCATGGTCCCGTCGCCGATCAGATCGAGCGTGTGCTCGAACTGGACCTGTCCGCCGGTGTCGATCCTCAGATGGCCGCTGGTCGCCATCTTGTAGGCCGGTTCCTCGGTCAGCGTCCTGACCTGGAATTCGAGCCGCTGGGGGTGCGCGATGTCGTCGCCGTCCTGAATCGCGATGAACTCGCCCGTTGCGATCTCGAGCGCGAGGTTGCGCCCGAAATAGGGACCGGCGTTGCGGGACGTCCGCAGATAGCGGATGCGCGGATCGCGTTTCGACGCTTCGGCGATTCCTTCGGCGAATTCGGGATCGCTGGCGTCGTCCACCAGGATGATCTCGATGTCGTCATGGGTCTGGGCCAGCATCGACTCGATCGAGACCTTCAGGAGGTCGATGTCGGGATTGAAGACCGTGCAGACGATCGACACCCGGCCCCTGGTCTCGGCCTTCGGAAGCGAATGGCCTTCGAACGGGCTCGCGAAGATCGACAGCATGTCGGCGCCGGCGAGCGTGACCGGTTCGAGGTCGTAGGGCGCGTACCAGACCCTCAACGCTTCGTTCAGCGGGCCGTAATTGTGCTGCACGCTGTTCCAGACGATCTGGAGCGAGTCGGGCTGGGTCTGGGCGACCCCGGCGGGCTCGTCGGCCATGTGGCTCGACGCCGTCTCGATGTCGCCGAGGATCAAGGCGAGTTGCAGGGCTTCGTCGACGCCCCGGAAGCTCGGATAGTTCACCTCGCGGCCGCGGATCTGGAACTGCTTCAGCTCGTTCGTGTAGGTCCGGAGCAGGCGAGCGACGGCGAGCAGGTCATTCGACTCCAGGATCAGGTCGTTCAGCACCTGCAGGAAGTCCGAGCGGCGGCCTTCCAGCAGCGAAGTGATCAGTCGGACTTCCTTCGGGGCCGCGGCCCCGAAGTCTTTCTGCGTCAGCCGCGTGTTCGCGAGCTGGAACGTGGGGCTTTCACCCGCGGTGAAGACGCTTCCGATCGTCCGCTGGATGTCTCCCTCGAACAGGATGCCGCGCCGGTCCGACATGTCGATGAGCGACAGCAGCAGGATCATGATCTTCTCGCCGCAATAGCGGCGGGCGACCTCCAGAAGCCTCGCGATCGGGAAGTTGCGCTTGTTCTCGAGCGCGCTCTGCACGCAGCTCAGGACGGTCGCCGCGAGCTCCGCCGGCTCGAGCGCGAAGGCCGCGTTCTCGAACAGCTCGATGATCAGCGTCGGATGAAGGCCGACCAGCTTCGGCATGTTCGGCAGCAGCGACGCCATCAGCTCGTTTTGCTGTCCCGTCAGCCTGACGAGGATCAGGACGAGCTGGAGAACCGGCGCCGATGCCGGCGCGAGGAAGTCCTGCCGCTCGATGAACAGGCGAAGACCGTGCTGGGCCTCGGTGATCTGGCCGCGTTCGATGCGCTCGAGCAGCGAGCGCAGGCCGAGGGTGCCGGCGAGCGAGCGGAGATCGTCGTCGATCCCCGGCAGCTTGAGCGGCGCGAGCAGGTTCTGGAAGCGCCAGAACGCCGTATGGTGGCGCTCCCGCAGCGCGGACGTGAAGCCGGCTTCATGTTCGGACGGGGAGCAGCCCGCCGCGAACTCGCTGAAGATCTCCTGCTTTTCTTCGTTCGTGAGAAACTCGTCCAGCCGCACGACCTGGAAGGGCTTTTGGCCCTGGACGATCCGCAGCTCTCCGAAAGAGCCCGCGGCCTGCCCGCTCGCCAAAAGCGAGGCGGGGAAGCAGCCGAGCGGCAGCAGGGCGGCGCTGGTCTCGTCGAACCGGTCGTAGGCGTCGTAGACGAACCGCGCCTTGAGCCGGTCGTAGCCGAGCCCGTGGAACGCGACGCCTCCCGGGCTTCTCTCGAAATGCCTCATGCAGTCGAATAGATAGTCGTTCGGATAGCGGATCCGGTTCGACAGAACGATAATCCCGCCGTCCCACTCGCCGGCTTCGGAGGGGAGCGCTTCGGCGATTTGGGCCGGCGTCGGAAGGCCGCCCTGAAGCGCCCATTCTCCGCGCGCGACGCGCATTCCGGGCGGGACCGCCGGCGTGGGCTGATCGCTCGGAAAATCATGGAGGCAGACGAAGCCGACCGTCGCCGCGTCCACCGCGTCGGCGGGAGCCGCCCTGAGAAGCACGATCTCGCCGCGCTTCGATCCTCCGTCGTTGATCCCGAGCGACCGCGCCTCCCCTCGCACGACGGCGCGGGCCGCGGCGACGAGCTGGTCGAACGATCCGGTCGGAACGAACGCGCTCCATCTGTCGAGCTCGCGCGCCGGCGACGAGCCGGGTTTCGCGTCGCCCGAGATCACCGTCGTGTCGCAGGCCCCGTAGGCCGCGGTCAGGTTGGGCCACAGCGTCTCGGCGTCCTGCGGCGCGAAACGCGGGCGGCCGATTAGAAGCGTCCAGTCGGCGTCCTGGGTCGCTGCGCGCAATTCGTCGACGGCGGATGACGAAGCGCCGCTTTCACGCAGCGCCTCGCAGGCGGCCGCGGACAGCAAACGCCGATCCGGGCCGCCGGTCGAGGCGGGCGCCGTCGCCTGCTCCGCGCCGGTGAGGTCGACGACCACGATGCGCCTGGCCGGCGCATGCGCGTTCGTTGCCGCGGGACGAAACTGCGTGGTTGCGATCCACTGCGCGTAGGCGTCGGAAAAATCCTCCGAGGGTTCCGCGCGAAGCTCCAGCACCCGTTGGGAGAGAGCGGCGGCGTAGCTCTGACGCAGGTTGAGCGCGCCGAGAGCGCCCTTGAGCGCGGAGACGTCCCTGGATTCGACGATCGGCTTCAGCCGCTTGATCGGAGCGCGCTGATCGGGTTCGAGGGCGTCGCCGAGCCGGTCGACCCGCTGGGCGTGGCCGGTCCAGTCCCGGCGGGACATCGCGTCGAGCACGAAGAAGCGGACGGCGACCGCGGGATCGGATCCGAGAGCGGCTTTGCTCACCGAGCGCGCTTCGTCGAAGCGGCCCGATTCGACCAGCTGGTCGATCTCGTCGATGACGTTCGACGTGAGCGAGCGGCCCGGAAACACCAGCTGCGCCGCGACGGGGGGATGGAGGCGGGTCTCCGAGCCTGCGAAGCGCACCTCGAAGGTCTTGAGGCCGGGATCGACGTCGATCCTGTCGATGTCGATCTCGAATCCGCGATCGACCGCGAGGTCGGGCGAGATCCGTTCGGTCATGTTGGCCGCGTACGGGCCGAAGTCCTTTCCGTCGACGCGAAGGGAGACCGAGAGGACGCGCGTCGGGTCCTCGAGGTCGATCGCCCATCCGGCGATCCTCTGAGGCGAGACGAGTTCCCATACGCCCGCGGCCTCGCCCTTGCGAGCCTCGTCGGGCTTGGAGAAGCCCCCGAAGCGCGCGGCCTCCATCGCGGCGCGCACGGCCGGATGCTCCGGGTCGATCGTGCTGCTGACGATGACTTGAGGCGCAGTCTCGCGCTGCGGAGACACCGTCCCGCCTGCGCTCACGATCCGGTCGTCCAGCGAAATGGTGAGCTGCTTTGCCTCGGCGGCCTCCGCGCGCGACAGAGGCTGCACGATCGAGACGCTCCTCACGCACTCGACGTCCACGGACCGGTCGCGGCCGTTAGGCCGGGCGACGCCGACCCTGACCAGCCCGGTCAGCGGCACGGGCGTCTCGATCGAGAGCGTGGCCGCCGTGATCGACACCACGGCGGCCTCGAGCAGCGCCGGCAGCACGTCGAAGCGCCGCGCGCCGCTCTGCAGCAGAGCGACCTCGACGCCCATCTTGAGCCAGGGGAGGGCCGACAGCGCGTCGAGATCGAAGTTGAAATCGACGGGCTCGCCCCAATCGCCGGACTGCGGCGACAGCTCGCACACGCCGACGCGCACGTCGCCGACGAACAGGCCGACGCCGCCTTCGAGCGCCCACTCGTTCTCGATCAGAACCTTTCCCGACAGACGGCCGTCCCGGACCGCAAGTCCGAAGACGCGGGCTTGATCCACCAGTTTCGGCGGCATGATCCGGGTCGCGGACCAGATCGTTTTCTGTCCGCGCGGAGTATCGACGCGAACGGACAGCGCCTTCTTCTTGCCGTCGTAAATCTTGTCCGGAATCTTGAGCCGGATGTCTACCAAGCCCTCATGAAGGGACTGCTCGATAGGAGTCTTGAGGACCACCGTATCGCCGACGCACAAGGACAGCGACGCGAAATTCCGCGTCTCCGTCTTCACCATGCCTCTCAGATACTCGAACCCGACAGAATCGAACCGAGCATAAAACATCGGGATTCCGGCGATCTGATGGGCCTGATCCTGTATGTCGATCGAGAAGGCGCCGTCGATCGCCGGGAGCGGCTCTCCGTCGACCAGAACCTCGAACGAATGCTCGCTCCCGTCGACGAAGGCGTTCGGAACCTGAATCCTGAAGCCATGCCTTTCGCCGGTCGAGCCCACCATGTTGGGGGTGGTCAGGTTGGCCAGGTCGCGCGCCACGCGACGGCCGTCGACGATCAGATCGACCGTAACGGGGCGTTCAGGCCGCTCCTTGTCGAAAACCCATCCTTCGATATGCCCGGCCTTGGCGATGAAGGTGACGCCGCCAATGAAATCCCGCCCGCTCTTTCCAGTCAGATTGAGGTCCTGGAACGTCTTCGTGGCGCCATGGACGACTTCGCCGCTGGCGGCGTCGATCAGTTCGACCGCATGCGCTTTCCCATCATACAGCCGCGGCGGGTAGATCGCGGTGAACTTCAGGCGAGTGCTGTCTTTTCCTTCGAAATCAAAGTTTTTCTGATGAATTTTCGTGCGGACGGCGATCGGATCCAGATCGTCGATTTTTATGAGGATTTCCGCCGAATTCGCCTCGGCTGCGGGAACGACGATCCAACCGTTGAGCGCGAACTGCCCTTTCGGGTCGACCCACGAGTTCGATTTAGTATTTGCCGTCATTGTCCGCCCGCTATTCCCCGAACTTCTACGAATGCTCAAATGTCTTACGGGTAGATTGGTCGTCTTTAGATATAAGTATACTAAATCGATTTACGCACGCTGCATTATCAGTTGCTTACATTGTGTTTCGCGGTTGATCGCCAATGAAACTTGGCGACTTTATTGGAGCGAACGGAAGACCGTTGTCAATAAGCGAAGCCGGTTCGGGCGTTGCGGTCGCGGGTCGTGATTCCTTAGAGGTTCTTAGAGAAATCCAGTTCGGCTGCGGCGATCCGACCGCCGCGGCCTGTTTGCTTGGCGATGGTCCGCAGGCCCATCGCGTCCGCGTCATGCCGCATGCCGGCGGACTTCGCGGTCAGCCTGCCTTCTCGAAGGCCGTGAAGCTGGCGAAGGTCGTGTTGATGCTGTTGTAGGCGTCGAAGGGATAGGGGTTCGCGGCTCTCGCGCAGACGCGCCATTTGGGCCGTTTGCGCGCCACCCAGCCGCTGAACCAGCGATGCCGGATATGCGGCACATGGCCCGGCTGC
Organism: Ancylobacter novellus; assembly: GCA_003241695.1. Taxonomy (GTDB): domain Bacteria; phylum Pseudomonadota; class Alphaproteobacteria; order Rhizobiales; family Methylopilaceae; genus Methylopila. The sequence continues at coordinate 97,989 of QFPN01000006.1, read as the reverse complement.
TCCCAGTCGGAGCCGTAGATCAGGACGTATCGGCTCGAAGAGTCAAACAGGCGCTTGATATAGGCCTCGTAAACGTCGTCCTCGATCAGATGGTAGACGACGTCGAGCGACGTCGCGAGGTCGTAGCGGGCCGGCTTCGGCTTGAACTCGTCGATCAACTGAAACGTCCAGCCGGCGCGACCGTCGTAGCGCGCCTTGCACCGTTCGACCGCGTTCGGGGAAATGTCGAGGCCGTGATACGTCTTGACGCTGAGCATCGAGATCTGCTCGCCGTCGCCGCATCCGAAGTCGACCACCGACTCCACCCCGTTCACGTTCATGAATTCGTTGACGAAAGCGGCCTTGTACTTCGCGAGCGCGCCGTAAGAGCCCGCGCCGGACGTGCCGCCGTTGGCGTAGCGGCGCTCCCAGTAGTTTCTGACTGAAAAGTCGGGCTGCTCGGTCATCGCGAAGCCTCGCAGTTCTTGAATGCGCTTTCATAGAACGCGTTGGAGCTCGACGAGACGTCACGGCCTTTCTTCGAGCACCAGAGCCCCTCGACCGCCGGCGCGTTGGCGGGCGGCGGCGCCTTGGCGCTCGACGCGAGATACATGCGCCGAAGCGGGGAGTCGCAGGCGAGCGCCAGCTTGCGCGTCTGGGGATCGACCTCCTTGTCGCCGCCTCGATCGAGAATGGTGGCCATCAGGTTCAGCACGTGGTTGTGGTAGCCGCAGTTCCGTTCGGCGGTCTTCAGGAAGTAGGGACCGCGAGGCGGGGCCGCCGCGATGTTCATGCCGTAATAGGCCCAGCTCGGTCCGTCGCCGTTCTGGTCGACCAGGAAGTCCTTGAGGTTCGGCGTCTTTCCCGCGGCGTCGTGGCCTTCGGCGAGGAAGAGCTGGTTGAGGCCCGCGGCCGCGCCCGCCGCGAAAGCCGGGTCGCGCTCGCCGCCGGTTCTCGCCGCCGCCTGGTCGATCAGGATCAGGTTGCGGATGGCGTGCAGGTTCTTGTTCAGCGTTCCGCCCTGCGCGGTGTCGAGATCCTTGCGCGTCACGGCGTGGAACCAGGTGCAGGTCTTGTCCGGCGCTTTCGCGCAAGGTTCGGTCGTGGCGAGCCCGCCCTGGCTCACCGGCGCGAGCACGGCGGCGACGACGGCGCGGCCGAGGCGGTCGTAGTTCCGTCTGTCGGCTTCCGCCTGCGGATAGCCGCCGCGCTTGGCGAGGGCGGCGAAGGCGAACAGCGTCCGGGCGATGTTGGTCTGGCTCATCGAGCTGTAGGGCTGGCCGCGATCGTTGAGCTGGGCGATGCGCGCCACGTCCTGCTTCAGGCTGAGGTCGGGCTCGAGCACGCTCTCGAGCGGAACGTAGCGACCGGGATCGCCGGCGAGCGCCGCGCCTGCGTTGCTCTGCGTCATCGAGCGGTAGATCGTCTCGCGCAGCGCGTCGACGACCGGGACCTCCGCGCCGCCGGCGTTCACGGTCTCGGTCGGTCCCTCCTTGGCCCAGCGGTCGCGGAGCGGGCGGAGGCAGTTGGCGACCCGCTGCCAGGGACCCTTCAGCGTGACCTTCGGGTCCGCGGCGCAGTTCTCGCCGTCGCACTCGCTCACCCCGGCCGTCGCGACGAAGCAGGGATCCTTCGCCGCCTTGGCGAACGCGGCCCCGGAGAACGTCGCCATCGCGGCGAGGGCGGCCGCCAGCGTCGATGCGTGTAGCGTTGCCTTCATCTCAACTCCTGTCCGCTTCGTCGCCCGAAGCCATGTCCGGACGACAAGGGGATGGTGTTCAGGGCTCCTGTCTTTTTCAAGGAGCCCATATTCGAGGCGTTATCTCGCGCGGGTCGGAACAAACTGACGCGGCCGGGGTCGACTGGACAAGCCATCCGGGAATTGGTCTCTAAGCGGCGATCAGACGGGCGTTCGGCGGAGCGGGAATGAGCAGCGCACCCAAATCCATGGACACTGCGCCCGACCGGCCCGCCTATATCTTCCATTCTCCCGACGAAGCGTCCGAAATTCTTCGACGCCCCATGGACGCTCTGACGGCGTTCGTCGACTTCATCGAAGCGAAGTCGGCGATGTTCCGCGACCCCGCGTCGGAAGCCTTCCATCTTTGGCATCTCATGCCGCCCCCGAGCTACGAATATGCCTGGGGTCTCGGCGTTCCGCTCGACGCGACCTATCGGACGCCGTTTCCGGTCGCGCCCGACGGCATGCTGGTCCTGCGTCTCGGGAAAGGCGCCCGTGCCGAAGTCCGTTTCGGAGACGTCGTCCTCGTCGCGCAGGGGCGCGACGAGGACGTGTGCATGGTGAAGTTCGGCGAAGAGCGGTTTCGTGTAGCCGGCAAATATCTGCGCCTGACAGTGCGAGGTTTCGCCGGCAAAACATATTTCGGCGCAAACGGAACGCTCGTCGCGACGCTTCCGGGCGAACTGCCCGCCGCCCCGACCTTCATCCGGACGAAGCGCGGCCACTGCCATCTGATCGCGGCGCAGAGCCTGCGGGGGGAGGGCCGTTTCCTGCATTTCGACGTCGCCGGGCAGTCGGACGAAAGCCTTGTCGAGTTCAAGGACGAACGCAATCCGTTCCGCTTCGACTGGGGATTGCGCACCTGCACGATGCTCAACATCTTCATCGCGCTCGCGGTCGCCCGTGACGTCGCGACGGGCGCGCGCGAGGCGGACGTCGATCCCAAGGTCCGGCCGCTTCTCGCCCGCATCCGGGCGGTGGCCGACGATCTCGGCGCGCTCCGCTACGTCTTTGACGGTCTGCGGAAATGGCCGCATTGGCGTCCCTGCGCCGGGCTTTATCCCGAAACCGGCATGTGGGACCGGAACTCCTTCACGAACGGGACCGTTCCGGCGCTCTTCGCTCTTCTCGCCCGCATGTACGGCTGCTCCGGCGATGACGACGTCGTGGAGCGCTTCCACGACCGCGGCACGTCGTTCATGAATTCCATGACGCGAGGCGACTTCCTGGCCTTCCCCGCGCGCGACGAGGACCACTGGATCAAGCGGTCGGCCAATCACGGCCTGATCATGCTCTCGACATACATGATCGCGGCCAAGCTTCTCGGGCAGACGGACCGCGACGACGTCAGGGCGATCGACCTCATTCTCGGAGGGGCGCTCCACCGCCTGCATCAGGACGGCAGCTTCTGCGAAGGCGTCGCCTACGAGTTCTTCGGGCTGGGCTACCTTCTGCCTTACGTGAAGCTGTTCGGGCTGGACCACGTCTATGACGAGGAACGGTCGGTCGCGTCCCTGACGAAACTGCTGGGCCTGACCTACGACTGGATCAGCCTGAGCCACTCGGCGTCGGGCGACGTGTTCGCCAATTTCGGCGACAACTTCACCCAGCGCATCCGCCGCACCTCGCATTTCGCGTTCATCCAGGCCCATGCGGATCGCCGCCTCGACGCGCCGGCGCCCTATGGCGAACAGTTCGACGAGTTCTTCTCGCTTGCGCCGAGCCTCGACGTCTCGCCCCGCGCCGGAGCGCGTCTGGAGACCCGCGTCTATCCGATCAACCAGACCTATCTCGCCGCCGCGTTCGGAGAGACGGGGCGTCGCCGGCCGGGGCTCTTCGTCATCGGATCGACGCTTCAGCGCACCCACAACCACAACCACGACTGCGGCGGCTTCGCGTTCTACTGGGACGAGGACGGCGTCGCGATCCCGAAGTCACGGCGCGAGGCCTATCTCAACAATGCGGTCGGCGTCATGCGCGGCGGGCAGATCGCGCCGCACAGGGCGCCGCGCAATTACAGCGGCGCCGTGCGCGAACTCCACGCGTCCGATATGGAAGCGCGGGTGGTCTCGCGGGTCGACTTCACCCTGACATACGGGGACGGCAAGCCGCTCGCCTGGCTCGAGCGCGAGTTTCTCCTGCGGCCGTTGGACCAGGTTCCGCTCGTCATCCGGACGCGGCTTCAGGCCGCTCTCGACGTGACGCCGTTTCTGGCGTTTCAATCGTCCGGCTTCTCGTTCCGGCCCTCGAAGGGAAAATGGGTGCGCGGCTTCGTGCGGCGCAGGGACGGAGGCTGGGAGACGCTCACGCCGGAGATCCGGAACGACCGGCCGTTTTTCCTGGCGCCCGACTGGGCGACCGGAGATCAGGAGCAGGAGTTCCTGACCTGCTTCGGACGGGGCGACATCGACGATTCCGCTCTCGTGGAGAGCTGTGTAAGGTCGGGCTGACGCCTCTCGCCGTCCTCGGCGCTGCCCTCGCTTCGGGGCGCGGCGGTTCGGCGCGCCGGATTGCAGCCCGCCAGTCCGCAAAAGCTACGGATCGACCGAGAATGCAGCTCTACTTCCATATCGGCGACCACAAGACCGGATCGACGTCGATCCAGCGGGCCTTGTACGAGCGGCTGTGGAGCTGCGACAGCGTGCGGCTCGCCTACCCGCCCTATCTGAACGACGTCAGCATGGCGCGAACGCTGTTCGTGCCGGCGCGGCGCAAGGAGCGCGACGCGCTGTTTCGCGCGAAGGCGGACTGGCTGGCGGGCGCCTCCGGAGACGTCTCGGTCGTCTCCGCCGAGCATTTCAGCAACGTCGAGCCGAAGCGCCTGCGTCGCGCGATCGTCGAGTTCCTGCCGGAACACGCGAAGACGGCGCGCGTGCTCGCTTATGTCCGGCCGCATGCCGGCAGCATCGTGTCCAACTACACGCAGCGGGCGAAGAGCGGCACGTCGGACCAGACGCTCGACCAGTACGCCGAATTCGTCATGCGCAATGACAAGTTCGACTATCTGCCGCGCTTCGGGGGCTGGGCCGAGATCTTCCGGGAGCGGTTCGCCCTTAGGGCAATGAGCCGGGCGGAGCTCAGGAACGGCGACGTGGTGGAGGACTTCTTCCATCATGTGCTCGGCGGAGCGCCGTTCACGCTCGGCGCCGCGCCGCAATCGAACGAGTCGGCCGAGATCCACGAGCTGGCCGTGATCCGGCGCGTCCAGCAGCTCGTCCCGGAAGGCGATCTGCGGCCGAAGACCTTCGTGTCCCTCGGCATGGCCCTCGCCGAGGGGTTCGCCCGGTCGCGCGCGGGAAGAAGCATGGGCGGCCGGGTGCGGCTGCATCGCGCCCTCGCCGAGCGCATCGCGGAGCGCTACAGGACGGACGCAGGCGACATGGACGCGCGCTTCTTCGACGGGCGTCCGGTGATGGTTTCGGCGCTGTCGGCCGCGGCCGGGGAGGCGGTCGCTGAACGGCAGGCCGACGATCTCCACGAGATGTTCGAGACGGAGAAGCTAGCGTCGCTCGATGAAGCCATCCGCGCCTTCGCCCGTTCCTTCCCTGAGCGGGGAGCGTCGTGGAAGTCCGTCTTCATGGATCGGCGCGGACACCTGAATGAAGGGCGCGCAACCGCGGACAAGCCGTTGGCGCACGATCCCGACGTTCAGGCGCAGGCGGGAGAGGTCGACCGCGCCATCGACGAGATCGTCGCGGCCGGAATGGATCTTTTCCATCCCGGCCGAACGGCCAAATCGGCTTGAAAGGGACGCTCGCGGCAGTCTCGCCGCGCGTCTGAGGGTTACGGGACCAGCCGGTCGACCAGCGCCGCCACCGCGAGACGACAGATCTGCGGGTCCATGTCGTCTCCGAAGCAGGTCTCGTCAACGCCTGCGGCGACCGGCGCGAAAAGCTCGCCCTCGCCGCCGAAGAACTCCTGCACGATCGTGCGGTTGGCGTCGGAGAACTTCTCCTGGAAACGCGCGCGGTGCTCGTTTCCTGCAAACAGGTGCCGTGGGCCGTCCGGCAACGCCAGGCGTTCCGTCGGCGCTTCGCTGATAAGCTGCAGAACGTCCTTCATCTGATCCTTCGAGAGATAGCTGTCGTTCAGCCATCGCTTGAACAGAACGATGTCGGGCGCGATCCCCACGTTCACGAGCCCAGCTTCCTCGAAACGCCCGGGCTTCAAGCCTGCGCGCAGGAGGAACCGGCGGGTGATCGCCTTACCCTTGATGTCGTCGAATTTTATGACTTTGACTTCGCCGAAGTGCTTCCGCCAGATCTTAATCTGATCATAATACTCAAAGTGAAACCAGAAGTCTTCAAGAAATCGTTCGAACGACTTTGTGTAACGCGTGACCTTCACGTGCTCCTGATACATCGATTCGGCGAAATCGCATTGCCGACGAACGACGATCACGATCTCGGCCGGACCGACGAGCTCTCGGAACTGCTCGACGAACTGGCTCCTCGCCTGCCAGTAGCTTGCCGCGTCCCGGCCGCCGTCGTCGCGGCGCTTCGCATGGTGCCGGTACAGCGATTCCGCGCTCAGCAGCGTGAGGTCGGCCTCGTCGAGCGTCGACGCGACATGCTGGAAATACTGGCGCGCCTGTTCCTGGCTGATTTTGTGCTGCTCGCCCGCGAGCGCGTTCACCACCCCCAGATGGGCGTAATGCGTCCTGTGCCCAATCGCCGCATAATCGGGATAGCGAATCCCCCTGTTGAGTAGCTTCTTCCTGTTAAGATCGAGCGTTCTTTGAATGGATGTCGTGCCGGTCTTGTGAGTTCCAATGTGAATGATAAGTCGTCCCATCCGAACACCCTGACCGGCTTTCTATACTTGTACATTACAAGTGGCTGCGAAATTAGCACGATTTCGGATCGACGCGAAACAAGCGAACTGGATGCGCGCCTCTGCGACGCGGGCGTAAGTTCGCCGCGGAGGAGACGGGACGGGGCTCGCGGCCGCGTCCGGTCCTTCGCGGCGCGTACCGGCCCTTGCCCGATCAGGGCGGCGGAACGGTCCGACTCGCGTGATCCCGTTCGCTCTTTTGCGTTTCCGTCCATCTGTGGCATCTCAGTCGGACCGGCGCCGGAGCGGGCGCGGCTTGTCTGAAACCGTCATACGCTTCGGCCAAAGGAACTGATGTGCTCAAGCTCCTGATCCATGCAGGCATGCCGAAAGCAGGGTCGACGGCCCTTCAGGCCCGGCTCAAGGCCCGCCGGCCGTCTTTGCGCAAGAGCGGGATCCTCTATCCCACCAAGACCCAGAACCATAATTTCCTCATGGCCGGCGCGGTTCCGATCGGATCGCTGCCGAGAATCTTTCGTCAGCACTATCGCAACGACAAGGCGGCGCTCCGGCGCGATTTCGACGAGTTCTGGGACCAGATCCTTCGACAGATCGAGAACACGTCGCCGGAGATCGTGGTGATGTCCGGCGAAAACCTCTGGACCCTCGACGACGAGGGAGCCGAGCGCCTGAGGCAGAGGCTCGGGACGATCTCGGACGACATTCACGTCGTCTGCTATGTGCGGCGGCCCTCGGATTTCTACCTGTCCGCCGCCCAGCAGAAGATCAAGGCGTCGCATGTCCTGCCCAAGGCGGCCGGCGTGAAATACCGGCGCCATCTCGAAGCCATGGCGCGCCTCGGCGCGCAGCTGCACGTGCACGCTTACGCGCGCGGCGGCTTCATCGAAGGCGACGTGTGCCTCGATTTCGCCGAGCGTCACCTCGGGAACCGCGAACATCTCGCGGCGTCCCCGGAGGATCTCTCCCAGAACGAGAGCCTCTCGGCGGAAGCGATGGCGATCCTGCAGGACTATCGCGCGCACGCCCATTCCGAGAACGACACGCGTTTCACCAAGGACACCAACGTCCTGATCCGCGAGCTTCGCGCGCTCTCGTCAAACGACCGACCGAGCCTGCGCCCGGAGATCAGACAGTTTGTCGACAATTCCTCGGTCGACCTGAACTGGCTGAGGGACACATACGACGTCGTCTTTTCAGACATCGATTACGGCCAGATCCGCGAATCCGATCCGAAGGAAGTGTCCGCCGTCGCTGACATCTGCCCCGTCGACGAGATCAAGAAGACGGCGATCCTGAACACTGTGCTGCAACGCTGGCTTTCTGAGCACGCTTCGGGCGAGGCGAAGTTCCGGACCGTCTTCAAGGGAAAAGCCGCGAAAGGCTGAGCGGAAGTTCAGGTCGGGTCGGGAACCGGAGGGGCCATGGTCGCGATCAAGGCGTCGGGCGTGGATGGCTTCATCGCCCGTCCTCCGGCCGATGTCAGGGCCATCCTGATCTATGGGCCTGACGCAGGTCTCGTGGCGGAACGGGCAGACGCGCTGGTGGCGCGAGCGCTCGAAGGCTCCGACGATCCGTTCGCCCTGGTGCGCCTCGAGGGCGACGACATCTCGTCCGATCCCGGGCGGCTGTCGGACGAGGCCAACACCATCGCGCTGTTCGGCGGCAAGCGGGCGCTTCGGGTGCGGGTCGGCGGCCGTTCGGTCGCGCCCGCCGTTGAGGCGCTGCTGGGCGGCCCGCAGCCTGAATCGCTCACCGTGCTCGAGGCCGGCGACCTGAAGAAGAACGCGCCGTTGCGCGCGCTCTGCGAAAAGCATCCGGCGGCCGCGGCTCTGCCCTGCTATCCCGACGAGGCCGGGGCGCGGGAGCGCCTGATCGACGAGGAGATGCGCGCCGCGGGCCTGACGATCGCGCCCGACGCCCGCGCCCTGCTGAAACGGAGTCTCGGCCCGGATCGACTGGCCGCGCGCGAGGACGTCCGGAAGCTCTGCCTCTATGCGATGGGGCAGAGCCGCGTCGAACTCGACGACGTCGAGGCGATCGTCGCCGACGCCGGCGACGTCGGCATCGACGAAGCGGTTGATGCGGCTTTCGGCGGCCGGCCGGCCGACGTCGCGGGGGCGCTCCGCGCGCTGCGCTCTTCCGGCACGCCGGCGTCGGTCACGCTCGGCGCCGCGCTTCGCCATGCGCTCGCGCTGCATCGCCTTCGGGGGCAGGTGGAAGAAGGGCGCTCCGCGCGCTCCGTCGTCGAGAGCGGCGGAGCGGCGATCCATTTCCGCCGCAAGGACGCGGTCGAGCAGGCGCTGTCCCGCTGGACGGGCGAGCGGCTGGCCGAGACGGTCGCCCGGCTCGCCGATGCGGTCGCGCAGGGGCGTCGTTCCGCGGCGACCGGCGAAGCCGCCGCGGAGCGGGCTTTGCTCGCGATCGGACAGGAAGCAGCGAGAAAATCGCGTTCAGGTTGAGAAAAATCGAGATCGTCAGGGACTCGCAGGCGGCGTTTTCGAAACCCGCCTGTGTGATTGCCTTCGCCGGAGAGAAAAGCCGCCAGCGGGCTTCTGAGAGTCTCCGGCGGGTACGGGTGGTTTTCGAGCGAAGCCGAACGGTGGTTTCGACCCTTGGCGGCTTCTGACCGTCGTGCCTGGACGAAAACGGCCAAGGGCCGTGGAGCGTCGGCCGAAATCACAGCCCTGCTGCGTCCCGACGACGCCCGATCAATAACCGAGGCGCGGTTCGAGCCGCCGCCGATCGCCGAATGGCCGCGTCAGCCGCGCAGTCGACGCGCCAGCATGTCGAGCTGCTCTAGATCCGAATAACGGATCGTCAGCGTGCCCCCCGACCCCTTCGGGGAAAGCGTCACGCCGAGCCCGAGGATCTCGGCGAGCTCGTTCTCCAGCGCGACCGCGTCGGCGTCTTTTTCCGGCTTCGTCCGCGGCGAGAGGCTTTTCACCTCGGGCGCGCGCGCCATCGCTTCGACGTCGCGGACCGAAAGTCCTTTCGCGACCACGCGTTCCGCCGCGGCCTCAGGGTCGGGCAGGGCCAGCAAGGCGCGGGCGTGGCCGGCGGTGAGCGCGCCTTCGAGCACATGCGCCTTGATGCTGTCGGGCAGCTTCAGCAGCCGCATCGTGTTGGCGATGTGGCTCCGGCTCTTCCCGATCACTTCGGACAGCTTCTCCTGCGTGTAGGAGAACTGGGCCATGAGCTGCTCGTAGCCCGCCGCCTCGTCGATCGCGTTGAGATCGGCGCGCTGCACGTTCTCGACGATCGCGATCTCGAGCGCCTCGCGGTCGGTGACGTCGAGCACGACGATCGGCGCGTCGTGGACGCCCGCGCGCTGCGCCGCGCGCCAGCGACGCTCGCCTGCGATGATCTCGAAATGCTCGGGCTCCCCCGTGACGCGCCGCACCAGAATCGGCTGGATCACGCCCTTCTCGCGCACTGAGACGGTGAGATCCTCGAGATCCTCCTCACGGAAGGACTTGCGCGGATTGGCGCGGCCGGCGCGCAGATGCGCGACCGGCGCGCGCCGCTGGGAACGCGACCGGTCGACCATCTGGCTTTCTTCGCCGACGTCGCCGATCAGCGCCGCAAGCCCGCGGCCGAGCCGCGACCTCTGGGGCTCGTCCGCCATTTTCGCGCTCCCAAAGCTCATGTCACGCTCCGTTCCTTACGCCGCCCTGAGCGTTCGCTCGCGCTGTATGACCTCGGAGGCAAGCTTCAGATAGGCTTGGCTGCCGGTGCATTTGAGGTCGTAGAGCAGAGCGGGCTTGCCGTAGGAGGGCGCCTCGGAGACCCGCACGTTGCGCGGAATCATGGTGTCGTAGACCTTGTCGCCGAGGAATTCCCGCACGTCCGCGACCACCTGGCCCGACAGATTGTTGCGCGGGTCGAACATGGTCAGCACGACGCCGTGGATGGTGAGGTCCGGATTGAGCGTTATCCGCACCTGCTCGACGGTGCGCAGAAGCTGCGACAGGCCTTCGAGCGCGAAGAACTCGCACTGCAGCGGCACCACGATCGCATGCGCCGCCGCCATGGCGTTGATGGTCAGCAGGTTGAGCGAGGGCGGGCAGTCGACGAGCACATAGGTGTAGGGCGTCGCCGCGGCCTGCGCGTGCAGCGCCGCGATCGCGTCCCTCAGCCGGAAGGCGCGGTCCTTCTCGGCCGCGATCTCGAGCTCCAGACCGAGCAGGTCCATCGTGGAGGGCGCGAGCCACAGGCGCGGCACGGCGGTGTCATGGATCGCCTCGGCGAGGGTGGCGTCGCCGGTCAGCACGTCATAGGTCGAAAGCCGCCGCGCCTTGCGGTCGACGCCGAGGCCCGTCGAGGCGTTGCCCTGCGGGTCGAGGTCGACGATCAGCACCGTCTCGCCGATCGCCGCGAGCGCGGTGCCGAGATTGATCGCCGTCGTGGTCTTGCCGACGCCGCCCTTCTGGTTCGCCAGCGTCAGCACCCGCGGGGCGCCGGGCGGAAACGCGCTTGAGAGCATGAGCTTCGGCTCCGGAAAACTGGCCGACGTCATCGCGGTCCGAGAAACGAATCGATCCGTACGATCCGCGCTTCGGGCTCCGTAAGACTCGGGTGCAGCGAGGCGTCGAGTCTCCAGGATTTGGCCGTCACGGTCAATTCCGCCTCGGCCTCCCGCCCCTTGGGAAACAGGCCGACGGAGCCGCTTTTCAACAAGGGAGCGGCCAGCCGGACGAGGGTTTCGAGCGGGGCGAGCGCCCGCGCGCTGACGACGTCGGCGTCGAGCGTCCCGACGACGTCCTCCGCGCGGGCGGCGTGGACCTCGACGCGCACGCCGATCGCCCGCGCCCCCTCGCGCAAGAACGCCGCCTTCTTGCCGCTGCTTTCGACGAGATGGACGCGCGTCTCGTCGCCGATCATCGCGGCCACGACGAGGCCGGGAAAGCCGCCGCCCGACCCGAGGTCGACCCAGGCCTTGGGGGCTCCCGGCGCCAGCGCGACGAGCTGCACGCTGTCGGCGACGTGGCGGGTCCACACGGTGTCGAGCGTGTTCGGCGCGACCAGATTCGTGGTCGCCTGCCATTTGTCGAGCGCGGCGACGAGCCGGTCGAGCCGCTCCCATGTTTCACGTGAAACATCGACGAGCCGCTCGGCCGCGGCGCGGCCTTCCGCGCGGGTCGTCATGCGGAGGCGGCGCGGCGCGCGCGGACGGCGAGCAGAGCGAGGGCGGCCGGGGTCATGCCCTCGATGCGTCCCGCCTGGCCGAGGGTCGCGGGGGCGACGCGAGCAAGCTTGTCGCCGAGTTCGGCCGAGAGGCCTGGTATCGCTCGGTAGTCGACGCTCGGGGGCAGAGGCAGGTGCTCCTCGGCCTGACAGCGCGCGACGTCGGCGGCCTGCCGGTCGAGATAGACCGCATAGCTCGCCTCGATCGTGATCTGGTCGAAGGTCGCCGCCTCCATCGCCGCGAATTCCGGCCAGATGCGCTCGATCTCCTCGCGCCCGCAGCCGGGCAGGGCGAGCAGGTCATAGGCCGTGCGGCGCCGCCCGTCCTTATTGACCGTCAGTCCCGCGCGTGCGGCCTCGGTCGGCGTGAGCGACACGGAGCGCGCGAACGCTTCCGCCTCGGCGAGTTTCGCGGCCTTTCTGGCGAAAGCGCCGGCGCGTTCGCCGCCGACGCAGCCGAGCGTCTCGCCCCGACGCGTCAGGCGCAGGTCGGCGTTGTCGGCGCGCAGCGAGAGCCGATACTCGGCTCGGGAGGTGAACATGCGATATGGCTCCGTCACCCCATGGGTGACGAGGTCGTCGATCATCACGCCGAGATAGGCCTCCGACCGTTCGAAGGTCGCGCCGTCCGATCCGGCGGCCCGTCGAGCGGCGTTGAGGCCGGCGACCAGCCCCTGCGCCGCGGCCTCCTCATAGCCGGTCGTGCCGTTGATCTGGCCGGCGAGAAACAGGCGCGGCAGGCGCTTCGTCTCGAGCGTCGGCGTCAGTTCGCGTGGGTCGACATGGTCGTACTCGATCGCGTAGCCTGGCCGCAGGATCTCGACGCGATCAAGTCCGGGCATGGTGCGCACGAGCGCGAGCTGCACGTCTTCCGGCAGCGAGGTCGAGATCCCGTTCGGATAGACGGTCGGATCGTCGAGGCCCTCGGGCTCCAGAAACACCTGATGGCTGTCGCGCTCGCCGAAGCGCACCACCTTGTCCTCGATAGAGGGGCAATAGCGCGGGCCGCGGCTCTCGATGCGGCCGGAATACATGGCCGAGCGGGAGAGGTTTTCGCGGATGAGCGCGTGGGTCTCCTCCGTGGTGCGGGAGACGCCGCAGGCGATCTGGCGGTTCTGGATCCGATCGGTCAGCGTCGAGAACGGCTCCGGCGGATCGTCGCCCTGCTGCATGTCGAGCGCCGCCCAGTCGATGGTGCGGCCGTCGAGCCGCGGCGGCGTGCCGGTCTTGAGTCGTCCGAGCGTCAGGCCGGCGTCGGCGAGGCGTCCCGAAAGGCCGAGCGCCGGCGCTTCGCCCGCCCGGCCGGCGGGGATCTGGCGCTCGCCGATGTGGATCAGGCCGCGCAGGAAGGTGCCGGTGGCGAGCACGACCGCGCCCGTGGCGATGCGCCGGCCGTCTCCGGTCACGACCCCCGCCACGACGCCGGTTTCCAGAATAAGGTCGTCGACCTCGGCCTCGATGACGTCGAGGCCGGGCGTCCGCTCCAGCGCGTTCTGGACAGCGGCGGCGTAGAGCGCCCGATCCTGCTGGGCGCGAGGCCCGCGCACCGCCGGTCCCTTGCTCCGGTTGAGCACGCGGAACTGGATGCCGCCGAGATCGGCGCACCGGCCCATCAGACCGTCGAGGGCGTCGACCTCGCGGACGAGATGGCCCTTGCCGAGACCCCCGATCGCGGGATTGCAGGACATCGCCCCGAGCGTGTCGCGACGATGCGTCACGAGCGCCGTGCGCGCGCCCGTCCGCGCGGCCGCGGCGGCCGCCTCGCAGCCGGCATGGCCGCCGCCCACGACGACGACATCGTAACGAAGTGAGGCGCTCTGGAGCGTCGGCGAAGTCATGTCGCTCTCTAGAATGCGCGGCGGGCCGGCGCAATGTTTCACGTGAAACAGGCGCCGCCTCTCGCCATGGCGGGTCGTCCCTTCGCCTCATGCTGGCCATCCGCGCGGTCCATGCTAGCCTCGTGACGCTTGTCGGAAGCCGAGGAGGCCGCCGGTTGATCGAACCCAATCAGCCTGACGCCAGATCCCTGGTCGAGCGCGCCGTGACGCGCGCGCGGCTTGCATTGCTCTGGGAAAGCGCGTGGCCCCGGCTCGCCGTCGCAGGCGCGGTCGCCGTGCTGTTTCTCGCGCTGTCATGGTTCGGGCTCTGGGACGCGCTTCCGCCGATCGGGCGGATGATCGGCGTGTTCGTCTTCGCCGCGGCGTTCGTCGCGCCGCTCGTCCCACTCGCGCGTTCGATGGTTCCGGACCGGAAGGCTGCGCTCGGCCGGATCGATCTCGCGAGCGGCGTCTCGCATCGTCCGGCCACCAGCCTCGACGATCGCCTCGCCTCGGCCGCCAGCGAGGATCCGATGACGCGCGCCCTGTGGGCCGCGCATCGCGAAAGGACGCAACGCGAGGCCGGCAGGCTGAAAGCCGGCTCCCCGGCGCCGAGGCTCGCGGCGCGTGATCCTTATGCGCTGCGCTTCCTCCTTGGCCTCGTCGCGGTGGCGGCCTTCGCCTTCGCCGGTTCTGATCGCGGCGCGCGGGTGAGCGCGGCCTTCGACTGGACGTCGCCGGCGGCCGAAGTCGCCCCCGCGCGGCTCGACGCGTGGGTGACGCCGCCGCCCTACACCGGCAGGCCTCCGATTTTCCTCACGGCGCGCGGCGCCGGGTCCGGCGAGGCGACCACGACGGGGGAGGCGGCGTCGACGGACGCCGTTTCCGCTCCCGCCAATTCGATCCTCGTGATCCGCGGTTCCGGCGGCGAGGTCGCGATTTCGGCGTCGGGCGGCGCGCAGCCCGTCGACAATCCGGCGCGCCCGCCCGAAGGCGTGGCCGAGCGCCGGTTCAGGCTGGCGGGCGACGCGGAAGCCAAGGTCTCGTCGCCGGGCGCGCCGGACCGGATCTGGCGCTTCACGGTCGTGCCCGACCAGTCGCCCTCCATCACGCTTTCAAAGCGTCCCCAGATCAACGCCCGCGGCACCGCGACGCTCGCCTATGAGGTGAAGGACGATTACGGGGTCGCGGCCGCGGAGGCGCGCTTCGCGCTGAAGCCCGTCGCACTCCCGAAAGCGCCGCCGTTCAGCCGCGCGGCGGTCGAGGACGGCACGGCGTCCTCCAAGCCGCGCCCGCTCTACGAGGCCCCCAAGGTCGCGCTTTCGCTGCCGCGCGCCCGCGCGAAGGAGGGCAAGGCGGAATCGACCCTCGACGTGATGGAGCATCCCTTCGCCGGCGCCGAGGCGGTCATGACGCTCGTCGCCCGCGACGAGGCGGGGCAGGAAGGGCGTTCCGATCCGCTGGCCATGCGTCTTCCGGGGCGCGACTTCTCCAAGCCGCTCGCCCGCGCGCTGGTGGAGCAGCGGCGTACGCTCGCGCTCGACGCCAATGCGAAGCCGCGCGTGCTCGCGGCGCTCAGGGCGCTCAACATGTTCCCGGAGGAGTTTTCACCCGGCGCAGGCGTCTATCTCGGCCTCGTCACCGCCTATGGTCGGCTTGAGATCGCTCAGTCCGACGACGAGCTGCGCGCCGCCGCCGACTATCTCTGGGAGATCGCGCTGCGCGTCGAGGACGGCGACCTGCCCGAGACGGAGCGGGATCTCCGCGCCGCCGAGGAGAAGCTCCGCAAGGCGCTTGAGAGCGGCGCGTCCGAGGAGGAGATCAAGAAGCTCACGCAGGAGCTCCGCGCCGCGCTCGAGAAGTTCATGAAGGAGATGGCCGAACAGCAGCGCCGCGATCCCAACGCGCAACAGCAGCAGGCTCAGCAGGGCCAGCGCGGCAAGGAGGTCAGCCCGCAGGATCTCCGCGACATGGTCGACCGCATGGAGAAGCTCGCGCAGGAGGGCTCGCGGGACGCCGCCCGTCAGGCGCTCGCCGATCTGAAGAACATGCTGGACAATCTGAAGACCGGACGCCGGGGGCCGCCCGATCCGGCGCAGCAGGCCCAGCAGCGCCAGCTCGACCAGCTTCAGGACATGATCCGCGAGCAGAGCAAGCTGCGCGACCAGACGTTCCAGCAGTACCGCCAGAACGACCGCCAGCAGCGGAACCAGCGCAGCCAGCAGAATCGCGGCCAGCAGGGGAACGAGACCGACGAGCGCATGAAGGATCTCGCCCAGCAGCAGCAGAAGCTGCGCGAGAAGCTCGACCAGCTCCGTCGCGAGCAGGGCCGGAACGGCGAGCAGGATCAGGGCCAGCAGGCGGAAGGAAAACAGGGCCGCCAGAACCAGCCCGGCGGCCAGGAAGGCCAGCAACCGGGCCAGCAGCCGGGACAGGAAGGCCGGCAGGGCGGGCGCGAAGGCGGTCAGCAGCCGGGCGAGAACGCGCTCGGCGACGCCGGCGAAAGCATGGGGCAGGCCCGCGGCGCGCTCGGTCAGGGGCAGACCGGCGAGGCGCTCGATCAGCAACAGAAGGCTCTGGAGCAGCTTCGCAAGGGCGCGCAGGCCATGGCCGAGGCCATGCAGAAGGGCCAGGGTCAGGCCGGTCAGCAGGGCGCCGAGGGCGAACAGGGAGGCGAGGGCGGCGAGGAAGCCCAGAACGAGGATCCGCTCGGTCGCCCGGCGCGCCGCCGCGAAGTCGGAGAAGGAACGACGACGAGGGTGCCGGGCGAGATCGACGCCCAGCGCGCCCGTCGCGTGCTCGAGGAGCTTCGCAAGCGTCTCGGCGACGCCGGCCGCCCGCGCGACGAGCTCGATTACATCGAACGGCTGCTCGCGCCTTAAGTCTTCGGCCCCTTCATTCGCCGACGGCGAGGCCTTCGCGCCGGGGGTCGACTCCGCCGGCGAGCCCGTCGGGCGCGATCGCGACGGCCTGCACGCCGGAGGTCATGTCGCCGACCTTCGCCTCGAAGCCGAGCGCGCGGAGAGGCTCCGCCATCGCCTCGGCCGCGCCGGCCTCCAGCTCGAACGGCCCGGCGCGGTTCAGCATGTTGGGGAACGCCGCCGCCTTCGCGGGATCCATGCCCCAGTCGAGATGGGCGATCAGCGTCTTCGCGACATAGCCGATGATCTGGCTGCCGCCGGGGGAACCGACAGCGAAGACCGGCGCGCCGTTCTTCAGCACGATCGTGGGCGCCATCGAGGAGCGCGGCCGCTTTCCCGGCTCGACTCGGTTGGCCACTGGCGCGCCGTCGCGATGGCTTCGGAAGGAGAAGTCGGTCAGCTCGTTGTTGAGCAGGAAGCCGCGCACCATCAGGCGCGAGCCGAAGCCCGCCTCGATCGTCGTCGTCATGGAGACGACGTTTCCTTCGGCGTCGACGATCACGAGATGGCTGGTGCCGGGCAGCTCGATCGCGGGATCGGGGGCGAAGCGGAAGGCGTGAGACCATTTCGGATTGCCGGCCGGCGCCTCGGTCAGCGCGCGCTCCCCGGCGAGCAGCGTCGCCCGTTCGGCGAGATAGTCTTGCGCGACGAGTCCGCTCGTCGGCTGCGGGACGAACGCGGGATCGGCGACGTAGCGTTCTCGGTCCGCGAAGGCGAGACGCGAGGCGTCGCCGATGAGCCGCCAGGCCTCGGGGCTCGCCGGCCCGAGAGCCGCGAGGTCGCGTCCCTCCAGCATGCCGAGGATCTGCGCCACCGCGATCCCTCCGGAGGAGGGCGGTCCCATCCCGCAGATCCGGTAGGCGCGGTAGTCGCCGCAGACGGGCTCGCGCTCGACGACTCTGTAGGCCGCGAGATCCGCCGCCGCGAGCAGGCCCGGATTGCGCCTGTCGCGGACCGCCGCGACGATGTCGGCTGCGATCGCGCCCGTATAGAACGCGTCCGCGCCGCCGTCGCGCAGCGCCTTCAGCGTCTCGGCGTAGGGCGGGTTCGCGAGCTGTGCGCCTTGCCTCAGTGGTTCGCCGCCGGGCAGGAAATAGGCGGTTGCCGCAGGGTCGCGCGACAGAAGCGGCGCGTCCTGCGCGATCTGGGCGGCGAGCCGCGGCGAGACGGCGAAACCCTGTTCGGCGAGACGGATCGCCGGCGCGAAGAGATCGGCCCAGGGCAGGCGGCCGAAGCGGCGATGCGCCTCCTCGATCAGCCGCGGCGTGCCCGGCGCGCCGACCGAACGGCCGCCCACCACGGCGTCCATGAAGGAGAGCGGTTCGCCCTGCTCGTTCTGGAACAGCGTCGGGGTCGCGGCGGCCGGCGCCGTCTCGCGGCCGTCAAGAGTCGTCAGGGATTTGTCGGCCGCGCTCCAGTGGACCAGAAAGCCGCCGCCGCCGAGACCGGATGATTGCGGCTCCACGAGGCCGAGCACGAGCTGGGCCGCGACCGCGGCGTCGACCGCGCTCCCGCCGGCGCGCAGCATCTCGGCCGCGGCCTGGCTAGCAAGGGGATTCGCGGTCGCCGCCATCCAGCGTTTGGCCGTGACGAGCGGCTTCGGCTGGATCCCGGTCGCGATTTCGGGAACCCGCGCGTCGGACGGCTGCGGCGCGAACTGGGCTGCGGCGGGAACCGTAGCCGCGACGAGAAGACAGACGAGGGCGACGGCGCGACGCATCGGACGATTTCCTGACGATCCCGGCGGCCCGCGATGATCGCGCGCCGCCGCGCCGGATCAAGTCCCGGCCGTCATCGTTAACGCGACGTTAGGGTTAACGAACTATCACCGCGGATGCGGCTTCGCTCGGATGCGGGCCTCGGGCAAGGGGGCCTCAATGTCGTCTCGCGCAGCGTCGATCGCGGCTCGCGCCGCGGCGGTCGTTCTGATGGGATCGTCGCTCGCCGGCTGCGTGACGGACAAGGACGTCACCGGCTCCATCATGCCGACCGCGGCCTCGCGCGAGGTTTCGACCAGCCCCGGCCTCAGCCCGGAGACGCGCGAGGCGCGCTGGCGCGCCCTCGCCGCGAAATACGGCCCCGCCTATGAAAAGAACCCGTCCGATCCCGCGACCGCCTACGCCTACGGGGTGACGCTGCGCGCCCTCGGCCAGCGCGCCCAGGCGCTCGCCGTGCTCGAGACCGCGAGCCTGAAGAATCCGGGGCAGAAGCAGATCCTGGCGGCCTATGGCCGGGCGCTCGCCGACGCTGGCCGTTATGACGACGCGCTCGGCGTTCTCGGCAAGGCGCACACCCCCGAGGAGCCGGACTGGAGAATCCTCAACGCGCAGGGCGCGATTCTCGACCAGCTCGGCCGGACCGCGGAGGCGCGCGGCTATTACGAGTCGGCGCTCAAGATCGCGCCGGGCGAGCCGTCGATCCTGTCCAATCTCGGCCTCTCCTACGCCCTGTCGAAAGATCTTTCCAAGGCCGAGGCCACGCTCGCCCAGGCGGCGGCGAGTCCGAGGGCCGATGAGCAGGTGCGCGCGAACCTCGCCATGGTGCGTTCGCTCAAGGCCGGCGCGGGATCTGGCAGGAAGAGCGGCTGAAGACGCGTCGCCGTCAGAACGTCGTCCGGCTGCGGATCGCTGCGGCCAGCGTCCCGTCGTCGAGATAGTCGAGTTCTCCGCCGACCGGCACGCCGTGCGCGAGGCGGGTGACCTTCACGTCGGCGTCGGCCAGCAGGTCCGTCACGTAATGCGCCGTGGTCTGGCCCTCGACGGTGGCGTTCACCGCGAGGATCACCTCCCTGACCTCGGGCGCCCTCGCCCGCTCGGCGAGCGTTCCGAGATTGAGATCCTCCGGTCCCCGTCCGTCGAGCGCCGACAGCGTGCCGCCGAGCACGTGATAGCGCGACGAGACGGCGCCCGACCGCTCCAGCGCCCAGAGGTCGGAGACGTCCTCCACCACCACGATGGTCGAGGCGTCGCGCCGCGGGTCGCGGCAGATCGCGCACGGGTTCTGGGTGTCGACATTGGCGCAGACGGAGCAGACCTCGACCCGCTCGCAGGCGATCCACATCGCTTCCGACAGCGGCTCCAGAAGCTGGCCGCGGCGGGTCAGAAGATGGAGCGCGGCCCGGCGGGCCGAGCGCGGCCCGAGGCCGGGAAGCTTCGCGAGAAGCTGGATCAGCCGTTCGATCTCGGGACCGGCCGCCGCCATCGCCTCAGACCCAGTCGGGGACGCGGTCGAGCGCGATGAGCTCCTCGACGCTCGGGCGCGGACGCACCACCGCGACGCGGTCGCCGTCGACCAGAACCTCTGGGATCAGCGGGCGCGAATTGTAGGTCGAGGCCTGGGTCGCGCCGTAGGCGCCGGCCGACATCACGGCCAGCAGGTCGCCGGCCTTCGGCGCGGGCATGTCGCGGGCGAGCGCCAGATAGTCTCCGGTCTCGCACACAGGCCCCACCACATCGGCGCGGACGCGGGGCGCGTCCTCGGCGGGCTGCGCGACAGGCCAGATCTCGTGGTGCGCGTCGTAGAGCGTCGGGCGGATCAGGTCGTTCATGCCGGCGTCGACGATCACGAAGATCTTGTCGGCGCCCTCCTTCACGTAAATCACGCGGGTGAGCAGCACGCCGGCGTTGCCGACGATGAGGCGCCCCGGCTCGAAGATCAGCTTCGCGTCGATGCCCTTGGTGCGGCGCTTCACCATCTCGGCGTAGTCGACCGGCAGCGGCGGCGCGGCGTTGGAGTCGCGGTACGGGATGCCGAGCCCGCCGCCGACGTCGACATGCTCGATCCGGTGGCCGTCCTGCCGAAGCTCGGCCACGAAGGCGACCAGCCGCTCGATCGCCTGGTCGAAGGGCGCGAGCTCGGTGATCTGGCTGCCGATGTGCATATCGACGCCCGCGACCTCGATTCCGGGCAGACGGGCGGCTTCGGCGTAAACCTCTCGGGCGCGGGCGATCGGAACGCCGAACTTCGTCTCCGACGAGCCGGTCGAGATCTTGGCGTGGCTCTTGGCGTCGACGTCGGGGTTCACGCGCAGCGCGACGGGCGCGGTCAGGCCCTTCTGCGCGGCGATCTCCGACAGCAGGCGCAGCTCCGGCTCGCTTTCCACGTTGAAGCAGAGAATGCCGGCCTCGAGCGCCTGGGCGAGTTCGGCGGCGGTCTTGCCGACGCCGGAGAAGGTGACGCGGTTCGCCGGGCATCCGGCCGCGACCGCGCGCTTGAGCTCGCCGCCCGAGACCACGTCCATGCCGCAGCCGAGCTTCGCGAGCAGGCTCAGCACCGCCTGGTTCGACAGCGCCTTGGCGGCGTAGCAGATCAGGTGGTCGACGCCGGCGAAGGCCTCGTCGAAGACGCGCACGTGCCGCGTCAGCGTCGCGCGCGAATAGACGTAGGCAGGCGTGCCGACCTCCTCGGCGATGCGGGCGAGAGGCGCGCCCTCGGCCGAGAGCTGGCCGTCGACGTAAGCGAAATGATGCATGGGCCGGGGGCTCGCCTTCGGCGGATCAGTTGAGCAGGCCGTCGAGCACGAAGGGGCGGGTCGGCCGCTTCGGCTTTTCGACGGTCGAGCCGTCGGCCTGGGTGCGCGTCTCCATCTGCGTGCCGGCGGGAAACTCCGGATCGCCCCGCTTGCCGCAGGCCGCGAGGCCCCAGGCGGTCGCGAGAAGAGCGGCGATGGCGGCGGCGCGGGTCAGGCTCGGCACGGGAGCATCCTCGGAACGAAGGCGGCGCGGGAAAGCCCGTGGCCGTCGAAAGACCCCCGGTCCGTCCGGACGTCGGCCGCGTCAGACTGGATCCCCGGATAAACCGGGGGATGTCGACCGTCGAGGGAAAAGTCTCGAACGGCCGCAACGCCGCCTATCGCCGGCGCGGCGCGGTCTCGCGCGCGAGCTTCCGGCGCCATTTCAGCGCCTGCGCCCGCACGTTCTTCGGAGCGGTGCCGCCGTAGCTCACGCGGCTCCGCACGGAGTTGCGGACGCCGAGCACCTTGAACACGTCCGAGGTGATGCGCGGCTCGACCTCCTGCATGGCCTCGAGCGAGAGCCGCTCCAGATGAAGGTCGTTCTCCGCGGCGATCGCCACGATGCGGCCGACGACGTGATGCGCCTCGCGGAACGGCATCCCGACGACCCGGACCAGCCAGTCGGCGAGGTCGGTCGCGGTGGCGTAGCCCGAGCCCGCGGCGTGGCGCATCGCGGTCAGGTTCGGCTCCATGTCCTCGACCATGCCGGCGGTCGCGGCGATCGACAGCGAGAGCGTGTCGAGCGCGTCGAACAGGCCCTCCTTGTCCTCCTGCATGTCCTTCGAATAGGCGAGCGGCAGGCCCTTCATCACGGTGAGCATGCCGACGAGCGCGCCGACCACGCGGCCGGTCTTGCCGCGCACCAGCTCGGCGGCGTCCGGATTGCGCTTCTGCGGCATGATCGAGGAGCCGGTCGAGAAGCGGTCAGAGAGCCGCACGAAGCCGAACTGCGGCGTCGACCACAGCACCAGTTCCTCGGCGAAGCGCGACAGGTGGCCGGCGCAGATCGCGGCGAGCGACAGGGTCTCGAGCACGAAGTCGCGGTCCGAGACCGCGTCGAGCGAATTCGCGGTCGGCCGGTCGAAGCCGAGCGCCCGCGCGGTCATCATCCGGTCGATCGGAAACGACGTGCCGGCGAGCGCGGCGGAGCCCAGCGGGCACTCGTTCATGCGCCGGCGGGCGTCGGCGACGCGGCCGCGGTCGCGCGCCGTCATCTCGACATAGGCGAGCAGGTGGTGGCCGAAGGTCACGGGCTGCGCGCTCTGGAGATGGGTGAAGCCCGGCATGACGTCGTGCGCATGGGCGAGCGCCTTTTCGACCAGCGCCTCCTGCAGGCCGCGGAGCTGCGCGTCGAGCCCGTCGAGCGCGTCGCGCACGAACAGGCGGAAGTCGGTCGCGACCTGGTCGTTGCGGGAGCGCGCGGTGTGGAGCCGCCCGGCGGGCGCTCCGATTTTCTCGGCCAGCCGGCTCTCGACGTTCATATGGATGTCTTCGAGCGCTCGCGAGAAGGTGAAGCGCCCCTCCTCGATCTCGGCCAGAACCTCGTCCAGACCCTTCTCGATCGCGGCGGCGTCTTCCCAGGAGACGATGCCGGCCGCGGCGAGCATCCCGACATGGGCCTTGGAGCCGGCGATGTCCTGGGCGTAGAAGCGGCGGTCGAAATCGATCGAGGCGTTGATCGCCTCCAGCACCGCGTCCGGCCCTTCGGCGAAACGCCCGCCCCACATCGCGTTGCTCATTCTGGACGTCCTTCGCCGGCCTGACGCGCGCCGGCACAATCGAGGTCAGACATGCCGGAACCCGCAGCGAAGCGCACCCGCTCCTTCGCGAGGCCGTTGACGATGGCGGCGCTCGCCGTTCTCGGGGTCGGCGCGCTCGCCCTATACGGGATCGGCGGCGACGACAAGGCGGCGGCCTGCGCGGCGAGCCCGGAAACGCTCGCGGCCGTCAAGGCCGCGGCCAAGGGCGAGGTCGCGGGCCTCGCGACGCCCGCCTCTCCGAGGCCCCTCCCCGCGCTATCCTTCAAGGACGCGGCCGGCGCCGACGTCGGGCTCGACACGTTCCGCGGCAAGGTCGTGCTGCTCAATCTCTGGGCCACCTGGTGCGCGCCCTGCCGCAAGGAAATGCCGGCGCTCGACCGGCTCGAAGCGGAGGAAGGCGGCGCGTCCTTCGCGGTCGTGCCGGTCTCGCTCGATTTCGGGACCGACGAGAAGCCGAAGAAGTTCTTGGACGAGATCGGCGCGAAGAAGCTGCCGTTGTTCCACGACGCCGCCGGCAAGGTGCTGCCGGCGCTGAAGAGCGTCGGCCGCGGGACCGGTCTTCCGACCACGCTGATCCTCGATCGCGCCGGCTGCGAGATCGGCTACCTGCCCGGCCCCGCCGAATGGGCGAGCGAGGACGCGAAGGCGCTGATCAAGGCCGCGCTGGGCAAATAGGGCTTCGGGTCCGCGTCCCGGCCGAAGAGCCGGGATCCATGGACGCGATCCCGGACTATTCGTCCTCGCGGCCGTCGCGTTCATGGGTCCCGGGTCAAGCCCGGGACGCGGATCTCATACGATCCGGCAGAACTCGTCGAAGTCCGGTCTTGGCAGGCGGTCGAACATCTTGTCGCCGTCGCCATAGCCGAGATTGACGAGGAAGTTGGACTTCCACCTGCCGTCCGGGAAGAAGGCCGCGTCGACCTCGGCCTTGTCGAAGCCCGACATCGCGCCGGTGTCGAGCCCGAGCGCGCGCGCCGCCATGATGAGGTAGCCGCCCATCAGCGTGCCGTTGCGGAAGGCGGTCTCGGCGATCGCCGCCTCGTTTCCCGCGAACCAGCTTTTCGCGTCCGCGTGCGGGAAGAAGCGCGGCAGGTTTTCGTGCCACTCGGTGTCGTGCGCCACGATCACGGTGACCGGCGCCTTCATGGTCTTCTCGCGGTTGTTGGCGGAGAGCGCCGGCGCCAGCTTCGCCTTGCCCTCCTCCGAGGTCACGAACACGAAGCGGCCCGGCAGGCCGTTGGCGCTCGTCGGTCCCATCTTCACGAGCTCGAACAGCGCCCTCAGCGTCACCTCGGACACCGGCTCGGGCTTGAACGAGTTGTGCGTGCGCGCGGCGCGGAACAGCGCGTCGAGCGCGGCGTCGTCGAGCGGGGGATGGTTCTGAAGCGACATGGGATGTCCTGATTGAAGGGATGCGCGGAGACGTCAGATCGTGTCGACGGTGCCGCCGTCGACGCGGAGCGCCGCGCCGGTGGTCGCGGACGCCTCCTTCGAGCAGACGTAGATCACCATGTTGGCCACCTCCTCCACCGTCGCGGCGCGCTGGATGATGGAAGACGGCCGGTGGGCCTTCACGAAGTCCGCGCCCGCCTCCTCGAGGCTCTTGCCGGTCTTCGCGGTCTCCTCCCTCAGCATCTCGGCGACGCCTTCGGAGAGCGTCGGTCCCGGCAGCACGGAGTTCACGGTGACGCCCGTGCCCTTCAACGTCTTGGCGAGGCCGCGGGCGACCGCGAGCTGGGCGGTCTTGGTGAAGCCGTAATGCACCATCTCGACCGGAATGTTGATCGCGCTCTCCGACGAGATGAACACGATCCGTCCCCAGCCGCGCTCCTTCATGGCCGGCGCGTAGGCGCGCGACAGGCGCACGCCCGACATCACGTTGACCTCGAAGAAGCGGGTCCACTCCTCGTCCGGAACCTCGAAGAAGTCCTGCGGTTTGAAGATCCCGACATTGTTGACGAGCACGTCGACCGACGGCAGCGCCGCGACCATCGCGGTCGCGCCCTCCGCGGTCCCGAGGTCGGCGGCGACGCCCTCGACGTTCGCGCCCGGAACCGCCTCGCGGATCGCGGCCAGGCCCCTGTCGACGGCCTCCTGTTTGCGCCCGTTGACCACGACGGTCGCGCCCGTCCGCGCAAGTCCGGTCGCGATCGCGAGGCCGATGCCCATGGTGGAGCCGGTGACGAGCGCGGTCTTGCCCGTAAGATCGATGTTCATGATGCGGGGTCTCCGAGATCCGGACATAGGCGCGCGAAGGCGCGCGCCGTCGCGCCCTCAGATCGGCGTCGCGGCGCGGATGTGAAGCGGCGGCCGCGCCCGCTTCGCCTTGCGCCCGTGCGGGATTTAGGCCGCGGCGTCCTCGAGCGCGCGCACCTCGTGGTCGGTGAAGATGCGGGAGCGGATGTGGAAGCGCACCTCGCGGCCGTTCTCGAGGCTGAACATTCCGCCGCGCCCCGGCACCACGTCGAGCGTGAGATGGGTGTGCTTCCAGTATTCGAACTGCGACGGGCTCATGTAGAAGCCGGCGCCGCCGACCTCTCCGAGCTTCACGTCGGCGTCGGAGATCATGTACTCGCCGACCGCGTAGCACATCGGCGAGGAGCCGTCGCAGCAGCCGCCGGACTGGTGGAACAGGATCTCGCCGTGCTCGCGTCGAAGCGCGCCTATGAGGTCGAGCGCCTTCTCCGTGGCCTCGACGCGGAGCGGAACGTTGCGTGTCATGCCGATGGTCCTCCCGTCCTGCAAGATAGAGCGGAGACGGCCGTCCGCGAAGCGCCTGAACGTAGGATCGTGCGGCTGGCGTCTCCCGCGGGCGAGGATTTTCGCCCGAACCCGCTTGATGCGCCGCGGCGGTCCGTCTATAGAGCGGCCTTCCCGCGAGCGGCTCCCATCGTCTAGCGGTCTAGGACGTCGCCCTCTCACGGCGAAAACAGGGGTTCGAGTCCCCTTGGGAGCGCCAAATGCTCTAAGTCTCTGACATCGCTGATTTACTAACCTCTCGAAGGGGTTAGGTCGCCGCCCGGTACAAACCCGTGGTACAATCTAGGGCGACTGCGATGACGGCTTTGAGCTATATGCGGCGTCAAAAAGACGGCACCTATTGGTTTCGCAAACCGCTGCCTCGCGGGCTCGCTGGGCAGCCGGCCCCGACGCACGTCCGCAGCGCTTTTCCGCAGCTCGTCAACCCGGCTACTGGCAACTTCAAGCGCGAGATAAAGGCTTCTCTGAAGACGCGGGACCCTACGGTTGCCAAACGGCTCAACATGCAGCGGGGCAACGAGACGCTTGAGGCGTTGGAGGAGGCCGCCCGGCTCCTTAAGGCCGGGCCACAGGCCGCTCGCCCTGCGGAGTTGCCAACGCTGAAGGAGATTGAAGACGAGCACTACCGCGACTTACTCGCTTTCGACGAGACGATGCGGAAGGCTGGCGACGGTAAGCGCGGACTTCTAACGGCTGACCACCGCGAGAAAATCTTCCAGTCAGCTCAGGAGCGGTTCCCGGGATTGCGACCCGACGCCCCCCGATTGGAAGACCTAGGGCCGGCCTTCGGGATGAACGCGACCCATCGCGCCGCTTACGACAGTTTTCTGGAAGAGGAGGCCGATGCTTTACGCGAGGCGTTCGCAGGTAGAGACCCTTCGATATTGGAGGGGGACATAAAGGTCTACTTCAAGCGGAAAGGCTTGCGGTACGACGATCAGGACCCGGAGCACTACGAAGCGGCGCTGGCCATTTTGAAAGGTGCATCGAGGGCAACCGCGGCAAGGCTCGCCCGTAGCCAGGGCAACGACGTTCCCACTCCAGAGGCCGCGCTCCCGGCGGCAAAGGGCCCGAAGTTCTCAGAGGCCTACCTATCGTGGAAGACGGGCAGCTCCGTAAAGGGTGGCCGGCAACGGGCGGCGAACACGTTGCGGGAGGCCGAGACGGCTGTCCGGTACTTCGTCGAATGGGTCGGCGATAAACCCGTAGGCTCGATTACCAAGCAAGAGGTGCGAGATTTCCGCAACGCCCTTCAGCGCAAGCCGACAGGCCTCAGCGCCAAACAACGAAGCATGCCACTCAGGGCGCTCCTCCAAACCGACCTTTCGGGCCTCCCCGCAGTCCACGGCAATACTGTCAACAAGACGCTGGCGATCCTCGCGGGGATAGTGGCCGAGGCGGAGGCGGAGGGATTACTAGATGGGGTCCAAGGGTTCGCGACCCCGTTCAAGGGCATCAAGTCTCACGTAGACCCCCGTCAGGACGGCGAACGTCAAGCGTTTGACGAAAGCGACCTTGGAAAGATCTTCGGGACCTCCATCTACAGCGGGGGCACACCTCCCAAGGGTGGCGGTGGCGCGGCGGCCTACTGGCTGCCCCTCGTATCTCTGCTCTCTGGCGCACGCCTCGAAGAACTCGCGCAACTTCGAGTATGCGACCTAAAGCGTGACGATGCCGCGGGCTCTTGGTTCCTGGACATCAGGACGTCAGGGGGGCGAAGCATCAAGACGGCCAACTCTCGGCGGCTCGTTCCCGTCCACCCGCAGTTAGAGCGCATCGGCCTAATTCGCTACCGCGCATGTCGCGCCAAGTCGGGCTCAGAGGCACCTCTATGGCCGGACCTGAAGTCTGACGTGAAAGGCAAGCGCTCAGCCGCTTGGTCCAAGTGGTTTAGCCGGTGGCTACACGGCCCCGTTGGCATTTCCGAAAGAACGAAGGTCTTTCACTCGTTCCGGCACACCTTCAAGCGCTTAGGCCGCGACGCTGGCCTGACAGAAGAGATGCACGACGCTGTGACGGGCCATGCTGGCGGCGGCGGTGTAGGGCGCGTCTACGGCCGGGGCTTTGGGTCGAAGGCGTTGGCTCGGGAGGTGCGCAGGATTGAAGCGCCCGCCGCGGTGTCTGGCCTGAGGTGGGACCCCAAGCCGGGCCATGGGGGAAACCTCGTGGATGCGCCTACGAAAGGTACTCCCTCCTCAACCGTGTGACCCCTGCCGCTGCCCTCGCGTCCACATCATGCCCCAACGTGATGCAGTCCCTAAGCCGAGCCTAATGACCGGCGTAAGGTGGTCTCGCGGTGCATGGCCTTGTGCATGCCTCAGGTGTGGGGTGTCCTTCACCACCTCATCTCACCCCTACCTCATGGCGCTGCCCGAAGCCCTACCCCATGCTGTCCAATTCGGTGACACCGTGGATAAGAGCATGCCCACCCCATGTCCTTTCCCACTGCGCACGATTGCCTGCGGGGTCCCTGTTGTCCGCATGATGTCGGGCACGGCGTAGGGCTTGAGGTGTCGACTCGGGGTGTCGTGCTTGGAGTGATGGAGCGCTCGATGCATTGTCCCCAGCCCTCGGGTCTCCTCTAGGTCCCTACTCGATAGGTTCGACTACAAGTCCTCCCCACCCTTGAGGTGAGCATGGCGCGGCCTGCGTTGTGCCGGGCTTGGGTGTCGGCTTGGGGTGTCCGGCCGATGAGGATAGGAGAGAGCTTGGGGGTCTACAGCTCGAAGCAGCGGCTCTAAGCCTGCCTCGCAAGCTTCCTCCGAGAAACTCTCAAAGGGGCTACCCGGAGAGGTATAGGGTGGGACGTTAATCTCCCAGCGTCTTCAATGCGATAGGCAATCTAAACCCTAGGACAGAGAAGCTTGCAGCTTCCATGGCGTTTGTCGCTTCGTTCGCTTTTGAAGCCGCCACCATGAGCCCGTCGTGCATGGGAAGCACAGAGACCCCCGCATCAGCCAGGGCGAGAAGTGCCGCCATAAGCACTTCGCTCTCGCGCCACATCAAGCGCAACCCGCAGCCCGTCTCGAACACTGTGGCGAGCTTTGGGTGTCGCTCTAGCAAGCGCTTGCGGACATCGCCGCCTGTCATGCCCGGCGGGACCTTTTCTCCCATGTCCTTCGGCAGGCGGATCATAGGCGTGGTCCTGAAGAGCAGCGCCGACGCGACCTGCTTTACGCCCTCCCGCCATTTTGGGTCTTCGAGGCCACGGACGTCAGCATAGAGGTCGCCGGCCGGTGGCTCCACACCAGCCTCAAGGTACGCAAGACGCAGGAACATGCTGGAGAAATCGAGATCTGCAATTGGCTCCCCATCAAGCCGGATGTCATTGCGCCGGGCTCGTGGGAGGGATTGCCACCAGCCGCCAAAGAGTCGTCCTCCAAGATCGAAGCGGACGTCGGCCGCAGAGGGGCACACGAAGCTTCGGTAGAGCTGCGGCGCGGGGCCAGCGGGACGGCCCTCAGGGTCGCCTAGGAGGGAGATCGTTGCGCCCCGGATCATCTCGTTCACGCGCACTACGTCGGTCCTCAGCGTCCGCGTGTGGTTCGTCTCGGGGTAGTCGACGGGCTCGGCAGCAGTGGTCCTTCCGCGTGTGCTTGCAGCTCTGTGGCGGAGGAGAACGACCTCGCGGCCAGGAAGCCGAAAGAACGCCCCCTCATCCACCGCAGCTAACTCCGAGCGAACGCCACGGCCGGCGCTCATGGTGCTTGCCCGGCCCCGCTCACGCGACACCGTAAGAGAGATCGCCCCACCGCTCTCAAAGGTCGCGGCCAACTGTTCTAGGACCCCGTGCAAGGTCGCTACTCGGGGGCTGTCGTAGCGCGTGCGCTTGGAGTGGTTCGCCTGTCTGCTGACGACTACGGCCGACCGCTTCGAGCCCTTCATCCCGACAAGTGCCAAGTTCGCGACGATGATCCTCGCGGCGGTCTCAATGTCCTGGGTCTGGGCTGACGTCAGGCGGCGTCTTCGGGTCGGCGCGAGGTCGACCGCGTAGTGGGCCATGATCCTCGCGACGATCGCATCGGCCGCTGGGTGGTCGACGGTAAGCCAGGGGTCTAGCCACAAATCCCCTTCCTGCGAGACACTCGCAACAAACTGTGCGTCCCACTCCTCGCTTACCTGGTCGCACGGTAAACTCCCCGCGGCTGTCACGGAGCCTTGACCGGAAAGAGCCTATCCACAGCGGCCACCGCGTCTGCCCAACGTTCGGCATCCTCACCTGCCCGCTGCTCTGCTTCGGCCTTGTCGGCCTCCAATCTCTTGGCGTCCGCCGCCCGCTTCTCGGCTAGTATCTTGTCCATGCCCCACCGCGCGAGCGTCCCGAGGGCTTCGTCGAGCGCGGCCCCTAGGTGTCGCAGCATGAGGCCGGACGATCGGGAGTATCTGTAGTAGCCCACGTACTCGCCGTAGTCCTTGCGTTCGCCTGAGGCTAGCCGGTGTACGGCCTTGGCCGCCTGCACGCGCCGATACTCGTCAAGGTCCGCGCCCCGTCTGATCGGGTCGTCTTCGACCGCCGCGCACACCGCGAGGTAGGATTCCAGTATCCGCAGGGCCGGCACGTCGTGGTCTCTTAAGCGGGCGAGCGCCGCCGACGCCTTGACCTCGGGTGACCGACTGCGGGCTTCGAGGACGGCCATGTAGTTGGCCCCGAGGGTCATGAGCCAAACGCTCTGGAGACCCCCTGCTTTCTGCTTTGGGTAAGCGGCAAGGAACATGCGGGCGGCATGGCGGTAGGGCGCGAGCTGGGCGGCGCTGTATGTCGCCTTCCAGTAGCTTCCATGCCGGTTCTTGAACTGGACGTGGTAGCGGCAGTGGTCGTGAGAGAAGCCTTTACCCGCCGCCCGCTGCACGAGACGGCCACATCCGGGGATCACGCAGCGAATGTCAGAGGGTGACGAGGCGGCAGCGCTTTCGAGACGGTGGACGACCTTGCGAGAAGTTCGACGGGCCGAGCTCACTGCTCGTACTCTGGCTCAGCGTTCCTTTCGAGCGCCTCTTGGAACTCCCGGTCTCGCTTATCCGCAGGGCTTTCGTACCCTAAGCCTTCTGCTCCGCTGCTCTCCTGAGCCCGCTCTTTCAGAGCTTTGAGATCATCTGCCGCGTCGGCAGTTTGGGTCGGACAGCAAGCGATAGATAGGCCACGAGCGTCCATCACTTCGGACACGATTTTCCAACGAGGCCTGCCTTTGAAACCTTTAGCTTTGTCACCTTTATCTTTCCAGTCCTTCAAATAGCCGCGCCCTCCAAACTCTGTCGGAAACACGTGGGGGACGTCCTTGCAGAGAAGGGATACTTTCGAGCCGATTGGTATACGCTCAAGGCATAGGGGCAGAGCCTCAGCACAAGCGACATAGGTTCCGCCTTTACCAGAAGCAGTGAACACGCCCTCTGCAACCAATCGGTCAATTACGACGTCCTTGAGCCTCCAAGCAACTGAAGCAGCGTCATGGATGCTGCAAATCATCAACAGTTGGTAATCCTCTCCCAGCGGCCCACGGGAACGACTGACTGCGGGGAACTCGAATACGCCGCTCATTGCGCGTCTCCCCCGCCCAAGACCTCATCAATGAGGCCCATGATGCCAGACATCAAAGCGCGATAAGTTCTTTCTTCTAGAGCTTGCATGATGGTCATCTCGCTATGAGCGTGATTGCACCACGCATTCAACCCACCGAGATTGGCTGCTTGTCAATGTGTGTAATTTTGAGGATTTGCAAATGTCCTCACCTGAAGACATCGGACGTCTAGAAGACCTTGGGGTTGCAGCCGCATAAAATTTCTCATGGTGACTGAGAATATTTTTCCCAATACTATATTGCTCACGATGCAGGCCTATGCCAAGGCGAGCGCTACTAAGCGAATGGGACCGCCGATGAAACGCTGTATGTCGTTTTGTTTGAATGCCTTAGCAAAGTGGGAGATGGATGCAAATGCCGCGGGGGAGCCTATGACGGGAAGCGGTAACGCCTCCGGTCAAACGAGTTCTCTATCAAGGAGGCTTCCAAGCGCGTTGTAGTAGCGATCGTGCGATAATCGACGTCGGCGAGAGCGGCCATCACATAGTCCCGTTTGGCCGAATTACTCCGCGTTCCACATCCCCACGGCTTTGGAAGAAGTGAAGAAAGCCTCGCCGCCACATTTGATGACATCCCGAATAGAATAAGTTCGTCTGTCCGTCGATGCCTGAGCTCATAGCATCCAGGTCCAATAGGAGATGTTAAATCTTCTCCTTTTCGAGGATCGGGAAAAGGTCTCCAATCAGACCACGTCGGGATCACGCCGCCATTCGCCTCGCTCACAGTCCCCACAAAGCCAGCGCCTTCTCTGCCCCCACCGTGTCTTCTCTAATGCGATAAACCGTCTGCCGCGTTAGGCCTGTCTCGCTGCTAATCTCTGACACTCCCCGTCCCGCTGCGAGCAGGTTCTGCACGGTCTCGAAGGCGTCGCGTGTGAAGCTCGGCTTGCGACCCCTATAGGTCCCCTCTGTGGCCTTGGCGTGCTCTATGCCAGTCTTCTGCGCTTCCTTCGTGGCCTCGGCCTGGGCCTGCGCGGTGGCCGCCATAAAGGCTATGAGAGCGTCCCTGACAGCCTGCTTCATGGGGTCTGAGGTGGCCCCGTCGAATTCCATCTGATTGATGACCGTCCGAACCACGACGCCCCGGCCCATGAACTCTCGAAGCGTCTCCGTCACGTCGGCGTAGTTGCGGCCTAGACGGTCCACCCAGCGGACCACAAGCAGGTCACCCCGGCGGAGCATATCAAACAGCCTGCGGCCTTCAGGGCGCTCCCGGAGCTTCGTCGAGACGCCAGACACGCCATGGTCGGAAACCACAGCGTCGAACCTGAAGCCGGCCTTTTCAGCTTGGGTCTGCTGATGAGCAAGCGTCTGGTCGGCCGTGGACACGCGGGCGTATAGCACAGTCTGCATAGTCGGCTCCCTGCCGTCCGATGAGATACTGTCCGTTTAATATGTGTCCGCTGACTCTGCGTCAATCCTAGCGGACAGCCCTGCGCTGGAAGCCCGAAATGTCCGCAAGGGCATACTCTAACGGACGGCCCGGTCGGTTGAACTATTATTGGGGAAACGATCTCCACCGCCCTTGCAGAACAGAGATCGAACACCCATCCTCTTCGAGCCGCCGGAATTGGCCGTCGGTACGGTCGTTGGATACGTCAACTCGAAGCCGGCACGCCGCGATGAACCCGACGAGAGTTGGGAGCGCGAATGCGCCGAGAAGCGATGAGACATCGAGCATAGCTCGAACCTCCAAGACTACACTATACCGCCTTGCGTTTAGAGGCCCGCGTCGGGGGAAGCCTGCTTGGAGACAGCAGGAACAAGCTGATGGATTGAGGCGTGCGTCCGGGGGGCGTTCGGCATTTGCCGAGGTTCGGGGCCAGAGCTAGCCCTCCGGAGTTTGCAATAGGGGACGCAAGTTGCGGGCCTGGTTTAGAGCACGGAACTACAAGCATCTGGACGTGCCCGTCGGCGAAAGCTTCCTCCGCCACATTGAAGATCCACGTTCAGTCCAGTCACATACGTGGCTTCCGTTGCTACGCTATATCAAACGCATCAAACGTTATCGCCCACAGGAGAATAAGACCCGATTTAAGTCTCGGATGATATGCTACGCATCGCATCGAGATGCGGCAATCCTTTCGCTATATTCCTATAAGATTACAGAATTGCTAGAGGCCGAGTACGGTCGTCGTGGGCTGACGGATAATGTGATCGGCTATAGGAAGCTCGGCAGAAGCAACTATGACTTTGCCGCTCAGGCACGTGCTTTTGCGCTTGATATCGCGCCGTGCAAAGTGATGGCGTTCGACGTCACCGGCTTTTTCGATAATTTAGATCACAAGCTTCTCAAAGCTAAGCTTAAAATGCTCCTAGATGTTAAGGAGTTGCCTGGTGACTGGTACAGCGTCTTTAAGGCAGTTACAAAGTTTCGACATATAGAGCTTGCCAATATTAGAGAACACGAGGCTTTCCTAGATCGTATTAATAGCCCCTCTTACCGCCTCATAGGCACAATCAAAGAGATGAAGGCTGCGGGGATAAATATAGGCCTGCATGAGGATCGGTTTGGAGTACCCCAAGGCACACCAATTAGCGCCTGCTTGTCCAATCTCTACATGCTGGACATCGACAAGGAAATGCAGTTGGCTTGTTTTAATTCAAACGCGCTTTATCAGAGATATAGTGATGATATTCTCGTCATCTCGCCGCACGAACATGCGGAGATGCTTAAGGATCGCTTGGGAGACTTGCTTTCTAACGTCTCTCTTAGTTTGAATGACGATAAGTCGGAGATCAGTGATTTTGATCCGGCCGCGACGCAATCGTTCCAGTATCTCGGATTTGATATGAGCCCGAGCGGAGCGACTATTCGAGCTAGCTCTCTCGCTCGTCAGTGGCGGAAGATGCGGCGGGCAGTCCGGATTACTGGCGAAGACGGTCGTGCAGCCATCGAGGCAGGATATGCTGAGTCAGTCTTCACGAAGAAACTGCGCAAGCGGTTCTCCCCGATTGGGGTGCGAAACTTCTCGTCTTACGCACGCCGGGCCGCGAAGGCGCTCGGGTCCAAGGGTGTCTTGAGACAGATCAAGAGGTTTGAGCGAGAGGCGGACCAAGCTATCAGAAACCTGAACGCCTCCCGTCCAAAACGCCAGCGCTAACACCCCCACGGGGGGGAGCTCGCAACCGCTCCACGTAGGGAGGGGTTTCAAACGTGTGACCCCAAATTCTAGACGGGAGGCACGCGCTTATGGTACATCGGCGAGGCGACGGCCTACTGTAAGCCACTGCGATCGTTATAGACTATGAGTGCGGCTGCGTATCCCCTTGGGAGCGCCATAAATTACCTTTTAGCTCAATGATTTAGCGTCAAGCAGATTATCTGCTGTGCGATAGAATTACTGTATGAATTACTATGGTGGGCCGCGGCGCTTTCTGCATCCTGTGGTGTGGAAGGGTCCAAATTTGGGGTATGGTTCTTCCATGCCGTGGGTGCGGATTAGGTCTGGCAAGATGCGCAGTTTTGTCTCGACGCTATCGGCGGCGAGCATCGAGCGTATTGTTGCTTATTGCGCCGATAGAAAGTGGGTAGGACTTCGCGGATTTGAAGAATGCAGCGCCTATCGCTGGCGTGGTATAGAGCGATTGCCAATCGAAAAAGACGTTTTAGAAAGAGCAGAAGCGTTACTGCCGTCTCTCATAGAATGTATTTCACCTGACAAACCGCTGGATCTAATACTTTTTGTCAACGCGGTTGTCGCCTCAGCGCTTCAGTCGTCGGATATGACTAAGGCGAGTCGCCGTCAGACCAGTAAAGCTGCACTTCAAAAGTCAGTCCGCAGAATCGAAAGTTTGTTAGACGAGATAAACACAGAGATCGGTCGTCATTGGCAGCTCTCCTACGCATTCCACGATGCCTACGCGGATATCAGGGAGCCGCTTCAATACTTTTCGATTATCTCGCCGATCGACGTATTTAGATTGACGGCAGAGTTATTGGCCGAAGATATTTCCCATGACGGCGGACCGGATCGGTACATTTCAAGAGCTCCG
The DNA here is from genome assembly GCA_003241695.1 of Ancylobacter novellus. Taxonomy (GTDB): domain Bacteria; phylum Pseudomonadota; class Alphaproteobacteria; order Rhizobiales; family Methylopilaceae; genus Methylopila. The sequence goes on along the minus strand of QFPN01000006.1, from coordinate 62,949 downwards.
GCGGAGTCAAGGCCAAAACTAAACTCCGTTGAGAACGCACGATACTTATCGTGGAGGTTCAACGGGCCTAAATTCGTTACAATGCCTGGTTCAGATTTTAGCCATTTCGCCGGTCTTATTCACGAAATCGCTACCGGCCAGCGGAATGAGAGCATGCAGGGTGCGATTATCCGGGTGGCGCAGGGCGAGCGTCCGTCGGTTTATGCGGGTTTGCCCGAAGAAACTCCGGACGGCGATTCGGCTGCGCATGAATCGGACTGGGCGGCGAAGTTTCATCTTCACCGCGCAAAGTTGGCGGCAGACATAATACCCAAGAAGTCTCGGTCCGCGGAGGAAGAGATCGCGCTCTTAAAGCTTGCTGAGGCCCATCTTGACGAGGCTGGTCGAGAGGTATCCCGATTGCAGGCTATAAAGAGGGCGGGTTTACCCGAAGACGGCGCAGCGACGCGGCGATCGCGTAAACACGTCCCGCCCGGTCCCGGTCCACTATCGATGGCTAGTGCTGTCCTCTTGGAGCGAGCCGTTGCGCAGAAAGTCCGAAAAACTGAAAGTTAGCTTCTTCAACATTCTCCATGGAGAGGCGGAGGGTACGACAGCGATCGTTGCCCTCGCACTGATCGGGTTGGCCATAATTGGGTGGATGATCTCCGCACGCTAGCGGCAGCGCGCCGCGGACCAGCCAAGAACGCGGCGCGCTGCCCAGCGCTACGCGCGCGATCGAAAAGGCGACCGCGCGGGTCGCGACCCTCTCACGGCGAACGTGGGGCGTCGGGGCGTTCATGTTCTTCTGGGAATTTGCTCGCGCTTACGCATGCCCGCGGCGATGCGAAGGCTTCCGAGCTAGGTGCGCGACCGGCCGACTGAGCTGGCGCGACCGCCGATCCTTCAACAGGCGCCCGGTCAATAAAAAACCCGCCGTGACGGCGGGCCTTCTGAGCCTTCCACCTATGGGAGCGATCAGCCGAGGATCTCGGCGACGATCTCCCGCAGTTCTTCCCGCGAAAGCCCGCAGGGCTCCGGCCGCCAATCGACCAACGGCGCAGGGGAAGGAACGTCGCGGCACGGTTGGGAGGCGACGGAAACGGTATCTTTATGCTTCTTCATTCTTGTCCTTCTGGACGCGCGGCGAATGCGGCGCGAGGGCGCGTCACGCGACGTGGAAATGTCTCGGAAAATCGGAGATATGGCGCGCAGCCCGATCCGGGCCGGCCGGATCAATCCGACGTCGTCACGCTATTCCCGCATAGCGGCCATATTGAGGCGCTCACGCCGCTGGCGAAAGCTCTCTCGCGTCGGCGAGTTCACGAGCGAAGTGTTCCGCGACGCTCGGAAGGGCGTCGAGCGCCGGTTTGACGGCCTCGGCGCTGTAAAGCGTCTCCGGCATGTCCATCTCTCCGGATCGAAATTCGACCCTGACCGCCGGCGATTGGCTGATAGGGGACAGTGTTCGATAGATCCCGCGTGGAAAATCAGCCATTATTTTCCCCCACCCCTGCACATAGACCGACTGAATCGGGAATCGGCGTCAAGGGCGCTCGGGGAGCTTCGACTTCGGCGCTCCCGGCGACGCGTTGAAGCCCGCCGACCTGGCGGCGAAGGCGCAGAGCTTTTCCGGAATCATCGAATGCCGGCCTTAGCGTCGGCCTATTGGGCGGCCTTCGGGCATGACATCGTGGTCAAGACGTACTCCGCCTGAGTGCGGGACATCATGTCCGAAGGAACGTCCTCGCCCTTCTTCACGCGGGCCATCGTGGCGTTCGCATCGTCGCATTCCGACGAGCGCGCTTGCTCAGCGCCGACGAGGGCCTCGTCGTCCCAGAAGTCGAAGCTTTCGGCCGCAAAATAGGCTGCGACGACAAGAACGGCCGCGCAGGGGAGCGCCAACAGACTTTTTGGCCACGTGTTCGACAACGACGACACTCCCGATGAAGCTCGCGACTATGGGCCAGCGCGCGTCGTTTCGTCGAGCGCCACGCTCTCCGGCTTCGTTCACTGACGCTTCTGAAATCCGACGGCCCGCGCTGCAAAGCGTATCTGCCCGACCTGGCGGGGCCGCGGCTTTCTCCCGATCTTCCGCCGGGCCTCGCCCAGCTCCGCCTGATCAAGGGCGGGCCGGCGACAGGGCGAAAAACGCCGCCGAATAGACCAATTTCGAGATGTTGGCCGCGCGTCACAGAGACGCCAAGAGCTTCTTTTGCCGGGCGCAGCGCTAGATCTGTCGACAGGCTCAGCGCATCCGGAGACGCCACCTTTGACCAACCGCTCAAAGCGCGACCTTCGATCCGGCGTTCCCCTATGGCTCAGGCGTGAGGCGCCGTCGCCGGCGGCGCCGCTCGAGCGAAATGAGACCGTCGACGTGCTCGTGGTCGGCGGCGGCGTGTCGGGCGCGCTGGTAGCGGACGCAGCACTTCAAGCCGGGCTGTCCGTTATCGCGATCGACCGGCGCGATTTTGTGAGAGGGTCGACGCCCGCCAGCACGGCGCTCCTTCAATTTGAGATCGACGAGCCGCTGACGGCTCTATCCGAAGCCATCGGAGAAGCCGACGCGGCGCGCGCTTACTGGCGCTCGGCCGCGGCCGTCGGGCATCTCGCCGGTCGCATCGCGGATCTCGGAATCGCGTGTAGCCTGAAGGAGCGGGAGACGGTTTATCTTCCCGGAAACGTTCTCGACGCCCGCGCGCTGGCGAAGGAGGCCACGGCGCGCGCTCGCATTGGTTTGAGGTCGCGCTATGCCGAGGCGGCTGAGATCAAGGCGATGACGGACGTCGACGCGGAGGGCGGGATCGTGTCAGGAGGCTGCGCGGAGCTCGATCCGGTGCGGCTGACGCGCGGGCTCTGGCGTTCAGCGATGGCGCGGGGCGCACGCTTGTTCGCGCCTGTCGAAGCGATCGATGTCGAGGAAGGCCGGGCGAGCGTGACCGTCGCGACCGCCGGCGGGCAGGACATCAAGGCGCGATGGGTCGTTCTCGCGACGGGATACGAGCTGATGTCCTTCGTGCCGATGGAAGGACACTCCGTCCTGTCGACCTGGGCCATGGCGACGGAGCCGCAGCCGGAACGTCTCTGGCCGAGCCGCGCTCTGATCTGGGAGGCCGCGGACCCATACCTCTACATGCGGACGACGTCGGACGGACGGATCATCGTCGGCGGCGAAGACGAGCCGATCGACGACGACAAGAAGCGCGACGCCCTCACGACGACGAAGATCGCCGCGATCGGACGAAAGCTGAAGGCGAAGCTGCCCGACGTTTCCGTCGAGCCGGCGTTCTCCTGGGCGGGCTTCTTTGGAGAGAGCGACACGGGACTGCCGACGATCGGGACGCCGCCCGGTATGAAGCGGACCTTCGCCGTGATGGGTTATGGCGGCAACGGGATCACATTCAGCGCCGTCGCCGCGCAGCTCATTCAACGTGCGATGATCGGGCTAAAGGACCCCGACGCCGACCTGTTCGCCTTCAAGGGCTGACGAGCGTCCGCAATTCCGAAAGGCCTTCCGAGGCAGATGCAGGTCAGCGCCGGTCGCGCCGCTCGCCGCTCCCACGGCATGACGACGTCGCTTGCCCACAGGCCGGTCCGTCGTTCTGGCAGCGAAGATCAGGGTCACAGCGACTATGTCAATAAACTTCCAGCGCCTTTAGCGCTGCCGTGGCAATCGTTTGGTTCTTCGCCCTATGGTAGTCTCGCCACGGATTGGCCCTCGACAGCGCGTCCACGTCGCCGATCTGCCAGGCGTCGGCGCAGTCGACATTTCGGAGGTCCCCCCAGGTCACTGGCGCGGCGACCGGCGCGCCAGGCCTTGCCCGCAGCGAGTAGGGCGCGATAGCGCTCGCCGCGCGGCCGTTCCGGAAGTGGTCGATGAAGATTTTTCCACGGCGCTTTGCTTTGGTCATCGTGTCGACGAAGCGTTTCGGATCGGCCTCCGCGAAGCGTGCCGCGAGCGCCTTCGCGAAGCCGCCCACCACGTCCCAGCCGAGGCGACGCCCTAGCGGCGCAACCACATGCACGCCCTTGCCGCCGGTGAGCAGCGCGAAGCTCGTCAGGCCGAGCGCCTCCAGCGCGTCGCGCAGCTCGAAAGCCGCGTCCTTCACCGCGGGGAACTTGACCGTCTCGTCGGGATCGAGATCGAACACGACGCGGTCGGGTCGGTCCGGCCGGTCGAGCCGTGCGCCGTTGACGTGAATCTCGAGCGCCGAAACCTGCGCGGTCGAGACGATCCCCTCGGCGTCCTCGACATAGAGCGCCTCGAAAGGCTCGCCCTTGCCATCCTCGATCATCTTGCGTCGAACTTCCTTCGGCAGGCCGGAATGGCCGTGCTTCTGGAAGAAGCGCTCGCCGTCGATCCCCTCCGGGCAGCGCACGAGGCTGAGCGCCCTGTCTCGCGCGAAGGGCAGCATCCTTCCGGCGACGGCGTCGAGATAGGCGGCGACGTCGGCCTTGGTCACGCCGGGATAGAGCTCGCGCTCGGGATGGGTGATGCGGACAGACGGCGCGGCCGGCGTCTCGCTGCGCTTCGGCGACGGGGCGGCGCTCGCGGCCGCGGCGCGCTCGCGGCGGACGGACTTCGCCGGCTTGTCCTCCCGCAGGCCCAAAAACCGGCCGTGCCGCACCTGACCGTCGCGGGTGAAGCCCGCAAAGGCGACCTCGGCGACGAGGTCCGGCTTCAGCCAGCGCGCCTTTCGGCCGATCGCGCCGGGCGGCGGTTCGGCGAGCGGCGGCTCGTCGCGCCAGCGCGACCTGAAGGCGGCCGTGAGCGCCTTGAACTCCGCCTCGCCGAAGCCCGAGCCGATGCGGCCGGCGTAGCGGAGCTTTCCTTCCTCCCGCAGTCCGAGGAGCAGCGAGGCGAACGGCCGGTCCTTGTCGGAAGGCGAGGCGCCGACGATCACGAACTCCTGCCTGTGGCCCGCTTTGACTTTTAGCCAGCCCCGCCCGCGGCCGGAGCGATAGGGCGCGTCGCGGAGCTTCGCGACTACGCCCTCGTAGCCCGCCTCCGCGAGCGTCTTCAGACCCGCCGCGCCGTCCTCGAAATCATCCGTGTAATAGATCGGCGCCTTGGAAAAGCTGAGCCGTCGCCTGAGCCGCGCCTTGCGCTCGACGAGCGGCAGCTTGCGGATGTCCTGTCCGGCGTCGACCAGCAGATCGAAGGCGAAGAGCTTGAGCTGGCGGCTCCGCCCGGCGTCGAGCGCGTTCTGCAGCGCCCCGAAGTCGCTCACGCCCCTGTCGTCGAGCGCGACGATCTCGCCGTCGATCAGGCAGCCGTCGAGCTTGAGCTTACGCGCGGCTTCCGCGAGCCCCGCGAACCTGTCGGTCCAGTCGAGGCCGTTGCGGGTGAAGATGCGGACCTCTTCGCCCGCCGCCGCGAGCTGCGCGCGGTAGCCGTCGAACTTGACCTCGAACAGCCATTCGGCGCCCTGCGGAACGTCCTCGACCAGCGTCGCGAGCATCGGCTCGACGAAGGCGGGCGCGCCCGAGGCCGTCGCCGGTCGTTCGGCCGGCGACGCGCCTTTTTCGATCTGGCGCATGGTGCGGCCGCTCGAGACGCTTTTCGTATGCGTCTTCAAAACGTCGCCGCGGACGGAGACCTCGTCGTCCTTCTCCTTGATGAGCAGCCAGTTCTCGCGGCTCTCGCCTTTGCGCGGCTTCATCCGCACGAGCGCCCAGCGGCCCACGAGCCGCTCGCCATGGAGATGGAAGGCGAGCTTGCCGGCGCTCAACCCCTCGCGCGGGTCGCCGATCGGCTCCCACGAACCACGGTCCCACAGCATTACCGTTCCGGCGCCGTAGCCCTCCGGAATGACGCCCTCGAAGGCGGCGTAGTCGACCGGGTGATCTTCGGTGCGCACTGCGAGCCGTTTGTCGGCCGGGTTGCGGCTGGGTCCGCGGGTCACCGCCCAGCTCAGAAGCACGCCGTCGAGTTCGAGCCGGAGGTCGTAATGCAACCGCGTCGCGTCGTGCTTCTGGATGGCGTAGCGCCAGCCGGCCTCCGCGTCGCCGTCGCCGCTCGGCTCGGGCGTCGCGTCGAAGCGCCGCTTCGCGCGGTAGGCGTCGAGCGCGGCGGGCCTCGCCATCAGCCGGCCTTGCGGCGGCCTGCGGACTTGGCGCCGGGCTTCGTCCCGGCGGCCGCGGACGGCGTCCGCTCGCCGCCCTTCACGCTGCGCTTCAGAGCCTCGACAAGGTCGATGACCTTGGCCCCGCGATCGTCGTCGAGCTCGTCCTCGCCGATATCAATCGGCCCCTTTTTCTTCTGCTTGGCTTCGATCAGCTTGCGCACAGCGACCGTGTAGCTGTCCTTGAAGTCCTCCGGATTGAAGGCCTTGGCTTTGCGGCCGATAAGTTCCTTGGCGAGGTCGAGCAGCTCCGGGTCGGGTTTTTCGTCGGCGACGTCCGCGAACAGCGGCGAGCCCTCGCGCACCTCGTCGGCGAAGCGGAGCGTCTCGACCAGAAGCCCGTCGCCGCAAGGCTTGATCGCGCCGACATACTCGCGGCCGCGCATGACGAACTGGCCGAGCCCGACCTTCTTGGTCGCTCTGAGCGCGTCGCGGAGCACCGCATAGGCCTCCTCCGACAGATCGCCGTCGGCCGCCGCGTAATAGGGCCGGTCGAACCAAATCGGGTCGATCTCGTGGGCGTCGACGAACTGCACGAGGTCCATGGTCTTCTTGGCCTCAATCTTGAGCGCGTCGAGCTCTTCCTCCTCGATCAGCACGTAGCGGCCGCTTGAGACCTCAAACCCCTTGACGATGTCGTTGGTCTTCACCGGCCCGACGCCGGGGACGACCTTCTCGTAGCGGATGCGCTTGCCGGTCGGCTCGTGCACCTGATGGAAGGAGAGCCGCGCGCCGGACTTGGTCGCCGGGTACAGCTTGATCGGGACGGAGACCAGCGCGAGGCGGATCTGGCCGGTCCAGACGGGGCGGCGGGAGGAACCCGCGCTCTCGCTCGCGGCGGATGTCTGCGGAGATCGCGCTTCGCTTTTCGAAGAGCGTTTGAGAGAAGAGCCGCTTGAATTCTTGGCGGTCGCCTTTCTCGCCATGATGAACGCCCCCAAGTGGTTGAGACCGGACTCAACATGCGAGCGGCCGCATGGTTCCCGAGCGGCTCTTACGTCTGACGATAGGTCCCCGGTTCAATCCCGAGCCGGGCGGCCTGCGCGCGCAGATCCGGCCGGCTGGCGGCGATGCTGTTCGTTCTGTCCGGAAAATCCGCCCCGATGACCGAAAGCGCCTCGGCCTCGTCGAGCACAAGCACGAGGAGTGTCAGAACGGGGTCGCGAGGGCCGTCGCCGACGGTCCGGCTTTCGACGATGAAACCGTCGTCCGTGTTGAAGCCCATCCCCGTACGTCAAAGAACAATACGCCCAAAAGCCCGAGAAACGCGCCAAGGCCGCCAAAAAGCGGCTAGGGCGTGCCGATAACATCGTGCCAAGGGGCGCTTTCGCTCAGTTTCTAACGCTCCGTCGGGCGACCTTAAAATCCGGCGCCGTGATTCGGATTGTGTCGGCCACATAAGACAGTGCGAGATGGGCGTAATGCTTCTCGGCCATCCGGGACCCAGCGGCGTCGGGCGCATATGGGCTCGGCGGCTATCCGCCAAGCCCGCGTTCAGCGGCGTTCGTCGATCAGCCTTGCGATCGCGGCTCGCGTTTCCGCGAGGCCGATGCCGTCGCGGCTCGACGTCGCCAGAATCTCCGGATAGGCGGCCGGCCGTCTGGCGAGCGCTGCGAGCGTTTCGGCGATGCGGGCGTCGCGCTCGGCCGGCTTGAGCTGGTCGATCTTGGTCAGCACGACCTGATAGGACGTGGCCGACTGGTCCATCAGCGAGAACGCGTCGCGGTCCACCTCCTTGATGCCGTGACGGCTGTCGACGAGGACGAAGACGCGTGCGAGGCTGGCGCGGCCGCGCAGATAAGCCTTCACCAGCCGGGTCCAGGCCTCGACCTGCTCCACCGGCGCCTGCGCGTAGCCGTAGCCCGGCATGTCGACCAAAAAGGCGCGGCCGCCGAGGTCGAAATAGTTGAGCTGCTGGGTGCGGCCCGGCGTGTTCGAGGTCTTGGCGAGCGTCTTGCGGCCGGTCAGCGCGTTGACGAGGCTCGACTTGCCGACGTTCGAGCGGCCCGCCAGCGCGATCTCGGGTCGCTCCATCGGCGGGAGCTGGTCGAGCTTGGCGCAGCTTTTTACGAAGTCGCAGGGGCCGGCGAACAGCTTGCGGCCGATTTCGGGATAGGGATCTTCGGGGAGTTCGGTCTCGTCGGTCATGTGCGGCCTTCGGGACCGGAGTGCGTCATCCCGGACGGCGGAAGGCCGATCCGGGATCGTTCGTCGGAAAGAAGCGCCGGAACCATCGCCGTCGTCCTCCGGCTCGCCCGGAGGACCCATCGTCGGCGCAGCGCTCGACGCCCGAGACGGATGGTCCGGTCAGGCCGGACCATGACGGCGCGTCGTCTGGAGGGCGATCCCGGCTCCCGCTTCGCTCCGTCGGGAACGCCTTCCGGGCGCTAGCTCTTCGTGGCGTCCGCCGGCTTCTTCTTCCGGAACACCTCCGCGGTGTTGCCGAAGATGTCCACCTTCACGCCCTGCCGCTTCATGATGACCCACTGCTGCAGGATCGAGAGCAGGTTGTTCCAGGTCCAGTAGATCACCAGCCCGGCCGGGAACGAGGCCAGCAGGAAGGTGAAGAACAGCGGCATCCAGTTGAAGATCATCGCCTGCGTCGGATCCGGCGGGGCCGGGTTCAGGCGCATCTGGAAGAACATCGTGATGCCCATCAGGATCGGCCACACGCCGATCAGCAGGAAGTGCGGCACGTCCCAGGGAATGAGGCCGAACAGGTTGAACAGCGAGGTCGGGTCCGGCGCGGCGAGATCCTTGATCCAGCCGTAGAACGGCGCGTGCCGCATCTCGATCGCGATGAACAGCACCTTGTAGAGCGCGAAGAACACCGGGATCTGGATCACGATCGGCAGGCAGCCGGCCAGCGGGTTGATCTTCTCCCGCTTGTAGAGATCCATCAGCTCCTGCTGCTGCTTCTGCTTGTCGTCCGGCCAGCGCTCCTTGATCTTCGCCATCTCGGGCTGGACGAGCTTCATCTTCGACATGGAGACGTAGGACTTGTTCGCCAGCGGGAAGAAGATGAGCTTCACGCACAGGGTGACGATCAGGATCGCGACGCCGAAGTTGCCGACGAGCTTGTAGAAGAAGTCGAGCGCATAGAACATCGGCTTGGTGATCAGGTGGAGGTATGTCCCCCAGTCGATCATCAGCTCGAATTTCAGGATGCCCTGCGCGTCATACTTGTCGATGACCGAAACCTGCTTCGCGCCGGCGAAGAGCTGCGCGGAGACGTCGGCTGAGGCGCCGGGCGCGACGGTGACGGGGTCGAGCAGGTAGTCGCTCTGATAGAGCTTGCCGCCCTCGGTCGTCGAGGCGAAGCGGCCGGCGTAGGGCGTCGTCTGCGGCGGGATCAGCGCCGCGCCCCAGTACTTGTCGGTGAAGCCGAGCCAGCCGCCGGTCGCCTTATAGGTGCGCGGGCCGTTCGTGACGTCCTTGTAGGTGGGGTAGGACAGACCCTCCTCGCCGAACACGCCGATCGGCCCCTCGTGCAAGAACCAGTAGCCGAGGGTCTGCGGCTCGCCGTGGCGGGAGATCAGCGCGTAAGGGTGCAGCACGGCCGCCGCGCCGCCCTTGTTCTCGATCTTGTCCCTGATCGTGAACATGTAGTCGCCGTCGACCGAGATCGTGCGGCGGAACGTCAGTCCCTGGCCGTTGTCCCAGACGAGCGTCACCGGCTTGTCGGCGGTGAGGAGCGCCTCGCCCTCGACCTTCCATTCGGTCGAGCCGTCCGGGAGCTTCACGGTCCCGCCGGCGCCGTTCACGAAGCCGAACTCGGCATAATAAGGCTGCGGGCTTCCGAGCGGCGCGAACAGCACGATCTCGGGGCTCTTGGGGTCGACGGTCTCGCGGTAGTCCTTGAACTGGACGTCGTCGATGCGGCCGCCGATCAGCGAGATGGAGCCGTCGAGCCGGGGGCTGTCGATCTTGACGCGCGGACCCGCGGCCAGAGCCTGCTCGCGGGTCTTGACCTCGCCGGGCTTCGCGCCGGGCGACGGAGCGCCTGCGGGCGAAGCGGCGCCCGACTGCGGCGCGGCCTGCGGGCCGACGCCCGGCGCGGCTTCCGCCTTCTTCTCGTCGGTGAGCGCCTGTTGGGTGGTCTGCTCCTGGCGCTGCGCGTCGAGCTGCGGCTTGGCGAAGAAATACTGCCAGCCGAGCAGGACCATGACCGACAAGGCGATGGCGATGAGTGTGTTGCGATTGTCCATCATCGTCCGCTTTCGCGCTCGCCGCGCGCCGGAGGCGCCGCCTTGTCCGCGCCGCCGCTCGGGCTTCGCCCGTGGGCGCGTTTCACCGCCTGGCGCAGCTCGCGCTTCAGGCGGTCGAAATCCGCATCGAGAACCGCGCGCCGGGCCACGATCACGTAGTCGCAGCCGCGTCGGCCGTTCCCGGAAAGCTCGGCGCGCGCGGCTTCGCGCAGGCGCCGCTTCATCCGGCTGCGCTCGACTGCGTGGCCGACCCGCTTCGTCACGGTGAAGCCAACGCGCGGAGCGTCTTCCGCCGCCTCGCGGTCATGCATCTGAAGTCCGACGACGGGGCCGCCGATCTTCACGCCCTTGTTCGCCGCGGCGACGAAATCACGCCGCCGCCGCATCATGTCGAGGTCGGCGGCGAGGGTGGTCATCGGCGGGGCGCGGCGTTGCTGCCGCCTGTGGTCAGGCGCTCAGCCGCTTGCGGCCCTTGGCGCGCCGCGAGGCGATGACCTTGCGGCCGCCGACCGTCGCCATGCGCGCACGGAAGCCATGGCGGCGCTTGCGGACGAGCTTGGAGGGCTGGTAGGTCCGTTTCACGAACGTCGTCTCCGGTCGCCGAAAGCGCCGACAGGGTCCATCCGCCGGAACGGCGGGGACCGCATGTCAGGCTTGCGGCCAAAACGAAAAAACCCGCGGGCTGCGCGGGCGCGAACATGCGGCGGCTTATACGGGAGCGCCCGGCGTCAAGTCAATCGCGGGCGCGCTTCATAAAGACCGCCGCAAGACCGCCGCCCGCGATCGACGTCAGAAGCGCGCGGTCGCAGGCTGCGACGGGCGCTCAGTTTCGTTCGGCGAGCTGCAGGCGGATCTGACGGACGTCGCGGCCGATCTTCAGCACGGCTTCGGAGACGAGCGCGAGGCTGCGCAGCGTCAGCGCGCGTTCGGGATCGGTTTCCGGCTGGCTCGCTTCGACCTCGGCCCGGAGGCGGCGGGTTTCCTCGGCGAGCCGCTGCATGACGCTTTCGACCTCGGCCATCGTCTTCTCCTACGTCTCCGACCCGCGCTTCGGGACGAGGCTGCGCCCGCGGCGGGCCGCCGTGAAGCGAAAGCTTCCGTAAACCTTAAGAACGAGCGGCCGCGGACGACGCGCGGTTTGACGGCGGCGGGCGCGGGCCCCATCATCACCCCCTCGTGACCCCGGGAACCGACGGCTCGCCCTCGGGCCGCCACGATCACTCGAGCTTGCTCACCCGATGACCTTCGTGACGACATGAGCGGGGAGCGCGCCCAAGCACAGGCGCCGACGGGGCGGCCGGGCCTTTCGGGCAAGCTGCTCGCCCTGACGGCTCTGTTCGTCATGGTCTCGGAAATTCTGATCTTCGTGCCCTCCGTGGCGAACTTCCGGCTCAATTTCATCGACGACCAGCTCAACCGGGCCCGCACCGCCGCGCTCGCGCTCGACGCCGCCCCGGACGGGACCGTGGCCGAGCCGCTCGCGCGCAAGCTCCTGCAGGTCGTGGGCGCGCGCGCGCTCGTGCTGAAGACCGGCGAGGCCCGCCGCCTGCTCGCCGTCGCCGACATGCCGCCGGAAGTCGCCCTCACCATCGACCGGCGTGAGCCGGTCGGCCCCGAGACGGTGCTCGAAGCCTTCGACGTGGTGCTGAACGGCGACAAGCGCCTCGCGCGCGTGGTCGACGACGCCCAGGAGCCCGGCGACGAGATCGAGATCGTGGTCGAGGAGACCGCGCTCCGGAAGGCGATGCTCGCCTTCTCGGTCAATGTCCTGCTGCTGTCGCTGGTGATCTCGCTCATGACCGGCGCGCTGGTCTATCTCACGCTCGACCTGATGATCGTGCGGCCGGTCCGCAGGCTCACGCGCACCATGGTCGAGTTCGCGGAAGCCCCCGAGGACGCGAGCCGGATCGTGGTGGCGTCGGGCCGCGACGACGAGATCGGCGTCGCCGAGGTCGAGCTCGAGCGCATGCAGCTCGAAATCCACGGACAGCTCGCCCAGAAGTCGCGCCTCGCCGCGCTCGGGCTCGCGGTCTCGAAGATCAACCACGACCTGAGGAACCTGCTCGCCTCCGCGCAGCTCATGTCCGATCGTCTCGGGACGGTGTCCGACCCGACCGTCCAGAAGCTCGCGCCGCGCCTCGTCGCTACGCTCGACCGGGCGGTGAGCTTCTGCCAGTCGACGCTGTCCTACGGCGCGGCGCAGGAGCAGCCGCCGGCGCGGCGCATGACGCCGCTGGCCGAGATCGTGGAGGACGTGCGCGCCGGCCTCGGGCTCGCGGGCGGAGGCTCGCTCGGCTTCGTCTCGTCGGTCGAGCGCGGGCTCCTGATCGACGCCGACCCCGACCAGCTCTTCCGCGTGCTGCTCAATCTCGGACGCAACGCGTTGCAGGCGCTCGAGAGCCAGGGTCCGACCGATCCCGACCGGGACCAGATCCGCATCGTCGGCCGCCGCGAAGGCGCGGTCGCGGTGATCGAGCTGTCCGACACGGGCCCCGGCCTGCCCAAGAAGGCGCGCGACCATCTGTTCGAGCCGTTCCAGGGGTCGACCAAGAGCGGCGGCACCGGGCTCGGCCTCGCGATCGCCGCCGAGCTCGTGCGCGCCCATGGCGGATCGATCGCCTTCGTCGAGGGCACGATGGGGGCGACGTTCCGCATCACCATCCCGGACCGTCCGATCGACCTGCGCGCCCGCGCGCGCGAACGCGCCCGCGCCTGACGCGGCCTTTGAAAGAAGGCTGCGCACGGACGCTTGCAAAGCGCCGCCCGAGCGGCTAACACGTCGCCTCCCGCGGGGCCTTGAGGCCCTTCCGGACAGCGCGCCCGTAGCTCAGCTGGATAGAGCACCAGACTACGAATCTGGGGGTCAGAGGTTCGAATCCTTTCGGGCGCGCCAGTTACTCCCTCTTCGCGGACGACGCCTTATCTCCAGAAGAAGGAGAGGGCCATGGCGGTCCCCGGCGAACTCCGTTTCAAGCTCGTTTCATCGCCGGTCGGCGCTTTGATGCTCGTCGCGAGCGCGCGCGGTCTCGCGGCGGTGCTGTGGGAAAACGACGATCCGCGGCGCGTCCCGCTCTGCGCCCTCGAGCGCGACGATCGTGATGGGACGCTGCTGGAGGCGGAACGGCAGCTCGCGGAATACTTCGCCGGCGGCCGGCGCGCCTTCGATCTGCCGCTCGATTTCCGAGGAACCAAGTTCCAGCGTGGCGTCTGGGCCGCGCTCCTCGCGATTCCCTATGGCGAGACGCGCAGCTACGGCGAGATCGCGCGCGCCGTTGGGCGGCCCGCGGCCGTGCGGGCGGTCGGCGCCGCGAACGGGCGCAATCCGATCTCGATCGTCGCGCCCTGTCACCGGGTGGTGGGCGCCTCGGGCCGTCTGACGGGCTTCGCGGGTGGATTGCGCGCCAAGGCCTTCCTGCTTGCGCTCGAAGGCGCGGGGCGGCCGGAGGCCCCGGATCTGTTCGACGCGCGCCTCTGAACGAAAAAAGGCGCGACGTCCCTCCCCCAAGGGCCGCCGCGCCAGCGTGAGGGCCGGACCGGCCCGGGAGGTCAGCAGTCGAGGGTGTTGTCGCGCTCCCACTGGCTGAGCGTGCGACAGTAGTTGTTCCATTCCTGGTGTTTCAGCTTCGAATAGGCGTTCACGAACTCGTCGCCGAACATGGTCCGGGTGGCCTTCGAGCTTTCGAAGAGGCGCAGCGCGTCCAGCAGGTTGAGCGGCAGCTTCTTCACGCCGCGGACCTTGTGGCCGTCGGTGTACATGTTGATGTCGAGGCGCTTGCCGGGATCGCGCTTGTTGTCCATGCCGTCGAGGCCGGCCGCGAGAATCGCGGCCTGCAGCAGGTAGGGATTCGCCGCGCCGTCGCCGAGGCGGAACTCGAACCGGCCCGCATCCGGGATGCGGATCATGTGGGTGCGGTTGTTGCCCGTGTAGGTGATCGAGTTCGGGGCCCAGGTCGCCCCCGAGGTCGTGCGCGGCGCGTTGATGCGCTTGTAGGAGTTCACCGTCGGATTGGTGAGCGCGCAGATCGCGTCGGTGTTGTGCATCAGGCCGCCGATGAACCAGTAGCCCATCTGGCTGACGCCGAGCTCGCCCGCCGGATCCTCGAAGAGGTTCTTCTTGCCGTCCCAGAGCGAGACGTGGGCGTGGCAGCCGGAGCCGGTGAGGTTCACGAACGGCTTCGGCATGAAGGTGGCCCGCAGGCCGTGCTTCTCGGCGATCGACTTCGCCATGAACTTGTAGAAGGCGTGCTGGTCGGCGGTCTGGAGCGCCGGGCCGTAGTTCCAGTTCATCTCGAACTGGCCGTTGGCGTCCTCGTGGTCGTTCTGGTAGGGGCCCCAGCCGAGCTGGATCATCGCGTCGCAGATTTCGGTGATGACGTCGTAGCGGCGCATCAGGGCCTGCTGGTCGTAGCAGGGCTTCTCGGCGGTGTCGGAGGCGTCCGAGATCTGGGTGCCGTCGGCGTTGACGAGGAACATCTCGGGCTCGATGCCCGACTTCATCTCGTAGCCAGACTTCGCGATCATGCGCTTCAGCATGTTGCGCGGGGCCTGCTCGACCTCCTTGCCGTCCATCCAGAGGTCCGCCGCGACCCAGCCGACTTCCGGCTTCCACGGCAGCTGGATGAGGCTCGCCGGATCGGGCTTCGCGAACATGTCGGAGTCCGAGGGGCTCATGTCGAGCCAGGTGGCGAAGCCCGCGAAGCCTGCGCCCGACTTCTGCATGTCGCCGATCGCAGAGGCCGGCACGAGCTTGGCGCGCTGCGACCCGAACAGGTCAGTGTAGGAAATCAGGAAGTATTTGATGCCGCGCTCTTTCGCGGCTGAGGCAAGATCGGTCGCCATTCGCTCAATCCCCGTATGGGCCCTTGGTCGGGCCTCGTTCGCCGCACCCGTCGTCCCGGCCCGAGCAAAGCGAGAGCCGGGATCGTCTTCAGAAAAAGGCGCCTTTTCCGGAGCGACGATCCCGGATCGGCCATGCGGCCGTCCGGGATGACGCCTTCCGGCCGGCGGATCAGAACTTGCCGTCGCTGCCCGGGATCCAGTTCGTCCCCGCGAGCGGAACCTGCGCCATGGCGGCGGCTTCGATGGTCAGAGCCACGAGGTCCTCGGGCTCGAGATTGTGCACGTGGCTCTTGCCGCAGGCGCGCGCGATGGTCTGTGCCTCGAGCGTCATGACGGCGAGATAGTTGGCGAGCCGGCGGCCGGCCTTCACGGGGTCGACGCGCTTCATCAGCTCGGCGTTCTGCGTGGTGATGCCCGCCGGGTCGAGACCCTCGTGCCAGTCGTCATAGGCGCCGGCGTGGGTGCCGAGCTTCTGGTACTCGTCCTCCCACTGCGGGTCGTTGTCGCCGAGCGCGACCAGCGCCGCCGTGCCGATCGCGACCGCGTCGGCGCCGAGCGCCAGCGCCTTCGCGACGTCCGCGCCGTTGCGGATGCCGCCGGAGACGATCAGCTGCACCTTGCGGTGCATGCCGAGGTCCTGGAGCGCCTTCACGGCGTTGCGGATGCAGGCGAGCGTCGGGATGCCGACATGCTCGATGAAGACTTCCTGCGTGGCGGCGGTGCCGCCCTGCATGCCGTCCACCACCACGACGTCGGCGCCGGCCTTCACCGCGAGGGCGGTGTCATAATAGGGGCGCGAGGCGCCGATCTTGACGTAGATCGGCTTCTCCCAGTCGGTGATCTCGCGGAGCTCCTCGATCTTGATCTCGAGGTCGTCCGGGCCGGTCCAGTCGGGGTGACGGCAGGCCGAGCGCTGGTCGATGCCTTCCGGCAGGGTGCGCATCTTGGCGACGCGCGGGCTGATCTTCTGGCCGAGCAGCATGCCGCCGCCGCCGGGCTTGGCGCCCTGGCCGACCACGACCTCGATCGCGTCCGCCTTGCGGATGTCGTCCGGGTTCATGCCGTAGCGGGACGGCAGGTACTGGTAGACGAGCTTGGTCGAGTGGCCGCGCTCTTCCTGCGTCATGCCGCCGTCGCCGGTCGTCGTCGACGTGCCCATCTGCGACGCGCCGCGGCCAAGCGCTTCCTTGGCCGGACCCGACAGCGAGCCGAAGCTCATGCCGGCGATCGTGATCGGGATCTTCAGCTCGATCGGCTTCTTGGCGAAGCGGGTGCCGAGCACGACGTCGGTGCCGCACTTCTCGCGATAGCCCTCGAGCGGATAGCGCGACATCGACGCGCCGAGCATCAGCAGGTCGTCGAAGTGGGGGAGCTTGCGCTTCGCGCCGGCGCCGCGGATGTCGTAGATGCCGGTCGCCGCCGCCCGGCGGATCTCCGACAGGGTGTAGGCGTCGAAGGTCGCGCTCTCACGCGGCAGGGTGCGCGGGGCGGCGGCGGGGTTTTTGACGTGCTCGTTCATCGTCTTGAAGCCTCAATACGCGCCGGCGTTGTCGACATGGAAATGGTAGAGATTGCGGGCCGAGCCGTAGCGCTTGAACTCGCTCGGATCGATCTGGCCTTCGACGCCCGCGAGCTTGAAGCGCTCGAACAGCTGGGCCTTGTGCTCGTCCCGCATCTCCTTCTCGATGCAGTCCGCGCCGAGGCTCTTCACCGAGCCGCGCACGTAGAGCCGCGCCTCGTAGAGCGAGTCGCCGAGCGCTTCGCCCGCGTCGCCGAACACCGTGAGCGTGCCGGCCTGGGCCATGAAGGCCGACATGTGGCCGATCGAGCCCTTCACGATGATGTCGATGCCCTTCATCGAGATGCCGCAGCGCGCGGCGGCGTTGCCCTCGATCAGGAGCACGCCGCCATGCGCGGTCGCGCCGGCCGCCTGGCTGGCGTCGCCCTCGATGTGGACGAAGCCCGACATCATGTTCTGCGCGACGCCGACGCCCGCGGAGCCGCGGACGTGGATGGTGGCGTGCTTGTTCATGCCGCCGCAGTAGTAGCCGACCGGACCGTCGACCTCGACGGTCACCGGCGCGTCGACGCCAGCGGCGATCGCATGGAGGCCATGCGGGTTGGTTACCCGCCACAGGGAGGCGTTGGAGCCTTCCTTGAGCGCATGGAGCGCGGAATTGAGCTCGCGCACGGTCGACGTCGAAAGGTCGAAGGCGTGGCTCTGGGTGCTGGCGTTCATCGGGCGGTTTCCCCTGGATGCTCGATTGTCGTGTCTCAGGCCGCCTTGCGGTCCCAGAAGTAAACCTTGGCCGGCTCCGGCTCCCAGACCTTGGCGTTCTCGATGCCCGGAAGGCCCGCGAGCGCGCGGTATTCCGAGCCGAACGCGACATACTGGTCGGTCTCGGCCATCACGGCGGGCTTGCAGGCGATCGGGTCGCGCAGCACGCCGAAGCCGGTCTCGGTGCCGACCACGAAGGTGTAGAAGCCGTCGAGCTCGTCGAGCGAGTCCTCAAGCGCCTCGCCGAGCGAGCGGCCGTCCTTCATGCGCTGGCTGATGTAGGCCGCGGCGATCTCGCTGTCGTTGTCGGTCTGGGCCTTGAAGCCCTTGCGCTCAAGCACGCGGCGCACGCCGCGGTGGTTCGAGAGCGAGCCGTTGTGCACGAGGCACTGGTCGGTTCCGGTCGAGAACGGATGCGCGCCGTTGGTGGTCACCGCGCTCTCGGTCGCCATGCGGGTGTGGCCGATGCCGTGGGTGCCGGACATCTGCTCGAGATGGAAGCGCTTGGCGACGTCCTTCGGCAGGCCGACTTCCTTGTAGAGCTCCATGCGCTCGCCGGCGCCGACGAAGTCGACATCCGGGATCTCGGCGAGCGCGGCGCGAACCTCGGCCTCCTTCGAGGCGTCGACCGTCAGCACGGCGTGCGTCGACCGCTCGACGACCGAGGCCCCGTGGCCGATCGTCTTTTCGAGCGCCTTGAAGTCGTAGCCGTCCTTGGCGCGCAGCGTGAGCTTCACCTTGCCCTTCTCGCCCGAGCCGTAGACCGCGAAACCGGCGGAGTCCGGACCGCGGCCGGTCATGACCTCGAGCATTTCGCTCAGCATTTCGCCGAGCTTCGGCTCAAGCGACTTGTCCTTGAGAAAGAGACCCACGATCCCGCACATGCGCGTCGCTCCGGTTGATGCTGGACGGCGTTCGCCGCTCGACCGGGACGCTAGACGGAGCGCCGGCCGCCGTCAATGCATCAGGAAAGAAATATTCTTTTCGAGAAACTTTCTATGCGGGGCTTCTAGATTATAAGCCGGCTTATTGTGTCGGGCGAGCGATCCTGTCCGTCACGAAATAGAGCGCCTCGGGCGCGCGCGAGGCCGTCAGGATCACGTCGAGGGTTCTCCGCGCGTCGCCGCGCTCGACTTCCACCCGGACGGCGACGGCTTTCGATTCAGTCTCCGTCGTCACGAACTTCGCGGCGTCGCCGAGCAGGCGCTGCATCTCGTCCTCGCCGCCGTCTCCCGGCGCCTGCTGGCGCGCGCGCAGCGCCTGAAGCGCCTCGAACGCCCGCGCGCCTCCCGGAATGACGCGCAGAACCATCGGGCTCGCCTCCAGCGCGGCGATCTTGCCGCCCGGATTGTGCACCGTCAGCAGCGGCGCGAGCCGGCGGACCTGATCGACCGTCACTTCGAGCACGTTCTGAAGCTCGTCGACGGTTTCGAACGGCGCGTTGGCGGGGCGTTTCAGGGGACCCGCCGCCGCGTATTGCGGCAGCTCCGCGCCGCCGTTGTCCGAGACCTCGTCGTCGGCGTCGCGATAGTCGATCACCCGCGCCGCGAAGGTCTCGGGCCGCATTCCCGGCGCCCCGATCGACTCCCAGAGCGCGGCGAGAAGCTCGGGAGGCGCGCCGTTGAGGTCGATCTTGCCCGCCTCCGAGGTCGCGAACAGCGTGATCGCCCCGTCGTTCAGGCGGATGCGCTGGCCGTTGACGACATGCGGCGGCTGCCTGAGCGAGAACAGCTCGTAGCCGGCGAGTTCGACGCCGGACTGCAGCAGCGCGTCGATCACGAGGTTTTCGCGCGCGGCGGCGGCGCCGACGACCGCTGTGCGGGTGAGGTACGTCACGGCCGCGACGAGGCCCGCGAGCACCAGCAGCGCGGTCAGGGTCGAGACCAGGATGAAGCCGCCGCGGCCGTCGCGCTTCATTCCCGCTCTCCGCCCTGAGGCGCTCCGGGGGCCGGTCGGCCGGGCTGGGCGGCAGATCCGCCCTGAGCCTGCTGGCGGTCGACGCGGCTGCAGAAGCCCTGGTCCGGCGCCGCGCAGCCCGGCTCGCCCGTGAGCAGGATCGGCACGCGCAGCGATCCGAGCGAGACGCCGCTCGCCGTGTCCGAACGGTCGATCCGCACGGCGACGGGCATGCGGCGACGGTCCGTCCACGCGTCGACGATCAGCTCGGTACCGGCGGGGTCGCGGTCGATATAGGCGAAGCGCAGCCGCTCCGGCCCCGGCTCGATCCGCGCCACGGGGCCGAGCGGCACGTCGCCCGCGGACTTCGCCTCGGGGCGGATCGGGCCTTCTGCGCGAAGCGTCGCGCCGGCGGCGTCGAACTGCCAGACGACCATGACCGGCGCCCGAAGCCCGGTCGCCTGCTCGGGCGCGAGGGCGAAGATCATCCGGTCGGGCGTTCCCGTGAACACGAAGTCGCGGTCAGGCTGTTGCTGCTGTCCCTGTGGTTGTTGCGCGTCGGGATCCTGCACGCCCGCGGACTGGGCGGGACGGTTCAGATTTCCGCCGTCGTCCCCGCCGGTCTGCGAAGCCCGCGCGCCCTGCGCCGCGGGCGTGGGCGTCGCCGCCGAGGGCGCGCGCTCGATCGGCGCCCAGCGCGCCCGCGTCGCCTGGCGGATCTCGCTCGCGATCGTCAACACCGTGCGGCCCGAGACCTCCATCGTCTCGACGCGCCATGCCGCCCGGTCGGCGGAGCGGCGCAGCAGGCCGGTGAAGGCGAGCAGAGCGACCATCAGCAGCGCCGACAGCGCGAGCGCCGACAGCGCCTCGGCGAGCAGGAAGCCGTCGCGGCCGCCGCCTCTCATCTCACGGCGCCTTGGCGAGATGCAGCGTCTCGATCGCGAGCGGTCGTCCGCGCCCGTTGGCGACCGCGACCGTGACCCGCATCGGCAGCCAGCGCGCGGCCTCCTCGGCCTGCTTCTGCGCGTCCGCAGGGTCGGACTGGGACGCCGGAGCGCCGGCCGGGGCCGCTTCGGCCGCGCCGGCGGTGCGGACAGCGGTCGGCGGCGGCGGCGCAGGCGGGATCGGCAGCACGATCGGCTCGGTCGTGACCGTCCAGGCGAGGCCGTCGGTCTCGCCGCTCTGGACGCCGGGAGCCGCGGCGAGCCGGCCGAGCTCGGTCTCGACGATCGAGCGCGCCACCGCCTCCGCCGCGAGCGTCGATTGCGCCCGGTCGAGGCCGAGCCGCGCCGTCACGAAGCCGCGCTGGGCGGCGAGCATCACGACGGTCAGGACCACAAGCGCGACCAGCGTCTCGATCAGCGTGAAGCCCGCCCGGCGCGCGCCCCGCGTCATTCTCCGCGCCCCTCGTCGGAGCGGATCTCGACCGCGGAGGTGAGGCCGTTCACGGTCAGCCTGAGCCGCCGCCCGCCGCCGGCGTCAAGCGTGAGGTCGCCGCCGCTCGAGCGACCGTCGGGAAAGAAGCGGAAGCCGGAAAAGCGGTCGGCCGAAAGCCGCATCCGGATCTTGTCCGGAATGTCGACCGCCTGGGGCGCGGCGCCGGAGGCGACGCGGCGGCGACCGAAATCCACCACCGTCGCCACCTCGCGATCGAGGAGGCGGGCGGCGTCGCGGTCCATGCGCAGCAGCGCGGCAGTCTCGTAGGCCTTGGCGCGCAGCGCCGCGCCGCCGTCGAAGGGGCGGCCGCGCGGCAGGGCGAGGGCTGCAACCAGCGCGATCAGCGCCAAGGCGAGCATCAGCTCGATCAGCGCGAAACCGCCGCCCGCGTCCCGCCGCGGCGGGACGCCGTCAGTCGTTGACGATGTCGGCCGCGTCACCTTCGCCTCCGCGCCGTCCGTCGGAGCCGAGCGACGAGATGCCGTAGGCCTTGGTGCGTCCCGGCGTCCGGTACTCGTAGGCGTTGCCCCACGGATCGAGCGGGATTGAGCCCTGCTGGACGTAGGGGCCGGCCCATTTGTCCTGGCCGGCCGGCGCCTTGACGAGCGCCTGCAGGCCTTCCGAGGTCGTCGGATAGCGGCCCATGTCGAGATAATAAAGGTCGAGCGCGGCCGAGAACGACTGCAGCTGCAGCTTCGCCGCCCGCTCGCGCGAGCTCGACAGGTAGCCGAGAACGCGCGGTCCCACGAGGCTCATCACGAGCCCGAGGATCACGAGAACGACAAGAAGCTCGACGAGCGTGAAGCCGCCGGTGCGGTCCCGGCCTTCGGCGCGGCGGGCGCGCGATTTGCGAAAGTCCATCATGCGCGAAAACCCTAAACCAGAAGATCGTTGATGCTCGTCAGCGCCGTCATCACCGACACGATAAGCCAGCCGACGAGGCAGGCCACAAGCATCATCATCACGGGTCCGATGACGGCCACGAGACGGCGCAGGCTGGCGTCGAGCTTCGCTTCGTAAAAACCCGAGATCCGCGACGCGCTGTCTGCGAGCCGGCCCGACTCCTCGCCCACCCGCAGCATCTGCGTGACATGCGCCGGAAGGAAGGCGTGTTTCGACAGCGCCTCGGACAGCCGCTGCCCCTGCCGCACGTCGGCGATCGCGGCGTCGATCGCGGTCGCGGCGGACGGAACGCGCACGATGTCGCGGATCAGGCGCAGCGCGTTGGAGATCGGGACGCCGTTCGAGAGCAGGATCGCAAGCGTCCGGCAGAAGGTGACGGTGAGCTCGTGGGTGAGCATGGTCCCGGTCAGCGGCGCGCGGGCGAAAAGCCGCACAAACAGATTTCCGCCGCGCCCGAGCCTGCTCAGCAGCAGCAGGCTCCCGAGCGTTCCCGCGATCCCGATCAGGATGAAGTCGACATTGTCGCGGAACCAGCGGGACAGGTCGAAGACGAAGGTCGTCGAGGGCGACAGCCGGGAGCGGAACCCCTGCAGCGCGCCCTCGAACTGGGGAATGACGAACAGCAGCACGAACGACATCACGCCGAGCGCCGCGAGCACGAGAAAGGCCGGATAGGCCACGGCGGAGGTGAAGGAGCGTTTCAGCTTCTCGTTGCGCTGGCGCTCGGTCGCGATGTCGGTCAGCGCCTCCTCGAGCCTGCCCGCGCTTTCCGCGACGGCGATCGTCTGGACGTAGACCGGCGGGAAGGAGCGCGGGTGGAGCGCGAGCGCCTGGCTGAAGCTCTTGCCGCCGGCGATCTCGGCGTGCAGCTCCTCGATCAGACGGACGAGCCAGCGGCGCTGCTCCATCTGGGTGAGGATCGCGAGCGCCTGGTTCAGCGGCACGCCGCCCTTGAGCAGCATCGCGAGGTCGAGCGTGAAGCCGGTGATGTGCTCGGGCGAGGGATCCGGCGTCAGCAGCTCGCGCCAGTTCCGGCGCTTGCCGCCGTCGCTTTCGGTCGCGGAAACCGGCGTGAAGCCCGCGCGGTCGAGCTCCGCCAGCACCTCGGCGCGCGAGGACCCCTCCATGGAGCCCGTCACCATCTTGCCCGTCGGGTTGAGCGCCCGGTATTCGAACAGGGCCATCGGCGTCAGCCGGCGAGCGCCGCGGCGCGGTCGAACCCGAAAATCCAGACCGCAAGCGCCGCCGGGGCGAGGAGCGCGCCGAGCGGCAGCCGCGCGTCGGCGGAGCGCCGCCTGAGCAGCGCGACCGCGATTCCGGCGCTGGACGCCGCGAGCAGGGCGAGCGCGAAGCCGGCCGGCCCGACCAGAACGCCGGCGGAGACGGCGAGCTTCACGTCGCCGAAGCCGAGGCCGTCATGCCCGCGCAGCCGGTAGTAACCCTCGCGCACCGCCCACAGCGCCGCGCCGCACAGGGCGCCCCCGGCGAGCGCCAGCAGGGCGATCTCGGAGCTCAGCCCGTCGGCGGCGAGATGGGCGCCGAGCGCGAGCGCGCCGAGGGCGACGACCGCGCCGTCGGGGATGATGAAATCGCGGACGTCGCTCCAGACGATCCAGCTGACCGCGAGGCAAAGCGCGAGCGTGGTCGTCGGGCCGCCAATCCGCGGTTCGAGAGCGATCAGCGCCGCAAGGCCGAGCGCGGCCGCGGCGACCCCCGTCTCGATCAACGCTTCGCGCGACATGGGAGCCTTACTTCGTGTAGCTCGCCGGCCGAAGTCCCTGCGGCTTGTTCATGATGAGCCGCGAGCGGAACTCTTCGGCGACCGCCTGCGCGTCCTCGCCGGTGCGGATCACGGTCGGCCGGATGAACACCACGAGTTCGGTGCGCTGGGCGGTGTGGGAGCGCTGCCCGAACAGAGCGCCGACGCCCGGGAGGTCGCCGAGGCCCGGGATCTGGTTGCGGCCGCGCTCGTTGCGCTTTGAGATCAGGCCGGCGAGCAGGACGGTCTGGCCGCTGATGACGGAGACGTTGCTCGCCACGCGCCGCTTCGAGAGCGTCGGGGTGAGGGTGTTCGACCCGCTCGCGACGGCGGAGATCTCCTGTTCGATCTGCATCGTCACGGCGTCGTTCTGGCCGATGCGCGGCGTGACGTTCAGGATCACGCCGGTGTCGCGGTACTCGACCGAGTTGACGAGCGGGGAATCCGGATTCTCGACGCTCTGGGCCTGACGGGTCGTGATAGGCACCTCGTCGCCGACCTGGAAGTTGGCCGGCTGGTTCTCCGCCACGACGAGCGACGGCGACGACAGGATCTCGACGTCCGTGACGCGATCGAGGGCCGAGATCACCACGTCGGGGCTGGCGTTGGCGCCGATCAGCAGGTTGAAGCCCGGAGCGGCCGACGCGAGCGTGCTGACGGTCGAGCCGAACAGGCTGAGCGATCCGTTGTTCTTCCCCAGGCCGATATTGCCCGACTTCACGAAATACTCGACGCCCTGCTTCATCTCGTCGTTGAGCGTCACTTCGGCGATGGTCGCCTGGATCGCGACCTGGAGCGGCGCGCTGTCGAGCTGGCGCAGCGCCGCGTGGATCTTCTGGTAGGTGTAGCCGTCGGCGTAGACCACGACGGCGTTGTTGGCGGCGTCGGCGCTCACCAGAACGTTTGCGCGGTCGCCCTGGGAGCGGCTGGTGAGGTCGATCGAATCGCCCCCGCCGCCTTCGGCCGCGGCCGAGCTTCCGTCGCCCTGCTGGTCGAAATTGGGATTGTTGAAGGCCGACTGCGTTCCGGAATTGGACCGCCCCTGCAGGGCCGAGCGCGCCGCGTCCGCTCCGGACATCGACGAGCTGGAGCCGAAACCGGAGGACGACGAAGAGCCGAAGCCGGACGAGGAGCCGCTCGACGATCCGCTCTGGCCGGAGCCGGACTGGCTCGCGCTCGCCGACTGCTGGCCCGTGCTCGCCGAAGAGCCGCGCCCGCCGTCGCCGCCGGCGCGGAACAGGCTCGTGACGATGCGGGCGAGCTCCTTGGCGTCGCGGTAGCGCGCCTTGTAGACGAAGACGTTCTCGGCGCCGCTCGCGGTGTCGCGGTCGAGCCGCTTCACCCAGGTCTCGGCGCGCTTCAGCAGCGCCGGATTCTTGCTCACGACCATGACCGCGCGGAGACGGTTGATCGGCTTGAACTGGATGACGCCGCCCGCGGCGCCGCCCTTCTGCTCCGCGTCGAACACGCGGTTCAGCTCGGTCACGACCGCCTCGGGCTGGGCCTGTCGCACCTCGTAGATGCCGACCGCCTGGTTCTGCATCCAGTCGGCGTCGAACGACATGATCGCCTCGATCGCCTCCTGCCGCTTCGCGCCCGGACCGCGCACCACCATGGCGTTGCGGCCGGCGTCGACCCTGAGGCCGTCGTTCTCGGTGATGAAGCCGGCGACGAGCTTGCCCATGGTGGCAGCCGAGACGTGGCGCAGCGGCACGACCGATACGCCGTAGCTCGGCTGGGTCGCGAAGGGCGTGTCGACCACGCCGCCGCCGACCGACGTCGGCGCGATGCGGTAGCCGCCCGCCGACTTCGTCATCGAGAAGCCGTTGGCGTTGAGCGAGGCCTCGAGCGCGGACAGCAGCTCGCCGCTGGTCATGGCGCGCGGCGAGGAGATCGTCACCTTGCCCGAGACGTCCTCGGTCATGGTGTAGTTGATGCGAAGCGTCTCGCCGAGCACCGCCTGCACGACCTCGCGGACGTCGGCGTTCTCGAAATTCAGCCGGTAGGAGCCGCCGCCGCCCGCCGCCTGGCCGCCGCCGGACTCCTCTGCGTCCTCGCCAACGAAGGCCATCCGCTTCAGCGTCGCGTCGCCGGCCGCGGGACCGTCGGTCGCGGTCATGCTGGTCGTGGCGGAGTTGGAGACGGTCATCGCGAGCGGGCCGCCGCGGCCTTCGGAGCGCGGGTTCTTCGCCTTGAGGTTGGTGAACAGGCCGGTGTCGAGCAGCGACGAACGCGGTCCGGCCTCCTCGGTCGTCGCCGAACAGGCGACCAGCAAGGCGAGGCATGCGCCGACGCCAATCAACCGCACCGCATTCATTTCCGTCACCCCGAACGAAACGAAGCCCCGAGCTTCGTAGAATACAGTCAATGCTCGCCGTCGCCAAAAGTCAAACCGTTGAGACCGCTCAGCTATTGGTTAAAGCAGGGATGCTTTTGACATGAAGCTGACATGAATTTAATAAATCCAATGCTTGCTCATCTAAAAATTAATAACTTGGCGATCGTCATTTAATAACGAAGAAAGAAAAATTTCGTCGACGAAAGGGTGTCGGGGCGACCGTCCGGCCGATCCACAGGATGGCCGCCGACGGAGACGTGGGGCCTCGATACCGACCCGGCGCACGAAGCGCCCCGCCCGAGCCTCTTCTTGTCGCGCCAAGACTGGGCCGACGTCCTCTCGCGACCGCCGGAACACGAATTCGGGTCGACGTCGGCGTCTTGATGTTCCACGGCAACACCCCGATCCGCAGTCGCGGCGTCGAGGACGGACGGAAAATCGACCGCTGGGCCGTGATTCGCCGAAGGCGAGCGTGTCCGCCCGGCATGTAATCGACCGCACGTTACTTCGTTCGACGCGACCGCGACCGCCGGTTCCGAGGCGCCGCCGCACGTTCATTTTGTCGTCAGAGGCTTCGCGCATATGCTTCGCTTGACGCCCCGCCCGCGCGGGGCGGAGCGAAGAGCCGACATGAACGCACCGACGCCGCCCCCGACCGAGCTCGCCGGCCACCTGACCCGCCTCGGGCTGCTGGTCGACATGCCGCCGCCCGCGGAGCGACCGGCCGGCGCGCGGGACGTTTCGGGCGAAGCCGAAGCGCTGTGGCGCGCGGGCGCGGTCGCGGCGCCGGACCTCGCGGAGGCGCTCGCGACGCTGCACCGTCTGCCGCGCATGAGCTTCTCGGAAGTCGCGGCGGCCAGCCCCCGGATCGACGGCCTTTCCCGCAACTTCCTGCGCGAGGCTTTCGCCTATCCGTTCGAGCTCGACGGCGGCGTGGGCGTCGCGGTCGCCGATCCCGCCGGCGAGGGGCTCGCGGCGGTGAAGCTCGCTCTCGGCGCCCCCGCGCGCCTCGTCGTGGTGTCGTTCGAGGAAATCGACCTGCTGTTCGAGCAGGCCGCCTCCGACGCCGGGCGGACTGGCGCGGCCCAGGGCGCCGCGGCGGAAGCCGCGCCCGCCGACACCGTCGAGGCCCTCAAGGACCTCGCGCGCGGCGCGCCCGTCGTCCGTCTCGTCGACCACCTCCTGGAGCGGGCGATCGACCTCGGCGCCACCGACATCCACATCGAGACCGGCCGCGACGAGCTCCGCATCCGCCTGCGGGTCGACGGCCATCTCAGGACCGAACAGGTCGCGCCGCGCCATCTCGCCGCGGCGGTGCTGTCGCGCGTGAAGATTCTCGCGAGCCTCGACATCGCCGAACGCCGCCTGCCGCAGGACGGGCGCGCCAACGTGTTCATCGGGCGCAACGAGGCGGACCTGCGCGTCGCCACCATGCCGACCATGTACGGCGAGACCGCCGTGCTCCGCATCCTGCTGAAGGACTCGCGGCTGCTGGAGTTCGAGCGCATCGGCCTCGGGGGGCGCGATCTCGCCGCCTTCAAGGCGCTGCTCGCCGAGCCGCACGGCATCGTCATCGTCACGGGCCCCACCGGCTCGGGCAAGACCACGACGCTCGCGACCGCGATGCAGCTTCTGAACGACCCGGCGCGCAAGATCGTCACCGTCGAGGATCCGATCGAGTACCAGATCGCCGGCGTCCACCAGACCCAGGTGCGGCCCGCGATCGGCCTCACCTTCGCGACCGCGCTGCGCTCGTTCCTGCGTCACGATCCCGACGTCATCATGGTGGGCGAGATGCGCGATCCCGAGACGGCGGCGGTCGGCGCGCAGGCCGCGCTTACGGGCCACCTCGTTCTGACCACGCTCCACACCAATTCGGCGACCGACGCGGTGGTGCGCCTCACCGACATGGGGATCGAGCCTTATCTGCTCGCCTCGGCGCTGCGCGGGGTGCTCGGCCAGCGGCTGGTGCGGCGGCTCTGCGAACGCTGCAAGCGCGAGGACCCGCGCGAGGCCGAGACCGCGAAGGCGCTCGCCGCCGAACGCGGCTTCCGGATTGACCCGGCGGCGCGCTTCTTCGGCCCTCAAGGCTGCGCGGCCTGCGGGCAGACCGGCTATCGCGGCCGCGTCGGCGTGTTCGAGGTGATGCGCGTCGACGACGATGTCCGGAAGCGGATCCGCGAGGATCCCGATCCGACCGGGATGCTCGCCGCGGCGCGCCGCGGCGGCCTCACCACGATGCTCGAGGACGGCGTCGCCAAGGCCGGCCGCGGCATGACCACCATCTCGGAGGTCCTGCGGACGACCGGTTGACGTCCGGGGCGGAACCGTCGACATCGCGCCGTCGCGGTTTCATTGTAGCGCCGTGCCGGATGAGGCCGACGCGTATGTCGAGGCCGGTTGGGGCAAGGTCGGACGCATGTCGCTTTCGGGCGTGTTCAGGACGGCGGTCGACGATCTCGTGGCGCTCGCCGCGCCGCTCGCCGCCAAGGCCGGCGGCCGGGGCCGGCTGATCGCGGTCGCCGAGGGCGACGAGCTCGCGCTCTACGAGGCGCAGGCCGACGGGCCGCCGAAGCGATTGCCCGAAACGGCGCGCAAGCGCGGCGGCCAGCCGACCGAGCTCCGGCTTCCGGTCGGACAGGTTCTGAACCGCAGCCTGACGCTGCCGGCCGCCGGCCGCGACTATCTCGAACCGATCATCGAGCACAGGCTCGAGCGCCTGATTCCGTGGTCGCCCGACAGGGCGCTCTACGGCTACCGCGTGGCGGGCGACGCCGAGGGCGGGGAGATCGCGGTCGATCTCGCCGCGACCTCCCGCGACATCGCCGACGTCTGGCTCGCCAGGGCGTCGGCGCGCGGGCTCGAACCCACGGCGATCGGCTCGGCCGCGGAGCCGCTCGACCGGCCGCTCGAACTCGACCTCTGGCGCGGCGCGCGCGACACGGCGCTGATCCGCGCCCGGCGCATGGTGGCTTTCGCCGCGATCGCCGCCGCGGTCGTGGTTGTTCCGGTTCTCGGGCTTTCGCTCTACGCCTCGTGGTCGGCCGAAACTCGCCTCGCCAACATCGAGACGCGCCAGAACGCGGCCCGGCGCACGCTGGCCGCCGCCGCGGGAGCAGGGGCCGGCGCGAAGGAGGCGGCGCTGATCAAGGCCAAGCGCCCCGACGACGCCATGTCCACGCTGATCGACCGCCTCGCCCGGACGGTGCCGGCCGACACCGCGCTGCGTGACCTCGAAATCGACGACGGCCGCATCCGGCTCGCCGGCTCCTCGGCGGCCGCGCCGGCGCTGATCGCGCGGCTCGAAGCCAGCGGGCTGATGCACGACACGCGTTTCGCCGCGCCCGTGACGCGGGCGCCTGACGGCCGCGACCTGTTCGAGATTCTCGCGGCGCGCGTGCGACCCGATGGGGTCAAGGTCGAGAGCGCCGGCGCGCCCGTCGCCGCCACGCCCGCGCGGGAGTCCGGACTGTGAGCGCCGAACCGCGCCCCCTCCGCCGCGTCGTCACCGGCGCGCTCGCGATCGCCTTGCCGCTCGGGGCGCTCGCCTTCGCGGTCGTGAGCCTTCTCCAGGCGAGCGAGACCAGCGTGCTCGCCGACCGGCAGGAGGCGACCGTCGCGGCGCTCGAGGCCCGCGTCGCGCGGCTTCATGAGCGCGCCGG
This sequence comes from Ancylobacter novellus, assembly GCA_003241695.1. GTDB lineage: Bacteria > Pseudomonadota > Alphaproteobacteria > Rhizobiales > Methylopilaceae > Methylopila. The sequence continues at coordinate 33,525 of QFPN01000006.1, read as the reverse complement.
CCAGACCCTCGACGCCTCCGCGATCTATCTGACGGGAGACGGCGCGGAGATTGCCCGCGCCGAATTGCAGAAGCTGCTGGTCGAGGCGGTCGGCGACGCCGACGGGAGGCTGATCGAGACGCAGGAGCCGGGCGACGTCCGAGACGCGGACGCGCCGGACGACGGCCGCGTCGAGCTGCGCGTCACCTTCGACGTCACCAATGACGGCCTGCTCAACCTGCTTTACGGCCTGGAGACACGGCTGCCGCTGCTCACGGTTGAGCGGATCGAGGCCCGTCGCCTCGACGCCAACGGCGAGACCGACGCCGAAGACCCGACGCTCCGCGTGAGCCTGGTGGCGCGCGGCTACAGGAAGACGCCGTCATGAGGCGGACGACGCTTTTCGTCGCGGCGTTCGTCGCGGCGCTCGCCGCGGGGTCGGCCGTCGCTCAGGGCGACGACGAGGACGACGCAGCCGACGCGACGGAACAGACGGAAGAACCGGCGGCTTCGGCCGACGTCGAGGCTCCCTCGCCTCCCTCCGCCGAGGTTCTGGCGCTGAACCCGCTCGCCGCGCTGGAGAAATCGTCGCTGTCGGGCTTCCGCGACATGCCGCTGTTCACGCCGTCGCGGCGCCGGCCCGTACCGCCGCCAGTCGTCGAGACGGCGGCGGCGCCCCCGCCGCCGCCCCGGCAGGAGCCGCCGGCGTCGGCGCCCGAACTCAAGCTGGCGGGCGTCGTTGAAGGGCCGGACGGATCGGTCGCGGTGGTGGACAATGGCGGCCGCGTCGAACGCCTGCGGCTCGGCGATCAGGTCGACGGCTGGCTGGTCACGCAGATCGGCCCGTCGTCGCTGAAGCTCACCCTCGACGAGCGCGAGGAGGAGTTCCGCCTGTTCCAGCGCTCGGAGGCGAGCGCCGCCTCGAGCGACGACGAAGATGAGGACGAACGGCCGGCGAAGCGTCCGAAGCGCAAGCGGCCAAGCAACGCCGACGACTCGGACGACGACTCGAACTGAACCGCCGGGTCAGGCCTTGCGGGGATCCGCCGGCCGCACCTCACGCCATTCGCGGGCGTCGAGGTCGAGCATCTCAGGCGCGTCGCTGCGTCGCGGGGCCGCCGCGGGCGCCGGTTTCCCTCCGGACAGGAAGCCGCGCAGCCGGCGGCGAACTTCCGGCACGAGCGCCAGCACGCCGATCGCGTCGGTGATGAAGCCGGGGATCGCGAACAGCAGGCCCGCGAGGCCGCGGAGGCCATGGTCGGCGTCGAGCGCGAACGCCATGACGCCGCCGCCGCTTCGCCGCGCCTTGGCTTTCGCCTCGGAAACGAGCGAACCGAGCATCGCGACGCCGATCAGCGAGATCGCGACCTGCAGCAGCACCGCCTTGCCGAGCCCGATCGCGGACGCGACCAGCGCGAAGGCGACGAGCTCCATGACCGGCAGGAGGAGGATGAGACCGAGAAGTCGTGGCATGACGTGTCCGTGAAAGCGTCCCTTGATGCGCGAGCCGCGCGGATCCCTTATGTGGGCGCTGCGCCCCCGGAAATTCAAGCGGCGGGGAACGCGACTGGAATAGCGGCCCGCTCTGCTCACATATACGGTGCGGCCCTCCGCCTCGCGCTTCACGTTTCGACCAGCGCGGCGCCGGCGAACACGAACTGCGAGACGCGATGACCGACGGCTTCGACATCTACACGATCATCATCATCGTCCTGGCGGTGTTCATCTTTCTGCGGTTGCGCTCGGTCCTCGGAAGCCGGACGGGCAACGAGCGCCGCCCGCAGGACACCTATGTGGGCCGCCCGCAGGCCGAGGCGCCCGCGGACAACGTCACCCAGCTGCCGCGCCGCGCGGAGCCGCAGCCTGCGGCATCGTCCGACGACGACGAGCCGCAACGCGACCGCTGGGCCGGCGTCGCCGAGCCCGGATCGCCCGTCGCCCAGGGGCTGGACCGCATCGCGGAGGCCGAGGGCGACTTCGACGCGCGCGGTTTCCTCGGCGGCGCGCGTGCCGCCTATGAAATGATCGTGACCGCGTTCGCGGCCGGCGATCGCAAGACCTTGAAGCCGCTGCTCGCGCGGGAGGTGTTCGACAGCTTCTCGGCGGCGATCGCCGATCGCGAGAGCCGCGGCGAGACCGTGGAATCGAATTTCGTGTCGATCGAGAAGGCCGAGATCACGGGCGCGGACGTCGTCGGCAAGACCGCCCAGCTCACCGTGCGCTTCGTCTCGAAGCTGATCACCGCGACCCGCGACAGGGCGGGCGAGGTGATCGACGGCAGCCCGACCGAGATCGCCGATCTGGTCGACGTCTGGACCTTCGCGCGCGACGTCAATTCCCGCGATCCCAACTGGCGGCTGGTCGCGACCGAAGCCGTCTGACGGAGCCGCGGGGGCGATGGGCGGCCGGGGGGCCGCGATCATGACGCTTCTCGCCTTTCTGGCGGGCGCATCCCCGGCCTTCGCCGGCCCCGCGGGACTGGAGCCCCTGTCCTTCGCCGACCTGCCGGGCTGGGCCGCCGACGACCAGGCCGCGGCGTTCCAGGCCTTCGCCGGATCCTGCCGCGCGATCCGGGACGACGTGCCGCCGTCCCGCCCCGCACAGCCGCCCGACGAGGCGCTGAAGCGCGTCTGCGCCCGCGCGCGCGCTTTGGGGCGTCCCGACGCTGAGGCGGCGCGCGCTTTCTTCGAGCGTGAGTTCCGGCCCTGGCGCGTCGGAACCGGTGTCCTGACCGGCTATTACGAGCCCGAGATCGAGGGATCGCGCACGAGGACGGCGCGCTTCGACACGCCGCTGCTGGCCCGCCCGGCCGACCTCGTGACCATTCCCGACGGCGGGACGCTGCCCGGCGTGCCGGACGGGCTCGGCGGCGCGCGCAAGGGCGCCGCGGGCTACGAGCCTTATCCCGACCGCGCGGCGATCGAGGACGGGGCGCTCGCGGGCCGCGGGCTCGAACTCGTCTGGGCCGAGCGGGTCGACGCCTTCTTCGTTCACATCCAGGGCTCGACGCGGGTCAAGCTTCCGAACGGCGACGCCGTGCGGCTCGCCTTCGACGGCCGCAACGGGCGGAAGTTCACCGGGATCGGCCGGCTGATGGTCGAGCGCGGGCTGCTCGCGAGGGGCTCGACCAGCATGGCGTCCATCCGCCGCTGGCTCGCCGAGAACCCGTCCGACGGACGCGCGCTGATGCGCGAGAACCAATCCTACATCTTTTTCCGGATCGACGAGGCGCTGAAGGACGCCGACGGGCCGCTCGGCGCGCAGAACGTGCCGCTCGAGCCCGGCCGCTCGATCGCGGTCGACCGGGGGATCTGGACCTACGGCCTGCCGTTCTGGCTCGAAGGCCGGTTCCCGGACGGCGGCGCGATCCGAAGGCTCGTGGTCGCGCAGGACACCGGCTCCGCCATTCTCGGCGCCGCGCGCGGCGACTACTTCGCCGGAACCGGCGACGCCGCAGGCGCCGTCGCGGGCGGCATGAAGCAGCAGACCGGCTTCGTGGTGCTTCTCCCGCGCGAGCGCGCGCCGTGACGGGGCGGCGGCGGCGCACGCCGAGCGAGGCGGAGCTCGCGCTGTGGGCCAAGGTCGCGGAAACCGTCGCGCCGCTTCCGGGACGCCGCGTCGCCCCGCCGCTGGCCGCGCCCCAGCCTCTCGCGGAGCCGGAGGCGGCGCCGAAGGCCGAAGCCTCGCCGGCCGCGCTGTCGGCCAAGCGTGCGCCCGCGCCGGCCTTGACGCCGCTCGCGCCGCTAGAGGCGCGCTTCCGCCGGCGGCTCGAGCGCGGCGTGGTGGAGATCGACGCGCGCATCGACCTGCACGGACTGCGGCAGGAGGAAGCCCAGCGCCGGCTCGTCGCCTTTCTTCAGGGGGCGCAGGCGAGGGGCCACAAGCTCGTGCTGGTGATCACGGGCAAGGGCGCGCCCGGCGCCGACGCTTACGCCGAGCGCGGCGTGTTGCGCCGGGCCGTGCCGATGTGGCTGTCGTCGCCCGCGGCTCGGGGCGTCGTGGTCGGCTTCGAGACCGCGGGGCCGACCCATGGCGGCTCGGGCGCGCTCTACGTGCGGATCAGGAAGTCCGGAAGACGATAAGATCGGGATCGGCCGGGCGTGACGGCGCGGCGGATCGGAAGCGACGCAGTCCAGAAGGGTCGGGCGGGGCCTCGGCGAAGGCCCCGCCCTGTCGGGTTCGCGACCATGTTGGGGCGGGATCAGTCGCAGACCCGAAGCTTGACGAAGTAGGGATCGCCGTAGGCGTCGTAGCGCTTGCGCTTCTCGAGCCAGCAGTCGCGCTCGTAAGCGACGCCGCTCTCGTAGGCGGGGGCCGCGTTCGCGGCGATCGCGCCGAACAGCAGCCCGCCGGCGACGCCGCCCGCGATGTAGGCGGCGGTGCGGCCGCTCCTGGCTTCGGCGACGGCGGGAGAGAAGGCCGCGCCCATGACGGCGGCGGCGAGGAGGGCGGCGGTCGCCTTGCGGGCGGTCGAAGCGAAGACGGTCATGACGGATCCCCTTGGGCGTTTCGGGGGAGCCGCGCCTCTCGCGGCCCCGATGACCGTCTGTCGCGGGGGCGAAGGGGAAGGTTCAAAAAAGAATCGAAAAACTTCGCGGGGCTGGGCGCGACGGCCTTTCCGCGAGAGCGTCACGCGATCCGGTCCGATCGCCGCCGTCGTTCCAGTGCGGCGGCCGCTCTCCTGAAGCGCCGCGGAGACGAGAGTGGATCGCGATGCGCCCGAACCGCCGTCGTCATGCCCGAGCATGTCTCGGGCATCCACGATTTCGGCTCCCGCGGCACCTTACGATCAAGTCGTTAACACCCGCGCAAAAGCGCGGGCATGACGCGGCGGCGGGTCCGCCACGCGCCTTTCCGGCGAAGGAAGCAGGCGGACGGGCGCGGCTTCGGGGAGGGTGGCCGATCAGCCCTTCTTGGCGGCCTTGGCGCGGTCGATCGCCTCAACGATCATCCGCTGCGCCTCCGCGGCGTCGCCCCAGCCGAGCGCCTTCACCCACTTGTCGCCTTCTAGATCCTTGTAGTGCTCGAAGAAGTGCGAGATCTGGCTGAGCGTGATTTCCGGCAGGTGAGTGTAGTCCGTCACGTGCTCATAGCGCAGCGTCAGCTTCGGCGACGGGACCGCGATGATCTTCTCGTCGAGCCCCTTCTCGTCCTCCATCTTGAAGACGCCGACGGGGCGGCAGTTGATGACGCCGCCGGGCACGATCGCGCGGGTGTTGGCCACCAGCACGTCGATCGGGTCGCCGTCGTCGGAGAGCGTGTGCGGGATGAAGCCGTAATTGCCCGGATAGCGCATCGACGTATAGAGGAACCGGTCGACGACCAGCGTGCCGGATTCCTTGTCCAGCTCGTACTTGATGGGTTCGCCGCCGATCGGCACCTCGACGATGACGTTGACGTCGCTGGGCGGATTGTTGCCGATCGCGATGGCTTCGATGCGCATTTGGGACGTCCCCTTGAACGAGTCGGGTCTCTGTAGCGGAGCGGAGCCTTCGGCGGCAACCACCGAATGGTCCAATGGTTGAGGCGGCGGCCAGCCTGCCCGTCGAGGAGGCGCTGCCGCGCCTGCTCGCCGCACTCGAAGCGGCGCCGTCGGCCGTCCTCGTCGCGCCTCCGGGCGCCGGCAAGACCACGCGCGTTCCGCTCGCCCTTCTCGACGCGCCCTGGCGCAAGGACGGAAAGATCCTCGTGCTCGAACCGCGCCGGCTCGCGGCCCGCGGGGCGGCGGCGCGCATGGCCGCGACGCTCGGCGAGGCCGTGGGCGGAACGGTCGGCTTGCGCGTCCGCCTCGGCTCGAAGATTTCGGCCCGGACGCGCGTCGAGGTTGTGACCGACGGCGTCTTCGCCCGCATGATCGTGGACGATCCCGAACTCCGGGGCGTCGCCGCGGTTCTGTTCGACGAGTTCCACGAGCGTTCGCTCGACGCCGACCTCGGCCTCGCGCTCGCGCTCGACGCGCAGGGCGGCCTGCGGGAGGATCTGCGCATCCTCGTGATGTCCGCGACGCTCGACGGCGCGCGGGTGGCGCGCCTGCTGGGCGAGGGCGCGCAGGTGGTCGAAAGCGCCGGCCGCGCCTTTCCGGTCGAGACCCGGCATCTGCCGCGCGACCCACGTTCGCGGGTCGAGGACGCCATGGCCGCGGCGGTCCGCCGCGCTCTCGCGGAGGAGGGCGGCGACGTGCTCGCCTTTCTGCCCGGCCGCGCGGAGATCCGCCGCACGGCGGAGCGGCTCGATGGCCTCGGCTCCGGCGTAGAGGTCGTCGAGCTCCATGGCGGGCTCGATCCGCGCGCCCAGGACAGGGCGGTGGCGCCCGCCGGGCCGGGGGAGCGCAAGGTCGTGCTCGCGACCTCGATCGCCGAGACCTCGCTCACCATCGAGGGCGTGCGGATCGTGGTCGATTCCGGCCTCGCCCGCGCCCCGCGCCACGAGGCGGCGCTCGGGATCACGCGGCTCGAGACCGTCCGGGCCTCGCGCGCGGCCGTCGACCAGCGCCGCGGCCGCGCCGGCCGCACCGAACCCGGCGTCTGCTACCGGCTCTGGGCGGAGGCCGCGACCGCGAGCCTCCCGGCCTACGCCGAACCGGAAATCCTCGCCTCGGACCTCGGCTCATTCCTGCTCGACCTCGCCGCCTGGGGCGTCTCCGATCCCGCGACGCTCGCCTTTCTCGATCCGCCGCCGCCCGCAGCCGTCGCGGAGGCGCGGACCGCGCTTCTCGCGCTCGGCGCGCTCGACGCCGACGGACGGCTGACGGAACGCGGGGCCAGGATCCGCGCGATCGCCCTGCCGCCGCGGCTCGCCGGCATGCTGCTCGACGCGGTCCCGGCCGGCGACGGGTCGCTTGCCGCCACGATCGCCCTGCTCGCGGTCGAGCACGGGCTCGGCGGCGACGGGCCGGATCTCGGACGCCGGCTCGACCGGTTCGCGCGCGAGCGCGGCCCCCGCGCCGAAGACGCCCGCAGGCTCGCGGCCTCCTGGCTGCAGGCGGCCGCCGTCTCCCCTCCCCGCAAGGGGGAGGGGGCGGAACCGTCGCGGTTATTCTTTTCCTCACTCGGAGCCGGCGACGCCTCGCGCGCGGGCCTCGTCGCGGCGCGCGGCTTTCCGGAACGCATCGCCAAGGCGCGCGGCGGCCGGCCCGGCCATTTCCTGCTCGCGAACGGCCGCGGCGCGGCGCTCGACGAGAGCGAGGCGCTTGCGCGCGAGCCGTTCCTCGTCGCGCTCGACATCACCGGCGCGGCGCAGTCCGGCCGCATTCTCCTGGCGGCGGCGCTGAGCGAGGCGGATCTGCTCGAAGCCGCGGGCGACCGGATCGAGGCGCGCGAGGAGGTCGAGTTCGACGCCGCGGCGGCGGCCGTCCGCGGCCGGGCGCGCCGTCGGCTCGGCGCGATCACGCTGGCGGAACGTCCCTTCGCCGTCGCGCCCGGCCCGGAGACGGCGGCGGCGCTGGCGGAAGGGCTCGCGGGGCTCGGGATCGACCGGCTGCCATGGAGCGCGGCCGCGAGCGCGCTCCGAGGGCGCGTCGGCTTCCTCGCAAGAGCCGAGCCCGGCGCCGGCTGGCCGGACCTGTCCGAGGCCGCGCTCGCGGCCTCGGCGGCCGAGTGGCTCGCGCCGTTCCTGACCCATGCGACCGCGCGCCGTGAGGTCGGGGGGGACGATCTCTCCAACGCCCTCGCCGCGCTCGTGCCCTACGATCTCCGCCGCCGTCTCGACGTCGAGGCGCCGACCCATTTCGAGGCCCCGACCGGCTCGCGCCTGCCGATCGACTATGCGGGCGAGGACGCGCCGGCGATCGAGGTGCGGGTGCAGGAGCTCTACGGGCTCGGCGCCCACCCGGCGATCGCGGCCGGAAAACTGCCGCTGACGTTGAGGCTGCTGTCGCCGGCCCACCGGCCGATCCAGGTCACGCGCGACCTGCCGGGTTTCTGGAGCGGCTCATGGCGCGACGTCCGCGCCGAGATGCGCGGACGCTATCCGAGGCATCCCTGGCCCGAGGACCCCGCCGCCGCCCAGCCGACGACGCGCGCCAAGCCGCGCGGGACCTGAGGCGGGGCGCTACGCCGTCTCCCGCGCGAGATCGGCGAGCAGGCTCGCGGCCACCGACAGCCGGGCCAATGTGAGGCCTGCGCCCGCGATCTCGGCCACGGCCCGCCGCACCCGCGCGGCGTCGGGCGAGGCGTCGGCCCAGGCCTTCGCCGCGTCGGCCCCGGCAGCCTCCGGCGACGCTTCGAGCGCGGCGACCGCCATGCCGCGGGCCGCGACCCCGAGCTGGTCCAGCGCCCTGTCCATCGCGAGGCGGTCGTAATGGTCGGCGGCCGTCACCGCGAGCGCCGCCTGGACGATCTTGCCGAGCTGGAAATGGTCCGCCACCGCGAACAGCGTCGCGGCCGCGTCGCCGATCGGGCGGCCGGTGCGCTCGGCGATCAGCACGGCGTCGCAGGCGCCCTCCATGGCGAGCACCGCCGACATCTTGTCCGCGAGGCCGTCCGGCACCCCTTGAGCGGAGAACTCGTCGGACCGGGCGCGGCGCCGGGCCGCGACCTCCTCGCCGAGCGCCGCGTCCAGATCCTCGCGGATCGCCTCGACGCCCGGCCGGAACCGCTCGACCGCGGCCGAGACCCCGGCCGCGAGATCGACGTTCCGCAGGAACCACACCATGCGGTGGACGAGCAGATCGCGGACGGAGGCGTAGAGCGCGAGCTGCAGCTTGCCCGGGATCCTGTTGTCGAGCGCGTCGATCTCGTCGTTTAGCGCGTCAAAGCCGAAGGCGTCGCGGGCGACCGCATAGGCCGCGGCGATCCGCGCCGGGCTCGCGCCGGTCTGGTCGGCGAGCCTCGTCACGAGAGCCGGACCGCCGCGATTGATCATGGCGTTGGAGAGCTTCGTCGCCACGATCTCGCGCCGCAGCCGGTGCCCGCGGATCTCATCCACGAAGCGCTCGCGCATGAGCGTCGGGAAATAGCCTATCAGGTCGCGCGCCATGTAGGCGTCGTCCGGGACGTCGCTTTCGAGCAGGTCGTCGAACAGCGCGATCTTGGCCCAGGCGAGAAGCACCGCGACCTCGGGCCGCGTCAACGGGTCGCCGGCGCGGGCGCGGTCGGCGAGCGCGGCGTCGTCGGGAAGCGTCTCGACCGTCCGGTCGAGCAGCCCGCGCGCTTCGAGCGTCTGCATCAGGCGCGACTGGAAGCCCGCCTCCTCGACGCCGCCCCCGGTCGAAAGCGAGAGCGCGAGGGTCTGGTCGTAGTTGTTGGCGAGGACGAGGGCCGCGACCTCGCCGGTCATCTCGGCGAGGATGCGGTTGCGTTCGTCGAGCGCGAGCCGGCCTTCGCGCACCGGGCCGGAAAAGGCGATCTTGACGTTCACCTCGACGTCCGAGGTGTTGACGCCCGCCGAGTTGTCGATCGCGTCGGTGTTGAGCCTGACGCCCTTGCGCGCGGCCTCGATGCGGCCCTTCTGGGTCACGCCGAGATTGGCGCCCTCGCCGATCACCTTGGCGCGCAGATCCGCTCCCGTGATCCGGACGGCGTCGTTGGAACGGTCGCCGGCTTCCTCGTCGCTTTCCGTGGTCGCGCGGACATAGGTGCCGATGCCGCCGAACCAGAGCAGGTCGGCGGACGCCTTCAGGATCGCGCGCATCAGCTCCTGCGGGGTCGCGGAGGAGCGCTCGACGCCGAGCGCGGCGCGGATCTCGGGCGAGAGCGGGATCGTCTTGAGCTGGCGCGAGAACACGCCGCCGCCCGCCGAGATCTTCGATTTGTCGTAGTCGGCCCAGCTCGAGCGGCCGAGCGTGAACAGGCGCTTGCGCTCCTCGAACGAGACCGCCGGATCCGGCGTCGGGTCGAGGAAGACGTCGCGGTGGTCGAAGGCCGCGATCAGCCTGATCGCGGGCGACAGCAGCATGCCGTTGCCGAAGACGTCGCCCGACATGTCGCCGACGCCGACCACGGTGAAGGGCGTCGTCTGGATGTCGACGTCCATCTCGCGGAAATGGCGCTTCACCGCCTCCCACGCCCCGCGCGCGGTGATGCCCATGCCCTTGTGGTCGTAGCCCACGGACCCGCCCGACGCGAAGGCGTCGCCGAGCCAGAAGCCGCGCGCCTCCGCGATGCCGTTCGCGGTGTCCGAGAAGGTCGCGGTGCCCTTGTCGGCCGCGACCACGAGATAGGGGTCGTCGCCGTCGTGGCGCACGACGTCGGTCGGCGGGACGACCTCGTCCCGCTCCAGATCGTCGGTGACGTCGAGCAGCGCGTTGATGAAGATCCTGTAGGCCTCCGTGCCTTCGGCGAGCCATGCGTCCCGCGGCCCTGCGGGAAGCCGTTTCGGCACGAAGCCGCCCTTCGAGCCGACGGGGACGATGACGGCGTTCTTGACCTGCTGGGCCTTCACGAGGCCGAGCACCTCGGTGCGGAAATCCTGCGGCCGGTCCGACCAACGCAGGCCGCCGCGCGCGACCTTGCCGAAGCGCAGGTGCACGCCCTCGACGCGGGGCGAATAGACGAAGATCTCGTAGAGCGGTTTTGGCGCGGGCAGCCCCTCGATCTTCCGGCTTTCGAGCTTGAAGGCGAAGGTCGGCTTCACGCGCCCGTCCTTGCCCGTCTGGAAGAAGTTGGTGCGGATCGCGGCCCGCACGAGGTTCTGGAAACGCCGCAGGATCGTGTCCTCGTCGAGGCTTTCGACCGCCTGCAGCCCTTCCTCGATCTCCGCGGCGAGCGCCGCCTCCCTGTCGTCGCGGCCGGCGTCCGTCCGTGGATCGAAGCGGGCGTAGAACAGCTCGACGATCCTGGCGCTGAGCCCCGCGTGGCGGGCGAGCGTCGTCCACATGTAGTCCTGGTCGTAGGGAACCCGCGCCTGCCGGAGGTAGCGCGAAAGCGCCCGCACCAGAGCGACGTCGCGCCAGCCGAGCCCCGCTTCGAGCGCGAGCGCGTTGTAGCCGTCGCTTTCGGCGTCGCCGTTCAGCACGGCGATCAGCAGCGCCTCGAGCCGCTCGTCGAGATCCTTCGTCAGCGTGACGCCCGCGCCGTTCGCCCGCTCCAGCGTCATGTCGTGGATGAAGACGCGAGCCTCGCGCGGCCGGCCCGCCGGATCGACCCGGTAGGTGCGCTCGTCGATGACACGGAAGCCCATGTTCTCGAGCATCGGCACGCGGCGCGACAGCGGGATCGGCGCGCCGTAGGAAAACACCTTGAGGCGCAGTTCGGTCTCGCCCGGCCGGTCGTAGAAATCGATGCCGAAGGCGCGGCTCTCGCTCAGCCGCTCGATGTGGCCGATGTCGATCACGGCGTCCGAGGCGCTCATCCGCGCCTCGTAGGCGGGGCCGAAGGCCTGTCCGTAGACATGGGCGAGCGCGCGGGCCGCGGCGCCGGAACGGCGCTCCGCCAGCGCGACGCGCAGGGCGTCGGTCCAGGTGCGGACCAGCGTCCCGAGTTCGGCGTCGAGCGCGTGCGGGTCGACCGGGGACCTGTCGCCCGACGGGGTGCCGACGATGAAATGGACGCGCGCCAGCGGGCCTTCCGGGAAGCTCGGATAATAGGCCGAGACGTGGCCGCCGAAGCGTTCCGCCAGATGGTCGCCGATGCGGGAGCGGACGCTGGAATCGTAGCGTTCGCGCGGCACGTAGACGAGCGCCGAGACGAAGCGGCCGAACCGGTCGGCCCGCGTCAGCGCCTTCACGCGCGGACGCTCGTAGAGCGCGAGGATCTCCATCGCCGTCTCGAACAGCGTGTCGACGTCGGTCTGGAACAGCTCGTCGCGCGGATGGGTTTCGAGGATCGTGGACAGCGCCTTGCCCGAATGGCTCTTCGGGTCGAGGCCCGCCCGCTCCGTGACCAGCGCCGCCTTGCGGCGAATGAGGGGGGTCGAGCGCACGGATCGCGCGAAGGCCGACGCCGTGAACAGGCCGACGATCCGGAGCTCTCCCACCAGCCGGCCGTCGCCGTCGAAGCGCTTGACGCCGACATAGTCCATGTAGAGCCGGCGAAATACTTTCGACTTCACGCTCGCCTTGGTGACGATCAGCGGCATCTTCTCATGCAGGAAGGCGCGGATCTCGGGCGTGAGGATCACGAGCTCGCCGCCGCGCCGGAGCACGCGGGCGGTCGGGTCGCGAAGCGCCCCGAGGCCGGTCTCGGAAATCTGCTCAAGCCAGTCGTCGTCCCCTTCCCCCTTCAGCGCGTATTCGCGCGCGCCGAGGAAGATGAAGTCGCCGTCGGTGAGCCATTCGAGGAACTGGATGGCCTCGGCGATTTCGTCGACGGGCAGCGGCGGAGGGGTCTCCTTGAAGGCGGCGACGGCGTCGCGCACCGCCGCGACCATGCCCGGCAGGTCCTCGGCCGCCCGGCGAACCTCGGTCAGAACCTCGTCGATCGCCTGCGTCAGGGCGGCGCGCTCCGCCGGGTCGTCGACGCGATCGATGTGGAGGTGGATCAGGCTTTCGCGCGGACCCGAGAACGCCGCCTTGTCGGCGTCGCCGTGGAACGCCGTCAGGCGGCCCGCCTCGTCGCGCTCGACGCTCAGGATCGGATGCGCGACGAGGCGCACGCCGACGCCGCGTTCGGCGAGCTCCGCCAGCACGCTGTCGAGCAGATAGGCCATGTCGTCGTTGACGATCTCGAGCGTCGTGATGTCGCCCGCGCCGCCGAAGTCGTGATCGGTCAGGCTGACGTCGTGTCCGCCCGGGGTGCGTTTCGCGAGATGAGCCCAGGCGCCCTGCGCGAGCCCTGCGAGAGCGGCGGGCGGATAGGGCGCGAGATCCGCCATGGCGCTGCGGCCGAACAGGGCTTCGACGAAGTCCGGCGGCGGACCGTCGGCCGCCGCGCCTGCGCGGCGCGCGGTCTCCTGGATGAGGGTTGCGCGCGCGCGTTCGGCGTCGGGCATCGTGTCCTCCCCGCGGGCCGCGTTCGTCCGGCCTCGGGCTAGGGAAATCGGCCTACGCTGACGATTTCAAGACGCCGCCTTGCAAAAGCCCGTCGACCGCACGCAACACGTCTTCGCGAGTCCAGCCCTGCGCCCGCAGCGAGCGCAGCGACGGCGAGCCGCGCGACTTCGCGAGCTTGCGCCCGTCGTCGTCGGAAACGAGGCGATGGTGGCGGTAGACCGGCTCGGGCAGGCCGAGCAGGCGCTGGAGCAGGCGGTGGACCGACGTCGCGTGAAACATGTCCTGTCCGCGCACGACGTGGGTCACGCCCTGGAGCGCGTCGTCGACCGTGACAGCGAGGTGGTAGCTCGTCGGCGTCTCCTTGCGCGCGAGGATCACGTCGCCCCAGAGCGCGGGCTGGACCCTCACGAGCCCGGTCTCGCCCTGCGGGCCTGAGCCCAGTTCACGCCATGTCGGCGTCTCGCCGCCGAGGGCCGCGAGAGCGCGGGCCATGTCGAGGCGGACGGCCTCGCGGGTCTCTTCGGGATTGGGCCCGGCGCCCGGGATCGGCAGGCGCGGCGCGCCGTCAGGATCGCGCGGCCATGGGGCGCGGGTCTCGCCTTCAGCCTTCGTCAGCGCCGCGGCGATGTCCGCGCGCGAAAGGCGGCAGGTATAGACGAGATTTTCAGCCGCCAGCCGCTCCAGCGCCGCGCGATAGTCGTCGAGATGCTCGGATTGCCGGCGGACCTCGCCGTCCCAGGAGAGGCCGAGCCAAGCGAGATCCTCAAAAATCCCCTCGACATGCTCGGGCCGCGAGCGCTGCGGATCGATGTCCTCGATGCGCAGCAGCACCTTGCCGCCGACAGCTCCGGCCTCGCGCCACACGCAGATCGCCGACAGCGCGTGTCCGAGATGGAGAAAACCGGTCGGCGAGGGAGCAAAGCGGAAGACGGGGGTCATGACCGGACGGGAGGTTACGGGATTGCCGAGATCCGCGTGATCCACTGAGATGCGCTCGCGGAATTGAACTCACGACACAGGATTGAGCCGCTACCGGAATCGCCTTCGGAGCCAAATCGAAATGAAGCGACGAAAGAAGTTTGATCCGACGCGGATGCCGCCGCTCGACAGCGGATCAATCGTCATCGACGCCGATAGCCTGTCAATGCAAGAGAACGGTATTGAAGTATTCAATCTAAAATGGAGTAGAGTTACGGCTATTTTTACGTATACTCACTGTTCGTATAATAAATTTGTCAGAGATTGCATTGTTTTCGCGTACGTCGGGCGGCCAGGGGCGCAATGTTTGGTTCACGAAAATCTTGAAGGCTGGAGTGATGTCTGCGCCGCTATAATCAGACTATTTCCGTTGTCAGATCCAGATTGGTATGAAAGATCTTTCGTCAAGGAAGACAAGAAAGAGATCCTTGCCTCCCTGGACGAAGATTTCCCGAATACCTTTTCACCTCCCCACGTCGTGTGGTCGGCGAAGCCCCTCATTTAGAGGGGCGGCCTTCCTCACACGTTCAGCAGCAGATACTCCCGCTCCCACGGCGAGATCACCTTCATGAAGGTCTCGAACTCCGCGCGCTTGATCGCGCCGTAGGTCGCGATGAAGGTCTTGCCGAACACGTCCTGCAGCGGCTCGCAGTCCTCGAATGCCGAGACCGCCTCCAGCAGGCCGCGCGGCAGGTCGTAGTCGAGGCCGTGCGCCGAGCCGTCGATCGGCTCGGTCGGGGTCAGCCCCTCGACCATCCCGAGATAGCCGCAGGCGAGCGAGGCCGCGATCGCGAGATAGGGATTGGCGTCGGAGGACGGCACGCGGTTCTCCACCCGCCGCGCCTCGGCGCCGGAGGGCGGCACGCGGATGCCGGTGGTGCGGTTGTCGTAGCCCCACTGCACGTTGATGGGCGCCGAGGACTGGCGGGTCAGCCGGCGGTAGGAGTTCACGTAGGGCGCCATCACGCACATCACCGCGGGCAGATATTTCTGCGTGCCGGCGAGGAAGGCGAAGAACTCCGAGCTCGGCTTTCCGGACGGGTCGGAGAAGATGTTCTCGCCGGTCTTGGCGGCGCGCACCGACTGGTGGATGTGCATCGCGGAGCCCGGCTGGTTCGCGATCGGCTTCGCCATGAAGGTCGCGTACATCTTGTGCTTGAGCGCGGCCTCGCGGATCGTCCGCTTGAACAGGAACACTTGGTCGGCGAGTTCGAGCGGCGCGCCGTGACGGAGATTGATCTCCATCTGGGCCGCGCCCTCCTCGTGGATCAGCGTGTCGATCTCGAGCCCCTGGGCCTCCGAGAACGAGTAGATGTCCTCGAACAGCTCGTCGAACTCGTTCACGGCCGAGATCGAATAGGACTGGCGGCCGGTCTCGGGCCGCCCCGAGCGGCCGATCGGCGGCTCGAGCGGATAGTCCGGATCGGTGTTGGGCTTCACCAGATAGAATTCGATCTCCGGCGCGATGACCGGCGACCAGCCCTTGTGATTGTAGAGGTCGATGACGCGCTTCAGCAGCGCGCGCGGGCTCACCTCAACGGGCCGCCCGTCGCGGTGATAGGCGTCGTGGATGATCTGCGCCGTCGGGTCGTTGGCCCAGGGCACCGTCGAGAGCGTCGACCAGTCGGGTTCGAGCACGACGTCGGCGTCGGTGGGGTCTCCGCCGCCCGGCTCGTCCTCGTCGGCGTAGCCGCCCGTGATGGTCTGGTGGAAGATCGACGACGGCATGTTCATGGTCGGCGACTGGAAGAACTTCTGCGCCGGCATGATCTTGCCGCGCGCCACCCCGGCCTGGTCGGGCGCGAGGCATTCGAGCTCCTCGACCCCGCGCTCGTCGACCCATGCGCGCGCTTCTTCGAGACCGGAGGCGCCGCGACGGTCGGCGATCGCGTCGCGCAGGCCGGCCCGCTTTTTCTTGCTCATGTCGTCCGCTCGATGTCGTCGTCGCGCCGCCCGCCGCCGGAACACGGCGCGTCAGGCGGCCGACCCGAGCCGGCTTCGTCGCGTGCGAGCCGCCGCTGCGATCGCGCGACGACGCTCTCGGGGCGCGCTCCCGGATCGGGTCTGGGAGGAGTTCTGGCGAAAGCGGCCCCGCGGCGGAAGGGAAGCCTCCGCCGGCGGCCCTGTCGGCCGCGCGGGAAGCCTGCCTGAGCCCGTGCGCCAAATCAATCCGCCCGCGGCGGCCTCGTTTGGCCGCAGGGGGCGCCCGACGATCGGGCGCGGCGCCGCGAGATTGGGCCTGAGCGTCGGTTGTGCGTTTCGAGGCGGAGCGCTAGCCTCACCCTGTCCGCTCTCGCGACGGGTCGAGGGCGCGAGGGGTTTCGGGCATGAAGATGAACGGTTTCGTGGGCGCCTGTCTCGCAGCGCTCGGTCTCGCGCTCGGGGCCTCCGCCGCCTCGGCCAAGGAAGTGCGGATCTACAACTGGTCGGACTACATCGACGACCAGATCCTCAAGGATTTCGAAGCCGAAACCGGCATCAAGGTCGTCTACGACGTCTTCGACTCGAACGAGATCCTCGAAACCAAGCTCCTGACCGGCAAGACCGGCTACGACGTGGTCGTCCCCTCGGCGACGTTCCTTTCGCGCCAGATCAAGGCGGGCGTGTTCCAGAAGCTCGACAAGTCGAAGCTGCCGAACCTGGTCAATACGTGGCCGGAGATCTACCAGCGCATCGCCAAGTACGATCCCGACAACGCCTATTCCATCAACTACATGTGGGGCACCACCGGCATCGGCTACAACGTCGACAAGGTCAAGAAGGCGTTCCCGGACGCGCCGCTTGATTCCTGGTCGCTGGTCTACGACCCGGAAAACCTGAAGAAGCTCAAGGGTTGCGGCGTGATGTTCCTCGACAGCCCCGAGGATCTGATGCCGTCGGTCCTGACCTATCTCGGCATGTCGCCCGACTGGTCGAACGTGAAGAACGTCGAGAAGGCCGCCGAGCATCTCGCCAAGCTCAAGCCCTACATCACCAAGTTCCACTCGTCGGAATACATCAACGCGCTCGCCAACGGGAACATCTGCGTGACCGTCGGCTATTCGGGCGACATCTTCCAGGCGAAGAGCCGCGCCGAGGAGGCCGGCAAGGGCGTCAACGTCGAGTATTCGCTGCCCAAGGAAGGCGCGCAGCTCTGGTTCGACGAGATGGCGATCCCGGCCGACGCGCCGCATCCGGAAGAGGCTCACATCTTCCTGAACTACATGCTGAAGCCCGAAGTCGCGGCCAAGGCCTCGAACTTCGTATCTTACGCCAACGGCAACCTGAAGAGTCAGGAGTTCCTCGACGCCTCGGTCAAGGACAACACCTCGATCTATCCGACGCCCGAGGTTCTGGCGAAGCTCTATACGGTGCCGGCGATCGAGGACCCGAAGGTGCAGCGCGCCCTGACCCGCGCCTGGACCAAGGCCAAGAGCGGGCGGTGAAACGCATGCAGGACGCTTCGCGATGTCGCGAACCGTCCGAAACGCCGCGTCGTCCTCCGGCTTGACCGGAGGACCCATGCCGGACGTCGAGCTCCACGCCCGGCATGGATGGTCCGGTCAAGCCGGACCATAACGAACCGGAGAATGCGCCGCGACGATCCCGGCTCGACGCCTCCTGCGTCGTCCGGGATGACGCACTACGCCTTCGCCTGCCTCTTCCCTCTCCTCCTCCGGGACCCGCCTCATGGCCCCCAAATCCGGCGCCCACAAAGCCCTCGGTCCGATCCGGCGCTCCTTCGCGCCCTGGCTCGATCCGACCGCCGTCCCGCTCATCCGCTTCGAGAACGTCGTCAAGAAATTCGGCGACTTCACCGCCGTCGACGACGTCTCGCTCGACATCCACCAGCGCGAGTTCTTCTCGCTGCTGGGGCCGTCGGGCTGCGGCAAGACCACGCTGATGCGCATGCTCGCGGGCTTCGAGCAGCCGACCGCGGGCCGCATCACGCTCGCGGGCGAGGACCTCGCGGGCACGCCGCCCTACAAGCGGCCGGTGAACATGATGTTCCAGTCCTACGCCCTGTTCCCGCACATGACGGTGGCGCAGAACATCGCCTTCGGGCCGAAGCAGGACGGCATGCCGAAGGCCGAGATCGCGGCGCGCGTCGAGGAGATGCTGGCGCTCGTCAAGCTCACGCCCTTCGCGAGCCGCAAGCCGCACCAGCTTTCCGGCGGCCAGCGCCAGCGCGTGGCGCTCGCGCGCTCGCTCGCGAAGAGGCCCAAGGTTCTGCTGCTCGACGAGCCGCTCGGCGCGCTCGACAAGAAGCTGCGCGAGGAGACCCAGTTCGAGCTCATGGACCTGCAGATGGAGCTCGGCCTCACCTTCCTGATCGTGACCCACGACCAGGAGGAGGCGATGACGGTCTCGGACCGCATCGGGGTGATGAACCACGGCAAGCTCGTGCAGGTCGCGACGCCGGGCGACATCTACGAGCAGCCGAACAGCTCCTACGTCGCCGAGTTCATCGGCAACATCAACATGATCGACGGCACGGTGGAGAGCGCCGGCGGCGGCGAGATCCGCGTGAAGGGCGACGACCCGGCGGGCGAGTTCCTGCTCGCGAGCGAAGGCGCCGCCTCGGTCGGCCAGAAGGTCAAGCTCGCGGTCCGGCCGGAGAAGATGCGGATCTCGATCGAGCCGCCGCCCGAGGACGCCCGGAACGTGCTCAAGGGCGAGGTCTGGGACCTCGCCTATATGGGCGACTGGACCGTGGTGCTGGTGAAGATCGACGGCTCGGAGAAGGTCATGCGCGTGAGCCGCGCCAACATGACCCGCACGGAAGCCAAGCCCATCGCCTGGGACGACCGCGTCCACGTCTGGTTCGCGCCGGACGCCGGCGTGGCGCTGGCCTCGTGAGGCGCGGGATGGACGAGCGCCGCGCCCGTGTCCCGGCCCTGAGCCGGGACCCAGAACCGCTCAAGCGCCGACCGGAAGCCGCGACGTTTCCGTCCCCTCCCCCTTGTGGGGAGGGTAAGGGTGGGGGTGGCTCAGAATGGAGCGCTTCCGTCCAGCGTAGAGCAGCGAGAACCTCTTCGCCTCGTTCGGAGCCATCCCCGACCCCTCCCCGCAAGGGGGAGGGGGGAAGAGCGCAGCGCTTGCGGAGCGCGCGCCCATGACCGACGCGGCTCTCCCCAAGCGCGAAGGCTCTTCCGGCATGAAGCGCCGGCTTCTGATCGCGATCCCGTATCTCTGGCTGCTGTTCTTCTTCCTCGCGCCGTTCCTGATCGTCCTGAAGATTTCGCTGTCCGACAGCACGATCGCGCAGCCGCCTTACGTGCCGCTGCTCGATCTCGCGAACGGCTGGCAGGGCGTGAAGGACTGGTGGGCCGGGCTCGACTTCGAGAACTACGGCCTGCTGTTCGACGACGAGCTCTACTGGCGCTCCTACCTGTCGAGCCTCGAGATCGCCGCCGTCTCCACGCTGATCTCGCTCCTGATCGCCTATCCGATGGCCTACGGCATGGCGCGGGCGCCGAAGTCGATCCGGCCGACGCTGCTGATGCTCGTGATCCTGCCGTTCTGGACCTCGCTGCTGATCCGCGTCTACGCCTGGATCGGCATCCTCAATCCCGAGGGCCTGCTGAACCAGTTCCTGCTCTGGACCGGAATCATCTCCGAGCCGCTCTACATCATGAACACCGAGACGGCGGTCTATATTGGGATCGTCTACTCCTACCTGCCCTTCATGGTGCTGCCGCTCTATTCGAGCCTGGAAAAGCTCGACGACACGCTGCTGGAAGCCGCCGCCGACCTCGGCTCGCCGGCTTGGAAGTCGTTCTGGCAGATCACCGTGCCGCTCTCGCTGCCCGGCGTGATCGCGGGCTGCTTCCTGGTGTTCATCCCCGCGGTCGGCGAGTTCGTGATCCCGGATCTGCTCGGCGGCTCCGAGACGCTGATGATCGGCAAGACGCTCTACAACGAGTTCTTCCTCAACCGCGACTGGCCGGTCTCGTCCGCGCTCGCGGTGCTGCTGCTGCTCGTGCTCGTCGTTCCGATCGCGGCCTACAACAACGTGCAGGGCAGGGAACTGGGAGGGGCGAAGTGACCAAGGGCCTCTCCGCCGTCAATCTCGCGGCGCTCACCTTCGGCTTCGCGTTCCTCTACCTGCCGATCGTGCTGCTGGTGATCTACTCGTTCAACGACAGCCAGCTGGTGACCGTCTGGGGCGGGTTCTCGACGCGCTGGTACGGCGAGCTGTTCCGCAACGAGCAGCTTCTGGAGGCCGCCTGGGTCACGGTCCGGGTCGGCCTGATCTCCGCCACGCTCGCCACCGTCCTCGGCACGCTCGCGGCCCTCACCCTCGTCCGGATGGCCCGGTTCCGCGGCCGGACGCTGTTCTCGGGGATGGTCTACGCGCCGCTGGTGATGCCCGAGGTCATCACCGGCCTTTCGATGCTGCTGCTGTTCGTCGCGATCGGACTGGACCGCGGCTTCTTCACCCTGACGATCGCGCACGTCACCTTCTCGATGTGCTTCGTCGCCGTGGTGGTGCAGTCGCGGCTGATCTCGTTCGACCGCAGCCTCGAGGAGGCCGCGCTCGATCTCGGCTGCACCCCGTTCAAGACCTTCTTCGTGGTGACGCTTCCGATCATCCTGCCGGCGATCGTCTCCGGCTGGATGCTGGCCTTCACGCTCTCGATCGACGACCTCGTGATCTCGCAGTTCACCACCGGCCCGGGCGCCACCACGCTTCCGATGCGGATCTATTCGTCGGTGCGGCTCGGCGTGAAGCCGGAGATCAACGCCGTCTGCACGATCCTGATCGCGATCGTGACCACCGGCGTGATCATCGCCTCGATCGCGACCAAGCGCGCCGAATCGGAGCGCCTGAAAGCGGAGCGTCAGGCGGCCGCCGGCCGCTGAGCGCTCGAAGCGCGCAGAGGTCGGAGAACGGCGTCGATTGTCAGGAGCATCGTCTTCGGGAGGCTGGTGGAGCCGAGGGGATTCGAACCCCTGACCTCTGCAGTGCGATTGCAGCGCTCTCCCAACTGAGCTACGGCCCCGCGTCCCGAAGGCGCGCCATTTAGGTGGCGGGCCGGGGGGCTGTCAAGGCGGCGCGAGCGGGTTCCGGAGGCCATCCCGCCATGCGGCCGTCGCGCCCAAAACCTGCCGTCGGCGCCCACGCCGCGTTCCGCCGTCTTCTCCGGCGAGGCGGGCGTCTTCGGGCGTCGCCGGTTCACGCTTCGCGGCCCTCGCGCGCCGCTCGTCTTGCCGCGGCGCAGCGCGACGGCTACACCTCGGTCCGCCGCCGCGCCGGACGGCTTCCGCAACCGTTTTCAAGGGACCCGCGACAGGAATGAAAGCGATCCTCGACGTCATCCTGCTCGCGCTGAACCTGTACTGGTGGGTGCTGATCGTCTCGGCGATCCTGTCCTGGCTCATCGCCTTCAACGTCGTGAACACCCGGAACCAGGTCGTCGCGACGATCTGGGACTTCCTCTACCGGATCACCGAGCCGGTGCTGCGGCCGATCCGCAACGCCCTGCCCTCCATGGGCGGCATCGACATCTCGCCGGTGATCGTGCTGCTGCTGATCATCCTGATCCAGCGCGTGATCCTGCTCTACATCTATCCCAACGTGTTCTGAGCGCCGGCCGTCGCCGCGCGAACCGTCCTCCGGGACGGTCGCCGCGTCAGCGCCGGTCGGCCAGCGTGAACCAGCCGACGCCGGCGAGCACCAGCGCCGCGCCCGCGAGGTCGACGGCGGTCACCCGCTCGCCGAGCAGCAGCGCCGCGAGCGCGAGCGTCGCCACCGGGCTCACCGTGCCGATCACGGCGTTCGCCTGCGCGGTGATGCGGTGGAGCGCCGCGCTCAGCAGGAAGCTCGGCAGCAGCGTGCCGACGAAGGCGAGCACGAGCGCGACGGTCCAGGCGCGGGCCGAAAGCGACGCCAGAACCGACAGGTCCCGCACCAGCAGGAACTGGACGATCGCGCCGATCGCCGCGCCCGACATCGCGATGCAGGTGAAGAGCTTTGGGCCCACAAGGCCGATCCGGGGCTTCGCGAGAAGCTGGTAGAGCGCGAAGGCGACCGCCGATGCGAGCACCAGCGCCGCGCCAGTGCGGGTCGCCTCGACGCCGGAGATCTCCATGTCCTTGAGGAACACCAGCGCGAGCCCGGCGTAGCTCAAGCCGAAGGCGGCGAGCGCCCGGAGCCGGAACGGCTGGCCGAAGAAGGCCGCGCCGAGCAGCACGGTGAACAGCGGATAGGTGAACAGGATCAGCCGCTCGAACGGCGCGGAGATGTAGGCGAGGCCGAGGAAGTCGGTGTAGGACGCGAACCAGTAGCCGAGCAGCCCGATCGCGAGAACGCCCGCGAAGCGCCGTCCGTCGAGCGCCTGCGGCCGCCCCTCGCGCGCGACCGAGAACAGTCCGATCGCGACATAGACCGGGACCGACAGCCCCATGCGCAGGGCGAGCAGCGTCTCGGTGTCGACGCCCTCGGCGTAGGCGAACTTGATGATGACGCCCTTGGCCGAGAACAGGATCGCGCCGGCGGCCGCGAGCGCGTAGCCGACCCACGCCGCGCCGGCGGGCTGCGGAGAGGCGAGCCGTGCGGCTTCCGGATCGGGCGAGGAGGCTGAGGGCGTCGTCGACATGACGCGCCGCCGCTATCACGGCAGGAACGACCCCGCCAGTTGCGCCGCTGCAAGCCGGCGTCCCGCCGGGCGGCGCCTTCGGGCCAAACAGGCTTCAGGCCCAGCCGTCGATCTTCAGCCCGCTCGCGGCTTCCGCCTCCTCGCGGGAGACGCGCCGCTCCGGCCGGCCGAAGGTCCAGACATGGCCCTCCGGGTCGCGCGCCTGATAGGTGCGGTCGCCGTAGAACTGGTCCTGCGGCTCCATCAGGATCTCGGCGCCCGCGGCGCGCGCCCGGGCGCAATGGGCGTCGAGGTCCTCGTCGAGAAGGACGTGGACATATTGCGTGCAGCGCCCGCCGGTCCCGGCCGGGGTCGTCACGTGGTCGTTCCAGGGCGCGCCGACATAGACGTAGCCGCCGCGAAACCTCATCTCGGCGTGCGCGATCGCGTCGGAATCGTCCGAAATCACCATGAAGCGTTCGAAGCCGAACGCCTTCTGGAGCCAGTCGAGCGCCGTGGCCGGGTCCCTGTAGAACACCGAGGGCGTGAAGGCGGGACGGCGGAACGCGTCTTCCATCGGGGTCTCTCCGATGCGGCGGGCGAGGTCCTCAGCGCAGGCCGCGCACCTTGGCGGCCGCGTCGAGAAAACCGCCCGTGGTCGCGATCAGTTCCGGCACGTCGAGCAGGAAGGCGTCGTGGCCCTTGTCGGTCTCGATCTCGACGAACGACACGTTGGCGGCTGCCGCGTTCAGCGCATGCACGATCTGGCGGGAGCCCTCGGTCGGGAACAGCCAGTCGGAGGTGAACGAGACCACGCAGAAGCGCGTCTTCGTGCCCCGGAAGGCGTTGGCGAGCGAGCCGCCATGGTCCGCCGCGAGGTCGAAATAATCCATCGCGCGGGTGACGTAGAGATAGGAGTTGGCGTCGAAGCGCTCGACGAAGCTCGCTCCCTGATGGCGGAGGTAGCTTTCGATCTGAAAATCCGCGTCGAAGCCGAAGGTGCGCGCGTCGCGGTCCTGCAGGTTGCGGCCGAACTTGGTCTGGAGCGCGGGCTCGGACAGATAGGTAATGTGCGCCGCCATGCGCGCCACCGCGAGGCCCTTGCGGGGCGTCGAGCCTTCCGTGAGGTAGCGCCCGCCGCGCCAGTCGGGATCGGCGGTGATCGCCTGCCGGCCGACCTCGTGGAACGCGATGTTCTGCGCCGAATGCTTGTGCGCGGTCGCGATCGGCAGCGCCGAGAACACACGATCCGGATGGCGCACGGCCCATTGCAGCGCCTGCATGCCGCCCATCGAGCCGCCGGCGACGCAGAACAGCGTCTCGATCCCGAGATGGTCGATCAGCGCCGCCTGCGCGTCCACCATGTCGCGGATCGTCACCAGCGGCAGGTCGAGGCCGTAGGGTTCGCCCGCGCCGGGTCGGGTCGAGGCCGGCCCGGTGGTGCCCATGCAGCCGCCGAGCACGTTCGAGCAGACGACGAAGAAGCGGTCGGTGTCGATCGGCTTGCGGGGGCCGACCATGGTGGTCCACCAGCCGGGCTTGCCCGTCACCGGATGGACGTTCGCGACGTGCTGGTCGCCGGTGAGCGCGTGGCAGACGAGGATGGCGTTGGAGCGGTCGGCGTTCAGCGTCCCGTAGGTCTGGTAGGCGATCCTGACCGACGGCAGCGTCGCGCCGGATTCGAGCGCAAGGGGGCTCGCGAGCGTGACGACGAGCGAATGCGGCTCGTCCGCCTCGCGGCGTGCGGCGGCGTTGGTCGACAGCTCGATCGCAGCCTCGTTCATGGCCGGAAGGGTGAAGCTTCCGGAGCGTCGACTGTCAATCGCGGATGTGCATGAGGCGGCCGCCGCGCCGTCAGGGGCGCCCCGGCTCCTCGGGCGCGCGGGCGTCGATGGCGAGCGCATGGACGGGGCCGGCGAGTTCGGCCGCGAGCAGCGCGTTCACCCGCCGGTGCCGGTCGACGCGGCTGAGGCCCGAGAAGGCGCCGGAGACGATCCTCACCCTGAAATGGGTTTCGCCTTCGGGCCGCGCGCCGGCGTGGCCGGCGTGCAGGTGGCTCTCGTCCACCACGTCGAGCCTCTCGGGCTTCAGCGCCTCGGTCAAGGTCGCTTCGATGCGGGAGCGCACGCTCATCGTCGAATCTCCGGATGTCGGGGCGAGGCGGAGATGACGACGCCGCGCCTCGCCGTCAAGGCTGGAGCGGCAGGGTCGGACCTTGCGCCGCGCGTCCTTGTTCGGCTTCGCCGCGGCGACCATAATGGCGACGTGATGAAGCTCGACAGCCCATGGTTCGACCGGATTCGGGTCTCGCGCGCGGAAGAGCGCCGCGCGGAGCCCGAAGTCGCGTCCTGCGACCATCTGGGCTGCAGCGCGGCGGGAATCTATCGCGCTCCAAAGGGCCGTGGCCGCGAGAACCAGTACTGGCGCTTCTGCCTCGAGCATGTGCGCGTCTACAACCAGTCCTACAATTTCTTCTCCGGCATGTCGGACGACGATCTCCGGGCCTATGAGCGCGACGCCCAGGTCGGCCATCGCCCGACCTGGACCATGGGCCGCAACGGCGGCGCGTCGGCGGAGACCCGCAACCGCGCCGACCGCTCCCGAGGGCGCAATCGCGGCTGGGCTTCGGGCTTCGAGTTCGACGACGCCTTCCACATGTTCGACGAGGAGGGCGGCCCGAGAACGCGGCCGGAACCGAAGCGCGAGCTCAAGAAGGTCGAGCTCAAGTCGCTCGAGGCCATGAATCTCGGCTCCGGCGCGACGCCGGACGAGATCAAGGCGCGGTACAAGGAGCTCGTGAAGCGCCTCCATCCGGACGCCAATGGCGGCGACCGGAGCACGGAGGAGAAATTGCGCGAGATCATCCAAGCCTATAACTATCTGCGATCCGCCGGTCTCTGCTGACTGACACAAACCGCGCGCGGAACGCGCGCCGCCGGACCCCGCCGCGCGGGCCCTCCGTCCGGCCTGGAGGTCCAATGACACTGCTCGACGCCCCGTCCGCCGAAGCGGCGCTGCCCGACATGAAGGTGTCGGTCCGTCAGGTTTTCGGGATCGACAGCGACCTCGAGGTCCCGGCCTTCGGCGAGGCGAAGGGCGCGGTGCCGGACCTCGATCCGGACTACCTGTTCGACCACGACACCACGCTCGCGATCCTCGCGGGCTTCAGCCGCAATCGCCGCGTGATGGTGACGGGGTATCACGGCACCGGAAAATCGACCCATATCGAGCAGGTGGCGGCGCGCCTCAACTGGCCCTGCATCCGCGTGAACCTCGACAGCCACGTCAGCCGCATCGACCTGATCGGCAAGGACGCGATCGTGCTCAAGGACGGCCAGCAGGTCACCGAGTTCCGCGACGGCATCCTGCCCTGGGCGCTGCAGAACAACGTCGCGCTGGTGTTCGACGAATACGACGCCGGCCGTCCGGACGTCATGTTCGTGATCCAGCGCGTGCTGGAGCAGTCGGGCAAGCTGACCCTGCTCGATCAGAAGCGCGTCATCCGCCCGCACCCGGCGTTCCGCCTGTTCGCGACCGCGAACACGGTCGGCCTCGGCGACACGTCGGGCCTCTATCACGGCACCCAGCAGATCAATCAGGGCCAGATGGACCGCTGGTCGATCGTCACCACGCTGAACTACCTCGCCCACGACAAAGAGGTGGACATCGTGCTGGCCAAGTCGCCCAGCCACAAGAAGGCGAAGGACGGACGCGACACCGTCTCCAAGATGGTGCGGCTCGCAGACCTGACGCGGCAGGCCTTCATCAACGGCGACCTGTCGACCGTGATGAGCCCGCGCACCGTGATCACCTGGGCCGAGAACGCCGACATCTTCGGCGACCTCGGCTTCGCGTTCCGGCTCACCTTCCTCAACAAATGCGACGAGCTGGAGCGCAGCCTCGTGGCCGAGTTCTACCAGCGCTGCTTCGGCAAGGAACTGCCGGAGAGCGCGGTCAACGTGGTGATGAGCTGACGAGCGCGGAAGGAGCGCGCGGGCGATGACGGCGAAGGTCAAGGATCGGCCGAAGGCGAGGACCGACTACGGAGCCGACCTGTACACCTGGGCGCAGGAGCAGATCGCTCTGCTCAAGGCCGGTCGTCTGGATGAGATCGACGCCGAAAACATCGCGGAGGAACTGCGGGACGTGGGGGGCAGCGAATATGCTCAGCTCGAAAGCGCGTTGCGCGTGCTTGTGATGCATATGCTCAAGTGGGATCAACAGCCCGAGTTCCGCACCCGGTCCTGGGTCTACACGATCGCGGAGCAGCGGAGCCGTTACGCGAAGGTGCTGAAGAAGAACCCTGGTCTGAAACAGCACCTCGCGGAGATGCTCTGCGACGCTTACCCGAGCGCGCGTCGCTGGGCGGCCGACGAGACGCATCTGCACGAGAGCGAGTTTCCCAAAACCTGCCCCTACGACTGGGACGACATCCTGAGCCGCCCGTTCGACGCCGACAGCGCGCCGGCCGCCCGGTGATCTCCAACCGCAAGCCCGGCGAGAAAGCCGCCAGTCCTTCCGAGCCGCTGAAGCGCTCGATCGGGGCGTGCCTGCGCGCGATCGCGGGCGATCCCGAGGTCGAGGTGACGTTCGCCTCCGAGCGCCCGGCGCTGATGGGCAATAAGGCGCGGCTGCCCGAGCCGCCGCGCCGTCTCGAGTCGCAGGACGTCGCGGTGCTGCGCGGCTACGCCGACTCGATGGCGCTGCGCCTCGCCTGCCACGATCAGGCGACCCACGCCCGGCTCGCGCCGCAGGGCGCGGAGGCCCGCGCGGTGTTCGACGCCGTCGAGCAGGCGCGCGTCGAGGCGATCGGTTCCCGCAGGATGGCGGGCGCGGGCCAGAACCTCGCCGCCATGCTGGAGGACCGCTACCTCCGCGGCCCCTACGCCGACATCACCGACCGCGCCGACGCGCCGCTGCACGACGCGGTCGCGCTGATGGTGCGCGAGCGGCTCACGGGACGGAAACCGCCGGAGGCCGCGCGCAAGATCGTCGATCTCTGGCGCCCGTGGATCGAAGAGAAGGGCGGGCTCGACCTGTCGCGTCTCGACAGGGTTCTCGAGGACCAGGACGCCTACGCGCATGCGATCCGCGACCTGCTGTCGTCGCTCGACATGGGCGAGGAGTTTTCAGCCAACCGCGACCAGAACGAGCAGGACGGCGAGTCCGACGGGGAGCAGCCCCCGCCGCAGGACGGCGAATCCTCCGACGCGCCCGACGAGGCGAGCGACGGCGCCGACGAGGCGGAGACGGAATCCTCCGCCGAATATGACGATGACGCCGAGCAGATGGAGGCCGCCGACGCGCCGCCGACCGACGCGCCGGACGAGGACGAACTCGGCGAAGCCGAGGAGGCGACAGAGCCCTGGCGGCCCCGCGACGACCCGCGCAAGGACCGCGAGAAACTCGAATACGCGGCCTTCACAACGGAATTCGACGAAGAGGCGCTCGCCGAGGATCTCTGCGATCCGGAAGAGCTCGCGCGGCTGCGCTCCTATCTCGACAAGCAGCTCCACGCCCTGCAGGGCGTGGTCGGGCGGCTCGCCAACCGCCTGCAGCGCCGCCTTCTCGCCCAGCAGAGCCGCGCCTGGGACTTCGATCTCGAGGAAGGCATGCTCGACCCGGCGCGCCTGTCGCGGATCATCATCGATCCGATGAGCGCGCTCACCTTCATGCGCGAGCGCGACACCGACTTCCGCGACACGGTGGTCACCCTGCTGCTCGACAATTCCGGCTCCATGCGCGGGCGCCCGATCACGGTCGCCGCGACCTGCGCCGACATTCTGGCGCGCACGCTGGAGCGCTGCGGGGTGAAGGTCGAGATCCTCGGCTTCACCACCCGCGCCTGGAAGGGCGGCCAGTCGCGCGAGAAGTGGCTCGCCGCCGGCAAGCCGATGGCGCCGGGCCGGCTCAACGACCTGCGTCACATCGTCTACAAGGCTGCGGACGCGCCCTGGCGGCGGACGCGCAAGAATCTCGGCCTGATGATGCGCGAGGGGCTGCTCAAGGAGAACATCGACGGGGAGGCGCTCGACTGGGCGCACAAGCGTCTGCTCGCCCGGCCCGAGCAGCGCCGCATCCTGATGGTGATCTCGGACGGCGCGCCGGTCGACGATTCCACCCTCTCGGTGAATCCCGGCAACTTCCTCGAAAAGCACCTGCGCCGGATGATCCACGAGATCGAGACGCGTTCCCCCGTCGAGCTGATCGCGATCGGCATCGGCCACGACGTCACGCGCTATTACCGCCGCGCCGTCACCATCGTGGACGCCGAGGAACTCGGCGGCGTGATGACGGAGAAGCTGGCGGAACTCTTCGACGAAGACGCCCCCATGCCGCGCGAAACCCGGCGGCGGCTGCATTCGTGAGGACGCTGCTCGCCAGCTTGTGCCTCGCCGTCCTGCTGTCGGGCGCGGCGGCGGCCCAGACCCCGATCGAGGTGACCGCGACGCCGATCGGCCCGTTCGACTTCCGCACGCCGGTCGGCGGGGACTACGGATCGCTCGCCTATCTCGGCGGCGTCGAGCTGAAGTCGCCCGACCGCGATTTCGGCGGACTGTCCGGCCTCAGGCTTTCGGCGGACGGGGCGCGCTTCACCGCGATCAGCGATCGGGGAAACTGGTTCGCCGGCGCGGTCGACTACGAAGGCTCGGAGCTGAAGGGGCTGAGCGGCGTCACGATCGCGCCGATTCCGGGCCGGGACGGCAGGCCTCTGTCCGGACGCAAGGGCTTCGACACCGAAGCGCTGGAGATCGAAGGAAACGTCGCGCTGGTTTCGTCCGAGCGCGTCCACTGGCTCACCCGCTACGAACTCGACTCGGACGGTCGGCCGAAGGGCGCGGGCAAGGCCGTGCCGTTGCCGGCGATCGCGACGCGGGCTCCGTCGAACGCCGGTTACGAGGCGATGGCGCGGCTCCGCGCCGGCGGCGTCGCGCTGATCGCCGAGAACTTCAGGGACGAAGCGGGAAACAACCGCGCCTTCGTGATCGGCGGCAAGGCGCCGTTCGCGTTTTCGGTCACCCGCACGAACGATTTTTCGCCCACCGACCTCGCGCGTCTGCCGGACGGCGATCTCGTCCTGCTCGAACGCCGCTACAAGCCGCCTTTCTCGCTTTCCGTGAGAATCAGGCGGTTGCGCGCCGACGAGATCGCGCCGAACGCCGTGCTCGACGGCGCGATCCTCATGGAGGCGAGCCTGGTGCAGCGGATCGACAATTTCGAGGGGATTTCGGCCCATCGCGCGGCCGACGGCCGGACGGTGCTCACCGTCGTGTCGGACGACAATTTCTCGCCCGTCCAGCGCACCTTGATGATCCAGTTCGCGATTCGCTGATCGAAGGGCTCGCTCAGCGCCTCAGCAGAGCCTCGATCGACTTCAGCTCCGCGACGTTCGCCTGCACGCGCGCGGCGAGGCGGGCGTGCAGGTTGCGGGCGAGGTCGGGATATTCGTCGAACAGCCGGGCGAACTGGTCACGGGCGATCCGGAGGCATTCCGTCGGCTCGGCGGCGGTTGCGGTCGCGGGACGGGCGACGTCCGCGACCAGCGCCAGTTCGCCGACGAGCGTGGCGGGTCCCACCGTCCGTTCGCCGCCCGCGGCGCGGTCAAGCCTCAGGGCGCCGGACGCGATCACATAGCCGCAATCCGACCGTTCGCCCTCGCGGAACAGCACGTCTCCCTCGGCGAGCCGCACGCGGTCCGCCGAAAATGCGATCAATCGTTGCGCGTCGCGGCCGAGTTGATCGAGCAGCGGCGTTTCGCTCAACGTCCTGATGTCTTCCTCGAGCGCCACGCGCCCCCGCTACGCAACTGGCCGAAGCCCGCCCCTTCATGGGACGAGCTTATAGCCTCCGGCCTCCGTGACCAGCAGTCGCGCGTTCGAGGGGTCGGCTTCGATCTTCTGACGAAGGCGATAGACGTGGGTCTCGAGCGTGTGCGTGGTCACGCCCGAATTATAACCCCAGACTTCCTGAAGAAGCGTTTCGCGTCCGACGACCGACGAGCCCGCGCGATAGAGGAACCGCAGGATCGCGGTTTCCTTCTCGGTCAGGCGGATCTTGGCGTTCTTGTCGGTGACAAGCATCTTGCCGCCGGGCTTGAACGTGTACGGCCCGATCGTGAAGATCGCGTCCTCGCTCGCCTCGTGGCTGCGGAGCTGGGCGCGGATGCGGGCGAGCAGCACCGCGAATCGCACCGGCTTCGCCACATAGTCGTTCGCCCCGGCCTCGAGGCCAAGAATCGTGTCGGCGTCCGAGTCCTGGCCCGTCAGCATGATGACCGGCCCGCGATAGCCGTCGCGGCGCATCAGCCGGACGGCCTCGCGCCCGTCCATGTCGGGCAGGCCGACGTCCATGATGATGAGGTCGACATGGTCGCCGCGCACATGGACGATGGCGGGCTGCGCCGCGCCCGCCTGCGCGGCCTCGAATTCGTCGTGAAGGTCGAGCTGCTCGACGAGCTCGGTGCGGAGGTCGGCGTCGTCTTCGACGACAAGGATCTTGCGCTTGGTTGCCATTCCACGTCTCTTCGGGGTCGGCGCTGCGTCGCCGGCCGTCGTGAAGTAGACAGGCGCCTGCGCTTCGGCAAGAAGCGGATCGGAATTCAAAACCATGCGCCGCAAGCCGCCGCCGACCCTGAAGCGGCTCCGAAAGCGCTTCGCCAGGCTCGTCGTCCGGCCCCGGACGGACGACCGTTCGAAGGGTCGGCTGACCGCCGGCGGGACGATCTTTCCCTGCGCGCTCGGGCCCGCCGGCGTGGTCTCGACGAAGCGAGAAGGCGACGGCGGAACCCCCCGTGGGACGCTTCCCATGCGCCGCCTGCACCGGCGCGCGGACCGCGGCCCGCGGCCGCCCACCGGGCTCGGCGTCAGGATCACGAAGCCGACCGACGGGTGGTGCGACGCGCCGGGCCATGCCCGTTACAACAGGCTGGTTTCGTTGCCTTTTTCGGCGTCTCACGAGGCCCTGTGGCGGGACGACGGGCTCTATGATCTGGTGGTCGAGCTCGGCTGGAACGACGCTCCTCCGCGGCCAGGACGCGGCAGCGCGATCTTCCTGCACGCGGCCCGTCCGGGCTTTGC
This sequence comes from Ancylobacter novellus, assembly GCA_003241695.1. Taxonomy (GTDB): domain Bacteria; phylum Pseudomonadota; class Alphaproteobacteria; order Rhizobiales; family Methylopilaceae; genus Methylopila. Next base: position 2,062 of record QFPN01000006.1, on the reverse strand, counting down.
GCCGACCGCCGGCTGCGTGGCGCTCGCCGCCCCCGTTCTGCGCCGCCTGCTCGGCCGGATCGGCGCTTCGACGACGCTCGTCGTCGCGCCCGCGCCGCGCAAGGTGAAGGCCCGCCGTTAACCGTCCGGTCGGGCTCGCAAAGCTTCTGACGAAGATGTCAGAACCTTAAGGCGCTCGCGAACTTGTGCGCAGTGGGGGCGATCCCATATCGTCATCGACCAAAGGACCGCCGCGATCGGCGGACCTGACGGGAACCTGTTCCAAAAGGACGACAAGAGATGTCGGACTACAACCCCAACGGTTTCGGCCAGACCTACGGCCGGACGTCGGCGCCGGGCATGGAGATCGACCAGGGTCTCCGCCGGTATATGCTGAGCGTCTACAACTACATGTCGCTCGGCCTGGCGATCACGGGCCTCGCCGCCATCGGCGCGTTCATGCTCGCCGTGTCGTCCGAGCCCACCGGCGCGGTCGCGCGCGGCATGCACCTCACGCAGTTCGGCGTGATGCTCTACACGAGCCCGCTCAAGTGGGTGGTTCTGCTCGCCCCGCTCGGCATGGTGTTCTTCCTCTCGGCGCGCATCCACAAGATGAGCGCCGCCGGCGGCCAGATCGCCTTCTACGTCTTCGCGGCCCTGATGGGCCTATCGCTGTCGTCGATCTTCCTCGTCTACACCGGGGCGTCGATCGGCCGGGTGTTCTTCATCACCGCCGCGGCCTTCGGCGCGCTGAGCCTCTACGGCTACACGACCAAGCGCGACCTGTCGGGCATGGGTTCGTTCCTGGTGATGGGCCTGTTCGGCATCATCATCGCGAGCCTCGTGAACCTGTTCATCGGCTCGACCATGGTGCAGTTCGTGGTGTCGGTGCTCGGCGTGCTGATCTTCGCGGGCCTGACCGCCTACGACACGCAGCGCATCAAGGAGATGTACTACGAGCTCGACGACGACGGCACGATGAGCCGCAAGGCCATTCTCGGCGCCCTGTCGCTCTACCTCGACTTCATCAACATGTTCACGATGCTGCTGTCGCTGTTCGGCAACCGCAACTGACCTGAACCGGACTAAACGAAACGGAAAGCCCCGGCGGAGACGCCGGGGCTTTTTTGTCGATCATTGGACGGCTTTATCAGCGAGGGGCTGTTTCGCGCAGACGCCGCCCGATCTGCCTCCTTGGCATCGCCAATCGTCCGGAAAACCGTATATCGACCCCGGCTCCGGCAACCGGTCAGTGGGATTGCGCCTATCGCCTTCACCGAGGATCAAAACGTGAAGGATCACGGCGACGCCGACCAACACGAAAGCCGCAGCTATGAAAACTTGGCGCGGCGTCCTACCTGCAGTCAGTCTGTCCCAAAAGCGAATGTGTTTCATGACGCCTTTTGTAGGCGCTAAAGGCTAATTTTAGCCCGTCGCCGTCTGTGGCGCTTTACGGAAAGCAGTGCTCCCATGGCCAAGATGATCCATTCCATGATCCGCGTGACCGACGAGGCGCGCTCGCTCGCCTTCTATGAGACGGCCTTCGGGCTGACGGTCGCGGACCGCTACCCCTTTGACGGCTTCACGCTGATCTATCTGAGGAACGCCGAGACCGGCTTCGAGCTCGAACTCACGGTGAACGCCGGCCGCGCAGCTCCTTACGACCTCGGCGACGGCTACGGCCATCTCGCGCTCTCGGTCGACGACCTCGAGGCCGAGCATGCGCGGATTTCGGAAGCGGGCCTCGTCCCCAACCCGATGAAGACCATGGAGCGCGACGGCAAGCCGTTCGCGCGGTTCTTCTTCATCTCCGACCCGGACGGCTACAAGATCGAGGTGCTGCAGCGCGGCGGCCGGTTCATCTGACGCGCGGCCTCCCCCGTCATGCCCACGCTCTGCGCGGGTATCGACGACTTGGTCGTCGGGCGCGGCGGGAAGCCGAAGTCGTGTATGCGCGGCCGGCCGGGCGGGATCATCCGATCACATCGTCATCCCCCGGCTTGTCCGGGGGATCCATCGCCGTGCAGGACCTCCCGAGATGCGGAGTCGGGCGCTCCCATGGACGCCCCGGACAAGCCGGGGC
>QFPN01000017.1 GCA_003241695.1 Ancylobacter novellus | reverse complement strand
TGCAGGCGCCCACCACCACGACGCCCTCGCGCGCCTCGGCTCCATCGAGACACTCGAGCAGCCCCGCGACCACCTCGGTGCAGTACTGCCTGTTTTGGGCGTCGAACTGCTCGCGATCACCGACGGCGTCGATCTCGTCGATGAACAGGATCGACGGCGCCTGCTCGATCGCTTTGGCGAAGTCCGCGCGCATCGCCTTCAGCAGATCGCCGAGATGCCCGCGCGACTGCCAGCGTGCGAGCGAGGCCAGCACGACGGGCACGCCGCAGGTCCGGGCGAGCGAACGGGCGTAGGTTGTCTTGCCCGTCCCCGGCGGGCCGGAGATCAGCACGCCGCGGTCGACGTCGGCCCAGGAGAGCCGTCCGGCCTTCCAGTCCGCAAGATCGACGGCGAGTTCCTTGCCCCAGACGCCCGCCTCGCCGAGCCCGTGAAGCTGGTCGAGCGTCGGCGCCGAACTGGAACCGCTGTCATCGGCTGCGCCAGCCGAGGCTTCCTCGTCCGCGCTCTCGCGAGCAAGCCGGTCCGCAGCCCTCCTGACACGCGGGAGCAAATCCTCGAGCGGCCGTCCCTCCCTTACCAGCGGCCGCAGCTCTTCAAGCGGCAGGCTCATGACGAGCGCCAGTTCGTCCGCGGTCGGATCGCGTCCGTTCGACATGCGCAGCGCGGCGCGCATCAGCCGAGGATCGACCGCTCCGATCGCGACGACGTCGTCGATCAGCTCGCGCATGCGCTCGGTCACGTCGGCCTCGTCGTCGGTGATCGCGACAATGGCCTGCCCATGCGTCAAGCCGTCCGCGATGGTCACCTCGTGCGGAGGGTCAGAGCGGCGCTTCTCGGTCGCTTTCAGCAGAAGCAACTGTTGCTGCGGAGGTCGCCGCTTCGGCGCGGCCCAGCGGTCGAAGACGCTGTGGACCGCGATGCCGTAGAGGCCGACCAGCCCATCGGGCACGAGCAGGACCACTGCGCCAGGACGGCGGCGCCTGATCCACCTGAAGCGGCAGATCGCGACACGGATCTGCGCTTCCATGACGGACAGGACGAGGTCGCCGACGGCACGGCGGCGCTCCTCCGCGGCGTCTTCGTCGTCGAAGTCGAGGAATGACATTGATGGGGATACTCGAGGCGCGCTGATGAGAGCCGCGCGTCTGGCGCGCGGCGAACGGTCCTCGCCCGCCGGTCAGGCAGGCGCTCTCAGCCGCGGCCTATCTCCAGACGCCGTTCGCCGCATGATGCCGTCACAAGACGTCGCCGCGCTCACGCTGCAGTTCGGCGCCGAGCCGGTACCAGCGCGACAATGTCCGCGCCGCGGCGCGCTCTTGGTCGATGATCCAGAGGTCGCTGGTCACGCTGAGGCCGAGCCGCCCCCGGCCGACGTCGGGGTTGGGATGATCGGTCACGCGCCCGACAAGGCACGGCGTGTCGCGCATGGCGACGCGCCAGCCGTCGATCAACGGCGCCCCATCGAGTTCGGCTGGTCCGGCGCGGTGCCCGTCTCGGGCGGCCTTCAGGTCAACGAGCAGCCGTTCGAGACGCCCGATGTCGTCGTCGAGACGGAAAGCGGGCGCGATGCGCCCGTCAGGTCGGATGATGAGCATGATGGAGAGGTCCGGACAGCAGCGAGGGACGCCGAGTGGCTCGGCGGTAGGTCGGTCAGCGCTGGCGTATGGTCCGGAGGCTCATGGCGGGGTCGCCCGTCTCTGATGACGGCGAAACGCTAGCCGGCGCCGCGGATCGGCGTCAACGCCCTCGGACACGCTCAGGCTGACGGCCCGGGGCGCTTCACGGCTTCCGGGGAGGCGTCGTCCCGGGGCAGGCGACGAGTGCGGTCGCGCGAGTCCTTGGCAAGGATTCGACCGCCGCCCCGCGGTGTCCGGGGCAGAACTCGAGCGAGAAAAATTTGCGACCCGGGTCATGGACGCGGTGGGCGTTCACCGAGACGGGACAGGAGATCCCAGGCAAGGACTCGCGCCGCCTCGTCCAAACATGCGTCGATCCCGACGCCGCGACTGGGATGGTCATTCGTCGGCGCGGGCTCCAGCCACGATCGCGGCTCATCGAGCAGGGCCACCGAACCTCCATTCGCGGCTCCCGCCAACGACAGCAGCCGTGCGACGCGGTCCCGGCGCTGCGCGATCTCCGGCTGCCCGGCATAGGACGCGACCAGCACAACGGGTCTCCGGCCGGTCCGTGACGGCGCCATGGCGCAGGCGCTCCACAGTTCTGCAGCCGAGGTCTCGGCTTCGGATGTCGGGCCACAGGCGATGACCACGGACGCCGCGTCAGTGAACGACGCGAGCGACAGTGGATAGAGCTCCGCGGGCACGTCGAGCACGAGGTCCTGAAAGAACTCGGCGAAAGGAACCGCGACGCCGCGGCCAAGATAGGCTGCGATCTCCGCCACGCTCGCCGATCGAAGGAAGCTCCACGCCGCCGGGTCAGTGCTTTCCTCCGGCTCGGTCCAGTAGCAATGGGTCACGCTCCGGCTGAGGCGAGACAGGCCGCGGTGAAGCGCGAAGCCAATGCACGAGCGATGGGTGGCCCGGTTTGGCTCGACGATCAGATGCAGATTCATCGTGGCCCCCTCAAGCGGCGTTGGCGAGTAAGGCAGCGCCGGGTCTCGAGCCCTCCGGCGTGGATCGCGCGGGCCGCGACCGTCGAGGGCGAGGCTCCCCCGTGCGCGGCGTCGCCGTCCGCGGTCCCCGTTCAAGCTGGTGGCGCAACTCGTCGAGCCCACGAGACAGTCGCGACTTCACCGTGCCGATCGGAAGGCTGAGCGTGCGGGCGGCCTCGTCGAGCGCAACGCCGCGGAGCGTGACGAGCCGCACGATCTCCGCTTGCTCGGGAGGCAGACGCAGCAGCGCTGCGTCCAGCTCACGGACCTGCAGCGTCGTCACCTGCGACGCGCCGATGCTCGGCTCTCTCACGAGCCGCGTCTCGCCATCCGGGCCGGTCCGCTCGAGAGGGACCGTCTTTCTGAAGGACGAATGACGGCGGCAGTTTCTGATCTGGCCAACGATGATGGCGAGCAGCCAACCTCGAACGTTCTGACCATCGAAGCGGTCCGCGGATCGAAGCCCGATCATCATGACCTCCGAGGCAATGTCCTCGGCCTCGTGCGCCAGACCTGCCGCTCTCGCCAGGCCCGCAGCCCTCGTCGTCACGTAACGCAGCTCCGCCGCGATCGCCTGCCTGTGGTCCGTCGTCATGCCAGTTCCTCCGATGCGGACGTGACCCTGGCGTCAAATCGAAGTGGCGTCGACGTCAAAATTCCTACGATCGGAAAAAGAGCCCCGCGGGCTCACAGCGGGCCCACAGGTTTCTAAGGAGCCAGCCTGAAACGCCGTGACCGTTCATTCTGGCGTCGCTTTCAGCGTCTCGCGACAAGGGCGGGAGGCGCTGCGCACATAAGAGAGCGCGAGGCTGGCCCTCCGCTGACGCAGCCGGATCTATGACAGAGGTCCTATCGCGTCCTGCGGCGCGTCGTGCATGAGGCGTCTCGCGCTGCAGGTGACGCAAGACAAGTTGCGCATCTCCGATTCAGTGCTTCAAGCCAGCGATTCAGACCTCAACGCAGACGATTCAGAACCCGACAACCGCGATTCCGAGCTCCGGCGACAGTCATCTCGCGCTCTCGGCGACCGCCGACGCGTTGCCGGTAGCCGCATGCGCGCTCCCGGCGACATGCCGCACGTTCTACGGAGCGCCGGAGCCGTCTCCGCCAACGCGCGCCGCGTCACGAGCAACGCCTCTCGACGCAACGCAAGTTGCGCAAAACCGATTCAAAACCCCGGAAAAGCGATTCAGATTTCTGTGCGGTCGATTCCGATGTCTGAGCAGGCGCTTCAGTTCTCAAGGAGATCGTTTCGGAGAGACGCGCCGCCGTTGCGAAACGCAATAAAGCTGATTCATCGGCTGCGCACGTATGAGCCCCATCGCGGGCGCTGCCCCAGGCATCACCCGAGAGCAGCGGCATGGCCCGGAACCGGCTTATCTGGCCTGAAGACAGGCGTTGCCCGCGCCTGAACAGGAGGGCTACTCGACCCCGCTGCAGCGGTGTCGCTGAGGCCGCCTCTTTGGCTGCTGGGCGCTCCCCGCTGCGGGCGCAGCCCGGGTTGCGGCCACTGGCCTGCCGAGGCTCGTGGATGGGGCTGCTAAGGCTCGGCGGCCAACGGCGGGCGGCGGCGTCGCCCGGCGCCCTGCGCAGGAGCCGCGGGGAAAGCCGCGGCGCCGACCCTTCGTTGCGAGGGCTCATCGGGTGGCTGCATTTGGCGACCGACACCGCCGCCTCCTTCTGCGCTTTCGGCGCCGCTGCGCCTTTGCCTGGGCAGCCTCACCTGCGTGGGGGCGACCATTCGCCTTGCTTCGGGTGCGGGCAACCCTCCGGGTCTCTTGAAGGGTGTTGCGTATTCCCCCCGTTACTCCCTGGCTTAGAAACGACCGCGTAGAACTCTGAATCAAGAATTTTGACATAGCCGGCTTAATTTGAACGCTAAAAATCGGCCTAAATTGTTGACAAAGCTCAACAAAATGCGTTTACAGCGTGTTTGGCGCGTGCTAGGGTCATGAAATCGGTGGTGGCTGCGACGCTCGTTGGCGCGATCATCTCCAGACCAGTTTCACGTCGGCGCCGAGCGTCGACGACATGACCTCACAGGGTCCGAGCCGAGCCACGACGGCAAGGGCGGATCCATCAGCGGCAGGGTCGCCTCACACGCAGGCGTCCCAATGAGAAGGACGGGAATGCGCCACCTTTACGCCCCTCGACCCGGAACCGAAGAGCAGCGGCGACCCTCGCGCCCTGGTCTCGCGTTCACGCGTCACGGAGCTGCGCATAGCCCCAGCCGCGTCCTTCACCCCTCCAGTCCCCTCCGCGGGTCCGGCCGTCAGATACGGCCGGAGGTCGCGATGCGGATCTAGCCACCCGGCTTGATCGGTCGCGGTCGAAGGCTCCGGAATCCTCCGGACCTTCCTCAGCGAAAGGGCTGTGAAATGTCAGACATCACCAATGCCGGCGGCGAGCCGGACGGCAAGACTCTCTCGACCGAAACTTCGACTGAGGCGACGCCTCAGCCGGAGAAGGTGGAGGTTAACTCCACGGAGTCTGTCGCGGGCAGCCAGACTGAACCCGCGCCGCCGTCGCCCGAACCCCGCCGCACGCGGCGCGGCAAGGCCAAGCAGACCGGCGAGGCCAAGGAGGAAGCCGCCCAGTCGCCTGTTGGCGGCGGGGGCAAGCCGTCTTCGCGCGCCAAGGGCGCGAAGGCCAAGCGTGAAGCGGTCAAGGCCGCAGGCACGCTGGCCGAGAAGAAGGCCAAGAAGGCGAGTCTCGAGCAGTTCGTGGCGACGCCCGATCAGAAGCGGGAACTCGACAGTATCGTGCCCGAACTGAAGGCGTTCATGCGGAGCGACGTCGAGACCCGGCTCAAGCTCGGTGACGCGCTCATCCGCGCTGGCGCGATCCTGCCGCATGGCCACTTCGAGGTCTATGCGACGGAGCACACCGGGCTGGTGCCTCGCTACATTCGGCAGATCAGGAAGGCCAGCGAGGAGTTTCGCGATCACCGCAGGCAGCTCGTTTACGCCTCGGGCCTTGGCTTCACCTGTGTTCTGGCGCTGAGCTTGGCGACCGAAGCCGTTCAGGATGACGTTCTCAAGAAAGCCGCTGATGGGATGCGATACCGCGTCGCCGACATCAAGGCGGCGATTGAAGCAGCGAAGCCCAAGGAGGTGAAAGACGCCGAGGCGGCGGAGAAGGCGAAGCCGAAGCCGGAGCGTCCCGGCCTCGCCGGTCTGCGGGTCGAGATCGCCCGCTACGTCCCGGACCAGGCGGGCATCCTCTTCGAGGAACTTAAGGCCATCCACAAAACTGTCGACACGGCTTTGAACGACCATCGCGAGGGTCGCAGCGTCAAAAAGGCTGAGCTCTTCAAGAGCGTGAAGGCGCCTGCAATCCACGCCTTGGTGCTTCAGCGCGAACTGATGGGCCGCAAGACGCGGATGGATTTTCCGAACCACCACCATGCCGTGAAATACGGTGACTGGGCGGAGAACAGCCGGTGGGGTGGTGTCGCCAAGGCGCTGCTGACCTTGGTCGAGCTCGACCGGAACAAGAAGGGCAGCACATTCGCTCACGACCTCGAGTTCGACGTGCTCGAGCCGCTCACCTGGGCCATCTCGTCTGCTGCTGCCGACGCCGAAGCCGACACCGCGTCTGAGGTGGGCGATGAGCCTCCGGCCCCCGCCAACGATGACGATCAGGCCGACGAGGCAGCGTGATCAGGCTCTCGGTCCGGCGGCGCGGCTTCGGCCGCTCCGCCGGAAATTATCTCCGGTAGCCCCGATGAGAAGCGCGCTGTCTCATTCCTCGCGGCTCAGCCTTTGAACACTGTCTCTCGGTGATACTTCAGGAACGTCGCGGCTGGCGCCAAGCCGGGTCCGGCCGGCGAAAGCAACCGGCGGTCGGGCGGCAGGAGCCTTTCGATGGTGTCTGGGACCCGGCCAGCGGCGGTGAGAATCGCCAGATCGTCATCGACAGAGACCAAGCCCCGGTCGAACAGCCAATGCATCGTCCCGGAGAGTGCAAGCCCATTGCGGACCGAGTCTGGCCCGCGGTCTGCGACCGGCCTGATGTGAGCCGCCTGCACCTCCGACCGCCCCCCGCCGTTGATCACTCTGATGCCCGTCATGGCGCACGTGTCCCCATAAGCGGACTTGACCGCCGCGGCGAAGGCGCGCTCCCGAAAGGGGCGGGTCACGAGTTGGGTCACAATACGACGCTCGGCCTGCTCCGGATCATAGATCGACTGCTGCTCTTCCCCGAAGCCGGGCCCGATGATCAGCGGGTCCTCAGGGGCGAGCGACCCTGGCCTCTCGCGCGGCGCCAGTCCGACCGTGTGCGCGTAGCCGGCCTGGAGTATGAGATCGTACTCCGAGTCGGACATCGTCCTTACTGATCGGCCGAAGGCGCCTTTGTTCGTCGACCCATCGTCTTTCGCTAGCGCATGCTCATACGTCAGAGCGCCTTCGCGAAACCGGACAGGCCGATCGAACTCGAGATAGTCCGCCACGAGCGCATAAAAGTGGCTGTCGCGGGAAGGGTCAGGCTGAACGGCTCTGATCCGCGCCGTCGCGAAGTACGCCTGCCGGCCTCCGCGGCTGGCGGCATCTCCCGACGAGCGCCGCGGCTCATAGTAGACGATCCAGTCGCCGACAGCCGCCTCGATCTGGCGGAGATACGTGCGGGGAAAGTGGTAGCGTTCCTCAGGAAGGTCGTCGTAGGTCGGCTCGAGCTTTGTGGTGAGAACCGCTTTGACCATGCGTCGTGGATTCAAATGCGCTGAGCGCCGGAAGGCACCCTATACCACTCAACGTTTTGTCACGTTAGGGTTGCGCCGCATCGGTTCGCGTCGGCTCCTGCTTCGACGCGTCAGCATCCGCCGTCTTGACCTCGTGACGCATGATCAGCGCCGCCTCAAACTTCGATTTCCTGGCGACGAGCTCGCCGCAAATCGCGAAGCTCGGCGCATTGGCCGAGTGGGCGCTGCACGTCGATCCGCCGACGAGCATTCTCAAGATCCGGCAGTTCTCCGAAGAGCTCGCGAAGCTGGTCGCGGCCAAGCAAGGCGCTCTGGCTGCGACGGGCGAGGGCTTCGCCGAGATGCTGGCGCGGCTGCAGCGTGCCGGGTCGCTGCCGACCAAGGCCGCGGACGTCTTTCATCATCTCAGGCGGCTGGGGAATGCGTCAGCGCATGGTGACCGGGGAAGCGCGGCGCAGGCTCTGTCGTCGTTGAAGCTCGCCCGAGAGCTAGGGGTCTGGTTCCACCGGACCTTCACCGATCCGAGTTTCGTGCCGACGCCTTTCGCGCCGCCTGAGCCGCCGCGCGACATCTCCGGCGAGCTCGCGCGCCAGATCGAAGAGTTGCGGTCGAAGCTCGTCGCGAGCGAAGACGCGGCGGCGCGTGCGCAGCGCGAGGCCGACGAGGCCCGCAGGACGAGCGAGACCGAAACCGAACGAGCGAGCCGCGAGGCGGACGAGCGGGCGCAGTGGGAACTGCTCGCCGGCGAAGCCGAGGCTGCCCGCGGCAAGGTCGAGGCCGAACTGCGGGCGCTGCAAGCGACGAACGCCGATCAGCCCGCCACGGAGAAGGCCGAACGCGCGGCCGTCGCCGCGGACGCCGCGGAGCGCATCGTGGTCGACGAGGCGGACACGCGCGTCCTCGTCGATGCCCAGCTCGCCGCGGCAGGCTGGGAGGCGGACAGCCTGCGACTGCGCCATTCGCTCGGCGCCCGGCCCTTGCCGAAGCGCGCGATGGCGATCGCCGAGTGGCCGACCGAAACCGGGCCGGTCGACTATGCGCTGTTCGTCGACGGCGCCTGCGTCGGCGTGATCGAGGCCAAGCGATCGGCGACCGCCGTCCCGGCGGCTCTGGAACAGGCCAAGCGCTATGCGAGGTCCATCCGCCTGACGCCCGACGAGACGGTGGCGGACGCGCCTTTCGCGCACGGTCTCGACGAGAACTACCGGGCGCCCTTTGTCTTCGCTACCAACGGACGGCCTTACCTGCGTCAGCTCGAGACGCAGTCGGGCGTCTGGTTCTGGGACGCGCGCCGTGTGGTCAACCGCCCCGTCGCTCTGCCGGAATGGTTCACGCCGCGCGACCTGACCGAGCGGCTTGAACAGCAGATCGCGCCCGCAGGGATGGCCGAAGACGGACCGGACGTTCCGGGCGTGCGGCCCTATCAGCGCGACGCGATCGACGCGGTCGAGAAGGCGATCGCAGACGGCCTTAGCGAGATCCTCGTCGCCATGGCGACCGGCACGGGCAAGACGCTCACCTGCATCGCGCTGATGTACCGGTTGCTGCGCTCAAAGCGCTTCCGCCGCATCCTGTTTCTCGTCGACCGAACGGCGCTCGGCGAGCAGACCGAAACCGCGCTCGAGAACGTCGAGGTCGAGGGCTTTCTGAAGTTCGCGCAGGTCTACAATGTCGCCGGTCTCGAGAAGAAGCTGCCGGACGTTCAGGACCGCGTGCACGTGGCGACCGTCCAGTCGCTCGCGCGCCGGGTGCTGGAAGAGTCCGACGACCGGCCCTCGCCCGGTCTCTATGACCTCATCGTCGTCGACGAGGCGCATCGCGGCTACACGCTCGACGCCGAGATGCGCGAGAGCGACCTCGCCTTCCGCGACACGCTCGACTACCTCTCGCGCTACCGCCGCGTGCTCGAGCATTTCGACGCGGTGAAAGTTGCGCTCACCGCGACGCCCGCGCTGCACACCACGCAGATCTTCGGCGCGCCCGTCTTCCACTACGGCTACCGGCAGGCGGTGCTCGACGGCTTCCTCGTCGACCAGGCGCCGACGCGCCGCATCGTGACAGCGCTCAACACCGCGGGCATCCGCTTCGAGGGCGGCGTCGAGGTCGAGACGCTCGACCCGCGCACCGGCCAGATCGACCTGTTCGAGACGCCTGACGCGATCGACTTCGAGGTCGAGCAGTTCAATCGCCGCGTCCTGACGCGCGACTTCAACCGCGTCGTGGCGGAGGCGATCGCCACCGAGATCCCGCCGACCCGGCCGGGCAAGGCGCTGATCTTCGCGGTCGACCGCAACCACGCGGACCTTTTGGTCGAGGAACTCCGGAAGGCGCTCGAGGCCGAGCACGGGCCGCAGCCGCACGACATGGTCATGCGCATCACCGGCGACGTCGACCGTCCGACGGAAAAAATTCGCCGCTTCCGCAACGATCCGCGGCCGCGCTACGCCGTCACCGTCGACCTCCTGACCACCGGCGTGGACGTGCCGCTGATCAACGATCTCGTCTTCGTGCGCCGGGTGAACAGCCGCATCCTGTGGGACCAGATGATCGGCCGCGCGACGCGGCTCTGCCCGGAGATCCGCAAGGAGAACTACCGCATCTTCGACGCCGTCGACGTCTACGCCAACCTCCAGGCGATGACCGACATGCGGCCGATTGTGGTCGATCCGAAGCTCGGCTTCGCCGACCTGCTGAAGGACTTGGCGCGCGCCCCGCATGACGAGGACCGGCGCTTCGTGCGCGACCAGATCGTGGCGAAGCTCAGGGCGCGCATGAAGCGGCTGACGGAGGCCGAGGCCGAGAGCTTCGAGGCCGCTGTCGGAAAGCCGCCGGCCGCCTTCACGGACTGGGCGCGGGACGCTGTCCCGCAGGAGGTGTCGGCCGCCTTCGACAAGGCCCCGCAGGTCGTCCGCCTGCTCGACGCGGCGCCGACCGACCGGCCGGGCCGGAAGGTCTACATCTCCGACCACGATGACAGCCTCACGGCGATCGAGGAGGTCTATGGGACCGCCTCGACGCCGGAGGACTACATCGCCTCTTTCGTCCGCTTCGTGAAAGCCGAAGGCAACGCGCTGCCGGGCCTGATCGCCGCCACGCAGCGCCCGCGGGAGCTGACCCGCAAGGAGCTGAAAGAGGCTGCGCGCCAGCTCGACGCCGCCGGCTTTTCAGAAACGGCGCTGCGGCGTGCCTATGGCCGCGTGCGCAACGCCGACATCGCAGCCCACATCATCGGCTTCGTGCGCCAGGCGGCGCTGGGCGATCCGCTCGTCGCCTACGAAACCCGCGTGGACAACGCGATCGAGAAGGCCTTGTCGAACGGCGCCTGGAGCGAAAAGCAGAAGCAGTGGCTGCGTCGCATCGGCCGCGCGCTGAAGGAAACGCCCGTCGGCGATCGCGAGCTGCTCGACGCGCCCGCCTTCCGCCAGCAGGGCGGATACGCAGCCGTCGACAAGGTGTTCGAAAACCGCCTCGGCGAGGTGTTGCAGGACCTCAACGAGGCGATCTGGTCGTCGTCGACCGCGGCCTGAATTCGCGCGCCGGGGTTGCGCCCCGCCGCGGCCTCGGCTGAGGTCCCTCCCGCAAGTCACCAGCGTCGGAGCCGCCGCGATGAACCCCTCGTCCGACCTCGTCAACAAGCTCTGGCGGCTGTGCTCGATCCTGCGCAAGGACGGCGTCACGTACTTCCAGTATGTCACCGAGCTCACCTACCTGCTGTTCCTCAAGATGGCGGACGAGCGCGGCACAGACCAAATCAAGGTGCCCGAAGGTCACCGCTGGCCGGACCTGTTGAAGGCCGAGGGCGCCGGGAAGCTCAAGCTCTACCGCGAAACGCTGCTGGCGCTGGGCGACCCGCAAAAGACCTCCGACCGCCTCGTCCAGGCGATCTTCGTCAACGCCTCGACCGTCATCCGCGAGCCCACCAACCTCGCGACGCTGGTCGCTGCGATCGACGAGCTCGAATGGTTCTCGGATGCGCGGGACTCGTTCGGCGATCTCTACGAGGGCCTGCTGCAGAAGAACGCCGAGGAGACCAAGCGCGGCGCCGGCCAGTACTTTACACCCCGCGTGCTGATCGACGTGCTCGCCCGCCTCATGCAGCCGAAGGCCGGCGAGGTGATCCAGGATCCGGCCTCGGGCACGGGCGGCTTCCTGATCGCCGCCGACAAGCTGATCCGCGCCGAGACCGACGACCACACCGCGCTCTCCGAAAAGGAGCAGGCGTTCCAGATCCATCGCGCCTATCGCGGCATGGAGAACGTCGCCGACACCTACCGCCTGCTGCTGATGAACCTGCAGCTCCACGGCGTCGAGAGCGACCACATCAAGCTCGGCGACACGCTCTCGCCCGCCGGCGGCGCGCAGGAGTTCAAAGGCGCGGACCTCATCCTCACCAACCCGCCCTTCGGCCCCGCAGGCGGGCGGCCGAGCCGCGAAGACTTCACCGTCACGGCCGCCGTCGCCTCCTACCAGCTTCCCTTCGTCGAGCACTGCGTGCGCGCGCTCAAAGCCGGCGGCCGCGCCGCGGTGGTCGTGCCCGACAACGTGCTGTTCGAGGACGGCCGCGGGCGCGAACTCCGCCGCATGATGATGGAGACCTGCGACCTCCACACCATCCTGCGGCTCCCCACCGGCATCTTCTATGCGCAGGGCGTGAAGACCAACGTGCTGTTCTTCCAGAAGGCGCATGTCTCGTCCGGCTCGACCGACGCTGTCTGGATCTACGACATGCGCACCGCCATGCCGGCCTTCGGCAAGACCTCGCCGCTCCGCGCCGACCACTTTGATAACTTCGTCACAGCCTATGGCGACGACCCAAATGGCGGCGCTGAGCGGACCGATCAGGGTGAGACCGGCCGTTTCCGGAAGTTCACGCGAGACGAGATCGCCGCGCGCGGCGACAATCTCGATATCACCTGGCTGCGCGAGGAGACCGACGCCGAGGAGGGCCTGCAGGACCCCGCCGACATCGCTGCGGCGATCCTGGGACACCTCAAAGCCGCAATGGCGGAGATTGAGGCGCTGAGCGAGGAGCTTGAGGAGAACGAGGCGGACGTGGTGGCGGAGGCCGCGGAGTGAGCGGACGCGCTGCAACCGATACGGTCATTCCCGGGCGCCACGCGCTGTCTGTGGGAAATCCCCAGACCGAAACGCCCGAAGGCTGGTCGTGGCTTCCGCTCGGGGAGCTTGCGACCATGGGGACCGGCCATACTCCTAGCCGGAGTGTTTCCGCCTATTGGAATGGCGACGTTCAATGGATGGGAATTCGCGACGCACGCGCTCATCACGGTGGTGAAATCTGGAATACGGCGCAGACCATTACTCAGGCAGGTCTCGACAATTCCTCTGCGCGCCTTCTGCCGGCCGGCACGGTCGCTCTCTCAAGAACTGCCTCGGTGGGTTACGTCGTCCAGCTCGGTCGGGAAATGGCGACCAGCCAGGATTTTGTTACTTGGACCTGCAGCGCGGCGCTCGATCCGCTTTTTCTTATGCGCACGATCCAGGCCGAAGGGGATGACATCCGCAATTTCGGGGAAGGCTCGACGCACACGACGATCTACTTCCCGGAGTTGAAGGCGCTCCACGTCAGAACGCCTCCCGTTCTCGAGCAACGCCGCATTGTCGCGAAGATCGACCGCCTGTCCGCCCGCTCGAAGCGCGCGCGCGAGGAGCTGGAGGGGGTGCGGGCGCTGGTTAGTCGCTACCGCGAGGCTGTTTTAGACGCAGCCTTCCGAGGAGATCTGACCGCAGTGTGGCGCTCGCATAATGACTCAAAAGCGCCGAGTGGTCTGGAGGTGCAGAGGCTTCGTCGCGATGCCGTGACACAGCGAAATTCCGATCTGGGCCGAAATCGGCAATATAAAGATTCTGTGGCACCGGAATGGATGCCTGAGTTCGCGCTGCCCACCGAGTGGCGCTGGGCGTCGGTCGATTCAGTCACAACGCTTATTCAGTACGGCACATCCGCGAAGACAGGTTCGTCGCCTGACGGAGTGCCGGTTATCCGCATGGGCAACATCCAAGGCGGCGTGCTCGACCGCAGTGATCTCCGCTACCTCCCCCACGAGCACGACGAGTTTCCCACTTTGCTGCTCGATCAGGGGGACGTGCTTTTTAATAGGACCAACAGCTTCGAGCTTGTCGGTAAGTCTGCCGTCTACGAGGGCGATAAGCCGGAGTCCTTCGCCTCATACCTCATTCGGCTCAAAACTGTCTGCTACGAGCCAAAGCTGCTCGCCTATTATCTGAACTCAGCGATCGGGCGACAGTGGGTAGCTTCCGTCGCCTCTCAGCAGGTTGGCCAAGCAAACGTCAACGGGACCAAGCTCAGCGAACTCGGCGTGCCGTTCATGTGCTTTGACGAACAGCGCGAAATCGTCCGCCGCATCGAGCACGCCTTTGCGGCGATCGACCGGCTGGCGGCGCAAGCGATGTCGGCCCAAAAACTGCTCGACCGGCTGGATCAGGCCGTTCTCGCCAAGGCGTTCCGCGGCGAGCTCGTTCCGCAGGATCCAAACGACGAGCCGGCGAGCGTCCTGCTCGAGCGCATCCGCGCCGAGCGCGCCGCTGCTCCTGCGCCGAAGCGTGGCCGCAGGCCGAAGGCGCTGTCGTGACCCGCGTCTTCATCGCCAACTTCGGCCGCGAAAACTATGCGTGGCCGGAGTGCCTGAAGCGCGGTTCCGTCGCGACCATGAACTCCGTCGGCAGCCACCGCTTTTGGACTGCGGGAGATCGCGAAGGCTTCATCGACTACCAGGTTAGGACAGAAAAGACCGCGGCCGGGATTACGCCGACCCGCCCTGTGGCGTCGCGGTGGTTCAACCTGATGACCATCATTTCGGAGACCGCCGGCGACGTCTGGATCCACAAGGACAAGGATCAGATCTGGTGGACGATCTCCAGGTCGGACCCGCCGGACATTTTCCTCGACGTCGATCCGACGCGGACTGATGGCCAGCAGGTCTACATCTGCCACAAGCCTTGTGAGCCATGGTCCGACAAGACCCGCAAGGGCAACAAGCTGATCTGGCAATCTCTGCACGCCAAGGCGAAGGACTTCCTGACGACCGAGAGCACCCTGCAGCAGCTCTCCAACGACTATGCGGCCTATGCGCTCGCGATGATCGACAGCGACGATCTCTCACCGTGGCACGGCAGGCCCGAATGGGCGACCAAAGCCAAGAACGCAAAGTCCAATCCGGGCCTTGTCTACAACTCGAAGCAGAACTCAATCTGGGAAATGGCCGACCAGGCTATCGCGACAGCAGCCAAGGCGAATGGGCAGGTCGTCGAAAAGACGGTCAAGATCAAAGACTTCAACTTCGCCAGCAAAGACGCCTGCATGGCTTATTTGAAAAAGCTGCTTGAGGCTCAGGGTGAGGTCTGCGCGCTGACCGGGCTGAAGCTGCAGTTCTCCGGCGACTGCGACGACAAGGAGATGTTGTGCTCGCTCGACCGGATCGACAGTTCCGGTCACTATGAAGAGGGCAATCTGCAGATCGTTTGCCGCTTCGCCAACCGTTGGAAGTCGAGCGGCGTTGACGAAGAGTTCCGCCGCTTGATCGCGGTCGTCCGCGGGTCGGTAGAACTCTGATGCCCATCCCCGATTATCAGTCTCTTATGCTCCCCGTCCTGCGCCTTGCCGCCCAGCCCGGAGAGCGGCGCGTCGCAGAAGTCGCTGATCGGCTGGCCGACGACCTCGGCCTCTCCGCGAAGGAGCGCGAATAGATGCTGCCAAGCGGCCGGCAGCGGCTGCTGCACAACCGCATCCACTGGGCAAAGTTCTACATGAGCAAGGCCGGCCTCATCGCCTCGCCCGCTCGAGGGCGGTTCACCGCGACAGAGGCCGGCCGCGGTCTGCTCGCTGAAAAGCCGGAGCGCGTCGACACCGCGATGCTCATGCGCTTCCCGTCGTTCCGAGAGTTTTATCGAAACGATCAGCCCTCGCCTGACGGCGCGGCCGCGCCTGCGACCGAGGTGCCCTCGCCGGAAGCTTCGTCGACGCCCGAGGAGCGGATCGAGGCCGCCTATCAGTGGTCTGCCCCCTGCGAAGTGTTCCTCCCTGAGGTATGGCTTTTGGCCATTTGGAGGACTGTCTGATGCCGAGGAAGAGGCACGCACCTGAAGAGATCG
>QFPN01000002.1 GCA_003241695.1 Ancylobacter novellus | reverse complement strand
ACTTCGCGTAGTCCGCCTTGCACACATGCGCCGCGACCGAGATCAGCTCCTTCGCAATCTCCATCTTCCCCATGTGGTTGCAGCCAATTTCCGCAATCACCTTGACCATAAGAAGTCTCCGAGCCTGTTTTCGATACGGCCGCGCCTCTGCAAGACGCTGCGGAAGCATATGGGCGGCGGATCAAGCGACCATGACGAATGCCCCAGGCCGCGCGCCGCCCCTGCGCCAGCGGTGTAAACTAAAGTATCCGCGAGTGGAATGCACTAAGGGCGACCCCTCACGGTTTCTGGGGCTCTCGGCCGCGAACGGTCCTGAGCCGGGCCGCGACGGCGCCCACGAAACCGAGCCCGCGCCGCGGCCGATCGAGCAGGTGCGGCGCATGGACCGCGACCGGTCCGCCGAGGCCGAGCGCATAGCCGAGCCACCCTGCGGAGCCATAGGCCGGGATGAGCGGCCTCAGCGGCAGGGCCGAGCCGAGTTCGTCCTGCGACTTCAGCAGGATCGCGCATTGGTTGAGCATCGGCTCGGGATCCGCGGCCGCTCCTGAGCGTTCGATCACCCAGTCCGGACGGGCGACGTCCGGGAGATCGGGAGACAGCTCCGCCATGCTGGCGAAACAACCCGAACCCACGAAATAGGAGGTGCCGAGCGCTTCGGAGATTCCGAAATCGGACACGATCCGCGTCGGTACGCCGCGTGACATCGCTTCCACCGCGACGGTCGACGACACCGTGACCGCGAGCGAGGCGCGATCGAGCAGCTTCGGCGCGGGGTCGTGGGTAAAGCTCAGATTGGCCGGGCGCCCGCCGGCCGCGTAGAGCTCGACCGCGAGGTCGTCGAGGTGGAAACGGGTCTGGTGATGCGCGGTCTCGTCGCGGGCGTGGCGGAGCTTGACCAGCACTTCCGCTTCCGGATGACGGCGCGAGAGATCGATCAGACCGGCGAGCAGATGCATGCGCTGCATCCGCCGGGCCGGGATCACCGGCTGCTCGAAGAACACGACAAGCGGCGCGGTCGCGTCCCTGCGCTTGCGCGGCCTGCGGTCCAGTCCCAGCAGCCCCGTGACGATAGCGTTGGTCGAGTCGACGCCGATTTCGGCGGCCGCCGCAACGAAGGAGACGCGCTCGCTCTCGGTGTTGAAGCACAGCAGATCGGCCGGGGCGCGGCTCATGAAGCCCTGCAGATGCTCCGACAGCGCGACGCCGGGCGACGCCACGATCACCAGCGGGCGAGCGCTTTCGCGCGACAGATCCGCGGCGGCGCAGGCCAGGAACAGCTCGCGCGCACGGCCGCCGTCGATCACCGCCACCACCACATGCGCGTCCCGGAACAGCAGCGATGCGACCAGCGCCTGCGCGGAGAGAACCGGCACGTTCTCGCTGACGCCGCCGGCCCGGAGCTGCCGCGCCGAAAGCTGCTCGCCCTTCGCCGAAGCCGAAAGCGCCGCGTAACGGACGCTCGCGCCTTCCGCCTCGAACAGGCGCGCGATGACGCCGGCGGTGCGGATGAAGGAATCGAAGGTGCCGAGCGCAAGCACGCGCCGCCCCGCGAAGCGGCCCTCCCCCGGAGGGGCCGCATCCTCCTCCTGGCCGCTCAAGGCGCGCCCCCGATCGCGAAGGAGGACGGTCGGTCGAGATGGATCACGCGAAGGCTCTGATTGAAGGCGTCATGGGCTGCGATCACCGCGCGGATGTGGTCGGCGCGCTTTCTCAGGTAAGCGGGCGGGGGCGCGATCCGCGCAAGGTCGAGTTCCGGATCGAGCACGGCGAGCGTGTCGGCGACCGAGGAGGCGACGACCGCCACGGTCGCCGGCCGTTCGGCGGCGTCGAGATAATCGAGTTCGGCCGGCGCCGTCGAGACGCCGAGCGTCATCCTGCCCGCCTCGGCGATCTCGGCGGCTTTCCGGACGTCCTCGCCGCGATGAGGCCGATAGATGACGGGACGCCTCCCCTCCTCGCGCAGCCGTTGGGCGGCGCCGAGCGCGAGAGCGCGATAGTCGGCATGGGCGCAGATGCCGGCTTCGGCGTGATCGGCGCCGATCAGCCAGGCGGAGGCGCCTCTCGGAGCGTCCCCCGCAGCGGCGCGCCAGGACGAATAGTCGTTCTGCGCCAGCCGGTCGGACGCGCGGAGCCGGCCTTCGAGCAGCGGCCCGTAGATCGTAAAGAAGGTCAGGCGCTCCGGCTCGGGCAGGAGAGGGTCGCCGAAGAGGCGGCGAGCGGCGGCGGTGCGGAACCAGGCGAGATCGAACTGGCGAGGTTCCGGGGCGTTCGCCGGATCGGCGCGGAAGGCCGCGGCCTGCGGCGTGACCGATCCGTCGTCGAGCAGCACGGTCTCCTGCGCGCCGATGCGATCGACGATCAGGCGCTGGGAGACGTTGCGGTAGTCGCCGAAGGCGACCGCCCCCCGAGGCGCCCCGGCCAGGACTGCGGCGAGCCGTTCGAGGCTCACGCGATGGGCGGCGTCGAGCAGGTCGCGCAGGAACCGGGGAACGGCTCGCGGCGGACGGGGCCGGCGCCCATGCCGGATGACCCGCCGCCACGGCGCGCGCCGCCGCATCAGCAGGTCGATCATGCCTCCCGCGCCGTGCCGGTCGCCGATGAGCACGAGATCGCACGCCGTTCCGGCGCGGCTCGCGCGCCATTCCACGGCGTTCATGTATTGCAGCGGCGAGGAGACGACGGCGAGGTCGGCGTCGACCGCCATCGTCAACGCTTACCAGCCGCCGCCTGATCCCAGACCGAGGCGAGCATCGCGGCGAGCCGGGTCGGCGAATAGGTCTCGACGACGCGGGCGTGACCCGCCTCGCCCATCCGTCTGCGCGTCGCGGGATCTTCCGCGAGATCCGCTAGCGCCTCGACGAAACCGGCCCGGTCGCGCCAGGGAATCATCCGGCCGGTGACGCCGTCGACGATCGTCTCGGCGAGCCCCCCCACGGCGTAAGCCACCACCGGGCGGAAAGCCGCGCCGGCCTCGAGCGGCACGCGCCCGAACGGCTCGGACCAAAGCGTCGGCAACGCGACCACGTCGCAACGGCGATAGAGCACCGCGAGCGACGATGCGTCGACATGGCCGTGCAGCGTGATGCGGCTCGCAGCGCCGTGCCGCGCGATCAGCGCCTCGATCTCGGCGCGGGCGCGGCCCTGCCCCGCCACGTCGATCCGGGCGTTGGGGATGCGGCGCAGGATCTCGGGCCAGGCCTCGATGAGGTGCGCCTGCCCCTTGTTGTTCGAAAGCGAGCCGACGAGCAGGATCGAGAACGCGCCCGTCTCGGGCTTTTCTTCGCGGGGAGGAAGCTCCACGGGCTCGAGCGGGAGCCGCTTCAGCAGAGACGGCGCGACGACCTCCGACAGCGTTTCCGCGAGATGCGCGCTGGTCGCGACGACCGAAGACGCGCGCTTGAGGCATGTCTGCCGGAACGCAAGCGCCGTCCGGGCGCAGACCGCGGCGAGCCGTTCGCGCAGGCTGAGAAGGGAAGGCTCCAGCGGCGCCAGCGTCTGGTCGAAGCGCAGGCTGGTGAAGCGATGGTCCCGCACCAGCGCGACGAACGGCTCCCGCCTCCCTTCGAGCGCGTCCGCCGCCATCATGATGGAGCGGGCGTTGTCGGCATGGACCACTTTCGGGCGGACCAGATCGAGCAGCGTCCGGATGTCCGACTGCGTTCGCCCTTCCGGCACCGTCGCATGCGCCATGCGGACACCGCCCGGCGGCGGCCCGGCGAGCTGCAGCGCGATGGCGGGCGCATGGACCGCGGGACGGCGCGCGGCGAGGGCCATGGCCTCCCCGATGAAAGCCGGCCACTTCAAGCCGTAAGGCAGACGTTTCAACCGCTCGACCTGATCCTGCGACAGGCGGTGGAGCGGCCATGCGGCGTTCGCCGGCAGCGCGACGATGTCGACGCCGTCGAGCCGGCGGTGGGCCGGACTGGCGAGCGTCTTCTCGAACGTGACGACCATTGCCTGATCGCGCAGCGGCGCCTCGCGCATTAGGAGATGAAGGCTCAGCTCCGCTCCGCCCGCCGTGTCGGGAGGGTAGCGGTCGGAGAGGACGAAGACGCGGCGCGGGCCGATCTCGGCCACGATCCGTTTCAGCTCGCCTGCGCCCATAAACCGACCTGTCGAACCATAGCCGCGGCTTTCGTCGTCCACGTCCCGGCCCGGCTCGCTCCCAATAGCATGGCCCATGGCCTTTTGGGCAAGCGGGCGCTGAACGATACCTGAACGCGGCTTCAGACCGGCTCGAGCTCGAACCGGTCGACGTCGACCATGCCGAAGTCCGTGATCTTGAGATGCGGGATGACGGCGAGCGGCAGGAACGCGACCTGCAGGAACGGCTCCGGAAGGTCGCAGCCGAGCGACCTCGCCGCCGCTCGCAGCTCGAGCAGCCGGTCGCGCACCGCCTCGTGCGGCTCGAGGCTCATCAGACCGGCGAGCGGCAGCGCGAGTTCGGCGAGGGCCTCGCCGCCGGCCGCGACCACGAAGCCGCCGCCGAGGTCGATCACCCGATTGACGGCGGCCGCCATGTCGCGCGGATCGACGCCGACGACGCAGATGTTGTGGCTGTCGTGGCCGACCGACGACGCGATCGCGCCCTCCTGCAGGCCAAATCCCTTCACGAAGCCGCGGCCGATGTTCCGGTTCACGCCGTGGCGAGCGATCACGGCGACGGCGAGCGCGTCCTGGCCGGTGTCGGACGCGACGAAGCCGCCCGATTCGGCGAGATCGAGCTCAAGCCGTTCGGTGACGATCTTGCCGGGCACGACGCCGATCACGGCGCGGCGGCCTCCCCGCCCGGTCAGCGCAAGATCTCCGGCCTGGACCGGTTCGGCCTTCATGCTGTCGAGCCCCACGGGCCGCACGTCGGCTCGCGCGGAAAGCATCTCGGGCGTCACGAGCTTTCCGCCGACGATCACCTTCTCGACCCGGCAGCCTTCGTAATCCGAGAGCAGCGCGAGATCGGCGCGCTTGCCCGGCGCCACGAGGCCCCGGTCGCGCAGTCCGAACGCGTTTGCGGCCGACCAGCTCGCGACCCGGTAGACATGCGCCGGATCGACGCCTTGCGCGATCGTCCAGCGGATCATGTGGTCGATATGGCCTTCCTCGTCGATCTCGACCGGATTGCGGTCGTCGGTGCAGAAGCCGATGAAGGCCGAGGTCTCGGGCGTGATCAGCGGCCAGAGCGCATGTAGATCCTTGGCGATCGAGCTTTCGCGGATCAGCACGCTCATGCCCTTGCGCAGTTTTTCCAAAGCTTCGTCGTAATTGTTGGCCTCGTGGTCCGTGCGGATGCCGGCCGCTAGATAGCCGTTGAGGTCCTTGCCGCGCACGAGCGGCGCGTGGCCGTCGATATGCCCGTCCCGGAAGGCGGCGAGCTTCGCCATGCAGGACGGCTCGCGCGCGAGAACCCCCGGAAAATTCATGAACTCCGCGAGGCCTATGACCTTCCGATGGCCCCGATAGGGCGTGAGGTCATCGACCTCGAGACGCGCGCCCGAGGTTTCAAGCGGAGAGGCCGGCACGCAGGACGACAGGTTCACGCGGATGTCCATCGCCGCGGCTTCCGCCGCCGCAAGCGCGTAATCGATCCCCTGCGTCCCAAGCACGTTCCCGATCTCGTGCGGGTCCCAGATCGCGGTCGTGACGCCGTGCGGCAGCACGCAGCGCTCGAACTCCAGCGGGCTGAGCAGCGACGACTCGATGTGGAGATGGGCGTCGATGAAGCCCGGAACGACCACGAGACCCCGTCCGTCGATGGTCTCGACGCCGTCATAGGTTCCGAAGGTGCCCACGATCGTGTCGCCGCAGATCGCGACGTCGCTGTCGAACAGCGTCGCGGTGACGACGTCGAGGACGCGCGCGCCCTTGATGACGAGATCGGCGAGCTCGAGACCACGCCCCTGCTCGATGCGACGGGCGATCTCGGCCTCGGGGCCTGTCGTCGTCTGGGTCATTCGCCTCTCCGCTTCGGCTGCTGCGGCGCGATCTTCCTTCGCCGCGGGCGCCGGCTCAAGTCGCCCTGCGTTTCGCGTCAGGGCCGGAACGCCGCGATTCGCGCGACCGCCTCGTCGAGCGTGGCGTCCTCCTTGGCGAAGCAGAAGCGGGCGACCGTGCGAACCGGATCCTGCGCGTAGAAGGCCGAGACCGGGATCGCCGCGACGCGCGCCTCGCGCACCAGCCGTTCGCAGAACGCAGCGTCGTCCGCGACGCCGAGAGGCGACAGGTCGACGTTGAGGAAGTAGGTCCCCGCGCTCGCAAGCGGCGGCAGGCCGGCCTGCGCGAGCCCGGCGGAGAAGCGGTCGCGCTTCGCCTGCAGTCCGGCCCGCATCGCCTCGAACCAGGCCGGGTCCTTCGCGAGCCCGTAGGCGACCGCGCTCTGCAGGCTCGGCGGCGTGGTGAAGGTCAAAAACTGGTGCGCTCTCGCGAGAACCTGAAGAACGTCCGGCCGCGCGCAGACGAAGCCGACCTTCCAGCCGGTCATCCCGAACATCTTGCCGGCGGAGCCGATCTTCACCGTGCGGTCGGCGAGGCTCCCGACGCCAAGCGCCGAGATATGGCGGCGGCCGTCATAGACCACGTGCTCCCACACTTCGTCCGCGACCAGAAACGCGTTCGAGCCCGCCAGCGCCCGCCCGATCGCTTCGAGATCCTCGCGATCGTAGACGGCGCCGGCTGGGTTGAGCGGATTGTTGAGCAGGACGAGCTTCGTTTTCGGGCCGATCGCAGCCTTGAGCGCGTCTTCGTCGATCTTCCATGAGGGCGGCCGGAGGCTGATGAAACGCGGGGTCGCGCCGGCGCGGAGGACGAGCGGCAGATAGGCGTCGTAAAGCGGCTGAAGCAGCACGACCTCGTCGCCGGGCTCGATCAGCGCGAACAGCGCGCCCGCGATCGCCTCGGTCGCGCCGGAGGTGATCATGACCTCGCGCTCGGGATCGAGCTCCAGGCCCTGCCGCCGCACGTAGTGCTCCGCGACCGCCCGCCGAAGCTCCGGCGTTCCCATCATCGGCGGATACTGGCTCCAGCCATGCAGGACCGCCTCGGCCGCCTTTCGCCGAACGTCTTCGGGGCCGGGATCGTCCGGAAAACCTTGCCCGAGATTGATCGCGTCGAAGTCGCGCGACAGCTGCGACATCCGTTCGAAGACGGTCAGCGGAAGGCCTGAAAAGACCGAGTTGAAGCGTGGCATAACCGTCATGTTCGCTATAAAGAACGTTTTGATCTGCTTTCGCGTCAGCGAAGATCATTCTCGCATGCGCGAGCCGCGCGGACGAGGCGTCACACCGTATTCGTAACGGCTCGTTATTATTCCAATCCGTGGCCGAACACATTCGGAGAACCGATCGATCGGAGTATTGACACGTTCGCTACTCCGAACGAAATTCTCCGCGTTGCGTCGGCGTGTCACGCGATCGGCGCAGGTCTCGTTGGAACTCGGATCCGCCGGCTCGGCTGAACCGGCGGTCCGCGCCTTGAGGACGAACGCCATGAAGAAGGTATCGAAACGCTGGGGCCGTTGACGCCCCCTTCGATCGAGATCCCGGCGAAAGCCGCCCCTCGCTTTGCGTTTCCGCTTCTTTTCCGCAGTCGTCGCCTGGCCAGTTCCGGAGGCCCCGAATGAACGCTCCGCTCAGACTTTCGCCCGCGCCTTCGGTCGACGCCGCGCGCCCCCTCGTGCGTTTCTCCGACGTCCGCAAGACCTACAGGAGCCGCGCCGGCGAACGCCGGCTCGCGCTCGACGGCGTGAGCTTCGACCTTGCCGAAGGCGAAATCCTCGCCGTGATCGGCTCCTCCGGATCAGGCAAGTCCACCATCGCGCAGCTCGCGGCCGGGCTCGACGCGCCCTGCGCCGGCGCGGTCGCGTTCGGCGGCGTCGACTTCGAGGCGGCGGGAGCGCGCGCGCGCCGGTCCGTGGCGGTGCTCGGCGCCGACCCGGACCTTCCGCCAGAGCGAACGGTGCGGCAGATCCTCTGCGAGCGCTACGAAGCCTCGGGCGCCTGCGCCGAAGGCGGCGCGGTCGACCGCCTCATCGCGCTGCTCGATCTGTCGGCCGACGCCGACCGGGAGGCCGACGAGCTCTCCGACGGCGGCCGGCGCCGCGCCGCGCTTGGCCGTGCGCTCGCAGGCGAGCCGCGCCTTCTCATCCTCGACGAGGCGACGTCCGCGCTCGATCCCGCGATCGTCCAGGTGTTTCTGTCGGCCCTCGCCCGCGTGAACGCAGAGCGGCGGCTCTCGATCATCGTCATCTCGCACGACATGACCACGGTCACGGCGCTCGCGCCACGGGTGCTGGTGCTCGACCGCGGACGGATCGTCGAGAGCGGCCCGACCGCGCGCGTCTTCGCCCGGCCCGACCATCCGGTCAGCCGGCGCTTCGCAGCGGCCGCGACCGGCGCCACGCTGCCGCCCTTCCTGGCCGAGCGTCTCGTCGAGACGCCCCGGCCGAACGGCAAGGCCCTGGTCCGGCTGGCGTTCGAGGGAGCCGCCGCCACGCGGCCGGTGCTCACCAGCGTCGCGCGCGATCTCGGCTTCGATTTCGGCATTCTCGCGGGATCGCTCGGCGCCGCCGGCGGAGAGCCCTACGGCGTTCTGATCGTCGCGGCGCCGTCGGACGAGCCGTATTTCACCGCCTCGGTCGAACGTCTCGAGGACGCGGGACTTGGCGTCGAAGTGCTGGGGTTCGTGGGCTGACGAGGGGCGCGGTCGCCTCGCCTACTCCATCACCGCGGCCTTCATGATGCACACCATAGTGGCGCGCAGCGGCTCCGGCCCGACGGCGCGGATGACGTGCGGACGGTCGCATCGGTAGCGAAGCGTCTCGCCGGTCTTCGCGCGCTCGACATGGCCCGCGACGTCGACCTCCGCCTCGCCCGAGAGCACCGAGAGGCATTCGAGCGAGCCGCGCTGATGCGGCTCGGATTCGAGCGCGCCGCCGGGCTCCGCCTGAAGATCGTACCACTGCAGCCATTCGACGGTGCGGATCCAGCCGATAATGGCGAGCCGCACCTTGCCGTCGTCGGAAACCAGCATCGGCGTGTCGGCGCGGCCGAGCTTCTCGATGAAGGGCTCGTCCTCGCCCGACGCGAGCACGCGCTCGATCGAGACGTCGAGCGCCTGGCTGAGCCGCCAGATGGTCGCGAGCGTCGGGTTGGTCTCGTTGCGCTCGATCTGGCTGATGATCGACTTCGCGACGCCCGACTGTTCGGCGAGCTCCGACAGCGACAGATTGTAGGCCTTGCGCAGCCGCTGCACGGTCTTGCCGAGCTGTCCGGACACGGCCTGAGCGCCGGTCTCGAGATCGCTGCGGGTGCGCCAGCCCATCGGCCGCCTCGTTTGAAGCGCCGAACGATCGTCCGGCAGGACGGACGACGCTAGTCGGCGCCGCCGGGCCGCGCAAGGCGGCGCCCCTCCATGGAGCGATCGCGCCGGCTCGCGACCTTGGTCGCCTTGCCGGAACGCGCTCCCGATCAAGTTACCTCCCAATGAAAGCTTCTCTTGGCTGCGCCGCTGCGGTCCTGCTGACGGCGCTCTGGGCCGCCCCGGCCGGAGCGGTGACGCCCGCGCCGCTCGCCGCCGCGACGCAGTCCGCTGCGACGCCGGTCCAGTTCCGCTTTCCATGGGAGGCGCGTCCCCAGAAAAAGCGCCCGCGGACCAAGCGGACGACGCGCGCGCCGAAATCGCGCGCCGCGCGCCCCTCGGCGAAGCCTGCTCCAATGGAAAAGCCGGCCGCCGCGGCCCGCGCAGATCCGAAGGCCGCCCTGCTTCCCGTCCTCGCCGTTCCGCTCGGCCTGCTGCCGCGCGGGGCGACGGCGGGCGAGCTGGAGGGCTGGACGACGCTCGCGGCTGAGGCTCCCGAACCGCCCTCCCCGCCGCTCCTGCCGCCGGAGGGTCCCGCGCCTGCGCCCGCCAACGTCGTCGCGCTCATGGCCCCGCCCGCCGACGCCGTGCCGACGTCCCCGTCGGGCGTCGACGAGGACGACGCCGAGACGGACGACCATGTGCCGCTGCCTCCGGTCCGGCCCTCGACCGGACGCGCCGCCCCGCCGCCGGTCGCGGGCCTTGCGCCGGAAGGCGGCCTTGCGCCCGAAGGCCGGGGCCTCGCTCCGGAGGGCGGGCACGCCCCCGAAGGCGGCCTCTCGCCGGAAACCGTCCCGCTTCCGCCCGCGCGCGACGACAGGCGCGCCGCGCTTGAGCCCGAGGTTCCGCTCCCGCCGCAGCCGCCGGCCGGCCCGACGCCGCCCGCGATTGCCCTGCCCGTCACCAGCCATGCCGACGACCCGGCCTGCGCGTCGCTCGCCGACGAACGCTTCGCGGTCGCGAAGGAAATTCCGTCGATCGAGGGGCCGGGCGCCTGCGGCTCGGGGCCTCTCGTCCTGCTCTCCGGCGTGAAGCGCAAAGACGGCGGCCTCGTCGAGATCAAGCCCGCCGCGACGCTGCGCTGCGCCATGGCCAAGGCGCTCGCCGACTATCTGCGCGACGACGTCGCGCCGGCGGCCCAGCGCGAGAACGCGACGCTCGATCGCCTCGACATCGCCGGCTCCTATGTCTGCCGGGGCCGCAACGGCGCCGCCGGCGGCAAGATGAGCGAGCACGGCCGCGCCAACGCCGTCGACCTCTCCGGCTTCGGCTTCGCGGACGGCCGCGCCTTCGGCGTCTTCGCCGCCGATCTTCCGACCGCGGTCCGGACGGCGGCCAAGGCCGGCGCTTGCGAAAAATTCGACACGGCGCTCGGGCCGGGCTCGGACGGCTTCCACGACAACCACCTCCATCTCGACCTCCAGCCGCGGCGCTCCAAGGCGAAGCTCTGCCAGTGGTCCGACGCGCCCGTCGCCAAGGCGAAGGAGGACGGCGGGACGGAAGAGGAAAAGGCCGACGAGGCGAAGACCGCGGCCCGGCGCAAACCCGACCGCGCGGAAGAGCCTCTTCCGAAGGGCGGGCAAACTCCGTAAGCCGTGGGTCCGTCCAAACGGCGAGAGGCCCGCCTCCCATGCTGACGAACCTTCAGGCGCGCGACGTCGCGACCGTGCTGCACCCCTATTCGAACCTCGCGACCCTGCCGGAACAGGGCACGTTGATCCTCGAACGCGGCCAGGGCGTCTTCGTCCACGACGTCGACGGCAAGCCCTATATCGAGGGCATGGCGGGGCTCTGGTGCAATTCGCTCGGCCATGGCCGCGAGGAGCTGGTCGAGGCGGCGGCCGAGCAGATGCGCAAGCTTCCCTTCGCGCATCTCTTCACCGGCAAGAGCCACGACCCCGCCATCGCGCTCGCCGAGAAGCTGAAGGAGGTCGCCCCGATGGAGGCGGCCAAGGCGTTCTTCTGCTGCTCGGGCTCGGAAGCCAACGACACCCAGATGAAGCTCGTCTGGTACGTCAACAACGCGCTCGGCCGGCCGCAGAAGAAGAAGATCATCTCGCGGCTCAAGGGCTATCACGGCGTCACGATCGCGAGCGCGAGCCTCACCGGCCTCGTCAACAACCACCGCGACTTCGACCTGCCGCTGTCGACGGTGCGCCACGCCGCCTGCCCGCATCACTGGCGCTTCGCGCATGAGGGCGAGACGGAAGCTGAGTTCTCCGCCCGCCTCGCCGCCGAGCTCGACGCCCAGATCGAGGCGGAAGGACCGGAGACGGTCGCGGCCTTCATCGCCGAACCGGTGATGGGCGCGGGCGGGGTGATCGTGCCGCCGGAGGGCTATTTCGCGGCGATCCAGCCGGTGCTCGAGAAGCACGACGTCATGCTGATCGCCGACGAGGTGATCTGCGGCTTCGGGCGGCTCGGCGAATGGTTCGGCTCGACCGCGCTCGGCATGAAGCCCGATACGGTCTCGGTCGCGAAGGCGCTGACCTCGTCCTATGTGCCGCTCGGCGCGGTGATCATCCCGCCGTGGATCGACGAAGCCCTGACGGCGCAGAGCGCCAGGATCGGCGTCTTCGGCCACGGCTTCACCTATTCGGGCCATCCGGTCGCCTGCGCGGTCGCGCTGAAGACGCTCGAGATCTACGAGCGCGAGAACGTCTTCGCCCATGCCAGGGCGCTCTCGCCGCAGTTCCGGAAGCGGCTGACGGCGCTCGGCGATCATCCGCTCGTCGGCGAGGCGCGCGGGATCGGACTGGTGGGGGCCGTCGAGGTCGTCGCCGACAAGGCGACGAAGCGCTCCTTCGATCCGACGAGCGCGGTCGCGGCCAAGGTGGTGGCCTTCGCCCAGGACGAGGGCCTGATCGTGCGCGCGATCGGCGACGCGGTCGCGGTCTGCCCGCCGCTGGTGATCACGGAAGGCGAGGTCGACGAGCTGTTCGACCGCCTCGCCCGCGCGCTCGACCGCGGCGAGGAGTGGGTCCGCCGCGAGAAGCTGCGCGACGCGGCCTGACCGCGCCGGGAGCGGTTCGGGCGCGAAGGCCCGCCAGTGGCGGGCGGAGCCTTCCAAAGTCTGGCGCTCCACTCCCCGTCATGCCCGCGCTTTGCGCGGGTATCCACGACTGCGGCTGGCGCGGCGCTTTACGACCAAGTCGTGGATACCCGCGCGAAAGCGCGCGGGCATGACTGCGTTGATGTTCCCGCCTGTTGCGGACGCCGTCGTCCGAAGCCCGACCCGCCTCCCCTTCCCTCATGCCCGGCGCGTCTCGGGCATACGCGACCTGGTCGCGAGGCGCCGCGTCAGCCGAAGTCGCAGCCGACAGCGAAGGCGGGCGTGCCGCCACGCGTTTCACCTCCCGTTACCACCCGTAACGCCTCTGCAACCGATCCGTGCTCTAACCGCCTGAAAGCGCGCCAGAAACGCGAATGTGATTCGGGAGACGCAAATGTCGTCGATCTGGACCCCGGCCGGGGCCGAAACGGATGTCCGCCCGTCCTTCGACGGCTCCGCGGGCGCGATGTTTCCGGTGGTGCTCAAGGGACTTGCGCTCACCGTCCTGACGCTCGGCGTCTACCGGTTCTGGTACGTCACCAACGTCCGCCGCTTCCTGTGGAACCGGATCGAGGTCGACGGCGACTATCTCGAATACACCGGGCGCGGCGTCGAGCTGTTCATCGGCTTCCTGATCGCGCTCGCGGTCGTCGCGCCGCTCTACGGCCTGCTGTTCCTGCTCGGCGCGATGCTGGGGCCGATCGGCGGCCTCGTGGCGCAGAACGTCGCGACGGTCGCCATCATCTTCCTCGCGCAGTTCGCGCTGTTCCGCGCCCGCCGCTACCGGCTGACGCGCACCATCTGGCGCGGCGTCCGGTTCCAGCAGACCGGCTCGGGCCTCGCCTACGCCGCGCGCTCGCTCGGCTGGGCGATCCTCGCGATCGTCACCCTCGGCCTCGCCTATCCGTGGATGCGCGCGAACCTCGAACGCTACAAAATGACCAACACCTGGTACGGCGACCAGCAGGGCGCGTTCTCCGCGACCGGCGGCCAGCTTTTCAGGAAGGGCTGGCCCCTCTGGCTGCTCGGCATGATCGTTCTCGTCGGTCCGGTCGCAGCGCTCGCCGCGATCGAAGCCGGAACGCCCGGCGCGTTGAAGGCTTCGCCCGGCCACGTTTCGATCCTGACGCTGCTCGTTCTGCTGCCGGCGATCTTCGTCGTTTATCTCGCGGTCGAATACCGCTGGTGGGCGAACGGCTGCTCGATCGGGGCGGCGACGGCGCGCTGCGACCTCGGCCTGTTCCAGTTCCTGAAGGTCTACGCCGGCTATTGCGGCGTCGCGATCCTGTTCGCGCTCGTGGCGGGGCTGGTCGTGGGGGCCGGGGCCTATGCGCTTCGCGAAAGCGGAGCGCTGGCGGCGCCCGAGCCCGGACCTGCGCACTACGCCCTTATTGCGGGCGGCGTGCTGCTCTATTTCATCGCCGCGCTGATCTTCGCGGCGCTCTGGCAGCTCTTCGGCGTCCGTCCGATCTGGAAGAAGTCGTTCGAGAGCGTCGCCATCGCGGGCCTGCCCGCGCTGACGGCAGCGCAGTCGCAGGCGCCGGCCGCCAACGCCTTCGGCGAGGGCATCGCCGACGCGATCGATTTCGGCGGGTTCTGAGATCGCCGGGATGGCGGCGCGGCCCCGCCTCTGGCAAGCTTCGCCGATGGCCGGCCCCGCTTCGGCGCCGGCGCAGCGTGACCGGGCGTAGCAGGTGACCACGAGCGGAACCGGCGTCTTTTTCGACGGGCGGACCAACCGCCGGCAGGACGTCCACGTCGCCCTCGAAGGCGCGCTGTCGATCCTGAGAGCGGACGGAAGCCGGCTCGAGACCTGGCCCTACGGGGACCTGCGCGAGCTTCCAGCGCCGCCCGAGATGCTGCGGCTGACCCGCGACGGCGGAACGGCGCTCGCCCGCCTCGAAATCCGCGACCCCGCGCTCGCCGCCGCCGCCCGCGCGGCCGCGCCGAGCCTTGCGGCCTCATCGACCGAAGAGGCCGGAACGACGCGCCGCGTCGTGCTGTGGAGCTTCGCGGCGGTGGTCTCGGTTACGCTGTTCGGCCTCTACGGCGTTCCGGCGCTCGCCGATCGGGTCGCGCCGCTGCTGCCCTGGAGCGTCGACCAGCGCATGGGGCAGGCCGCGGACCGGCAGCTGCGCATGATCCTGCCGACGAAGGACGGATCCTTCGCCTGCGGCGAGGGCTCGGAGGAGCCGCCCGGCCGCGAGGCGCTCGACCGGATGGCGAAGCAGCTGTCGGACGCCGCAGGCCTCCCCGTCCCGATCGAGATCGTCGCGGTGCGCTCGGACTTCGTGAACGCCCTCGCGCTGCCCGGAGGCGTCGTCTACCTGTTCGACGGGCTGATCCAGGAGGCGAAATCCTCCGACGAGATCGCCGGCGTCCTCGCCCACGAGATCGGCCACGTCGCCCATCGCGACGGCTCGAAGCGCGCGCTGCAGGCCGGGGGAACCTCGCTGCTGTTCGGCTTCATCCTCGGCGACTTCGTCGGCGGCACGGCGGCGATCACGGTCGCGCGGGTGCTCAGCGAAGCGTCCTATTCCCGCGCGGCG
Organism: Ancylobacter novellus; assembly: GCA_003241695.1. GTDB lineage: Bacteria > Pseudomonadota > Alphaproteobacteria > Rhizobiales > Methylopilaceae > Methylopila. The sequence goes on along the minus strand of QFPN01000002.1, from coordinate 571,613 downwards.
GAAACCGGCGCGGATGCCTATGCGGTCGATCTGATGAAGAAGGTCGGCGCGGACCCGCGGGCCTTCGGCGCCTTTCTCGTCCGTCTCACCGACGAGGAAGCGAAGACGGACGACAAGCCGGGACCGGCGCCCAAGTCGGACGGAGAAAGCGGCGAGACGCGCCGCGCCAATCCGTTCGAGGGCTGGATCGCCTCCCATCCCGACAGCGTCGACCGGCTTCGCCGGATCGACGCGGCGGCCGGCGGCGGCGAGACCGCGCCGGTCGTCGACCAGGCGGACTTCCTCGCCATCCGGCGCATCTGCGGCAAGGGCTCATGAGCTTCAGCCTGACGCCCCCTCCCCCGCGACGCTCGATCCTCGCCGGCGCGGCGCTGTCGCTCGCCTTCTTCGCGGCGCTGGTCACGCTCTATGCGGCCGTGCTGATCCGCTTCCGCGCGGTCGAGGCTTCCGCGGCGTTTCCGGCCTTTCTCGCCGGGCTGGCGCTCGCCGCCGTCGCCGCCTGTGTTTCGGTCGCGGCCATGGTCGCGGTGTGGCGGACCGGCCGGACGGGCGGCGTCAGGGCGATGTTCGCCCTCACGATCGCCGCGCTCACGCTGGCGGGGCCGGCCTATGTCGCAGGCCGAGGGCTGACGGTCCCGACGCGGCTCGTCGACGTCTCGACCGATCTCGCCGACCCGCCGCGTTTCGAGCGAGCGGCGCGCGACCGCGGCGCGGCCGACTTGCCCGTCCCCGGCGCGATCCCGCCGGGGCAGGCCGAGACGCAGCGCGCGGCCTATCCGGCGCTCGGGCCGCTGATCCTTCCGCTTCCGCCGGAAGAAGTCTCGAACCTCGCGATCGGGCTCGTCGAGGAGCGCGGCTGGCGGCTGCTGGGGCCGACGTCGTTTCCACGCGGCGGGCCGCCTCGCGGGCGCATCGACGCCGTGGCGCGCACGCCCGTTCTCGGCTTCTCCGACGACGTCTCGATCCGCATCCGTCCGGACGGCGACGGCTCCCGCGTCGACATGCGCTCCGCCTCGCGCTTCGGCGTGACCGATTTCGGCGCCAACGCCGAACGCATCCGCGCCTTCCTCGAAGAGCTTTCGGCGGCTGCGGGCGGCGGGACTTAAGAGACCCGATAGAGCCCGTCGAGCCGCGGCGGCCCGTCGGTCGCGACGAGGCCGCGCTCTGCGAGGTCCTCGAGATGGGCGTAGACCGACAGCCCCGCGGCGCGGGTCAGCCGGGGATCGAGGCCGCGATAGAGCTCCGCGACGAGATCGACGACGCGCTTCGGCCCCTCGGCGAGCCGCCCGCGGATCGCGCTCTCGCGCATCAGCCGGTGGCCGAGCAGATGACGCGCGAAGACCCGGGCGTTGCGGAGCGCCGGCCCATGGCCCGGCAGATAGAAATCCTCGTCGCGCTCGATCAGCCGGCGCAGCGAGGCGACGTAAGGTCCCATGGCGCCGTCCGGCGGCGCCACGATGGTGGTCGACCAGGCCATGACATGGTCGCCCGACAGCAGCAGCCGCGCTTCCGGCAGCGCGAAGCAGAGGTGATTGGCCGTATGTCCGGGCGTCGCCACCGCGACCAGCGACCAGCCGGGGCCCGATATCCCCTCCCCGTCCGCGAGCGTCTCGTCGGGCCGATAGCCGTGATCGATCCCGGCCTCGAGGGCTGCGGTCTCGCCGGCGTGGAGCGCGCGGAAGCGTTCGTGGGGCGCGGCGCCCACGAGTTTCGCGCCGATCGCCTCCGCCATCGCGCGGGCGCCCTGGCTGTGGTCCATGTGGGTGTGGGTGACGACGACATGGCTCACCGTCTCCCCGTCGAGCGCCGCGAGCACGCTATGGCGATGACCGGCGTGATCCGGTCCGGGATCGACGATCGCGACCGTTCCGCGCCCGACCAGATAGGTCGCGGTGCCGGTGAAGGTGAAGGGCGACGGGTTCGGCGCGACGATGCGGCGGACAAGCGGCGCGACCTCCACGGCGAGCCCCGGTTCCGCGTCGGTCGATCTGTCGAAAACGAGGTCGTCGGCCATGTCCGCTCCGGGATCGCGACGCGACGGTTGCGGCGCGCCCGTCCCACCGCTATCCATCGCGCGATCCGGCGACAAGCCGATGGGGCGTAGCCAAGCGGTAAGGCAGGGGATTTTGATTCCCCCATGCGGAGGTTCGAATCCTCCCGCCCCAGCCAAGATTCCATCTCGTTAAATCGTTTCAAGCTGCGGCGTGTGGCGCGGCCGTGCGTTGGCGGCATGCGGAAGCGACCGCCCCAACGCGGGCTGAGCCCCTGAAAGAAGACGGGACGCCGGTCGCAATCCTCAAATCGTCAAGCCGTCTTGAGGAGCCCTGAAAGCCTGCTGCCCTCCGTCTCACTCCGGCTTATGGCACACGGCCTCGACATTGATCCCATCAGGATCGAACACGAAAGCCGCATAGTAGGCCGGATGATAATGAGGCCTGACGCCGGGCGGTCCGTTGTCGCGCCCGCCGTGTTTCATCGCCGCCGCGTAGAAGGCGTCGACCGCGGCCCGGCTTCCCGCCTCGAACGCGACGTGGACGCCCATTCCGCGCATGCCATCGGGAACTGCGCGGCCGCTTTCGCTCGACAGCCAGAAGAACGGTTTCTCCCCAGTTCCATATCCGACGCCGTGGTAGCCGCCCGTCTGCGCTGGCGTCACTTCCATCACCGTCGAGACGCCGAGCGGCTCAAGCGCCGCGTCGTAAAATCGCCGCGCCTTTTCGATGTCCGCGGTGTGGACGCCCATATGGTCGATCATCGTCATGGCCTCATGCTTTTCGCTTGAGATCCCGCCTGAACCCGGAGCGGCCGGAGGGCGTTGGCCGTCACGAGCACGGTCGCGCCGGCGTCGGCGAGGATCGCCATCCACAGCGTCGCCCATCCCGCCGAGCGTCGCCGTTCGCGATCCTTTTGGCGTAAGATCGTTGCGGGCGCACGCCCGATCGCGCTTTCTACGGCTACTTCCGAGGTCTCGCCCTGTTTCACGCCGCTGACGATCGGCCATACCGGAAGCGCGCTACGGCGTGATCTCGCCTGAGCGGATCGCTGTCTGGACCGCCTGCGCCGTCGTCGAAACCCTCAGCCTCTGCCGGATGCGGCGCAGATGATTTTCCACTGTTCGCTCCGACAGGTCGAGCGTGCTGGCGATGTCGGCCAAACGACGGCCGGCCCCAACCCACCGCAGGATTTCCCTTTCCCGTGCGGACAGTTTCGTCGTCCGAACCGGTTCGTGATCTTCGATCAGGCGGCGGGCCGCTTGGAACGCGACGGCGCCGAGCAGCGCGAGTGAATGACGGGTCTGGGCCGAGACGTCGACCTGAACGCCTCCGAAGCTGACGGCGCCTTCGAGGCCCGCATGACCGAAGATCGGCGTCTGCAGCCCGTGAACGCCTGGTCCATGCGGGGTCGCGACGATGCGATAGCTCGCTCCATGCTCGGTGCGGGTCTTCGTCCAGAAAAACGGTTGATCGGTCTCGAGAACGTGCCGCGTGACCGGACAGCGGCGGATATAGGTGAGCGCGTCGACCGCCTCTCCCGTCTCAAACCAGCCGCCCTCGACCCAGTAGACGCGCTCCACCAACTCGTCACGCTGGGCCGTGATCGAAAACAGCACGATCCGATCGTAGCCGAGCGGCCGGACCAGCGCGCGAACATCCCTCTGGATCGAAGCGAGGTCGCCGCTGCCCTCGATGGCTTTAAGGGCGTCCCAAAGGTCGGTCATCGGCTGCGCGATCCTTACGCGGCGGCGGAGGCGCGCCCCCGCCGCCGTCTGCGCGAGGTTACTTCGCCCCGTACTCAGCCAGCAGCGCCTTAGCGGCCGCCTTGCCGAGATTGTTGGAGGCGAACGGGCTGTCTCCGGTGATCAGCTTGCGGTCCTGATGCACCGTGCCCTTGATGTCGGTGTTGACGATCTCGAGACCGTCCTCGCGCAGACGTTCGCCGATGAACCACGGCATGGCCCCGGGCATGTAGCCCATCTCCGGCGTCTTCGCGTCGATGGAGTCGGGGAAAGAGCAGATCTTGTAGCCTCTGAACGGATTGCTCTCCTCGCCGATTTTAGCGGCCAGCAACGCTGCCGGCCCATGGCAGAGCGAAATGACGTGCCTGTCCGCGGCCAAGGCCCAGTCGAGCGTCTTCTTCACGTCGGCGCTGAAAGGAACGCCGTTCAGCGCGCCGTGCCCGCCGGGAATGAAGACCGCCGCATAGTCGCTGTCGGCCCCCAGCCTGTCGGCCACCACGTCGGCGAGCTTGAGGGGGTTTTTCAACTGCTCCCTGTACTTTTCGTAGATGCTGGCGACGGCTTCGTCGTCTTTGGGGTAGGCCCAGAGCTCCAGCTTGACGGGATTGCCGGAGATCGTGGCGATATCGAAGGCGAAGCCCGCCTTGTCGAGATGGTACATCGGCAGCAGCATCTCGACCGGGTGATTGCCCGTCGAAAAGAACGTGCCGTTCTCCATGAGCAGATATCGCTCATCCGTGGCGATCATCAGGATTTTCAGCCGCCCGCCGGTGTAGGCGTTCGGATAGTCGGCGTCGCCGAGATCTGATTTGGCGGACGTGAACTCACCCAGCGAATAGGCTGACGGGAAGAACGCATTGTCTTCCGCCACGTCCGGGGTCGGTTGCTTGCTCAGGTCGCTGTTGTCGGACATGCGCTTCTCCTCTGCCTGTCGAAAGACAAGCTAAACGCAGGGCTGCTCGGCGCGAATGAGGGAAATCCCCTAACTTCGACTAAGCGCACGGCCGTGTTTCGCGCTCCGCCGTCGACTTCCCGGCGTTCACGCCGATCGACGGTCGACGTCGATCACGCCTGCGGCCGCTCCGCGGTTTGAAACCGGAGCAGTCGGAGGGCGTTGGCGGTCACGAGCACGGTCGCGCCGGTGTCGGCCAGGATCGCCATCCACAGCGGCGCCCATCCGCCGAGCGTCGCGGCGAGGAACGCGGCCTTGAGGCCGAGCGCGAGCGCGACGTTGATGTGGATGTTGGAAAGCGTCGCGCGCGACAGCTGGACGAGGTCCGCGACGCCGCCCACCCGATCCCGCAGCAGGGCGACCTCCGCCGCCTCCAGCGCGACGTCGGTCCCGCCGCCCATCGCGACGCCGACGGACGCCGCGGCGAGCGCCGGCGCGTCGTTCACGCCGTCGCCCACCATCGCGATGGGACCCTCGCTGCGCAGCTCCGAAATCGCCGTGAGCTTTGTCTCGGGAAGCAGTTCGGCCCTGTGCTCGACGCCAAGCTCGGCCGCGATCGCGGCTGCGGCGCGCGCGTTGTCGCCCGTGAGCATGATGGTCCGCAGGCCAAGCGCGCGCAGACGGGCGAGCCCGTCGGCGGCGTCCGGCCGAAGCGTGTCCCTGAGCGCCACGAGCCCGAGAAGGCGGTCGCCCTCGCTCACCGCAACCACCGTCTTGCCCTCGGCTTCGAGCGCGGCCGCGCGCTCGGCCGCTTCGCCCGCGAGCAGGCCTTTCTCGGCGGCGTAGCGGGGCGAGCCGACGGTGACGAAGCCCGACATCAGCCGGGCGGTCACGCCCTTGCCCGGCGTTGCGCCGCCGCCGAACGCGTTCGGGATGGCAAGCCCCCGGGCGAGCGCCTCCTCGACGATCGCGGCCCCGAGGGGGTGGCTCGAGCCGCGCTCGACCGCCGCCGCCTTGGCGAGAAGCTCGTCGGCGTTTCCGGCGAACGGCTCCGCGTCGACGACCCTCGGGCGCCCCACGGTGAGCGTGCCCGTCTTGTCGAACGCGATGGTCTTCAGGCGCCCCAGCGTCTCCAGCGCCGCCCCGCCCTTTACGAGCAGGCCGCGACGCGCCCCGCCCGCAAGCGCGGACGCCACGGCTGCAGGCGTCGAGATCACGAGCGCGCAGGGACAGGCGATCAGCAGCACGGCGAGGCCGCGATAGATCCAGGTCTGCCAGTCGCCCCCCGCCAGCAGCGGCGGAAGCAGGATGACGAGAGCCGAGAACGCCATGGCGCCCGGCGTGTACCAGCGACTGAAGCGCTCGATGAACCGCGCGGTCGGAGCCTTGGTCGCCTGCGCCTCCTCCACCATGTGCACGATGCGCGCGATGGTGTTGTCGGCCGCCGCCTTGGTTATCGTGACGCGGAGTTCGCCGTTCGCGTTGACGCTCCCCGCATAGACGGTCGAGCCGACCTCTTTGGGAACCGGCCGCGACTCGCCCGTGATCGGCGCCTCGTTCATCTCGGAGGCGCCCTCCGCGACCACGCCGTCGGACGGCGCCCGGTCGCCGGGGCGCACCAGAACGAGATCGCCGACGCCGAGCTCGGAGGCGTCGACCGTCTCCACGGCGTCGCCACGAATGCGGCGCGCTGTGCGGGGCATGAGATCGACCAGCGCCTTGACGCCCGCCCGCGCGCGGCTCGCCGCAATCCCTTCGAGCAGTTCTCCGATCGCGAACAGGAAGACGACGACCGCGGCCTCCGGCGCCTCGCCGATCGCGATCGCTCCGAGCGCCGCGACCGCCATCAGCGTCTCGATGCTGAACGGGGTGCCGTTGAGCGCGCCGACCACCGCCCGCCGGACGACGGGAACGAGCGCGATCAACGCCGCGACCACATAAGGCCAGGCGGCCCATTGCGGCTCGAGCTGCGCCACCCCCCAGGCAACGGCCAGCAACGCTCCGGACGCCAGCACCAGCCTGCCCTTCGGGGTCGACCACCACGGCTGCTCCGTGTCGCCGATGTCGTGATCGTCGGCCTGGACGGCTCCGGCCGGGTCGATCGCCGTGTAGCCGAGAGCCTCGACCTTCGCACGGATCGCTTCGCGGCTGGTCCGATCTTCGTCGACGGTGATCGACATGGAAGCGGCCGCGACGCTCACCTCGACGGCGTCGACGCCCGGCATGCGCCGCATGGCGGTCTCGATCTTCGCGGCGCAGGACCCGCAGTCCATGCCCTCGATGCGCAGCTTCAACGCGCTTGCGGCGGCCATTCCGTCACCTCGACAATTCCGACGTGACGCACGATATGCGGCCTGTAGCAACTACAGGGTCAAGCCATGTCGGACGATCTTTCGATCGGCGAACTCGGACGGGCGACGGACACCAAGGTCGAGACCATCCGCTACTACGAGCGGATCGGCCTTCTGGCCGCGCCGCGCCGCACCTCGGGCAACTATCGCGCCTACGACGCAGACCATCTCGCCCGGCTGAGTTTCATTCGCAGGTCCCGCGACCTCGGCTTCTCGCTCGATCAAGTGCGGACGCTGCTCGATCTCGCCGACCAGAAGGACCGCCCCTGCGACGCGGTGGACGAGATCGCCCGGGTCCATCTCGCCGAAGTGGAACGCAAGATCGCAGACCTGGCGGCGCTCCGCTCCGAACTTCGTGAGATGGTGCGGCACTGTGGTCACGGAACCGTCCGCGACTGCCGGATCATCGAAGCCTTGTCGCCTCAGAACGGAACGGCGCGCGAGGTCGCGTTAGGAAATCATTAAGCGTAGCCGACGAGCATCCCTCACGATATCGCGGCCCGCGACGGGCTTGACACCTGCCCCCGAACTCCTCGATGCGTTGCTGCATGCTCGGTCGAACAAAGGCAATTTCATCGGAGCTCGTCCGCGTCTGCGGCCGGCTCGCGGTGGTTTTTTGCCTTGTCATGTTCGGCTTCGGCGCCTCCGTCGAGCGGGGTCTGTCGGACCATCTCAGCCTTGATTCCGCGTTAACGTTCGCCGTTTCCGGGGACGCCGCCGCGGACCATGTCGACGACGGCGCATCGAAGAGCCCGGACAAGAAGGGCGTCGAGGTCGTCGACCACGGCTGTCACGGCTGCGCGGCGATTCCGCAACCGCTCCCGCATGGCGCGGCGACGCCGGTCGTCTTCGGCGAGCGGCTCGCCTGGACTGCCGTGCCGTCGGCGGACGGCCGCAAGCCCCATATCGATCTTCCCCCTCCCCGAGCCTGACCTGACGACATCCGTGCCGTCGCGCGCTTGAGCGCGCGGCTTCGCTCGTTCGTTCATCAGGTCATCTCATGTTTTTCAGAACCCGCGCGCTCGCGCTGGGGGCGGCGATCGCGCTGCTTCCGGCGCCGGCGACGCATGCCGCGCCCAAATCTCCGCCATCGTCGCGGACCCTCACCCTGTCTCAGGCGCTGTCCCGCGCCGTCGCCTCGAGCCCCGCTCTCGCCGCCTCCGATCGCGAGATCGCGGCGGCTGGCGGGCGAAGCGTTCAGGCGGGCGTCTTCCCCAACCCCGAACTTTCCTTCGAGCTGGACGGCGCCTTCGGCTCGAAAGCGAAGCGCAACCTCGACGCCGCCGAGACGACGCTGCAGATCAGCCGGCTGTTCGAACTCGGCGGCAAACGCGAGGCGCGCATGGCGGTCGCAGCCGCCGAAATCGACGCAGCGCGCTGGGTCCGGGCCGCGACCCGTCTCCAGACGCTGGCCGAAACCGCCGAAGCCTTCGCCCGAACGCTCGGCGCGCAAGCGAGGGTTCGCGAACTCGAAGATCAGGTCGCCGACCTCGATCGACTGACCCCGCTGCTCCGGAAGCGCGTCGAGGCCGGCGCCTCGTCGAGCGCGGAGATCTCGCGGGGGCGGGTCGCGACCGAGACCACGCGCGTCGACCTCGCCAAGGCCCGAGCCGCTTTCCAGGCGTCGCGGCGGGAGCTTTCGGTTCTGATCGGCGACACGACGCCGGCTTTCGCGACGGTCGGAGGAGACCTCAGGCGCATCGGAGCGCCGCCATCCTTCGACGCGCTGATGTCGAGCGCCTTGCAGACCCCGCAGCTCACCCGCTTCACGGCGGTGAAGGCCCAGCGTCGCGCGCTGCTCGCGGTCGCCCAGGCCAAGGCCGTTCCGGACATCACGGCGGGCGTCGGCTGGCGCCACTACCGCGAAGACAGATCGAACGCCGCAATGGCGTCGCTCAGCGTGCCGCTGCCGCTGTTCGACTGGAACCAGGGCGGCGTGATCGAGGCGGGGGAAACGCTCGCCAAGACGGAAGCCGAACGCGCCGCGGCGCGGCGCGCGCTCACCGCTCTCGTCGGCGCCGGCTACGAGGCGCTGCGGGGCGCCTATGACGAGGCGCGGCTCACCCGCGCCAACGTCATCCCGCTCGCCCGCGAGGCCTATGACGAGGTCCGGTCCGGCTACGCCGAGGGCCGCTACTCGCTGCTCGAACTGCTCGAGGCCCGAGCCGCGCTCTCGGAAGCCTCCCTCAAGGAGATCGACGCGCTCGTCTCCTTCCACTCATCGCTCGCCAGTCTCGAAGGCCTGACGGGATCCGCCCTCGTTCTGTCCCGGAGAGACAAATGAACACCTTCAAAACCGCATGCGCCGCGAGCGCGCTCCTGCTCGTCTCCCTGGCCGCCGCCTACGCTTCGCCGGCAGCCAGGACTGCTGTCCCCTCGTCCGAAGGCCGTTGGGAGTATGACGGCAAGGCTCCCCCGAGCTGCAACAGCCGCGACGTCCGCGTGCGCCACTTCGAGGGCGACGGTCACGCGACCGGCCACGAGCATCTCGGCCATGGCCACAAGTGGAGCAAACGCAACTTCAAGGGCTACGCGACCAAGCCGCCCTGCTACGTGCGCCGCGTCTCCGACCGATCCGTCCGCGCCGTCGTGTCCGGAGAGCCGTCATGAGCCGCTCGATCACGCGCGACGCCGCGGTTCTGATCGTCGGCGGCCTCGTCGGCGCCGGCGGCCTTTACGCCGCTCAGGAAGGACCGTCCGCGGTCGCTTCGCAGGCGCTGTCTTTCTATTCCCGTCTGTTGGGCGGTGACGGACACGCGCATGCGGAGGCGCCGAAGACAGTCGCCGCCGCCGACGATCACAAGGAAGACGACGACGACCACGCTCACGGCAAGGACGAGGGTCGCGCCAAAGATGACGGCCATGACCATGGCGCCGAAAAGGACGACGGTCATGGGCACGATCAGCCGAAGCCCAAGGCGGACCTCGGCTCGACGGTGAAAATCGCGGCGGTCGACGCCAATGACGACGGTCACGGCCATGACCCCGAAAAGGACGACGGCCACGGTCACGGCGCGGAGCTGCCCGAGGGCGTGGTCGAACTCGGCGACGCCAAGCTGAAGGCCGCGGGCATCTCGCTGGACAAGGCTGGCGCGTCGACGCTCCGCGAGGAGCTTCAGCTCAACGGAATTGTGCGGGCGAACCAGGAGGCGGTCGTGCAGGTCACGCCGCGCTTCCCCGGCGTCGTCCGAACGATCGCAAAACGGCTCGGCGACGAGGTCCGGAAAGGCGAAACGCTCGCCGTCGTCGAGAGCAACCAGAGTCTGACGACTTACGAACTGAAGGCGCCGATCGCCGGCGTGGTCACCGAGCGGCAGGCGTCGCTCGGCGAATACGTGTCGGAGCAGAAGCCCGCCTTCGTGGTGACCGACCTCTCGACCCTCTGGGTCGATTTCTCCGTCTATCGCCGCGACCTCGCCAAGGTCGCGGTCGGCGAGACCGTGCGGATAGACCCCGAGGACGGCGGCGAACCGATCGAGGCGAAGATTTCCTATCTCTCGCCGATCGGCGCGGCCGACACCCAGAGCGCGGTCGCGCGCGCCGTCATCCGCAACGACGGCCGCTTCCGACCCGGCCTGTTCGCGACGGGCGCGGTGGCGACCGCGGAGCAGGCCGTGCCGCTCGCGGTGTCGATCGACGCGATCCAGTCGCTCGAGGGCCGCGACGTCGTGTTCGTGCGCGAGGGCGACCGCTTCGCGGCGCGTGACGTCACGCTCGGCCGGCGCGACGGGCGTTCGGTCGAGGTGGTGACCGGGCTCAAGGGCGGCGAGTCCTACGCGTCGAAGAACAGCTTCGTGGTGAAGGCCGAGCTCGCCAAGGGGAGCGCGAGCCATGAGCATTGAGGCGCTGATCCAGATTGCGCGACGCCGACCGCCCCTTCTCCCGCTTGCGGGAGAAGGTAAGGATGAGGGCCCGTGGCTCGACATGTCACGAAGGAACTCGTCCGCTCGTGACAGGCTCGATCCTGAAACGTCGGCGCTGACGCCCCTCACCCTTACCCTCTCCCGTGAACGGGAGAGGGAAGCGGAGACGCCGAGGCTGAACTCCCGCCGCTGCGGGAGCGCCCGGCCATGATCGAGCGGATCCTCGCCTTCTCGATTGCGCAGCGCTGGATGGTGGTGGTCGCGTGCCTCGCCGTGGCGGCGCTCGGCGCGTGGAACTTCATGCGGCTGCCGATCGACGCGGTGCCGGACATCACCAACGTCCAGGTCCAGATCAACACGACCGCGCCCGGCTTCTCGCCGCTCGAGGTCGAGCAGCGCATCACCTTTCCGCTCGAGACCAGCATGGGCGGACTGCCGGACCTGGCCTACACGAGGTCGCTCTCGCGCTACGGCCTCAGCCAGATCACCGTCGTGTTCAAGGACGGGACCGACATCTACTTCGCCCGCCAGCTCGTGAACGAGCGGCTGGGCCAGGCGAAGAGCCAGTTGCCGGCCGGCGTCGAGACCGCCATGGGCCCGATCTCCACGGGCCTCGGCGAGATCTACAACTACGTGGTCGACGCCAAGCAGGGCGCGAAGAAGCCGGACGGTTCGGAGTACACGCCGGCGGACCTTCGCACGATCCAGGACTGGATCATCACGCCGCAGCTCCGCACCGTGCCGGGCGTCGTCGAGGTCAACACGATTGGCGGCTACGAGCGCCAGCTCCACGTGCTGCCGAACCCCGCGCGGCTGATGGCCTACGGCCTCACCTTCCGCGACGTCATGACGGCCTTGGCGACCAACAACGCCAATGTCGGCGCGGGCTACATCGAGCGGAACGGCGAGCAGTATCTCGTCCGCACGCCGGGCCAGGCGCTGACGGCGGAAGACGTGCGCGACATCGTCATCAACTCGCACGCAGGAACTCCCGTCCGGGTCTCGGACGTCGCCGAGGTCAGGGACGGCCGCGAACTCCGCAACGGCGCGGCGACGTTGAACGGCCACGAGGTCGTGCTCGGCACCGCCATGCTGCTGATCGGCGAGAACAGCCGCACCGTCGCGGAACGCGTCGCGACCAAACTGGGCGACGTCCAGAAATCGCTCCCCGAGGGGATCGAAGCACGGCCGGTCTACGACCGCTCGACGCTGGTCGAGGCGACGATCGCGACGGTCGAGAAGAACCTCGTCGAGGGCGCGCTGTTCGTCATCGCGGTGCTGTTCCTGCTGCTCGGAAACATCCGGGCGGCGATCGTGACGGCTCTCGTGATCCCGCTCGCCATGCTCTTCACCATCACCGGCATGGTCGAGAACAAGGTCTCGGCGAACCTGATGAGCCTCGGGGCCATCGACTTCGGCATCATCATCGATGGCGCGGTCATCATCGTCGAAAACTGCCTGCGCCTGCTCGCCCATGAGCAGGAGCGGCGCGGACGGCTGCTCACCATGCAGGAGCGGTTCGAGACGATTCTGGCGGGCGCGAGCGAGGTCATCCGGCCTAGCCTGTTCGGCACCATGATCATCGCGGTGGTCTATCTGCCGGTGCTCACCCTCACGGGCGTCGAGGGCAAGATGTTCACGCCGATGGCGCTCACGGTGCTCATGGCGCTGCTTGGGGCCTCGATCTTCTCGATGACCTTCGTGCCCGCGGCGATCGCGATCTTCGTGACGGGGCGCGTGAAGGAAAAGGAAAACTGGTTCATGCGCGGCGCGCGCGTGACCTATCGGCCGCTGCTCGGCCTGATGATCCGGCTTCGCTGGATCGTGGCGCCGGCCGCGGCCGCGCTCGTGGTGGTCGCCGGGATCGCGGCCTCGCGGATGGGCGGCGAGTTCATCCCGAGCCTCGACGAGGGCGACGCCGCCATCCAGGCGCTGCGCGTGCCGGGCACGAGCCTCACCCAGTCGCTCGAGATGCAAAGCGCGCTCGAAAAGCGCCTCATGCAGTTGCCAGAGGTGAAGGAGGTGTTCGCCCGCACCGGCGTCGCCGAGGTCGCGACCGACGCGATGCCGCCCTCGATCTCGGACGGCTACATCATGCTGAAACCAAGGTCGGAGCGGCCGAACCCGAGGAAGACCAAGGCCGAGCTGATGGAAGACGTGGAGAAGGCCGCGGAGGAAATCCCCGGCTCGAACTACGAGCTCTCGCAGCCGATCCAGCTCCGCTTCAACGAGCTGATCTCGGGCGTGCGCTCGGATGTGGGCGTGAAGATCTTCGGCGACGACCTCGACACGCTGCTGAAGGTCGCGGGCGAAGTCCAGACCGTTCTCCAGAAGGTCCCCGGCGCGGCGGACGTAAAGACCGAGCAGGTCACCGGCCTGCCGATCCTGACCGTGAAGCTGAACCGGACGGCGCTCGCCCGCTACGGCGTCAGCGTCGGCGACGTGCAGGAGATCGTCGAGATCGCGGTCGGCGGCAAGGAGGCCGGGCAGATCTTCGAGGGCGACCGCCGCTTCGACATCGTGGTGCGGCTGCCCGAAAAGCTCCGCACCGACATCGAGGCGCTGAAGACCATCCCGGTGCCGCTGCCAACGCCGGACGGCAACGAGGCGCAGGCGACCCCCGCAGTCCTCGGCGGCGCGCCCGCTTCCCGCACGCGCTACGTGCCGCTGTCCTCGCTCGCGTCGCTGGAGGTGGCCCCGGGGCCGAACCAGATCAGCCGCGAGAACGGCAAGCGCCGCATCGTGGTCTCGGCGAACGTGCGCGACCGCGATCTCGGCTCCTTCGTGGGCGAGGCGCAGCGGGCGATCTCGGCCGACGTCAAGCTGCCCTCGGGCTACTGGATCGGCTGGGGCGGGCAGTTCGAGCAGCTCGTCTCCGCGACCCAGCGCCTGACGGTCGTGGTTCCGATCGCGCTCGCGCTGATCTTCGTGCTGCTGTTCATGAGCCTCGGCTCGTTCAAGGACGCGGCGCTGGTGTTCTCGGGCGTTCCGCTCGCGCTCACCGGCGGCGTGGCTGCGCTGCTGATCCGCGACATCCCGCTGTCGATCTCGGCCGGCATCGGCTTCATCGCGCTCTCGGGCGTGGCCGTGCTGAACGGCCTTGTGATCATCGCCTTCATCCAGAAACTCCGCGACCAGGGCAAGGATCTGGTGGAGGCCGTGACGGAAGGCGCGCTGACGCGGCTTCGCCCGGTGCTGATGACCGCGATGGTCGCCTCGTTCGGCTTCGTGCCGATGGCGATCGCGACGGGTCCGGGCGCCGAAGTGCAGCGGCCGCTCGCGACCGTGGTGATCGGCGGGATCGTGTCGTCCACGTTCCTGACGCTACTCGTGCTTCCCGCCCTCTACGTGCTGTTCACGCGCCGGCGGAAGCCCGATCCGGCGCCGGAACCGGAGGCCGCGACTGCGGCGGCGGCATGAGGGCGGCGATGCGGGCCAGCGCTCTGGCGACGATCGCGGCGTTCGCGCTGGGGACCTCGTCCCCGGCGCGCGCGCTCAACGAGGACGTGATGCGCAACGTCCTGTCCTCGATCCTCCTCGCGCAGAACTTCACTTCCGTCTGCGTGAAGGTCGATCCCGACTTCGCCGCGAAGACCGGCGGCAAGGGCGGCGACGCCGACACGATCATCGCGCATATGAAGGAAGAGATCCTCGCGACAATGACGCGCGAGGAAGCCGCCCAGATCGTCGTCAGCGCAGCCGGCGCCGCCCGCGCGGTCGGCCTCGGCATGATCCGCGCCCTCTCGGGAGGCCCGATCGAGGAACAGGAGAGCAGGCTCAAGGAACTCTGCGACGGGACCGCGAAGCCGCTCGTGAAGGGCGTGGTCGAAACCCACGAGGAGCGGCACGACTTCTTCGAACAGATGATCGAGGATGCGCGTCAGGGCTGAGGCAGGCGGCGCCGACGACGCTCACGCTTCGACCGCAACCACAAGCCCGCGCTCAAAGGCCGCGCCGGCGCGCCGCTTGGTGTCGCGTCGACTTGGACGCTATCCATGAGTCTGGTCGTCGTGCGGCGGCCGGACCCCATCCACGAAATTCGGAGTCGCGCGTGGCGACTGAGCCCTGGCGTATCGGCCTGCTGTATTCGACGACGGGGGCCACCGCGAACGTCGAACGCGCGCAGCTCAACGCCACCCTGCTCGCGCTCGAGGAGATCAACGCGGCCGGCGGCGTGCGCGGTCGCGAGATCACGCCTCTCACCTACGACTGCGGCTCGGATCCGAAGCGGTTTCGGCTGAACGCGGAGCGTCTGATCGGCCAGGACGGAGTGCGGCTGCTCGCCGGCTGCTACATGTCGAGCTGCCGCAAGGCCGTGCTGCCCGCCGTCGAGTCGTTCCGGGGACTGCTGCTCTATCCGACGTTCTACGAAGGCTTCGAATATTCCGAACAGACGGTCTTCACCGGCGCCGTCCTCAACCAGAGCGCATTCCAGCTCGCCAAGTACCTGCTTGCGCATTATGGCCGCCGGTTTCTGCTGGTCGGCTCGAACTACATCTACCCATACGAGACCAACCGGGTGATGAGCGACTTCGTCGTGCAGTCGCGCGGCGCGGTGCTGGACGAAATTTACCTGCCGCTCGACGCGCGGGCCGACAGCCCGGAGCTTCGCCGCGTCATCGCGCGCATCGAGAAGCACAAGCCCGACGTGATCTTCTCGACCATCGTCGGCCAGGCGACGGCGGCCTTCTACGAAGCCTACGCCGACGCGGGCTTCTCCCCGGCCTCGATGCCGATCGCGAGCCTCACGACGTCCGAGGCCGACGTCGCGGAAATGCGGCCGGGCGTCGCCGAGGGCCACATCTGCGCAGCGACCTTCTTCCAGACGCTCGCGACGCCGGCGGCCCGGAGGTTCGTCTCCGCCTACGGTCTGCGCTTCGGCGCGGACGCGCCGATTCCGTCCGCCGCGGAGTCCGCCTATTTCCAGACTTACGCCCTCGCCGCAGCGCTGGAACGCGCTGGAACCGACGACCCGCGGCGCGTGATGGCCGAGATCGTCGAGGTCGAGGTCGACGCCCCGCAGGGCCGCGTCCGGATCGATCCGGACAACAACCACGCCTATCTGTGGCCGCGCGTCGCCCGGCTCGACGCCGAGGGCCGCTTCCAGATCGTGTGGAACCCCGGCGTCAGGGTGAAGCCCGACCCCTATTGCATGACCCAGCGGCTCGACGACTGGTCCGCGGACTTCCTCGACGCGCCCGCGTCGGGCGGGCGCTGAGGACGGGCCGCGACGATGTCGATCCAGATCCTCCGGGACATCAAGGGTCTGAGGGTCCTCGCGATCCACCCCAGCGACGAGGAAGGCAGGCAGCTCGTCGATCATCTGAAGCGCATCGGCTGTTTCGTGGAGACCACGTGGCCGATCCCCGAGGCGCTGCCGGAAACGGTCGACCTCGTGCTGCTCGCGATCGAGCAGGAGGATCGCGACGCGCTCCAGAAGCTGATGAAGACCATGACCGACGCCTCGCCGACGCTGATCGCGATCGTCGGCTACGAGAACCCGGCGACCCTGGCGCTCGTGCTCGAGAGCGAAGCCCTCGCCGTGGTCGAGCGTCCGATCAAGCCGTTTGGACTGCTGACCCAGATCGCGCTCGCGCGCAGCCTCTGGATTGACCGCAAGGAGCGCTCCCGCCGCGTCCGCAAGCTCGAGCGGAAGCTGACGGGGCTTCAGCAGATCCAGAAGGCCAAGACAATCCTCATGGCCGGGCAGAACCTCTCGGAGGACGAAGCGTTCCAGACGATCCGGCGGCAGGCCATGGCGAAGCGCCTCTCCATGGAGGACATGGCGGTGGCCATCATCCGCGCGAACGAGCTATTGAACTTCAAAACGAATGATGCTTAGCTCCCGGCGTTGCTTTGACGCTCACATGCGGCGCGGCGACTGAGCCGGTTCACGAAGACGTCGAGCTGGCATGGCGATGTAGCCCGACAGATCCTCTCGCAGGGGATTTGGCGGGCTTTTTTGTTTTTCCGGCGACGACATGGGCGTCATCGTCGGAAAGACCAAGCACATTTCGGCGAAGCCCGCGCGAAGCGCTCGGGTTCGCCGTGAATCACGTGAAAACGACTTCGCGAACGGCTTCGGCGGCGCGGCGACTGTCAGTCGCGCCCTGACTTTGGGCGACTCTTGAGGAGACCTTACCCATGCTTCACGGCGACATCGGATCGAGCAAGGACACCGTCGGCGTCGCGGTGGTGAACTACAAGATGCCGCGGCTTCACACCAAGGCTGAGGTGCTCGCCAACGCCAAGGCCATCGCCGACATGGTGGTGGGCATGAAGGCCGGCTTTCCGGGAATGGATCTCGTGATCTTCCCCGAATATTCGACGCACGGGATCATGTACGACTCCAAGGAGATGTACGACACCGCCTCCGCCATTCCGGGCGAGGAGACCGAAATCTTCGCGGACGCGTGCCGCAAGGCGAAGACCTGGGGCGTGTTCTCGCTCACCGGCGAGCGCCACGAGGAGCATCCCAACAAGGCGCCCTACAACACGCTCATCCTGATGAACGACAAGGGCGAGATCGTCCAGAAGTACCGCAAGATCATGCCCTGGGTGCCGATCGAGGGCTGGTATCCGGGCAACTGCACCTACGTCTCCGATGGGCCGAAAGGCCTGAAGATCAGCCTCATCATCTGCGACGACGGCAATTATCCGGAAATCTGGCGGGACTGCGCCATGCGCGGCGCTGAGCTCATCGTCCGCTGCCAGGGATACATGTATCCCGCCAAGGAGCAGCAGGTGGTGATGGCGAAGGCGATGGCCTGGGCCAACAACACCTATGTCGCGGTCGCCAACGCCACCGGCTTCGACGGCGTCTATTCCTATTTCGGCCATTCGTCGATCGTCGGCTTCGATGGGCGCACGCTGGGCGAATGCGGGACGGAAGAGAACGGGGTGAACTACGCCCAGCTCTCCGTGTCGCTCATCCGCGATTTCCGCAAGAACAGCCAGTCCAACAACCATCTCTTCAAGCTGGTTCACCGCGGTTACACCGGCATGATCAACTCCGGCGACGGCGACAAGGGTCAGGCCGAGTGTCCCTACGACTTCTACAAGCGCTGGATCGCCGATCCGGAAGGCACCCGCGAGATGGTCGAGGCCATGACGCGGCCGACCGTCGGAACCGACGAATGTCCGATCGAGGGTTTGCCGACGCCTGCAACGGCGCATCGCTGACCTCGACTCTCCGCGGCGCCTCGCCCCGGCGCCGCGGAGACCCCGCATCCGCATCCCGAAAGCCGCTCCATGCTGCATATTGACCGCATCGTTGGAGATCGCGCCGATCCGTCGCTCCATCACCGGCTGCATCGGCTCGAGCACCATGGCGCGGTCGAGTTCGTGACGATCCCGCTCGCCGACATGGCGCGGCGTCGGCTGCGGATTTCGACGCCGTCCGGCGAGGACCTCGCAATCGCGCTGCCGCGCGACCAGAAGCTGTTCGACGGGGCCGTGCTGCTCATCGACGACGCGCGCGCGGTCGTGGTGCGGGCCGAGGTCGAGCGCTGGCTCAGGCTGCGGCCGGCCTCCGTCGCCGAAGCGATCGAGCTCGGCTATCACGCCGGCAACCTGCACTGGCGCGTGCGTTTCGAAGGCGACAGCCTGCTGATCGCGCTCGAAGGTCCCGAAGAGGCGTATCGCGCGCGGCTGGACGCGCTGTTCGGCAACCGCTTCGCCGACGGCGCGGTCGAGGCCGGAGCGCTCGCCGCGTGATCGGCCCGCTGCTCGCCATCTGGCAGGCGGACACGGCGTTTCCGAGCGGCGGCTTCGCCTTCTCGAACGGGCTCGAAGGTCTTGCGGCCGAAATCGAGCTCTCCGAGGGCGATCTGGAAGGCGTCATCGAAGGCGCGCTTCGCCGACGCTGGGCGACCGCCGACCGGGTCGCGCTCCTCCAGGCCTACGAGCGGACGCCCGATCTCGCGGCGGTCGCGGCGCTCGACCTGGAGGTCGAGGCCGCCATGGTCTCCGAGCCCTTCCGCACCGGCTCCCGCCGCAACGGCGCGAGCCTGCTCGCCGCCCATGCGCGCATCGGCACGCCCTACGCGTCCGAGTGGCAGGCGACGGTGCGGGCAGGACGCGCGCCCGGCCATCTCGCCGTCGCGCAAGGGGTTGTGTGGCGTGGCTCTGGCCTCGAGCGCGAAGGCGCAGCGCTCGCCTCCGGCTACATGACGATTTCGGCCTACGCCACCGCGGCGGTGAGGCTCGGGATCGTCGGCGCGGTCGCGGCCCAGGCGACGGTCCGTCGCCTGCTGCCGGTTCTGGCGGAACTTGCGGCCTCTCCCCTTCCCGATAACATCGAGAGCTTCTCCCCTCGCCTCGAAATCGCCGCGGCGCGCCACGCGCGCGGCGATCTCCGCCTGTTCTCGAACTGACGCCGGACCGGATCCCGCATGCTGCTCACCCCGACCGAACTCGAACGCCTGACGATCTTCACCGCTGCGGAGCTCGCGCGGAAGCGCCGCGCCCGCGGGCTCAGGCTCAACCACCCGGAAGCCGTCGCGATCATCACCGACGAAATCCTCGAAGGCGCGCGCGACGGTCGGACCGTCGCGGACCTGATCGGCTTCGGCGCGACGGTGCTGACGAGCGACGACGTCATGCCGGGCGTGCCCGCAATGCTCCACATCCTTCAGGTGGAATGCATGTTTCCAGACGGCACCAAGCTCGTGACCGTCCATGAGCCCATCCGTCCGGCCGAAGGATCGGCGCCCGATCCGGTGCAGCCGGGCGAGACGATCGCCGGAGAGGGCGAGATCGAACTCAACGAGGGCCGCCCTCGCGTGACGCTGACGGCGACCAACACCGGCGACCGGCCGGTGCAGATCGGCTCCCACTTCCATTTCTTCGAGATCAACCGCGCCATGGATTTCGACCGCGCGAGCGCCTTCGGCATGCGGCTCGACATTCCCGCGGGCACGGCGGTCCGGTTCGAGCCCGGCCAGACCAAGGAGGTGACGCTGACGACGTTCGGCGGCGACCGCTTCGTCGGAGGCCTCAACGGTCTCGGCGGCGACACCACGAGCGAGGACGTGAAGAGCGCAGCGCTCGAAAAGGCGCGCGCCGCCGGCTTCCGCGGGGCTTGAGGACAGAACCATGGTCAAGATCGCCCGCAAGGACTACGCCGCGATGTACGGGCCGACCGTCGGCGACGGCCTGCGTCTCGGAGACACCTCCCTCGTCGCCGTGGTCGAGAAGGACTACGCGGCCTATGGCGACGAATGCCTGCACGGCGGCGGCAAGACGCTGCGCGACGGCCTCGGCCTCGCGGCCGGGATCACCAACGCGGACGGCGCGCTCGACTTCCTGCTCTGCAACGTCACCGTGATCGACGCCGTGCTCGGGATCGTGAAGGGCGACCTCGGCATCAAGGACGGCAAGATCGCGGGCGTCGGCAAGGCCGGCAATCCCGCCGTCATGGACGGCGTCGATCCCAGGCTGATCGTCGGCGCCGGCACGACGGTGCGCGACTGCGAAGGCCTGATCGCGACCGCGGGCGGCATCGACGTGCATGTGCACTTTGACTCCGCGGGCCTCGTCGAACATGCGCTCGCCTCCGGCCTCACCACCATGCTCGGCGGCTCTCTCGGACCGATCACGGTCGGCATCGATTCCGGCGGCCCGTTCAACACCGGCAAGATGCTGCAGGCCTCCGAAGCCTGGCCGATGAACTTCGGCTTCCTCGGCCGCGGCAACAGCCACATTCCGGGATGTCTCAAGGAACAGCTCGAGACCGGGTGCCTCGGCCTCAAGATTCACGAGGACTGGGGCGCGATGCCGGCGACGATCGACGCCTGCCTGCGCTCGGCCGACGAGCTCGACTATCAGGTGCAGCTGCACACCGACACGCTGAACGAAAGCGGGTTCCTGGAGGACACGCTGGCCGCGATCGGCGGCCGCACCATCCACATGTACCACACGGAAGGCGCCGGCGGCGGCCACGCGCCGGACATCATCCGCGTGGCGGGCGAAAGCCACTGCCTGCCGTCGTCGACGAACCCGACCAATCCCTACACGGTCAACACGTTCGACGAACATCTCGACATGACCATGACCTGCCACCACCTCAATCCGGCGATCCCGGAGGACGTGGCCTTCGCGGAGAGCCGGATCCGCGCCCAGACCATCGCGGCCGAGGACATCCTGCACGACATCGGCGCGATCTCGATGCTCGGCTCCGACAGCCAGGGCATGGGGCGCATCCACGAGGTGATCTGCCGGACATGGCAGCTCGCCTCCAAGATGAAGGACCAGCGCGGACTCCTCCCGGAGGAGAAGCCCGGCTTCGGCGACAACGAGCGCATCAAGCGCTACGTCGCGAAGTACACCATCAACGCGGCGAAGACCTTCGGCATCGCGGAGCACATCGGGTCGCTCGAAGACGGCAAGATGGCCGACATCGTGGTGTGGCGGCCGGCCTTCTTCGGGATCAAGCCGGAGCTCGTGATCAAGAGCGGCTTCATCGCGTGGGGCGCCATGGGCGACAGCGCGGCCTCGCTGATGACCTGCGAGCCGCTGCTGCTGCGCCCGCAATGGGGCGCGTTCGGCAAGGCGGCCCCCGCCCTCTCCGCCTGCTTCGTTCATCCGCTCGCGATCGCGCGCGGCCTCAGGGAGGAGCTCGGCATCTCCAAGCTCCTCTTGCCCGCCTCCGGCACGCGGGACCTGAAGAAGTCCGACATGCTTCACAACGACGCTCTGCCGAACATCCGCGTCGATCCGCAGACCTTCGACGTCTTCGTCGACGGCGAGCTTGCGACCTGCGAGCCCGCCACCGAACTGCCGCTCGCGCGGCGCTACATGCTGAGGTGACGGCGGTGCTGGAATTTTCCTCGCGGGACGAGACGACCGTCTCGAAGACTTCCGCCGCGCGGATCGGGATCGGCGGACCGGTCGGCTCCGGCAAGACCGCGCTGATCGAGCGGCTGATCCCGGAGCTGCGCGGCCGCGGCGTCGATCTCGCCGTCGTCACCAACGACCTCGTCACGAAGGAAGACGCCGAGCGCCTGCGCCGCTCCGGGCTGATCGAGCCCGAACGCGTGCTCGCAGTCGAAGCCGGGGCCTGCCCGCACACAGTCATCCGCGAGGACCCGACGCTTAACATGGCCGCCGGCGACGACCTCGAAGCGGCGTTTCCGGGCCTCGAACTGGTGATTTTCGAGTCCGGCGGCGACAATCTCGCATCGACCTTTTCGCTCGACCTCGTCGACTGGTGGATGTTCGTGATCGACGTCGCGGGCGGCGACGACATTCCGCGCAAGAAGGGGCCGGGCGTGCTGAGAAGCGACCTGCTCGTCGTCAACAAGACCGATCTCGCGCCCCATGTCGGCGTCGATCTCGAGCGGATGCTTCAGGAGGCGAACGGCGTCCGGGCCGGCAAGCCGGTTCTCGCCACCAACGCGCGCAGCGGCGAAGGCGTCGGCGCCGTCGCCGACATGATCGCCCGCGCGGTGCTGTTCACCGCATGAAGCCCGGCGAGTATGCGATCGGGGAGACCGCAGCGGGGCGCTTCCGAAGCGCGGAGCTCGTCTTCGCGCGCGGCGGGGGGCGTTCGGCCCTCGTCCGGCAGACGGTCCCCTACCCGTTCCACGTCACCCGCCCTTTCGCACTCGACGCGGCGCGGCCGGATCTCGCGACGCTCTATCTGCAGTCGGCGTCGGGCGGCGTTTATCGCGGCGACCGGCTCGACCTCAGGCTGACAGTCAAGGCTGGAGCACTGGCGCATGTCACCAGCCAGGCCGCAACGGTGGTGCACGACACCGGCGCGGCGCCGGCGCGGCAGTCGGTCGCCGTCGATGTCGGCGACGACGCATTCGCGGCGCTGACGCTCGACCCGCTGGTGATGTTTCCGGGAGCCGCGCTCGACCTCGCGACCGAAGTGCGCCTCGGCGACGGCGCGGTCGCGATCGTCGCCGACGGCGTCGCATGGCATGACTACGCCGGGCTCGACCGGCCGTTCGACCGGCTGGCCGCCGAAACGCGGGTCGTGGGACCGGGCGGCGCGACGCTTGTCGTCGACCGTTCGGCCGTTCTCGGCGCGGAGCTTATCGGGCCGCGTTCGCTGCTCGGGCCGGACTGCGCGGCCTATGGATCGGCGCTTTTGCTCGGACCGGCGGCGCGGCTGCCGGATGCGGCGGCCGTCGAGGCGGCGCTCGACGCGGTCTCCTGTCGCGCAGGGGCCGGCGGCCTACCGAACGATGCGGGTCTCGGTGTGCGGATGGTCGCGGCGAACGGCGGGGCGATCACGCGCGGGATCGAGGCGCTGTTCGATCTCGCAGTCGAAGCGGCGCTCGGCTTTTCGCCCGCCCGCCGCCGGAAATAAAAAAACGGCCGGGCTCCGGTCGCCTGCGCCCCCTGAACCCGGCCGTTTTCGGAATTTCTGATTTCCATGCCTCCCGGCGCCGCGATGCCGCGGCGCCGGGGAGTTTCGTCGTCAGTCCGCGAGATCGAACCGGTCGAGGTTCGTCACCTTGGTCCAGGCCGCGACGAAGTCCTTCACGAACTTCTCCTTGGCGTCGGACGAGGCGTAGACCTCGGCGAGCGCGCGCAGGATCGAGTTCGAGCCGAAGACGAGGTCGGCGCGGGACGCAGTCCCGGTCTTCTCGCCGGTCTTGCGGTCGGTTCCTTCGAACTCGGTCTTGGCGTCGTCGGTCGCCTTCCACTTCGTGTCCATGGACAGCAGGTTCACGAACACGTCGTTGGTGAGCTGACCCGGCTTGTCGGTCAGCACGCCCCGCATGGAGCCGCCGACGTTGATGTTGATCGCGCGGAGGCCGCCGAACAGGACGGTGAGCTCGGGCGCGGTCAGCGTCAGCAGCTGAGCCTTGTCGATCAACGCCACTTCGGCGCGCTTAGTGTTGGACTTCTCGTAGTTGCGGAAGCCGTCGAGCTCCGGCTCCAGGTAACTGAAGCTGTCGACGTCGGTCTCTTCCTGTTTGGCGTCGGCGCGGCCGGGCGCGAACGGCACGGTCACGGAGTGGCCCGCCGCCTTCGCGGCCTTCTCGACGCCCGCGTTTCCGGCGAGCACGATCAGGTCGGCGATCGAGACCTTCTTGCCGCCGGCCGCATGAGCGTCGAACTCGGCCTTCACTCCTTCCAGTACGCCAAGCACCTTGGCGAGCTGCTCGGGCTGGTTCACCTCCCAGTCCTTCTGCGGAGCGAGGCGGATGCGCGCGCCGTTGGCGCCGCCCCGCTTGTCGCCGCCGCGGAACGTCGAGGCCGAAGCCCAAGCGGTTCCGACCAGCTCGGAAACGGTGAGACCCGATTCCAGAATCTTCGCCTTGAGGGTCGCGGCGTCCGCCTCGTCGATCAGCGGATGGTCGACGGCCGGAATCGGATCCTGCCAGATCAGGACTTCCTTCGGAACTTCCGGCCCGATGTAACGCGAACGCGGGCCGAGGTCGCGATGCGTCAGCTTGAACCAGGCCCGAGCGAAGGCTTCAGCGAAGGCCTGCGGGTCCTCGAGGAAGCGGCGCGAGATCTTCTCGTAGATCGGATCGAAGCGCAGCGACAGGTCGGTCGTGAGCATCGTCGGCTTGATCTTCTTCGACGGGTCGTGCGCCATCGGGATGATCTCGGGGGCGTCCTTTGCCTCCCACTGGATCGCGCCCGCCGGGCTCCTCGTCTGAACCCATTCGTACTTGAACAGGTTCTCGAAGAAGAAGTTCGACCACTGCGCCGGTGTCTGGGTCCACGTGACCTCGAGGCCGGATCCGATGGCGTCGCCGCCGTGACCCGCGCCGTAGCTGGAGCTCCACCCGAGACCTTGGTCCTCGATGTCGGCGGCTTCCGGATCCGGACCCTTGTAGGACTCAGCGGCGGCGCCGTGGGTCTTGCCGAAGGTGTGGCCGCCGGCGATCAGCGCCACGGTTTCCTCGTCGTTCATCGCCATCCGCTTGAACGTCTCGCGGATGAACTCCGCAGCCGAGAGCGGATCGCCGTCGGCGTTCGGGCCCTGCGGGTTGACGTAGATCAGGCCCATCTCGGTCGCGCCGAGGTTCTTCGCGAATTTGTCGGGCGTGCGGTGCGTCAGCCAGTCGGTGTCGTTGCCCCAATCGACGTCGCGATCCGGCTCCCAGGTGTCGGCGCGCCCGCCGGCGAAGCCGAACGTCCGGAAGCCCATGGTCTCCAGCGCGACGTTGCCGGTGAGGATCAGCAGATCTGCCCAGGAGATCTGCTGGCCGTACTTCTGCTTGATCGGCCACAACAGGCGGCGCGACTTGTCGATGTTGACGTTGTCCGGCCAAGCGTTGAGCGGGGCGAAGCGCTGCTGCCCGCGGCCGCCGCCGCCGCGGCCGTCCGCGAGACGATAGGTGCCGGCGGCGTGCCAGGACATGCGGACGAACTGAGGTCCGTAGTGGCCGAAGTCGGCCGGCCACCAGTCCTGGGAGTCGGTCATCAACGCGCGGAGGTCGCGCTTCAGCGCCGTGTAGTCGAGCTTCTTGAATTCCTCACGATAATTAAACGCCTTATCCAGCGGATCGGACTTGGAAGAGTGCTGGTTCAGGAGGTCGACCGGGAGCGTGTTCGGCCACCAGTCGGTGTTCTGCCTCGGGGCGCCGTGGGCCACGGGGCATTTCCCCGCGCTGTCGTCGGTCTTCGCGTCCATCTTGTTCTCCGATTTGGCTCGGCTGACTAAGGTGCTTTCGTTGGCGATCGGACCGCGCCGGACGGCGCGGTCTCCCGCTCCCTGCGCGCCTCTTACCAAACCCGTTTCATTATATTAATTCCGATTTTCTAATTATGACGATAAGCGCAGCCTATGAATAACCTCACGCTCAAGCAGTTTCGCTACTTCGAGGCGCTGGCGCGGCACGGCCATTTCGGGCGCGCGGCGGAAGCCTGCGCGATTTCCCAGCCGGCGTTGTCGATGCAGATCAAATCCCTTGAGGAGGAGCTGGGAGCGGCGCTGTTCGAGCGGGACAGGCGGCAGGTGCGGCTCACGAGTTTCGGCGAGGAGATCGCGTTGCGGGCCAGGGACATCCTGCGCGCGCTGGACGATCTTGAGGAATACGCCCGCGCGTCACGCGGCGGCCTGGTGGGGCGGCTGCGCATCGGCGTGATACCGACGATCGCGCCCTATCTGTTGCCCAGCCTCGTCGGCGAACTCACACGGCTGCACGAGGGGCTGGATCTTCACGTTCGCGAGACGCTGACCCCGAAGCTCGTCCAGGAGCTGAACGAGGGACGGCTCGACATGGCGATCGTGGCCTTGCCGGTGTCGGAGCCTTCGCTCACGGAAGCCGCGCTCTTTACCGAAGACTTCGTGCTCGTGCGGCCGAGCGGGGACGAAGGCAAGCCGATCCCGGATCGCGAAACCCTTCGCGAAATGAGGCTGCTGCTCCTCGAGGAAGGCCACTGCTTCCGCGACCAGGCGCTGTCGTTCTGCAACAGGAGCCCGCACGCCGCGTCGGCGCGGGATCTGCTCGACGCAAGCTCGTTGTCGACGCTGGTTCAGATGGTCGAGGCGGGTCTCGGGATCACGCTCATTCCCGAGATGGCGGTGGCGGTCGAAACCCGTTCGGCCTCGGTGTCGATCGCGCGTTTCAAGACGCCGCAGCCGCGCCGGACCATCGGCATGGTGTGGCGCAAGACGAGCCCGCTCGCCGCGCAACTTCTCGAGATCAGCGAGCTGGTTCGACAATCGGCTCTCGCGCCGCGTCAGAGCCTCGCCAGCCGGAAATAGAGTTCCGACAGCCGCGCCGGCAATTCCTCGAGCCGCGCCGCGGGAATGGTGTTGGCGCGCCCGAAGGCGGCGGTCGGCCTCCCCTCCCCGAGCGTCACGCCGAACACGTCGACGCCGCGCCGCCTGAGCGCGAGCGTCGCGCGCCGCGCGTCCTCCGCCAGATCGAGCGGATCGGCGACGTCGATGTCGGACGGCTCGCCGTCGGTCAGCGCGATGACCAGCTTGCGATGCGCGCGCACCCCCTCCAGTTCCGCTCCAACATGGCGCAGCGCGGCGCCAAGGCGGGTCGACAGGCCCGGCGTGAGACCGGCGAGCCGCGCCGTCGCGGCGGCGTCGAACGGATCGCCGAAGTCCTTCACGCGGATCAACCGCACGTCCTCGCGCCCGCAGGAGGCGAAGGCGCGGATGGCGAAGGCGTCGCCGAGCGCCGCCATGGCGCGGGCGAGAGCCGCGACCGCGATCCGCTCGACGCCGAGCACGGTGTCGTCCCCGATCCGGTCCCGCGTCGATTCCGAGACGTCCACCAGCACGACGGTCGCGACGTCGCGGGCGCGCTTGCCGGAGGCGCGATGGATGCGGTCGTCGGGGAGATCGCCGGTCCGCAGCGCGACCGCGGCGTCGACGGCGGCGTCGAGGTCGAGGTCGAAGCCTTCCGGCTGGCGCTTGAGCCGCGCCGCGCGGCCGACGCGGGCGCCCCGCACGAGCCGAGCGATGCGTTCGCCGAAACCGCCGAGGCCTTCGAGACGCGCTTCGAGCGCTCGGACGTCGCCATGCGCCGCCGGGGCGTCGCGCACCATGACCCAGGACGGCCGCTCGACGCCCGCCGCCCGGTCCCATTCCGGATAGGTCGCGACCACGGGCCCGCTGTCGTCGGCGGGCGCCTCGCGCGCCTTGCCGGTCTGCTCCTCGGGCAGTTCGTCGGACGAACGGCCGTCTTCCTCCTCGCGCGGCGTCGGACGCGCCGCGTCGACGGCCTGCTCGATCTCCTCGGCCTGTTCGTCCGGCGGATCGTCGAAGTCCCAGAGGCCGAGATTGTCGTCGCGATAGAGCGGCTCGACCACATAGGCCTTCGGATCGAAACGCAGCCGCATCTGGCCGAGGTCGTTGCCGAGCAGGCCGCCGACCGCACGCGCCATCGCGGGATCATCGAGGCGGCCGGAGGCCTCGGCGAAAAGCCGCCGCCCCTTCTCGACGAAACCGTCCGGATCCTCATAGCCCGGATCGAACAAGGCGCGGGCGAGCCGCGCCATGAGCGCCGCAGCCGTCATGGCGTCGCCCGGCCTCGCCTCGTGCCACGGCGTCCACAGACGCCTCAATCCGGGAAAGCGGCGAAGCGCCAACGCCTCGACGCGCGCGTCCTCAACGAGACCGACCAACGCGATCTGCAGCGGCTTGAGCTTGCCGACCTTCTGCCGTGCGCCGAAGGCGAGATGAGCCTGGGCGTGCGCGAGCGCCGCGCGATAAAGCGGTTCGGCGGCCGCGGCGGGAACCCCACGCCACACATGCGGGAGCCGCACGAGATCGCCGACGATGGAGACCCTCTGCGGAACCGGCGCTCCGGCGGCGCCTTCGAGCGCGACGAGTCGCGGGATCTCTCCCCACAGCGCGCGGCCGAACGTCGACAGGCGGCGTTCGACCTCGTCGAAGCCCACCGCGCCGCCGGCGCGCTCGAGCAACCGGCGCGCGGCGGGGTCGGCCAGCGAAAAGAACGACGCCTGCCGCGCGCGATTCCTTCCCGCCGCTTTCAGTCCCGCAGAGACGAAGCTTTCAAAAGCCGCGCCGTCGCCTGCGGCCAGCACGGCCGGCGTGTTGGCGGCGGCCAGCGACACGCAGTGCGGGGCCTCGCGGGCGAGCCGGACGAGACCGCTCCACCATCGCGCACGCTCGCCCGCGCCAGGCAGCCGCAGCCATGCGGCCGGGAGCGCTTCCAGACAGACGAGCGCCGCCGCCGAGCCGGCATGCCGCGCAACGTCGACCGCGCCGCGGGCGTCGCCCGCCAGAGCGGCGGAGCCCTGGGTCCCGCAAGCGGTCTCGGACAGACGGAAGAACGTGGTCAGGCAGCGCGCGCCGGCGTTCGCATGCAGAAGCGAAAGCGCGCCGTCGCCCCAGAGCTCGATCTCGTCGACGCTCCAGCGTGCGTCCAGAAGCGACAGCGCGCGCCGGAGCGCGGGTCCGACGTCGGCGCGATCGAGCAGCAGGCCCGACAGCGCGGCGCGCTTCGGCCCCGAGGGCGGCGCATCCAGCAGCGCGACGTCGCTCATCCCGCGCGCAGCGCCGCCGGGAGCGCGGCGGCGATCGCCGCGCCGAGCGCCTCGCGCAGGTCCGGCTCATCGGTGATCGGCAGCAGGATCGCAGCCTTCAGCGCCGCGTCGAGCGACGCGCCGGCGCCGATCAGCTTGCCTGCGTGGATCAGCATCCGGGTCGAGGCGCCCTCTGCGAGGCCGTGGCCGCGCAGATGCCGGGAACGAAGCCCCACCTCGACCAGACCCGAGGCGACATCCGCGTCGACCTGCGCCTCGCGAACGACGATCTCGGCTTCGATCGCGGGCTCCGGATAACCGAACTCGATCGCCACGAAACGCTGCTTCGTAGATTCCTTCAGATCCTTGACCGCGCTCTGGTAGCCGGGATTGTAGGAGATGGTGAGCTGGAAATCGGGGTGCGCCTCGACAAGCTCGCCCTTCTTCTCGAGCGGCAGCGCACGGCGGGCGTCGGTCAGCGGGTGGATGACGACCGTCGTGTCCTGCCGCGCCTCCACGATCTCGTCGAGGTAGCATATCGCGCCCTGCCGGACCGCGGTCGTGAGCGGCCCGTCGTGCCAGACCGTGCCTTCGGGCGCGAGCAGGTAGCGGCCGGCGAGGTCCGCGGCGGTGAGGTCCTCATGCGCCGCGACGGTGACGAGCGGCCGACCAAGACGCCACGCCATGTGCTCGATGAACCTCGTCTTGCCGCAACCCGTCGGGCCCTTGAGCATGACCGGAAGCCGGCGCGCATAGGCCGCGTCGAACAGATCGATCTCTCCGCCGACCGGCCGATAGAACGGCTCGTCCCGGATCATATGAGCGGCAAGGTTGGGAAGATCTTGAGACATCGTGGGATCCGGCGGGTATGGGCGGCTCATGCGACGACGGGCGAATCCCGTCGTCGGCCGGCGCCCTTGCCGGAAGCCCGCCCGACGATCCTGTCGGGCGGAAAGATGCGGCGTGCGCCGCTGAAGGAATTAACGCTCAGGACGGCCGCGACTGCAAGCGGCGCGGCTGCTCAGAGATTGGTCAAGCCCCGCGGATTGCTCGGCGCGGGCTTCGGCGCGGCGCTCCGGCCGCTCATCCACGGCGGCAGAATGAAGCGGTCGGTGTTGTAGGGCTCCGGCGCGATCATCGACAGCGACTTCCGGAAGTCCTGGATCTGATAGAAAATATGCGGCATGCCGAGCGACGGGTCGTGGGTGACGATCGGATACGGTTCGACCGCCTGCCAGTCCGGATTGTAGCGGATGGTGCCCTGGACGCTGCGGTAGATCATGCCCTTCAGCGCGAAGGCGACCTTCCGGTTCTGCTCGAAGTCGCCCGGAGCGCCGGAGCCGCCGGCCATCGCAGCCGCGACGGCGTAGTGATGCAGATTGCTGTAGGTCTGGCAGCCGATGCCGGCCGTTGAGCCTTCGCCGAAACGCGCCACGTATCGCGCCTCGAAGCGCTTGCCCATCTCGTCGCGCAACAGGCCGATGACAGAGGAGACGATCACGCCGACGCTGTCTTCGCGGGCGATGTCCGTGAAGGTCTGATGCATTGCGCCGTACTGGAGATAGACGATGCAATCCATCGGCTGCTCCATGAACTGGCGCTGAAAATAGCTGAGGTCGCCGGCGTAGAAATGCGTGTTGGCAAGCACGGCCGGCTGGGTCTCGCGCACCTCGTTGATCACCTCGCGCCATTGGGTCGTCGGCGTCTGGACGATCCGGGGTCCGTAGCAGACCCGCCACCCGTACTCGGCCGCAGCCGCGGCCATCGCCCGCGCGATGACGATGCTGTAGGGCTTCGAGCCCGAGATGATGGCCAATCGGTCGGAATTCGGCGTCCACTGGCCGGTGTCGCGCAGCCAGGAAATAAACTTGATGAAGCCGGGACCGTACCAGTAATCGGCAGGATCCGCCATGAAGCATCCGAAATAGCGGTCCGGATCGCTCATCACCGTATCGTGGTGCTGCAACAACGTATTGGAATGGACGTAGATAATTCCGGCGTCTGCGATCGGTTCGTACTCCGAGTTCTGCGGACCGATATTGTAGCCGTTGACGATGGCGTGAACCTTGTGCTTCTCGATGAGAAACCGGGCGGCGCTCACGACCTCTTCCGCGGTCTGCCGGCAGGTGTCGACGAAGATCGGCTCGATCCGCCGGCCCAGCAGACCCCCGCGAGCGTTGAGCTCCTCGACCGCCAGGATCATGCCCTTGCGGAATTCCGCCCCGTCCGCCGCGGAAGGCCCTGTCAGCGGGATCATGCTTCCAATCGGAACGGGCGGCGCATGGACGTCCAAGTGGGTATCCTTCAGCGTGATCGGTCGGCGCATCGGCCGATCTATCCGGGTTCAAACAGCAGATTGTGCATGAGGACGCGCAGGCGGGGCGGGCTCACGGGCTTGATCAGGACCGGCAGCCCAGCCCCGCGGATGCCCTCGAGGACGCGTGGTTCGGCGTCCGCAGTGAGGATCATGGCCGGCGTGTCCGCGCCGAACACGTCGCGCAACGCGCGAACCACGTCGACGCCGGTCCTGCTCTTCAGATTGTAGTCGGCGACGATCAGCTTCACCGCGACGCCGCTCGCCGCAAGCTCGACGGCCTCGCTCTCGTCGGCCGCCGCGTGGACCTCGATGCCCCAGCGCTGCAGCAGCTGGGTCATGCTGCGGCGAAGAATGTCGTCGTCCTCGACCAGCAGCACGGGCGTGCCGACGAACTCGCCCGCGACCGTTTCGCTGATTTCCGCCTCTCGCCCCTCGCTGTGCCAGACATTCCCGCGCGGGACCGTGACGGAGAAGATCGAGCCGCGCCCGATCCGGGACTCCAATCCGACCGGATGCTCGAGCAGCTCCGCGAGCCGCTTGACGATGTTGAGCCCGAGACCAAGACCGCCTTTCTGGCCCCGGCGCTCCTCCGCCGCACGATAGAATTCGTCGAACACCCGCTCGCGATCCTCGTCGCGGACGCCACGGCCCGTGTCGACGACTTCGATCCGCAGCATCCGGCCGTCCTTGCGACACCCAACCAGAACCGCGCCGACCTCCGTGTATCGAATGGCGTTGGCGACGAAGTTCGAGAGAATCCGCTCGAGCAACGCACGGTCGGTCGCCACTGTGCCCTTCGGCGTGACGAAGCGCAGCTTGAGGCCCTTCTCTTCCGCCTGATGGCGGAACTGGATGGCGAGACGTTCAAAGATCTGGGAGAGCTGAAAACTCGTCACCCTCGGCTGGATGCGGCCGGCGTCGAGCTGGCCGATCTGCAGCAGGGCGGCGAGAAGATCCTCCATGATCAGCGCCGCGACGCTCATCGCGTGCAGCATTTCGGCGCGGATCTCCGCGGCCTCCTCGCGCATGCAGCTGTAGATGAGGATCTTGAGCGACGCCAAAGGCTGTCGCAGATCATGGTTGGCGGCGCGCAGGAATCGCGATTTCGCTTCGTCCGTCGCCTCGGCCACCTCCTTGGCCTCCCGGAGCGCCTGTTCGTTGCGCTTGACGTGGGTGACGTCCGAATAGACGACGGTCATCCCGCCATCGGCCGTCGCGCGCTGCGTGACGTTCAGGACGGAACCCGCGGCAAGCACGTAATCGACGGCTTTCTCCTCGCCGAAATCGGCGATCTCGCCCGCGATCCAGGCTTCGGGATCAGGCAGCGTCAGCTCGCGAGAGAGGGCGACGCGCCGGACGAACGCATCGAACGCCTCGCCAAGGATCGGCGCAGCGTCGAGGCTCCGCCTTAACGCCAGATTTGCGTAAGCGAGATTGCGGTCGGCGGACCATATCGCGACCCCGCTCGGCAGCGCGTCGAGCCCGGAGAGAACCGTCTGGTCGAGCGTCGCCGCCGGCGATGGGGCGACGTCAGCCACGCTCGGCGAGCGCTCCATAGTTGCTGATCGCGTAATGCACGGCCTCGGAGCGGTCGCGCATGTTGAGCTTCTTCATGACGTTGCTCAGATGAACCCGGATCGTCTGGCTGCTCAGATCGAGTTCGGAGGCGATGCGCTTCACCGAATAACCCTGGCCGAGCAGAGAGATGACGTCCCGCTCGCGCGCCGTGAGCGTGTCGGCGTCGCGCTCGAGCCCCTGCGCGGAAATCTGAGCTGACTGAGCCCGGACCGGGGCGGCCACGGCCGACCGTATCGGCGTTGGCGCGCTCGATCGCTCGATGATCCGGCGCGGAAACGACACCTCGCCCTCGAGCACGCGTTCGAGGGCGCGCTCGATCTCGGGACCTCCTGACGATTTCGGTATGTATCCGATCACGCCCTGTTCGAGAGAGCGCATCACGTGGTCGACGTCCTCGTGGACGGAAATCACCACGACGGGCGTATCGGGAAACGACGCCCGCAAACGGCGCAAACCGTCGAACTCTTCGAATCCCGGCATGACGAGATCGACCAGCATCAGGTCGACGTCCGGGTGTTCGGCCAGAAGCGTCTCGGCCTCTGCGAAGGTCTCCGCTTCGAAAACCTCAAGCGTTTGATGCAACCGCCGCACCACCTGCTTCAGAGACTCTCGCACAACCCAATGGTCGTCCGCGATCAATATCTTCATGTCGATCTGGGAAGCTTCCTAGAAAGAATGACGCAACGCACGGAGCGATTCCAAGCGCCTTACGGCCGAGGGCCGACCATACCCTTCCTTGCACGCGTAATCCAATTGGTGGTGCGGCCTATCCAACGCAATCTAAAACCATGCATATTATCTAGTAAAAATATCTACGCAGCAAGCCCTCTTTTCCGACTGCTGACCTTTGCATTCCCAGCGCTCAGACCGCTCTCACTCGCGCGCCGGAGACATGCGGCTCGCGACAGAAGAGTACAAACGCTACGCAATTTGCTCAAAAATTAAGCCAATCCAATTCAAAGCGCCGAATGCTGCATATGCGAAATGCAATTTCAAAACGTTTACGAGGAAACTTATATCACCGGGTGGAAAGCGATTGACGCGATTTCGGATATCGACATAACATCTAGATACGACGACGAGGGCGTCACAAATTTTTCGCCTAGACCACTGGTTTGGCGACTCTTTTCCCCGCCGCCTCAGGAGATTCCGGACTATGGACTTCACGCGCCGCAGATTGCTTGGAACGGCGGCCGCCGCCTCGGCCGCGCTCGCCATTCCGAACATCGTCACGTCCGACAAGGCCTACGCGGCCCCCCTCAAGAAGGGCGAGCCGCTGAAGGTGGGACTGCTCTTTTCCCTGACGGGCGCGCTGGCCGTTCCGGAGGAAGACTCGACCCTCGTCCTTCAGTACGCCTTCGACGAGATCAACAAGAACGGCGGCGTCGGCGGCGTTCCCGTTCAGCCCGTCATCGTCGACGCCAAGTCGGACTTCAACGTCTACTCCGAGAAGACCAAGGAACTGATCCTGCGCGAGAAGGTCACCGCGCTGTTCGGTTGCTACACCTCCGCCAGCCGCAAGGCGATCCTGCCGACCGTCATGCAGCGCGACCACCTGCTCTATTATCCGACGTGCTACGAAGGCGCGGAATGCACGCAGAACACGATCTGCACCGGCCCGCTCGCGAACCAGCACTCGAAAGACCTCATTCCCTTCATGGTCGAGAAGTTCGGCAAGAAGGTCTTCTTCGTCGGTTCGAACTACGTTTGGCCGAAAGAGTCGAACAAGAACGCCAAGGTCTGGCTTGAGAAGGCTGGCGGCGAACTGGTCGGCGAAGAGTACATCCCGCTCGGCTCTTCCGAGTTCGGCCCGGTTCTCGGCAAGATCCGCGACGCCAAGCCTGACTTCATCTTCTCGACCGTGGTCGGCGCGTCCGACATCGCCTTCCACAAGCAGTTCAAGCAGGAAGGCTTCAAGGTCGACTCGATGCCGATCGCCTCGCTGACCACCGGCGAGATCGAGACGCGCGCCATGGGCGCCGAGTTCGGCGCCGGCCACTTCCTGTCGGCGCCTTACTTCCAGACCCTCGACAATCCCACGAACCAGAAGTTCGTCGAGACCTTCCTGAAGTCGAAGTACGGCAAGAACGGCACGACCCATTACAACATGGAAGAGACCTATCTCTCGGCCTACGTCTTCAAGGCGGGCTTCGAGAAGGCCGCCGCCGCCGTCGGCTTCGAGAACGTCACCCCGCGCGCGATCCGCGACCATTCCGGCGGCGTGCGCGTCGAGGACGCGGTCTCTCCGGAAGGCCTGATCTGGATCGACGAAAACAACTTCAACTGCTGGCTGAAGCCGAAGATCGGCCAGTGCCAGGCCGACGGCACCTTCAAGATCGTAAAGGCCGCCGACGAGCACGTCGCGCCGGACCCGTACTCGATCTACCCGGACGCCGGCGTCTGCACCAAGGACGGCCTGAAGGCCCCCGACGGCAAGATCCGCACCAACGTCATCTGACGTCTACAGACCGCCCCGCGGCGCGCAACGCCGCGGGGCATCATTTTTGCATTGCAGCATATCGGCGGTCGGCGCGTTTCGGCCGAACCGTATCAGACGAGGGCGACATGGACCTTGGCTCGCTTCTGAACGCTCTGATCCTGGGCGTCAGCATCGCCAGCATCTGGCTGATCGCGGCGCTCGGCCTGACGATCATCTACGGCACGGCCGGCGTGATCAACATGGCGCATGGCGAGTTCATCATGCTCGGAGCCTACAGCTCCTTCATGCTGCAGTTCTATTTTGGCCTGCCCTACCTGCTGTGCATTCCCGCCTCCTTCGTGATCGTGGCGGCTGTCGGCCTCGTGCTGGAACGGGGATTGATAAGATATCTCTACAATCGACCACTGGACACGCTGTTAGCGACCTACGGCGTGTCGCTCGTTCTGATGCAGGGCGTTCGGCTTATATTCGGCAGCGATCCGAAGTACCTAGCCGTTCCGGAAATGTTCCAGAGCAATGTTTCGCTCGGCTTCGCGTCAATCTCCAGCTTCCGTATCGTCATCCTTCTGGTCACCGCGCTGCTTGTCTTCGGCCTCTGGCTGCTCTTCTACAAGACGCGCTTCGGGGTCCAGGTACGCGCCGTTATGCAGAACAAGGAGATGGCCGCTTCCTTCGGCATCAACTCCGACCGCGTCTACATGATGACCTTCGCGCTCGGCGCGGGGCTGGCGGGCGTCGCCGGCGCTCTGTTCGGCGTGCTCGCGATCGTGCTTCCGACCATGGGCGCAAGCTACGTCGTGCAGGCCTTCCTGATGGTCGTGGTCGGCGGCGGCTCGCTGGCCGGAAGCGTCGTGGCGAGCGGCGTGACCGGAGAGCTGCAGTCGGTGTTCGCCTACTTCACCAACGACACCTTCGCCCGTTTCGTCATCTTCGTTCTCATCGTCGTCTTCCTGCGGTTCCGCCCGCAGGGACTGTTCGCCCAGGCGGGCGCGCGGCGATGACCCGGACGGCCCCTCGAAACTCGAAGAGCGGAGTCCGCTGAAAACCATGGGCAACCTCTATCACAACAAGACGGCGCAGTGGATCGTCTACGCCGCGTTCTTCGCCGGGCTGGCGCTGGTGCCGAGCTTCGTCGACGACTCCTTCCTGCTGAACCAGCTCGCCACCTATGGCGTCTATGGCATGCTCGCTTTGTCGATCAGCCTGTGCTGGGGCTTCGGCGGCATCCTGAACCTCGGCCAGGGCATCGCCTTCGGCCTCGGCGCCTACGGCATGGCCATGACCATGCAGATGCAGTCGCAGGACGCGGCCAACCCGATCCCGCCCTTCATGCTGAACAACAGCCTGGATTACCTGCCCCTCATCTGGCAGCCGTTTCAGAACACCGTCACTGGGCTGATCCTGGCGGTCCTTGTCCCGACGCTGTTTTGCGCGATCTTCGGCGGCATCATGTTCCGCGCTCGGGTGTCCGGCCCCTTCTTCGCGATCATGACGCTCGCGATGCTGTCGGCCTTCTACACGATCATCCTCGATCGCCAGCCCTATACGGGCGGCGTCAACGGCATCACGCCGCCGTCGCCGTTCCAGTTCGCCGGCCTCGAGTTCGACCCCTACAGCCCGATCGCCTACTGGACTGTCTTTGGCTTCCTTCTCGCGGCCACCGTGATCGCCAAGCTCATCACCCAGAGCTCGTTCGGCCTCGTCACCCAGGCGATCCGTGACGACGCAGAGCGCGTTCGCTTCCTCGGGTACAGCGTCGCGGGCTACGAGACGGTCATCTACACGGTCTCGGGCCTGATCGCCGCGGTCGCCGGCTGCTGCTTCGTGATGTTGGTGCAGTACGTCTCGCCCGCACAGCTCGACGTCGGATTCAGCCTCTCGATGGTCATCTGGGCCGCGATCGGCGGCAGGCTCTCGCTGCTCGGCGCCATGTGCGGCGCGTTCCTGATCCAGGGCGCGCAGAGCTATCTCGGCGACACCTTCCTCGCCACCTGGCTGCTGATCCTCGGCGGCTTCTTCATCATCGTCGTCCGCTTCCTTCCGAACGGCCTCGCAAGCCTCCTCGAAGCAGCGCTCGGAATGCTCGCCACGAAGACGCGCAAGACGTCCTCGGCCGAGCCGAACGGCGACGCCAAGCCCATGCCCGCCGAGTAACGAGGCGCAGCGATGCCCGGACTTCTCGAAATTCACAATCTTTCGAAGAGCTTCGACACCACCAAGGTGATCAACGACTTCAGCATGGAAGTCGTCGAGGGAACGCTCTGCTGTCTGGTCGGCCCGAACGGCGCCGGCAAGACAACCACGATGGACCTCATCACGGGCCGCATCAAACCCACGTCCGGCAAAGTCATGTTCGCCGGACAGGACATCACGGCTCTGCATGAGCATGTGATCGCCCGCGCCGGCATCGGCCGCAAATTCCAGGTTCCCGCGGTGTTGCGCGACCTGACCGTGCGCCAGAACCTCGAAGTCGCCTACAGCCGGCAGACCAATCCGTTCTGGAACCTATTCAAGTTCCGGAAGGCGGGGCTGAAGGAGAAACTCGACGAGGTCGCGACGCTGGGAGGACTTTCCGGCCGCCTCAACGAGCGCGCCGGCATTCTCTCTCACGGCGAGACCCAGTGGCTCGAGATCAGCATGGTGCTGATGCAGGAGCCGAGGCTTCTGCTGATGGACGAGCCGATCGCCGGCATGACCGAAGGCGAGATCGAGAAGACCGTGCGGATCTTCAAGGATCTCCGGAAGACCGCCACGCTCATCGTTGTCGAGCACGACATGGGCTTCGTCCGCGAAATCGCCGACGTCGTCACCGTCATGCACATGGGGACGCTGCTGGCGCAGGGCTCGATCCAGGAGATCGAGAACAACCCACGCGTTCGCGACGTCTATCTGGGCGAGCAGGAGGCCGCATGAGCACGCAGCTCGAATTCCGGAACGTCACCTCCTATTACGGCGCCACCCGGATCCTGAAGGACTTCTCCTTCGAGATGGAGAAGGGCCAGTGCCTTTGCGTCCTGGGCCGCAACGGCGTCGGGAAGACGACGCTGATGCGCACCATCATGGGGCTGACCGACAAGTCGACCGGCGCGATCCGCATCAACGGGTCGGACATCGGCGGCAAGCCCTCTTACCAGCGCGCGACCTACGGACTCGGCTACGTGCCGCAGGGCCGCGGAATTCTGTCGGACTTCACGGTGCGCGAGAACATCCTGCTCGGCACCTTCGCGCGCGCCGACAAGGCGCCGGAGATTCCCGAAATCTGCCTCCGGATCTTTCCCTATCTGAAGGAAAATCTCGAGCGGCGGGCCGGCCTGCTTTCGGGCGGCCAGAAGCAGCAGCTCGCGATCGCGCGAGCGCTTGCGGCCGGGCCGCAGATCCTGCTGCTCGACGAACCGACCGAGGGCATTCAGCCGAACATCGTCAACGAGATCGGCGAAATCCTGCAGATGCTCAACAAGGAGCTCGGGATCAGCCTCGTTCTCACGGAGCAGCACATCAAGGTCGCGCGCAAGCTCGGCGACGCCTTCATCATGGTCGACAACGGCCGCGTGGTGGCGCGCGGATCGATCTCAGAAATGACTGACGACCTCATCGAGCGCCATATGACGATCTAAGCATCTAGAATTTGCATCTAAACGCAAACTAGAAGATTGACGTTTTATCTAGGTTAGAGTTAGACTAGCTCTCGTTAGGTCAAGGAAAAGGGGACGCCTTTTCCACCCAGCGCAGCCGAACATCTTTCGGCTGACCCGGTCGCTCGCCTTCATGGAGGCGGCATTGCTTGGAGAGGACTTCAATGATCCCGATCCCGAAGAAGGGCACGCCCGAGCGCGAGGCGATGATCAAGGAGCACCGCGAGTGCGTCGACTCCATGAAAGGCGTCGCCGGCTTCTCCGTGCTGAAGTGCGAGACGCCCGGCGACACGACCGTGGTCACTGGCGGCGTGCATGAGAATCCCGACCTCAAGCGCGTGCTGTTGCGTATGCGCGGCGAGTCCCCGAAGGGCAAGCTCATCGTCATCTGCACCAAGATCGACGCCGAGTGGCGCATCGGCAGGCTCTCCGGCATCCGCGGAGTCCCGCCGGAGTTCGTCAACGACAAGGTCTACACCTGCGAGCAGGAAATTCAGCACGACATCTTCCTGATGCGTCTGGACGAGCTGCCGGAGACCGCCGGCATGCCGGAAAACTTCGAAGAAGGCTGGAAGCACAGGGACGACAACTGGCCGGTCACCTGACCTCTCGCCGCTCTCGTTCCTGAGGCGCTTCGACCTCGATCCGATCCTTCCGCGCGAAGAGCAAGCGCGCCCGACGCGGCCTCCCCCGAGGCCGCGAACGGGAGCGGCCTGCCCGACGACGACCCGTTATCCTGGAGACTGACCCATGTGCGCCATGCGGTTGACTGGATACGCCGATAAATTCGGCGTCCACCCCGGCGACAAGATTAAGTTCTACGTCAATTGCGACGGCCCTGCAGAGTTCAAGGCCGAAGTCGTCCAGATGATCCATGGCGACACCAACCCCCGCGGTCCCGGCTTCATCGAGAAGCCGATCGCCGCCGACGTCAACGGCGTCTACAAGGGCCGCAAGCAAATCATCCATAGCGGCTCGTATGGCTTCGTCGAGGACGCCAAGCAATTCCACGTCGACAGCTTCACGCTGCAGTGCTTCATCTGGCCGACGACGCCGAAAACCCATCCGCGTTACTGGAAGCACGGCGCGCAGGGCCTCGTCACCAAGTGGACGGACGGCAAGGGCTACGGCCTCTTCATCAATGAAGAGGGCTTCGTCGAGCTCCGCATCAACGAGCACAAGATCACGACCGGCGTGCCTGTCCGCGACCACGCCTGGCACTTCGTCGCGGCGAGCTTCGACGCCGAGACCGGCGAGGTCGTGCTCTACCACGAGCCGCAGATCGTCTACGCGCTCGATCCGGTGATCGAGCCGGTCGTCGCCAAGATCGACGCCAAGGTCATTCACACCGACGCGCCGGTCGCGCTCGCCGCCTATGTCGACAAGATCAGCGACGAGCCGCTCGGCGACTCCTCCCTGCCCGTCGGCGTCTGGTTCACCGGCAAGTACAACGGCAAGATCGACAGCCCCCGCATCTGCAACAAGGCTCTGAACCGCTTTGAGATCGAGCAGATGAAGGGCGGCGCGCAGCCCGGCCTGACGGAGCGCCGCAACTCCGGTCCGACCGGCGCGCTCTCGAGCGCAATCGTCGCCGCCTGGGATTTCTGGGACGGCATCGACACCATCGTCGCCAAGGACAACGGTCCGTACCGCTTCGACGCCACGCTGGTGAACTGCCCCACCCGCGCCCTCACGGGCAACAACTGGTGCGGCCAGAACTTCGACTGGAAATACGCCAAGAAGGAATATGGCGCGATCCACTTCCACGACGACGACGTCGACAACGCGCGCTGGGAATCCGGCCTGGAATGGACGGTTCCGGAGCAGATCAAGAGCCGCTTCTACGCGCTGAAGCTAACGACCACGGACGGCGACGAGGACTACATCCCGTTCTGGATCGTGCCGGAAATCGGCAAGGAGCAGTCCAAGATCGCCGTGATGGTCCCGACCATCAGCTACATGGCCTACGCCAACGAGCACGTGGCCTGCAACGCAGGCGGGGCGGAGCTGTTCGTCTATCGCGTGCCGATCATGCAGCAGCAGAACATGTTCCTGGCCGAGCACCGCGAGTATGGCGGTTCGATCTACGACACGCACACCGACGGATCCGGCATCTGCCTGTCGTCGCGGCTGCGCCCGATCCTGTCGATCCGTCCGAAATACGACCACTTCCTGGCCCAGGCGCCGTGGCAGTACCCGGCCGACCTCCATTTGATCTACTGGCTGGAGCAGATGGGCTACGAGTACGACGTCATCACCGACGAGGACGTCACCTATGACGGTCTCGCCCGGCTCGAGAACTACAACGTCATCATCACCGGCTCGCATCCGGAGCACAATTCCGGAACCCAGCTCGACGCCCTGCACAACTACACGCAGCGCGGCGGCCGCCTGATGTATATGGGCGCGGACGCCTGGTACTGGGTGCACTCGTTCCACCCGGCTTACGACAATCTCGGCCGCGGCGTCGTCACCGAGATGCGCCGCTGCGAGTCCGGCATCCGCACCTGGCGCGCGGAACCCGGCGAGTACTACCACCAGGGCACCGGCGAACTCGGCGGCATGTGGCGCTACCGCGGCCGATCGCTTTATTCGGTCGCCGGCGTCGGCATGACGAACGAAGGCTTCGACATCTCGACCTACTACAGCCGGACGCCGGACAGCCTCGACCCCCGCGTCGCCTGGGCGTTCGACGGCATCTCCTACGACGAACCAATCGGAAATTTCGGTCTGGTGGGCGGCGGCTGCGCCGGCCTCGAGCTCGACATCGTCGACGTCACGCTGGGCTCTCCGCCCCACACCCTGGCGGTCGCGACCTCGGCCGGCCGGCACACGGAAGCCTATCTCCTCGTCATGGAGGACTTCGGCTTCAACCAGCAGGGTCTGGACGGCACGACCCATCCGCGCGTCCGCGGCGACATCGCCTTCCATGAGACCCCGAACGGCGGCGGCTGCTTCGCGTTCTCATCGATCGCGTTCTGCGGCTCGCTGCCCTGGAACGAAGGCAAGAACAACGTCTCGACCTTGGTCGGCAACGTGCTGAACCGCTTCATGCAGGACGGCCCGCTGCCTCCGCCGCCCGCCGACGCGATCAAGCACCGCGGCCGCGCCGACTACGAGTCGCCCGCCCTGGCGTCCCAATCCTCCTGAGACGCCGCATACCCGGCGCCCGCGTCACCCCGATCGCGGGCGCCGGTCTTTTCTCGTGCAGAACGAGGCGCTCCCCGCATGTCTCACAGACCCGATCTCGGCTTCTACGACGAAGGCCACGATCTCGCCGCCCCGGCGTTTTTCGCCTCCGCGACTCTTCCCGAAGGCGAATGCAGCGTTCTTCCGGCGGCCGCTTACCGGTCGCTCGCTTTCACGCTGCTGGAAGACGAGGCGATCTGGAGCCGTGACTGGATCTGCGTCGGGAGCCATGAGGCGATCCCGGCCGTCGGCGATCTACTGCCCTTTACGATCGGAACGCACGGCGTGCACGTGCAGCGCGTCGAGGACGGCGTGGCGGCGCGCTTCAACAAAGCCCAGCATGGCGGCTGCCGCGTGGTGCCGCTGCAGTGCCAGACCGGCGCCAAGACCAAATGTTCTTTCACGTCGTGCGGATACAGCCGCGATCGGCCGGCGATTCCCGCGAGCGCGCTCGGCGACGGAACGCCCGAGATGCATCAGTATCTCGGCCTGCGACCGGAACGGCTGCTCGCGCCGCACCTGCGGAGCTGGGGTCCGCTGATCTTCGTCAATCTCGACGTTTCGCCCTCCTGGCCTGAACAGGAGTTCGGATCGCTGAATCGGCTCGGCAGCTTTTTCGGCAACGAAAAGCCCCGCCGTTCAACCGAGATCTGGCTCGAATTCCAGTCGAACTGGAAACTTCTGGGCCAGCGGCTCGCCGGCGGCGCGGTCGCGCAGCTCGGCGACGACTGGGCCGTCACCGAAACGACGCTCGCCGGCGGAGACCGCGCCGTCGCGGCGTGGCTGTTCCCCAATCTCGTCCTCCTGTCGAGTGAACATGAAACGCTCGTCGCCGTCCTCCA
This sequence comes from Ancylobacter novellus, assembly GCA_003241695.1. Classification (GTDB taxonomy): domain Bacteria; phylum Pseudomonadota; class Alphaproteobacteria; order Rhizobiales; family Methylopilaceae; genus Methylopila. The sequence goes on along the minus strand of QFPN01000002.1, from coordinate 528,851 downwards.
ACACACGGCGATCGGCCAGACGCTTTGCCGGATAAGCGTGTACGGCGAGAACCCCGACGACGGTCTTGATCGCTGGCGCGGCGAGATCGAGTCTCGCGCCGCGGAAGCCGTCCAGGACACCCTGTCGCTTGCGCGCTGGGGCACGAATCATCGGCCCGAAACCATCGGCGAACCGATGCCCCTTCAGAACGACCCGCTCGGCGCATGGATGCAGCGGCGGGTGGCGAGCGGCGTCTCGCGCGCTCCGCGCGGCCCCATCGAACAGCCGCTGTTCCAGAACCCGAGGCACTGACCGATGCTCGCCCTCCGCGTGGACCCCCAGGACAGTTCCGCTCTTTCTCTCGCCGTCGCGGCCTATTCCCGCGGCGATTTCAGCGAGGCTTTCGAGCGCTTCTCCGCGCTCGCCAATGAAGGCGACGCCGAAGCCAAAACCTGGCTCGGCACGCTTTACGCCCATGGCGAAGGCGTAAGCGCGTCGTTGCCCATGGCGTTTGCGCTCTATCTCTCGGGAGCCGAGGCGGGGAACGTTCTGGCGCAGACCAATGTCGGCGCGATGCTCGCCATGGGCCAGGGCGTGGCGCAGGATCCCGCGAAGGGCGCCGAATGGCTCGAAAGAGCCGCCGAAGCCGGCGACCTCTACGCCCAGTACAATCTGGCCACCCTTTATTCCAAGGGACAGGGCGTTCCCCACGATCCGATGGCTGCGGCCAAGTGGTACCGCCGCGCAGCGGAGGCTGGACATTACCCCTCGCAAGCGCGACTCGGATTCATCTACACGAATGGTCTAGGCGTCGAAAAAGACAGAATCGAAGCTTTCGTTTGGCTTTCTCTCGCGGCGCAGCATGGAGTTGGAAACGCCCTTAACGCGCTTGAAGCGGTAGCGTCGCAGATGTCAGCCGACGAAAAACGGCAGGGCTCGGCGAATGTCGCGAAATGGCGCGCCCGGACGCCGGACGTCTCGCGTCACGCCCGCATTCAACCGACGGTCGGCTGACCGCGATGGTCTACAGCCCCCAGCAGATCAAGTTTGAGTTCCTGAGCTATATCAAGGAATTCGGAGAGCCAGCGACAAGCTGGCGCGTGGGATGCTCCACGAACGCCGAAGCGACGCTCGCCGACGAACAGAGGATCGATCTCGATCGGGACCTGTGGATCTGGAAGCCGGCGCTGTCTCCCGCGGCAGCCAGGCTCGTCCATCGCTTTTTCACCAACCAATTCAATGTCCAGGACGCCGGAATCGCGCCCGACGGCTCGAACGTCTTCCTGTTCATGCGACGGCAGGTGGAAAACGTCCCCGCGGCGCCGCGGATGGGTTGAGAAACGCCCGTACCGCGTGCTCTGCAGCACTTTTTCAGCCCCTGCTGATTGTGCAGCGCAAAAGCAACACCATTCAAAACTTCATCGTCCAAGCCGACCGATTCACTAGTAAATTCCACTAGATGTCACATAGTCGGATCATCAACCGGTTCATTGGGGGACCACAGAAAATGACGCAGTTTCTTCGCACGGCCGGGGCCGCGCTTATCGTCGCCTCGATGGGCGCGACGGCGGCTTCGGCTGCCGACATGCCCGAAGTTATCGACGCCACCAAGGCCCCGTTTGACGTGGCTTTCGGCGTGAAGGGCACGTCCGACTATCTGGTGCGCGGCATCACCCAGACCGACGGCAAGCCGGCCATTCAGGGTTATGTCGAGCTGCGCGCCTTCGATTGGATCTACGCCGGCGTCGCCGCTTCCAACGTCGGCTTCGGCACGGGCGGCCCCGATGCTCCGAACCTCGAGACGGACTGGTACGGCGGCGTGCGTCACACCTTCGACGCCCTCACCCTCGACGCCGGCTACGTCTGGATCAAGTACTACGGCAAGGACGCTCTCTATCCGAAGCTTGACTACGGCAAGTTCTACGGCGCCGTGAGCTACGCCCTGACCGAACAGTTCACGGTCGGCGCCAACGTCTTCTACGGCAGCGACTTCATCAACATGGGCGTCAAGGTCGTTCACTCGACCGCTTTCGCCAAGTACGCGTTCACGCCGATCGCCACCAACCCGGATCTCGGCGCTTACATCTCCGGTTCGCTCTCCAAGCAGTGGACCACGAAGAACTTCGTGAAGGACTACGTGTACTGGGACGCCGGTGGCGGCCTGACCTACAAGGCGATGACGTTCGACCTGCGCTACAGCGACACCAACCTCTCGAAGCGTGATTGCCTCGGCTACATGGGCGACCGTGGATGGTGCGGCAGCCGCTTCGTGGCCAGCCTCTCCTTCGACACGTCGCTCAGCAAGCTGAAGTAATACCGTTCCCTGCCGGGAAACCCGCGTCGCGCTTCTCTTCGGAGGGCGCGACGCACTTGTTTCCGGGGCTGCGACAGCATCGCCCCGGAAACCCAAGACTCCGGAGCAGACATGCCGGCCTTTCTCGCATCCGCCGTCCAGTTCGAGCCGACGATGTACGAGAAGGAGCGGAACGTCTCCCGCCTCCTTGCTCTTGTCGAAGAAGCCGCCGCCAGGGGCGCAAAGCTGATCGTGACCCCAGAGATGGGAACGACCGGCTACTGCTGGCATGATCGCGCCGAGGTCGCGTCACAGGTCGAGACGATCCCCGGTCCGACGACCGACCGGTTCGCGGCTCTCGCCGCTTCGGCCGGCGTCCATATCGTCGTGGGCATGCCCGAAGTTGAGCCGTCTACCGGCCTCTATTACAATTCCGCCGTCCTGATCGGCCCGGATGGCGTCGTCGGCCGGCACCGCAAGTCGCACCCGTACATCTCCGAGCCGAAATGGGCGGCGCCCGGCGATCTCGGCCATCAGGTGTTCGAGACGCCGGTCGGACGGATCGCCCTGCTCATCTGCATGGACATCCACTTCGTCGAAACCGCGCGCCTCGTCGCGCTCGGCGGCGCCGACGTCATCTGCCATCTCTCCAACTGGCTGTCGGAGCGCACGCCCGCGCCCTACTGGATCAGCCGCGCCTTCGAGAATTCCTGCTACCTGATCGAAAGCAACCGTTGGGGGCTGGAGCGCACCGTCCAGTTCTCCGGCGGCTCGTGCGTCATCGAGCCTGACGGCCGCATCGCCGCCGTGATCGACGGCGGCGACGGGGTCGCCTTCGCAGAGATCGACACGGACCGCGCCCGCGAACGCGTCGTGCTCGGCGAACCCGTCTTCGCCCAGCGTCGTCCTGATCTTTATCGTGAGCTGCCGACCGGACAGTCCGGCTGGAATCCGCTCGATTTTCACAATCTCTACGGCCATCGCCCGCTGCCGCCCGGACGTCGCTCGCTGATCGCCGCCGCGCAGTTCGCGCCGACCGGCGACGTCTCCGCGAATCTCGCGAGAATCGCCGAACTCGCCGCCGAGGCGGGGGGCAAGGGAGCAGCGCTCGTGGTCTTCCCGGAACTTGCGGTGACGGGGCTCGACAATCCCGCGGCGCGCGCCGAGCCGCTGTCCGGCGCGTCGGTCCGCGCCCTCTACGCCCTCGCCTCTCGGCTCGGCCTGCACATCGTCGCCGGCTTCGCCGAAGCGGACGGCGCCGATCTCTACAACGCGGCCGTGCTCGTCGGCCCGGAGGGCGTCGTCGGCGCCTATCGCAAGATCCATCTCTCCGCCGCCGACAGGGCGTGGGCGACGGCGGGCGACGAGTGGCGGACCTTCGACCTGCCGCTCGGCCGTCTCGGCGTGCTCGTCGGCCACGACGCCTCGTTCCCCGAGGCGGGGCGCATCCTCGCTTTGCGCGGCTGCGACGCGATCGCCTGCCCGGCGGCGCAGCGCGGCGCATTCTCCTTCGGGCACGACGGCACGAAGGTCGCGCAGAACTACCCCATCCCGACCGGCGCGGACCCGTTCCACTGGCATCATTTCCGCTGCCGCGCCGGCGAGAACAACCTCGTCTTCGCCTTCGCCAACGTCGTCGACCCGGAGGCCGGCTATCCGGGTTTCAGCGGCGTGTTCGGGCCGGAGACCTTCACATTTCCTCGCAGTGAATCGATCGTCGTCGAAGGCGAGGGCGTCGCGATCGCCGAGCTCGACACCACCAACCTCGACACGTCCTATCCGACCAATCCGGTCCGCAGAAAGGACCTCGTGACGATGCGGCTTCCGCATCATTACGTCCCGCTTGCGGTCATCGGCGCCAACTGAAGCGGATCCGCGCCGCTCCAGCCGCCTCGACAGCCGCGCGCGACGCGTGATAGGCGCGGCTTTTCCGCAGGCTTCCTCGGAGACGCCATGCATCCGGATCGCGACGCCCCCGATTTCACGCGCGACCACGTCAACCTCGCCTCGCCGCTGATGGGATCGGAGGCGGTCCTCGCCTCCGACGAGTTCTTCGCCGACAAGGCCCGCGTCCTCCAGGACGGCCCCGCCGTCTTCAAGCCGGGCGTGTTCGACGACAACGGCAAGTGGATGGACGGCTGGGAGACCCGCCGCCGTCGCGACGGCGGCCACGACTGGCTGCTGATCCGTCTCGGCGTTCCGGGCGTCGTCAGCGGCGTCGACGTCGACACCTCGCATTTCACCGGCAACTATCCGCCGGCCGCGACGCTAGAGGGCGTCCTGAGCGACGGCGTTCCCGGCCCCGACGCGCTTTGGCGACCGCTTGTTCCCGTCACGCCGCTCGGACCGGACGCGCATCACTACGTGGCCGTCTCCGATCCCGGGACGGTCAACTGGCTCAGACTCTCGATCTTTCCCGACGGCGGCGTCGCGCGGTTGCGCGTCTACGGCGCGCCCGCGCGGGTCTGGTCGGACGCGGAGCGGGCCGGCGTGGTCGAATTGTCCGCCGCGCGGAACGGCGGCCGCGTCGTCGCCTGGAACGACGCCCATTACGGCGAGATCCAGCGGCTTCTCGCCGAGGGTCGCGGCGAGACCATGGGCGACGGCTGGGAGACGCGGCGGCGCCGCGAGCCCGGAAACGACTGGCTGATCGTCGCGCTCTCGGCCCCCGGCGTGATCGAACGCGTCGAGGTCGACACCGCGCACTTCAAGGGCAACTTCCCCGACCGCTGCTCGCTTCAGGGGGCGCTGATCGAGCAGGCGACAGGCGCCTCGCTCGTCACCCAGTCGATGTTCTGGCCGGAGCTGATGGGCGAAAAGAAGCTTCGCGCCGACGCGATCCATGACTTCTCGGGCGACGGCCTCGCGGCGGCGGGACCGGTCAGCCACGTGCGCCTCAACATCTTCCCCGACGGCGGCGTGTCGCGGCTGCGGATCTTCGGCCGGCTGGCGTGACGCGCGGGCGGCTCGCCTGCGAGGCGCTGACGAAGGCGGCCTTCGCGCCGTTCGGGGAAGTGATCGAGGCGGAGGGCGCCGAGACGCGCGTCATCAACGACGGCTTCGCGCTTCGCCGCCACGCGCTCGCAAGCGTCGATCCCGGTCCGGGCGGGCGCGCGATCCTGTCGATCTTCGAGGCGACGCGGCGCCCCTCGCCGATCGTGATCGACATGCTCGAACGCCACCCTCTCGCGAGCCAGGCGTTCTTTCCGCTTTCGGATGAAGATTGGCTGGTCGTGGTCGCCTCAGGGGTCGAGGCCCCCGATCCCCTTTCGCTGCGCTGCTTCCGCGCCGACGGCCGGCAGGGCGTCAACTACCGGGCGGGCGTCTGGCACTTCCCCGTGCTCGTCCTCGCCGAGCGGCAGGATTTCCTTATTGCGGACCGCGAAGGTTCTGGCGCGAACCTCGACGAACGCCCGGTCGGCCCCTTCGAAATCGCCCTCTGAGAGCCTGTCCCGGCGCCCGACGTGATATGGCTCCGCCGCGCCGCGAACCGCTCAGGGAGAAGCTCGTGACCCGTCCGCTCGAAGGCCTGCTGGTCGTCGCGCTCGAACAGGCGGTCGCGGCGCCCATGTGCACCATGCGGCTCGCCGACGCCGGCGCGCGCGTGATCAAGCTCGAACGCCTCGACGGCGACACCGCCCGCCACTACGACGCGACGGCGAAGGGGTTCAGCGCCTACTTCGCCTGGCTCAACCGCGGCAAGGAAAGCGCCGCGCTCGACCTCAAGTCGGAGCGGGACCTCGCGCTCGCCCAAGCGCTCGTCGCGAAGGCCGACGTCTTCGTGCAGAACCTCGCGCCCGGCGCGAGCGTCAGGCTCGGCCTCGGCGCGCAGGAGCTCGTCGCACGCCATCCGCGCCTGATCGCGCTCGACATCGTCGGCTACCGCCAGTCGACGCCGGCCAGAAACCTGCGCGCCTACGACATGCTGGTGCAGGCCGAGAGCGGGATCTGCAGCGTCACCGGCACGCCCGAAGAGGCCGTGAAGGTCGGCGTGTCGATCGCCGACGTCGGCACCGGCATGAACGCCCACGCCGCCATCCTTCAGGCGCTCTACGAGCGCGAACGAACCGGCCGCGGCAAGGCGATCGAGATCGCGATGTTCGACTCCATGGCCGAATGGATGGCGGTGCCGTTTCTCCATTACGAGCAGGCCGGCCGCGTCACGCCGCGCTGCGGGCTGAGCCACGCCTCGATCTTCCCCTATCACGTCGCGACCTGCCGGGACGGCGGCCTCGTCATCGTCGTGCAGAGCCCGGCCGAATGGATCCGCTTCTGCGAAGGCGTCATGGGAGACACCGATCTCGCCGCGGATCCGCGCTTCCTCGACAACCCGTCGCGCGTCCAGAACCGGGAGGCGCTGATCGCGCTGATCGACGACGTCTTCGGCCGCTGGACGCGCGCGGAGGCGATCGCAAAGCTCGAAGCGCGTCAGCTCGCCTGGGCGAAAGTGTCGGACGTCGCCGACCTCGCCGCCCACCCGGCGTTGACGCGCATGACCGCCGCCCTCCCCTCCGGCGAGAGCTTCGCCCTCCCGACCTCGCCCCTCACCGCCGCGACCTCCTGCCCGCCTCCGCCCGCGCTCGGCGCCCATACAGACGCGATCCGAGCGGAGTTCGACGTCGGCGTGACGAACGTCCGATCTTGACGAGGACGTTCCGAACGTCGGACCAAGACGCCATGAAGATCCATCCGTTCGGCCCGACCGGCCGCTCCGTCGCCCGCATCGGCCAGGGCACCTGGAAGCTCGACGACGATGCGCGGCGGGGCGCGATCGACGCGCTGCGCGCCGGCCTCGACGCCGGAATGACCCATGTCGACACCGCCGAAATGTACGGCGAGGCCGAGCCGCTGGTCGCCGAGGCGATTGAGGGGCGGCGGGACGAGGTGTTTCTGGTTTCGAAGGTCCTGCCGTCCAACGCCTCGAAGGCGAGGACGATCGCCGCCTGCGAGCGGAGCCTGAAGCGGCTGGGGACCGACCGCCTCGACTGCTACCTGCTGCACTGGCGGGGATCTTATCCGCTCGCCGAAACCGTGGAGGCCTTCGAGCGGCTTGCCCTGGAGGGCAAGATCCTGTCGTGGGGCGTCAGCAATTTCGACGTCGAGGACCTCGAGGAGCTCATAGCGATCACGGGATCCGGATGCCTCGCCTGCAATCAGGCGCTCTACCATCTCGAGGAACGGGCGATCGAGCACGCGGTGATCCCCTGGTGCGAGGCGAACGGGGTGGCGGTCGTCGCCTACAGCCCGTTCGGCAGCGGCGAATTTCCGGCCGCCGGCTCACGCGGAGGAGCCGTTCTGGCCGACGTCGCGGCCGAGGTCGGCGCGAGCCCGAGAGCGGTCGCCCTCGCCTTCCTCACGCGCCGCCCGTCCGTCTTCGCCATTCCGAAGACCTCAAGCGTCGCGCACGCCCTCGACAATGCGGCGGCAGGCGCCATCTCGCTGTCCGGCGAACAGATCGCGCGCATCGACGCAGCCTTCCCGCTCGGGCCGAAGCCGCGCTATCTCCCGACGATCTGAGCCTCGCGCAGGCGCGTCGATCGAGAGGAGAAGACGGTGAAGAGCTTCGTCAACGCCCGCGAGACGATCGTCACGGACGCGATCGACGGCTTCCTGGCTGGCGCAGGCGGACTGGAGCTTGGCCGGCTCGACGCCTTTCCGGACATCAAGGTCGTGCTGCGGTCGGACTGGGACCGCTCGCGCGTCGCGCTCGTCTCGGGCGGGGGATCAGGCCACGAGCCGGCCCATGCCGGCTTCGTCGGCGAGGGCCTGCTGACCGCGGCCGTCTGCGGCGAGGTGTTCGCGTCGCCGAGCGTCGACGCGGTGCTGTCGGCGATCCTCGCCGTCACAGGCGAGCCCGGCTGCCTTCTGATCGTCAAGAACTACACCGGCGACCGCCTGAACTTCGGCCTCGCGGCCGAGCGCGCCCGCGCCATGGGGCTGAAGGTCGAGATGGTCGTGGTCGGCGACGACGTCGCGATCCCCGACGCCGCCCAGCCCCGCGGCATCGCGGGCACGCTGTTCGTGCACAAGCTCGCGGGCGCGGCGGCGGCCTCGGGCGCGACGCTCGACGAGGTGAAGACGCGCGCCGCCGACGCGGCGGCCCATGCGCGCTCGCTGGGCCTGTCGCTCACAACCTGCGCCGTGCCGGGCGCGGAGCGCGACGACCGCATCCCTGCGGACAAGGCCGAGCTCGGCCTCGGCATCCACGGCGAGCCGGGCCGAGAACTGATCGACTTCGAGCCCGCCGACCGGCTCGTCGCCCGCGTCGCCGCGCAACTCGAAACGGCGCTCGGACCGGACGACCGGATCGCGCTGGTGGTCAATTCGCTTGGCGCCGTGCCGCCGCTCGAAATGGCGATCATCGCCGGCGCCGTAGCCCGCGCGCCCATCGCTTCGCGGATCGACTGGATCGTCGGTCCGGACCCGCTGATGACCTCGCTCGACATGCGCGGGTTTTCGTTCTCCGCCCTCGTCCTCGACGAAAAGCGCCTCGAAGGTCTTCTCGCTCCGTCGCGCAGCGCGGCCTGGCGCGGCGCGCGACCCTTCGTCCGCCCCGCCCTCGTCGCCGCGCCTGCGATCGAAGACGGCGACGCGGCTGCGCCCTCCGACGATCCGGCCATTCGAAAGGCGCTCGTCGCGGGCTGCGGACTGCTGAAGGAGATCGCCGCCGAGATCGACGCGCTCGACGCCAAGGTCGGCGACGGCGACGCCGGCGGCACCTTCGCCAAGGCCGCCTCGGCGGTCGAAAGCCGCCTGGACGCACTGCCGATGGCCGACGGCGCGGCGCTCCTCGGCGCGATCGGCCATATCCTGTCGCGCGCGACCGGCGGCAGCAGCGGCGTGCTGCTCGCGACCTTCTTCACCTCGGCCGGCGGAGCCTTTGCGCAAGAGCCCTCATGGGCCGGCGCCTTCGAGGAGGGGCTCGCGCGCATGAAGCGCTACGGCGGCGCGAAGCCCGGCGACCGCACGATGATCGACGCGATCGAGCCGGCGCTCGAGGCTTTCGCCGCAACAGGACGGCTCGACGACGCCGCCGCTGCGGCGAGAAGAGGCGCCGACGCGACGAAAGCGATGGCCAAAGCGAAGGCCGGACGCTCGGCCTATGTGCCGTCCGCCGCCCTCGCGGGCGTGCCCGACCCCGGCGCGGAAGCCGTCGCGCGCCTGTTCGAACGGCTGGCGGAAACGTTTCCCGGCTGAACCGCCGTCAGCGGCGCCAGCGGCAAGTCCAGCGCGCCAGATACCAGCCCGGCTCGACCCGGAGGCTGTCGTCGTCGACGACGGCGCAGCCGTTTACGGCGCTCGCCTGACGATGGTGAAAGATCCTGCACGCGGCCGGCTCGGCCTGCAGGCAGATGGCGACGACAAGTTCGGCCACGCCCATGCTTCGCGCTCCTTCTTGCGACTTTCGTCGAAGAACGAGAAGCAAACGGCGCGCCGGAAGCTGTCGCCGCAGCGCATGGCGGGTCGCTCAAAACGGTATTGGAGCCCTGCGACTCACTCCGCTGCGGCGCTCTCGCCGCTCAACGGCGGCGATCGCGGATCCGCGACGGGGCGGACGGGCGCAGGCGCCGCGCCGGCCGGCTGGATGATGCCCATCGACATGATGAGCTTGAAGGCCTCGTCGGGCGTGACGCCGATCTCGATGACCTTGGATTCCTCGATCATCACCAGATAGCCGGTGGTCGGGTTCGGCGTGCAGGGCACGAACAGGCAGACATGGTCTGGCCCCGGCAGTCCCGAGGCGAGCGCGCCGCGCGCATGCTCGGTGATGAAGCAGAGCGACCAAAGTCCTGGCCCGGGCCATTCGATCAGCCCGACCCGGCGGAAGCCCGCGCCGTCCTGCTTGAACACCGTTTCGAAGATCTGCTTCACGCCCTTGTAGAGCGAACGCACGATCGGCATCCGGTCGAGAACGCTTTCGCCGGACTGCACCACCGTGCGGCCGACGAGGTTCGCCGTCAGGAAACCGAGGATCGTGAGACCGATCACCGCCGCGAGGACGCCGACGCCCGGCACCGCGACGGGCAGATAGCTGTTCGGGTTCCAGGCCTGCGGAATCAGCGGCTTCACCCAGCCGTCGATCAGGTTGATGAGCCACAGCGTCAGCCAGATCGTGATCGCGACCGGCCCCGCCACCACGAGGCCTGTGAGGAAGTAGTTGCGCAGCCGCGCCAGGCCGCGCGGCTTCGGCGGCGGCGCAGGCTCGCCGAGAGGACCAAGGGACCCGAGGGGTCCGGGAGCAGGCTGCGTCATGTGGGGACCGAACCTGTCTTGCCGCGCATCTCGCCCGAACGCCGCTGCGCCGAGCGGCGCCGCGATGCACAATAGCGCATAAAATATGGAGCGGCGCGCGACGGATGCGATAGAAGGCCAACCCGACAGTATGATCCCCAGCCGCGACCGAGGTCCCGACCGCGAGCCAGCGCCCGCCCCGGCGACAGGCCCGGCGCGTCTGCTGTGGCTCGCGGCCGGCCTTCTGCTCACCGCGATCGGGATCATCGGCCTCGTCCTGCCGGTGATGCCGGGCACGGTTTTTCTCATTTTCGCCGCCGCCTGCTTCGCGCGCGGTTCGCCGCGGCTCGAGGCGTGGCTGCTCGCGCATCCCCGGCTCGGCCCGTCGGTCGTCGCCTGGCGGCGCGACGGCGCGATCCCGGTCAAGGCCAAGATCTTCGCCTTCGCCGGCATGGCGTTCTCGGTCGCGCTCGTGTCGGTCTCGGCCGCGCCGCCGATCGCGGTGTGGTCGACGCTCGCGCTCGTCGTCGCGGGGGCGTTTTATGTCGGAACGCGGCCCTCGCGGCCGAAGGCGCGCAATGAGGAGTGAGCCCATGACCCGAGACGAGCCCCATGGCGACGACGCCCTCGAAGCCCGTCTCGACGCGCTCGAATCCCGCGCCGCGCATCAGGAGCGGACGATCGAGATCCTGAACGACACCGTGACCGCGCAATGGGCGATCATCGAGCGGCTGAAACGCGAGGTGGCCAATCTCGGCGAGCGCCTTGAAGACGCGGCGTCCGGCCCTGCTCCGGTCGACCGCCCGCCGCCGCATTACTGACGATGCAGCGACATTTATTCGAATGACAACTTAGGTATGAAAAAATTCGTCACATAAAATCGTTTTGACCTCGGAAGACTATTCTCTCACAACTGGTGATAAGGGCGCTTTTCAAGCGGCCTGTGGGAGACGACGTCGATGCTCATGTCCCGCGCGTTCGCCGCCATCGGCTTCGCGGCGGCCCTCGCCGCCGGCCCGGCGCAGGCCGGACAGCGCGTGATCGTCAAGGATCATTTCTACGAGAACCTCGACGAGCAGAGCTGCAACGGCTCGACCTACATCTGCGCGCTGGTCTCGGATCGCCTGCCCGACAACCGGATTCTGAAGATCACGCAGGTTTCCTGCTATCTCGAGTCGACGACGCCGCTGTCCAACATCGCGCTGTCGGAGACGAACGATCCGCTGGGCCTGAATCTCCAGATGCTGCGCTTCCTGCCGACCACGACGACCTACAGCAACAACAAATATTTCCACACCTTTACGCAGCCTGTCGATCTCGTCGCCCGACCCGGACGCTACATCCGGCTGATCGCCGGCACGTCCGCTCCGGCGCAGTTCTTCAACGGCGGCTGCCAGATCACCGGCACGCTCGTTCCCTTGTGACGCGGCGCCGGCGGACGCCGTCCTCATAGCGGCGACGCCTCTTTCGTCTTGACCCGGCGGCCGATTTCGGATGCCTCGCCACAGCGCATGGGCGCCGCATCGGCGTCCCCGCGTTCCGACCGAGGAGAGCGAGCGATGCCGACCGAGATCCAGCATGTCATCGCCGGCCGGCGATCCGCGGGCGGCGACCGCTCGGCGCCCGTCTTCAACCCCGCGACCGGAGAACAGTCGGGGGTCGTCCTGCTCGCCGACGCCGCGACCGTCGACCGCGCGGTCGCCGCGGCCGCGGAGGCGTTTCCCGCCTGGGCCGCCTCGCCCCCGCTTCGCCGCGCCCGCATCCTGAACCGCTTTCTCGCGATCGCCGAGGCTCGCGCGGACGAGCTCGCCGCCGTCATCACGGCGGAGCACGGCAAGGTGCTGTCGGACGCCAAGGGCGAGATCCAGCGCGGCCTCGAGGTGGTGGAGTTCGCGACCGGCGCGCCGCAGCTCCTGAAGGGGGAGTTCACCGAGAACGTCGGCACGCGCGTCGACAGCCACTCGGTGCGGCAGCCGCTCGGGGTCGTGGCCGGAATCACGCCGTTCAACTTCCCGGCCATGGTGCCGATGTGGATGTTCCCGGTCGCCCTCGCCTGCGGGAACTGCTTCATCCTGAAGCCGTCCGAGCGCGACCCGTCCGCGGCGCTGCTGGTCGCCGACTGGCTGAAGGAGGCGGGCCTGCCGGACGGCGTGTTCAGCGTCGTCAACGGCGACAAGGAAGCGGTCGACGCACTGCTCGCCCATCCCGAGATCCAGGCGGTGAGCTTCGTCGGCTCGACCCCGATCGCCCGCTACATCTACGCGACCGCGACCGCCAACGGAAAGCGCGCCCAGGCGCTCGGCGGCGCCAAGAACCACATGATCGTCATGCCCGACGCCGATCTGGACCAGGCGGTCGACGCGCTGATAGGCGCGGCCTACGGCTCGGCGGGCGAACGCTGCATGGCCATCTCGGTCGCCGTGCCGGTCGGCGAGAAGACCGCCGACGCGCTGGTGGCTAAGCTCGCCCCCAAGGTGCGCGCGCTCAAGGTCGGCCCCGGCACGGACCCGGAGGCCGAGATGGGGCCGCTCGTCACCGCCCAGCACCGCGACAAGGTGAAGGGCTACATCGACCGCGGCGTCGCCGAGGGCGCCGAACTCGTGGTCGACGGCCGCGGGCTGACGCTGCAAGGCTATGAGGACGGCTATTTCGTCGGCGGCACATTGTTCGACCGCGTGACGGCCGACATGGCGATCTATCGCGAGGAGATCTTCGGTCCGGTGCTGTCGGTCCTGCGCGCGCCCGACTACGCCGAGGCGGCGCGGCTCGTGAACGAGCACGAGTTCGGCAACGGCGCGGCGATCTTCACCCGCGACGGCGACGCGGCGCGGGAGTTCGTGAACTCGGTCAAGGCCGGGATGGTCGGCGTCAACGTGCCGATCCCGGTGCCGATGGCGTTCCATTCCTTCGGCGGCTGGAAGGCGTCCCTCTTCGGCGACCACCACATGCATGGACCGGAGGGCGTGCGCTTTTATACGCGGCTGAAAACCGTGACGACCCGCTGGCCGACCGGCATCCGCGCCGGCGCGGAGTTCGTCATGCCCACGCTGGGGTGAGGGAAGCGCGCGGCGGCCGGCCTCAGCCGCCCTTCTTCGCCTTCAGCCGCGCCTTGAGTTCGGTCCCGCGACCGTCCTTGGTGACCTGGCGCGCGCGGGCGATGGCGAGCGCGCCGTCCGGCACGTCCTCGGTGACGACGCTGCCCGTGCCGACATAGGCCCCCTCGCCCACCCGCACCGGCGCGACGAGGGCCGCGTTCACGCCCACGAAGGCGTCGGCGCCGATCTCGGTGCGATGCTTTGAGAAACCGTCGTAATTGCAGGTGATCGTGCCCGCGCCGAGATTGGCGCGCGGGCCGACGGTGGCGTCGCCGACATAGGTCAGGTGGTTGAGCTTCGCGCCTTCGCCGATCTCGGCGTTCTTCACCTCGACGAAATTGCCGGCGCGCGAGCCCGCCGCCATCCGCGCGCCGGGACGAAGCCGCGCGAACGGGCCGATCGAGACGCCCTCGCCCACATCCGCGCCGGCGAGATGGCTGAAGGCGTGGATCACCGCGTGGTCGCCGACCGTCACGCCGGGGCCGAACACCACGTTGGGCTCGACCACGACGTCCCGGCCCAGCCGGGTGTCGTGGCTGAAGAACACCGTCTCGGGCGCGACCAGCGTCGCCCCGTTCTCCATGGCCGCGGCGCGCAGGCGGCGCTGGTACGCGGCCTCGACGACGGCGAGCTGTGCGCGGGTGTTCACGCCCTGCACCTCCGCCTCGGGCGCGGATTCGATCGCGACGGCGAGCCCGTTCATGACCGCGACCTCGACGACGTCGGTCAGGTAGAACTCGCCCTTGGCGTTGCGGTTGCCGATCGCCTCCAGCAGCGACAGCGCATGGCGGCCGGCGATCGCCATCAGCCCGCCGTTCGAGAGGCGGATCTCCCGTTCGGCCTCGCTCGCGTCCTTCTCCTCGCGGATTGCGACCAGACTGTCGCCCTCCGAGATCAGCCGCCCGTAGCCGGTCGGATCCTCGGCCTCGAAGCCCAGCACGACGACCGCCGCGCCATGAGCGAGCGGCGCGCGGAGGCGCTTCAGCGTTTCCGGACGCACGAGCGGCGTGTCGCCATAGACCACCAGCACGTCGTCGAACCCCGTTCCGATCGCCGAGCGGGCGGCGAGCACGGCGTGCGCGGTGCCGAGCCGCTCAGCCTGCACGAACACCGGAGCGCCGGGCGCGATCCGCCCCGCTTCGGCGGCGACGTCGTCGCGGTTCGGCCCGACCACCACCGCGAGCGCCTCCGACCCCGCGCCGCGCGCCGCGGCGAGCACATGGGCGAGCAGCGTGCGTCCGGCGGCTTCGTGCAGCACCTTCGGCAGGTCCGAGCGCATGCGCGTGCCTTCGCCGGCGGCGAGCACGACGGTCAGGCAGCTTCGGTTCAGGGCGACGTCGGACATGTCGGGCTCGAAAATGCGGTGCGATGCGAAAGGCGCGCGACAGTGGCCTTTCACGTCGCGCGCTGCAATGGGCGGTCGGGGCGCGCAGGTCGCGACTCAGTTATCGTCTCTCGCGCAGTAGATTTTTGGAGCGCCGCGTGAACCGCAGTCCGTACGAGGAGGAAGTGGAGGTTCCGACGCTCTCTCCGGCAACGCCCGCCGTGGTGTGGGGCGCGCTCATGGCGGTCGCGCTGATCGGCGCGGGAGCGACTGTCGTGCGCTCGCATCAGGTTGCGAAGGAAGAGAGACTGATCTCGGCGTCGAGCGACGCTTCCCTCCAGCGCGACGTCGCGCGGCTCGTCGGGGAGCGCGACGCCCTGGCCGGACGGCTCGCGTCGCTCGAGCGATCCTTCGGCGCAATGAAGTTCGCCTCGCAGGCGTCCTCGGCGCCGGAAACCACCGGCTCGGTCGGACGTTCCAAACCCGCCCCCTGGACGGAGGGCCGGACCGACGCCAAGGGCTTCGGGCTCATGCTGGGGCCGGACGCCTCATACGACGCAATCCGTCGCCGCTGGACGGCGTTGTCGGCGCGCTATCCGCAACAGCTCGGAAAACTCAGTCCCCGCGCCCAGCGCTCGGCCGAGGCGCCCAACGTCTTCGACCTCGTTGCCGGCCCGTTCGCGACCCGCGCCGAGGCCGATCGCGCCTGCGCCGCCCTTGCGGACGAAGGTCTCGCCTGCGATACCACGACCTATGCTGGCGACCCGCTTGGACGACCCTGACCCGGCGCCAGGTCGGAGTTCGCCGTTCCAGACCTCTGGCTTTGCCCGCCTTTCGCGACATGTTGCGCCCATGATTGCTTTCGCACCGGCGTCCGGCCGGCCGCCCGCGTCATGAACCGTAGGGACTTCCTATCCGGAGCGGCCGCAGTCGCCCTCGCGGCCGGAACGGCGCGCGCGCAGGAGCGTCCGGCGGCGCCGACGCCCCCCGACCTGCAGACCGACGGCGCGGCCTTTTCGACGGACGCCCTCGTCGAGCAGGCGAAAGCGCTCGCTTCGGCCGGCTACGAGGCGCCGAAGGGCTTTCTCCCGAACGGGTTCTCCGACCTTCCCCAGGACGTGTTCCGCACGATCCGCATGAAGCCGGATCGCGCCTTGTGGCAGGATGAAAACCGCGGCTTCGCGCTCGACCTGCTGCCCGGCGGCTTCATCTACCGGTCTCCGATCCGGGTCGCCGTGATCGAAGACGACGTCGTCCGCATGCTGCCGGACGACGCCGACTGGTTCGATTTCGGCAAGGCGCCCAAGCCGCCGGCCGAAAAACCGTTTCCACTGTCGGGCTTCACCGCCCGGACCGCGCTCGACCGGCCGGAGGAGCTTCGGGACTTCCTGACGTTCCAGGGCGCGACCATCTTCCGCGCGATCGCCCGCGGCCAGATCTTCGGGGCGTCCGCGAGGGGGCTCGCGATCGACGTCGGCGAGCCGAACGGCGAGGAGTTCCCGCTGTTCCGCACGCTCTGGATCGAGCGTCCGGCGCCCGGCGCCAACGGCCTCGTCGTCCATGCGCTGCTCGACAGCCGGCGCACCACCGGGGCCTATCGCTTCACCATCCGGCCCGGCGAGATCACCGTCGTCGACGTGGAGCTGACGCTGTTCCCGCGCGAGGCGCTCGGTCATGTCGGCGTGGCGCCGATGACATCGATGTTCCTGTTCGGCCCGAACGACCGGGTCGGCGTCGACGACGTCCGTGGCCAGGTGCACCGCGCCGACGGCCTGCAGATGTGGACCGGCAACGACGAATGGGTGTGGCGGCCGCTCGCCAATCCGAGCGACCTCCAGATCAGCGTGTTCGGCGACCGCAACCCGAAGGGTTTCGGCCTGCTGCAGCGCCAGCGCGGCTTCCAGCCCTACAACGATCTCGGCCGCCGCTACGACCGCATGCCGAGCGTCTGGGTGCAGCCGATCGGGGACTGGGGCGAAGGCCAGTTCCAGCTCCTCGAGATCCCGACCGACACCGACATCAACGAGAACGTCGTCGCCTACTGGCGGCCGAAGGATCCGATCCAGCCGGGCGGCCCCTTCTCGATGGCCTATCGCATGCAGTGGTGCTGGTCGCCGCCCGACCGCGCCGCAGGCGCGATCGTCGTGAACACCTCATCGGGCTCAGCCGGCGGCCGGCGCCGGCGTTTCCTGGTCGATTTCGCCGGCGACGCCGTGGCAGATCCGACGCGGGCGGGCGCGATCAAGCCCAACGTCTCGACCTCCAAGGGCGAGATCAGGGACGTGAGCGGCCTCGCCAATCCCGAAATCAAGGGCTATCGCGTGAGCTTCACGCTCGACCCCGGCAACGAGGACCTGTGCGAGCTTCGGCTCGTTCTCGAAGGCGACCAGGGCCGGATCGGCGAGACCTGGCTCTACCGGTGGACCGAGTGAACGAAACGATCGTGAACGAACGCCCGGCGATGCCCCCCGAGGCGCCGCTGGCCATGCCGACCCAGCCGCTCTCGCGCTGGTCGAAGGACGAGGTCCGGCCGCTTGTCGCGCCGAAGCTCTGGAAGACGCCTTGGGCGAGCCGGATCTTCGTGTTCGGCAGCCTCGCGGTCGCGATCGCGCTCGGCGGCCGCGAAATGTACCGCGTCGTCGAGGTCGGCGGCGTCACGGTGCTGGAATGGGCGCTGCTCGCGCTGTTCCTCGTCAACTTCTCCTGGATCGCCCTCGCCTTCGCGAGCGCGATCGTCGGCTTCTTCGCCCTGCTCGGCAAACCGGCGATCGAGACGCCGGCGGCGCCCGAAACGCTCTCGTCGCGCAACGCTCTCGTCATGCCGATCTACAACGAGCAGCCGAGCCGCGTCTTCGGGGCGATACAGGCGGTGTACGAGGATGTCGCGAAGCTCGGCTTCGCCGATCACTTCGACTGCTTCCTCGTCTCCGACACGACCGACCCCGACGTCTGGATCGCCGAGGAACGCGCCTTTCTCGCGCTGCGCGAGACGCTCGGGCCGGACGCCCGCGTCTATTATCGCCGCCGCGCCAAGAACCATCGCCGCAAGGCCGGCAACATCGAGGATTTCGTCACCCGCTGGGGCGCGGCTTACGACCACATGGTCATCTTCGACGCCGACAGCCTCATGACCGGGCACGCCGTCGTCGCGCTCGCGGCCGCCATGGAGGCCGATCCCGACGCCGGCGTCATCCAGACGCTGCCGCTCGTCATCAACCGCAACACGCTGTTCGCGCGCGTCCAGCAGTTCGCGAGCCGCGTCTACGGGCCGGTCATCGCCGCCGGCATCGCGGTCTGGTACGGGCGGGACGGCAACTATTGGGGCCACAACGCCATCATCCGCATGAAGGCGTTCGCGGAAGGCGGCGGCCTGCCGGACCTGAAGGGCTCCCCGCCGTTCGGCGGCCTCATCATGAGCCACGACTTTGTCGAGGCGGCGCTGATCCGGCGCAAGGGCTGGGCGGTCTACATGCTCCCGCGGATCGAGGGTTCCTACGAGGAGAGCCCGCCCTCGCTGATCGACCTGTCGCAGCGCGACCGCCGCTGGTGCCAGGGCAACCTCCAGCACACCGCCCTGCTCGGCACGCGCGGGCTCTATCCTCTCAGCCGCCAGCATTTCCTGAACGGCATTTTCTCCTACCTCGCCTCGCCGTTCTGGATGTTCATGCTGCTCTGCGGCATCGCGCTCGCTTTGCAGTCGAAGTTCATCCGGCCGGAATATTTCACCGACGAGTTCGCGCTGTTTCCCGCCTGGCCGCGCTTCGACGCCGAGCGAGCGCTCGCGCTGTTCGGCGTGACCATGGCGATCCTGATCGCCCCGAAGTTCTTCGGCCTGATCATCCATATCCTGAACCGGCGGTCGCGGCGGGGCAGCGGCGGGACGTTCAGGATCCTCGTCTCGGCGATCATCGAGATCGTGCTGTCGTCGCTGTTCGCGCCGATCATGATGCTCGTGCAGTCCGGCTCCGTGTTCCAGATCCTCGCCGGCAAGGCGACGGGCTGGAACCCACAGCGGCGCGACGACGGCTCGATCCCCTTCGGCGACATCGTCCGCCGGCACCAGTGGCATACGGTTCTCGGCGCCGTGACGCTCGTCACCGCGCTCATGATCGCGCCCTCGCTCGCCGGCTGGATGTCGCCGACGATCGCGGGCCTCCTGCTCGCGATCCCGCTGTCGTGGCTCTCGGGCCATCTGGCCTCAGGCCTGTTCCTCAAGCGACTCGGCCTGATGATGATCCCGGAGGAGACCGAGATGCCGCCGATCGCGGTCGCGGCGCGCGAGAACGGCCGCAGGCTGGCGGCGCTCGGCGTCGACGAGGGCGACGGGCTCGAGGCCCTGAGCGCCGATCCGGACCTGCTTCGGGCCCACGAGCGGATGCTGCCCGTGGCGGCGCACCGTCCGCGCGGCCAGATCGAGCAGGAGAGGGTGATGGCGGCGGCCAAGCTCAGCGAGGCCGAGACGCTGACGGAGGCCCTCTCCTGGCTCACGGCGAAGGAGAAGGCGATCGTCTTCCAGGACCGCGCGCTGCTCGCGATGGCGGTGAAGCTGAAGCGCGCGGAAGCCTGAGAGCGGCGGTCAGAGTTCGGCGGCCGCCTCGAACGGCAGGAAGCCGACCATATCGCCCTTGCGCACCTCGTCCCGCCCCGCGGCGATCACCGCGAGACCGTCGGCGGCGATGAGCGGGGCGAGGCGGGCCGATCCGCCGCGGCCGAGCTTCTCGATCACCGGCAGGCCGCCCTTCCCGACGCCGACGAGCTTCGCCGGCGCGAACTCGGTGCGTCCGCCCGGACCCTTCTGGGAGAAGCCGGCCAGCGCCGACAGCGGCGCGAGCGGCTTCGGCGCGAGGCCCGCCAGCCGCTCGAGCGCCACCCGCCCGACCAGCAGCCACGCGACGAGCGCCGCGAAGGGATTTCCGGGCAGACCGATCAGGACGGCCCGTCCGACATGGCCTGCGATCACGGGCTTGCCCGGCTTGATCGCGACCCGCGCCAGATCGAGCCTGCCGCCAGCCGCGAGCACGGCGGCGGCGAGATGATCCTCCTCGCCGACCGAGGTCGCGCCGCTCGTCACGATCATGTCGCAGCGCAGGGCGGCGTCGGCCACGAGGGAGGCCAGTTCCTCGCGGTCGTCGGGAGCCACGCCGAGATCGACCGCCTCGACGGCCGGCTGCGCGAGGAGAGCCGCGAGCATCGGGCGGTTGGCGTCATGGATCATCCCCGGCCCGAGCGGGCGGCCGGGGCGGACCAGTTCGTCGCCGGTCGACATCAACCCCACGACCGCCCGCCGCCGGACGGCGATGTCCGCGACGCCCGCCGCCGCGAGGATCGCGACGTGACGCGCGTCGAGCCGCACGCCGGCCGGCACGACGACGTCGCCGACCGCAACGTCCTCGCCGCGACGGCGAATGTTTGCGCCGGGCTCCACGGCCGTTTCGAGCAGGATGCGCTCCCCGGACGCCGACACGCGCTCCTGCATGACGACCGCGACCGCGCCGGGCGGCACGGGCGCGCCGGTCATGATGCGCGCCGCCTCGCCGGGCATCAGCGTCGCCCGCGCGCCGCCCGAGCCCGCCGCGAGCCGCGCCCGCACGACATGCTCGCGGCCCGACGACGCCACGGCGTAGCCGTCCATGGCGGAATGATCGAAGGGCGGAAGCGGCGTGGGGCTCACGACGTCTTCCGCCGAGACCCGTCCGCCGAGGCCGGCGAGCGCCGCACGCTCGACGCCGACCGGCGCCGTCACGAGCGCCGCAGCGAGCGCCTGCGCGTCTTCGACGCCGAGAAGCCGGTCCTTGCCCGAACGGGGTTCCGCGCAGGGGTCCGCTTCGCGCAGGGCGGCGCCTGTCTTGCTCATCCGGCGGTCTCGTCCTCGTCGATGCGCATCCGGCGTCCCTTGCGGTCGAAGAAGGCGCCGTCGTTGATCCTCAGCCTGTCGTCGCCGATCTCCGCCTCGACCCTTCGAAGCTCGACGCGCGCCAGCGGCTCCTCCATAGGACCGCCGTCGCGCGACGTCGCCGGAAAAAAGACCGCGCCGTCCCACCCGCCGGGCGCGCTCGCGAACATGCGGCGGACGTCTTTCCAGCCGGCCTCGTCGCCGATCACGTGAAAGAACGTGGAGGCGACCGGCCGGGCGTCGGTTTCGGTGATCTCGACGAGAACGACCAGCGCGGTGAAGCCTTTCGTCCTACCGAACTCCGCCCTCAGCCAGTCGTCGAAATCGAGCGTCGGCGACGGTTCGTCAGAAATCGACAAGCGGCGTCTCCGGCATGTGGCGATCGAAAGCCTGGGCGAGCGTCGCGCCGCCGCGAGCCTGTTCGAAGCGCGCCTCGAAGGCCGACAGCGCGAGCAGCAGGCCGGCGGCGCGGTCGCCGCCTTCGTCGGCGCGCTCGGCGGCCTCCAGAACGCGCTCGTCATGCACGGCGTCCGCGAGCGGCTCGAGGGCGTCGAGCGCGACGGCGCGGCTCGCGTCGATCTCGTCCCATTCCAGCTCGTCGGCCGCGGCGTCCCGTTGCGCGGCGCGCGAGGCCTCGCGATCCGGCGCTCCGGCGTCGGCGGCGACGAGCGCCGACAGAAAGCTCAGTCGCCGGTAGGCCTGCCGTCGCTCGGTCTCGAGGCGAAAGATCTCGCGGGCGAACTCCTCTCGGCGGGCGGTTTCGACGGCGCCGGCCTGCCGGGCGGCCTCCTCGAGCGCGGTCAGCGCGGCGGCGTGGCGCGTCATGGCTGATCTCCTTCCGTCCCGGTCACGTCGCGGCGGCGGAACAGGTCGATCCGTCGCCGGTTGATGCGGCGTTCGTCGCCGCGGCGGATCGTGACGCCGTGGCGGTCGAAGAATTCAAGAATCTGAATCGCGACCTTGCGGCCGTTGTCGAGACGATCGCGGAAACGCGCGGCGGTGACGACCCCGTCATGCTGCGCGACGTCGACCGCGATCTCGACCATTTCGGCGACGGTCCCGCGCAGGAAGAAATGGTCGTGCGCCACCTCGTCGACCCGGCCGAGGCGACTGACGAGCTTCAGCGTCCGACGGACGTCGACCTCGTCGGCGCCGATCTCGCCCGCGATGTCACGCACCCGCGGCGGCCGAAAACGCGCTTCGCCCGCGAGCAGCGGCGCGCTGTCCTCCCAGACCGCCTCGTCGGCCGGCGCCAGCCGCGCCACGTGGCCCGGCAGCCGGATCCAGGCGCCTTCGACGGCGACGGCCCCGTCTCTTTGCAAAGCCGCGATCGCCGCCAGAAAGGCCGGCGCCGGCAGGCGCGGCTCCACCTGCAGCCGCAGCCGCTCGGCGCCGACGCCCTGCAGATCGGGGTTGTCGGCGTGATAGGCGGCGAGCGCCTCGGCGGCCGCCGAAGCGAAGGCGGCGAAGGTCTCCCGCGAGACCGCGGCCCCGCGGCTCCCGAGCCTGACCACGCCTGCGAGTTCCGTCATGCGTCCGGCCGCTTCGGGACCGACGTTGCGATCGCGCATGAAGCCGTCGAGGTCGACCGCATGGGGCGCCGCCGCAAGCAGAGCGGCCAACGCCTCGGCGTGGTCCTCGCGCGCCAGCGCGTCGAGCTGGGCGCGTCGCTCGGGCGATCGGCGACGGCGTTCCGGCGCCCGAAGGTCGAGGATCCGGCCGCCCGCGACCGTCCGCGCGCCGCTGGTGTCGCGAAGGACGAAACGGTCGAGCGCCACGGCGGCGATCGGCCGTTCCAGCACGAGTTGCGCCCTCGCCTTTCCGCCCGGCGTGATCGCCTCGCCTTCGAGCGGGATCAGCCGCGCGGCGACGTCGGCCGCGCCGTGATGGAGCCGCGCCGGCGTCCATGGCCCGAACGGCTTCGGTTCGCTCGGCAGCATCGCGAGTTCGACGTCGATCCGGGAGGTCGGCCGATGGAGTTCCGGCGCGCCCACCACGTCGCCGCGCGCGATCGCCTCCTTCGAGACGCCGGAGCCCGCGAGATTGAGCGCGCAGCGCTCGCCGGGCCTCCCCTCCGCCGCGGGCCTGTTCTGCGCATGGATCGCGCGCACACGCGCCTCGATCCCCGAGGGCGACACCGTCACGGCGTCGCCCACCCGCACCACGCCGTCGCGCACGGAGCCGGTCACCACGGTTCCCGCGCCGGCGAGGGTGAAGCAGCGGTCGACGGACAGCCGGAAGCGGCCTTCGACCGAAGGCGTCGCGACTTCGGCCGCGAGGTCGTCGAGCCGCGCCTGAAGCGCCTCCAGCCCCTCGCCGGTCACGACCGAAACCGGCAGGATCTCGGCGCCCTCGAAGCGCGTGCCGTCGAGCATCACCGCGATCCGGTTCTCCGCCTCGCGCTTCCTCGCGTCGTCGGCCAGGTCGCATTTCGTCAGCGCGACCAGTCCCCGGCGCACGCCGAGAAGATCGACGATCGCGAGATGCTCGCGGGTCTGCGGCATCGGACCGTCGTCGGCGGCGACCACCAGCAGCGCGAGATCGATTCCGCTCGCGCCCGCCAGCATGTTCCGGACGAAACGTTCGTGTCCCGGCACGTCGACGAAGCCGAGGACGGAACCGTCCGGACGCGGCAGATAAGCGAAGCCGAGATCGATCGAGACGCCCCGCGCCTTCTCCTCCTTCAGCCGGTCGGGGTCGACGCCCGTCAGCGCGCGCACGAGCGCGGACTTGCCGTGGTCGACGTGGCCGGCCGTGCCGACGATCACGCCGGCGCTTCCTGAAGCGGCGGCCGGCGGGCGACCGCTTCGGCGGCTTCGATCTCATCCGGACCCAGCGCCGAACGCACGGATCCGATGAAGGACGCCGCGAGCGGGCTGCCGCCCTGCGCGGCGCGCAACAGCCAGATCAGCGCCGCCCGGTCGTCCTTCTCGACGCCGGAGCCGAGATGGAGAGCCGCGCCGAGCATGGCCTGGCCGTCCGCGTCGCCGCGGCGCGCGGCCTCGTACCACCAGCGCGCCGCCTCCTCCGGGTCTCGCTCCATGCCGAGCGCGTTGTGGGCGATCAGGCCGAGCCGGGTCATCGACGAGGCGACGTCCTGCTCCGCGGCCGCGAGCGCCCAACGGCGCGCGGCCCGCGGATCGTTTTCCCCGGCGTGGCCTTCGAGCAGCATCCAGCTCAGCATGTCCTGCGCCGCGGCGTCGCCCTGCTCGGCTGCGAGCTCATAGAGTTCCATGGCTGCGGCGTCGTCCTGCGGGACGCCCCCCTCACCCTTGAAATGAAGGGTCGCGAGGTTGCGCTGCGCGATGGCGTCACCGGCCTCCGCGGCGCGGCGGAACAGGGAGGCGGCCCGGACGAGATCCCGCTCGACGCCGAGCCCGTCGACGTAACAGGCGCCGAGATTGCTGAGCGCCCGCGGCGGCCAGCCTTGGTCGGCGAGCGGCCGCCAGACGCCGACCGCCGTTTCGTAATCGCCGCTCTCGGCCGCGTCATAGGCCATGGACATCAGCGCTTCGAGGGCCTCGCCGTCCTCCTCCGCCCGCTCGGCCTCGCGGTCTCGGCCGGTCAGGATGCCGCCCCCGATAAAGCGCTGCAGCCAGCTGCTCATGCGCGTGCTCCCGCGGCCGTCGCGAGGCCGAGTTCGAACAGGCTGTCGACGAGCGCGCGCTCGTCGTCGAGCCCACGGAGATCCAGAAGCAGCCGATCCTCCGCGATGCGGCCAAGGATCGGGATCGTGAGCGCGCGCATGGCGGCCGCGAGCCGCGTCAGGGCTCCGCCCCCGCCGGACGCGGCAGCGACGGCGAGGCCCGCGCTCGGGATGGCTGCCAGCGGCAGCGCGCCCGAGCCGATCTGGCTGGAGAGATCCGCCGCCTCGACGGAAAATCCCGGCCCGATCGCGTCGGCGAGCCGTGGGCGAAACTTTGCGGCGAGGGTCTGAAGCGCCGCCGCGGGCCTCGTGAGCAGCGCGAGCGTGGGCAGGCGCTCGGTCAGCCGATCGGGATCGCGGTAGAGCCTCAACGTCGCCTCGAGACCCGCGAGCCGCAGCTTGTCGAGGCGCAGCGCCCGCTTCAGATGGTTCTTCGCCAGCCGCCGCACGAGGTCGCGGCCGCCGACCACGAGGCCGGCCTGCGGGCCGCCGAGCAGCTTGTCGCCCGAGAAGGTGACGAGATCCGCGCCGTCGGCGACCGCCTCTTGAACGGTTCGCTCTCGCTGCAGGCCCCATTTCGACAGGTCGACGAGGACGCCGGAGCCGAGATCGTCGACGAGCGGAAGTCCGTGCTCGCGCGCCATCGGGGCGAGCTCCCGCGCCGGAACCTCCTTGGTGAAGCCCTCGATGCGATAGTTCGAGGGATGCACCTTCATCAGCAGCGCCGTGTCGCGCCCGATCGCGTCGGCGTAGTCCTGCGCGTGGGTCCGGTTGGTCGTGCCCACCTCGACGAGGCGCGCGCCGGCGCGGTTCATGATCGAGGGCATGCGGAACGCGCCGCCGATCTCGATCAGTTCGCCGCGCGAAACCACGGTCTCGCGATCCTCCGACAGCGAATTCAAGGTCAGCAGCACCGCCGCGGCGTTGTTGTTGACCGCGACCGCGTCCTCCGCGCCGGTCAGCTCGCGCAGAAGGCCCCGGACATGATCGTCGCGCTCGCCGCGCGCGCCGCCGGACAGGTCGAACTCCAGCGCGGTGGGGCTGCGCATCGCGGCGACGACGGCGGCGATCGCCTCCTCCGCGATGAGCGCGCGGCCGAGATTGGTGTGGAGAACCGTGCCGGTCAGGTTCAGCACGCGACGCTGGCTCGGGCGATCCTCCGCCTCGAGCCTCACCGTCGCGACGGCGGCGATCCGCTCGGCCGAAACGTCGACGGCCGCGCCCGCGAGCCAGGCGGGACGGATGTCGGCCAGGGCCGCGCGCACGGCGGCGACGGCGGCGGTCCGCCCGTAGCGTTCGGCCGCGATCCGGACGGCGTCCTGCCCCAGCACCCGGTCGACCGAGGGCAGCGGCGAGCGGTCTTCAGCCGGCGGGACGGTCGACGGATCTCTCATCGCGACGCTCGGGTCCTCCGCGGGCGCGGACGTTGCGCCGTCGCAAAATCAATATCCCAGTAGATAGGGATTGAAAGCCGCCCGCGCCCAGCCGGCTTCGCGCACTTTCAGGTCGAGCCCGAGAGTGGCGACGTCGTCGGCGACGGGATCGAGACCCGGCACGACATGCTGGTGCATGATCTTTACGTAACGTCCGCATTCGTCGCAGGTTTCGGCCTTGACCGGCGCACGGGCGTCGCGCGCCTCCCGCGCCCGCAGGCCTCTGGAAGAGCTTTCCTCAGCGGTCTCCTCGCCGTCCTCGGAAAGTTCGCGATAGGCGATCCCCTTGGTCGAATCGCAGGCGACGCATTTCACTCGCACATGGTTCCAGAGCGAGCCGCAGAGCGCGCAGGCGACGAAGCGCGCGCCATGGGCCGCGGTCCAGCCGACCACGAGGCTTGCGACGGGAGGCCCGCCGCAGACCGGGCAGACGCCGGTTCCGACCGGAGTGAGCCGGGCGGAATCGAGCCGGGCGGCGAGCCGGGAAAAATGCACCTGCAGAGCGGCGGAAGCGAAGACATGGGCGGCCAGCGTCTCGACCCGCGGCGCCCCTTCGAGCGCCTCGACGAGAACCGACCTGCGCTCGACCGCGGAGGCCGCGAGAACCTGCCGCGCCTTCGCGGCGGGCTCCGGCATCTTCACGGCCACCGCTTTGTCCAGCACCCGCTCCAGCGTCGCGAGCGACGCCTCGTCGGGCTCGAAGCGGCCGCGGTCGATCGGCGGCATGGAAAACTCCAGCGCCCGCTCCAGCGCCTCCGGAGACGGCGGCCGCGGTTCGGGAAGGCTCGGCTGGACCTCGTGCTGAATGCGGCAGAGGTCGCCGAGAAAGGTCAGATAGTCTTCGAGCGGATGGCCGGGCGCGAGTTCGCGGAAGCGGGCGGCGCGGGCCGCGAACATGGTTCCGGGGGTCGGCAGAACCGCGAAGGGGGGCTTCGGCGTGACGCCGACGTCGTCTGGCGTCGGAACGAGAGCGTCCGGTCCGGCCATGCTTACGCTCCGTTCGCAAAGGGCGCCGCGCTCGCGTCCCGTCCTAGAGCCGGGACCCGGACGCGCAGGCGCATCGGGATACGGCCGCGGCGACGACCGCGTCTTGGGGATATGTCGTGCTTATGGATCCCGGCTCAAGGCCGGGACGAGAACGCGAAGGGGACCCGGCGTTGCGGCCGGATCCCCTGTTCGCAAACCGTCACTTGCCGCCGCGGACCTGACGGCGGAGCCATTTGCGGTGATGACGCCACGCCCAGCCGCCCGTGACGCGCCCCTCGGTCATGCTCGAGACCGTGCCGCGCACCCAGATGCCGGCATAGACGTGCACCACGATCAGCAGGATGGCGAAGAACGCCATGCCGGCGTGCGTCAAAGCCGCCAGACGGTTGGTGTCGATCGAGACCCAACCGCCGAAATACTGGTCCCACATGACGAGGCCGGTGCAGAACAGCACCAGGATCATGAGGGACTGCCCCCAGAAGACGCCCTTCTGGCCGGCGTTGTACTTCTCGAGTTCGGGCAGCTTCTCCTCGTCGCCCCTCACCACGTCGCCGATCTGCGACACCCACTGCGTGTCGTCCTTGTTCCAGAGGTTTTGCCGCCAGAACTGCAGGAACATTCCGAAGAACGAGATCAGCAGGATCACGCCGAGCCAGGGGTGGATGACGCGCGTCAGCGCGCCGCCGCCGAAGAGCCCGGTGAGGAAGAACAGGCTCGGATGGAACAGCGCGAGACCGCTCAAAGCGAGCAGCACGAAGGTGATCGCCGTGATCCAGTGGTTCACCCGCGCGAAGGCCGAGTAGCGGCGCACATAGGTCCGCTCCCTGAGGCCCGGAGCGACGTGTTCGATGTCGATCGTCATCAGACCCTCGCTTCCGGCGTTCCGCCGCCGGACTTTCCGTCCCTGGCCTCCTCGACGAGCTCGACCGCGTTCTCCTCGTCGTCCTCCGTCACGCGATTCGCGCCGACCACGGCATAGTGCACGAAAGCGCCGACCGCCGCGAATGCGAGGGCGCCGAGCGCGAACACCTTGCCCGTGCCCTTCCAGGCCGCGACAAGCGGGCTGATCCTCGGTTCGTTCGGCAGGCCCGAATAGATATCGGGCTTGTCGCGGTGGTGCAGCACGTACATCACGTGCGTGCCGCCGACGCCTGCGGGATCGTAAAGGCCCGCATGGGCGAAGCCGCGCGACTTGAGGTCGACGATGCGCTTCTCCGCCTGCTCCTTCATCTCCTCCTTCGTCCCGAACATGATGGCGGTCGTCGGGCAGGCCTTGGCGCAGGCGGGACCCTGGCCGACCGCCACGCGGTCGGAGCAGAGCGTGCATTTGTAGGCCTTGTGATCGACCTTGGAGATGCGCGGGATGTTGAAGGGACAGCCCTTCAGGCAGTAGCCGCAGCCGATGCAGTTCTCGTGGATGAAGTCCACGATGCCGTTGGTGTACTGCACGATCGCGCCCGGCGCCGGACACGCCTTGAGGCAGCCCGGATCCGCGCAGTGCATGCAGCCATCCTTGCGGATCAGCCACTCCAGATCGCCGGTGTCCGGATTGTCCCATTCGGCGAAGCGCATCAGCGTCCAGCTATGGGTCGTGAGGTCGTGCGGATTGTCGTAGACGCCCGTGTTGACCCCGATCTCCTCGCGGAGGTCGTTCCATTCGAGGCAGGCGGCTTGGCAGGCCTTGCAGCCGATGCACTTCGACACGTCGATGAGCTTGGCGACCTCGATCGTGTTCAAGGCGGGGACTGCGGGAATGTCGGCCGACGCCGAGCGGCGCCGGAGAGTGAGGGATTGGTTCGTCATGTCTCAGCCCTCCCTCACGCCACGGGTCCCGAGGCGATGGCCTCGATGTTGACCAGGAACGCCTTGTATTCCGGCGTCTCGATGTTCGCGTCGCCCACGAAGGGGGTCAGCGAGTTCGGGTTCATGCCTTTCCTCGCCGCGCCCATGAAGCCCCAGTGCTGCGGGATGCCGACGACATGGACGGGTTTGCCGTCCACGATCAGCGGCTTGATCCGCTTGGTCACAACGGCCTTGGCCTTGACCGAGCCGCGGTTCGACCAGACCCGCACCCATCCGCCCTTGGCGATTCCCTTTTCCCTCGCGAGCTCCTCGGAGATCTCGACGAAGAATTCGGGCTGCAGCGCCGCGTTGACCCTGTTGTGCTTGGTCCACTGGTGGAAGTGCTCGGTCAGCCGGTAGCTCGTGCCCACGTAAGGGTACTGCTCCGACGATCCGAGCGCCGCGAAGTCCGCCTTGAAGATGCGCGCGGCGGGATTGCCGCGGATCTTCGGAGCGACAGCGTTCGCGACCGGCGACTCGAACGGCTCGTAGTGGGTCGGGAACGGTCCGTCCCGCATCATCTTGCGGGTGAAGAGCCGCGCCACGCCTTCCGGGTTCATGATGAAGGGACCGGTCGCAATGTCCGGCTTGATGGTCGGACCGTAGTCCGGCACGTCGATGCCGCCCCACTTTTCGCCCGTCCAGTAGACGAGCTTGCGCGTGTCGTCCCACGGCTTGCCGGACGGATCCGACGAGGCGCGGTTGTAGAGAATCCGACGGTTCGCCGGCCAAGCCCACGCCCATTTCGGCGCGAGGCCGGCGTTCTCCGGGTCGGTGTTGTCGCGACGCGCCATCTGGTTGCCGGCTTCCGTCCAGCAGCCGGAATAGATCCAGCAGAAGGATGTGGTGGAACCGTCGTCCCGGAGCTGCGCGAAGCCGTCCAGCAGCTTGCCCTTCTGCTTGAGGATCTTGGTCGCGTCCTTGGGATCGAACACGTCCCCGAGCGCCGAGCCGTTCATCTCCTTCGCGAGCTCCTCGGGGGTCGGCTCGTTCGGATCGGCGTATGGCCAGTTCAGCTTGACGATCGGGTCGGGGAACGCCCCGCCCTCGGCCTCGTAGAGCTTCTTAAGACGCAACCAGATCTGCGCCATGATCCAGGTGTCGTGCTTGGCTTCCGCGATCGGTTCCTGGCCCGGATAGTGCCACTGCAGCCAGCGGCCAGAGTTCACGAGCGATCCCTCGTCCTCGGCGAAGCAGCTCGTGGGAAGCTGGAACACCTCGGTCTGGATGTCGGCGCTCTTCACGTCGTTGAACTCGCCGTGGTTCTCCCAGAAACGCGAGGTCTCGGTGTCGAGCGGGTCCATCGTGACAAGGTATTTCAGGTTCGACAGCCCCTTGGTGAGCTTGCCCCGGTCGGGGAAGGTCATCAGCGGGTTGAAGCCCTGGCAGAAGTAGCCGTTCATCTTGCCCTGGACCATCAGGTCGAAGGCGCGCAGCACGTCGTAGGTGACGTCGAGCTTCGGCAGGTACTCGTAGGCCCAGTCGTTCTCGGCCGTCGCGGAGGCGCCCCACATCGCCTTCTGAAACGACACAAAGAACTTCCTGTAGTTCTGCCAGTAGCTCATCTGGTTCGGCCGGAGCGGCTTGAACCCGCGCGTCGACATGTAGGCGTTGAGGTCCGGCTCCTTCTCCGTCGGCATCGCCATGTAGCCGGGGATTAGGTTCGACATCAGGCCGAGGTCGGTGAGCCCCTGGATGTTGGAGTGCCCGCGCAACGCGTTCATGCCGCCGCCGCGCACGCCGATGTTGCCCAGCAGAAGCTGGATCATCGCCATGCAGCGGATGTTCTGCGCGCCCTTCGAATGCTGGGTCCAGCCGAGGGCGTACATCGACGTCATGGTCTTGGTCGGCGTCGAGCACGACGCGATCATCTCGGCGACCTTCAGGAACTTGTCCTTCGGCGAGCCGCAGATCTTTTCGACAAGCTCTGGCGTGTAGATCGCGAAGTGCTTCTTCATCAACTGGAAGACGCAGTTCGGATCCTGAAGCGTGTCGTCGACCTTGGCGAAGCCCTGGTCGTCGAGCTGGTAGTCCCAGGCAGTCTTGTCGTAGTCGCGTTTGGTCTCGTCATAGCCGACGAACAGGCCATCCGCGAAGGAGTAGCCCGGGTTCACCAGATAGCCGACATTGGTGTAGTTCTTCACGTATTCATGCTGGATCTTGTCGTTGTCCAGCAGGTACTTGATCACGCCGCCGAGGAACGCGATGTCGGTGCCGGGTCGAATCGGACAATAGAAGTCCGCGACCGAGGCCGTGCGCGTGTAGCGCGGATCGACGACGATCAGCTTGGCGCCGCGGTTTTCCTTCGCCTTGACGGCCCATTTGAAGCCGCAGGGGTGCGCTTCAGCGGCGTTGCCGCCCATCACGACGACCAGGTCCGTGGAGCCGATGTCGCCCCAGGAGTTTGTCATCGCGCCGCGACCGAATGTTGGGGCCAGACTGGCCACCGTCGGTCCGTGTCAGACGCGCGCCTGATTGTCGAACGCCACCATGCCCGCCGAGCGCACGACCTTGTAGGTCAGCGTCGCGGTTTCGTTGGTCGTGGCGGACGCCGCGAGAAAGCCCGTGGTCGTCCAGCGGTTGACCGTCACGCCGTCTTTCGACTTCACGATGAAATTCTTGTCGCGGTCGTCTTTCATGAGGCGCGCGATGCTGTCGAGCGCGACGTCCCAGCTCACCCGTTCGAACTTGTCGGAGCCCGGCTTGCGGCGCATCGGATATTTGAGGCGCGTGTCGGCGCGCACGAAGTCGAGCAACGCCGCGCCCTTGGGGCAGAGCGTGCCGCGATTCACCGGATGGTCCGGATCGCCCTCGATGTGCATCACGGTCTTGGGGAGATTCGCCGAGCCGTCGCCGGTCGAATACATCAGGATCCCGCAAGCCACCGAGCAATAGGGGCAGGTGTTCCGGGTCTCCGTCGTCTCCGCGAGCTTGAAGGGCCGCACGGTCTGGGCCAGAGCCTGTTCCGCGCCGCCGAAGCCCATCGCTCCGAGCGTCGTCCCGGCGACGCCCGCGCCCGCAGTTTTCAAAAACTGCCGCCGCGAAAATTCGCCGATCATTGGGGAAGCATCCTCCCTCTTGCATCGGGGCCGTCTCCCAACGGAGAAAACCCGCTTCGCCGGCCACGCGCCGACACATGACGCAAAATCTAGAGTTCGAATGGTTCGAATGTCAAACGCTTCAAAATCGCATTGCGATGCAAAAGATCTTCTTCAATAACGACTTAAGGAAAATCCGATTGGCCGATCGCGAAACCGTGCGCAATTTGGGCGAGCAGGCCATCGAGCCGGCGCGGCTCGATCTCCGGGGACTCCGGTGCCCGCTTCCCGTCCTGAAGATTCGCAAGGCGCTGCTGCGCCTCGATCCCGGCGCGGAGCTCAAGGCGGCGACCGACGATCCGCTCGCCGGCCTCGACGTCCCGAATCTGCTGCGCGAAACCGGCGACGAGCTGCTCGCAACGGAGCGAGACGGCGCGGCTTTCGTCTTTCGCATCCGCAGAGGAAACTGAAACGCCGAAGGCTTCTGAAGCAAGACCGTTGCGGCCGATCGCCCTGCGATCCGCATGATGGTGAGCGCGCTGGGACTCGAACCCAGGACCTACTGATTAAAAGTCAGTTGCTCTAACCAGCTGAGCTACGCGCCCTCCCGACGAAGCGGGCGCGTCCCTGTAGCATCGTGCGGGCCGGCGCGCGAGCCCCTTCGTCGTCGCCCGCTTTCGACGGCGACGTCGAGACCTGTCGGCCCTCCCGCTTGATCCGATCCCCCGCTCAAGAGCGCCGGACGTCCGTTCACAGCGAACGTGACGAGTCGATGGGCGTCACGCCTCCGATCACGCATCTGTCTGCCAACGTCTTGAGTCAAATCATCTTTCGATAAAAGCCTTCGAAGCTGTAAAGCCATTCGTAAGGTAAATGTCGCGGCGTTTATGTAAAAACCTCTGTTTCTTCGATCGAATTAACACTCCGGAAGCGGTATTCGCGGACTTACTCTCTGAACTCTCAGGGATGTTGGTGACCCATGGGCTCGGTCCTGAAGCTTGGGGGGCGGCGTTCGCCCCGTTTCACGCGTGACGAGAACGGCGCCGTGGCGCCGATCATCGGCCTCGGCTTCGTCATGCTGATCCTCGCCACGGGCTTCGCGGTCGACGTCGGCCGCGGGACGCTGGTCAAGGCGCGGTTGTCCGACGCCCTCGACGCCGCCGGCCTCGCGGTCGGCGCCAAGCTCAGCGGCACGTCGGACTACAACGCCGAGGCGCTGCGATACGTCACCGCGAATTTCAAATCGGGCTACGCCGGCGCGACCGTCGACGGCAGTTCCGTCAAGGCTGTGGTCTCGACGGACAAGACGACCATCACGCTGTCGGCGAGCGCGACGGTGCCGACCGCCTTCATGAGGATCGTCGGCTCGAACGTCATGAAGGTGTCCGCCTCCTCGGAGATCAAGCGGAAGACGACCGGCCTCGAGGTCGCCCTGGTGCTCGACACCACCGGGTCCATGTCGGGCAGCATGACCGCGCTCAAGTCGGCGGCGAACAACCTCGTGGACACCCTGTTCGGCACGGACACGACGGCGGAGAACCTGTTCATGTCGGTCGTGCCGTTCTCGCAGACGGTGAACATCGGCACGACGCGGTCGAGCTGGGTCAATTTCACCAATGCGTCGAAATCCGTCTGGAAGGGCTGCGTGATGGCGCGCGGCAGCGGATACGACCAGACCGACCAGCCGCCGTCCGCGTCGAGCTACTATTTCAACGACTATTATTACCCAAATTCAGGCGGCGGACTTTACTGCCCGAGCGCCGTTTCCCCGCCCAGCAACGTCAAGAGCGTCACGAAAGCCGCCATCACGGCAATGAACGCCGCCGGCAACACGCACATCAATCTCGGCGCGGTCTGGGGCTGGCGGATGCTGTCGCCGAACTGGCGAGGCTATTGGGGCAGCACGGCCTGGAAAGGCACCACGCTTCCGCTCGCCTACAACACCGACAAAATGCAGAAAGCCATCGTCCTCATGACCGATGGCGACAATACGATGTCGTCAAGCATCTATACTGCTTATCAGTGGCTATCCGATAAAAAACTCGGCACGTCCAACGCGTCCACCGCCGTGACCGAACTCAACACTCGACTGAAAACTGTCTGCAACAGCATGAAGACGAACAGCATCATCGTTTACACAATCGCCTTCAACAATCCTGGAACCACGACGAAGGCGCTCCTGCAGGCGTGCGCCACCTCCACGTCCTTCTACTTCGACGCGACCAACGAGACCGAACTCGCCGCGTCCTTCCAGCGCATCGCGGACTCGCTCTCGAACCTGCGCGTCAGCAAGTAGCGCGATCCGTTCAACGCTGCGGCGGGTCGATCAACGGCTGCGCAGGCGGGGTCGGCTCGTCGATCGACGGGTCGAGATCGGGATCGGGGTTCGGCACAATGTCCGGATCCCGGACCGGCGCCTCATCGGGCATGGGCGGCGGCGTCACCGGCCCGCCCGGCGGCGGAACGTCGGGCGCAGGAAGGCCGCCGGTCATCGGCCACCTCCCATCGCCACCTTTCGGTTCTCGCCGAGATCCGGGCGCTCGCTCGACATCCGCGCCTTGACCATCTCGACGGCGACCGCGATCGGGTTGGACTTCCCGTCCCAATATTCGCCCGCGTGGGGGCGCACGATCAGCAGCCGCACGTTCGGGTCCTGCGCGCCTTCGGGAAACCAGACCTTCGCCATCTCGTTGAAGCGACGCTCGATCGCGGCGCGGTCGTTCGAGATTTCGGCGCGTCCCGAAACCGAGACGTAGTCCTGGGATTTCGGACTGGCGAAGGCGAGACAGACTTCTGGGTCTGCGGCGATCTCCTCGTCCTTGTGATGGCGGGCGTCAGTCAGGAACGACAGCGCGCCGGACGAGCGGTCGACCTCGGCATGCATGGGCCTCGCCCGCAGCGAGCTTCCCGAGTTCGACGTCAGCATGCAGACGCCGATCTCCTCCATCAGGTCGTAGATCTTTTTGGCGTCCGGCGTGTCGGTCATGGCGTCCTCCGGGAAGCGCGGCCAATCCGGCCGCTGTCTTCCTGAACCGCCCAGCGCGACGGAGGTTCCGGCCTTTCGCCTTCCGGATCCGCCCCGCTTTCTCGCCTCGCCGCCCTTACTGCTCGCGGAAACTGCGCCGGAAGGAGTGGATCACCGGCTCGAGGAAATACTCCATCGCGACGCGCTTGCGCGCCTCGACATACGCCTCCACGGGCGAACCCGGCTTCATGTCCTCGACGCGGGCGTAGGCCGCGAAGGCCGCGCGATCGACCGCCACCTTGGCGGTGTAATAGGTCTCGCGGGTCTGCTCGTCCTTCAGCGCGTCGGCCGCCACGTTGATGACGCGGCCGGGGATCATCGGCATGTCGCGCATCGGGAAGGTGGTGAAGGACACGCGCGCCGGCTGTCCCGTCTCGATGTTGCGGATGTCCTGCGGCGAGACGCGGCCCTCGATGACGAGGTCGCCCTCGGTGGGAACGATCTGCATCAGTTCGACGCCAGGCCGCACCACGCCGCCCACGGTCTTCACCTGGCTGTTCAGCACGTAGCCGGTCTCCGGCGCCGTGACCTGCGTGCGCGTGAGGATGTCGGCGCTGGCCTCGAGCTTCGCCGCCATGCCGGCGATCTCCGAGCGCGCCTTGGCGAGTTCGGTCGAGGCTTCGTTGAGGAAGGTGGTCTCGGCGTTGTCGAGCGTGATGCGCTTCTCGACCTTCTCGATCTCGGCGCGCTTGATGTCCGCCTTCAGCGCGGCGATCTCGGTGTCGAGCTCGGATCGGCGGCGCTGCAGCTCGAGCATCTGGGGCTTGCGGGCGAGGCCCTTCTCCATCAGCGCCCGGATGTCGTCGAGCTGCACGTCGATCAGCCCGCGCTGCTCGGTCGAGCCCGCGATCTTGTCGTTGGCGCCGGCGATCTGCGCGCCGAGCTTCTCGATCTGCGTCCGCAGAAGCTCCTGCTTCTCCTTCAGCCCCTTCACGCTCGACTCGAACAGCGCCTGCTGGCCCCGCACGAAGTCCGGAAAGGTCGGGTCGCCCTGCGCTTCGGCGATCGCCCTGGAGAAGTCGATCTCGCTGGCGCCCGCGACCTGCGCCGCGAGCCGGGCCGCCTCCGCCTCGCGCCGGGACATGGTGTTGCGCACCTGTCCCACCGCCGCGAGCGCCTGCGTGCGTTCGAGCGTCACGAGGGGCTGGCCCTTGTGCACGAAGTCGCCGTCGCGGACGAGAATCTCGCTCACGATGCCGCCTTCGAGATGCGACACCGATTTGCGGCTCGCCTCGGGGCCGACCGCGCCCCTGACGACGGCGCCGGCCGACAGCGGAGCGGTCGAGGCCCAGACCGCGAAGCCGCCCATGAAGCCGAAGATGACGACGCCGCCCGCGATCGCGACCCCGCGCAGCCGGGTCGCAAGCCGCGGCGACCGGGACCGCATGTCGGGCGGCGCGCCGGCGTAGTCCGGTCCGGAGATCTGGTCGGTCATCGAGCCGCTCCCGGGATCGAACGAACGTTCTCCGCGGCGGCCGGCGCGACGAGCTCGCGCAGCACGTCGGTCGCCGGTCCGAGCTTCTTGAGCTGGCCGTTCTGCATCACGGCGACCTTGGTCGCGAGATGCGCGAGCGACGGCTTGTGGGTCACGATCACGACCGTCACCTTCCGCTCCTTCAGCGCCGCGATGCAGTTGACGAGCGCCCGCTCGCCCTCGCCGTCGAGGCTGGCGTTCGGCTCGTCGAGCACGACGAGGCGCGTGTCGCCGTAGACCGCGCGGGCGAGCGCGATGCGCTGCCGCTGCCCGCCGGACAGCATCGCGCCGCCGTTGGCCAAAATCGTGTCGTAGCCCTGCGGCAGGCCGAGGATCAGCTCGTGGCAGCCGGCGAGCTTCGCGGCCGCGACCACCGCCGCGTCGTCGGGCTCGTCGAAGCGCGCGATCACGTCGCGGACGCGGCCGGAGAACAGCTCCGTCCCCTGCGCGAGATAGCCGACATGCTTGCGGCGCTGGTCGTCGCGCCACAGCATGACGTCGCCGCCGTCGAGCCTGACCTTGCCGCGATGCGGCTGGCGCGAGCCGACGATCGCGCGGCAGAGCGTCGACTTGCCCGAGCCCGACGGCCCGATGAAGGCGACGCTCTCGCCCGGCGCGATCTGCATCGTGACGCCGTTGAGGATGACCTTGTCGCCGCCCGGCGCGACCACGGTCACGCCCTCGAGCGAGACGCGTCCTTCGGGCGTCGGCAGCGCGATCGGGTCCTCGATCGTGGCGCCGGCGGCGTTCAGCAGCGCTTCGATGCGCTTCCAGGCGAGGCGGCACTGCTGCAGGCCCCGCCACGCCGCGATCGACTGGTCGAGCGGCGCGAGCGCGCGCGACAGCAGGATGGAGCTCGCGATCATGCCGCCCGGCGTGATGTGGCCCTCGAGCGAGAGCCAGGCGCCGAGCGCGAGCGTCATGATCTGCGCGACGACGCGCAGGAACTTGCCCGAGCCGACCATCACCGAGCCGCGGTCGCTCGCCTCGGCGAGCAGCGTCATGGAGAGCGCGTTCGCCTGGCTCGCCTTCTGCGCCAGCGGCTTGGCGAGGCCCATGGCCGCGACCGTGTCGACGTTGCGGGCGGCCTCGGCGAGCACGCGCTGCGCCTCCTGGTGGCTCTGCTGCACCTTCTCGGTCGCGGGCTTGGTGCCGCGGTCGTTGATGAGCGCTAGACCGACGATCAGGATCGCGAAGACGAGGCCGAGCAGGCCGAGATAGGGATGGATGAGGGTGCAGCCGAACAGGAACAGCGGCATCCACGGCACGTCGCAGAGCGAGGGAAGCGTCGGACCCGACAGGAAGCTGCGCACGAGCCGCAGATCGTTGAAGGGCGCGCCTTCCTGCGCGCCGAACTTCACCATGCCGCGCTCGGCGCCCATGGCGGCGGCGAAGACCGGCTCGAACAGCGTGTCCTCGACCCACTCGCCGACCCGCGCGAGGGCGCGCAGGCGCAGCGCCTCCAGCGCGGCGTAGACGGCGATCGCGCCGGCGGCGATCAGCGTGACGTAGACCAGCGTCTCGACCACGCCGCTCCGCAGCACGCGGTCGTAGACCTGCATCATGTAGAGCGAGGGCACGAGCAGCAGCAGGTTGATCGCGATCGAGAACACTGCGAGCAGCCCGATCGCGGACCGCAGCTCGCCGCGAACCGACCTCAGGATCCGGGCGCCGTCGCCCTCTTCCGTTCTCGACTGCGCCATCGGCGTCTCAATCCGTCATCGCCGGGCTCGGGGGAGCCCGGCCCGCGTCCCGCTGTAAAGTCTCGGGCGCAGCCTCGCGTTCCACTGTTTCAGATCGATGTCGGAACACGACTCTCAAACAGTTCTAAATATTGACGTCGGCCGCGAAGCGTTCCGTCCGGGTTCTCCGCGTTTTTCAAAGACGTGACAAGACTTTTATGCCGAACCGTCAGCCGCCGGCATTCCAGCGCTCCGTCGTCTCAGCCATGTAGTCCGCGTATCGCTCCTCGGTCACGGCGGCGCGGGCGCCCGCGGTCAGGGATTGGTAGTAGGCCACGTTCGCCCAGCTCAGCAGCATCATGCCGAGGATCTCGCCCGACTTTACAAGGTGGTGGAGGTAAGCGCGCGAATAGTCTCTGGCGGCGGGACAATCGCTCGTCTCGTCGAGCGGCCGCGGATCCTCGGCGAAGCGGGCGTTCTTGAGGTTCATGCGGCCGAAGCGGGTGAAGGCCTGGCCGTGGCGGCCGGCGCGGGTCGGCATCACGCAGTCGAACATGTCGATCCCGAGCGCGATCGACTTCAGGATGTCGTCGGGCGTGCCGACGCCCATCAGGT
Organism: Ancylobacter novellus; assembly: GCA_003241695.1. GTDB lineage: Bacteria > Pseudomonadota > Alphaproteobacteria > Rhizobiales > Methylopilaceae > Methylopila. Next base: position 490,292 of record QFPN01000002.1, on the reverse strand, counting down.
AGCGTGGACGGCCCGCAGGCAGCTCGGGCGTGGTTTCGGCGAGCGTCGCGAGCATGACGTCCTGCGGCTCCCCGACCGCGAGCCCGCCGACCGCATAGCCGTCGAAACCGATATCGACCAGAGCCCGCGCCGAGACCCGCCTGAGGTCGGGCAGGTCGCCGCCCTGCACGATGCCGAACAGCGCCCTGCCCTCCGGCGCGCCGAACGCGGCCTTGGAGCGCTCCGCCCAGTCGAGCGACAGCCGCATGGCGCGCTCGACGTCCTCGCGCGGAGCGGGCAGGCGCACGCATTCGTCGAACTGCATCGAGACGTCGGCGCCGAGCAGCCGCTGGATCTCGATCGAGCGCTCGGGCGTCAGGCGATGCGTCGAGCCGTCGATGTGGGACTGGAACGTCACGCCGTCGCGGTCGAGCTTCCGCAGCGCCGAGAGCGACATCACCTGGAAGCCGCCCGAGTCGGTCAGGATCGGCTTGTCCCAGCGCATGAACGCGTGCAGGCCCCCGAGCGCCGCCACCCGCTCCGCGCCCGGACGCAGCATCAGGTGGTAGACGTTGCCCAGCACCACGTCGGCGCCTGTCGCCGCCACCTGGTCGGCGTAGAGCGCCTTGACGGTCCCCGCGGTTCCGACCGGCATGAAGGCCGGCGTGCGGATCGTTCCGCGCGGAAAGACGAGTTCGCCCGTGCGCGCGGCGCCGTCTGTCGCAAGGAGGTTGAAGGGGATTTTGCTCATGGGAGGCTTGCCCGTTCGTCATCGAGACGCGGGCCTTCACCTCTCCCCGGCGGGGAGAGGTCGGCGCGCAGCGCCGGGCGAGGGGGTCTCCCGCCATCCGGAAAAGTCGAGGTCCCCTCACCCGCCGCGGCTGACGCCGCGTCGACCTCTCCCCGCCGGGGAGAGGTGAAGAAGAGCGCCGCCGCCCAGCGCGTCACCGTCCCTCTCCCGGCAGGAACAGGCAGGCGTCGCCGTAGGAGTAGAAGCGGTAGCGCTCCTTCACCGCATGGGCGTAGGCGCGCTTCACGACGTCGAGGCCGGCGAAGGCGGAGATCAGCATCATCAGGGTCGAGCGCGGCAGGTGGAAGTTGGTCATCAGCGCGTCGACCGCCCGGAAACGGCAGCCGGGCGTGAGGAAGATGTCGGTCTCGCCCGAAAACGGCGCGAGCCGCCCGTCGGGGCCGGCGGCGCTTTCGAGCAGCCGCGCCGAGGTGGTGCCGACCGCGACGATCCGGCCGCCGCAGTCGCGGACTGCGTTGAGCGCCTCGGCGGTCGCGGCGTCGAGGAAGCCCGTCTCGGAATGCATGCGGTGGTCGTCGGTGTCCTCGGCCTTGACCGGCAGGAACGTGCCGGCGCCGACATGGAGCACCGTCTCGTATCGCCCGACGCCGCGCGCGGCGAGCGCTTCGGACAGCGCCGGCGTGAAGTGAAGCCCCGCGGTCGGCGCGGCGACCGCGCCCGGCTCGCGGGCGAACATCGTCTGGTAGTCCTGCGCGTCGCGCCCGTCCGTCGCGCGCTTGCCCGCGATGTAGGGCGGCAGCGGCAGCTCGCCCGCCGCCGCGATCGCGGCGTCGAGATCGGGACCCGCGAGATCGAAGCGAAGCGTGACCTCGCCCTCCCCGCCGCGCGCCTCGACCGTCGCGTCGAGGCGGCCGAGCAGGCAGGCGTCGCCTCCCCCGCCGATCTCGACCCGGTCGCCGGCCGCGAGCTTCTTCGCCGGCCGCGCGAACGCCTTCCAGCGCGCGCCGTCGAGACGCTGGTGGAGCATGATCTCGACCTTCGCCGACGCCTCCCCGCGCAGACGGCGGCCACGAAGCCGCGCGGGGATGACGCGCGTCGCGTTGACGACCATCGCGTCGCCGGCGCGCAGCAGATCGGGAAGGTCGGAGACGACCCGGTCCTCGAGCTCAGGCGACCCGCCGGGGCGAACGACCAGCAGCCGCGCGGCGTCGCGCGGAACCGCCGGGCGCAGCGCGATCAGCTCCTCGGGGAGGTCGAAATCGAACAGCGAGACGTCCAAGCGGGCTCCGCAAGCCTTGCGGCCCCGGAAGCGACCGGAGCCTCGAAACGATCAGTAGAAGCGCACCAGCAGCACGCCCACGACCAGCAGGCCGATCCCGAGCGCGCGCAGCAGGGTGAGCGGATGTTCGGGCAGTCCGAGAAAGCCGTAGTGATCGAGCAGCGCCGCCGTGATCAGCTGGCCCGTGACCGCGAAGGCCGACGCCGCGCCGATGCCGATCTTCGGCACGATGAACGTCATGGTCGTCACGAAGGACGCGCCGAGCAACCCGCCGACGAGCCACCAGCCGAGGCCGAGGCTTCGCCCCTGCGCGAGCGCCGGCCCGACGCCGCCCATGGCGAGCGCCAGCACGGTGAGCGACGCCGTGCCGACCCAGAACGAGACGGCGGCGGCGACAACATAGGAGCCGAGCCCGCGCGCGAGGCCGGCGTTCACCACCCCCTGCAACGCGACCGCGGCCCCGACGGCGAGCGCCGGGACCGCGAACAGAAGCTTTTCGAGCACGCGCCCGGGCTCCCTGGATCAGGCCGCGTCGGCCGCGACCTTGATCGAGACGATCCGGTCGGGATCGCGCACGGGCTCGCCGCGCTTGATCTGGTCGACGTTCTCCATGCCTTCCGTGACCTTGCCCCACGCCGAATACTGGCCGTCGAGCCAGGGCGCGTCGGCGAAGCAGATGAAGAACTGGCTGTCGGCGGAGTTCGGGTCCATGGCGCGCGCGGCCGAAACCGTGCCGCGGACATGCTTCTCCTTCGAGAACTCGGCCTTGAGCTTCTTGCCCGAGCCGCCGGTGCCGGTGCCGTGCGGGCAGCCGGTCTGGGCCATGAAGCCGTCGATCACCCGGTGGAAGGCGACGCCGTCGTAGAAGCCCTCGCGCACCAGCTCCTTGATGCGGGCGACGTGGATCGGCGCGAGGTCGGGACGCATCTCGACCTTGATCGGGCCCTTGGTCGTCTCGATCAGGAGCGTGTTCTCGGGATCGCTCATCTCAATTCTCCTTTGGTCAGCCGCCCATCCGGGCGGTCTTGACGATGTCCGGGCCGCTGACGGTTCCGCCCTGGCCTTGCCCCTTCTTGAGCTGGTCGACGACGTCCATGCCGCTCACGACCTCGCCCACCACGGTGTACTGGCCGTCGAGCCAGGGAGCCGCCGCGAAGCAGATGAAGAACTGGCTGTTGGCGCTGTTCGGGTCGCCCGCGCGCGCCATGCCGACGACGCCGCGCTTGAAGCTCTCCTTCGAGAACTCGGCGGCGAGATCCGGGTACTTGGAGCCGCCCGTTCCGGTGCCGGTCGGATCTCCGGTCTGGGCCATGAAGCCAGCGATCACGCGGTGGAACGGCACGCCGTCGTAGAACTTCTCGCGCACCAGCTGCTCGATGCGCTCGACGTGCTTCGGCGCGAGGTCGGGACGCAGGCGGATCACCACCGGCCCCTTCGAGGTCTCGAGCGTCACGGTCGGCCCCGCGGGGCTCTTTGGCGCGGCCGCCGCAGGCGCGGTCAGAAGCGCGAGCGCCGTCAGGAGGGAGAGCCAGAACTTCATCGGGGCCTCGCGTAAAAGACTGGTGTCATTTCGTCATGCGCGCCGAAAGACGGGCCGCGACGAGCGGCGGCACGAAGGCCGAGGCGTCTCCGCCCATGGCCGCGATCTGGCGCACGAAGGTGGAGTTCACTGCCCGCACCGCAGCGCCGGCCGGCAGCAGCACCGTCTGGAGGGCCGGCGCCATGACGGCGTTCATGCCGGCCATCTGCATCTCGTAGTCGAAGTCGGCGCCGTCGCGGACGCCGCGGATCAGCATCGTGGCGCCGGCCGAGACGGCCGCCTCGACCACGAGGCCCGAAAAGGTCGCGACCTCGAAGGCGACGCCGGCCTCGCGCGCGATCGGCCCGCAGGTCTCCTCCAGCATGTCGCGGCGCTCTTCGACGGAGAACAGCGGCGTCTTGCCGTGGTGGGTCCCGATCGCCACCACGAGACGATCGGCGAGCCGGCAGGCGCGCGCCGCGAGGTCGAGGTGTCCGTGGGTCACGGGATCGAAGGACCCGGGATAGAAGGCGACGCGCGGCATGTTCTCGGGGCGGCTGGCGGGCGAGACGGCTGCAAGGCCGGACGGGTCGGGCCGTGCATACCCCGCCCCCGGCGCGCTCCGCAACCCTGACAAGGCCGTGAACGATCGATGAACGCCGCGCCCGGATTGCGTTCAGTCGATTTCCCTATGGTGTCGAGGCATCATCAAGGGAGCATCGAATGCCGGAAACGACGCGCATTGGATATGTGAAGGCGGCCGCGACGGCCCTCGCAATACTCTATGCCGTCGCCGCCCTCGCCGCGCTTGCGACCGCGACGACGAAGGGAGGCCGACCGGCCTCCGAGCGGGTCGGCGCTGCGGGCTTCCTCTACCTGAATCCCCTCGTGCGCTGACCCCCGCCGCAAAACGGCGTCGGTGACGGATTCCCGCCCCTCTCCGCACCGGACAGTTACGAGGGCGCCCGGCCGTCTGGGGAGCGGCCGGGCGACTTGATTTCGATCGAGCGCTGAAGAAAGAGCGGCGCTCCGCCTCATGACCGAGGGCGGAGCGCCGTTTTTCCTATCTGGAGGCCCAGCCTGGACTCGAACCAGGATAGAGGGACGTTCCCGCCCCCCGGGTAGCCATTCCCCCACCGGGCCGCGACGAAAAAGTGTCACGCGGCCGTGAGCCGGGCAAGCGCGGCGGAGAAGCGTCCATTTACATTCGGCCAAGAGCGTTAACCGCGCAGGCGACGCCGCCCGAACGGGGAAGCGAGCCGCCTCGTCCTACTCTTCGGCCTCTTCTTCCTGTTCGGCGATGTGCTCGACCGACACCACGCGCTCGCCGTCGGCCGTCCGGAAGATCGTGACGCCCTGGGTCGACCGGCCGGCATGCCGGATGTCGTCGACCGGGCAGCGGATGGTCTGGCCGGCGTTCGTCACCAGCATGATCTGGTCCGCGTGCTCGACCGGGAAGGAGGCGACGAGCGGTCCGTTCCGGTCGTTCGTGACCATCGCCACGATGCCCTTGCCGCCGCGGCCGGTGACCCGGTACTCGAACGAGGAGGACCGCTTGCCGAAGCCGTTCTCGGAAACGGTGAGGATGAGCTGTTCGGCTTCGCTCATCTCGGCGTAGCGCTCGGCCCCGAGCTCGATGTCCGAGCCGGTTTCGGCCTCGACCTCGGCGGAGGCGTCCTCGGCGCCGCTTTCGCCCTGCCCGCGGCGCACGGCGTTGGCGCGCCTGAGGTAGGAGACGCGCTCGTCGGGCGAGGCCTCGAAATGCCGCAGGATCGAGAGCGCGATCACGCGGTCGTCGTCGCCGAGCGTCACGCCGCGCACGCCGACCGAATCCCGGCCCTTGAACACCCGCACGTCCGTCACGCGGAAGCGGATGCACTGGCCGCGATAGGTGGTCAGCAGGACGTCGTCGTCCTCCGCGCAGATCTGCACGTCGACGATCGCCTCGCCCTGGTCGAGCTTCATGGCGATCTTGCCGGAGCGGTTCACATTGGTGAAGTCGCTCAGCTTGTTGCGACGGACCGTGCCGCCCGACGTCGCGAACATCACGTCGTATTTCGCCCAGTCGGCCTCGTTCTCGACGAGCGGCATGATCGTCGTGATGCGTTCGCCGGGATCGAGCGGCAGCAGGTTGATCAGCGCCTTGCCGCGCGCCTGCGGCGCGGACAGGGGCAGCTTCCAGACCTTGAGCTTGTAGACTTGGCCCAGCGACGAGAAGAACAGCACCGGCGTGTGGGTGTTGGCGACGAAGAGGCGGGAGACGAAGTCTTCTTCCCGCGTCGCCATGCCCGAACGGCCCTTGCCGCCGCGGTTCTGCGCCCGGTAGGTCGCGAGCGGGACGCGCTTGATGTAGCCGCCATGCGTGAAGGTGACGACCATGTCCTCGCGCTGGATCAGGTCCTCGTCTTCGAAGTCGGCTTCCGACTCGATGATCTCGGTCCGGCGCGGCGTCGCGAACTGGTCGCGCACCGCGAGAAGCTCTTCGCGCACGATCGCCTGCACGCGTTCGCGGGACGCGAGGATGTCGAGATAGTCGGCGATCTCCGCCGCGAGCTTGTCGAGCTCCTCGGCGATCTCGTCGCGGCCGAGGGCGGTCAGCCGCTGGAGGCGGAGGTCAAGGATCGCGCGCGCCTGCTCGATCGATAGCTTGTAGGTGCCGTCCTCGTTGATGCGGTGGCGCGGGTCGTCGATCAGGCGGATGAGGGCCGCGACGTCCTCGGCCGGCCAGTCGCGCTCCATCAGCCGTTCGCGCGCGGTCGCGGGGTCCGGGGCGGTGCGGATCAGGCGGATGACCTCGTCGATGTTCGCGACCGCGATCGCGAGGCCGACAAGCACATGGGCGCGGTCGCGCGCCTTGTTGAGGCGGAACTTGGTGCGCCGGGAGACGACCTCCTCGCGGAACGCGATGAAGGCGACCAGCATGTCGCGAAGCGTCATCAGCTCGGGGCGCCCGCCGGTCAGCGCCACCATGTTGCAGCCGAACGAGGTCTGGAGCGCGGAGAAGCGGAACAGCTGGTTCAGCACCACGTCGGCGACCGCCTCGCGGCGAAGCTCGATCACGATGCGCATGCCCTTGCGGTCGCTCTCGTCGCGCAGATCCCCGATGCCCTCGACGCGCTTCTCGCGCACGAGTTCGGCGATGTGCTCGATGAGCTTCGCCTTGTTCACCTGATAGGGCAGCTCGGTGACGATCAGCGCCTCGCGATCCTTGCGGATCTCCTCGACGTCGACCTTCGCGCGCATGATCACGGAGCCGCGGCCGGTCGAATAGGCCGAGCGGATGCCGCCGCGGCCGAGGATGCGGCCGGCGGTCGGGAAGTCGGGGCCGGGCACGATCTCGATAAGCTCTTCGAGCTCCATCTCCGGCGTGGCGATCAGCGCCACGCAGGCGTCGACGACTTCGCCGAGATTGTGCGGCGGGATGTTGGTCGCCATGCCGACCGCGATGCCGCCGGCGCCGTTGACGAGAAGGTTCGGGAACTGCGCCGGCAGGACGGTCGGCTCGCGCTCGGAGCCGTCGTAGTTGTCCTGGAAGTCGACCGTGTCCTCGTCGATGTGGTCGAGCAGCGACATGGCGGGCTTCGCCAGCCGGATCTCGGTGTAGCGCATCGCCGCGGGCGGATCGCCGTCCACCGAGCCGAAATTGCCCTGGCCGTCGGCGAGCGGCAGGCGCATCGAGAAGGTCTGCGCCATGCGCACGAGCGCGTCGTAGATCGATTGGTCGCCGTGCGGGTGGTACTTACCGATGACGTCGCCGACCACGCGGGCGGACTTGCGGTAGGGCCGGTCCGGGAAATAGCCGTTCTCGTTCATTGAGAACAGGATGCGCCGGTGCACCGGCTTCAGGCCGTCGCGCACGTCGGGAAGCGCGCGCGAGACGATGACCGACATCGCGTAGTCGAGATAGGAGCGACGCATCTCGTCCGCGATCGAGACGGGACGGACGTCTGACGGGTCGCTCTCAGTCGGATCGGTCGGGTCGGCCAAGGATTTCAGGCTTTCGCATCGTTACGCTTGCGCGCGGACCCTAGACGATTCCAATTCGGAACGCCAATCCCGGAACGGGCTTTTCCAGAGCGAAAAAGCCTTTTCATATCATAGGCTTGATCAGACCCGACCGCGCGACGCGGCGCAAGCGACGACTCCGCTCGCCCGTGTGGCGCGGGCGGCGGCGACAGTACGCCTCTCTTCCCGATTGCCGTCGCCCCGGCGCCCTGCTTAACATCCTGTCCCACGGGGTCGTCGCGACCACCCCGTCAGGCCGACGCTCCAAATCCGAGGCCCAAGGATCGCGTCCAGGTTCTCCCGACAAAGGAGGCGGACGCATCATGCCGTCCAGCGACATCCTCGAAACTTCTCCCCCGCCCGCCGAACCCGTCCCCGCCCCGCCGACCCTCGCGGAGGCGACGCGCGTCTGGGCCAGGATCGGCTGCCTGTCGTTCGGAGGCCCGGCCGGCCAGATCGCGCTCATGCACAGGGAACTCGTCGAGCAGCGCCGCTGGATCGGCGAGGAGCGGTTCCTGCACGCGCTCAACTACTGCATGCTTCTGCCCGGCCCGGAGGCGCAGCAGCTCGCGACCTATATCGGCTGGCTCATGCACCGCACCGTCGGCGGGCTGATCGCCGGCCTGCTGTTCGTCGTCCCCGGCGCGGTGGTGATGCTCGCCCTGAGCGTCCTCTACGCTCTGCATGGCGACGCGCCCTTGCTTCACGCCGCCTTCTTCGGCGTGAAGGCTGCGGTGCTCGCGATCGTGGTCGAGGCGGTCATGCGCGTGGGGCGCCGCGCCCTCAGGAACCGTGTGATGGTCGGCGTCGCGGTCGCGGCCTTCATCGGCATCTTCGCGCTCGAGATCCCCTTCCCCGTCATCATTCTCGCCGCGGGTCTCGTCGGCTTTTTCGGCGCCCGGCGCGCGCCGCAGATCTTCAGGGCCGGCGGCCACGCGGCGTCGAAAACCGCGCCGGCCACGGGAATCGTCGACGACATGTTCGCCCGCGGCGAGCTCTCCCACGCCGAGCCGTCTCGCGCCCGCGCGCTGGCCACGCTCGCCGTCTGGCTTCCGGTCTGGCTCGCGCCGGTCGCGCTTCTGTGGCTTGCGACCGGCGGCGCCTCGGTCTGGACGCAGATCGGCGCGTTCTTCTCCTCGATGGCGGTCGTGACCTTCGGCGGCGCCTACGCCGTGCTCGCCTATGTGGCGCAGGCGGCGGTCGACACGTTCGGCTGGCTGAAGCCCGGCGAGATGGCGGACGGCCTCGGCCTCGCCGAAACGACGCCCGGACCGCTGATCATGGTGACGCAGTTCGTCGGCTTTCTCGCCGCCTTCCGGGCGCCGGGCGCGCTCGCGCCGCTCTGGGCGGGGACGCTCGGCGCGCTGCTCACGACATGGGTCACCTTCGCCCCGTGCTTCCTGTGGATCTTCCTCGGCGCGCCCTATGTCGAGAAGCTCCGCTCGAACGCGGCGCTTTCGGGAGCCCTGTCCGCCATCACCGCGGCGGTCGTCGGCGTCATCGCCAATCTCGCGCTGTGGTTCGGCCTCCGCTACCTGTTCAGGGACATGACGCCGCACGGGTTCGGGCCGGACCTGCCGGTCCTCGCCTCGCTCGACTGGCGCGCCGCCCTGCTCGCGGCCGCCGCCATGGTCGCCATGCTGCGCTTCAGGACCGGCGTGCCGGCGACGCTCGCCGGCTGCGCCGCCGCTGGGCTCACGCTATCGATGCTTTAGCCCGCCGTCTCCGTCACGCCCGGCGCAAGCCGGGCGTACGTCAGAACTCCAGGCAGATCTTGCCGAAGTGCCTGTTCGTCTCCTGATAGCGGAACGCGTCGGCGAGGCCTTCCAGCCCGAAGCTCCGGTCGACAACGGGCCGCATCCCCGTCGCCTCGACCGCGCGGATCATGTCCTGCTGCTGGCGCCGCGAGCCGACGATGAGGCCCTGCAGCCGGGCCTGCTTCGCCATCAACGCGAAGGTCGGCACGTCGCCCGACAGGCCGGTGAAGATGCCGATCAGCGAGACGTGCCCGCCGACCCGCACCGCCGCGAAGGACTGCGCCAGCGTGCCCGGCCCGCCGATCTCGACCACGTGGTCGACCCCGCGCCCTCCCGTGAGCCGCGCGGCCTCGACGCCCCAATCGGGCGTCGCGCGATAGTTGATCGTGTGATCCGCCCCGAGCGCCTTCAGCCGCTCGATCTTCTCGTCGGAGGACGAGGTCGCGATCACCGTCGCGCCCATCATCTTTGCGAACTGCAGCGCGAAGACCGAGACGCCGCCCGTGCCCATGGTCAGCACCACGTCGCCGGCCTTCAGCCCGCCATTGACCACCAGCGCGCGCCAGGCGGTCAGCCCGGCGCAGGTGAGCGTCGCGGCCTCGGCATGGCTCCAGCCCTTCGGCGCGCGCGTGAAGGCGGTCGCGGGCGCGACCGCGACCTCGCGGGCGTAGCCGTCGATCCCGTCGCCGGGGGTCAGCGAAAAGTCCGAAATCTCCGTCTCGCCATCGACCCAGGTCGGAAAGAAGGTCGAGACCACGGCGTCGCCGACAGAGAACTCCCCGACCCCCGCGCCGACCTCCTCGACCACGCCCGCGCCGTCCGACATCAGCACGCGGCCCGGCGTCGAGGGCAGCATTCCGACGGCGACGGCGTAATCGTGGAAGTTGAGCGAATTCGCATGCAGCCGGACGCGGATCTCGCCCGGCCCCGGGCGGCCCGGATCAGCGCGTTCGACCCGTGTGAGCGTGTCCAATCCCGCAGGATCGCCGAGCGTCATCGCCATCATGACCTGAACGTGTCCCATTTCGACCGCGGTCCGGCGTCCTGCCCGGCCGCTTTAAAACGCCGTGGCGACAACAGCTACAAAATCAGGCCTCTGGCGTCACGTCTATCGTGCGGCCGTCGTGCCGCCAGAGAGCGCGCTTCGCGAATGAGAAATCATCCTGCAGCGAACGCCTCCGCCGCAGCACTTGCAAACTTAACCGCGCGCCTTGCGAAGGGTATTTTTCGACGGCATCCATACGCTTTGCGCACAAGACAATTAATTCACAAAATATGGCTGCCATTTGGCATCTATTGTCGAACGGTAGCTTAATTGACCTCAAAACATCTCCTATGTTAGCGAGCGACGATAACGGTTGCTTCACCTATGTTCACAGCTCGTTTGGGGAGAGCATTCTTGAGCAAGGCCAAGGAAATCACCGGGACGCCGTACGCGGACGCGCTGTCCGGATCGAAAAAGGACGACCTGATCTCCGGTCTCGGCGGAAACGACACGCTCAACGGCGGCGGCAAGGGCGACGACGTCTTCCGCTACGACGACAGATCGTTCGGAAACGACACCATCGAGGGCTTCTCCAAGGGCGACAGCATCGACCTCAGGGCCCTCAACGTCGCCGACCTCGCCACCCTCAAGCCCTACATGCAGGAAACGCCGGACGGCGTCCTCATCACCCTCGGATACAACTCCAACGCCGAGTCGATCTTCCTCGACGGCGTCACGCTCAAAAGCCTCTCGGCCCAGAACTTCGTCTTCAACGCCTCGAACAAGGACCTCACCACCGTCACCGGAACGAGCGTCTATCGCGACGTCCTGTTCGGCGGGAACGGAGACGATCGTCTCGAAGGCCTGAGCGGAGACGACCAGCTCAACGGCGGGGCCGGAAACGACACCCTGATCGGCGGATCCGGAGCGGACATCCTGCGCGGCGGGAAAGGCGCAGACACTTTCCGATTCGACTACATGCCGCAGTCGTCGTCGAGCGGCGACACGGTGGTCGACTTCTCCCATCGGGACGACACGTTCGAGCTGGTCTCGAGCGTCTTCACCGAACTCAAGAAGGGCGAGCTGTCCAACGGCGCGTTCCGGGAAGGCGTCGCGGCGCTCGATGCGAGCGACCGGATCATCTACGACCGCTCGACCGGAACCCTCTTGTACGATCCCGACGGCGTGGGCGGTGAGGCGGCGGTCAAGATCGCGACCCTGACCAATCACGAGAAGCTCGACGCTTCGGACTTCCTCGTGGTCTGAGGCGCGAAAAAGGCGGCGCGGGTACGCCCGCGCCGCCTTTTTTTCCGTCCGCTTCGAACGAAGCGGCCCGTTTCAGAACGGTTCTGTGCGGTACAGAAGCGCCACTGTGTGTGTTACGGCGTTGAGCAGCTTCAAGAATCCTTGGACGTGATGAGCGACAAATGTCGTCTGTCGCTCATTTGGTCGATCTGACGGTGGTTGGCGAACATGCTGGAGCGGCCCTCGCCGATCCAGTTTCGAGCATATCACGCTACCGCGTGATCCCGCCAGAACGCAGGCCTTCCGAGGCCGGTCTCACGCCTGCCGGCGGCGGAGGGCTGGCGAACGGCTTCTGCAAGAACGTCAGCCTCGCCGATGAGCACGACCCGATCGGTCGCGCGCGTGACCGCGGTGTAGATCAGGGACCGATCGAGCAGCCGCGAGCGCGTGACCGGGACGACCACGCTGCGGAACTGAGATCCTTGCGCCTTGTGGACGGTGACCGCGTAGGCGAGCGACAGGTCGTCGAGAGCTGACCCTACGAACTCATGGCGCTCGCCGTCGAAGTCGACCTCAACGGCATCGTCGATGCGCACCACGACGCCGAGGCTGCCGTTGCGCAGGTCGCGACGATAGTCGTTTCGGCCGAACATGACGGGCTCGCCCAGCGCAAGGTCGCGACCGGGAACCCGGGCCCTTCCCACACTAAGAAGGCGATGGAACAGGCCGTTCAGCGCCTCCAAGCCGGTATCACCAGCCCTGAGCGGGGTAAGGATGCGAAGGTCGTGGCCGAAGCCTCCGAGGCGCTCGACGACATCGACGACGTGGTCGGCGGTCGGGGCGCTGTCCGTGCTGACTAGGGCGACGCCGTCCAAACCGACCTGATGCTCGAGCGTCGGCCACTGACCCTCTCGGATCGCGGCCGCTACGACCGGGATGCCCGAAGTCGCCGCCTGGCGATAGATCCGTCTGAGCCGGATGGAGGGAACCTGAGGAGCTTCGGCGAACGCGTGGAGGGTGAGGCCGAAGCCGATGGGTCCGAGCTGGGCCTCATCGCCGACCAACAGCAAGCGGCTCTCCTCGGGCATGTGCCGCAGCAGGCGGTAGAGCGTCGGCAGGTCAAGCATGGAGCTCTCATCGACGACGATGAGGCTCTCCGGCCCAAGAGCCACCTTTTTCGCCTCACAGGCTTTCAGGAAGGCCGCGATGGTCGATGCTGGCCGACCAGTCGCCTCGCGCATCCGGACCGCTGCACGGCCAGCCAGGGCCATCTGGTGAACAACTCTGCCGAACGCCTCGTTCGCCGCGCAGACGGCCTTCAGGACTGTCGTTTTCCCGACGCCCGCTCCCCCGAGCACCATGCCGAACCGAGACCGGACCGCCAGGCGGACCGCGGCGCGTTGTTCCTCGTTCAGCTCGACCCCGACCTCACGTCTCGCACCATCGAGCCACTGATCGATTTCTTCTTCGGGTACCTCACGGGCGATCAGGTCGCCTTGGGCGGGCTCTGACAGCGCGGTCAGGAGCCGGGACGCAACGTAGGCCTCCATCATAGCCGCGCCGGCCGGCTGCCACCCTCCATCGCTGCTCACGACGGCCCCAACGTCCCGGGCATGGTCGACCGCGCGAGACGTCAGAACAGCTCCTACAGGGCCGAGAAGCTTCCGCAGGCGGGCTCGGAGGGTGGCGTCGCTCGTCCACGTGTGCTGGCTCTGCAGGCGCTCGTAGAGCACAGCCTCGACGGCGGCGATCAGTCGGGCGGGATCGTCCTCGGCCGTCCCTATGCGCTTCGCGGCGGCGTCGACGGTCGGCCAAGAGGCGAGCGCCATCATGGCGTAAGGCTGACTGCGAATGCGTTGGGCGGCCTCCGCTCCCCAGAGGCGCATCACCTTTCCGGCCAGGCGCGGATCGAAGCCGCGCTCCTCGAGCCAGACCACGACGTCTCCTCGCGCGAGATCCTCAGCCCAAGCTCGAACCAGCGTCTCGGCCTCCCGCTCTCCCACCACCGTCGCCAACGGGTTCGGGTCGCCGCCGGCGAGGAGCCGTGGAAGATCCGGCCCGAAGACTTCCGCCAGCCGAGCGGCCTTCGCCCAGCCGATACCTTCGAAGGCTGGCGTCTCAGCGAGGTGGCGGATCAGAGCGGCCATCGGGACGTGCCCCGCCGACCCACGCCCACCATGCCACCGTGCTCGGTCCAGGGAAGGGGCAAGCGCAAGCGGCGCGCCGAGGCGCGCCCCCTTCCCTTCCCCTGCGCGCGGCGGCCTGCTGTTCGCAGGTCGGCTCCGAGGAACGGTCATTCCCCGGTCTCACCGAGGAACGGGAGAGAAGAGACCCAGCGTCCCGTCTCCACCATATGCGTCTCGACATGCTCGACCCGCCGCAGGCGCTCCCGCAGGCCGGCGACCTCGGCGCGGAGCGCCGCGTTCTCTTGTTCGAGCTTGTGGATGCGTCGCTCGCGCCGGTCCGGCGTGCGGACTTCCGGCTTTACGTCAGGCTCCTCAGCGTTCTCGGGCGCGAGCCCCATCGCTTCGACCGCGAGGTCCAGCGCTTCCTTCGCCGCCGGGTTCTTGTAGAGAACCTGCCGGTCGAAGCCGCAGGCCAGCGCCACGGCCGAGACGTTGACGCGACCGTTGCGCATCGGAAGCGGGCGACGTTCGGCCGCGAGCGCGTCGAGATACTCCTGAAGGCGGCGAGAATTCTCGGCGCCGGCCGCCGCTCCAGACTGCCCTGCGGCCGCAGTCAAAACCTGCTCCGGTCGATGGGCGGAAGCGCCTTCATGAGTTCGGCCTCGCTGACGCCCTTCACGGCCGCGTTGCGCAGCATGATGAGGTGCCGCTCCTCGTACCAGGCGTTGCGTTCGGCCAGTTCCTTCATGCGCTCCTGCAGATCCTCGACCTGTCGTCGAAGGATGACGACCTCTGGATCACGGGAGCGCCGCTTCGCGCCGCCGGCCAAGGCGACCTTACGGGTTTTGACGGCATCGACGATCTCGGGCTTCGCCGCCAGCGCCTGCCTGGTCCACGAACCGACGCCGAGCTGTTTGAGCGCCGCTGATATATCCTCCCAGCGGAGCGGAAGAGCCGCCCAGGTCAAGATGACCTCGCGGATCCGCGCCACGGTCGCTTCGTCGAGATGCCGCCGGCTGCCCGTCCGCGGAGCGCGGGCTGGCGAACGTCGACTACCCTTCTCCTTCACGGCCATCTGCCCCACCCAGACTGGGCTCGACGGTGATTCGGCCCGGAGCCACCAAGTAGACAGCAAGGAGGTGAACACTCCCCTCCGACGGCCCCTCAGGGCCTTGCGATCTGAACCAGCGTGCCGTTGGGAATGCTGGGGTCATGATGCACGGCGACGATAGCCTCGAGGCCGCGAGCCGTCCGGCGGTGAGCCTCCACCCAGCGCGCCGCGCCGTAGGTCCTTTCGTCTGCTTCGACGGCCGCGCTTTCCAGCAGGGCGTTGGTCTCGGCAAGCAGCCGTTCGGCCGCACCGCACTGGCCCGCATCGCCCTTCTTTACGCAATGCTCGGTGCAGTCAGGGCAACTACCGTGCTTCGTGCAGGGCAGCAGGCTCCAGTCGTGAAGACACAGGCCGATCTCGGTCAGGTGCGCTGTCGCAATCTGGGTCTGCCGGAAGGAGGCGCGATCGCGCGGAGGCAAGCGTTCGTGCGCTTCGGCGAGAGGCCCTCTCATCTCGCCGTTCTCGACCAGCTTGCGAACCTTGCCAGCGAGCTCGGCCCCCGACACGTGGTCATAGGCCGCGTTCTGCCGGACATCCTTGCGGCCGGACCAGCGCGCGATCTCCATCTGGCTCATCCCGCCGGCCTGGGCCAACGTGTTGAGCCAATGCCGCAGCTGATGGCTATTCATCCGGATAGGCGACCCGTCGTCCTCGACCATGCCGAACCGCTCAAAGATCGACGGTGCGCCCTCTTTGCCGGTGATGAACAGACCGATCATGCCGTCGGTAAGGAAGCGCACCGATCCAGGGATCGAGGTGCGTCCGGGATGGGTGAAGTTCTGAGGTATGAGAAATAGATGCTCATCCAGCCGCAAAGGACTATCCGGCGGCACTTGCGGCATTTCGCGCCTAATGACTCTCGATACGTCTCGACGGGTCGCGGACATTCCGACAGCGCTTTGGACGAGCGGCACACTCCACGAACGACACCACTGAAGGCCGCTTGTGCGATGCGTCATCCCTAAAAGAGCGCCGACCGCGCTGCACTCAATGAGACACTCGGGATCACCATCGTCGAGGCCTTCAACTTTCACCCCCCACGGGTGACGAGCGGCGTACGCAGCTGCTTCTCGGGTCGGTTCGGTGATGCGGCGGATGTCCGCGATCGCCCGCCGCGCGACGTCCACGAGGGCTGACGGGATCCACTTCGGCGCTGGCGGCGCGCCCTTCTCCGCCCAATACCGGATGCCGTAGCGGACAACTGGGTCACCCTTGTCGTCGAGCACCGGTTTGCCGTCGCGATAGGCTGCCTCCTCAACCTCGCAGTTGGCTGGGATGCTCAGAAGTTCGTTGATGCGCCAGCCGCCGCAGACCAGCAACTCGATCACGCGAATGCGGAGAATGTCGACGTCTTCGGTGACGAGGTTGGCAAGCCTGGCGAGCGCATTAAGGCTCGCGTCGGTCGGCAGCTTCTCCTCCCGCCGCTCCCGCGCTGCGGCATCCAATCGGCCCTCGGTTCCGTCCGGTCGTTTGATCGGGTTTCGGAATTCGATGCGCGTGCGACCGACACCAAAGCGATCGACCCAGCCTGCGATCTCGACAAGTTTCTTGCCGGTCGAATAAGCCGTCGAAGCACTCTGAGCCTTCTTGGCGGCGATGGCGGCGCGGTAGAACGTATCTGGGTCCAGAGAGCAGGGGTCGAAGCCGATCTCGGCCATTTCCTCATGGAGGAACCGAGCAGCGGCGATCAGCGCGGCATGGTCGTCGAGATGCTTAGCTCCATCGCTTTCTCGGGATCGAACGACTGCCTTCAGGAAGCTCGCGAAGGGTTCGTGCAGGGGGACCCGCCCATCTTCGCCTCGTCCTCCGGCCAGCACCTCGGTAAAATACAGTCGGTTGACCCCGGACCTGCCGCTGCTTGCACGTTTTTGCTTGATCAGCGTCACGGCCCAGATAGGCGCGTCGAAGTCGACTGCGCCGAATGCCGTCAAGGCGCGAGCCTTGGCGATGAAGTTCTCAAGGTTCGTCTGCGCGTCGAGATGTCTGGCAGACGGAAGAACGTGGATATTCATGCCGCGCGCACCTCCGTGATGCGCTGGATCACATCGCCGATAGCGAGGATGGTCGCGTCGTGGATCGCCACCATCCGACCATCCATGCCCGCAGCCTTTTTCCGCTCTCGCTGCGCAAGGAGATCGTCCAGGATCTTGTCGTGAGGCCCATCGATCCAAGGCTGGAACTGACTGCAGGTGTAACAGGCGATCGGAGCGAGCAGGTCACAGAACGAATGCTCTCCGCACGTGCCGAGACCAGCCGGGCGTCCAGAGGCTTTGTCGACCGCCATCACCCTGCTGCTGGGATCGTCTCCACGCTCGGCCTTCCTTTCCGAAGCAACCAGTTTCCCGAGGAAGGCCTGGGCGACCGGTCCAAGTTTCAGGGCCATGGCGCGGTCGAGAGAATCGACGATGTCGCTCTTGATGTCGAAGTAGACCCTGACGTTCTGGAGATCAGTGTGATCCAGTGCCTCGCCAATCTCCTCCATGCTTGCGCCTTCGCGGACAAGGCGGGTCGCGAACGTGTAACGTAAGCGCCGTGTAGTCACGGCCAGCGGAAGTCCCGTTCGGACCGAAACAACGCCCAATCTCCTGACGCCGTCGGAGACTAACTTTGTAAATTCGCTCGGATAAAGGTGGCGTCCATATTCTTGCATGGCACCTGCGGAATGCATCCTGACATTACGGCGCATGAAAATAGGACTGTTTGGACCTGTGACTCGACCATAACCTTCTTCACGAGCGCGATTTTCTGCTATTAAGCTTAGGAGAACATTGCCAATTTCTACCGTCAACTTTCTCGTACGGAATGCGGCACGAGGAACGTCGTGGTTTTTCTTCACACGCGGCACTTTAAGATGGAAAAAGCGGACCCCACTCTCTTCCATGAGCTGAAGATCACATTCCCGAAGTAACGCCATCTGTTTTGGATTACAGCCCAAGGCAATACACAACCAAATTGCCGCTGCATGATCAAGACGAAACGTTTTTCTCCGACGCTCATCGTTCAACGCGTTCAGAAGAGCGGTTATCTCAACATCGACGAGCGGACCCTCTTCAGGATCTAACGACAGTACAGCACGACCTTTCCTATTACCGCCAATCGTTTTCTCATAAAGCTCGAACGCTACTTCAGGTGAGAACGCCGCACTACCGTAATCGGCACAAGAGCGATACCAGTGCCGCACATGATGCAATCGCCAGATGCTATTTTCAAACCGCCCTTCGAGGAAGCCTCGCACTTCATTAAATACGTCGATTGACAACTCATCATTACCGTCTGCGGCGGCAACAAAACTCGGACTATGAGACAAATATAGCAATGTTTCGAATGTTGCATACACCGCATCAGGAGATTTTGACTTAATTCTTCTAGCAAAGTATCTAACAGTATCCGTTAATACCTCGTATGAACATCGCGGAAATCTTTCCCAATTGAGATAAACTTGTTCTCCCGCGCTGTTCAGTACCCACCGCCAACCACTCGCATCGACGTTAAGTCCCGCGCGATCAACGATGATGCCCATCGATGGAAACGAAGCTTGATTTTGTGATAGTATATTAGGCTTCACTAAGATTACTCCGGTGCGCTCTTACGCTGAATACTGGCGACATAAGCTTCGGACATTTTTCTCACGTATTCTTTGTTGTAATGGACCCCTTGATCAGACCCCTTTACCCATCCAAAATGATAATTCCTGGCAAGCGCGGTCTCGGCGTCATTCCAGCCGAGCTCCTTGCTCCCGGCGGAGAAACGGGAGTTCGCGGCGTGACGGTTGGCGTGTGTCGTGAGCTCAGCGGGCAGCCCTGCGACCCTCTTCCGGAGTAACTCATACATGTCGTTGACGGTCCTGAGCCCGAGCGCCTGACCGGCCCGGGACACGAAGACAAACGGGGTACGCCGCGCGTCGGGGTACCGCCGAGCGTCGGTCCGGTGCTCGGTTATCCAAACTCGAAGAGCGTGAGCGAGATGCTTGGTAATCGGGATCGTACGCCCGAGGGTCTTCACCTGCGGCGCGACGCGCCGTCGGTCGTCGGCGTCATCAGGACGTCGGGCAACGGTGACAGATGGATTTTCGCCCTGAAGGTTGAGATCCTGCCCCTTAAGCTTCAGCGCTTCGCCGCGCCTCATGCCTGTCTCGTAGTAAAGCAAGAGCAGCGCAAAATTTCGATGCTGATGCTGGGTCTGAAAAGGGTTTTCATCGCATCCGGGCGCTGCGGCCGCGAGCATCGCTTGAAGCGCACCATCGCCGACAACGACCTTGTCCGACTTGCCGCTTCTCGGAAGTCCGTCGTTCATCATCTTGATGAAGCGATCGAGGCAAAGCCGTGCTTCACCTAGCCGCGGATCTCCGACGCGAATGCGCTGAAGCGCCGTCTTAGCGTGCCAAGCGACATAATCGCGAACGGCGTGACACCGATCGACGAACTGCGCCGCTCCGACGACGCTCTTTGCCCCTTGGCCTTTCGTAGCGCGGGCGCTGACGCGCAGGGCGTCCTTGAGATCTTCGACCTCGTACGAGCTCAGAAGCTCGAACGTTTCGATCCTAGCCTTGAAGTTGAGCGCCCTGCTCTCCGCCCAGTTGAGCGCCGTGCAGACTGCCCTCAAGCGCTGTTCGCTGGTTGCCGCCGCCTGCTCTCGCGGGCGCAAGGAGAGCAGAGCGTAAACGTTGGGCTGCGCTGCCAGCAGCCCCCGGCAGTCAACGACGGCCGGGAAGCGCTCACCATTGCGGAATCGTAGCAGCTTTACACTGAACGGGGCAATTTCATCGGTCATTTCAGAAACTTAGCTGACAGTAGTTTACGAAATTGAACTACCGCCAGATACGACCCTGAAATTCCTCAATCGGCCCCCGACCATGTTCGCTTAAAAGTTAGCGATTACAATCGGTTATCACATACAGTGGACAAAACCACATGTACCGCATTCTAGAACGGGATGTCGTCGTCCATCGCGTCGCTGTAGCCGCCGCGGCCGCCTCCGCCGCCCGCAGGGGCCGGCTGGCGGCGCTCCATCGGGTTCGACCGGCCGAAGCTGTCGCCGCCTCCGCCGCCCTCATAGGCGTCGTCGCCGCCTCCGCCGCCGCCGCGGCCTTCGAGCATGGTGAGCTCGCCGCGATAGCGCTGCAGCACGATCTCGGTCGAATATTTTTCCGCCCCGGACGCGTCCGTGTACTTCCTCGTCTGGAGCTGGCCTTCCAGATAGACCTTCGAGCCCTTGCGAAGATATTGTTCGGCGATCTTGGCGAGGTTCTCGTTGAAGATCACGACCTGATGCCACTCGGTCCGCTCGCGCCGCTCGCCCGACTGCTTGTCGCGCCAGGTCTCGGAGGTCGCGATGCGCAGGTTCACCACCGGCTCGCCGGAGTTGAGGCGGCGCACCTCGGGGTCCCGGCCGAGATTGCCGACCAGAATGACCTTGTTCACGCTGCCCGCCATCGTCGCTCTCCTGCTGTCCTTCGCTAAAGGGCCGGCCCGCACCCTAGTCCCGCGCCGCGCACAAGTCGCCGCCGAACTGTCGGCCCCGGACCGCTTGTCCACACCGACGGAACGCGGCGGACGCGATATTCATGTTCTCTTTTTGTTCGGGCGTAAAGGGGCGCTCGACACGATCGCCAGACGCTTTTGGATACGGGCGAGATCGCCTCGACCGTCATGCCCGAGCTTGTCTCGGGCATTCACGACTTCCGATCGCTTAGCGCACTACGATTCCCCCACAGGCCCTGGAAGCCCCTCCCGCGGAACCTCGGATGTTTTCGAGCTTCGCGCTCGGAAACGGCCTCGCGGCCTTTGCATCGAGCGACAGCGCCGCGCCGGATGGTCCTCAGTCCTCGTCATCTCGCAGAAGCCGGTCGAGATCCTCGGGCTTCATCGCGGCGACCTTCAGCGCTCTCTTTTGACCGAGATTGAGCCGCTTTCGAACCGGCTTTCCGCATCGTCATCCATGCGAAGGACTCCGGTCGCGCTCTCACCCCTGCGCCAGCCGCATCCTGAGCTTTCTCAGCGCCACGGTCTTCAGATGGGCTTCGCCCGCGGCCGGCGGTCCGACCACGACCACCTCAACCCCGGTCGCGGCGTCGATCGCCGCGCAGCGGGTCGCGTTGCCGCGCGTGACGAACTCGAACAGCACCTCGCCGCGGGGTCCCGAGGGGTCCGCGGATGCGCCGCCCGCCGGGCGGCCGAAAGGCCGCCGATAGGTCACCGCTGGCCCGCCCCGGTCGCCTGGCTCGCGCCGCCGTCGGCCATCGCGAGTTCGCCCGTGCCGTCCTGGCCGTAGATGTCCTCGCGGAACTGCACCGTGCCGTCGGCGGAACCCCAGCCGGAAATGTAGCGCCAGTAGACCGGCACCGGCGGCGTCACCTGGATGTCGATGCGGTTGCCGGTCTTGATCGCGGCGTCGAGCGAGCGGCGGTCCCAGTTCGTCTGGTTCTTCAGGAGCCAGGTGCACAGCTCCTTGACGTTCTGCACGCGCATGCAGCCCGAGGAATGGAACCGGGCGTTGTCGCCGAACAGGTTTTTGGAGGGCGTGTCGTGCATGTAGACGCCGAACTGGTTCTGCATGTTGAGGCGCACGGTTCCCATCGAGTTGTCCTCGCCGGGATCCTGCTTGTACATGTAGTTGATCGCCTCGTCGGTGTTCCAGTTCACCTGCTCGGGCGAGATCTCGGCGCCGCTCTTGTCGATGATGCGGATGTTCTTCTTGGTGAGGTATTGCGGGTCCTTCTGCATCTGCGGGATGAGGTCCTTCCTCACGATGGAGGCGGGGACCGTCCAGAAGGGGTTGAGGTTCACCTGCAGGATCTTGGCGTCGAGAACCGGAGAGGCGCGGTCGACCTTGCCGACGACGGCGGTGTAGCGCGCCGCCACCATGCCGTTCTCGACCGCCTCGACTTCCGCCGCCGGAATGTTCGCCATCACGTAGCGCTGGCCGAGATTGCCGTTCGCCATGGTGCGGATGCGCACGAGGTTGATCTCGAGCTGGCGCAGGCGGGTCGCCGCGGGAATGTTGAGCGACTGCATCGTGTCGTCGCCGACGACGCCGACGGGAATCAGGCCATGGCGGGCCTGGAAGCGGCGCACCGCGCCCTCGACGTAGCTGTCGAAGGTCGGCGACATTCCGAGGTTCTGGGCGAGATCGCCGGTGACCATGAGCCGGCGGCGCAGCGCTACGACGCGCTCGCCGGTCGAGCCGAGCTTGAGCCGCGGGCCGCCGGGAACCGGATTCCAGCCGCCCTGCGCGACGAGATCGCGATAGCCTGCGATCGCCTGCTCGGTGGCCTGCGCGGTCTCGGGGCTGAGCGTCGGCACGCGCGACGATGATGTGCGGGTGGCGGCCGCGCCCGACGAGGCGTCGTAGCGGTCCTTCCACTCGGCCTGCGAGGAGAACAGGTTCATCTCCTGCGCCGAGGCCGCGCCTGCGAAGGCGCCGGCCGCGGCTGCGCCGAGGCCGATCTTGAGAGCGCCGCGGCGCGTCGTCGCCGAAAGGTCAGAAGGCCGATCCGTCACGTCAATCCGAGCTCCAGCTGCCTCACATCGTCCGTGCAAGCGCAAGATGACCGAGCCATGGTTAACGAACCCCGACCCGAGGCCTGCGCCGCGCTCCGGAAGCTCCTGCGCGATCCGACGCCGTGAATGCGCGAAACGCCTGACGTCCGAGGAGCCTGCCGAAGATTTCCGAATGCCGCGTGTTTGAGGCGGAACGATGTCGCGGACGAAGCGACGCCGCCGGCGCACGGTGATGTCAACGGGCCGGCGACGTCTCGAGCGACGGTCCATAATGCGAAAAACCCGCCGCGACGGCGGTCGCGGCGGGCTTTGCAGGGCGTTTGACGGTTCTGCCTCCGAACGGAGGCCCCCGATCAGAGACGGAAGCGGATCTGGTCGGTCCAAAAGCGCTCGAGGCGCACGAGCGCGACGTTCAGGGTCTTGAAGTCGTCGGCGTTGATGCCGCCGACCTGCTCGATGGTGCGGACGTGCTTGGCGTAGAGGCCGTCGACGATGTCGTGGATCTCCTGGCCGAGCTCCGTCAGGCTGATCCGCACCGAGCGGCGGTCCATCCGCGAGCGCTGGTGGCTGAGATAGCCCATCTCCACGAGCTTCTTCAGATTGTAGCTGACGTTGGAGCCGAGATAGTAGCCGCGGGTGCGCAGTTCTCCGGCGGTCAGCTCCGCGTCGCCGATGTTGTACAGCAGCAGAGCCTGCACCGAGTTGATGTCGGAGCGGCCGCGGCGGTCGAACTCGTCCTTGATGACGTCGAGAAGGCGGCGGTGCAGCCGCTCGACCAGCGTCAGGGCCTCAAGGTAAAGCGGACGGACCGACGACTCGGCGACGTCGGCGGCGGGGGCTGTCTCCATTCGGCGGGCAGAGGTCTTCATGGGGTGACGCCTTCCTGTCTGTCGATCTACTTGAGACGTCGCTTTCTCACCGCGTCCCTTTGATCTCGAAGATAGGTCGCGCTTCTGAAAATGCGCTTAAATGGCGTGATGAAAATTGTATTTATCTCTCAAACTAAACAGACTCTTTCCTCCCAAGGTCTTCAGAGAGTTGCTGCGACAGACGTAAATCGATCTTCATTTTTCATTCAAATTGCGGAAACCATCTGGAACGGATCCGCGGAAGATCCGCTCGGACGACGAAATGGTCGGTTGACCGCTTTTTGTCCGTTCAGCGCGCCTCGCGACGCGCCATCGCGGACAGCGCGACATAGGCGATCATCGCGAGAACGGTGACGGCCGCGACCGCCAGACCGATCCCTCCGTCCCGCCCGAGCGCGACGGCCGCCAGTTGTCCGAGCGCGGCGATCAGCCAGATGGCGACGCCCCACGCCGCGCCGACCCACAGGCCGACGCCCGCGACGGGATCGGCCACGGCGAAGAACACCGTCGCCAGGAACCAGGAGGGCGAGGCCGAGGCCAGCGGCTCGGCGTCGCCGCCTGAACCGATCAGCAGCCCCCAATGGACCAGGCCTTTGGCGATCTCGAACACGGACAGCGCGCGCAGGAACAGGCCGAGCCGCCAGCTCCAGGGCCGCGTCGCCCTGTCGGCTGCGAGCCTCTGGTCGCGCGCCGACAGCGGCGGCGGATCGCTTCGGTCGTCTTCGGCCGACATCGCGCCTCCCTTGCGCCGGCTCGGGGGGAGGCCGGCTTCTAGGTCAGGGCGCTTTTGTGGCCGACTCCCCCTCCTCGCGCAAACCCGCTCCGCTTTGTGCCGCCCCCCGTCGCGGTGCTATGCCTCGCGTCAACGGAAGACGGTCCGGAGGCCGCCAGTCATGCATGAGACGATCGGAAAGCTCCGCACGATGGGCGACGGCGCCCGCGCGCCCGACGGGACGCTCGACCTGCCCCGCCGGCCGCGCCGCAACCGCAAGGCCGACTGGTCCCGCCGCCTGACGCGCGAGACGACGCTGACCGTCGACGACCTGATCTGGCCGATCTTCCTCGTCGACGGCGAAAAGCGCCGCGAGCCCGTGGCCTCGCTGCCCGGGGTCGACCGCCTCAGCGTCGACGAAGCGACGCGCGCGGTCTCGGAAGCCGCCGCGCTCGGCGTTCCGGCGGTGGCGCTGTTTCCCTATACGGATCCGGCGCTGCGCGATCCGGACGGATCGGAGGCGCAGAACCCCGGAAATCTCGTCTGCCGGGCGCTGAAGGCGCTGAAGCGCGAGGTTCCCCAGATCGGCCTGATCACCGACGTCGCGCTCGATCCCTATACGAGCCACGGCCATGACGGGCTGATGTCCGGCGACCGGATCCTGAACGACGCGACGGTGGCCGCGCTCGCGCAACAGGCGCTGACGCAGGCGGAAGCCGGAGCCGACGTGATCGCGCCGTCGGACATGATGGACGGCCGGGTCGGCGTGATCCGCTCGGCGCTCGACGGCGCGGGCTTCGCCGACGTCCAGATCATGTCCTACGCTGCGAAATACGCCTCCGCCTTCTACGGCCCGTTCCGGGACGCGATCGGCACCAGGAAGGCGCTCGTCGGCGACAAGAAGACCTACCAGATGGACCCGGCCAACGGCGACGAGGCGGAAATCGAGGCGGAACTCGACGTCGCCGAGGGCGCGGACATGCTGATGGTGAAGCCCGGCCTGCCCTATCTCGACGTCGTGCGCCGGCTGAAAGATCGGTTCAGGATGCCCACTTACGCCTATCAGGTCTCGGGCGAATACGCGATGATCCAGGCGGCCGCGCTGAACGGCTGGCTCGACGGCGAGGCCGCCATGATGGAGAGCCTGACGGCGTTCAAGCGGGCCGGCGCCGACGGCGTGCTGACCTATTTCGCCCCCGCCGCGGCGAAGCGGCTGAAGGCGGGATAAGGCCCGCGCTCGGTTTCCGCCCCGGCTGAGAGCGCCAGGCGCCCTCGCCTACGTGCCGCAGAAGGTGCGGTGAGCCCCGGCGTCGGCCGGACGCGGAGCGGCGTAGGGCGACGCCTCCGCGGCGGCGGAGAACGGATCCGCCAGGACGGCCGCGAACCTCTCGAACGGCGCCATGTCCCCCTCCTCGACCGCCGCGGCCAGAACGGCCTCGACGTGATGGTTGCGGGGGATGACCGCCGGGTTCGTCGCGTCCATGCCCGCGCGCCGCGCCGTCGGGTCGACCGGTTCCGCGCCCAGACGCTCGCGATAGCGGGTCGCCCAGTCGTCGAACGACGCCGGATCGTCGAACAGCCGCCGCGCGGCGTCCGGCGATCCGCTCCCGGCGACGGCGCCGAGCGCGCGGAACGTCAGGGTGAAGTCCGCTTTGCCGGCCGCCATCCGATCGAGCAGGTCGTCGATCAGAACGCCGTCGTCCGCCTGCTCCACGGTGAGGCCGAGCTTGCGGCGATATCCGCCCAGCACCGCATGCTGGAACGCCGGCCCGAAGCCGTCGATCGCAGCGGTGGCGCGGGCGATCGCCTCCTTTTCGTCGCTCGAGATGAAGGGCAGCAGGCATTCGGCGAGCCGCACCAGGTTCCAGTGCGCGATCGCCGGCTGGTTGGCGTAGGCGTAGCGGCCGTGTTCGTCGATCGAGCTGTAGACCGCCGCCGGGTCGTAGGCGTCGAGGAAGGCGCAGGGTCCGTAGTCGATCGTCTCGCCCGCGACCGAACAGTTGTCCGTGTTCATGACGCCGTGGACGAAGCCGACCGTCATCCATTGCGCGACGAGCCGCGCCTGACGGCCGACGACGGCTTCGAGCAGCGCCAGCGCCTTGTCGTCCCGTCCGGCGATTTCTGGGTAGTGGCGCGCGACGACGTGGTCGATCAGGCCCTTCAGCGCATCGAGGTCCCCGCGCGCGGCGAAATACTGAAAGGTGCCGACCCGGATATGGCTCGAGGCGACGCGCGTCAGCACCGCGCCGGGCAGGACCCGCTCGCGCTGGACCGGCTGGCCGGTCGTGACCGCCGCGAGCGCCCGCGTGGTCGGAACGCCGAGCGCCGCCATCGCCTCGCTGAAGAGATATTCGCGCAGCACCGGCCCAAGCGCGGCGCGGCCGTCGCCCCGGCGCGAGAACGGCGTCCTGCCCGCGCCCTTGAGCTGGATGTCGACGCGGCCGCGGGCGGGGCTGACCACTTCGCCCAGGAGGATCGCGCGGCCGTCGCCGAGCTGCGGGACGAACTGGCCGAACTGGTGCCCGGCATAGGCGGTCGCGATCGGCTCGGATCCGGGCGGCGTGGCGTTCCCGGCCAGCGTCGCCGCGCCTTCCTCGCTCGCCAGCGCGTCCGGGTCTAGGCCGAGCTCGCGCGCGAGCCCGCGATTGAGCGCGACGAGCCGCGGCGCCTCGACCGGCGTCGGCGAGACGCGGCGGTGAAAGGTCTCGGGCAGCCTCGCATAGCTGTTGTCGAAGTGGATCTGGATCGTCACGCCGTTCTCCGCCGCTGCGGCCTTTTACATGGGCGCATCACAGCCGAAACGAAGAGGCGCGGCTAAATCCGTCACGCAGAAACCGACGACGAACGGCCTGTAAGCGGGAGCGATCTCGTCCATGCTCGTGTGACGCGGCATTTGCGATGGTTTGCTTCCGCACGGCTGTTTACGGTCGTTATTTTTGTCTCGACGGGGACAGTGGAGCGTTCGAAATCGCGGGGCTTCGCTACGACGCCGGCGCGACGGCGAATAGCTCCCTCCCGCGGGCGACCGCGGCATGAATGCGTCTGGATGACAGAGAATATAGCCTTATACTGCCTCAACCCAGAATTGCGCCTCTGACATTCCGGCGTCGCTGAGGAGGGGGGCGGAGATATGATCAACCTCCTGCGGCTCAGTTTTTGAGTACGCCAAGATCGATCGACCGCATGTTGACGTCCGCCGCTTTTCTCGCCGCGGCGGTCTTCGTCGCCTGCCTGTTCGGCATCTGGACGCGACCTGTCGGATTTCTGGCGACGTTCTGGCCCGCCAACGCGGTGATGCTCGGGCTCCTTATCCGGTCGTCGTCGCGGGATCTCTTCGGATGGCTTGGAGGGGCCGCCGCGTTCCTCGCGGCCGATCTGCTGACGGGATCCCCGCCGTTCAAAACGCTGATCCTCACCAGCGCCAATATGGCCGGCGTCGTGGCCGCATACCTGGTCTACACAAACTCGCCGTCCGGAAAGGCCGGCCTGCGGCAGCCCACCGCCATGCTTCATCTCCTTCTCGCCGCGGCGGCCGGAGGAGCCGCGGCCGGAGCGGTCGGCAGCGTCGCCAATCCCATACTCTTCGACAGCGGCGCCATGACCGGCCTGACGTTTTGGTTCGCGACGGAATTCGTCAACTACGTCACGATCTTGCCCGTCATTTTGTCATTCCCGGCCGCGTCCGACTGGCGACGAAGGCTGCGGACGCCTCTCGCCTTGAGGACGGTCGACATTCCTCCTGCGAGCGTACTGTTGGCCTCCTTCGCCGCCGCCGCTTTCATCGGAGGCCCGGGAGCGATCGCCTTTCCGGTTCCCGCATTGTTGTGGTGCGCTCTCGTCTATCCCGTGTTCGCGACCGCGGTCTTGACGCTGCTGTACGGCATCTGGACGCTCGTGGTCATCTCGGCCGGATATTTTCCAACGCCGCTACATGACGAGAACGCGCTCGTTTCATTGCGGCTGGGAGTATCTCTTGTCGCCATCGCGCCAATCATGCTGGCCTGCGTGACGCAAAGCCGTAACGACCTTCTCGTTAAACTGCGGCACCTTGCGATGCACGATCCGTTGACGGGCGTTTTCAATCGAAAATCTTTCCGGGACGACGCCCGGAAACAGCTCGCAGACGCCACCCGGCCCTGCGCGTTGCTGATGTTTGACCTCGATCATTTCAAGGCGGTGAACGATACTTACGGTCATGCAGCTGGCGACGAAGTCCTGATCGCCTTCGTGGGCCGGATCCGCGGCTGCCTGCGCGCTGGGGACCTGTTCGGCCGCCTTGGCGGCGAGGAATTCGCCGTGATGGTTGTCGGCTGTTCCGAAGGTCAGGCGCTCGCCTTTGCGGACCGACTGCGATTGTCGCTGCGTGATCCGATCATTTTGGGCGATGGGAATTCTTGCGTCATCTCGACCAGCATAGGAATCGCAATCGTCGATCCCGCGACTGACGCTGCTTGCATCGACGACATGTTCCAAAGGGCCGACGCGATGCTTTATGTCGCAAAAGACTCAGGTCGTGATCGGGCTGAAATTTCTGTCGTTTCCTCGGCAAATTCACCTGAGGCCATGAAGGCTGCCGTTGGTGACAACTCGAACGGTTCCAGCCGACATTAGCGATCCTCGTCGCCGCGCCCGCTCGGCGGCTCGATGAAGCCCCTGTCTGAAAAAGCCCGGGCCGCCGCCGGCCCGGGCTCCTTCAGTTCAGGAGGTCGTCGGCCGTTCAGCGGCCGATCTTCTTGCCCTGCACGTTCCGGACGGTGACGAGCGCCGGGCGAGCGTATGGCTTGTTGTCGGGCCAGGTGCTGATCGTGTTCGGGAAGCCGCCGTCTTCGCCCGGATGCTGGATCGCGGCGAACAGGGTGGTGAAGTCGTCCGAGAACTCCGGACCGCAGATCTCGCAGCCCTTCGGGCCGGAGAGGAACTGCCGCAGATAACCGCGGTCGGGACCGGCGGTCGGGACGACGTGCATGGCGTCGTTCGGGTTGCCGATGTCCGCGTTGAACGGCTGGCCGTCGGTCGCGATCCAGAGGTTGCCCTCTCCGTCGAACGCGATGTTGTCCGGCGCCGCGACCTTGCCGAGCTTCGTCGCGTCGGCGTAGCCCGCGAAGAAGGTCGCCTTCGAGCTGAGGCCCGGCTGGAGCTCGGCCTTCTTGGTCTTGAGATCGATCTCCGGATTGCCGCAGAGCAGGAAGATCCGCCACTTGAAGGTGATCGCGGCGTGGTCGCCGTCGTCGCCTTCGTCGACCTCGATGATGTGGCCCGAGAAGTTCGGCACGCGCGGATTGGCGGCGACTTCGCCGGCGTTGGGACGCAGGGTGGTGCGGGCCGAGTTGTTGGTCATGGTCAGGTAGACGCGGCCGTTGACCGGGTTCGGCTGGCAGTCTTCCGGACGATCCATCGCGGTCGCGCCGACCGCGTCCGCCGCAAGGCGGGTCTTGATCATGATCTCGCCGTCGTTCTTGAACTGCGAGGCGAGAACCGGATTGTTCATCGACAGTTCGAGCCACTCGCCCGTGCCGTCGTCGGAGAACTTGGCGACGTAGAGCACGCCTTCGTCGAGCAGGTCGAAGTTGTTCTCGCGGACCTCGGTGTCGACCTTGTTCTTCGACACGAACTTGTAGACGTAGTCGAACTGCTGGTCGTCGCCGGTGTAGACGACGCAGCGGCCGTCCTTGGCGAGGATCGTCGTCGCGGCTTCATGCTTGGCGCGGCCGAGCGCCGTGCGCTTGCGGGGAACGAAAGTGGGGTCGTAGGGGTCGATCTCGACCACCCAGCCGAAGCGGAACGGCTCGTTCGGCTCCTTCACGCAGTCGAAGCGGTCGTAGAACGCTTCCCACTTGCGGTTCGTCGCGCCGCTCGCGACGCCGTAGCGGGCATGGACGGCCTTGACTTCCACGTCGGTCACGAGCGCCGAGTTGGCGAAGTACTGGTTGAAGTTCTCCTCGCAGGTCAGCCACGTGCCCCAGGGGGTCTTGCCGCCCGAGCAGTTGTTGAGCATGCCGAGCGCGGTCTTGCCCTTGGAGTCGGCGCTGGTCCGCATCAGGCGGTGGCCGGCGGCCGGACCGGTGATCTTCATCTTGGTCGTGCCGGTGATGCGACGGTTGTACGTGTCGCTCTTGACCACCGACCAGCGGCCGTCGGTCTTCTTGATCTCGACCACCGAGCCGCCATGCGCGGCGATCTCGACGTCGGCCTGCCGCTTGTTCACGCCCGGAGCGTAGTCGCGGAACATGTCGACGCCGGTGGTGTACTCGTGATTGACGCAGAGCAGCGCGCTCTGGTCGTCGCCCAGCGGGAAATAGCCGACGAAGTCGTTGTTGTAGCCGAACTGCCGTTCCTGCTTCTTCTTGCCCTGGTTCTTGGCGTTGAATTCAGGACCGCCTTCGAAGAGCGGATCGCCCCAGCGGATCAGAATTTCGGACTCGTAGTTCTCCGGAACGATGACCCTGTCTTCCTGGCTCGGCAGGATCGGCTTGAACGTCAGGCGGTCCTTGGCGGCGGCGGAGCCGACCTCGTCGGCGGCGATCCCCGCGGCCGACGCTTCGCCGCCGAGACCCGGAATCTTGGCCGTCATCAGGACCGGCACGGTCGCGGCCGCGCCGAGCAGGAACGAGCGGCGGGCGATGTTGCGGGCGAGGACTTCGCCGAAATGTTCGTTGCGCGGACGCTCGCCGACTGCGGCGTGGAGGCCGGGCCGGTCGATGCCGGTCGCTTCCTCGTCGAGGACGGCGTTTTCGCTGGGCATGATCTGATCGGTCATTTGCATGGCCTTCGGTGAACGTCTGGAATTGGAATGGCTCCAGATGCACCGGGGGCCACGACAGCCGGACGACGCGCCTGCGACGCTTTTCTGACGCGCGGCGCGGCGTCCGGCCCTCTTGCGGCGCAGCCTCCGCGGCTGCACAAGAGCGGCCGTCATGATCCATGTGAACGACCTCACGGCCCGCATCGCGGGCCGCACGCTCATCGACGGCGCGACCGTCGCCGTCCCTGAAGGGGCGCGCGTCGGAATCGTAGGCCGGAACGGGACGGGGAAGACGACCCTGTTCAAGCTGATCGCCGGCGACATGCAGCCGGACGACGGTTCGATCTCGTTCCCGAAATCCGCCCGGCTCGGCCGCGTGGCGCAGGAAGCCCCGTCAGGACCGGAAGCGCTGATCGACGTGGTGCTCGCCGCCGACAAGGAGCGCGCGGCCCTGCTCGCCGAGCAGGAGACCGCGACCGACCCGGAGCGAATCTCCGACATCGTCACCCGGCTCATCGACATCGACGCCTACGAGGCGCCCTCGCGCGCCGCGAAGATCCTGTCGGGCCTCGGTTTCGACGAAGACGCCCAGCAGCGTCCCTGCGCGGACTTCTCGGGCGGCTGGCGGATGCGCGTCGCGCTCGCGGCCGTTCTGTTCTCCGAACCCGACCTGCTGCTGCTCGACGAGCCGACGAACCATCTCGATCTCGAAGGCACGCTCTGGCTGCAGGACTATCTGGCGAAATATCCACGCACCGTCCTCGTCATCAGCCACGACCGCGACCTGCTCAACGCCTCGGTCGACCACATCCTGCATTTCGAGAACGGCAAGCTGAACCTCTGGAAGGGCGACTACGACCGCTTCGACGCCGGACGGCGCGAGAAGCTCATGCTCGACCAGAAGGCCGCCAAGGCGCAGTCCGAGGAGCGGGCGCGGCTCGAGGCCTTCATCGCGCGCTTCAAGGCCAAGGCCTCCAAGGCCACGCAGGCGCAGTCGCGCGTCAAGCGCCTCGCCAAGATGCAGCCGATCAACGCGGTGGTGGAGCGCTCGGTGGTGCCGTTCCGGATCCCCGAGCCCGAGAAGGAGCTTGCGCCGCCGCTGCTCGCGCTCGACGGCGTCTCGGCCGGCTACGGCGACCTCACGATCCTGAAGAAGCTCGACCTGCGCATCGATCCCGACGACCGCATCGCGCTGCTCGGCTCGAACGGCAACGGCAAGTCGACCTTCGCCAAGCTTCTGGCCGACCGGCTGAAACCGCAGGGCGGCCGGCTGTCGAAGTCCGAGCGGATGCAGGTCGGCTTCTTCGCCCAGCATCAGGTCGAGGACCTCAATCTCGACGGCTCGGCCTATGACCACATCCGCCAGCGGATGCCCGGCGCGAGCGACGCGCAGGTTCGCTCAAAGGTCGCGCAGATCGGCTTTTCGGGCCTCAAGGCCGACACCAAGGTCGAGAAGATGTCGGGCGGCGAGAAGGCCCGCCTCGCCTTCGGCCTCGCGGTGTTCCACGGGCCGCACCTCCTGATTCTCGACGAGCCCACCAACCATCTCGACATCGACAGCCGCGAGAGCCTCGCCCAGGCGCTGAACGAGTTTTCGGGCGCGGTCATCCTGATCAGCCATGACCGTCACCTGCTCGACGCGACCGCCGACCGGCTATGGCTGGTGGCCGACGGCGGCGTGCGCGCCTTCGAGGGCGACCTCGACGACTATCGCAAGTACATCCTCTCAGCCGAAGGCTCCGGCCGCGCCTCGAAGAACGCCGGCGGCGGCACCGGGAAATCCGCCGAACGGGCCGAGAAGCGCGTCGACGTCGGAGCGCTCAAGAAGAAGATCGCCTCGCTCGAGGAGCTGATGGGCCAGTGCCAGTCGGAGATCGCCAAGATCGACGGCGAACTCGAGGCCGGCGGCGGCTTTCCGAACGAGCCGAAGAAGGCCGCTGCGCTCGGCCGGCGCCGCGACGAGTTCGCCCACGCGCTCTCCGAGGCGGAAGAGACATGGCTCGGCGCCAGCGCCGAGCTCGAGGAGGCGGCCGTCGCGTGACCGCGCGGCCGCTCTTCTGGAAGCGCCTCTCCGAGCCGAGGCCTGTCCTCGGAGTGCTCGTCATGGCCGCCTCGCTCGGCGTCGCGGGGCTTTTCGCCGTTCTCGACGGCGGTTTCGGCGCGCGAAGCTTGTCGCTCGTCGCGGGACTGTTCTTCGGCGTCGCGCTGCAGCGGGGCGAGCTCTCGCTCGTGCGGGCCTGGCGCGACCTGCTCCAGCTTCGCGATTCCGGCCAGCTGCTCGGCTTCGTGACGGCGCTCGCGGTCGCGGCGACGCTGACGCTCGGAACGCTCGGCGCCTTCGGGCTCGTTCCCCCGGAGACGGCGCGCATCGGGCCGGTGCACTGGCTGCTGCCGATCGCAGGCTTCTTCTTCGGCGTCGCCTCCGTGATCGCGCGCGGGGGCGTGATGGTGCACATGCGCCGTCTCAGCGAAGGCTCGCTGATCGCCGTTCCCGCTTTGCTCGCGACCTTCGCCGGCTTCGTCGCGGGCGTCGCGCTCTGGCCGTTCACCTGGCGCTTCGCGGTCGACGGCGCGCCGGCGCCCTGGCTGCCGGACTTTTTCGGACTGTTCGGGACGCTCGCGCTCGAACTCGCGGTCGCGGCGGCGATGGCGGCGGCGCTGTGGCGCTTTCGCCCGCGCGCGGGCCCCGTCCTGCCTCTCGCCCGCAGGATCTTCGTCGAGCCGTGGCCCGCATGGGCCGCGGGCGCGCTGCTCGGAACCCTCGTCGCCACGAGCTACGCCGCGGGCGAGCCGCTCGGCCTCATCGCCGAATGCGCCACGGTCGCCCGGCGGCTCGCGACCGCGCTCGGCCTCGCGCCGACGGCGATACCCGGCCTTGACACGGGCGTAGGCGGCATCGTCGTGCCGCTCACCGCGCTGGGACTGACGGAGCACGTCGTCATCCTGCTCGGCTTCCTCTGCGGGGCGTTTTCGGCCGCGCTGTCATCGGGCCGCTTCGCGATCGCCGGCTTCACGCGGCGCGAGGGGCGCGACATGGTGGTGGGCGGCCTGCTGCTCGGCTTCTCCGCGATGACCGCCCTCGGCGCCATCACGGGCGAGGCGATCGCGGGCGTCGCCGTCGGAGCGGCGTCGGGCTGGGCGTTTCTCGCCAGCGCGTCGCTCGGCGTCATCGTCGCGCTGCGATACGAGCCGAACCTCACGATGATGGCGCCCGCTTCCGGCGGCTGAGACCTCTTCCTGTTAGGAGATTGGCCTTAGGCTGAGCCTGTCCGACGTCCTCATGGAGCCGGCATGCGCCGTCGCCTCGCCCTTCCCGTCCTGATGCTGCTCGCGACGCCCGCCGCGGCGTTCGACGATCCGCCGCCCGCGCCGATCCCGACGCTGTCGGCGACCGCCGCCTCGATCGACGGCTTCGCTCCGAAAGCGTGGCGCGTTGAGGCGAAGGCGACCGGCGACCTCGACGGCGACGGCAAGGACGACGCCGCCTTCGTCCTCCACGGCGCCGATCCGGCGCTCGTGCTGAAGAACCCGGACGGTATCGGCGGCGACGAGATCGACACCAATCCGCGCATCCTCGGCGTCGCGCTCGCCGCCGGCGGCGGCTATCGCCTCGCGGTCCAAAACGCGACGCTCATTCCGCGCCGGGTTCAGCCCAACATCGACGACGCCTTCTCGGCCGACGGCGGCCTGTCGATCGCGCGCGGATCGGTGAGGGTCGCGATCTCGCTGTTCGCCAACGCCGGCGGATGGGGCGCGTCCGACGTCGCCTTCACGTTCCGCCTCGATGACGGGACGCTGCGCCTCGTCGGCTACGACCGCACCGACACGCAGCGCAACACCGGCGAAACCGAGACGATCAGCATCAACTATCTGAGCGGCCGGATGAGCGACGCGAAGGGCCGCGTCGATCAGGACCCGAAGAAGCAGAAGACCGTCTGGCGCAAGGCGCCCGCCGCGCAGGGGCCGACGATCGACGCGATCGGCGACGGGATCGAGTTCGATCCGTTGAAGTGACGCGAGGTCACTTCGCCGCCGCCTCGTAAAGCGCCCGGACGTCGCGCGTCAGCGCCGCGCGGGAGGCGTCGCGCGTGTAGAACATGTGCCCGCCGGGATAGACCTTGAGATCGGCCCTCTGCGCGTCGCCGAAGGCCGGAATCTGATCGAGCACGATCTTGGACTCCATGTAGGGGGTGACGAGATCGGTCGCGCCGTGGGCGACGAGGACGCGCAGCCGAGGGTCGGCGGCGAGCGCCTCGCGCAGCGCGCTTCCGGATTCGGGCGCGTCGGTCCCCGATCCCCATTTCCATGCGCGGTTCACGTCGCTCGCGATCAGCTCGTAACGGCGGTCGACCCGATAGCCCATCTCGCGGGCGTAGAAGTCGACGGCGGCGCGCGTCAGCGGCGCACGCGCGCCGTCGAGAATCGGGTCGTCGAAATCGGCCCGCGCCGAGAAGGGATTCGGATCGAACGCCGTGACGTTGGCGTCGTAGAGCGACCCGACCTTGCCCTCGCCGCGGCGGAACTCGCGGGCGAAACTCCGGATCGCGATCCGCCCGCCCTGCCGGGCCGCCTGCTCGCGCTCGATACCGGTCAGCTCCGACACCCGCGCGACGATGCGGTCGACCGCCTGCCTGTCGCGCGGCCCCTTCATCAGATCCGTCAGGAACTCGCCGGTCGCGTAGGCCTCGGCGTCGGCGAGGTCGGCGCGCGAGATGTCCGTCTTGCCGTCGCGCTCGCGCTTCGCCGCGACGAGCGACGGCAGCACGGTCACGTAGGGGATCGGCGAGGCCGGCTCGCCCTGCCGGATCGAGAAATCGAGCGCGGGCGAGATCGCGATCAGCCCCCTGACGCCGACGCCGTCGCGGCCCTGAAGCTCGCGGGCGATGCGCGGGATGCGGAAGCCGCCGTAGCTTTCGCCCGCAAGGAAGACCGGCGACATCAGCCGGTTCTTCGCCGCGAGGTGCTTGGCGACGACGCGCGACAGCGTCTGGACGTCGCCCTCGACCGACCAGAAGCGGTCGCCGGAGCCCGAGCCGGCCAGACGGCTGTAGCCGGTTCCGACGGGATCGACGAAGACGAGGTCGGTGAAGGCGAGCCAGGTCTCGGCGTTGTCGACGAGCACGGGCGGATCGGACGGCGTGTTGCCGGCGTTTCCGAACGGAAGCCGCTTCGGCCCGAGCCCGCCGAAATTGAGCCAGGCGGAGGAGGCCCCCGGTCCGCCGTTGAACGCGTAGGTGATGGGCCGCGTCGCGGGATCCGACCGCTCCAGCACGTAGCTCGTCACCACGATCTCGGCGACCTTCTCGCCCTTCGGGTCGTGCAGCGGCGCCTGCTCGACAGCGACCTTGTAGGACAGCGTGTCGTCGGCGGTCGCGACCGTCTCCTTCGCGGAGACGTCGGCCGGCAGAGCGGTCGGATCGCCCTTGGGCCCGGCCTCCTGGGCGATCGCCGGGGCGAGGGACAGGGCGGCCGCCGTCACGGCGGCGAGGGCGAAGCGCGAAAGCCGGTTCATGGACGCCGAGATAGCGCGTCGCCGGCCGCGCTTCGAGCCCGATCACGCGCGCTTGTCGGAACCACGCAAGCGCCTGTTAGCGATCCGCGCAGATCGCCGACGACAGCGGTTTCGCGGCGAGCGTACGATCGCTCGAGCGCGATCGCTTCCGAATGAACCGCGTCATGCCCGGCGTAGCCGGGTATCCACGACTTAAGCGTCGAACTCCGCCGCGAAGTCGTGGATGCCCGCGAAGGCGCGGGCATGACGCGTGCTCAATCCGAGCCGATCTCGATCCAGGACATCACTTCCGGGGAGGCCTGCATGCGCATGCGACTGCCGCTGGCTCTATGCGTTCTCGCGGTTCTTTCCGGCACCGCCCTCGCGGATCCGCCGACCTACGGCTCGCTCGCGGACGCTTCGCTGGGCCAGGGCGCGAGCCTCAACGGCGCGGTCCCGTTCCCGGCCGACAATCCCTGGAACCGCGACGTCTCCAACGATCCGGTCGACCCGAACTCGGACCGCATCATCGCGTCGATCGGGCTGGACCGCGGACTCCATCCGGACTTCGGCCGGGGAACCTACGCCGGCTCGATCCTCGGCATTCCCTACTTCATCGTTTCGGGCGGACGGGCGAAGGTGAAGATTAAGTACAAGGCCTATGGCGACCAGAGCGACAAAGGCCCCTTCCCGATCCCGCCCAAAGCCCTGATCGAAGGCTATAAGCCGAACGGCAAGCCCTTCGACGGCGACCGCCACCTGATCGTCGTCGACCGTGACAACGACCGGCTCTACGAGCTCTATCGCGCCTTCAAGCGCGACGACGGCGGCTGGAACGCCGATTCCGGCGCGGTCTTCCATCTCGATTCGAACGACGTCCGGCCGACCGCCAAGCCAGGCTGGACCAGCGCCGACGCCGCCGGCCTGCCGATCTTTCCGGGCCTCGTCCGCTACGACGAGGTCGCGGCCGGCAAGATCCGGCACGCGCTGCGCTTCACGGTGAGCCGTTCGCGCCGCGCCTATGTGCCGCCCGCGACCCACTGGGCGTCGTCGGACCAGAACCCGAACCTCGCCCCGATGGGCATGCGGGTCCGGCTCAAGGCCGGCTACGAAATTCCGGCCTCCTTCAGCCGCCAGACCAAGGCGATCCTCAAGGCGCTCAAGACCTACGGCATGTTCGTCGCCGACAACGGCAGCGACTGGTATCTGTCCGGCGCGCCCGACGACCGCTGGAAAAACGACCGGCTGGTGAGCGAGCTGCGCCAGGTCGCGGGCCGCAACTTTGAGGTCGTGCGGATGGACGGGATCGTGACGCCCTGACGTGGTTTCCGGCGCCGTCGGCCGGCCGCTCAGGCCTCGCGCTTCCAGCGCCCGTCGTCGGACTGCTTCCAGTAGGTGACGGCGTGGCCCGCCGCCTTGAGCGCCTTCCACTGGGCGCGGGCGGCGTCGAGCGCCTCGCCGTCATGGCCGTCGAACATCACCAGCGCCCGCTCATACGCGCCGAGGTCCGGCGGCTCCGCGCCGTCGACCAGCACGCGGACGGCCGCGCCGTTCGGATTGGCTTCGGACGTCGTCAGCCAGACGGTCTCGTCGCGGCCGTCGCCGCCGCTGCCATGCGGCAGAAAGCTCTCGTCGGAGAACGTCCAGAGCGCGTCGTCCAGCGCCGAAATTCGTTCCGGCTGGGCGGCCTGCACCACGACCTTCCAGTTCCGCTCGAGGCATTTTTCGAGCAGCGCGGGAAGCGCCTTGTCGAGCGGCTGGCGGGTGAGATGGTAGAAGAAGACGTCGGTCATGGCGGGCGACAGAATGGAGGATGCGGACGGCGGCGTCAGCAGGCGAGATGGCCGGCGGGTTGTTCAATTTGAAACAACGTTCAAACTGCGCCGCCTGTGGAGGATACTTGATGGCCGAGATGACCTTTTGCCTCCCCGATGAGCTTGCGGATTGGATCGAAGCGGAAGCCGTGAAAAGCGACTATGCCGACGCTGGCGGCTTTCTGCTCGCCCTCTTGCGCAACGAGTACGAGCGCCGCAAACCGCCGATGTCGATCGACGAGCTTCGGGCGAGGCTCGATGCCTCCCGAAGAAGCGGGGTCAGCGAAAAAAGCATCGAGGAAATCATCGCGGACGGAAATCGTCTGGCGAAAGCGAGACGGTCCGAGAAACACGGGACCTTTACCCGATGACCTTCTGCATGCAGACCGTCCTCAGGTCCCGGTAGCCGAGGCGCTCGTAGAAGCGCTGGACGGCGACATTCTCCTCGCGCACCAGAAGCTGGAGCTTCCAGACGCCGCGGGCGACGAGCCATCGCTCCGCCGCCGTCATGACCGCCCGGCCGAGCCCCCTGCCCTGACGCACAGGATCGACCGCGAGGTAGTAGACCCATCCGCGATGGCCGTCCTCCCCGACCATCACGGTCGCGGCGACGCGGCCCTCGTCGAGGGCGACCAGCACGGTGGAATGCGGGTTGAGGCGGGCGAAGGCGAGATCCTTCGCCGGGTCGTTCCAGGGCCGCGTCACGCCCGCGGACGTCCAGACGGCGACGACGTCCTCGACGTCGCCGTCCTCCATCTCGCGGATCTCGATCCCGGCGGCGGGATCGAACGCAGGCGCGCCCGTCACCCCTCGTAGGCGTCCTTCACCAGCCGGTCGAGCAGCCGCACGCCCCAGCCGGAGCCCCAGCTGCGGTTGATGTCGCTCGCGGGGCTGCCCATGCCGGTGCCGGCGATGTCGAGATGCGCCCACGGGGTGCCGTTGACGTGGCGCTTCAGGAACTGCGCCGCGGTGATCGAGCCGCCGTGGCGGCCGCCGGTCTGCTTCATGTCGGCGAACTTCGAGTCGATCAGCTTGTCGTATTCCGGTCCGAGCGGCATGCGCCATAGCGTTTCGCCGGTTTCCTTGCCGGCCTTGAGGATGTTGTCGGCGAGTTCGTCGTCGCTCGCGAACAGGCCGGCGTTGTCGACGCCGAGCGCGATTAGGATCGCGCCGGTGAGCGTCGCGAGGTCGATCATGAACTTCGGCTTGTAGGTCTGCTGCACGTGCCACAGCACGTCGGCGAGCACGAGGCGGCCTTCCGCGTCGGTGTTGATCACCTCGATGGTCTGGCCCGACAGCGAGGTCAGGATGTCGCCCGGCCGGTAGGCCTTGCCGTCCGGCATGTTCTCGACGCAGCCGATCGCGCCGATGACGTTGACCTTGGCCTTGCGCGAGGCGAGCGCGTGCATGAGGCCGACCACGCAGGCCGCGCCCGCCATGTCGCCCTTCATGTCCTCCATGCTGGCGCCCGGCTTGATCGAGATGCCGCCGGTGTCGAAGATCACGCCCTTGCCGATGAAGGCGAGCGGCTGGGCGTCCTTGTCCTTGGCGCCCATCCACTTCATCACGACGACGCGGCTCTCCTGCTCGGAGCCCTGGCCGACCGCGAGCAGCGCGCCGAAGCCCGCCTTCTTGAGATCCTTCTCGCCCATCACCTCGACAGCCACGCCGAGCTTCGAGAGATCGCCCGCGCGCCTGGCGAATTCGGTCGGGGTCAGGACGTTCGGCGGCTCGTTCACAAGGGTGCGGGCGATCTCGACGCCCTCGGCGAGGCCTTCCTTGACCTTCCAGGCTTTCTTGGCCGCGCTTTCGTCCTCGACCGCGATCGTGACCCTCGACAGCGGCGTCGGCTCGTCGTCCTTCTTCTTCGTCTTGTAGGTGTCGAAGGAGTAGTTCCTGAGCCTCAGCCCGAGCGCGAGGTCGGCCGCGGCGTCGGCGTCGCAGACATGGCCGGCGGCGTCGAGCAGCACCACGACGTTCTCGGCCGAAGAAGGAAGCTTGCCCCGGATCTGGCCGCCAAGCCGGACCCAGTCGGCCGGCTCCTTGCCGTCGCCGACGCCGACGACGATCAGCCGGTCGACGCCCGGCAGCGCCGGCGCGAGCAGCTCGAAGGAGGCGCCGGCCTTGGCCTTGAAGCGGTCGGCGGCGGCGGCGCGCAGCAGCGTGTCGTGCAGCGGCTCCGTCCAGGCGGCGGTCGCCGCGCCGAAGGCGAGGTCGGGGCCCGCAAGGGCCACCACCACTCCGGTCGCCGGGGCGCCGAGCTTCTGGAAGGAGATCTTCAGCGGCGCAGTCGCCTGCGGCGCGGCCTGCTCGTTCGACTTCGACATCGGCTGTGGCGTCCT
Source organism: Ancylobacter novellus (assembly GCA_003241695.1). Classification (GTDB taxonomy): domain Bacteria; phylum Pseudomonadota; class Alphaproteobacteria; order Rhizobiales; family Methylopilaceae; genus Methylopila. The sequence goes on along the minus strand of QFPN01000002.1, from coordinate 450,066 downwards.
CGGAAGTTGCGGCCGGGCGCGGGCGCTTCGGCCCGTCGTCCCCGCCCGGATCGGTTCGCGGTGTTTCATCTATACGACAGCGGGTCGGCCTTCCAGCGCAGGCGGAGGCGCGGAGCCTTGCGCGCGATCGAAGCGCGTCCTGAAGTGCGGCGACGCCTCCGTCGGAGCCTCGGCCCGAGTCGGCGCGTCCTGCGAGAGGTTCGACCCGTTCGATGCCGAAGCGCGATCTTCTGAACGGACGAGGCAAGTCCCCGCGAGGCGGCGGCGAGGATTCGGTCACCGCTCGTAAAGGCTCGTCGGGCATTCTGCGCGTCCGCGCCTGTGCGCAAGCTTCTGTTGCGCCCTTGCGTCGGCGTTTGCGTTTTGCGTCCCGGCGCATCGGGGTCGCGCCCGTCGAAAGGCCCGAATCTGTTCGAGTCTCAGGGACCTTCCTTTGCTCCTCGCATGGCGTCCCGGCAGGCGGCGCGCTCGCTTTTGGCGATGGCGCGGCGGCGGGCTTCGTGCTTTATGTCCGGCAGGCAGCCGCCGACGGTTCGGGGGCGGCGGGTTTTTTGCGCGCTTGCGAGTGCGCGTCGCCCGTCGTCGCCGCCGGCAGGTTCGTGAGCGTGAGGTGTCGGTGGGATCGGGAAGACGGTTGACGCACGGCGCGCGCCCCGTCCGGCTGGTCCGTTCGGCTGGCCTTCTGACGCTCGCCGCGTTGCTCGCCGGGGCGGCGCCGACCGCGCTCGTCGCCGCCGAAGTCGGCGTTCCTCCGGTCGACAGCATCCTCCCGAAGCGTCCCAAGCCGTTTCAGGGTCCGCACGCGCCGAACCCGCTCGCGCCGGGGCCGGGCCTCAAGGGCGCCGCGGCCAAGAAGAACGACCCCAACGCCAAGATGCTGATGGAGGCGAAGGAGCTCGTCTACGATTACGACCATGAGGTCGTGACCGCGGTCGGGGGCGTCGACATCTACTACGACGGCCGCGCGCTGCAGGCCGACAAGGTGATCTACGATCAGAAGGCGAACCGCGTGAAGGCGCTCGGCCGGGTCAAGATGACCGAGCGCACCGGCGACGTCGTCTACGCCGACTCGATGGACGTCACGGACAATTTCAAGGACGGCTTCGTCGAGCCGCTCCGCCTCGAGACTGTCGAGCGCACCCATTTCGCCGCCGCCAAGGGCCGCCGCGAGAACGGGAACACGATGGTGTTCGACCGGGGCGTCTACACGGCCTGCGAGCCCTGCCGCGAGAATCCTGACAAGCCGCCGCTCTGGCAGGTGAAGGCCAAGCGCATCATCTGGCGGCAGGACGAAAAGACGATCTACTACGAGAACGCGAGCTTCGAGTTCTTCGGAGTCCCGATCGCATGGGTGCCGTACTTCTCGAGCCCCGATCCGACGGTCAAGCGCCGCTCCGGCTTCCTCGCCCCCAAGATCAACATCTCGGGCGACGTGGGCGTCGCGGTCGAGATTCCCTATTACTGGGTGCTGTCGCCGACGTCGGACGCCACGCTGTCCGCCGTGCCGACCACGAAGCAGGGCGTGATGCTGAAGGGCGAGTATCGCCAGCAGCTCATCGACGGCGCCTATTCGATCCGCGCCGCCGGCATCCACCAGCTCGGCACGAGCGAGTTCTCCGACAAGATCCCGGCGTTCAGCGCGAAGACCGGCAATCCCTATCCGGACGCCGGCCTGACCATCGGCCCCGGCGACAAGAAGGATCGCTGGGCGGTCTCGACGAAGGGCGAGTTCGCCATCAACGAGAAATGGACCTGGGGCTGGGACGTCAACGCCGTCTCGGACAAGTGGGTCCGCAGCGACTACGATCTGTGGGGCTCGCCCTACGACGCGACGTCGACCCTCTATCTCACCGGACAGGGCGACCGCAGCTGGTTCGAGGCGCGCGCCTATCAGTTCTACGGCCTGACGCGCTACGACCAGCAGGATCGCCTGCCGTGGGTCGCGCCGGTCATCGACTACAACTACGTCGTCGACCATCCGGTGGCGGGCGGCGAACTCGCCTTCAACATCAACGCCGCGAACGTCTACCGCGAAGACAACGATTACGCCCGCTATCGCATGCGGCCGCGAGAGAACAACGCCCTCGTGGGCGCGGCCGGGCTCTACAGCCGCATTTCCGGCGACGTGCAGTGGCGCCGCCAGTTCATCGACCCGATCGGACAGGTCTGGACGCCGTTCGCCTTCATGCGCGGCGACCTGCTCTACACGCGGCCTGATTCGGACGCCAACACCGCCGCGTTCCTGCGCACCGAGCAGGACGCGCTGTTCCGCGGCATGGCGGGCGTCGGCCTCGAATACCGGTTCCCCTTCGTCGCCGAGACCTCCGACGGCGCGCACCAGATCGAGCCCATCGCCCAGATCATCCTGCGGCCGAACGAGACCAAGATCGGCCGCCTGCCGAACGAGGACGCCCAGAGCCTGATCTTCGACGACACCGTGCTGTTCGCCTGGGACAAGTTCTCGGGCTACGACCGGATCGAGGGAGGCAGCCGCGCCAATGTCGGCGCGCAGTACACCTTCACCTCGACCTCGGGCGCGACCTTCGCCGTGCTCGCGGGGCAGTCGTACCAGCTCTGGGGCAAGAACTCCTTCGCCGCGATCGACGCCACGCGCACCGGGCTCGACACCGGCCTCGACACCACCCGCTCCGACTACGTCGCGGGCGCGACCTTCGCGCCGAACCAGCGCATCTCGTTCGGAAGCCATTTCCGCTTCGACGAAGACAGCTTCCACATGCGCTCGATGGAGCTCGCGGCGCGCGCGAACTTCGACAGGATCCAGGCCAACGTCGTCTATGGCCGTTACGACCAGCAGCCGCTGCAGGGCTACGACGCGCTGCGTAAAGGCGTGCTCGCCGGCGCCCGCGTCTACCTGAAGGACGACATCTACGTCGAGGGCGGCGCCCGCTACAACTTCGACTACAAGGTCTTCGACCGGACCCAGATCGGCTTCGGAATCGACGACATCATGCAGTGCCTCGCGCTCGGCTTCACCTACATCCGCGAAGTCGACAACACGAGCGAATCGATCAACGTCGCCGAGACCGATCACAAGTTCTTGGTCCGGGTCGACCTGCGGACCCTCGGCGGAGCGAGCGTCTCGACCCGCAACCGCTCCAGCATGGAAGAGGGCTTCAACTCGACCACCGCTCTCGCTCCCTGAGGGCTCGAGAGGCGCAAAACCGCCCGGATCTCCCGCCACATTGCGACGGCGCATGGTTGACGGAGCGCAAATGACGCCGGACAAACGGCGCGCTTCACTTTCCGCGCCGAGAGCGCCGATCACACAAGGGTCGCGATGTCATCGAACGTGCGTCTTGCGGGGCCGTCCCGCGTTCTCGCCGCCGCCAGCGTCGCGGCCGCGCTTTTCTTCAGCCTCGCCGCGCCCGCCTCGGCGCAGTCGATCGCCGTCGTCGTCAACGGCCAGCCGATTCTCTCGAGCGAGGTCGCGGCCCGGCAGGCGCTCGCCAAGCTCGGCGGCGGCAAGCCGGACAAGAGCACGGTCGACGAACTCATCGACGAGAAGCTGAAGCTCGGCGAGGTGAAGCGCTACAACATGGTCGCGAGCGACGCGGAGGTCGATCAGGCCTTCGCCTCGATCGCCGCCCGCACCAAGCTCTCGGTTGACCAGTTCACCAAGGCGATCGGCCAGCGCGGCGTCTCGGCGCAGACGCTGAAGGACAGGCTGCGCGCCGAGATCAGTTGGGCCCAGTTCATCCGCCGCAAATACGCCGCCCAGTTCGCGAACCGCGACGTCTCCGCCGCGCTGTCGAGCCGCGGCGCCACTATGAGCAACAAAGCGACGCAGTTCACGCTGCGTCAGGTCATCTTCGTGGTGCCGAAGGGCGCGAGCGACGCCCAGTCGAACCAGCGCCGCAGCGAAGCGATCGGCGCGCGCGGCCGCTTCCCCGGCTGCGACGGCGCCGTGCAGTTCGCAAGCCAGCTCCGCGACGTCGCGGTGAAGGAGCCGATCATCCGCTCGAGCGGCCAGCTCGGCAAGGAAATGAGCGACATGCTCGACAAGACCAAGATCGGCGGCCTGACCGACCCGCAGCGCGGCGATCAGGGCTGGGAGATGATCGCGGTCTGCGAGAAGAAGAGCATCGCGGACGACAGCTCGCTGCGCGCGCAGGTCATGGAGGAGGTCGGCGCCAAGGAGGCGCAGGCCCAGGCCGACAAGTACCTCGCGGAGCTCCGCGCCCGCGCCGTCATCGAACGGCGCCGCTGATCCCATGACGGCCGGAGGTCCGCCCGCCCGCGCTTTGGCCCTCTCCATGGGCGAGCCGGCGGGCGTCGGCCTCGAACTCGCCCTCGCGCTCTGGCGGGACCGAGAGCGGCTGGCGGTTCCGCCCTTCGTCGCGCTCGGCGATCCCGCCGCATTCGCGGCCCGCGCGAAACGCGTCGGGATCGACGCCCCGATCGCCGAGGTCGACCCCGACGGCGCGTCGGCCGTGTTCGGCGAGCGCTTCCCCGTCACGCCCACGGGCGCGCCTTGCGTGGCGGAGCCGGGCCGGCCCGACGTGCGGGACGCGCCCGCCGTGATCGAGGCGATCCGGCTCGGCGTCGATCTCGTCCATGGCGGCCGCTGTCCGGCGCTGGTCACGCTTCCGATCGCCAAGGCGCCGCTGATGGAGGCCGGCTTTCCCCATCCCGGCCACACCGAATATCTCGGCGCGCTCTCCGAAGCCCTCTGGGGCAGGCCGTTCCGGGCCGTCATGCTGCTCTGGGCGGAGGAGATCGCCGTCGTCCCCGTCACGGTGCACATGCCGCTGAGGACGGCCTGCGCGACGCTGACCAGCGAGGCCATCGTCGAAACCGGCCGCATCGTCGCGCGCGACCTCTGCCGCCGATTCCGGATCGAGCACCCGCGGCTCGCGATCGCCGGCCTGAACCCGCACGCCGGCGAGAGCGGCGCGCTCGGCTCCGAGGACGACGCGATCGTCGCGCCGGCGGTCGAGCGGCTGAAGGCCGAGGGAATCATCGCGACCGGGCCGCACCCGGCCGACACCATGTTCCACGCGGCCGCGCGCGCCCGCTACGACGCGGCGCTCGCCATGTATCACGACCAGGCGCTGATCCCCGTGAAGACGCTCGCCTTCGACCGCGCCGTAAACGTGACGCTCGGCCTGCCCTTCGTGCGGACCTCGCCCGACCACGGCACGGCCTTCGACATCGCGGGCGCCGGCGCCGGCGACGCCTCCAGCCTGCTCGCGGCGCTCGCGCTCGCGGCGCGCATGGCGCGGGAGCCCGCGCTCGCGTGAGCCAGATCGACGACCTGCCGCCGCTGCGCGACGTCATCCGCAAGCACGACCTCGCGCCGAAGAAGTCGCTCGGCCAGAACTTCCTGCTGGATCTCAACCTGACGAGCCGCATCGCCCGCACGGGCGGACGGCTCGACGGCGTGACCGTGATCGAGGTCGGCCCCGGCCCCGGAGGCCTGACGCGCGCTCTGCTCGCGGAAGGCGCGGCGAAGGTGGTCGCGATCGAAAAGGATTCGCGCGCCATCGCGGCGCTTCAGGAAATCTCCGCGCGCTATCCGGGCCGGCTCGACATCGTCGAGGCCGACGCGCTGACGGTGAACATGGCGCGGCTCGCAGGCGAGGGACCGGCGCGGGTGATCGCGAACCTGCCCTACAACGTCGCGACCCCGCTGCTCACAGGCTGGGTCGCGATCGAGCAGTGGCCGCCCTTCTGGGACGGCCTGACGCTGATGTTCCAGAAGGAGGTCGCGGAGCGGATCGTCGCCCAGCCGGGCGACGAGGCCTATGGCAGGCTCGGCGTGCTCTGCGGCTGGCGCTGCGAGGCGCGGATCGCCTTCGACGTCCGCCGGGAGGCCTTCACGCCGCCGCCGAACGTGACGTCGTCGGTGGTGCGGCTGACGCCGCGCGCGGCGCCCCTGCCCTGTCCGGTGAAGGATCTGGAGGCGGTCACGCAGGCCGCCTTCGGCCAGCGCCGCAAGATGCTGCGGCAGAGCCTGAAGAGCCTCGGCGACGCCATGGCGCTGCTGGAGGCGGCAGGCATCGAGCCGACCCGGCGCGCGGAGGAGATTCCCGTCGAGGGTTTCGTGGCGCTCGCCCGCGCGCGGCGGGCGGCCCTCAGCGGTTGAGGTCGCGGCGGCGCGCGACGACGCGCACGGGCTTCAGCTCGCGGCGCGGCTCCGCCAGAGCGCGCGTCATGGCGAAGACCGCGGCGCCGAGGCCCAGCAGCATCATCGCAGCGATGGAAAACAGGTCCATTTCAGCCGTCATGGCGCGAATGCCCTCACCCGACGCTCGCGGCGGGAGGAAGTGCGGCGAGCCTCTCGACAACGAATGTAGGACCGACGGCGTAAAAATCCAAACCTCCGGCCTGCGACGCGTCGCCCGCCCTCAGATCAGCGTCGATCCGAGGCTCTCGACGAGGCCTTCGGCGAAGGCGCCGATGGCGGGACGACGGACGCGCCTGAGCCGCTCCGCTTCGAGAATCGAGCGGATCTCGTTGAAGCAGCGGTCGAGATCGTCGTTCACGACGACGTAGTCGTACTCCTCCCAATGGCCGATCTCGACGGCCGCGTTCCGCAGGCGGCGGGCGATCACCTCGGGCGCGTCCTCGGCGCGCCGCTCGAGGCGGGCGCGCAGCTCCTCGGCCGAAGGCGGAAGCACGAACACCGTGACCACGTCGGCGCCGGCCTTGCCGCGAACCTGCTCGGCGCCCTGCCAGTCGATGTCGAACAGCACGTCCTTGCCGGCCTTGAGCGACGCCTCCACGGGCGCGCGCGGCGTGCCGTAGAAATTGCCGTGGACCTCCGCCCATTCGAGCATCTCGTCGTCGGCCTTCAGCGCCTCGAACTCGCGCCGCGAAATGAAGCGGTAGTGCACGCCGTCGATCTCCGAGCCCCGGCGCGCCCGCGTCGTGACCGAGATCGACAGCGTCAGCCCCTCGATGTTTTCGAGCATGGCGCGGGTCAGCGTCGACTTGCCCGCCCCCGAGGGCGAGGACAGGATCAGCATCACGCCGCGGCGGGCGAGTTCAGGCTTGGTCTCGGCGTCCGCCATGCGTCACTCCACGTTCTGGACCTGCTCGCGGAACTGCTCGACCACCGCCTTCAGTTCGAGGCCGATCGCGGTGAGCGCCCGATCGTTCGACTTGGCGCAGAGCGTGTTCGATTCGCGGCCGAACTCCTGGGCGAGGAAATCGAGCCTGCGCCCGACCGCGCCGCCCTCGGCGATGAGCGCGCGCGCCGCCTCGACATGGGAGACGAGCCGGTCGAGCTCCTCGCGCACGTCGGCGCGTGTGGCGAGCAGCATCGCCTCCTGATGAAGCCGGTCCGGATCCAGCGCGGCGCCGGTTCCGAACAGCGCCTCCATCTGCTCGGCGAGGCGCTTGCGCACGGCTTCCGGCGAGCGGCCCGGACACGCGTCGGCGCGCGCCGTGAGATCCTCGATCGCCGACAGCCTTTCCTTGAGAATCGTCTCCAGCGCCGCCCCTTCGCGTGCGCGGGCGACCACGAGATCCTCGATCGCGCCGGCGAAGTCCGCGATCGTCGCGCCCATGACCGCGGCGCGCTCGTCGCCGGTTTCCTCGCGCTCGACGATCTCGACGACGCCGCGCTGGGACAGGATCCCGTCCACGGTCGGGGGAGCCGCGTTCGGAAGCCTCTCGGCGACCGCGGCCGCGGCGGCGAGGACGGCGGCGAGCGCGCCCTCGTTGAGGCGCGCCTCGACCTCGCCCTGGGGCCGTTCGATCGTCAGCGTCGCCTGGATCGATCCGCGCTTGAGCCGCGCCTGCACGGCGACGCGCGCCGCCTGCTCGACCTCGTCGCATTGCGGCGGCGTGCGCAGCCGGACGTCGAGGCCCTTCGAATTGACGCTGCGGATCTCCCACGTCCAGCGCGTGGATCCGAGCGCGCCGGAGGCGCGGGCGAAACCCGTCATGCTCGCGAGCGGCATCGTCGTCGGCTCCGGTCAGGCTGCGGCGGAGATCCGGCCGCGGCGTCGGCTATTGATCACAATCGGGCCGTCGGCGCGCGTCTTCGATGAGCGCGCCGCGCGTTTTTTTGGCGGAACGAGGAAACGGGAAAACGCGTCAGCGCTATCGCGGCCGGCGGGCGTCGGCCGGTCTCGGCTTCGGCCTCGGGCCGCTCGAATTCGGAGACGACTGCGACGCTGGCGTCGCCGCGGCCTCGTTCGCGGGACGGGCGTCCGCGTCGTCCGCGGCGGGCTCGGGCGTCTGCTCGTCGGGCGCGAGCCGGTCCGCCGGCGCGCCGCGCGCCTTCTCGATCCGGCGCCAGTTCGCGACGTTGCGGTTGTGGTCGACGAGCGTCGGCGCGAAGGCGTGACCGCCCGAGCCGTCGGCGACGAAATAGAGGTCCTTGGTCTTCGCCGGCCTCGCCGCGGCTTCGAGCGAATCGCGGCCGGGATTGGCGATCGGCCCGGCGGGCAGCCCGCGGACCACATAGGTGTTGTAGGGCGTCTTCGACTGGATGTCGGATCGGGTCAGCGACCGGCCGAGCGTTCCACGGCCGCCCACAAGGCCGTAGACGATCGTCGGATCGGACTGGAGCCGCATGCCGCGCGAGAGGCGGTTCACGAACACGCCCGCGACCTGGGCGCGCTCGTCCGGCACGCCGGTCTCCTTCTCGATGATCGAGGCGAGGATGACGAGCTCCTCGGGGCTCTTCAGCTTCGTCGCGGGATCGCGGTTGTTCCAGACCTCCTCGACGACCGCCTCGCGGTGCTGCCGCATGCGGGCGACCATCTGCTCGCGCGGCGTTCCACGCGTGAACTTGTAGGTCTCGGGCAGCAGCGAGCCTTCCGGCGGGATCTCCTTCACGTCGCCGGTCAGCAGCGGGTTGTCGCGCAGCCGCTCGACGATCTGGAGGCTGGTCAGTCCCTCGGGCGCGGTGAAGGCGTGCTCGATCGACTTGCCCGAGACGAGGATCTCCATCACCTCGCGCATGCTCGCGCCGGCAGGGAAAGCGTATTCGCCGTAGCGCATCCGGTCCTTCGCGCCGTAGGCGGCGACGCCGGCCTTGAAGACGTTCGCGTCGGAGATCACGCCGGCCCGCGCCAGACTGTCGGCGATCTCGCCGACTCCCTGGTTGCGGTTGATCATCACCGTGGTTTCCGCGCTGGAGGGGCCGCGATCGTCGAAGGTCGACTTGCCCCAGTACACGACGCCCGCAAGCACGAGGACGGCGAGCGTCGCGAGCGTGAAAAGGCCGCTGAGATAGCCGACCAGCGCGCTGTCGCGCCGACGCTTTCGCGGCTTTTGCTGGTCGTCCGCGCCGCCTCCGGCGGTCGAGGGCGGGGTCGAGGACGGACGATCCGCAACGGCCTCCGTTTCGGCCGGGACCGGGTCGTTCGCAGCCTTCGGAGGCTCGGTCGTCACCCAGGGCTCCTTCCCAGAGCGTCGGACGCGTTTCCGCCTCCGCCGCGATTGCCGGCGCACTCTAACCGCGATTGTGGCGAAAGACGCGGCGGACGCCGACGAGGGCGCGACCGACGCGCGCCCCGCCGTTCACGTCGCCGTCAGGCGGCGTGGCGCCGGAAGACCAGCGAGGCGTTGGTGCCGCCGAAGCCGAAGGAGTTCGACAGCGCGACGTCGATCTGCATGGGCTTGGCCTTGAGAGGCACGAGGTCGAGAGAGGTCTCGACCGACGGGTCCTCGAGGTTCAGCGTCGGCGGGGCGACGTTGTCGCGGATCGCGAGCAGCGAGAAGATCGCCTCGACCGCGCCCGCGGCCCCGAGCAGATGCCCGATCGCCGACTTGGTCGACGACATCGTGATCTTGCCCGCGGCGTTGCCCACGAGGCGGGTCACCGCGCCGAGCTCGATCTCGTCGCCGAGCGGCGTCGAGGTGCCGTGGGCGTTGATGTAGTCGATCTCGCTCGGCTGCATGCCGGCGCGCTTCAGCGCCATCGTCATGCAGCGGAAGGCGCCGTCGCCGTCCATGGACGGCGCGGTGATGTGATAGGCGTCGCCCGACAGGCCGTAGCCCACGACTTCGCCGTAGATCTTCGCGCCGCGCGCCTTGGCGTGCTCGATCTCCTCGAGCACCACGACGCCGGCGCCCTCGCCCATCACGAAGCCGTCGCGAAGACGGTCGTAAGGACGCGACGCTCTGTGCGGCTCGTCGTTGAAGCCGGTCGAGAGCGCTCGGCAGGCGACGAAGCCGGCCACGCCGAGACGGCTGATCGGACTTTCGGTGCCGCCGGCGACCATCACGTCAGCGTCGCCGAGCGCGATGAGACGGGCGGCGTCGCCGATCGCGTGCGCTCCGGTCGAGCAGGCGGTGACGACGGCGTGGTTCGGACCCTTGAGTCCGTGCCGAATCGACACGTGGCCCGAGGCCAGGTTGATCAGGCGGCCCGGGATGAAGAAGGGCGAGATGCGCCGCGGACCTTTTTCCGCGAGCACGATCGCCGCTTCCTCGATGCCCTTGAGCCCGCCGATGCCCGAGCCGATGAGCACGCCGGTCGCGTAGCGATCGTCTTCGGTCTCCGGCTTCCAGCCGGAGTCGGCGATGGCCTCGTCGGCCGCCGCCATGGCGTAGACGATGAAATCGTCGACCTTGCGCTGTTCCTTCGGCTCCATCACGGCGTCGGGGTCGAACGTGCCGTTCGACCCGTCGCCGCGAGGAACCGAGCCCGCGACGCGCGCGGGAAGGTCGTCGACCTTGAACTGCTCGATCGGACGAAGGCCGCTTTCGCCGGCCAGCATCCGGCTCCAGACGGTCTCCACGCCGGCGCCGAGCGGACAGACGATCCCGAGGCCGGTGACGACGACCCGCCTCATGAAGTCGTCCCTGACATGAACACGTCCATCAGCGCCATGCGTATCGGCAGCCCCAGGCCTCAGGCCTGTGCGGCGTTCTTCTCGAGAAACTTGGTGGCGTCGCCGACCGTCAGAATGGTCTCGGCGGCGTCGTCCGGAATCTCGCAGCCGAACTCTTCTTCGAACGCCATCACGAGCTCGACCGTGTCGAGGCTGTCGGCGCCGAGATCGTCGATGAAGCTCGCGTTTTCGGTGACCTTGTCGGCGTCGACGCCGAGGTGCTCCACCACGATCTTCTTCACCCGTTCGGCAATGTCGCTCATCGTTGTCTTTCCCTGATCCTTAAGGTGTTCGGAAGATCGCCCCGCCAAACCGGTCCGGCCGACGGAAACGTCCGGTCCGCGATTCCTCCGTGCGGGCTTTTTGGAGGCGGACGGCGTCCCGGGCAAACGTTTTTCGACGAAGCCGCCGCGACGTGTTGGAGCGGAGACCTGCCGAAGGACCGCCGACCCCTCAGGACGGCGGGTTCGTACCATGTTAGAAAGCCCTGCGCCAGACGGCGCGACAGAGGCTGATTTGCGCCGTCAGATCATAGCCATGCCGCCGTTCACGTGGAGCGTCTGGCCGGTCATGTAAGCGCTTTCGGCGCTCGCGAGATAGACCGCCGCCGCCGCGACGTCCGCGCCCTGCCCGAAGCGGCCGGCGGGAATGCGCCCGAGCGAGGCTTCGCGCTGCTTTTCGTTGAGCTCGTCGGTCATCGGGCTCTCGATGAAGCCCGGCGCGATGCAGTTCACCGTGACGTTTCGGCTCGCCACTTCATAGGCGAGCGCCTTCGACATGCCGATCAGCCCGGCCTTCGAGGCGGCGTAGTTGCCCTGCCCCGGATTGCCGGTGACGCCGACCACGGAGGTCACGCCGATGAGGCGGCCGTAGCGACGCTTCATCATTCCCTTTAGCGCCGCGCGATAGAGCCGGAAGCCGGCCTCGAGATTGACCCCGAGGACGTCCGCCCATTCGTCGTCCTTCATCCGCACGAAGAGATTGTCGCGGGTGATGCCGGCGTTGTGGACGAGAACGTCGAGCCCGCCCATGGCGGCCTCGGCCTGTCCCGGCAGCGCGTCTACGGCCGCCGGGTGCTTCAGATTCGCCGGCAGCGCATAGACGCGCTCGCCGAGCTCGGCGGCGAGCGCTTCGAGCGCCTCGGCGCGCGTGCCGGACAGAGCGACGGTCGCGCCCTGAGCGTGCAGCGCCTTCGCGATCGCCCCGCCGATGCCGCCGGTCGCGCCGGTCACGAGCGCGCAGCGCCCCGAAAGGTCGAACATGGCCTCAGCCTTTCCCAAGGAGTGCGCCGCTCAGGCGGCCTCGAACGCGCCCGCGGCCCTGAGGCGCGCCACGTCGTCGGGTCCGCCGACGGATTCGGCCGCGGCTTCCGGCGCGATCCGCTTCACGAGGCCCGCCAGCACCTTGCCGGCCCCGACCTCGACGAAGCGGTCGACGCCGGCGCCCGCCATGAACGACACCGATTCGCGCCACCGGACGGCGCCCGTGACCTGCTCGACGAGCCGCGCGCGGATCGCTTCGGGCTCGGTCAGCGGCCCCGCCGTGACGTTGGCGACCAGCGGCGCCTTCGGGGCCGAGATCTTCACCTCCGCGAGCGCCGCGCGCATCGCGTCGGCGGCGGGCTGCATCAGCGCGCAATGGAAGGGCGCGGAAACGGGCAGCAGCATGGCGCGCTTGGCGCCGCGGCCCTTGGCGAGCGCGATCGCGCGCTCGACGGCGGCCTTCGCGCCCGAGACCACGACCTGACCGGGCGCGTTGTCGTTGGCGGCCGCGACCACGTCGCCTTCGGCCGCCTCGAGGGCGACCGCGCGCGCGGTCTCGAGATCGAGGCCGAGAAGAGCCGCCATGGCGCCCTCGCCGACCGGCACCGCCTTCTGCATGGCGTCGCCGCGGATTCGCAGCAGCCGCGCCGCGTCGCCGATCGACACCGCGCCGGCGGCGGCGAGCGCCGAATATTCGCCGAGCGAGTGGCCGGCGACGAAGGCCGCGTGCCGGCCGACGTCCAATCCGGTCTCCGCCTGCAGCACGCGCAGCGCAGCCAGGCTCACCGCCATCAAAGCGGGCTGGGCGTTGGCGGTCAGGGTGAGCCGGTCCTCGGGACCTTCGAAGATCGTCTCCGACAGCTTCTCGCCGAGAGCCGCGTCGACCTCCTCGAACACCGCGCGGGCGGCCGCGAAGCTTTCGGAGAGCGCGCGGCCCATGCCGACCTGCTGGCTGCCCTGCCCGGGAAAAATGAGCGCTGTGGTCAAGGCGTCGACGCCCCTGGACGTTGTTTATCCGTTGGCTGCGGAAGCAGCGCGGCGTGCAAAGCAGGCGACGGCGGGGCGTGTCAAGCGCGGAAGGCGTCAGTCCGGAACTTCGTCGCTCCAGACCTTGAAACTTTTCAGGACGTTCGGACCGAAGGCGTTGGTCAGCGCCACGTCCGCGGCGTCGCGGCCGCGCGCCATCACGATGCGGCCGATGCGCGGTCGATTGTGGCGGGCGTCGAAGGTGTGCCAGCGCCCGCCGAGATAGACCTCGAACCAGGCCGAGAAATCCATCGGCGCAGGATCCTTCGGGACGCCGATGTCGCCGAGATAGCCAGTCGCGTAGCGCGCGGGAATGTTCATGCAGCGACAGAGCGTGACCGCGACATGCGCGAAGTCGCGGCATACGCCCTTGCGCTCCTCATGCGCCTCGAAGGCGGATTTCGTCGCGCGCGCATGGCCGTAGCCGAATTCGATCCGATCATGGACGTAGTCCACGATGGCCTGGACGCGGCGCCAGCCTGTCGGCCCGTTCCCGAACAGCCGCCACGCCAGATCGACCAGCCTGTCGGTTTCGCAGTAGCGGCTGCCGAGCAGGTAGACCAGCGTGTCGTCGGGAAGATCCTCCACCGCGCTCTGCTCGGCGTCGAGCGCGAGCACGTCCGGCTCGCCGCTGTCGGCGACGAGCGCGTCCGCGGTCAGCGTGAAGTCTCCCGCAGGCGCGGTCACGCGGCTGACAAGATTGCCGAACCCGTCGGTGTAGACCTGGATCGGAACCGGCGGAAAGGCCGAGATTCTGTCGGGCTCGATCAGATCCTTCTCGCGGGACGGATGCACGTTGAGCATCGCGAGGAGCGGCGTCGGTTGAGGGAAGGCATGGACGATCTCGAACCCGACGCGGATTTTCATGGGCACGCCCCGCTCTCCATACGGGCGAAGCGCCCGTAGCCATTGAGAACGCTGGCTGAATCCTTTGGTTTCCGCAACCGCGAAGGATGTGGGCCAATTCTTGGCCTGCGGGCTCGGCGGCGCGGCGATCCAAGGCAGCAAAGAAAAAGGCCCCGCGGTCGCCCGCGAGGCCTCATCGACGTCGGACGTCCGTAGACCGTTACCAGCCGAACTTGTAGGCGACGCCCGCCATCACGCGATGGTCGTTCTGGTCGATCTTGCCGCGCGCTCCGCCGAGGCTGTAGCTGTCCTTGCCATAGTCGGTGTAGCGGTACTCGACGCGGGTCGAGAAGTTGTCCGCGAGGGCGTATTCCGCGCCGCCGCCGACGGTCCAGCCGACATTGGTCTTGCTGTCCTTGAAGCCGCCCGCGCGGACGCGGGTGTCGGCATAGGCCACGCCGGCCGCGCCATAGACCAGGAAGCGGTCGAAGGCGTAGCCGATGCGGGCGCGGGTCGCGCCGTTCCAGCGCTGGTCGAGCTTGCCGCCGCCGGCGCGGTCATCGACGTCCGACCAGTTGAAGTCGGTCTCGAGGCCGACCACGACCGGCGAGCCTTCCATCTGGTAGTTGTAGCCGAGATAGCCGCCGAGGGTGAAACCCTTGGGCTTCAGGCCGCGGATGTTGGTGTCGCCCCAGACGTAGCCGGCCTGGACGCCGAGATACGGGCCGGTCCAGGTGAAGGACGGCACCGGAGCGGCGACCGCCGGGGCCGGCTCGTAAGCCGGGAGATCGGCCGCGAAGGCCGGAGCGGCGGCGACGGTCGCGACCGCGAGAGCCGCGGCGGAGACGTAACGGATCATAAGATGCAACCTTTATGCGTACCTACAGGCGAAGCCGGTATCGGCTCCGAATGTGGCCTCGCATGGTGGTCGCATGGCAATTTCGTGACGTCGCGCCTCCCGCGCCGCAGCATGGCATTTCGGCAACACCGTCAGATCCGGCTCCGGCGGACACGCTTCCCGTCCGCTGACGGGAAGCGCATCGAAGCCGTTCGCGTCACCAGAACTTGTAGGCGACGCCCGCCATCACGCGGTTCTCGGTGGACGACGCCTTGCCGACCGGGCCGATGTTGTAGGCGTCCTTGCCGTAGTCGACGTAGCGATAGTCGACGCGGGTCGTGAGGTTGTCGGTGAGCGCGTATTCGACGCCGCCGCCAACCGTCCAGCCGAGATTGGTCTTCGAGCGCGATCCCGCCGGCGCGGTGACCTTGGTGTCGGCGTAAGCGAGACCGCCCGCGCCGTAGACGAGGAAGCGGTCGAAGGCGTAGCCGACGCGGGCGCGGGTCGCGCCGTCCCAGCGCTGGCGGAACTTCACGCTGCCCGGGCTGTCCTTCTCGTCCGAGAAGTTGAAGTCGGTGTCGACGCCGAGCACGAGAGGCGAGTTGTCGAGCTGGACGTTGTAGCCGGCATAGGCGCCGCCCACGAATCCCTTCGGCTTCACCGCGCCGTAATTGGTGTCGCCCCAGCCGTAGCCGGCCTGCAGGCCGAGATAGCCGCCGGTCCAGCTGAAGGACGGCACCGGCGCGTGCACGGCGGGCGCCGGCTCATAGGCGGGAAGGTCGGCGGCGAAGGCCGGAACCGCGCCAAGCGCGACGGCGGCCACCGCGGCGGCGGGAAGAAGACGATACATGACGCTACCCCTGGAGGTCTTGAACGATGCATCGGGTATCGGAGCCGATTGCGGCCGACCGGGGCGCGGCTCGGCGCCTTTTCGCGACGCTTCCGTAAAGCTTTGTTTCTCGATTGAGGCGGCCGGCCTCAAGTCCTGCGCTGCGTTTCGCCTTGCCTCCGCGGGGCTCTTCCTCTATAGGCCGCGCCTTCACCGTCGTTCGGCTGGGGGCTGAACGGAGGGGCCGGTTCGCCGGCCAGGGCTGGAAGCTAGCTTCCGCGCCCGGCCTCCCGTGTCTCCGCCTTCGAGAATTCGTTCGGGCCTTTCGTAGGCTCGAAGGGCTTCGCGCCGGACGGCACATGAGAAACCGATAGAAGGCCATATCCCATGCCGCTCTACGAACACGTCTTCCTGGCGCGCCAGGACGTGACGTCGCAGCAGGTCGAGGACATGACCGCCCAGTACAAGCAGCTCCTGGAAAGCCAGGGCGGCTCGGTCGCCAAGATCGAGCACTGGGGCGTCAAGCCGCTCGCCTACCGCATCAACAAGAACCGCAAGGCTCATTACACGCTCCTCAACGTCGACGCGCCGGCCGCGGCCGTCGCCGAGATGGAGCGCCAGATGGGCATCTCGGAAGACGTCCTGCGCTTCATGACCATCAAGGTCGAGGAGTTCGAGGACGGTCCGTCGGCGATGCTTCAGCGTCGCGACCGCGACGACCGCGACGATCGTCCGCGCGGCGGCGGCCGCGGCTTCGGCGGCGGCGACCGCGGCGGCCGTGACGGCGAGCGTGGCGGCTTCCGCCGCGACCGCGAGGATCGCCCGCGTCGTGACGACACCGCCGGACAGGAGGCGAACTGATGGCCACCGCAGCAGCTTCCGGCGGCCAGCGCCGTCCGTTCTTCCGCCGTCGCAAGACCTGCCCGTTCTCCGGCGCCAACGCCCCGAAGATCGACTTCAAGGACGTGCGGCTCCTGCAGCGCTACATCTCCGAGCGCGGCAAGATCGTTCCGTCGCGCATCACGGCGGTTTCCGCCAAGAAGCAGCGCGAGCTGGCCAAGGCCATCAAGCGCGCCCGCTTCCTCGGCCTGCTGCCCTACGTGATCAAGTGATTTCAGGGGCGGGCTCCCGCCCCTCAAGTCGTCCCGGACGGCCGCAAGGCCGATCCGGGATCGTTCTCAGAATGAGGCTCGTCATGCCCCGGCTCGTCCGGGGCATTCATCGCTCCGCATTCGGGGCGCTCTATGATCGGGCCTGGATCCCCCGGACGAGCCGGGGGATGACGACCGGGGTTCAGGTGAAACTCCTGAACACGTTTCGGGACGTCGGCGGTTTCCCGCCCCTCCCGAATGACGACAACGTTTCTGGCGCTCGCGCCGAAACCAGTTCCCTTTCGCCGGCCTCGGCCGGCGTCGTTGGGCGGAGCACCCGCCCTAACCGCGGCTGAAGCCAGCCACGGGACAGCAGGACGGACGATGCAAGCGAGCCTTCTTCCTATCGGCCTCGGAGCCGGAGTCGTCTCGGCGCTGCTTTACGCAGCGGCCGCGTCCGGCTCCCCGCTCGCGCTCGCCTTGCTCTACATCGCTCCGTTGCCGATCCTGCTCGCCGGCATCGGCTGGCGCCATCACGCGGGCATCGTCGGAGCCGTCTTCGGCGGGCTCGCCCTCACGCTCCTCATCGGTCCCAAGACCGGCCTCTATTTCGCGGTCGCGGTCGGCCTTCCGGCCTGGTGGCTCGCCTATCTCGCGCTGCTCGCGCGGCCGGCCGAGGACGGAACGCCGGCCGAATGGTACCCGGTCGGACGCCTCGTCGCCTGGTGCGCGGCGCTCGGCGCGCTGCTCGTCGCCGCCACGATCCCGATGGTGGCGACCTCGCTCGAAGAGTACCGCGCCGTGTTGCGCGAGGTGTTCTCCAAGGCGCTCTCGGGCGCGGGTCCGGCCGGCGAGCCGCCCCAGCTTCCGGGCGGTCAGGATCCCAAGGCGCTGATCGACTTCATGGCGCTGCTCGCGCCCGGCCTCGCCGCGACCTTCTGGACGCTGACCTCGATCCTGAACCTCTGGCTCGCGGGCCGCATCGTCCGCGCCTCGGGAAAGCTCGTCCGGCCCTGGCCGGACCTCGCATGGATGCAACTGCCGAAAGGGGCGACGCTCGCGCTGCTCGGCGGCTTCGCAGGCTCCTTTCTTCCGGGCCTGCCGAGCCTCGTGGCCGAGCTCGTCAGCGCGACCTTCCTGATGGTCTTCATGCTGCTCGGGCTCGCGACCATGCACGTGACGACCCGCGCGACCTCGGCCCGCACCTTCATCCTCGTCGCGCTCTACGCGCTTCTCGTGCTGATGCCCTGGGTCGCGGTCTTCGTCGCCGCCCTCGGCCTCACCGAGCAGCTCTTCGGAATCCGGAGACGCTTCGGCTCTCCGCCCGGCAATCCGCCGCCCGCGGCCGCCAACCTTCCCTGATCGAAATCTCACATCCCCGAAAGAACGGAACAGACCCATGCAAGTGATCCTGCTCGAACGCATCGCCAAGCTCGGCCAGATGGGCGACGAGGTCCGCGTCAAGGACGGCTACGCCCGCAACTTCCTGCTGCCGCGCCACAAGGCGCTGCGCGCCAACGACGCCAACCGCAAGAAGTTCGAGGGACAGCGCGCCCAGCTCGAGGCCCGCAACCTCGAGCTCAAGTCCGAGGCCGAACGCGTCGGCGAGACCATCGACGGCAAGGTGCTGGTGCTCGTCCGCCAGGCCGGCGAGACCGGCCAGCTCTACGGCTCGGTGTCGACCCGCGACGTCGCCGAGGCGCTGACCAAGGACGGCGCGACCGTCGCCCGCAACCAGGTCGTGCTGAACGCCCCGATCAAGACCATCGGCCTGCACGTTCTCCCCATCCAGCTCCACCCGGAAGTCGAAGTGTCGGTGACCGTCAACGTCGCCCGCTCCGAGGCCGAGGCCGAGCGTCAGGCTCAGGGCGAAGACCTCACCAAGCGTGAGGAAGGCCCGGCCTTCGAGACCTTCTCGGAAGACGACGAGGACGACGACCGCCGCGGCCGTCGCCGCGACGAGCGGGAGGCCTATGACGAGACCGCCGAGGCCGAAGACAACGCCTGATCGGGACTTTTCCCGATCTCGACGGGCGGTGACGCTTCGCTGTCGCGACGCATCACCGCCTGTTGAACGCAACTGCGCTTGAGGCGGAGGCCGCGGAACGATTTAGCTCCGCGCGGGGGCCGGGCGCCCTCGCTCGGAGACCGGCATGGCATCGTTCGGACGTCGCGACCTCCTGCTCCTCTCGGCCTCCGCGGCTGTCGCCGCCGGCATGGCCTCCACGCCGGCGCTCGCGAAGTCGGAAGCCGAGAAGGCGCTCAAGGAAAGTGGACCGCTGCCGGAAAACGTCTACGGCTCTTCCTCGGCGCCCGTGACGGTGGTCGAATACGCGTCCCTCACCTGCCACCGCTGCCGCGACTTCCATCTGAAGACGTGGCCGCAGGTGAAGGCGAAATATGTCGACGCCGGCAAGATCCAGTTCGTGTTCCGCGAATTTCCGCTGAACCCGCTCGACGCCGGCGGCTTCATGCTGGCGCGCTGCGCCGGCGAGAAACGCTGGTCCGCGATCGTCGACATGCTCTACCGCGCCGACGACGCCTGGGCGCACGCCGCAGATCCCGTCGCCGGGCTGAAGACGATGATGCGGCAGGTCGGCATGGGTTCCGACGCCGTCGACGCCTGCCTCGGCGACCAGAAGCTGCTCGACGGAATCAACGCCGTCGCCAAGCGCGGAACGATCGCCGGCGTGACCGGCACGCCGACCTTCTTCGTCAACGGCCGGAAGGCCGCGGGCATGATGACCATCGACGAGTTTTCGGCGCTGGTGGATCCGCATCTCGCGGCGAAGTAGACCGCCTCGGTTCACGCTGCGCTCGAGGCCGGGACGAGAGGACTGCGCCACGGTCAAGCGATTCCGGCGCGGCGACCACGATCGAAACGGCTCCTGTGTGAATCGGGGCCAACGCGTCGGCGGCGGCCTCCGCCCGATTGCCGCCCACAGCCTCGTGCTAACCTCTCGATAACCCCCGATTCACCGTCGATTAACTTCGACGCTCCGAAGTCCCGTCCATGGCCCTCGTCGAATCCCTCGCCCGCCGCATTGCAGACGCCGAGCCTCAGTACCGGCAGGCGCCGCACAACGTCGAGGCGGAGCAGGCGCTGCTGGGCGCCGTGCTCGTCAACAACGACGCCTTCTGGCGCGTGTCCGACTTCCTCAGTCCCGAGCATTTCTACGAAGGTCTTCACGCGCGCATCTACGAGATCGCGTCGAGCCTCGTGCGCGCCGGCAAGGCCGCGACGCCCGTCACCATCAAGACCTTCCTGCCGGTCGATCTCGATCTCGGCGGCATGACGGCCCCGCAGTACCTCGCCCGCCTCGCGGCCGAGGCCACGACCGTGCTCAACGCCGAGGACTACGGCCGCACGATCTACGACCTCGCGCTCCGCCGCTCGCTGATCGGCATCGGCGAGGACGTCGTGAACGTCGCCTATGACGCGCCGGTCGACGCCACGCCCCGCGACCAGATCGAGGACGCCGAGCGCAAGCTGTTCGCCCTCGCCGAGACCGGCCGCTATGGCGGCGGGTTCCAGACCTTCTCGAACGCGCTCAAGACGGCCGTCGACATGGCCGCGGCGGCCTACAAGCGCGACGGCGGCCTGTCGGGCGTCGCCACCGGCCTCAGCGACCTCGATCGGCTGATGGGCGGCCTGCAGGCCTCGGACCTCATCATCCTCGCCGGCCGCCCCGGCATGGGAAAGACCTCGCTCGCGACCAACATCGCCTACAACATCGCAAAGGCCTATCAGGGCGAGACGCAGCCCGACGGACGCACCAAGACGATGAACGGCGGCATCGTGGGTTTCTTCTCGCTCGAAATGTCGGCCGAGCAGCTCGCGACCCGCATCATCGCCGAGCAGGCCGAAATCTCGTCCTCCAAGATCCGCCGCGGCGCGATCACCGAGCACGAGTTCTTCAAGCTCACGGAGGCGGTCGCCGAGATGCAGCGTTCGCCGTTGTTCATCGACGAGACCGGCGGCATCTCGATCGCCCAGCTCGCGGCGCGCGCCCGCCGGCTGAAGCGGTCCAAAGGGCTCGATCTGCTGGTGGTGGACTATCTCCAGCTCCTCTCCGGCTCGTCCAAGAAGGGCGACAACCGCGTGCAGGAGATGACGGAGATCACCACCGGCATGAAGGCTCTCGCCAAGGAGCTGAACGTGCCGATCATCGCGCTCAGCCAGCTCTCCCGACAGGTCGAGAGCCGTGAAGACAAGCGCCCGCAGCTCTCGGACCTGCGCGAATCGGGCTCGATCGAGCAGGACGCCGACGTGGTTCTGTTCGTCTTCCGCGAAGAGTACTACGTGAAGAACAAGATGCCCCGCGAAGGCACGCCCGAGTTCGACCAGTGGATGACCGAGATGGACAACGTCCACGGCAAGGCCGAGGTGATCATCGGCAAGCAGCGCCATGGCCCGACCGGAACGGTGACGCTGCAGTTCGAGGCGGAGTTCACCCGCTTCGGCAACCTCGCGCAGGACGACCACATGCCGGAGAGGATGTGACCGGCGATTTCGCGGGCGGCCGTCTGACGATCGATCTCGCGGCTCTGGCGGAGAACTGGCGGACGCTTCGCGCGATTTCGCCGGCGAGCGAATGCGCCGCGGTGGTCAAGGCCGACGCCTATGGGATCGGCCTCGAGCGCGCGGCCCGCGCCCTCGCCGACGCCGGCGCCAAAACCCTGTTCGTCGCGCATCTCGCCGAGGCGAAGATCGCGCGCACGGCCGCTCCCGGCTCCGTCGTCTACGCGCTCAACGGACTGCCGCCGGGCGCGGCGGCGGCTTACGCCCAAGCCGGCGTGCGGCCCGTGCTCGGCTCGCGCGAGGAAATCGCCGAATGGGCCGCCTTCGCGGCCTCGACGGGCGCGGACCCGGCGGCCGCGATTCATGTCGACACCGGCATGAACCGGCTCGGCCTTTCCCCCGAAGACTTCCGCGGCACGCAGGCCGCCGGCGGGCCGGGCTTCGCGCCTGCCCTGCTGATGAGCCACCTCGCCTGCGCCGACGAGCCCGAGCGGCCGGAGACGGAGGTCCAGCGCAGGCTGTTCGCCGATCTTCGCGCATTGGTTCCGGAAACGCCCGCAAGCCTCGCCAATTCGGCCGGAACGCTCAATCCGCGCACGTCCGGCGGCGATCTTTCTTTCAACCTCCGTCGCCCCGGCGTCTCGCTCTACGGCGCGAACCCGGTCGCGGGCCTCGCCTCGCCGCTCAAGCCCGTGGTCCGGCTCGACGCCCGGATCGTGCAGGTGCGCGACGTCCGCGAAGGCGAGGCGGTCGGCTATGGCGGCGCCGAACGCATGCGCCGACCGTCGCGCGTCGCCGTCCTGTCACTCGGCTACGCCGACGGCATTCTGCGCGCGGGCGGAGGCCGCGGGGGCGCGGGCGGCGCCCATGCGGTCCTCGCCGGCGTTTCCTGCCCCTATGTCGGCCGCATCTCCATGGACCTGACCGCCATCGACGTCACGGACGCCCCGGAGCGCGAAGCGCGGCGCGGCGCCTGGGTCGAGGTTCTGGGCGACCATGTCGGCGTCGACGACCTCGGCCGCGCCTGCGGCACCATCGGATACGAGATCCTGACAAGCCTCGGCGCGCGCTACGCGCGGCGCTATGTCTGACGCTTGAACGCAATCGCGCCGAACCGCATTATCAACAGTTGATAACGGAGGCCGCCATGCCGTCGAGCTTCGCACTGGGCGAACACTTCGAGACCTTCATCAAGTCGATGGTGGCGTCGGGCCGCTACAACAACGCCAGCGAGGTCGTGCGCGACGGGCTGCGGCTGCTGGAGGACCGGCACCTCGATCTCAGAGCGAGACGCGAGGAGATTCTTGCTTCCGCCGACGAGGCTTTCGAGGACGTGAAGCGCAACGGCGGCTACACGATGGACGAGGTCGACGCTTACTTTGAGGAACGCATCAAGGAGCTGACCGAGAAATCCCACTCGTGACGCGTGTCGTCTTCTCGTCTCGCGCGCGTCGCGATCTCCTCGAGATCCTTCAGTTCAACGCTTCCCGAAATCCCCGCTTCGCCATCGACCTGAACGACAAACTGAGAGCCGCGAGGCGTCGCTCTCTTCACGCGAAAGCGGCAGATCCGCCGGCTGGTCGAGAGCGGCCACGTCATCCTCTACGCTGCAGATAACGAGATCATGATCCTGCGCATTCTCCACGGATCGCGCGACGTCGCCGCGATCGTCGCGGACATGGACTGATGGCCCGCGGCAAACCCACCTTCATCTGTCAGGCCTGCGGCGCGGTGTCTTCGCGCTGGCAGGGCAAATGCGAGGCCTGCGGGGCCTGGAACGCGATCGTCGAGGAGGCTGCCTCCGCGCCCCTGCCCGGCTCGGCGGCGCGCGCGCTCGGCCGCGGGCGGGTGGTCGCGCTCGAAGGCTTCGAGGGCGCGGCCGACGAGGCGCCGCGCGTCCGGTCGGGCATTGACGAGCTCGACCGCGTCACCGGCGGCGGCTTCGTGCGCGGCTCCGTGCTGCTGCTCGGCGGCGACCCCGGCATCGGCAAGTCGACGCTGCTGGTGCAGGCGAGCGCGGCGCTCGCGCGCGCCGGCCACGCCGTCGTCTACGTCTCGGGCGAGGAGGCCTCGGCGCAGGTGCGGCTCCGCGCCCAGCGCCTCGGCCTCGCGGACGCGCCCGTCGCGCTCGCGGCCGAAACCTCGGTCGAGGACATCCTCGCGACGCTGAAGGACGGCGCGCCGCCGAAGCTCGTTGTGATCGATTCGATCCAGACGCTATGGACCTCCCAGGTCGAATCGGCGCCCGGCACCGTCACGCAGGTGCGCGCCTCCGCCCAGGCGCTGATCCGCTACGCCAAGACGACCGGGGCCTGCGTGATTCTCGTCGGCCACGTCACCAAGGACGGGCAGATCGCCGGCCCCCGCGTGGTCGAGCACATGGTCGACGCCGTTCTGTCCTTCGAGGGCGACGCCGGCCGCGACTTCCGCATTCTTCGCGCCCAGAAGAACCGGTTTGGCCCGACCGACGAGATCGGCGTCTTCGCCATGACGGGCCTCGGCCTCGAGGAGGTGCGCAACCCCTCGGCGCTGTTTCTCGGCGACCGTGAGCCGGACGCGCCGGGCACCGCGGTGCTCGCGGGCCTCGAAGGCTCCCGCCCGCTTCTCGTCGAGATCCAGGCGCTCGTCGTGCCCTCGACGCTCGGCACGCCGCGGCGCGCGGTCGTCGGCTGGGAGGGCTCGCGCCTCGCCATGGTGCTCGCGGTGCTGGAGGCGCGCTGCGGCGTGCGCCTCGGGAGCCACGACGTCCATCTCGCGGTCGCGGGCGGCCTCAGGGTGCAGGAGCCCGCGGCCGACCTCGCGGTCGCGGCGGCGCTCGTTTCCTCGCTGCTCAACGCGCCGCTTCCGATCGACGCGGTGTTCTTCGGCGAGATCGGCCTCACCGGCGCGGTGCGCGCCGTCGCCCATCCGGGGCCGCGGCTGCGCGAGGCGGCGCGGCTCGGCTTCAAGCGCGCGGCGCTGCCGGCGGCGGCCGAGGACGCCGCGAAGGAAGCGGGGCTTTCAGCTCTCCCCGTCGCGACCCTCGACGCGCTCGTCGCGCGGCTTGCGGCGCGCGCGGACGGGCCTAAGCGACAAGGCGCGTGACGGAGAATGTCACGCGCTGTATAGAGACCGCGCCCGAGGGTCCCGGCGCCGAGGCGCGGGCCGAAACTCACGAGCCAGGTTCCGGCGCGTAAATGACCATCACGCTTCTCGACGTCATCCTGCTCGCCGTGATGGCGATCTCCGCCCTGCTCGCCATGGTGCGAGGGTTCACGCGCGAGGTGCTTTCGATCGCCTCCTGGGTCGCGGCGGCGGCGGCCACGTTCTATTTCTTCGAGCCGGCCCGCGCGCTCGCGCGCGAACACATCAAGTTCAATCCGCCGCAGCTCGTCGACGTGATCGCGGCGGGCTCGATCTTCATCGTCGTGCTGCTGATCGTGTCCTTCATCACGATGAAGATCTCCGACGTGATCCTCGACAGCCGCGTGGGCCCGGTCGACCGCATCCTCGGCTTCGCCTTCGGCGCGGCGCGCGGCCTGCTGCTCGTCGTCGTCGCCTTCCTGTTCTTCACCTGGCTCGTGCCGGAGAAGGGTCAGCCGGACTGGTTCCGCACGGCCCAGTCGAAGGTCATTCTCCAGGACGCCGGCGACAAGCTGCTCGCGCTGTTGCCGGAAGACCCGGAAAGCACCATCTTGCAGAAGCTCAAGCGCCGCGACGGCGCGGGAGAGGCGGCGAGCCCCGCCGCGCCCGGAGCATCGGACTCTCCGCCCGCCGCAGACGACGCGCCGGACGCTAACCCTGCGGACAAGCAGGGAATCGACAAACTGCTCGAACGGGACGAAAAGCCTCGCCAGTGACGTCCGCCGTTCCCCTTCGGGCGGCGCACACTCCGACTTTGCGGGAGTTGGACGAGATGATCGACCAGACTTCGGACGTCCTCACCACCGAGGATCTCGAGGCCGACCGGCTGCATGAGGAATGCGGCGTCTTCGGCGTCTTCGGGCACCCCGAAGCCGCGGCGCTGACGGCGCTCGGCCTGCACGCCCTGCAGCATCGCGGGCAGGAGGCGGCCGGCATCGTCTCCCGCGACGAGCACCGCTTCCACGCGGAACGGCGGCTCGGCCTCGTGGGCGACCACTTTTCCGACGCCAGCGTCATCGCACGGCTGCCCGGCCGTTCCGCCATCGGCCACAATCGCTATTCGACGACCGGCGAGACGATCCTGCGCAACGTCCAGCCGCTGTTCGCCGAGCTCGACGCCGGCGGCATGGCGGTCGCCCACAACGGCAACCTGACCAACGCCCTGACGCTGCGCCGCGAGCTCGTCCGCGCCGGCGCCATCTGCCAGTCGACCTCCGACACCGAGGTCATCCTTCATCTCGTCGCGCAGAGCCGCCGGCCGCGCATCATCGACCGCTTCGTCAACGCCCTGCGCGAGATCGAAGGCGCCTATGCGCTCGTGGCGCTCACCACCAAGAAGATGATCGGCGCCCGCGATCCGCTCGGCATCCGCCCGCTGATCCTCGGCGAACTCGACGGCTGCTACATCCTCACCTCGGAGACCTGCGCGCTCGACATCATCGGCGCGAAATATGTCCGCGACATCGAGAACGGCGAGGTCGTGATCATCTCCGAAGAGGGCATCCAGTCGCTGAAGCCCTTCCCGCCGCAGCGGATGCGTCCCTGCATCTTCGAATTCGTGTATTTCGCCCGCCCCGATTCCGTCGTGCAGGGGCAGTCGGTCTACGAGGTGCGCAAGAATATGGGCGTCGAGCTCGCCCGCGAGAGCGCGCCCGAAGCCGACGTCATCGTGCCGATCCCGGATTCGGGCGTTCCCGCCGCGATCGGCTTCTCCCGCGAAAGCGGCATCCCGTTCGAGCTCGGCATCATCCGCAACCACTATGTCGGCCGCACCTTCATCCAGCCGACGCAGGGCGTGCGCGAACTCGGCGTGCGCATGAAGCATTCGGCGAACCGCAGCCAGATCGCCGGCAAGCGCGTCGTGCTCGTGGACGACAGCCTGGTGCGCGGCACGACCTCGGTGAAGATCGTCAAGATGATGCGGGACGCCGGCGCGACCGAGGTGCATTTCCGCCTCGCCTGCCCGCCCATCACCCATTCCGACTTCTACGGCATCGACACGCCCGAGCGCGAAAAACTGCTGGCCGCGACCCACACGCTGGAGGAGATGCGCCAGTTCATCGGCGCCGACAGCCTCGCGTTCCTGTCGGTCGACGGCCTCTACCGCGCCATGGGCTATGAGGGCCGCGACGACGCCCGACCCGAATTCACCGACCACTGCTTCACGGGCGACTACCCGACCCCCCTCACCGACCAGCTCGACGCCGCGCCGCGGCAGCTCTCGCTGATCGCCGAGGCGAGCTGAGACTGCTCTTGGCCCGGCCTCGCGCCGGGCCCCAGACGCGCCGCGCTCGGAGAATTGTCCGATGCGCGGCGTTTCTTTCTCCGGGCGTCGCGGTTATGGGTCCCGGTTCAAGGCCGGGACACGACGTTTGCGGTTCCGACGCCGAGTTTCAGTCCGAGAGCCGGCAATGACCACCACCCCTTCCCTCGCAGGCCGCGTCGCGGTCGTCACCGGCGCGACCCGCGGCATCGGCTATGCGACCGCGCTCGAACTGGCCAAGGCCGGCGCGCACGTCGTCGCGATCGGGCGCACGCAGGGCGGCCTTGAGGACCTGGACGACGCGATCCGCGCCGCGGGCGGCGCGGCGACGCTGGTCCCGCTCGATCTCACGGATTTCGAGGCGATCGACCGGCTCGGCGCCGCGCTCTACCAGCGCCACGGCAAGCTCGACATTCTCGTGGGCAACGCCGGCCTGCTCGGCCAGATTTCCCCGCTTGGCCACATCGAGCCCAAGGACTGGGACAAGACGCTCGCCGTCAACCTGACGGCCAACTGGCGGCTGATCCGATCGCTCGACCCGCTGCTCCGGGCCTCCGACGCCGGCCGCGCCGTCTTCGTCACCTCGGGCGCAGCCTACAAGGCGCGGGCCTATTGGGGCCTCTACGCCGCGACCAAAGCGGGCCTCGACGCGCTCGCGCGCGCCTACGCCGCCGAGACCATGAACCTCACGCCGATCAAGGTCATGCTGGTCAATCCCGGCCCGCTCGCCACCGCCATGCGCAAGAAGGCGATGCCCGGCGAAGACCAGACGACGCTCAAAACCCCCGCCGACCTTGCGCCGAAGATCGTCGCGCTCTGCGCGCCCGACTGGACGGAAACCGGCCGGCTCTACGACTTCCCGAGCGATCGCGTGATGGAATTTCGCGCCCCCGAGTGACCTCCGCGGGCGCGCCGTCGCCAGCGCCGTCCGGCCCCTGTGTCGGGCGCCGAGCGGAAGCGCTCGGGCTCTCGGGCCGCGGCTTCCGTCTCAGGCGGCCTCGACCGCGACGACGCCCGGCACGGTCTTCAGCGCGCCCGCGACCTGCGGGGAGACGCGGTAGCGGCCCGGCAGGCGAATCTCGACCTCGGTCCCGGCTTCGAGCAGCATGACCAGCGACACCTCGCCGTCGCCCTGCTCCAGCCGGCGCGACAGCGCCTCATAGGGTTCCGGCCCGCGCAGGAAGACGCGCACCGACTTCTGCTGGCGCTCCGCCGCGCGGTCGAGCGGCTCGACGCCTTCAAGCCGGATGCGAACCTCGTCGCCTTCGAGCGCGGCGTTCACCGTAACGATCACCGGCGTGTTGGGCTCGAGCAGGTCGCGGTGAAGCGCGAGCCCCTCCGAGAAGATCACCGCCTCGTAATGTCCGGTCGGATCCGACAAGGTGACGACGCCCATGCGGTTGCCGGTCTTGGTCTTGCGCTCCTGCCGGGACAGCACCGTGGCGGCGAGCCGGCCCGCGGTCGCGCCGGCCTTCACCGCGGCGACGAAGTCCGCGTATCGCCGGACCCGCAGCTTCTCGAGCAGCCCGGCGTAATCGTCGAGCGGATGGCCCGACAGGAAGAAGCCGACCGCTTCATATTCGCGCTTCAGCCGCTCTCCGCCCGTCCAGGCCTCGTGCGGCTTGGGGCGGATCGGCTCGTCCGCGGCGCCGAAGAAATCCGACTGGCCGATGGTCTCCCCGCCCCGCGTGCGCGCGGCGGTCGCCATCACGGTCTCGACGCAGGCGAAGGCGGCCGCCCGGTCGGGCGCGAGCGCGTCGAGCGCGCCGGCCTGAACGAGGCTTTCGAGCGCCCGCTTCGGCAGCGCCTTGACGTCGATGCGGCGGGCGAAGTCGTTGAGGTCTGAGAAGGCGCGCTCCTTGCGCTCCTGAACGAGCCCCTCGACCGCCGAGCCGCCGACGCCCTTAAGCGCCGCGAGCGCGTAGAGGATCTCGCCTCCCGCGACGTCGAAGGCGACGTCGGAGCGGTTGACGCAGGGAGGCCGCACCGTAATCCCGAGCCGCATCGCCTCCTGCCGGAACTCCGCGAGCTTGTCGGTCGAGCCCATGTCGAGCGTCATGGACGCCGCCATGAACTCCACGGGGAAGTTGGCCTTGAGATAGGCCGTCTGGTAGGCGACCAGCGCGTAAGCCGCCGCGTGGCTCTTGTTGAAGCCGTAGTCGGCGAACTTCGCCAGAAGATCGAAGATGGTCGAGGCGTCGGCCTTGCCGATGCCGCCCTGAACGCAGCCCGTGACGAAGCGCTCGCGCTGGGCGTCCATCTCGGCGCGGATCTTCTTGCCCATCGCGCGGCGCAGCATGTCGGCCTCGCCGAGCGTGTAGCCCGCAAGCGACTGCGCCGTCTGCATCACCTGCTCCTGGTAGATGATGACGCCGAAGGTCTCGCCGAGGATCGGCTCGAGCTTGGGATGCGGATAGTCAGGCTTCTCCTGCCCGTGCTTGCGCGCGCAATAGGTCGGGATGTTGGCCATCGGGCCCGGCCGGTAGAGCGCGACCAGCGCGATGATGTCCTCGAAGCGGTCGGGCTTCATGTCGGCGAGCGCGCGCCGCATGCCGGCGCTTTCAAGCTGGAACACGCCGACCGTCTCGCCGCGGGAAAGCATCGCGTAGGTCGCGGCGTCGTCGATCGGGATCGTGCCGAGGTCGATCTCGATCCCGCGCCGCTTCAGCAGCGCGACCGCGGTCGTGAGCGTCGTCAGCGTCTTCAGGCCGAGGAAGTCGAACTTCACCAGCCCCGCGGGCTCGACCCACTTCATGTTGAACTGGGTCACGGGCATGTCGGAGCGCGGGTCGCGATAGAGCGGCACCAGCTCCGACAGCGGCCGGTCGCCGATCACGATGCCGGCCGCATGGGTCGAGGCGTGGCGGTAGAGGCCTTCGAGCTTGAGCGCGATGTCGAGCATGCGCCCGACGGTCGGGTCCTGCTCGCGCGCTTCGGAGAGCTTCGGCTCGTCGGTCACCGCCTGCTTCAGCGTGACCGGGTTCGCGGGGTTCTGCGGCACCAGCTTGCAGAGCTTGTCGACCTGCCCGTAGGGCATCTCCAGCACGCGGCCGACGTCGCGCATCACGCCGCGCGCCTGCAGCGTGCCGAAGGTGATGATCTGCGCGACGCGGTCCTGCCCGTAGCGCTCCTGGACGTAGCGGATCACCTCCTCGCGGCGGTCCTGGCAGAAGTCGATGTCGAAGTCCGGCATCGACACGCGCTCGGGGTTGAGGAAGCGCTCGAACAGCAGGCCGAATCGCAGCGGATCGAGGTCGGTGACCGTGAGCGACCAGGCGACGAGCGAGCCCGCGCCCGAGCCGCGGCCCGGCCCGACCGGGATGTCGTGGGCCTTGGCCCATTTGATGAAGTCCGCGACGATCAGGAAGTAGCCCGGAAACTTCATGCGCTCGATGACGCCGAGCTCGAAGTCGAGGCGCTGGTCGTAGGTGTCCCGGTCGAGGCCGGGCGCCGTCCCGTGCGCGTCGAGCCGGGCCTGAAGACCCGCCACCGCCTGCCGGCGAAGCTCCGCCGCCTCGTCCTCGTCGACGGTGAAGCGCGGCAGGATCGGCTTGCGGGTGCGCGGACGATAGGCCGACCGGCGGGCTATCTCGACGGTGTTGGCGAGCGCTTCCGGCAGATCCTGGAACAGCGCGGCCATCTCGGCGCGCGTCTTCAGGAAATGGTCCGGCGACATCTGGCGCCGCTCGGTCTCGGCGAGCACGCGGCCCTCCGCGAGGCAGATGAGCGCGTCGTGGGATTCGTGATCGGCGCGTTCGCCGAAACGCGCCCCGTTGGTCGCGACGATCGGCAGGCCGCGCCCGTAGGCGAGGCCGAGCAGCGCGCCCTCGACGGCCTTCTCGCCGGCGAGGTCGTGGCGCTGCAGCTCGACATAGAGCGCGTCGCCGAAAATTTCCTGAAGCCGCGCGAGCCGCGCCGTCGCGATGTCTTCCGCGCCTTCGGCGAGCGCGAGGTCGATCGGCCCCTCCGGCCCCCCGGTCAGCGCGATCAGCCCCTCCCGGCGGGCCTCCAGGAGATCGAGCCCGACATGGGGCGAGCCGTCGCCCTCCCCGTCGAGGAAGGCCCGGCTCGAAAGCGCCATCAGGTTGCGGTAGCCGGCCTCGGAGCGCCCCAGAAGCACGACCGCGGGACGTTTCTCCTCTTTCAGGGAGCGGCCCGACCGCTGCTCGCGGTCCTTGAAGTCCAGGGCGAGAGTGAGCCCGACGATGGGCTGCACGCCGCCGGCGGACAGCTTCTCGGAAAACTCCAGCGCCCCGAACAGATTGTCGTCGGTGAGCGCGATGGCCGGCTGGTGGTCGGCCTTGGCGAGGGCCGCGAGACGCGCGACCGTCAGCGCGCCTTCGAGCAGCGAAAAGGACGAGCGCACGTTGAGATGCACGAAGCCCGGATCGTTTCTCAGCCCGACGATCTCGCCCAAGACGCTCTCCTTCATTCGAGCCGCAGTCTAGCGGAAGCGCGCCGTCGGAAGCGCTCCGGCGCGGCGACGCTCCACAGCTAAAGCGGCCGTCAGATCGCCGTCATGATGTCCGCCCAAAGCGCCAGAGCGCCGATGAAGACGGCGACGGAGCCGAATTCGAGACATCCGACGGCGACGTCCTTGATCCAGGAAGATGACATCTCGATCTCCTATTGATCATCAAATGTTCCTTATTTGTTTCCATATCGACGCGAGAGTCAAGCGCCCCTCCCTCGCTCGCGACGCGGGAGGACGAGGGTAACCTTAGCGAAGGATGAAGGCCGGCCGCCGTCAGGCGTCGACCACGAGGCCGTCGCGCAAAGTGATGCGGCGGTCGAGCGTGGCCGCGAGTTCGAGATTGTGGGTCGCGACGACCGCCGCGAGGCCCGAGGCGCGCGCGAGCGTCGTCAGCGTCTGGAACACATAGGCCGAGGTGGTCGGGTCGAGATTGCCGGTCGGCTCGTCGGCGAGGAGCAGGCGCGGCGCGTTGGCGACCGCGCGCGCGATCGCGACGCGCTGCTGCTCGCCGCCCGAAAGCTCCGCCGGCCGGTGCGAGAGCCGGGCGCCGAGGCCGAGATAGGACAGGAGTTCGGCGGCCCGCTCCCGCGCCTGGCGTTGCGGAAGGCCCCGGATGAGCTGCGGCAGCACGACGTTCTCGAGCGCCGAGAATTCCGGCAGCAGGTGATGGAACTGATAGACGAAGCCGACCTGCGTGCGCCGGAGCGCGGTGCGCGCCGCGTCGCCGAGCGTCGCGGTCGCCTGCCCGTCGACATAGACCTCGCCCTCGTCGGGCCGCTCCAGAAGTCCCGCGACATGGAGCAGCGTCGACTTGCCGACGCCGGACGGCGCGATCAGCGCGACCACCTCGCCGGCCGCGACAGAGGCGCTGGCGCCGCTCAGCACTTCGAGCGCGGCCTCGCCCTGACGATAGCGGCGAACGACGTTCTCGAGCCGCAGAACCGGCGGCTCCGCGCGTGTTGCGTCCTCGAAGGCGGCGGCGGCGACGTCGTCGGTCATTCGTAGCGCAGCGCCTCGACGGGATCGAGCTTGGCCGCGCGCCAGGACGGATAGAGCGTCGCGAGCACCGAAAGCATCATCGCCATCAGCACCACGGAGGCGGTCTCGCGGGCGTTCGGGTCGGCCGGAAGCTTCGACAGGAAGTAGACCTCGGGCGAGAACAGCTCGGTGCCCGTGAGATAGGCGAGGAAGGCGCGGATCGACTCGACGTTCCAGCACACGATCATGCCGAGCGCGAAGCCCGCGAGCGTGCCCACCACGCCGATCGACGCGCCGGTGATCAGGAACACCCGCATCACCGCGCCGCTCGTCATGCCCATGGTGCGCAGGATCGCGATGTCGCGGCCCTTGTCCTTCACCAGCATGATGAGGCCGGAGATGATGTTGAGAGCCGCCACCAGCACGATCAGGGTGAGGATCAGGAACATGACGTTCCTCTCGACCTCGAGCGCGGAGAAGAACGTCTTGTTCCGGTCGCGCCAGTCGAGCAGGTAGATCTGGCGTCCCGCCGCGGCGTACAGCTTCGGCTTGATCTCGTCGACCTGGTCCGGGTGGTCGAGATAGATCTCGATCGAGGAGGCGTCGCCCTCGCGGTTGAAATAGGCCTGCGCCTCCTCGAACGGCAGGAACACGAAGGCGCCGTCATATTCCGACATGCCGATCTCGAAGATGGCCTGCACCTGATAGCCCTTGATGCGCGGCGTGACGCCCATCGGGGTCACCGCTCCGCGCGGGCTGACGAGCGAGATGGTGTCGCCGGCGCGCACGCCGAGCTGGTCGGCGAGCCGCCGCCCGATCAGCACGCCGCCGCCCTCGTCGAACCCCTCGAGGGTGCCGTCGCGAATGGTGCGCGAGACGAGCTGGAGCTTGCCGAGGTCCTGCCCGCGCAGGCCACGCACGAGGACGCCGTTCGAGGCCGCGGGCGAGGAGGCGAGCGCCTGCCCCTCGACCAGCGGAATGGCGAACTTCACGCCCGGCACCTTGGCGATCCGGTCGGCGACCTCGGCGTAATCGGTGAGCGGCCCGTCGAGCGGCTGAACCACCACATGGCCGTTCACGCCGAGGATCTTGTTGATGAGCTCGGTGCGGAAGCCGTTCATCACCGCCATGACGATGATGAGGGTGGCGACGCCGAGCATGATGCCGAGGAAGGAGAAGCCGGCGATGACCGAGATGAAGCCTTCCTTGCGGCGCGCCCGGAGATAGCGGCCGGCGATCATCCATTCGAAGGCCGCGAAAGGCTTCGTGCCACGCGGTTCGTCGTCGGTCGCTTCGGCGTGGGACATCGAGAAGACCGCGCGGGTTGGTATCGGCGCCGCGGACACCGCGACAGCCCGTCTAAGCCTTCCAAATGCGTCGGAACCAAGGTGACGACGCGGGCGCGAATCAGAGCGAAGACGCCGTCGCGGCCGACATAGTGGACGCGCTGCGGCGCGACGGCCAGCCACGATGACGTCGTCAGGCGGGACCGGCCGCCCGCGAGCCCGAAAGCGCGGCCTGCGCTCGATCGGCGACAAGGACGCCGGCGACGCAGAAGACGAGAAACAGCCATCCCGAGACAGCCCCGGCGTGGATCCCGGACAGCAGCACGCCGACGGTGCAGCCGAGACCCGTCATCGCGCCCCATCCCATCAGCACGCCGCCGAAGAGGCCTCGCAAAACCTGACCCACGCTCGGCGCCTTCGGTTGAAATGCGCCGGAGACCAGCGCCGCGCTGAAACTCCCCGCGACAAGACCGAGGACGAAGACGCCGTTGTCGGACAGCAACGTGTCCTTCACCGCCGTGGCGCAACCCCGCAGCCCGTCGAGCCCGTGCAGCGTCGCCGGCAGCGCGCCCGCGGCCGCCGAGGCCGTGCGAGCGACGCTGCCGAGTTCCGTCGTGACGCCGAGCGGCGCGACGCGAAGATAGAACAGCGTGGCGATCGAGCCGATGAGCAGACCCGTGGGCAGAAACGGCCATCGCCTCACGAACACGGCCGAGGCGAGACCACGCAGCGTCGGGGACGCGGCCAGCTCTCTTTCGCCCGCTCGTTCGAAGCGCAGCGCGATGACCGCCAGGACGACCAGAACGACCATCGTCGCGGCGAGCGACCCGCCATAGCCGAGAGAAGACGGCAGCCACCCGGGCGGCGCTTCCGCCACCGCGGCGACATAGACCGCGTTCCAGGTCGAAAAACCCAACGCAAAGCCGAACAGCGCGCCGACGAGCGCGAAAGGCGATGTCGGAGACCCCTCGCCCAGCCGATAGAGATGCGCCGAGAGGCACGAGCCCGAGACCGACATGCCGACGCCGAACACGAAGGCCGCCGCTGCGAGAGCCGGTCCGACCGGCCCGATATGGGCGGTCGGCGGCAGCCGGCCTGCGAAGGGATTCGGCAGCCAGGCGCCAAAAATCGCCGCGTAGCCGAGAGCGCCGGCCGCGAGAGCGACGACAATCGCCAGGACGCCGCGAGGGTCGCCCTCGCGGAAAAGGTCCCTCAGATTGCAGAGGAAGCAGAAACGTCCGCGTTGAAGGACGATCCCGAATCCGGCGCCCGCCAGCAGCGCGAAGGATTGCCTCGCTCCCGTCCCGGGCGTTTGCGCGAGACCGTAGGCCGCGACGAGGATCGCCACGGCGACGAGCGCCGCCGCCCCCGCGGAGCGCGGTTTCGGCAGCGGTTCCGACGCAGACGCAGGGAACAACGCGGGTCGCGCCTACTTGCCCTGCCAGACCGTGCCGGACAGGTTGGCGACGGGAACGCCGACCGCATTGCCGTACTCGGTCCAGGAGCCGTCATAGTTCTTCACGTCGTATCCAAGGACCTTGGCGAGCACGAACCAGGTGTGGCTCGATCGCTCCCCGATGCGGCAATAGACGATCACGGGCTTCGAGCCGTCGACTCCCGCGTCGGCATAGAGCTTCTTCAGCTCCTCCTTCGGCTTGAGCGTGCCGTCCTGGTTGACGGCCTTCGACCATGGCACGTTCTTCGCGCCCGGCACGTGGCCCGCCCGGATCGACAACTCCTTGGAGCCCTCGGGCGCGAAGATCTTGCCGGAAAACTCGTCTGGGGAGCGGATGTCAAGCAGGACCGAACCCTGGTCCCCCTCGGCGACCTTGATCACGTCGCCGAGACGCGCGCGCACCTTCGCGTTGAGCGGCGTCAGCTCGACCGATCCGGTCGCGGCTTCAGGCGTGGCTGTGTCGAGCGGGAGGCCCTTGGCTTCCCAAGCTTTGCGACCGCCGTCGAGCAGCTTGACCCGATCGCCGAGCCCGTAGGCGTCGAGCACCCATGCGCCCCAGGCGGCGAACCAGTTGTTGTTGTCACCGTAGAGAACGATCGTCGTGTCCTTGTCGACCCCCGCCGCGGCGAGCAGCTTCTGAAGGTTTTCACGGCTCGCGACGTCGCGCTTCACCGGGTCGACGAGTTCGGAATGCCAACGAATGTTGGTCGCGCCCGGAACATGCCCGCGCTCGTAGACGCCGGGATCGACGCTGACTTCGAAGAGTTTGACTTTCGGATTCTTGAGGTTGTCGGCGACCCAGTCGGCGGTCACCAACGCTCCCTCGGCGGCCGCGACGCCCGACCAGAGTGCGAGCGCCCCGCTGAGGGCGAGAGAAAGCGAGCTGGTCTGCATGTCCGACGTCCCGTTCGTTTTGCCGAACGGCATCGTGAACCACTTGACGCCCACATCAATATATAAATTCTGTAGATTTAGTAAATTACCTGTGACCGACGTCGCCGGCGAGAACCGGCGGCGTCGCTCGTCGGCTCCGGCGGAACGCTCCTCAGCCGAGGATCGCGTTCAGCGCCGCTTCCGGGCTCATCGCCTCGGCGGCCCCGCCCCTGCGACGCTTCAGCTCCACCTGCCCGCTGGCGAGGCCCTTGGGGCCGACCACCAGCCGCCACGGCAGGCCGATCAGATCCATGGTGGCGAATTTCGAGCCGGGACGCTCGTCGGTGTCGTCGTAGAGAACGTCGACGCCGGCGGCCTGAAGCTTGGCGTAGAGGTCCTCGCAGGCGGCGTCGACCGCGGCGTCGCCGGGCTTGAGGTTGACGAGGCCGACCCGGAACGGCGCGACCGCGTCCGGCCAGATGATGCCGGCGTCGTCATGCTCGGCCTCAATGATGGCGGCCGCGACGCGCGAGGGGCCGATGCCGTAGGAACCCATATGGACGGGCGTCATCTGCCCGTCGGGACCTGCGACCACGGCCTTCATCGGCTCGGAATACTTCGTGCCGAAATAGAAGATGTGGCCGACCTCGATGCCGCGCGCCGACAGCCGCTTGTCCTCCGGGATCGTCTCGAAGGCCGCCTCGTCGTGCATCTCCTCGGTCGCGGCGTAGAGGCTCGTCCATTTGTCGACGATCGCCTGCAGCCCCGCCGCGTCGTTGAAATCGACGGTCTCGGAAGGCGTCTCGAAGTCGAGGAAGTCCGAATGGCAGAAGACGGCGCTCTCGCCGGTCTTCGCCAGGATGATGAATTCGTGGCTCAGGTCGCCGCCGATGGGGCCGGTGTCGGCGCGCATCGGGATCGCCTTCAGGCCGAGCCGCGCGAAGGTGCGCAGATAGGC
Source organism: Ancylobacter novellus (assembly GCA_003241695.1). Lineage (GTDB taxonomy): Bacteria > Pseudomonadota > Alphaproteobacteria > Rhizobiales > Methylopilaceae > Methylopila. The sequence continues at coordinate 413,427 of QFPN01000002.1, read as the reverse complement.
CACCACCATGCGGTTGTAGGACGTGCGCGCGCCCTCGGCGTCGAGATCGAACGAATAGGCGTCCTTCATCAGGAACTCGCGGGACCGCATCACGCCGAAGCGGGGGCGGCGCTCGTCCCGGAACTTCCACTGGATGTGGTAGAGGTTTTTCGGCAGGTCCTTGTAGGAGCGCACGCCCGCCCGGAAGATCTCGGTGATCATTTCCTCGTTGGTGGGGCCGTAGAGCATTTCGCGCTCGTGCCGATCCTTGATGCGCAGCATCTCGTCGCCATAGGCGTCGTATCGTCCGCTCTCGCGCCAGAGGTCGGCGAGCTGGATCGTGGGCATCAGCAGCTCGATCGCGCCGGCGCGGTTCTGCTCCTCCCGAACGACGTCCGAGATCTTGTTCAGCACTCTCAGGCCGAGCGGCAGCCAGGCGTAGATGCCGGCCGCCTCCTGGCGGATCATGCCGGCGCGCAGCATCAGCCGATGGCTGACGATCTCGGCCTCCTTGGGCGCCTCGCGCAGGATCGGCAGAAAGTAACGGCTGAGGCGCATGCGGGCGATCCGTGGGCTCGAACGTCGAAGAGTCCGGCGCGAGACAGCGGACCGGAGGCCGCGGACGAAAGCCGATGGCGGCTCAAAACACAAGGGCGACGCACCCTTTCGGGCGTCGGAAGCGAGACGCGCGGACGGCGCCTTAATTTTCAGCGACGGCTGCCCAACATGATGACAAGCAGCCAAACAGCCGCTAAGGTCGTCGTCATAACAAAGGGCCGGCCGACGACGTTGCCTCGTCGGTCAAGCGCGGTCCAAGTCTTGGGAGGATGTCCATGCGGCGCGCCTTAGGGCGGACGCCGCGCGACCCGGAGCCGAAGTCCCGCACCGCTCGCGGCCCGGATCGGAAACGGACACAAGATAGACCTTCAAAAAGCAGGGCTCGCGCCTTGCTTTTTTTTCGCCCTCAGCCTGCGAGCGCCGTCGCCGCTGACCTGGTGCGCGCCGCAGCTTCGGAGACCTGCTGCACCGCCTCGGAAATGTCCGCGACGCTGCCTGAAATGTCTTTCACAGCCTGAGCTGCGGCGTGCATCGTGCCGGAAACGTCGCGGACCGCCATGCGCTGCTGCTCGAGCGCGCCGGACGTGGCGAAGATCTCTTCGCGCATCACCTCGACGGAGCCCAGGATCGCCCCTAGCGCTCCGACCACGCCCGACGAAATCGATTGGACGCCGGTGATCTGGACCGCGATGAGGTCGGTTGCCTTCGAAGCCTGGTCCGCGAGGCTCTTGACCTCCTGGGCGACCACGGCGAACCCCCTGCCCGCCTCGCCCGCGCGCGCCGACTCGATCGTCGCGTTCAGCGCCAGAAGATTGATCTGGGAGGCGATGCTCTGGATGACGTTGACGATGCCGCCCATCTGGCTCGCCGCCTCGGACAACTTGCCCGTCAATCCGTCGACCGCCGTCGCCTGTCCGGAGGCTTCGTCGGTCGCGTTCTTCGAGCGACCCATGCCGTCGGCGATCGAGGCGATCGAAGCTGCGAGCTCCTCGACCGCCGCCGCCACCCCGTCCACGTTCTCGCCGACCGTAGAGGCGGCCTCGATCGCAGTCCGAGACCGGCCGACCGACGTCGTCACCGCGAGGTCGATCTTTCCGAAGTCGTGATCGATCATTCGACGAAGATCCGTCAGAAGCCGCCGCTGTTCGGTGACGTCGGTCGCGAACTTGACGATCTTGTAGGGCTGGCCGGACGCGTCGAAAATCGGATTGTAGGACGCCTGAATCCAGATTTCGCGGCCGTCCTTGCCGATGCGTCTGTACTGCGCGGCCTGATAGTCGCCCCGCCTGAGCGCGTCCCAGAAGGCCGCGTAGGCGGCTCCTTCGCGCTCGGCGGCGTCTACGAACATCGAATGGTGGCGCCCCTGGATTTCGTCGAATCGGTATCCGACCACCGAAAGGAAGTTTTCGTTGGCGTCGAGGATGACGCCGTCGAGCGTGAAGGAGATGACGGCCTGCGACTTGCGGATCGCCGCGATCTGCCCCGCGCGATCGGCGTCCTCCTGCTTCCGGCAGGTGATGTCGGTCGCGAACTTGACGACGCCGACCGGCGTTCCTGCCGCGGACAGGATCGGATTGTACGAGGCTTCAATCCAGACTTCGCGGCCGCCCTTGGCCAGCCGCCTGAATTGCGCCGCTTTGGCTTCGCCGCGACGCAGCCCGGCCCAGAACGCGGCGTAGTCGTCGCTTTCGCGATAGGCCGGATCCACGAACATGCCGTGATGGCGTCCGACGATCTCGTCCAGCCGATAGCCTACGGTTTTCAAGAAGTTCTCGTTCGCCGCGACGACGACGCCGTCGAGATCGAATTCGATGATTGCCTGCGCCTTGTCCAGCGCGGCGAACCTGGCGGCCTCGCGCTTGTGTCCGACTATTCCCAGCACGACTGCGCCCCCACACAACCATGATGACCACGTCCGGAATAATAAAGCTTCAGGTAGTTAACTTATCTTTACGCAACCTCAGCCGACTTTTTCGAAGCGTGGCAGGAAAGGAATGGAGTCGAGCGGGATCAGCCGCCAGGTGAGCAGCGCGTAGATCACGCCGAACACGATCGCAGCGACGATCGTGGTGACGCCGAAGATGCGGAGCAGCGGCGTGCGGGCCGGGGCCGCGCCCTCCGAGCCGGGGACGACCTCGCCCTCCTCGATCTGGCTGCGGACGCCGAAGGGGAGCACTGCGAACAAGGTCGTCCACCAGACGACGAAGAACACCGCGAGCCAACTGATCGCCGAGAGCATCAGGCCTGCTCGAGTTCGACCAGCGTGCCGAGCATGTCCTTCGGATGCAGGAACAGCACCGGCTTGCCATGGGCGCCGATCTTGGGCTCGCCGTCGCCGAGCACCCGCGCGCCTTCGGCCTTGAGCCTGTCGCGCGCGACGATGATGTCGTCGACCTCGTAGCAGACATGGTGGATGCCGCCCGCGGGCGACCGGTCGAGGAAGGCCTGGATCGGCGATTTTTCGCCGAGCGGCTCCAGCAGCTCGATCTTGGTGTTGGGCAGCTCGATGAACACGACCGTGACGCCGTGCTCCGGCTGCTCGGTCGCGGGCGTGACCGTGGCGCCGAGCGTGTCCCGATAGACCGCGGTCGCGGCCGCAAGGTCCGGCACCGCGATCGCGACATGGTTGAGGCGGCCGATCATTTCACTCTCCCGTTCATCGCGAGCGGAAACCAACTGCGTGTTTCGAGACGGCCTTCTTACGAAGGCCTCCTCAGCATGAGGAACGCCGAGGAATGTTTCGGCGAACGGCATACACCACCCGCCTCATGCTGAGGAGCCGTCCAAAGGGCGGCGTCTCGAAGCACGCAGTTGGATGTTTCACGCGTTGACAACTGGTTCAGAGCGGCAGCGTTTCGAGTGTTTGGAAACACTGCCCCCCGTTAAGAAACCCTTCAAAGAAACGAGCAGACGATGACGGACAATGACTTGCAAAATGAGTTCAAAAACATCGTCGCGGCTGCGCACCTTTATCTCAAACAGAGAGGGTATTCAAAGGACGGAACAATTTTTCGAAAGATCGTAGATAATAATCATATCATAGTTCAATTTCAGAAAAGTGCATCGAACTCGCCTGTCCATATTAGCTTCACGGTCGGCCTTGCAGTCGTGTCAGAGCGACTAGCGAACGCGCATGAACATGAACGCCGAACCGCGTTCCGCGAGGCTGACGGTCATGTCCGCAACCGAATAGGGACGTTTCAAGCCCAACCGAGCGATCGTTGGTGGACGTTGTCATCAACTGACCGCGCCGATGCAATAATCGAAGAGTTGATACTATTATTATCAAATGGTGTCGATTTTTTTGAAAAAAACGCATCTGACGAGGCGCTTATTGCCTTATGGGAAAGCGGACGGTCTCCTGGATTGACGGACATCCGCCGCAAAATGTTACTCGCTGAATTAAAAGTTTTGCTCAGCACGTGATGACCGGCTGAACCCGCCGCCGTTGTCCTCCGGCTCGACCGGAGGACCCATCTTCAGCGCCGCGCTCTACGCCCGACATGGATGGTCCGGTCAATCCGGACCATGACTGCGCCTCATTCGGAAGAGGATCCCGGCTCTTCGCTTGCGCTCCGGCCGAGATGACGCGTCAGCCGCGCCGTCACACCGCCAGCACCGAGACGTGACACACCGGCTTCTTGCCCCAGACGAGGTTGAGCTCGCCCCTAACCGCCCGCTCGACCGCGGTCGCGACCGCGCCGGGGTCTCGGCGCTTCGGGCGCGGCAGGCCGTCGAGGCAGTCCAGAACCGTGTCGCGCAGCACCTCGGTCATCGGCTCGCCCTCGTCGTCGCGTGACGGCAGGCCGGTGAAGCGGATCTCCGGGTCGGTCGCAACGGCGCCGGTCCCGTCGATCGCGATCGCGATCGACACGACGCCGGCGAAAGCGAGCTTGCGGCGCTCGCCGATGGTCTGCTCGGTCGACTGGATCAAGACCTTGCCGTCCTTGAGCATCCGGCCGGTCGCGACCTCGTCGACGATCTCCGGCGGCCCGCCGGCGATCCGGATCATCTGCCCGTCGCCGACGCGCGCGACGCTCTTCGCGCCCGCCTGCTTGGCGAAGGCCGCGTGCTCGTGCATGTGCAGTTCCTCGCCATGGACCGGCACGACGAGGTCTGGCTTCAGCCAGCCGTACAGCATGGCGATCTCGCCCTGGCGCGGATGGCCCGAGACATGGACGAGATGGGTGCGGTCGGTGATCACCTCGGCGCCGCCCGCGATCAGGCCGTTGATGACGCGGCCGACCGCCTTCTCGTTGCCGGGGATCGCGCGCGAGGAAAAGATGACGCGGTCGCCGCGGGCGATCGTCACTTCAGGGTGGTCGCCCTGCGCCACGCGGGCGAGCGCCGCGCGCGGCTCGCCCTGGCTGCCGGTCATCATCGCCACGACCTTGTCGCGCGGCAGATAGCCGTAGGCCGCGGGCTCGAGAAACTCCGGGATGCCCTCGAAATAGCCGAGCATGCGCCCGACGTCGGCGGCGCGCTTCATCGCGCGGCCGATCAGCACGACCTGACGATCGGCGGCGAGCGCGGCGTCGGCCACGGCCCGCAGACGCCCGACATTGGAGGCGAAAGTGGTGACGGCGACGCGGCCCTTGGCCGTGCGGATCAGTCCCGCAATGACGGCGGCGACGTCGGTCTCGGAGGGCGAGACGCCGTCGCGCAGCGCGTTGGTGCTGTCGCCCACGACCGCGGTGACGCCCTCCTCGCCGAGCGCGCGCATCCGCGCCTCGTCGGTCGGCAGGCCGAGCACGGGCGTCGGATCGATCTTCCAGTCGCCGGTGTGCAGCACGAGCCCTGCGGTAGTGCGGATCGCGAGCGCGCAGGATTCCGGGATCGAATGCGCCACCGGCACGAACTCGACCTCGAACGGCCCCGCCTTGAACGAGCCGCCCTGCGGCACCTCCCGCACCTCGACCTTCGGCGCCTCACGCTCCGAGGCGCGCTTGGCCTCGAGCATCGCGGCGGCGAAGGGCGTCGCGTAGACCGGGCATTTAAGGTCCGGCCAGAGATCGAGCACGGCGCCGTAATGGTCCTCGTGCGCGTGCGTGAGCACCAGCGCCTCGATCGAGCCGCGGATTCCCTTGGCGAAGCGGATGTCGGGCAGGATCAGGTCGATGCCCGGCGTCGTCGCGGGATCGCCGAAGATCACGCCGCAATCGACCATCAGCCAGCGGCGCTTCGAGCCTCGGCCATGGCCGTAGAGCCCGATGTTCATGCCGATTTCGCCCACGCCGCCAAGCGGGACGAAAACCAGATCCTCAGTCATTTTTATCCTTCAACGCGGATCGTGGCCGCGGGTCCGAAATAGACGTCGCCGGCCGAAACCGCGGTCGCGATTCCTGTCGGCTGACGAAGCACCATGCGGCCGCGCTCGTCGAGCGACTCGAAACGCCCCTTGAGCCGGCGCGTCCCGAGATCGACCTCGACCTGACTGCCGAGACCCGCGGCGCGCGCCATCCAGGCCTTGCGAATTGCGGCGAGCCCCTCGCCCTCCTCCCAGGTGTCGAGCCAGGTGACGAAGGTGTCGGCGAGCGCCTCGAACAGTTCCTCGGCGCTCGTGCGGTCGCCTCGTTCGGCGAGCGACGTCGCCGGATAGGGCAATCCCTCCGGCGCCGAGACGACATTGACCCCGATCCCGACCGCGACCGCATAGCGGCCATCGGCGAGCCTGTCGGCTTCTAGCAGGATGCCCGCGAGCTTTCTGCCGTCGACGATGAGGTCGTTCGGCCATTTGAGCTCGGGCCGCGCCGCGCGCGGAGACAGAGACGCCGCGACCTGACGCAGAGCCTGTTCGAGCGCGAGTCCCGCCACGAAGCCGAGGGTCGCGGCGAGCGCCGGATCCACGGAGGTCACGAGCGCGAAGCTCGCCGCAAGATTGCCGCGCTCGGTCGACCAAGCGCGGCCGCGACGCCCGCGCCCGTCGGTCTGCGCGCGCGCGGCGACCCAGACCGGAACCCGTCCCTCTCGCGCGAGCGCCAAGGCCTCGGCGTTGGTCGAGCCGATCGTGTCGTAGGCGACGACGTCGTGCCCTGCTTCCCGCGCCGCGGGTCCGAGCGCGAAGCTCATGCCGAGACCAACGGGACGCTGGTCGGCGCCGGTTTACGGAAACGCGTCGGCGAGCCCGGTGCTTCGGTCGGGCCGACGGCCCCGTGTCTCGCGCTCGAAAACTTCAAAACCCGTCCTTCAGAACAACGACTGCGCCGCGGCCCCCGCTGCGGCGGTGAGCGGTGCCGGATAGACGAAATAGAGCAAAGTGAAGCCGCCCGCGACCGTGAGCACCGCCTTAGCGGCGCCCGTCATCGGCGCGAACTCCACCGTCGGCTCGTCGAAATAGATGATCTTGACGATTCGCAGGTAGTAGAAAGCGCCAACCGCGCTCAACACGAAACCGATGACCGCGAGCCCGAACAGCCCTGCGTTCACCGCGGCATAGAACACGTAGAACTTCGCGAAGAAACCCGCGAGCGGCGGGATGCCTGCGAGCGAGAACATCAGCATCGACAGGACGAACGCCATGGCGGGCTTGGTCTTCGACAGGCCCGCGAGGTCGTCGATCCGCTCGACGTAGCGATCGCCGATCCGCATCGACAGGATGCAGGCGAACGCGCCGAGCGTCATCGCCACATAGATCGCCGAATAGATCGCGACGCCGCGCACGCCTTCCGGCGTTCCTGCGGCGAGACCCACCAGCACGTAGCCCATGTGGCCGATCGACGAATAGGCCATCAGGCGCTTGATGTTGCGCTGCCCGATCGCCGCGAAGGCGCCGAGCGCCATCGAGGCGATGGAGACGAACACCACCACCTGACGCCATTCCTGCGTGACGCTCGGGAACGCCTCGGACACGACGCGCACGAACATCGCGACCGCCGCGACCTTGGCCGCGGAAGCGAAGAAGGCGGTGATCGGCGTCGGCGCGCCCTCATAGACGTCGGGCGTCCACATGTGGAACGGCACCGCCGAGATCTTGAAGGCGAAGCCCGCGAGCAGGAACACGATGCCGAAGATCAGGCCGAGCGAGGCTTCGCCGCCCTTCAGCGCGAGGGCGATGTCGGCAAAGCCGACTGCGCCGGTCGTGCCGTAGACCAACGACGCGCCGTAGAGCAGCATGCCGGACGACAGCGCCCCGAGCACGAAGTACTTGAGGCCGGCTTCCGTGGAACTGACGTCGTCGCGGTGGATCGCGGCGATGACGTAGAGCGCGAGGCTCTGCAGCTCGAGGCCGAGATAGAGCGAGATGAGGTCGCTCGCCGATATCATCAGCGACATGCCGAGCGTCGAAAGCACGACCAGCACGGCGTATTCGTAGCGCGCGAACTTCTCGCGGCGCATGTAGTCGAACGACAATGAAAGCGCCGCGAACGCCGCCACATAGGCGAGGATCTTCATGAAGCGCGCGAAGGCGTCGGTCGTGAAGCCGCCGCCGAAGGACGGCCCGTTGTCCACCGGCGCCATCGCGACGAGGACGCCGGCGAGCGCGATCAGCGCCAGCGCCAATCCGTTGATGAGGCTGGTCGCGCGATCGCCCGCGACGGCGCCGATCAGGATCAGGACGAGCGCGCCGACGCCGAGGACGATCTCGGGAAGCGCGAGGGCGAAATGAGGAAGGGCGTCCGTCACTTCACGGCCTCGGCGGTCTTGCCCGCAGCCTCGATCGCGGCCTGGGCGGAGGAGAGAATGCCGTCGACCGAGGCCGCCGACATGTCGAGGATCGGCGCCGGCCAGACGCCGAACAGCACGGTCAGGATCACGAGCGGCGCCAGCAGCGCGATTTCGCGGCGGTTGAGGTCGGCGATGCCTTCGAGCGACGGCTTGGTCAGATCGCCGAAGATCACCCGGCGATAGAGCCAGAGCGCATAAGCGGCCGACAGGATGACGCCGGTCGTGGCGAAGAAGGCCACCCATGTGTTCGCCTCGAAGGCGCCCATCAGCGTCAGGAACTCGCCCACGAAGCCGCTGGTGCCCGGCAGGCCGACATTCGCCATGGTGAACACCATGAAGGCGGCCGCGTACCACGGCATTCGGTTCACCAGCCCGCCGAAGGCCGCGATCTCGCGCGTGTGCATGCGGTCGTAGATGACGCCGACGCACAGGAACAGCGCGCCCGACACGATGCCGTGGCTGACCATCTGGAACACCGCGCCCTGCACCCCCTGAGGGTTCAGAGCGAAGATGCCCATCGTCACGAAACCCATATGGGCGACGGACGAATAGGCGATCAGCTTCTTGATGTCGTCCTGCATCAGCGCGACGAGCGAGGTGTAGACGATCGCCACCACCGACAGCGCGAACACCATCGGGGCGAAGTACTCCGAGGCGAGCGGGAACATCGGCAGCGAGAAGCGCAGGAAGCCGTAGCCGCCCATCTTCAGCAGGATGCCGGCCAGGATCACCGAGCCCGCGGTCGGCGCCTCGACATGGGCGTCCGGAAGCCAGGTGTGGACCGGCCACATCGGCATCTTCACCGCGAAGGAGGCGAAGAAGCCGAGCCACAGCCAGGTCTGCATGCCAGCAGGGAACTTGTACTGCAGCAGCGCCTGGATGTCGGTGGTGCCGGCGGTCCCATACATCGCGAGGATCGCGACGAGCATCAGCAGCGAGCCGAGCAGCGTGTAGAGGAAGAACTTGAAGCTGGCGTAGACGCGCCGCTTGCCGCCCCAGATGCCGATGATGAGGAACATCGGGATCAGGCCCGCCTCGAACAGCAGGTAGAACAGCACGAGATCCAGCGCGCAGAAGACGCCGATCATCAGCGTCTCGAGCACGAGGAAGGCGATCATGTACTCCTTCACCCGGTGGGTGATGGAGCGCCACGACGCCAGGATGCAGAACGGCATCAGGAAGGCGGTCAGGATCACGAACGGGGTCGAGATGCCGTCGACGCCCATCTTGTAGGTGACCGCGCCGCCCAGCCAGTCGGCCTGCTCGACGAACTGGAAGCCCTGCGCCGCGAAGTCGAACTTCGACCACAGCACGCAGGCCACGACGAAATTCACCACCGTCGTCCAGAGCGCGACGTGGCGGACGTTGCGGAGGGCCGCCTCGTCCGTCCCGCGGATCATCAGCAGGAAGAACACGCCGACGAGCGGCAGGAAGGTGAGAAGCGAGAGGATCGGCCAGTCGGTCATCGATCAGTGCCCCCGCACCATGAACCAGGTGAACATGGCCGCGACCCCGATAAGCATCGCGAAGGCGTAGTGGTAGAGGTAGCCGGTCTGGAGTCGTACGACCTGACTGGTCACGTTCAGCACGCGCGCCGAGATCCCGTCCGGACCCATGCCGTCGATGATGCGGCCGTCGCCGGTCTTCCACAGGAAGCGACCGATCCATTTGGCGGGACGCGTGAAGATCAGGTCGTAGAGCTCGTCGAAGTACCACTTGTTGAGCAGGAACCGGTAGATCAGCGTCTGCTGCGCCGCGAGGCGGACCGGCAGGTCCGGACGACGGATGTAGAACAGCCAGGCGACCGCGAAGCCGATCACCATCATCACGAAGGGCGACCACACCACCCAGGCCGGGACCTGATGCATGTGGTGCAGGATCTCGTTGTGCTCCCCGCGGAAGATCGCCTCGCCCCAGAAGCGCTCCTCGGAATGGCCGATGAAGGCGCCGGCGAACACGACGCCCGCGAACAGCGCGCCGACGCTGAGGATCAGCAGCGGCAGGATCATCACCTTCGGGCTCTCGTGCACGTGGCTCATGGTCTCGAGCGAGGCCCGAGGCGCGCCATGGAAGGTCATGAAGATGAGGCGCCACGAATAGAACGAGGTCAGGAGCGCGGCGAGCACGGTCATGACGAAGGCGAACATCGCCGGCCCGCTGTGGGCCGCGTAGGCGGCCTCGATCACCGCGTCCTTCGAATAGTAGCCGGCGGTGAACGGGAAGCCCGTGAGCGCGAGCGTGCCGATCACCATCATCCAGTAGGTGGTCGGGATGAGGCGACGCAGGCCGCCCATCTTCCGCATGTCCTGCTCGTGATGCATCGCATGGATGACCGAGCCGGAGCCAAGGAACAGCAGCGCTTTGAAGAAGGCGTGGGTGAAGAGGTGGAACACCGCGACGCCGTAAGCCCCGACGCCGAGCGCGACGAACATGTAGCCGAGCTGCGAGCAGGTCGAATAGGCGATCACGCGCTTGATGTCGTTCTGCACGAGGCCGACCGTCGCGGCGAAGATCGCCGTGAGGCCGCCGACGACGGTGACGACCGCGAGCGCGTCCGGCGCGTGCTCATAGAGCGGCGACATGCGCGCCACCAGCACGATGCCGGCCGTCACCATGGTGGCGGCGTGGATGAGCGCGGAGACCGGCGTCGGGCCTTCCATCGCGTCCGGAAGCCAGGTGTGCAGGCCAAGCTGCGCCGACTTGCCCATCGCGCCCATGAAGAGCAGCAGGCAGATCACGGTCAGCGCATGCCAGTCGTGGCCGAGGAAGTTGATCGTCTTGTCCGCGGCTCCCGAGGCGGCGGCGAAGATCGTCTCGAACTGCACGCTGCCGAAGATCACGAAGGTGGCGAAGATGCCGAGCGCGAAGCCGAAGTCGCCGACGCGGTTGACCACGAACGCCTTGATGGCGGCGGCGCAGGCCGAGGGCTTCTTGTACCAGAAGCCGATCAGCAGGTAGCTCGCGAGGCCGACGCCCTCCCAGCCGAAGAACAGCTGCACGAGGTTGTCGGACGTCACCAGCATCAGCATGGCGAAGGTGAAGAGCGACAGATAGGCGAAGAACCGCGGACGGTGCGGATCCTCGTGCATGTAGCCGGTCGAATAGAGGTGCACGAGCGCCGAGACCGAGTTCACGACGACGAGCATGACGGCCGTCAGCGTGTCGATGCGGAACGCCCAGTCGAGATGGAGCGAGCCCGCCGTGATCCAGCGCATCACTTCGACATGAGCGGTCGCGCCGCCCCAGCCGACGTCGATGAAGGCGACCCAGGACAAGAGCGCCGAGACGATAAGGAAGCCGGTCGTCACGATCTCCGCGGCGCGCGAGCCCCATGCGGCGGGCTCGACCGGCCCGTGGTCGTGATGGTCGTCGTGGCCATGGTGATCGTCATGACCGTGCGCGTCATGCGCATGGTGGTCGTGATGCGCATGATCGTGAGCGTGCGCCTCGTGAAACGCGTCCACGGGACCGACAGCGCCGGGGTGACGCCGGCGCGCGCCGATCAGCGCGATCGCGCCGGCGATCAGCGCGCCGAGAAGCGGGAGGAAGACGATGAGATAATACATGAGCCGCCCGCCCTCAGCCCTTCATACGATTGATGTCCTCGACCGCGATGGTGCCGCGGTTCCGGAAGTACACGACGAGGATCGCAAGCCCGATCGCAGCCTCCGCGGCCGCGACCGTCAGCACGAACAGCGCGAAGACCTGGCCCTTGAGGTCGCCGATATGCGTCGAGAACGCCACGAGGTTGATGTTCACCGCGAGCAGGATGAGCTCGACCGACATCAGGATGACGATCACGTTCTTCCGGTTGAGGAAGATGCCGAACACCCCGAGAGTGAACAGGATCGCGGCGACGACGAGGTAATGCTCGAGTCCGACGGCCATCACGAGATCCCCTGCCCCGGCTTGACCTTCACGACCTCGATCGCGGTCGCCGGCCCGCGCGCCACCTGGGCCGAAATATCCTGCCGCTTCACGCCCGCGCGGCGCTCGCGCAGCGTCAGCACGATCGCGCCGATCATGGCGGTGAGCAGCACGAGGCCGGCCGCCTGGAACAGCAGGACGTGGTCGGTGTAGAGCACCCGGCCGAGCGCCTGGGCGTTGGTGACGTCGGTCGGGATCGGGGCCTTGGCGACGGCCCTGGGCAGCGAGCCCGCGGTCGCCCAGGCTCCCACGACGAACACGAGCTCCGCCAGCATGACCAGCCCGACGAGCACGCCAACCGGCAGATACTGCAGGAAGCCGTCCCGCAGCTCGGCGAAGTCGACGTCGAGCATCATGGTCACGAACATGAACAGCACGGCGACCGCGCCGACATAAACCACGATCAGGATCATCGCGAGGAACTCGGCGCCCATCAGCATGAACAGGCCGGCGGCGTTCACGAAGGCGAGGATCAGGAAGAGCACCGAATGGACCGGGTTCTTCGAAGAGATGACCATCAGCGCCGCCGCGACCATGACGCTCGCGAACAGATAGAAGAACAGGGTGGAGACGATCATGCGGGACTCCTCCGGCCGAGGGCGCGGGGGCTGAGTACGGCGTGGGCGGAGAGTCGTAAAGGCGCTGGGCAGGCGGCTTTCAGAACGGAACGAGTCGTCCTCCCGCTTGACCGGAGGGCCCACGACCCGCGTCGAACTCCACGTTCGGCATGGATGGTTCGGTCGCACCGGACCATGACGCGCTTCTTTCGGAGAACAGCAGCCATCCCGCTCACCGATAGGGCGCGTCGAGCGCGAGGCGGCGCGCGATCTCACGCTCCCAGCGGTCGCCGTTGGCGAGCAGGCGATCCTTGTCGAAGTAGAGCTCCTCGCGCGTCTCCGTGGCGAACTCGAAGTTTGGCCCCTCGACGATGGCGTCGACCGGACACGCTTCCTGGCAGAAGCCGCAATAGATGCACTTCACCATGTCGATGTCGTAGCGCGTGGTGCGGCGCGTGCCGTCGTTGCGGCGGGGGCCAGCCTCGATGGTGATGGCCTGAGCCGGACAGATCGCCTCGCAGAGCTTGCAGGCGATGCAGCGCTCCTCGCCGTTTGGATAGCGGCGCAACGCATGCTCGCCGCGGAAGCGCGGCGACAGCGCGCCCTTCTCGAACGGGTAGTTGATCGTCGCCTTCTCACGGAAGAAATATCGCATCGACAGGAAGAACGCCGATACGAACTCCTTCAGGAACAACGACTTGGCGGCCTGGTCGAGGCGCATGCCGAAAGACCTTCGTTTGCGGGGCTCAGCCCCAGAGAACCTCTGCCGCGACGTAGCCGACGACCGCGACCTCCACGATCGTCGTCGCGATGACGATCGGACCGGCGAGCCGGCGGATCGTCGTGAACTTCTTCGCGTCCTCCTCGGACGCCCTTGCGATCTGCCCGTCGAGCCCGGCGTTGATCGCCTTCGCCCCGACGACCCCGATCCCGGCGCCTGCGAGCGCGCCGAGAAGAGCGCCCCAGAGGCCCGGCGTCACCCGACGCCCTGCCCCGCCCAGCCGGTGAACTGAAGCACCGCCGCGACGATCACGACCATGGCGAGCGAGATCGGCAGGAACACCTTCCAGCCGAGCCGCATAAGCTGGTCGTAGCGGTAGCGGGGCACGAAGGCCTTCACCATGGCGAACATGAAGAAGACCAGGCACATTTTCCCGACGAACCAGATCACGCCCGGGACCCACGTGAAGGGCGCGAACGGGATCGGCGACAGCCAGCCGCCCATGAACAGGATCGTTGTCAGAGCGCACATGGTCATGATGGCCACGTATTCGCCGAGCATGAACAGCAGGTACGGCGTCGAGGCGTATTCGGTCATGAAGCCCGCGACGAGCTCCGACTCCGCTTCCGGCAGATCGAAGGGCGGGCGGTTGGTCTCGGCGAGCGCGGAGATGAAGAACACCACGAACATCGGGAACAGCGGCAGCCAGTACCAGCCGAGAGCGCCGAGCATGGTGTCCTGAGCGCGCACGATGTCGGATAGGTTCAGCGAGCCGACGACCAGCAGCACCGTGATGATCACGAAGCCGATCGAGACCTCGTAGGACACCATCTGCGCGGCCGAGCGCAGCGCGCCGAGGAAAGGGTACTTCGAGTTCGACGCCCAGCCGCCCATGATGACGCCGTAGACGCCGAGCGAGGAGATCGCGAACACGTAGAGGATGCCGACATTGATGTCGGCGATCGCCCAGCCCTCCGCGATCGGGATCACGGCCCAGGCGGCGAGCGCGAGGAAGCAGGTCACGAGCGGGGCGAGCAGGAACACGCCCTTGTTCGCGCTGTCCGGGATCACAGGCTCCTTCAGCACGAACTTCAGCAAATCCGCGAAGGATTGCAGCAGGCCGAAGGGACCGACGACGTTCGGCCCGCGGCGGAGCTGCACCGCCGCCCAGACCTTGCGGTCCGCGAGCAGGATGAAGGCGATGAAGACCAGCAGCGCGACGAGCAGCGCGACGCTCTGGAGCAGGATCAGCAGGACGTTGAGAAGGGTGTCCATCTCTTACTCCGCCGCCTCGGCCAGGCCGCCCCGGCGCAGCGCGCTCATTTCCGCCATGACGGCAGAGGCGCGGGCGATCGGATTCGTCAGGTAGAAGTCGTGGATCGCGTTGCGGAACGGCCCGTCAGAGAACGAACCGCCTTGTCCCGCGAGGCGCTGCGCGTCGCCCGCGTCGCCGGCTGCGATCTGGTCGAGCGCAGCGAGATGCGGGACCGCCCGGAACATCGCCGCGCGAAGCTGCGACAGCGAGTCGTAGGGCAGGGTAGCGCCGAGCCGGTCGGAGAGCGCGCGCAGGATCGCCCAGTCCTCCCGCGCCTCGCCGGGCGGGAAGGCGGCGCGGTTCGCCATCTGCGGACGGCCTTCGGTGTTGACGTAGATCCCCGATTTCTCGGTGTAGGCCGCGCCCGGCAGGATCACATCGGCGCGATGCGCGCCGCGGTCGCCATGGCTGCCGACATAGACCGTGAAGGCGCCCGGCGCGACCTCGATCTCGTCGGCGCCGAGCAGGAAGATCAGATTGAGCGCGCCGGCCTCAGCCATTTCGGGAGCCGCAAGCCCTTGTTCCCCCGGCACGACGCCGAGGTCGAGCGCCGCGACGCGGGACGCCGCGGTATGCAGCACGGCGAGCCCGTTCCAGCCGTCGCCAGCGCGGGCGAGCCGCGCCGCCGCGCCGAGGATCGCGAGACCGTCGCCCCGCGCCAACGCGCCAGCTCCCACGATGACGAGCGGCCGGGCGGCCTCCGCAAGGACGCCGGCGAAGGCGTTCTTGCCCTCGACGAGTTCGATCAGGGTTTCGGGCCCCGCGCCGAGATGCTCGACGCCGTAGGTGAGGTCGGCGCGCTCGCCGAGCAGGCCGATCCTCACGCCGCCCTGCCGCCAGCGCTTGCGGATGCGCGCGTTCAGAACAGGCGCCTCAAGGCGCGGATTGGTTCCGATCATGAGGATCGCGTCCGCGTCCTCGATCCCGGCGATCGTCGGGTTGAAGAGATAGGAGGCGCGGCCATCGGCCGGATGCAGCGCGGAGCCGTCCTGACGCGCGTCGACATTCGCGACGCCGAGACGACCCATCAGATCCTTGAGCGCGAACATCTCCTCGGCGGTCGCAAGGTCGCCCGCAATCGCGCCGACGCGATTGGGCGCGGTCGTCCTGACCCGGGCGGCGACCGCCTCGAAGGCCTCATCCCAGCTCGCGGGCCGCAGGCGGCCGTTCTCGCGCAGATAGGGACGGTCGAGCCGCTGGGTCCGGAGGCCGTCCCAGACGAAGCGGGTCTTGTCGGAGATCCACTCCTCGTTCACGTCGTCGTTGAGGCGCGGCAGGATGCGCATGACCTCGCGGCCGCGGGCGTCGACCCGGATCGCGGAGCCGAGCGCGTCCATGACGTCGATCGACTCGGTCTTCGTCAGCTCCCAAGGCCGCGCCGTGAAGGCGTAAGGCTTCGAGGTCAGCGCGCCGACCGGGCAGAGGTCGATGACGTTGCCCTGAAGCTCCGACGTCATCGCGTGCTCGAGATAGGTCGTGATCTCCATGTCCTCGCCGCGGCCGATCGCGCCCATCTCGGGCGCGCCCGCGACCTCGGCGACGAAGCGAACGCAGCGGGTGCAGTGAATGCACCGCGTCATGATCGTCTTGACCAGCGGGCCGATGTACTTGTCCTCGACCGCGCGCTTGTTCTCGTGGAAGCGCGAGCCCGAGACGCCGTAGGCCATGGCTTGGTCCTGCAGGTCGCACTCGCCGCCCTGGTCGCAGATCGGGCAATCGAGCGGGTGGTTGATGAGCAGGAACTCCATCACCCCCTCTCGCGCTTTCTTGACCATCGGCGACTTGGTCATGACGACCGGCGGCTGGCCTTCCGGCCCCGGCCGCAGGTCGCGCACGCCCATGGCGCAGGAGGCCACGGGCTTGGGCGGCCCGCCTTTCACCTCGACGAGGCACATGCGGCAGTTGCCGGCGATCGAGAGCCGCTCGTGGTAGCAGAAGCGCGGGATCTCGGCGCCCGCGGCCTCGCAGGCCTGCAGGATGGTGTATTCGGCCGGAACCTCGACCTCGACGCCGTCGACGATGAGCTTGGTCATGGTCGCCCCTTACTCCGCCGCCACGAGGTGGTCGGCCGGCGTCGAGCGCGCCGTGTAGTCGTCGATGCGCTTCTCGATCTCGTGGCGGTAGTGCCGAATGAGGCCCTGCACCGGCCACGCAGCGGCGTCGCCGAGCGCGCAGATGGTGTGACCCTCGACCTGGGTCGTGACCTCGAGCAGCATGTCGATCTCGCGCTTCTCGGCGCGACCCTCGGCCATGCGGCTCACCACGCGCCACATCCACCCCGTGCCCTCGCGGCAGGGCGTGCACTGACCGCAGCTCTCATGCTTGTAGAAGTAGGACAGCCGGGCGATCGCCCGGATGACGTCCGTCGACTTGTCCATCACGATCACGGCCGCAGTGCCGAGGCCGGATTTCAGGTTCCGGAGCGTGTCGAAGTCCATCGACAGGTCCTGACACTGATGCTCGGGCAGCAGCGGCACCGACGAGCCGCCCGGGATGACCGCCATCAGGTTTTCCCAGCCGCCGCGGACGCCGCCGCAGTGCTTCTCGACCAGCTCGCGGAAGGTGATCCCCATCTCCTCCTCGACGTTGCACGGCCGGTTCACGTGGCCGGAGATCGAGAAGAGCTTGGTGCCGGTGTTGTTGGGTTTGCCGAGCTTGGCGAACCAGTCGCCGCCTCGCCGCAGGATCTCGCCCGCAACCGCGATCGACTCGACGTTGTTCACCGTCGTGGGGCAGCCATAAAGACCCATATTGGCCGGGAACGGCGGCTTGAGCCGCGGCATGCCCTTCTTGCCTTCGAGGCTCTCGAGCAGCGCCGTCTCCTCACCGCAGATATACGCGCCGGCGCCGTGGTGCACATAGATGTCGAACGGATAGCCGTGGACGTTGTTTCTGCCGACGAGATTGGCCGCATAGGCCTCGTCGACCGCGCGCTGCAACGCCTCGCGCTCGCGAACGTATTCGCCGCGGAGATAGACGTAGCAGGCCTCGGCGTGCATCGCGAAGGACGCGATCAGGCAGCCTTCGATCAGAAGATGCGGATCGTTCCGCATGATCTCCCGGTCCTTGCAGGTGCCGGGCTCGGACTCGTCGGCGTTGACGACGAGATAATGCGGCCGGCCTTCCTGCGGCTTCGGCATGAAGGACCACTTGAGGCCCGTCGGGAAGCCGGCCCCGCCGCGGCCGCGAAGGCCTGAGGCCTTCATTTCGTTGACGATCCAGTCCTTGCCCTGTTCGAGCAGGAACTTGGTGCCGTCCCAAGCGCCGCGCTTCTTCGCCGACTCGAGGTCGGCGCCGTGGCGGCCGTTAAGGTTCGTGAAGATGCGGTCGCGATCGCTCAGCATCAGACGGTCTCCCCGCGATCCCGGCGGGCCGCGTCTTCGGCGTCCTGCTCCGTGCCGCCGTCGGCCAGCACCCCGCCCTGCACGATCCAGCGGTCGCGGACGGCGCGGCCCCGGAACGAACCGAGCTTCTGGTCGACCCAGGCGAGGTTCTCTTCGGTCCAGGCGGCGATCTGGTCGAAATGGAACACGCCCATTTCGTTGAGCAGCTGCTCAAGCTTCGGCCCGACGCCCCAGATGAGCTTGAGGTCGTCCGCCTTGCCGCTGCGCGCGGCGGACAGGAACTCGGGCTTGTGCTCGTCGGAAACGATCTCGGCCTCGGCGTCGCGCTTGTCGTCCGAGGCTTTCGCCTCCGGGCGCGCCAGATCGACGGGCGCCTCGGTCGCGTCGACTTCGGCGGTCGGAGCCTCGAAGCGCTTTCGCCATGCGCCCACGACCGAGCCGTCATAGAGGCTCGCGTCGTGCAGCGTGGTGTCCCCGCCTTCCGGCGCCGAGCAGGAGCGGCCGATCTGGGAGCCGGTCTTCACCGGACGCCCGGCGCGGAGATCCTCGAGCAGCGCCTCGAAGTTCTCCGGCGTCAGATCCTCGTAATAATCGAAATTGATCTGGACCATCGGCGCGTTGGCGCAGGCGCCGAGACATTCGACCTCGAGCCAGGACAGCTTGCCGTCCGCGGTCACGTGCCGCTCGTCGCCGATGACCTTGCGACAGACGTCCTTGAGCGCGTTCGCCCCGCGGAGCGCGCAAGGGGTCGTGCCGCAAAGCTGCACAAAATGCTCGCCGACCGGCGCGAGGTTGAACATCGTGTAGAAGGTCGCGACCTCCATCACCCGGATCACCGGCATGCCGAGCATCTCTGCGATGCGCCGGATCGCGGGCTCAGGCAGCCAGCCGTGATGCTGCTCCTGCGCCTTCCAGAGCAGCGGAATGACCGCCGAGGCCTGGCGGCCTTCCGGATATTTCGCGATCTGCGCCTCGGCCCACTGCAGGTTGTCCTGCGTGAACGCGAAGTCGGCCGGCTGTTCGGCGGCTAAACGACGGACGGACATCTTAGACAATACCCTCGACGTCATGCCCGAAGGCGGCCCGGGTATCCGCGACGTGGACGCGTCGCGGCGAAACGAAGTCGTGGGCGCGCGCAAAGGCGGCCATGACGGCGGGAGCGCTCACCGGTCCACCTCCCCGAACACGATGTCGAGCGAGCCGAGGATGGCGGAGACGTCCGCCAGCATCGTCCCGCGGCACAGGTGATCCATCGCCTGAAGATGCGCGAAGCCGGGCGCGCGGATCTTGCAGCGATAAGGCTTGTTGGAGCCGTCGGAGACCAGATAGACGCCGAACTCGCCCTTGGGCGCCTCGACCGCGGCGTAGACTTCGCCCTCGGGGACGCGGAAACCCTCGGTGTAGAGCTTGAAGTGGTGGATGAGCCCTTCCATCGACCGCTTCATCTCGGCGCGCTTCGGCGGGGCGACCTTGCCGTCGCGGGTGGCGATGCGCCCCTTTTCCACGCGCAGCCGCGCACAGCACTGCTGCATGATGTGCGTCGCCTGGCGCATCTCCTCCATGCGGATGAGATAGCGATCGTAGTTGTCGCCGTTCTTGCCGACAGGGATGTCGAAGTCGAGGTCAGCGTAGCACTCGTAAGGCTGCGACTTGCGCAGGTCCCAGGCCGCGCCCGAGCCGCGCACCATCACGCCGGAGAAGCCCCAGGCGAACGCTTCGTCGAGCGGCACCACCCCAATGTCGACGTTGCGCTGCTTGAAGATGCGGTTCTCGGTCAGAAGCGCGTCGATGTCGTCGAGGGCCTTGTAGAAGCCGACGCACCAGTGATCGATGTCGTCGACGAGTTCGGGCGGGAGATCCTCGTGCACGCCGCCCGGCCTGAAATAGGCCGCATGCATGCGCGAGCCGGACGCGCGCTCGTAAAAGACCATCAGCTTTTCGCGCTCCTCGAAGCCCCACAGCGGAGGCGTGAGCGCACCGACGTCCATCGCCTGCGTGGTGACGTTGAGAAGGTGGGAAAGAATGCGGCCAATCTCGCTGTACAGCACGCGGATGAGCTGCGCGCGGATCGGGATCTCGATCCCGAGCAGCCGCTCGGTCGCGAGGCAGAAGGCGTGCTCCTGGTTCATCGGCGCGACGTAGTCGAGCCGGTCGAAATAGGGCATCGCCTGCAGATAGGTCTTGGTCTCGATCAGCTTCTCGGTGCCGCGATGGAGCAGACCGATGTGCGGATCGACGCGCTCCACGATCTCGCCGTCGAGTTCGAGCACGAGACGAAGAACGCCATGCGCCGCAGGGTGCTGCGGGCCGAAGTTGATGGTGAAGTTGCGGATGTCGGCTTCAGCCACCGGAGGCCTCCTGCCCGCTCATGCGCGCGATGAATTCGGCGCCCGTGAGCTTGGCGGTGTCGTTCGCGAAGTCGTAGGTCGCGGGCTTGTCGTCGACGAAGATCTCTTCGGCGAACACGATCCCCGAAGGATCGTCGAACGCCTGCAGCGAGGCGACCACTGCGGAGCCGTCCTGCATGCGCCAGAACAGGCTCGAGCCGCAGCTCTTGCAGAACACGCGCTCGCCGTAGTCCGACGAGCGATAAACGCCGAGCGCCGCCTCGTCCTCGATCTTCAGATCCTCGACCGGCACGCCCATGAAGACGCCGCCGCTCCAGCGCCGGCACATGCCGCAATGGCAGACGTCCATGTGGGCGCCGACCTTCGCGCTGAAGCGAACCGCGCCGCAGAGGCATCCACCGGTCTTGACGAGGACGTCAGCCATTGGCGTCTCCGCGTTCCGCGCGCCATTCCGCTCCGGTCATCCGCCGCCCCACCTGGGCGAAGGCGTAATGCGAGGGCTTCTCCTCGACATAGATCTCGGTCGCGAACGGGAACCGTCCGGGATCGTCGACAGCCTGCGCAGAGACGTCCGCCCCCGAGCTGTCGATCGCCCGCCAGAACAGCGTCGAGCCGCAGGTCCGGCAGAAACCGCGCTCGGCTTCCGCCGACGACCTGAACACGCCGAACGCCGCCTCGTCGCCGAGCGCAAGGCTTTCCGGCGACACCGCGAGACTCATGAACGGCCCGCTTGTCCAGCGCCGGCACATCGCGCAATGGCACGCGCTCATCGTCCCGTCGACCAGCGTCGCGCGGAACGTCGCCGCCCCGCACAAGCACCCGCCTTCTATGCGTTCGCCCGCCGCCATCGCGCTCAGCTCGGCTGCTTGGCCTTCTCATCGCCCGGCAGGACGTAGTCCACGCCCTCCCACGGCGAGAGGAAGTCGAAGTTGCGGAATTCCTGGTTGAGCCGGACCGGCTCGTAGACCACGCGCTTGACCTCGTCGTCCCAGCGCACCTCGACGAAGCCGGTCGTCGGGAAATCCTTGCGCAGCGGGTGGCCGTCGAAGCCGTAGTCGGTCAGCAGGCGCCGCAGATCCGGGTGGCCCGAGAACAGCACGCCGTAGAGGTCGTAGGCCTCACGCTCGAACCACAGCGAGCCGGGGAAGACGCCGAAGGCGGACGGCACGGGCGTGACGTCGTCGGCCTCGATCTTCACGCGGACGCGCAGATTCTTGTAGGGCGAGAGCAGGTGATAGACGACGTCGAAACGCTTCTCGCGCGCCGGCCAGTCGACGCCGCAGATGTCGATGAAGTTGACGAAGCGGCACTCGGGATCGTCACGGAGATAGCTCAGTACGCCGAGAATCTCCGACGCGTCGCATTTCAGCGTCAGCTCGCCGAAGGCGACCGAGAACGAGAGGAGCTTGTCGCCCAGCCCCTGCGCGACGTGGGCGGCGAGCGCCTCGAGAACCTCGTGGTGAGACGTGCTCATCGGTCCGCCCTCACCGCTCGATCGTGCCGATGCGGCGGATCTTCTTCTGGAGAAGCAGCACGCCGTAGAGCAGCGCCTCGGCGGTCGGCGGACAGCCGGGCACGTAGACGTCGATCGGCACCACGCGGTCGCAGCCACGCACCACCGCGTAGGAGTAGTGATAGTAGCCGCCGCCGTTGGCGCAGGAGCCCATGGAGATGACGTAGCGCGGCTCAGGCATCTGGTCGTAGACCTTGCGGAGCGCCGGAGCCATCTTGTTGGTCAGCGTGCCGGCGACGATCATTACGTCCGACTGGCGCGGGCTCGCGCGAGGGGCGAAGCCGAACCGCTCGACGTCGTATCGCGGCATCGAGACCTGCATCATCTCGACGGCGCAGCACGCCAGACCGAAGGTCATCCACATCAGCGAGCCTGTGCGGGCCCAGGTGATCAGGTCTTCGGTCGAGGTGACGAGGAAACCCTTGTCGGACAGTTCCGCGTTCATCTCGCCGAAGAAGCGGTCATCATGGCCGATCGGGCGGCCGGAGGCGTCGACAAGCCCCTTGGGGGCCGGCGCGACCAGCGTCTCGCGGGGCTCGGTCAATCCCATTCCAGCGCTCCCTTGCGCCACTCATAGACGAAGCCGATCGTCAGCACGCCGAGGAACGCCATCATCGACCAGAAGCCGAACAACCCGACGTCGTTGAACGCGACCGCCCACGGGAACAGGAAGGCGACTTCCAAGTCGAAGATAATGAAGAGAATGGCGACGAGGTAAAAGCGCACGTCGAACTTCATGCGCGCGTCGTCGAAGGCGTTGAAGCCGCACTCGTAGGCCGACAGCTTTTCAGGATCGGGGTTCTGGTAGGCGACGAGGAAGGGAGCCGCGAGAAGAGCAAGCCCCACGACCAGCGCGACGCCGAGAAAGATCACCAGCGGAAGATAGTCGGCGAGGAGATCGGTCATTCGCGTCCCAGGCCTCGTAAGCTGCGGCGCCTCGGCGGGTCCGTAGACGTCGCGCGATCATACCGAAAGCGCGCCCATCTCCGTTTCCGCGAGCCGCATCCTGCGGTCGCGGCGAGGCTTAGACCGGTGAGACTTAAGGCGCAAGCCGGGCCGACTGCAAAGCGTAACAATTCCAATGCGAAAATGGAGACGCCCCAAAACGTGGCCTCCAGTCGCGGAAAATGGCGACGCCGCCGCCTGCGCGTCCTTGTCCGCAATACGCAAGGTCGCAAGCGCATTTCTGGCATCTGGCATGCCAGATTCGATGTGCAATTAAGAATAGTTACATCTTCTTCCAGTACGTCTGGCGCTCGGACCCGCCAAATACGCGGACATTTTATTCAAATTCTAGACGTATCGAAGTCGTGACCATGGCCGCCAGCAAATCCAAAGCATTGCGTGCGTCCCTTGTCTTTCATCGTTTTGGTCTTGGAGCGAAGCCCGGCGGCCTGGCGCGCATCGCAGACGATCCCGCCGCCGCGCTCGTCGCCGAACTTGCGACTCCCGGCGTCGCGCTGATCAATGACCCGTCGCTGCCGAGCTACGCCGCGGCGTGCTTCGAAGGCGCCCAGCCCTCTCCCCGACCGGACGCGGTCCGCGTGGTCGAAGTCCGGGCGCGCATCAAAAAGCATCTGCAACCCGAGATCGGCTTCGCGGAGCGACTGACGCTCTTCTGGAGCAACCATTTCGCGATGTCGTTCAGGAAGGCGCCCCTGCTGCGAGCGACCATCGGGCAGTTCGAGCGCGACGTCATCCGTCCGAACGTGCTCGGAACTTTCCCGCAGATGCTCAAGCAGGTGATGCGCCATCCGGGGATGATCCGATTCCTCGACAACGACATGTCGATCGGTGAGGAATCGGCCTTCGGCCTGAAGAGACGCGTCAGCTACACCGAGAACCTCGCGCGCGAGATGCTCGAGCTGCATACGGTCGGTTCCGGAAACTACGGCGAATCGGACGTCAAGGCGCTCGCCAAGATGCTCACCGGCTGGTCGGTCGTCCTCAAGAAGGAGGAGACGCCCAGCAATGCGGGGCAGTTCTTCTACAGGGCCGAATGGCACCAGCCCGGCCCACAGCCCTTCTTCGGCGTCACGATTCCGGAAGGCGACATGGAGCAGGCCGATAAAGCCTTCGACCTCATGTCTTCGCATCCGGCAACAGCACGAAGAATCGCGACCAAACTCGTCCGGCACTTCGTCACCGACGATCCCTCGGACGATCTGGTCAATCCGCTCGTTCAGACTTTTCTCGACACGGGCGGCGACCTCAAGCAGGTCACGGAAACGCTGATCGGCCTTGAGAGAGCCTGGACGGCGCCTGCCTCAAAGTATCGGACGCCCTACGAGCTCATGATCGCTCAGTTCCGCGCTCTCGGCACTTCGCTTCTACCCGACGAGGAAGGATTGCTCGACCGGATCCTCGTCGGCCTGAACCAGCCGTTCTGGGATCCTCCCTCGCCCGAGGGCTTTTCAGACGATACGGCGGATTGGCTGTCGCCCAGCTCCGTCGCGTTCCGCCTCGACGCCGTCCAGCAGATTTCCAAGATCATCGGCCGTCGCAAGACGGTCGACCCGGCGACGCTTGCGCGGGGCCTCTACGGCGGGGCGATGTCTCGCCAGACGTTCGAGCGCGTCGCCGCCGGCGGATCGCAGCTCGCCGGTCTGACAATCCTGTTCGCCTCGCCCGAATTCCAGAGAAGGTAAGGGTCAGTGCCGCACGATCACGCCCCTCCACGTCTTGCGGCGGCTTCGGCAGGCTGCGAGGAATCCCGCCTGCTTCTCAGCAGGCGCTCGATGCTCGGCGTCACCGCCGGTCTCTTTTCATGGGGCTGCATGCCTCGGATCGCCTCGGCGGCGACGACCGACCCGCGCCTTCTCGTCGTCATTCTGCGCGGGGGCATGGACGGCCTCTCGACCGTCGCCCCCTATGGCGAGGGCAACGTCTATGTCGAAGGTCGCGGCGAGCTTTACATCCGCTCGGATGAGCTGATCAAACTCAAGGACAAGAAGCATTCCAACTTTTTCGGCCTTCACCCGTCGCTGAAGGCCTTCGGCGGGATGTACGCCGGCGGCGACGCCGCGATCGTGCACGCCGCCTCGGTGCCGCTCTGGGCGCGGTCGCATTTCGACTGCCAGGACAATCTTGAGAACGGCCTGCCCGGCCTCGCGGTTAGCAAGACCGGCTGGCTGAACCGGCTGCTCGCGGCGCTGCCGTCCGGCGAGCCCGTGCGCGCCCGCGGGGCGATCGAGATCGGCTCGGCGCCCCTCATCCTGCGCGGCGCCGAGCCCGTTCTCGGCTGGTCCGCAAGCGCGCTGGAGCACGTCGCCGACCCCACGCTCTACCTCATCCGCACCCTCTACAAGCAGAATGACCGGGAACTCTACGACAACCTCGAGCTGGGGCTGAAGTCGCAGCGCTTCGCCGAAGGCCTCGGGCCGCAGCCGGACGGGCTGACCGACCTCCAGGTCGGCTTCCTCGGCGCAGGACGCCTGCTCGCCTCTCCGGTCGGGCCCCGCATCGCGACGCTCTCGGTCAGCGGCTGGGACACTCACACGGACCAGGGCGGCGTCGAGGGCGAACTCGCCGACAGCCTGACGCTGCTCGACGACGGCCTCTCCTTGTTCAGGACCACGATCGGAGACGTCTGGAGCCAGACCGTCGTGCTGATCGTCACCGAATTCGGCCGGATGGTCGCGAACAACGGCAATCACGGATCTGACCACGGCGTCGGGACCGTGGCGCTGCTCGCGGGCGGCGCCGTGCGCGGCGGAAAGATTCACGCGAAGTGGCCGGGCCTTGCGTCGTCGCAACTCCTCGACAAGCGCGACCTGAGGCCGACGACGGACCTTCGCTCGGTGTTCAAAGGCGTGCTCCGCGAGCACCTCGACGTGCCGAGCGCGATCGTCGAGAGCTCGATCTTCCCCGACAGCGTCAACGTCAAACCGCTTACAGGACTCATCAAGGGCGCCTGACCCGCAGCGACCGCGCCCCGCTTTCAGGCCCGGTAGGTCTCCCGCCCGCGCGGAACGATCACTTCGAGCGCGCGGGGCAGGATACGAAACCGGGCCGGGGTCTCGGTGACGATTTCGCCGTCGGCGTTGACCGGCCGCGGACGGCGCGTGCGGATCTCGAAATCCGCCCCGCGCATGTTTCGGATTTCTCTCCACGAGCCGTGCTGTCCGAAGCGAAGAGCCTTCAGCATCAGCACGAGCCGCCAGGCGCGCGTGAATTCGAGGCTGTAGAGGTCGAGAACGCCGTCGTCGACGACCGCGGCCTCGTAGACCTGGTTGCCGCCGCCGTAGAACTTCCCGTTGCCGACCGCGACCTGCAGCGTCAGCGACCGGACCTTTCGCCCCTCGGAGACGATCTCGGCCCGGAACGGTTTCGCCTTCGACAGGGTCCGGACGGCGGCTATGGCGTAGCCGAGCTTGCCGAACCGCTTCTTCAGATCGCCCGTCAGGGCCTCGGCGAGTTCGACGCTCAGCCCGAGACTCGCAACGTTGAAGAACGGCGTGTCGTTGACGAGACCGAGGTCGATGCGACGCGTCGCGCCTTCCGCGACGACGTCCATGGCGGCGTCGAGGTCGACCGGCAGGCCGAGGGTGCGGGCGAGATCGTTCGCCGTCCCAACCGGCAGAACGCCGAGCGGCCGGCTGATTTCGAGCAGGCCGGGCGCTGCGGCGTTGAGCGTGCCGTCTCCGCCTGCGGCCACCACGAGATCGATCTCGTCCGCATGCTGGCGGATCAACGCCGGCAGCGCCTCCCGCCCATCCGCCTCGCGGTGCAGAGGCTCGATCCCGCGTACGGCCAGACCCTCGAGAACGCGTTCGAGAACCTCCGCTCCGCTGCGGCTGTTCACGTTGACGATCAGAAGCGCGCGTCGCCGCATGCAAGGCTCCGGGTCTCTTGTGCAGGACGGGAGGCATCGACCGGTCGCCCGCCGCTACGACTTTCCCGACGAGCCATGAAGTCTTTTGTCGCCGCGGGAAAGGCGGCCGTCGAGTCGACGCTTTTCGGCCTTCTGGAGACCGACGTCGAAAGAACAGCGCCTTATATAACGTTCGATTGAATCGAATATTATATGTGAAATTATGAATTTGATTGATTATAAGATCCGGCCGATGACCGTCAGGGCAACGGAGTGCGTCATGTCGGCGGTTCAGGATCAATTATCGAATCTGGCGGAAGGCTCGGACGACCGCGTTGATGGGCGTCGCGACGGACCGGTGCGGGGCCTCGCCCGCGCCGGCGCTGAGCTCCCACCCGGCGTTATGCTGGCCGGCGCGATCGCCGGCTGCGCCTTCGCGGCGCGTGAAATTCCCGTGCTGTCGAGCTTCAGCCCGATCATCCTCGCGATCGTCGCAGGCATGACGATCCGCAGCGTCTTCTGCATGCCGGCCCGTGCTCAGGCCGGCATCGCCTTCGCGGCGAAGCGGCTGATGCGTCTCGCAATCATCCTGCTCGGCCTTCAACTTACGGTCGGACAGGTCGTCGGGATCGGCCTGTCGGGCGTCATCGTCATCGCGGCGTCGTTGGGCGCGACCTTCGCGTTCACGAGCTGGATGGGCCGGCTGCTGGGAGTCGATCCGAAGCTCGCGCAGCTCGTCGCGGCCGGCACGTCAATCTGCGGAGCCTCGGCGATCGCCGCGACCAACGCCGTGACCCGGGCGGACGACGAGGACGTCGCCTACGCCATCGCCTGCGTCACGGCCTTCGGATCGATCGCGATGTTCGCCTATCCGTTGCTGGCGGGACCGCTCGGCCTCGACGCGCACGCATACGGCCTCTGGGCCGGAGCCTCGATCCACGAGGTGGCGCAGGTCGTGGCGGCCGCCTTCGACAACGGGCCGCAATCGGGCGAAGCCGGCGTGGTCGCCAAGCTCACGCGGGTGATGATGCTCGCCCCGATGGTCGCCGCCCTGTCCATGGTCGCGGCGCGGCGCGCGGACGGCGTTTCCGGCAAGGCGCCTGCGCCCTGGTTCGTGCTCGGATTCGTCGCGATGGTGGCGCTGAACAGCGTCGCGCCGATTCCGGAGGACGCGAGGTCGGTCGCCGGCGCGGCGACGACGGCGCTGCTCACCGTGGCGCTCGCCGCCATGGGGCTCGGCGCGGACATGTCGAAACTGAAGGCCAAGGGCGCGGGGCCGCTCGCGCTCGGGCTCGCCTCGAGCCTCTTCATCGCCTGCTTCGCCCTTGCGCTCGTGAAGTTCATGGGATGACGCGCAAGCGGCGGTCAGGCGAGAGCCAGCGACGGCCTCGATCCCTGCGCCGGCAGCCCAGCCAGCCATCCGCCGAAGACGCCGGTTGCGACGCGCTCGGACGTCGCCGCGCGATCCCGACCTTGGGCGCGGAGGTTCGCCACCGAAACGCCCTCCGCGGCGAGCTCCGCCGCATGGCCGACATACCATTCCTCCAGTTCGAGCGGCCCCGCCTCGACATGGAACTGCACCGCGAGCGCCCGCTTGCCGAAGGCGAAAGCCTGATTGTCGCAATCATCGCTGAAAGCGAGGCGCGTCGCGCCCTTGGGCAGATCGAAGGCTTCGCCGCGCCAGTGCAGCACGTCGGCCCGCTCCCGGACGATCGCCGACAACGAAGAGGCGGCCCCCTGCGGCGTCAGCGAGACCGGCCCCCAACCGATCTTCCTGAATGGCCCTCGATGGACCCTCGCCCCAAGCGCCGCGGCCATGAGCTGGGCGCCGAGGCCGACGCCGAACGTCGGCGCGCAGCGCCTCAGCCGCTTCTCGATCATCTTCAACTCGGCGGCGAGGAACGGATAGTCGGCGACGTCGCCGACGCCGATAGGCCCGCCGAGGACGATCAGGAGGTCCGCGCCGCCGATCGAGCGATGCGACAGATCCTCGGTGGCGGCCTCGCAATAGGAGACGTCCCAGCCCATGGCGTCGAGCGGCGCTGCGAGGAGGCCGAGATCCTCGAAGGCGACGTGGCGGACCGCGACCGCCCGCGGACGAGACCTGTTCATCGCAAACTCTCCGGGCGCCGAAGGGCGAGATGGCGGCGCTTCAATCCATTCGTTATATTTTAGATTACATAACGATCAACGGTCTCCATCCGCATGCTGGTCCGTCACCTGTCCTATTTCGTCACGCTCGCGCGCGAGAAGCATTTCGCGAAGGCGGCGGAGGCCTGCAACGTCGCGCAGCCGACGCTTTCGGCCGCTATCCGCAAGCTCGAGGAGGACCTCGACACGCGCCTCGTGGTGCGAAGCCATCGCTTCGTCGGGCTGACGGCGGAAGGCGAGAAGGCGCTGGCCTGGGGACGTCAGATCCTCGCCGACTACAACAGCCTGAAGGATGATCTGGCGGGAGCGAGCGATGGCCTGACCGGCGTGCTGAAGCTCGGCGTCATCCCCGCCGCGATGCCGTCGGTCTCCTTCATCACCGCCCGCTTCGCCAAGGCGCATCCCGCCGCGACGGTCGAGGTGCAGTCGCTTACCTCGCGCGCGATCCAGGACGGCCTCGACGCCTTCGAGCTCGACGGCGGCATGACCTACCTCGAGAACGAACCGCTCGAACGCGTGCGCCGCGTGCCGCTCTATCGCGAGCGCTACGTCTTCGTCGCCCGCCGCGACCACCCTCTCGCCGCGCGCGGATCGGTGACCTGGGCGGAGGCCGCGGCCGAACGGCTCTGCCTTCTCAGCGAGGACATGCAGAACCGGCGCATCATCAACAACCTCGCCGCCTCGATCGGCGTCGAGGTGAGACCCGCCGTCATCTCGAACTCGTTCCTCGGCGTGTGCTCGCATCTGCGCCACGGAGAATGGGCCGGCATCGTGCCGCACAGCTTCTTCTACGTGTTCCGCGCGGCGCCCGACCTCGTGGCGATCGATCTCGTCGAGCCCTCCCACAGCCAGGCCATCGGGCTCGTGCTGTCGGACCGCGAGCCGCGCTCGCCGATGGCGGACGCGCTACTGGCCTGCGCGCTCAACGTCGATCTCGAGACCGAACTCGCCGCGGCGCCGGGCATGGCGGCTGATCAACGATACTATCAAGCCTTCCAAGAGTTTCATTGGATTTATCGATCTCGTCGGTTCAGCATTCCTTTGCTCAACATTCAATCAGGCAGAAAAAAGCCTGACGAGCGCCCATCTAGTAAGCGCCTGAAGCCGATACGAGAATATTGGCTTTGTTATAATTCGATAACTCGGCTCACGCACGGCGAAGATCATCTTCGCCGTGGATGGGACGGCGCGCGCTGCTCATCTGAAAACCTGAGGACGAGGATTTTTCATCATGGCCAAAGTGGTTTGCGTTCTGTACGATGATCCAGTCGACGGCATGCCGAAGACTTACGCCCGCGACGACCTGCCCAAGATCACCCATTACGCCGACGGCCAGACGCTGCCGACGCCGAAGGGCATCGACTTCCAGCCGGGCGAACTGCTCGGCTCGGTCTCGGGCGAACTCGGCCTTCGCAAGTATCTCGAGGCGAACGGCCATGAGCTGGTTGTGACCTCGTCCAAGGACGGCCCGGACTCCGAGCTGGAGAAGCACCTCCATGACGCCGAGGTTGTGATCTCCCAGCCCTTCTGGCCGGCCTATCTCACCGCCGAGCGCATCGCCAAGGCCCCCAAGCTGAAGCTCGCGCTCACCGCCGGCATCGGCTCCGACCATGTCGATCTCGACGCCGCGGTGAAGAACGACATCACGGTCGCGGAAGTCACCTTCTGCAACTCTATCAGCGTCGCCGAGCACGTGGTGATGATGATCGTCAGCCAGGTCCGCAACTACATCCCGTCGTACAACTGGGTGCTCAAGGGCGGCTGGAACATCGCCGACTGCGTCTCGCGCTCCTATGACGTCGAGGGCATGCACATCGGCACCGTCGCCGCCGGCCGCATCGGCCTCGCGGTCCTGCGGCGCCTGAAGCCGTGGGGCGTGCATCTCCACTATTTCGATCGCCACCGCCTGCCGGAAGCGGTCGAGAAGGAGCTGAACCTGACCTGGCACGACACCGTCGAGGACATGGTCAAGGTCTGCGACGTCGTGACGATCAACTGCCCGCTGCACTCCGAGACGCTGAACCTTTTCGACGAGAAGATGATCTCGAAGATGAAGCGCGGCGCCTACATCATCAACACCGCCCGCGGCAAGATCTGCGACCGCGACGCGATCGTCCGCGCCTGCGAGAGCGGGCAGCTCGCGGGTTACGCCGGCGACGTCTGGTTCCCGCAGCCGGCGCCGAACGACCATCCGTGGCGCACCATGCCGCATCACGGCATGACCCCGCACATCTCCGGCACTTCGCTCTCGGCCCAGGCGCGCTACGCGGCGGGCACCCGCGAGATCCTCGAATGCCACTTCGAGGGCCGACCGATCCGCGACGAGTACCTGATCGTCCAGGGCGGCAAGCTCGCGGGCGTCGGCGCCAAGTCCTACGCCAGCGGCGACTCGACCGGCGGCTCGGACGAGGCCGCGAAGTACAAGAAGGCGAGCTGACGCCTTCCGCATCCGGGGGTCGGCGCGCCGACCCCCGCCTTTTCCTTTTCGAACCAACTTTGCTTTTCAGACCCATCGGTCGGAGGCGGCGATGAAGTCCCGAACTGCCGCGCGCTCCGCGGCGCTCGCCGGTGTCGGCGGCTTCATCGTCATTTTTCTTCTGGCGGAATTGTCCCAGATGAGCGGGGCGGCCCTGCTGATCGCGCCTTTCGGCGCGAGCTGCGTCCTCGTCTTCGGACTGCCCGCAAGCCCCCTCGCGCAACCACGCAACGTCATCGGCGGCCACCTGGTCTCGAGCGCCGTCGGGCTTGCAGTCTTCTCGGCCTTCGGCGCGACGCCCTTCGCCTTCGGGCTCGGCGTGGGGCTCGCGATCGCCGCCATGCTCCTGACCCGCACCATCCATCCGCCTGCGGGCGCCGATCCGATCGTCGCGATCCTCGCGGGAGCCTCGTGGCAGTTCCTGATGACGCCGGTGCTCGCCGGCGCGGTCGCGATCGTGCTCGCCGGCGCCGCCTATCATCGGGCCGCGACCGGCGCGGCTTATCCCGCAGCGAACTGATGGGCCGAACCCGCGTTCGTCTGGCGCTTGCCGGCGACTGCGGGTTCGGCGCCGCGCGATCGAAGCGGATCGACGCCGCCGTCATGCCCATCGTCATGGAGGCGATGGCTCAAGCGGCGTCGCCGCGCTTCGCCTCTTCGCTTTCGGGCCTCGCGCCGGACTGAAGCGTCGCGAGTTCCGCCTTTACGGCTCGCGCCGCGGCCTTCTCGATCGCGCGGTAGCGCGCGACCAGCTCCTCGCCGAATTCTGTGAGTTTCGCGCCGCCGCCGTGCTTGCCGCCCGCCTGCGAGGCGACGACCGGGCGGCCGAAGATCTTCGCGGTCTCGTCGACCAGATCCCAGGCCCGTCGATAGGACATGTCCATCGCCCGTCCGGCGGCCGATATCGACCCTTCCCGCTGGATCGCCTCCAGCAGCTCGATCTTGCCTGGGCCGATCCGCCCATGCGGGTCGAGGTCGATCCTGATGCTGAGAGCCGCCATTCGCACGCCTTGCGCGGCGGCGGACGTGACGGCCCGCCGCCCGATTTGGGACGGCTCCAAAGTCGGTCGGAGCCGTCCCGCCGTCAATGCCTGCGCGGGGTCAGAACGTCGCCTTGGCGCGGGCGAAGAAGGTGCGCCCAGCCTCGGGATAGCCGTACTGAACCTCGTAGTTCTTGTCGAAGATGTTGCGCACGCCGACGCCGGCCGAGAAGTTCTCGGTGATCTGGTAGTCCGCCGAGAAGTTCGCGAGCGCGAAGCCCTTGTTCTTGGTGAAGGTGCTTTCAGTCCGGTCGCTCGAATATCGAGAGGAGTAGAGTTCGAGGCTCGGCATGAGGACGAGCCTCGTATAGGCTTCCCATTTGGCGTAGAATAGCGCCGAATGCTTCGGCGTGCCCACGGGCTTGATGTCGAGGCCATCGGGGCCGTCGATCTTGCGGTGCAGATAGGCGTAGTGCCCCCCGACCACGAGCTTGTCGTTGACCGTCCAGTCGGCCTTCAACTCGACGCCGTAATACTTGCCGTCGCCGACATTCTGGTTCTGCGAGACCTCCTTGAAGCCGTCGCCATCTTCATCGAGTCCGACCCCCTGAATGACCTTGCTGACGTCGCTGTAGAAGGCCGTCGCCGAAAGATTGAGCCCCGGCGCGACGGCGTCCGCCCATCCGATCTCGTAGTTCCTCGCGCGCTCGGCCTGCAGGCTTGGGTTCGGCTTGGCGACGCCGAAACGCGTGCTGAACCGCTCCCACAGCGTCGGGAAGCGCGTGCGGTCGGACACGCTGGCGTGGACGCGGGCGGTGTCGGTCAGCTTGTAGATCGCCGCCGCCTGCCAGTTCCAGGCGTCGTCGTTCTTCTTGTCGTACTCCGCGATGGTCGAGGCCGCTCCCGTGCCGACGGCGTATTCGGCCTTGTCGAGACCGCGGTGGTCGTAAGACAGGCCGCCGACCAGATCGAACCGGTCGGTCGCATGGAACGTGTTTTCGACTGCGAAGGAGGTGGTGTCCTCGCGCTGCTCGGGCTCCGCGTCAAACACAGAATTCACGCCCGGCATCGCAAGATTGCGCGGCTCGTGCATGTCGCGCCGCCAGTGGATCGCGCCCTTGAGCGTGTTCATCGGGATGAGCTCGGTGCCCATCTCGACGCTGCCGCCATAGCCGGTCTCGTTGTAGTAGCTGTCGAACGACCGGCTGGTGACCCGCGGCCCGAACGTGCCGTCGTCATAGGCCGACAGCAGGTTGTTCAGCTTGTTGTAGAACAGCTTGCCGTCGACATAGGACTTGTCGCCGAGCGCGGTGTGCGAGAGGAAATAGACGCTCTCGTAGTCCCACTTCGGCCACTTCCAGTTGCGCTGCGCGCGCTTCACCGGGTCGGTCCCGGTCACGCCTCCGATCGGCTCTTCCGTCGAGAACGGCGAGTCCTTGCGGCCCTCCTGCTTGGTGTAGCTGATCGAATATTCGTCGGTGTCGTTCGGCGTGAAGCCGGCTTTCATATTGACGCGCCAGTCGCGCGCCTCGGCGTTGTCGCGGCGTCCGCCGTCTTCGGTCGGGATGCCGCCGAAGCGGACCGGATCGAACTTCTTCGACAGGAAATAGCCGTCGGTGTTGCGGTAGGCGCCGCTCGCCTGCAGGTAGAAGTTCTCCTGCTTGGTTCCGAGCGAGGCCATGCCGGTGTGGGCAGCGAGGCCGCCGGTGTTGCCGAAGTCGATCGTCTCGCGCGCTTCGGCCTCGACCTCTCTGGTCGGCTTGCGCGTCACGAGGTTGACGGCGCCGCCCATGCCGCCGGGGCCGTTGAGCACCGAGACATAGCCCTTCTGCACCTGAACCTCGGAAAGGTCCGGCGTCAGGAAGCGGCCGAGGTCCAGCCGATTGTCATAAGGCAGGTAGACCCGCACGCCGTCGATCGAGAGCGGCGCCTGGAACAGGTCGAAGCCGCGGATGTAGAGCACCTTCTCATTCCGGCTGCCGCCGAAGCCGTCGACGCTGACGCCGGGAGCGAGGGTCAGCGCATCATCGAGGGTGTTGCGGTTGAAGTCATAGATGTCCTGCGCCTTGATCTTCTCTTGCGACAGCGCCTGACCCGAGGTCTGGCCGGACGGACGCGAACCGATCACGTTCAGTTCGCCGAGGTGGAAGACGCCGGTCTGCGGATCTTCCCAGACGACGTCCGGCGCTGACTGCGCCCACGCCGGCGCGCAGGCGGCGACCAGCGCAGCCGTCGAAACCGCAATATATAAATGAGCATAACGCATGACGGAAATCCCCATGAATCCTCGCGTGCGCCGAGTCGGCGAGCCGGCATCCCCCCAATGCCGCTTCCTCGCTTACATGGCGGCGAAACGAAGGCCAGTCACGGAGTCGCAATATTTGAAGGAATATAGCGCAAGCACCAAAAGCGTTGCAGAAAGAACACTCTCGGTGGAACCGGCGGTTGTATGGGGATAAAGTTTGAGCGCCGACAGGCTCAGGCGCCGGTCTCGAAATCGCCCTTCTGAGGCGGCGCGAGCGGCGTGAAGGCGCAGCGGTCCGGCTTCAGGTCGACGAGCGGCGTGCCGTCGAGGCAGTCGAGCCCCCGCACGAGAACCGTCGCTCCTTCCAGCGCCACGAAGGTCACGAGCGACGTCCCGATCGGATTGGGCCTGACCGGCGAGCGCAGCGAAAAGGTTCCGCGCGCGGTTCCGTCGTTGGCCGGGCTCTGGAGCACGAGGTCCCGGCGCGACTGGTCGAGCCAGTAGAGCACTTGGAGCCGCTCATAGAGGTCGACGCCGGCGAGCGCCGGAACCCACGGCTCGAAGAGCTCGATGCGGCAAAGGGGACCGTCCCGCCGCCCCTGACGCGGGCATTCGAGGCGCGACGTCCAGGGCGTCGCGATACGGCCGATGAAGACGAGCCCGGCGTCGGTCGTGGGCGGCGGCTCGACGGCGACTTCGCCGGGACGGATTTCGTTCAGCCGCACCATTCGGATCCCCCTCTCCAAAAGCTCGCTCACGCCCGAGCGCCGCTCGGGCGTGAGCCGCCGAAATCGTCAGTCGACGCCGACCATCACGTCGGAGGCCTTGATCACGGCGTAGGCCTGCTGGCCGACTTCGAGCTTCAGCTCGTCGACCGCCGCGT
Source organism: Ancylobacter novellus (assembly GCA_003241695.1). Taxonomy (GTDB): domain Bacteria; phylum Pseudomonadota; class Alphaproteobacteria; order Rhizobiales; family Methylopilaceae; genus Methylopila. Next base: position 377,952 of record QFPN01000002.1, on the reverse strand, counting down.
TGGTGATCGAAGAGGTGACGATGGTTCCGCCGACGTCGAGCTTCACATGCGCGGTGGTCGCGCCCTTGGTGACTTCGACGACTTTGCCCTTGAGGACGTTGCGGGCGCTGAGCTTCATGGTTTTTCTCCTTTTTGACGCAGGGTCGGCGCAACGACGCCCCGGCCGAGTTCAGGGACATGGACCACCGAAACCGCGACTCGGTAAAGACGGCGGAGCAGGTCCGGCGTGATGGTTTTGTCCGGCGCGCCGAACGCGACGATCCCGCCGTCCGCCATCAGGGCGACGACGTCGGCCGCTATGAAGGCGTGGTCGGGATCATGCGTGGACAGCACCACCGCGAGGCCCCGGTCCTTCAGCGCGCGGACGCGTTCCAGAACCCGCACCTCGTTGCCGAGGTCGAGGCTTGCGGTCGGCTCGTCCATCACGAGGACGCGCGGCTCCTGCGCGAGCGCGCGCGCGATCAGCACGAGCTGGCGTTCGCCACCCGAGAGCTCGGTGTAGGTCCGATCCGCGAGCCGCCCGATCCCCAGGCTGTCGAGCGCCTGCGCCGCCGCGTCGCGGTCCGCCGCGCCCGGCTGCTCGAACAGCGCGAGCCGCGCAGCGCGGCCCATCAGCACCACATCGGAGACGAGAAAGGGAAAGAACGCGGCATGGGCCTGCGGCACATAGGCGACCGTGCGGGCGCGCTTCTTTCGCGACCAGCGGGCGAGATCCTCGCCGTCGAAGGTCACGCGGCCAGCGATCGGGGGAATCAGGCCGAGCAGCGTCTTGAACAACGTGGTCTTGCCGCAGCCGTTCGGGCCGAGCAGGCACAGAACCTCGCCAGTCCGGATCGCAAGGTCGATCTTCGCGCCGATCACCGCGCCGCCGTAGCCGGTGGAGAGGGCCTGCGCCGCGAGCGTCATGCCCAGCCTCGCCTGGCGGTCGCGAGCAGCCAGAGGAAGAACGGCGCACCGATCGCAGCCGTCAGCACGCCGAGCGGAACCTCGATGGTCGCGACCGTCCGCGCGACGAGATCGACGCCGACGAGAAAGCCGCCGCCGAGAATGAGCGACGCCGGCAGCAGCTTCGAGAAGTCCGGCCCGACGAGAAGCCGCGCGACATGCGGCACGATCAGTCCAACCCAGCCAATCACGCCCGTGATCGAGACGGCGGCGGCCGTCATGAGGGTCGCGGCCGCGATCAAAACCGGCCGCAGCAGGCGAGTCTCCACGCCGAGCGCCCTCGCCTCCTCGTCGCCGAGCGTCAGGAGATTCATGCGCCACCGCAGCAGGACAAGCGGCGCGAGGCCGACGAGGATCGCGGGAAGCACCGACCCGAGGTCGCCGCGCGTCACCGAGGCGAGGCTCCCGAGCAACCAGTAGGTGATGGCGGGGAGCTGGTTATAGGGATCGGCCAGAATCTTGATCAGCGACAGCGCCGATCCGAGCAGCGCCCCGACCGCGACGCCGGCCAGCACCAGCACCAGCACCGGATCGCGCGTGCGGATCGCCGCGCCGACGGCGTAGACCGCCGCCACGGCCCCGAGGCCGCCGAGGAAGGCGAGCGTCTGGATCACCAGCACGTTGAGCGACAGGAAGATCCCGAGCGCGGCGCCGAGGCTGGCGCCGGCCGAGACGCCGAGAATGTCCGGCGACACCAGCGGATTGCGGAACAGTCCCTGATAGGTCGCTCCCGCCGCAGCGAGCGCCGCGCCGACGCCGAGTCCCGCGAGCACGCGCGGCAGGCGCACCTGCCAGATCGCGGTCTCGGTCGCGGAGGGCAGACCGGAAGCGAACCCAAAGGGCTTGGTCGCGAGAACCTGCAGCACCTCGCCGGGCGTGGCGGCGAACTTACCCGTGAAGAGCGCCGCCACGACGATCGCGACGAGGGCCGCGACCGGCGCCGTGCGCCGCCACAGCGCGGCGCGAACCGGCGCGGTTGCGGCGGTCGCTTTCAAGGCCGGTCGGCCGGAAGCAGACCGGCGATGAGCCCGTCGTCGAGGTCGACGCCATAGAAAAGCTTATAGAAGCGCTTCGTCTCCGTGCGGAGGTCGCCGGGAACCGCGCCGCCGTAGAGCGCCCTAGCGAGCCAGCGCAGTCCGATGAGCCGGTTGACGCCGGGGGGCGCGTCGAGCCACCCGAACGGGACCGCCGGGGCGGCGTAGATCCGCCCGTCCTGCACCGCCTTCAAGCCCGACCAGACCGGATCGCTCTTCGCTCGCTTGGCGAAATCCGGGTCGAGCGTCACGATCGCGTCCGGGTTCCCGCCAAGAATCTGCTCGGGCGACGCCCGGGAGAGGCCAGGCCGCCCCTCGGCGACGTTGCGCGCCCCGACCGCGTCGAGCGTCTCGACCGTGATCGAACCGGACGACGCCGTCTCCAGCCCATCCGCGCCGCGCGCATAGTAGACGCGCGGCCGGTTCGCCTCCGGAATCTGCGCGACCGCGCCTGAAACGGCCGTCAGCGTTTCATCCGCATAGGCCGCGAGTTCGGTCGCGCGATCTTCGCGGTCAACGGCGACGCCGAGCGTGCGCAGCGTCGTCGCCGACTTTTCGAGCGCGCCGTCGATCAGAATGTAGGGAATGCCGGTTTGAGCCTGCACGCGATCGGCGAGCGAAGCGTAGGTGGGGTCCGTCGAGCCGACGTCGACGATGAGGTCTGGTTTCGCCGCGAGCACCGCTTCGATATTCGCCGTGCCTCCGCGGCCCGTCAGTCGGCCATAGGCTTCGAGCTCACGAACGGCCGGCGCAAGGTACGGCTTTTCCGCATCGCTCGGCGCGCGCACCCAGCCGGTCATCAAATCGGGCGCCACGGCGTAGAGCGCGACCGCGGCGGGCGGCCCGGCCGGCAGAACCCGCTTCGGCCGGTCCGGCAGCTCGACCTTGCGACCGGCGGAATCGACGAACTCTTTCGCGGCGGCAGGCGCGACTGCGAAGACGAACGCGACGACGAAGGCCGTCGCGACCGAAAGACTGCGGCGCAAGCGCCTCATGTCACATCGCCGCCCGCAGAAGCGACGGCGCGCTGTGTGAGCCGCGCAGCCCGAGCCACCAGCTCTCCAGCACGGTCCGGCTCGGTTCCGCATAGGTCGCGAGACCGCCGGAATAAACATCCCACAGATCGGCGAATTGCGGCGCGACCGAGGTCACGATCGGGATGTGGCGCTCGACCGCGGCGGCGAAGGCGTCGACCAGGCCGGAACGCGCCGCCTCGAGCTTTCCGAACTTCGCGAGAATCAGGAGATCGCAGCCTCGGTCGATGGCTTCGAGCGCGTCCTGGCAGGCCTGCGTCACGCCTTCCGCATCGAGATGACAGGCGAGCGAACCGGAGCCCAGTTCCTGCCCGATGAGACGTCTCCGGCCGGTCGCGACGTCCCGGAGCGCCCGGCCGGCGCAGCCGGCCCCCTCGGAGCCCGAGAACTCCTCGACGCATCCCGCGACGCGCAGGCCCTCCGCAGCGCGAGCCTTCGCGAAGGCTGCAAGCCTCGCCTGCACGACGAAGCCGGCGGCGCCCCGCAAAGCGACGATGCTGATCGCCAACGTCCGTCCTCCCGCAACGACAGACCGTCACCGTAGCCGCGAAGCGTGATGTTCGTCCATATATGGCGAGTGAGACTGCGCGACGTCGCCGAGCGTGTCGTTGGACGCAGCGCGTAAACGCTAGAGATGCCGCGCCTCTCGGCGCGCCGTAAACAGATATGAAGCGAGATTATCAAGCGCTGGCCGGTAAACCGATCGGCCTGTCTCTTGAGGTTCTGTCCAACCTCAAGAGCAAAATGGCGGGAGTGACGGGACTCGAACCCGCGGCCTCCGGCGTGACAGGCCGGCGCTCTAACCGACTGAGCTACACCCCCGAACCGGGGCTCGCCCCGGAGAGAGGCCGCTTGGTACGGGAGGGCGCGGCGCCTGTCAAGCCGCGGGTTGGCGATCACCTCGACAGACCCATGCGCGACATTTTCGCGTGGTCCGGAGACCCTCACCAGACACGTTTGAATGATCGAAGCGACGTTAACAAAGACGGATTATCGTCCCTCAAGCGTCAGGACCGGTCCCGAGCGCAGTCTTTGGAAACATGAGCGATGAAGCGCTTCGACCGCCGCCTCCACGCGCTGCCGATCGCGGCCAGCGCAGCGATCATCTTGGCCGCAATTCTGCCGACCTCCGCGCTTGCGGCCGAGCCGATGTCGGCGCGGGAGATCGTTCGGATTCAGGCCAAGTCGATGGTGACCTCCGGCCAGACTCCGGGAATCGCCGTCGCTGTCATCGAAAACGGCGCCGAGCCGCTATTCTTCTCTTACGGCGCCGGCGCCGCAGGGACGGACGGAGCGCCGCCCAAACCCTTCCGCGCCGACATGCTGTTCGAAATCGGCTCGAATACGAAGCTCTTCACAACGAATCTCCTCGGCCAGAGGATCGCGGCCGGAACTCTCGAGCTCGATACGCCCCTCTCCGATTTCTCCGCCCAGATCGGCGAACTCAAACCCAAAATGGGTCGCGTCACGTTGAAGGAGCTAGGGGACTTCACCGGCGGCGTCGCGAACGCCGCGCCGATCTGCGACCCGCTAGCGACGCTGAAGACGCCCGGCTGCATGCCTTCCCCACGGCCGACGATCCAACAATATGGGCCGCAGGACATGGCGGCCTACTTTCGCTCCGTCACCCCGCACAATTTCTCGACGGACCCGCCCATCCCGGCAAAACGCCTGCCGGCGCCGTACCTTTATTCGAACTTCAGCGTGGGGATGCTCGGGCTCCTCATCGGTGGCGCTCCGGGCGAGCCCCTGGGAAACAAGGCGGTGCGCGGCTGGTATGGCAAAGTTCAGGATGAGATCCTGATGCCGCTCGGCATGCAAAACACCTATCTGCGCGTGCCGGCCGGAAAGGAGGGGCGGAAGATATCCGGCTACAATCTGGCGACGGCTGTCGCGGGCGTCGACGACGATGGCGCCGTGGCGAACGTTACGATGGTGACCAACGGCGGGTTCTACGACGCGCCGCCACAGGTGAAGATCCTCGGCGGAGGCGGCTCGGGCGCCTCCGCCTCTGCGACGCTCGCCGACGGCGGCGTCGAGCAAATCGGAATCACGAACGGCGGACAGGGCTATACGGCAAGGGCGCGGATCACCTTCAGCGATGGCGGCTCAACCATCCCGGCCGAAGGACAGGCCGTCGTCGCGAACGGCAAGATCGTCGGCGTCAGGCTGCGCCAAGGCGGCGCGAACTACAAAACCGTGCCGCAGATCACGATCACGGGCGGCCGCACGGCCAACGGACGGGACGCGACCGCCACGGCGCGCCTCGTCAACGGTTCAGTGAGCTACGTCTCCATCGTCGATCCGGGCGAAGGCTATTTCGATCCTCTGACGGTCGTTATCGCGCCGGGGCGCCCCACCTCGAACGCCATTCCCGCCTGGGCGCCGGCCGGCGCTCTGTCGTCCACGCTTGAGGACATGGCGAAGTTCGCGCGTGCCGCCACGCGGCGGCCCGGAACGGAAGCGCCCGACCTGCTGCTCGAAGGCTTCCGCATCGCGCAGAAGGCTTATGCGTGTCAGGGCGTGGACAATCCGCCGAGCCTCAAGCGATGCCCGGCGGGCGCGCTCCGCTCAGGCCTCGCCTGGATGGCTGCGCCCCGCGACAGCGTAAACCGTGTGCCTCCGACCTATTCGAAGATTGGCGCGTTGCCCGGCTATTGGAGCGCCGTCGCGGTCATGCCCCGGCGCGGTCTTGGCGTGGTGGTCTTCATGAACAGCTGGCCGGGCGAAGCCGAACTTGCAGACGTCGAGGACAGCGTCGAGCGAGTCGCCGAGAACATCCTCTACGCGCTGTTTTATGAGCGGTGCGGCGGCGCGTTGCCGGCTTCCCGGAAGTCGCCCTGCGGCGACGGCGCCGACTGAGGAAATCGGGCGGACGCTCTTGGTGGGCGGTGACGGGCTCGAACCGCCGACCCTCTCGGTGTAAACGAGATGCTCTACCAACTGAGCTAACCGCCCGACGCGCCCGACGCTTCAAGCAGAAATTGCGCCGGAACGCCACCTGCCGACGCAGCGGAGCGAACCGAAAACGACGACGCCGATAAAAAAGGGCGGCTGGCGAAATCTCCGCCAGCCGCCCTTTTCATGTCGTTCGGAGCCGCCGACCGTGTCCCGCGTCCTCCCCGCCTCAAAAAGCGGAAAGTCCGGCGCGACGGCTTCGCGCTTCGGCGTCAGCCGTTGACGGCGTCCTTGAGGGCCTGGCCGGCCTTGAACTTCGGGGTCTTGGACGCCGGGATCTTGATGGTTTCGCCGGTGCGCAGGTTGCGGCCGACGCCAGCGGCGCGCTTGACCACCGCAAAGGTGCCGAAACCGACGAGACGAACCTCGTCGCCCTTCTTCAGAGTCTCGACGATGGCGTCGAAAGTGGCGTCGACGGCCTTCGCCGCGTCGAGCTTGGTCAGGCCGGACTTTTCGGCCACTTCGGCGATCAGATCGGACTTATTCACTGTGTTCCTCCGTAACGACGGGACCCCACCGGAGTCGCGGGCCGCTTGAATAAGGCGCGCACCCTTTAACGAAATCGCGGGGAGCGCAAGGACGAAGGGACCGTTCTCCGTGATTTTCGAACGGTATCGGCCCGAACGCCCCCAGCAAAAAGGCCCGGAGCAGAGCTCCGGGCCTCAATTGCGGCGAGACCGCGGCGGAAATCCCGCTTTGGCACGGGCTTCGGCATCGTCAGTGGGCGCGCATTCCCGCCGAGTCGTCTTCCGCCGGCTTGATCGCCGGCGGAGCGGCGCGGTCCTCGTCCCACTCGATCGGCTCGGGCCGGCGCACGAGCGCGCGGCTCAGAACCTCGTCCATGACGCGGACGGGCACGATCTCGAGCTTTGACTTCACGCTCTGCGAGATGTCGGCGAGATCCTTGGCGTTCTCCTCCGGGATCAGCACCGTCTTGATGCCTCCCCTGAGCGCCGCCAAAAGCTTCTCCTTCAGCCCGCCGATCGGGAGCACCCGCCCCCGGAGCGTGATCTCGCCCGTCATCGCCACGTCCTTGCGGACCGGGATGCCGGTCATGATCGAGGTGATGGCCGTCACCATCGCGACGCCGGCCGAGGGGCCGTCCTTCGGGGTCGCCCCTTCCGGCACGTGGACGTGGATGTCACGCGTATCGAACTTGGGCGGCTCGATCCCGAAGTCGATCGCGCGCGAACGGACGTAGGACGCCGCCGCCGAGATCGATTCCTTCATCACGTCCTTCAGGTTGCCCGTCACCGTCATCTTGCCCTTGCCTGGCATCATGACGCCTTCGATCGTCAGCAGCTCGCCGCCGACCTCCGTCCAGGCGAGGCCGGTGACGACGCCGACCTGGTCCTCGGCCTCGATCTCGCCGTAGCGATAACGCGGCACGCCCAGATAGTCGGCGAGCTTGGCCTCGGTGACCTTCACCGACTTCTTCTTCGACTTCGCGAGCACGAGCTCCTTGACCGCCTTGCGGGCGAGGTTCGCGAGCTCGCGTTCGAGATTGCGCACGCCCGCCTCACGGGTGTACCGCCGGATGACGGTGAGCAGCGCCGCGGGATCGACCGAGAACTCCTTCTCGGCGAGGCCGTGCTTCTTCATCACCTCCGGCAGCAGGTGCCGACGGGCGATCTCAACCTTCTCCTCCTCGGTGTAGCCGGCGATCCGGATGATCTCCATGCGGTCCATCAGCGGGCCGGGGATGTTCAGCGTGTTCGCCGTGGTCACGAACATCACGTTCGACAGGTCGTAGTCGACCTCGAGGTAATGGTCGCTGAAGGTCGAGTTCTGCTCCGGATCCAGCACCTCGAGCAGCGCGGAAGCCGGGTCGCCGCGGAAGTCCATGCCCATCTTGTCGATCTCGTCGAGCAGGAAAAGCGGGTTGGCCTTCTTCGCCTTCTTCATCGACTGGATGACCTTGCCAGGCATCGAGCCGATATAGGTGCGGCGATGGCCGCGGATCTCGGCCTCGTCGCGCACGCCGCCAAGCGACATGCGGACATATTCGCGGCCCGTGGCCTTGGCGATCGACTTGGCGAGCGAGGTCTTGCCCACGCCGGGAGGACCGACGAGGCACAGGATCGGACCCGTGAGCTTGTTCGCGCGGCTCTGCACCGCGAGATACTCGATGATCCGCTCCTTGACCTTCTCCAGCCCGAAGTGATCGGACTCGAGGATGGCCTCAGCCGCCGGCAGGTCCTTCTTGACCTTGGACTTCACGCCCCACGGGATCGACAGCAGCCAGTCTAGGTAGTTGCGGACCACCGTCGCCTCGGCCGACATCGGGCTCATCTGCCGGAGCTTCTTGAACTCCGCGTCGGCCTTCTCGCGCGCTTCCTTCGAGAGCTTGGTCTTGGCGATGCGCTCCTCGAGCTCGGCCAGATCGTCCCGGCCGTCGTCGTCGCCGAGCTCCTTCTGGATCGCCTTCATCTGCTCGTTCAGGTAGTACTCGCGCTGCGTCTTCTCCATCTGGCGCTTGACGCGCGTGCGGATGCGCTTCTCGACCTGAAGGACCGAGACCTCGCTCTCCATCAGAGCCAGCACCTTCTCAAGCCGCTCGAACACGTCGGTGATCTCGAGCACGCCCTGCTTCTCGGGGATCTTGACCGCGAGATGCGAGGCGACCGTATCGGCGAGCTTGGACGGCTCCTCGATCTGGCTGACGGCGCTCACCACCTCGGGCGAGACCTTCTTGTTCAGCTTCACGTAGTTCTCGAAATCGGAAACGACGGAGCGCGCCAGCGCCTCGGTCTCGACCGGCTTCTCGATGACGTCGTCGACGCCCTCGACCTCCGCCTCGAAGAACTCCTTGCGATCGGTGTAGCTGAGAACGCGGCCGCGCGACTGGCCCTCGACCAGCACCTTCACGGTGCCGTCCGGCAGTTTCAGAAGCTGGAGCACCGAGGCGAGCGTGCCGATCTCATAGATCGCGTCCGGCGCGGGATCGTCGTCGGTGGAGTTCTTCTGGGTCGCGAGCAGGATCGGCTTGTCGGCCTTCATCACCTCCTCGAGCGCCCGGATCGACTTCTCGCGGCCGACGAACAGCGGCACGATCATGTGCGGGAAGACGACGATGTCGCGGAGCGGCAAAACGGGACGGACTTCGGCCGTGGCCGACGGGCGCGACTTTGCGGCGGTCATTAGCGGCTTCCTTTCGCCGGCTGGGTCCGCGCGGCGGGAGGAGAATCCGCGCGAAACGAGCCTCATGGTCGGCGCGGCGGGAGACGCGAGCCGATCATAGGCCTCGCGCAGATCCGTCGCCCGTGAGGGGTGGCCGCCTCGCCAGACTCGAAGGCGACGCGGCCGGTTGTCGATTAGGTGGCCATGGCCCCGGAGGGTGTCAAGAATGACGGCCCGTCACGGCATGGGACAGAATGTTCCGGCGCGGGAAAACCGACGCCGCGGCGACCGTGCGCGCAGAGGCGTCGAGCTGCCGCTCCTGAAGAACCCCTATCCATTGGCACGCTTGACGGCCGCAAACCGCCATCGGACCTTACCCTCGGCTCCCGCGTCCTCGACGAATTCGGGGCGAACGCGACGAGCTGTCGGGGAGGATCGAGATCTTGCGGAATCTGCTCGCCGCCGCCGTGACGGCGATCGTGTTCGCGTGCGGAACGGCGCATGCTGATCCGTCAACCGACGCGGACGCCGCGCTTGATCGGGCGCTCGGCAAACTCGTCGCCATGAAGGGCGGACCGCTCTCCGTAGTTGCAATCGTACAGCGCGGGGACGACCTGAAAGTCCACAGCTACGGCACGGCCAAGGACGGAGTGAACCGACCTGCGAGTGCGGATATGCACATGCGCGTCGCAAGCGTCGCCAAGGCCTTCAGCGGCGCGGTCGCGCTCTCGCTGGTGAAGCGGGGAGCGCTGTCGCTCGACGACACGATCGGCCAGCGCCTGCCCGACCTCCCGGCCGCTTGGGCGAACATCACGCTTCGCCAGCTCCTCGGCCACACCAGCGGGCTGCCCGATTTTTCGCAGACCAGGAAGTTCCGCAAGGCGCTGCAACAGAGCCTGCTCGAGGCGCCCAAGCCGCGGGCTTTGCTGGAGTTCATCAAGGGACGGGTTCCGACTTTCACGCCCGGATCGAGATACAGATATTCGAACACCGACAACGTCATCGTGGCGCTGATGGTCCAGGCCGCCCTCGACAAGCCCTACAACGAAGCGCTGAAGGATCAGGTCTATGACCCGCTCGGACTGACCGAGACCAGCCTGCCGCGCGGGGCGAAGATGCCCAGACCTTTCATTCACGGCTACGACAACGATCCGGACGCGACGCCTCCTGAGGATTACAGCGAGGTCATCGCGGCGGGCTGGGCCTGGGCTTCGGGCGGCGTGATCTCGACGCCCGCGGAGCTCAACCGGTTCATCCGCGGCTATGTGGGCGGAGAGTTGTTCGACAGGAAAATTCGGGCTGAGCAACGTGCGGTCATCGACGGCGCTCATTCAGAGCCGCCCGGCCCGGGAGAGAACTCGGCGGGCCTCGCGATCTTTCGCTACGAGACGAAATGCGGAACCATGTGGGGGCACACCGGCAACACGGCGGGCTACACGCAGTTCGCCGCGGCGAGCGGAAACGGCAGCCGCTCGGTGACCGTCTCGATCAACCGCCAGACCACCCCGGACAACGGCGCCCCCGGCGTGTTCCGCGCGTTGCGCCAGGCCGAGGAACTCGCGGTCTGCGCGGCGTTCGCCAAGTGACGAGCGGGCGGTCGCCCGTGCTGCGGTAACGCTGTGCAAGCCCGCCAACGGCGCGGCCCGTCCCGCCGAGGATGAGCAGCCGCGTTCCGAACAGATCAAATCCGGCCGCGAGAATCCGCATCGACCTCCAAACGCAAAAACGCCCGCAGCCTTGGCCACGGGCGTTCGACGTTTCCGGATCGTGCGGCGTCAGGCGCTCGCGTTCGCCTCGTTGGGACGGTCGGCGTAGATGTAGAGCGGACGACCCTTGCCGTCGGCGACCTCGCCCGAGATCACCACCTGCTCGACGCCTTCGAGGCCGGGCAGATCGAACATGGTGTCGAGCAGGATCTGCTCCATGATCGAGCGCAGGCCGCGCGCGCCGGTCTTGCGCTCGATCGCCTTCTTGGCGATCGCGTTGAGCGCGTCGTCGTTGAAGGCGAGCTCGACGTTCTCCATCTCGAACAGCCGCTGATACTGCTTCACCAGCGCGTTCTTGGGCTCGGTCAGGATCGTCTTGAGCGCGGCCTCGTCGAGGTCCTCGAGCGTGGCGAGCACCGGCAGGCGGCCGACGAATTCCGGGATCAGGCCGAAGCGAAGCAGATCCTCGGGCTCGACCTGGCGGAAGATCTCGCCGGTTTTGCGCTCGTCGGGCGACTTCACCTTGGCCCCGAAGCCTATCGAAGTGCCCTGCCCCTTGGCCGAGATGATCTTGTCGAGGCCCGCGAAGGCGCCGCCGCAGATGAACAGGATGTTGGTCGTGTCGACCTGCAGGAATTCCTGCTGCGGGTGCTTGCGGCCGCCCTGCGGAGGCACGGAGGCGACGGTGCCCTCCATGATCTTCAGCAGCGCCTGCTGCACGCCCTCGCCCGACACGTCGCGGGTGATCGACGGGTTGTCGGATTTACGGGAGATCTTGTCGATCTCGTCGATGTAGACGATGCCGCGCTGCGCCCGCTCGACATTATAGTCGGCCGACTGCAGCAGCTTCAGGATGATGTTCTCGACGTCCTCGCCGACATAGCCGGCTTCGGTCAACGTCGTGGCGTCCGCCATCGTGAACGGCACGTCGAGGATGCGGGCGAGCGTCTGCGCGAGCAGCGTCTTGCCGCAGCCGGTCGGACCGATCAGTAGGATGTTGGACTTCGCGAGCTCGACGTCGTTGTGCTTCGTCGCGTGGTTGAGTCGCTTGTAGTGGTTGTGGACCGCGACCGAGAGGACCTTCTTGGCGTGGTCCTGGCCGATCACGTAGTCGTCCAGAACCTTGCGGATTTCCTTCGGGGTCGGAATGCCGTCCCGCGACTTCACCAGCGAGGATTTGTTCTCCTCGCGAATGATGTCCATGCACAGCTCGACGCACTCGTCGCAAATGAAGACGGTGGGCCCGGCGATGAGCTTGCGGACCTCATGCTGGCTCTTTCCGCAGAACGAGCAGTAGAGGGTGTTCTTGGCGTCGCCGCCGCCCTTGCTGGTCATTGTCCACCCCTTTCGGGTCGAAGCCGCGGCTAGCCGTTGGGCTTCATCGTCATGTCATAAGTGCCCGACCTTACCCGGCCGGCGCTTAAAGCTGGGTATCCTTCGGCCGCGACGCAACGCCGCCGTCGATGATAGGCGATTGCGCGCGCGCAGCAACAGGCGGAAGGCGGCGCAGCGAAGAACGTCGTTGACGACGTATTTTCGTCACGCCGTCCGCCCGAAGCTCAGCCCGCCGGCTGCTCGGCGTCGCCCTCGGTCGGGCGCCTCTCGAACACCTCGTCGATCAGCCCGAAGTCCTTGGCCTGATTGGCCGACATCATCGTGTCGCGATCGAGCGTGCGCTCGATCTCCTCATAGGTCCGGCCGCAGTGCTTGACGTAGAGATCGTTCAGGCGGCGCTTGATCTTCACGATGTCCTCGGCGTGGCGCTCGATGTCCGAGGCCTGGCCCTGGAAGCCGCCCGAGGGCTGGTGCACGAGAATGCGCGCGTTCGGCAGCGCGGCGCGCATGCCCTTTTCGCCGGCCATCAGGATGAAGGAGCCCATTGAGGCCGCCTGGCCCATGCACAGCGTCGCGACCGGCGGGCGGATGTACTGCATCGTGTCGTAGATCGCGAGGCCGGAGGTCACCACGCCGCCCGGCGAGTTGATGTAGAGCGCAATCTCCTTCTTCGGGTTCTCGGCCTCGAGGAACAGAAGCTGCGCGCAGATCACAGCCGCCATGTCGTCATGGAACGGGCCGGACAGGAAAATGATGCGCTCCTTGAGGAGGCGCGAATAGATGTCGAAGGACCGCTCGCCGCGATTGGTCTGCTCGATGACCATAGGGATGAGGAAATTCGTGGTCAGGTCCTGGAAGTCGCGCATGTCACGTCCTCATCCTTGAAGCGTCCGCCGGGCGGCGAAGCATGCGCCGCCCGACTCGTCATCGTATCGGGACCGTCTCGCCCCCGTCCGTCAAGCCTCGTCGGAGCCGGCTTCGGGCACAGACTTGTCTTCGGCCTTGGCCTTGGCCTTCTTCGCCTTGGGCTTCGACTTCTTGGCCGCGTCCTGCGCGGCTTCCTCGTCGGCCTCCGGATCGGCGAGCAGCTCCTCCTTCGAGACGCTGCGGTCGGTCACGCTCGCCTTCTCGAGGATGGCGTCCACCACCTTGTCCTCGAAGATCGGCGCGCGGAGTTCAGCCAGAGCCTCCGGATTGTTGCGGTAGAAGTCCCAGACCTGCTGCTCCTGCCCCGGATACTGGCGGGCGCGCTCGACGAGGGCGCGGGTGACCTCGTCGTCCGCGACCTTCACGTCGTGCTTGTCGCCAATTTCCGCAAGGACCAGCCCGAGACGAACCCGCCGCTCCGCGATCTTGCGGTACTCGGCCTTGGCTTCCTCCTCGTCCTCGCCTTCGTCGGCCAAGGTCTTGCCGGTGCGGGCGAGGTCGGAGACGACCTGCCGCCACACATTGTCGAACTCCTGCTCGACCAGCGTCGGGGGAAGCTCGAAGGCGTACTGCGCGTCGAGGCCGTCGAGGAGCTGACGCTTCACCTTCTGGCGCGAGATGCGGGCGTAGTCCGCCTCGATCTGGCCGCGGATCGCCTCCTTCAGCTTGTCGAGGCTCTCCATGCCGAAGCCCTTGGCGAGCTCGTCGTCGATCTTGAGTTCGGCCGGAGCTTGAACTTCCTTGACGGCGACGTCGAAGGTCGCGGTCTTTCCGGCGAGATGAGCCGCCGGATAGTCGGCGGGAAAGTCGACCGTGACGGTCTTCTCGTCCCCGGCGCTGACGCCAACAAGCTGGTCTTCGAAGCCCGGGATGAAGGAGTTGGAGCCGAGTTCGAGCAGATGGCCCTCCATGGAGCCGCCCTCGAAGACCTCGCCGTCGATCTTGCCGACGAAATCGATGAGCACGCGGTCGCCCTCGGCCGCAGCGCCGTCCTTCTTGTCGAAGGCGCGGTTCTGCTTCGCGACGCGCTCGATCGCCTCGTCGACGTCGGCGTCCGAGACCTCGGCGGTCTGCCGCTCGACCTTGAGCTCGGACACATCCTTGAGCTCGACCTGCGGGAGCACCTCCAGCGCGATCGTGAGGCCGAGATCGTGCCCGCCGTCGACCACGCCCTGCACGGCCTTGGCCTCGTCGGGCTCGTCCTCGCTCGTGACCTTGATCTTCGGCTGCATCGCGAGCTTCAGGCCGTTGTCGTCCACGACCTTGCGGTTGGCTTCCGCCACAACCTGCTCGAGAACCTCGGCCATCACCGACTTGCCATAAAGCTTCTTCAGATGCGCGACCGGCACCTTACCCTTGCGGAAGCCGTTGATCTGCACACGGTCCTTCAGCGTGTCGAGCCGCTCGTTGAGGCGGGCGTCGAGATCGGAGGCCGGCACGACGATCTTGAATTCGCGCTTCAGGCCTTCGTCGAGGGTCTGGGTCACCTGCATCGGAGCGGTCTCTTCGGTCGTATCAACGGGTTGTGGGATGCGAGCGTCCTCTTCGAGGCCGCGCGCATCCGCGGGAATCTTGCAAGGCGGCCACGGGCGCCGGCTTCGTTCTGGTGCGGGCGGAGGGACTTGAACCCCCACGGCTTTCGCCACGGGAACCTAAATCCCGCGTGTCTACCAGTTCCACCACGCCCGCGGCCCACGCGCGAAACGCCTCCGCCGCCGGGTTCCCGGCGCGAAGCGCGGGCGGTCTATACCATGACGGTCACGCGACGCGAGCCAAAAAACATGCGCCCTAGGTCTCCGCATAGAACAGGCGCAACGCCGCCGGGATGAAGCCCGGCATATCGTCGGCGATGAGGCCCGGCCCGAAGGCCCTGGCGGCCTCGCCGTGCAGCCAGACCGCAGCCGAAGCCGCCTCGAAAGCCGGCATGCCCTGCGCGAGCAGCCCGGCGACCAACCCCGACAGCACGTCGCCGGCCCCGGCCGTCGCGAGATAGGCCGGCGCGTTGTCGGCGACCGAGACGCGGCCGTCCGGGGCGGCCACCACCGTGTCAGGCCCCTTGACCACGACGGTCGCGCCGACGAGCGCGGCTGCCGCGCGAGCGCGTTCGAGCTTCGAAGCCGATGCGTCGACGCGCGCGCCCATCAGCCGTGCGAACTCGCCCTCATGCGGCGTCAGAACAGCTTCGACGCCTCCGTCCTCCAGAGCCGCACCGAGCTCCTCTGGACGATTGGCGAAGATCGAGAAGACGTCGGCGTCAAGCGCCGCGCGGCCGCCCGAGGCGAACGCCTCGTCGAGCGCGTCGCGCGCCCGAACGTCGGTTCCGGCCGCCGGCCCAAAGGCCCAAGCGGTCACCCGTCGATCGGCGAGGAAACCGGACCAGCCGGCTCGGCCGTCGGTCTCGCGCAACATCACCGCGGTAAGATGGGTTGCGTGAATGTCGAGCGCCGGCCGCGGCCCGAGCAGAGTGACGGCCCCTGCCCCAGCGCGCAGGGCCGACAGAGCGCAAAGCCGGCTCGCCCCCGTGGCGAGCGCCGGGCCGCTCCAGACCGCGACGTGACCGCGGGAATATTTGTGACCGACGATCGCGGGAGCGGGAAACGAGGCGCGCCAGAGCGAAGGACGGTTGAGGAACGCACGAGCGCCCGCCGAGACGACCGCCGCTTCCGGAGCGCCGATGTCGGCGAGGTCGACGGGACCGCAGAGCGCGCGCCCCGGCAGCAGGACGTGGCCAGGCTTCAGCCTGACGAACGTGACCGTCGCGGAAGCCTTTGCGAAAACCTCGCCCAGAGGCCGCCCGCTCGTCCCGTCAACGCCGCTCGGCATGTCGACGGCCAGAATCGGCGCGCCCGAGCCGTTCGCCGCAAGAACGGCGGCGGCGGCGCGTCCCTCGAGAGGACGGGACAGGCCGGCCCCGAACAGTGCGTCGACGACGAGATCCGCCTCATCGAAACGCGCTTCCTGCAGCGGGACGGTCGCACCGACCCAGCGTTCAGCCACCTGCGCCGCGTCGCCCCGGAGGGCCCCGGGGTCGCCCATCAGCGCGACCACGACGTCTTTGCCCGTCTCCGAGAGCAGCCGCGCCGCGACGAAACCGTCGCCGCCGTTATTGCCCGGCCCCGCCAGCACGAGGACGCGCCGCGCCTCGCGGAAGCGCCGCCCCGCCGTTTCCGAGACGGCCGCGCCTGCCGCCTCCATGAGCCTTTCGCCCGAAACGCCGGCGGCGATCGCCGCTGCGTCGACCTTGGCCATTTCCGCGGGCGTCAACAGCTCGATCACGCCTGCGCGCTCCTCTTCCACGTCCGCACATTTCGCAGGCGCCCGAGCGACGCGCAGCACGCGCTTTCGGCAGACAATATGCTCATTTTTTATCCATCTGCGCCGACCTTAACCAAAAGATTCCGCTTCGGAACTCAGCGTCTCTTGACCGGCGGGCCGTTTTCCGCGAGGCGGATGGGTGGCACGCAAGCTGCTAAGCCCGCAACGTCCCGCCATCGCGGCGCCCGGTCCCGGAGCGCGCGGCCGAACGGGACGAGGAGGCCCGGAAACGTGAAGAAAATCGAAGCGATCATCAAACCGTTCAAGCTCGACGAGGTGAAGGAGGCGCTTCAGGACGTCGGGGTGCAAGGCATCACGGTCACGGAAGCGAAGGGTTTCGGCCGCCAGAAGGGGCATACCGAACTCTACCGCGGCGCCGAATATGTGGTGGACTTCCTGCCCAAGGTGAAGATCGAGGTCGTGCTGGGCGACGAGATGGTCGAACGCGCCGTGGAAGCGGTTCGCAAAGCCGCCGCCACGGGTCGCATCGGCGACGGCAAGATCTTCGTGTCCCCTGTCGAAGAGGCGATCCGCATCCGCACCGGCGAGGTCGGAGCCGACGCCATCTGACATCGGCGCGTCCTCGCGGCGCGTCGACAGCGATTTCCACTCCCCACGCAGGCGCCCGAGCGCACGCTTCGAACGAGACCTGCGAAGGCAAACTCAAGGATGACAGGAATGGCGATCAAATCTGCCGGCGACGTGATGAAGTTCATCAAGGAGAACGACGTCAAGTACGTCGATCTCCGCTTCACCGACCCGAAGGGCAAGTGGCAGCACGTCACCTTCGACATCACCATGGTGGACGAGGAGTTCTTCGCCGAAGGCCAGATGTTCGACGGTTCGTCGATCGCAGGCTGGAAGGCCATCAACGAGTCCGACATGCTGCTGATGCCGGACGTCGCGACCGCCTGCATCGACCCGTTCTTCGCCGCCACCACGCTCTCCGTGGTATGCGACGTGCTCGAGCCCACCACCGGCGAGCCCTATGAGCGCGATCCGCGCGGCACGGTGAAGAAGGCCGAGGTCTACATGCAGTCGCTGAACATCGGCGACACCATCTATTTCGGCCCCGAGGCCGAGTTCTTCGTGTTCGACGACGTCCGCTTCGCAGCGACGCCCTACAACACCGGCTTCAAGCTCGACTGCGACGAGCTGCCGACCAATTCCGACGCCGAATACGACACCGGCAACCTCGGGCACCGCATCCGCACCAAGGGCGGCTATTTCCCGGTGCCGCCGATGGACAGCGCGCAGGACATGCGCGGCGAGATGCTCGCCGCCATGGCCGCGATGGGCGCCAAGGTCGAGAAGCACCATCACGAGGTGGCCTCGGCCCAGCACGAGCTCGGCCTGAAGTTCGAAGAGGTCGTCCGCATGGCCGACCACACACAGGTCTACAAGTACTGCATCCATCAGGTGGCGCAGTCCTACGGCAAGACCGCGACCTTCATGCCGAAGCCTGTCTACGGCGACAACGGCTCGGGCATGCACTGCCACATGTCGATCTGGAAGAAGGGCAAGCCGCTCTTCGCCGGCGACAAATACGCCGGCCTCTCCCAGGAGTGCCTCTGGTACATCGGCGGCGTGATCAAGCACGCGAAGGCCATCAACGCCTTCACCAACCCGACGACCAATTCCTACAAGCGCCTGGTGCCCGGCTTCGAAGCCCCGGTGCTGCTCGCCTATTCGGCGCGCAACCGCTCGGCCTCCTGCCGCATACCGTGGACGACATCGCCGAAGGCGAAGCGCGTCGAGGTCCGGTTCCCGGATCCGTCCGCCAACCCCTACCTCTGCTTCGCGGCGCTGATGATGGCCGGTCTCGACGGCATCGTGAACAAGATCGATCCGGGCCAGGCCATGGACAAGGACCTCTACGACCTGCCGCCGAAGGAGCTGAAGAAGATCCCGACGGTGTGCGGCTCGCTCCGCGAAGCGCTCCAGTCGCTCGACAAGGACCGCGAGTTCCTCAAGAAGGGCAACGTGTTCACCGACGACCAG
Source organism: Ancylobacter novellus (assembly GCA_003241695.1). Lineage (GTDB taxonomy): Bacteria > Pseudomonadota > Alphaproteobacteria > Rhizobiales > Methylopilaceae > Methylopila. Next base: position 359,577 of record QFPN01000002.1, on the reverse strand, counting down.
ATCGACTCGTTCATCGAGTTGAAGATGCAGGAAGTGATCCGCTTCGAGCACACCCCGCATCCGGTCGAGTTCGACATGTACTATTCGGTCTGAAGCCGGACGCGGCACTCGGCCGCGGCCATTGCGAAAAGGGGGCGTCCGCGACGCCCCCTTTTTTTGTTTCCCGACCGGAGAACGCCTTTCGGCCGACCAGCGTCGGCAATTCAGCCAAGCCAACCGGCCAGCAGCAAAAAGTCCCGATTCCACGAAGGTCGGAGGCTCATGACATTTTCACGTCGGCAAGTCGCGCTCGATTCCGTGACCAATCTCCGCTTGACGGCTCTCCAGGACAGGCGCATGATTCTCGCGTCAACACAAACAACGGAGGTCTAAAAAAATGACTCCGCCGAAGCGTGTAGACTTACCGTAGCGACGCGCATCCGGAGCGCGAAGATCTGCGGCGGACTTTAAAATTTAGACTGCTTTTGACCGAAGACTGTCTTTGTGGTGACTACCTTCTTTGTGTCGCTGGATCGGAACGACATGAGGAAAGCTGATCTGACGCAACAGACATCTCCGGAATAGATCGACGACGCGCAAGGTTCATGACCAGCCGAGCGCCCCAAGCGGGCCGGCCTACGACCTACAGAACCTGCCGCATCGACAAAACTGAAACGCCTCGTCAGCTCACAGCTTGGCGGGGCGTTTCTGCATTGTGCCGCGGATGTGGCCGCTTTTTCGGCGCAGCCGGATCGCGCAAGGAACCAGATACGGCCAGCAGACGACGCTTCTCCGCGGGCAAAGTCACGCCACTTCGGATGCGCCGCGCCCGGATCCGAAACTCTCGGCCGAAGGAAAACGGCGACGCAGGCCCTCGACCCTTTCGGGTTCGACGCGCAAAACGAAACGAACCGCCCCGTCTTCGTCCGTCGTGCGGTCCATGACGTCGCCCTGGCGGCGCAGCCAGTTCTCGCTCGCTCCGTCCGACGCGGCGACGGTGACGACCAACGTCTCGCGACCAGACGAGATTCTCTCCTCGATCGCCGAAAGCAGCGCCTCCTCTCCCTCCCCCGTAAGGGCCGAGACGAGAATGGGCCTGGTCCCCGCCTCCCGGCGGGCGGCGGTCGCGGCGAGCTGCGCCCGCGCCTCGTCGCCCAGCGCGTCGACCTTGTTCCAGACTTCGACGAGACGCGGATCGGTCTCGGGGTCGACGCCCAGATCCTTCAGCACCGAGGCGACGTCGGCCCCCTGCGCCTCCGTGTCGTCATGGGCGACGTCGCGGACATGAAGAATGACGTCGGCCTCGAGCACCTCCTCGAGCGTCGCCCGGAACGCCGCGATGAGCTGGGTCGGCAGTTCGGAGATGAAGCCCACCGTGTCCGAAAGGATCGCGGGCGCGCCGTGCGGCAGCCGGATCTGACGAAGCGTCGGGTCGAGCGTCGCGAACAGCATGTCGGCGGCGGTGACGTCGGCGCGGGTGAGCCGGTTGAACAGCGTCGACTTGCCGGCGTTGGTGTAGCCGACCAGCGCGACCACCGGATAGGGCACGCGTTTGCGGCCGGCCCGGTGCAGGCCGCGGGTCCGCTTCACCTGCTCGAGTTCGCGCTCGATCTTGAGAATGCGCTCGCCGATGACGCGACGATCCGCCTCGATCTGGGTTTCGCCCGGGCCGCCGAGGAAGCCGAAACCGCCGCGCTGTCGTTCGAGATGGGTCCAGGAGCGAACCAGCCGGCTCTTCTGCCAGGTGAGATGAGCGTGTTCGACCTGCAGCACGCCTTCGCGGGTTCGGGCGCGCCGGCCGAAGATCTCCAGAATGAGGCCCGTGCGATCCAGCACCTTGGCCCCGAGCTCCTTCTCGAGATTGCGCTGCTGAACGGGAGAGAGCGCCGTGTCCATCACGACGAGTTCGATCTCGGCCGACTTCACGACGTCGGCGAACTCCGCGACCTTGCCCTTTCCGAGATAGGTCGCCGGACGGATTTCGGAGAGCGTGACGAGACGCCTCTCGGCCACGTCGAGTTCAATCGCGTCCGCAAGGCCGACAGCTTCTTCGAGCCTCGCCTCGGCCGAGCGACCGCTCGGCGACGGGACCTTCGCAAGCACGGGCGTGATGACAATGGCGCGGGTGCGCCCCGAAGGGCTGCGCGCTCCGATGCCTGAAACGGCGTCTTCCAACCAATCAATCCATGCGACGCATCGCCAAGCCCAGCGGGCCGCGTCGTCAGCGCCCGCCGCGCGCCGGAACAGCGTCGTCCGCTTCTTCAGGCTCGAAGAGCTGGATCGGGTGGCCCGGCATCACCGTCGATATGGCGTGCTTGTAGACGAGTTGCGAGTGCCCGTCGCGCCGCAGCAGGACACAGAAATTGTCGAACCAGGTGACGACGCCCTGAAGCTTGACGCCGTTCACGAGGAAGATCGTCAACGGAATCTTGTTCTTGCGGACGTTGTTGAGAAAGGTGTCTTGAAGGTTCTGTGAGCGCTCGCCGGCCATCTTCTTGTTCTTTCCATTTGCACAAGCGATCGCCGTTCACGGACAGCGGCGCATCGGGGGAGCATAGAACCGATCGGGAGTTTTCCCCCGTTCCTGCCGCCCCGCCTGCGGCGCCGACGCCCTTCTTCGTGAACCGACGTCATGCTCATTAAGGACGCGAGGATCGAAATCCGCAAGACTGAGGTGGTGGGACGAAACCGCCTATCGGCGTTTTTCCTTATGCGTCAGCATGGTGCGCAAAATCGTGGTAGCGCCGCCTGAGTTCGAGCGCCAACGGTCCGGGCCGGCCGTCTCCCACCGGTTCTCCGTCGATCGCGACGATCGGGGTCACGAGCGCCGTAGCGGCCGTCATGAAGGCCTCTCGTGCCGCCTTGGCCTCTGTCACGGTAAAGGGTCTTTCCTCGACGCGAATTTGCAGGTCGCGCGCCATGTCGACCAGCGTCGTCCGGGTGACGCCGCGCAGGATTCCTTTGTCCGCCGGCCGCGTGATCAGCACGCCGCGGGCGTCGACGATCCAGGCGTTGGTCGAGCCGCCTTCGGTCACGAAGCCGTCGACGTCGACGAACCACGCTTCCTTAGCGCCGACCTCTTTGGCCTGCTGCTTGGCGAGAACGTTCGGCAGGAGGCCGACCGACTTGATGTCCACCCGATCCCAGCGGTTCTCCGGAACGGTGATCACCTTCACGCCCGCCTCGGCCCCGACGTCGTTCTTCGCCCGGTCGAACGAACGGGACGTGACCACCACGGCAGGCGCGACCGACGCGGCCGGAAAGTAATGGTCTCGCCGCGCGACGCCGCGCGTCACCTGGATATAGACGATGCCGTCGCGCACGCGGTTGCGGCGCACCGTCTCGCGCAGCACCACCTTGAGCGCCGCTTCGCTCATCGGCGCACGAATCTTGAGCTCGCTCAGCGAGCGCCAAAGCCGCCCCAGATGGCGAGGCTCGTCGACGAGGCGCCCGTCCATCACCTCGCAGACCTCGTAGACGCCGTCTGCGAACTGGTAGCCGCGGTCCTCGATGTGAACGTTGGCCTCGGCGTGAGGAACATAGCGGCCGTTGACATAGGCGATGCGGGACATGGGAGGTCCAGATTGCGGGGACAGAAAAATTCAGCGGAAAGATTGCCCGACTGGCTGTTCGTCGTGATCACGAAGGCTCTTCTCGGCGAGGTTTACCCTGCGATCCGGGCGATTGCAGTCAGATACTCCCCTGAGGAGAACACCCTACTCTTGAGGGCGTATCTCGATCGTGAGCCGACCGAGGACGACAATGAAAACATCGCCATCATCGAAACCAACATTTTCGCAATGACGACACGCGCGGAGATCGCTTCATCGCAGGCGGAGTGCGTGCATACGAATGCGCCTCATGGACGACTGGACCCATTGGACGGGTTCGTTTTCGCGCGATCGGAAATTGCGCCAGGCGTTCCGTATCTTGAAGGACCTTACTCATGGTCCGATTAGCATAGGCACCGACCCGCTTACCCGATCCCAAGCGCCTTCAGCTTGCGGTGAAGCGCCGAGCGCTCCATGCCGATGAACTCGGCGGTGCGAGAGATGTTGCCGCCGAAGCGACTGATCTGGGCGAGCAGATATTGCCGCTCGAAGATCTCGCGGGCCTCTCGTAGCGCCAACCCCATCAATTGCTCACCGCCCGCCCCCGTCGGGGTCGGCGGCACCATCGTGCCGATCTCGGAAGGCAGCATGCTGGCCGTCACCACAGCGTCGGGATCGCCGCCGGCGAGAATCATCAGCCGCTCGACATTGTTGCGGAGCTGCCGGACATTGCCGGGCCAGTCATGGCTCTGGAGCACAGCCATCGCGTCCTCGCCGATCTGGCGCTTGGCGAGGCCCGTCGCCGAAGAGATCTGGTCGAGGAAATAGTCGATCAGCTCCGGAATGTCCTCGCGCCGCTCCGAGAGGGCCGGCACGCGCACCGGCACCACGGCGAGGCGGTGGAACAGATCCTCCCGCAGCCGGCCTTCGGCGATCTCGTCTTCGAGATTGCGCGCCGAGGACGAAATGATGCGCACGTCGACCTGGACCCTCGTGGTTCCGCCGACGCGCGTAAACGTCTGCTCGACCAGCACCCGCAGGATGCGGTTCTGCGTCTCGCGCGGCATGTCGGCGATCTCGTCGATGAACAGCGTGCCGCCATGCGCCTCTTCGAGCGCGCCGATCTTGCGCGAACCGTTCTCCACGCCTTCGACGCCGAAGAGCTCTTCCTCCATCCGCTCGGGCGTGATGGCGGCGGCGTTGATGAGCACGAACGGCCCCTTGGCCCGCGACGACTTGGCGTGGATGACGCGCGCCGCCAGCTCCTTGCCGGATCCGGAGGGCCCGGCGATGAGGATGCGGCTGTTGGTGGGCGCGACGCGGTCCAGCGCGCCGCGTAGCTGGTTCATCACCGTCGACTTGCCGATGAAGGCGGTCGCCACCGCCGAGCCGCGCTTCAGATCCTTGATCTCGCGCTTGAGCTGGAAGCTCTCCAACGCGCGCTGCGCAATCAGCACGAGGCGATCGGCCTTGAACGGCTTCTCGATGAAGTCGTAGGCGCCGTTCTTGATGGCCGCGACCGCGGTCTCGATGTTGCCGTGGCCCGAGATCATCACGATCGGAATCTCGGGATGGTCGCGATGGATGATGTCGAGCAGCTCGAGCCCGTCGAGCTTCGAGCCCTGAAGCCAAATATCCAGAAAGACGAGGTGCGGCCTGCGTTTGGCGATCTCGGCAAGCGCGTCGTCCGAGTTCCGGGCCGTGCGCGCGCCGTGGCCTTCGTCCTGCAGAATGCCGGCGACCAGCTCCCGGATGTCGGCTTCGTCGTCGACGATGAGAATGTCGGTGGCCATGAGGTGTCGAATAGCTCCGATGAAATACGTGTCGTCAGGCCGCGGGGGCGGCGTTGGCGGGAACGGTGGTTTCTGCCGCCGGATTGCGGGTCTTGAACCACAGCCGCACGAGCGCGCCACGACCGCCCTCGGCGACGGCAGGAGCGTCCAGCAGTTCCACGCCGCCGCCGTGCTCCTCCATGATCTTCCCCACGATCGCGAGTCCGAGCCCGGTGCCCTTCTCGCGGGTGGTCATATAGGGCTCCAGAAGCCGTTGTCGGTTCTCCGTCGGCAATCCGGCGCCGTTATCGACGACGTCGATCACTGCGATCTCGCCGTCCTGCCTCACGCTGACGTCGATTCGTCCGACGCCCGGCGTGTTTTCCGGAACGGCGGCGACCGATTCCGTCGCGTTCTTCACGATGTTGGTCACCGCCTGGCTGATGAGGCGCCGATCAAACCGTGCGAGGATCGGCTGGTCGACGCCGTGCGCCTCGATACGGATGTCCGGATAGCCGACGCGCATCAGGAACACGCCCTGCTTAACGATCTCGGCGAGGTTCTCCTCCTCGATCGTTGGCTTTGGCATGCGGGCGAAGGACGAAAACTCGTCGACCATGCGCTTGATGTCGTCCACCTGACGGATGATCGTGTCGGTGCACTGGTCGAAGATCTCGCGCTCGTCGACGATCACCTTCCCGTATTTGCGCCGGATACGCTCCGCAGAGAGCTGGATCGGCGTGAGCGGGTTCTTGATCTCGTGGGCGATCCGGCGCGCGACGTCAGCCCAGGCGGAGGTGCGCTGGGCCGAGACCAGTTCCGTGATGTCGTCGAGCGTCACCACGTAGCCGTGTTCGTCGGCGGATGAGGTTTCGGTCGTGAAGCGCACGTTGAGGTTACGCTCGCGCCCGCCCCTCAGAATGGTGATCTGGCCCTGCACGAGGCGTTGCGACCGGCCGAGCGCGGCGTCGATCAGCGGCGCGAATTCCGGGGCGGCCTCGCGCAGCGGGCGGCCGAGCAGCGTCTCTTCCGGCTCTCCGATCAGACGCTCGGCCGAGCGGTTCATCAGCGTGACGCAGCCCGAGAAGTCGATACCGATGACGCCGGCCGACACGCCCGCGAGCATCGCTTCGGTGAAGCGCCGGCGCGCGTCCATTTGCTCGGCGGCTTCGACCAGCTTGTTTCGCTGCGTGCGCAGTTCCGACGTCATCTTGTTGAAGGTCTCAGCGAGCGCGCCGATATCGCCTTCCTTCCGCCCGATCGGAACCTGCACATAGAGATCGCCGAGACCGACCTGGTCCGCCGCCGTGATGAGCCGGCGGATCGGCGAGACGAGGCGGTTTGCGAAGGCGATGCCGAGCCAGATGGCGGCGAGCAGCAGCGACAGCGCGAGCAGCACGTAGAGCAGCGCGAAGGTGGCCTGGATGCGTGGGCGTCGCAGCGTGAGCGCGTCGTATTCCTCCGAGCCCTGCTCGACGAGGCGCATGTAGCTGTTGGCCTTGGGATCGACCGGACGGGCGACGAACAAGACCAGATTGTCATAGGCCGAAAGCTTGAGGATCGCGCCGATGGCGTTCTGCTTGCCCGGCGCAAGCAGAACCGGCTCCTCCGTCCCGGCCGCCTCGACGTCCGGCGCCGGAGGCTTCGGAAAATCACGTCCGATCTGAATCTTGGCGCGCTCGACGACGGACAGGTCGGTCGGGTTGATGAGCTGCGCTTCGGGCAGGCCGCGAATCGTCGCCTGCGCGGTGAAGAACTCGTTGAACCGCGTGCGGTCCCGGTCGAACAGCGGCCGCGCGCGGTTGACGTCGTTCGCCATGGCGAGAATCTCGCCGCGGATCGAACGCGCGTGCTCGTTCAGATAGGCCCGGGCGACGACCAGCGAGTTGTCGACGATCTCGCGCACGCGCGTCGAGAAGAAGCTGTCGAATCCCTTGTCGAGCGTGACGAGCGAGAACACCGCCAGCAGCGCGGCGGGGGCGACCGCGACCACCGAGAACATGGCGACGAGCCGGCCGTGGAGCTGGGAGCCTGCCTGCGCGCGCCAGCGCGCCATCACGAAGCCGCGGATTTCCCAGACGATGATGAGAACCAGCAGCGCCACGAAGCCGGCGTTGACGATGATCGCGAGTCGGCTCGCCTCCTCCGTCGGCTCTATGTCGGCGCGGCCGGTCAGCACCATAAAAGTGACCAGCGCCGAGATCAGCGCAGCGAGGACAGCCAGCGGGCCGACGACGCCGGGACCGCGCCGTTCGCGCGCGGTCGGCGCTTCAGTCGTGTGCTGAGAACTTTCGACTGACACTTGACTTCGACTCGGGTCGCGCTGGGAGCCTGCAAGGGTCGCGAGACCCAATGGCGCGCGACGGTCCCCCACCATTCGAGTCGCGGCCTGCTGATGATGCAGCAGTACCACACTGTTGTCGAAATGCGACAGCTTTGCGGCGGCAGGGTCCTGGGCCGCCGCAAAGCTTCAGAGAGCTGCGGTCAGCCGTGGAGTTTCTTCGCGATCTCGGCGACGTGACGGCCCTGGAAACGCGCGCCGGCGAGTTCGTTCTCGCTCGGCTTTCGGGAACCGTCGCCCTTGGCCATCGTGCTCGCGCCGTAGGGCGATCCGCCGGTGATCTCGTCCATGTTCATCTGTCCGGCGAAGGAATAGGGCAGACCCACGATCGTCAGACCGTGATGCATCATGGTCGGCAGAAACGTGAGGATCGTCGACTCCTGGCCGCCGTGCTGCGTCGCCGAGGAGGTGAAGGCAGCGCCGACCTTCCCGATCAGCGCGCCCTTGGCCCAGAGGCCGCCGGTCTGGTCGAGGAAGGCCCGCATCTGCGAGGCGAATACGCCGAAGCGGGTCGGAGCGCCGAAGACGATCGCGTCGTAGTCCGGCAGTTCGTCCACGGTCGCGACGGGGGCCGCCTGATCGAGCTTGAAGTGGTTCTGGCGCGCGATCTCCTCGGGAACGGTTTCCGGCACGCGCTTCACCACGACCTCGGCTCCGGTCTCCTGTGCGCCCTCGGCGACAGCGTTCGCCATCGTCTCGATATGCCCGTAGGTCGAGTAGTAGAGCACCAGCACCTTGGCCATCGCGGCCTCCTGTTTCCGCGGCCGCGAATGGCGGCCAGTTGATCGCCGCGAAACTGTCGTCGGGGGCGTCGCCTCGCAAGAGGCGCGATGCGAGGGGTAAATTGCGCGTACGCAACGACGTGATGGCCATTCAGTGCGCCATCGCATGCCATTGATCGCGCGACGGCGATCTGCGCTAAAGGCTTCAACTCTCCCGTCGACTGCGAGCCCGCCATGACCGACGCCCTCCCTGCGCCCTCCGTGCGGCTCGTCCGCGATGGAAAGCGCGCGACGCTGCTCATCGATCGGCCGGCCAAGAAGAATGCGATAGACGAAGCGACGTGGCGCGCCTTCCGTGACGTCGCCCAAGAGATCGATACGTCAGCCGAGATCACGGTGGTGACCGTGCGCGGCGCGGGCGGCGTCTTCAGCGCGGGCGCGGACATCGCCGAGTTCATCGCCTTATCCGGCGCGACGGACGAGCGGCGCGACGCCTTCGCCGACGCAGTGCGCGACGGAGAGGAAGCGGTCGCCGGGATTGCCCGGCCGACGATCGCGGCGATCGAGGGCGTCTGCGTCGGGGGCGGATGCCAGATCGCGCTCGCCTGCGACATCCGCATCGCCGCAGAAGGGACGCGTTTCGGCGTCACGCCGGCGAAGCTCGGCATCGTCTACCCGGTGACGAGCACCCGCCGGCTGGTGGAGACGGTCGGGAAATCCGCGGCAAAGGATCTGCTGTTCACCGGCCGCCTGATCGACGCTCAGGAAGCGCTCGCCATCGGCCTTGTCGACCGCGTGGTCGCGGCCGAGGCTCTCGAAGCCGCGATCGAAACGGTCGCCGCCCAGATCGAGGCCAACTCGCGCTATTCGCTCATGGCGGCCAAAAAGACGGTGAACGCCCTGTCCGACCCGACTGCCGATCTCGAAACGCTCGAGATATTGTGGCGCGGCGGATTTTCCGGCGAGGACCTCAAGGAAGGCGCCCGCGCCTTCCTTGAGAAGCGCAAGCCGGCCTTTGGCTGGCGGGGCTGAACCCGCGGGAAGCTTCGTCGCAGCGCTGCTTCGTTTTATCGGCAAGCGAAGTTTGACAGCCGCGCCGCGCGCGCCATGATTTCGCATCCGCACAAAAATGTTCGTCCCAACGATCTGCAGGAGCCACCGCCGATGACGAGCCGCATCGTCGCCGTCGAACCGTTCGATCTGGTGGTGTTCGGAGGAACGGGCGATCTCGCGCACCGGAAGCTCTTCCCGTCGCTCTATCTGCGCGATCACGACGGCCAGATCACCGAACCGAGCCGGATCATCGGCGTGTCCCGCTCCGACATCGACCGCGACGCCTTTCGCGCGGAGGTGAAGACGGCGCTCGAAACCTTCGTGCCGAAGGAGCAACTCGACGAAAAAACGCTCTCACGCTTCCTCGACCGCATCGATTTCGTGATGGTCGACGCGAAAGGCGACGCCGGTTGGGACGACCTCCAGGCGTTGATCGCCGACGGCCTCGACCGGGTGCGCGCGTTCTATCTCGCGACCTCGCCGGACCTGTTCGACGCGATCACGCACGGGCTCGCCCGACATCATCTGCTGACGCCCAAGACGCGGGTGGTGCTCGAAAAGCCTCTCGGCCGCGACCTCGCCTCCGCTCGAGAGATCAACGCCGCCGTCGCCGAGGCGCTGCCCGAAAGCCAGATCTACCGAATCGACCATTATCTCGGGAAGGAGACGGTCCAGAACCTGATGGCGCTGCGATTCGCCAACGTGTTCTTCGAACCGGTCTGGAACTCCGCCCATGTCGACCACGTGCAGATCACGGTGGCCGAAAAGGTCGGGGTCGAAGGCCGCGCCGGCTACTACGACAAGTCCGGCGCGCTCCGGGACATGATCCAGAACCACATCCTGCAGCTTCTCTGCCTCGTCGCGATGGAGCCGCCCTCGACGATGAAGGCCGATGCGTTGCGGGACGAGAAGCTCAAGGTCCTGCGCGCGCTGAAGCCGATCGACGACGGCAACGTGCGGGCGCTCACCGTTCGGGGCCAGTACCGGGCGGGCGCGATCGACGGAAAGTCGGCGCCCGGCTACCGAGAGGAACTGGACGGCGCGGAAAGCTCGACCGAGACCTTCGTGGCGCTCAAGGCCGAGGTCGCGACATGGCGCTGGGCGGGCGTGCCGTTCTATCTGCGCACCGGCAAGCGCCTTCCGTCGCGCGTCTCCGAGATCGTCATCCAGTTCCGTGACGTGCCGCTGTCGATCTTCGGCGCGGCCGGCGGCTTTCTCGCACCGAACCGTCTCGTCATTCGGCTGCAGCCTGACGAGGGCGTGAAGCTCTATCTGATGATCAAGGATCCCGGCCCCGGCGGCCTGCGCTTCCGAGAGGTGCCGCTCAACCTCTCGTTCGCCGAAACCTTCAAGGGTCCGAACCCGGACGCCTACGAACGGCTTCTGATGGATGTGATCCGCGGAAACCAGGCGCTGTTCATGCGCCGCGACGAGGTGGAGGCGGCCTGGATGTGGGCCGACCCGATCCTTGAGGCATGGTCGCGGCTCGGGCGCGTGCCCGATCCCTACACGGCCGGCACATGGGGACCCTCAACGGCGGTCGCGCTGATCGAACGCGATGGCCGGACCTGGCACGAGGACGCCGCGTGAGCCGGCTTTCCGTCAATCTGCAGGCATTTCCGGATCGTGAGGCGCTGGCCGAAACGCTTGCGGCGGACGTCGCTGAGGCGCTCCGAAGCGCGATCGCGGAAGGCGGCGCGGCCACGCTCGCGGTTTCGGGAGGGTCGACCCCGAAACGCTTCTTCCATGCGCTGTCGAGGAAAGAGCTCGACTGGCCGTCCGTCGCCGTCACGCTGGTCGACGAACGCTGGGTTCCGGACACAGAAGATCGGTCCAATGCGCGGCTCGTGCGGGAGCATCTGCTTGTGAACGCCGCCGCTGCGGCCGTCTTCGTCCCGCTCTTCAACGGCGCGTCGGCGCCCGAAGGCGCGCTTCCCGACGTGCAGCAGAGGATCGCGGACCTGCCCGCCCCGCTCTCCGTCGTGGTGCTCGGCATGGGGGACGATGGCCACACCGCCTCCTTCTTCCCAGGCGGCGATCGGCTCGCCGACGCGATCGATCCGACCGGCAAGGCGCTCGTCATGCCGATGCGCGCAACCGCGGCGATCGAGCCGCGGATCACGTTGACGCTCCCCGTGCTGCTCGCCGCGAAGAAATTGATGCTGCATATCGAGGGAGAGGAGAAGAAAGCGGTGCTCGAAAAGGCGCTGTCGTCCGACGATGACCGCGCCATGCCGATCCGCGCGGTGATCGCGAATGCGCGGGAGCCGCTGGAGACCGTCTGGGCGCCCTGATTCAAGCGTACTGCGATCGTGTCCCGGCCCTGAGCCAGGACCCAGACCCGCCGCGGCAGGAGTTCGAAACTCGGTCGCGGCGTCCTAGTCTGCATCTGTTCGTGTTTCTGGGTCCCGGCTCAAGGCCGGGACATGACGGCTGCGGCGGAGGGGCCGTCGCGGCGAGACCAGGAGGCCAATCATGACCCTCGACGCCCGCATCGCCGACGTCACGCAGGCGATCGTCGACCGCTCGCGCGCCTCCCGTGCGCGCTATCTCGACGGGATCGCTAAGGCGGCCTCCGACGGCCCCTACCGCGCGGCGCTTTCCTGCGGAAACCTCGCGCACGGCTTCGCCGGCTGCGGAGGCCACGACAAGGCGGCGCTGAAGGGACAGGCGGTCCCGAATGTCGGGATCATCACCGCCTACAACGACATGCTCTCGGCCCATCAGCCCTATGAGCGCTTCCCCGACCTCATCCGCGAGGCCGCGCGGAACGCAGGCGCGGTGGCGCAGGTCGCAGGCGGCGTGCCGGCGATGTGCGACGGCGTCACCCAAGGCCGCCTTGGCATGGAATTGAGCCTTTTCTCCCGCGACGTCATCGCGATGGCGACCGCGGTCGGCCTCAGCCACGACATGTTCGACGCAGCCCTCTATCTCGGCATCTGCGACAAGATCGTCCCCGGCCTCGTGATCGGCGCGCTCGCCTTCGGGCATCTGCCGGCGGTGTTCGTGCCTTCCGGCCCGATGCCCTCCGGCATCTCGAACGACGAGAAGGCGCGGGTGCGCGGCCTCTACGCGGAAGGGAAAGTCGGGCGCGCGGAGCTGCTGGAATCGGAAAGCGCGAGCTACCACTCGCCCGGCACCTGCACCTTCTACGGCACGGCGAACTCCAACCAGATGCTCATGGAGATCATGGGCCTGCATCTGCCCGGCGCGAGCTTCGTGCCCCCCAACACGCCGCTTCGCGACGCGTTGACCCGCGCGGCCGTCTCCCAGTCGCTGGCGATCACGCGCTCGGGCAACGGCTATGCGCCGATCGGCCATGTGCTCGACGAGAAGGCCTTCGTGAACGGCATCGTGGGGCTGAACGCGACCGGCGGTTCGACGAACCACGCGATCCATCTCGTCGCGATGGCGAAGGCCGCCGGCATCACGCTGACCTGGGACGACTTCGACAAGCTCTCGGCCGCGACGCCCCTGCTCTGCCGCATCTACCCGAACGGCTCGGCGGACGTGAACCATTTCCACGCCGCCGGCGGCATGGGGTTCCTGATCCGGGAGCTGCGCAGCCGCGGCCTCGTGCATGACGACGTGCTGACCGTCATGGGACCGGGCCTCGGCGAATACGAGAAGGAGCCGACGCTCGTCGAAGGCGAGATCGTCTGGAAACCGATCGACGAGACATCGGGCGACGAAAGCGTTCTGCGGCCAATCACAAAGCCCTTCCAGGCGGACGGGGGCCTGCGGGTGCTCGACGGCAATATCGGCCGGGCGGTCATCAAGGTTTCGGCGGTCGATCGCGAGCGCTGGGTGATCGAGGCGCCGGCGCGGGTGTTTTCGACCCAGGACGATCTAGAAGCCGCCTTCCGCGCGGGCGAACTCGACCGCGACGTCGTCGTGGTGGTGCGCTTTCAGGGGCCGAAGGCGAACGGCATGCCCGAGCTTCACCGGCTGACCCCCTCGCTCGCAGTGCTGCAGAAGCGCGGCCACAAGGTCGCGCTCGTCACCGACGGGCGCATGTCGGGCGCCTCGGGCAAGGTGCCTGCCGCGATCCACGTGACGCCCGAGGCGGTCGACGGCGGCCCGATCGGACGTATCCGCGATGGCGACGTGGTGCGGGTCGACGCCGAGGCCGGGACGCTCGAAGTGAAGGTTTCGGCGGAGGAGCTTGCGGCGCGCGAGCAGGCGGTGGAGGAGACCGAGCCGCAGTTCGGCATGGGCCGCAACCTGTTCGCGGGCTTCCGCGCGCTGGTCGGCTCCGCCGAGCATGGGGCGAGCGCGATCTGACGGCGGCCGTCATCCCGGACGGCGGCGCAAGCCGCCGAGCCGGGATCGCTCTCAGGGTCAAGCGCCAGAAACGCCTCCGTCATCCCCCGGCGTGTCCGGGGGATCCATGCCGGACCACAGAACGCCGCGCGCAGGAAGCATGGATGCCCCGGACGAGCCGGGGCATGACGGCGCGGTTCCGAGTTCTATCTTGCACGCGATCCCGGCTCTCCGCTTCGCGCCGACCGGGATGACGTAAGTCTGGAGACGTCGAATGCCCTCCCCCCGCGACGAGATCCTCGACCGGCTCGCCAAGCATTGGCGAACCATCGCCGACATGCCCGCGCGCCAGCTGTTCGAGGACGATCCCGAGCGGTTCCGGCGCTTCTCCGTGACGCTCGACGATCTGCTGTTCGACTATTCGAAGACGAGGCTGACGGCCGAGACCGTCTCGCTTCTCGCAGAGCTTGCCCGCGCAACGGACGTCGAGGGGCGGCGCGAGGCGATGTTCTCAGGCGAGAAGATCAACACGACCGAAGATCGCGCGGTCCTCCACACCGCGTTGCGGGCGCCCGCCGGCGCAAAGATCCTCGTCGATGGCGAGGACGTCATGCCCGAGGTTCTGGCGGAGCGGAACAAGGCGGCGGCTTTCGCCGAAGCGGTCCGTTCCGGCGAAATCAGGGGCGCGACCGGAGAACGCTTCACCGACGTCGTCAACATCGGCATCGGCGGCTCCGACCTCGGTCCGGCGATGGCGGCGATCGCGCTGAACCCTTACGTGCAAAAAAGCATGAAAGGCCATTTCGTCTCGAACGTCGACGGCGCCCACATTCACGACGTGCTGGAAGGGCTCGATCCGGCCCGCACGCTGGTGCTCGTCGCCTCCAAGACCTTCACCACGCTCGAGACCATGGCCAACGCCCATGCGGCGCGGAAATGGCTGGTCGGCGGCCTAGGCGAGGACGCCGTTGCGGCCCATTTCGCGGCGATCTCGACCAACGCCGAGGCCGTCTCGGCCTTCGGAATGGACACCGGCCGCATGTTCCAGTTCTGGGACTGGGTCGGCGGGCGGTACTCGCTCTGGTCGGTGATCGGGCTGTCGGTCGAAATCCTGATCGGGGCCGACAACTTCCAGTCGTTTCTCGACGGAGCACATGAGGTCGACGTGCATTTCCGCAATGCGCCGATCGAGCGGAACATCCCCATGCTGATGGGGCTCATCGGCGTCTGGCACCGCAACGTCTGCGGATACGCCACGCAGGCCGTGCTGCCCTACGACCAGCGTCTGGCGCGTTTTCCAGCATATCTTCAGCAGCTTGACATGGAGTCGAACGGCAAGTCGGTCACGCTCGAAGGCTCGCCCGTCACGCTCGCGACCGGACCGGTGGTGTGGGGCGAGCCCGGCACGAACGGGCAGCACGCCTTCTACCAGCTCATGCATCAAGGCACGAACGTCGTGCCGGCCGACATCCTGATGGCGGCCGTTCCCCATGAAAACGTCGGCGACCAGCACGCCATGCTGCTCGCCAACGCGCTTGCCCAGGGGGAGGCCTTCATGCGCGGCCGGACGACGGCGGAGGCCGCGGAAATCCTCGCGAAATCAGGCTCTTCCGCCGAAGACGCCGCTGCGCTCGCGCCGCACAAGACCTTCCCCGGATCGCGGCCGACCTGCGCAATCCTGTACCGCACGCTCGACCCGCGGACGCTCGGGCGCCTCATCGCGCTCTACGAGCACAAGGTGTTCGTGCAGGGGACGATCTGGGGGATCAACTCCTTCGACCAGTGGGGCGTCGAGCTCGGCAAGGAACTCGCCAAGCGCCTGATTCCAGTGGTGAAAGGCGAAGCCGGGACGAACGGCCTCGACGCCTCGACTCGAGGGCTCGTCGAGCATCTGGCCGCGCTTCGGCGAGGCTGAGCGCCGCCGACGCGCGGGTCCGCAAGGAGTGAATCTCCGGGTTAATCTCGAGTCATATGCGGGTTTATCCCGACGTTAACCTTAACCCGCGAGACTGCCTTCGCCGTCGGCCGCCCTCCCGGCCGACTCGAAGACTCGGGGGAACACGATGCGGACGATCCAGATCGCGCTGGCGACCGGCCTGACGCTGTGCGCGTCCGCAAGCCTCGCGGCGGACATGTCCGAAGGCTTTCCGGTCACGGACCTCCGCCCGTCGATCTCGGACTGGACCGGCGCCTATGTCGGCGGCCAGGTCGGCTACCGCCTCGGCCGGGCCAAGACCAAGGGTCTCGACCCCGCGACCGCCTCCGCCACCCCGCCGGACAGCGGCACGGCCCGTCTCGACACGGTGATCGGAGGCCTGCGCGGCGGCTACGACCACCAGATCAACGACCAGATCGTCATCGGCGTGGCGGTCGACGCCAACTACGGCAGCGACTCGGCCAAGCAGAGCGCCGATCTCAGCGCGACCGACAGCGGCGAAGGGCGCCTGAAACACACCTGGGACGCGTCCGCGCGGCTGCGCGCCGGCGTCCTGCTGAACGAAAGCCTGCTCGCCTACGGCACGGGCGGCGTCGCCCTGCTCGGCGAGAAGCTTTCGGCCTCCGTCACCCGCTCCGGCGACCGGTCGAGCTTCTCCGACCGCCGCACCCATGTCGGCTGGACGATCGGCGGCGGCGTGGAGGCCGCGCTCGCCGACAACTGGCGCGCCTTCGCCGAATACCGCTATGCGCAGTTCGGCTCGAAGACCTACGACTGGGACGACGAAGGCGTGAAGGCGAAGAGCAAGCCGCGCACCCACACCATCCTCACCGGCGTCAACTACGCCTTCTGAGGTTTGCGGCGCACGCGCGGGGAGCCGGCCAAACGCCGGCCCGCGGTTTCTCGCCGGCCGATCTCCCGTAACGTATTGACATTGCTTCTGCCGCAGCGCACATATGCACTGTTGGATACTAAAATCCGCGTCCAGGCCGCGTGACGCCGGCTATAGCCGGACCTGCCGGACGCCTACGAACACTCAGCATCGACAGCCCAGATCACGCGGGGCGCGTCTCGTAACGCACCCGCCAGCATCCGCGCGCCCGAATGGACGCCGCGCGGATCGCGTGGCTGTATCCGAAAGACAAAACGTGACCACTTTCACCGACCTTGGCCTCTCCGCGCCGCTTCTCAAGGCGCTCAGCGAGAACGGCTACGAAACCCCCACCCCGATCCAGGCGCAGTCGATTCCGGTCGTGCTCGCCGGCCGCGACCTGATGGGCATCGCCCAGACCGGCACCGGCAAGACCGCCGCCTTCGCGCTGCCGATCATCGAGCAGCTCCTCAAGAACCCGCGCAAGCCCGCCCGCCGCGGCTGCCGCGTGCTGGTGCTGTCGCCGACCCGCGAACTCGCGAGCCAGATCGCCGACAGCTTCCGCGCCTACGCCAAGCACATCGAGCTGTCGGTCGCCGTCGTGTTCGGCGGCGTCGCCGCCGGACCGCAGGTGCGCCGCCTCGCGAACGGCGTCGACGTTCTGGTCGCGACGCCCGGCCGCCTGCTCGACCATGTCGACGGCCAGATGCTTCGCCTCGACCAGGTCGAGCATTTCGTGCTCGACGAAGCCGACCAGATGCTCGACCTCGGCTTCATCCATTCGATCCGCCGCGTCGTCCCGATGCTGCCGCACCGCCGGCAGACCCTGTTCTTCTCGGCCACCATGCCGAAGGCGATCAAGGACCTCGCCGACACGATGCTGACGAACCCGGCCATGGTCGCGGTGACGCCCGTCGCCAAGACCGCCGACCGGGTCGAGCAGTCGATCGTGTTCGTCGAGCAGGCGGGCAAGCGCGTCGTGCTGGCCGAGATCCTCAAGGATCCGGCGATGGAGCGCGCGCTCGTCTTCACCCGCACCAAGCACGGCGCCGACAAGGTCGTGCGCCAGCTCGAGCAGGACGGCGTCGAGGCCGCGGCGATCCACGGCAACAAGAGCCAGCCGCAGCGCGAACGCGCGCTCGGCGCCTTCCGCACCGGCCACATCAAGGTGCTGATCGCGACCGACATCGCGGCGCGCGGCATCGACGTCGACGGCGTGAGCCATGTCGTGAACTACGACGTCCCGAACGTGCCGGAATCCTACGTCCACCGCATCGGCCGCACGGCCCGCGCGGGCGCGGCCGGGATCGCGGTGTCGCTCGTGGCGAACGATGAGCGCGCCTATCTCCGCGACATCGAGCGGCTGATCAAGCAGCAAATTCCGACGACCGACCGCCGTTCCGAGGACGGCAAGGCCGAGGCCGAAGGAACCGGCGCCGCGTCGAAGCTCGGCCAGAGCCGCGGACAGCGCCAGGGCGCGCCTCGCGGCGATCGCGGCCATAGCGAACGCGGCCACGGCGGCGGCCGTCCCCAGCGCCAGGGCGAGCAGCAGCCCCAGGGCGAGCGCCGCGCCCATGGACATCACGCCGGCCGGCCCGAAGGGCATGGCGGCGAGAACCGCGGCCGCGGCCGGCCGAACCAGCAGGGCGGCGACCGCGCCGCTCAGGCTCCGCGCGGCGACGGCGACCTGAAGACCGCCTCCTTCATGCAGAAGCCCCGCCGCGGCGGCCGTCCCGGCGGAAACCGGCCCCGGTCGCAGGGCCAGCGCCGCGAAGGCTGACCCCGGCTGAGCGTCCGGACGACGACGGCGGCCGCATCCGGCATGCGGCCGCATCGCCTCGCCGCGAAGCGTGATCGCGATCGATCGGCGTCATCGTCATGCCCCGGCTTGTCCGGGGCATCCAGGGTTCCGGAGAGCGCAGCGGTCGACTTGTCCATGGATCCCCCGGACAAGCCGGGGGATGACGACGGCGTTTCGAACCGGACGCATCCCGCTCCCGATGTGGGCTCTCAATAGGTTGTCCATCCGATCCTGACCGAGGAAGCAGAGTTCTGCGCGGCTCTTCACCTCTCCCCGGCGGGGAGAGGTCGACATCGCGTCAGCGATGCTGGGTGAGGGGGTTCAGGGCTTTTCTGAGAGGGCGAGGCCCCCTCACCCGGTCCTGCGGACCGACCTCTCCCCGCCGGGGAGAGGTGAAGAGCTGCGCCAAGCTCAAATGCGGCAGCCCCTCCTTGGGAGGGCGGCCGGAACCGCCGCGGCTATTCGCCGGACGACATCCGATTTTCCTCGACGAAGGCTGGCGTTCCGCAACGAACCGGCTCACACAGCGTTACCGCGCCAACGAGCGAAGCCGAGACCGATGCTGGACGTCAGCGACCGACGCGACCTGATCGCCGACATCCTCCGCGCAAGCTCCGACTGCATCAAGGTTCTGGGCGTCGACGGCTCGCTGCTGTTCATGAGCGAGGGCGGGCAGCGCGTGATGGAGATCGACGACGTCGACCGCTTCATCGGTTGCCCGTGGCCCGACTTCTGGGAGGACGCCGGAAACGCGGCGGCTCGCAGGGCGGTCGAACTCGCGCAGGCGGGACGTCCCAACTCGTTCCAGGGCATGGCCAAGACCGGCAAAGGCCGCGACCGCTGGTGGGACGTCGCTGTCACGCCGATCTTCGACGAGGACGGCCGGGTCGCGCAGATCCTCTCGATCTCGCGCGACATCACCGACCTCAAGGAGGCGGAGGAACGCCAGCGCCTGCTGATGGAGGAGCTCGGCCATCGCATCAAGAACACGCTGACGGTGATCAAGGCGCTGGCCTCCCAGACGCTCCGCGACGTCACGGAGCGGTCGGCGGTGGAGGCGTTCGACGCCCGGCTGATGGCGCTTGCGAGCGCCCACGACCTCCTGCTGCGGCAGGACTGGACCAGCGCGCCGATCGCTCCCATCGTCGGCGCGGCCCTCGAGCTTCACGGCGACCCGGAACGGTTTTCCGCAAGCGGCCCCGACGCGGTGCTCGGCCCCAAGACCGCGCTGTCGCTCGCGCTGCTGCTGAACGAACTCGCCACCAACGCCGCCAAATACGGCGCGCTGTCGACGCCGCAGGGCCGCGTCGAGATCCGCTGGGAGATCGAGGCGGCGGACCCGGACGCCCTGACGCTCGACTGGCGGGAGGCAGGCGGCCCGCCGGCCGCGGAGCCCGCCCGCAAGGGGTTCGGCTCGCGGCTGATCGCGATCGGGCTCGGCACGGGCTCGGCCGACGTCAGCTACCCGCCCGAGGGCCTCGTCGCGCGCTTCCGGACCACGATGGACGCCGCCGGCCGGTGACGGCCTGGGAGGACAGTTCATGCCCCCACGAAGCGCGGACAGCCACGCCCTGACCAGCCAAGCGCCGCAGCGAGCCGGAGTCGTGGACGCCCGGCCTCCGCCGGGCGCGACGACGGCGGTTCCGGCGCGACCTGAAAGGGGCCGCTACCGCCCGCCCCGGCGCGCCATGAAGGCGAGGCGCTCGAACAGCTGCACGTCCTGCTCGTTCTTCAGCAGCGCGCCGTGCATCGGCGGGATCGCCTTGCGCGGGTCCTTCTCCCGAAGCGTCTCGGGGGCGACGTCCTCGACGAGCAGCAGCTTCAGCCAGTCGAGCAGCTCGCTGGTCGACGGCTTTTTCCTGACGCCCGGAACTTCGCGGATCTCGTAGAACAGCGACAGCGCCTCGGTCAGCAGACGCTTCTTCAGCCCCGGAAAATGCGCCTCGACGATCAGCGCCATGGTGTCGGGATCGGGGAAGCGGATGTAGTGGAAGAAGCAGCGGCGCAGGAAGGCGTCGGGCAGGTCCTTCTCGTTGTTCGAGGTGATGATCATCACCGGCCGCTGGCGCGCCGAAATGGTCTCGCCGGTCTCGTGGAGGGAGAACTCCATCCGGTCGAGCTCGCGCAGCAGGTCGTTCGGGAACTCGATGTCGGCCTTGTCGATCTCGTCGATCAGCAGCACCGGACGGACCGGCGACTCGAAGGCGGTCCAGACCGGCCCCTTGCGGATGTAGTTCGCGACGTCGTTGACGCGCGGGTCGCCGAGCTGGCCGTCGCGCAGCCGGGCGACGGCGTCATATTCGTAAAGTCCGTGAACGGCCTTGGTCGTCGACTTGACGTGCCACTCGAGCAGCGGCGCGCCCATGGAGCCCGCGACTTCCGCGGCGAGCGCCGTCTTGCCGGTGCCCGGCTCGCCCTTCACCAGCAGCGGCTTCTCGAGCGTGACCGCCGCGTCGACGGCGATCCGGAGGTCGTCGGTCGCGACATAGCCGTTCGTTCCCTGAAACCGCATGGACGCTCCTCGATGGCGCGGAGATGCGAGCCCGAAAGGACCGCTTCGCCGGTGTAACGCTCCGCCCGCCGCTGCGCCAGAAGGCGGGCGGGTTTCGGGGAACGGACGCAAGCCTTCACCTCTCCCCGCCGGGGAGAGGTGAAGGCCGGCGCTCGACGTCGAACGACGACGCCTCACCCGCTTGGCCCGTCCCTGCGGTTCCGATAGCGTCGCCGCCTTCCAGGAGCGGCCCCGCCCGATGCAAGACCCCAGCGAATCCGTCACCGCCGCCGTCGTCGCGATCGGCGACGAGATTCTGTCGGGGCGCACGAAGGACACCAACTCCAACCACATCGCGCTCGCGCTCGGCGCGATCGGGATCGACCTCACGGAGATCCGGGTGGTGTCCGACGAGGAGGCGGCGATCGTCGAGGCGGTCAACGCGCTCCGCGCCCGCAACACCTACGTCTTCACCACCGGCGGCATCGGCCCGACCCATGACGACAAGACCGCCGACGCCATCGCCGTGGCCTTCGGAGTGGGGATCGACCACGATCCGCGCGCGGTCGCCATGCTGCGCGAGCGCTTTCCGAACCCCGCGGACCTCAACGAGGGCCGCATGCGGATGGCGCGGATTCCGTTCGGGGCGGACCTCATCGCCAACAGCGTCTCGAAGGCGCCGGGCTTCCGGCTGGAGAACGTCTTCGTCATGGCGGGCGTGCCCTCGATCATGAAGGCGATGCTCGACGTCGTGCTCCCCGACCTTCGCCCCGGCGCGCCCGTCGCGAGCGAAACGCTCCGGGCCGACGCCAAGGAAGGCGACATCGCCGTGCCTCTCGGCGAGATCCAGAAGGCGCATCCGGCGGTCGCGATCGGCAGCTATCCGTTCACGGAGGACGGGCGCTTCAACACCAATCTCGTGCTGCGCTCCCGCGACGAACGGGCGCTCGCAGATGCGAAGGCGGCGGTCGAAGCCATGCTTTCCGGAATGCGTCCGGCGCGGTGAAACAGCCCGCCCGAACTGGAACTCTTACATTCTGATGAAAGCCCCACGCTCGGGCCATGCGAAATACGCATGGCTCCCGAGAGACATTCGCGCATTGTGCGCCGCCGCATCGATCATACCTTCTTCGCATGAGGCGGACGCCTCGCGACGAGATTGGAGATCGAAAGTGGCACGCAACCTGTCCCTCGCCATCGGCCGGCCGACGCCGTCCCTTGGCGTCAGCGAGATGATCGGCGGGGTCCTGAAGACCATCGCCATGATCTTCGCCGCCGGCCGGGTGGGCGCCGCCGTGGACGCGCATCACGCGCCCCTGAAAGCCGACCTGAAGGCCGCCGGCCTCGAGGACCTCGCGGTCCTCCGCCCGCCCTACCGCTTCTGACCCTTCCTCCCCCGCGCACTTCCTCCCGCGCGGCACCTTGCAAAGCGCGCCGCCTGCGGCGCGCTTTTTTTATCGCTCCGTCCGTCCGGGCCTCAGCCCAGCAGGTCCGAGCCGTCGAGCAGCAGCGCCGCCGACGCGTCGCGGGACGCGCAGCGCGCCGCTCCTTCTTCAGCCACGCACGACGGAACAGCCCATGCGGCGAAACGCGATCGTCGGCCTCTCGCTCGCTCTCTCCCTCTCCCTTGGCGGGGCGCTCGTCTGCCATGGCCCGGCCGGCGCCGCCGAACGACTGTTCGTCATCGCGGGCCAGTCGAACGCGGTCTCGGCCGGCGGGGTGATTGCGCAGTCGTCCTCGACCTCGCGGGGAGCGACGCTTCCGAAAATAAAGATCTGGAGGAACGTCGCCGACGCCCCCTCCTTCGTCCAGGTCAGGCTCGGGCTGAACACGACTCAATATCCGGCCAAGCCCCGGCAGCATTCGAACTTCGGCCCCGAATGGGGCATGGCCCAGCAGTACCGGACGAGCTTTCCGGACGAGGCGGCCGATTTCTTCAAGTTCGCGCGCGGCGGAACCAGCCTGCTGGCGGAAGACGAATGGTCGCCGACCGGACCGTCCGACAACCTCTACGGCCAGTTGCTGACCCATTCGCGAGCGATCGCAGGCCGCGGAGCGAAGGCCGCGTGCTTCGTCTGGGTTCAGGGCGAAGCCGACCGGACGGAGAACGTCGACAATTACGAGGCCGCTTTCCGGCGCTTCGTCGCCGGCGTCGGGAATGCGCTCGGGCAAACCGATCTGAAGATCGTGTGGCCCCGGCTGTCGCAGACGCGCGCTCCGACGCCCGCCCAGGTCGAGGCCACCGACAGGTTCCGCGCCATGCAGACCCGGATCGCCGGAGATCCGGCGCTGCGCGTCGGTCTCGTCGACGCGGACGACCTGCCGAACGGGATCAGGTTCATTTCGACAGCGAGGGCGTGGTCACGCTCGGCCGACGCATCATGACACGCTGTTTCGATTGATCGTTTCGCGGGAACCGCCGGTCCCGCCCTTGCGGCCCGCGCCGTTTTCGGTCAAGCGAGCCTGATGCGGACGTGGCGAAACCGGTAGACGCACGAGACTTAAAATCTTGCGCCGCAAGGCGTGCGGGTTCGAGTCCCGCCGTCCGCACCAACTTACACTGCTCTTATTGTCATAAGTTTCTTATACGCATTTCGACGATCGTTCAAAACGAAACCCTTTCGCATGCCAGTTCATCCCGCGCTGATCGGGAAGTTTTACCATTGATCAATCTTCGATATTCGGCGCCCGATACGATGTCGCCAGAAAAAGGCGGCGGGAGCGTCGTCCGGAAATGGGCGACGACTTATCAACAAAGTATTGGGAGAGACGCAATGACCAAGAGCTTGGTCGCGATGGCGGCGGCGCTGCTGCTTTCGGGAACGGCCGCGATCGCCGCGGAATGGCCGGCCTTCAACTCGCTCGACACC
Organism: Ancylobacter novellus; assembly: GCA_003241695.1. Lineage (GTDB taxonomy): Bacteria > Pseudomonadota > Alphaproteobacteria > Rhizobiales > Methylopilaceae > Methylopila. The sequence continues at coordinate 335,927 of QFPN01000002.1, read as the reverse complement.
GACGGCAGCGGCCGCATCAGCCGCGTGGAGTGGGAAAAGAAGGTCGGAACGCTGAAGATGGATCCGGCGCCGACGTTCAGCGCGATGGACGCCAACAACGACAACGGCGTCGACGAAGAAGAATGGGCCGCCGCCGAGAAGATCACCAAAGGCTACTCCGCGCGCTGCCGCGAGGCTTCCGCATCCTGGTGCAAGGACGCCAAGTAAGCGTCTCCCGCAGACGCCGGGCTAAAAGTTCGGGGTCCGGCGCACAGCTCGGGTTCCGAAGGGTCCGTGGCGGCGGGGCGAGCCGCCGCCACGGATCTCCTCCGCCCTTTTCCTGCGCGTCTCGCGCAGGCGTGATCGCGAGGCGTTGCGGCCGACGCGCCTTTCCACCCTAGAACCGCATCCGGGCGACGGCGGAAGGTCCGCGCCGATGGAGCGAGATCGATTGCGACTGAAGAGCTTTCTGGCAGGCCTCGCCGCCGTCGCGCTGTCCGCCCTCCCCGCCGCGGCGCAGGGCTTCGGGACGATCGAGCGCAACGAAACGATCTTCAGCCCCGCGCTCGGGCGCGACGTCGCCTTCAACGTCTACCGGCCGCCCGCGGCCCCGCCGGCGGGCGCGCGCTGGCCGGTCGTCTATCTGCTCGAAGGCCGGCCGAGCACGTCCGACTGGCTCGACCAGGGCTATGTCTACGAGGTGGTGGACCGCGCGGTCGCGGAAGGCGACATCCCGCCTAGCCTGATCGTCACGCTGTCGGCGCCTTACAGCTGGTACGTCGACAATCCCGATCCCGGCGGCGCCGGCGCGGTCATGACCGCGCTCACGCACGACGTCGTCGCGGCGATCGACGAGCGCTATCCGACCGCGGCCTGCCGCGAGGGCCGGGCGATCGGCGGGCTTTCGATGGGCGGCTACGGCGCCGCGCTGTACGGCTTCGAACGGCCCGACCTCTATGTCGCCGCGATGAGCTTCTCGGGCGCGATCGCGCCGCCGATCGGGCGGGCGGAGACGGAGCGGCTCGACCGCGCCGACGCGTTCTACGACGGCGCCTTCGGCACGCCGATGGATCGGCGCCGCTTCAACGAGAACACCCTGTTCGCAAAGCTCGAGCCGCTGCGCGGCCTCGGGGCGCGCAAGCCTGCGCTCTATCTCGCGGCGGGCGACCGCGACCGCGGCGGCCTGCTCCAGAGCACGACGCGGCTTCATGTCGAGGCGCTCCGCGCCGGGCTCGATTCGACGCTGCGCATCGGCCCCGGCCAGCATGACTGGCCGACGTGGCGCGCGCAGCTTTCCGACGCGCTCGGCTGGCTCGGTCCGAGGCTCGACCCGACCTGCGGACGGGCGGTCGCAGGAGCGGCGCCAAGCCGCTAAACTCCGCAACAAATTTCCGCTTTGTGCAACGCAACCGCGAGGATTAGGTTTCTCTTAGGCGGACCTCCGCCGCAATCCTCGCGAGTGCGCGCCCATGCCGTTCGCTGCCCGCAGCATCCTCATTCCCGCAACTGTCGCGGCCGTCGCCGCGGCGGCTCTTCTGAGCGGCGCCCGCGCCGCGCTCACGGGCGCGCCCTCGACCGGCGTCGTGACGCGCCAGGCGACGGCGCCGAGCCCCGCGCTTGGCCGGCCGATCCGCTATTCGCTCTACAAGCCGGCGGCGGAGCCCGCCCCCGGCACGCGCTGGCCCGTGCTCTACCTGCTGCATGGCGGAGGCCCCGGAGAGGCCGACTGGCTCGACGCCGGCCGCGTCGCCGAGACCATGGACCGCGCGATCGCGGCCGGCGACATTCCGCCCACCGTCGTGGTGATGCCGCAGGCGGGGGACAGCTGGTACGTCGACAACGCCGATTCCGGCGGCGCGGGCCTCATGGAGACGGCGCTCACCCGCGACCTCGTGCGCGCGATCGACGCCTCGCTGCCGACCGCCGCCTGCCGGCAGGGCCGCGCCGTGGCGGGGCTTTCGACCGGCGGCTACGGCGCCCTGCTCTACGCGCTCGACCGGCCGAAGCGCTATGGCGCGGCGATCAGCCTGTCGGGCTCGATCTCGGGGCCGATCGGACCGGCGATGAAGGACCGCGTCCGCCGCGCCGCCCGGCTTTACGACGGCGCCTTCGGCAAGCCGTTCGTGCCCGCGCGCTTCAACGCCATGAACCTGTTCCCGAAGGCCGCCCGTCTCGGGATCGGCGAGGCGCCGAAGCCGGCCTTCTACCTGATGGCGGGGGACCGCGATCCCGGCGGCATCGTGCAGGGCACGACCGAGTTGCACCTCGCCTTTCTGAGGCGCAAGGCCGATTCGACGCTGAGGATCGTGGCCGGCCGGCACGAATGGGCGCTGTGGCGCCGCGAGCTGGGTCCGGCGCTCAAATGGCTGGGGCCGAAGCTCGACGCGACCTGCGGGGCGGCCGAGCCGAAGGAGGTGGCGGGCGCGAATCCCGATCTGGTCGGAGCCCCCGTCGCGGGACGGTGACAGCCGCGGGCGCCGGGGCGCTTTCGGCGGGCGATACGAGCCGTCGCGCCCGCGTCTGCGAGAGGCCTCCGCGAATTGGCGGGAGGCGCTCTTCTCCCCTCCCCCTTGTGGGGAGGGGTCGGGGGTGGGGGTGGTTCAGAAAAGAGCGGAGCGGGTGAAACCGCCCTACGCCGACGCTCGGAGATCCATCCTGGACCACCCCCACCCTCACCCTCCCCACAAGGGGGGGGGGAGCGGAAAGGTCGCGGGCGTTTCGCGGAGGCTTCACAGGCGCGGGCGTGATGGCCTTGATTACGGGCCGAACGCGGCTTTCCGGGAGGGCGTCAGAGCTCCAGCGTCTTCTCGAACACGGTGAGGCCCGTCAGGCAGTCCTCCATCGCGCGGCGCGCGCGGGGACGCGGGCATTCCAGCGCCTTGGCGATGGTTTCGAGACGATGGTTCGGCACGTCCTTCACCCGCGCCTGGGCGAAGCGCATGGCGCAGACGGTCGTGGGCGGGGCTGTGAGCCCCTCGCGCTCGGCCTCGGCCGAGAGGAAGGCGTGGTCGAAGCCGATGTTGTAGGCGACCAGCGGGTCGTCGCCCACGAAGGCGAAGAAGTCCGCGAGCGCCTTGCCGGCCTCCGGCGCGTCCGCGAAGGCCGCGTCGTCGAGGCCGGTCATCGCCCGGACGAAGGCGGGAATCGCCCGGTCGGGCTTCACCAGCGTCTGGAAGCTGTCGAGCTCGCCGCTCGCGCGATCGAATCGCAGCGCCGCGATCTCGATGATCCGGTCCCGCTTCGGGGTCAGCCCCGTGGTTTCGAGATCGAAGAACACATACGGCGTCTCGCCGGCGGCGATGGCTTCAAGAGGCGTCGACATGGAGAGGTTAAGCGATCCGGAATCTTAGGAGGTGAGGCTGAAATGCGGCGCGTTAAGACTCCTACGCAATCGCGGCGGCGCCCGCCAGCGCGCTTTCGCGAAAAAGCGGCCCGTGGCATAGGCTCGCCCCCATGTCCCACAACTCTTTCGGCCATCTGTTCCGTTTCACGACCTTCGGCGAGAGCCACGGACCCGCGATCGGGGCCGTGGTCGACGGCTGCCCGCCGCGGCTGACCTTCCGCCGCGAGGACGTGCAGGCGGCGCTCGACCGCCGCCGGCCGGGCCAGTCGCGCTTCACGACCCAGCGCAAGGAGCCGGACGAGGTCGAGATCCTGTCCGGCGTGATCGAGGCCGCCGACGGGACGCTGACCACCACGGGCACGCCGATCGCGCTCATGATCCGCAACGTCGACCAGCGGTCTAAGGATTATTCCAACATCGCGTCGAGCTACCGTCCGGGCCACGCCGACTACGCCTATGACGCCAAATACGGCCTGCGCGACCATCGCGGCGGCGGGCGCTCCTCGGCGCGCGAGACCGCGAGCCGGGTCGCGGCGGGCGCGATCGCGCGGCTGGTCCTGCCGCAGGCGACGATCCGGGGCGCGCTGGTCGCCATGGGCGCGATCGGGATCGACCGCTCGCGCTGGGACTGGGACGAGGTCGACCGCAACCCCTTCTTCTGCCCGGACCCCGTCGCGGCGAAGGAGATGGAGGGCTACCTCGACGGCGTGCGGAAGTCCGGCTCCTCGATCGGCGCCGTGATCGAGATCGTGGCCGAGGGCGTGCCCGTCGGCCTCGGCGCGCCGGTCTACGGCAAGCTCGATTCCGACCTTGCGGCCGCGATGATGAGCATCAACGCGGTGAAGGGCGTCGAGATCGGCGACGGCTTCGGCGCGGCGAAGCTCTCGGGCGAGGACAACGCCGACGAGATGCGCGTCGGCGCGGACGGACGTCCCGTGTTTCTGTCGAACCATGCGGGCGGCGTGCTCGGCGGCATCTCGACCGGCCAGCCCGTGGTGGCGCGCTTCGCGGTGAAGCCGACCTCGTCGATCCTCACGCCGCGCCGCTCGATCGACGCCGACGGCGAGGAGGTCGACGTCTCGACCAAGGGCCGCCACGACCCCTGCGTCGGCATCCGCGCGGTGCCGGTGGGCGAGGCCATGATGGCGCTCGTGCTCGCCGACCACGCGCTGCGCCACCGCGGCCAGAACGGCTGAGGGGACGGGGTCCGTCCAAGACCGCGCTCAGGCGGACCAAACGGCCGTCATGCCCGCACAGACGAGGGCGCTTCACGAAAAGCCGTCCGGCGCTTCTTCCCCCCTCCCCCTTGTGGGGAGGGGTCGGGGGTGGGGGTGGTTCCGGATCAGGCATGGACGGCGAGGCCGCGCGCTACGCCGTCGCCTGGGGCGCTGTTCTGAGCCACCCCCACCCTTACCCTCCCCACAGGGGGGAGGGAGCGGACGCGTCGCGGACGTGTCGCTGAGGCCTCGCGTCGGCGCGGGCATGACGGCGGCAGGCGCTTGACGGCGGAGGGGCCGAGGACAGCCGCGCGACGTCCGGCGGCCCGTCAGCGCGGCTTCGGCGTCGTCTCGAACAGGTTGCCGGCCACCTCCCGCACGGTCGGCGGGCGGCGGTCGACGAAGGGCAGCGGACGGCAGACCGCCATGGCCGCGAGGCCGACGCGGGCGGTGAGGAGGCCGTTCAGCACCCCCTCCCCCAGCCGCGCCGAGAGCTTGGCCGCGAGGCCGTGGCCGAGCACCTGTTCGAGCAGGCCGTCGCCCACGCCCATGCCGCCGGTGACCGCGAGATGCGCGAGCACGTGGCGGGCGAGCTTCAGGAAGCCGAGCGTCCCCGGACGGCCGCCGTAGATCATGCCGATCCGGCGGATCAGCCGCATGGATTCGACCAGCACGAAGCCGAGGTCGACGATCGCGCGCGGCGAGACGGCGGTGACGACGGAGACGCGCTTCGACGCGCCCGCGATCGCGCGCGTCGCCTCGCGGTCGAGCGCGGACAGCATCTCGCGCTCGACGATCTTCAGCCGGTCGGAGCCGTCGATGATCTCGTCGGCGTGTGACTGCACGGCCGCGCGGGCGCGCGCGGTTTCGGGCCGGCCGGCGTAGAGCGCGACGACTTCCGCCGCGACCTTCTTCGCCTTGGCGTCGTCGTCGGCCGCATGGGCCTCGTCGGCGGCCGTCCTCAGCGCCTCGATCTTGCCGAGGCGCATCAGTCCGAAGGCCTCGCGCGCCACGATCCCGAGGCCGGCGAGGCCTGCGAGGCCCGCGAGGCCGAGCGCGAGCCAGCCGAGCCAGTCGGAGCGCGCGAAGGTGTCCTCGACGACCCGCGTCGCCCAGAGGCCGGCCGCGAGGCTCGCGAGACCGCCGAGCGCGCCCCAGAACAGCCCGCCGAGCGTGACGCCGCCGCGGCGGCGCTCCACCGGCGCGGCGGCGGGTTCGGGGCTGTCGAAGACGTCGGGCTCCGGCGTCACGACGACGCCGCGCGCGGCCGAAATCTCCTCGCCGGCCGCGCCGAGCACGACGGAGGGATCGTTCAGCCGGAAGGTCGCGGGACGGCGGGGGGCGTCGGTCATGCGAGTGCTGAGGCCTCCACGAACAGGTTTTGAAGCGCAGCCGCGCTCCCCTTCCCCGATACGGCCAGGGCGATCGCGTCTGGACGCAAACGAGCGGGAGCGCAAATCAGGGCGACGCGCTTGGCCGCTCCCCTCTCCCGCTCGCGGGAGAGGGCAAGGGTGAGGGGATGCTGCGCCGGACTTTCAAGAAGGAGCGCGTCCGCGCGGACGGCCGTCGTTCTAAACCCGCAGCGCCATGTCCCCTCATCCTTACCTTCTCCCGTAAACGGGAGAAGGGGTGATCGGCGTCGCGTCATATGCGGCTTCCCTGCCCCTCTGGGGAGCGGAGACGTCGCGCTCGTTCGAACGCACGTCGACCTCGCCGTTTTTCTCCATTCCTTCACGCCAGCGCGTCTCCGATCAGGAACTCGAGCGACCGGTCGAGCCGGATGTGGGGAAGCTGGGGAGGCCGGTCCGTCGTCACCAGCTTCGGCGGGCGGAACTTCACGAAGCGGAGGTCCGCGCCCTCCTCGTTCGCAGACAGGCCGCGATAGCCGCCGGCGCGCAGCGCGACGTCGGGGTCCTCGGGCAGGTCGCCGGGAAACACCGCGATCTCCTCCTCGCCGTCGAAGACCTGGCCGTTGGCGCGCTCGCCCTTCTCGGGCACGCCGACGATGACCGGAAGCTCCTGCCGCCCCTGACGGGCGGTCGCCTCGCGCGTCGCGCGCACCGCCGCGAGCGCCACGACGTCGACGGCGGCGCCGCCGAACTCCGCCCGCTCGATCGCGCGGCCGACCAGCCGGCGAAGGATCGCCTCCAGCCGGTCGTGGCTGGTGTGATGCAGATGATCGGCCTTGGTGGCGGCGAACAGCAACCGGTCCACGCGCGGCCGGAACAGCGACGACAGCCACGAATTCCGCCCGTGCCGGAAGGCCGAAAGCACGTCGGCGAGCGCATTTTCGAGGTCGGCCACCGCCTCGGGTCCGGCGTTGAGCGCCGCGAGCGCGTCGACCAGCACCACCTGCCGGTCGAGCCGCGAGAAGTGGTCGCGGAAGAAGGGCTTCACGACATGCGAGCGATAGGCCTCGTAGCGGCGCTCCATCATGGCCCAGAGCGACCCGGACGGAGCGTCGCCCTCGGCCGGCAGGTCGAGCGGCGCGAAGGTGAGCGCGGGGCTGCCCTCGAGGTCGCCGGGCATCAGGAAGCGGCCGGGCGGCAGGGTGGACAATGCGACGCGGTCGTCGCGCCCCGCCTTCAGATAGCCGGCGAACAGGCCCGCGGCGACGCGCGCCTCGTGCTCGTTCTCGGCCGCGAGCGGATCGAGGGTCGCGAGATGGGAGCGCCAGTCCTTCGCGATCGGCGCCCGCGTAGGGGCCTCGCTGGAGGCGAGCGTCCGTCGCGACCACTCGCGAAAATCCTGGCCCAGCAGCGCGAGATCGAGCAGCCACTCGCCGGGATAGTCGACGATGTCGAGCGTCAGCCGCCGCTGCGAGCGGGAGCCGGCGAGAAAGCCCTTCGCCTCGAAGTCGACCACCACGCGCAGTTCGGAGATGCGCCGGGTCGACTCTGGCCAGTGCCGGTCGGGGCCGGTCAGCGCGCGAAAATGGCTCTCGACCTCGAAACGCGGCACCGCGTCGTCCGGCTGGGGGGCGAGCTTCGCGCCGGCGATGCGGCCTTCCGCATAGGCCCGGAAGGCCGGCAGCCGGCCGCCGTTGACCAGCGCCTGGACCAGCGCGGTGAGGAACACGGTCTTGCCCGCGCGGGACAGCCCCGTGACCCCCAGCCGGATGGTCGGATCGAACGCGCCCGAAGCCGCTTCCGCAAGGCTCCTCGCGACGATCCGCGCTTCGTCGAAGAGGCCGCCGAAGTTCATTCCTCGCCGATCCCGAGCGTCTTCGGGGTCACGAAGCGATCGAGACGTCCGGCGCCGGACTTCACCGACGCCCAGTCGTCGAAGGGAAAGTCGAGGACGGCGATCGCGCCGGTCGGATACTTCGCGGACAGCGTCCGGCGCGCCTCGGGGTCGCCTTTGGACGCAAGTAGTTCCACGAACTGTTCGAGGCCGGGATTATGGCCCACGATCATCAACGTCTGAATGTTGGCCGGCGTCGCCTTCACCGTCTGGAGAAGCGCGTCGGGGGATGCGTGGTAGATGTCCGCGTCGAATTTCGCCTTCGGGGACGGCGAGAAAGCAGCCTTGGCGAGCTCCCAGGTGGCGCGCGCCCGCCGCGCGGTCGAGCACAGCACCAGATCCGGCCTGAATCCCCTTCCCGCGAGCCATGCGCCCATCGGTCCCGCCGCGCGTCGGCCGCGCTCCGCGAGCGGACGATCGTGGTCCGCCAGCTCCTCCTGCGACCAGTCGGACTTGGCGTGGCGGAACAGGATCAGGCGACGCATGGAACTCCCTTGGGATGCTGCCGGCGCCGCATCGCGGCGCGCCCCGGCGGAAGTGGGGGGCGGTTCAGGCTTTCTCAACCCTGTCTTTTCACCCGCCGGTAACCGTCTTGCGCGCTCTTTGATTGTGCAACGCAATGAACGCCGGATGAACGACCCGTTCGGATCGAGTTCAACGCGCCCCTGCGAGACTGCATGCGTACCCTCCCCCGTTACCGAAAAGCCACGGAGGCGGGTAAGAAAAATTCTGTAGCGAATGGTGAACCAAGTCCGCCCAGATTTAGACAACTGAGGCGCAGTAGCTGGAAAGGAACTCCCGCCGCGTATCCTGGCGGGTTTCGGAGCGTGAAACCAATGTCGAGCATGATGAGACAATTCGAACAACGGGCCGACACCGCCTTCGCTTCGGCGATCGACGTCGGCCACCTGAACCGCCAGACGATGGGCGATCGGTCGCTGGAGCGCGAAGTGCTGGAGCTCTTCCGCCGGCAGGCCCGCATCCTCCTGTTCCGCTTCGACGCGCTGACCAATCCGGCCGAGCGCGCGGACGTGGCGCACACGCTGAAGGGCTCGGCCCGCGGCGTGGGCGCGAGCCGCGTCGCCTTCGCGGCCGAGGAGCTCGAGCGCGCGGCGACGGCGGGAGAATCCACGGGCAAGGCGCTGGCCGAGCTTGCGGAATCGGTAGCGGAAGTGACCTCCGCGATCGAGATCCGCTACGGCCTCGACCGCTGATCTTCGCTTCGATCCGCTTCCGGTCCGGAAGGACGACGCGCTGCTGTTCGCTGGCGCGTCGTTCGGAAAGACTCTAAAGAGCCTGCCCGACCGGCGTCCGTCGCGCCGGTCCTGCGCGGACCGCCGGTCCGCGGGCGAGCGGGATTCCGGATCATGGCGACCATCACCTTCATCGATCAGGACGGAACGAAACGCGCCGTCGAGGCCGAGCCCGGCTCGACCGTGATGGAGGCGGCGATCCGCAATGACGTGCCCGGCATCGAGGCGGAATGCGGCGGCGCCTGCTCCTGCGCCACCTGCCACGTCTATGTCGACGCCGCCTGGACCGAGCTCGTCGGGCGGCCCGAGCCGATGGAGGAGGACATGCTCGACTTCGCCTATGACGTCCGTCCTTCCAGCCGCCTCTCCTGCCAGATCAAGATCACGCCCCTGCTCGACGGGCTCGTGGTGACCACGCCCGAACGACAGGGCTAAGGGGCTCCGTTCGCGATAACGTCGCGTTTCGATTTCTCTGCTAGGTTGCGGGACCGCTTTCGAGGCTCCGCAATGAAGATCGCCGTCGTCGATCCAAGTCGGGTCGTGCTGAAGATCGTGGCTGGCGCGCTCGAAGACGCCGGCCATCTGGTCTCGTGCTTTTCGGATTCGTCGGCCGCGCTTGAACGGCTGCGCCTCGACGAAGCGATCGAGGTGCTCGTCACCAGCCTTCAGCATGCCGGAATGGGCGGCCTGGAGCTCATTCGCGAGGCCCGTGCGATCGCAGGCCGCAGGCGGGCCCTCTATGTGCTCGTCATGTCCTCCTCCGCAGACCGGACGACCCTGGTCGAGGCTCTGGACGGCGGCGCGGACGATTTCGTCGGAAAGCCGTCCGCTCCCGAGGAGCTTCTCGCAAGACTGCGGGTCGCGGAACGGACGGCAAAGCTTCAGCAGGAGCTGATCCGCCTCGCGACCATCGACTCGCTGACCGGCCTGCTCAACAGGCGCGCCTTCTTCGAGACCGCCGAACTCTATTCACGCTCCGACGCCGACGCCGTGGCGATCTTCGACATCGATCGGTTCAAGCAGGTCAACGACGCCTTCGGCCACGCGACGGGCGACGTCGTGATCGCGGCCGTCGCGAGGGCCGCCGCCGTCCATGCTCCGATCGTCGGGCGCCTCGGCGGAGAGGAGTTCGGCCTGCTCATCCCGAACGGCCGCGTCCGCGACGCCGTCGCCGCATGCGAAACGCTCCGGCGGGACGTGGCGGCCCTCGTCTTCGACGACGTCGACCCCTCGCTGCACGTCACCTGCAGTTTCGGCGCGGGAGAATGGCGCAGCGGCGAACGGCTGGAAGAGGCGCTGAAACGGGCGGACGTCGCGCTTTACGCGGCCAAGACAAGCGGCCGCAACCGCGTGGTGGCCGCAGCGGGCGGGCTCGCCGGCGATCCCGTCGTCGTCGCGTCCCCGGAAGCCTCGGGCGCCGAGCGCCGGCTCGCCCGAGCGCTGCGCTGATCATCCGAGCGTCGGCCTGTCCATCCTGCATGCGATGGCTTAGAGGCTGTCCGGTCACGCCGCCGCTCTCCCCATGCAGGACGCCATGACCGAAACCATCAGGACGGACGTCGTCATCGTCGGGGCGGGCCCGGTCGGCCTGTTCGCCGTCTTCGAACTCGGCCTGCTCGACATCCGCGCCCATGTCGTCGACATCCTCGACCGGCCGGGCGGGCAGTGCGCCGAACTCTATCCGGAGAAGCCAATCTACGACATTCCCGGCCTGCCGGTGGTCACGGGCCAGGAGCTCACCGACAACCTGATGGCGCAGATCAGGCCGTTCGAGCCGACGTTCCACTTCTCCGAGATGATCGCGGCGCTCGAACCGACGCCGGACGACCGCTTTCTGCTGACGACCGACGCGGGAACGCGCTTCGACACGAAGGTGGTGGTCATCGCGGCGGGCGGCGGATCGTTCCAGCCCAAGCGGCCCCCGATCGACGGCGTCGAGGCCTTCGAGGGAACCTCGGTGCACTACGCCGTCCGCCGGATGGAGGCGTTCCGCGACAAGCGCGTGCTGATCGTCGGCGGCGGGGACTCCGCGCTCGACTGGACTCTGAACCTCGCGCCGGTCGCGCGGCGCGTCACCCTGCTCCACCGCCGCGACGCATTCCGCGCCGCGCCCGACAGCGTCAACAAGATGCGCCGCCTCGTCGAGGAGGGGACGATCGACCTGGCGTTCGGCCAGGTGACCGGGCTCTCCGGGGAGAACGGCGTTCTGCAGGGCGCGACCGTGAAGCTCGCCGACGGATGGGCCGCCGAGATCCCCGCCGACGCGATGCTGCCCTTCTTCGGCCTGACCATGAAGCTCGGGCCGATCGCCGACTGGGGGCTCAATCTCGACGAGAACCTCGTGCCCGTGGACACCGAGAAATTCGAGACCACGACGCCCGGCGTCTTCGCGATCGGCGACATCAACGCCTATCCGGGCAAGCTGAAGCTGATCCTCTCGGGTTTTCACGAGGGCGCCCTGATGGCGCAGGCGGCGGCGCGGCGGATCAACCCTGACCGCAAGATCACGTTCCAGTACACGACGTCCTCGACGAGCCTGCAGAAGAAGCTCGGCGTGGCGTGAGGAGCCAGCGCAGCGGCCGACGCAACCCAGGGATCCGCTGGTAGCGGATCAGCTCGAAATGAGCTGGAATTGACGGGCTCTCTGGTCGAAACGGTGGACGCCCGGCCGAAAAAGCGCGGTCCGTACAAAAATGAGAAACGGCAGGATGACGAAATACTGCTGTCAAATGATGAAATCCAACGTCGAGTCGAGGTGCGAACAACACCCCAACCGGTATCATTGCCCAGACTGCCTGATCGACTATTGGCCGTCCTCGCGCAGGTTCGGAATTATGATCCACGACTATGGCGCTCCCCCGGAAGAAACCTCCCGAGGATCAATGATCGTCATCAATTATTGTCCTTGGTGTGGAACGAAACTCCCACCAAAAACTTCTCGTAAGTCTCAAATTTCGAGCTGACCCGCTGCACATCCGCGCTAGGAGTGGCGTTTTCGCGCCGGATCGGCTATTGCACGCGCTCCCCTGAAACGAGCCGATCACCCGCGCCGTCGCGCGAGCCTGTCCGCTCACGCCATCGAAGGCCGATCGTGCTCCTCTCAACCGACGACTCCCCGCTCTCGCGGGCGCTCGCCCGGCGCGGCTACGCCGAACTGACGCCCGTCCAGCGCGAGACCACCGACGCCGAGGCAACCGGCCGCGACCTGCTGGTCTCGGCCCAGACCGGCTCCGGCAAGACCGTCGCCTACGGCCTCGCGATCGGCGAGACGCTGCTCGCCGGCGCGGACCGCTTCGGACCCGCGGACAAGCCGCTCGCGCTCGTGGTCGCGCCGACGCGCGAACTCGCGATGCAGGTCGAACGCGAATTCGCGTGGCTGTTCGAGGAAGCCGGCGGCCGGATCGCGGCCTGCGTCGGCGGCATGGATCCGCGCTCCGAGCGCCGGCGGCTCGAAGCCGGCGCCCATATCGTCGTCGGCACGCCCGGACGCCTGCGCGACCACATCGGCCGCGGCGCGCTCGACCTGTCCGCGCTCCGGGTCGTCGTGCTCGACGAGGCCGACGAGATGCTCGACCTCGGCTTCCGCGAGGACCTCGAATTCATCCTGGAGGCGACGCCGTCCGAGCGGCGCACGCTGCTGTTCTCCGCGACGCTGCCCGAGGCGATCGTCTCGATCGCCCGCCGCTTCCAGCGCAACGCCCGGCGCATCGAGACCGTCGGCGCGGCGCGCGCCCACGCCGACATCGAGCACCGCGCGGTGCGGGTCGCGGCGAGGGAGAGCCGCGGCGCCGTGGTCAACGTGCTGCGCCAGCAGGACGCCGCCGCCGCGATCGTGTTCTGCTCGACCCGCGAAGCCGTCCGGCAGATGCACATGCATCTCGCCAAGCGCGGCTTTTCCGCCGTCCTACTGTCGGGCGAACTCGGCCAGGGCGAGCGCAACCGCGCGCTCGAGGAGCTGCGCGACGGCCGCGCCCGCGTCTGCGTCGCGACCGACGTCGCGGCCCGCGGCATCGACATCGCGGCGATCGAGCTCGTGATCCACGCCGACCTGCCGCACGACGCCGAAGTGTTCCAGCACCGCAGCGGGCGCACCGGCCGCGCCGGCCGCAAGGGCGTGAGCGTGCTGCTCGCGCCGGCCTCGCGCCGCCGCAAGGCCGAGATGCTGCTCGCCGAAGCCGGCGTCACGGCCGTCTGGTCGGCGCCGCCGACCGCGGCCGAGATCCGCGCGCTCGACGAGGAGCGTCTCGTGAGCGACCCCGCGATGTCCGCGCCGCCAAGCGAGGACGAGCGCGCCCGCGCTCTCGCGCTGCTGGAGCGCGAAGGCGCCGAGGCGATCGCGGTCGCGCTGCTCAGGCTTCACCGCGCGCGGCTGCCCGAGCCTGAGTCGGTCGAGGATCCGGGCGCCTTCGCGCCCATGCGCGAGCGTCCCGAGGCGCGTCCGGCGCGGCGCGAGGCGTTCGGCGACGCCGTGTGGTTCCGGCTCGGCGTCGGCCGCAAGCAGAACGCCGATCCGAAATGGCTGCTGCCGATGATCTGCCGCCGCGGCGGCGTGACCCGCGACGAGATCGGCGCGATCCGCATCTTCGACCGCGAGACCAAGGTGGCGATCGCGGCCGAGGCGGCCGAACGCTTCGCCGCGCAGGCGCTCGGCGCCGAGAAGGGCGACGTCGTGATATCCCGCGCGGACGACGCCGGCGAGCGACCCGCTCCCCGCCCCGCGCCCGACCGTCCCGAGAAGAAGGCCTGGAAGTCGAAGCCGTGGACCGAGGCCGCCGCCGAGCATCCGGGCGCAGCGGCGCGGCCCGGCAAGCCGAAGCCTCACCGCAAGGGCGCGGCCGAGCCGTTCGCCGACAAGGCGCGCGCCCGTCCGGACAGGCGGCGGGACGCGGCGTCGGCGGGAGTCAGCCCCGCCTCCGGACATCCGTCGGCCGCACACCGAAATGCTGTCGGAAAGTCGTCGCGAAATGACTCGGCGTCGAAAAGCCGACGGCCAGCGCGATCGTGGTGATGGGGCAGGACGTCTCCTCCAGCATCCGCCGCGCGCGCTCCAGCCGCAGACGGATCAGGTGCTGACGCGGCGAGGTTCCGAAGGCGGCGCGGAACGCCGGCAGGAAGTCCCGGACGTCGAGCGCGACCGTCGCGGCCATCGAGGCGAGCGAGTGCCGGTCGCCGAGGGCGTCGTCGAGGCTTTCCGACAGAGCGCGCTTCTGTCGTTCCGACAGGCGCGGGCCCTCGCCCGCCGGAGCTGAAGCGGCTTCGCCATAGGCGTCGAGAAGATGCAGGCGGATGGTCTCGGCGAGGCTGTCCCTCAGCAGGCCGGCGAGGTCGTCGTCCCGCCCGATCGTCCGCGACAGGCGTTCGGCCGCGAGATGCAGGAAGGGGTCGCGCCTGCCGATCTGCGGCGCGAGCGTCCGGCCCCCGCTTTCGCTCCTGAAACGGAACTCGCAGAAGCTGACCGACCGGCCCTGCGCAAGCGCCGCATAGCGCCGGCCGGCCGGTATCACCCAGACCTCGCCGACATTCGGCAGCGCGTTCGAGGACGGGCCGCGCTCGAAGACCGTCTCCATGGTCCCGAGCCGTCCCGCCTGGTGCAGCACGACGACGTGGTCCTGCTCGTCGATGCGCCAGTCGGTCGGCGCCCGCACGTCCTCGGTCGCGAAGGCGACGTCCAGCCCGCCGAGCGACGCGCGCCGCGCCCAGAGCACCCGCCGCTCCGAGAGCGGCTTCTCATCGCCATGGATCATCGTCGCCCCTGCCCGCCAACGGATTTCGAAAGTCCGGCGCCTTTTGGAAAGCCGCCGCTGCCGCGGAAAAGCTAGCGTCCGCCGAACTTACGCGGAAGGAGCCATTACGATGGTCGACCACAGCATCACGGGCAAGAACGTCCTCATCGCCGGAGGCGCCAAGAACCTCGGCGGCCTCATCGCCACCGACCTCGCGACCCATGGCGCGAAGGCGGCGGCGCTCCACTACAACAGCGACGCCAGCCGCGCCGAAGCCGAGAAGACCGCCGAGGCGGTCAGGGCCGCGGGCGCGGACGCCTACCTGTTCCAGGCCGACCTCACCACCGCCGGCGCCGTCGAAAAGCTGTTCGCCGACGCCAAGGCCGCGATGGGCTCGATCGAGATCGCGGTCAACACCGTCGGCAAGGTGCTGAAGAAGCCAATCGTCGAGATTTCGGAGGCCGAATATGACGACATGAGCGCCGTGAACGCCAAGTCGGCCTTCTTCTTCATCAAGGAAGCCGGACGCACGCTCTCGGACAACGGCAAACTCGTGACGCTCGTCACTTCGCTGCTCGGCGCCTACACGCCGTTCTACGCGGCCTACGCCGGCGGCAAGGCGCCGGTCGAACACTACACCCGCGCGGCGTCGAAGGAGTTCGGCGCGCGCGGCGTCTCGGTCACCGCCGTCGGCCCTGGCCCGATGGACACGCCGTTCTTCTACCCGGCCGAAGGCGAGGACGCCGTCGCCTATCACAAGACGGCCGCGGCGCTTTCGCCGTTCTCGAAGACCGGCCTGACCGACATCGAGGACATCGTGCCGCTGATCCGCTTCCTCGTGAGCGACGGCTGGTGGATCACCGGCCAGACGATCCTCGCGAACGGCGGCTACACCACCAAGTAGCGGCGACCGCGACCGCCGTCAGCGGATCCCGGCCGCCACCGCGGCGCGCGTCGCAAGGCGGCGCAGAGGCGGCGGCATGCGGCGCAGCGCGTCGCGCAGGGCGGGGCGAACCCTCTTCAGCCACGGGCCGGCGTAGAGCCGGCCGCGCAGCGTGGCGGGCGCAAGGAAATCCCGTGTGGTGACGGCGCCGGTCGACCATTCGCGCTTGTAGCGGTCGCCGGGCGGCAGCAGGTCGTAGACCCCCAGGCCGCGGGCCTTCGCCCAGCAGAACGTCTCCTCCATGACGACCTTGCCGGGGCTCGCGCCCGCGAAGGCGTCGTCCACCGCGCCGAGATAGGCGTGGAAGCGCCCGCCCCGCACGAGCCCGACCTCGTAGGCGGCGGCCGCGCCGCCGACCGTGAGGCGCGCGACCACGACGGCCGCGCCGTCTTCGGGATCGCGCGCGGCCGCCTGAAGCAGCGCGAGCGCGTTCGGGTCGTCGATCACCGGACTGAAGAGGCCGGATCGCGCGAGACGCGCCGCCTTGGTCCGGAACGCCTCCGCGAGCGGGTCGACGGCGGCCGCGCCGCGAAAGACCTCGAAGGCGAGCGCGCCCCGTTCGCCGAGACGGCGGCGCGAGCGGGCGCGCTCGCGCTTGTGCTTCGCGCCCGCGATCCGCAGCAGGAGGGACTGGGCGTCGTCTTCCGCCGTGAGATCGGCGAACGGCGCCTCGCGCGTTTCGACGCTCGACGCCGACAGGCGGACCAGCGCGGGCGTCAGCGCCGAGTCGCCGCGCGTGCGCCTGAATTCGAACAGATCGATCGCGCCGCGCGTGGCGATCGCCCGAAGCGCGACGTCCGCGAGACGCGTCGGCGCGGTCCTGGCGATCAGCACGTCGGAATATTGCGTGACCGGGTCGCCGAGCGCGACCGCGATCCGCGCGCCCGTGCGTCGGACGACGGCGACCGCGAGAAGGCAGGCGGGCCGGCCCGCCCATTCGACCAGCGCCGCTGCGACGCGCTCTCCGCGCGCCTCGTGATAGCGGGCGGCGGCGAGCGCGTAGCCGAACGACAGGAAGACCGCCTCGTCGCGCGCCGCGGCGGCGATCTCGCGCCAGGCCGGCTCGAGGGCCGCGATCCCGGCCGAACCTTCGACCACCGAGACGTCGCCGGCCGCGCCGGGCTCGCCGCGCGCGTCGGCGGGCCGGGCGTGGACGGTGTCGTAGGAAACGAAGGCCATCGGCGCTCCGCGGCGAGGGATCAGGCCAGGGCCGGACGGCCGGGCCCTGCGGATAATCGTCCCCGCGCCACGACTGAGGCGAGCGCCGGGATTTCGAGCGCATCCTAGCGCGCATTGTTGCGGAGTCGCCGCAAATGTTTCCGCTTCGTTAACGGGCGAGGTCGCGCATCGCCGCTTCGAGCCCCCCAAGCGTCAGGGGATGCATGCGGCCGCCGACCAGATCGCGGACCATGCCGATCGACGCAGTCCATCCCCACTGCTCCTCCGGCAGGGGGTTGATCCAGGCGAGCTTGGGGAACCGCTCCGCGAGGCGCTCGATCCAGACCCGTCCGGGCTCCGGGTTCATGTGCTCGACCGACCCGCCCGGGGCCATGATCTCGTAGGGGCTCATCGACGCGTCGCCGACGATCGCGACCCGCCAGTCCGACGAGAACCCGCGCAGGAGGTCGTCGGTCGGGGTGAGTTCCGTCCGCCGCCGGCGGTTGTCGCGCCAGACGTTCTCGTAGACGCAGTTGTGGAAATAGAAGTGCTCGAGCCCGCGGAACTCCGAGCGGGCGGCGGAGAACAGCTCCTCGCAGACCGTGACGTGCCAGTCCATCGAGCCGCCGACGTCGAGCAGCAGCAGCACCTTGGCGCCGTTGCGCCGCTCGGGGCGCATGCGCACGTCGAGCCAGCCCTGCCGCGCCGTGCCCTCGATGGTTCCGTCGAGGTCGAACTCGTCGGGCGCGCCCGTGCGGGCGAAGCGGCGCAGACGCCGGAGGGCGAGCTTGATCGCGCGGGTCCCGATCTCCGCCTCACCGTCGAGGTCGCGGAACTCGCGGCGGTCCCACACCTTCACGGCCTTGAAGTTCCGGTTTCCGTCCTGGCCGATGCGGACGCCCTCCGGATTGTAGCCGTAGGCCCCGAAAGGCGAGGTTCCGCCGGTCCCGATCCACTTGTCGCCGCCCTCGTGCCGCCCCTTCTGCTCGGCGAGCCTTTGTCTGAGCGCCTCCATGAGCTTGTCGAGGCCGCCCATCGCCTCGATCGCGGCGCGGTCGGCGGCGCTGAGCGAGCGTTCGAAGCCCCGCGCCAGCCATTCGGGCGGAATCGCCGCCTCCGCGCCCAGGGCGGCGTCGACGGTCTCCACGCCCTTGAAGATCTCGCCGAAAGCGCGGTCGAAGCGATCGAAGAATCGCTCGTCCTTGACGAGGCATGTCCGGGCCAGCGCATGCAGCCCGTCGATGTCGGTCCGGCCCAGCCCGCGATCGAGCGCGGCGAGAAAAGCGAGATGCTCGCGCAGCGAAACCGGCACGCCCGCCGACCGAAGGGCGTCGAAAAATCTCAAGAACACGCGAGCCCTCCGGCCTCCGCGGCCAACATGGTTACCAAGTCGTTAACGATGTTTGCCAAATGCGGGATTCCACTGTTCTCTAGAGTTAAGATCGCCGATAGCATTCTCGGCGCAGGAGTATGCCCCGTCGGGCGAAGCGGCGCACGTCGGGGCGAACTGGGCGGATCGGGAAGCGGTTTTTCGTCTGATTTTGCAGAAGCTTGAGTTAAAAACTCAAGGCGTCGCGCGAAATCCGTCGACCTCGCTCCCTCCCGCAGTTTGTGTAGCGTGCGGCGCGAGGCGACGATCATGGCGAATGCGACCCCGGCGAGAGATCCGGCCGAAGCGGCTCTGGCCGCGATCGAGGAGGCGCTGAATCTCGTCGCCCCGGAAGCCAAGGCCTCGGTCGAGACGCCGAAAGCCGCGGCCCCCGCGACGACGCCCGCGCCCGAACCCAAGGTCGCCGCCGCAACGACCCCCGAACGCCGCCCCGCGCTCGACCGCTCGAGCCGCCGCGCGCCCGCGAACGACGACGCGCGCTCCTTCGCCCATCTCGTCTACGCCCTGCAGCGCAAGCCGTCGCGCGCGCCCTTCGTGGTCGCCGGCCTGTTCTCTCTCGCCTGGGCCGCGCTCGGCGCGATCTACGCCACGACCGTGCTCGGCATCGGCGCCGGCGGGCTCGATCTCGCGGACCAGGGCGCGCAGGCGCAGCTCGCGCTGGTGGCGCTCGCCGTGCTCGCCCCGATCGCGCTGTTCTTCATGATCGCCATGATGTCGTGGCGCGCCCAGGAGATGCGCCTCGTCGCCCGCTCCATGACCGAGGTGGCGCTGCGCCTCGCAGAGCCCGACGCCACGTCTTCGGAAGCGGTCGCTTCGCTCGGTCAGGCGGTCCGCCGCGAGGTCGCGGCGATGGGCGACGGCATCGAGCGCGCGGTCGCGCGCGCCGGCGACCTCGAGTCGCTCGTGCGCGGCGAGGTCTCGTCGCTCGAACGTTCGTTCCACGACAACGAGGTCCGCGTCCGCTCGCTGATCGAGGAGATCCAGGGCCAGCGCGAGGCGATCGACGGCAACGCCGAGAAGCTGCGCGAGACCATCGCCGGCGCCCACGACCTGCTCGCCCGCGACCTCAACGCCGCCGCCGGGCTCATGTCGGGCAACATTTCGGAATCCGGCAAGCGAGTCACCGGCGAGCTCGCCGCCAAGAGCGAGGAGGTCGCCGAAGCGATCCGCCGCGCCGGCGAAGAGATGCTCGCCTCGGTCACCAGCCGCGGCGCCGAGATGATCGAACGGCTCGCCGCCAGCGGCTCCGAGGTCGCGCGCGATCTCGAGGAGGTCGGCCGCCAGCTTTCCTCGACGCTTGCCGAGCGGTCCGAGACCGCCCGCGCCGCGCTCGTTTCGTCGAGCGACGCCCTCACCCGCGCCATCGACGAGCGCTCGCTGCTGGTGGTCGACAGCCTCGCCGCCGCGGGTTCCAGCTTCGACGAGCGCGTGGCGCGCTTCTCGTCCGAGACGACCTCGGCGATCGAGTCCCGCGGCGACGCCGTCGTCGGCGAGATCGAGCGGGCCGGCGCCGCGATCGCCGACAGGCTCGCCGAGCGCGGCGACGCGATCGTGGACAATCTCGACCGCACTGGCATGGGCGTCGGCGACCGCTTCGCGACCCGCGCCGAGACGATCACCGCGGCGCTTGCGACCGCGGGCGCCGAATTCCACGACCAGATCGCCGGCCGTTCCGACGAAGTGCTGTCGGCGCTCGAGATCCGCTCGCGCGAGATGACCGACGCCCTCGCCGCCGTGGGCGCCGAATTCCACGACCGCCTCACGGGCAGGGCCGAAGAGGTTCTCTCCGCCCTCGCCTCCCGGTCGCAGGACATGGAGGTGGCGCTCTCCTCCGCGGGCGCCGACTTCGACGCGCAGATGGCTCTGCGCTCCGGCGAAGTGCTCGACGCTATCGCCTCCCGCTCGCGCGACATGGCGGACGCGCTGTCGTCGGCCGGCGCCGACTTCAACGACCGCCTCACCTCCGAATCCGGCCTTCTGCTCGCCGCCCTGTCGGGCCGCGCCAGCGACATGTCCGACGCCCTGTCGAGCGCGGGCGCCGCCTTCAACGAGCGGCTCGCTTCCGAATCCGGCGCCGTCATCGCCGAAATCGCCTCGCGGTCGCGCGAACTGTCCGACGCGCTGTCGAGCGCGGGCGACGCCTTCGAGAACCGCCTTTCCAGCCGCTCCGGCGAAGTGCTCCAGGCGCTCTCGGACCGCTCGCGCGACATGGCGGAAGCGCTGTCCGACGCCGGCGCGACGTTCCACGAGACGATCGAGCTCCAGGCCCGCGGCCTGATCGACGCGCTCGGCGAGCGCTCGCAGGAGCTCGCCGAAACGCTGACCGCAACCGCCGGCTCCGTCACCGACAGCTTCGGCCGCCACGGCGACCGTTCGATCGAGGCGCTGGCCGCGACCGCGGCCCGGCTCTCGGAGGAGTTCTCAGCCCGCGGCGCGGCGTTCTCGAGCGACATCGAGCGCGTCGGCGGCGACGTCACGGAGCGCTTCTCCGAGCGCTCCCAGACGGTCGTGAGGTCCCTGTCGGGCCATGTCGAGGAGACCACGGCGGCGCTCCGCACGCTTGCGGCCGACATGGAACAGGCGCTCGCCATGCGCACGGCGGACGCCTCCGAAGCGCTCCGGATCGCGAGCGACCGCGTGATCGAAACGCTCGCCCAGAACGGCTCCGACATCACCGGCCGGCTTGACGAGACCGGCGTGCGGCTGGTCGACGAGATCGCGACCCGCGGCGGCGACCTCGCCGACCGTCTCGCCGAGGCGAGCGCGCAGATGCACGAGGCGATCGTCATCCACGGCGCGGAACTGGAGCGGCGCTATTCGGAAGGCGGCGAGCGGATCGCAGGCCTGCTGGAGACCCGAGGCGACGACGTCGCGACCCGCATCACCCGCGCGAGCGACCGCGTCTACGAGGCGGTGGTGGACCGCAGCGCGACGATCGAAAGCGACTTCGGCGCGGCCGGCGCCCGCATCGTCGCGGCCATCGACGGCCGGGCCGCGGAGGTGCGCGAGTCGATGGAGGCCGTCGGCGTCACCATCTCCGACGTGCTCTCCGAGCGCAGCCAGATCCTGCTCAACAATCTCGGCGACGCCGCCAAGCGCATCCACGAGGTGGTGGTCACCCGAGGCGACGATCTGGAGCGCCGGCTCGCTGCGACCGGCGATCGGCTCGGCGAGACGATCGACGTCCGCGCCGCCGCGGCCGAGGCCGCCTTCGACGCCGCCACGGGCCGCATCGGCTCGAGCGTCGAGGATCGCCTGCGGGCCTTCGAGGAGCGCCTGTCGACCACCGGGTCCTCGGTCGCCGACATCATCGCCGACCGCGGCGGACGCCTCACCATCACGCTCGCCGACACGGCCGAGCGCATCCACGACGCGATCGTGGTCAAGGGCGCCGACCTGCAGAACCGCATCGCACAGAGCGAACAGCGGCTCGTGACGTCCATCGGCGAGCGGGCCTCGACGGCCGAAGCCGCCTTCCGCGACGCCGACGAGCGCGCTGGGCGCAACTTCGCCGACCGCATCGGCGCCTTCGAGAAGCGGTTCGACGAGGCCGGCGCGACGCTCGGCGAGCGCCTCGCCGCCGAGATCGAGACGGCCGAGCGCATGCTCGCCGACGCCGCCTCCCATGTCGCGAACCGGCTCGAGGACGGCGCGACGGCCGCCCGCACCACGCTCGAAGGCTCCGTCGAGGGCTTCGGCGGGCTCATGGACCAGCGCGTCGCAGCGATCCGCGAACGGCTCGACCTCGTCGCGACCGAGATCGGCGCCCTGATCGGCCAGCGCGGCGAGAAGGTCGGCGAGGCGCTCGCCGTCGCGGCCCGCCAGCTTTCCGACGCGATCGCCGCCCGCGGCGGCGAGGTCGGCGAGAACTTCGCCGTCCAGCTCGCTGCGCTCGAAGAGCTCGTGGGGACCCGCGGAACGGCGCTCGCCGACCGCCTCAACGAGGAAGGCCGGATCGTCGCCAGGCGCATCGACAAGCGCATCGGCGACCTCAACGGCAAGTTCGAGGAACTCGACGGCGCCCTCGCCGGCCGGATCTCGGGCTTCGACGAGCGCATCGCGGCCTTCGACGAGGCGACGCGCGCCCACGTCGAGGGCCTCGACGCCCATGTGGAGCGCACCGGACGCGAGATCGGGACGCGCGTCGCGGCGTTCGACGACAAGATCGCCGCGCTGGACGGCCATCTCGGCCGGATGGACGAGACGATGCTCGACCGCGTCGGGGTGATCGAATCCAAGGTCGCGCTGGTCGACGAGACGATCGGCGCGCAGATCGGCAGGATCGACGCCAAGGTCGGCACGCTCGACCGCGTCATCGGCGAGCGGCTCGGCTCGTTCGACTCCCGCGTCCAGGCGCTGGACGAGACGCTCGGCGCGAAGCTCGAAAGCTTCTCCGACCGCGTCCAGACGCTCGACGAGGCGATCGGCGAGCGAGTCGGGGCGCTAGGCGCGTCGCTCGGCGAACGGCTCGAAAGCGTTTCGGGCCGCGTCTCGACGCTCGATCAGGCGATCGGCGACCGCGTCGGCGCCCTCAACGCCTCGCTCGACGATCGGCTCGAGCGTTTCTCGGGCCGCGTCTCGGCGCTCGACGAAGCAATCGGCGACCGCGTCGGCGCGCTGGACGCCTCGCTCGCTGAACGCCTCGAAGGCTTCTCCGGCCGCGTCACAGAGCTCAACGACAGGATCGGATCGCAGGTCCGAGCTCTCGACTCGACGCTGTCTGAGCGGCTTGACGGCTTTTCGGGACGGGTGGCGGCGCTCGACGAGGCGATCGGCGCCCGCGTCGGCGCCCTGAACGAGCGCGCCGGCGCCATGGGCGACGCCATCGCCGAGAGCTTCCAGGGCCTCGACGAGCGCGCCCAGCGCCTCACCCGTTCGGTGTCGCTGCATGTCGCGAGCTTCGACGCCAAGGCCTCCGAACTCGAGCGCACGCTCGCGGAACGCGCCGACGCCTTCGGCGAGCGCGCCTCCGACCTCGACGGCCAGCTCGGCGCCCGCTTCCAGTCGTTCGACCAGCAGATGTCGGCGCGGATGGGCGACCTCGCGCTGTCGCTCGAAAGCCGCATGACGCGGATCGACGACGGCCTGTCGTCGCGCACCCGCACGCTGAACGAGACGCTCGCGCAGCGGACGCTCGAACTCGCCCGCACGCTCGGCGAGGGCTCGACCAGCGTGGCGGCCCTGCTGTCGCAGCGCGCGGCCGAGTTCGCCGCGACGCTGTCGGCGCGCACCGACGACCTCGTGGCCTCGTTCGACGGCAAGGCGGAGGCGGTCAACCGCGCGCTCGGCGCCAAGGCGATCGAGGTCGGCGACACGCTCGACACGCGCATCGCGCGCTTCGAGATGACCGTGCTCGGCCGCCTCGACAGCGTGAGCGCGACCCTCGACGAGCGCGGCGCGGGCGTCGCCGACCAGCTCGCCGGCCGCGTCGAGGGCGTGACCCGCGCGCTCGGCGAAGCCTCGACCCGCGTCGAGGGCGGCCTCGCCCGCCTCGCCGAGAACGTCGCGGCCGAGATCGGCCGCCGCATCGGCGAGCTGTCCGCCTCGCTCGACGAAAGCGGCTCGGGCCTGCTCGAACGCATCCAGACCCACGGCGGCGCCGTGACGAAGGAGCTCGCGAGCGTCGGCGACGGCGTCGTGACCCGCCTCGACGAGCGCGCGTCGAGCCTCGTCGAGACGCTCGGCACGCGCGGCGACGCGCTGCGCGAAACGATCGAGACGCTGAACAGCGACCTGGTCGCGACCTTCGAGACCCGCGGCGCCTCGGCGATCGCGAACCTCAACCAGGTCGCCGACCGCCTCCGCCTCGCCTCCCAGCGCCTCGGCGAAACCATGGGGGCTGAGACCTCGAAGGCGGTGGAGCAGCTCGACGGATCGTCCTCCAAGCTGCAGGAGGCCGTGACGGAAGCGACCTCCTCCCTCGCCCGCACGATCTCGCGCGAGAGCAGGCGCGCGGTCGCCGAACTGACCGAGACGCAGACCGCGCTGACCGGAGAGCTCGCCGAGACGCTCACCCGTCTCGCCGACGCCAACAGCGGTCTCCAGACCCTGCTCGACAACGCCGGCCGCAAGCTCGGCGCGGTCGAGACCGACCTCGCGGGCCGCGTCAACGCCTTCGAGGAAATCATGGCGGACATCGCCGAGACCACCACCCGGACCGGCGAACGCGTGGGCGGCCAGGTGACGGCGCTCCGCGACGTCTCGACCGGGGTGCTGGAGCGCGTGAGCGACGTCGCCCGCCAGCTCGAGACCCAGACCTCGGCGATCGGCCGCGTGATCGAGACGCTCGACGGCGCGCAGGGACGGCTCGCCGGACAGCTCGAGGAGCGCCGCGGCGCGCTCGACGGGCTGGCGTCCTCCCTCGCCGAGAAGGCGACCGAGCTCGGCAAGGTGCTGGACGGCTTCTCGACCACGATCGACGCCTCGCTCGTCCGCTCCGAGAAGCGCGCGCGGCAGGTGGCCGAAGGGCTTGCGGCGCAGGTCGGCGCGACGACGCAGTCGATCGCCGGCGAGTTCGACAAGGTCCGGAACTTCTCGGAGACGGAGCGGCAGAAGACCTCGGCGGTGCTCAAGGCCGTGAACGACGAGGCCTCGCGCGACATGGCGCGGCTTCTCGCCGACACCACCACGCGCTTCGGCGAGGTGGCGCGGGAGATGCGCTCGATGACCGGCTCGATCCAGTCCGAACTCGACAAGACCCGCGAGCAGCTTCGCCGCGGCGTTCTGGAGATGCCGAAGGAGGCGGAAGAAAACGCCGCGGAGCTTCGTCGCGTCGTCGCCGACCAGATCAAGGCGCTGAACGCGCTGGGCGAGATCGCGGCGCGCCACGGCGCGGCCTTCGACGTCGCCGAGCGTCCGCGCGCCGCCGCGGTCGCCGCGCCGGCCCGGCCGGCCGCCGCTCCGCGGGCCCCGGCCGCGCCGCAGCCTCAGGCGCGTCCGGCCCAGCAGGCCGACCCCGAGCCGGCGCAGGTTCCGGCTCCGGCTCCGGCGGCCCCGCAGGCGGCCGCGCCGCAGCAGGCGCAGGCCGCGCCGGCGGCGAAGCCCCAGAACAAACCGGCGGCGCCGGCCCCGGCGCAGGCGCAGCAGGCGAAGCCCGCAGCTCAACCCGTCCCGGCGAAGCCGCAGGCGCCGCAGCCGGTCCGTCCCGCCCCGCGCATGCCGCGCGGCGAGGACAACGCCAGCTGGATCTCGGGCCTGCTCGCCCGCGCCTCGCAGGACGAGGACGACGGCGCGCCCTCCGACGCGCAGCTGAAGCCGCAGTCGCAGACCATGGAGGCGCTCGACAGCCTCTCGGTCGACATCGCCCGGATGATCGACCATCAGGCGGTGACCGACCTCTGGGGCCGCTACCGCCGCGGCGAACGCAACGTCTTCACCCGCCGGCTCTACACGCTGCAGGGCCAGCAGACCTATGAGGACATCAAGCGCAAATACGCCGCCGAGCCGGAGTTCCGCGCGACCGTCGACCGCTATGTGGCGGAGTTCGAGAAGCTGCTCGACCAGGTCGCGCCCAAGGGCTCCGACGACGCGCTGGCGCAGACCTACCTGACCTCGGAGACGGGCAAGGTCTACACCATGCTCGCCCACGCGGCCGGCAAGTTCGAGCCGCGCTGAGCCGGGCGCGCTGCTCTGGAAAGCCCGCCGGGTCGCAGGATCCGGCGGGCTTTTTCGTTTTCGGCGCGCCCCGTGACGGACGCGGCTCGCCCCGCCATGCGGCGGGGCATCGCGGCGGCGGATCAGGCGCGGGGCGTCATTCGAGGAGGAGGCTGCTTCGGACGGTATGGGCGCCCGCCTCCCCCGTCATGCCCGCGCCTTCGCGCTGGTATCCACGACTTGATCGTAAGGCGCTGCGGGAACCGAAGTCGTGGATGCCCGAGACAAGCTCGGGCATGACGGCGGTGGGTCTATCGCAAGATCCGGCGGCGAAGGGCGGCCCATCCCAGGGCGGGCGCTCGATCAGCCCCGCGCTCAGGCCCCCGCACGGCTGCGCCAGCCCACCAGATCGCCGAGCACTTCGGCGAGCGCCTGGTACAGCGCCGAGGTCGCCGCTTTGCGCAGTCGAGCGAGCCCGGGCGCCCGACCTTTCTCACAGGATCGCCGCTCTCTCCGAGCCGTCACCGCGCAGGCTGAGCGGTCGCGCGAACGGTGAACTTGTAGGCCCCCACGAACGCCAGCACGGTCGCGAGGATGTCGATCCGGCTCGGGATTTCGGGCGCATAGACCATCGCCGCGTCGGCGAAGACCATCACCGCGAACGCCGCCGCCCAGACGAGCGTAACGCAGCGGTTGACCGCCATGAAACGCGGGGAGCCCCAAGCGTCGGGCGACGTGGTCTCGCGAGCGTATTGCAGCGTGAAAGGTCGTCCCACGGCCAGGGTTCCGAGCACGATCGCGAGCAGACCGCCGTCAACGACCAGACGAACGGACGGAATCGTCCAGGTTTGACCCGTCAGGCTGGTGTAGAGCGCGAGAGCAGCGAAGAGCGTCAGGGCTCCGACATCCAGCGCCTTGACGGATCGCTTCAGAAGGAAGCGGTCTCGGATCGCCAGAACTGCGGCCGCGGCCGCGGCGGCCCACAGGGCGGCCTCCACGAAGCCGAAATGGATGAGAACGGCGAAGACGAAAAAGGGAGCGAAGCCCGCGAGGAGGTTCATGCGCCCTTCCCCGGCTGCGCCAGATCCGCGGCGCGCTCAGGCCCCCGCGCGGCTGCGCCAGCCCACGAGGTCGCCGAGCACTTCGGCGAGCGCCTGATCCAGCGCCGAGGTCGCCGTCAGGCCGGTGATCGCGCCGCCCACGGGCCGCGTCGCCGAGAAGATCGCCGCGGCGGTGATCTGGCCGGTCCGGTCGTTGACGACCTTGGCCGACAGCTCGACCCGCGCGACGCCGGTCGCGGCGTCGATCTCGAAGGCGCGCAGTTCGCTCACGAGCTGGTAGTCGACGGTGAGACGGTCTCCCGGACGGCCGACCGACTTCAGCTTGCCCGAGTTCTCGTAGGCCTCGACGATCTTCGACTGCACCAGCTTCGGCAGCCGGTCGGACCACTGGGCGTCGCCGAGATAGGTGACCTCGGTCGCGTTCGGCCGCACCACGACGCGCTGGCCGTCGAGGGTCGCGACCGCGGACGGCTCGGCCACCACCAGATTGCCGCGCACCGGCCCTCCCCCGGCGAGCCGGGCGGGCACGTTGAGGTCGAAGGTCTGCGGCGGCTTCGAGGACGAGCACGCGGCGAGCGCGAGGACTGCGGCGACGAGGCCGAAACGGAGCATGGAAGATCTCATCGGCCACGATACTCCGGTACGCCGCCCTTGGTCCCGAACAGGAACTGCTGGGGGTTGCGCTTGATGTCGCCCAGGACGGAATCGAGGTTGTTGAGGGTCCTGCGCCCGTCGGCGATGAAGCCCTGAAGGTCGCGCTGGCCGGAGCTCGACAGACGCGAGATGCCGGTGGCGATCTCGGCGGTGCGGCCGTCGAGCTTGATCGCGAGCTCGCGGATCGCCTGGCTGGTTTTCTGGAAGTCGGCGATCGCCCCTTGCGCCTCGCCGGATCCGACGAGCTTGCGGGCGTCGTCGAGCAGGGCGTCGAGCTTGTCGGCCGTGCCGGTCAGGCGACCCGAAACGTTGCGCGCGTCTGCGATGATCTGGTCGACCGTTTGGCTGTTGCGCCCGAGCGCCTCGGCGAAGCGGTTCACGTTGTCGATCGTCGAGCGGACCTTGTCGCCGTCGACGGCCGAAACCGCCCGGTCGATGCTCGCGATCGTCCGGTTGATGGTCGGCCCGTCGATCGAGGTCATCAGGCCCGAAAAGCCGTCGACCGCGCGGTTGATCTTTTCAGGATCGATCGCCGCGATCGCGCGGTTGGCGTTGCGCGACGCCTCCTCGATCGAGGCGATGGTCGAGTTCACCTTCGCCGGGTCGACCGACTGCAGCACCTGATTGAAGCGGTCGACCGCCGAATTGACCGTCTTGGGATCGACCGAAGCCACGATGCCCTGAACGCGCGTCAGCACGTCGTCGACCTTGAGGCCGGAGCCGCGAAGCTGCTCGGCGAGGCCGGCGATCTGCGTCAGCGCCTTCTCGACCTCCGGCCCGGCCTTCTTCAGCGAATCCGTGAAGGCGACCGCGTTCGACATGGTCTGGTCGACCTTGTTCACGTCGACCGCGCGCACGAGGTTCTGCACGTCGGTCACGAGCGGAACGAGATTGTCGGCGAGATTGCCGATCTGGCGCGCCGCGACGCCCGTGTTCTGCATGAAGCTCTTGAGGTCGTCCGAGTTCGCGGCGAGCGCCGAGGTGAACTGCTCGACGTTCTGGAGCGACCGCTCGATCGAACCGCGCGAATTGCCGACGAGGCCCTGGATGTCGCCGAACGTCGTCTGCGCCTGCTGCAGCACGTTGCGGGCGCCCTCCAGAATGTCCTGGAAGGCGGAAGCCTCGGCGATGAGGATCGGGGCGTTGTTGGGATCGCCGCCCTTGGTCGTCACCAGCGGGAAGGCCGGCGCGGTCTGCGACCCGCCGGTCAGCAGGATGACGGCGCCGCCGGTCAGGCCCGTCATCTCGAGGCGCGCGCGGGTGTCGGTGCGGATCGGCGTGTTCCTGAACACCTCGATGCGGGCCACCACCCTCGCCGGATCCTGCGGATCGAAGTTGAGGTTCGTCACGTCGCCGACGCGGATGCCGTTGAACAGCACGCCGGAGCCGGGCGTCAGCCCCGACACCGCCCCCTGGAACTGCACGCGGTAGATCGCGCGCTCGCTGGTCTGGCCGGCGGCGGCGAACCACCACACGAAGCCGAAGGCGCAGGCGACGACCAGCAGCGTGAAGGCGCCGACGACGACGTGGTTCGCGCGGGTTTCCATCTGTCTACTCTCCCACGCTCATGCGGCGCTCGCGCCGATGCCCGCGGCGCGGGCCCGTTCGCCGCGGAAGTATTCCTTCATCCACGGATCGTCGTTCTTCACCATCTCGGACATCGGCCCGACGGCGAGCAGCTTGCCGCCCTTCAGGGCGGCGATGCGGTCGCACGCCGTGCTCAGGCTGTCGAGATCGTGGGTCACCATATAGACGGTCAGCCCCAGCGTGTCCTTCAGCGTCATGATCAGGCGGTCGAAGGCGTTGGCGCCGATGGGATCGAGGCCCGCGGTCGGCTCGTCGAGAAAGACGATGTCGGGATCGAGCGCGAGCGCCCGCGCCAGAGCCGCGCGCTTGATCATGCCTCCCGAAAGCTCGGAGGGAAACAGGTCCGCGGCCTCCGGCTTGAGCCCGACGAGGTCGATCTTCAGCCGGGCGATCTCGTCGATCATCTTCGCGCCAAGATGGGTGTGCTCCCTGAGCGGCATCGCGACGTTCTGCTTCACCGTGAGCGAGGAGAACAGCGCGCCCTGCTGGAACAGCACGCCCCAGCGCCGCTCGATCGCGAGGCGCTGCTTCGGGCTCGCCTCGTCCATGTCGACGCCGAACACCTCGACCGTGCCGGCGCGCTTCGGCAGCAGGCCGATGATCGCCCGGAGCGTCACCGACTTGCCGGCGCCCGACGGGCCGACGACGCCGAGAATCTCGCCCTTGCGGACGTCGAGGTCGAAGCCGTCGATGATGTTGCGGGAGCCGAAGCCCACCACGAGATCGCGGACCTTGATGACGAGCTCGGGCTCGCCCGACGCGTTCGGGGCCGGGGCGGAAGCCTCTTCGGCGCGGTCCGCCATCGTCAGATCCCCATCGCCGCGAAGAACATGGCGAAGACGCCGTCGAGCACGATGACGACGAAGATCGCCTTCACGACCGAGGCCGTGGTGCGGGTTCCGAGCGATTCCGCCGATCCCTCGACCTTCATGCCCTCGGTGCAGGCGATCAGCCCGATCACGATCGCCATGAACGGCGCCTTGATGATGCCGACGAAGAAGGTCTGGATCGTCAGCGCGTCCTTGAGACGCTGCAGGAAGGTGACCGGCGTGATGTCGCCATAGACCCAGGCGACCAGCCCGCCGCCGAGCAGCGCCGCCATCGAGGCGATGAAGGACAGCATCGGAAGCGCGAGCACGAGGGCGACCAGCCGCGGCACCGCGAGGATCTCGATCGTGTCGAGGCCCATTGTCTTCAGCGCGTCGATCTCCTCGCGCATCTTCATCGAGCCGATCTCGGCCGTGAAGGCGGAGCCCGACCGGCCCGCGATCATGATCGCGGTGAGCAGGACGCCGAGTTCGCGCAGAACCAGGATGCCGAGCAGATCGACCACGAACAGCGTGGCGCCGAAGTTCTTGAGCTGGAAGATCGACTGCTGCGCCACGATCGCGCCGACCAGGAACGAGATCAGCGCGATGATCGGCACCGCGCCGACGCCGACGCGGTCGAGATGATGAATGGTCGACGTGAAGCGGAACCGCCAGGGCGCGATCGCGATCCGACCGCAGGCGGCGATCACCGCGCCGAGGAAGCCGAGAGCGCGGGTGACGTCGTCGCCGATCTCGATGACGCCCTTGCCGACCGTCGCGAGAAAGGCCACCGGGCCGAACTGGCGCTTCGCAGCCGCAGGCGGCGGCTTGTCGTGCTCCTCGAGCGACGTCATCAGCCGCTCGTGCTGAGGACGGACGTCGAAGAACTCCGCCTTGGCGCCGGCGCTCTTCGCCGCTTCCCTCAGCCGATCGATCAGGATCGCGCCGACCGTGTCGAGCCGCTCGACCTCGGCCATGTCGATCGCGACCCGCCGCCCCGAAGCGCCGGCGAGGTCGAGCGCGTCGATCCGGCGCTCCAGCGCGTCGCCGGTCTGCGCCGTCCAGGGCCCGAGCGGGGTCAGCACGAGGCCTTCGTCGAAGGGCTCGACCTTGAGGTCCGCAACGTCGGTCTGTGTGCTCACGCCAAGGGGTCCGTGAACTCCGTGCGGGGATTGGCTTGTCGGGGCAGGTCGCGCCCTAATATTCAGTGCTTTAGAAGCCTGTCGAGGCGAAGCGGGGGCGGGAGCGGCGCATTGGAGATCACGAAGCCTTACCTGTTGTTTCTGGGCGACGCTCCGGACCAGCTCGCGGCCAAGACGGCCTCGGGCGTGGTCGACTGGCGGCGCGACTGGTGCGTCGGCCAGATGCGGATGGAGGGATGCGGCGCGGATGTCGGGCTCCCCGACATGAGCGTGCCGGAAGCGCAGGCCGCCGGGGCGAAAACCTTCGTCATCGGGGTGGTGAACGCTGGCGGAACGCTGCCCGACCATTGGGTCGACGCCATCGTCGCGGCGCTCGAGGCGGGGATGGACGTCGCGAGCGGCCTCCACATGCGGCTCGGCGACGTCCCCCGAATCGCGGAGGCCGCGCAGGCGAACGGACGCAGCCTGTTCGACGTGCGCCATTCGACCGAACGATTCGCGACGGGCAAGGGCGCGAAGCGACCCGGACGCCGCGTTCTCGCGGTCGGCACGGACTGCTCCGTGGGCAAGAAGTACGCGGCGCTCGCGCTCGAGGCCGAGATGCGCGCCCGTGGGCTCGACGCCGACTTCCGCGCGACCGGCCAGACCGGCGTGCTGATCGCCGGCCGCGGCGTGGCGATCGACGCGGTGGTGGCGGATTTCATCGCGGGCGCGGCCGAATGGCTGACGCCCGCCGCCGCGCCCGACCACTGGGACGTGGTCGAGGGACAGGGCTCGCTGTTCCACCCCTCCTTCGCGGGCGTGACCCTCGGCCTGCTGCACGGAAGCCAGCCCGACGCCTTCGTGGTCTGCCACGAGCCGACCCGGACCACGATGCGCGGCGTTCAGACGCCCCTGCCCTCGATCGCCGAGGTGATCGAGGCGACGGTGTCGCTCGGCCGGCTGACCAACCCTGACATCCGCTGCGTCGGGATCGCGATCAACACCGCGGCCCTGTCGGAGGCCGAGGCCCGCGCCGTCATCGATAAGGCGGCCGCCGATCACGGCCTGCCGGCGAGCGATCCGGTGCGGTTCGGCATGGGACCGATCGTTGACCGGCTGATCGCGGAGTTCGGGTGAGCGCGACCGCACGCAAAAACCCTCTCGCCCGCTCGACAAGCCGCGTCGGCGCGGCCGGTCGCCCTAGGTGTTGCTACGGATTGTCCTTGGTTTCCCAACCTGTTCGGCTGCGGTCGCTGCAATGAGACCGAGAGGGCGATATGCGTGTCGGAGCCATGTGCGCAGCGACGGTCGTCGCCGTCTGCGCGTTCGGGAGCGTCGTCCGAGCCGATCCCAAGATCGTCACGTCTCCGCCTTGCATGGGCACGTCCGGCTGCCTGCGTTTCAGCCCTACCAATCCGCCGAACGTCATCGCCGAATTCGTCTTCAATGCGCCGAAAGGCGGCGGAACCGCTCAGGTTTCCGTGGACGGCGTCATGCAGTGCGTGAATTTGAATGGCAGCACGGGCGCGAATTTCGGCGTGGTCGATCTTTTGGCGCAGATTGTCAGGGACAACAGCGCGCCAAACCCCTCAGGCCTCGGCGGTCAGCATTTCGCCATGCGGATCCCGCCGGCGGGCGGAACCGAATACTCGATACCCGTCAATCTTGCGACGCGCCGCGTCGTCAAGCTTGACGCTGGCAAGCAAAAATTTCGCTACAAGATGGCGATCCAGCGCATGGACGAAGCGACCTATTGCGACGTGTTCAACATCTACATGAGCGTCGTCTTCGTCCCATGATTGCGGACGACCCGCTTTTACCGTCGAAACCGACCGAAGCGCGGCCGTCTTCCGGATCGACCCGACGCGGGCTATGGCTACCGAACACAGTTTTCGGAGCGCCATGACCGCAATTCTCTGCTCTCGCGTCGAACGCTGGCCCGTCGCCGGCGCCTTTTCGATCGCCCGCGGCTCGGTGACCGAGGTCGTCACCGTCGTCGCCGAACTCGTGGACGGGCCGCATCGCGGGCGCGGGGAATGCCGCCCTTACCCCCGCTACGGCGAGACGCCGGAAGGCGTGAAGGCCGAGATCGATGCTTTGGGCGCGGAGATCGCCGCCGGGCTCGACCGGGCGGGCCTGCAGTCGCGCCTCCATGCGGGCGCCGCGCGCAACGCCCTCGACTGCGCCTTCTGGGACCTCGAAGCGAAGCGCTCGAGCTCGCCCGCGGCGGCGCTCGCCGGGATCGGCGCCCTGAGGCCGCTCGTCACCGCCTACACGCTGTCGCTCGCCGCGCCGGACGAGATGGCGGCGGCGGCGCGCAAGGCGGCGGCGCGGCCGCTGCTCAAGGTCAAGCTCGGCGGAAGCGACGGGCTCGATCCGAAACGGATCGCCGCGGTGCGTTCGGCGGCGCCGGACGCGGAGCTGATCGTGGACGCCAACGAGGGCTGGACCGGCGCGGCGCTCGCCGAGAACCTGAAGGCCTGCGCCGAGGCGGGCGTGACGCTGGTCGAGCAGCCGCTCCCGGCCGGAGACGACGCGATGCTGGCCGAAATCGAGCGCCCGATCGCCGTCTGCGCCGACGAGAGCGCGCATGACCGGGCGAGCCTCGCTCGGCTCGTCGGCCGCTACGACGCCGTCAACGTGAAGCTCGACAAGACCGGCGGCCTGACGGAGGCGCTCGCCATGGCCGAGGAGGCCGGGGACTCCGGGCTGACGCTGATGGTCGGCTGCATGCTGGCCTCCTCGCTCGCCATGGCGCCGGCCGTGCTCGTCGCGCAGAATGCGGCGGTCGTCGACCTCGACGGGCCGCTGCTGCTCGCCCGCGACCGCGAGCACGGGCTCCGCTTCGAGGGCAGCATGCTTTATCCGCCGGACCCGAAGCTCTGGGGATGACCTGCCATACGTGCGATCCCTACTTTCCGGCGCCGGAAGATTCGCCTTAGATGACATGCGCGCGCCCGCGGCGGGTCCGCGGCGGAGGCGTTTGCGGTGTCGTCGGGACCGTTGATCTCGCTCGAGGATTATGACGCCATCGCCTCCGCGGTGATGGAGACCGAGCGCGGTCGCTGGTTCCTCGCCGAATTCGCCCGCCGCAACCGCGTCGCCGACACCGCCGCCGTGCTCGAGGCGCTGGCCGCGGTCGAGGCGCGCCTCGCCGAACGAAGCGACGCGCCCGCCGCCGGACAGGACGCGGACGCCGACGCCCTCACCCGCCATATCCGGGCCGCGGCCGCCAGCGCGGCGCGCGTGCGCCTGACGCTGGCCTCCGCGCCCAGAACCGGCCGGATCGTGACGCGCTCGCTCGCCGGCGTTCAGGAGGTGGAGCGCGAGCTCGCCGACGCGCTCGCCGCCCTGCGCGGAGCGGTCCCGCAGGACGGGGCGGACGTCTCCGAACCCGTCGAAGCCGGCCCCGCGGCGTCCGGGCCTGCGGAGGCTCCGCCGCCGGCCGTGGAGCCGTTCCGTCAGCCCGAAGCGCCGTTGCGCTTCGCGCCCGCGATCGCGGCGAGCCCGCCGGCCGAGCCCGTCGCGCCGAGCGCCCCGGAGAGCGTTGCCGAACGGATGGCCCCGGCCGCCGAACCGACGCTCGTTTCGGAACCCGCGACCGTCATCCCGTTCCCGTCCCCGGAGGACGCGCAGCAGCCCGCTCCCGAGGACGACGCGCTCGACGAACTCGCCGCGGCTCTTGCGGAGGAACTGGAACGCAGCCGCGCCGCCGCCTCCCGGAACGGCGCTTCGCATGAGCCGTCGAAGCCGTCGCTGCCGAAGGCCTGGACGCCCGGCCTGCTCGACGGGCTGTCCGACGCCGAAAAGGCGATCCTGTTCGCCTGACGCCTCAGGCGGAGGCGCGAAGCGCGGCGCGGCGCGCCATCGCCGCCCGCACGTTCTCGACGAAAAGCCGCGCGGCGTCGGACCAGCCATGGGCGAGCGCGAATGCGCGCGCCTTGTCGCGCGGAAGCTCAAGCGCCTTCAGCGCCGCGGCGCGCAGATCCTCGTCGAGGGCGCCGACGCCCGAGCCGCCGAGAATGTCGGCCGGCCCCATCACCGGGAAGGCCGCGACCGGCAGGCCGCTCGCGAGCGCCTCCAGAACCACGATGCCGTAAGTGTCGGTCCGGCTTGGAAACACGAAGACGTCGCAGGAGGCGTAGGCCCGCGCGAGCGCCTCGCCTTCCAGCGAGCCGGTGAAATGCGCCTGCGGAAACGCCGCTTCGAGCTGGCGCCGCGACGGCCCGTCGCCGACCACGACCTTCGAGCCCGGCAGGTCGAGCGCGAGAAAGGCCTCGATGTTTTTTTCGGCAGCGACGCGGCCGACATAGAGGAAGATCGGGCGCGGCAGATCAAACACGTCGACGCCGGGCTGGGGACGGAACAGGTCCGCGTCGACGCCGCGGGGCCAGTACATCAGCCGCTCGAAGCCGCGCGCCTCGAGCTCCTTCCGGAGCGAGCCCGTCGCGACCATCGTGCCGTCGCCGGCGTTGTGGAACCGGCGCAGCCAGGCGTAGGTCCAGCGCTCGGGAACCGGCGCCCGGCGGCGCAGATATTCCGGGAAGCGGGTGTGGTAGGTGGTGGTGAAGCCGAGGCCGGCCCGCAGGCATGCGCGCCGCGCCGCAAGGCCGAGCGGGCCTTCGGTCGAGATGTGGACGTGGGAAACCCCGGCCTTCGCGATCATCTTCGAAACGACCGACGTCCGCGCGAGCGAGAGGCGGATCTCGGGATAGGTCGGCATCGGCACGGTGCGGAAACGCTCGGGCGTCAGCAGCTCGATTTCGGCGCCGTGCGCCGGCGCGTGCTCGACGAGATGCTCGATCGTGCGAACCACGCCGTTGACCTGCGGACGCCAGGCGTCGGTAACGACCAGCACCCGCATCGACGTCGTTCAACTCCCGTTCGGATCTCAGGCCGCGGCCTGGACGCCCGCCGGCCGCGCGGCGAGGTCGACGACCGCCGTCGGCCGCCTTTCGCCCCACCGTATCAGTTCCAGCCGCCCGTCGTCATGTTCGGCGATGGCGGTGCAGCTTTCCACCCAGTCGCCGCAGTTCACGTAGGCGACGCCGTTCATGTCGTGCATGGCGGCGTGGTGGATGTGGCCGCAGATCACGCCGTCGACCTCGTGCTTCTTCGCCTCGGCCGAGAGCGACTGCTCGAACTGGCCGATGAAGTTGACCGCGTTCTTCACCTTCAGCTTGGCCCAGGCCGAGAGCGACCAGTAGCGCAGCCCCATCTTGCGGCGCACGTAGCTGACCCAGGTGTTGACCACGAGCGCGGTCTCGTAGGCCCAGTCGCCGAGGAAGGCGAGCCAGCGGGCGTGGCGCACCACCATGTCGAAGATGTCGCCGTGGATGACAAGGTAGCGCCTGCCGTCCGCGGTCTCGTGGATCGCGGTCTCGCACACCTCCACGCCGCCGAAATGCTGGCCGTAATAGTCGCGCAGGAATTCGTCGTGGTTGCCCGGCACGTAGACGATCCGGGCGCCCTTGCGGCCCTTGCGCAGCAGCTTCTGCACGACGTCGTTGTGGGCCTGCGGCCAGTACCAGCCGTCCTTCAGGCGCCAGCCGTCGATGATGTCGCCGACGAGATAGATCACGTCGGCGTCGTGGTCCCTCAGAAAATCCAGCAGCATCTCGGCCTGGCTACCCTTGGTGCCGAGATGCACGTCCGAGATGAACAGCGCCCTGTAGCGGCGCGTCTCGGGCTCGTCAGTCAAGGCTGGTCCCTCCTGTCGCCCCCCGTCCTGTTCGCGAATAAGTGAGATTCGTCTCACGGATGTGACGTTGCGCCCGGGGCCGTCCGGAAAGGAAGCGCCTGCGCCGCTGCGTCCGAACGCAAGGGGCTTCGATACCCTCCTCTCTTGAAGCGGCGGAACGCCGTCGCCAGATGGATGATGTCCCAGGGCGCATGTCCCCCGACGCCCGAGGGCCTTGCTGGAGATACGCCGCCCCATGACCTCGAACCCTCCCATCGACGAAGGCTCGGCCATCCCGGGCGTGCCGCATCGCTGGACCGCGCTCACCATCGCGCTCACGGCGATCGGATTCGTCGTGTTCTGGCCGCTCGGCCTCGCCATGATCGTCTATGTGATCTGGGGCGAGCGGATCATGACCGAAGCCCGCGGAACCGAAGGTCTCGTCGCGAAGGCGCGCCGCGCCTGCGACGATCTCGGCCGCACCTTCCGCAGCGAGTTCCGCCCCCGCGGCGCCGACGGCGCGGGCGCCTCCTGCGGTTTCGGAACCGCGCGCCGCACGGGCAACGCGGCGTTCGACTCCTGGCGCGAGGCCGAGCTTCGCCGTCTCGACGAAGAGCGTCGGAAGATCGACGAGACCACCGCGGCCTTCGAGGCGCATCTGCGCGCCGAGCGCGGCGCGCAGGACGACAGCCGCCAGCGCGAGGAGTTCGACAGCTTCATGTCCGGCCGTCAGGGCTGAAGACGAGAACGTCAAACGATCCGGCCGGCCCCACGGGGCCGGCCTTTTCGCGTCAGGGGCAAGGGGAGACAGGACTTATGGATCTCGGCATCGCAGGACGCACGGCGATCGTGTGCGCCTCGTCGAAAGGCCTCGGCCGCGCCTGCGCCGAGGCGCTCGCGGCCGAAGGCGTTCGCGTGGTGATCAACGGGCGCGACCGCGACCGGCTGGAGGCGACCGCGGCGGCGATCCGCGCCGCGACCGGGGCGGAGATCGTCGCGGTTCCGGGCGACGTCGCGACCCGCGAGGGGCAGGACGCGCTGCTCGCCGCCGCGCCCTCCCCCGATATCCTCGTCAACAACAACGCCGGCCCCCCGCGCAAGGACTTCCGGGAGCTCGACCGCGACGCGATGCTCAAGGGCGTGGTCGCCAACATGGTCACGCCGATCGAGCTGATCCAGCGCGTGATCGACGGCATGGCGGAGCGCGGCTTCGGCCGCATCGTCAACATCACCTCGTCGTCGGTGAAGGCCCCCATCGTCGGCCTCGACCTGTCGAGCGGCGCGCGCGCCGGGCTCACCGCCTTCCTGGCGGGCGTCGCCCGGACTGTCGCGGACCGCAACGTCACGGTGAACAACATCCTGCCCGGCATGTTCGACACCGACCGGCTGCGCGGCGGCTTTCCCGTGGAGGCGAAGCTGTCGGGGCGGACGGAGCATGAGGTCGCGGCCGAGCGCATGGCGCGCGTTCCGGCGAAGCGCTTCGGGACGCCGCAGGAATTCGGCCAGCTCTGCGCCTTCCTGTGCTCGGCGCAGGCCGGCTACGTCACCGGCCAGAACATCCTGATCGACGGCGGGAATTTCCCGGCGGCGTTCTGACCGTCAGTTCGGCGACGCTCGGCGGCGCATGAGCTGTCATGCCGGGCGTGGAACGTTCACACCGCTGAGCGGGAAGCGAGACCGGCCGTCAGTACTTCGTCACCAGCGCGGCCGGCGCGTCGCCGCCGAACTTGTAGCGCACCGAGGCCGAGACGATGTGCACGTCGGACTTCGCCTCCGCCGCGAAGGGAACCGGCGTCGCGACCGTGATCTTCGACTTGCCCGGCACATAGACGAAGGAATAGCCGAGGTCGAAGGCGAGCTTCTCGGAGTATTTGTAGCTGCCGCCCGCCGAGAACCACCAGCGGTCGTCGTCGGGGAGGCGCACGGTGCGGTTCTTGTCGTTGATCGGCGACCATTCATACGCCACGCCGCCGCGCAGCGTGAACTCCGGCGACCAAGCGTATTCGAGACCGCCCGAAACAAACCAGCCGTCCTTATAGTCGAACGGCAGCGCCGTTACCGGCGCGCCGCCCCTCGTCTTGACGTCGACCGTGCCGAGACGGCTCCAGTTGGTCCATTCCGCACCGACGAGCGCGGTGAGGTCGTCGGTGACCTTCTGGCGCAAGCCGACCGTGACCGTTTCGGGCAGGGTGACCTTCGCCTTGATCTTCAGGTCCGGAGCCGGGGTCGACAGGTCGCCCTTAAGGTCGTGCTCGATCTTTGAGCGGAAGCCGACGCCGATGCTGGTGCCCTCCATCGGCGCCACGGTGAAGCCCGCCGTGAAGCCGACGCCGAAATCGTCGCCCTTCAGGGTGGCGGTCTCCGCGCCGGGCGCCGGCGAGACCGCCTGCCTTAGGCGGATGTCGAACCACTGGATCTGCACGCCGGCGGCGATCGAAAACCACTCGTTGACCTTGTAGCCCACTGTCGGCGTCGCGTTGACGGAGCGGACCCGCGAGGAGCGCGCATAAATCTGGCCGCCCCAGTTCTTGTCCGGGTCGGTCGCGAGGCCGAACGGCGTGTTTACGGAAAGGCCGACCGCAAGCTGGTCGGTGATGCGGTAGGCGCTGTAGCCCGCGGTGAGACCGGCGCTCTCGCCGATGTCGCCGCCGTCGCCGAAGGGGGCGAGCGGGCCGCCCGTGACGTCCACCTTGGAGCTCGGAAAAACGCCGGTGACGACCTGCTCGCCCTGGAAATGCTCGACCTGATTGACCACCGCCGGGTTCCAGAACATGCCCGACAGGCTGTCGCCGCCGCCCGCAGCGGCGCCGGCGAAGGACATGCCCTGCCCGACCGCGCTCTGTTCGCGGAGCGCGAAGCCGCCGGCCAGCGCCGGCGCGGCGGCCAGGAGCGCGCCGAGCGCGACGGCGCCCGGCAGCAGAACGGCGCGTCCGGAGATGCCTGACATGCGTATTCCCCCACCCCGGCGGGCTTCGCCTTCCGGCGGCCCGCGCCGCGGCCCGATTCGAGGGGCCGTTTCGTCGAGGGTGCATGCGCACAACTACGCCCGCAACATTCTTGACGCATTTTGTCGCGGTTTCGCCCAAAGCGTGGCGCGCGAGCACCACCCCATACAACCTCTAGAACCTTCGCCGCGCTCGTCAAACGAGGCCCGGCGGCTTAACGGTTGGCGTGAAGACCGCCTGACGTCTATTGAGAGCGGCGAAAAGAAACTCTGAAGGGAGACGTTCATGAAGCTGGTGCGTTTCGGAGAGCCGGGGACCGAGCGGCCGGGTCTGATCGACGCCGACGGCAAGGTCCGGGATCTCAGCGACGTCGTTCCCGACATCGCCGGGGCGGCGCTGACCTCCGCCGGCCTGAAGCGCATCCGCGACCATGACCCCGCCGCGCTGCCGCTCGCGCCGGAAGGCGCGCGGCTCGGCGCCTGCGTCGGCGACGTGCGCAATTTCATCGGCGTCGGGCTGAACTTCGCGGACCACGCCGCGGAGACCGGCCTGCGCGTCCCCCGCGAGCCGATCCTGTTCAACAAGGCCCCGAACTGCGTCGTCGGCGCCAATGACGACGTGATGCTGCCCAAGACCCATCAGAAGGTGGACTGGGAGGTCGAGATCGCCTTCGTCGTCGGCGACCGGGCGTCGAACGTCGCCGAGGAGGACGCGCTCTCCCACATCGCGGGCGTGTGCGTCTGCAACGACGTCACAGAGCGCCATTTCCAGACCGAGCGCTCCGGGCAGTGGACCAAGGGCAAGGGCTGCCCGACCTTCGGGCCGCTCGGCCCCTGGCTGGTGACGCTCGACGAGGCCGGCGACCTCGACAATCTGGACATGTTCCTCGACGTCAACGGCCGGCGGATGCAGACCGGCTCGACCTCGACGATGATCTTCCGGATCCCGTACCTGCTCAGCTACATCTCGACCTTCATGACGCTCGATCCGGGCGACGTGATCACCACCGGCACGCCGCCCGGCGTCGGCATGGCGATGGATCCTCCGACCTTCCTGAAGGCGGGCGACGTCATGCGCGTCGGCGTCCAGGGCCTCGGCGAGCAGACGCAGAGCGTCGTCGCCTGGAGCGAGGGCCATCACGGCGCGCACGTCTACCGCTCGGGCTTCGACTTCAAGCGCTGAGGTCTTTCGGCGGGAAACCGGCGCTCGCGCCGGGGCCGCTCAGGTCCCGGCCGCGAGCGCCTTCAGCCAGTCGCGCATCGCCGCAGGGTCCGGCAGGCCGTAGCGGGCGGCGGACGGCCTCGGCGGCGATCCGACGAGGATCGCGGCGCCGCCGAGCGAAGCCGCCGCCTCGAAGGCGAATTCGTCGGTGAGGTCGTCGCCGCAGACGAGCGGCGTCCGCCCCTCGAAAGGCGGGCTGTCCATGAGCGCGCGCAGGGCCGCGCCCTTGTCGATCCCGCGCGGGCGGACCTCCATGACCATCTTGCCGGGCTGAAGCTCGTGCTGGGGCGCGAGCCTCCCGACGATGTCGTCGAGATGCTCGCGCACCTCGCTTTCGCGTTCGGGATCGGCGCGGAAATGCACGGCAGCGCTCGCGCCCTTGTCCTCGAGGGTCAGGCCCGGACGCTGATCGACGAAGGCGCCGAGCGCAGCCGTCAGACGCTGCGGCAGGTCGTCGGCGCCGGGCGCCGCGCGTCCGCCGCCGCGACGGCGGAGCTGCGCCCCATGGAGCGCGGCGGCCGGCAGGCGAAGCGGCGCGAGGATCCGGTCGACCTCCTCGAGCGTCCGGCCGGTCACCACCGCGAGCGCGCCGTCGAGACGGTCGGCGAGATCGCCGATCGCCCGCCGCGTTTCGGACGGCAGGGTCACGCCGTCAGGCGTCGCGGCGAGATCGAGCACGGTGCCGTCGAGATCGAGAAACAAAGCGAGTCGATCCGGAAAGCCTTCGGGCCGTTCCGGCGGCCTCTCGCGCTCGGCCTCGCGGGCGCCCGCCGTCGTCGTTTGACGAGCCATGCCCGACGCTCCTTCCGCATTCCGACGCATCACCGATGGGCCGCAAGATAGGGAGCGCCCACGGACGGACAAGACGGCGCGGCGCTCCGCGAGAACCGTCCGTGGACACGTTTCGGAGCGCATCCGGTTCCGGCGACGGCGCTCGTCATGCCCCCGCCAAGGCCGGGCATGACGGTCCGCTCCGGCGTCGGCTTCCGCCTCAGCCGCGGCTCTGCATCTGCGCCATGAAGCTGTCGAACGGCAGCTCCGCCACGCGGAACCACAGCACCTCCTCGTTGCGGAAGGCGGTCTGGTTCTCGTGGATCTTCTTGAACGCCGCGTTCTTGGCGTAGAGATCGGCGTAGATCTCCTGGCTCGCCTTGTAGGCCGCCTCCATGATGTCGCGCGGATAAGGCCTCAGCTTCACGCCCGAGGCCACGATCTCGCGCAGCGCCTTGGGGTTCTGGGCGTCGTATTTCGCGAGCATCGTCTCGTTCGCGATCGAGGCCGCGCCCTTCGCGATCGCCTGATAGGTCGGCGGGAGCTCCTCCCACTTGGCCTTGTTGATGAAGAGGTGGATGCAGGGTCCGCCCTCCCACCATCCGGGATACATGTAGTTCTTGGCGATCTGGTAGAAACCGAGCTTGTGGTCGTCATAGGGGCCGATCCACTCGGCCGCATCGATCACGCCCTTTTCCAGCGACGGATAGATGTCGCCGCCGGCGATCTGCTGCGGCACCGCGCCGAGCTTCGCCATGGTCTGGCCGGCGAGCCCGGCGATGCGCATCTTCACGCCTTGCAGATCCGCGAGACTGTTGATGTCCTTGCGGAACCAGCCGCCCATCTGAGCGCCGGTGTTGCCGCAAGGCAGGCTGACAATGTTGTAATTGGCGTAGAACTCGTCGAGCAGCTGGGTTCCTCCGGAGCGCAGCCAGGCGTTCATCTGGCGTGCATTCGGGCCGAAGGGAACGGCCGTGCCAAGCGCGAAGGTCGGATCCTTGCCGACATAGTAGTACGAGCAGGTGTGGCAGGCCTCGACCGTGCCGTTGGTCACCGCGTTCGCGGCCTCCAGCCCCGGCACCAGCTCGCCCGCGGCGAAGACCTGCGCGGTGAAGTTCCCGTCGGTCATCTCCGAGATCGCCTTCGAGAAAGTCTCGGCGCCGCCATAGATCGTGTCGAGCGACTTCGGGAAGCTCGATGCGATGCGCCAACGCACCTTCGGCTGCGACTGCGCGATCGCGGGAGCCGCGAGCGTCGCGGCGCCCGCGGCGCCGATGGCCGCGACGTTGAGAAACTTGCGTCGTTCCATGGAGTTCATCCCTCTCGGACACGGCTTGCGCCGGCGCGGACTTGAGCGTCCGTTGTCGCCGCGGCGTGGTTTCGCGCCGCGGCCTGTCTTGCGAGGGTTATGGTAGCCGCGGCCCGTCGGCCGGCAAGCTCAACTCTTGAGCAAACGGACGGGCCGCCGCACTTCGGCGACGGCGCCCGTCATGCCCCGCCAAGGCCGGGCATGACGGTCCGCTCCGACGTCGGCCTCC
The DNA here is from genome assembly GCA_003241695.1 of Ancylobacter novellus. Taxonomy (GTDB): domain Bacteria; phylum Pseudomonadota; class Alphaproteobacteria; order Rhizobiales; family Methylopilaceae; genus Methylopila. The sequence goes on along the minus strand of QFPN01000002.1, from coordinate 292,695 downwards.
GCCTCAGCCGCGGCTCTGCATCTGGGCCATGAAGCTGTCGAACGGCAGCTCCGCCACGCGGAACCACAGCACTTCCTCGTTGCGGAAGGCGGTCTGGTTCTCGTGGATCTTCTTGAACGCCGCGTTCTTCGTGTAGAGGTCGGCGTAGATCTCCTGGCTCGCCTTGTAGGCCGCCTCCATCACGTCGCGCGGGAACGGCTTCAGCTTCACGCCCGAGGCCACGATCTCGCGCAGCGCCTTCGGGTTCTGGGCGTCGTATTTGGCGATCATGGTCTCGTTCGCGATCGAGGCCGCGCCGCGCGCCATCGCCTTGTAGGCGGGCGAGAGCTCGTCCCACTTCGCCTTGTTGACGAAGAGGTGGACCGCGAGGCTCCCCTCCCACCAGCCGGGATACATGTAGTTCTTGGCGATCTGGTAGAAGCCGAGCTTGTGGTCGTCATAGGGGCCGATCCACTCGGCTGCGTCGATCACGCCTTTCTCCAGCGACGGATAGATGTCGCCGCCGGCGATCTGCTGCGGCACGACGCCGAGCTTCGCCATGGTCTGGCCGGCGAGGCCGGCGATGCGCATCTTGACGCCCTTCAGGTCGTCGAGAGTGTTGATCTCCTTGCGCCACCAGCCGCCCATCTGGGCGCCGGTGCCGCCGCAGGGCAGGCCGACGAAATTGTAGTTGGCGTAGAACTCGTCCATGAGCTCGTTGCCGCCGGCGTGCTGCCAGGCGTTGAGGTGGCGGCTGTTGAGGCCGAAGGGAACCACCGAACCGAGCGCGAAGGTCGGATCCTTGCCGACGTAGTAGTACGAGCAGGTGTGGCAGGCTTCGACCGTGCCGTTGGTCACCGCGTTCGCGGCTTCGAGCCCCGGCACCAGCTCGCCCGCGGCGAAGACCTGCACGGTGAAGTTCCCGTCCGACATCTCCGAGATCGCCTTCGAGAACGTCTCGGCGCCGCCATAGATCGTGTCGAGCGACTTCGGAAAGCTCGAGGCGATGCGCCAACGCACCTTCGGCTGCGACTGCGCGATCGCGGGGGCCGCGAGCGTGGTCGCGCCGGCCGCGCCGATGGCGGCGACGTTGAGAAACCTGCGACGTTCCATGACGATGCTCTCCCTGAGCGGAGCCCGGGAGGTGCGATATCTCCGGGTCGCGCATTCGCCGCCGTTCTTCTGCGCCGCCGAAGGGCGGCCGCAGCTGGCGGATTGCCCGCGATCGTACGAGGACTCGCTCGGACGCCACAAGCGTGGCATGCCGCAATTGCGCCATTGCGATCAGGAAGCGGCCCGCCTCCACGCCAGATGATTGTCCCAGCGCAGAGGGCTCGCGCGTCGCCCGACGATCGCCGCGCCGCCCTCATGGGACGCGATCCGCAACACCTCGCCGAGGCCGGTGGCCGCGACGAAGCCGCCCGTCGTTCCGTCGGCCGCCACGGCGCAGCAGTCCGGCGCCGGGAGAAGGCCGACGAGGTCGTCGGTGTCGAGATCGAACACCGCGACCGCGCCGCCGATCGGACCCGAGGCCGCGAGGTAACGCCCCGAGGCGTCGAGCGAAAGCTGGCCGATGGAGCCTCCCAGCCGCGCCGCCTCCGCGTAGCCGAGATCGAGAAAGCGAAGCCGCGCGCCCTCGACGCGCGCGACGAGCGGCAGGTCATGCGCCCCCCGCGCGGTGTCCTGGGCTGCGACGAGCAGCGCCCCGCCGGACGTCGCGACGAGGTGTCGGAGCGACAGCGTCGCCATACCATCCTCGAGTTCCGCGACCGTCTCGACCGCGCCGGTTCCGGCATGGACCAGCGCCACGTTCGAGCGGGCGGTCGTGCGCCCGAGCGCCGCGACGCCGGGATCGGTCTTCGGCTCCTTCGCGCCGTTGGCGACGGCGACAAGGACGGCCGACGTCTCGATCAGCTCATGCGGACCGACGCCGCCGGATGCGAATTCCGCGACCGGGGCATAGCCGCCCCGGGCGTCGCGGACGACGACGACGCCGTCGCCGGTCGACGCGTCGATCTCGGCGGAGAAGAAGCTCGCGCCGTCCCGCGCATAAGCGCCGTGCCCGGAGAAACGACGGCCGTCCGTCGCCCGGAACGACGACCGCAGCTCCCGGCCCGCGCCGTCGAGCACGAAGGCGAGATCGCCCGGCCGCCGGCCGACCGCCACGGCCTCCCTTCCATCCAGGCGCGGCGTCAGGGCGTGCAGACGCACAGGCGTCTCGGCGCCGGTCGCGTCCCGCAGGTCGTCGTCGAGCGAGGCGACATGGAAGCCGCCGTCCCGGCCGACCGCGGAGCCGAGGATCAGGGACGACGGTTCGGCGGGAGCGGCGCGCAGGGCGCTGCCCAACCCGGCGCCGAGCGCCGCAGTCCCGATGGCACCCGCCAGCACTCTCCGGCGCGTGAAGACGGCCCGATCCGCCGGACGGTTCATCGCCTCAGTCTCCGTCGAGCGCATTGAAGCCGAGCGGAACGCCGAGCGCCGGCCCGAGGTTCTGGGCGACGTCGCGCTGCGCGAGCTTGAGGGCCGCGACCGCCGCGTCGATGGTCTTGCGGCGGGCCGGATCCGCCGCCGCCGCGCCGATGTCGTCGGGAAGCTTCGCCACAGCGGACTGCGCCGCGGCGAAATCCTTTGCGTCGGTCTTCGCGACGTCGGCCGGCGCGGCCTCGGCGAACACCTTCGCGAGTTCCGCGAGGCTCGCGACCGTGACGCGGATCGCGCGGGCGGAACGGCCGGAGCGCCAGCCCTCCGCGGCCTTCGGACGGGCGGCGTCGGGGCCGGAACCGAGCACGGGGAGCAGCTTCAGGTCGTTGATCCGCTGCACGCCGCCCGCGAGGTCCGTCATCAGCCGCGCGGCCGCCTGCGCGGGATCGGCGAAGCTCACCGGGTCGCCCTCGCCGCGCTTCAGCCGCGCCAGCGGCCCGTTCGCCGCGGTCCACTCGGCGAGGACGTCGGCCGCGATTCCGGACAGGTTGGCGGCGATCGCCGAGCCGACGCGGCACCGCGCCGTCCCATCCAGGTCGGCGGGCTCCCACAGCACGCGCTCGAGCGCCGGAAAGCCCTGCCCCGCCACGCTCGCGCCGCGCACCGTCTCGGGCGAGACCTCGCCGTCCCTCGCCTTGCCGGCGAGTTCCGCCAGCGCCTTCGCGACGTAGTTCCGCCGGTCCGGCCCGAAGAAGACGCGATCGGGCCGGAGCGCGGTCGCGATCGGACCGGTGGTCACGAACTCGACCGCCGCCCAGCCGTCGGCCGCCTGCTGATAGGCGTCGCGGAGCGTTTCGAGATCGGGCGCGGGGTCGCCGTCGGCGCAGGCCCGTTTCCAGGCCTCGGTCTGCGCCGCGGTCTTGTCGGCGAAGGTCCGGTAGCGGGGCAGCAGCACGGTCTCGATCGCCTTCGCGGCGAGCGGTCCCGGCTCAGGCGCCTTGGCGAGGGCCGGCGGCGAGGTGACGAGAAGGATCAGGAGTGCGGGAAAACATCTTCTCATATCGAGCTTTTCCCTCATAGCGCGCTCACATAGGCGAGCAGCGCCTCGCGTTCCGCCGCCGGCAGGGCGTCGAACCGGGCGCGGGCGCGGGCGGCCTCGCCGTCGTGCCAGCGCACCGCCTCCGCGACGTCGCGCGCGCGTCCGTCATGCAGCAATCCCGAGCCTTGCGCCAGCGCGCGCGACAGGCCCCAGAGCGGCGCGGTGCGCCACTCGGCGCTCGCCGCCGCGCCCTCGGCCGCCCCGTCGTCGAGACCCGGCCCCATGTCGTGCAGCAGCAGGTCGGTGAAGGCCCGCGCCTCGCCGCCGCCGTCGAGCGGAAGGCTCGGAACGTGGCAGGCCGGACAGCCCGCGGCGGCGAAGGCGCGCGCGCCGGCTTTGGAGCCTTCCGCGGGCTCGGGCGCGGGACGGCGCTCGAGGAAGGCGACGAGCCCCGCCATGAGCTCGGGCTTCACCTCGACCTCGCCGGGCTCCGCGCCCTGCGGCGCGGCGAGGCAGGCGCGTTGCGCGGGCGTGCAGTCGCCCGCCGGCGCGGGACGAAGCGCGGTCGAGAGGCCGATGTCGAGCGAGAAGGCGGCCGCCGCCTGCGCTTCGAGCGTCGGCTCGCCGGCCTTCCAGCCGAAGCGCCCGATCTCTCCCGAGGCGAGACGCGCGGCGCGGCCCGAGACGCCGTCGCCGTCGCGGTCGTCGGGATCCTCGCGCTTCAGGATCTCGGCGTCGGGAACGTGGCCGAGCAGGCCAATCCCGGCGAGCGACGGCGCGACGCGCGGCGACGCATGGGTGTCGGGCGACGGCGGGCCGTAGCCCCAGTCCGTTACGCTCCAGACCGGCCGCGGCGGCGTTCCGGGCGCGACTTCCGCGAAGCGCACCGACGCCCTGCCCTCGCCCGTCGCGCCCGCGAGGCCCGCCGGCTGCAGTTGCGCGCCATAGACCGGATCGGGGTTTCCCGCGGCGTCCGCCAGACGGATGACGAGGCCAGGATGGTCGGCCGGATCGTCGCGGCCGAGGCGGAAGGTCGTGCGGCCGGCGTCGCGCGAATGGCAGCCGGAGCAGGAGCGCGCGGCGAACAGCGGCCCGAGCCCGTCCGCGCTTCTGGTCGACGCCGGCGCCTGCACCCAGAGCCGGTCGAACACCGCCTTGCCGATCGCGACGTCGAGCGAGCCGGCCGCCGCGGCGCCCGTGGCGAGACCTATGGCGGCCGAAACGAGAAGGGCGAGAAGCGGAGCCCTTCCCCCCTCCCCCTTGCGGGGAGGGAGCGGAGACGTCGCGCCTTTGGCGGAGACGTCGCGCGCGTCCCGACGCGGCTCCATCACACGACCTTCAGATAGCCCATCATGCCGGTCTCCTGATGCTCGATCAGGTGGCAGTGGACCATCCAGTCGCCGGGCCGGTCCGCCACGAAGGCGATGGTGATGCGGTCGTTGGGGGTGAGCAGAACCGTGTCGGCGTAGTGAACCGGGGTTCCGGCGCGGGTCGACTTCAGCACCTTGAAGGTGAAGCCGTGCAGGTGGATCGGATGGACGTGCGGCGTCTCGTTGGAGAGCTCGGCGACATAGGTCCGTCCCTCCCGCAGCGTGAAGAGCGGAGGCGGAACCTGCGAATGGTCGCCCGCCGGCCAGCTTTCGCGGTTGATGCTCCAGTTGACCGTCGAGGCCGAGCACAGGCTGTCGAGCAGAGCCTGCTCAAGCGCGCTTCCGCCCTCGGCCGCGGCCGCGAGCTTCGCCTTGCCGCCGGACGCGGTCGCGAAGGCGAAGGACAGCCGGTCGGCGCCCTTGAGTTTCGGCTCGGGGATCGGGTTGCGGGTGAGCGGCGCCGGGTCGAAGTCGCGCGCCGGCTTCGCCTCGCCCTCGCCGCGGAAGGTCGCGAGCGTGACGGGCTTCGCGGCGAAGTAATCGACCAGCGCGCCCGTCTTCCCCGGCGCGGGGGCGCGGACCACCACGTCGAGCCGCATCGCCGGCCCGAGCCGCCAGTCGGTCAGCGGGAACGGCGCGACGGCGTTGCCGTCGATCGCGACGACGGCGGCCTCCATACCGTCGAAGGAGAGGTCGCCGACGCGGGTCGAGTCGAGGTTGAGCAGGCGAAGGCGACAGTCGCCGCCGGCCGGCAGCGGAATGGTCGGCGCCCGCTCGCCGTTCGCGGTGCGGACCGTGCCGAAGGTGCCGGCGCGAAGCTCGCCGCGGGTCGTCGCGAAGGGCAGCCAGCCGCCGGTCGCCTCGTCGAGCCGCCAGTCCTTCAGCACGACCACGACGTCGGCGTCGTAAGGTTTGGTCTCGTCGCCGTCGACCACCATCACGCCGGCGAGGCCGCGGCCGAGCTGGGAGACGGTGTCGCAATGCGGGTGGAACCAGAAAGTGCCGGCGTCCGGCGGCGTGAAGCGATAGGCGTGGCGCTCGCCCGGCCTCACCGGCGGCTGGGTGACGTAGGGCACGCCGTCCTGATCGTTCGGGATCCTGAGCCCGTGCCAGTGGATCGAGGTGTGCTCGGGCAGCCGGTTCTCGAAATCGACCGCGAGCGTCTCGCCCTGCGTGAGGCGGACGAGACGGAACAGGTCGTCGCCATAGGTCCAGAGGCGGCTTTCGGGACCGTCGGCGCCGAGCAGCTTCGCCCCGCGCTCGGCGGCGACGAGCGAGACCTGCTTCTCTCCGGTCGCGGGCTTGAGCGCGCGCTCGGGCGGCCCCTTGGCGGCGGCTGGCCCCTTGGCGAAGCCCCGCGCCGAAAGCAGCGCCGCGCCGGCGACCGCGAGGCCGCCGCCGAGCAGGGTTCTGCGGGAAACGCCGAGACGCGACATCAGGAAGCCGCCGCCACCCTCGCGTCCCGGCCTTGAGCCGGGACCCATGAACGCAAACGCATCATGCAAGTCAGCGCTCCGCCTTATGGCCGGACGTCGACGGCCATGGGTCCCGGCTCAAGGCCGGGACGCGAGGCGCAGCCTGAACTCCAGCTTACTGCGTGACCTTCTCGGGGTTGTCGAGGCTGTCGGAGCCTTCCACCGTGATCTTCACGCCGAGCTTCGCCACCACGGCCTCGACGCCGTGGGTCTGGGCCACAAGGGCGTCGATCACGTCCTGGAGGATCTTGTTCCCCTCGGCGTTGCCCTCGCCGATCATCTGGTCATAGGCCATGCCGCCGTCGGCCTTGTCCTTCATGACCTGCGCCTTCGACAGCGTCTCGGAGAACAGATCGTCGAGCTTCTCGGTCTGCTCCGGCGCCTTGGCCTTGGCGTAGTCGCGGATCGACGGACCCTGCACCATCGTGCCGTCGAGCCGCTTGTAGTGGCCCTTCCAGATCTCCGACATGCCGACGATGTCGTAGTAGTGCGAGTTGTGGGTGTTGTCCGAGAAGCAGTCATGCTCCTCCTCGGGGTCGTGCAGGATGAGGCCGAGCTTCATCCGCTCGCCGGCGAGCTCGCCGTAGGAGAGGCTTCCGAGGCCGGTGAAGATCGGCGCGAGCGCGGCCGCGCCCTTCTTCTTCATGAGCGCGACGCGGGCCTTGCCCTTCGGCTCCCACAGCGCCTCCATGTTCTGGAGGTCCTTCACCAGCATGCCGGAGACGACGCGCAGATAGTCGGCGCGCCGGTCGCAATTGCCGTGGGTGCAGCCGTCGCCCTGGACATAGTCGGTCGCGGGACGGTTCCCGGCGCCCGGCCCCGTGCCGTTCAGGTCCTGCCCCCAGAGCAGGAACTCGACGGCGTGGTAGCCGATCGCGACATTGGCCTCGACCTCGCCGATCTCCTGAAGCGAGTTCAGCAGGTTGGGCGTGATCTTCGAGGCGTCGACGGTCTTGCGGCCGATCTTGATCTTCGGATTGGCGATGACGTTGGCCGTGAAATAGGGGTTCTCGTCGGAGCTGTCGCCATATTTGGCGTCGACATAGTCGATCAGCCCCTCGTCGAGCGGCCAGGCGTTCACGCGGCCCTCGAGGTCGTCCACGGACTTGTTGCCGAACCGGTAGCCCTCGGTCTGCTGATAGGCCGGGCGGGAGTCGATCCAGGCCTTGCGGGCGTCGGCCAGCGTCGCGTCGGTCGGGTCCTTCAGGAAGGCGTCGACCTTGCCCTGCAGCGCCTTCGCGCCGATGACGGCGTCGCCGTACATCGCCTGCGCGATGTCCGAATAGGTCTTCAGCACCTCCTTGGGCGCGGGCGCCTTGGCGTCGTCGTCATCGGCCGCCGCGGGGCCCGCGAGAAAAGCGCAAAGCGCGGCGCCGGCGAGCGCGCCCAACCACTTCGTCGTCATGGATCCGTTCTCCCTGAAATCGCGGAGCCTTCGAACGGCGCCTGCCGGAAAAGCGGTCCGAGGCGTCTGGCAGAACCGAAGCTCCCCGCTCACGAAAAAGTCAAATCACGCCTAATGGCTTTTGATCACATGGATTTTTTCGCTCGAACCTTAATTTAGAATAATTCTATTCAGGATGAGAACCGCTCCCTCCAGCCGCATCGGAGGGAGCGGCGGCGCGTCGTCCTCAGGCCGCGAGCGCCTCGTCGGTCGGGCCGAAGAACTCGTACCGGATCTGCCCCGCAGAAACGCCCGAGGCGCCGAGCGCGCTGGCGACAGCCCGAAGGAACGGCCGCGGTCCGCAGAGATAGTAGTCCGCGTCCGCGAGCGGCGTGTTGGCCGCGAGCCAGTCGGCCGTCACCCTGCCCTCTTCGTCATAGGCCTCGCCGCGCCGATCCTCGATCCGCGGCGTTTCGTAGAAGACCGTGACGCGCGCGTCCCCGTTCGCGAGCGAGCGGGCCTCCGCCCCGAGCGCATGCGTCGCGCCCGAAATCGCGGCGTGGACGAAATGGACCGGGAAGGCCGACTTTTCCCGCGCAAGCGTCGAAAACATGCTGAGGAGCGGCGTCACGCCGACCCCGCCGCTGACGAGCACGAGCGGGCGTTCCAGCTTTTCCGGCGCGACGAACTCGCCAGCGGGCGCGGCGGTCTTCAGGACCGTGCCCACCTCGGCATGGTCGTGCAGCCAGTTGGAGGCGAGACCGCCCGGCTCGCGTTTGACGCTGATGCGATAGCCGTCGTCCCCCGGAGCGGACGAGATGCTGTAGTTGCGCTTGATCGGCGCATGGCCGGGGATCTGGAGCCAGAACGTCAGATGCTGGCCGGGCCGATGGCGCATCACGCGTCCGCCGTCGGCGGGCTTCAGCACGAAGGAGACGACCACCTCGCTCTCGGCCTTCCGCTCAACGACAACGAAATCGCGCCAGCCCGTCCAGCCGCCGGGCGCCGCGTCGTGCTCCTGGTAGATCGCCGCCTCGCGGCCGATCAGGACGTCGGCCAGGAACCAGTAGGCCTCGCCCCACGCGCCGAGGATTTCGGGCGTCGCGGCGTCGCCGAGTACATCCTTGATCGCGCCCAGCAGCGCCTCGGCGACGTAAGGGTAGTGCTCCGGCAGGATGTTGAGCCCGACATGGCGCTGGGCGATACGCTCGACCGCCCCCGTGAGCGCGCCGAGATTGTCGATGTTCCGAGCGTAGGCGAGCACCGCCCCAGCGAGCGCGCGCGGCTGCGATCCGGCCTCGCCGTGATGCGACTGGTTGAACAGATCGCGGATCGCCTCGTTCGCGAACATCCGCTCATACATGCGCCGCGTGATCGCGAGGCCGTGGGCCTCGAGCGCGGGAACCGTCGCCTTCACCACCGCAATCGTGTCTTCGCTGAGCTGCCGGGCCATGCCGACCTCCATAAGGTATACGAACGATGCACCTTATGGAGCGCTGGTCAAAAGATGTAAAGCGGATATATCTTTCCTATGCGCCTCACGCTCCACACCGACTATGCGCTGCGCGCGTTGATCTACCTCGCGCTCCGGACCGACCGGCGCGTGTCGATCCGCGAGATCGCGGAGGCGCACCGCATCTCGGAGAACCATCTGGTGAAGGTGGTGCACAATCTCGGCCGCGGCGGCTTCGTGGCGACGACGCGCGGCCGCGGCGGCGGGCTGCGGCTCGCGCGGCCGGCGGCTGAGATCAATGTCGGCGACGTGGTGCGGTTCACCGAGGACGACATGGCGCTGGTCGCCTGCTTCCAGGCGGACGGCCCCGGCTGCGCGCTGATCGGGGCGTGCCGGCTGCAACGCCTTCTCGGCGAGGCGCTCCAGGCGTTTCAGTCGGTTCTGGACGGCAAGACGCTCGCCGACCTCGTCGGCGCCGGCGAGCGGCCCGTCATGGCCGCGCGCCTCGGTCTCGACGCGGCGGCCGAATGACCGCCGCGGACGATCTCACCGCTCGATGACGATCCGCGGCGCGACGCGGCCGGGGGCGCCCTGCGAAAGCCGCGCCCACAGCGCCTCGGCGATGCCGCCATAGGCCTTGGCGTGCGCGCCTTCGGGGTCCTGCGCGACGATCGGCGAGCCGGCGTCGGACTGCGCGCGGATCTCCAGCGCGAGCGGGATCTCGCCGAGGAACGGCGTTCCCATCGTCTGCGCCTCGGCGCGAGCGCCGCCATGGCCGAACAGATCGGCCCGATGGCCGCATTCCGGGCAGCAGTAGTAGCTCATGTTCTCGACGATGCCGAGGATCGGCACGTCGACCTTGCGGAACATCGCCACGCCGCGGCGGGCGTCGGCGAGCGCGAGATCCTGCGGGGTCGACACGATCACCGCTCCGGACAGCTTGACGCGCTGCGCCATGGTGAGCTGGGCGTCGCCGGTGCCGGGCGGCATGTCGACGATCAGCACGTCGAGCTCGCCCCAGGCGACCTCGGTCAGCATCTGGGTCAGCGCCGACATCACCATCGGCCCGCGCCAGATCATCGCCGTGCCGGCGTCCACGAGGAAGCCGATCGACATGATCTTGAGGCCGTGCGCCTCGAGCGGCTTCATCAGCTTGCCTTCGACCTCGGGCCGGTCGTGCAGGTTGAACAGCGTCGGGACGGAGGGACCGTAGACGTCGGCGTCCATCAGGCCGACGCGCAGTCCCTGATTCTTGAGCGCGAGCGCGAGATTGGCCGCGGTGGTCGACTTGCCGACGCCGCCCTTGCCGGACGCGACCGCCACGATGTGCCGGACGCCGGGCACGCCCGCGCCGCCTTGCGACTGCGGCCGCTGGGGCGCCGCCGCGCCGGGCGCGGCCTCGCGCGCTCCGCGGGACGCCATGGGCGAACCCGCCGGCTTCGGCGCAGGCGCCGGCGCGGAGCCCGGAGCGCGTTCCGCCGTCAGCGCCACCAGCACGTCGGAGACGCCCGGCAGGGCCTTCACCGCGGCCTCGGCCGCCCGGCGGATCGTTTCGACCGCGCCGGCCCGCTCGGGGGTCGTCTCGATCGAGAAGATCACGCGCCCGCCCATCACGGCGATCTTCGAGAGCGCGGCCGACTCCGCGAGGCTCGTCGCGCCGTCCGGTGCGGGAACCGCCGCGAGCGCGCGCCTGACGTCGTCTTCGGTCGGCATGCTGAACTCCCTGAAGCGTTTCCAAAGCCCTATGGACCTTGCGCGGCCTCCGGGTCAAATGCGCCGATGATCGACGCGCAGCCCGAAACCGCAGCCGCAGACCGCCCTCCCCGCAGCGTCGCGGGGCTGGTCGTCATGGGCGGGCGCGCGACCCGCATGGGCGGCGGCGACAAGGCCCTGATCACAATCGCGGGGCGGCCGGCGCTCGAACACCTGCTCGAACGCTTCCGCCCGCAGGTCGGCGCGCTCGCGCTGTCGGCGAACGGAGATCCGGCTCGTTTCGGCCATTTCGGAACGACGGTTCTGCCCGACGACCCGGACGCGCCCGAAGGACCGCTCGCGGGCGTGCTCGCGGGCCTCGCCTGGGCCGCGGGCCTTCCCCGCGTCACCCATCTCGCGACCGTTCCGGGAGACGCGCCCTTCCCCCCGGCCGATCTCGTGCCGCGGCTCGCGGAGGCTGCGGGCGACGGGGCGGCCGCGGCTTACGGACCGCATGGCGTTGAGCCGCTCGACGCGCTCTGGCCCGTCGCCGCCCTGCCCCGGCTTCAGGCGCTCGCCGGCCAGGGGCTGCGGTCGCCGAAGCGCGCGCTGGAAGAACTCGGCGCTGTCGCGGTCATGTTTTCCGGCGCGCTCGATTTCCTGGACCTCGACGAGCCCGCGGACGTCGCCCGCGCGGAAGCCCGCCTTTGGGATCAGGACGCTTGGCGGGAGCGGTCGACGCGGTAGCATCGGGACAGTTCGAATCCTGAAAGATCCGACGATGGCGCTTCGATCTTCGGCTCTGGGGCCGCCGCTCCTCCTCGCCCTGGCGCTCGCGACCGGCCTCGCCTCCGCCAAGGACTGGACGCGCATCCGCGTCGCCTCGGAAGGCGCCCATCCCCCCTTCAACTCTCTCGACGCCATGAACCAGCTTCAGGGCTTCGAGATCGATCTCGCGCGGGAGGTCTGCCGGAGGCTGAGGGCGACCTGCGAATTCATGACCCAGGACTTCGCCGGCATCATTCCGGCGTTGATCGCAGGGCGCTACGACATCGCGTTCGCCTCGTTGACGATCACGCCGCCGCGCGAGGCCAACGTAGCGTTCTCCAAGAAATACTACGACGCCCGCGCGATGTTCGTGGACAACAAGGCCAAGCCGGTGGCCTCGACGGCTCCGAAGGCGATGAAGGGCCTGAAGGTCGGGGCGAAGATCGCGAGCACGAGCGCGCGCTACCTTCAGGACCACTACGTTCCTCAAGGCGCCGTCCTGAAACTGTACCATACGATCGACGAAGCCCGGCTCGATCTCGCGGAAGGCCGGATCGACGCGCTGCTCGGCGACAAGACGGCCATGGTCTACTGGCTCGCGAACTCGCCGCTCGCCCGCTGTTGCGAAGTGACGGGCGACGACCTGACGGATCCCGCCTATTTCGGAAGAGGCGTGGGCGCCGCCATGCGCAAGGACGACGTTGAACTGAAGGAACTGGTCGACGCCGCCCTGACCGCGATCCGGGCGGACGGAACCTATTCCGCCCTCCGCAAGAAGTATTTCTCCTTCGATCCCTACTGACCGCGGCGGAGGCGGAAGGTCGCGTTGCCGAAGGAAAGCCGCAGTGAAATCATGGCGATCAGCATCGGAGCGCGAAGCGCCATGGCCGCGGACGGATCGTTCTCGCGAAGGATGTTTCGCCGGCTTCTGACGGCGCTTCTGGTCGCCTTCGCCGCCGCCGCTTCCGCCGACGAGCGAAAGACCCTGCGCATCGCGACCGAGGGGGCCTATCCGCCGTTCAACTTCATCGCGTCCGACGGTTCGCTGCAGGGGTTCGAGATCGATCTCGCGAAAGCGGTCTGCGCCCGCGAGAACCTGACTTGCTCGTTCGTGGCGCAGGATTGGGAAGGCCTGATCCCCGGCCTGCTCGCGAAAAAATACGACGCGGTCTTCGCCTCGATGTCGATCACCGACGAGCGCCGCAAGGTCGTGGCGTTTTCGGAGAAGTACTATTCGTCGCCGGCCCTGTTCGCGGTCGACAGCGCGAACGCCGGCATGGACGTCTCGCCGCCCGCCATGCGCGGCAAGATCGTGGGCGCGCAGGCGGCGACGGTCAGCGCCCGCTATCTCGAGCAGGTCTATGCCCCGGCGGGCGTCGAGGTGAAGCTCTATTCGGCGCAGGACGAGGCCAATCTCGACCTCGTCTCGGGCCGGCTCGACGCCATGCTCTGCGACAAGCTCGTCCTGCTGCCATGGCTCAACGACACCGACGAGGGCAAATGCTGCCGCTCGACGGGCGGGGACATCTCGGACCCGGCCTATTTCGGCGACGGCGTCGGGGCCGCGCTCCGCAAGGAGGACGTGGAGCTGAAGGCCGTCATCGACAAAGGCGTCGAGGCGCTGCGGGCCGATGGCGAATACGGGCGCATCAACGCCCGCTACTTCCCCTTCAGCGTCTACTGAGCGGCGCGCGCCTTGGCCATTCCCCCGCCTTTCGCAGCGCTCGCCTTCGGACCGGCCGGCTGGGGCGACGAACTGCTCATGGGCGCCTGGACGACGTTGCGGCTCGCGCTCGCGGCGTTGCCGATCGGCCTCGCCGTGGGGCTGGCCGCAGCCTTCGCCAAGAACGCGCGGGCCAAGAGCGTGGGGGCCTGGATCGCGCGCGCCCTCGGCGAAGCCTACACCACCGTGTTCCGCGGCCTGCCAGAACTGCTCACCATCTTCCTCGTCTATTACGGCGCGCCGCGGCTCGCAGGCGCAGTCGTCGCTCTCGGCGAGCGACTGGCCGGGCTTCCGCCTTCGGGCGCGACGCCTGGCGTCGACGCCTTCTGGGCCGGCGTCGCGGCGCTCGCGCTCGTGTTCGGCGCGTTTTCGAGCGAAAGCTTCTCGGGCGCGATCCGCGGCGTGCCCGAGGGCCAGCGGGAGGCGGCGGAAGCGCTCGGCCTGTCGCGCGGCCAGACGATGCGCCTCGTCGTGCTGCCGCAGGTCTGGCGGCTCGCGCTGCCCGGCCTCGGCGCCAACTGGATGACGCTGCTCAAGGACACGTCGCTGGTCTCGGTCATCGCGCTCCCGGACCTCATGCGCGAGAGCTATCTCGCCGCGCTCGCGACCAAGCAGCCGTTCCTGTTCTACTCGACCGCCTGCCTGATCTATCTCGCAATGTCCGCGGGCTCGGCGCTCGCGATCTTGTTCGCCGAACGCCGCGCCAACCGCGGCGTCGCGCCGGCGGGCGGGTGAGCGCGATGGAGACGATTCTTGCCCTAGCCTCCGCCGCCGGCCTCGACGCCGACCTGCTGGCCCGCTACGGCCCGAGCCTACTGCAGGGCCTCGGCGTCACGCTCACCCTCGTCGCGGTCGCCGTTCCGCTCGGCTTCGCGCTCGCCGGCCCGATCGCGATCGCGAGGATCGAAGGGGGACCTGCGACGCGCATGCTGGCGGCCGGCTTCACCGGCCTGTTCCGCGGCACGCCGGTGCTGTGCCAGCTCTTCCTCGTCTATTACGGCTCCGGCCAGTTCCGCCACGCCCTCGCCGACCTCGGGATCTGGCCCGTATTCCGCGACGCCTTCTGGTGCGCGGTCATAACCTTCACGCTCAACACCGCCGCCTATCAGGCCGAAATCCTGCGCGGCGCGCTCAGGGCGACGCCGGCCGGCCAGACCGAGGCCGCCCAGGCGCTCGGCATGGGACGTTTCGCGATCTACCGGCTGGTGCTCGGCCCGCAGGCGCTGGTCCTGGCGCTGCGGCCGCTCGGCAACGAACTGGTGCTGATGATCAAGGCGAGCTCGGTCGCGAGCGTCATTACCGTGGTCGACCTCACCACCGCGACGAAACGCGCCTTCTCCGGCTCGCTCGATTTCGAGGTCTATCTCTGGGCGGCGGCGATCTATCTCGTGGTGGTCGAGATCGTCCGTCGCGTCTGGAACGCGCTTGAGAAGGCGATGACGCGGCGCACGCGCGCCGCCTGAACCGTCCCCGTTCCGGTCAGGGCTTGTTCAGCGGCACGCAGATCCAGACGATGGTCGGCGGCGGCTGCCCCTCTCCCTGGCTGACGATGCCGAATCTCACGCCGGCGCCGGCCGCCTCGCACTCCTCGCGCCCCATGAAGATGCCGGCCCCGCCGAGAGCGACGCCGTCGCGGCGCGCGGGATCGGCGCCGATTCCTCCCGCCATGATCATAAGAGTGTACTTGACCGGCGGCCTGGGGCTCTGGGCCTGCGCCGCCGTCGCAGCGATCAGTCCGAGCGCGCCGGCGAGGACGATCAATTGCAGTCGAGCGAAAGCGGTCACGGCTTCACCTCCTCGGCGTCCTCGTCCTTTTCAAGCTTGCCGCGTTCGGATTGCGGAAGGTCCGGAAGGGCCTCGATGATCGCGCCCTGGATGAGGCTCTGGAACGCGGTCATCTTCTCGCGCGACGCCGCGAAGGCCTTCTCGATCCGCTCCTTGTCGAGCGGCTCCTGGCGGATCGCCTTGCGCGTCTCCACCCGGGCGGCGCGCATTTCGTGAAGCGCGGCCTTCATCTCCGTCCGACGCGCCTCCAGCTTCTGCCGAATGGTGGGACGAACCGCTTCCGGGTAGCGGCCGACCACGAACTCGATGGTGCTCTCGACCGAGCGCTGGGTCCGCGGAGGCTTCCCGCTGTATTCCGCGAAGCCCGCGCCGAGAAAGTACCCCGCCGCGACCATGTTCGCGACGAGGGAGACCGCGAGCAGGGCGTAGACGAGGCCGTGAGGCCGCCGCGTCGTCGTCACAGGTCTCCGTCCGTCAAGGTCAGCGAGAACACCGAGCCGACGTCGACGTCGGCGCCGCCGTCCGCCTGGGCCGACTGGCCGAGCGCCCCGAGCGCGACGCCGACCGCGAGCGCGACCGCGCAGAGACCCGCACCGGCGAGCCCGAAGCGCCGCGGCGAATAGAACAGCCAGCCAAGCCTGTCGCTCCGCCGCGCCGAAACTTCCGAGACGATGCGGAAGGCGAGACCGTTCGGCATATCGGAGGCCGCAGCCTCCCCGACCAGCCCGGCGAGCCGCCGCGCCTCGTCATGGCGCTGGCGCGCGCCTTCCGACCTCAGCACGAGCGTGCGCGCCGCGGAGGCTTCGGCTTCCGGCCAGCGCGAAAAATCCGGGCCGAGGGCGTCCAGCCGCTCGGCGAAAAGGTCGATCCGCCCCTGATCCGTCATCTCAGTTCTCCTCGCGCGTCGCGAGCCGGGCGCGAAGCGTCCGCCGGGCGCGCACAAGCATCGATTCCACCGCCTTCTCGCTCGTCTCCAGCACGGTTGCGATTTCGGCGTTTGAACGCTCCCCGTCGGCCGACAGCAGCAGCGCCGCGCGCTGGCGTTCGGGGAGCGAAAGTATGTCGGCCCTGACCTTCGCGACCTCGTCTCGATCGGCGAGCGAGCGCTCCGGTCCCGGCTCGTCCGAGGGCGGGTCGAAAGCGTCCGCGAAGGGCAACCAGTTTCTTATTCTCTGGCGCCGGGCGCGGTCGACGCAGAGATTGACCACGATCCGGTGAAGCCAGGTCGAGAACAACGCTCCGCCGGGCTGCCATCGCGCGGCCGAACGCCACACCCGCCAGAACGCCTCCTGCACGATGTCCTCGGCCTCGGTCGCCGAGCCCGTGAACCGATGGGCGAGCGCCTGAGCCCGCGGCGCGTGGCGCGCGACGAGGCGCGAAAACGCGCGCTGGTCGCCGGCCGCGACCCGCGCCATCAACGCGTCGTCCTCACCCGTCTCGGGCCGTTCCGGCCGAGCCGTCTCACCCGAAGCCATGCGCCGTCCGTCGTAAGCGGGCGCGATCGCGATTGAAGCCGCCATCACCCGGCACCTCCGCCCCCCGCTCGGCCCATCACTCGTCGTCCCTGTTCCTCTTGCCGCGCTTCGCAGGCCCGCGCTCGAGAAACTCCTCGAGCTCCGCCTTCGTCACGCGGCCGTCGCGGTCGACGTCGGCGCGGGAAAACCAGCGCGGCGTCCGGCCGAGGAACTCCTCGCGGGTCACACGCCCGTCGCCGTTCTTATCGGCCCTTTCGAAGCGTTTCTCCAGCCTCTGCCCACCGCCCTGGCGGCCCGCGTTCTTTCCGCCTCTGCGGCCGCGGGCCTCCTCGAGCCGCGTGACCTCGTCGCGGTCGACCACGCCGTCATTGTTGCGGTCCGCGCGCTTGAAGAGACGCATGGACGGACGCTCGACCTCGGAACGGTCGAGGACGCCGTCGCGGTTCTTGTCGAGCCGGTCGAAACGCTTCAGCAGCCGTTCCGACCGCTGCTCCCTCTTCTCCGCCCGGCTCTGGCCGGCGTCCTGAGCGCCCGCGGGGCTCGCCGCCGCGGCGGCGAGAGCGACCGCCATTGCGGTCGCCGCTGCGAAACGTCGAATCATCGAGGCCGCTCCTCCGAGGCGCGCATCCGCCCATTCGTCGATGTCACGTCCCGCCGTGGGCCGCCCTGCGGCCGTGGCGTCAAGATTCGCCGTCGAGCAGCCGCCTGATCATGCGCCGCAGTTCGGGGACGGCTTCCGTCTCGAACCAAGCGTTCCGCTTGAGCCAGGCGTTGTTGCGCCACGACGGATGCGGGAGGGGAAACACCGTTGGCGAGCCCGGACGCTCCAGGACGCCGCGCCAGGCGGCGACGGTTTCGGTGAGGTTCGGGGCCGCGTCGCCGCCGAGATGCCAGAGCTGAGCCGGCCGGCCAACCGCGACCACCAGTTCGAGGTCTGGAAGATGCGAGAACAGCGCGGCTCGCCAGGCCGGCGCGCATTCGCGTCGCGGCGGAAGATCCGCTCCGCCGGCCGTCAGGCCGGGGAAGCAGAACCCCATCGGCGCGATCGCGACGCGGGCCTCGTCGTAGAACTCGGCTTCCTTGACCCCGAGCCAGCCGCGAAGACGCACGCCGGACGGATCGGAGAACGGCACCCCGCTCGCATGGACGCGCGTGCCGGGCGCCTGCCCGCAGATCGCGATGCGGGCGGAGGCGCGCGCCCGCACGACCGGCCGCGGCTCATGCGGCAGAGGGCGTCCCCGCGGCGCGTCCCGGCAGATGCGGCAGGCGCGGATCTCGGCCAGAATCGCTTCGAGATCGCGCTCCGCCCGGGCGCCGCCGTGAGGCGACTTCATCGCGCGTTCCGTTGAAATCGAACGATCAGGTCAGCGGGTCTTAAAGGTTTGTCGGCCATGTTGGCGTCCCTAGCGAATGACAGACAGGCCCCCGACACGTGGACATGTTCGACCTCCCGGCGGAGCGGTCGTCCGACCGCCGGACGAGCGAAACGTCCGAACGCCGCAGGCTCGTAAGCCAGAAAGTCAGGGCGGCGCGCGAGACGCTGACGTCGAGCTCCGGTCCACGGCCGGAGTTCACGGTCGAACTCGCCCGCATCTACGCCCAGAACCGGCTCTCGGCCGTGCTCGTGTCGCTCGGCGTCGCCGTGGTGATCGCCGGCGTCTCGATGGTCTGGCTTCCGCCCGCGCTCGCTCTCGCGTGGCTCGCCGCGGCGTTCGCCGGGCATGGGCTCGTCATGGTTTTCGCCCGCCGCTTCATCTCGCAGGAGGTGGAGGCGAAAGACGTTCGACGCTGGAGCTGGCGCTTCGCCGCGGCGGAAGCGTTGAACGGCCTCGCCTGGGGCTCGATGGTCGTGCTGCTGGCCGACGCGAGCCCGACGGGCGCGGCGGCCGAGGTCGTGTCGATCTTCGTCATGCTGGTCGGCCTCGCGGTCGCGACCATGCTGTCCGCGACCGCGCCCGCCGCGGTCTGCGCGGCGACGATCCCGATCGCGGCCGTCGTGATCGCGGTCTACGCCGCCAAGGGCGGCGCGGCCGGCAACGCCGTCGCGGCCCTCACCGCAGGCTCCGCGATCTACTTTCTTCTCCTCGCCCAGCGCCTTCACGCCACTGCGCTCGAAACGCTCGAGTTCCGCGCCGAGAAGGACGCGCTGATCGGCGAGCTCGAGCAGGCCAAGGCCAACTCCGACGAGGCCCGCCGCCGGGCCGAGGAGGCGAACCTCGCCAAGTCCCGCTTCCTCGCCACGATGAGCCACGAGCTGAGAACGCCGCTCAACGCCATTCTGGGCTTCTCCGAGGTCATGAAGGCCGAGATCTTCGGGCGCCACGCCACGCCGACCTACAAGGAATACGCCGACGACATCCACCAGTCGGGCCAGCACCTGCTCAACCTCATCAACGAGATCCTCGACCTGTCGCGCATCGAGGCGGGGCGGTACGAGCTGAACGAGGAGAGCGTGCGTCTCGCTTACATCGTCGAGGATTGCCACCATCTCCTCATGCTGCGCGCGAAGAAGCGCGGCATCCATATCCGCGAGATCGTCGAGCCGAACCTGCCGCCGGTCTGGGCGGACGAGCGGGCGATCCGCCAGATCGTGCTCAACCTGCTGTCGAACGCCATCAAGTTTACGCCCCAGGGCGGCGAGATCCGCATCAAGCTCGGCTGGACGGCCTCGGGCGGCCAGTACGTGTCGGTCGCCGACACCGGGCCCGGCATTCCCGAAGAGGAGATCCCGACCGTCCTCGCCTCCTTCGGCCAGGGCAGCCTCGCGATCAAGACCGCCGAGCAGGGCGCGGGACTCGGCCTGCCGATCGTCAAGGGCCTCATCGACCTTCACGGCGGGAGCTTCTCGCTGAAATCGAAGCTCCGGGAAGGCACCGAGGTGATCGTCGCCCTGCCCGCCGTCCGCGTCATGAGCGCGCTCGCGCCGATGACGGACAAGGCGAAGCCCGCCCGCGACCGCGCCGAGGCGCCGGGCGCGGCGCTGCGCCGCGCGAGCTGACCCTTCGCCGCCTGTCGGCCGTCGTCGCGGGCGGGCGCCCTACCCGATCGTCGACGGCAGCCCGGCGACGTCTCTGGCGAGCGACGCCGCCGTCTCCGCGTCGAGGCCGCCGTCCGGACAGCGGGCCGCGATCAGCCGCTTTTCGAGCGTCGCCGCCGCCCTGCCGAGCGCCGGCAGCCCGAGCGTCGGCGCGCCCCCGGCGAGATTGTGCAGCCCGAGCCGCAGCCCGCCGAACGCTTCAGCGGCCGCGGCGCGATCCGCCCCGCCGGCCCTCATGGCCAGAGCCGAGAGGGCGTTCACGCGCTCGGTCAGGCCCGCGGCGAAACGCGCGCGGACCTCTGCGATCCGTTCGCTCGTGCGGCGCCGCGCCTCTTCCGCCTCATCGTTCATGTGACGTCACGATCCACGATCCGCCGACGGCGTGCCGCGCCTGCTCAGTAATCCCATTCGACGGCGACGCCCGCGGAGGTATTCCCCGCGGCCCCCGCCATCCCCTGCGCCTTGATGTTCTTGGTGATGTCGATGTCGACCGTCACCCCGGTTGTTTCCGGCGACGCGCCCTGCGTCACGCCGAGATAGATGTTGTCGGAAATGTACTTTCCGACGCCGAGCCCGAAGCCGCCGCCGGAGCCGGCGGCGAGGTCGAGACTGTCGACTCCGAGTCCCTTGCGCAGGCTGTCGAGCGGCCCCGCGCCGCCGCCGCCGACGCCGGAATACTGGGCGACCGCCTGGGCGAGCGTGATGGCCTGGCTCGGCGTCAGCTCGCCCGATGACTTGTCGAACAGCAGGCGCGACAGCACCTCGTCCTGCGGCACCGCGGGGTTCGAGGTGAATTCGATCTTCGGCGACGAAGCGTTGCCGGTGATGACCACCTGCGCCGTGATGCCTTTCGCTGGCGTCTCCGCGAGGAAATCGAGCGTCGGGTCGAGATCGCCCGCGAAGCCCACCTGCCCGCGCGTGAAGTTCAGCCGCTTGCCGAGCACCGTGATGGAGCTGCGGCCGGACCGCAGGTCGAAGGCGCCGACCGGCTGCGGATCGGCGGAAGTGCCGGTGATCTTGATCCGGCCGCCGGCCTCCGCCGCCATGCCCATCCCGCGGATGAAGATCCGGTTGTCCGCCACCACGTCGATGTCGAGCGTCGCGAGGAAGGCGTCCTCCTTCGAGCCGGCTTTGCCCCCGCCCGTATTGACCATCTTGAGCTGGCGCGTGACGGCCGGAGAAGCGCCGCGATGCTTCACGTCCGGCAGGGGCGTGTACTGCGCGGGAATGCGGTCCGGGATCTGGATTTCCACGGAGCGGGTGCGGATCGTGCCGTTGACCACCGGCCGGCGCGCGAGCGGTCCCTGAAGCTTCAGGTTCGCGTCCGTGATGGCGGTCACGATGTCGGTCCCGACCACCTCGGCGTTCTGCGCCTGGAAGTTGATCTCGCCCGGAAAGCCCGCGGCCGGATCGACCGCGACGCGGCCCGAACCCGAGATCGTGCCGCCGTTGCGCGTCGTCGCGCGGAGGCTGCGGAGCTCGATATTGGTTCCGTTTGCGGCGATCGAGGCCTGAATCGCACGAAGCTGGAGGCCGGAAACGCGGTTCGAATAGGAGGCGTTCTGCAGCGCGCCCGTTCCGTTGATCCGCGGCGAAGAGGTCCCGCCGCCGACCTTCATGTCGAAGGTGGCGACGCCGTCGATGCGGTCGCCCGACACCGAGAGCGTGTCGTTGAGGAAGGCGAGCGGAGCGCGCCCCACGACCTGAAGGTCGAGGTCGCCCGCGCCGAGCGGGGCTGATCCCCTCGCCGTGACGCGCAGTCCGCTGGCCGCGGTGACCACCGTGTCGGTGAAGACGCGCTTGCCGTCGAGCCGCCCCTTGGCGTCGATCGCGGCCGGCGGCACGCCCGCGCCGCGGGTCGCCTGCGTCGAGAGCCCCGTGACCTTCAGCGCATAGGTTCCGGACGGAGCGGACGCGGTCCCTCCGACTTTCGCCTCGCCCTGCAGCATGCCGTTGGCGCCGAGGCCCGGCGAGAAGCCGTTGGCGAGCGAGAGAGGCACGTTGCGGATCAGGATTGCGACGTCGAGCGGCCCGGTCGCGGAGAGCGGCGCGGAGCCCTTGGCCGTGACGCTGATTCCGCCGCCGCCGGTGATCGCGGTGTCGGTGGTCACGCGACCCGAGGCGAGCGCGCCCTTCGCCGCAATCTGAAGCGCGGGAACGCCCTTCGCCGCGGCGGCCGTCAGGCCGGTGACGCGCAGGTCGTAGTCGCCGGTCGGCGCCGAGAGCGGACCGGCGACCTTGGCGCCGCCCGCGAGCTTGCCCGAAAGCCCGAGGCCCGGCGAGAAGCCGTTCGCGATTGCGAGCGGCAGTTCGGCGACGTCGACCGTCATGTCGAGGTCGCCCGCGCCGATCGGCGCCGCGCCTTTCGCCGTCAGCCGCACGCCGCCTCCGCCGGTGACCGCCGTGTCGGTCGTCACCCGCGAGCCTTCGAGAGCGCCCTTCGACGTGATCCGCAGCGCCGGCACGCCTCTGGCCTGGGCGGAGGTCAGGTTCTCGACCACGAGATCGTAGACGCCCTGCGGCGCGGCCGTGCGGCCTGACACCTTCACGTCGCCGGTAAGCTTGCCCGCGAGGCCGAGCGAGGGCGAGAAGGCGTTGGCGAGCGCGAGCGGGATCTCGCGGATCGCGACCGCCATGTCGAGGTCGCCCTGTCCGAGCGGGGCCGAGCCCTGCGCCTTAAGGCTCACCCCGCCGCCGCCCGAAACGGTGGTGTCGGTCGTGACCCGGTCGCCTTCGAGCGCGCCTTTCGACGCGATCGCGAGCGCCGGCACGCCCTTCGCCCGCGCGGTGGTGAGCCCCGAAACCGAAAGATCGTAGGTCCCCCGCGGAGCCGCGATCGGCCCCGAAACCCTGGCGTCGCCCTTGAGGACGCCGGCGAGGCCGAGTTCCGGCTTGAAGGCGTTGGCGAGCGCGAGCGGCAACTCCCTGATCGCGACCGCCATGTCGAGATCGCCCTCGCCGATGGGGGCGGAGCCCTTCGCCGTAACCGAAATCCCGCCGCCGCCCGTCACCGACGCGTCGGTGGTGACGCGGTTTCCTTCGAGCGCGCCCTTGGCCGCCACCTTGAGCGCCGGCACGCCCTTAGCCTGAGCCGAGAGAAGATCGGCGATCGTGAGATCGTAGGTTCCGCGCGGCGCCGAGACCGGCCCGAGCACCCGCGCGTCGCCGCGGAGCACGCCCGACAGTCCGAGCTCCGGCCGGAAGCCGTTGGCGAGCGCGAGCGGCAGCTCGCGGATCGCGACCTTCATGTCGAGATCGCCCGCGCCGATCGGCGCCGAGCCCTGCGCCGTGACGCTGATCCCGCCCGCGCCGGTGATGGCGGCGTCCGTCGAGACGCGGTCGCCGGCGAGATCGCCCCTGGCCGCGATCTGAAGCGGCGGAACGCTCTTGGCCTGCGCGGCCGTCAGGTCCTTCACCGTGAGGTCGTAGGTTCCGATCGGCGCCTTGACGGGGCCGGCGAGCTTGGCGGAGCCCTGCGCGGTCCCGGCCAGTCCAAGCTCGGGCAGGAACGCGTTCGCGAGCGCCAGCGGGAAGGTCTTGAGGCCGACCGTCATGTCGAGGTCGCCCTCGCCGATCGGCGCCGAGCCCTTGGCGCTCGCCTCGATCCCGCCGCCGCCGGTCACCAGCGCGTCGGTGACGACGCGCTTCGGGTCGAAGTCGCCGCGGGCGTAGACGGCGAGCGGCGGAACGCCTTTCGCGCGCGCCGAGGCGAGATCGGCGACCGTGAGGTCGTAGGTTCCGGCCGGGGCCTTCGCGGTCCCGCCGATCTTCGCCGTACCCGTCAGCGCGCCGCTGAGCGACGCCTGCGGCAAGAACGCGTCGGCGATCTTGAGCGGCAGATTGCGGATGGCGACGTCCATGTCGATCGGGCCGTCGCCGAGCGGCGCCGTTCCCTGAGCGGCGAGATCGAGACCGCCGCCCGTGACGCTCGTGACCGTGGTGGCGCGGTCGCCCTCGAGCGCGCCGCGGGTCTCGACCTGAAGCGCCGGCAGCCCCTTGGCGGGCGCGGCGACGAGATCGGCCACCTTGAGATCGTAGGTTCCGCGCGGCGCGGAAACCGGGCCGCTCACCTTGAGGTCACCGCGCAGGACGCCGCCGAGGCCGAGATCCGGCGCGAAAGCGTTGGCGATCGCGAGCGGAAGCTCCCGGATCGACACGCCCATGTCGACGTCGCCCTGACCGAGCGGGACGAAACCCTTGGCCGTCGCCCAAACGCCGCCGCCGCCCGCGATCACGGCGTCGGTCGTGACGCGGCCGGCCTGCAGTTCGCCGGCCGCGTCGATCGAGATCGGCGCGACGCCCTTCGCGCGCGCCGAGGTGAAGTCGACGACCTTCGCCTTGTAGGATCCGGTCGGCGCCGTCACCGGGCCGGTCACCCGCGCGTCGGCCTCGAGCCGGCCGCCGAATCCGAGCTCGGGCTGGAAGGCGTTGGCGAGCGCGAGGGGGAGCCGGCGCACCGTCACCGTCATGTCGAGGTCGCCCTCGCCGAGCGGCGCGGAGCCTTGCGCCTGCGCCTCGAGGCCGCCCGCGCCGGTGATCGTCGTGTCGGTCGTCACGCGCGGGCCTTCGAGGCGTCCCCTGGTCGCGATCGTGAGCGGGGGAACCTTGGCGTCGCGGAGCTTTGCGATCGACAGGCCCGAAACCTTCAGGTCGTAGTCGGCGACCGGCGCCGTCGCCGCGCCGGCGACCTTTGCGGTTCCGTCGGCCTGACCGGCGAGATCGAGGCCGGGCGTGAAAGCGTTGCCGAGCGCGAGCGGAAGCTCGCGCAGCGCGAGGTTGAGGTCGAGCGTCTCGCCCGCGCGGCCGGAGACGTCGAGCACGCCGCCCTCGCCCGCGCGAAGCGAGAAGGCGTCGATCACGACCTCCTCGGCGACCAGCCGGATGGCGGCCGGGCCGTTCAGCGCGGCGGTCTTGCCGCCGCCCGCAAGATCGAGCCGCGAGAGATCGATCCGCGTCTGGTCGGGCGCATAGGCGACCCTCGCCTGCGCCTTCGCGGACGACGCCTTCGCTCCCATGTCGAGCGACACGTCCATTCCGTTCGGCTCGCCCTTCGCGACGAGCGAGAGCCGGTCGACCGCCTGCCCGCCGGCGACGATCCCGGATCCCTCGACGGAACCGTCGACGGTCACCTTGCCGGCCGGGTCGAGCACGGCGGCGTCGACCTTGAGCGCGCCGACCTTCGCGCCCGGCGCGGAGATGTTTGACCCGTCGAGCTTCACCACGGCGCGCTGGACGCCGCCCTGATCCGAAAGCGCGACGTCGCCCTTGAGCGCGCCTGCGAGTTCGGTCAGCGCGAGCGCCCCGACTTCCGAGAGGTCGGGCGCGTCGATCGCGAGCGCGCCGGTCGCGACGCCCGACGGCGCGACCGTCACGGCGCCCTTTACCGTCGTCGAGGCGACGGCGAGGTCGAGGCCCTCGATCCGCCGGGCTCCCGACGGCTCGGTCACGAGCCTGCCGCCGCCCGTCAAAGGCTTGCCGTCGAGGCTGCCGCCGAGAGCGACGGTCCCGGCCACGTCGCCGGTGAGATGGGCTGCGTCGACCCGCACCTCGACGTCGCGGAGCGGGCGGCCCATGGCCTCGCCGCTCGGCACGGCGAGGACAGCCTTGACGCCCAGGTCCTCCAGCCGCCCCGTGAGGTCCGCGGTCGCGGTGGCCTTGCCGGACGCGCGCTGGTCGATGCGGGCGAGATCGTCGATCTCCGCCTTGATCTTCGCGTCGGCCCGCTCCTGCGTCACCGATCCGTCGGCGGTGACCACCACATGGTCGCCGCGCGCGTCGAAGCCTCGGAACGCGAAGGCGCCGTCCTCGGCCCGCGTCACCCCGCCCTTGATCGAGAGCGATCCGCCGGTCAGCGCGTCGACCTGATCGACGCCGGTCCTGAGCCCGGCGCCCGAGCCGTCGATGGAGACGTTGAGACGGGAGAGATCGAACGCGACGTCGAGATCAGATTTGAGGTCAAGCGAACCGGCGAGCGTCCGGCCGGCGAGCCCGGACAGCGTCGAGAGGTCGGCCGCCGTGACCGTCGCCTTGCCTTTGACCGCCTCGGGCGAGGCCTTGCCCGCATAGGTCGCGCGCACGTCCGCGAGCTTCACCTCGGCGCGCTCGACGTCGGTCTCGCCCTTCGGCGTCGTGACGGCGGCCGCCGACAGCGAGAAGGCGCGGCCGAGGGTGAACAGACGGTCGTCGGCGAACCGGACGCCGTCCGCGGTCGCGTCGACCGTCGCGGCGATCCTGGTCGACTCCTTCGCCAGGGGGCCGTCCGGCGCCGCGCTCAGCACGACGCGCGCCGTGTCGGCCGCGCCCTGCGGCGCCGCGAGGCCGCCGGCGTCCACGGTGGCGTTCAGGACGGGGTGATCGAGCGGCCCCTTCGCGGTTCCGAGCGCCGTGAGCGAGGCCCATTTCACCCCCGGCAGCAGCGCCGCGAAGCGCGAGGCGTCGCCGGCCCGCAGGTCGTAGGACAGGTCCACCGTCTCGGCGTCGAGATCGATCTTCCCGCGCGCGCCGAGGCGGACCGCGGGGATGTCCACGGTCGTCTCGGAAATCTCGATCGGCCCTTCGTCGGGCACGAAGGCGTTCGCCGTGACCCGGCTCTTGCCGTCGACCAGCGGGGCGATCGCGGGCTGGACCATGCCGCCGACGTCGCCGGTCAGCTCCAGCGTCACCCGCCTGCCCTTGCCTTCGCGGCGCAGGTCGCTCGCGCCGTCGATGCGCCCCTGTGTTCCGGCCGTCACCACGAGCTGGGTGCGGAGCGCGTCGAGCGTGCCCGCCCCCTCCATGCCGATGTCGACCGGCGGCAGGCCGGGAATCTGCGCCATTCGCGCGATCAGCCCGCCGGCCGGCTCGGAGCCGCGCAGCGAGACCTCGACGCCGTTGGTCGCCGGCACGAAGCGCGCGCGCCCCGAGAACTGGCCCTTGGTCCCGTCGGTGCGGCGGACGTCGAACTCAGCCGAGACGCCATCGCGCGGCTTGCGCACCATGGCGGAGGCCGTGGCCGCGAGCCGCGCCGGCACGCCGATCACCGGCTGCGCGAGATCGAGGTCGGCGAGCGAGAAACGGTCGAGCTCGATCTCGATCGGCAGTTCCGGAAACAGCGGGGCGTTGGGATCCGGCGGGGGGAGGTTCTCCGCCTTCTCCGGATAATCGGGCTCGCGCGCGACCGCGACGCGGCCGAGATCGACGAGGTCGATCTTGAGCTTGCCCGAATAGAGCGAGAGCGGCGACCAGATCACGCGCGCGCGGTCCGCGGTCAGCCACTCGCCCTTGCGGTCCGAAAGGCGCACGTCCTTCAGCGTCAGGTCGTAGGGGAACGAGCCTTCGATGTCGCCGACCGAGATTTTGGTGTCGTCGGAGCTTGCGTATTCCGAGACGACCGAGGCGACGCTCGACAGCCCGTGCGCGGTCGTGAGGTAGGCGAAAGCCGCCGCCAGCACCACGACCGGGATCAGGAGCAGGATCGCGAGTGCGATCAGGGCGCGCTTCAGGACTGCCATTGCGATTCGATCGTAACCCCGTGTTCGAGCGTCAGAAAGACTGCCCGATGCTCACATAGAAAGCGACCCGCGGGTCGTTCTTGCTGCGTCCGACCACAGGCGTCGCGACGTCGAACCGGATCGGGCCGATCGCCGTATAGTAGCGCAGGCCGACGCCCGCGCCGACGCGGATGTCCTCCTTGAAGTCCGGAAAGGCCTTGTCGAAGGCCGCGCCCGCGTCGACGAAGGGCACGACGCCGATCGTGTCGGTGACCTTGATGCGCGCCTCGACCGACGTCTCGAGAAGCGAGCGCCCGCCGAGCGGCTGGTCCTCGTCGCAATCGAGCGCCTTGTGCGGTTTCGGGACGATGTCCTGGCAGGCCGGGCTCGCGCTCTGATAGGCGAAGCCGCGGATCGACCCGCCGCCGCCCGCGAAGAAGCGGCGGTTGGCCGGCACGTCCGCGGTCGAGGACGGCCCGAGGATCGAGCCCGCGCCGATCTTGCCGGCGAGGATGTAGCGGCTGTCCTCGTCGAGCGACCAGTAGGCCGAGATCTGGCCCTTGAAGATGTTGAGCGATTTCTGCTCGCCCTTGGCGTTGTAATAGGGCGCGGCCTGCAGCAGGACGCGCACGCCCTTGGTCGGATCGAGCAGGTTGTCGGTGTTGTCGTAGGTCGCGACGATCGGAAGGCCCGCGAGCAGGAAATTCTTCTCCCCGAAGGTGTCGCGGATCTTCGAATAGTCGCCCTCGACGCCGATCTGCAGCGACAGCTCGTCGGTGAGCTGCCGGCGGATCGCCACCACGCCGGTCACGCCGTCGCGCCAGTAGGCGTCCGGGCGCTCGCGCTGCGCGATCACGTCGACGATGAGATCGTCGTAGCCGGTGATGATGCCCGGCTTCTCGAAATGGACGCCGAGCTTGTACTCATACTCGCTCGGCGGGTTCTCGATCAGCCGGCCGACGCCCGCGTCGATCCTGAGCTTCTCGGCTCCGC
This sequence comes from Ancylobacter novellus, assembly GCA_003241695.1. GTDB lineage: Bacteria > Pseudomonadota > Alphaproteobacteria > Rhizobiales > Methylopilaceae > Methylopila. The sequence goes on along the minus strand of QFPN01000002.1, from coordinate 264,632 downwards.
CGAAGAGGTTGCGGTGGCCCCAATAGGCGTTGACGCCGGCGCCGTCGACCGAGTCCCATTTGGCGGCCGCGCCGACATAGCGGAACTTCTTCTCCTCGACCTCGATCGCGATCGGCACGCGGCCGGAGGCGTCCGGCCTGTCGGCTTCGCGCACCCGAATCGACGAGAACACGTCGAGCTTGGCGAGCGCGTCCTTCAGCTTCTTGATCTTTTCGGGGTCGTAGCGGTCGCCGGGGCGGAACGGCACGCGGCCGAGCGCGACGGCGGGATCGACCTCGCGGGTTCCCGTGATGGTCACGTCGCCGAACGGCGCGCGCGGCCCCGCCTCGACCTTGATCGTAACGTCGAGCTGCCTGCGGGGGTGATCCGCGACGATGTCGCGCCCCACCGTTTTCGCGAAGGGATAGCCGTCGGCGCGGAGCTGGTCGACGATCTTGGATTCCGCCGCGAACACCGCGGTCGAGGGCGCGGGCTTGCCCGTCTCGAGCCCCGTCTTGCGCAGGTCGAAGGTGATCGCGCGCGCTCCGGCGTCCGCGGGCGCCACGCGGACGGCGCCGAAGGTGAAGACCGCGCCGGGATTGATCCGGATCAGCGTCGGCACCGGCTTGCGCGCGCGCTGGGCGGCGTCGGCGGCGCTTTCCGACGTCACGGAGACGCCGGCGACGGTCACGTCGACGACCGCGTTGTAGCGCCCGGTCGCCATCAGCGCCGCGGCGATGCGCTCGATGTCGGCCTTGCCTCGGCCGACCAGCCCCGGAGGTCCGGGGGGCGTTTCCTTTTCGAGCGTCTTGAGGGTCGACGTGTCCGACGCGATCTTCTCGACCTCGGCGTCGCCGCCGTCGACCTGGATCTGAACGGTGTAGGGCACGCCCGGCACGGCGTTGGCGGCTGCGGGCGGAGGCGCGTCAGGAGCCGGCTGCGCCGCCGCGCTCTCGGCGAGCGCGCACGCCAATCCGGCGGCGACGAGCCGCGGCAGCCAGGCGCCCGTTCCGCCGTTCAACGCCACTGTTTTACCCCCTTACGCTCCCGATCCCACCTCGACCTGGGTCCTAGCCGGTCCCGGTCGATGTAACGCGGCTTTGTGCGGCGCCGCGCCGTCAGGATCGGCCATCGAGCAGGCGGCGGCACGCCGCAAGCTCGTCGAGCGCCATAGAGAGACGCCCGATCTGTTCCTCCGTCAGCCCGCCGCGGCGTTCGAGCGGCGCCGATTGCGCCGACTGCGAGGGCTCCTCCCGCAGCGGGAGGGTAGCGTATTCCTCCCCGCCGTCCAGAGGCTGCGGTTCGGCGACAGCCGGTCGCAGACCCGAAGCCCACATCTCCGGCCCGGCCGGCGCGCCGACCAAGGGCTCCGCCCGAACGTCGTCTCCCGCCGGCCGCAATCCCGCTTCCTGGGCGAGCTTGCGCCCGCCCTGCTCCCGCAGGATCCGCTGCACGCCGCGGATGGTGTAGCCTTCGCCGTAAAGAAGCTGTTTCACGCCGCGAAGCAGGTCGACGTCCGCAGGCCGGTAGTAGCGTCGGCCGCCGCCGCGCTTGATCGGGCGGATCTGGGGAAACTTCGTCTCCCAGAAGCGCAGAACGTGCTGCGGCAGGCCCAGCTCCTCGGCGACCTCGCTGATCGTGCGGAACGCGTCGGGTCCCTTGCGGGGCAGATCGCGGTCGTCGTCGTCGGTGAGATCCGTCACGCCGCGCCGTTCTCCTTCGGAGGCTCGCCCTCGCCGCCGTTGATCCGGTGCTTCAGGATGTTGGAGGGCTTGAACACCATCACCCGCCGCGGCGGAATCGGCACTTCCTGCCCGCTCTTCGGATTGCGGCCGACGCGCTGTCCCTTGTCGCGCACCACGAAGGAGCCGAACGACGACAGCTTCACAGTCTCGCCGCGCTCAAGACAGTCGCCGATCTCGCCCAACACCATTTCGACCAGCGCCGCGGACTCCGTCCGCGACAGGCCGACCTTCTGATAGACCGCCTCGCAGAGGTCTGCTCGCGTAATCGTGCGCCCCGCCATGCCATGCTCCCCCAAGCGTCGCGCTTTGCACGCGATCTTTTGTCTGCCCCACCGCTCGGTTCATGAGGCTATGTGCCTGATACCGCGCGGTCAATCTCCCCCGTGGGAGGGGGTTCCAAGGAAGATGATCGTCCGCTTACCAGCGCACGAGCGCCGATCCCCAGGTGAAGCCGCCGCCCATCGCCTCGAGCAGCACGAGATCGCCCTGCTTGATCCGCCCGTCCTTGCGGGCGGCCGCGAGCGCGAGCGGGATCGAGGCGGCCGAGGTGTTTCCGTGCCGGTCGACCGTGATCACGACCTTCTCCGGAGCGATGCCGAGCTTCTGGGCGCTCGCGTCGATGATGCGGCGGTTGGCCTGGTGCGGCACGAACCAGTCGATCGACTGCGCGCTCTCGCCGGTCGCGCGGAAGGCGTCCTCGATCACGTCGGTGATCATGCCGACCGCGTGGCGGAACACCTCGCGGCCCTCCATGCGGAGATGCCCGACCGTGCCCGTGGAGGACGGACCGCCGTCGACGAACAGCTTGCTCTTGTGACGCCCGTCGGAACGCAGATGGGTGGTGAGCACGCCGCGGTCGGACGGCTCGCCGGGCTGATCGGAGGCTTCGAGCACGACCGCGCCCGCGCCGTCGCCGAACAGCACGCAGGTGGTGCGGTCGCTCCAGTCGAGGATGCGCGAGAAGGTCTCGGCGCCGATGACGAGCGCCCGCTTCTGCTGGCCGGATGCGAGGAACTTGTCGGCGACCGCGAGCGCGTAGACGAAGCCCGAGCAGACCGCCTGAAGATCGAAGGCGAAGCCGGTCGTGATCCCGAGGCCTGCCTGCACCGCCGCCGCGGTCGCGGGGAAGGTGTTGTCGGGCGTGGAGGTCGCGAGCACGATCAGGTCGATCTCGCCGGGGTCGAGCCCGGCGTCGGCGAGCGCCTCGCGGGCCGCCGCCAGCGCGAGGTCCGACGTCATCTCGCCCGCGGCCGCGACATGGCGCGCGCGGATGCCGGTGCGCTGGACGATCCACTCGTCGGAGGTGTCGACCGACTTGGCCAGGTCCTCGTTGCTCAGGACTTCGGCGGGAAGATACGAGCCGCAGCCGCGGACGACGGAACGGATGCGGCTCACTGGGCCGCTCCGGCGAGCGCCGCGTCGCTTTCGGCCGTCGCACCGGCACCTTCATGGGAGAAGCCTTCGCGGATCCGCTCGTTCAGGCCGTAGCGTGCCATGTCGTAGCCGAGCTCGACCGCGGAGGCGAAGCCTTCCGCGTCGGTGCCGCCGTGGCTCTTGATGACCACGCCGTCGAGGCCGAGGAAAACGCCGCCGTTCACCTTGCGAGGATCCATCTTTTCCCTGAGCGTGTCGAAGGCGTGCTTGGCCAGCACGTAGCCGATCTTCGACATCCATGTGCGCGTGATCGCCGACCGGAGATACTCGCCGATCTGCTTTGCGGTGCCTTCCGCCGTCTTGAGCGCGATGTTGCCCGAGAAGCCCTCGGTCACGACCACGTCGACCGTGCCCTTGCCGATGTCGTCGCCTTCGATGAAGCCGCGGAAGTCGAGCGAGGCGAAGTCATGCTCGCGCAGGAGCCGGGCGGCCTCCTTGACCTCCTCGACGCCCTTCACCTCCTCGACGCCGACGTTCAGCAGGCCGACCGTCGGCCGCTCGATGTCGAACAGGATGCGGGCCATGGCCGCGCCCATCACGGCGAAGTCCACGAGCTGGCGGGCGTCGGCGCCGATCGTCGCGCCGACGTCGAGCACGATCGATTCTCCGCGGATCGTCGGCCAGATGGCCGCGATCGCGGGACGGTCGACGCCCGGCATCATGCGCACGCACAGCCGCGACATCGCCATCAGCGCGCCGGTGTTGCCGGCGGAGATCGCGGCGTCGGCCTTGCGGCTCTTCGCCGCCTCGAGCGCGAGCCACATCGAGGACTTGTAACGGCCCTTGCGAAGCGCGACCGACGGCTTGTCGTCCATCTTCACCGACACGTCGGTGTGCAGGATCTCCGAGACGGGCCGGAGCGTCGGATCGGCCTCGACGAGCGGCCGGATCTCGGCCTCGTCGCCGACGAACAGGAAGCGCAGGTCCGGCTTGCGCGACAGCGCGATCGACGCGCCGGGAACGACGACGGACGGGCCGTGATCCCCGCCCATGGCGTCGAGTGCGATGCGAATCGTGTCTGTCATGGAACCTGCGGCCGGAGAGTCGCCCAGCGTGAAGGAAACACGCCGGGGCGAGCCGCCGTGCGGCGGCTGTTCGGGCGCGGCGGGACCATAGCGTCTGCCGCCGGGGAGGCAACCCTTCGCTTGGGCCGCCGGCCTCCGCGGCGCGTCATGCCTCGTCCTTTCCGCCCTTCAGCGCCTTGAGCGCGGCGAAGGGAGATCCGGACTCGTCGCGCAGCGCCGAGGGATCGAAAGCGGCGCCCGGCTTGCGTGGATATGGATCAAGGCCGAGCGTGAAGAATTCCGCGACCGCCGCGCCCAGGTCGACCTGGCCGCCGACGATCGGATCCGGCGGGTCGTCGCCTTCGGCGTCGTCATGGCCGGCCGCCTCGACTTCCGGCGCGAAGCGCAGCTCGACCTCCTCGCGGATCTCCTCGACGAAAGGTTCGAGCGTGACGACGCAGACCCGCGTCGCCTCCGCCTCGAGCCGCCCCCGGACCGAAAGGCCGTCGCGTCCCGCATGCCGCGCCTCGAGCCGCGCGACGAAGCGCTCGACCGACGGCAGGTCGTTCGCCCGAGCGAGCGATTCGCGTTCGCGCGCGTCCGCGACGATCTCGACCTGCAGCCCCTCGGGCGGCACGGTCGCGACGATCAGCAGGCGATGAAGCGGTCCGTCCGTCACGTCAGGTCCTCCGTCACGTCGGGATAAGCCGGGCCGGCGACCTCGAGTTCCGCCGCCGCCTGAGCCGCGAGCGCCGCGTCGGCGCGGATCGCATAGGCCGCGAGACGCCTCGGACGCTCTTCGTCGGGCGCCTCCCCGGCGTAGACGATGCGGCCGAGAGCCGCCGCGAGCGCGGCCTCGTCGCGGGCGTCCAGCGCGGCGTCATAGACCTTCGCGCCGTCGTAATAGGACCGGGCCATCGCCTTGACGCGCTTCGGGACGGTGATGTCGCCGACGCCGATTTCCCTGAGATTCGCGTCGAGGGCGCGGAACATCGCGTCGAAGACGTCCTGCGCGAACGCCTGCGCGCGAGGGTCGGGATCGCGGGCGAGACGGCGGTTGAGGAGCGCGGCGTGCAGCACGATCAGCTCGAACCGTCCGGGCAGCGTGTCGGGCGCGCCGAGGTCGCGATAGAATTCGGGGCGGCGCGCCGCGGCGACCACCGAGGCGTAGACCGCGTCGGCCGCGAGCGCCGTTTCCGGCGCGCTTTTCCTGAAAAGGCCGAAGATCATCGCGTGGCCGGGCCGGCGTCTCCGGCGAGGCGGCGCGGCTTCTTGTGAGTGGCCCGCGCCGCGTCGCCTGTTGAACTGGAACGGAGTGCGGGTTACGCCAAGGCTGGCCGGGGAACAAGTCTCGCGGGGAGAGGCTCCGTCGGTCGTGGGGTCGGGCTGGGCGGCCGGGACCCGCAAGCGTCGCGTTCGGGAGGACGTTCTCAGATGACCTTCAAGTGCTTTTCGACCGTGCGCGCCGTGGCGCTCGCAGCCGCAGCCGCCGGTTCGCTCGCGGTCGCGGGCTGCGCCGAGGAACAGACCAAGGGCTACGTGATGGCCCCGAACGCGCTCCAGCAGGTGCCGGTCGGTTCGAGCCAGGAGCAGGTGCTGGTCGTGCTCGGCACGCCCTCCACCACCGCGACGCTGAAGGGCGAGGTCTACTACTACATCTCGCAGCGCTCGCGCCGCTCGGTCGCCTTCATGAACCCGACGATCACCGACCAGACCGTGCTCGCGGTCTATTTCAACAAGGACCGCAAGGTCGAGCGCGTGGCGCATTTCGGCGTGCAGGACGGCCGCGTGATCGACTTCGTCACCAACACCACCCCGACGGCCGGTCAGGAGCAGACGTTCCTCGAGCGCGTGTTCAAGGGGCTGCTCTCGAACGATGACTGAGGCCATGGCCGCCGACCGCAGCCCTCGCCGCCTTGCGCTCGCGGCCGCGCTCGCCGCGGCCGTCGCCGCGCCGGCCGCGGCCGCGCCCGGCGACCTCCAGTACACGACGATCGTGAGCCACAGCCCGCAGGCCTTCGTGAAGGCGCTGAGGGCGGGCGAAGACTTCGTGAAGGGCGGCGGCGGGCGGCGTTTCCGCATCATTCTCGCCTCTGCCGGCGTCATCGTCGCGATCCCGAGCACCTCGATCTCCCAGCTCGAATATCTGAAGGCGCGCCGCCCGCGCGGCCTCGAGATCATCGCCTGCAAGGAAACGCTCGACGCGCTCGCCAAGGCCAACAAGCGCCGGCTTCCGACCCTGCCGGGCATCTCGGTGCAGCCCTGCGCGTCGCTGCGGAACAAGATGAACGTGGCCGGCTGGCAGATCGCGCCGGGCATCTGACCGCCGGACCGGCTCCATGGCGCTCCATCTCCAGAAACTCTGCGTCGGCTGCGACTCGCCCGAAGAGCTCCGCGCCTGGATCGAGGAGCGCATGGCCGAGCGCCGTCGCCGCGGCGCGCCCGAGGAGCAGATCCACACCACGAGGATGGCCCCGAAGCGCCGCGACGAGCTGCTCGACGGCGGTTCGCTCTACTGGGTGATCAAGGGCGTGATGCTCGTCCGCCAGCCGCTGCTCGACCTCCGGCAGGCGAAGGGCGCCGACGGAATCGAACGCTGCGAACTGGTGCTGAAGCCTGAACTCACGCCCGTGCGGCCGACGCCGCGGCGGCCGTTCCAGGGCTGGCGCTATCTCGCGGCCCACGAAGCCCCCGCGGACCTCGCTGACGACGAGCGCCAGGCGCCGGGCCTTCCCGCCCATCTCGTGGCTGAGTTGCGCACGCTCGGATTGCTCTAGAATCCGCGCGACCCCATACAGGGCCCCTAAGTAGCCTTGCAGGATCGCGGCCATGAACAGCTTCGGCGCCGTCGACCTGATCGCGATCCTCTACTTCCTTGCGGTCTGGTTCGGCCATTACGCCTTTTCGGAGCGCTCTCCGCGCAGCCTCAACTCCATCATGGCCGAACGGCGGCTCGAATGGATGCGGCGGATGGCGGCCCGCGAGGCGCGCATGCCCGACGCGATCGCGATGACCGGCCTGCAGAACGGCTCGGCCTTCTTCGCCTCGACCTCGCTGATCGCGATCGGCGGCGCCTTCGCGGCGCTGGGCGCGAGCGGCCAGGCCATCGAAGTGTTCGCGGCCCTGCCCTTCGGCATCGTGACGACGCGCGAGGCATACGACATCAAGGTTCTGGGCGTCGCAGCCGTTCTCACCTACGCGTTCTACAAGTTCGTCTGGTCCTACCGGCTGTTCAACTACGGCTCGATCCTCGTCGTGTGCGCCCCGCCGCCCCCGGAAATCGGCACCCCGCAGATGGAGATCGCGATCGAGCGCGCGGCGCGGATGAACATCGAGGCCGGGCGTCACTTCAACCGCGGCCTGCGCTCGCTGTTCTTCGCGCTCGCGCTGATCGGCTGGTTCGTGAACCCGTGGGTGCTGATCGTGACGGTGACGGTCGTCACCGTGATCCTGCACCGCCGCCAGTTCGACTCGGAGGCGGTGAAGGCGGCGAGCCTCGGCGAATGACGGCGGCGGCGCTCACGGCGCCGGCGCGCCGGCCTTCAACAGCTTGTAGGTGAGGCTATCGACCAGCGCCTCGAAGGAGGCGTCGACCACGTTGGGCGACACTCCGACCGTGGTCCAGACCTCGCCGTCGCCGTCGATCGATTCGATCAGCACGCGCGTCACCGCCTCGGTGCCGCCGTTCAGGATGCGGACCTTGTAGTCGGTCAGCCTCAGATCGGCGATGTAGGGCTGGTAGCGGCCAAGGTCCTTGCGCAGCGCGAGATCGAGCGCGTTGATCGGGCCGATGCCCTCGGCGGCGGTCAGCAGCGGCTCGCCGTCGACCGTCACCTTGACCACCGCCTCCGACACGGTGACCTGCTCGCCGAAGGCGTTGTGTCTCCGCTCGACCATCACGCGAAAGCTCTCGACCACGAAGAAGTCCGGCACGCGGCCGAGCGCGCGCTTGGCGAGCAGCGCGAAGGAAGCCTCGGCGCCCTCATAGGCGTAGCCCTGAGCCTCGCGCTCCTTCACCTCGGCGAGCAGGCGTCCGAGCCGGGGATCGTCCCTGTCGACCTCGACGCCGACGCGGGCGAGGCCGGAGAGCAGGTTCGACTTACCCCCCTGATCGGAGACGAGCAGGCGGCGGTGGTTGCCGACGCTTTCCGGAGTCACGTGCTCGTAGGTGCGCGGATCCTTCAGGATCGCGGAGGCGTGGATGCCCGCCTTGGTCGCGAAGGCGTTCGCGCCGACATAAGGGGCGTAGCGGTTCGAGGGACGGTTCAGCAGCTCGTCGAAGGCGCGCGACAACGCCGAGAGCCCCTCCAGCGCTTCGTCCGAAACGCCCGTCTCGAAGGCGTCGGCGAATTCGGGCTTCAGCTTCAGCGTCGGGATGATCGTCGTGAGGTTGGCGTTGCCGCAGCGCTCGCCGAGACCGTTGAGCGTGCCCTGGATCTGCCGCGCCCCCGCGCGCACCGCCGCGAGCGAGTTCGCCACCGCGAGCCCCATGTCGTCATGGGCGTGGACGCCGAGCCGGTCCCCCGGCGCCACGCGGGCGACCGCACGCACGATGTCGGCGACCTCTTCGGGCGTCGTCCCGCCATTGGTGTCGCACAGCACGACCCAGCGCGCGCCGGCCTCGAACGCCGTCTTCGCGCAGGCGAGCGCATAATCGGGATTGGCCCGGTAGCCGTCGAAGAAATGCTCGCAGTCGACCATGGTCTCGCGGCCGGCGGCGACCGAGGCCTCCACCGTGTCTCGGATCGAGACGAGATTCTCGTCGAGCGAAACGCCGAGCGCCTCGCGGACGTGAAAGTCCCAGGTCTTGGCGACGAAGCAGCAGGCGTCGGCCTTTGCCTGCAGAACGCCCTGGAGGCCGGGGTCGTTCGCGGTCGATCGGCCGGCCCGCTTGGTCATGCCGAAGGCGACGAAGCGGGCGTTCCTCGTGCGCGGCGTGGAGAAGAACTCCGTGTCGGTCGGGTTCGCGCCGGGATAGCCGCCCTCGACATAGTCGACGCCGAGGCCGTCCAGCATCGCCGCGACCGCGATCTTGTCGTCGAGCGTGAAGTCGACGCCGGCGGTCTGCGCGCCGTCGCGGAGCGTGGTGTCGAAGAGGTAGACCCGCTCGCGGGTCATCCCGCGACCTCCCATGTCGTGCCGCCCGCGCCGTCCTTCAGCGTGACGCCCTGCGCCAGAAGCTCGTCGCGGATGCGGTCGGCCTCGGCGAAGTTCTTCTCACGCCGCGCCGCGAGCCGGGCGTCGATCAGCCGCTCGATCTCCTCGACGGGCATGGAGAGCTCCGGCGCGTTCGCCACCTTCCAGTCCGCGAAGACGTCCGGCCGGAAACCCAGGAAGCCGAGGGTCCCGGCGAGCGCCTTGCGGCCGCCTTCGGACTTCAGCCGGTGGATCTCGGCGATCATCTTGGGCGTGTTCAGGTCGTCGGCGAGAGCTTCGACGACGCCGGGCGCCGGGCGGGGATCGGCGTCGGAGGCCGCGGCGTCGAACCACTGGCCGAGCGTCCGCTCGGCCTCCTGAAGGCCCTTCAGCGTCCAGTTGATCGGCTGGCGGTAATGCGCCGCATACATCGCGAGACGCGCGACGTCGCCCGGCCAGTCGTCGAGGATCTCGCGGATCGTGACGAAGTTGCCGGCGGACTTCGCCATCTTCTCGCCCTCGACCTGCAGGAAGCCGTTGTGCATCCACACATTGGCCATGCGGTCCTTTCCGAAGCAGCAGGTCGACTGGGCGATCTCGTTCTCGTGGTGCGGGAAGATCAGGTCGATGCCGCCGCCATGGATGTCGAACACCTCGCCGAGCAGCGCCGCCGACATCGCCGAGCATTCGAGATGCCAGCCGGGGCGGCCCTTGCCCCACGGGCTGTCCCATGCCGGCTCGCCCTCCTTCGAGGGTTTCCACAGCACGAAGTCCATCGGCCCCTTCTTATAGGAGGCGACTTCGACGCGGGCGCCCGCCTCCATCTCGTCGAGCGAACGGCGGGCGAGACGGCCATAGGCCGGCATCGAGCCGACGTCGAACAGCACGTGGCCGTCGGCGGCGTAGGCGTGGCCCCCGGCGATCAGGCGCTCCACCACCTTGATCATGTCGAGCTCGTCCGCGCCGCGGCAGATGAACTCGGTGGCGCGCGGCTCATGGGTCGGCGAAAGGCAGCCGAGATCGGCGACGTCCTGATGGAAGCCGGCGGCCGTCGCCTCGGTCAGCTCGCGGATCGTGATCCCGCGTTCCGCGGCGCGCGCATTGATCTTGTCGTCGACGTCCGTGATGTTGCGGACGTAGGTCACGGCGCGCTCGCCATAGGCATGGCGCAGCAAGCGGAACAGCAGGTCGAACACGATGACCGGCCGCGCATTGCCGATATGGGCGCGGTCGTAGACCGTCGGTCCGCAGACGTACATGCGCACGTCGCGCGGATCGATCGGCGCGAAGTCGTCCTTCGAGCGCGTCAGCGAATTGTAGAGCTTGAGCGCAGTCACGCCCCGTCCTCCTCGTGGGCCGGGGGTCTCGTGCTTCTCTCAAACGTCAAGAAAAACCGCCGCGGCCAGCCTTCAGCTCAGCCGCAGATAATGACGATCCGGTCGGTCGCGCGTCGGGCGGTAATCATGGCGGCGGACAATGCTCGCGGGGCCGCGGCGCGTCAAGCGCGTCCAGTTCCAAACAATCGCGGGACTTCGACCTGCCGCCCGCCCGTGCCAGACCGAAGGCTCCCGGGAAAAAATCGAGCCCGCGCGCGTCGAGTTCCTGCCGCAGTGACCCTGAATCGCGCCGCTGCGATCATGGCGGCATGACGGCGGCATAGACCATTGGCGGACGCCCCGCGACCGCCCAGAACCTAAGAGCTTCTTGAGACAAAACCGCCCCGCATTACGAAGATTTAAGGCGAAGGCTTCTGGCGGACCGATCGTGGTCAAGTTATCTTCCGACCGTGCCGCAGGGTGACTTATTGCGCTGCAGCATAGTCTAGGAACCCTTGAGGAGGCAACAATGGCCCTTTGGACCGCTCCGATCGTCGAAGAGACCCCGGTTGGTCTCGAAGTCACCTCGTACAGCCCGGCCGAGCTCTGAGCTATACGTCGTGATTGAACTTCAGCAGATCTGCGGATCGTAAGGCCCACGCCATGTCGTTTCGCATGATCGTGCTCGGTTCGGCCGCCGGCGGCGGCTTTCCCCAGTGGAATTGCCGCTGTCCGGTGTGCTCGCTCGCCTGGGACGGCGATCCCCGCGTCAAGGCGCGGACGCAATCGTCGATCGCAGTCGAGACCGGCGACGGGCGCTGGACCCTGTTCAACGCCTCGCCGGACCTGCGCTCCCAGATTCTCGCCACCCGCGCCATCCAGCCCACGGGCCTGCGCGAGACGCCGATCGCGGCGGTCGCGCTCACCAATGGCGACGTCGACCATGTCGACGGGCTGATCACGCTGCGCGAGCGCTCGCCGCTCACCGTCTACGCCACGTCCCAGATCTCCAAGGTGCTCGACGCCAATCCGATTTTCGGCGTGCTCGCCAAGGACGTGGTTTCGCGCGAGGTCGTCGAACTCGACCGCCCGTTCCGGATCCACGACACGGCGATCGAATTCTTCGGCGTGCCGGGCAAGGTTCCGCTCTATCTTGAGACCGAGGACCTGAAGATCGGCGACGCCTCCGGCGACACGATCGGCGTGGCGATGGAGAAGGACGGCAGGCGGCTCGTCTATATTCCCGGCTGCGCCGTCGTGAACGACGCGGTCCGCGCCCGTGTCGAGCGGGCCGACCTGCTGCTGTTCGACGGAACGGTGTTCGAGGACGACGAGATGGCGAAGGCCGGCGTCGGCGTGAAGACCGGCCGGCGGATGGGGCATGTCCCGATGTCCGGAGACGGCGGCTCGCTGGACGCCTTCCGGGGCGTCAAGGTCGGCCGCAAGGTCTACATCCACATCAACAACACCAATCCCGTCCTGATCTCCGGCTCGGCCGAGCGCCGCGCCGTCGAGTCCAGGGACTGGGAGATCTCCGAGGACGGGCTCGAGATCGCGATCGGCGATCCTGCCCGCCGGGACCGCGGCTCCGCCGCGGCCTGACGCAGAGCTGGGCGGGAGGCCCGCGATGACCGAACTGCTGAGCCACGACGCGCTCGAGGCGCGCCTGCGCCAGGTGGGCGAGACCCGCTACCATCATCTGCACCCCTTCCAGCTCCGCCTGCAGTCCGGCGCGTGCACGCGCGGCGAGGTCGAGGCCTGGGCGCTGAACCGCTACCTCTACCAGGCCTGCATCCCGCAGAAGGACGCCGCGATCCTCGCCCGCATGGAGGACGCCGACATGCGTCGCGCCTGGCGGCAGCGCATCGTCGACCATGACGGCGAGCGCGAGGGCGAAGGCGGCATCGCCAAGTGGCTGAAGCTCACCGACGACCTCGGGCTCGATCGGGGCGACGTGATGTCCGGCCGGCTCGCGCTGCCGGCGACCAAGTTCGCGGTCAACGCCTATCTGTCCTTCGTGAAGGACCGCTCCCTGCTCGAGGCGATCGCCTCGTCGCTGACCGAGCTGTTCTCGCCGATGGTGATCAAGATCCGCGTCGCCGGAATGCTGTCAAACTACGATTACGTCACGCAGGAGACGCTGGCCTACTTCACCGCCCGTCCCGTGCAGGCCAAGCGCGACAGCGATTTTGCGCTCGCTTACGTCAAGGAGCATGCGAAGACGCCGGAGCAGCAGCAGGCGGCGATCGCGGCGCTCGAATTCAAGTGCTCGATGCTCTGGACCATGCTGGACGCGCTCGAGCATGCTTATGTCTACGCCAAGCCGTGGCCCGACAGCTTCATGCCGAACGGCGCGGCGGACATGCGCCGGGACGCGGCCGAATGAGCGACGTCTCGTCCGAGGCGACGCCGAAGCTGCCGCGCGGCGTCCGCCTGCGCCATGACGACGTGCGCAAGGAATGGCTGCTGCTCGCGCCGGAACGGGTGCTTAGGCCCGATCCGGTGGCGGTGACGGTGCTGGAGCTCTGCGACGGCGCGCGCACCGTCGAGGGCATCGTCGACGAACTCGTTCAGCGCTACGCCGCGCCTCGCGAGCAGATCGAAGCGGATGTGAAGAAGATGCTCCGGGACCTCGCCGACAAGCGGGTTCTGGATCTGGCCTAGCCAGAACGAAGCCGAGTGCGTGCTTCGAGACGCGCCGGCTTCGCCGCCGCTCCTCAGCATGAGGGATGTTGAGGATGCCGGCCGCACACATCCCTCATGCTGAGGAGCCGACCGGAGGTCGGCGTCTCGAAGCACGCAGTTCGCTGATGCAGATCGCCGGAGAAGGAAGGAGGACGACATGAACGACATGACCGTTCCGAACCCCTCGGAGGCGACCCGCGTCGCGCCGCCGGCGCCGCTCGGCATGCTGGCGGAGCTGACCCATCGCTGCCCTCTCTCCTGCCCCTATTGCTCGAACCCCGTAGAGCTCGACAAGCGTTCGGGCGAACTCGACACGGAAACCTGGAAGCGGGTGTTCTCGGAAGCCGCGTCCATGGGCGTGCTGCACCTCCACCTCTCCGGCGGCGAGCCGACGGCGCGCAAGGACATCGTGGAGCTGACCGCCCACGCGGTGAAGGTCGGGCTCTACACCAACCTCATCACCTCCGGGATCGGCGTCACGCGCGAGAAGCTCGAAGAGCTTGCGAACGTTGGCCTCGACCATGTCCAGCTCTCGATCCAGGACGCGGAATCGGAAAACGCCGACAAGATCGCGGGCCTCAAGGGCGCGCATGAGAAGAAGCGCGTTTTCGCCGGCTGGGTGCTGGAGCTCGGCATGCCGCTCACGATCAACGCCGTCATCCATCGCGGCAATGTCGAGAACATCGAGGCGCTGGTGAACATGGCGCTGGATTTCGGCGCCCGCCGCGTCGAGATCGCGCATTCGCAATATTACGGCTGGGCGCTCGAAAACCGCAAAACCCTGATGCCCACGCGCGAGCAGGTGATGAAGGCCGCCGAAACGGTCGAGCGCCTGCGCGAGGAGCTGCAGGGCAGGCTCGTCATCGACGCGGTGGTGCCGGACTATTACGCCAAGCGGCCAAAACCCTGCGTCGGCGGCTGGGGCCGCCAGTCGCTGAACGTCACCCCGCAGGGCAAGGTGCTGCCCTGCCATGCGGCCGAAACGATCACGCATCTCGAATTCGACTACGTGACGGAGAAGAGCCTGCCCGAGATCTGGGTCAACGGCCCGGCCTTCGAGGCCTATCGCGGAACGAGCTGGATGAAGGAGCCCTGCACGTCGTGTCCCCGCAAGGAGATCGACTTCGGCGGCTGCCGCTGCCAGGCGCTCGCGATCACGGGCGACCCGAGGAACGCGGACCCGGCCTGCTCGCTGTCGCCGTTCCACGCCAAGATCACGGCGCTCGCGATCAAGGACGCCAAGCCGACCGACGAGGGCTACATCTACCGCCGCTTCGGCGCGACGGCTGGAAACGCCCGGGTCGCGATCACGCGCAACGGCGCGCCCGTCTGAGGGCTCCTCACTTCGGTCCCAATCGCCCGGCCCTGTGCGAAGCGGCTCCGGCGCGCTAGAAGCGGGCGGGGCTTGCGCGCGACGGCGCGCGGGAATCGCCTGAAGGGACGCGCATGAGGTCTGCCATCCTGTCGATCGCCGCCTTGGCAGCGGGCCTCGCCGCGGCTGCGCCGGCGAACGCGCAGCAGGGATCGGAGGAGTGCCTGAGGCTCGAGGCGCAGCTCGCCGCGCTCGACCGCAGCGGTCCGAAGCGGCCGGATCCGCGCACGCTTCAGCAGGCGCTCGCCCGCCAGCAGAACGAACTCGACCGCGCCAGCGCCTACGCCAAGGGCATCGGCTGCGGAAAGCGCTTCCTGTTCTTCCCGGACCCGCCGGCCGAATGCGGCCCGCTCGGCCAGCGCATCAAGCAGATGGAGGTCAATCTCGACCGCCTGCAGGCCCAGGTCGCGCAGGCGGCGCAGGGCGGCGGAGTCGATCCGCGGCGGCGCGAACTGCTCTTCGGCCTCGCCCGCGGCCAGTGCGGACCGCAATATCGTCTGGTCGAGCGCCGCGTCGCGCCGGCGCAGCAGCCGCAGGAGAAACGCGGCTTCCTCGACATGCTGTTCGGCGGCGGACGCTCGTCGGAAGAG
This sequence comes from Ancylobacter novellus, assembly GCA_003241695.1. Lineage (GTDB taxonomy): Bacteria > Pseudomonadota > Alphaproteobacteria > Rhizobiales > Methylopilaceae > Methylopila. The sequence goes on along the minus strand of QFPN01000002.1, from coordinate 249,371 downwards.
CCGGCGGGCGGCGGCGAGACCGTGCTCGAGCCCGAGATGGACCCGAGCGCGACGCCCCACGTCTCGACCTACCGCACCGTCTGCGTGCGGACCTGCGACGGCTTCTTCTTCCCGATCTCGTACCAGACCACGAAGAACGCCTTCGGCCGCGACGAGGCGATCTGCCAGGCGACCTGCCCCGGCGCCGACGCCAAGCTGTTCGCCTATCCCAATCCCGGCGGGAAGATGGAGGGCGCCTTCGACGTCGACGGACAGCCCTACACCAAGCTCGAAAACGCGTTCCGCTACCGCAAGGAGTTCGTCGCCGGCTGCTCCTGCAAGCCCGAGGGAATGAACTGGGCCGAAGCGCTGCAGGGCGTCGAGGACAAGACCGTCAAGCAGGGCGACATCGTGGTCGACGAAAAGGCCGCGAGCGACCTCAACCGCGCCAAGAGCCCGGAAGAGGCGCAGGCCGCCGCGCAGGCGCTCGCCCGCCAGAAGCAGCAGAAGCCGGCCGCCGCGCCGCGCGACACGCTTTCGCCGCCGCCCGCGACAGACGCCGAGCCGACCGGCGCGGCCGCGCGGCGCGAGGCGCCGAGCGACGACGTCATCATCCTGCGCCGCGACCCGCGCGAGCGCGGCCAGGTGGAGCGCGCGCCGATCGAACGCCGCCCGCTCGACCAGGAATTCGAGTCGCCGCCGAACTGACCATGCTGCGACAACCCGATCGCCCGCGCGGTACGTCGTCATGCCCGGCGCAGCCGGGTATCCACGACTTGATCGCCAAGCGCTGGTCGGTCCGAAGTCGTGGATGCCCGAGACAAGCTCGGGCATGACGGCGGAGAGCGTCCGCTGGCCCGTTCCCTCTTCCCGCCCTTGACGCGAGGCGCGCGCTCGCGCTTTCTCGGCGCGCCGGAGCTTGAGCGATGACCGCCGTCACCCTGATCGACAACTACGACAGCTTCACGTGGAACGTCGTGCACGCCATCGGCGCGCTCGGCGCGCAGGTGACCGTGCGGCGCAACGACAAGACAACCGTGGCCGAGGTCCTCGCCGAGGGCCCGGACGCGATCGTCATCTCGCCCGGCCCCTGCACCCCGCACGAGGCGGGCATCTCCTGCGAGCTGATCAAGGCCGCGGCGGGCGAGGTGCCCGTCTTCGGCGTCTGCCTCGGCCATCAGGCCATCGGCGAAGTGTTCGGCGGCGTGGTGGAGCGCGCCCCGACGCCGGTCCACGGCAAGCTCGCCACCATCCTGCACGGGGGCCGCGGCCCCTTCCGCGGCATCAACGGCCCCCTGAGCGCGACGCGCTATCACTCGCTCGTGGTCCGTCGTGACGGCCTGCCGGAAGAACTCGAAGTCACCGCGGAGACGGCCGACGGCCTGATCATGGGCCTGTCGCACCGGGCCTGGCCGGTCCACGGGGTGCAGTTCCATCCCGAGAGCATCGCCTCGGAACACGGCGCGACGATCTTCGGCAACTTCCTCGCCGAGGCCGCAGACTGGAACCAGACCCGCCGCCGGCTCGCCGCCGCGCGCGCGAGCTGACGGGCGCGGACATGGACGCTTTCAAGCCGGTCATCGCCGAGATCGCCGAAGGCCGCGCGCTCGACAGGGCGACGGCGGAAGCCGCCTTCGGCCGGATCATGTCCGGCGAATGCACCCCGGCGCAGATCGGCGCCTTCCTGATGGGGCTGCGGCTCCGCGGCGAGACCGTCGACGAGATCGCGGGCGCGGTCGCGGCCATGCGCGCGCGCATGGTCCCGGTCGAGGCGCCGGCGGACGCCGTCGACGTCGTCGGCACGGGCGGCGACGGCGCCGGCTCGGTCAACGTCTCGACCTGCGCGGCCTTCGTGGTCGCGGGCTGCGGCGTGCCGGTCGCCAAGCACGGCAACCGGGCGCTGTCCTCGAAGTCCGGCTCCGCCGACGTGCTGAAGGCGCTCGGCGTCGAGGTGGACCTCACCCCCGACCGCATCGCCGCCTGCATCGCCGAGGCCGGCATCGGCTTCATGTTCGCGCCGAACCATCACGCCGCCATGCGCCATGTCGGGCCGGCGCGGACGGAGCTCGGCGTCCGCACCATCTTCAACCTGCTCGGCCCGCTCTCGAACCCGGCGGGCGTGAAGCGCCAGATGGTCGGCGTGTTCGCAGCCAAATGGGTCGAGCCGATCGCCGAGGCGCTTCTCACGCTCGGCTCCGAGGCCGCCTGGGTGGTGCACGGCTCCGACGGCCTCGACGAGATCACGACGACGGGGCCGACCTCGGTCGCCGCGCTGAAGGACGGGCGGGTCACGACCTTCGAGATCACGCCCGAAACCGCCGGTCTTTCCCGCCATCCGGTCCAGGCGCTCAAGGGCGGCGACGCCGCCGCCAACGCGCTGGCGCTGCGCCGCGTGCTCGACGGCGAGCCCGGCGCCTATCGCGACGTCGCGATCCTGAACGCCGCCGCGACGCTGGTGGTGGCGGGCCGCGCCGGATCCCTCGCCGAAGGCGCGGAGCTTGCGGCGGCCGCGCTCGACACGGGCGCGGCCTATTCGCGCCTCGACGCGCTGGTGCGCGTCTCGAACCCGCAGGAGGCCGCATGACCGCCGACGTGCTGGCGCGCATCGGCGCCTACAAGCTGAAGGAAATCGAGGCCGCCAAGGCCGCGCGTCCCTATTCCGAGGTCGTCCGCGCCGCCGAGGCCGCCTCGACGCCGCGCGGCTTCGTGAACGCGATCCGCGCCGCGCACGCGCAGGGCCGCGCCGCGCTCATCGCCGAGATCAAGAAGGCGAGCCCGTCCAAGGGCCTGATCCGCGCGGACTTCGATCCGCCGGCGCTCGCCCGCGCCTATGAGGACGGCGGCGCGGCCTGCCTCTCGGTGCTGACCGACGGCCCCTCGTTCCAGGGCGCGCCGGACTATCTCGCCGCCGCGCGCGAGGCGGTCTCGCTGCCCGTCATCCGCAAGGATTTCCTCTACGACCCCTATCAGGTCGCCGAGAGCCGGGCGCTCGGCGCCGACTGCATCCTCGTGATCATGGCGGCGGTGACCGACGCGCAGGCGCGCGACCTCGTCGCGGCGGCGGGCGACTTCGGCATGGACGTTCTGGTCGAGGTCCACGACGCGGAGGAGCTCGACCGGGGGCTGCCGCTCGGAACGGCCCTGGTCGGCGTCAACAACCGGAACCTGAGGACCTTCGAGGTCCGGCTGGAGACCACCGAGGAGCTTTCCGCCCGTGTGCCCGGCGACAGAATTCTCGTCGGCGAAAGCGGGATCTTCACCGCGGCCGACGTCGCGCGCCTCGCCGCCTGCGGCTGCCGGACCCTGCTCGTGGGCGAAAGCCTCATGCGCCAGCCCGACGTGACGGCCGCGACCCGCGCGCTGCTCGCAGCCTGACGCGACGTCGCGCAGATGCGGGACAGACGATGACCGACGCCGAACGCTCCCTTCCCGACGCGCCCGACGCGGAGCATGCGGCGCAGGTCGAGCGCGCCGCGCAGCGCTGGTTCGGCCGGGCCGTCGACGCCCTCGACGGCAGCGAGCGCACCGCGCTCCGCCACGCCAAGGCGCGGACCGTGCTGTCGCGCGACCCGAACGAGGTGTTCGACGACGAGATGACGTTCGGCGAGCGCCTCGCCGACAAGGTCGCGACCTTCGGCGGCTCCTGGACCTTCATCACCCTGTTCTGCCTGTTCCTCGTCCTGTGGGCGGCGGCCAACGTCTGGCTCCTGACGCAGCCCTTCGACCCCTACCCGTTCATCTTCCTCAACCTGATGCTGTCCATGCTGGCCGCGCTGCAGGCGCCCGTGATCATGATGAGCCAGAACCGGCAGTCGTCGAAGGACCGCCACGACGCCCGGCTCGACTACGAGGTGAACCTCAAGGCCGAGATCGAGATCATGGCGCTGCACGAGAAGCTCGACCGGCTGCGCGACGACCATCTCGTCGGCTTGATCGCGAGGCAGCAGGAACAGATCGACGCCCTGGCCGCGCTTCTGCGCGAACGGCGCGACGAGCCGAGATAGACGACCGATGGCCGACCTCGACACTCTCGAGACGTCCTCCGGCGAAACCCGGATCGAGCCGGTGTTCCGCAACGGCACGATCACGGCGTTCGGCATCACCGTGTCGTTCACGCTCGGCTTTCTCTCGCAATGGGCGTCGACCCCCGGGACGTGGCGCTTCTACGACGTCTTTCCGGTGCTCGCGATCTTCGCCGGCGCCCTGCTCCAGATCCGCGCCCTCGCTCTGCTGCTTCCGATCGAGAGCCTGGCGAAACGAATCTACGACCGCGCGACGCGGCTTTATCTCATTGGCTTCGGGCTGACCGGGCTCGGCGTCTTCGCGGCGGTCAGCTTCGACATCGCCAGCGCGCTGATCCAGGGGAATCCGTGATGACGACGCCGCCTTCCGCCCCCGCGCGCGACGCGACGCTGACCCACATCTCCGCTTCCGGCGAGGCCCATATGGTCGACGTCGGCGACAAGCCCGCCACGACCCGGGAGGCGACGGCCGAGGGGCTGGTCGTCATGGCGCCGGAGACGCTCCGCCTCGTGATCGAGGGCGAGGCGAAGAAGGGCGACGTGCTAGGCGTCGCCCGCATCGCCGGCATCATGGCGGCGAAGCGGACCCACGAGCTGATCCCCCTCTGCCACCCGCTCGCGCTCTCGAAGGTCTCCGTCGATCTCGCGCCGGACGAGGCCCTGCCCGGCGTGCGCGTGACGGCGACGGCGCGGGTCACCGGGCCGACCGGCGTAGAGATGGAGGCCCTGACCGCGGTGTCGGTCGCCTGTCTCACGGTCTACGACATGACCAAGGCGGTCGATCGCGGCATGCGGATCGAGGGCGTCCGGCTTGTCGCCAAGAGCGGCGGCCGGTCCGGAGATTTCCACGCCGGGGAGCCACGGTGAGCGGGCTGCTTCCCGTCCCCGAGGCGCGCGCGCGCATTCTTGGGGGCCTCGTTCCGCTGCCGGCCGAACGCGTCGCGCTCTCCGCCGCGCTCGGCCGCACGCTCGCCGTTCCGCTTGCGGCGCTGCGCACCCAGCCGCCGTGGAACTGCTCCGCCATGGACGGCTACGCCGTGCGCGCCGCGGACGCCGTCGCCGGAGCGCGGCTCGCGGTCGTCGGAGAATCGGCCGCCGGCAAGGGTTTCCGGGGCGTCGTCGGCGTGGGCGAGGCCGCGCGCATCTTCACCGGCGCGCCGGTTCCGGACGGCGCCGACTCGATCCTCCTGCAGGAGGACGCCGACCGCGACGGCGACGCGATCGTCGCGCGCGAAGCCGTGGTCGAAGGCCGCCACATCCGCCGCGCGGGCCTCGACTTCGCCCAAGGCGAGACGTTGCTCGACGCCGGCCGTCGCCTCGGCGCGCGCGACCTGGCGCTCGCCGCCGCGCTCGGCCATCCGTCGGTCGAAGCCGCGCGAAAGCCCCGCGTGGCGATTCTCGCCACCGGCGACGAACTCGTGGCCCCCGGAGAACCCGTCGGGCCGGACCAGATCGTCGCCTCCAACAGCTTCGCGATCGCCGCCGTCGTCGAGGGCGAGGGCGGAACGCCGATCGATCTCGGCGTCGCCCCCGACCGCCCGGAGGCGATCCGCGCCGCAATCGACAGCGCTTTCGCGCAAGGCGCGGACATCCTCGTCACGCTCGGCGGCGCCTCGGTCGGCGACCACGATCTCGTCCGTCCCGCCCTCGAAGCCGCCGGCGTCTCGCTCGATTTCTGGAAGATCGCGATGCGGCCGGGCAAGCCCATGATGGCGGGCCGCCGGGGCGCGACGCTCGCGCTCGGTCTTCCGGGCAACCCGGTCTCGGCGATCGTCTGCTCCGTGCTGTTTCTCGCGCCGGCGATCCGCAGGCTCTCGGGACGGAACGACCTGGAGCCCGTGCTCCTGCCGGCGCGTCTCGGCCGCGACATGCCCGAAAACGACCAGCGCGAGGACTACATGCGCGCGAAGCTCGACGTCGCTTCGGACGGCGTCCCGGTCGCAACCGCGTTTCCGCGGCAGGACTCCTCGATGCTTCGCCCGCTTTCCGACGCGGAATGCCTGCTGGTTCGGCCGATCCACGCCCCCGCGGCCCGCGCGGGCGACCCCTGCCGCATCCTGGCGCTGCCCTATCCCTATTGAGGCGCTGCGCCCCGCCGAAGGTCATGCGAAAAATTCCACGGACGGAAACGTGGCGTTAACGCTTGCGGAACACATCTAGAACAGCTAGAGCTTGTTCATGATTTGTTTTGCCCGCGTCGGGAGCCCGCGATGCTGACCCGCAAGCAGTACGATCTGCTCCGTTTCATCCACGAGCGACTGAAGGAGACCGGCGTGCCGCCCTCCTTCGAGGAGATGAAGGACGCGCTCGGCCTGCAGTCGAAATCGGGCATCCACCGCCTCATCATGGCGCTCGAGGAGCGCGGCTTCATTCGGCGGCTTCCGAACCGGGCGCGCGCGCTCGAAGTGGTCAAGCTTCCGGAAGCCGCGGCCCCGCCCGTGTCCCGGCCGACGGGACGGTTCGCGCCGAACGTCATCGAGGGCAATCTCGGCCGCCGTGCGCCGGCCGGCGCGGAGGAAGATCCGCGCTCGGTCACGATCCCGGTGATGGGCCGGATCGCGGCGGGCGTGCCAATCGAGGCGATCCAGTCGCGCAGCCACACCATCGCGGTCGCGCCGGACATGCTCGGTGGCGGCGAGCATTTCGCGCTCGAGGTGCGGGGCGATTCGATGATCGAGGCCGGCATCCTCGACGGCGACCTCGTGCTAATCCGCAAGCAGGACACGGCCGAGACCGGCGACATCGTGGTGGCGCTGGTCGACGACGAGGAGGCGACGCTGAAGCGCCTGCGCAAGCGCGGCGCGTCGATCGCGCTGGAAGCCGCGAACCCCGCTTACGAGACCCGCATCTTCGGCCCCGACCGCGTGGCGATCCAGGGCCGGCTCGTGGGACTGATCAGGCGCTACTGACGTACTCTGTCATCCCGGAGCGCCGCCGTCGCTCAATTCGCTTCGGCTTGCGGAACGTCTTCCGCATCGCCTGAATCGGTCGGATCGACCGCGGAAACCGGCCGCGCGGCCGGGACGGGCGCGCGCGGCGCGAAGACGAGGCGCAGGGCGTCGTCCGCAGGCGCGTCGCGCGGCGGCGGTCCGAACCATGGACGGCGTCCCGCCGGATCGCGGGCGGAACGGCCCGAAAAGACGGCTCCGGCGCGCGAGAGTTCGAGCGCGCCGGTCCGGTCGAGCGTCCGGCGGTCGATCACCGCCGCCGTCTCGCGGCAGGCGTCGGGCGCGGCGAGCGGCGTGACGACGAGAACGGCGAGCCGGCACTCCTCGTCGAAGGCGCGGGCGTCGAGGACGAGCGCCGCCTCGCCGCCCCCGGCGAGCGGCGCGACGCAGCCGTAAGGGTCGCAGCGCGCGCCCGAAGCCGGCGGCGGAGCGCCCGGCGGTTCAGCGTCCGCCGCGCGCCAGACCTTCGCCGCGAAGGCGGACGGCCGTCCGCCGACGATCGCGAGCCGCCCGTCCGGCCCGCGCGCCGCGATCATGCGGCCGCCCGCGTCGATGACGACGTCGGGCCGCGCGGGAAAGGCCGAGAGCAGGAACGCGGCGCAGAGCACCGGTATCCCCGCGAAGCGAAGCGCCGTCCGCCACAGGCACAGCCAGGCGAGCCCGAAGGCGTAGAGCGCGAGCGCGGTTTCGCCGAAGGCTAGGACGAATCGTTCGGAGCCGGGCCAGGACGCGACCGCGCGCGCGATCGCGAGCACGCCCTTGAGGCCGAGGCCCATGGCCTGCCACCACGGGCCGTCGAGGCCGAGCGGCGCGAAGACGAGGCCGCCGACGACGCTCGGCATCACGATCAGCCCGAGCAGAGGGCTCGCGAGCGCGTTGCCGGCGAGCGAATAGGGCGTGACCCGGTGGAAGTGATAGGCGGCGAAGGGCGCGGTCGCGAGCCCCGCGACCAGCGTCGTCATGACCGCGACGGCCGCCCCGGCCGCGAGCCAGCGCAGAAACCGCCCCGCGCGCGTCTCGGGCGGAGGCGGCCTTTCGCGGTCGCGCCGCGCCTCGAACCAGGCGACAAGCCCGGCGACCGCGGCGAAGGACATCTGGAACGACGGCCCGAGCAGCGACGCCGGCGTCAGCGCGAGCACGGCGAGGCCTGCGAGCGCGAAGTTCCGCGGCGCGAGCGCCGGCCGCCCGACGAGGACGGCCGCAAAGGCGATCGCGATCATGACGTAGGAACGCTGGGTCGCGACCTCCGCGCCGGACAGCGCGAGATAGAAGGTCGCTCCGGCGAGCGCGACCGCGGCGGCGATCCCCTTGACCGGCCAGCGCAGCGCAGCGGCGGGAGACAGCGCGAGCGCGGCCCGCACGATCCAGAACAGCGTGCCGGCGATCAACGCCATGTGCAGCCCGGAGATCGACAGGATGTGGCTGAGGCCCGCGGCGCGCAGATCGTCCTCGGTCGCCTGCGGGATCGGCCCCTGCACGCCCGTGACGAGCGCCGCCGCGACGGTTCCCTCCGGTCCTCCGATGGCCTGCGTCACGCGGGCCGTGAGCCGTTCGCGCAGGCGCTGGAGCGCGGCGCCGGCGCCCTGTTCGTCCGCTGGCCCCCAGGCCTTCACCTTGGTCGGAGCGAAGGCGGTCGCGCCGATCCCGCCGTAGAAGGCGACGCGCGCGAAGTCGTAGCCGCCGGGCCGCACCGGCCCGTCGGGCGGTCGCCAATAGGCCTCGAGCGAAATCCGGTCTCCCGCGGAGAAGGCCGGCGCCGCGCCCATCGTCACGCGCGCCTTTCGCGGCAACGCCTCGTCCTCGAGCGGACCGAACCGCTCCACCTCGAGCGTCACGCGACGCCGTCCGTTCTCCCGCGGCTCGATCAGCGCCACGCGCCCGACGACCTCGGCGCGCATCGGCCGCGCGAGCGCCGGCGCTTCGGCGCGGATCGTCGCGAGCTTCGCCGCGAGAAAGCCGCCCGTCGCGCCCGCCAGAGCGAAGGCGAGGCCGAGCGCCACGAAACGTCGCCGGGCGGCGACGACAAGGACGACCGACAGAAGAAAGGCTGCGACGGCGGCCCAGAGCTCGGGCTCGCGCGCGGCGCCGAAATAGACCGCGACGCCGATCCCGACCGCGACCGGCAGCCAGAGCGCAGGGCGCCCGGCCTCCGCCTCCTCCGCGAGGCGCGCGGCCAGCCAGTCGCGCGCCGCGCCGACTGCCGCCGGAAGGCGCGAAGGCGCGGCGGCGCGCCAGCCCGGCAAAGCGAGCGCCCGTCCCCTCGGCTTTCGCGGCTGCGGCCCGATGGCCATGCGCGTCTTTTCCCCGATCCTGCGCCCATGCTAGGAGGGGCGCCGCCGCGCGGCCAGAGGGTCCGCCCGCAACCTTTCTCCGAGAGCGCCAGCCCACCGTGCCCGAGACCGTCGTCACCCGTTTCGCGCCGTCGCCCACCGGCTTCCTTCACATCGGGGGCGCGCGCACCGCGCTGTTCAACTGGCTGTTCGCGAAGAGCCTCGGCGGCAGGATGCTGCTCAGGATCGAGGACACCGACCGCGCGCGTTCCACCCAGGAGGCGATCGACGCCATTATCGACGGCCTGAAATGGCTCGGCCTCGACTGGGACGGCGAGCCGGTGTTCCAGTTCGCCCGCGCCGCCCGCCATCGCGAAGCGGTCGAACAGATGCTGAACGACGGCCGCGCCTATCGCTGCTACGCCTCGGCCGAGGAGCTCGAGCAGATGCGGGCGACGGCGCAGGCCGCAGGCCGCCCGCCCCGCTATGACGGGCGCTGGCGCGATCGTTCGGCGTCGGAGGCGCCGGAAGGCCGGGCGCCGGCGATCCGGCTGAAGGCGCCGACCGAGGGCGAGACGGTCGTCGACGACCTCGTGCAGGGCCGCGTCGTCATCCCGAACAAGGATCTCGACGATCTGGTCCTGCTGCGCTCCGACGGCACGCCGACCTACATGCTCGCCGTCGTGGTGGACGACCACGACATGGGCGTCACCCACGTCATCCGCGGCGTCGACCACCTGACCAACGCCGCGCGCCAGACGCAGATCTACCAGGCGCTCGGCTGGTCCGTTCCGAAGATGGCCCACATCCCGCTGATCCACGGGCCGGACGGGGCCAAGCTCTCGAAGCGCCACGGCGCGCTCGGCGTCGAGGCCTATCGCGAAATGGGCTTCCTTCCCGCGGCGCTGCGCAACTATCTCGCGCGGCTCGGCTGGAGCCATGGCGACGACGAGATCTTCTCGACCGAACAGGCGGTCGAATGGTTCGACATCGGATCGGTCGGGCGCTCGGCCGCGCGCTTCGACTTCGCGAAGCTGTCGAACCTCAACGGCCACTACATGCGTTCAACGTCCGACGCCGAACTGATGGAGGCGTTCCGCGCCGCCCTGCCCCATCTCCCCGGCGGCCCCGACGCGATCGGGACGCTCGACGCCTCCGGCCGGTGGCCGGCCCTCGAAAACGCGCTTCCCGGCCTGAAGGAGCGCGCCAAGACGCTGGTCGAGCTGCTCGACGGCGCGCGTTTCCTGCTCGACGAGCGCCCGCTCGCCATGGAGCCCGCGGCCGAACAGCTTCTGACCCCGGAGGCCCGCGGCCTGCTGGCCGCGCTCCGCGACAGGCTGGGCGAGCTGGAGCCGTGGAGCGCGGAGGGAGCCGAGGCCGTGGTGCGCAGCGTCGCCGAGGAGGCCGGCGTGAAGCTCGGCGCCGTCGCCCAGCCGCTTCGCGCTGCGCTGACGGGCCGAAAGACTTCGCCGGGCATTTTCGACGTTCTGGTGGCGCTCGGACGCGACGAAAGCCTCGGCCGGATCGGCGACCAGGCGAGCGCCGTCCCGACTGCGTGAAGCGGCCGAGAAAAATCTCGCCTCCGGCCGCCTTCGCCCTAGTTTGCGCTGCAACAATAGTCGTATAGGCTCGCAGCCGCCATTACACCCGGCGGCTTCGAGAGAGGTCGGGCCGCGCCGGACGTACGGGCGTGACCGCACCAGTTCAGCGAAAGGGTATGGCGCATGTCAGCGACGGCCAGCACGCTCAAATTGCAAGAATCAGAGATCAATTCCGACGCGCCGGGCAAGCTTTCCGTCAGCGGCGTCGACATGGACCTTCCGATCCGCCACGGCTCGATCGGCCCCTCGGTTCTCGACGTCCAGACGCTCTACAAGAACACCGGGATGTTCACCTACGATCCCGGCTTCACCTCGACCGCCAGCTGCGAGTCGAAGATCACCTACATCGACGGCGACGAGGGCGTGCTGCTCTATCGCGGCTATCCGATCGACCAGCTCGCCGAGAACGGCGACTTCCTCGAAACCTGCTACCTGCTGCTCCACGGTGAACTGCCGACCTCGGCCCAAAAGGCCGACTTCGACCGTCAGGTCACGCGCCACACCATGGTGCACGAGCAGATGTCGCGGTTCTATTCCGGCTTCCGCCGCGACGCCCATCCGATGGCGGTGATGTGCGGCGTCGTCGGCGCGCTGTCGGCGTTCTACCACGACTCGACCGACATCAACGATCCGGAGCAGCGCGAGATCGCGGCGATCCGCATGATCGCCAAGACGCCGACGCTGGCCGCCATGGCCTACAAGTATTCGGTCGGCCAGCCCTTCGTCTATCCGCAGAACGCGCTCGATTTCTCGGCGAACTTCCTCAACATGATGTTCGCCGTGCCGTGCGAGGAGTACAAGGTGAACCCGGTTCTGGCGCGCGCCATGGACCGCATCTTCATCCTGCACGCCGATCACGAGCAGAACGCCTCGACCTCGACGGTGCGCCTTGCAGGCTCGTCGGGCGCGAACCCCTTCGCCTGCATCGCGGCCGGCATCGCCTGCCTCTGGGGTCCGGCGCATGGCGGCGCGAACGAAGCGGCGCTCAAGATGCTGGGCGAGATCGGCAAGCCCGAAAACGTCTCGAAATACGTCGCCAAGGCCAAGGACAAGAACGATCCGTTCCGTCTGATGGGCTTCGGCCACCGGGTCTACAAGAACTACGACCCGCGCGCCAAGATCATGCAGAAGACCTGTCACGAGGTGCTGGGCGAACTCGGCATCAAGGACGATCCGCTGCTCGACGTCGCGATGGAGCTCGAGCAGATCGCGCTCAAGGACGAGTATTTCGTCGAGCGCAAGCTCTATCCGAACATCGACTTCTATTCCGGCATCACGCTGAAGGCGATGGGCATCCCGGTGTCGATGTTCACCGTGCTGTTCGCGGTGGCGCGCACCGTCGGCTGGATCGCGCAGTGGAAGGAGATGTTCGAGGATCCGTCCCAGCGCATCGGCCGTCCGCGCCAGCTCTACACCGGCGCGCCGCAGCGGGACTACGTGTCGATCTCCCAGCGCCGCGCCGCGGACCCGAACGCCTCCTGACGGCGACGGCGCTGCTTCATCGCTCCTCGGACGGCCCCGGACATCGGGGCCGTTTCGCGTTCAGGGACCGAGAACCACCATGCCCAGGACGAGCGCCGCCGCGCCCGTTCCCACACCGAACGTCAGCGACCGCCGCCCGAGGGCGTAGGCGACGATCCCGCATCCGACCGAACCGAGACGCAGCCACAGCGGCGCCAGAGCGAGGCCGCCGGTCGGCGTGATGATGAACTTCGCGACGAGCCCCGCCACCAGCGCCGTCGCCACCATCCTGACCCAGACGAAGACGGCGCTCGACTCGTCGAGCCGCGCCGAAAGCAGGGCGCCCAGAACCCGCCAGAAATCGTTGGCGAGGAAACCGAGCACAACCGCCGCGACGAGATAGAGGGCGTCGTGCTGGCTCACGGCGCCCGAGCTCGCCGCGCGCGCACGATGAGGAACGCCGCCGTGCCGCCGATGAGCCCCGTCCAGAGCAGATCGAAGCGCGGCGTGACCATGTTGAGCAGCGGGGACAGCGCAAGTCCGAGGACGATGGCGAGACGTTCGCCGAAGCCGTCCGCCCCGCGTTCGAGCGACAGCAGGAAATAGAGCGGCGTCAGCCCCAGCAGCCCGACCGAGAGCGCCGTGGGCAGCACTCCCGCAGCCGCATGGCCGAGAACGGTCGTCACGACGCTGCCGGCGACCAGCGCGTTGGCGAGGCCGAAGAAGAACGGCATGCGGGCCGGGCGCGGCAACATGGGCGTGAGCCGCAGGCCTTCGAACCAGGCGGTTACGGCGACGTAATGAGCCGCGAACAGCCTCGTCGCGAGCGTGGTGCGCTCGGTGCGCAGCACCGGCAGGATCGAGACCACCATCGGCAGGAGACGGACGGCCGAGACGGACACGGCGAGCGTCGCGCCCGCAAGCCCCGCCCCCGTGGCGAGCGCGCCGGCGAGCACAAGCTGCCCGGGCGCCGCCCAGATCAGAAGCGTCGAAAGCCCGGCGACCCAGATCGGCCAGCCGAAATCATGCGTCATTGCGCCAAAGCCGAGGAAACTGCCCCACAGCACGAAGCCCGGCGTGTTCAGCGCGGCGCGCGCGCCGCGCAGCGCCCAGACGCGATTGTGAGCCTCCGACTCGTGCGGCGGAGGCTCGGCGTCGAAGCGAGGCTCCTCCGCCGGGCTTTCGCTCCGGCGGAGGGCAGGCTCAGCCGTCACTGCGCACAAGCGGCGGCGTCTTGGCGACGGTTCGGCGCGGCCCCTCGGCCCGGCGCTTCGGCGCCGGCTTGCGCGGCGCCTTGTCCTCGGCCGTCCGGTCGATCTTTTCCGGCTTCGGCGTCACGGGCCCGTCGGGGAATTCGAAGCCGAGCGTCGACTTGGCGCCAGACTCCTTCGCGTCCGCCTCCTTGACGACGACCCGCACGGCGCCGCCGCCCTTGAGCGAACCGAACAGGACCTCCTCGGCGAGCGGCGTCTTGATCGTCTCCTGGATGAGACGCGCGAGCGGGCGCGCGCCCATGCGCGGGTCGTAGCCCCGCTCGGCGAGCCAGTCGCGCGCCTCGTCCGAGAGCTCGATCGTGATGTTGCGGTCGGCGAGCTGGGCCTCGAGCTGCAGCACGAACTTCTCGACCACCTGCCGCACCACCTCGACCGGCAGGTTGCCGAAGGCGATGATCGAGTCGAGGCGGTTGCGGAACTCGGGCGCGAACAGGCGGTTGATCGCGTCAGAATCCTCGCCCTCGCGCTTCGCCCGCCCGAAGCCGATCGGCTCCTTCGCGAGGTCGGACGCGCCGGCGTTGGTCGTCATGATCAGGATGACGTTGCGGAAGTCGACCTGCTTGCCGTTGTGGTCGGTCAGCTTCCCGTGGTCCATCACCTGCAGCAGGATGTTGAACAGGTCCGGATGCGCCTTCTCGATCTCGTCGAGGAGCAGCACGCAATGCGGGTTCTGGTCGACGCCGTCGGTGAGCAGCCCGCCCTGATCGAAGCCCACATAGCCGGGAGGCGCGCCGATGAGGCGGCTCACGGTGTGGCGCTCCATGTATTCGGACATGTCGAAGCGCAGCAGCTTGACCCCGAGCAGCGAGGAGAGCTGGCGCGCGACCTCGGTCTTGCCGACGCCGGTCGGCCCCGAGAACAGATAGCAGCCGATCGGCTTCTCTGGATCGCGCAGCCCGGCGCGGGCGAGCTTGATCGTCGACGACAGCGCCTCGATCGCCGCGTCCTGGCCGTAGACCACGCGCTTCAGGCTCGTGGTCAGCGAGCGCAGCACCTCGGCGTCGTCCTTGGAGACGGTCTTCGGCGGTATCCGCGCCATGGTGGCGACGGTCGCCTCGATCTCCTTCACGCCGATGGTCTTCCGACGCTTGTGCTCCGGCAGGATCATCTGGCTCGCGCCGGTCTCGTCGATCACGTCGATCGCCTTGTCCGGAAGCTTTCGGTCGCCGATGTAGCGATGCGACAGCTCCACCGCGGCCTTGATCGCCTCGTTGGTGTAGCGAACCTGGTGATAGCTCTCGTAATAGGGCTTGAGACCCTTGAGAATCTCAACCGCGTCCTCGACCGAGGGCTCCGCCACGTCGATCTTCTGGAAGCGCCGGACGAGCGCCCGGTCCTTCTCGAAGTGCTGGCGGTATTCCTTGTAGGTGGTCGATCCGACGCAGCGCAGCGAGCCGCTGGCGAGCGCGGGCTTGAGCAGGTTCGAGGCGTCCATCGCCCCGCCCGACGTCGCGCCTGCGCCGATCACCGTGTGGATCTCGTCGATGAACAGGATCGCGCCGGGCGTCGCCTCGAGCTCCTTCACGACCTGCTTCAGGCGCTCCTCGAAGTCGCCGCGATAGCGGGTGCCGGCGAGCAGCGCGCCCATGTCGAGCGAGAACACGGTCGCGTCGAGCAGGACCTCCGGGACCTCGTCGCGCACGATGCGCAGCGCGAGCCCTTCGGCGATCGCGGTCTTGCCGACGCCCGGATCGCCCACGAACAGCGGGTTGTTCTTGGTGCGGCGGCAGAGAATCTGGATCGTGCGCGTGATCTCGGCGTCGCGCCCGATCAGCGGATCGATCTTGCCATCCCTCGCCTTCTTGTTGAGGTTGACGCAATAAGCGTCGAGCGCGTCGGCCTTTTTCTTCGCGCCGGCCTGCTCGTCCGCGGTCGTGCCCGCCTCGTCCTCGACGCCGCGCGACGGACGGCTCTCGGAGAGGCCCGGACGCTTGGCGATGCCGTGGCTGATGTAGTTGACCGCGTCGTAACGCGTCATGTCCTGCTCCTGCAGGAAGAACGCGGCGTGGCTTTCCCGCTCGGCGAAGATGGCGACCAGCACGTTCGCGCCCGTCACCTCCTCGCGGCCGGACGACGTGACGTGGATCACCGCGCGCTGGATGACGCGCTGGAAGCCCGCGGTGGGCTTGGAGTCCTCCTGCGTGTCGCCTACGAGATTGTCGAGTTCGGCGTCGACATACTCGATCAGGTTGCGGCGCAGGATCTCGAGATCGACGTTGCAGGCCCGCATGACGGCGGCGGCGTCCTGGTCGTCGACGAGCGACAAGAGCAGATGCTCCAGCGTCGCGTATTCGTGGCGGCGCTCGTTTGCGAACGCGAGAGCGCGATGCAGGGATTGCTCGAGACTGCGCGAGAACGACGGCAACTGAACTACCTCACTTCTTCTCCATGACGCACTGCAGCGGATGCTGATGCTTGCGGGCGAAATCCATCACCTGCGTCACTTTGGTTTCGGCCACTTCATGTGTGTAGACGCCGCACTCCCCTGCGCCGTGTTGGTGGACATGCATCATGATCCGGTAAGCGGAATCGTGATCCTTGGAAAAGAACTGCTCCAGCACGTGGACGACGAACTCCATCGGAGTGTAGTCGTCGTTGAGGATCAGCACGCGATAGAGGCTCGGCCGCTTGGCCTTGGGCCGCGTCTTCGTGACGACCGTCGTCCCCGGCCCTCCGCCGTCGTCCTCACGACGGGAACCGACCGCCGGCATGCGCTGCGCCGCAGCCGGCTGCGTCTTCGAAAGTCTCGGTCCGTCATCCATCGATAGGTCGTGCCGTCCGTCATGCGTCGCGGCCCGCCTCGCAGCGCCGCGTCAAATCGGAGGCCGATGTTAGCACGGCGATCCCCGCGCGCCAGACCGGCCGCCGCGGTCTCTCACCGCATCAGGTGGGGGCGCGCGCGGCCGATGAAAAGCCCCGGCGCGGCGAAGGCCCGCTCACCGGCCGCGCCCGAAACGACACTACGCAGATCTACGTATATTCAATGCTTAAACGCTGATGGAAAAAGAAATTCGGCGTTCTCGCCGATGAACGCACATCAATGGCATTCGAGGGAGGTTTAATTGAAGCGTATACTTTTGATGATACTGGGACTGACGTGTCTCGTCGGCGTGGCCTCTCACTCGACCGCAGCGCAGGCCCAGGCGTCCCGGACCTGGGTGTCGGGCGTCGGCGACGACGCCAATCCCTGCAGCCGTACCGCGCCCTGCAAAACTTTCGCTGGCGCGCTGCCGAAAACCCTCGCCGGCGGCGTCATCAACGCGCTCGATCCCGCCAGTTTCGGCGCCGTCTCGATCAACAAGGCGATCACGATCCGCGCCGTCGGCCAGGAGGCAGGCGTGAGCGGCGGGATCGGCTTCCCGTCGATTACGGTCAACGCCCCGGGCGCCCAGGTGAACCTGATCGGGCTCAGCATCGACGGGCTCGGAATCGCAGGCACGGGCGTCCAGGTCACGGCCGCCAATCAGGTGCTCATCAAGGACTGCGAAATCCTCAACCACCGTGGCGGCGACGGCTTCGGCGTCCGGCTTTCGAACGGCCTCGAGACGCGGGTCACCATTCAGGACACGACGATCTCCGGCAATCTCATCGGCGTCGAGGTGGCGGCGACGACCGCGCTGACCAACGTCGTCGTGATGGAGAACGTGCTGCTCGACGCGAACACGACCGCCAACATCCGCGCGGCCCGCTCGGCGTCCCGCGTCATCATGCGGCGGTCGACGTCGATCGCCGGCCCCATCAGGATCCAGAACGGCGCTGAGCTTCGCTCATTCGGCGACAACGCCATCAACGGCACGCCTACGCTGACGATCCCGCTGCAGTGACGACCGCCTCGGCGACCGAGGCGCAAGAAAAAGCCCGGCCTTGAGGGCCGGGCTTCGAAGGCGTTCGCCGCCGCCCTCGCGCAATCGTCAGGGCTGATTTCGCAGATGCATCATTCCGAGCAACCGCGCGGAAACGACGACGCCGAGGACGGAGACCGCCGTCGCGAGAGCGAACAGCGCGGCGTAGCCGAACGTGTCGGCCAGCAGCCCGGCGACGGACGAGCCGACGAGGTAGATGACGAGTTCGGCGCAGACGAGGATCGTGAAGTCGGTGCCGGGCTGGTCGTCGGAGGCCGCGCCCATGAACAGCGAGTAGATCGCGACCAGCTCCATGTAGCGGATAAAGGTCTGGAACGCGGAGGCCGTCATGGCCGGCGCGAATCCCGGCAGCAGGTCGAACGCGCTCAGCGTGAAGACGAGGAAGCAGAGGGTGCGCAGGCCCCCGAGGAGGCTCAAGGTCACGGTCAGACCGGCCTTCCGGATCAGCGCCGCCGCCATGACGGCGCCGAGCAGCCCGGCGGTGGCCGCGGAGCCGCCTGACAGGTAGCCGATCCAGGACATCGGCAGACCGCGGTCGATGAGATACGGCGCCTCCATGCCGCGCACGAGCCCCTCGCTCGCCCGGTAGGTCAGCGCGAAGGCCAGGACAAGCCAGGCGTTCGGTCGCCGGAAGAAGCTCAGCAAGCTGGCGCGGGGGCCTCCGGCGTCCGATCTGCGCGCGCCCTCCTGCATCCAGACCGTCGCCGCAAGCGGCAGCAGCGACAGCGCGGCGACCGTGAGGATCGTCGCCCGCCAGCCGACGGCATGGAACAGCACCAGCGCGAGCGTGCCGCCGATGATGACCCCGAGCGCGATCGCGCCGGCCTGGATCGCGTTGCCGATCGCCCGCGACCGCGCCGTCAGGCTGCGAACCGCGTAGCCGTCCGTGGCGATGTCCTGCAGCGACGACAGCACGGTGACGCAGAAGCCTATGACGAACAGGGGTCCCGCCTGGCTGGGCTCGAACAGCGCCATCGAGGCGATGCCCAGGCTGACGAGGACTTGCGTGGGCGCCACCCAGCCCCGGCGGTGGCCGAGCCGCGGCGCCGGAGACCATCGGTCGACCAGCGGCGCGACGGCGAACTTCAGGATCAGCGGCAGCATCAGGAGCGAGAACAGGCCGATCACGGTGAGCGAGGCGCCGGCCTCGCGCATGATAGGAGGCAGCGCCACCAGCAGCAGATAGGTCGGCACGCCCTGCGCGAGATAGAGCCCGCCGAGGACGGCGTAGAGACGAACGGAGCCGGTTCTCTCCTGCGCGTCGCGGGCGGGGCCGGCGAAGGTTTCGGGGTGCGGCACGAGGGTCCTGCGGTGTGGCTAGGGGTAGGAAAACGCGCGCCGGCCGCGGGGCGGACCCGCGGCCGGCGACGACCGGATGCAAGGGAGAGGCGGTCTCGTTTCGCCGCTCAGAACGTCTTGGTGACGGAAGCGGCGAAGGTTCGGCCGCGGCCCTTGTAGTCGAAGACCGCATCGTCCGCGAGCGCGCCATAGAGCGCCTTGGCCCGCTGGCCCCAGATCGTCGTATAGGTCTTGTCGAACAGATTGTGGACGCCGAAGTTCAGCGTCACGTCGGCGGCCTCGAACGTGTAGGCTCCGGTCAGGTCGAACAGCGTGTAGCCTTTGATCTTGTATCCGCCGGCGCCGCTCAGATCGAAGACATGCTGGGCGTCGAGACGGACGCTGAGGCCCTGTCCCTTCCATCCGAGGTGACCGCCGAGCTTCGACACGCTGGCGCTGCCCACCGTGTCGTTGCGCCAACGCCCGTCGTTGCGAATCTCGGTGTCCAGCCATTGCCCGACGGCGCCGATGTCGAAGCCGTGGCCAAGCTGCGCCCCGGCCTTGGCCTCGACGCCGTAGACGCGACGCTTCTGCTTCTCCACGTCGATCGCGAGCGTCGTGCGGTTGAGAGCGATGGAGCGGTCGGACAGCGAGTAGTAGGCCGCGGTCTCGAGATTGTAGACGCCGTCGTTGAACCGGTAGCCCACTTCAAACGAGTTCGTCTTGATCGCGTCCAGCGCGGAGCCGTTGACGCTGGCGCCGTTGAGGAGCGTGTAATGGCCGCCCGAGAGCTGATACGATCCGACGCCGTAATACTTGGCGGGATCGGGCAGCTCGAAACCCTGGCTGAAGTTGCCGTAAACCTGCTGCGCGTCCGTCAGGCGATAGGTCGCGCCGGCGTTGAAGAGAACCGCGTCGTAGCTCGTCGATCCGCCGGGTATGGCGTCAGCCGACACGGCCGAGCCCTGCAGAATGGCGACCTGCTGCGCGAGGCCGACGAAGCTTCCGACCTTGGTTTTGACGTACTGGTAGCGCGCGCCGCCGGTGAGGGTCAGCTTGTCGGTGGCGTCGTAGGAGACGTCCGCGAAGCCGGCGATCGTCTCGACGTCGATCTTCGGGTAGAGCCCGGTGGTTCCGATCGTATCGAAGGTCAGGCCCCCGGTCTGGGCCGCGGTGAGCATGTCGAAGATGTGCAGCCGGGACCCGAGCTGGTCCTTGTCGCCGTCGACGCCGTAGGTGATCCGCAGCTTTTCGATCGGCTCGGCCACCAGCGCGGACTTGAAGCCGTAGTAATCCGTGTTCTGCTCGCTGCCGCCGAAATAGCTGCCGTAGGGGAAGGGATGGAAGTTCACCTCCTCCCGCCTGTAGAAGCCCTGCAGCAGCAGTTCCTGGCCCAGCACGTCGGAATCCGTATAGCTGGCGTTGATCATCGACCGCTGTGTCTTCGGATCGAAGTCGGATTTGTAGCCCTTGCGGGTTTCAAACAGGCTCGGGTCGCGCAAGGCGGCGAAGTACTGCCCGTAGTACAGGCCGTATTTCGAGTCCTGTTCGCTTCTGAAGTGCTGCGCGCCGATCTCGAGCCGACGGCCTGGATCGATCTGGAGACCGAACGAGCCCATGACGTCGACGCGCCCGTTGAAGGCGGTCGAGGTCTGGGTGATGTCGGGCACGAGGATCTTGCCGCTTCCGTCGTAGAAAGCGCCGGACTTGGAGCCGGCCACCGAGAGCCTGGCGTCCCAGCGCTCGCTGTTGTAGGTCACCGCGCCGGCGGCGTTGCGGTCGAGGTCGTCGCCTTTGTTGAAGCCGCTCTCGAGGCCGGCCGTGACTTCGCCGTGGACGCCTGGCGCGGCGTCCTTTCCCTTCTTGGTGATGATGTTGATGATGCCGCCGGTGGCGTTGCCGCCGTAGAGCGCGGTCGCTCCGGAGAGCACTTCGACGCGGGCGATGTTGAAGGGGTCGATCGAATCGAACTGCCGGCTGAGGCCGCGGGCGGAGTTGAGGGAGACGCCGTCGATCAGGACGAGCGCCGTGCGGCCGCGCAGGTTCTGGCCGTAGGAGGTCCGGGCGCCCGCGCTCGCCGCGTCGAAGCTCGGGATCTCCTGGCCGAGGATCTGCTGCAGCGTTTGGCCGGAGCGGGCCTTGGCCTGAATCTTGTCGCCGTCGAGAACGTAGATCGTGCGCGCGGTCTCGGAGATGCGCTGGGGCGAGCGGCCGCCGGTGACTGTGATTTCGTCGAGCTGGACGGCCGCGTCCTGCTCTCCGGCCGCGTCCTGAGCCCGGGCGCCCCCAACGCCCACAGCCGCAGCGACGCACAGCGCAAGCCATGAAGCCTGCGCGCGAAAATTGACGATCATGACTGTCCCCAAATCAAACGAACGCATCCGGAAGATGTTCGCCTCCCGGATCTCACCCCCCGTTACTAGATGAGAGCGCTTCTAAACTAGTAAGGTCTGCTTACGTTTACAGCGCCATGGTGATAAGCGCTTGGAAGATAGCGAACTGACCGCGGACAATTGCGAACCGCCCGAGGCTGGATTTTGGAACGATTCGAAACGACAGGCGCGCGGACATTCGGCGGCGCCGATCTCGCCGATCATCAGGGCGAGCGGATCTGCGGCGCGATTCTCCAGGACATGTTCGGCGTTGGAACAAGGATGCTGCCCGACGGGCCCAATACGGACGTCAAGGGCCTGTTCTGGAGCGACCAGGCGTTGTCGCTCGCGACGTTCTACTTCCCGCAAGGCGCCGTGCGGCTGGCGACGCGAGGCGCGAAGGAAGCGAGCGTCGTCATCCTACGCGCCATGAACGGACCGGCGATCGTGCGTCAGAAGCGGCGGACCGTGGCGGCGGAGCAGGCGGACTATGTTTTTCTTTCGCCACGCGACCCGCTCGAGATCCAGTTGCCCGAGGGCGGCAGGCTCGATTGCGCCTGCCTGCCGCCGCATGCGCCCGGCGTCGCGACCGCGCCGATCGCAGAACTGATGATGCGGACGCTGCCGCATGACTTTCTGCCGTTGCAGTTGCTGACGAGCTACGCTGGCTATCTGCTGCAGCGCGCGCCGCGCAACCAGCGAGAAGCCAGCATGATGGTGGCCCACTTCTATGCGCTTCTTCCGCTGGTGGCGGACGTCTCCGCCGAGAGCCCTCCGGCCGCTCCGGGACGAGCGAACTCCGTCAAGGCGCGCATCGAGCGCGGTCTGACGGACGCCGCGCTGTCGCTCGCGAACCTCGCGGCGGAAGAGGGCGTGACCTGCCGAACTCTCCAGAAGCTGTTCAGCCGGGAGGGCACCACGTTCTCGCGCTATGTGCTGGAACGGCGGCTGGAGCGCGCGAAGGCCGAGATCATGCTCAGCCCCGCCGGCGCCCCGATCCACAGGATCGCCTACGACGTCGGGTTCAACGACCTGTCCTATTTCAACCGTACGTTCCGCCAACGCTACGGCCTGAGTCCATCGGATCTCCGCCGCTCCGCCCCGCAGTCGCGGCTGTTCAGGCCCGGCGTCTGACGGTCTTCCGCGCCCGAACGGTTCCGGTTCTGAAGCCCTGTTCGGCGATCACGGACTCGCCCGAACGCGCAAGAAAAAAGCCCGACCTCACGGCCGGGCTCGAATTCCGTCTGACGCCGCAGCGTGCGGCATGGATATGTCAGCTCACTTGACCTTCGCGAGGGCGGTCTCGACCGGCTTGTAGCTTTCCTTCGCGATCTCGCTGTAGAGCTCGCCGATCTTGGTCATGCGAGCGAGATAGGTCTCGTAGCTCGACTTGACGAAAGCCGACTGCACTTCGAAAGCCTTGTCGATCGTCTTGGAGCCGATCAGCTTCTCGACATGAGCCGAGCCGTCCTCAAAGCTCTTCTTGGAATAGTCCGCCACTTCGACAGCGATCGCCTGCAGACCCTTGCTGACCGAGCCGAAGCTCTTGAGGGCCAGGTCCATGTTCTCGCGGCCGAACTTCTGCACGTCTTCAAAAGTCGTCGTCATAGCTGTCTCCTCCTGTGACGAATGTCGAGCCGGCAGGGCCCCGATCATCGAGCGCCCGACAAGCCCACCACTTCCTGCGCCGGGACGGTCATCCGTTCCGACGCTGCATATGTATGCACTGCAACATAGCCGTCAAGAAAATTATTTTGCATCGCACAATCGAACGCGGCGCGACGTGTTTAACCGGAGCGTAACCGCATTTTCCTACCGTCGTTGACAGCGCGGCCGCGATCGAAAGGCGGACCGCGCTCTCGACCGGCGTCGCTTGGGGGCGACGTCTTTCGGAATATCTCCCGCCGGGGGACGGCGACGACGGAAATGGCGGACGACATGCCCAGTAGCGTATCGAAGATCGGCGGTCGTCTCGTGACCGGCCTCGCCCTCGCGGGGCTCGTCGGAGGCGCCTTCGCCCTGACGATCGACAGCGCGGAAGCGCGTTCCAAGAAGAAGGTCTATCGAACGGTCCGCCCTGTCGCGGCCGCGACTTTCACGGGGGCCGCGAACTACGCCGCGCTCGTGGTCGACGCGAAGACGGGACGGACGCTCTTCGAAAAGAACGCCGACGCGCTGCGCTACCCGGCGTCGGTCACCAAGGTGATGACCCTCTATATGGTGTTCGAGGATCTCGAGCGCGGCCGCATCCGGCTCGACACCCGCATGACCATGTCTTCCGAATGCGCCTCGCGCGCGCCGTCCAAGCTCGGCCTTCGTCCCGGCCAGACCATCGACGTCGAGGACGGCATCAAGGCGCTCGTGACCAAGTCCGCGAACGACGTCGCCTGCGCCTTCGGCGACAATCTCGACGGCTCCGAAAGCGCCTTCGCCGATCGCATGACCCGCAAGGCGCGCGCCATCGGAATGTCGAGCACGACCTTCCGGAACGCGTCCGGTCTCCCGAACGCCAGCCATATGACGACCGCGCGCGACCTCGTCACGCTCGGCCGCGCCATCCAGGACCGCTTTCCCCGCTACTACGGCTATTTCGGCACCCGCGTCTTCAACTTCGCGGGCCGCGCGATCGGCAACCACAACAAGCTGCTCGGCCGCGTCGAGGGCGTCGACGGCATCAAGACCGGCTACACCAACGCCTCCGGCTTCAACCTGCTGACTTCGGTGAAGAGCAACGGCCGCTCGATCGTCGCGGTCGTCATGGGCGGCCGCTCCGGTCCCTCGCGCGACAACCATATGCGCGAGCTGATCGCGTTGAACCTGCCGAAGGCGCAGCCCGGCGCCCGGACCGCCCCGCTCGTCGCCGACGCGAGCCCGCGCGAGCCGATGCGCGCCCGCCCGGCCGTCATGGCGAGCGTGCCGACGCCGCTGGCCTCGCCGGTCATTCCGACATCCGAGCGCGTGGCCTCGCTCGACCCCGTTCCGCTGCCGCAGCCGGCTCCCGCCGTGATCGCTTCAGGCGCGACGCCGAAGCCGGAGCCGCGCGCGATCGTGACCCGGGTCGCCGAAGCGAAGATCCAGACGGTCTCGGTCGAGGACGTCGAGCCGGAAGACGCCGCCCCCGTCGTCGCCGCGGCCCCGCAGGCTCAGCCGATGCGTTGGGTCGTCGGCGCAGCCCCGAGCACGACCGGCAGCGTCGCCGCGGCCGCGCCCGTCGCCGAAGAGCCCAGGACGCAGCTGGCCTCCGCCGCGCCCGTCAGGACCGCCCGTTCGGCCGCCCGCGACGTTGCGGAAGCGCCGGCCCCGGTCGTCGAGCAGCCGGCCCGCAAGGGCTGGATGATCCAGATCGGCGCGACCACCGAGCCCTCGCAGGCCGAAGCTCTGCTGTCGGACGCAAGGTCGAAGGGAGGCCGCGTCCTGAGCGCCGCCGAGCCGTTCACCGAGACCTTCACGAAGGGCGCGACCACCTACTACCGCGCCCGCTTCGCCGGCCTCAACGAGCGGACCGCCGACGCCGCCTGCAAGGCGCTGAAGCGCAGCTCGGTGAGCTGCTTCGCGATCCGGAACTGAACGGGAGGACCGCTCAGCCATGGCGCCGCTTCGCGAGAACGTCCTTGGCGGCGTTGACCCGCGCCGCGAGTTCCGTCGACCCCCCTTGGTCGGGATGGAGTTTCTTCATCAGCGTCCGATGCGCACGGGCGATCTCTTCCGGGGACGCCCCCGGCTGCAGGCCAAGGATCTGATACGCCTGCTGTTCCGTCATTACGCCCGAATCGAAGCGGCGGCCCCCGACCTCGCCGGCCCAAGGGTCCGCGTCACCCTGGACGTGCGGACCCCTGCCGGCCGCCCGGCCGCGACGGTCAGCTTCGGAGACGCGTGACGGACGGCGCGGACGCGGCGCGGCGAAGGCCCCGATCGCGCCGAGCGCCATGAGGGGCAGGCCGAACAGGGCCTTGCCGAGCAAGCAGAGAGCGAGTCCCACCACCCACACCAGAACCCCGGTGGTGCGGATCTGACGGCGCGCCCGCTCCGGATCGGAATCGACGAGGATCTGCCCGACGGCGAGAAAGGTCGCGACCGCCATCGCGCCGAAGACGATCCAGATCATTCCGCTCCCCGCGAGCATATCCGCCGCATGGCCGGCAACCTCGCACGACCGCCCGAGACTTGACCACGGCGAACGGCGCATGGCTTGTCGCTGCCGAACGTCCCGGAGCCGGCGTTCGGGATCGCGAGGCGCGCGTCATGAGGCCAGAGATCGTCGCAACCGTCGCAGGCTTGCGCGCCCGCGTCGCCGAATGGCGCGGGAGCGGCGCGCGGATCGCGCTCGTCCCGACGATGGGCGCGCTGCACGCCGGCCATCTCGCTCTGGTCGACGCCGCCGCGCGGGAAGCGGACCGGATCGTCGTTTCGATCTTCGTCAATCCGGCGCAGTTCGCGCCACACGAGGATCTCGCGACCTATCCGCGCGATCTCGAACGGGACCTCGACCTGCTGGAGGGCGGCCCGGCCTCCCTCGTGTTCGCTCCGGCGGTCTCCGAGATGTACCCGCAGGGCTGCGCCACCACGGTCGCGGTCGGCGGTCCGTCCGAGGGGCTCGAAAGCGTCGCGCGCCCGCATTTCTTCGGCGGCGTCGCGACGGTCGTGGCCAAGCTGCTGATCCAGGCCGGCGCCGACGTCGCCTGCTTCGGCGAGAAGGATTTCCAGCAGCTCGCGGTCGTTCGCCGGCTCACGCGGGACCTTTCGATTCCGACCGAAATCCGCGCCGTGCCGACCGTCCGCGAGGCCGACGGTCTGGCGATGTCGTCCCGCAACGCCTATCTCGATCCTGCGGCGCGAGCGAAAGCTCCCACGATCCATCGCGCGATGCGCGCCGCGGCGGCGTCCATCTCCGGCGGCGCAGCCGTCGACGAGGCGCTCGCCGCGGCTCGTTCGATGATCGAGGCCGAAGGCATGACGATCGATTATCTGGAATTGCGGGATGAGAATACGCTCGCGCCGATGACGCGTCCAACCGCCGGCGCAACCGGCAGAATGCTCGCCGCCGTGCGGCTTTCAGGCGTTCGTCTTATCGACAATATGTCAGTGAGCGTTTGACATTTTTGTGTTGGGAGCAACGCAACAAAGCGCTTAAATCGACGTTGATCGATTGTCTCATTCTATCGAAAGTTCGTGGCGCATGGCGTCCGCTCTCACGACGATATCCCCGCCCCGCTTCACGCCCATGACCTCGGCGTCGCG
Organism: Ancylobacter novellus; assembly: GCA_003241695.1. Classification (GTDB taxonomy): domain Bacteria; phylum Pseudomonadota; class Alphaproteobacteria; order Rhizobiales; family Methylopilaceae; genus Methylopila. The sequence continues at coordinate 223,065 of QFPN01000002.1, read as the reverse complement.
CAAGCGCGCGGCTCCCCGTCCGCGCCGTTCGATCGCCATCGGCGCGCGCGAAGCGCTTGCGATGTGGCGCCGCAAGCAGGCGGTGTTCGTCGATCTCCGCGACTGGGAGATCGTCGACCAGACCGGCTGGATCGAGGGCTCGCTGCACTGCCCGCAGGGCGAATTCGCCAACATCGTCTCGCCGTCGAGCCCGCTCCACGCCCGCCTGTTCGAACCGGGCAAGACGTTCATTTTCTACGGCGGCCCCGAGGTGTCCCCCCTCGCCTCCGCGAAGCGCGCGCGCGAGCTCGGGCTCGAAGACGCGCTTGCGCTGCGCGGCGGGCTGAAGTCCTGGCGGGCGGCCGGCGGCCGCGTGGCCGGCCATCCCAACAGCCCCTTCCCCGCCCTCAAGGCGTCGTTCCAGCTCGCGGCGAAATACGCCAGGCGGCGGCTGTCGTCGTGGTGGCGCCGCAACGACCGTCGCCGCGGGCCCGGTCAGGGGCAGGATCTCCGGAAGGCCTGACGGATCGGGACTCGCATGCCGCAGCGAATCACCCGCGGATTTCGGGCGATGCTCGAGTCGGCCGAAGAGCGGATTCTCGGCCTGTCTCCCAAAGACGCCGCCTCGCTCGCCGAACGCGAGGACGTCACCTTCGTCGACATTCGCGACCCGCGCGAGCGCGCCCGCGAGGGCGGCGTCCCCGGCGCGTTTCATTGCACGCGCGGGATGCTCGAATTCTGGATCGATCCCGAAAGCCCGTATCATCGGCCGATCTTCGCCGAGGATCGGACCTTCGTGTTTTTCTGCGCCAGCGGATGGCGCTCCGTGCTGGCGGCCGACACGGCGCAGTCCATGGGACTGAAGCCGGTCGCCCATGTCGCGGGCGGGTTTTCGGCGTGGAAAGCCGCGGGACTGCCGGTCGAGCCGCCCGAGCCGAAGGGCTGAGCCGACGCCGCGGCGCGCCTGTCATCCCGGAGCCACACGAAAAAGGGCCGCGCGGTTTCCCGCGCGGCCCTTTTCCCGTCAAATGGCGTCCGGCGTCAGCCGGCCGAATGCGCCAGCACCGCGAGCAGCAGGAGCGCCACGATGTTGGTGATCTTGATCATCGGGTTCACGGCCGGACCGGCGGTGTCCTTGTAGGGATCGCCGACCGTGTCGCCCGTGACTGCGGCCTTGTGGGCGTCGGAGCCCTTGCCGCCGTGATGGCCGTCCTCGATGTACTTCTTGGCGTTGTCCCATGCGCCGCCGCCGGACGTCATCGAGAGCGCGACGAACAGGCCGGTGACGATCACGCCGAGCAGCATCGCGCCGACCGCCGAGAACGCCTCGTTCTTGCCGGCGACCAGCAGCACGACGACGAACGCCACGATCGGGGAGAGCACCGGCAGGAGCGACGGCACGATCATCTCCTTGATCGCGGCGCGGGTCAGGATGTCGACGGCCCGGCCGTAGTCCGGCCGGTCCTTGCCCTGCATGATGCCCGGCTTCTCGCGGAACTGACGGCGGACCTCCTCGACGATCGCGCCGGCGCAGCGGCCGACCGCCGTCATGCCCATCGCCCCGAACAGGAAGGGCAGCATGCCGCCGAACAGCAGGCCGACGACCACGTAGGGGTTGGTCAGAGAGAAATCGAGCTTCACATTGGCGAAGTACGGATACTGGTCCGGGTTCGCGATGAAGTGGTTGAGGTCGGAGGTGTAGGCCGCGAACAGCACCAGCGCGCCGAGGCCGGCGGAGCCGATCGCGTAGCCCTTGGTGACCGCCTTGGTGGTGTTGCCGACCGCGTCGAGGGCGTCGGTCGAGGTCCGCACTTCCGCCGGAAGACCGGACATCTCGGCGATGCCGCCGGCGTTGTCGGTGACCGGCCCGAAGGCGTCGAGCGCCACCACGAAGCCCGCAAGGGCGAGCATCGCCGTCACGGCGATCGCAATGCCGAAGAGACCGGCGAGCGAGTAGGTCACGATGATGCCGGCGATGATCACGAGGGCCGGCAGCGCCGTCGCCTCGAGCGAGATCGCCAGTCCCTGGATCACGTTCGTTCCGTGGCCGGTGACGGAGGCCGCGGCGATCGACTTCACCGGGCGATAGTTGGTGCCGGTGTAGTATTCGGTGATCACGATGATGACGCCCGTGATCACGAGGCCGACGATCGCGCAGAGATAGAGGTCCCAACCATCGAATGTGACGCCGGTGGTCGTGGTGTACTCCGTGCCGAAGCCCACCGTCGCCGCGGTCGCGAGCGCGATGCCGACGAGCGAGAGCGCGGCCGCGACGCCGAAACCGCGGTAGAGCGCGCCCATGATCGACTGGTTGGCGGGCAGCTTCACGAAGAAGGTGCCGGCGATCGAGGTCACGATGCAGACCGCGCAGATCGCGAGCGGATAGAGGATGAGGCTCGGCAGCGCGGCGTTGCCGGCGAAGAAGATCGCGGCCAGCACCATGGTGGCCACGACCGTCACCGCGTAGGTTTCGAACAGGTCGGCCGCCATGCCGGCGCAGTCGCCGACATTGTCGCCGACATTGTCGGCGATGGTCGCGGGGTTGCGTGGGTCGTCTTCGGGAATGCCCGCCTCGACCTTGCCCACGAGGTCGCCGCCGACGTCCGCGCCCTTGGTGAAGATGCCGCCGCCGAGACGGGCGAAGATCGAGATCAGCGAGGCGCCGAAGCCGAGCGCGACCATCGCGTCGACGACCATGCGGTCGCCCGGCTGATGTCCCATGATACCGACGAGGACGGCGTAGTAGATCGCGACGCCGAGCAGCGCGAGGCCGGCGACCAGCATGCCCGTGACCGCGCCCGACTTGAAGGCGATCTCGAGGCCCGCGCCCAGCGACTTCGAGGCCGCCTGCGCGGTGCGGACGTTGGCGCGCACCGACACGTTCATTCCGATGAAGCCGGCCGCCGCCGACAGCACCGCGCCGATCAGGAAACCGAAGGCCACCGTCAGCGACAGGAAGAAGGCGACGAGCGCGAAGATCACGACGCCGACGATCGCGATCGTCGTGTACTGGCGCTTGAGATAGGCCTGAGCGCCTTCCGCGATCGCGCCGGCGATCTCCTGCATCCGCGGGGAGCCCGCGTCCGCCTCGAGCAGGGATTTGGTCGCCCAGACGCCGTATACGACGGACAACAGGCCAAGAATGATGATGAGCGTAAGCGCCATCGTTCGCCTTCCTCACACACGTTTCCACACGACGGCGCAGGCCGATCCTGCGGCTCCGAAGGAGTCCGCGGACCCTCTGTGTGTATGGGGAAGTCGATCCCGCGCTTTCGCGGTCGCGAAGCTGACAGAAGAACCACGCCTTCGCAACGCGATAGGACGTTCGCCCGGCGAATTCGTACCAATGGCGAAGGGGTAAAGCTGCTCCAATGAAAAGGGGCGGCGCGTTCGTCGCGCCGCCCCTTCAAAAAGGCTGAACGCCGAGCGCTTCACCGCGCGGCGGAAGACCCCTCGGCGATCTTGTTCGCCGCGTAGGCGATGGCCTTCTGATAGACGCTCGCCTTGTTCCACTCCGAGAGCGGGCCGTACTGGTCGAAGCCTGCGCCCTGCCGCCAACCATGGGCGCGGAGATAGTTGGCGATGGAGGCGACCGTGTCGGCCGAGGAGCGGACCATGTCGCGGCGGCCGTCGCCGTCGCCGTCGACGGCGTATTTCAGGTAGGAGGTCGGCAGGAACTGCGCCTGGCCGATCTCGCCATGCTCGGCGCCGCGCATCTCGCCCATGGTGAGGTCGCCGCGGTCGACGAGCTGCATCGCGCCGAGCAGCTCCGCCTGGAACATCTCGGTGCGGCGGCAGTCATAGGCGAGGGTCGCGAGGCCGTTGAACACGTTCTTCTTGCCCTGGATCGCGCCGAAGGCCGTCTCCATGCCCCAGATCGCGAGGATCACCGGCGCCTCGACGCCGTACTGGCGCTCGACGCGGTCGAACAGAGCGCGGTTCTTGGCCCAGCGCGACTTGGCCTGGCTGATGAGCGAGGCCGGCGCGCGCTTGGCGATGAACTGCTCGAGGGTCAGCTTGAACGGCCGCTGGGTGCGGTCGTAGGCGATCAGCGAGCGGTCGTAGGTCACGCCCGTCAGCGCCGCCTGCGCGACGCGAGGCGAAATCCCGCGCGAGACGGCCTCCTGCTGGAAGTCCTGCACCCAGGCGGCGAAGCCTTCGCCGTTGTTGCCGCACGGCGCGGCGGACGCAGCGGACGACAGCGCCCCCGTTCCGAGGATGGCGGCGGCGAGAAGGCTGTTGATGCGTCTCATGCGGGGCGGCCCTGTTGGTGGTGTTCTTCGGCCGGGATCGGCGTCGGACGACTGAAGCTGACCGAATGTGGCCGAGATTCGGAGCGGGAGGCATCATGAGGCCGCGAGCACGGCCTTTCAATCAGCCAAGTGGCTCAGATGTCACAGGCGGCGGGCCTCAGAAATGCGCGTAGCCGGGGCGGTCGAGCGACAGCGGCCGCCCTTTCGCCTCGACCTCGACCCCCTCGCCCTCGACGAGCGCGCCGATGTCGGTGACCGCGACCCCGCAGGCGAGCGCCTCGGCCTCGAACTCCTCGACGTCGTCCGGATCGATCGCGAGCAGTAGCTCGTAGTCGTCGCCGCCGGTGAGCGCGGTCGAGAGCGTCGTCGGGTCGACCAGCGCCGCGCGGGCGGCGGCCGGCGACAGCGGCGTCCTGGCAGCCTCGACCAGCGCCCCGCAGGCGGAGGCTTCGGCGAGCTTGGCGAGATCGCCCACCAGCCCGTCGGAAAGGTCCATCGAGGCCGCGGCGTAGGCCGCGACGACCCGCGACAACGCCAGCCGCGGCTCGGGGATCAGGTAGCGGTCGAGCAGCCATTCCCGCTCGTCGCGGCGAAGGTCCCATTTGAGCGCGAGCCGCGGATCGAGCCTGAGCGCGAGGCCGAGCGCGGCGTCGCCGATCGTGCCGGTGACGTAAAGGCGCTGCCCCGGCGCGCCGCCATGCCTGCGGGGGGTGCGGCCCTCCTGCGCGTGCCCGAGCGCCGTGATCGAGATCATCAGAGGACCCGAGGTCCGGACCGTATCGCCGCCGAGAAGCGATAGGGAGAACTCCTCCTGGTCCGCCGCCAGCCCCTCGACGAAGCCCTCGAGCCAGTCGACTTCCCAGTCGTCGGGAAGCGCGAGCGTCACGAGATAGCCGGCCGGACGCGCGCCCTTGGCCGCGAGGTCGGAGAGGTTCACGCGCAGCGCCTTGCGCGCCACCGCGTCGGGCGGATCGTCGGGAAAGAAGTGGACGCCGGCCACCACCGCGTCGACGGTCGCGATCATCTCCGCGCCGTCGGCGGGCGGAATCGAAGCGGCGTCGTCGATCAGCATCGCCGCGCCGGGCGCCGTCGCGAGCGGCCGGAAGAAGCGGGCGATCAGCTCCTGCTCGCTCGGTCGCCTCACGCGATCGCCGGCCGGCCGTAGACCCGGTCGGCGCGCTCCTCGAAGGCTTCGGCGTAGCGGCGGAACACGCGGTCGAACACCGATCCCACCAGCATCGAGAGCGACCGGCTCCTGAGCTCCCAGTCGATGAAGAACTCGACCTCGCAGCCGCCGCCGTCGCGGTCCTTGAAGGTCCAGCGGTTCTCGAGATGGCTGAACGGGCCGTCGAGATATTCGACCAGAATCCGCCGCGCGTCGCGGTCGAGCGTGACGCGGCTGGTGAAGGTCTCGCGAAAGATCTTGTAGGCGATGGTCATGTCGGCGACGAGCACCGGCCGCGCGTCGCGCTCCTCGCGTTTCTTCACCCGCAGCGCTTCGCAGAGCGGCAGGAACAGCGGGTATTTCTCGACGTCGGCGACGAGTTCGAACATCTCGTTCGCCGAATGCGGCACGCGGCGTGTGGTGCGGAAGGCGGGCATCTGGGCTCGCGAGCGTTGCGGGTCTTGGGAAGTATAGAAAGCCGCGACCGGAACGTCATCCCGGACGAGCGGCGGAGCTGGAAAGCGTCATCCCGGCCGCAGCGGAGCGGAGATCTGGGATCGTCTTCCGGACAGGGCTTGTCAGGGTCCCGCTTGACCGGAGAACGGCGGCGGCGGCTCGAGCGCCGCCGCCTGAGCGCGATCCCGGATCGGCCTCCCGGCCGTCCGGGATGACGCGCTCCGCCCTTACGGGATCAGCACCATCGAGCCGGTGGTCGCCCTGCTTTCCAGCGCGCGGTGCGCTTCCGCCGCGTCGGCGAGCGGGAACGTGCGGTTGATATCCACCGTCACTGCGCCCTTGGCGATGACGTCGAACAGGTCCGCGGCGGTCGCCTCAAGTTCGGGCCGCGTCCCCACATAATTGAACAGGCTCGCGCGCGTCGCGTAGAGCGAGCCCTTCTGCCCGAGCAGCGCGACCGGGAATTCCGGCACGGGGCCGGACGACTGGCCGAAGCTCGCCCACAGGCCGCGCGGCTTGATGCAGTCGAGCGAGCCCGGAAAGGCGTCCTTGCCGACCGAATCGTAGACGACGTCGCATTTCCTGCCGCCGGTGATCTCCCGCACGCGCTCGACGAAGTCCTCGGACCGATAGTCGATGACATGGGCGCAGCCTTTGGTCTTGGCGAGCGCGACCTTCTCGGGTCCGCCGGCGGTGCCGATCACCGTCGCGCCGAGATGGGCGGCCCACTGGCAGGCGATCTGACCGACGCCGCCGGCCGCGGCGTGGAACAGGATCACGTGCTCCGGTCCGACCCGGAAGGTGCGGCGGAGCAGATACTGCGCCGTCATGCCCTTGAGCATCGCCGCGGCGGCCGTCTCGTCGCTGACGCCCTCCGGGATCTTCACGAGATGCCGGGCCTCGATGACGCGCTCGGTCGCATAGGCGCCGAGCGGGCCGCCCGCATAGGCTACCCGGTCGCCGACCGCGACCTCGGTCACGCCCTCCCCGACCGCCGTCACGACGCCGGCAGCCTCGAAGCCGAGGCCGAAAGGCGTCCGCGGAGCCGGATAGGCGCCGGAGCGATAGTAGACGTCGATGAAGTTGACGCCGACCGCCGTGTGCCTGACGGCCGCCTCGCCCGCGCCGGGCGCGGGAACCTCGATCTCCTCGAAACGCATCGCCTCGGGACCGCCGGGCGCATCGACGCGGATCGCCTTCGCCATAGTGATGCTCCTTGATGTCGAATCGGTTTTGAAGGTCAGCGGCCGTCGGGGCCGGAACCCGGACCGAAATTCCTGAACGTCACGTCCGGGGCGCTGGTGTTGTGCTTCGACAGCTCGACGCGATCGAAGGCGACCTCGGTCGCGTTCGCGCCTTTGAAGTCCATCACGGGCTCGTTGTAGAGCCCCGTGTCGGTCTTCCAGTTAATCCGCGCCGTGTCGGCGTTGGTCGGGGTCACGAACATCGACCGAATGGCCGCGAAGGGAAGCGGCTTGCCCCCGACCGGCAGCCCGTCCACGGTCACGTCGAGCGAAATCGCGTTCCGGTCCGAGCGCACGATCCTGATTTCGCCGACGCCGCCGCGCGCGAAGGTCATACGGAACGCGCGCGCCTTCGGGTCGATCTTGAGCTTCGAGATGTCGACGATCGGACGGTGCTGCTGCTCGACCGGGCCGACCAGGAATGACGTGCCGTAGGCGGCGTTCGGGAAGGCTTCCGGCGGAATGGGCTTCGCGCGCCAGTAGCCGTCGAACGGGTAGACGACCAGGAACTCCTGAAAGTCGCCGTCGACCTTCTCGAACCACTGCACGAGATGGAGATCGGTCTCGTCGATCTCGCCGATCATGACCTCGGCGCCGCGGGCGCGCCAGCTTTCGGCGTAGGTGTGGCCGACCACGCGGATCTGGTCGTCCTCGTAGAGCGTCAGCTTCTTCGGCTCAAATTTGTGCTTCGGGTCGTCCTTCATCGCCTCGCAGTTGGCGAAGTCCGGCCCGATGGAATCCGTCTTCATGTCCGGCATGTAGACGGGCGGCGTCACGTCGATCCGGAACCGCCCGACCTTCGGGTTGGCGAAGGTGTAGTAGACGTTGTCGAACTCCGCGCAGAGCGTCGGCTCGCTGCGGTTCTCCACCCAGGCCTGCGACGCCGGATCGGCGGCGAGCGCTTCGGGAATGACGGCGCAGACGATGGCGGCGCCGAGCAGCAATCGGATCAGTGGCACGTCTCGGGTCCCGTCGTCAGCGTCCGCCGCTGACGCGGAGGTTTGCGCCCGTCACATAGCGCGCCGCGTCGGAAAGAAGAAAGACGACGGCGTCGGCGACTTCGTCGGCGGTTCCCGCGCGCCCCATCGGCACCGTCTTCACGCGCTCCGCGAGCCGGCGCCGGTTCTCGTCGCCGGCGTGGATCTCGGTGTCGATGAGGCCCGGCGACACCGCGTTCACGCGCACGCCCTCCGGGCCGAGCTCGCGCGCGAGGCCCATGGTGAGGCTGTCGATCGCGCCTTTGGTGGCGGCGTACCAGACATAGTCGCCGGGCGAGCCGAGGATCGCGGCGACCGATGACAGCGTCACGATCGCGCCGCCCTTGCCCCCGCGCGAGACCGACATCCGCCGCGCGGCCTCGCGCGCGACGAGCATCGCGCCGGTGACGTTGAGCGCGACCACCCGCGCGATCATCTCCGGATCGGCGTCCGCCAGAGGCCCGCGTGGATCGCCGGTGACGCCGGCGTTGATCACGACCCCGCCGACGCGGCCGAGCAGCGCCTCCACGGCGTCGAACATCGCCTCGATGTCGCGCGCCGACCCGGCGTCCCCCTTGATCGCGGCTGCGCGGCGACCGGCGGCTTGCACCGCGGCCACGACCGCGTCGGCCGGCTCCTTCGAGCGGGAGTAATTCACCGCCACGTCCCATCCGGCCGCCGCCGCGGCCTTGGCGGTCGCGGCGCCGATGCCCCGGCCGGCGCCCGTGATGATGAGGACTTTTCCGGTTTCGTTCACTGCGTCGTCCGCTCGGTTTGATTATCGGGGAGCGTCCCGGCCTCGACGACGCCGCGGCGATCGGTGTTTCGCCCCTCCGAGATGGCCCGGCGCCCACGGCCGGCAAGGCCCGCGCCGCAAAGGCGGATCGAAAAGCCCGTCGGCTTGAAGCCCAAGTCGGCGGACTTTGCGGCGGCCCTTCCGCAAACGCTATATCCTCGCGTCCGCAAGGAGGCCCCGCCGATGACATCCACGATCCATGACGTCGCCGTGGTGGGCGGCGGCCCTGCGGGTCTTCTCGCCGCGCTCCTCGCGGCGCGCGCCGGCGCGCGGACCGCGGTGGTCGCGCCGCCCGCTCCGGCCGACGCACGCACCACGGCGCTGCTCGACGGCTCGGTCGCGATGCTGCAGGAAGCTGGTCTCTGGGCTGAGCTCGCGCCACACGCCGCGCCGCTCAAGTCGCTCCGCATCGCCGACGCCTGCCGCCGCCTGTTCCGCGCGCCCGAGGCGATCTTCCATGCAAGCGAACTTGGCCTCGAGGCTTTCGGCTGGAACATCGCCAACGCCCGTCTCACCGAAGCGCTCGCGACGGCGCTCGCCGAGACGCCGGGCGTCACGCTCGTCGAGCGGCCCGCGACGGCGAGCCGGCCGGACGAGAACGGGATCGAGATCGATCTCGCCGAGGGCGGCGCGGTCTCCGCCAGACTTGCGGTCGCGGCCGACGGGCGGCGGTCGCTGATGCGCGAGGCGGCCGGCGTCCGGCTGCGGAGCCGGCGCGCGCGCCAGACGGCGCTCGCCTTCACGGTCGCGCATGAGCGCGATCACGGCTTCGTCTCGACGGAGCTCCATTTCGAGGAAGGGCCGTTCACGCTGGTTCCCCTCCCCGGCCGGCGTTCGAGCGTCGTCTGGGCCGTGCGGCCGGAGCGGGCGGAGACGCTTGCGGCGCTGCCCCTGGAGACCCTCGGCGACGCCGCGGCCGAAGCCTCCGGGCGGCTGCTCGGCGCGATGACCGTCGAAGGCCGGGTCGGGCGCTTTCCGATCGAGATCGGCGCCGCCGCCCCGCTCGCGGCGCGGCGCACGTTGCTCGTCGGCGAAGCCGCGCACGTGCTGCCGCCGATCGGCGCGCAAGGCCTTAATCTCGGCTTCCGCGACGCCGCCTCGGCCGCCAAGGCGATCGGCCGCGCGGTCGCGGAAGGCCGCGATCCCGGCGGCGACGCGACTTTGCGCTCCTACATGCGAGCGCGCTCGGCCGACGTCTGGAGCCGCACCGCCGCGACCGACATGCTGAACCGCTCGTTGCTCACCGATTTCGCGCCATTCCACGCCGCCCGCAGCCTCGGGCTCGCCGCCGTCTCGCGCATCGGGCCGCTCAGGCGCTTCATGATGCGCGAGGGACTCGCAGGCGGCCCGGCGGTCTGAACGCCGCGGCGGTCGGCCCATCGACGCCCTCGCCACTGACCTCGGCAACGTTTTGTTGACCATGACAGAGCGTTCCGGGACCCGCGTCGAAACCAAAATCCGGATTCTCGCCTTCCTGTCTCGTCGATCAGAAGGAAGGCCGATGACCTCTCTCGCTCCGGACGAGTGGATCACGCTTGAACTGATCTCCGCTCCCGCCGAGGAGGCGGTGATCGACGGCTCGACGCTGAACGGCCTTCACGACAGGGGCCTCGTCGAAATGTCGGCCGACGGCTGGACCGTCACGCCGCTCGGACAGTCGATCCTCGGCGGCGCGACGCTCGCGGACTGATCTCGGAACCGCTGCGACGAAAGACGTCTTGCGCCGCAGCATCGCGCCCGCGATTTCTGCCGCCTTCATCGTCACGTCCGCGAAGGCGAACCGCACATGATCGTTCCGAGCGCCTACTACCGCCCCCTCGCGCTCGGCGCGCCGGCGCCTTTCCGCGAGCCGCCGGTCCGCGTCGAGCGCATGATCCATTTCGTGCCGCCGCATGTGGAGAAGATCCGCGCGCGCGTCGGCGACCTCGCCAAGCAGGTCGATGTGGTGCTGGGCAACCTCGAGGACGCCGTCCCCGCCGACGCCAAGGAAGCCGCCCGCTCCGGTTTCATCGAAATGGCGAAGGCCAACGACTTCGGCTCGGCGGGCCTCTGGATCCGCATGAACGCGCTCGACAGCCCGTGGGCGCTCGACGACGTCATCGAGATCGTCGGCGCGGTCGGGAACAAGCTCGACGTCATCATGCTGCCGAAGGTCGAGGGCTCGTGGGACATCCACTATCTCGACCGCCTGCTCGCCCAGCTCGAAGCGCGCCACAAGATCGAGCGGCCGATCATGATCCACGCGATCCTCGAGACCGCTCAAGGGGTGATGAACGTCGAGGAGATCGCGGCCGCCTCGCCCCGCATGCACGGCATGAGCCTCGGGCCGGCGGACCTCGCGGCCTCGCGGCGCATGAAGACGACGCGCGTCGGCGGCGGCCATCCGGGCTACGGCGTGCTCGTGGACAAGGGCGCCGACGGCGAGGCCCGCGCGTTCTACCAGCAGGACCTCTGGCACTACACCATCGCCAAGATGGTGGACGCCTGCGCCGCCAACGGCATCAAACCGTTCTACGGCCCGTTCGGCGACTTCTCGGACGGCCCGGCCTGCGAGGCGCAGTTCCGCAACGCCTTCCTGATGGGCTGCGTCGGCGCCTGGACGCTGCATCCGAGCCAGGTCGAGATCGCGAAAACCGTGTTCTCGCCCGACGTCGAGGAGGTGAAGTTCGCCAAGCGCATCGTCGACGCCATGCCGGACGGCACGGGCGCGGTGATGCTCGACGGCAAGATGCAGGACGACGCCACCTGGAAGCAGGCCAAGGTGATCGTCGACCTCGCCCGCCAGATCGCCGAGCGCGAGCCGGAGCTCGCCGAGCGCTACGGCCTCTGACGACGGAGCGCAGGGCCGTCATTCTCGCGTCGTAAAAGACAGTCCCGCGACGGCGTTGACGCGCCGTCGCGGGTCGGATCATGTCCGGCCGTCGTTCAACCCGAGATTCTCAACGCCATGGCTCCCGAGATGCGCCTCGCCAAGTTCCGGATCGGCGAGGTCGTCCACCACCGTCTCTATCCCTTCCGCGGCGTCGTCTACGACGTCGACCCCACCTTCTCGAACACCGAGGAATGGTGGCAGGCGATCCCGGAAGACGCGCGGCCCTCGAAGGACCAGCCGTTCTACCACCTGTTCGCCGAGAACGCGGAAACCGAATACGTGGCTTACGTTTCGGAGCAGAATCTCGTGCCCGACACGAGCGGCGAGCCGGTGCGCCATCCGCAGGTCGTGGAGATGTTCGACCGGCAGGAAGACGGCAGCTACCGCTTCCGCGGCGACCTCGGACATTAAGCCCGGACAGCCGAACCGCATCGCGCCGGCACGGCGGAAACCAAACTCGACTCGTCCGCAGCGACGCGGCGGCCCCGTCAGCAAGGCGCCGGCGCGAACGAAAACGCCCGGCATTTCGGCCGGGCGTTCGTCATTCCGGGCTTGAAGCGGAAAGACCTTACTGGGTCTTCACCTGGCCCTGGCCGCCGGGCATCTGCTGACCCCCGGCCGGAGCCTGGGCGTTGGCCGGCGGCTGCAGCTTGTCGCGGGCTTCCTGAGCCTTCTTGGCGAGGCCGTCGTTCAGCTCCTTGCGCTCCTCGGCGAAGGCCTTCTGGTCCATGGCGGGACCGTCATAGGCCTTCGAGAAACCGTCGAGGCTGACCGGGAAATTGATGGTCTTGGCCTGCTGGTTCATGGCCTGGACGACGAGGCTCTTGCCCTTCTGCATGTTCTTGAAGAAGGCGTCGGTGATCTCGACTTCGGCGTAGCAGGCGTTCGGGAAGCAGATCGAATACTTGCCGTTCGCGGGCTGGTTCTGGTCGACCGCGACGCGCACGCCCGGCTGGATCAGAAGGCCGGGGGGCACAGCGGCGAGGAAGAACTTCTTCGGCTCTCCGGTCACCTGACGCACGGCGATCGAGGCGACGTTCTGACCGGTGTCGGTGCGGACGTCGCGGGAGGTGAGGCACACCTCCTTCTTCGCCTTCTCGTCCGTGTTGCAGATCTTCACCCAGCCCGGCTGCGCCGGCTCCGGCGGGTTCATCGGCATCGGGCCCGGCCCCTCGGCCTGACCGCCCCCGGCGGGCGCGGCCGGCTTCGCCGCGTCCTGCGCGAAGCCATGGCTGGCCGCCATGGTCATGGCGGCGGAGATCATGGCGATGCGCGCAAAATTCCCCAAGGTCATACGACGTTCCTTCCTGTCGTCAGGACGACTTACGGGCCGCGGCAGCCGCGCGGCGCCTTGCTGGGGGGCGCGATGTGCGCGTCGCGGAGCCGGGCGCTCCGAAAGCGAAGACCGGCTGTCTGTCTATCAATTGCGGCAACATGGTGGCCTCGTGACCCCTGAAAGCCTTGGAGCCCCTCAATGCGCGCGGGACGACTCATATGCTTGTGATAGGGTCGAAGCCGCCGTTGCGAATCGCACCCTGCGCCGGGCCTCCTCGGACCGATGACAAGCCGCCGCCCATACGGCCCTCCGCCTTCCCGCCGCGACGTTCTCGCAGGCGCCGCCGGACTCGCCGCGGCGTTCGCCCTGCCTCGGCCGGCCCGGGCGCTCGAAGAGCCCCCGGCGGACCGACACGGCGTCGCGATGCACGGCGAGCCGGCATTGCCGCCGGACTTTCCGCATTTTCCCTATGCGCGCCCCGACGCCCCCAAGGGCGGCCGGCTGACGCAAGGCGTTCTCGGCGGCTTCGACACGCTCAATCCTTACTCCTACAGGGGCGCGCAGGCGCAGGGGATGCGCGGCTTCGTCTATGAGAGCCTGATGGCCCGGAGCTACGACGAGCCGTTCTCGCTCTACGGCCTTGTGGCGCAGACGGTCGAGCTGCCGGAGGAGCGCGACTACGTCGTCTTCACGATCGACCCGCGGGCGAAGTTCTCCGACGGCGAGGACGTCACCGCCGAGGACGTCGTCTTCACCTTCGAGCTGTTGCGCGACCGCGGAACCCCGAGCTTCCGCTCGAACTACCGCCGCGTCCGTCAGGCGAGCGCCGAGAGCGCCCGGCGGGTGCGCTTCGACCTGTCCGGCGCGGACGACCGCGAACTTCCGCTCGTGCTCGGGCTGATGCCGGTTCTGGCGGCGCACGCCACCGACGTCGCCTCGTTCGAGGACACCACCTTCAGGCCGCTGACCGGAACCGGCCCCTACATCGTCAGCGCGGTCGATCCCGGCCGCTCGATGACGTTCCGGCGCGACCCGAACTATTGGGGCAAGGACCTCCCGGCGAACCGCGGCCTGAACAATTTCGACGAGATCCGCTGCGACTACTACCGCGACGCCAACAGCATGTTCGAGGCCTTCAAGAAGGGCCTGATCGACGTCCGCGCCGAGAACGACCCGATCCGCTGGACCACCGGATACGACTTTCCCGCCGTCCGGCGCGGCGACGTCGTGAAGGAAAGTTTTTCATCCGGCGTGCCGGCTGGCATGAACGCCTTCGTGTTCAACAGCCGCAAGCCGGCCTTTTCGGACAGGCGCGTGCGGGAGGCGCTCGGCTTCCTGTTCGACTACGCTTGGATCGACCGCAACATGTTCGGCGGCGCGACGGAGCGCACGCGCAGCTATTTCGAGGGGTCCGAGCTCGCCTCGACGGGACTGCCCGCGAGCGACCGGGAGCGCGCGCTGCTGAAGCCGTTCCCGGACGTCGTTCGGGCGGACATTCTGGACGGAACCTGGTCTCCGCCCGACGGCGACGGCACGGGCCGCGACCGCGAACAGCTTCGCATCGCGCTCGCGCAGCTCGGCGAAGCCGGATGGTCGCTGGACCGCGGCCAGTTGCGCAAGACCGAGACCGGCGAGGCGATGCGCTTCGAGATCCTGGTGTCCGGCAAGGAGCAGGAGCGCCTGTCGCTCGCCTTCGCCCGCGGCCTCGAGCGCGCCGGCGTCAAGGCGACGGTGCGCCTCGTCGACAACGTCCAGGCCCAAAGGCGGATGCAGACCTACGATTTCGACATGATCGTCTACAACTGGTACTCGTCGCTCTCGCCCGGCATGGAGCAGCGCAAGTTCTGGGGATCGGTCGCGGCCGACACGCCCGGCGAGCGCAACTACATGGGCGCGAAGGAGCCGGCGATCGACGCGCTGATCGACGCCCTGATCGCCGCCCGCGACCGCGAGGACTTCATCGCCGCGGTCCGCGCGCTCGACCGCGTGCTGCTGTCCGGCTTCTACGTCGTGCCCCTGTTCCATGTCGAAAAGACCTGGATGGCGCGCTGGAAGGCGCTCGACCATCCGCAGACCACCCCGCTGTTCGGGCCGATGCTCGAAACCTGGTGGCGTGACCCCGCCCCCGCCGGCTGACCCTCGGAGCCAGAATAGCCGATGCGCCTTGCGCCCTACGCCTCCGACCCGCTTCCGAACCCCGCGGCGGGCGACCGAACCCTCGACGAGATCCTCGCCGCGAACGCGGACAGGGCGCCGGACGCCCGCGCGCTTCACGCGCCCGAACTCGGCTTCGAGCCGAGCTGGCGCGAGGTCGACCGCGCGGTCTCCGCGCTTGCGGAAACCTTCGCCGGCTGGTCGCTCGGCGAGGACGCGGTCGTCGGCGTCCAGCTCGGATCGAGCCCGCACGCCGCGATCGCGTGCCTCGCGCTGCGGCGGGCGGGCCTCGTGCCCGCGATGCTGCCGCTCGCCTGGCGGCGGCGGGAGGTCGGCGCCGCGCTCGCGTCGGTGGGCGCGACCGCGATCGTCGCCGCGGCGGGAGGCGGCGGCGGCGCGCCGGCCGAGACCGGCTGCGAGGTCGCGGCCGGGCTCGACACGATCCGCTTCGTCGGCTGCTTCGGAGAACCGCTCCCCGACGGCGCTACGCCGCTCGACGACGCGCTCGACCGGCCGGCGAAACGCTTCGTCCGGCCCGACCGTCCGGAAGACGCCGCCGACCACGTGGCGGTGGTGACCTTCGACGCAGGCGGCACGCCGGTCGCGCGCAGCCACAACGACGTTTCGGCCCTCGGCCTCGCGCCGATCCTCGCCTCCCGGCTTTCGACCCAATCGGCTCTCCTGTCGACGCTCGACCTCGCCGGCCTCGCCGGCCTTGCGACCGGGCTCGCGCCTTGGCTGCTCTCTGGCTGCGCGGCGAGCTTCCACGCCGTCTCGTCGACCGGGACGCTGCGCGACACGGTCGAGGCGCTCGACGCGACCCATATCGTCCTGCCCGGACGGGCCGCGGCGACCATCCTCGCCGAACTCGGGCTGGGGGAACGACGGCTCACGGCGACGGCCCTGTGGAGAGCGCCGGACGGCCGCGGGCCTGCGGCCGATCTCGCGGGAGCGGCGGCGATCGTCGACGCCTTCGCGTTCGGCGAGGTCGGCCTCTACGCCGCGGCCCGCGCCGCGCGCGAGCGCCACGCCGCGCTGCCGGTCGGCGCCGCGAGCCCCGCCGAGGGCGTCGATCCGCTGATCGAATTCAAGGTTTCCGCGGAAGGCCGGCTACTGCTGCGCGGCCCCGCCTGCCCGCAGGCCCCCTGCCCGGCCAATCCCATGGCGCCGCCGCTCGCCTTTGACCCGGACGGCTATGTCGAGACCGGCTTCGCGGCGGTCGCCGACCGCGCGGCGCGGCGGGTCTCGCTCGGCGGACGCCGGCGCGGCGTCGCCCAGATCGGCGGGCTCGCGCTGTCGCTCGCGGACGTCGAGACGGCGTGGAAGCGCAGCGGGGTTCGGGGCGCGCCAGCCCTCGTCGACGATCCCCTGTTCGGCGCGCGGCTTGAGCTTTCGGCGGGCGCCGAGGACGACGACGCCGCAGCGGCGGCGACGCTCGAAACCGCCGGGTTCGGCCCCGCGACCGCCCCGCGCCGGCCTGCCTCGCGGTCGGACGAAACGACGCTCAGGAGCGCCTGAGCGGCTGCGGGGGTTTCGCGCGGACCCGCGAGCCGCCATATGGGCGGCGTTCGGCCGACGTTTCCCCGCAGCCGCAAGAAGGTCCGCTCGCCATGTCCGCGCCCATCTCGATCGACGTCTTTGCGGACCCCGTGTGCCCGTGGTGCTGGATCGGCAAGCGGCGGCTGGAGGCCGCCCTCGTCGCCCGCCCCGACGTCGAGGCGACGGTGCGCTGGATGCCGTTCCAGCTCGACCCGACGATCCCGCCCGAAGGGCTCGACCGCGCCGAATACCTCGAAAACAAGTTCGGCGACGACGAGAAGGTCCGCGCCATGCACGAGCAGCTCGCCGCGATCGGCCGCGACGAGGGACTCGCCCTGCTCTTCGCCGACATAACGCGCGCGCCCAATACGCTCGACGCCCACCGCGCCATCCGCTTCGCGGCGGAGGAAGGCCTCGTCGCGCAGGGCGCGTTGGTGGAGCGCCTGTTCGAGGCCTACTTCACCGAGGGCGAGGACATCTCCGATCTCGACGTGATCGAACGCGCCGCGGAAGAGGCGGGCCTCGACTCCGACACGCTGCGCGAGCGGCTCGAAACCGACGAGGACGTCGAGATCGTGCGCGAGGAGATCCAGCGCGCCCGCGCGATCGGCGTCGAGGGCGTCCCCTGCTTCATCTTCGAGGGCAAGCTGGTGGTGATGGGCG
The DNA here is from genome assembly GCA_003241695.1 of Ancylobacter novellus. Lineage (GTDB taxonomy): Bacteria > Pseudomonadota > Alphaproteobacteria > Rhizobiales > Methylopilaceae > Methylopila. Next base: position 205,691 of record QFPN01000002.1, on the reverse strand, counting down.
CGCATCCGCCGGAGGTTCTCGTCGAGGCGATCGACCGAGCGCTCGGCGACGAGGACGAGGCGGAAGAGGACTGACGCAAACGAAAGAGCAGCGTCCCGAAGGACGCCGCTCTCCACGATCCTCGTTAAAGATCTCAGACGCCTGACTTCGTACGCTGCACGCCCGCTGCAGCATGTCCGACGATGATGTTCGCTCCGATGGGAAGGCCGAGGAGGTTCTTCTTGGTGATGGTGATGCGCAACGCGTTCACCACCGTGTCGGCGTCGGAATCCGGGCCGGGCACGATCTGCTCATTGACAGCAAGCGTTCCGATCCCGGGGAGATTGATCACCATATTCGGGGTGATCGGACCCAGCACAGGCAGGCCGAGCACCCGCAGGCCAACTACGGTGCTGCCCTCGGTCGACCGGATCACGCGCCCTCCGCGAAGCTTCGTCAAAGCGACCGACTTGAGCTCCTTCACGACGACGACGCCGCCGAGCAGCGAGATGCGGCCCACCTTTGCGGTGGTTCGCGCCACGCGATCGTAGCCGTAGGCCTTCGAGATGGCTTCGCCTGTGCCGCCCAGGCCCGGAAGCTGCACCGCCGCGAGCTTTTCGGTCTTGGTGTCGCCGTTCGTTCCGGAGCACGCCAGGGGCTGCAGCGCGATCGCGCCGGAACCGGCCGAGACGACGTTGCCGACGTCCGCGGACACCAAGGCGACATAAGCGTCGCCGCTGTACGTGATGTCAGGCAAACCGCGTTGGAAGCCGCTGTCGGCGTGGCCGATGACGAGCTCCGCCCCGACGGGAAGCCCGAACGTGTTCGCTGTCGTAACTGCGATCACCATCGCGTCCACCGCGAGCGCAGACGTGCTCGCGCCGTCGCCCGACGACTGCTGGCGATTCAGTGTCACGACCCCGACTCCCGGCAGCGCCACGGAGAAGTTGGGCGCGACATCGACTGGAATCGATTGGCCGGCAATCTTGAGATTGACGAAGGTGGTGCCCACCGCCTCGCTGCGAAGGGATGATCGCGTCGCGATGGTCCTTGAGACAGCGACAACGCTGTCGGCCGAAATCAGTCCGCCGAACACGTTCAGACCCGCGACACGAGATCTTACCTCGTCAGTCGTTTTCTTATCCGTTTCGATCGTCTGCACCGTGGAAACCACCACGCCAGCCTGCAGCACGGCGCCGTTCGCCCCGATCGAAGCGCCGACGATGTCACTTGATCGGGTCTCTCCGTTCGTGCCGAGGCAAGGCATCGATATGAAGCCTGTGGTCCCGATTTGCCCGGCGAGCGGTCCGACCTGGACATTTCCCTTCGTGCCGTAGGCGGACCCATCGTGCTGGCCTTTTGGCGCGGCCGCCTCAGCGGCGGCGATCGGCGCCAAAGAAAACGCAGCCGTCACGCATGCGAGCGCCGCCAATCTCACCGCGGCGCCAACGGCGAACCGCTCCCTCAGCGAATGACGCACTTCCGCCGCGCGAGAGTTTACTACTCCTGCGATCATTATCGGATCTCCAGTTCGTCCTCCAGATATAGCAGAATTTCCATCAATACTTTCTATTGGTCAATATTTCGACCAATTTTTCATGTATAATTTGTTAATCTTCCACGTGTCGTAAAATTTTATAAATGAGCGATGTAGGAAAATATTGATATACCCGCATCCATAGGATGTATATTTCCAGAAACTTTGGTATTAAGCTACGTTTTATGGTCGCATATGATCGATAAACTAAAAAAAATAGAAGTTTATATTTTCATACAATTTTTGGTTGTAAAGAAAATGACAGTTGCGGGTTGTCGTGAGGTCTTAAAATGACTGCCGGACCGCGAAAGCTGTTCTACTCGTCGCCGAGCGCTCTCCATTGGTGTATTCGAAAGCGCGCGTATATGGACTATTACGTGCAGAGAAGCGGTAATTGCCAGCGGCGTCGCGGCGGCCGCGAGCTCGACGCTCGGCCGCCGGGCCCGCGCCTTCCGTTCGCAATATGCAAAAGACCGCCGAGCCGGCCGGCTCGGCGGTCGCCGTATGACGCGAGTTGCTGGGTTACTTCGACAGGCGCCCGAACTTCCAGGTCGCGGAACCGGCCTGGATGTCGAGCGACACCTCGGCGCCGTCGGGAAGCGCCGCGAAGTCGTCGTCGGAAACGTTGAAGGTGATGGTCTTGCCGTCAGCCGCGATGAGGCCGCCGCGCAAGGTCCGATCGCCGACCGAGAGGCGCGGGAATGCGCCCGTAACGGGGAACGAGCGCTTCGAGGTCAGCACGAGATCGACGCCGCCCGAGGCCGCCCGGCCGCCGGAAGGCGCGGCGTCCGCGGCGGAACGCACGATCGTCATGCGGTTGCCGTCCGCCCCCTGCGTCGAGGTGGGGCGCGCGTCGCCTTCGTCCGCCGCGACCATCAGCGCCTGCCCTTCTTTCGCCGCCGACGCGACGACCGCCGAGTCTGCGGCGGCGACCTTGAACTTCGAGACCGTCAGATCCGCGAGGTCGAGCTTGCCCTCGGCCTTGCGCTCGAAGATGAAGCGCACGCCGGTCACCTTGGTCCGGTCGGCGAGGCCGAAGGCCTTGAGGGGGAACTCCGCGGTGTAGAGCGCCGAATGGAGCTCGCCGAAGCCCTTCGGGCCGATCGGGCGGCCGAGCCTGACGCGGTCGGCGACGCTCAGCGCCCTCGACAGCCCGCCGCCTTCCGAGACCAGCGCGACGGTGAAATCGGTCTGGCTCTCGGCGGACTTGCCGTTGCAGATCCGAGCGAAGCACTTGAGCGCGACGCGGAACGCGAAGGTCCTGAACGACGACAGGTCGAGCCCGCCGCTCGACAGGTTCACCTGGAAATAGCGATCCGACGGGGAGGACGAGTTCCAGCTCACCGCTGCGACCCGAACCGACGAGTCGTGCTCGAAGCTCGCCGCCTGATGGGCGACCGAGACGCCGACCGTCTCGGTCGCAAGACCCGAGTCGCCTTTGCCCGTCCGTTTGGTGAAGCGTTCGAGCGTCTTCGTCTGATCGTCAATCGGGCCGGGAAGATAGCCGCGGTCGTAGGACGTGATCGCGGTGAGCCCGTCCGGCAGCGTCGCGTTCGGATCGAACAGCGCGGCGCGGGCGGCGTCGGCTCCCTCGCCGACGGTGCCCCGGAAGAACGGGACCAGCGTGCCGAGCGCGGTCGCCTGCTGCTCGGCAGAACGGCCGGCCTTCGGGAACAGCTTGGCGGTTCCGGCGCAGCCGGACGAGTCGGAGGTCAGCCATTCGGTGTTGTAGGCGTTGTGGTTCGCGCCCCAGACCGCGATCGTGCCGTGGAACGCGTTCTTCTTGTCCTCGTTCGGCGCGCGGCTGAAGACGCGGTCGAAGACATGCATGCCCTGCAGGTCGGAGACGTCGCCGTCGCAGCTCGGCAGCAGGATGATGCTGTTGACCCGGTTCGCGTCGAGCACGCGGTCCGTCTGGCCGTCCACCGGGCCGATCTCGAAGATCGAGCGGATGTTCAGCTTGCCCACGAGCGCCGGAAACGGGCTGCCGTCGTCCCGGAACTGCTGGAGCGCGGCGCGCGCGCCCTCGCCGCCGCGGCTGTGGCCCATCAGGCCGACCTGGGAGAAATCGAGCGCGCCCTTCGGATCGAAGCCGAGCGAAGCGGGCGGCGTCAGATCTCCCTGTCCCCGGTTCCAGTCCGACAGCAGCGCGAGGTGCCGCAGGATCAGCCTGCCGCGCATCAGGTTGAGGCCGAAGTCGCCGGAGACGCCCGAGCCGGCGGTGATCCCGCGATTGGCGTTGATGGAGACCACGACATAGCCCCACGACGCCAGCTCTTCGGCGAGATAGGCGTAGCCGAGATGGTTCGGGGTGACCTCGTAGCCGTTCGGGCACTTGCCGGTGTTGGTGTAGTCGACGCGATCGTCGACCCGCACGCCGAGGCCCTCGTCGAACCGTCCGCAGGTGCCATGGTTGCCGTGCAGGAAGACCAGCAGCGGCGCAGCCTTGGCCCCGAGATCGGCCGGCCGGTAAACCTCCGCCCAGAGGTCGACTTTACGATCGGTCGCGACCAGCGGCTCGTTGCGGGCCGCGAACTTGTAGGAGCCCGTCGCGACGGCAAGCGGGCCGGACGCCGCCTGCGCGCTCGCCGCGACCAGAACGGAAAACGCCGCCGCGAGCAGCGACGACGGACGGAAGCTCAACCCGAACGGCATGTCTCGAAATCCCCCACGGCCAACGAGCTGATCCTGCGAAAGCAGGACCGGCCGCCAAGCCACGAGCGTATTCTAGGACGAGTCCGCCGGTGCGTCGCAACCGATTTCGGCGAAAGCGTCAGGCCGCCTTCTTCGGCGCCTCGGCGATGCGGACGAGATCGCGCAGAAGCTTGGCCGCGCCCTTCAGCCGGGCGGAGACGGTCGGCCACTCGCGCTTGAACACGACCTTCATGTCGGGCCGGACCTTCGCGTTCGGCCCCTCCTCGCGCGCGATGTGCATCACGAGGCCGTCGGGGTTTGCGAAGGAGTTGTCGCGGAACGACAGCACCACGCCCTTCGGCCCGGCGTCGATCTTCTCGACATTGGCGCGGCGGCACAGCGCCTTGATCGCGGCGATCTCGAGCAACTGCTTGACCTCGCTCGGAGCCGGACCGAAGCGGTCGGCGAGTTCCGCAGCGAACGCTTCCAGAGCCTCGTCCTCGTCGATCTCGGCCAAGCGGCGGTAGAGCGAGAGCCGCACCGCGAGATCGCCGACATACTCCTCCGGGATCATCACCGGCGCGCCGAGCGTGATCTGCGGCGACCAGCGGTCGTCGACCACCTCTTCCCCGCCCTCCTTCAGCGCCTCCACCGCGTCGGCGAGCATCTGCTGGTAGAGTTCGTAGCCGACCTCGCGGATGTGGCCGGACTGCTCCTCGCCGAGCAGGTTGCCGGCCCCGCGGATGTCGAGGTCGTGGCTCGCCAGCTGGAAGCCGGCGCCGAGCCCTTCGAGCGACTGCAGCACCTTGAGACGCCGTTCGGCGTTGACCGTCATGGTCTTGTTGGCCGGCACCGTGAAGAGCGCATAGGCGCGCGTCTTCGAGCGCCCGACGCGGCCGCGGAGCTGATAGAGCGCCGCGAGGCCGAACATGTCGGCGCGCCAGACCACCAGCGTGTTGGCGTTCGGGATGTCGAGGCCGGACTCCACGATCGCGGTCGAGAGCAGCACGTCGAAGCGACCCTCGTAGAAGTCGGTCATGACCTTTTCGAGCTCGGTCGCGGGCATCTGGCCATGCGCGACAGCGACCTTCACCTCCGGAACCTCGGAGGCGAGGAAGGTTCTGGCGTCGGCGATGTCCTCGATCCGCGGGCAGACGAAGAACGACTGGCCGGAGCGGTAGCGCTCCCGCAAGAGCGCCTCGCGCACGATCAGCGGATCAAAGGGCGCGACGAAGCTGCGGACGGCGAGCCGATCGACCGGCGGCGTCGCGATCATCGAGAGTTCGCGGACGCCCGTCATGGCGAGCTGGAGCGTGCGCGGGATCGGCGTCGCGGAAAGCGTCAGCACATGGACTTCTGAGCGAAGGGACTTCAGCCGCTCCTTGTGACCGACGCCGAAGTGCTGCTCCTCGTCCACGATGACGAGGCCGAGATCCTTGAATTCGACGGTCTTGCCGAGAAGAGCGTGCGTGCCGACCACGATGTCGATGTCGCCGCTCGCCAGCCCCTTCTTGGTCTCGTTCAGCTCCTTCTGCGTGACGAAGCGCGAGGCGTGCGCGACCTTCAGCGGCAGCCCGCGGAAGCGCTCCGAGAAGGTGCGGAAATGCTGCCGCGAGAGCAGCGTGGTCGGCACCACGACCGCGACCTGACGCCCCGTCATCGCCACCACGAAGGCGGCGCGGAGCGCGACCTCGGTCTTGCCGAAGCCGACGTCGCCGCACACCAACCGATCCATCGGGCGGCCGGCCGCGAGATCGTCGAGCACAGCGTCAATCGCAGCCTGCTGGTCCTCGGTCTCGTCGTAGGGGAAGCGCGCCGCGAACTCGTCGTAGAGGCCTTCCGGCGGCGTCGCGCGCGGCGCCTCCTTCGTCATGCGGGCGGCCGCGATCTTGATCAGCTCGCCGGCCATCTCGCGGATGCGGTTCTTGAGCTTCGCCTTGCGGCCCTGCCAGCCGACGCCGCCGAGCTTGTCGAGCTGCGCCTCGGTGTCCTCGGAGCCGTAGCGCGACAAGAGCTCGATGTTCTCGACCGGCAGGAACAGCTTGTCGCCGCCTGCGTAATGCAGCTCGACGCAGTCATGCGGCGCGCCCGCAGCCTGGATGGTCTTCAGCCCGACGAACCGCCCGATGCCGTGGTCGACATGGACCACGAGGTCGCCGGCCGCCAACCCTGCGGCCTCGGTGAGGTAATCCTGCGCGCGCTTCTTCTTTTTCGGTCCGCGCGCGAGACGGTCGCCCAAAATGTCCTGCTCGGCCACGACCGCGACGTCGTCGGTCTCGAAGCCCTGCTCGATCCCGAGCACGCCGAGCGCGACGGCGTCCGCGGGCAGCGCCATCGCGTCGCGCCAGCTTCCGACAGGCCGCGTCGCCGCGAGGCCGTGATCGCTCAGCACCGTGCCGAGACGGTCGCGCGCGCCGTCCGTCCATGCGGCGACCACGACGCGCTTGCCGTCGTCCTTCAGCGCGCGGATGTGGGCCACGACGGCGTCGAAGACGTTCGCGCTTTCGTCCGCCCGCTCCGCCGCAAAGCTTCGGCCCGCGCGGGCGCCGGCGTCGAACGTCCGTCCGCCCTGCCCCTCGGGCGTCGCGAAAGGCGTGAAGCGGATGGGCGCCGTCTGCTGGAGCCGCTCCTTCCATTCGGCCGGCGCAAGATAGAGCGCGTCCGCAGGCAGCGGTTTGTAGACCGCGCCGGACTTGTCGTGCTTGAGCGCCTCGGCGCGGGCGTCGTGATAATCCGCGATCTGCGCGAGCCGCTCGCCCGCCGCGTCGTCGACGAGCGGGTCGACCACCACGCGCGCGTCCGGCAGATGGTCGAACAGCGTCGACAGCCGCTCGCTGAACAGCGGCAGCCAGTGCTCCATGCCGGGATAGCGCCGGCCCTCGCTCACCGCCGAATAGAGCTGGTCGTCGCGGCCCGGCACGCCGAAGGCCGCCGTGTAGGACTGGCGGAAGCGCCGGATGGTCTCGGATGTGAGCTGCACCTCCGACATCGGCACGAGATCGAGCGCTCGGAGCTGGCCGATGGAGCGCTGGGTCTCTGGATCGAACGGGCGGATGGATTCGAGCGTGTCGCCGAAGAAGTCGAGCCGGATCGGCTCGGCGTGGCCCGCGGGAAAGAGGTCCACGATGCCTCCGCGGATGGCGTACTCGCCATAGTCACGCACGGTCGAGGCGCGCATGAAGCCGTTCACCTCCAGCCACTCGGCGAGCGCCTTCAGGTCCACCACGTTGCCGGGCGCAGCCGAAAAGCTCTGGCGGGCGACCTGCTCGGGCGCCGCGACCCGCTGCACCGCCGCGCCGATGGTCGTCAGCACGACGCGCGGCTTCTCCCCGCCGCGCGAGGCTGAAAGCCGCGCGAGCGTCGTGGTGCGGGCGGCCACGATCGCGCTGTTGGGCGAGACGCGGTCATAGGGCTGGCAGTCCCAGCCGGGGAAGGTCAGGCGTTCGACGTCCGGCGCCATGAAGGCGAGCGCCCGCTCCATCGCGGCCATGCGCGATGCGTCCCGGGAGACATGCAGCACGCCCTGCGCGTCGTGCGCCTTGCCGGCGAGCGCGCGCGCAAGATCAGCGACCACGAGCGCGTCGAAGCCGTCGGGGACGTTCGCGATGGTCGCCGGAGCGCGATCGAGAAGGGCGGAAAGCTTGAGGGTCATGAAGTCTTCAGCATCGTGCGCCGGAAGCGCTGGCGCGTCCCGGCCTTGAGCCGGGACCCATAACCGTTACGGCTCCCGAAGAAAACGGCGCGGGCGACGACTTGTTCGTTCGCCGTGCGCGTTCACGGGTCCCGGCTCAGGGCCGGGACGCGGGGGCGGCGCTACCCGATGTGGTCCGTCGTCGGAAACGCCTCGTGGAACGCCTTCAGACGCCGGAACACGTCCGTGTCGTAATTCGCCGGGATCGCTTCCTTTTCCGCGATCCAGGCGAACAGGTCCCGGTCCGGAGCCTCGATCAGCGCCTCGAACTGGGAAAACTCCTCGTCGGTGAAGACGTCGATCTCGGCGTCGGCGAAGCGGCCCATCAGCAGGTCCATTTCGCGGGTGCCGCGCCGCCAGGAGCGGTAGAGCGCGCGGCGGCGACTGGGATCGAGGCCCTCGCCGGTGCGGGTGGTTCCGGTCATCTTGAACGCCGAAGTGAGGTTTCGGCCCGCCTCCTAGCAACGGGAGGCGGGCCTGTCAGCCTTATTGCGCGCCGGGAACGGCGAACTTCACGACGTCGGAGGCGTCGCGCAGCCGCTTCAGCGAGGGCGCGAGCTCGTCGGGCGTCGCCGCGCCCGCGACGCGGATGACGAACACGCCGCCGGGCTTCGGGCCGCCGACGATCTCCGCGCCTGCGTCCTTCAGCGCCTTCTCCATTTCGGCCGCGGTGGCGGACGGCAGGAAGGCGACGAGCCCGGTGGGCCCCAAGGCCTCGGCGGAGCCTGCGCCGTCCGAAGCGGTTTCATAGGCCGCGTCGCCGCCGCCCCGGCCGACCAGCGTCCCGGTCAGGACGCCGGCCTGCAGCGCGATCACGAGCGCCGCCGCCGTCGCGCCCCAGGCGAGCGTCTGCGGCGAGAGCGACGAAAGCCGCTCGGACAGCCAGCGCATCACGCCCGCGGCTCTGGGCCGGCGTCCGGCCTCGTGCGCTTCGATCGCCGCGAACAGCCTTTCGCGCGCGGCGACGGAAGGCGCGGGCAGCGCCTCGTTCAGCAGGATCGTCTCGTCCCGCTCCTCGGCCGCCACGTCGAGACGACGGGCGAGGTCCGGATCGTCGGCGAGAAACCGCTCAAGCGCCGCGGCGTCGTCCCGGTCGAGGCGCCCGGTCGAGGCCCAGGGCGCGATGAGGTCGACCTCGTGCTCGGGTCCGCGACCCGTCTCGCGCGGGCTCATGGCCAACCCCTTTCGAGACCGGCCGCGGCCATCAATTCGGCGAGGCGTTTGCGGGCGTAGAACATCCGGGTCTTCACCGTCGCCGCCGGCACGCCGAGGATCTGGCTCGCCTCTTCGACGTTTCTCTCGTGATAGTAGACGAGATCGACGACCTCGCGATGTTCGGCCGACAACTTCTCGAGACAGCGGCGCAGGGCCGTCGCCTTGCTCGCCTTCTGGATCGTGACCTCCGGCGTGTCGGCGTAGTCCTCGACCGCTTCGGCGATCTCCGGCTCGAGCTCCCGCTCGGCGGGCTTGCGCATGGCGGACAGCGCCTTGAACCGCGCGATCGAGAGGATCCAGGTCGAGACGCTCGACCTCCCCTCGAAGCGCGACGCCTGTCGCCAGACGTCGAAGAATGCGTCGCTCATCAGATCCTCCGCGCGTGACTGGTCGCGGACGAGCCGGATGAGGAAGCGCAGCACGCGCGTCGAATGGCGCGCATAGAGCGTCCGCATCGCGGCCCGGTCGCCGCCCGCGATGCGCTCGATCAGGATCTCGTCGGAGACATCCGTCACCACGCGCGCCGCGGCCTGCAGATGGGTCGCGCGAGCGGCGCGAAAGGTTCAAGGCGAGGCGAGGCGATCATGCGAAATTCCGTCACGGCCGCTCCGCCACCGCCGCGCCGCCCGATTGCGCTGCGGGCGCAGGGGTCGGCGTATCGGCCGAGGGGCCGCGCCGGCCGACCGCGCCGAGAGCGCCCTGGGCGTCGGTCGCGCCGGCGCCGAAGTCGGGATCCGGCCCCGCGGCGCCGAGGTCGCGCGCGGAGGATTCAAGCGCGGCCTTCGCCTCCGAGGCCGTGAGGCCGGGCTTCGCCTCGGCGAGCAGCGCCACCACGCCCGCGACCTCGGCCGAGGCCATCGAGGTGCCGGACATATAGGCGTATCCGCCGCCCGGCGCGGCGACGAGGACGTCGACGCCGGGCGCCGCGACCGAAAGATGCGGACCGCGGTTGGCGACCGCGAGCAGCGCGTCGTCCGCGCCGGTCGCCGTGACCGCGATCACGCCCGGTTCGGCGGCGGGATAGAGCGGCGGCGAGGCCGGACCCGCATTGCCAGCCGCTGCGACGTAGATCGCGCCCTTCGCGGCGCCCGCCGCCATGAACTCGGCGATCTTGGCGTCGCGCGGCCCCGCGAAGCTCATATTGACCACCTTGGCGCCGCGGCTCGCCGCGAAGTCGAGGCCGCGCAGGATGTGCATGGTCGTGCCCTGCGCGCCGGGCTTCGCCGGCTGGTCGGGCGCGAAGGCGCGGATGGCGAGGACGCGGGCCGCGGGCGCCGGGCTGTCGAGATCGCCGCGGCCGGCCGCAAGCGCCGCGACCGCCGTGCCGTGGGCGTGCGGCCGGAACGTTCCCCCAACCGGATCGAAGCTCTCGATCACGGCGCCCTTCAGCGACGGATGCCTGGCGTCGACGCCGGAATCGATGATCGCCACCGTCACGCCGACGCCCGTCGCAAGGCCATGGGCCTCCTTGAGCCGCATCTTGTCGACCGCGTACTGGGTCGCGGCGAGCTTCGCTTCGCTCAGCGAGAAGACGTGGTTCGGCTGGGCCGTCGCGACCCTCGGATCGGCGGCGAGCTCGGTTGCGACCTCGGCCGGCGGACGGTCGCCGCGGATCCGGTAGCGGACGATCGTCGTCCCGGTCAGCGCGAAGCGCTCGATCGAGATCCGCTCGAGCCTGTGGTCGCGGGCGATCCCCGTGGTGTCCGCGTCGGAAAGCCCCGCGCGCAGCTCGCACAGCACTTCTCCCGGAACGATCGCGACGTCCGAGGCGGCGAGCGCCGGCAGGGTCGGAATAACCGCAGGCGCGATCGCCCCCGCCCCGCCCGGAGTTCCCGGACCTTTGCCCGACGGCGTGCGGCGGGCGACCTTCTCCGCCTTGCGCCGCTCCGTCCTCGCGGTCGGCCGCTCGCCGGCGGGCTCCGCGCGGACGCGGACGGTCCGCGGCTTCTCGATCTTCGGCTTTTCCGCCTGCGGCTTCCGTTCGCGCCGGGGACGCTCGACCTCACCGTCGGTTTCCTCGACCACGCGCGGCCTCTCCTTATGGGCGCGCGCGCCTTCGATCAGCAGAATGGCGCCGATGCCGATCGCCGCGCCGATGATTCCCGCGCCGATTCCTTTCCCGCCGCCGCGTCCGTGGCCGCCCCGCGTCGGATTGTCGGTGGTCTGGGCGAACGCCGGAAGCGGAGCCGCGACGACCGCGACGGCGAGCGCGGCCGCAAACGCCACGGACGCCAGAAGGCGAAGTCGCGACGGGCGGCGAGAACTGTCGGGCGTCTTCATCGTCTCATCCTAACGCGGCGTCGGACACCGCTTGTCATCAATTGAAAACAAGACATCGACGCAACCCGATGTTGGCCTAGGCGGCGCGAAGACGTCAACGCAAGCTTCTTCGGGCGCAAGTCTTGAGACGTTTCTCCTCTCGGCCGCCCGAGCTCTTGGTCGCGGCGGGAGCCTGAAAAGTTCACGCGCCCCCGCGGCCCGCGCGATACGCCGCCGCCAAGACCGCGCCGGACGAAAATCTTTCCGACCCACTGAACCTTCGGCGCTTCGCGTTCGACCAATCGTCGCCAGGGCCGCATGGGGCGGCCCCATCAAGCGAAGGAGCGACGTCGATCGGAGCCGCGGGAGCGCCGCCCGGAAGAAACCGGAAAGCGCCGCCCACGTCCTCGCCGCCCGGCGCCCGCCATGGAGGACATCATGAAGCCGATCATTCGTTCGTCGTTCGCGGGCGCGGCCCTCGCCCTCGGCCTTGCGGCGGCGCCGTTCGCCGCCGGCGGCGCCCTGCTGCTCGCGCCCGGCGTCGCCCAGGCCAGGAGCGCGCCGACCGTCGAGGAGATGAAGCGCACCCTCGCCGACTACGGCCAGTTCGTCACGATCGAGAAATACGGCGAGGTCTGGAAGCCGACCGTGACGCCGAAGGGCTGGCATCCCTATCCGGCCTGCGACTGGGTCTACACCAAGGCCTATGGCTGGTACTTCTCCGACAAGACCGTGTGGGGATCGATCGTCCATCACTACGGCCGCTGGCTGCACGACGAGACGGAAGGCTGGCTCTGGGTTCCGGGCGCCGAGTTCAGCCCCGGCTGGGTCGTGTGGCGCACGAGCGACGAGTGGGTCGGCTGGGCTCCGACCCCGCCGGACGTCGACATGACGCCGGAGAAGATGGCGGCCTTCGACGACGACAAGCTCTGGACCTTCATGGACGCGAAGAAGTTCGGCTCGACCTGCGAGCCCGGCGTCCGGACGGTCGCGAACTACGGCGACGCCTGGAAACGCACCACCTACGTGACCGACGTCCGCTTCGTCGACGGCATCTCTGTCTTCGTGCTGCCGCCGGCGATCGTCGGGCCGGTGATCGACGTCGACATCGACGTCTTCGCGCCCTGGTCGCCGACCTTTATCGGCTCTTGGGTGTGGAACTGGACCAGCGTCTTCAACGACATCGACATCAACGTCTACCAGTGCAAGACGCCGAAGGATCCCAAGAACCCGAAAGACCCGCAGGAACCGAAGGACCCCAAGTATCCTGACGGCCAGCAGCCGGGTCCGGACAACCCGAAGCCGTTCCGCCCCTCGCTGAAGGACAACGCCCCGCCCCCGGCGCCTGGCCTCAACCGCCGTCCGCGCCCGCAGGACATCGACACGCCGAACCGCGAGTGGCGCCAGCCAAAGCGGGAGGTCAGGAGCATCGAGCCGCAGCCGGACGACGTGGTCGTGGGTCGTCGTCCCAAGCGCGAGGTCCGCGAGTTCGAGCCCCAGCCTGACGATGTCGTCGTCGAGCGCCGGCCGGGCCGCCGCGTCCCGAACGGTCAAGGCTCAAACGAGCGGAAGCCGCGTGAGATCGATCCGGACTTCATCAGGCGGCCGAACCGCGAGGCCGGGGAACGCCGCCCGCCTGTGAAGATGCACCCTGACGGCCGCTTCCCGCAGCGCGAGGCCGGCGAGCGCCAGCCGAACCTGAAGCTGAATCACGCCCGGACATTCGAGGCAGAGCGCGTGATGACGCCCCGCCGCTCCCGAGGCGGCGAAGGCCAGGGCGGCGGGTTTCGGGAGAGCCGGGGCGCAGGACGGTCGTTCGACGGCTTCCGGGACTGACTTTTCAAGCGGCGCCTGACATGCGGGCCGGAGCTTTCCGGCCCGCATTTTTCATGTTCGGGCGCGTCTCGCCTCTGGCGGCGGCTTCACAATCCGTTAACCTGTCGGCTCAGGGAGGCCGCAGCCATGAACCGACCTGCAAACGACAATGCGCTCACCGCGCACGAGACCGCCGCCGACTCTTTCCGAGGCGCGCTCGCCTACGCGGCCTTGGCTCTCGGCGCCGCCGCCAACGCGGGACTGCTGCCCCTGATCGCCTGGGGTCTCGCTCTCCGCGGGTTCCGCTGAACGCCCGGAAACCGGTGTTCAGCCGGCCGGGCTTCACATCGCGAAACGCCTTGCTGCGACGGCTCACGCCGCCTCCTTCATCACGTCTCGACGCCTCTTTAGGCGCCGCACAAAAATCCGGCGACCGCGCTTGACGCGCGCGTCGGTTTGGTGCGGCATTGCGTACCAGAGGATGTGGACGGCTGCGGAGGGCCGCGGTCCGGGGGGCCATTGTCCCGCTCGCTCAAGGAACGGAACGCCCATGAAAAAAATCATCGTCGCCTCGCTCGCGCTGATCGCCGCAGGCGCCGCCGCTCCAGCCTCCGCCGACGTCCTCTCCGACATCAAGTCGCGCGGCACGCTCGTGGTCGGCGTGAAGGCCGACTACAAACCCTTCGGCTTCCGCGATCCCTCCGGTCAGATCGTCGGCATCGAGCCCGACCTCGCGGCCGATCTCGCCAAGCGCCTCGGCGTCAAGCTCGAACTCGTGCCGGTCGTGGCCTCGAACCGCATCGAGTTCGTCAACCAGGGCAAGACCGACCTCGTCCTGGCGACCATGTCGGACAAGCCGGAGCGCCGGAAGTCCGTGCTGGCGATCGATCCCCAATACTATTCGGACTCGGTCAACGTCCTGATGACCAAGAAGGCGAAGTACTCGAACTGGGACGATCTCAAGGGCAAGACGCTCTGCGCCACCTCCGGCTCGTTCTACAACAAGGAAGTCGAGTCGAAATACGGCGTGACCATCAAGGCCTTCGACGGCTCCGAGAAACCGTTGTTCGCGCTCAAGCAGGGCGAATGCATCGGCTACCTCTATGACCAGACCTTCGTGCAGGGCAAGCTGCTCGACGACGAGTGGAAGGCCAACTACTACATGCCGCTGCCCGGCATTCTCGAAACGCCTTGGATCATGGGCGTGAAGAACGGCGAGGAAGGCTTCGCCAAGTTCCTCTCCGACACGACCAAGGACTGGTTCAAGCAGGGCACGGTCATCGAGCTCGAGAAGAAGTGGGGCATCGAGTCCCCGGATTACTCCAAGCGCATGCACGAGCAGGCCAAGGGCAGCTGATCGCCCGAAGCGACGAACGGCCGGCGGCGCGGATCGCCGCCGGCGCCCTCCCTTCCGGTCGCGCGCCGCGCGACCGGCCCCGCCGAAAAGCGTGACAGTCCGGGACATTACGAGGGTCGATGGAAGCGCTAGCCGAGTTCGGACGCTCTCTCTACGAGACGACCGGGATCAACCTCACGATCCTCTACGACCCGTTCGACCGGGACAGGTTCATCTCCGGCATCGGCATGACGATCTATCTGAGCGTCATCAGCCTCTTCTTCAGCGTCATCATCGGCGTCGTGGGCGCCTGGGTCCAGGGCTCGCCGCTCAAGCTGCTGCGCTGGCTGATCAACGGCTTCATCGTGGTCTTCCGGAACACGCCGCCGCTGGTCCAGATCTTCTTCTTCTATTTCGGCATCGCCAACATCCTGCCGCGGGTGGAGGACGCCGACGGCATGATGCAGCCGCTGATGACGAACGTTCAGTGGGCGATCCTGTCGCTGTCGCTGTTCGCCGGCGCGTTCAACATCGAGATCTTCCGCTCGGGCATCGAGGCGGTGCCGCGCTCGACGCTCGAGGCCGCCGAGGCGCTCGGCTACACGCGGCTCGGCGCCTATCGCCACGTCGTTCTGCCGCTCGCAATCCGCGTCTGCCTGCCGGCGCTCAACAACAATCTCGTCAATCTGCTGAAGACCACATCGCTCGCCTACGCGATCGCCGTGCCCGAGCTGCTCTACGCCTCGAAGAACATCTGGACCGACGCGCAGAACGTGCCGACGATGATGGTCGTGCTGCTGCTCACCTACGTCGCGCTGGTGGGAATTCTGGTGTGGGCCATGAACGCCTGGGAGCGGTCGATGGCTATTCCCGGCTTCGGCCAGGGAGGCGGCCGATGAGCGCGGCGATGACCGAAGCCCGTGGGTCGGAAAGCCCGGCGCGCCCGATGGCCGTGCTGCTCGAGCCGGTCCGCAAGCCGCTCGACCTGCCGACGGTTCCCCGCCTCGGCCTGACATGGCGGCACGCGGCCTTCTTCGCCCTCGCGGCGCTTGTGATCGCCGGCGCGGCCTACGCGCAGGCGCCGGCGGGCGACCAGCCGGCGGCCTCCGTCGCCGAGGCGACAACGACCGCGCCCGCGACGCCGCTCACCGTCATCCTCAAATGGGCGCCGCTGCTCCTCAAGGGCTTCATCTTCAACATCGTGATTTCGGTCGCCTCCATGGCGCTCGGCACGATCACGGGCGTCGTGCTTGGTCTCGGCCAGATCAGCCAGAACGACGTGGTGCGGAAACTGTCGTGGTTCGTCACGCAGTTCTTTCGAAACTCGCCCTGGCTGGTGCTGCTGTTCTTCGCGATGTTCATGATCCCGTTCGAGGTCCACATCTTCGGCGCACGCATTCCGCTGCCCGACTGGCTGAAGGCGATCGTCGGCTTCGCGCTGCCCGCCATGGCGAACATCTCCGAGCTGCTCCGCGGCGCGATCCGCTCGATCCCGAGCGGACAGTGGGAGGCGGCGGAATCGCTCGGCTTCACCCGCACGCAGACGATCTGGCGGATCATCCTTCCCCAGTGCGTGAAGCGCATGCTGCCGCCGTGGATGAACCTCTATTCGCTCATCACAATGGCGACCGTGCTGGCCTCGATCGTCGGCGTCGGCGAGATGCTGACGCTCACCGCCCAGGTGCACGCCGCCGAAGGAGGACGTCCCGAGCTGTTCGCGCCGCTCTACGGCTTCGCGGGCCTCTGCTTCTTCCTCTACTGCTACCCGATCTCGAAGCTCACCCAGCGCCTCGAGCGCCGCTTCAACATCAAGACCTGAGGAGGCTTGAGCGCCATGGCCGAACCGCAAGCCGCCGCCTCGCCCGCCTGGACGCCCGACCAGCCGATCATCTCGGTGAGGGACGTTCACAAGTCCTTCGGCTCCTTCGAGGTGCTGAAGGGCATGTCGATGGACGTGAAGAAGGGCGAGGCGATCTGCATCATCGGGCCGTCGGGCTCGGGCAAGTCGACGCTGATCCGCTGCATCAACGCGCTGGTCGACGTCACCAAGGGCTCGATCCTGGTCGAGAACCAGGAGGTCAACGACCCCAAGCTCGACAAGCTGAAGCTGCGCCGCAAGGTCGGCATGGTGTTCCAGCAGTACAACCTGTTCCCGCACAAGACCGCGCTGCAGAACGTCATGATGGCGCCGATCAACGTGCTGAAGCAGGACAAGAAAGAGGTCGAGGACCGGGCGCGCAAGCTGCTCGCGAAGGTGCGGCTGACGGGCAAGGAGAACAACTTTCCCGGCGAGCTTTCCGGCGGCCAGCAGCAGCGCGTGGCGATCGCGCGCTCGCTCGCGATGCGGCCCGACGTCATGCTGTTCGACGAGGTCACGGCCGCGCTCGACCCCGAGACCGTGAAGGAGGTGCTGCTCACCATCCGCGAACTTGCCGAGGAGGGGATGACCTGCCTGCTCGTCACCCACGAGATGAAGTTCGCCCGCGACGTCGCCGACCACATCTACTTCACCGACAAGGGCGTGATCGTCGAGCACGCCGCGCCGGAGGAGTTCTTCGACAGCCCGAAGGACGAGCGGACGAAGACGTTTCTCGGGCAGATTCTGTAGGCGGCGAATTGTCCGTTTCGATCCAGTGTCCGATCGGTCCTTTCGACTATGGCGCGCCCGTGCAGTGGACTGACGCGGATGGCCGCTGTCTTCGCGGCGACATCGTCGCTTTCCTGCTGAGAAGAGCTGACGGCGCCTATGCCGCGGTCGTCGAACGCGGGGACGGCGGCGACGTGACTGTGCCGCTTTCGAAGCTCCGCCTTCGCCTCGAGTGAAACCGACGCTCGGTCGCCGCCCTCAAAACGCCGCGGACCGAGCGCACGGGCTTTCGCGATGCTCGAACCGCTGAAGCGCGCCCTTTCCGTTCCCCTCGCCGTTCTCGTCATCGCCTACGACGCGCTGGAGGCGATCTTCGGGCCGGTGGTCCGGCCGGTCGTCGCATGGCTGGCGTCGCTCCGTCTGTTCCAGCGCATCGGCGCGGCGATCGCGGCGCTGCCGCCCTATGGCGTGCTCGCGCTCTTCGCCGTGCCATTCGCCGCGATCGAGCCGTTCAAGTTCGTCGCGCTCTACTGGCTCGCTCAGGGACGGTTCGGGCTCGGCATGACGGCCTTCGTCGGCTCGCATCTCGCCAGCCTGCTCATCTGCGAGCGCATCTTCCACGCCGGCAAGGAGCGGTTGCTCGAAATCCGCTGGTTCGCTGCGGCCTACGGCTTCGTCACGGCGTTGCGAGACCGCGCTCTCTCATGGCTTCGGGCGACGGCGGCATGGCGATGGGCGGCGGAAACGGCCGCGCGGATCCGCAACGCTTTCCGCCGCGCCGTCAGAGGCTGACCGGCGTCGATCTCGAAGATGTCGCCCGTCTCGCCAATCGCACGCGCCGTCGACGTAGGAACGCGCGCCTCTTCTGTCCGGCTTCTGTCCGACCCAGGAGTTTGATCGATGTGAATCGCCCTGCCCCGGGCTTGTCCGGGAGCATGACGCAAAGCGTTTCGAACAGGACGGATCCGCTCGAGCTGTGGATTTTCGACAGGCTCAGGCCGCCTCCGACGCCATCCGGTCCTTTGCCGACGGCGGCGCGCCTCGTCGGCTCCGCATTTTCTCCGGCCGACGCGCGTTCCTCAAGCGTCCGCACTTGCCGACCGACGACGAATTGGCTACACGGAGCCCGCCGGGAGCGGCCCTCCGCTCCGCGAGACGCTGATCTGACAGAACAGAGCGTCCTCCGGCCCCCTGCTGGGGGATAGTTTAACGGTAGAACAGCGGACTCTGACTCCGCTAGTCTTGGTTCGAATCCAAGTCCCCCAGCCATTCCGCATCATCTGACGCCGCTGTCCGGCGATTGACGAAACGTCGGCGCTCGTCTTAATTCGCATCATAATGATCGCGATTTCAGCGCTTCGCCGTATCAGCCGGCGTTTCCCCATCGCAGGAACGTAAGCCGCGGGCGGACGCATCGTCTGCGCCGCGCGCCTGTCGGGCTGCTCGCCGAGCGCCCTCGGCCCTTCCCCATCCAGAAATCAACCGGCTCTTCGGATGACGCGCCATGCCCGCCGCGTCAGAGAGCGAATCTGCGAGGCGGACATGTCCGGACGCACCCTCACCCGCAAACCCAAGATCGTCATTTCGACCACCGACCACGACCGACTCGCGACGCTGGCGGTCGGCGCCGCACGCAGATTTCCCGCTGTGACGGAAGCGCTGCAAACGGAACTCGCGCGCGCGAAACTGGTCGACGGCGACGCGCTTCCAGACGACGCGATCCGCATGGGATCCGTCGTCACCTATCGGGTGGACGACGAGCCGGCCCGAACCGTCACGCTCGTCTATCCGGCCGAGGCCGACATCGACGCCCGCAGGATCTCGATCCTCACCCCGATCGGAGCCGCCCTGCTGGGCCTCTCCCCCGGACAGACCATGCCCTGGACCACGAACGCCGGCGACGTGAAGCGGCTGCTGATTGTCGCCGTCGACAACGAGGCGGAACGCTAGCTGTAGGCTCTCAATAGGTTGTCCATCCGGTCCTGACCGAGGAAGCCGAAGTTGCGAAGCTTCAGAGACCTCGAAGGGACCGGATGAACATCCACAGGAATGGCCGCCGATCGGTCGAGGCGAACTCGTTCGTCGCGTGCTGGCGGGCGAGACGACACAGGCGGTGGCGGCCGCGATCAGCGGCTTACGCCCACCGGAACGACCAGCGGCGCGCCGCAGAGGGGATCCGGGATGACGATGCAGCGCAGGTCGAAAGCGCGTTCGATCGTCTGCGCCGAGATCACCGCGTCCGGCGCGCCCGCCGCCAATATGGCTCCGTCTCGCATGACGATGAGGTGGTCGGCGTAGCGGCAGGCGTGATTGAGGTCGTGCAGCACCGCGACAAGGGTGCGGCCCTCCACACGGTTCAATCGACGGAACAGTTCCATCAGCTCGATTTGGTGGGCGATGTCGAGGAAGGTCGTGGGCTCGTCGAGCAGCAGCAGCGGCGTCTCCTGCGCGAGCGCCATGGCGAGCCATGCGCGCTGGCGCTGGCCGCCGGAAAGCTCGTCGAGCGGCCGGTCGGCGAGGTCGCCGACGCCGACCGCCGCGAGCGCCGCATTGACCGCCGCTTCGTCGATCTCCGACCAGCGCCGGAAGAGCCCCTGATGCGGGAACCGCCCGCGGGACACGAGATCGAACACGGTGAGGCCTTCGGGGGCGATCGGCGCCTGCGGCAGCAGCCCGAGGCGGCGCGCCACCTCCTTGGTGGGATAAGAGGCGATGGAGACGCCGTCGAGCAGCACGGCGCCGGCTTGCGGCTTCGCGATCCGCGCAAGGGTTTTGAGCAAAGTCGACTTCCCTCAACCGTTCGGCCCGATGACGGCCGTGAAAGCGCCGTCCGGAATAGCGAGCTCGAGTCCACGGGAGATCGGCCGGCCCGGATAGCCGATGCCAAGCCCGTGGGCCGCAAGCCGCGGGCCGCTACGGTCGGTCATAGGCCGCCCCTGCGGACGAGCCGGCGACGCTCGCTTGCGAGAAGGCTCGCGAGATAGAGCCCGCCGAAGGCCCCAGCCACGAGGCCGACTGGTATCTGGAACGGGCTCAGCAGCCGCTGCGCAAGAAAATCAGCGACGATCACGAGCAGCGCGCCGGTCGCGGCGGCCGCGGCGAGGCTCATGCCTGGGGCCCGCGCGAGCCTTCGGCCGAGTTGCGGCGCGGCGAGCGCGATGAAGCCGATCGGACCGGCGACCGAACAGGCGAGTCCGGTAAGAGCTACGGCCAGCGCAATGAGAGCGAGTTTGTCGCGCCGCACCGGGGAGCCGAGCGCGGCCGCAACCTCGTCGCCCAGCTCGAGCGCTCTCAGCCGGGGCGCAAGCAGAGCGGCCGCTACGACGAGCGCCGCTCCGCACAGGAGCAGCGGTTCGACCTGCGCCCAGCCGACGCCGTTGAGGCTGCCGAACAGCCATACTTTCGCAGCCTGCGCACGTTCAAGGTCGGCGCGCGTAAGGAGATAGTCGTTGACCGAGGCGAGCATCGCGGCGGTCGCGAGGCCCACCAGGATCAGCCGATGGCCCGTCAGGCCGCCGCGCAGGGCGAGCGCCGCGACGAAAGCCGCGGTCAACGCTCCGCCCGCGACCGCCGCCGCCGCGACCGTCGCCGCCGAGGTCGCGCCGGCAACGAGCAGCATGACGAGCGCCCCGGTCGCCGACCCCGTCGTGAAGCCCACGAGATCGGGGCTCGCAAGCGGGTTGCGAGCCATCGCCTGGAAGATCGCGCCGGCGAGGCCGAGCGCAGCTCCGGTCGCGGCCGCCGCGATCGCCCGGGGGGCGCGAAGGCCGGTGATAACGAAATCGGCGATCGGGTCGAGCTCCGCGCCGCCGGCGGCCGATCGCCAGAGCTCCTCGACCTCGACGCCATGGCGGTCGGCCGCAACCGATACGAGGCCCGTCGCGAGGCATGCGGCGAGCAGCGACACGACGGTCGCAGCGCCGCGCGGCCGCACGACGACCATCACGCCGGGAAAGACGCGGAGCAAGCGACGGCTCACCGGGCGCGCCTCCGCGGGGTCTTTAACACCAGCCAGAGCAACGTCGGCGCGCCGATGAAGGCGAGCACGACGCCGGCCTCGATCTCATCCGGCGCCGCGATCAGCCGTCCAGCGACATCCGCCGACAGCATCAGCGCAGGGCCCGCGAGCAGGCAGGCCGGCAGGATCCAACGCCAGTCCTCGCCGATCACGAGGCGCGCGGCATGGGGCGTGACGAGGCCGGCGAAGCCGATCGGTCCCGCCGCCGCGACCGAGGCGCCGGCAAGCAGCGTGACGGCGAAGGCCGCGGTCACGCGCACGAGGCCCACCCGGACGCCGAGGCCGCGGGCCGCCTCCTCGCCCATGGCGAGCGCGTTGAGCGAAGGCCCGAGCGCGAAGGCGAGGATCGCCCCGTGGCCACGAGCGGAGCCGCGAGCGCCGCGGTCTCGGCCGGGCGCCCGGCGAGCGAGCCCACCACCCAGAAGCGGAAGGAGTCGAAGCTCGCGGCGTCGAACATCGTCACCGCGCCGGTGATCGAGGCGAGGCTCGCCGAAACCGCCGCACCCGCAGCAGCAGGCGCGTCGGGTCGGTGCGTCCGCCGCCGGCGCCGCCGATCGCGTGGACGAGGAGCGCTGCCGCCACCGCCCCGCCGAGCGCGGCCGGAACCGTCGCGCCGAACGCCGCCCCGCCGCCCGCAGCGACGAGCGCCACCACCGCGAGCGCGGCCCCTGCGTTGACGCCCAGCAGGCCGGGCTCGGCGAGCGGATTTCGGGTCGCGGCCTGCATCAGCGCGCCGGCGAGCCCGAAGCCGACGCCGACCACGAGGCCGAGCGCGGCGCGCGGAACGCGGAACGCGCAGCTTCCACACGATGATGGAGGTCCGTCCTCCGTCCGGCGCGACGAGCGCGCCCCAGACCTCCGCAGGCGCCAGCGGCCGCACGCCGACCCCCAGGCTCGCGGTCGCGGCGAGCAGAAGCAGGACCGCGAGCGCGCCGAGAATCGCGAGCCGCCGCGGCTGCTTCCTACACCGGCCGCGACGAAGACCGGAACATGAAAGTCGGGCGATGACGATTTTGCGCGCGCTGCTGCTGCTCGCCTGGCTCGCCTCGCCCGCCCTCGCCCAAGGCCTGGCGGTTGAGGCCGCGCCCCGCGCGCTCAAAGGAACGGGCGCCGCCGAGCCCGACGGCGTCTTTCCCCGCCGGCTGCGCGACGAGATGGACGAAGTCACGATCCCGGTGGAGCCGAAGCGCCTCGTCGCAATCCAGCCAGGCCAGCTCGAGGCGCTTTTGACGCTCGGGACGACGCCCGTCGGGGCCGGGCGCGGCTCGGCGACGAAGATCTACGACGACTACCAGCTCGAGGCCTTTCCAGAGGCCGCCTCCGGCATCCGCGCCATGACGGACATCGGCTCGCTTCAGGAGCCTGATCTCGAGGCGATCGCGGCGCTGAAACCCGACCTCATCTTCTACACGAGGGCCGCGCTCAAGGAGACGACCTACCGCGCGCTCTCGGCGATCGCGCCGGTGGTGGTGGCGAAGGGCATGGGGATGAACTGGAAGGTCGACTTCCTGCTCGTCGGTCATGCGGTCGGCAAAGCCGGCGCGGCGCAGGCCTTCCTCGATCGCTACCACGCCGAGGCCGAGGCCTTCGCGGCGCGCTGGCGCGAACGGACGCCGCCGACCGTCTCCTTCGTGAACGTGACCGGCGACCGCGTCCGCCTTTTCGGACGCCATGCCTTCGCGGGCGGCGTCGCCGAGGATCTCGGCCTCGCCCGGCCGCCGGAGCAGCGCTTCGAGGGCGCGGCGCAGGACCTCAGCGCCGAGATGATCGACCGCGCCGACGCCGACTTCATCTTCTATGCCGCGCCGAACGACGACTTCTCGGCGCTGCGGGGCTCGGCGCTGTGGCCGACCCTCACCGCCGTCGCCGCCGGCCGCGCCCAGCCCGTCGGCTTCAAGCTGTTCTTCAACGCCGGCCCGATGGCGGCGTCCGAAAGACTGCAGCAGGTCATTACTTCGAAATAAGAATAATTCTAATATAGCTTCAGCTGCTGTTCGGAACCAATTACGACTACAGCAACGCCCATCGCCGCGACATCTATCGCTGCGCCGGCAAGAACTATGACCAGATCGACCAGATCGACGATTGGCCGACGCTCGAGAAATGCGACGATTCCGATGAGATCGACCTCGCCGGCACCAACCAGCGCGAGCGGCTGAAGACCTGGTCGGCCTACGCCCAGGACTCGATCCATCTGACCGACCGGCTGATCGCGATCGGGGGCATTCGCTACCAGACCTACGAGACCTATTCAGGCCGCAGCCGCCCGTTCGTGCTCGCGACCGACGGCAAGGGTCACGAGCTCATTCCGAGGCTCGGCGGCGTGTTCAAACTGACGCCCGAACTGTCGCTTTTCGCGATGTGGTCGCGCTCCTTCAAGCCGCAGACCTCGACCACCCAGGTGGTCGGGGGCCTGTCGCCGGAGAAGGCGAATCCTATGAAGCGGGCCTGAAATTCGAAGCCTTCGGCCTCACGGGAACAACATCTATCTACCACATCGACAAGGTCAACGTCGTCTTCGGATCGAGCCTCGACAACACGCTGGCGGTTTCGGGGAAGGTGCGGTCGCGGGGCTTCGAGGCGGACGTCGCCGGCCAGATCAACGACCGCATCAGCCTGATCGCGAGCTACGGCTACACCGACGCCCTCAACACGGCGGGCGACTTCAAGGGCCAGCGCCCACCGAACGTCGCAAAGCACACCGCCTCGTTCTACGCCGCCTACGACTTCGGAAAGGTCCACAACGACGACACGCTGCGGATCGGGGCCGGCGTGCGGGCGCAGGGACGGCGCGCCGGCGTCGTGACCAAGAATCCCACCGGGTCGGTCGCGGACCAGTATTTCCTGCCCCGCTACGCCGTTTTCGACGCCTTCGCGGCGTATAAGATCGCCGCGACCTATCCGGTGACGGTGCAGCTCAACCTTAAGAACATCTTCGACAAGACCTATTACACCTCGTCGATCGGCACGACCGCTCTCGCCAAATCGATCGGCGAGCCGTTCCAGGCGATTGCGTCTGCTCGTGTCGATTTCTGACGCGATCAACCAAGACATGGCATGCAGGGAGGGAACACCCGGCGACGGTCATGCTTCGGCGGCCGCCGTCAGGACCGCTCCTATCGCTGGAAGAGCGTCGGCGAGCACGCTCTTCCAGACGACATGGTCTTGACCTCCCGCCACAGACCAAAACGCGTTGGCGCAATCGGCGCGCCAACGCGAGAAGGCCAATTCCCGACCGATCAAATCTCCACGGCGAAGCGCTTCAGGACGGGCTCCGGCATCGTCCAGAGGCCGCGGAAACCTTTGCGGATCGCGAGCGCTTCTCCGGGGCCGAACTCGGTCACCGCGCCGCTGTCCGCCTCCGTCACGATGATCCGGCCTTCGATGATCACCGCCATTTCGTTGAACGGATAATCGGTCAGTTTCATCGTTCCCGGCGTGCAACTCCACACGCCGGCGAGGAAATTGCCCTTCTCGCTCGCCAAGAACACGTCCAGCACCTGCTCGCAGGTTCCGTCGACGATCTCGCCGAGGGTCGCGGGACCGCGGATTTCCGCGCCGCTGTTGCTGCCCGCCGGATCGATCTTCACGAGGACCTGCGTCCCGGAAACGGCTTCACTCATCGTCGTAGTCCTTGGTTGAGAGCCCGCGCCGGATGGCGGGGAACGTGATGGAAGAATGTGCGTCGCCCGATCTTCGAGGCGGCGCGTTTCTGCCGGAGAAGGCTGCGCTTACGCGTCGAGCACGATATCGGAGGCGGGAACGGCCTGGCAGGACACGCACATGTCCGGGTCGTCGGCGCCTCCTCCGTGAAGATGGAGGACCTGTCCCTCGATCATGCGGACGGCGCAGTTCTCGCATTGACCGACGCGGCATCCGCTCGGCATCGGGACGCCGATCTTTTCGGCGAAGTCGAGCAGCGGCCCGCACGCCGGATCCCAGCGCTCCGACCGGGCGCTGCGGGCGAAGACCACGGTGAACGCCTCGCCGGGTCGGCCCTGATGAGCGACAGGCGACCGAAACTTCTCCTGAAAGATGTCGAACGCCGGCACGCCACGGGCGCCGAGCGCTTCGGTCAGCGACGCCATCATCGCCTCGGGCCCGCACATGTAGTGCAAGGCGCGCCGGTCGAGCCACCTCTGGGGCGCCATGGAGGCGGACAGGCGGCCGATCTCGTCGTAATGCTCGCCGCGGATGTCCGTCGCCCGCGGACGGCTGTAGACGTCGACGACGGTCAGCCCCGCCAGGCTCGCCTCGAGCGCCTCGATCCGGTCGCGGAACACATGCGCCGCGCCGTCGCGATTGTTGTAGACAAGCAGGAATTCGGAAGTCGATCCCGCTTTCGCCGCCGTCTCCAGCGCGGTGACGAAGGGCGTTATTCCGATGCCTCCGGCATAGAGCACGACCGGCCGCGCGGCCCGTGTCGGGATCAGGAAGGTTCCGCTCGGCGGCTGCGCCTCGACGACGTCGCCGGGCTTAAGCGCCGAGACGATGTGGGCCGACGCGCTCGGGCTGTTGGACCAGGTCTCGCGACGGGTCCTGCGCACGCAGATGACGTATTCCCGCGGCGCCGGGTCGCCTGCGTCGCCGACTAGGGAATAGGAGCGTGTGAGCGGTCCGTCACGTTCGGTGACGAAACGCAGCGTCAGATGCTGCCCCGGTTCGAACTCCTCCAGGGCTTCGCCTTCCGCCGCGGCGAGATGGACGCGCTTGACGTCCTCGACCTCATCGTCGACGCGCGTCACGACGAGAGGGCGGAAGCCGCTCCAGCGCTTTGGTTGCTCGCCATAACGGATTTCCCGCCGCACATCGCAGACAGTCGAGCGCATGGGAACCGATCCACTGACTGGATCGGAAGCGGCGGCGTCGATGAGACTGTTGAAGTTGCTTGTCTTTTCGCCGCTGTAGGGCATCTCCGACTGGCCGAGAGGCGTGCAGGACTGCCACCAGCCATAGTCGCCGATGAGCACCCGGGGATCGAGCTTGTCGTTGACGCGCGCGCGAAAGCGCGCCGTTCCCAGCTTGGTGATCACTTCGACCCAGTCGCGGGCCGCGATGCCTTTCGCCCGCGCGACGACGCCGGCCATCTCCAGCGTCGGCTCCTTTGCTTTCCGCCGCAGGCTCGAAAGGCTCCGCTGCTGAGAGTGGCAGTAGTAGCCGCTCTTTGCGTTGGACAGCACGAAGGGGAACTGCTCCGAGGTCGCGGGAAGAGCGTCGTCGTCGAACGTGGGGAGCGGGGCGTAGCCGTTCCGCAGCATGCGCTCGGAATACAGTTCCACCACGCCGGTCTCCGTGGCGAAGCCCGTCTCTTCGTAAGCTTTCGTCGGATGGACGAGCGGAGCGCGCAAGCCTCCGGGGGTTTTCCGCAGGACGTTCGCGTCGAGGCCAAGCGGCTCCAGCATCGCGTTCCAGCCACGCTCCAACGATCCGCCGAAGAAGGCGTCGTCCATGCCCATCCGGGTGGCGAGCGCGAACACGATGTCTGCGTCGGAACGGCTTTCGCCGCGCGGCGAGACGAGGCGCGGACGGAGCTGCACCCATTCCGACGCGGCGGGCGAGATGTCGAAGCCGATCCTCAGCGCCTCACGCTCCCAAGGGGTGTTGATCGGCAGCACGATGTCGGCGTGCTCCGCCGTCGGGTTCATGTAGAGATCGGCGTGAACATGGAATTCGAGCGAGCGCAGCGCCGCGGTCGCCGCCTTGGTGTCGGCCTGGGACAGCAGCAGATTGGCCCCAAAGGCGATATAGGCGCGGACCTGATACGGCGCGCCCTCATTGATGGCGCGATAGAGGTCGCGCGTGGCGATCCAGCCGCTCGCGGCCGGTCCCATCGGGCGCTCCGCGCGGCCGAGGGCCTTGTCGAGCTGGCCCTCCGGAATCTGGTCGAGGCCATTGACCGCCCGGTAGGGCAGAACGCCGAATGGTCGGTTGCCGCCTTTGGCGCCGTAGCTTCCGGTGAGGGCGTAGAGGCAGGACAGGGCGCGCATGCTCTGGGTTGCGGTGGCGTGCTGCTCGAGCCCCGTCCAGCTGTGAAGCGCGACCGTTTTCGCCTCACCGATCAGCGCAGCCGCTTTCAGGATATCGGCGCGGTCGACCCAGCTCTGCGTGGCGGCGGCTTCGGCGGTGAAGCCGGCGCAGGCCGCGGCGTAGAGATCGAAGGCGGTGTGGCAGCGGATCGTTCGGCCGCCGGCGCCGGTCACGTCAAAGCTGCCGACGAGGGCCGCGCTCGCGGGCACCGAGCGCGCGTCAGCTCCGGACACGAACGGCGCGGGCGCTCCAGCGGCTTCGTCCCAGAACACGAAGGCGTCTTCCGGCTGCAGGCCCACCTCGGCGCCGCGCAGAAACGCGCCGTCCGCGTCCCGCACCAGCAGCGGACCGTTCGACCAGGAGCGCACGAAGTCACGGTCGTACTTTTCGGATGTGATCAGCGCGTTCGCGATCCCGAGCGCAAGCGCGGCGTCCGCTCCCGGGCGCACCCGGAGCCAGCAGTCGGCCTCGCGCGCCAGGGCCGTTTCGCGCGGATCAACCACGATCAGCTTGGCCCCACGCTTGCGCGCCTCGCCGATGGCGTGAGCCTGCGAGAGATAGGTGTTGGTGGGGTTGTGGCCCCAGATCACGATCAGGTCGGCGTTGGCGTAGTTCGGGGTCGGCATGCCGCGGCCGAAGGTGAAGCCGTGGACGATCTCCTTATGGAAATTGCAGAGTTCCGACGCGTAGCAAATGTTCGGGCTGCCAAACTGCAGCACGAAGCGCTCGACCCAGGGGGCGCTGTCCGACATCGGCGTGCCGGAGGGGGTGGTGATCCCGAAAGCGACGGCCTCGGCGCCGCTCTCCTTCCGGATCGCAAGCAGCTTTCGGGCGATCTCGTCCAGCGCCTCGTCCCAGGATATCCGTTCCCAGCCGGGGTTGGGATCGCCCTTCGCGCGCGTGCGGCGCATGGGGTGGAGGATGCGTTCGGCGTTGTCGATCAACTCAGGCGCGGCGCGTCCCTTCAGGCACATGGAGTGGCCTGTGGGATGTTCCGGATTGGCGCGCACGGCCGTGACGCGATCGTTCTCGACCGAGTAGATGACGCCGCAGGACGACGTGCAGAGGTTGCAGTAGGCGGCGACGTCGGTCACGGTGGCCTCGCCTTTGCGGGCGACGCGCCGTCGCATCGCCTCAGAACAGACTCCGCCTTGCAACGCCAAGGCCTCGACGGTCAGGCCAAATCCTCATTGCGAAAAAATTTTTCGTAAAGAGAAAATATTTGGCGCCCGGTGGTCGAGAGGCGATCGGATTGGCCAGACGGTGGGCGCCGACGTCCGGACCGGCTCGGCGAGAGCGGAATGACGCCGGCGGCTTCAGCAGGGCCAAAGCTCACAAGAGCGCGTCCGGTAGGAGGTGATCTTCTGGGATGACGGTGATTACAGAAGGCGCCTGACGCCCGATCTGGAAGCGCCACGTGTATTCCGGCCGCTCGCCGGCAGCCTATCGGTGCGGGAAACGCAACTGACGGGCTGACGTGCGAAGGGGACTCCTCTTGGGTCGCCAAAGAGCACGGAGCGCCTAGAGTATCAACGGGTCCCAAGGGCCTCTAGGCCTGCTTGGGGGAGTGGCGCGCTCTACGGGAGTCGAACCCGTCTCTCCAGCGTGAAAGGCTAGCGTCCTAACCGATAGACGAAGAGCGCGTGCGGGCGTTCATACGGGGGTTCGACGCACGCCGCAAGCGGGCGCCGGCGAGTTCACATGCCAAAAAGGCGCAGCAGCGGACCGCCGAAATAGGCGAGGCCGGCCGTCACGACGCCTGCGAACAGCGCGAGGATGACGAAGCTGCCAAGCGTCGCCGCCCAGCCGACGCCGATCGCGGCGCCGTCGCTCTCGATCATGCCGAGCGCGAAAGCCGTGATGGCGACGGCGGGCGGCATGTTCCCGAAGGGGATCGGCAGAGTGAGAATCAGCGACAGCACGAGGCACGCCGCCCCCGTCAGGCGGTCGGCGAAAGGCGTGGTGAGAAGCTGGAAGCGGGGTCTGAGCAGGCGCTCGAGCTTGCGCACCCACGGATCGATCTTGCCGGCGAGCGACCGGAAGTCCTCGCGCTTCATCGAACGTTCGGTGATGAGCTTGGGGAGCCACAACACCGGCCGACCGATCATGAGCTGGAATGCGATGAAGACGAGCGGGGCGCCGAGCACCGCCGACGTGCCGGGCGGCATCGGCAGCGCGTTGGGCAGCGCGAAGATCAGCAGCAGCGCTCCGAACGCGCGGTCGCCGAAAGCCGTGAGGATCGAGCCGACGCTGACGCGCTCGCTGTGGCCTTCGGCCAGTCCGCGCAGCACCTCGGAGAAACCGCGGCGGTGGGGCGGGCCGGGATGCGGATCCGGCTCGTCCGCGCCGCCTGTCGAAGCGCTGTCCGGCGCGTCCGATGCGGCGCGGGGGCGGCTGGCGAAGTCGGTCAAGGCGTTTCCAGGCTCGAGGGATCGCGGCGGGCGGGACGCCGCCTCGACGTCCGCAGATCCAGAAACATCAAAATCATGAAAAACACGTGGCGTCCCCCGATCGCGGAACAAGAGTCGCGCGCAGCGAGAAACCTCAGTCTTCGGCCGCGGCGGCGTCGATCAGGCGCAGCGACGCTTTCTCCGATCCGCCCCAGCGATCGACGCCGAGCGCTCCGGCGGCGTGCACGCGCCCGCCCCGCCGCGCCATCAGCGCGCGTCCGAGGTCGCTTTCGGCCGCCCGGAACGCAATCGCTCCGACCGTCGAGCCGTCGCCGGCCCGCAGCCTGAGACGCAGATGGCCCTGCCCCACCACGTCCGCCGCGGCGACGGTGTGGGCCGCGAGGGCGAGCACCGGCTCGGGCGCGCCGGCGCCGAATGGCCCGGCGCGGTCGAGCTCGCGCACCAGCGCAGGCGTCGCCGCGGCGGCGGTCAGCGCGGCGTCGATCTTGAGCGCGCGGTCTCCGCTCGCCGCGGCGACCGCGGTCGCGAGCCGCTCTTCGAGAAAGGCGCGGAAGGCGCCGAGTTTTTCCGCGCGTATGGTGACCCCTGCCGCCATCGCGTGGCCGCCGCCCTTGACGAGCAGCCCCTCTTCGACCGCCGCCCGGACGGCCGCTCCGAGATCGACGCCGGGGACGGAGCGCCCGGATCCCGTGCCGACGCCGTCCGGCCCCATGGCGACGGCGAAGGCGGGCCGGCGGAAGCGCTCCTTCAGCCGCGCCGCGACCAGCCCGACGACGCCCGGATGCCAGCCGGCGCCCGAGACCACGGCGACGCTCGCCCCTTCCCCATCGAGGCCGAGCGCAGCGTTCGCCTCGGCTTCGGCCTCGGCGAGCGTCGCCCGCTCGATCGCCTGGCGCTCGCCGTTCAGCCGGTCGAGCTCGGCGGCGATCCGGCGGGCCTCGACGTCGTCGGTCGCAAGCATCAGCCGGCAGCCGAGGCCGGCGTCGCCGATCCGGCCGCCGGCGTTCACGCGGGGCCCGAGCAGATAGCCGAGATGATACGGGCTAGGCGGTCCGTCGAGGCGGCTCGCGTCCATCAGCGCGGCGAGCCCGATGCGGCCGCGGGCGCGCATCGCGATCAGCCCCTTCAGCACGAAGGCGCGGTTGAGGCCGACGAGCGGCACGACGTCGGCGACGGTGCCGAGCGCGACGAGATCGAGCCCCGCGAGCAGGTCCGGCTCCCCTCCCCGCGCCGCCCAGAAGCCGCGGCGGCGAAGCTCGCGATTGACCGCCACCACCGTCATGAAGACGACGCCGCAGGCCGCGAGATGGCCGAGACCGGACAGGTCGTCCTGGCGGTTCGGATTGACCACCGCGGCGGCCGGCGGAAGCTCCGCCCCCATCTGGTGATGATCGAGCACCACCGCGTCGAGCCCGCGTGCGCGGGCGTGGGCGAGCGCCTCGTGGCTGGTCGAGCCGCAGTCGACGGTGACGAGCAGCGTCGCGCCGCCGTCCGCCAGCCGGTCGATCGCCGCGGCGTTCGGGCCGTAGCCTTCGAAGATGCGGTCGGGAATGTAGGTCTCGACGGTCGCGCCGGCCTCGCCGAGGAAGCCGGCGAGCAAAGCCGCGGAGGTCGCGCCGTCGACGTCGTAGTCGCCGAAGACGGCGACGCGTTCGCCCCCCTGCGCGGCGTCGGCGATGCGGGCGGCGGCGGCGGCCATGCCGGTCAGCGCCTCCGGATCGGGCATCAGGTCGCGGATCGACGGATTGAGATGCGCGAGCGCGTTCGCGCTAGACACGCCGCGGCCCGCAAGGACGCGAGAGAGCAGATCCGAAAAGCCGTGGTCGCGTGCGATTTCCGCCGCGGAGGCGCGGCCGCGCGCGTCGAGCCGATCGCGCCAGACGCGGTTGCCGAAGGACCGCTCCACGCCGAGAAAGCCCTCGGCGCGCGGCGGAGGCGCAAGGATGGAGGCGACCGCGCTCATGGGCGCGAGAGACGCGCGCGAATCATCATGAGGCAGAGCATAGAGCCGTCGCGGGTCGGTGAGGATCGCTCATCCGCGATGGCTGTGGACCATCATGCAGGCCCGTCCGCAGGACGACGCCCAGCTGCGCCTCCGCGGCCTCCGTCTCACTTCAGATGAAACTTCTCCGTCGCCCGGTGCTCACTCTGGATGCGGCGGATCGTGCCGGAGGACGAGCGCGTCACGAGCGTTTCGGTGAACACCGCCTTCGGGCCGAAGCGAACGCCGGCCAGCAGACCGCCGTCGGTCACGCCGGTGGCCGCAAACAGCACGTCGCCGCGCGCCATGTCGTCGACGCCGTAGAGACGCTCGAAATCCGTGATCCCGAGATTGGCGGCGCGCCGTCGCGCGTCCGGCGTATCGAGCACCAGGCGGCCCTGCATGAAGCCGCCGATGCATTTCAGGGCCGCGGCGGCGAGGACGCCTTCGGGCGCGCCGCCCGAACCGAGATAGATGTCGACGCCCGTCTCTTCTGGCTTGGTCGCGTCGATCACGCCGGAGATGTCGCCGTCGCTGATCAGGCGAATCGAGCAGCCGGCGTCGCGCACGGCCTCGATCAACCGCGCGTGGCGCGGCCGGTCGAGAATGCAGGCCGTGATCTCCGACACCGGAACGCCCTTGGCCTTGGCGAGGCGGCGGAGGTTGAGCGACGGTTCGGCGTCGAGATGGACCGTATCGGCGGGATAGCCCGGACCGATCGCGATCTTGTTCATGTAGACGTCCGGCGCCTTGAGCAGCGTGCCGGGCTCGGCGATGGCGACGACCGCGATGGCGTTGGGCTGGCTCTTGGCGCAGAGCGTGACGCCCTCGAGCGGATCGAGCGCGATGTCGACGCGCGGACCGGTGAGGTCTCCGAGCTCCTCGCCGACGAACAGCATCGGGGCGTGGTCGCGCTCGCCTTCGCCGATGACGACCTCGCCGTGAATGGCGAGCCGGTTGAGTTCGCGCCGCATGGCGTCGACGGCCGCATGGTCGGCCGCCATCTCGTCGCCGCGGCCCCGAAGCCGCGCGGCCGCCACGGCGGCGCGCTCGGTGACGCGGACGATCTCGATCGCCAGCGAACGGTCGATGATTTCTCCGGTCGACACGGAGGAGCGCTCAGGCCCCTTCATCGGGACCGCGCGCTTCACGGCGGCGTTCTTCGCCATTGGACCGTTTCCTCCGCGGACGCGCCGCGTCTTGACCGGACGATGATGCGCCGGTCAGCGTTTCTCGATTCTTATCACCTGCGGGACGCCGTCGATATGCCCGTCGGCCTCGATCGCGTCCAGCGCCCTGCGAAGCGCGGCTTCGTTCGTCGCGTAAGTAATTAGGACGACCGCGACCGGCTCCGCGCTCGGGCGATCGAAATCGGGCTCCCTGCCGCGCTGGACGATCGAGCGCAAAGAGATCCCCTGCTCCGCCATGCGCGTCGCGATCGCCGCGGCCGCGCCGGGGCGGTCGATAACCGACAGGCGGATGTAGTAGCCGCCCTCGTGGGTCGTCATCGGCGCGCGCGTCGGCGGGACGAGCTTTGCTGCGGGCACGCCGAAGACGGGGGTCAGAATCCCGCGGGCGACGTCGACGATGTCGGCGATGACCGCGGAGGCGGTCGCGTCGCCGCCCGCGCCGGGGCCGGCGAGCACCAGCGCGCCCACAGCGTCGCCGTCGATCTCGATCGCGTTGGTCACGCCGTCGACGCGGGCGATCGCGCTGTCGCGCGGCAGCATGGAGGGATGCACCCGCTGCTCGACGCCGCCCGGACCGCGGGTCGTGACGCCGAGAAGCTTGACCCGGTAGCCGAGCTCTTCGGCCATTTCGAGGTCGAGCGGGGTGATGGAGGCGATGCCCTCGACATAGATGCCGTCGACGTCGGTTTCGACGCCGAAGGCCAGCGACGTGAGGATCGCGAGCTTGTGCGCGGCGTCGTAGCCGCCGATGTCGAAGGTCGGGTCGGCTTCGGCGTAGCCGAGCCGCTGCGCCTCGGCGAGACACTCGGCGAAGCCGAGGCGATCCTTCTCCATCCGCGTCAGGATGTAGTTGCACGTCCCGTTGAGGATGCCGAAGACGCGGCTCACGTCGTTGCCCGTCAGGCCCTCGCGGAGGGTCTTCACGATCGGCACGCCGCCAGCGACCGCCGCCTCGAATCCGATCGGGACGCCGGCCTCTTCGGCCGCGCGGGCGAGCGCCACGCCGTGGCGGGCGAGCAGCGCCTTGTTGGCGGTTACGACGGGGCGTTTGCGCTCGAGCGCGGTCTCGACGCAGGCGCGCGCCGCGCCCTCGGCCCCGCCGATGAGTTCGACGACGACGTCGACGTCGTTGGAGCGCGCGAGCTGGCTCGGATCCATGTGCCAGGCGACGTCGTCGAGCTTCAGCCCGCGGTCGCGGCCCTTGTCGCGAGCGGAGACGGCCGTGACCTTGATCGGACGCCCGGCGCGCGCGGCGATCGCGTCGGCCTTTTCGGTCAGGATGCGTACGACCGACGATCCGACCGTGCCGAGACCGGCCACGCCGACCTTGAGGGGTTCGGTCATCGACATGCTCCCAAGAGACTGGACCAGCGAACTGCGTGCTTCGAGACGCCCGCTAGACGCGGGCTCCTCGGCATGAAGGCGGGTGAGAACGCCACGGCTGAACGGTCCTCATGCTGAGGAGCCATGCGGAGCCGTCGGGCTTCGCATGGCGTCTCGAAGCACGCAGCACGTCCGTGCGGGCGATTGCTTCAGGCGGAACGCTTCCGCCGGTCCGAAAGCGTCGGGCTACCGGGCGGCGGCGAGCGGGACGACGTTGTGCAACGTCTCGTCCGCGGTTTCAAGGAAGCGGCGGATCGAACGCGCCGCCTGCCGGATGCGGTGCTCGTTCTCGACGAGGGCGATGCGCACGAACTCGTCGCCGTGCTCGCCGAAGCCGATGCCCGGCGCGACCGCGACCGAGGCCTTTTCGACCAGAAGCTTCGAGAATTCCAGGCTGCCGAGCGGCTTGAACTTCTCCGGGATCGGCGCCCAGGCGAACATGGACGCGCGCGGCGACGGCACCGTGAAGCCTGCGCGGCCGAACGAATCGACCATCACGTCGCGCCGCTTCTTGTAGACCTCGCGCGCCTCGGCGATGCAGTCGTCCGGTCCGTTGAGCGCCGCGGAGGCCGCGATCTGGATTGGCGTGTAAGCGCCGTAGTCGAGATAGGACTTTACGCGCGTCAGCGCCGAGATCAGGCGTTCGTTGCCGACCGCGAAACCGACGCGCCAGCCCGGCATCGAGTAGGTCTTGGACAGCGAGGTAAACTCGACCGCGACGTCGAACGCGCCCGGAACCTGCAGGATCGAGGGCGGCGGATTGTCGTCAAAATAGATCTCGGAATAAGCGAGGTCCGAGAGCACGAAGAGGTCATGCTGCTTCGCGAAGCGGATGACGTCCTTGTAGAAGTCGAGGTCGGCGACCTCCGCCGTCGGGTTCGACGGATAGCAGGTGATGAGCGCGATCGGCTTCGGGATCGAATGCATCACCGCACGCTCGAGCGCATGGAAAAATTCCGGCCCCGGCGTCGCCGGCACGTTGCGGATGACGCCGCCCGCCATCAGGAAGCCGAAGGCGTGGATGGGGTAGCTGGGGTTCGGCGCGAGCACGACGTCGCCCGGCGCCGTGATGGCCTGCGCCATGTTGGCGAAGCCTTCCTTCGAGCCGAGGGTCGCGACGACCTGCGTGTCCGGATCGAGCTTCACGCCGAAGCGGCGGGCGTAATAGGCGGCCTGCGCGCGGCGCAGCCCCGGAATGCCCTTCGAGGCCGAATAGCGGTTGGTGCGCGGCTTGGTGACCGCCTCGATCAGCTTGGCGTTGATGTGGTCCGGGGTCGGAAGGTCCGGATTGCCCATGCCGAGGTCGATGATGTCGGCCCCGGCCTTGCGAGCGGCCGCCTTCACGCGGTTGACCTGCTCAAAGACATAGGGCGGAAGCCGGCGGACGGAATGGAATTCGGTGGTCATGGCGCTGATCGATCGTCTCGCGCGGCCTTGAGGGTTCGCCTGTCGTGCGGCCGCGCCTGAATCCTGAAGCCTTTAGCTTACCGCGACATTGCGGGCAAAGCCGGGCGGGCCTTTCTTCGACGAAAGATTGAATTCGCGCCGCCCTCGCGGAAGGCGAGGCGGCGCATCGATCGTCGCGGAAGGGGAGGGCCTCGGCGCGCGTCTCAGCGCTGCCGCTTGCGCGCCAGGAGATCCGCCTTGAGCCTCTCCTGCTCGGCGGAGGATTTCAGGGCGCGATGCGCGTCCGGCGGCGTGACGGCGAGACTCGGATAGGCGAGGTTCTCGGGCGGAGGCGGCAGGCCGCGGTCGCCCTTGGGGCCATGAGGACCGCAGGCCGCAAGCATGGCGCAGCCCGAAACGACGGCCGCGACGGCGGCGGCTTTGCGGAACCTGGTCATCGTTCGGCGGGCTCTCGGCCTGAGAAAGTCGTGAAAGGCGTCTTTTTGCCGAGACGGATCCGACCGCTCGGCCGTGGCGCGCGGCGCCCGTTGCGCCTATTGTCACGGAGAGACGTCATGAAGCAACCCGCGGACCGGCCGATCGGGACGTCCACAGGCCGCAACCGCGGCGCGTCCTTGAGGGAGGCTGCGTCCGATGGGGCGAAGCGCGCTGAAACGACAGCCGAAGGCCGCCGACAGCGCCGAGCGGGAAACCGCCGGGACTGCGCCATCAAGCGCGGCCGTATCCGCTCTGCGCTCTCCCCCGACGGCGCAGAAATCGGACTCGCTTCCTGCCTCCCCCGCGCGGAAGTCTCCTCGCCTCCCTTCGGCGAAAGCGCAGACGGCGAACGAATCCAAGCCGAAGGTCGACGAGCAGCCGAAACGAACCTCTAAACCCAAGGTCGCGGCCAAGCCGAAGTCCACTGGCGCCCCCGAAGCTCCCGTAAAGGCGGAGACCACCGCGAAGCGGGCGCGCAAGCCGGCGAAATCGAGAACCGCCTCCAAACCTGACGCGACGAAACCCGACGCCGCGACGGCGAATCCGAAAACCGCGGAGGAGCGCGTCTCGGAGACCGCGTCGGCGAGGGCCAAGCCACGGGACAACACCGCCGAAAATTCCTTCGTGTCGCCCGAGGTCGAAGCCTTCGCCGCCAACATGGCTCGGCTCTGGGAAGAAGGCGGACGCGCGATGTCCGCCTATATGCGCCCCCGCGAGGACGGTCGGCGCCGCCCCCCCGGCAACGCCGAAGTCGTCGACATCGCCCGCACGCTTGGACAGGTGGTCGAGCGCTGGATGCAGGATCCGGGGCGGGTCGCCGAAGCCCAGCGCTCCTTCGCGACGGGGTTCCTGGAACTCTGGACCGGCACGCTCAAGCGGCTGTCCGGCGAGGCGGCGGAACCGATCATCAGGCCGGATCCGAGGGACAACCGTTTCAAGGATCCCGAGTGGAGCGAGCATCCGCTCTTCGACTTCCTGAAACAGGCCTATCTGCACGCGTCAAACTGGGCCGACCGCATGGTCGAGGAGGCCGAAGACCTCGACCCGGCGACGCGCCATAAGGCGACCTTCTACGTCAAGCTGCTC
Source organism: Ancylobacter novellus (assembly GCA_003241695.1). GTDB lineage: Bacteria > Pseudomonadota > Alphaproteobacteria > Rhizobiales > Methylopilaceae > Methylopila. The sequence goes on along the minus strand of QFPN01000002.1, from coordinate 168,658 downwards.
TCGGGCGCGGTCTCGCCGTCGAACTTCCTCGCCACCAATCCCGAGCTCATCCGCGAGACCATCGCATCGAAGGGCGAGAACCTCGTGCGCGGCATGCGGATGCTCGCCGAGGACATCGACGCGGGCGCCGGCGAGCTGCGGATACGCCAGACCGACGGCTCGAACTTCGAGGTCGGCCGAAACCTCGCCGTTACGCCCGGCAAGGTGGTGTTCCGCAACGAGTTGATGGAGCTGATCCAGTATTCCCCGACGACCGAGATGGTCCGCACGCGGCCAGTCCTCATCGTTCCGCCTTGGATCAACAAGTTCTACGTGCTCGACCTCACCCCCGAGAAGAGCATGATCGCTTGGGCGGTATCGCAAGGCTTGACGGTCTTCTGCGTCTCCTGGGTCAATCCGGACGCGCGCCACGCACGGATGAGCTTCGACGACTACATGCGCCTCGGCATCATGAAGGCCGCCGACGTCGCGCGCGAGATCTGCGGAACGGAGGACGTCGACGCCGTCGGCTACTGCGTCGGCGGCACGCTGCTGTCGGTCACGCTCGCCTATATGGCGGCGACGAACGACCGGCGGATCGCGTCAGGAACTCTGATGACGACCCAGGTCGACTTCACCTACGGCGGCGACCTCAAGGTCTTCGTCGACGAGGATCAGGTGGCGGCCGTCGAGGCCAAGATGGCCGAGGCCGGCTACCTCGAAGGCGCGAGCATGGCCAACGCCTTCAACATGATCCGCTCGAACGATATGATCTGGCCCTATGTCGTGAACAACTACATGCGCGGCAAGGCGCCCTTCCCGTTCGATCTTCTCTACTGGAACTCGGACGCGACCCGCATGCCGGCCGCGAACCATTCCTTCTATCTGCGCGGCTGCTACCTGAACAACGACCTCGCGCATCGCCGCATGACGGTGGGCGGCGAGACGCTCGATCTCGGCAAGGTGACGATCCCGGTCTATCACCTCGCGACCCGCGAAGATCACATCGCTCCGGCGAAGTCGGTGTTTCTGGGCGCGCAGCTCTTCGGCGGACCGACGCGCTTCGTGCTGGCGGGGTCCGGCCACATCGCAGGCGTGGTCAATCCGCCGGCCAAGATGAAGTATCAGCACTGGGTCGGGGGAGCGCCGAAAGGCGAACTCTCGCACTGGCTCGACGGCGCGGAGGAGCGTCCGGGCTCATGGTGGCCTGACTGGCGCGCCTGGCTTGCAGCCATGGACGCGACCATGGTTCCGGCGCGGACGCCGGGCGAAGGCCCCTACCCCGCGCTCGAAGACGCGCCGGGATCTTACGTCAGGGTCAAGTCCTGAACGAAAAAAGGGCGACGTCGCCGGGACCAAGGGGATCGGCCCGGCGACGTCGCCCCGTGCCTCCGGGAACTGTCCGGAGAACCAGGAAAAGCAGGTCTCAGCGGTTCATCGCGTAGGCGAGCGTCCCGGCGAAAACGCCGAAGGCGGAGAGAATGGCGGCGATGATCAGGATCGATTCCATCGGCATGGCGGGGGCTCCCTTCTGAGACGCCCTCACCTCACCAGACGAATGCTTTCGCTGCTTTGATCTCGGTCAAAGCAGTTCGATCGCCGTCGCCGGCGACGCCTTACGGGAAGATCGCGAGCTGCCCTAGGCCCTCGGTCTCGTCGAACCCGACCACGAGGTTCATGTTCTGCACCGCTTGACCGGAGGCGCCTTTGACGAGGTTGTCGAGGGCCGAGACCACGATCGCGCGATCCGGCTCGCGGTCTGCCGCGACGCCGAGCTGGACGTTGTTCGAGCCCCGCACGTGGCGCGACTGGGGCGCCTTGCCGAACGGCAGCACGGTGACGAACGGTTCGCCCCAATAGGCGGTCTGGAGCGCCGCATGCAGCGCTTCCGCCGTCGCTCCGCCAGCGAGCGTCACCGTGATGGTCGCGTAGATGCCGCGGTTCATCGGGATCAGCAGCGGCGTGAAGGTGGCGCGCGCCGTCCGGCCGGCGGCCTTGTCGAACTCCTGGTCGAGTTCGGCCGTGTGCCGGTGCTTGCCGACCCCGTAGGCGTGCACGCCCTCCGACACCTCGGAGAACAGCATCTCCTCCTTGGCGGCCCGGCCGGCGCCCGACATGCCGGTCGCCGACACGATCGAGATGCGGTCGGGTTCGATGAGCTTTTCGCGCAGCAGCGGGACCAGCGGCAGGATCGACGTCGTCGAGTGGCAGCCGGGATTGGCGACGAGCTTCGCGCCCTTGACGGCGTCGCGATAAATCTCGCTGACGCCGTAGACGGCGTCCGGCTGCAGGTGCATCGCCTGATGCGGATGGCCGTACCAGGTCTCATAGGCCGCCGGGTCGGCGAGCCGGAAGTCGGCCGACAGGTCCACGACCTTGATCGAGGGCTTCTTCGCGAACAGGTCGGCGATCACCTGCTGAGTCGTGCCGTGCGGCAGCGCGCAGAACACGAGATCGATCGCGTCGAGATCCACCTCGGCGATGGTGGTCAGCTTCGGAAGGTCGAGAGCCGCGAACTGCGGAAAGACGTCGGCCATCGACTGGCCTGCTTTCCGGTCGGCGGTCAGCGCCCGAATCGCGACCCTAGGGTGGCGCGACAGCAGGCGAACGAGCTCCGCGCCGGTGTAGCCGGAGGCCCCGAGGATCGCGACGTTCAGCAGGTCGGTCATGGTCTTTCCACACAGCCGTCATCCCGACCGAAGCGAAGCGGAGAGCCGGGATCGTGTTCAGGACGAGGCGCTTCTCATACCTGCGCTTCAGTTGGATGACGATCCCGGATCGGCCTGTCGGCCGTCCGGGACGACGCTCATCCTCAGATCTCCACCACCACGCGGCCGCGCACCTTGCCTTCGACGATGGCTTTCGCGGTCGGCACGATCTCGTCGAAGCCGATCGTCTTCGTGATCGCGGCGAGCTTCTCGCGGTCGAGATCCCGCGCAATCCGATCCCAGGCCTCGATGCGGATCGGCTTCGGCACCGTCACGCTGTTGATCCCGAGCAGCGACACGCCACGCAGGATGAAGGGCGCGACCGAGGTCGGCAGGTCCATGCCGGCCGCGAGCCCGCAGGCCGCCACCGCGCCGCCGGCCTTCGTCTGGGCGATGGCGTTCGCGAGCGGGACCGAACCGACCGAATCCACCACCCCGCCGAAACGCTCCTTCTGAAGCGGCTTGCCGGGCGCAGCCAGTTCGTCGCGGTGCATGATCCCGGATGCGCCGAGCGCTTTCAGCCAGTCGCCCTCTTCCAGGCGTCCGGTCGAGGCGACAACGTGGTAACCGAGCTTGGCGAGCAGCGCGACGGCGACCGAGCCGACGCCGCCGGCCGCGCCCGTCACCAGCACGGGACCCTTGTCCGGCGTCACGCCATGCCGCTCGAGCGCCATGACGCACAGCATCGCGGTGTAGCCGGCGGTGCCGACCGCCATGGCGTCGGCGGCCGAAAGACCGTCCGGCAGCGGCACCAGCCAGTCGCCCTTCACGCGCGCGCATTCGGCGTAGCCGCCGAGATGGGTCTCGCCGACGCCCCAACCGTTCAGGATGACCGCGTCGCCGACCTTGAACTCCGGATTGTCCGACGCCGTCACCGTTCCCGCGAAATCGATTCCCGGGATCATCGGGAACCGGCGCACCACGGGCGACTTGCCGGTGATCGCGAGCCCGTCCTTGTAGTTCACCGTCGAGTGGGTGACGCGCACGACGACGTCACCCTCCATCAGCTCGCTTTCGGGAAAGTCGACGGTCGAGACGGTCTGGCCGCTGTCGGTCTTGTCGATGCGCAGCGCGCGGAAAGCGGACATCTGGACTCCTCGAAACGGGCAGATTGCGGTGAAGCAGCAGGCTTCTTACGCATAGGCGCTTGTCGCACACGCGTGGCTGAGACGCCAAAACGTCGTATCGTGCCGCTGCCGAACCGCCCTGTTACCGTAGGAAATCGGCGCCGAAACGACGAATGGCCAAGGGCATCATTTGGAGACGTCGTCGATGAAAGCCAACCTCCTAGCCCTCGCGTTCGCGCTGAACATTCTCTCTTTCGGCGGCGCAAACGCAGGAGTTGAGGGTCAAGACGCCTCGGTCGTGTTCCAAGGCCAGCGGGATTTTTGCTATCGCATCCCAAGCCTCGTCTGGACGGGAAAAGAGTTCGTAGCGGTGTCGGAGAACCGCTCGGGATTCAACGGCCGACGCCCGTGCAGCGACGACGGCAACGTGGATCTCGTCATGAGGACGAGCCCAGACGGCAAGAAATGGAGCCCGATCTCGGTCGTTCTGGACAATGACGCTCTCTCGACAGCGATGTCAGATCCGGAGTCGAGCGTTTACGATCCCGACTACGCCAAGGTTCCGAAGGCGGACCGGTACATGCGGGTCGGGTCGCAGACGGTTGGATATGTAAAAGACAAACTCATCGTTGTTTTCAGCGCCCGATTCAATTTGAAAGCTGATTGCGGTGACAAATTTGGTTGCGCCAATTCGCCAAGCAACTTAAAAACAGCAAGCGCGCGCGAAAGATACTTTCAGACGACGAGCAACGATCTCGGAACGACATGGTCGAAGCCGTCAAGGATACACTCCGAGATCTACCATTCTTGTATAGATAAGGCCTTTAAGGATGAACGCGTCTTGAAAGACGCTCTCTACCCTTTATTCGCTGACGACAAGACCATTTCCTCGTCAACCGCTGCGAACCGAGATTCGATCGCCGCCGACTTCACCAGCACGAGAAAGCAACAACGTTCCCGCGAACGCAACAGCACTGAAAATTACGAATCAATTGCACAAAAAATAGGAATTGATCAAAATATTATTAAGGAAAACTATAGAAAAATAAGCATGCTATTTAATGTTCGGCCACGACCTGGGCCCGGAAATAACACAGAGTTCGAATATCGCGGAAAGACAAGAATTTTTGCCCCGGGAGCGCCGCTATCGTTCTACTCGGATGATCTGGGCGAAACATGGGTCTGCTCAGACACGTTCGATGTTCGCAAGGGAAGCGAGCGTCAAGTGGCCTCGTTGGGCGACGGGCGACTCGTCATGAGCTTGAGAAGTCTCGGGGGAAAAAAGGCGTTGTCGCTGCAATATCGCCTGTTCTCTGTCAGCGATGACGGCGGCGAGAGTTGGGGCCCGGACGATTTCATTGCTTTCAAGGGCAGGAAGCTTTTGCCCGACGCAATCGTTCAGGGCTCGATTGTGGGAATCCCGGGCGCGACCCCTCATGAAGCCGTGAGCGCGAGCGTCGCAGGGCCGAGCCGCGCCGACAGCCAGAACAGCGATGGCCCCGGCGAACGCGAACGAACCAAACGTTCGACGACGGAGCGTTCAAACTTGGTTCTTACAAAGATTTTTATGAGAGATAATAAAATTACAGCGGGCTTCAGAACAGGATGTGATGGGGCGGACCCGGTCGAGCCGTCTCTCAATATCTGGTCTGGCAGCGCCGGTTATTCGGCTCTTGCACATATACCGCAACGCCGCTCCGTCGGAGTGCTTTTTGAAGGCAGCGAAATCATCAAACGGAAAGGGTGGAAGGAAGCGATCCGCTTTATGGAAATTCCGCTGGATCGCCTGGAAGGACAAGCGACCGAGCCCGTCTGTCGCTGAAACGTCGTCGCCGACGACCCACCGGCCGCGCCAGCAGCGCGGCTTGCGAACGTCATAATTACGGGCGCGGCGAAGAGAACGAGACGACGAAGGCGTGCACGGCCGCCACAGCTGCTGCATTTTTCCGGTTTCACGCGATCCAACCGTAAAACATTTCAGGCGCGCTTCCCGTCCTATTAGCAATAAGCGTGGGTTCGAGCCCGCTCCAGCGGCAATACCAGGATATGGTGCCCTGCTGTCCCCGGGGGTAAAATGTTTTAATTATGGCCTGACCGTTTCAGCCAGCTTCAAAGGGACGCGATTGGAATGACCCTGGACGCACCCCGAAAATGTTTTATCCATATCGGCCCCCATAAAACGGGAACGACATCGATACAGCGTTTTTTGGCGAAGAACACAGATCTTCTTTCGAAACGCGGCGTCTATTTTCCTTTACTGAAGAATAATGGGATTGCGAGTAATCATAATATCCTGATGGCGTCTCGAGGTCTGGCGTCCGATGGAACCGTTCGTCGTAACGGAAAAGGATGGTCCGGCATCGAGCGCGTGCTCAAGCAGGGCGAAAAAAATATCCTTTTATCACACGAGACATTTGCTTTAAAGATAACAAATTCCGCAACATTGAATAGTATTATTCAGCTTTTTGATGAAAATAACTATAGCATTCATATCATAGCATACGTCAGAAGCCAACCGGATTGGCTCAATTCTTGGTATGTGCAACAACAGAAGCGCCTCTATGCAAAAAATACGTTCATGGAATTTGTGGACAAATGGTTTGAAACTGGACGGGCGGATCCAGTTCGGTATCTGAACGGCTTGATGGATCATCCCAAGATTCAACTTGAGGTCGTTTCTTTCGATATGGCTGTAAAGACAGGCCTCGAAGTTGACTTTTGTCGTCGCCTCGGCGTCGAGCCGGACAGTGACTGGAAATTTCCCGCCCGGATCAATTCGAATGTCGGAGCGAAGACAATCTATGTGGCGCAACGTGTTATGGTCGGATCGGAAATCTTATCTCCGAACTCCGAGATCCACGGCGAGGTCAAAGCTGCGTTGCGCGCGGCAATGCGCAAACATCAATGGCGTGAGAAGCCGTACATGGCATTAAGCGACGACATCGCACGCTCGATCAGGGAGAGGTACGAGGTCTCAAACAGAGAGTTTCTGTCTCGGTTTCCTATAGGAAACTATGAAGATGTGTTCCCGTCGCGGACTTATGTCCAAAACGTTGTAGATCCCTCGACAATTCCCGATCCAGAGAGGCTGGAGATTGAAGCTGTCGTGGATAAAATTCTGAGGACGATTAAGCGCCGCGCTCGACGGGACAAGCGCGAGAAGAGGCGGATGGCGCGCGCGGGCGGCGACGAAGCAATGAAGATCGCTCGGGGGCCTGAGTTGATCCGGCGGCCATCAGAACGCGAACTGTTTTCGTCTCAATAGCCATGATCGGACGATCGTCGTCCAGGTCCACGCCCGTCCGGACCGAGGACCGTTCGACATTGTCGAACCTGCGATCGCATCAGAGATAACTTGGGTCGTGGCGTCTTCACGCCGCTGCGGCCCGCGCCACCGGGCGCTCGCGGATCGGCAGGTTCACGAGCGCCGACATGACCGAGAGCGCGATCGCGATCTTCCAGATCAGGTCGTAGTTGCCATAGGCCTCATAGATCACGCCGCCGAGCCAGACGCCCATGAACGAGCCGATCTGGTGGCTGAGAAACACCACGCCGTAGAGCATGGTCATGTAGCGCGTGCCGAACATCGTCGCGACGAGGCCCGAGGTCGGCGGGATGGTGGAGAGCCACAACAGGCCGATGCCCGCCCCGAAAATGAGCGCGGTGGCGGGCGTCACGGGGAAGAACACGAAGGCCGAGATCAGGATCGCCCGCGCGAAATAGATCGCCGCGAGGAGATGGCGCTTCGGCATCCGTCCAGACAGGACGCCGGACGACAGGGAGCCCGCGATGTTGAACAGCCCGATCAGCGCCAGCGCCCAGCCGCCGACCTGGGGCGAGATTCCCTTGTCGATCAGGAAGGGCGGCAGGTGCGCGGTGATGAAGGCGAGATGGAAGCCGCAGGTGAAGAAGCCGATCACGAGCAGCCAGTAGCTCGGCGTCGCGAAGGCCTCCTTCAGGGCCTCCGCGACCGTCTGGTCGCGAACCGGAGCGCCGCCGCCCGCGTCCGCGACCGGCCGGGTCGCGAGCGGGATAGAGAGCGGCAGCACCAGCAGCATAAGACCGGAGAAGATCAGCGCGGTTGTCTGCCAGCCATAGGAGTCGATCAGCGCGGAGGCGAGCGGCGTGAACAGGAACTGCCCGAACGACCCCGCCGCGGTGCCAAAGCCGAAGCCGAGCGTCCGCCATTCGGCCGGAAGCAGCTTGGCGAAGGCGCCGATGACGATCGAGAAGGACGCGCCGGACAGCGCGAAACCGATCAGCAGGCCCGCCGAAAGATGCATGGCGCCGGGCGTCGTCGACAGCGGCATCAGCGCGAGGCCGGCCGCATAGAGCAGCCCGCCGACGATCAGCACCGGCCGCGCGCCGAACCGGTCGGCGAAGCCGCCGGCGAAGGGCTGGCCGAGCCCCCACAGCAGGTTCTGGATCGCGAAGGACAGCGCGAACACGTCGCGGCCCCAGCCGTTCGTCTCCGAGATCGGCGTGAGCATCAGCCCTGCGGTCGCGCGCGGACCGAAGGTCAGGCAGGCGATCGCGCAGCCGCAGAAGATGACGAGCGGCAGACGGGAGGGAACGGAGGACGACATGGCGAACCGCAACGTGAGGCGTCAGGCCACGTTAACGTGATGCGAGGAGACGCGCTCATGAAACTCGGTGATGCGCCTCATCAGGGGAACGAGGGGTCCGGGCACGCTGGACAGCCCTCTGGGACCGCCTGTTCGTTCAGCAAAATCTTCGCCCGGACATCCGCTTCCGGAGCGCGCCTGAAAGGCGTCGAGCCGCTTGTGACATTTCTTTGGCGCCGCCCTTCAAATTGCGATCGATCCCCACTATCATAGTTATGCTCATAACGAGCATATGGTTCGGTTGATCATTGGAGGACGCCATGTCCCCGCTCGCCGCCTCGAAGGTGTCCGCCCTCGCTCCGGCCGCCTATGGCGCGCCGCGCCGGTTCCAGCCGGTCGCGATGCCGTCGCTCGAATGGACCTCGGAAGTCCAGGCCGCCACCGCCCATCTCTACGAGCGCGTGAAGACCGTCGTGCCGCCTGTCGAGTGGCCGTTCTTCGCGCCCTACGTGAAGGCCATCAACGAGCTGAAGAAGGTCCGCAACGCGGTCATCCTGGCGCACAATTATCAGACGCCGGAGATCTACAACTGCGTGGCCGACGTCGTCGGCGACAGCTTCCAGCTCGCCCGCGAGGCGACCAAGACCGACGCCGAGGTCATCGTGCAGTGCGGCGTCCATTTCATGGCCGAGACGTCGAAGATCCTCAATCCGGACAAGACGGTGCTCATCCCCGACAGCCGCGCCGGCTGTTCGCTCGCCACCTCGATCACCGCGGAAGACGTCCGCGAGCTGCGCCGCCGCCATCCGGGCGTGCCGGTCGCGGTCTATGTGAACACGACCGCGGAAGTGAAGGCCGAGGCCGACATCTGCCTCACCTCCGGCAACGCCGTCGCGGTGGTGGAGTCGCTCGGCGTGCCCGAGGTCATGGTGCTGCCCGACCAGTATCTCGCGATGTGGATCGCCTCCCAGACCAAGGTGAAGATCATCACCTGGCACGGCGCCTGCGAGGTGCACGAGCGCTTCACGGCCGAGGAGCTTCGCGCCTATCGCGAGGCTGATCCGGACGTCACCATCCTCGCCCATCCCGAATGCCCGCCGGACGTGATCGCCGAGGCCGACTTCACGGGCTCGACCGCCAAGCTCGCGGACTTCGTCAAGCTGAAGAAGCCGAAGAAGGTCGTGCTCGTGACCGAGTGCTCGATGGCCGACAACATCATGACCGAGGCGCCCGAGACCGAGTTCGTGAAACCCTGCAACCTCTGCCCGCACATGAAGCGGATCACGCTGCCGAAGATCCTCGAAAGCCTCGTGCACATGCGCGAGGAGATCATCGTGGATCCCGTGATCGCCGACCGCGCCCGGCTGAGCGTCGAGCGCATGGTGAACCTGAAGATCTGAGGCTTCGTGTCCCGGCCGAAAAGCCGGGACCCATGAGCCCCGGACCTTCCGAACGAAACGCGACCGTTCGGGCTGCTCTCGAACCGCCGCGGATCTGGGTCCCGGCTCTTCGGCCGGGACGCGAGCGCGGCGCCTTCCGCGCTTCATCCTGAGGACGATCCCGGATCTTCGCGGCTTCGCCGCTTCGTCCGGGATGACGGATCTCGCGAGTACGCCGTCATGACTGACGCCCTTTCCCTCTTGTCTCCCGACGATCTCGCCCCGCAGAGCTGGGCGGGCGCCGACGACGTCGTCATCGTCGGCGGCGGCCTCGCCGGACTGTTCTGCGCCCTGAAGCTCGGCGACCGGCCGGTCACCATCCTCACCGCCGCGCCGCTCGGCGACGGCGCGTCCTCGGCCTGGGCTCAAGGGGGCATCGCGGCGGCCGTCGGCGTCGGCGACAGCGCGGACGCCCACGCCGCCGACACGGTCGCGGCGGGCGCCGGCATCGTCGACGAGGCGGTCGCCCGCCTCATGACCTCCGAGGCGCCGGCGCGCATCGCCGATCTGCTCTCCTACGGCGTGCCGTTCGACCGCGACCTCGAGGGCAAGCTCCTGCTCTCGCGCGAGGCCGCGCATTCAGAACGGCGCATCGTGCGGGTGAACGGGGATCTCGCGGGCCGGGCCATCATGGCGGCGCTGGTCGCCGCCGTGCGGCGCAAGCCCACGATCCGCGTGCTCGAAGGCTATGCGGCCGAGGAGCTCGTTTGTGAAGGGCGCTTCGTCACGGGCGTCGTGGCGCGCCCGGTCGGACGGCCCGGTGCGAAGCCCATGACCATCCCCGGACGCGCCGTCGTTCTGGCGTCCGGCGGCGTCGGGCATCTCTTCGCCGTCACCACCAATCCCGTCGAGGCGCGCGGCGCCGGCCTCGCCATGGCGGCGCGCGCGGGCGCGACGCTCGCCGACCTCGAATTCGTGCAGTTCCATCCGACCGCGATCGCGATCGGCCGGGACCCCGCCCCGCTTGCGACCGAAGCGCTGCGCGGCGAAGGCGCCGTCCTCGTCGACCGGGCGGGACGGCGCGTCATGGAAGGCGTCCACCCCGATCTCGACCTCGCTCCCCGCGACGTCGTCGCCCGCGCGGTCTACGAGGCGGCGCGGAACGGCGGCGCCTTCCTCGACGCGCGGCAGGCCGTGGGCGAGCGTTTCCCGACCCGCTTCCCCACTGTCCACGCCGCCTGTCTGTCCGGCGGGATCGATCCGGTGCGCGACCCGATCCCGGTCGCGCCGGCCGCCCACTACCACATGGGCGGCGTGCTCACCGACGCGAACGGCCGCACCTCGCTCGACGGTCTCTGGGCATGCGGCGAGACCGCCTCCACGGGCGCGCACGGCGCGAACCGGCTCGCTTCGAACTCGCTGCTGGAGGCGGTGGTTTTCGGCGCGCGCATCGCCGAGGACATCGCCGGGCTCGCGCCCATGGCGCCGGCTCCCGTGAGGACGCCGGGCGAGCGTGCGGCTCCTGTCGCCACAGCCGCCGACGACGGCGCGGCCGCGACGCTGCGCCGGACCATGACCGACAGCGTCGGCGTCGTGCGCGACGGCGTCCGCCTCGCCCGCGCGGTCGAGACGCTCGATCGACTGCGTCGGGGAGCGCGCTCGGCCGAGTTCGCCAACATGGCGACCGCGGCGTTGCTGATCGCGGTTTCGGCCGAGCGCCGAAAGGAGAGCCGCGGCGCGCATATGCGGACGGATTTCGACGCGCCGCGTGAAGAGCTGCGACGCCGGTCCACCATCACGCTCGAAGACGCGCTCGACCATATCGGCGCGCCGGCGCGGGAGCTCGCCGCCTCATGAGCACCGGACCAGCCCCGCTCGACCGCCTTGCGGTCGCCCGCGCGGTCGAGGCCGCGCTTGCCGAAGATCTCGGCCGCGCCGGCGACGTGACCAGCGCGGCCACCATCCCGCCGGACGCGCGGACGCGCGTGGCGATCGTGGCGCGAAAGCCCGGCCGCCTCGCGGGGCTCCAGCTGGCCGAAGCCGCCTTTCGCGCCGTGGAGCCGGCTATCGTCTTTGCTTCCGAGCGCTCCGACGGCGACCACCTCGAGCCTGGAACGGTGGTCGCGCGCATCGAGGGTCCGGCGCGCGCGGTGCTGACGGGAGAACGCACGGCGCTCAATTTCCTCGGCCATCTTTCCGGCGTCGCGACGCTGACCGCGGCCTTCGCCGAGCGGATCGCGCATACGCGGGCCAGGATCTGCGACACGCGCAAGACGACGCCCGGACTGCGCGTGTTCGAGAAATACGCCGTTCGGTGCGGCGGCGGCGCGAACCACCGCTTCGGCCTCGACGACGCGATCCTGATCAAGGACAACCACATCGCGGTCGCCGGCGGCGTCGAGGCGGCGCTGCGCGCGGCCAAGGCCCATGCGGGCCATCTGGTGAAGATCGAGATCGAGGTCGATACGCTCGATCAACTCGACCGGGTCATCGCGGAAGGCGCGGACGCGGTGCTGCTCGACAACATGGAGCCGGCGACGCTTCGAGAGGCGGTCGCGCGCGTCGCGGGCCGCATGGTCACCGAAGCGTCGGGAACGGTGTCGCTCGAGACCGTGACGGCGATCGCGGAAGCCGGCGTGGATCTGATCTCGGTCGGCCGCATCACCCATTCGGCTCCGACGCTCGATCTCGGCCTCGACGTCGCCTGAGCCCCCCGGCTTCAAGCGTCGTCGGCGAAACGTTTGCCCACGATGTGGCCATGCGCGATCGTCACGGCGTATCCGTCGAGGCCTTCGGAACGGTCGGCGAAGTCCCGCTCCTGCTCCATGAGGAGTTCCGCCTCGACCTGCGCGATCGCCAGGTCGACCTTTTCCGCTTCCGCCTCCGTCGCAAGCTCCGCGCGGGCGTAGCGCAGCATCGAAAGACACAGCCGCAGGCCGTGATCTCGCGATCCGCTCCACGGAACGGCCGGCGTCCGTCCGTCGGGATCAAGCATTTCGCCGATCGCCGGGGCGAGCGATCGCGCGAGACCCGCGACCTCGTTCATGAAGCCGTCGAACGACGACGGAGGCGCTTCGCCTCCGGCTTTCTTGTTTCTGCGCGACATCCAATTTTCCCCCGTATCCCCAACCATAGATGCCAAGGCGGGGCGGTGGAGTCGCAATCGCATTTTGTTGAAGGTTCACCGCTGGGAATCGGCGGTTAGCCTTTTTGCTCCCCGCAATCCCATCACCGAACGGGCGCGGCCGGCGGAAGAGCGTCGGCCGGACGCGGAGCGGCGAAGCCGCGCTTCACGAGCAACTCGCGCCAGTACTCCTCGCGCGCCGCGCCGGAGAGCGACTTGAGCTTCGCCGCCTCCTCTGCGTCGAGGGTCACGAGCTTGTAGCCGCGGCTGCGAAGACAGGCGTAACGCTGGCTGAAGCGGTCCATGGGCGGCGAAGCCTCGCCGCCGATCGAGACCGAGACCCCGCTCTTCTCAGCCTGTTCGGCGCAGGACATCTCGTCGACTTCGGCGTCGGACGAACCGGCGCCGGACCGCATCCAGACGCGGTCGCCGGCGCAGGCGGAAAGCGCGAGCGCCGCGGCGACGAGCGAGACGATCCGGAGCGTCTTCATGGCGCGATCGTCTTCCCCGCCCGCTTCCGCTCGGCGAGCAGCCCGAGATAGAGCTGGCCGAGATGGGCGGCGGCGAGCGCGGTGACGCCGGCGTAGTCGTAGGGCGGCGACACCTCGACGACGTCGAAGCCCTTCAGGTCGAGCGCGCCCAATCGCCGAAGGCACCGGATCGCGAAGACCGAGGATACGCCGCCCGAAACGGGCGTGCCGGTGCCGGGCGCATAGGCCGGGTCGAGGCAGTCGATGTCGAAGCTGACGTAGGTCGGCGCATCCTCCACATGGCCGAGGATGCGGCTCGCGACGGCGAGCGGCCCCATCTCGTCGCAGAGCAGCCCGTCGACGATCGAGATCCCGCAGTCGGTCGGCGCGTGGGTGCGGATGCCGATCTGGATCGAGCGCTCAGGAATGATCAGCCCGTCGCGGACCGCGCGGGTGATCATCGTGCCGTGGTCGATGCGGCTGCCGTCGTCGTCCCAGGTGTCCTGATGGGCGTCGAACTGAACGAGCGCCACGGGACGGCCAAGCTTCGCGACGAGCGCCTTGAGCACCGGATAGGTCAGGAAGTGGTCGCCGCCGAGGGTCACGAGGTGCGCGCCCGCGGCGTAGCGCTCGGCCGCCTGGGCCTCGATCGCCGACGGCATCTGCTCGATTCGCCCGTAGTCGAGCGAGCAGTCGCCCGTGTCGGCGACGGCGAGATCGGCGAAGATGTCGAAGTCGAACGGATAGGCCGGGTCGCCGCACATGATCGTCGAGGCTTCCCTGATCGCCCGCGGCCCGAAGCGCGTTCCCGGCCGGTTCGACACGGAGGTGTCGAGCGGCACGCCCCAGACCGCGACCTCGGCCCCCTCCGCCGAGCGGACATAGGGGCGGCGCAGGAAGGAGGCGGCGCCGGCGTAGTTCGCCTCCGTCGATTCCCCGAACCGGCGCGCGGGGTTCAGCGCGTCGTCGATCGGGCGCGGGTGAAGGGGATCGGAACCGGGCGCCGCCATGGGACCTCGCTTGGCGTCATCCCGGCCGAGCGCAAACGGAGAGCCGGGATCGTCATCAGAACGAGCGTTCTGTAGCAGCGCCGCCGGATCATTGCGACGGCGAAGCGCCGCCCTCGCGTCCCGGCCTTGAGCCTGGACCCATAACCGACGCGGCAGGGCGAAACGCTCCGGTCGCGTGGGGCCTTCCCGGACGCGCCGGCGTTCGTGGGTCCCGCTCAAGGCCGGGACGCGAGCGCGGCGTTCACGAACAAAAAAGGCGGGCCCCATGGGACCCGCCTCTCCGGTACGCGAAACCTGATCCGGGATTCGCGTCGATGTCAGCGCTTCGAGAACTGGAAGCTGCGGCGGGCCTTGGCGCGGCCGTACTTCTTGCGCTCGACGACGCGGCTGTCGCGGGTGAGGAACCCGCCCTTCTTCAGCACGCCGCGGAGCTCCGGCTCGAAATGGGTGAGCGCCTTGGACAGGCCATGGCGCACCGCGCCCGCCTGGCCCGACAGACCGCCGCCCGCGACGGTGACGATCACGTCGTACTGGCCCTGACGGTTGGCGACGCCGAGCGGCTGCTCGAGGATCATGCGCAGCACCGGACGCGCGAAGTAGACCTCGAGCGGACGCTTGTTGACGGTGATCTTGCCCGAGCCGGGGCGGATCCAGACGCGGGCGACCGCGTCCTTGCGCTTGCCGGTGGCGTAGGCGCGGCCGAACTGGTCGACCTTCTTGACGTGGCGCGGGGCTTCCTGCGCGGTCCCGAGGGCGCCGCCGAGCTCGCCGAGCGAAGAGATGTTCTCGGCCATGTTCAGGCGCTCCGCTTGTTCTTGCGGTTGAGGGCGCCGACGTCGAGCGAGGTCGGCTGCTGGGCCTCATGCGGGTGGCTCTCGCTCGCATAGACCCGGAGATTGCCGAGCTGCCTGCGGCCGAGCGGACCGCGCGGGAGCATGCGCTCCACGGCCTTCTCGATCACGCGCTCGGGGAAGCGGCCGTCGAGCACCTGGTGCGCCTTGCGCTCCTTGATGCCGCCCGGATAGCCGGTGTGCCAGAAATAGGACTTGTTCTCGCGCTTGCGGCCCGTGAAGTGGACCTTGGCCGCGTTGACGACGATGACGTTGTCGCCGTCGTCGACATGCGGGGTGAAAGTGGCGAGATGCTTGCCGCGGAGACGCATGGCGATGAGCGAGGCGAGCCGGCCGACCACGAGGCCGGAGGCGTCGATCACCACCCACTTCTTCTCCACGTCGGCGGGCTTGGTCACGAAGGACCGGGCCGGCTCAGGTCGCATGGGAGGAACCTCGGGATGAGACAAAGAAAATGCGCGGAAAACGATCCCGCGCGACGAGGCGGTTGATACGCGAAGGCCCCGGTCTTTGCAAGGCGCCACGCAGACAAAATATATAGCAAAATCAATGCATTATAATTTTGGTATAATAATACCCCTTCCTAAGGCGCTTGTTTTCATGCTCTGCGGCCCTTGCGCCGCTCCCTTCACGAGACAGCGCGTCTCCCGAGAGAAGCAGGCTGGCTAGCCCTTGGGGGGAATCGCATAGGTCGCCGTCACATGCGCGATCGGGTCCTCGACTCCGTCCGACCGCAGCGTCGCCTCCCCGACCGCGAGCGTGCGCCCAACCTTCAGATAGCGGCATTCGGCGACGACGTCGCAAAGCGCGGGACGCCTGAGGAAATTGATCGTGAGGTTCGTCGTCACCGCGAGCTTCACCGGTCCGATCGCGCCGAGCAGCGCGACGTAGAGCGCCACATCCGCGAGCGCCATCATGGCGGGACCGGAAACCGTCCCGCCGGGACGCAGATGACGTTCGTTCACGAGCAGCCGCATCCGCGCCGCGCCATAGCCGATGTCCTCGACCACATAGGTCGGGCCGTCCTGGTTGATCTGGGGAAACTCGGCGGCGAGAAACGCGTGGATCTCGTCGAGCGTCATGCGCGGCGAGCGATCGGGAACGGGGCGTGGCTTTTGCGTCATGGTCGCGTCCATATTCCCCGGTCATAGTCCCGATTCGGGGACGCTCGCTCCGCAGCGGGCGCGCCCGGCACAGGCGGCCGATGAAGCCGCTTCGGGGACGTCGCGCAAGCCCGCGCGGCGGAAACGCCCTTCCGGAGGTCGTCATGCTCATCGCCGCGGGCCGCACGTCGCGCGTCTTGCTCCTCGCCGCTTTCGCAGCGGGTTCGGCGCTCGGCGCCGCTCCGACCTTCGCCCAGAACAACGCCGACGCGCCTGCGGCGCAAGGCGAGGCCTCTGCCGCGGATCTGGAACCCAAGCAGGTTCCCCTCCAGGGCAAGCAGATCGAGGCGTTCATCGCCGCCTGGCCGGAGTTCGAAGAGCTGCGCGAGAAGCTCGCGGCGGACAGCCCGCAGGCGAAGGATCAGGACAAGAATCCCCAGAACGCCCCCGAAAGCGACGAAGCCGAGGTCGGCGAGGCCGAGGATCCGATCGGCGCGCTTGCGGCCTATCTCGACGACCCCAAGGCCAAGCCGCAGATCGAGGCCATCCTCAAGAAGCACGGCTTCGCCAACTATTCGGACTGGGCCGACGTCGCCCAGTCCGTCCTGCTCGCCTTCGGCGCGAGCGATCCAGAGGGGGGCGGCGCGGACCTCGGCGCCGAAAAGAAGAAGGTGCAGGACGAGATCAACAGCGACGCAGCGCTTTCCGAGGACGAGAAGAAGGCCGCGCTCAAGGATCTCGACGAGCAGTTCGCCGCGCTCGAGAGCTTCCAGCCGCTTCCCGGCAACGTCGACGCGGTGAAGCCTTATCTCGACAAGATCAAGGACCTGTTCGGCGACGACGAGGACGACCAGCAGGGCGGCGGCGACAAGAAGTGACCGTCGCAGGCGGCTGACGATCGGATGCCGGTCGACGACAGGGAGATCGCCGCGCTCCTGCGCCGCGTTCGGACGATCGCGGTGGTGGGCGCGAGCCCGAACCCGTCTCGGCCGAGCTTCGGCGTCATGACGTTTCTCGCGGCGCGCGGCTACGACGTGATCCCGGTCAATCCCGCGCATGGCGGCGGCGAGATCGCGGGGCTCGCCGCCTACTCTCGTCTCGCCGACGTTCCGGTCGCGATCGACATGGTGGACGTGTTCCGCCAGTCGGGCCATGTCGCAAGCGTGCTCGACGAGACGCTCGCGCTCGCCCCACGGCCGAGCGTGTTCTGGACGCAGCTCGGCGTGGTCGACGCCGCTTCGGCCGCCCGCGCCGAGGCGGCGGGCCTCGCGGTCGTCATGGACCGCTGCCCGAAGATCGAACTATGCGGAGCTGAAGCCCGCCCTCGGTCGAATTGACGCCGCCGGGCGGCGGACCCATGACAGCCGGGCTCGCCGATCCTGGCGATCAGCAGGAGCCGCGCCGTGTCAGAAAGCGAAACCGCGACCGGGCGCGCGCCCGGCTTCTCGACCCTCGCCGTCCATGCCGGCGCCGCGCCCGATCCCACGACTGGGGCGCGGGCGACGCCGGTCTATCAGACGACGTCCTTCGTGTTCGAAGACGTCGACCACGCCGCCTCGCTGTTCGGCCTGCAGGCCTTCGGCAACATCTATTCGCGTATCACCAACCCGACCAACGCCGTGCTCGAGGAACGGATCGCGGCGCTCGAGGGCGGAACCGCGGCGCTCGCGGTCGCGTCGGGCCACGCGGCGCAGATGCTCGCCTTCCACGCCCTGATGGAGCCCGGCGACGAGTTCGTGGCCGCGGACCGGCTCTACGGCGGCTCGATCAATCAGTTCACCCACGCCTTCAAGTCCTTCGGCTGGCAGGTGAAATGGGCGAAGGGCGACGATCCGGCCTCGTTCCGGGCGGCGCTGACGGAGAAGACCAAGGCGATCTTCGTCGAATCGATCGCCAATCCGGGCGGAACCGTCACCGACATCGCGGCGATCGCAGAGGTCGCCCGCGAGGCCGGCGTGCCGCTCATCGTCGACAACACGCTCGCGACCCCCTACCTCGTCCGGCCGATCGAGCACGGCGCCGACATCGTGGTGCATTCCGCGACCAAATTCCTCGGCGGCCACGGCAATTCGATCGGCGGGCTGATCGTCGACGCCGGCTCGTTCGACTGGGCGGCGAGCGGGCGCTATCCGTTCCTCACAAACCCTCGGCCGGAATACGCCGGCATGGTGCTGGGCGAGACCTTCGGCAACTTCGCCTTCGCGATCGCGGTCCGGGTGCTGTCGTTGCGCGACCTCGGGCCGGCGCTGTCGCCCTTCAACGCCTTCCTGATCCTCACCGGGATCGAGACGCTGCCGCTGCGCATGCGCAAGCACTGCGACAACGCGCAGGCCGTCGCCGAATGGCTGGAGACGCGCGACGAGATCGCCTGGGTCAACTACGCCGGCTTGCCTTCGAACGCGCATCACGCGCTGGCGCGACGCTACGCGCCCAAGGGCGCGGGGGCGGTGTTCACCTTCGGACTGAAGGGCGGCTACGACGCCGGGGTGGCGCTGGTGTCGCGGCTGAAGCTGTTCAGCCATCTGGCGAATGTCGGCGACACCCGGTCGCTCGTCATCCATCCGGCCTCGACCACCCACCGGCAGCTGACCGACGACGCCAAGGTCAAGGCCGGCGCCGGGCCGGACGTCGTGCGGCTGTCGATCGGCATCGAGGACGCCGGAGACCTGATCGCGGATCTCGAACAGGCGCTCGCCTGAAGCTCATTCCGCCGGTTGCGGAACCGCCGCTGCGCCGGCCGTCCGCGCCCGGCGCGCGGCCTGCGCCATCAGCGCGAAGTTCACCACCGCGACGCCGAGCACCACCACGGCGCCGAACTGGTGCGCGAGGCCGAGCTCGATCGGCACCACGAGCAGCAGCGTCGCGATCCCGAGCGCGGCCTGCGCGACCATGAGGCCCGCGAGCCACTTCGCGCGCGCGGCGACGCGGGCCTCTCCCGAGCCCACCGCCGAAACCGCATAGGCCACGACCGCCGCGAGCAGCAGATAGGCCCCGATCCGGTGGTTGAACTGCACCATCGCGACATTGTCGACGAGGTTCTCCCACCACGGCGTCACGGCGAACAGCGCCTCGCGCGACGGCGCGAAACCGCCGTCCATCAGCGGCCAGGTGTTGAAGGTGAAGCCCGCCTTCGAGCCGGCCACGAGGCCGCCCAGCAGGATCTGGACGAAGCTCAGCGCCAGCACCCCGTGCGCGCCCGCGCGAAGCCCCGGCGACAGCGGACGCGGATCGCGCCCGAAGGCGCCGAGATGCGTCAGGAACAGCAGAAGCGTCGAGAAGAACAGCAGCGCGAAGCCGAGATGCAGCGTGAGCTTGACCGGCGCGACCGCCGTCATGCCGGGCTGGAGCCCGGACGCGACCATGATCCAGCCGATCGCTCCCTGCATGCCGAGCAGGAGGCCCATCGCGAACAGCACGACGCCCTCGCGACCGCTCACCCGGCGGGTGACGGCGGCGAACAGCAGACCCGCGGCGAAGATTAAGCCGATCGCCCGGCCGAGCTGGCGATGGCCCCACTCCCACCAGTAGATGAACTGGAATTCGCCGAGCGACATGCCCGCGTTCTGCAGCTTGTACTGGGGGCTTTCGCGATACTTGCCGAACTCCTCCGCCCAGGCCGCCTCCCCGATCGGCGGCAGCGCGCCTGTGATCGGCTTCCATTCGGTGATCGAGAGCCCCGAGCCCGTGAGCCGCGTCGCTCCGCCGACCACGACCATGAGCGCGACGAGGACGAGCGTCAGCGCCAGCCAGGCCTTCAGGAAGCGGCGGGAGGATTTCGTCTCGTCGGCCATCAGGGTTCGCGCCCCCTCGCGTCACGCGACGCCGCAGGTTGATCGCGGGTCGCGGGCTGCATTAAGTCGCTGATCGGCCGCGCACAAGGCGAGGCCCCCGGAGGAGCGCCACAATGCCGCCCCGCGTGAAGAAATTGATCGGCGGGATCGTGCTCGTGATCGGGGTCGTGCTCTACGCCCTGATCGTGATCATGATCGGGCAGCTCAAGCTGGCCGACGCCGGCCGCGGCGCCCAACTCGCCTTCTTCGCGTTCTTCGGCCTGATCTGGATCGTGCCGGCCGGTCTGCTGATCCGCTGGATGGAGCGCGTCGGCCCGAAACGCTGACCGCTCAGCGGCCGAGGATCCGCTTTGCGGCGGCCATGACCGCGAAAGGCGCGCCGGACAGATAGGCGTCGACCGCCGCGGCCGTCTGGAAGCGGCCATTGAGCGACACCCGCGGCAAGGCCGTCAGGGCGGAGGCGTGAGCGCCTGTCAGATGCCCCGGCCGCGTCGTGACGGCGCTCGCAAAACCGAGTTCGGCCGCGACGGCGTATTCGCGCGGGCCGGCGGCCGAGAGATCGCCGACCGGATAGGCGAAATGGGCGGGAACCACGCCCAGCTTCTCCGAAATGGCGTCCCGGCTTCCCGCCATCTCGTCGCGCGCTTTCGCCTGCTCATGCTTGGCGAGCATCGGATGCGAAATCGTGTGGGCGCCGATCGCCACCAGCGGATCGGCCGCCATTTCCTTAAGTTCGCCCCAGCGCATGCATAGGTCCCTCGCGAAGGCCGAGACGTCGACCCCGCGGGCTTCGGCGAGCCGCAGGGTCTCGGATCGCAGCCGCTCCTCCGATCCAGCCCTCAGCGCTTGCAGGATCGCGCGAAACGCTGTGGCCTTCTCGGCCGCCGTGCGACAGGAGATGGCGGCCTCTCCGCGGCCGAGATCCGCGATCACCCGATCCGAGCGCTCCAGCGCCGCCTCCAGTTCGAGCCACCAGAGCCGCGCCTCGCCTTCGGCGAACCCGGACGCCACGTAAAAGGTCGCCGGCGCGCCGTGCCGGCGCAGGATGGGCAGCGCGTGATCGCGAACGTCGCGGTAACCGTCGTCGAAGGTGAGATGCAGGAAGGGCCGCACGGAAACCCCCGAGCCCACACGCCGCAGCGCTTCGTCGAGGGTCACGAAATCGAAGCCGGCCGCGCGAGCCCGCATGAGCGTGAAATCGAGAAACTCCGGCGTGACCTCGAGATGCCGGTTCGGCGCGAAGGCGCCTCCATGGAACGGGCGGACATGATGCAGCGTCAGAATGAGGCCAAGGCCGCGCGCGCGCGAGGCCATGGCCCGGTTCGCGCCGAGCCGGTCGAAAGCGGCGAATCCGAGACTGAACACGCCGGAGCGGGCGTCGGTCATGCGCGCCCTCTCGCGGCGAGATCGTCAGACGATGGTGAACAGGACGTTTCCAGATTGACGAGTATTTTCCAAACCTCACGAATTCATTACGTTTCGCGTCAATATTTACTCAATCGACTTCACCGATTGTAGATTTTTTAGCGCTACATGTCCGGCTGAGACACAGCGATCCGCCCCGGTCATGCCGCTTATCAGATCCATAAAGCCGAAACGATTTGCGCATGACGACGACGGCTCGACGATCATCGAGTTCGCGTTCATCGCGCCGGTGCTCATGCTGTTGATGATGGGCGTCGTGGAACTCGGGCTTGTCATGGGCGGCCAGGCGGTGCTGGACAACGCCAGCTTCATCGCGTCGCGGACCGGTAAGACCGGATACGCCGATGGCGACAAGAGCCAGGCCAAAACAATCGCGGCCGCGGTTCAGGCGGCGGCTTCGAGCTATCTGGACCCTTCCAAGATCACCATCACGAGCGTCGCCTATTCGGATTACGATTCGATCGGCCCGGAGCCCTTCACCGACACCAACAAGAACGGCGTATGGGATGCTGGCGAGCCGTACACGGACGTGAACAAGAACGGAAGTTACGACGCCAATCCCGGCACCAAGGGTTATGGCGGCGCGGGCCAGATCGTCGTCTACACCGTGTCTTACGACTGGCAGCTGCAGACGCCGCTCATCAAACATTTTCTTGGGTCGAACGGAGTGGTTCCGCTCAAGACGCGGATCGTGGTGAAGAACGAGCCCTACTCATGACGCGCCGCTTCCGCCTTCCCAAGGTCTTTACGCGGCTCCGCCGCTCCGAGAGCGGTCTTGCGGCGATCGAGATGGCGCTGTTCGCGCCGATCCTCGGACTTTTGCTGCTCGGAGGCTACGACGTCGCGCGCTACATCAGCATAAGAACCGGCGTCGACAAGGTGGCCTTCTCGGTCGCCGACGTCACGGCGCAATACAAGCAACTGACCGCCGCCGCGATGAGGCAGGTCTTCCTGATCACCGGGACGAGCCTCACCTCTTATAGTTCGGGCACAAACGGCGTCACGGTGCTGACCTCGGTCTATCTCGACAAGACGACCCCGAAGGTGAGCTGGCAGTGCTATTCGAGCTCCGGCACGGGCTGGACGAGCAAGATCGGAGTTGCGGGCGGAACCGCGACCATCGACTCTTCCCTTCTCGCGGACGTCAACGACAACGTCATGGTCGCCGAGGTATTTTACAAGTTCACGCCTGTGTTTTCGAATTTTTTCAAAGACAGCTTCATGATCTACTCGTCGGCGGTGTTCCGGCCGCGTCTCGGCTCGCTCACCTCGAAGCCATGCTGATCAGTTTCCGGTCCTGCCGAAAGACCAATCGAGGCGACGGGACTTCCCGCCGTAACCCATGCCGACCGCAATGATCGCCTCCCCCCACCGGACGGGCGTCACGACCGAGCAGGCCCGCGCGTCTCGCTTCGCTCCGGCCGACCGTCGCGACCAGGCCTTTGCGACGGTGGAGATTCACCGCGACATCGCAGCGATCACGCCGGCTTGGTCGGCGCTGCTGCCGGCAGCGCTCTCAAGTCCCTACCAGAATCCGGATTTCCTGCGCGCCTGGGCGGATCACGCCGGCGCCGCCGAAGGCGCGAAGCCTCTCATCGCGATCGCCCGTGACGCTTCCGGCGAGCCGACGGCGATCCTGCCACTCTGCGCGACCAGCTGCTTCGGCGTCAGAATCGCGCGCTTTCTCGGCGGCAGCCACGTCAATTACAACATGGCCGTGATCCGCCGCGACGCGCTCGACGCCTTCGCGGGCGGAGAAGCGGCGCGTCTGTTCGCCTTGACCGCGAGAATCGCGGGGATCGACGCTTACGTCCTCGTCAATCAGCCTGTCGCCTGGATGGGAACGCCCAATCCCCTCGCCTCGCTGCCGCGCCAGCCGTCCACCGACTGCGCGTTCTCGGGACCGCTCGCCGCGAGTCTGGAGGAGCATTTCACGCTCCACATGTCGTCCAAGCAGCGCTCCAACCACCGCCGCAAGATGCGCCGCTTCGAGGAGCGGGGAACGCCGCGCTTCTTTCGCGCGGAGACTCAAGTCGAACGCCGGCGGCTGCTGGAAGCCTTCCTCGCGCAGAAAGCCGCGCAGCTCTCCGCGCGCGGAATCGGCGACGCCTTCGCGCGGCCAGGCGTTCGCGCCTTTCTGGACGAAGCCTGTGGATTGACCGCGGCGCCGCCAACGGTCGACCTTTACGGCTTCGAGATGGACGGCGAGGTCGTGGCGGTCACCGGAGCCATATCGTCCGGAAGCCGTCATTCCGGAATGTTCAACTCGATCACGAGCGGCGAGCACGCCAAATACAGTCCCGGCGAAATTCTGATGAACTTCGTTGTCGAAGAACAGATCCGGCGGGGGCTTTCGAGCTTCGATCTCGGGGTCGGCGCGGCGACCTATAAAAAGCTGTTCTGTCCAGACGCCGAACCCCTGTTCGACTCGATTTTCGGCGTGACGTTGAAAGGGCGCGCAACCGCCATGGCCCTGTCTGGCGCAGCCGCGCTGAAGGCGCGCATCAAGGCCGATCCGCGCGCCTACGGGATGATCGAAAAGATCCGCAAAGCCCGCGCTTCTAAGCGACCCGAGTTCGACGATCGGATCGCCGACGCCTGAGCCCACGCCGCGGCGAAGGAATGCGGTCGGCGGCTCTTCTCTCAGGCCGCGAGCGAGCGGCCCCGCGGGCGGTCTCCGCCGCCGGGAACCAGCAGCACCACCACGTCTTCGATGCCGGTCCGCTTGAGCCGTTCATGGGCCTCGACGGTTGCGGAGTCCGATGCGCTGGTGTCCGAGACGAGCACCGCCGCCGCGCAGTACGGCGCGAAGGCGTCCCCGCCGCCGATCCCGCCCGGCGCCGCGACCATCACGAAATCATAGGTGAGCGCCAGCGCGTCGAGCACGACGTTGAGGCGCCCGAGCGCTCCGGCGTCGAGGCGGTCGAAATCCTCCGCGCCCTGCGGCACGAGATGAACGCGCGAGCCATGGTCGCGATGGATCGCCTGCGCGAAGGTCGCGTCGCCCTGAAGCAGATCGGAGAGACCCGGCTCGCCGTCGCCGTCCGCGCCGCCCGACGCGTCGACGAGCACGACGCGCCTGCCCTGGTCCGAAATCGTGGTCGCGAGACGCGACGCCACGCCGAACACGTCGAGGCCGGGGCGGGCGCCGACGGACAGGATCCTGAGAGCGCCGTTCTGCATCGGCGCGGCTGCGAGCTGTCTGGCGAGCGCGGCGACCAGCGTCGCGTCGGCGCATTCGATGGCGTCGGCCTCCGCCATTGCGGGCGCAGGCTTGGGCGCGACATTGGGACCCGCCGCCGGGGCGGAGACCGCAGGCGCTGCCGTCGCCGACGCAGCCGGCAAAGGCTCGGTCGGCTTGGACTCGGTCGGCGTGGGCGCTGTCGGCTCAGCGGCGTATCGCGTTCCCATGACCGAGAGATCGGGTTGCTGCTTGCGAGGGGCGGCTTTCGGCGCCGCCACGGCCGCCGGGCGCGGCTCAGGGGCCACGGGCGCCGGCCGCGCCGGTCGCGCGAACTGGCCTCGCAGTCGGCCGAAAGGCGTCGTCGTCTCTCCCACCGAAGGCGGCGGGGTCGCCCTGCCCGTCTCGACGCGGCGCGGCGCGCCGAACAGCTCGGCCGCGGCCGCCGCGAACAGCGCCAACACGAAGGCGCCGAGCGTCGCGAGCAGAATGGTCGGCCCCTTTTTTGGGAAATAGGGTTCGGTGGCCGCCGCGCCGCGGGAAATAACGCGGGCGTCCGCAAGAAGGCCTTCCGGATTGTCGCGGGCGGTCGCCTCGCGATAGCGCACCAGCATCTGCTCGAGCAGGTCGCGCTGCGAGCGCGCGTCGCGTTCGAGCGCGCGGAGCTGGACGTCCTGATTGTTGGCGCTCGCCGCCGCGCCCTTGAGCTGGTCGAGCTGCTTCTGGAGCGCCGCGACGCGCGCGCCGGCCGTCTTCGCGTCGTTTTCGAAGGCGCGGGCGAGCTTCTCGGCCTCGCCGCGGATCTGGCCGTCGAGTCCGTTGAGCTGCGCCGAAAGCTCGCGCATGCGCGGGTGCTGCGGCAGCAGAGTGCGGCTTTCGCTCGCGATCTGGGCGGCGAGGCGCGAGCGCTCCTGCGCGAGGCTGCGGATGAGTTCGGAATTCGCGATGTCGAGCGCTTCCGCCGGCCGCCCCTGCCGCAACGTCGTGCGGATGTTGTCGGCCTTCGCCTGGGCGTCGTTCTGCTGCGAGCGGCTCGCCGAAAGCTGCACCGTCGTGTCGCCGAGCTGCTGCGCCGCGACCGTGGTGTTGTTCGTGCCCACGAGCAGCCCCGCTTTCGCACGGAACGCCTCGACGCGCTCTTCGGCGTCGGCCACCTTCTGTCGCAGCGTCTCGATTTCGTTCGAAAGATACTGGCTCGCCTGCCGGTTCGTGGACCGCTTGGCGTCGCGCTGGATGTCGAGATAAGCGTCGGCGAACCCGTTCACGACCTTCGCCGCCGTGTCGGCGTTCGTCGAGACGAACTCGATCCCCACCACGCGCGATCCGGACACCGGATAGACGTTGAGATCCTTGACGACGTTGTCGACGACTTTCTCGTTGAACGGCGTCGCGCTTTCCGCCCCGCCGAGACCGACGCCCTCCATCAGGCTCCCGAGAAGGCCGCGGCGCTCGGCCGCAAATTCAGGATCGGCGGCGAGGTCGAGCGACCTGACCACCTGCCGCGCAAGGTCGCGCGACTGGATCAGCTGAACCTGGCTCGCCACCGCCTGCTCGTCCGGCAACGCCTCGCGCTCGGTCGGCGTGCGGGGCGTCGCGACCTCGCGGTTCTCGATCAGGATGAGGGCGTTCGAACGGTAATAGGGCGACGAAAGCTGCACGAAGGCGAAGGCCGCGACCGCCGCGATGACCGTCGGGACGAGAATCGCCATCCGCCGGCGCCACAATCCCCGGCCGAGAGCGCGCAGGTCGACCTCGCCAGCATCCGGGCGATCAGCCGTCCTGTCCTCGCCGGTCGTGTCGGCCATGCCGATGTCCCCGAAGCGCTCCCCAACGAGCGCCATGCCGCCTCATTAACCGCGATCATGGTTGCCGCCGGGTTAATCCGCGCAGGCCGCCCGAGCGCCCGGCAACCGATCGTTAACCCTGTTGGCGTAACGAAGCATAAACCATGACGACGCGAGAGGCGCTTCTCGATGAAGCCGCGCAACGTGACCATCGGCCTGCTCGTCGCCATAGGGCTCGGCGGCTGCGCCGCGCCCAAGGCGGTTCCTCCGCCGCTCGCGGCCGAGTTCAACGAGCCCTACATGCTCGCCTCGGGCGATCGGCTGCGGGTGAACGTCTTCGGCCAGCAGAACCTGTCGAACACCTACGCGATCGAGCCCGACGGCGCGATCGCCATGCCGCTCGTCGGCCGCATGAAGGTCGACGGCAAGACGTCGGACCAGGTCCGCGCCGCGATCGAGGCCAAGCTCAAGGCGGGCTTCCTGCGCGACCCGAACGTCTCCGTCGAGATCGAATCTTATCGGCCGTTCTTCATCCTTGGCGAAGTCACGCAGGCCGGCCAGTACCCTTACGTCGCCGGCATGACGGCCCAGAACGCCGTCGCGATCGCGAACGGCTTCAGCCCCCGCGCGGTGCGCGATAGGGTCGAACTCACCCGCCGCATCGGCGACCGCGTGTTCAAGTCGGACGTGCCCCTCACCTATCCGATCCGTCCGGGCGACACGATCACCGTCGAGGAACGCTGGTTCTGATCTTCCCTTCGCGCATCACGCGCGCTTAAGGGTTATGCTGTTACATTGCGGGCGAAAGTAGCCGCTCCGGCCGCCGACGGACGTTTTCAGCCCCAATCGACGATGCCCGACGCCGCCCTTAGAGACAGTCACAGCAAAGACGACGCGCCTCTGCGCATCGTCCATGTGGTGCGTTCTCCGGTCGGGGGCATCTTCCGCCACATCGCCGATCTCGCCGTCGCGCAGGCTGCGGCCGGCCATAGCGTCGGCCTCGTCTGCGACAGCCTGACCGGAGGCGCCTTCGAGGACGCCCGAATCGCGAGTCTCGGGCCCCATCTCGCGCTCGGCTCGGTGCGCCTTCCGATCGCGCGGAGCGTCGCGGTCTCGGATCTTTCGGCGCTCGCCAGAGTTCTGCGCATCCTCGAGCCGCTGGCACCCGACGTCGTTCACGCCCACGGCGCGAAGGGCGGCGTGTTCGGCCGGCTCGTCGGCGCCTGGCTCGGCCGGCGGCGCCCGGTCGCGCGCTTCTACGCGCCTCATGGCGGCAGCCTCCATTTCAACCGCGGGTCCCGCGAGGGCATGCTCTACTTCGCAATCGAGCGCGCGCTCGAACGGGCGACGGACGCCCTGATCCATGTGAGCGCCTACGAAAAACGCGTCTACGAGGAGAAGGTCGGGCGGCCGAAATGCGCCGCCGTGGTGGTCCGGAACGGATTGGGACCTGAAGAGTTCACGCCGGTCGAGCCGGCGCCGGACGCGGCCGACTTCCTCTATCTCGGCATGCTGCGCGACCTGAAGGGCGTCGACGTGCTGCTCGCCGCGCTGAAGAGGCTCCACGACAAAGGCGTCGCGGCGACGGCCGCGGTGATCGGCGACGGACCGGACGAAGCCCGCTACCGCGCTTTCGCCGCCGAAGCGGGCATCGCCGGCCATGTCCGGTTTCTGCCGCCGACGCCGGCGCGCGAAGCCTTCGCGCTCGGACGCTGCGTCGTGACGCCGTCGCGCGCCGAGTCCATGCCCTATGTGGTGCTTGAGGCGATCGCCGCCGGATTGCCGATCATCGCGACGAATGTGGGAGGAATTCCCGAGATCTTCGGACCCGATGCGGGCGAGCTTGTCCCGCCCGACGATCCACAGGCCCTGGCTGCGGCCATGGAGCGAGCGCGCGCCGCTCCGGAGACGGCCAAAGCCGCGGCGATAGAGCGGTTGAGGCACATCGCAGGCGAGTTTTCGCTGAAGGAAATGTCTTCGAGAATCGAAAACGTTTACCGAGTCGGCATCGAAAAACGCCGAAACGAGTTCTGAAGGCGGGCTTGTAAGTCTATCTTCGCCTTTCAGGGTCCAGACTGCCCTCCGTTCGAACGGGGGGAGCCCGGAGACGTGACCGATATGACCATGGCGGAGTTCGACAGGGGCGAGCCGCCGGCCGAAAAGCCCACGGCCCGGCAGGCGACGCTCAACGCGCAGGCGCGCGAGATCGCGGAACGCTTCAGCGCGTCGTCGATCTCGCCGGTGCTGCTGGTCGGCGGCGTGCGGCTGCTCGACGCCGCGATCGTCGTCGCGGCCGGCCTCCTCGCATACGAATACGCCTTTCCGGGTCATCCCGCGATCGAATGGACCTATTTCGCCGCGATGGCGGCCGGCGTTCTGCTCACCGGAATTTTCGCCCAGGCGGCCGACGCCTATCACGTCGTCGCCTTCCGCTCCCTCGGAGGTCAGGTCGGACGGCTGCTGGGCGCCTGGACGCTGGTTTTCGCCGGCTTCGCAGTCATCGGCGCCTTCTTCGACTTCGGCGGCGCCGTGCAGCGGAACTGGATGGGCCTCTGGTTCGCTTTCGGCGCGGCGGCCTTTCTGGTCGCCCACGCTATCCTTGTCGTCATGGTCCAGAAATGGGCCCGAGAGGGTCGCCTTGGCCGCAAAGCGGTGATCGTCGGCGGCGGAGAGCCTGCGGCGGACCTCATCCGCTCGCTCGAAGCCATGCCCGAAAACGACGTCCATATCTGCGGCGTCTTCGACGACCGCTCGAACGACCGCTCGCCCGCGGTGGTCGCCGGCTACCCGAAGCTTGGCAACATCGCCGAACTCGTCGAGTTCGGCCGGCTCGCGAAGATCGACCTCCTGATCGTCACGATCCCGGTTTCGGCCAAGGGTCGCGTCGCCGAGATCCTGAAGACGCTCTGGGTTCTTCCCGTCGACATTCGTCTCTCGGCCCACACCGACAAGCTGCGCTTCCGCCCGCGCGCCTATTCCTATCTCGGCGCGATCCCGATGGTGGAGCTCGCCGAGAAGCCGATCCAGAACTGGGACTTCGTCGCGAAGCGCGCCTTCGACCTCGTGGTCGGCTCGATCGCCATCGTCCTGCTCTCGCCGGTGATGATCGGCGCCGCGATCGCGGTCAAACTCGACAGCCCAGGCCCCGTGTTCTTCCGGCAGAAACGGTACGGCTTCAACAACGAGGTCATCTCCGTCTTCAAGTTCCGCTCCATGCGGCACGAGATGGCCGACCCGGACGCGAAGGTCGTCGTGACCAAGGGCGACCCGCGCGTGACCCGCGTCGGACGCTTCATCCGCAAGACCTCGATCGACGAGCTTCCGCAGCTCTTCAACGTGCTGAAAGGCGAACTCTCGCTCGTCGGTCCCCGCCCCCACGCCGTCAACGCCCACACGTCCGAGACGCTCTGGAACGACGTGGTCGACGGCTATTTCGCGCGCCACAAGGTCAAGCCCGGCGTCACCGGCTGGGCGCAGATCAACGGCTGGCGCGGCGAGATCGACGACAACGAAAAGCTCAAGAAGCGCGTCGACCACGACCTGTTCTACATCGAGAACTGGTCGATCCTGTTCGACGTGATGATCCTCGCCAAGACGCCCTTCGCGCTGACGAAGAGCGAAAACGCCTACTGATGGACGCCGCCGGCGCATTCGCGCGGGAAAGCCCGCCGCGCCGGCTCGTGGTCTCGGGCGAAGCGCTGCGCGAAGGCCTCGTCTGGATCGCGGTGGTCTCGAGCTTCTTCGTGATGTTCGAGCCCGCCGCCTACGACCTCATGCTCGTCGGCGCGCTCGTCCTGTTCGCCTTCACCGGGCTGAAGCTGCCGCGCGTCCTGCTTCCGTTTCTCGCGCTCGTGATCCTGTACCAACTCGGCGCCGCGACGGCGCTGACCAAGATCTACGACCAGCCGAAGACCACGACCTGGACGATCGTCGGCGCCTTCCTCGCGATGACGGGCGTGTTCTTCTCCCTCTTCCTGGCCGAACGGACCGAGGCCCGCGCGCGACTGCTCGCCAACGCCTGGGTCATCGCCGGCGTGATCGGCGGCGCGCTCGCCATCGTCGGCTACTTCCGCCTCGCGCCGTTCTCCGAAAGCCTGCTGCTCTACGGGCGCGCCAAGGGCGCGTTCAAGGATCCGAACGTCTTCGGTCCGCACCTGATCTTTCCGGCGCTGATCCTCATCCAGCGGCTCTATTCGTCGAACTGGAAGGGCTCGCTGCTGACGCTCGTCCCGCTCGGGATCATCGTGTCGGGCGTGCTCCTGTCCTTCTCGCGCGGAGCCTGGGGCCACATGGTCGCGTCGACCGCGCTGATGACGGCGCTCACCCTGCTGGTCGCGCCCTCGCCGGGGCGTCGCGCGCGCATCCTCGTGACCTGCATCGCGGCGGCGGCGGCGGCGGCGCTGCTGATCGTCGCGCTGCTGCAGATACCGGCGGTCGGAAAGCTGTTCCTCGAACGCGCCCAGATCGAGCAGTCCTACGACACCGGCTATGGCGGCCGCTTCACCAACCACACGATCGGCTGGCGCCTCGCCCTCGAGGAACCCTTCGGCATCGGCATCTTCCAGTTCGCCAAGCTCGTCGGCATCGACGTCCACAACACCTATCTCAACGGCTTCCTGTCTTACGGATGGCTGGGCGGCCTGTCTCTGATCGCTCTGACGGCGCTGACCGTTTTCTACGGCTTCCGCTACGTCCTGACGCCCGCGCCGTGGCGACCCGTCTTCATCTGCGCCTTCTCCACCTGGAGCGTGCTGATGATCGAAGCCGCGATCATCGACGTCGACCACTGGCGCCATCAATGGGCGCTGCTCGGCATGACCTGGGGCTTCGTCGCGGCGAACGCGGCGCTGGAGCGAAAACGTCAGCGCGCCGGAGACCGAGACTTGCGCGCCAGCATGAGCCCCGGCCCCGCCACCGCTCCATAGGCCGCGAGCCCCACGACCCCGATCAGCGCCGCCGGCGCGAGATCGGGAAACGCCGGGATCAGCCCCTTCAGCTCCGCGGCCGGACCGAGCGACCACCGGATCGCCGCGATCGAGGCGACGGTCGCGAGACCGAAGGCGATCATGTTGATCGCAAAGCGGCGGTCGGGCGCGAAACCGTCGCGGCGACGAAGCAGCCAGGTCAGCAGGGCGACGTTCACGCAGGCCCCCATCGCCGTCGCGAAGGCGAGGCCGGCGCTGGCGTAGCCGCCGATGAGGGCGAGCTTGAGCGCGATGTTCACGAGCGTCGCGACGCCAAGGGCCTTCACGGGCGTCGCCGTGTCTCCGGAGGCGTAGAAGGCCGGCGTCACGCATCTCAGCGCCACGATGGCCGGCAGACCGACGGCGTAGGCCTGCAGCGCCGCGGCGGATCCTGCGACGGCTGCGGCGTCGAAGGCCCCGCGCCCGAACAACGCCGCCACGATCGGCCCAGAGGCCGCGGCGAACAGCGCGACGAAGGGGAGCGTCATCAGCAGCGCGCCCTCGAGCGCGCGGTTGAGGCGATCGCGCGCGCCGGCATGGTCGTCGGCTGCGAGCCTTCGCGACAGTTCGGGCAACAGCACCGTGCCGACCGCGATGCCCACGACGGCGAGCGGAAGCTGGTAGAGCCGGTCGGCGTAATAGAGGTAGGAGACGGATCCGCTTGGCAGGAACGACGCCAGGATGGTGTCGGCGAACATCGCGATCTGGACGCCCGCCGAGCCGAGCACAGCCGGCCCAAAACCTTTCAGGAAGTTTCGGACGTTGTCGGTGATCCGCGGACGGCGGATCGAGAGGCTCAGGCCCGCCTTTCTCAGGTCGGCCCAGACAAGCGCGAGCTGCGCGAAGCCCGAAATCAGGACGCCCCAGGCAAGCGCATGGGCGACGGTCGGAAACCACGGCGCCGCGAAGAGCGCGCCGATCATGCAGACGTTCAGCAAGATGGACGCGGAAGCCGCCGCCGCGAAGCGGTCATGGGCGTTGAGCACGCCCGCGACCAGCGTCATGGCCGAAATCAGCAGCAGATAGGGAAAGGTGATGCGGGTGAGCGACGCGGTCAGCGAAAGCTGCGCCGGATCGTCGGTGAAGCCCGGCGCGAGCGCCGAGACCACCCAGGGCGTGAAGACGAGCGCGAGGCCGAGCAGCACGAGCTGCGCCACGAGCGTGATCGACAGCACGTCCTCGGCGAAGCTCTTCGCCGCAACCTCCCCGTCCCGCGTGAGAGCGCGTGCGTAGCGCGGCACGAAGGCCGCGTTGAACGCCCCCTCGGCGAAGATCGCGCGGAAATGGTTCGGCAGCCGGAACGCCACCATGAAGGCGTCGGCGAGCGGCCCGGCGCCGAGCAGCGCCGCCATCATCACGTCGCGCACGAAGCCGAAGGCGCGGCTGACGAGCGTCAGCCCGCCGACGGAAGCCGCCTTACGCCACATGGGATGAAGTCACGAAATGGGCGCTCCCGCCTGATTCTCGAAGCGCCGCGAGAGTAGCGGGCGGAGATGGCGGGGAGTAGTGCGCGCGAACCGGACGAAGTTCGGGAGCCATCCCCCGAGCGCGATCCCGGATCGGCGCATGAGCGCCGTCCGGGATGACGCCTGTCGTCAGGCCGCGGCCTTCGCCTCTCGGGCGAGGCCGAGCTTCGGCGGGTTGGCGTCGACGGGGAACGCCGCGAAACGCTTGAAGACGAGGCCCACCTCGTCGCCGAGCGCGACCTCGGTGTCGGTCGGCAGCAGCGCCTCGACGCGGGTGTGCGCCGCGCCCACCGTGATGTCGGTGCGACGGTGCGAGCCGGAACGGCGGAGCTGCGCCACCCGGCCGGTCACCACGGGAGTGTCTCCCGTGCTGGCGACCGCGACGTCCTGCGGCCGCACATGGATGCGTCCCGGCCCTTCAGGGGCGTCGATCGGGGGCAGCGGCAGCGCCTTGCCGTCGAGGAAGGCCTTTCCGCGCTCGATCGTGACGGGGATCGCGGTCGAGTCGCCGATGAAGGCGTAGACGAACGGGTTCGCCGGCTCGTCGTAGATCTCGTCCGGCGAGCCGACCTGCTGCAGATCGCCCTTGTGCAGCACCGCGACCCGGTCGGCGAGCTCCATCGCCTCTTCCTGGTCGTGGGTGACGAACACGGTGGTGTGGCCGGTCTCGTCGTGGATCTGGCGCAGCCAGCGGCGCAGCTCCTTGCGCACCTGCGCGTCAAGCGCGCCGAACGGCTCGTCGAGCAGCAGCACCTGAGGCTCGATCGCGAGCGCGCGGGCCAGCGCCACCCGCTGCCGCTGGCCGCCCGAGAGCTGGGCCGGATAACGGCCGCCGAGATCCTTGAGCTGAACGAGTTCGAGCAGGTCCTTGACCCGCTTGGCGATCTGCTCCTCGGACGGACGGCGCGCGCTGTCTCGCACCCGCAGGCCGAACGCGATGTTGTCGAACACCTTCATGTGCCGGAACAGCGCGTAATGCTGGAACACGAAGCCGACGTTGCGGTCCTGGACGCGCGTCCTGGAGGCGTCCTTGTCGCCGAACAGGATCTGCCCGCCGTCGGGGCTCTCGAGGCCGGCGATCGCGCGGAGCAGCGTCGTCTTGCCCGAGCCGGACGGCCCGAGCAGCGCGATCAGCTCGCCCGAACGGATGTCGAGATTGACCCCGTTCAGCGCGGGGAAGTTGCCGTAGTCCTTGCGGAGATTTCTGATCTTCAGATCCATGGATCGGCTCCTTCAGCTCAACGGCGATGCGCGGCGGAGATCTCGTCGCCGTAGCGCCACTCGAGACCCGACTTGATGGCGAGGGTGACGAGGCCGAGGCCGGCCAGCACCGAGGCGACCGCGAAGGCCGCGACGAAATTGTAGTCGTTGTAGAGAATTTCGACCTGCAGCGGCACGGTGTTGGTGAGGCCGCGAAGATGGCCGGAGACCACCGAGACCGCCCCGAACTCGCCCATCGCGCGGGCGTTGCAGAGCAGCACGCCGTAGAGCAGCGCCCAGCGCACGTTCGGCAAGGTCACGGACCAGAAGGTCCGCCAGCCGCCGGCGCCGAGCGAGAGCGCCGCCTCCTCCTCGCTCGTGCCCTGCTCCTGCATCAGCGGGATGAGCTCGCGGGCGACGAACGGGAAGGTCACGAAGATCGTCGCGAGCACGAGGCCCGGAACCGCGAAGATGATCTGGATGTCGTGCTTGATCAGCCATGGGCCGAGATAGCCGTTCGCGCCGAACAGCAGCACGTAGCACATGCCCGACACCACCGGAGACACCGAGAACGGCAGGTCGATGAGCGAGAGAAGCAGGCTCTTGCCCTTGAACTCGAACTTGGCGATCGCCCAGGAGGCCGCGAGGCCGAACACGATGTTGAGCGGCACCGCGATCGCCGCGACCACGACGGTCAGCCAGATGGCCGACAGCGTGTCGGGATCCGCGAAGGACCCGAAATAGGCCTCGACGCCCTTGCGGAACGCCTCGACGAAGACGGCGATCAGCGGCAGCAGCAGGAAGAAGGCCAGAAAACCGAAAGCGAGAAGCGTCAGAACGATGCGTGCGCCGGCGCTTTCGGTGGTCGAGCTCGGAAGACGGAGCGGGGCTGCGCCCGCGATAGCGGTTTCAGCGGCCATGTCCGAACCTCTTGCGCGTCCATGCCTCGATCACGTTGACCAGAAGCAGGATGACGAAGGAAAGCGCGAGCATCGCGGTCGCGATCGCGGTCGCGCCGGCGTAATCGAACTGCTCGAGCCGGGTGACGATCAGCAGCGGGGCGATCTCGGACACGCCCGGGATGTTTCCCGCGATGAAGATCACCGAGCCGTATTCACCCACAGCGCGCGCGAAGGCGAGCGCGAAGCCAGTGAGCAGCGGCGGCACCAGCGTCGGAAGAACCACGCGCCACAACGTCGTAAGCCGCCGCGCGCCGAGCGTCGCCGAGGCCTCCTCGAGTTCGCGGTCGAGGTCGACCAGAACGGGCTGGAGCGTTCGCACCACGAAGGGCAGGCCGATGAACACCAGCGCCACGAAGATGCCGAGCGGCGTATAGGCGACCTTGAACGGGACGAGCGAACCGACCCAGCCGTTCGGCGCATAGATCGCGGTGAGCGCGATGCCGGCGACCGCAGTCGGCAGGGCAAATGGCAGATCGACCGCGGCGTCGAGCAGACGGCGGCCGGGGAACGAGTAGCGCGTCAGCACCCAAGCGACGAGCAGGCCGAAGACGGCGTTGACGCCCGCGGCCGCAAGCGACAGCCCGAAGGACAGCCGAAGCGCCGCGAAGGTGTCGGGACGGGACAGGATCTCGACGATCTTCGCCGGCCCGAGCGAAGAGGCCCAGAGCACCACCGCGCCGAGCGGGATCAGGATGACCAGCGAAAGATAAAGCCACACGAATCCGTAAGTGAGGCCAAATCCAGGAATCGCGCTGGGCGCGCGGAACTGGAAGCCTCCTCGTTTCCGGCGCGCGCCCGACGATCGGGTCGCCGCGCGGGCAACGACCGCTGCTGTTGCGTCTGTCACATGGTTCTCCGGCAAGACGTCAACCAAAACGAAGCGCGATCGCGGCGGCTTGCAGCCGACCGCGATCGTTCATGTCGATAGCGGAAGCCCTCACTGCGGCCTGTAGATCTGGTCGAACGTCCCGCCGTCGCCGAAGTGCTCGGCTTGCGCCTTGGCCCAGCCGCCGAAATCCTTGTCGATGGTAGTGAGCTTCAGATCCTTGAAGCGGGCGATGTCGGCGGGATCGGCGAGCTCGGGCTTGATCGGGCGGTAGAAATTCTTGGCGGCCAGCCGCTGCCCTTCGCGATCGTAGAGCAGGTTCAGATAGGCTTCGGCCTGCTTACGGGTGCCGTTCTTGTCGACGTTGGCGTCGATGAGCGCGACCGGCGGCTCGGCCAGGATCGAAATCGACGGATAGACGATCTCGAACTTGTCCTCGCCGAATTCCTTGAAGGACAGGAAGGCCTCGTTCTCCCAGGCGAGCAGAACGTCGCCGATCTCGCGCTGGGCGAAGGTC
The DNA here is from genome assembly GCA_003241695.1 of Ancylobacter novellus. Taxonomy (GTDB): domain Bacteria; phylum Pseudomonadota; class Alphaproteobacteria; order Rhizobiales; family Methylopilaceae; genus Methylopila. The sequence continues at coordinate 132,286 of QFPN01000002.1, read as the reverse complement.
GTGGTGGAGCCGCGGGCGCCGGAATCGAGCACCGGAACGTTCTTGAAGAGCTGCCCCACGAACTCCTTCGCCTTGGCGTCGTCGCCGCCGTTCTTCTCGCGGGCGTAGGCCCAGGCCGCGAGGTAGTTCCAGCGGGCGCCGCCTGAGGTCTTCGGATTGGGCGTGATGACCTGAACGCCCGGCTTCACCAGATCGTCCCAATCTTTGACGCCCTTCGGATTGCCCTTCCGAACCAGGAACACGATCGTCGAGGTGTAGGGCGACGAGTTGTGCGGCAGGCGCGCCTGCCAGTCCGCCGGAAGCTTGCCGGTCGCCTTGGCGATGGCGTCGATGTCGGCGGCGAGCGCGAGCGTCACGACGTCGGCGTTGAGCCCGTCGATGACGGAACGCGCCTGCTTGCCCGAGCCGCCGTGGCTGACCTGGACGCGGATCGTCTCCCCGGTCTCGGCCTTCCAGTTCTTCTCGAAGGCCGCGTTGAAATCCTTGTAGAGCTCGCGGGTCGGATCATAGGAAACGTTGGTGAGCTTGGTCTGCGCGGACGCGCCGGACGCCCCGGCCAGAAGCGGCGCGGCGAGGGCGAGTGCGGCGAAAATGCGCGAGGCGCGGCGGCGATCCATGTCGACGTCTCCGTTTGTGCGACGCCGAAATACCGACACGATCAGTCGGGATTGTCAACGAGCTCAATCCACATTCTATGGATTTTGTTTAAATCGATTTATCGATTGATTACTTTCACTTGCGGCGCGGCGTCCGCGAGATCCGGCCTCTCGAGCGCGTCGGCAAGCGTCGTCCGGTCCATGATTTCGACCGTCGCTTCGTACATGTCCTCGAAGATGCGCCGGACAGTGCAAGCGGCCTCGTCGGCGCAGTCCGGGCATCGGCGATAGGCCGTGCGCGACAGGCAGGGCAGCGGAGCCAGCGGACCGTCGATGATCCGCAGCACCTGGCCAAGCCGGACTTCCGAAGGCGACCGCGCGAGCAGATAGCCGCCTTCCTTGCCGCGGCGGCTTTCGACGACGCCCGCCCGGCGAAGCTCGATCAGGATCTGCTCGAGAAAGCTCTGGGGGATCGTCTCGCGAGCCGCGAGGTCGCGGATCGAGGAAGGCCGCCCTTCTTGCGCGCGCGCAAGCGCGAGGAGCGCCTTCAGCGCATATTTCGCCTTCTGGGTGATCATCGCGCCATCGTCCCGTCCGGCCGCCAGCGACCGTCCGCAAGGAGATAGCAGAGTCGGGGACGCCCCGCGAAACAAGGCGGCGCGAGAGAGGCGCGAGGTCAAAAAAGACCCGGCCGCTCCCCAGCGGCCGGGTCGAAATTTCGAGCGTCGAACGGCGTGAAGAGGGGCGTTATCCACGACCGACGCCGCGATATGCGGAGAGGGAAGACGCTCGACCTGACCCCACGGTAGACACGCGCTCCTGAACGTCGCCCGCGCTCGCCGTTCAGGCGCCGTTCACCTTCAGGGATCGTCCGCGCGCATCTGTCTTCGTTCTGGCGGCTTGCGCCGCCGTGCGACTGGCGCTAGAGCATGCGCCACCCCGCAAGGGGCGTCGGAGCGTGGCGCAGCCCGGTTAGCGCACTAGTCTGGGGGACTAGGGGTCGTGGGTTCGAATCCCGCCGCTCCGACCATTCAATCTTTCGAAGCCCGTGCGAATGCGCCGAGGCCTCGGCGCTTCGACGGGAAGAATGCCTCGATGAAAGAACATGTCGCGCTTCTCGAGCGCATGAAGGCCGCGCAGGCCGAACTTCTCAACGCCGCCGCCAAGGCCGGCGCGTTGCCGTCCGACAACGCTCTGAGAAAGATCGCCGACCTCGAGGTCGCGATCGGCGCGCTCGAGCATCTCCTCGAGGAAGCTCCCGCGGATCGCTGAGTCGCCCGCGGCGGATCTGAAGAAAGCGTTAAGAATCGAAAGGCGGAGGGAACTCCGCCGCCATGTCGTGCGTTCTGGCTGTAGATTTCGGCAAGAAGCCAAAGCGCGACTACGATGTTTTACGTATACGAACTCTCCAAGAGCGCCAAAGACGAACCGATCAAGCTCGGCAGCGTCGATGGTCAATATTTTTCAGCGGCTGACGAAACCAATCCTTCCGAAGACAACTCCGGAAGAGACATCGATTTCGTCGACGACAGCCTGCTGAATACGGCTCCGCACAACGCAATTGAGCAACAATTGCTGCGCGGAGACATGATCGGCCTCGCGCTAATGTCTGGCGCGATCCTGTGGAGCGCCATGGGCGCGTTCGGCTGAGGCCGGACGCTTCGGATAAAACCTTCCGGACACACTTTGGAAGGTTGCTTTCGGCACGAACGTTCCACAATTATCGCCACGAAACTGACTGGCGTGGGTGGTCATTGCGCGTTCTCTATGTCGACGACGAGCCCGACATTCGCGAGATCGCGCAAATTGCGCTCGAGCTCGACGAAGGGATGATCACGGAAACCGCGGCGTCCGGGCCCGAAGCCATCGAGAAAGCCGCTGCGTGGCGTCCGGACGTCATTCTGCTCGACGTGATGATGCCCGACATGGACGGTCCGACGACGCTCGCCGCGCTGCGGGCGCGTGAAGACACGCGTTCGATCCCGGTGATCTTCATAACCGCGCGGACCCAGACCAACGAAGTCGAGAGCTTTCGGGCCCTGGGCGCTGTGGCCGTCATTCCGAAACCGTTCGACCCGATGCTGCTCGCGACGCAGGTCCGCGCGGCCTCCGTCCCTTGATCTCGGCCGTCAGGGAGTCTTCCGCAGGAACGTGCCGAAAGCGCGCGGCCCGTCGCCGGTGTCGAGGTCGCGAAGCACTTTCAGGGTGCTCGCGTCGATTTCGCTGACGGTGTTCGAGAACCAGTTCGACACGTAGACGCGCTTTCCGTCGAACGACGTCTGGATTCCCTCCGGGTAGTCTCCGACCGGTATGACGCCGACGCTCTTGAAGGTCGCGACGTCGAAGACGGAAACCGAAGCGGCGTACTGCGCCGTGACGAAGGCCTTGCCGTCCGCGATCGCGACCGCATAGGGCCGCTCGCCGACCTTCGGCTGGGCGACGACCTTGCGGGCTGCGAGGTCGACCACGGACACGTCGTCGGTCGCGACATTGGCGACGTAGGCGTATCTTCCCTCCGCGTCGATCGTGACGCCGAACGGGCGCTCGCCGACCTTGAGGCCTCCGACGCGCTTGCGGGTTTCGGTGTCGATGAACGATATCTCGTTCGAATCGCGATCGGCGGAGATGAGCAGCTTTCCGTCAGGCGTGACCGCCAGGCCGGAGGGCGACAGCCCGACCTGGATCTTGCCCGTCACGGCGCCGGCGGCCGGATCGACGACGTAGATCAGGTGCTGGTACCAGTCGGCGACGTAAACCGGACTGCCGGAGGGATGAACCGCGACGCCGAGCGGCCCTCCCCCGGTCTCGACCTTGCCGATCACCTTGCGCGCGGCCGCGTCCAGGATCGAGATCGATTTTCCTTCGGGGCTCGTCACATAGACCCGCGCGCCGTCGCGCGAGACGGCGACGCCGGCGGGGCGGCCCCCGATCGGGATGGTGGCGAGCGTGTCTCCCGAACCGAGGTCGACGACCGAAAGGTCGTCGCTCGACTGGTTTGTGACGAACGCCTCATCGGCGCGGGCGGAACCCGCGACGACGAGGAGAAGCGCAGCGGCCAGGGCGCGCATGGGCTGCCTCAGCTTCCGCCTTCGACCTTCTTCTTCAGATCCTGAAGGCCCTGCGTGTAGAGCGCGTTGACGGCCTTCAGCGCGGCTTCGTCGCTCAGCTCCGGCGGCGGATCGTTGTTGGGATAGCCGCGATAGAACGCGCCGTCCCAGGTCACGGTGGTCTTGTCGCCCTCGCCCGTGACGATGATCTTGGAAGAATAGTTGTTGACCGGCAGCACCTTCACGTCGACGTTGGTGATACGGTACGAGTACATCTTCTTTTCGGCGTCGTACTGATTGATCTCTTCCTCGACCTTGGCGCCGTTCTTGAGCGTCAAGGTGCGCTTGGCTCCCTTGTCATTGCCTCCGGCGCCTTCAGTCTTGTCGACGACGCCAAGCCAGCTCATGTCCTGGAAGTTTCCGACCACGCCCCAGACCTTGTCGGCGGGCGCGTTGATCTCGATCTTCTGCTCGGTCTTCTGACGGGTCGGCCCGTGCGCGTAGGCCGGGCCGGCCACGCCGATCACGAGCGCCGCCGCCGCGGCGAGATGAAGCTTCATTGCTGTGGGATCCTTCCGAAGCTCGCGTATGGGCCGCGGGAGCGCCGCCTGCCTCTGCGCGATTGTTTTGGACCTTGCGGCCGCAGGCGGCATAGAACCAAAGCTCGGCGGCGGGATAAAGTGCCCCGGTCTGGTCCCTTCGCCGCACCCGCCCGTCGCAGGCTGCGCGGCGCGCTCCGCCTGAATCTCCGGAGACGAGCCACGTCCGAACCTTCAGCAGAACGCGCCTTCCGCGCCAGAACGATCGAGCGCGTCGCCGACGCGGATCCCGCGCTCTGGAACGCCGCGGCGCTCGCCGGCGGCCCCTACAACCCCTTCGTCGACCATCGCTTCCTCGACGCGCTCGAACGGTCCGGCTCGGTCGGCCCCGGAACGGGCTGGTCTTCCACCCATATCGTCCTCGAAGACGCGGATGGCGGGCCGGCGGGTTTCGCGCCCTGCTACTGGAAGTCCCACAGCCAGGGCGAATACGTCTTCGACCATGGCTTCGCAGACGCCTATGAGCGGGCCGGAGGACGCTATTATCCGAAGCTGCAGGTGGCGGCGCCGTTCACTCCGGCGACCGGCCCCCGGCTGCTCGTCCCGCCCGGCGTCGATCGCCCGAGCGCGCAGACCGCCCTCGCAGCCGCGATGCGGGGGCTGATGCGCCAGGGCGGCGCGTCCTCGGTCCATGTCACCTTCGCGACCGAAGAGGAACGCGCGCTCCTCGTCGGCGAAGGCTTCCTGCCGCGCGAAGACCAGCAGTTCCACTGGCGAAACGAGGCCTACGGCTCCTATGACGATTTCCTCGGCGACCTCGCTTCGCGCAAGCGCAAGCAGCTGAAACGCGAGCGGCGCGACGCGCTCGCCGACGGCGTGTCGGTCCGCCACGTGACCGGCTCCGACCTCCGCGAAGCCCATTGGGACGCGTTCTTCGCCTTCTACATGGACACCGGCGCCCGCAAATGGGGCCGCCCCTATCTCAACCGCCGCTTCTTCAGCCTGATCGGCGAGGCGATGCCCGAAACCATCCTGCTGGTGCTGGCGGAGCGCGCAGGCCGACCGATCGCCGGCGCGCTCAACTTCATCGGCGGCGACGCGCTCTACGGCCGCTACTGGGGAGCGATCGAAGAGCGGCCGTTCCTGCATTTCGAGGTCTGCTACCATCAGGCGATCGACGCCGCGATCGAACGCGGACTCGCGCGCGTCGAGGCCGGCGCGCAAGGCGAGCACAAGCTCGCCCGCGGCTACAGGCCCGTCGTGACCCGATCGGCGCATCTCTTCGCCGATCCGGCCCTCTCGCGCGCGGTCGCGGACTATCTCAGGCGGGAACGGAGCTACGTTTCAGTGGTCCAGGACGCGCTCGACGACGCGTCGCCGTTCCGCCGCGGCGATCAGCCCGTTTGAGCGTTTGCTTCCTATAGCGGATCGGACGATTGGGTCTCGACGCTTGACCCACGCGCCGACCTGCGATCCCTTGCGCGACCGATCATCCCCGGGGGAGCATCGCGATGGCCGACTACGACGCCGACAACGTCTTCGCCAAGATTCTGCGCGGCGACCTTCCCGCGCACAAGGTCTATGAGGACGAGCACACGCTCGCCTTCATGGACGTCATGCCGCGCGGCGACGGCCACACGCTCGTGATTCCGAAGGCGCCCTCGCGCAACATGCTCGACATCGACGAGGCTGTTCTCGGACCGCTCTTCACGACGGTGTCCAAGATCGCCCACGCCGTGAAGACCGCGCTCGGCGCCGAGGGCGTCACCATCCAGCAGTTCAACGAAACGGCCGGCGGACAGGTGATTTTTCACACCCACGTCCATGTCCTGCCCCGCTGGACGGACGTTCCGCTGAAGCCGCACACGGGCAAGATGGAACAGCCGGAGGTGCTGGCCTCGCACGCCGAAAAGATCCGCGCGGCGCTCTGATCGTCTCCCGGCCGCCGGACGGCGGCGGCACAGAAGGACCCGATGCGGGCCGCGTCTTCGCTCAGTCGATGACCAGCATCGCCGAAACCTCGGCCTCGGCGACCCTGATCCCCGCCACCTTCGCCTCGCCGCGATACCACCACATGAGACCGCGCCGCTTGATGCGGGTCATGTGGTATTCGACCACGTCGCCGGGCACGACAGGCTTGCGGAACTTCACCTTGTCGATCGTCATGAAATAGACGATGCGCGGCGTGCCCGCGACGCGGGACGCCACGCACATCGCGCCCGCGGTCTGGGCCATCCCCTCGATCAAAAGAACGCCGGGCATCACCGGCTGTCCCGGGAAATGGCCCTGGAACTGCGGCTCGTTGACCGTGACGTTCTTGATTCCGATCCCGAACTCGTCGCGGCGCATGCCGACGATCTTGTCGACGAGCAGGAACGGATAGCGATGCGGCAGATAGGACATGATCGCCATGATGTCGGCCGAACCGAGTTCGGTCGGAGCGGCGGTCGCGTCTGAAACCTCGGTCATTCGATCTGTCCTTGAGCCCACGGCGCCGGCCGGGCGGCCGGGTCCGCGGCGAGTACGAAGAAGTCGGGAAACGTCGTTCCGGCGGTGACGACGCCAAGAGCCGGCACCACGCAGAACCGGCCGATCGTCGCCTCGGGACCGACGTAAGCGAGATCGTCGATCAGGCTCTTCTCCCCGATGACGGTATCACGCAGGCGCCCGCGCGCGATCGAGACGTTGGCGCCGATCCAGACGTCGTCCTGCACGATGACGCGTCCCACGCTCGGCGCGCAGCCCGAGGCCAGCGGCGCAGGATGGCCGAGGCGCGCGCCGGCCCCCACCACGGCGCGGTCGCCGATGAGAGCGTTGACCGCGACGACGCCGGCCCCGAGAGCGGCGTCACGCCCGATGCGCACGTCCGCGCCGATGACGGCGTTGGCCCCGATCGTCGCGCCGCGGCCGATCTCCACCCGAGGACCGACGACCGCGCCGGGCTCGACGGAGACGTCCGGCTCGAGCCGCGCGTCCGGATGAACCATGGCGCCCGCCGACACGCCCGCCCCGAACAGAGGTTCGGGACGTGACGCCTTGGGAAACAGCGCGCGCGCCGCAAGCGCGAAGGCGCGGGCGGGCCTGTCGCTGACAAGCGCGACCACGTTGGCCGGAACGCTGCCGGCAAGCGTCGGCGGCACGAGGCATGCTCCAGCGCGCGCGCCGGAAAGAACTCCAGCCTGCGCCTCGTCTGCGATGAAGGCGAGGTCGGACGGCCCTGCCCTGTCGAGAGCGGCCACGCCCGTGATCGCAAGCGCCGCGGACGCGCGCGCCGGGCGTGCGCCCGTCAGCGCGATCAGGCCGTCGAGGTCAAGCGGCTCGGGTCTGGCGAGGAAGCGGGGTTCGGTCATCGGTCTCGCGGCGCAAGGACGGCCGACGCACGCGAAAACGGGCGGCGGATGTGCGTCCGCCGCCCGCTTAACGAATTTTAGACGATCCCGGAAGGGATTTCGTCAGAAGCGCGTGCCGCCCGAGAAGCGGAAGAACTGCGTTTCGTCGTATTTGGACTTCGACAGCACCTTGGCGAAGTCGAAGCGGATCGGGCCGAGCGGCGAGTTCCACATCAGCGAGGCGCCGACCGAAGACCGGAGCTTGGCGTTGTCCGACTGGACGTTGACCAGCACCGTCCTGTTGTCGTCCGTCAGGCTCTTGATGCCCTTGTAGTCGAACACCGTGCCGGCGTCGGCGAACACCGCGCCCTTCAGGCCGATCTCCTTCGGAATGCCGAAGATCGGGAACTGAACCTCAGCCGAACCGCCGAAATAGGTCGTGCCGCCGAGCGGATCGTCGTTCGGGCTGCCGTTCTTGAGATTGCGAACTTTGTCGCCATTACGGTCTATTCTGTAAGTCCCGACATCGCGCGGACCAAAACCTTGAGGCTCGAAGCCGCGGACCAGATCCGGACCGCCGGGGAAGTGATCGAGCACGGCGAGGTCGTCGCTGCCGAAGGCCACGATGTGACCCGCCTGCGCGCGCAGCATGCCGATGAAGTTCTCGTTGAACAGCGGATGATAGTAGCGGCCGTCGAAGGTTCCACGGAAATACTGGGAGTCGCCGCCGAGGCCCGCCACGTCGCCCTTCAGCTCCGCGTATAAGCCCTGCGTCGGCGCCTGCGGATTGTCGAGCGTGTTGTAGATCAGCGAGAGACCGGCGAGCGAGGTGAGCGTCTTGCCCTCAGCCTCGAGAATGGCCGCGGAGGCGCGATCCGGATTGAGGACGGTCCGGCCCTTCTTCGTGGTCGTGGTGAGCTTGTAGTCGCTCGGGACCTTCAGATCCTGCTGGTAGATCTGGTAGCGAGTGCCGACCGTGAACTCTTCGGTGATCGGCAGGCCGAAGCGCACGCCGCCGCCGTAGGTGTCGAGCTTGTAGGACGTGTAGTCCGTCTCGTCGCGCTTCTTGGCGTAGAGGTCGATGCCGGCCGAAACGCGCGTGCCGAGGAAGTAAGGCTCGGTGAACGAGAAATCGAAGCCCGACACGTTCTGGCCGAACTGCGCCGCGATGCGGGCGTACTGGCCGCGGCCGAGGAAGTTGCGCTCGCCGAGCGCCACTTCGCCGATGATGCCGTCCTGGCTCGAATAGCCGCCGGCGACCGAGAACTCGCCCGTCGGCTGATCCTCGACGTCCACGTTCACGATGACGCGGTCGGGCGAGGAGCCGGGCTCGGTGCCGATCTTGACCGTCTTGAAGAAGCCGAGCGCCTTCAGGCGCCGCTCGGCGCGATCGATGAAGATCTGGTTGTAGGCGTCGCCCTCGCCGAGGTCGAACTCGCGGCGGATGACGTAGTCGCGCGTGCGGGTGTTGCCGCGGATGTTGATGCGCTCGACATAGACGCGCGCGCCCTCCTCCACGACGTAGGTCACGCCGATGGAAGAATCCGACATGTTGCGGTCGCCGCGGGGGCGAACCTGCGCGAAGGCGTAGCCGCGCGCCGCGAGGTCGAGCGACATGGCCTCGACCGACTTGTCGATGTCCTGGGCGCTGTAGGTCGAGCCCGGCGAAGACTGGATCTTGCCGCGCAGCGTGCTGGCGTCGACGTCCGGCACGCTCGACTCCACGTCGACGGCGCCGAACTTGTACTTCTGGCCCTCCTCGACGGCGATGGTGAGCGTGAAGGCGTTGGTCGCCTTGTCGAGCGCGGCGTTGGCCGACACGACGCGGAAATCCGCGTAGCCGTGATTCAGGTAGAACTTGCGGAGCAGCTCGAGGTCGGCGTTGACGCGGTCGGGATCATAGACGTCGGAGGTCTTGATCCAGCTCAGCCAGTTCGACTCGGTGGTCGTGAGCTGGTCGCGCAGCGTGCCGGAATCGAAGGCGGTGTTGCCCTCGAAATTGATGGCCGAAATCTTGGTCTTCTCGCCTTCGTTGATCTCGAACACGAGATCGACGCGGCCGGACGGCTGCGAGATCGTCTTCGGCTCGACGGTCACTTCATAGCGGCCGGAGCGGCGATAGATGTCCTGAATGCGCTGGGCGTCGGCCTGGATGATCGCGGGATTGTACGGCCCGCGCGGCTTCGACTGGACCTCGGCCGCGAGCACCGCGTCCTTGATCTTCTTGTTGCCTTCGAAGGCGACGCGGTTGAGCACGTTGTTCTCGCGCACCGTCACCACGATGCCGGAGCCCGCGCGGCTCACATGCACGTCGGAAAACAGACCGCTGGCGTAGAGGCCGCGAATTCCCTCGTCGATCGTCGCCTGATTGAGCGCGCCGCGACCCGTGAAATAGGACCGCACGGTTTCAGAGTCGACGCGCTGGTTGCCGCGAACGGTGATGCCGCCGCTCTGGGCGTATGCCGAGGATGCGCCGGGCAAGCCAAAACCGGCGCCAGCCGTGATCGCCCCGACGGCGACCGACGACGCGAGCGCGAGACGCCCGAACACTCGAACCATACGCATCATGGGCAGACGGACCCCCGTGCCGTATTCCACGCCGCCGAGCCCGTCACACGCGACAGGCGTCCCCGGGCCGACACCGTCCGCTTCTATAGAACTTTGACGCACGTGCAAACTCGCTACTCAACGCATACCGGCCGTTTCGCCTGCGCCGTTGCGGCGCAGACACGCCCCCCGAAATCTCAGCCTAGGCCGGAAAGGTGAACGATGTCGTTCCAGGTGGCGAAAATCATCAGGAAAAGCACGAAGGCCAATCCGATCCGCATTCCGATGTCCTGAGCGCGGGGTCCGAGCGGCCGGCCGCGCAAGGCTTCGAACGCGTAGAAAAGCAGGTGTCCGCCGTCGAGCATCGGAATCGGCACGAGGTTCAGAAGGCCGATCGAAACCGACAGAATCGCCGCGAGCGTCATGAGCGCCACGAAGCCCAAAGTGGCGAAGTCGCCCGAGGTTTTGGCGATGCGGATCGGGCCGCCGATCTGGTCGGCTGATTCCCGCCCGACCACCAGCCGGCCGAGATAGGAGGCCGTGCGCGCGATCTGATACCAGGTCTCCTGCGCGCCCGCCGTAACCGCCTCGAGCGGCCCGAAGGTCTCGAGCCGCACGTTCTGGGCGTTGGTCGAGCGCTTGACGCCGAGCAGGCCGATTCTCAGCTTGTTGCCGAAGCTGTCGGTAATCTCCCGGAGCTTCGGCGTCGCCACGAGGTCGAGCTGACGCTCGGCGCGCTCGACCGTGATCCGCAACGGACGGTCGGCGCTCGTCTCGACGATCTTCTGCATGTCGCCGAAGGTCGCGATCTTTTGTCCGTCGATCGCGATCACGAGATCGCCCGGCGCGAGGCCCGCGGCTTCCGCGGCGCTGCCCGGATCGACCGAATCGACCACAGCGTCCGTGACGGGACGGCCGGCGAAGAAGAAGATTCCCGCGAAGATCGCGATCGCGAGCAGGAAATTCGCGATCGGGCCTGCGGCGACGATCGCCGCGCGGGCCGGCAGCGGCGCGAAGAAGAAGCTGCCGCGCCGCTCCTCCGGCTTCATCCGCGCGAGCGCCTCGCGGTCCGGCGCGCTCGCGGCGTTCTCGTCGCCGGCGAAACGCACATAGCCGCCGAGGGGAATCGCCGCGATCCGCCAGCGCGTGCCGTGGCGGTCGTCGAAGCCCCACAGCTCGGGACCGAAGCCTATCGAGAAGGCGAGCACCTTCACGCCCGTCCAGCGCGCGACGAGGAAGTGGCCGAGTTCGTGGAAGAAGATGACCAGCGTCAGCACGAACAGGAAGGGCACGAGATAGGCGCCCGCGGACCATGCGGCGCCGAACATTTCATTCAGGAACGTCATCTCGGCCCTCTGCCCGCCTCGTCCGCCGTTCCTGAGATCGGCGGAGCGGCGCGAAAATACTAGTGCGCCCGAAACTGGGCTTCGGGCAAGCGCTCCGAGGCGAGTCGCCGCGCCTCGCCGTCCAGCGCGATGGCGTCCTCGACGGTGGCCGGCGCCGCGGCCGGCAGCGCGCCGGCGGCGCGGTCGAGCGTCTCCTCGACGATGCGGGGAATGTCCATGAAGCCGACCCGGCGCGCGAGGAACAGCGCGACCGCGACCTCGTTCGCCGCGTTCAGCACGGTCGCCGCCGAGCCGCCGGCCTCGAGCGCGGCCTTGGCGAGCTTCAGCGCCGGGAAACGCACGACGTCCGGCGCCTCGAAGGTCAGCGTCCCGATGCGCGCCAGATCGAGCCGAGCCGCAGGCGTCGACAGCCGCTGCGGAAAGCCGAGCGTGTGGGCGATCGGCACCCGCATGTCGGGCGACGCAAGGCCGGCGGTCACGGCGCCGTCGCGGAACGTCACCAGTCCGTGGATCACCGACTGGGGGTGCACGACGACGTCGAGCCGCTCCGGACCGACGGCGAACAGATGATGCGCCTCGATCAGTTCGAGGCCCTTGTTCATCAGCGTCGCGGAATCGATCGTGATCTTGGCGCCCATCGACCACGTCGGATGGCGCAGCGCGTCTTCTGGCCGCGCGGCCGCGATGCGTTCCGCCTCCCAGCTGCGGAACGGGCCGCCCGAGGCGGTCAGCGTCATGGTCTCGACCTCGTCGACGCTCTGGCCGCCGAGCGCCTGGAGCAGCGCGTTGTGCTCGCTGTCGACGGGCAGCAGCGTCACGCCAGCCCTCGCCACCTCGGCCATGAAGGCGGCGCCGGCGCAGACGAGGCATTCCTTGGTGGCGAGCGCGATCGCACCGCCCCGCCGCACCGCCGCGACCGTGGGAGCGAGGCCAGCTGCGCCCGAAATCGCGGCCATGGTCCAGTCGACGGGAATCGCAGCCGCCTCCGCCAGCGCCGCCGCGCCCGCGGACGCCTCGACGCCGGAACCTTCGAGCAAGCGGCGGAGTTCGTCGCCCTTCGAATCGTCGGCGATCACGGCGCGGCGGGCCTTGAGGCGGACGGCGAGCGCCGCGAGCGCGACCGCGTCGCGGCCGCCCGCGAGCGCCTCGACCTCGAACCGGTCCGCATGACGTTCGAGCAGATCGACCGTCGCGCCGCCGACGGAGCCGGTCGCGCCGAGCACGGTGACGCGGCGCTTCTGGTGGGCCGCGGTCATGACCAGAGTCCCCTGCCGAGGCGGCGTTCTTCTCCCCTCCCCCTTGGGGGGAGGGGGCGGCGAGGTCGCGCCTCTCGTACGGGACTCACCACCTGAGCAGCCCCTGCCCCGCCGTGTCGAAGCCGCCGCGGGCGACGCCCACCGCCGCCGCGACGGTCGCGGCGAAGAGAAAGCCGTCGAGCCTGTCCATCAGTCCGCCGTGGCCCGGAATGAGCTTCGACGAATCCTTGGCGCCGTAGAGCCGCTTCATGCCGGACTCGAACAGGTCCCCCGCTTCCGCCGCGATCGAAGCCACAAGCGCGACGATCGCGACCGGCCAGAGCGTCGTCGCGCCGCCGGCGGCCGCGACCGAAACGCCCGCGATCACGCCCGCGGTCGCGCCGCCGATCGCGCCGGACCACGTCTTCTTCGGAGACAGGCTCGGAGCAAGCTTCGGTCCGCCGACCGAACGGCCGACGAAAAACGCCGCAATGTCCGTCGCCCAGACGACCGCGAACAGCCAGAGCGTCGCGAGCAATCCGTCGACCGGATCCCGCCTCAGCAGCATGGCGCCGACGAAGGCCGCGGCGCCGTAGGGAACCGCCGCCGCGGCGACCCGCGCCGGCCCCGCAGCGACAGCCGTCGCCGCGGCGCCGAGCGCGATGACGGCGACGATCCAGAAGGGAGACGTCAGCGAATAGAGCGACAGGCCGAGAACGACGCCCGTGATCGCAAGCGCGACGGCGACGATCCGCGCGGCCCGGCGGCGGGGCGCGGCCTCGGCGACGGTGAGCCAGGCCCATTCGACGCCCACGGCGACGCCTGCGAGCGTCCAGAACACGACGAAAGGGAGCCCTCCCGCCCAAGCGGTCGCGAGGGCCGCCGCGATCATCGCGACCCCGGAGATGGTCCGCAGGACAAGTTCGGAGGCGCGACCGGCCCCCGGACCGCCGGCTGTCACGCGCCGACCCGCGCGACGCGCCCGCCGTAGCGTCGCTGTCGCGAGTGGAAACTCGCCAGAGCCTCCTCGAAGGCCGCCTTGTCGAAGTCCGGCCAATGAAGAGATAGGAACACGAACTCGGCGTAAGCGCTTTGCCACAGGAGGAAATTCGAAATCCGCAACTCGCCGCTGGTGCGGATCACGAGATCGGGGTCCGGGATGTCGGCGGTGTCGAGGTGATCAGCCACCACGCCTGCGTCGATGGCGGCAGGGTCGATCCGTCCGTCCCGCACAGCCTCCGCGATGCGGCGGATCGCGGAGACGATCTCCTGCCGGCCGCCGTAATTGAACGCCACCACGAGGTTGAGGCCGGAATTGTCGCGCGTCCTGGCCTCGGCGTCCTCGAGCAGATCCGTGATGTCCGAAGGCAGGCCGACGCGCTCGCCGATTACCTTGATCCGGACGTTCGACTTGTGGAGTTCGGCCAGGTCGCGACGGATGAAGATCCGCAGCAGGTTCATCAGGTCCGAGACTTCCTCCGCGGGTCGCGTCCAGTTCTCCGCGGAAAAAGCGTAGAGCGTCAGGTGACGGACGCCGAACTCATGGGCGGAGCGCACGGCGCGCCTCAGCGCCTCGACGCCGCGCCTGTGACCTTCGACGCGCGGCAGACCGCGCGCCGCGGCCCAGCGGCCGTTGCCGTCCATGATGATGGCGACGTGGCGGGGAGCGGCGCCCTCGGCCTGGGGCTCGGGCGCGTCGACGGTCCGTTTCTGAAGATTGGTGGGCGGCATCGTGCGGGGGCCTGGTGAGAGCGTACGTCTGGTCCACCGGCGGAACGGCCCGCCCGACTCGCCGTCAGGCTATCACACCTGAAGGATATCCTTTTCCTTCGCGGCCACCGCCTGGTCGATCTCGGCCACGGCCGCGTCGGTCGCCTTCTGGACCTGTTCCGCGAGCTTGACATGCTCGTCCTCGGAAACGTCTCCGTCCTTTTCAGCCTTCTTCAGCACGTCGAGGCCGTCGCGCCGCACATGGCGGACGGCGACGCGCTGGTTCTCGGCGTATTTGTGCGCGACCTTGACGAGCTCCTTGCGCCGGTCGGCGTTGAGCTCGGGCAGCGGAATGCGGAGAAGCTGGCCTTCGGTGATCGGGTTGAGGCCGAGATTGGCCTCGCGGATCGCCTTTTCGACGGCGTTGGTCATCGAGCGGTCCCAGACCTGCACCGACAGCATCCGCGCCTCCGGCACGCTGACCGTCGCGACCTGGTTCAGCGGCATCTCGGCGCCGTAGGCCGTCACCGTGACGGGATCGAGCAGGTTCGCCGAGGCGCGGCCGGTGCGAAGGCCTGCGAGATCCGTCTTGAGCGAGGAGACGGCGCCCGACATGCGGCGCCTGATGTCTTCGATGTCGAACTTGCCGTCGGACATGGGGGATACGGGCCTTTCTTCTTCGGCCGGGGCGGCGGACCCGCCTCTATCGGCTCGCGACGGTGGTCGCGCGTCCTCCGCCGCAGACCGCCGCCTGGATCGAGCCGGGCTCGTGAATGGAGAAGACGATTACCGGAAGCGCGTTCTCGCGCGCAAGCGCGAAGGCCGCGGTGTCCATGACCTTGAGGTCCTTCTGGATGACCTCGTCATGGCTGATGCGGTCGTAGCGGACCGCGGACGGATCCTTCTTCGGATCCGCGGAATAGATGCCGTCGACGTTGGTCGCCTTCAGGAGCGCTTCGCAGCCTGTCTCGATCGCGCGCAGCGCCGCGGCCGTGTCGGTCGTGAAGAACGGATTGCCGGTGCCGGCCGCGAACAGCACGATGCGGCCGCGGTCGAGATGCGCGAGAGCGCGCGGTCGCGTGTAGGTCTCGGCCACCGCCGGCATGTCGAGCGCCGAGAGCACCCGCGCCTGCGTGCCGGCTCGCATGATCGCGGCGTGGAGCGCGAGCGCGTTCATGACGGTCGCGAGCATGCCCATATAGTCGCCGGTCGCCCGGTCGACGCCCTGGGCGGACACCTGCACGCCGCGGAAGATGTTGCCGCCGCCGACCACCACCGCAAGCTCGACGCCGAGCGCGTGGGTGGCGGCGAGGTCGGCCGCGATCTGGTCGACGGTCGGCTGGTGAAGGCCGAATCCGGCGGGGCCCATCAGGGCCTCGCCGGACACTTTGACGAGGACTCGATTGTAGAGCGGCTGAGCCATCTCTCCGGAGCCCCCGTCGCTCACCCCTGACCCGCAGCGGCCGCGACTTCCGCCGCGAAGTCGCTCTCTTCCTTCTCGACGCCCTCGCCGAGCGCGAGGCGCACGAAGCCCACGACCTTCACGGACGCGCCGGCCTCGCCCTCGATGGCCTTGGTGGCCTGCGAGACGGTCTTCGAGGTGTCATGGATGAAGGGCTGCTCGAGGAGGGTCGCCTCCTTGTAGAAGCTCTTGATGCCGCTCTCGACGATCTTCTCGATCACGTTCTCCGGCTTGCCGCCCTCACGCGCCTTGTCGGCCAGAACGGCCTTCTCGCGCTCGATGACCGCAGGGTCGATCGAGGCGGCGTCGAGGCCGGCCGGGTTGGTGGCGGCGACATGCATCGCGACCTGCTTGCCATGCGCCGACAGCGGCTCGTCCTTGCCCTCGGACTCGAGAGCGACCAGCACCGCGATCTTGCCGAGGTTCGGCGCGACCTGACCGTGAACGTAGCTGCCGATCACGCCGTTCGAGACGGAGAGCTCGGCCGCGCGGCGGAGCGTCATGTTCTCGCCGATCTTGCCGATCGTCGCCTGGATCTTCTCGGCGACGGTGCCGCCGCCCGGATAGGACGCGGCGAGGATCTTCTCGACGTCCGAGCCGACGCCGAGCGCGACGGTCGCGATGGTCGAGACCATCTCCTGGAACTCCGGGTTGCGGGCGACGAAGTCGGTCTCGGAGTTCACCTCGACGGCGACGGCCTTGCCGCCCTCGGCGGCGACGGCCACGAGACCCTCGGCGGCGGTGCGGCCGGCCTTCTTGGCGGCCTTGGCGAGACCCTTCTTGCGCAGCCAGTCGACCGCGGCCTCGATGTCGCCCTCGACCTCGTTCAGCGCGTTCTTGCAGTCCATCATGCCGGCGCCGGTCTTCTCGCGAAGCTCCTTCACCATGGCGGCGGTGATGTTGGCCATCTCAAAACCTCGAAAAACAACGTCGTCGCCCGGGCTGACGCGCCCGGACGACGGAAATGAACATCAGGCGTCCGTCGTTCAGATGACGGACGGGACGGAAGTCGTCAGGCCGCGAGGCTCGCGAGCTGCTCGCGCGCCTGCGCGACCCAGCCCTCGCGCTCGAAGCGGCCGTTGAGCTTCATGTCGCTGTCGGCCTTGGCGACGTCGACCGGCGTCATCGCGGCGATCTGCCAGTAGTGGTAGATGCCGTACTCGTTCAGCTTCTGCTCGAGCTGCGGGCCGACGCCTGAGAGCTTGGAGAGATCGTCGGGCGCGCCGCGGGGAGCCGCGATCAGCTCGAAGCTCTCCTCGACCGTCTCGACCGGCTCGTCGGAGGTCGCGACCACGGCGGCCTCGGCCTCGAGCACGGGCTCGATCACCGGAGCCTCCTGCGCGCCGATGTCGACGCCCGAGTCGCCTTGGCCGCGGCCGATGCCGTCGAGGGCCGCGCGGGCGATCAGGTCGCCGTAGAGCGCGAGCGCGCGGCCGGCGTCGTCATTGCCCGGGATCGGATAGGTGATGCCTTCCGGATCCGAATTGGTGTCGAGGATCGCGGCGACCGGGATGCCGAGGCGGCGGGCTTCCTGGACGGCGATCTGCTCCTTGTTGGTGTCGATCACGAAGATGAGGTTCGGCAGGCCGCCCATGTCCTTGATGCCGCCGAGCGTCTTCTCGAGCTTGTCGCGCTCGCGCGACAGCGTGAGACGCTCCTTCTTGGTGAAGCCCTGGGCTTCGCCGCCGAGCATCTCCTCGAGCTTGCGCAGGCGCTGGATCGAGCCGGAGATCGTCTTCCAGTTGGTCAGCATGCCGCCGAGCCAGCGGGAGTTCACGAAATACTGCGCGGAGCGGCGGGCCGAATCCGCCACGACGTCCGCCGCCTGGCGCTTGGTGCCGACGATGAGCACGCGGCCGCCGCCGGCGACGACGTCCGAGACGGCCTGCAGCGCGCGGGCGAGCAGCGGCACGGTCTGGGCGAGGTCGATGATGTGGATGTTGTTGCGGACGCCGAAGATGTACTGATCCATCTTCGGGTTCCAGCGATGGGCCTGATGGCCGAAGTGCACGCCGGCCTCGAGCAGCTGGCGCATCGTGAAG
This sequence comes from Ancylobacter novellus, assembly GCA_003241695.1. GTDB lineage: Bacteria > Pseudomonadota > Alphaproteobacteria > Rhizobiales > Methylopilaceae > Methylopila. The sequence continues at coordinate 114,433 of QFPN01000002.1, read as the reverse complement.
TCAGGGGAAGCCATTTTACGTTCTCCGGTTTCTGCCTCCGCGGAGCGTCGACGGAGCCCATAGGCTGGACCCCGATCCGGAACGGCTTGGTTTTCGCCGTCATTCCCCGCGTGTGGAATGGCGCGGCTTATAGGCGAAGGAGGACGAGAAAGGCAAGGGCCGGGCCTCGCGCGCGTCGGAATTGCGGCTGCGTCGCGCCGGCCGGACGGGGACGGACGGCGGGCGCCGTCCTCAGCCTTTCTTGTCGTACGGATTTTCCGCCGACCGGAACGAGAGCCGGATCGGCGCGCCCGGCAGGTCGAACGCCTCGCGCAGCCCGTTGACGAGATAGCGCACATAGGAGGTCGGCAGCTCGCTGGTGCGCGTGCCGAACAGCACGAAACTCGGGGGCCGGGCCTTCGCCTGGGTCATGTAACGCAGCTTGATGCGTTTGCCTGAAACCGCGGGCGGCGGATGGCGCTGCAGCGTCTCCTCGAGCCAACGGTTGAGCGCCGCCGTCGGGATCCGGCGGTTCCAGACCTCGTGGGCCTTCACCACCGAGGCCATCAACTTGTCGACGCCCTCGCCGGTCTCGCCGGAAAGCGGGGCGAGCTCCGCTCCCTTGATCTGCGGCAGCAGCCGGTCGAGCCGCTCGCGGGCGTGGTCGAAGCCGGCCTTGCGGTCTTCGACCAGGTCCCACTTGTTGAGCCCGATCACCAGCGCCCTGCCCTCGCGCTCCACGAGGTCGGCGATCGAGAGGTCCTGCTTCTCGAACGGCACCGTGGCGTCGAGCAACAGCACGACGACCTCGGCGAACTTGATGGCGCGGATCGAGTCGGCGACCGACAGCTTCTCCAGCTTGTCGACCACGCGCGCCTTCTTGCGCAGGCCCGCGGTGTCGACGAGGCGCACCCTGTGGCCGCGCCATTCCCAGTCGACCGAAACGCTGTCGCGGGTGATGCCGGCCTCGGGGCCGGTCAGCATGCGCTCCGACCCGACCAGCCGATTGACCAGCGTCGACTTGCCGGCGTTCGGACGGCCGACGATCGCGATGCGCAAGGGCGCGTCGTCGCCGTCGGCCTCCTCGTCATCGTCCGAAGGCTCGGGAAAGAACGGCAGGATGGCGTCGTAGAGATCGCCCAGGCCTTCGCCATGCTCCGAGGAGATCGGCAGCGGGTCGCCGAGGCCAAGTCGATAGGCGTCGTAGGTTGCGTCGGCGGCCTTGCGGCCTTCCGCCTTGTTGGCGAGCAGCACGATCGGGCGCGTGGAGCGCCGCACGACTTCGGCGAAGCGCTCGTCGTCGGCGGTGACGCCGGCGCGGCCGTCGATCATGAAGAGGACGAGGTCGGCTTCCTCGATCGCCGCCTCGGTCTGCTCGCGCATGCGGGCTTCGAGCGAGCCGCCGGTCGCGTTCTCAAGTCCCGCCGTGTCGACGATGCGGAAGGTGAGATCGCCGAGCCTGCCCTCGCCCTCGCGGCGGTCGCGCGTGACGCCCGGCCGGTCGTCAACGAGCGCGAGGCGCTTGCCCACGAGACGGTTGAACAGCGTCGACTTGCCGACGTTCGGCCGGCCGACGATCGCGATCTGGACGAGGGGTGCGCTCAAGGACGATCGCCTCCCGGCGACGACGCCGCCGGGGCCGAAAGGCCTCGGGGCGTTCGATCAGGCGAGGTCGGCGACGACCGGCGTGGGCAGCGCCGAAAGCGGCTGCGGAACGTTGTCGGGCGGCGGCGGGGCGACGCGCGGCACCGGGCGGCGTTCGCCCGGCAGCGGCGTCTCCTTCTCGTTGAAGGGATTCATGTTCGAGAGCGTATCGCAGCCCGCGAGCGCGCCGACGACCGAAAGCGCAAGCGCTGCGCGGGCTATCCTGGCGAAACGGATGGTCACGACTGCGGGAACTCCGGATCGGGCGCGGGGCGCCTCGGGCTTCAATTGGCGGGCTTGGGCTCGGCGGACTTGGGCGCGTCGCCGCCGGCCGCGGCGGGCGGGGGCAGCACGGCGAGCATCAGGTCGGCGCGCTGGCGGCTTGACCCCGGCGCTTCCGGGTCCGCCACGACGGCCTCGAACTGCTTGCGGGCGTCGGCCATGTCGCCGGCCTTGTAGGCCGCAAGGCCGATCGCCTCGCGGGCGAGCGTCGCCCACGGCCCGTTCGCGACCGCGAGCGGTTCGGCGAGCGCCCGAACCTCGTCGCGGGAAACCGCGTCGACGCCGAGATAGGCCCCGCGGATGCGGGCCGCGTCGCGCAGCTGGGCGTCGGCGGACGAATCGTTCGCGATCGCCTGATAGAGCTTGAAGGCGGCGGGCTTGTCGCCCTCCGCGGCCTCGTCCGCCTCGCGCAGCCTGGAGAGCGTCCGGTAGCCGGCGGGGCCGTCGGTCGCGACGGCGGCGAAGGCCGCGCGCGCCTCGGCGGTCTTGCCTTCTTCCGCGAGCCTCGCGGCGGCGGCGTAGCGGTCTCCCGCCGCAGCGGCCTGACCCGCTTCGTAATATTGCCAGCCGCGCCATCCGCCGACCACCGCGACCACGATCACCGCGACCACTACGATCGGCGTGCCGAAGCGATCCCAGAACGCCTTGAAGCGGTCCCGGCGGAGGTCGTCCTGAACCTCTTGAAAGATGTCGGCCATCGAAAATCTGTCACGCAAACGAAGAAAAACGTCCGCGAAGACGGCTCTCCGCGGCGGCCGGCACCATATCGACGCGGCCCCGCCCCCGCAAACCCTTTGATCGGCTATGCGCCGAACACCGACCTGCCAATCAGCAGCGGATGCAGGAAGGCGCCGAACAGCAGATAGAGCGCCGTGCCGATCACGATCGCGATCAGGTCGTTCTGCCATGAGGCCGGACGCGGCGGCGCGCCCTCGACGCGCTCCGCCTTCTTGAGCGCGACGCGCGCGAAAACGGCCCAGGCGAGCAACGATCCGAACAGCAGGATGCCGGCGAGATCGCCGTTCGCAAGGAGATGGGCGGTCGCCCACAGCTTCACCGCCGCGAGCATCGGGTGCTTGGCTTTCGCGCGGATATGGCCGGGCAGACGGTAAGAGACCAGTAGCACGAAGGCCGGCCACATCAGCAGCAAGGCGAGGTGGCGCGTCCAGACCGGCGGCGACCACACCTCAACGAAAGGCGCGGCCCGCCAGCCGATCACGATCAGCGCGAGCCCCGCCAACGAGACGAGGGAATAAAGGGCCTTGTATGGCCCCTCGCCCATCCGCCCGACCAGCGCGGCCCTCGGGCCGCGCGCGCGGGCGAAGAGATGCGCTCCGATAAACAGAACGAGCCCGAGGACGAGCAGGATCATGGACGCGGGCTCCGTTTCTCGAATGATTCGAGTCTATCGGAGCGTCGCCTGACAAGCCATCGCGACCAACGCGACGGTCGCCGGCATGTGATTCGACAGATCGCCACATTTACGGCACAACTATGGCGCGTCCGTGGCGGGAGCGGATCGCCGGGGGTTTGTTCAGATGAAGCGCGTCGCGTTCGCTCTGGCGTGTCTTGCAGGGCTCGTCTTCTCTTCGGCCTCGGCCGAGGCCAAGGTGGTCGCGGAGATCAGCCTCTCGGCCCAGCGAGCCGAGATTTCCGTCGACGGCATGCCAGCATATTCGTGGCCGGTCTCGACCGCCCGTCGAGGCTATGTGACGCCCAAGGGCAAGTTCCGGCCGATCCGGACGGCGCGGATGTGGTACTCGCGCAAATACGACATGTCGCCGATGCCCTATTCGGTGTTCTTCCACGGCGGCTACGCGATCCACGGCACGAACTACGTGCGCTCCCTCGGCCGCCCGGCGAGCCATGGCTGCGTGCGGCTCGCGCCGGCCCACGCCGCGACCTTCTACAATCTGGTGAAGACGCGCGGCATGGAGAACGCGCGCATCGTCATCACGCGCTGACTCGCCCGCAAGCGGACGCAGGCCCGCCTCCCGGCCTTGACGCTTGACCCGGAGCGCGGGGCGGCCTCTCTGACGCGGCATGACGTACACGGTCAAGGAACTGTTCAAGACGCTGCAGGGCGAGGGCGCGCACGCAGGGCGCGCCGCCGTCTTCTGCCGCTTCGCGGGCTGCAACCTCTGGACCGGGCGCGAGCAGGACCGCGAAACGGCCGTGTGCCGCTTCTGCGACACGGATTTCGTCGGGACGGACGGTCCCGGCGGCGGCAAGTTCGCAACCGCTGAAGCCCTCGCGGAGACGATCGCGCACACGTGGGACGGCGCGGTTGGCCGCCGCTACGTCGTCTTCACTGGCGGCGAACCGCTGCTCCAGCTCGACGAGGCGCTGGTGGCGGCGATGCACGCCGAAAACTTCGAAATCGCGATCGAGACCAACGGCACCCGGACTCCGCCGCCGGGAGTCGACTGGATCTGCGTCAGTCCCAAGGCCGGCGCGGCGCTCGCCCTCACCTCGGGCGACGAGCTCAAGCTCGTCTATCCGCAGCCGGACGCGCCGCCGGAAGCCTTCGCCTCGCTGGACTTCCGGCACTTCTTCCTGCAACCCATGGACGGAGCGGCGCGCGAGGCGAACACCGCCGCGGCCGCGGCCTACTGCATGGCGAACCCGACCTGGCGGCTCAGCCTGCAGACCCACAAGCTCATCGGACTTCCGTAAAGCCGTGCACGAACTGTCGAAACAATTCCGCTTCGAAGCGGCGCACACGCTTACGCGCTCGATCGACGTCGAGCCAAGCCGCCGCATCCACGGCCATTCCTATCGCGCCGAAGTGTTCGTGCGCGGCGCGCCCGCGCCGGAGAGCGGCATGGTGGTGGATCTCGGCCTGTTTTCGCGCGCGCTCGCGGAGGCCCGCGACGGGCTGGACCACCGCTTCCTCGACGAGGTCGCGGATCTCGGCCCAGCGACCCTCGAAAACCTCTCGGTCTGGATCTGGCGCAAGGTCGAGGGCGTCTGCCCCGGTCTTCACAAGGTGACGGTCTATCGCGACAGCGAGGGCGACGCCTGCAGCTATTTCGGGCCCGACGCCCAATGAGCGACGACCGTCCGCCCGAGAGCCGCGCTCTCGTGCTGTTTTCCGGCGGGCAGGATTCGACCACCTGCCTCGCCTGGGCGCTTGAGCGCTTCGACCATGTGGAGACGGTCGGCTTCGACTACGGCCAGCGCCACCGCGTCGAGCTGGAGCGCCGAGACGCGCTGCGGAACGGCCTTGGCCGCCTGAGGCCCGAATGGGGCGCGCGGCTGGGCGACGACCACACGATCGATCTTTCGGTGCTTGGCCAGATCTCCGACACGGCGCTGACCCGCGACGCCGAGATCGCGATGACGGAGGCGGGGCTTCCCAACACCTTCGTGCCCGGCCGCAACATCGCGTTCCTCACCTTCGCCGCCGCGCTCGGCTATCGCCGCGGGATTTTTCGGCTCGTCGGCGGCATGTGCGACACCGACTATTCCGGCTATCCCGACTGCCGCGCCGAGACCATGCGGGCGACCGCGACCGCGCTCTCGCTCGGACTCGACCGGCCGCTCGAGATCGACACGCCGCTGATGCGCCTCGACAAGGCCGCGACCTGGGCGCTGGCGGAGGAGCTCGGCGGCGAGGCGCTGGTCGCGCTCATCGTCGAGGACAGCCACACCTGCTATCTCGGCGACCGAGGCGAGCGCCACGCATGGGGTTTTGGCTGCGGGACGTGTCCGGCCTGCGAACTCCGCGCGCGGGGCTACGAAGGCTACGTCGCCTCGCGGACGGGTTGAGGCGAACGGCTGCGGCTTCCTTCTCCCCTCCCCCTTGCGGGGAGGGGTCGGGGGTGGGGGTGGCTCCCAATAGAGCGTGGCGGGCGAAACCGCTTTACGCCAACGTTCGAAGCTCAATCCTGAACCACCCCCACCCTTGCCCTCCCCGCAAGGGGGAGGGAGCGGAGACGTCGCGCGGGTTTCGCAGAGGCGATCGCTGAAGCGCAGGCGTCTGGCTTCATCCCCATCCGCCCGCCGCGGCGACGCGGGCCGCGTAATCCCGGAAGTCCGCGGGCCGACGTCCGAGCGCCCGCTCCGCGCCGCCCGTCACCCGCGCGTTGCGGCCGTCGAGCACCGTGCCGAACAGATAGACCACGAGATCGACCATCTCGGCCGGCGCGTCATGGGCGCGCATCTCCGCCGCATAGTCTTCGAGCGGAACCCTCACATAGGCGACCGCGGCCCCGCGCGCGACGGCGATCTCCTCCGCCGCCTCCCGGAAGGTCAACGCGCGCGGCCCCGTCAGTTCATAGAGCGCCCCCACATGGCCCTCCTGCGTGAGCGCCGCGAAGGCCGCGTCGGCGATGTCGTCGCAGTCGACGAAGGGTTCCGGCACGTCGCCCGCCGGCAGCGCCAGTTCGCCGGCCGCCACGCCTTCGGCCATGAAACTCTCGGAAAAATTCTGCATGAACCAGGCGCAGCGCAGGATGGTCCAGTCCGCGCCGGACGCCATCAGCGCCTGTTCGGCGGCCTCCGCCTCCGGCTCGCCGCGGCCGGACAGCAGCACGATGCGGCGCACGCCCTGCGCCAGCGCCGCCGCCGCGAAGGCCCCGATCTTCTCCACCGCGCCGGGCGCGGCGAGGTCCGGATAATAGGTCACATAGGCCGCGCCGACGCCCTCGAGCGCCCTGCCCCATGTCGCCTCGTCCTCCCAGTCGAACGGCCGTTCCGCCCTGCGCGAGCCCTCGCGCACGCAAAGCCCCGCCTTCGCCAGGCGCTCGGCCACCCGGCGGCCGGTCTTGCCCGTCGCGCCCACCACCAGCGTCGGTTTCTCGCGCCGCGCTTCGATCTCGTGTCCGCTCATCGCCGCCCCCTGAATATGAGTAAATCTCATATTTTGAGAACATGACGGATGCTCATATTATCGGTCAAGAGAAAAGTGAGCAATCCTCATGTCTGATGCCGATCCCTCCGCCCGCCTCCGCCGCGCGCCGAGCCAGAAGCGGGCGCTGGAGCGCGTGGAGCGGCTGCTTGAGGCTGCTCGCGGGCTGATCGCCGAGAAGGGCAGCGACGCCATGCGGATGGCCGAGGTGGCCGAGCGCGCCGGCGTCTCGATCGGCTCGCTCTACCAGTACTTTCCGGACAAGACGGCGCTGATCCGCGTGCTCGCGGACCGCTTCAACGCGGAAAGCCGCGCCTGCATCGCCGAGGAGCTTGGCCAAGCGACCGACGCCGCCTCGCTGCGCGCGGCCTTCCGGCGGCTGGTCGGGATCTATTACGGGCTGTTCCTCGCCGAACCCGTGATCCGGGACGTCTGGTCGGCGACGCAGGCCGACAAGGCCCTGCGCGCCTTCGAGCTCGAAAGCAGCCGCCTGAACGGCGCGCTGCTGGCGGAAGCGGTCTCGCACGTAAAGCCCGAGGTCGACCGCGCCGAACTCGAGGCCTCGGCCTTTCTCGTCATGCAGCTCGGCGAGGCGACGATGCGGCTCGCGGTCTCGGTTTCCCGCGCCGAGGGCGACCTTCTGGTCGAGACTTACCTGCGCATGGCGCTCGCCGAAATCGCGCCCGACGACGCCTGATTTCTGTTGCAACGCAACATACCCGTGAAATGATCGGCGCCGATCGCTCTCGGGGAGGTTGCAGTGGAGCAGGAGCGGAAACATGAGTCGTCCGACGTCGCTTTCGCGCTTGCGGGTCTCGGAGGGTTCAACGCCCACGGCGCCGGCTTCCTCGCGGCGGCGACCGAGGCGGGCGTCACCCCCGACATCGTGACGGCGACGAGCGGCCAGATCTTCGTTCTGTCGGAATGGATCAAGGGCCGCGACATGAGGGCGGTGGTGGTCGCTCCCGAGGCGGAGCGCGACCGCTTCGCCCAGGCGAGGGTCGCGCTGACGGGCCTCAGGGGCGTCTTCGCCCCTGCTTACGCCGAGGCGGTCGGCCGGTGGTTCAGGCCGCCCGCGCCGCACGAAACGGAGTTCGAGACGATCTTCGACCGGCTACTTCCGGCGCAGCAATATGTGCCGACCCGGCCCGACGCATGGTTCGCCGACGTGGCCGCGACGCTCCAGAACGCCCCCTTCGGCGTCGTGTTCAACGCCTACGACCTCGCGCGCGGCAAGGGCGTGCTCTACGGCAACGACCGCGCCCGCGCGCAACTGCCGGAGAAGAGCGCGATCGCCGCGCCTTCGGCGGTCGCCGACCTGCGCTCCGACAAGACCGCCGGCGGCGAGACCAGACTGGAGGAGATCACGCCCGAGGCCGTGAAAGCCGCGCTGTGGCTGTCGCTCTATGGCTTCGACGGGCTGGTGAACGGCCAGATCGACGGCGCCTATCACCGCTCCTGCATCGTCTCCGAACTGCGCCGCTCGCGTTACGTGTTCGTGGCGAGGCTGCTCGCGAACGGCTGGATCGAACACGACCCGCCGCGCAACTGGTTCGACGTGCAGGACTGGCAGTGCGAGATGTGGTTTTCGGCGAGCTACAAGGCCGAAATCCAGGGGATGGACCGGATCAACCGGCTGATCGCCGACGACGTGCTCAAGCCAGGGGGGCCGTTCCGCCACGTCGAGATCGTCGAGATCGCGCCGAGCACGCCCGCAGGCTATTTCAACTTTTTCATCGAGCGGCCCGAAGTGTTCGAAGCCGCCCGCACGCAGGCCGCGGCGCGCTTCGCCGAGTTGAAGCCACGGCTCGCCTCGCCCGACTAAGCCGCCCCGGCGCAGACAAAGCCGGCGGCTCAGTCGCCGAAAGAGCGCGCATAAACCTCCGGCTTGAAGCCGACGGTCAACCTGCCGTCGACGTCCAGCACCGGGCGCTTGATCATGGAGGGCTGCGCCTGCATCAGCGCGAGCGCCCTGCCCTCGTCGAGCCCGGCTTTCTCATCGTCAGGCAGCTTCCTGAACGTCGTGCCGGCGCGGTTGAGCAGCGTCTCCCAGCCGACCTCGCCCGCCCAGCGCTTCAATCGCGCGGCGTCGATCCCGGCGGCCTTGTAGTCGTGGAAGACGTAAGATAGCCCGCGCTGGTCAAGCCAGGCGCGGGCTTTCTTCATCGTGTCGCAGTTCTTGATTCCGTAGATCGTGATCACGCGGAGCGAAGCCTCGGCAGGAAATCCTTCGCCCTGCGTAGCACGCCCGCAATTTGACCGCGCCGCCCGTTAAACCGCGCGTCGCCCGCTGATCAGGTTGAAGATCACCACGATCACCGCGACGACGAGCAGCAGGTGGATCAGTCCGCCCGCGACGTGAAAGACGAGGAAGCCGCCCGCCCACAGGATGAGCAGGATGATGGCGATGGCCCAGAGCATGGCGGGGGTCCTTTCGTGCAGACCGCTTGTTTACGCGCGCGCCGCAGTTTCCGGCGCGCCAAGCTCAACGCATTGCCCAGGACACGGTTCCGTGAGCGCGACGTCGTCCTTCGTCGGACGGGCGGCGCGTAGCCGCCTAGCCCCTGCCGAGATAGTCGGGCTTCGCGAGCGGAACGCCCTTGTGGCGCAGCAGGTCGTAGGCGGTCGTCACATGGAAGAAGAAGTTCGGCAGCACGAAGCCGAGCGCGTAGTCGATCCCGCGGAACCGGCGCTCGCCGGAGCCCGTCTTAAGCACCACCTCGGCTTCCTCCCGGCCCTCGAAAGCCTCGCGCGGCGCGCGCTCAAGAAACGCGCGCGTCTTGGCGATGCGGGCGTAGAGGTCCGCGAAGTCCGTCTCGTCGTCCTCGAACGGAACGTTCTCGACCTGCCCGAGCCGCACGGCCGCGAACTTCGCGGTGTCGCTCGCGCGCTGGATCTGGCCCGGCAGCGCATACATGTCGGGCGCGAGCCGCGCCTCGATCAGCGTTTTGGGGTCGAGCCCCCGCTCGCCGGCGAAAGCCTCGCCCTTTTTCAGGAAGGCGTCGAGATTGCCGAGGCCGCGCAGAAGCGGCGGAACCGTGATGTCGTAGAGCGAAGTCGGCATGGCGTAATGAGCCTCTGGCTGAGCGTCCCGAGGCTCAGATAGGGAGCGCCGAGCGCCTCCACGCGCACGACGGGGCTTGCGCGGGCGCCTGCGCGTCCGGAGCCCGGAAGCCGCCTCTCCAGATGAGATCGGAAAGATCGCGGAACGGCCAAACGGCAATCTCGCTCGGTCCCAGCGTCGGGATCGGACAACGTTTCGCCCAGACCACCGTCCACGTCCACGACTTCCCAGATCCGAAAGGCCGCCACAAGGTCATTGGTCTCTGCGAACGGCCCGTCTAACGCGACGCCTTTGCACTGCGAAAACGGCTTCTTGTCTTTGCCTGTGACGATCAAGGATCGCGCCCCGGAGCTCGCCGTTAAATCGTCATGGCATGGAACAGTTCAGTCCGTTAAAAGATCGCTCCGCTCGCTTCGGATACCGTTTGACAAAAGACGAACGATAGGCCGTTTTACCAATGACGACGATATTCAGAAGCTATGCTAAGATTTCTATATAATATTCATTTATTCTTCGAGGCGAGTATAAGAAATGATTCCGTTCCTGCATCGATTAGATGCTGCTCGCCATGTGCTGATTGCCGGGATTGGCGGCGGCTTTGACGTTTACTCGGGCGTACCTTTAGCTGAGTATCTTCGCCAGCGTGGGTGTTCCGTCGTCTTTGCGAACCTGTCATTCGCCACGCTGCAGCACAGCGGAGGCGAACGCGTCGAGACAAATACTTGGCTTGTCGACGCTCACTCGACGGAGTTGCCGTACTTTCCAGAAAAATGGCTCGTGGAATGGCTTCTACGCAACTCTTGGGAAGCCCCAGTCTATGCATTCGCGAAAACGGGCGTGGAACCGCTGCGCCTTGCATACGACGCTCTTTTGGAACGTCACCCAGTAGACTTAGTCGTCCTGATCGACGGCGGCACCGATAGCCTGATCTTCGGTGATGAACCGGGGTTGGGAACTGTGGTGGAGGACGCAGTATCAGTCATCGCCGCATGGCGCGCGGCGGGAGATCGTACGTTGCTGGCTGCGCTCGGCTTTGGAATTGATCACTTTCACGGCGTATCTCACCATGCGTTTTTGGAGAATGCGGCGCTAGTGACCCGAACAGGCGGCAATCTTGGCCAGATCTCTTTAGTGCACGGCACGCCCCCAGCGGACGCCCTCCTAGATCTCGTAGACTACGCCAACCAGCGGCAGACCAAACATCGCAGTATCGTTTGCAATTCTGTTGCAAGCGCAATACGCGGTGAATTCGGAGATATGCAGAGTACGGACCGCACCCGTGGCGCGGAACTCTTCATCAATCCTTTGATGGCGCAATATTGGACGTTTTCGGCAGCAAAGGTCGTCGCGCAGATGAAGTTCGCTGCCGCATTGGCTCAAACGACAACCTTTGGCGAGGCGTCTTCAATCATTGAGGAGCATCGTGAAACCGTTCAGGTCCGGCCAAGAAGGACCCTGCCACTTTGATCGCGAGCGAAGGAAATCCCCTCACTCCCACTCGATCGTCCCCGGGGGCTTCGACGTCACGTCGTAGACCACGCGGTTCACCCCCCTCACCTCGTTGATGATCCGCGTCGCGGCGCGGCCGAGGAAATTCATGTCGAAGGGGTAGAAGTCCGCCGTCATGCCGTCCACGGAGGTCACGGCGCGAAGCGCCAGCACGTGGTCGTAGGTGCGGCCGTCGCCCATCACGCCGACGGTGCGCACCGGCAGCAGCACCGCGAAGGCCTGCCAGATCTCGTCATAGAGGCCGGCCTTGCGGATCTCGTCCAGATAGATCGCGTCGGCCTGGCGCAGGATCTCGAGCTTTTCGCGCGAGATCGCGCCCGGGCAGCGGATCGCGAGGCCCGGCCCCGGGAACGGGTGGCGGCCGACGAAGCTCTCGGGCAGGCCGAGCTCGCGGCCGAGCGCCCTCACCTCGTCCTTGAACAGCTCGCGCAAGGGCTCGACGAGCTTCATGTTCATGCGCTCAGGCAAGCCGCCGACATTGTGGTGCGACTTGATCGTGACCGAGGGCCCGCCCGAGAACGACACGCTCTCGATGACGTCCGGATAGAGCGTGCCCTGCGCGAGGAAGTCCGCGCCGCCGATCTTTCTGGCCTCGTCCTCGAACACGTCGATGAACAGCCGCCCGATGGTCTTGCGCTTGACCTCCGGGTCCTCGACGCCGTCGAGCGCCGTCAGGAACATGTCGCTCGCGTCCACATGGACGAGCGGGATGTTGTAGTGGCCGCGGAAGAGGTTCACGACCTCGGTCGCCTCGTCCTTGCGCATCAGCCCCTGGTCGACGAACACGCAGGTGAGCTGGTCGCCGATCGCCTCGTGCAGCAGCACGGCGGCGACGGAGCTGTCCACGCCGCCCGAGAGGCCGCAGATCACCCGGCCCTTGCCGACCTGCTTGCGGATCTTCTCGATCGCCTCGTCGCGATAGGCCGCCATCGACCAGTCGCCCGAGCAGCCGCAGATGTCGCGAACGAAATTGGTCAGCAGCTTGCCGCCCTGGGGCGTGTGCACGACCTCGGGATGGAACATCAGGCCGTAGTAATTGCGGCTCTCGTCCGCGATCGCGGCGAAGGGCGCGTTCTCCGAGACGCCCACGATGCGGAAGCCCGGCGGCATGCGCGTGATGCGGTCGCCGTGGCTCATCCACACGATGTTGCGGCTCTTGTCCTCCCACACGCCGGTGAAGAGGCGCGAGGGCGCGACCACGTTGAGGTCCGCGCGCCCGAATTCGCGGTGGTGGCCGCTCTCGACCGAGCCGCCGAGCTGCTCCGCCATGGTCATCTGCCCGTAGCAGATGCCGAGCACCGGAACGCCGCTCTCGAACACCGCCTGCGGCGCGCGCGGCGTGTCGATCTCGGCGACCGAGGCCGGACCGCCCGAGAGAATGACGCCCTTGGCGCCGAAGCCCTCGAAGACTTCGGCCGCGAGGTTGAACGGCGTGATCTCGCAGTAGACGCCCGCCTCGCGCACGCGTCGGGCGATGAGCTGGGTCACCTGAGACCCGAAATCGATGATCAGGATGCGGTCGTGGTTCTGCGCGGCGGTCATGGCCACGTCAGTACACAGAAGCCACGCCCCCCCGCAACGGCGCTCGCGCGCCGCAGCGGGCTTTTTCGCCGCGCCGCAGCGTCAGAGCCGGCCGCTGCTCGGATCGGAGGGCGCCGCGGGCGGCGCGTTCGGCGTCGCCGGGGGCTGCTGGAGGCTTCCCGCGACCGGGCTGCAGACGGTCGGCGCCTCGGCGCCGAACCGCTGGTTCAACTTGCCGCAGCCCCAGTCCTTGAAGCCGGGCGGCAGGTAACCGGCGACCGTCGAACCGATGCGATCGTTGGGGTTCGGCCCCCAGTTGGCGTACCAGACCCAGTAGCCCGCGACCAGAATGACCGCGAGACCGATGATCTCGATCAGAACTCTGATGGTGCGCATGAAATCCTCGGTCCTGCCCGTCTGCTCACGACATGTCGCCGACGGACGGAGGATCAAGTGCGCCGGAGAACCGCGACGAAGAAGCCGTCGGTCCCGGACCGCCGCGGCGTGAACAGGAAGGCCGAGCCGTCCTGCGTCGAGAACGCGGCAAGCGCGGGCGCCCCCGCCGCGACTGCGGCCTCCGCGGCCGGGACCGGCGCGAAGTCCGGCCGCCGCTCCCGGAAAGCCGCGACGCGCGCGTCGTTCTCCTGCGGCAGTAGCGAGCAGGTGACGTAGACCAGCCGTCCGCCGGGCCGCACCAGCCTTGCGGCGCCGTCGAGCGCGGCGTCCTGGTCGGCGACGCGCCGTTCGAGGGAGGCCGGCCGCATCCGCCACTTGGCGTCGGGGTTCCGCCGCCACGTGCCGACGCCGGTGCAGGGCGCGTCGACCAGCACGAGGTCGGCCTTGCCCTCGAGGTCCGCCATGACGTCCTGCGCGCCGCGGGGGCTGCGGATCTGCAGGTTGCGCAGCCCCGCGCGGTCCGTCCGCTCGTGAAGCGGCGCGAGACGACGGAGGTCGCTGTCATGGGCGTAGAGCTGGCCGCGATTGGCCATGGCGGCGCCGAGCGCGAGCGTCTTGCCGCCCGCGCCGGCGCAATAGTCGACCACCTGCTCGCCCGATCCCGCCGCAGCGATCAGCGCTGCGAGCTGCGAGCCTTCGTCCTGAACCTCGACCAGCCCTTTGAGGAAGGCGGGCTCGGCCTGCACCGGGGGCCCGCGGCCGTCGTCGGTCAAGGGAACTCGGACGCCGATGGGCGACAGCGGGGTCGGTTCGCAGCGGAGATGGGACAGTTGGTCGAGCGCCTTGTCGCGGTCGCCTTTCAGCAGGTTCACGCGCAGGTCGAGCGGGGCGCGCTCCGCCAGCGCCGCGCCCTCCTCCGCGCGCTCGTCGCCGAAGAGCTCCGCAAAGGCGCCGTCGAGCCAGTCGGGATAGTCGCCGCGCACATGAGCCGGCGCGTCGGCGAGGTCGCCGCCCTCGATCGCCGCGCGTTCGGACGGCGCAAGCGGCGCCGGCGCGTGGCGGTCGCCCGAAAAGGCGCGGTCGATCGCGTCGGCGCGCATCCCGCGCGTCACGGCGAGCGCGCCGAGCACGAGCGCCCGCGGGGCGTCGTCGCCCATGCGCCAGGCGATCGAGGCGCGGCGGCGCAGCGCGTCATAGGTCAGGCTCGCGATCCGGGCGCGGTCGCCGGAGCCCGCGAAGCGATGCGCCGCCCCCCAGGCCTTCAGCGCCTGCGCGGCGGGCGCGCGGCCTGCGCCGATCTCGGACAGGACTTCGATCGCGGCTTGCGCATGGGCGGCGGGGGTCATGGACGTGAGGCTCCGGAAGAAGCCCCGCGAGGTGCACGAGGGCCGTCCGGATTGCAAGTCCGGACGGCTCGGGCGCGACGTTATTGGATGACGTTCGCGGCCGAGAAGTCTTCGCGCTTGTATTTCTTCAGCCGCACCACGGCGCTTCCGCCGCCCTTCTGGTCGACGAGCGTGATCACGAGGTCCTTGCCGGATTGAGCGGCGGCGGCCAGCACGTCGTCCTTCCGATTGTAGTGGAAGGCCGAGACGTCGATCCGGTCGCTGCTTTCGAAGTCGAGCACCGTGTCCTTGCCGCCCCGCGGCCCGAACACGAACACGTCCGGTCCGCGCCCGCCGGTCAGCGTGTCGTCGCCGGCGCCCGCCACGATCTCGTCCGCCCCGGGACCGCCGTCGATCGCGTCGTCGTCGTCGCCGCCGTCGATCGTGTCGTCGCCCGCGCCGCCCGTCGCCTTGTCGGCGCCTGCGCCCGCCAGCACCATCTCGGCCGAGGGTTTGCCGGCGATGTCGTCTTTCTTCCTCGAGCCGAGGGCGGGGACGGGAATCCGGTCGCCGAGAAGCGCGCCGCCGACGGCGAAGAACTTCACGAAGTCGCCATTCGGCAACTGCGTGATTTCCGAATCGAGGCCCGGCACGAGGATTCCGCTCGGCCCGTCGAGGCCGAAGCGCTCGGTGACGAGGTCGTCCGAGAGCGGCTTGCCCTCAAGGTCGAAGAAGCGGATCCGCTGGGTCGCGACGGCGCCCACCGTCGCGACGTTGTGCCAGCCGATCCCGAAGCCCTTGTCGAACGCCGCGATCTCCGGCTGGGACTGGTCGCCCGCCGTGTCGCGATGAACGATGAAGTCCTTGCCCACGGGATTGCCGGCCTTGTCGTAGACGCGCGCGTGAACGTTCCAGTTGAGCGCCTGTCCCGGATCGTAGATCGGCCATGTGACGACATAGCCGCCGCCGGTCAGCGGCGCGGCCTTCACCGTAAAGCGCGCATAACCGAACAGGTCGAGCGCCGGCATCGTCGTCGTGTTGATCTTGAACGGCTTGTCGAGCTTGCCGGCGCCGTCGAACGCGACGCCCTTCAGCTGGTCGTCGTTGGCGCGGTAAACGGCGACGCCGCCGGCGCCGAAGGCCACCACCGTCTGCTCGAAGGTCGCCGCGCCGAACGGGGCGGGCTTGTCGCTCTCGACGAGGCGCGGCGCGCCGGACGCCTTCATGGAGGCGTCGGCGATCACCAGCATCGTGTTCTCGACGCCGAACGTCGGGCTTTGGCGCGTCACCATCGCGACCTTGCCGTTCTTCATGCGCGCGACGTCATGCATGAAGCTCGCGCCGCCGGAGGCGAGCAGCGGCGCGGACGCGCCGACTTTGCCCGACCCGGTGTCGTAGACCGCGCCCTTGATCGAGGGACCGGACGCCCCCGGCCCCTTCCAGACGACGCCGATCTTGCCGCCTCCAAGGTCGACGAGTTGCGGAAGCCCTTCGAGGAAGGCCGGGCCCTCGGCGCTGGCGGGCTTGCCGATCGGCGAGCCGTCGGCGTTGAAGCGCTGGATCAGGATCGTGGTCTGGAAGGTGCTCGAACTGCCGCGGTTCCACGCCAGAACGAAGCCGTCCTTCGTGCCGATCGCGTCGAAATAGGTGTCGGACGTCGCGGGCTCCGGCTTCGTCAGCGCTTTCGGATTGGTCGGGAAATCCGCCGCGTGGCCTTGAACGGCGACGCACGTCAGCGCGAGGCCGAACAGCCCGCCCCACGCCAAGGACCGTCCGGAAAGAAGTCTGCGAATGCTCATCTGAGTCCCTGTTGCACGCCATGACCGGGCGCGGACCTTGGTGAAAGCGGGACAGGACGGCAAGAACGGAAGCCGTTTATCGTGAAGTATACGGATTATTACTTATCCGTCGGCGACACTTCATGATTGTCGATTGATAATTATTTTTGCGCCTCCTCGAAAACTGAGGAGACGGAATCGCAGGCGGGCTGCGGGTTGAACCCGCGCCGAACCCGCGGATGAATCCGGCTCGCGAGACGGATCAGGGTCGCGCCGATCGCCGCGCCCCCGCGGGCGCGACGAAGCCGATGGTCATCCGCGCCTGCGCGCCGATGGCGCGAGGGCGGATGGGAGGGGCGCGTCCGTCGTCAGGCGACGCTCGGATAGTTCGGGCTCTCGCGGGTGATGGTCACGTCGTGGACGTGGCTCTCGCGCAGCGAAGCGCCGGAGATGCGGACGAACTTCGCGCGCGTGTGCAGCTCCCCGATCGTCGGCGCGCCGACATAGCCCATGGCGGCGCGCAGGCCGCCCGCGAGCTGGTGCAGCACGGCCGCCACCGGTCCCTTGTAGGGCACCTGGCCCTCGATGCCTTCGGGCACGAGCTTCAGGCTGTCGTTGACCTCGGCCTGGAAGTAGCGGTCGGCCGAGCCCTGCGCCATCGCGCCGACCGAACCCATGCCGCGATACGATTTGTAGGAGCGGCCCTGGTACAGATAGACCTCGCCGGGGCTCTCGTCGGTGCCGGCGAGCAGCGAGCCCACCATGGCGGCGTCGGCGCCGGCCGCGATCGCCTTGGCGAGGTCGCCCGAGAACTTGATGCCGCCGTCGGCGATGACCGGCACGTCCTCGCGCTTCGCGACGTCGACCGCCTCCATGATGGCGGTGAGCTGCGGCACGCCGACGCCCGCGACGATGCGGGTGGTGCAGATCGAGCCCGGCCCGATGCCGACCTTGACCGCGTCCGCGCCCGCGTCGATCAGCGCGCGGGTGGCGTCGCCGGTCGCGACGTTGCCGGCGACGATCTGGACCTCGTTCGACAGCCGCTTGATGCGGGCGACGACGTCGAGCACGTGCTGCGAGTGCCCGTGGGCGGTGTCGACCACGATGAGGTCGCAGCCGGCGTCGATCAGCGCCTCGGCGCGGCCGAAGCCCTTGTCGCCGACGGTCGTCGCCGCGGCGACGCGCAGGCGCCCCTGCGAATCCTTGTTGGCGTTCGGATTGGCGACCGCCTTCTCGATGTCCTTCACCGTGATGAGACCGACGCAGCGATAGTCGCCGTCCACCACCAGCAGCTTCTCGATGCGGTGCGTGTGGAGCAGGCGCTTGGCCTCGTCCTGGGTCACGCCCTCCTGCACGGTCACCAGATTTGCGTGCGTCATCAGCTCCGAGATCGGCTGGCGCGGATTGGTGGCGAAGCGGACGTCCCGGTTGGTCAAGATGCCCACGAGCTTGCCCGCGCGGCCGCTCGCAGCCGCCTCCGTGACCGGAATGCCGGAAATGTTGTTGCGCTTCATGAGCTCGAAGGCTTCGGCGAGCGTCGCGTCGGGCGCGATGGTGACCGGGTTCACCACCATGCCGCTCTCGAACTTCTTCACCTGCCGGACCTCGGCGGCCTGCTGCTCGGGCTCGAGATTGCGGTGCACGACGCCCATGCCGCCGGCCTGCGCCATCGCGATGGCGAGCCGCGCTTCCGTCACCGTGTCCATGGCGGAGGAGATGATCGGGATGTTGAGCGAGATCGTCCGCGTGACGCGCGAACGAAGATCCGCCTCGCCGGGCATGACCTCCGAGAGGCCCGGCCTCAGCAGGACGTCGTCGAAGGTGAGCGCCTCGTTTGCGAAGACCTCGTCGAAGCGAGACATGCCGACCTCCTGAATGGATGCGCGACCGCGCCCGGCGCCGCCCGTCAGCGTCCGGCCCCGTCATGCGCGAAACGCGCCGGTGGGGGAAGTTGGCGCGGACCTTTAGCACGAGCCGCGAAGCGCGCAAATGACGGTATGGCGAAAGGATCGTTTTGGATCTGGCCTCGTCCCGCCACGCAGGGCGAAAGCCGGGACGACCGGCCCGGCCGGGCGTCGGCGCACCGTCAGACATGCATCGCGAGGGGCGCCGACCGCGCAGGCGACGCCCTATATGCCGCCCAGTCCGATGCCTACCTTCCCGAACACCCGCATTCCCGCCCGCATCCTCGTTCCCCTGATCGTCGCCTGCGCGCTGTTCATGGAGAACCTCGATTCGACCGTTCTCGCGACCGCGCTGCCTGAGATCGCGCGCGAGTTCGACGAGAGCCCGATCGACCTCAAGCTGGCGCTGACCTCGTATCTCCTCAGCCTCGCGGTGTTCATTCCCGTGTCGGGATGGCTCGCGGACCGGCTCGGGGCGCGGCTCGTGTTCCGGGCGGCGATCGCGGTGTTCGCGCTCGGCTCCGCGGCGGCGGGCTTTTCCTCCTCGATGCCGGAGATCATCGCGGCTCGCATCGTCCAGGGCATGGGCGGCGCGATGATGGTGCCGGTCGGGCGCCTCGTGATCCTGCGAACCGTGCCGAAGTCCGAACTCGTCGGTTCGCTCGCCTGGCTCACCATCCCGGCGCTGATCGGGCCGGTGCTCGGCCCGCCCGTCGGCGGCTTCATCACCACCTATTTCTCGTGGCGCTGGATCTTCTGGATCAACCTGCCGATCGCGGCGCTCGGCATCGTGCTCGCGACGCTGTTCATCCCGGACGTCCGCGCCGAAGAGCGCACGCCTTTCGACACGAAGGGATTCTTCCTGTCCGGATTTGGCCTCGCGTCAGTCGTCTCAGGGTCGACTGCGCTCGGCCTCGACGCCCTGCCCTATTGGGCCGCTTTCGCGATGCTCGGCGCCGGCGCCGGAGCGCTGTTCCTGTATGCGCGCCACGCCGAAACCGCCGAGCACCCGATTCTCGACCTGAAGCTGTTCCGCATCGCGACCTTCCGGGCCTCGATCCTCGGCGGCTCGCTGTTCCGCGTCGGCATCGGGGCCGCGCCCTTCCTGCTGCCACTGATGCTGCAGATCGGCTTCGGCCTGACCGCGTTCCAGTCCGGCATGCTGACCTTCGCCTCGGCGCTCGGCGCGCTCGTGATGAAGTTCACCGCGAAGCCGATCCTGAAGCGGTTCGGCTTTCGCGCGGTCATGGTCTCGAACGCCCTCGTCGCGGCCGCGATGATCTCGCTGCCCGCGCTCTTCACGACGGCGACGCCCGCCGCTCTGATGCTCGCAGCGCTGCTGGTGGGCGGCTTCTTCCGCTCGCTGCAGTTCACCGCGGTCAATGCGCTCGGCTACGCCGACATCGATCAGGCGCGGATGAGCGGGGCGACCAGCCTTGCGAGCGTCGCCCAGCAGATCTCGCTGTCGGTCGGCGTCAGCGTCGCGGCCCTCGTGCTCGAATCGATCCTGGCGGCGCGCGGCGGGACGACGCTGCAGGCGGGCGACTTCCCGGTCGCCTTCGCGATCATCGGCCTGATCTCGGCGACGTCGGTGTTCATCTTCGCGCGCATGAAGCCGGACGCGGGCCAGGAAGTGTCCGGCCATGTTCGCCCGCGCCCGGATCCGGTGACGGCGGCGCGCGAGCGAGGCTGAGGGGGCCTGCGTGCGTCGAGACGCCGTCCTTCGGCGTCAGCCGAAGCGTCTCGAAGCACGCACGCCCTTTCAACCTTCCGCCTTCAGCCACGAGCCGTCCTGCCCGTAGGTCACGACCTCCCAGGCGTTCGGGGTCGTCATCAGCTTTTCAAGCAGCGCGTAGTTCTCTTCGTGGCCGGGCCTGATCGCGACCACCCGGCCGACGATCGGAAGCCCCGCGAGCGCCAGGTCGCCGACGACGTCGAGCGCGCGGTGCCGCACCGGCTCGTCGGGGAATCGCAGGCCTCCGACCGCGCTCTTTCCGACCAGCGCCGCAATGGTGTCGCTGCTCGCGCCGCGCAGCAGCGGCTCCCGCCGGAACAGTCCGGCGATCCGGCCGACGATCGCCCAGCGCATCCGCCCGAACGAGCGCGACACGGCGAGTTCGCGGTCGAAGGTCTCGGCGTCCACGAGGCCGTCCCAGCGCAATTGGCCGAAGTTCGAGAGCGTGATGGACGAGCGGAGTTCGAAAGCCGGCGCCGGCTCCACGGTCTGCTTGCGCGGACCGACGTGATGGCGCACCCGCTTGACGATCCTGAGGTAGCGTCGCGCCCGATTTTGCTCGATGCGCCCCGCCTCCCTGATGCGCGCGCACCAGGGCTCCGCGCTGCCGTCGAAGATCGGGAGCTCCTCGCCTTCGATTTCGATCAGCGCGTTGTCGACCGCGTGCGCCGACAGCGCCGCGAGCAGATGCTCGACCGTGCGCACCAGCGGCCCGTCGCCGACCTGAAGCGCCGTGCAGAGCGGACGCGACCGGCGGTTCGGCCACAGCGCGGGCACGTCGTGAGCCACGCCCTTCACGAGGCGGCGAAAGACCCGTCCATGACCCTCGGGAGCAGGCAGGACGCGGACCTTCGAGACCTTGCCGGTGTGAAGACCGATCCCTTCGCCTTCGAAGGCGCCGCCAAGCGTCGCCTCGTTCAGCGGTCCGGGCGGGAGAGAAATCATGCCGCCGTCGGCCATCACGCCCTCACGTGATCGCGACGGCCGCGCCCGCGGGTCTTTGGAACCTCCCGCCGCGCCCACGCCTTGCGCATGCAGGCGCGGCGAAAGCGGCGTCCGACGTCACCACACGGGACAAAGTCCATGACACGCACCATCGCCGCAGCGCTTCTCGCCGCCGCCCTGAGCCCGGCCGTCGCGCTCGCAGCCGACACCTACGAGATCCTTGGCAAGGACGGCAAGAAGATCGGCGACCTCACGCTCATGGCGGCGCCAGCCGGCGCGCTGCTGGAAATAGAAATCGCCCCCGGCGCCCTCTCGGCCGGCAAGCACGGCCTGCATTTTCACGAGACCGCGGACTGCTCGGACGTCGGACAGTACAAGAAGTCCGGAAGCCATGCCGGCCACGCCGAGGGCAAGCACGGTCTGCTCAATCCGAACGGCCCGGAGCCCGGCGACCTGCCGAACCTCGTGGTCGCGGCGGACGGCTCGGCCAAGGTCGAGCTCTTTACCGGTCTCATCAAGCTCGACCAACTGAAGGACGAGAACGGGAGCGCGCTGATCATCCACGCCAAGCCGGACGACCACACATCCCAGCCGATCGGCGGCGCTGGCGACCGCATCGCCTGCGCGGCGATCAAATGATCCGGTCCGGACGATGTTTCCGGACGTCAATCGTCGCCAGTAACCGCATGAAGATACCGGAGCGATCTCAAGGACTTTCTAGGTAGTCTTACCGATACCAAGGCCGGGCCGTCGCCGAATACGCTGCAGGGAGCGAGACCACACCGGCAGAGAACGATACGCAATGAAAGCCCTGGCCCTGGCCTTCGGAACCGCCGCGTCGCTCTGCGCGGCGGCGTCCGCGGCCGAACCTCCGACCGCCCCCAAAGCCGACGTCTTCATCTTCAACCAGAGCCTCATCTACAACCCGGTCGTTTGGTGCCGGGCTTTCGACACGACCGGCAGCCGCAAAAAGCTGACGACCTCGTGGAGGACTTTCTTCATCGCAGGCACGACGGGCTTCGAGACGCAGGGCGGCGCCGAAGGCGGTTGCGGCGTCCCCTCGTCGGCCGCGAGCGTGGTCATCGCCCTGACGAGGCCGAGCGGCGACATTCCGATGGCGCTGCGCGCGCGGGCATACGATCTGTCGTCCAGCTTCTGGCAGACCTTCAACGTCGCGCCGCTCAACACCTCATCGATGACGCTTCCGATCAAGTTCGACCGGATCGAATTCAGGACGAACACCGGAAGCACCGATATCTATGGCGACATCGTGGGTTACTTCGCGCCTCAACTGGCCGCGCAGATCAACGCCGACGGCTCGATCTATTCGGGCACGGCGCGCGTGACGGGAGCCGCAAAGATCGAAACCGGGCGCTACCGGGTGACGTTCGATCGCAAAGTCGTGGGGTGCGCGGTCACCGTCAACGTCCCGGGCGGGTACTCTTACGGAAGCGGCTTCGTGTCGGGAGACAACACGGTCGACACCTCGGTCTGGTCCACGACCTCCAAAGGCGCGCCCGCGCCGGCCGATCTGACCCACCACGTCGTCGTGCACTGCTGACGGCAGGCCGCTCCGTCCCATGGGACGACGGCGGCGCGTCACCGGAACGCCCTCGCCTCCTCCTCGCCCGCCCGGCAGCGGCGGGCGAGCGCCTGCCCGGCGGCCGGATCGTCCAGCAGGCGGACGAACTCGTCCTCCGAGATTTCGTAGTGCAACGCGCAGACCGCGTCGCCGTCGATCACGTCCACGGAGACGTATTTGCGGCCCGTCGTCCGCTCGATTCCGAGGGCGTAGTTCTCCTCCTCGGAGATCATCAGGTCGTCGAACTGGTGCATGAGCCGCAAGCCGCGATCGCCTCGACGACGCATCTTATCCGCAGCCGGACCAAACGGAAACTAACCCGCGCGGCTCCTGTCGGCCGTCAGCCTTCCGCTCCGCCCCGGAACCCCGTCGCGAGCACGTAGAGCTCAGCCGAATCCGCCCGGCTCGCGGGCGGCTTGATGTGCTCGACCTTGGCGAAGTCGCGCTTCAGCGCCGCGAGCAGGTCGCCCTCGGTTCCGCCCTGGAACACCTTGGCGAGGAAGGCGCCGCCCGGCGCGAGCACCTCGCTCGCGAACAGCGCCGCGGCCTCGACCAGAGCCACGATGCGCAGATGGTCGGTCTTGCGATGCCCCGTGGTGTTCGCCGCCATGTCGGACAGCACGATGTCGGCCTTCCCGCCGAGCCTCTCCTTCAGGATGTCGGGCGCGCGCTCGTCGAGGAAGTCGAGCTGCATGAAATCGACGCCGGGGATGGGCTCGATCTCGAGAAGATCGATCGCCACCACCTTGCCGCGCCCCTCTGCGGACCCGACGCGGTCGGCGGCGATCTGGCTCCAGCCGCCCGGCGCCGCGCCGAGATCGACGATGCGCTGGTTCGGCTTCAGAAGCCGCTTCTTCTCGTCGATCTCGAGCAGCTTGTAGGCCGCGCGGGAGCGGAAGCCCTCGCGCTTCGCGGCCTGCACGTAGGGGTCGTTGAGTTGGCGATTCAGCCACTGCGTCGAGGCGTGGCTGCGCTTCTTCGCGGTGCGCACCCGCACCTCGAGCCCGCGCGCGGCGCCGCCTCCGGCGCCCGGTCCCTTTCCGGCCCCCCGGCCGCCCTTGCCTGCGCTCACCCGCGCCGCCCCCGGCGACGCGATCCCCGCCGGCGCCAGACGCCGTCGGCGCGCATCAGCTCCACCAGAATGCCCTCGCGCAGGCCGCGGTCGGCCACGCGCAGGCGCGCGACCGGAAAGGCGCGCCGGATCGCCTCCAGAATCGCGCAGCCGGCGAGCACGAGATCTGCCCGGTCCGGTCCGATGCAGGGATTGCTGCAGCGCTGGTCGTAGGACATCTCCTTCAGGCTCTCGACCACGCGGGTGACGTCGGTCGCCGCCATCCACTGCCCGTCGACGAGCCGCCGTTCGTAACGCGGCAGGCCGAGATGAACGCCCGCGATCGTCGTCACCGTTCCCGACGTGCCGAGGAAATGGATGTCGCTAAGCGAGGCGCTGAGGGTTTCGCGCTCGGGGAAGGAGGCGAGAAGCCCCTCGACCTCCGCCACCATGCTCTCGAAGACTTCGGTCGTGACCTTCACGCCGCCGTGGCGCTCGGCGAGCGTGACGACGCCGACCGGCAGCGACGACCAGGCCCGCATCGACAGGGCGCCCGCGCCGCGCTTGCGCTCGAGCCAGACGACCTCCGACGAGCCGCCGCCGATGTCGAACAGGATGACGCCGCCCGCCGCGGGATCCGCGAGCGAGGCGCAGCCGGCGGCCGCGAGCCGCGCTTCGGTCGCGCGGTCGATGATCTCGAGCTCGAGACCCGTCTCCCGCCGCACGCGGTCGAGAAAATCGGCGCCGTTCGCGGCCTGCCGGCAGGCTTCGGTCGCGATCAGACGCGCCCGCGACACGCCGCGGGCCTTCATCTTGTCGCTGCAGACCTGGAGCGCCGACACCGCCCGGCCGATCGCGTCGTCCGAAAGCCGTCCCGAATGGGCGAGCCCCTCGCCGAGGCGCACGATGCGCGAGAACGAATCGACCACCTTGAAGCCGCGCTCGCGATCCGGCCGCGCGACCAGCAGACGGCAGTTGTTGGTGCCGAGATCGAGCGCCGCATAAGTCGGATGCGACGGCCGCGGCGGCGCGTCGTCGGACGCGCTTGCGCGCGCAGAACCCGGAGAAGCTCCGGGAAGCCCGGCGTCGCGAAGCGACGCGGTGAGTTCACTCACGTGACCGTTCCTCGATCGCCGCAGCCGCCTCCCCAAGCTTCGAAAGGGCGCGCGGGAGCGATCCGTCATATTGCTCTTCGCCGCAACTGTAGCAGCGGCCGCCTCCTCCGCAAGCAGACCGCGACTGTTGCGGCCGAGCGATCGCATCCGGCGCGGCGGCTCCCTCGCGTCTTCAAGAACCGTGCGGATGATCGTTCTGGTTTTCCGAGGTCGCCGAAGACGGCGGGCGATGAACGGGATGGAGCGCGCATGAGCGCGTCGTCCCCGCATGTGACGCGCTCCCTGTTCTCGCGCCGACGTCGGCGCACGCAAGCAAGGCGACGCATGAGAGATGAAGGCTTGTCTGGCGAGAGGCCCCTTCGCCCGAGGTTGTGGGTCGACCTCTTCCCGCCGTGAGGAGTTCAGGACCGGCTCCCAACCTCACATGCCGATTGCGCCGGGGCGCCACCACGCGTGGAAGTGATGGACCGGCCCGTGGCCCCGCCCGACGCCAAGATCGTCGGCCGCCTCGATCGCCCGAGCCACATAGGCTTTCGCGGAGGACACGGCCTCGTCGAGCGGCCGCCCCTTGGCGAGTTCGGCCGCGATCGCCGAGGACAAGGTGCATCCCGTGCCGTGCGTGTTCCGGGTCGCGACCCTGGGCGAGGCGAGGCGGAGCACGGCGTCGTTCTCTCCGAGGAACAGGTCGACGCTTTCGGCGCCCTCGCCATGGCCGCCCTTCACCAGCACGGAGCGCGACCCGAACGCTTTCAGCGCCCGCGCCTGCTCCGCCATCTCGTCCTCAGTGTTCGCGACATCGCGCCCGAGCAACTCCGCCGCCTCGGGAAGGTTCGGCGTGACGACCAGAGCGAGCGGCAGCAGTCGCTCGCGGACGGCGGCGATGGCGTCGGGCGCGAGCAGCCGCGCGCCCGACGTCGCGACCATCACCGGATCGACCACGACGTTCTTCACCCCATGCCGCAGCAGCGCGTCGGCGATGGTCACGATCGTCTCGGCGCGCGAGACCATGCCGATCTTCACGGCGCCGACGTCGAGATCCTCCATCACGGCTTCGATCTGCGCCGCGATGAAGTCCGGCGGCGCGTCGTGGATCGCGCTGACGCCGCGCGTGTTCTGCGCGGTCAGCGCCACGATCGCGGATGCGCCGTAGACGCCGAGGGCGGAGAAGGTCTTGAGGTCCGCCTGGATGCCGGCGCCGCCGGAAGAGTCCGAACCCGCGATGGTGAGCGCGATCGCCGTCATGCGCTCTCCATAGCGGGCGGGCGCGGCGCGGCCAAGGCTCACGCGGCCGGCGGCGGAGGGCTCGCCTTGCGGACGCGGGCGCGCTTGATGCCGAGCCGATGCTCGCGCGCCGCGACCGCGACGCCCGACGCGACCACGATCGCGCCGCCGACCGCGGTCCAGCCGGTGGGCAGGTCGCCGAAGGCGAGGAAGCCGATCGCGAGCGCCCAGAGGATCGTGGAATATTCGAACGGCGCGATCAGCGAGGCGTCGGCGCGGCGGTAGCTCTCCGTCAGCAGGATCTGCGCGACGCCGCCGACGCAGCCGATGGCGACGAGCGTCAGGCCGGTTTCGAGATCCGGCCAGACCCAGCCGAAGATCGGCGCGGTGGCGAGCCCCGCGACCGCCGACCAGACGGAGAAGTAGAACACGATCGTCCCCGTCCCTTCCGTCTCGGTGAGCCGGCGGATCTGGATCATGGCGGCGGCGGTCAGCACAGTGGCTCCGATCGCGAAGGCGACGCCGGCCGCGGTTTCGTCGGCCTCAGACCCGCCGCGCAGCGCCGCCGCGAGCGCCCCGGTCGAAAGCTGCGGCCACAGCATCACCAGCACGCCGAACAGCCCCACGGCCACCGCCGTCCAGCGCATGGCGTGGATCTTCTCGCGCAGCAGGATCGCGGCGAAGATCACGACGAAGAGCGGCGAGGCGTAGCCGAGCGCCGTCGCGTCCGGCAGCGGAAGCCGCGCGAGCGCCGCGAACATCAGGAACATCGAGGCGACGCCGATCATGCCGCGCGCCATATGGCCGAGATGCCGGTCGGTCGCGAGCGCGCGCCGGGCGACGCCCCGCCAGACGAGCCAGATCAGGATCGGGATCAGCGCGAAGAAGGAGCGCGCGAACACGACCTGACCGACCGGCACGCCGAGCCCGACCGCACGGATCAGCGCCGCCATCACGGTGAACAGGAAGGCGGAAGCGAGCTTGAAAAGAATGCCGAGGGTCATGGATCGCGCATGCGGGCGCGAAGGTTTTACGGACCTCGCGTCCGCCCGCGCGCGCTAGACGTCTAGCACGCCGGGAGGTTTCTGCGACCGACGCGGGCGCAAGGCCGCTTTTCGCCGAGGCGACCCATCAAACCGGGCGCATGGTCTCGTTGTCGGTCGGCCGCAGCCAGCGCGCGACGAGCCAGCAGAGCAGCGCCCAGGCGGCGCCGAGGCTCCATCCGGCGAGCACGTCGGTCGGGTAGTGAACGCCCAGGAACACGCGGCTCACGCCGATGAGCAGGGTGAGAAAGCCGGCGACTGCGAAAATGTAGCCGCGCACCGCCGGCCGGCGCTCGGTCCGGGCCAGCAGCGCTCCGAGCGTCAGATAGGTCACCGCGGAGGCCATGGCGTGCCCGCTCGGGAAGCTCATCGACTGGACCGTGACGAGATGGTCGACCACCTCGGGCCGCGGGCGCGCGAAGCCGAGCTTCAGCACGCTCGTGAGCACAGCGCCGCCTGAGATCGCTCCCGCCACGAGCGCGGCGTTGGCGTAGCGCTTCGCGATCACGAGGTAGAGCACGACCAGCACGGTGATGAGCGTGAGCGCCGGCACGCCGCCGAAGCTCGTGAGGTCGATCATCGCCGTTTCGAGCCAGCCCGGGCCAATCGGCTTCTTCAGATCGGCCGGATCGCGCAACGCGAGCAGGATGCGCTCGTCGAAATTCGTCGTCTCGCCTTCCGCCATCTCGCCCGCGATCTTCACGAAGACGAAGGCGAGCGCCGCGCAGGTCATGAAGCCCACGAGCGGCGCGAATTCCGGCAACCGCCAGGACGGCGTCCAGCGCGAGATCGAAAACAGCTTTCTTTCGGAACTCACGCGCCCTCCCCGGCTCGTCGTCGCCGCGGAGGAAAATAGGCGGGGAACGCCGTCAGGCGAGGCCGCTCAGCCGCGGCCTTCCTTGGTGACCTCCGGCGGGGCCTCGCCGGCGCGCTGCTGGCCGGTGTCGACCTTTCCGGCCTCGTCGCCGCGCGCCTTCCTCATGCCTTCCTCTGCGAGCTTGAGCTGCGTCAGCGCGTCGAGCACGTTCGGCTCGAGGCCCTTGCCGCCTTCGGCGTCGATGTGACGGAAGATTTCCGCGCGCATCCGCGGGTCCCAGAAATGCTGGATGTGATCGAGGATGCCGGGGACGCGCTTGTCTTCCGGCTGGCTGTTGAAGAACCAGCCGATCTGGTTGCCCATGTAGATCAGGCGGTCGAGCGTCGACTTGTGCGGATGCTCCTCGTCGTGGGCACCGAGCGTCTCGACGACGCCGGCGTTTCCGGAAGGTGCGCTCATTGTCCGGCTCCTCCCGCCGCGAGCTTCTCCGGC
The DNA here is from genome assembly GCA_003241695.1 of Ancylobacter novellus. Lineage (GTDB taxonomy): Bacteria > Pseudomonadota > Alphaproteobacteria > Rhizobiales > Methylopilaceae > Methylopila. Next base: position 86,178 of record QFPN01000002.1, on the reverse strand, counting down.
CCGGCGGCGACAATGCGATGGGGGTGGGTGAAAACTTCGAATCCGTCGCCGCGGGCGATCGCGGCGAGCGTGATACCGGCCTCGTCGGCGAGGCGGACGCCGAGCGCCGTCGGCGCGGAGACCGCGACCACGAGCCCGGTCCCGATCACCGCCGCCTTCTGGATCATCTCGACGGAGACGCGGCTCGTCAGCAGCACGAAGCCGGTCGAGGCGTCGTCGCCGGTCCGGGCGAGCGCGCCAGCGAGCTTGTCGAGCGCGTTGTGGCGCCCGACGTCCTCGCGGACCGCGACGAGTCCCTGACCCGGCCGCCAGAAGCCGGCGCCGTGAACCGCGCGAGTCTCGAAGTTGAGCGTCTGCGCCCGCGACAGCGCGTCGAGCGCGTCGTGAATTTCGGCGGACGAAAACACCGCGGCCGCCGTCACGAGGCGGGCGGGCTTCACCGCCTGTTCGAGGCTGTCGATGCCGCAGAGCCCGCAGCCGGTCGGCCCGGCGAGATTGCGGCGACGTCTGCCGAGTTCGCGCGACGGATCCTTGCCGAGCCACATGCGCGCCTCGAGGCCGATACCCTGATCGACGACTTCGAGGCTCTCGATCTCGTCGAGGCTCCCGACGATCCCCTCGGTCAGGCTGAAGCCGCAGGCGAAATCCTCGACGTCGGTCGGGCTAGCCATCATCACGGCCTGGGTCGAGCCGTCATAGACCAGCGCGATCGGCGTCTCCGCCGGCGTCGCGCGCTCCGCCTCCTCGCGCAGCCGCCCGTCGCGCCAGACGGCGCGGGAGAGACGGACGACGGGGGGCGGGAGATCGGTCATGGGTCCAGGATGATGCGAAGGAAGCGACAACCTCGCGTCCCGGTCTTGAGCCGGGACCCGGATCCGCAGCGCTGCAAAGACTGAGCGACGCGGATCTTCGGGCATGTCGGCGTTCATGGGTCCCGGCTCAAGGCCGGGACGCGAGCGCGGCGCGCCTTAGATTCCTCCGGAACACGATCCCGGATCGACGCCTTCCGGCGCCGTCCGGGATGACGAGCTTGATCGCGACGACCAGAGCGTCAGTCGCCCTTACTCCGCGGCCTCGGCGAGGATGCGGCGGCTGAGCTGCGAGTGCTCCTCGTACTCCTCCTGCCAGGCGCTTGGCCCGTTCGAGGGCGACACCTGCACGGCCGTGACCTTGTATTCCGGGCAGTTGGTCGCCCAGTCGGAGAAGTCGGTCGTGATGACGTTCGCCTGCGTGTTCGGGTGGTGGAACGTGGTGTAGACCACGCCCGGCGCCACGCGGTCGGTGATCAGCGCACGGAGCGAGGTCTCGCCCGCGCGGCTGCGCAGGGTCACCCAGTCGCCGTCGCGCACGCCGCGGTCCTCGGCGTCCACCGGGTGCATCTCCAGACGGTCCTCCTCGTGCCAGCGAGAGTTTTCGGTGCGCCGCGTCTGCGCGCCGACATTGTACTGGCTGAGGATGCGGCCCGTGGTGAGCAGCAGCGGGAAGCGCGGGCCGACCTTCTCGTCGGTGCCGACATATTCGGTGATGACGAAGTTGCCCTTGCCGCGCACGAAGCCGCCGATGTGCATAGTCGGCGTGCCGTCGGGGGCCTTCTCGTTGCAGGGCCACTGCACCGAGCCCTTTTCCGCCAGCATCTTGAACGAGACGCCGGCGAAGCTCGGGGTCGAAGCCGCGATCTCGTCCATGATCTCGGAAGGGTGCTCATAGGTCATCTCATAGCCCATCGCTTTCGCGAGCATGAGCGTGACCTCCCAGTCGGCGTAGCCGTTCTTCGGCGCCATCACCTTGCGGATCAGCTGGATACGACGTTCGGCGTTGGTGAAGGTGCCGTCCTTCTCGAGGAAGGAACAGCCCGGCAGGAAGACGTGGGCGTAGTTCGCGGTCTCGTTCAGGAACAGGTCCTGCACGATGACGCATTCCATCGCCTTCAGGCCGCCGATGACGTGCTTGGCGTCGGGATCGGACTGCGCAATGTCCTCGCCCTGCACATAGAGGCCCTTGAAGGTGCCGTCGACGGCGGCGTCAAGCATGTTCGGGATGCGCAGACCCGGCTCCGGATCCAGCGGAACGCCCCAAAGCGCCTCGAACATCTCGCGGGTCTCGTTGTCGGAGACGTGGCGATAGCCAGGGAACTCGTGCGGGAACGAACCCATGTCGCACGAGCCCTGCACGTTGTTCTGCCCGCGCAGCGGGTTCACGCCTACGCCCTCGCGGCCGATGTTGCCGGTCGCCATCGCGAGATTTGCGATGCCCAGAACCGTGGTTGAGCCTTGGGAATGCTCGGTGACGCCGAGACCGTAATAGATCGCGGCGTTGCCGCCCGTGGCGTAGAGGCGCGCCGCGTCGCGCACGAGGTTCGCGGGCACGCCGGTGACGAGTTCGGTCGCCTCAGGCGAGTTCCGCTCCTCGGCGACGAAGGCCGCCCAGTCCTGGAAGGTTTCGAGATCGCCATGCTCGCGCACGAACTTCTCGTCGACGAGTCCTTCCGTGACGATAACGTGGGCGAACGCAGTCACGATCGCAACGTTGGTGCCGGGTTTCAGCGGCAGATGGTAGTCCGCGCTGATGTGCGGGCTCTTCACGAGATCGATCCGGCGCGGGTCGATCACGATCAGTCTGGCGCCCTGGCGGAGCCGCTTCTTCATGCGGCTGCCGAACACCGGATGGCCGTCGGTCGGGTTCGCCCCGATCACCAGGATGACGTCGCTGTGTTCGACCGAGTCGAAGTCCTGCGTGCCGGCGGAGGTGCCGAAGGCCGTCTTCAGGCCGTAGCCGGTCGGTGAGTGGCAGACGCGGGCGCAGGTGTCGACGTTGTTGGTGCCGAAGCCGGCGCGGACCAGCTTCTGGACGAGGTAGGTCTCCTCATTGGTGCAGCGCGACGAGGTGATGCCGCCGATCGAGGAACGTCCGTACTTCGCCTGGATGCGCTTTAGCTCGGAGGCCGAATATTCGATCGCCTCCTCCCAGGAGACCTCACGCCACGGATCCGTGATGTTCGCGCGGATCATCGGCTTGAGGATGCGGTCCCGGTGCTGGGCGTAGCCATAGGCGAAGCGGCCCTTCACGCAGCTATGGCCGTGGTTCGCCTTGCCGTCCTTCCAGGGCACCATGCGGACGAGCTCGTCGCCGCGCATCTCGGCCTTGAAGGTGCAGCCGACGCCGCAATAGGCGCAGGTGGTGACGACCGAATGCTCGGGCGTGCCGATCTCGATGACCGACTTCTCCATCAGCGTCGCGGTCGGGCAGGCCTGCACGCAGGCGCCGCAGGAGACGCATTCGGAGGAGAGGAACGGCTCGTCCATGCCGGGCGACACGCGGCTCTCGAAGCCGCGGCCGGAGATCGTGAGCGCGAAGGTGCCCTGCACCTCCTCGCAGGCGCGGACGCAGCGCGAGCAGACGATGCACTTCGACGGGTCGTAGGTGAAATAGGGGTTCGACTCGTCCTTCTTGGAGACGATGTGGTTGTCGCCCTCATAGCCGTAGCGCACTTCGCGCAGGCCGACGACGCCGGCCATATCCTGCAGCTCGCAGTCGCCGTTCGCCGAGCAGGTCAGGCAGTCGAGCGGGTGGTCGGAAATGTAGAGCTCCATGACCCCCTTGCGCAGCTGCTTCAGCCGCGGGGTCTGGGTCTTGACCACGATGCCTTCCGCGACCGGCGTGGTGCAGGAGGCGGGCGTGCCGTTGCGCCCCTCGATCTCGATGAGACAGAGGCGGCAGGAGCCGAAGGCCTCGACCGAGTCGGTCGCGCAGAGCTTCGGGATCTCGTTGTTGAGCTCCATCGCGGCGCGCATGATCGAGGTGCCTTCCGGCACCGAGACCTTCTGCCCGTCGATGGTCAGCGTGACGAGCTTCTCCGACTTGGAAGCCGGGGTGCCGTAGTCGATTTCCTGGATGAGGGCCATTTGTTCCTCCTCACTCCGCCGCGACGGACAGGTGACCCCGTCCGAAATCTTCGGGGAAGTGCTTGATGGCGCTCAGGACGGGATAGGGAGTGAAGCCGCCCAGAGCGCACAGCGAGCCGAGCTTCATCGTGTGACAGAGGTCTTCGACGACCTGCAGATTCCGTTCGCGATCCTGGTTCGCGATCACCTTGTCCAACGTCTCCACCCCGCGGGTGGATCCGATGCGGCAGGGGGTGCACTTGCCGCAGCTTTCGACCGCGCAGAACTCCATGGCGAACCGCGCCATGCCAGCCATGTCGACGTCTTCGTCGAAGATCACCACGCCGCCGTGCCCGATGAGCGCGTCGATCTTGGTGAAGGCCTCGTAGTCGAACGGCGTGTCGAACTGGTGGTCGGGCAGATAGGCGCCGAGCGGGCCGCCGACCTGGCAGGCGCGGATCGGTTTGCCCGTGAAGGTGCCGCCCGCGACGTCCTCGACGAGTTCGCGCAGCGTGATGCCAAAAGCGATCTCGAACAGGCCGCCATACTTCACGTTGCCCGCGAGCTGGATCGGCATGGTGCCGCGCGAGCGGCCGAAGCCGACGTCGGCGTAGGCCTTGGCGCCGTTCGCGAGGATAAAGGGCACCGAGCAGAGCGACACGACGTTGTTGATCACCGTCGGCTTGCCGAACAGACCCTTGTGGGCCGGCAGCGGCGGCTTGGCGCGCACGAGGCCGCGCTTGCCCTCGATGCTTTCGAGCAGCGACGTCTCCTCGCCGCACACATAGGCGCCCGCGCCCTCGCGGACCTCCATGTCGAAGTCGTAGTCGGAGCCGGCGACCTTCTGTCCGAGATAGCCTGCCTTGCGCGCCGCTTTAATTGCGACGTTCATCGCCTTGATGGCGTGCGGATATTCGGAACGGCAGTAGACGTAACCCTTGGTCGCGCCGACCGCGAGGCCCGCGATCGTCATGCCCTCGATGAGAATGAAGGGATCGCCCTCCATGATCATCCGGTCGGCGAAGGTGCCCGAGTCGCCCTCGTCGGCGTTGCAGACGATGTATTTCTGGCCCGGGGGGCACTGGGCGACGGTGCGCCACTTGATGCCGGTCGGGAAGCCCGCGCCGCCGCGGCCGCGCAGGCCGCTCTCGAACACCTCTTCGACCGTCGCCGGCCCGCCGAGCTCGATCGCGCGCTCGAGGCCCTTGTAGCCGCCATGCGCCTTGTAGTCGTCGATCGACGTCGGATCGACGATGCCGCAGCGCGCGAAGGTGAAGCGCTGCTGGCGCTTGAAGAACGGAATCTCCTCGACGTCGCCGAGGCGGAGGGCATGGTCTCCGCCCTCGAACAGGCCGGCGTCGATCAGCCCGATCACGTCCTTGGCCTTGACCGGCCCGTAGCCGACGCGCCCTTCGGGCGTCACCGCCTCGACCAGCGGCTCCAGCCAGTGCATGCCGCGCGAGCCGTTGCGGACGATCTCGACGTCGAGACCCTTGGCTTCGAACGCGGCCGCGAAAGCCTTCGCGACCCTGTCGGCGCCGAGCGAGACGGCGGCGGCGTCGCCGGGGACATAGAGTTTGAACGCGCTCACGACCGGCACTCCGCGACGATCTCGTCGATGGCCTCGTCGTCGAGCCGGCCGATCAGGCGGCCGTCGACCATGGCGGACGGCGAACAGGAGCAGAGACCGAGGCAGTAGATCGGCTCCAGCGTCACCTGGCCGTCGGGCCGGGTCTCGCCATAGGCGCAGTCGAGCGCCTTGGAGATCCGCTCGGAGGTCGCGTTGCCGCCGGCGGCCTGACAGGCCTCGGCGACGCAGACCTTCACCACATGCTTGCCCGCAGGCTCATGGCGGAAGTCGTGGTAGAACGTCATCGCGCCGTGCACTTCGGCGCGCGACAGGTTCAGCGCGTCCGCGATCATCGGCACAGCATCCTGCGGCACGTAGCCGAAGGTGTCCTGCATCGTATGAAGGATCGGGAGCGTCGCCCCCTCCATCGCGAGATGCTCCGAAATGATCTCCGTCCCGCGCGCCTGGCTCCAGGCTTCGTAACGTCCGCGCGGAACGCCGCTGACGGCGTAGCCGGTGGTCATGCCTCGCGCTCCTCCGAGCTATCAACTTGTAGTTTTTCTTATCTCAGAGAGTGAGCCGACCTTATCCTCAAATCAATGGCGATGTCCCGTGAAGTGATAGAAGACGTCGATCAGTTTCCGTCGGCGTCGAGGCGCGCGGATTCGACGCGCGCGGCCAAGGCTTTGGCCTCTGAAACCAATGCCTTGGTGGCGGGCGTCATGGGATCGCGATGCGGCACGACGAGGCCGACCGTGTGCACGACCTCGGGCTCCACGATGGGAATCGACCGCACATTGGCCGGCAGGCCCATCGTGTCGGCGAAGCTCTGGGGCATCACGCTCGCCCAGGCGCCGGTGCGCACATGGGCGAAAAGGGCGACGGTCGAGTTCGATTCCAGCGTCGGCGCCGGGGCCGAACCCGCTTCGCGCAGAAGCCCCTCGACGATGCGTCGGTTCTGCATGTCGGGCGTCAGCAGGCAGAGCGGGACCCGCCCGACCTCGCGCCAGGTCACCGTCTGCCGGTCGCCGAGCGCGCCGTCCGCCGCGGTCAGCAGCCGGTAGCCCTCACGCCAGATCGGCACGGCGGAGACGCGCCCCAGGGGCTCGTTGTCGAGATAGGTGATGCCGGCGTCGATCTCGAGATTGTCGAGCGCGATGCCGATGCCGAGCGAGGTCGACGACAGGATGGTGAAGCGCACGTCGGGATGGCGAGCGCGATAGGGCGTCGTGAGCTGCGGCGCGAGCGGCAGCGCGGTCGGGATCGCGGCGATCCGGAGATGGCCGACGACGCCGCGCTTCAGCGCCTCGATGTCCTGCCGCATGGCGCGCGCGTCGCCGACGATGCGCCGGGCCCATTCGAGCGTCCGCTCGCCCTCGGGCGTGAAGCCGTGGAAGCGGGACCCGCGCTCGACGAGCCGGACGCCGAGCATATCCTCGAGCTGCTTGAGGCCGGCGGACAAGGTCGGCTGGGTCACGCCGCAATCTTCCGCGGCGCGGCCGAAATGCCGCTCCTTGGCGAGAGCGAGGAGGAAATCGAGCTTGTCGAGCATGGGTCGGTCCGTCGGTCGGCGCCGTTTCTTACAGGAAGCGCGATCGCTCCATAGCGCAGCTTAATCCAATTCGGGACCCCATTCCCCGCCAAAGCGGCGAAACGCCTGATAAAGGCTCGGGCGGCCGATGGAGCCGCCCGAGAGAGAACGCCCTCCGAAAGGGCGGCTGGTTACTTCGCCGGCTTCCAGGCGATGTCGGTAGCGTCGGTCGCGCCGTCGATCGCCCCGATCTTTTTGGTCGCTCCGCTGGTCAGGTCGACGGAGTGAAGTTCTCCGCCGGTCAGAAGCCAGCCGGCGTTCTTTCCTTCGGCTTCGGACGAGATCTCGAACGCCACCGGGCCGGCGAGCGTCACGCCGATCTTTCCGACCGCGTTCAGCACGCCGTCATTGGGGGGCGCCTGCTTCACGAGCGCCGGAATCGTGGCGTCGATGTTGAAGAGCTCGGTCTTCTCCGCCTTCTTGCCCACGACCGAGTTGGTGTAGGCGCCGGCCACGACGTTCGGCTTCTCGCCCTTGTGCATGTCGGTCTCCGCGAACTTGTGGGAGCCGTCGACCGTCGCCTTGCCGTCGTCGACGTTGACGCGAAGACTGAGGCCCCCGTCGGTCATGACGCGAAGGCGGTCGGCCATTGGGTTGAAGTCGACCGTCACCTTGGCCCCGGCCGGAATCTTCTCGGAGAGCGTCGACTTTTTGGTCGCCGCGCCGGTCTTGGCGTCGATCGTCACGATGTCGCCGCCGGCGGTCACGCCGTAGAGCATGCCGTCAGCGGGACGCACGTCGATGCCGACGACGTCGGCGGCGCCCGAAATGTCGGCCTTCGAGACGATCTTGAGGCTGTCCGGGTCGACGACCGCGAGCGACTTGCCGCCCACGAGGGCAATGATCTGCGCCGAGGCGGGCGCGACGAAACCCAGCGACGCCGCGGCGAGGACGAGGGCGCGAAGCGATATGGTCATGACGGTCTCCTGACAGCGTGGTTCGGCGTCGCGTTCGCGGACGCCGCAACCGCTACCCGGCCGGAGGCGCCGCCGGATGCAGTCGCCGCGATCCCGTTTTGTTGATCGCCTCCGCCCCTCCCCGCGCATCCGGATCGTCCTCAGCCGGGTACCGTGCCGATCGACCCGACCAGATGACCGAGCCAGCCCGAGATCCATGGCCCCTGCCCCAGCCGTCTCCGACGATCCGAACGCCAGCGCGCTCGCGGCCTGCGCCGCGGGAGACCGCACGGCGCTCCGCGCGATCTACGAACGCGAGTCGCCGAAGCTGCTCGCCGTCGCGATGCGGATCGTGCGCCGGCGCGACGTCGCCGAAGAGGTTCTCCAGGACGCCTTCATGCAGATCTGGCGGCGCGCGGGCAGCTTTGATCCTGCGCTCGGCTCGGGGCGCGCATGGATCTTCGCCGTCGTGCGCAACCGGGCGCTCAACCAGCTCCGCGACGATCGGCACGTCCCGGTCGAGGACCAGGAGCTGGAGGCCGCCGCCGCGCGCGACCGCGAGGTCGACGACGCCTTCGAGCGCCTCACGGAGGCGAGCGCGCTCAGGCGCTGCCTCGGCCGGCTCGCGCCCGAGCGCCGGCGCGCGGTGCTGCTCGCCTATGTGTCGGGCCTGACCCATGGCGAGATCGCCGGCCGGCTCGGGGCGCCGCTCGGCACGGTGAAGGCTTGGATCCGCCGCTCGCTGCTCTCGCTTCGAGAGTGCATGTCATGAACGCCGAGGAGATCCACGCGCTCGCCGGCGAGTATGCTCTCGGCCTGCTGGACCCCGGAGCCGCCGCCGACGTCGAGCGACGCGCCGGGCGCGACCCCGCGCTCGCCGCGGCGATCGCCGAGTGGCGCGGCCGCCTCATCGAACTCGACGACTCGGCCGCGCCCTCCGCGCCGTCCGAGGCCGTGTGGGAGCGCATCGAAGCCGGACTGGACGCGCGCCCCTCGCCCGCGGCGCGCGGCGCAGCGGAACCGAAGCCGTCGCTTCTGTCGCGGCTGTGGGGCGACGTCGCGGCGCTGCGGGGAGCCGCTCTGGCCGGCGCCGCGGCGAGCGTCGTCCTCGCGGTGGCGGCGGGCCTCGCATATCGCGACGCCCAAAGGCAGCCGCAGGTGATCGCCGTGCTGCTGACGGCCGACGATCGTCCGGGGGCGATCGTGGAGGTCTTCGCCGACGGTTCGTCCTACGTCGCGCCGCTTTCCGACGTGGCCGTGCCGGAGGGACGCATCATGCAGGTCTGGACGCTGCCCGACCGCGAAACGGGGCCCGTCTCGCTCGGGCTGCTCAAAGACGACGGCGCGGCGCGACTCACCCCCGTATCATTGCCCGCGCCGAAACCGCGGCAACTCTACGAGATCACGCTCGAACCTGCCGGCGGCTCGCCGACCGGCAGGCCGACCGGCCCGATCCTCTTCAAGGGGTTCGCCGAGCCCCCGCGCTGAGACAGCGCAGGGCGTCGAGCCTTGTCTGCGCCCACGTCGTGTCTAGCTTCGCTCTCGAACGAGATGCGAGGGACCCTCCCATGGCCGAAGCCGCCGGCGCGCCGATCGACCTCTATTATTGGCCGACACCGAACGGATGGAAGATCACCATCATGCTCGAGGAGATCGGCCTGCCCTATCGCGTGATCCCGGTGAACATCGGCGCGGGCGACCAGTTCAAGCCGGACTTTCTGAAGATCTCGCCGAACAACAAGATGCCGGCCGTGGTCGATCCGGACGGCCCCGGCGGCCGGCCGATCTCGATCTTCGAGTCCGGGGCGATCCTGCAGTATCTCGGACGCAAGACGGGCAAGCTGTATCCAGCCGACGAGCGTGGCCGGATCGAGGTCGACGAATGGCTGTTCTGGCAGATGGGCGGCTTCGGGCCGATGCTCGGCCAGATCCATCACTTCCGGAACTACGCCCCTGAAAAGATCCCTTACGCGATCGACCGCTACGTCAACGAAGGCAACCGGCTCTACGGCGTGCTCGACGAGCGGCTGAAGGGACGCGACTTCATCTGCGGCGAGCTTTCGATCGCGGACGTGGCGTGCGTCGGCTGGGCCAAGCTCTGGGACAAGCAGGGCCATGACATCGACGACACGCCGAACGTGAAGCGCTGGCTCGAACGGATGCTCGCGCGCCCCGCCGTGCAGCGCGGCCTCGCCGTGAAGGTCGACGCCCCTGCGGTCGACCTCGCGAACGACAAGGCCGCACAGGCTGTGTTGTTCGGACAGCGCGCCCGCACCGCCTGAAATCCGCCCGGAACGTCCTCGATCCCGCCGACGTTCCGCCTCCGACCTCACCGAAAGCGCGGCGCGACGACCGCCGACCGCACCACCCGACAGGAGAAACGCCGATGTCCGACACCCAACCCGGCGCCGCCGCCCCCGAATCCGCGCTCGAAGCCGACCTCGCCGCTCTCAGGGACGATGTCGCGCGCCTGACCGACACGTTGCAGTCGCTCCTCGCCGACGGCGCCGCGACGGCGAAGAACGCCGCTCGCGAAGGCGTCGACACCGCCCGCGCCAAGGTCGAGGGCGCGGCCGAGGATCTCAGCGACGCCGTCGTCGAGAACCCGCTGACCTCCGTGCTGATCGCGCTCGGCGTCGGCTACGTGGTCGGCGCGCTCGGGCGGAGCCGCCGCTGATGCTGCGCCTGCTGCTGCAGGCGGGCCTGGGATTTGCGACCTTCGACATCGGCCGCCGCATCGCCCGGATGAAGAAGCTCGCAGGGTTCCTCGCGGTCGCCGGCGTGCTCGGGCTGCTCGGCCTCGGCGCGCTCGTCGCCGCGGCCGTGATCGCGCTCGAGCCGCGGCTCGGTGCGGCCGGCGCCGCGGCTGCCGTCGGCGGCGGACTGCTGGTCCTCGCAGGGCTGATCGCCTGGATCGGCAGTTGGGAGCCGAAGCCGAAGCGACCTGCGCCGCTGTTCGACCGCGTGCGGGCGGAAGTCGGCGCGGCCGGCGCGGCGCTGTCCGAAGCCCGCTCCGCGAAACCACCCCGCGCGGCGGCGATGCGCGCGGCCGCCGACGATACGCTTCACGACGAGGTCCCGCTCCAGCGCCGCGGCTCTCGGCGCAAGCGGGCGCTCAACATGGTGCTGATTGCGACGCTCGCGGGCGTGGTGCTCGGGCGCAAGCTCTGACGGACCACAACGATCCGCGAAACGTAAAGGCCCGCCCGGAGACGCTCGGGCGGGCCTTTGTTTGCCGATCGCGAGAAAATCAGTCGTTCTGGGTCCCGGTCGCCTTTTTAGGGGGCGACGCCTCCGGCGCGCCGCTCGCTCCGGCAGGCGATGCGTCCGGCCGCGACATACCGCTGCCCGAGACGCTGCCTTGAGTGGGGGCGGCCTTTGACGCTGCGCCTGAAGGCGCGCCGCCGCTCGCGCCCGTCGTCGCATCCGGACGCGCCTCGCCGCTTCCCGTCGTCGCGCCGCCGCGATTGGTGTTGGTGTCGTAGCCCGACTGTGCGTTCGCCAGCGGAGCAAAAATCACCGCCGTGAGCGCGCCCGACAGGGCGATGGTCAAGATCTTGCGCATTGTCTCACCTTTTTCGCGCCAAGGCGGGTCGCTAACCGCCCGCAAAGGTCTCAGCGTCTTGTTGTTCGCTTTGGTCGTTCTGCGCAAAGAACGTCTTAGCGGCCCGGAAGCTCCCGCCGCCCGCCCGAAAAAATAAAAAGTGAGATGGGAACGAACGCTTCAGGTTTGGATATTTGGACGGAAGAAGTTCGAACCGTCAGGTTACTCGCTCCGCTTCCATATCTGCGTCTTGCAGACGAGGCCGCCGAACGCGCAGCCCTCAACCGTGAGCTTGCCGTCGCCCTCGGTCATGTAAGCCTTGTAGCTGCGGCCATCCTCGGGATTGTAGATCTGCCCGAGCCAGCGCGCGCCGTCAGGCTTCATGCCGCTCAGCACCGAAATCCCGACGATCGGCCGGCTTTTCTTCGACGGGTCGGGATTGTTGCGGTCGACCTTCGGCTGCCCCGTCGCGTCGTTCGGCTCCTTGAGCGACAGGATGGTCGCGCAGAGCCCAGAGCCGCAGTCGGACACGCGCACCTTCGCCTTCGGCGTGCTCCAGACGCCTACGGGATCGGCGGACGCCGCGGCGGCGAGCGCGAGACACAGCGCCGGCGCGAGCGCGATGGAACGGATCATGGCGTTGCTCCCTGGATCGCCGGCCGTTTCGGGATCACCGGTCGCTCGGCGCCAGCCGTCCATTTTGAAATATCATGCTCCCGCGCGTGTCCGCAGGAAAGCCGTCGCCCTCGCCTGCCTCGCTTTTCCGCGGCGTGGTTGACCGATGGTCAACGCCCACGCTTCGGCCAACGCTCGCGTTCAGGCGTCGGCCCCTCATGCTCTCGGAAATGAACGGTAAACGCAGGACTAAATTTAGAGAGCATTTTCATTTGATTCAATTTGCATTCATCTCAACTCTTAAATGGATGGTAGCGGAGCGGATCGATCATCGTCTCCAGAACGTCGGCAGGAACAAGGTCGACGCAAGACGAATTCAGGCAGGATCAAGCAGATGGCTCGCTACGACATGTCCTCCGCCGATTGCGGCGCGCTCGGCGCGGTCGCTTCCGGCGCGCTCTACTTCCAGCTCGGCGTGATGCACGCCATCGGGCGCGGCGCGCCGGTCGATCGCGTCTCCGCGCACAAGTGGCTCAATCTCGCCGCCCGCGAGGGCGTCGCTGACGCCGCGCGGATGCGCCGCGAGCTCGCGCTCGAGATGACCGCCGAAGAGATCGCCGACGCCCAGCGCGCCGCCCGCGAGCACCTTCGCGCGCACTGAGGGCCCGGCCCGCGCGGATCCTTCGCGCCTGCGGAAACCTGCGGACGCTCTGCGCTTTCGCGCGCCGAGCCCGTTGACCGCCCGCGGCGCCGCGTGTACCCCTCTCGACCGTCGGAGACGTGGCCGAGAGGCTGAAGGCACTCGTTTGCTAAATGAGCAGACCTGGAAACGGGTCTCGAGGGTTCGAATCCCTCCGTCTCCGCCACCTAATTTTATCCATCATTTCAGGATCTTAGTTGGGATTAGTCCTAAAACTGTTACACTGAAACGGACGTAGGAATGGGCGGTCCGAGCGTCCGAATTCGTCCGACCATGGCGGGCCGGGCTACCAGACGGGTAAGCGTTTGATACACCGCATGAGCTCTTTGGCGCTGATTACAGGCCGTCGCATTGAAATATCTAGCTCTTTTTGATGTCACGGTCTTTGATCGCCTGAACTTTTGTTTCAGGTATCAGCGCATAAATAGCATCTATCTTTTTGGGCTTTGAGATTAATTCCTCTACAATCAAATTTACGAGTGTAAATAGTTGCCCTGCTACTCCTTCATTATCTCTAAGATCTATCTGACCTGGATGAACAGCTTCATTTCCAATAACCCGGACAATATCTAAAGCCTTCTGAACCCGCTCATTTAGACCTTTCTGCACAAGACGGCCAATATCGGTGTTAATATTTTCTCCTGCTTCACCGCAGTGTTTACAAATTTTCTGAATGCAAAGCCTTAGTAAGGCTGCGGCTCCCCGTGGAGAGCTGTCGACAATGGCCGCAGCCTCTTCGAAATCCCTTTTGATATCTGTCGGCATGTCGTCATTTGCAAAATGAGAAGACGAGAACGTAGGCCAAACAATCCGCTCGTGGATCCACAATGCAAAATCGCCGCAACTATAACACAGCGTAGCAAAACAATTGTTCATATAACTGGCGTATTGTGACTCTGAAGATTCGTCGACGAATGGCTTCCCCGTAATTATCTGCCTGAAAAACTTTGACATTTTTTGAGCTATATCGGGCGGAAGATGAGTTGAATGCTCCATCTCTAGTGCGTCTTCTTCGAAAACAGCCCTCGGAGAGCCCTTGTCTGTAAAACCTCTTATTAGGATCTGATACCAATCTTGGTGCGCAAATGCCTTACAATGGGGACAAGAAAACGAATGGAGCCCGAGTTGGGGTGTCCGTGTCTGGCCCATTTTTGCCTCGTGCAATGCGGGTTTTCAGTTCCAACATATCAAAAGCCCGCCACGTTGGACTGAAAACGCCCGCGGGTGAGGGCGGGCGCTTTCATTCTTCACGCTCTTTTCTGAAGGTCGCCCCATGCGTCGTGACAGCGGCGCGCGGTGACGATGACTTCGGCAAGGGGCTTTGGCTCGGCCGGCCGCGGCCGCGTCGGCTGCCCGATGTCGACGCCAAACTCGTCAGCACGATCATAGAGCCGCCGCAGCCGCCGCCGAACGGATGCCGCAGCCCGCCGCCGCTTGCGAAGGTGCTCGACCCATTCGCGGTTCGTGCAGCTCGTTCGCTCGTCGCGACGCGCCATGACGTGCGCCGCGCACTGGTTCAGCCGGCCGGCGTGGGCGCTCAACAACCTGAAGCATAAGTCCGGCGAGACCTGCGCAAGGAAAGCGGCGGTCGGAAGGGTCGCGCTCATGCTGCTCCATACTGAAATCAGCAATAAAAATGGAAACCAACCCTACAACATATTGCGTAAATACCATTTGTCGCATCTCTCAAAGCTGATCAAATGATATTTAAAAATATGAATCTAGGCTTCATAGCCCTGCTTTTGCCGTCCCTCCGCAAAACGCGCTCCCTCCGATCGGCATTCGGCGCCCTCAGGGCACGACGATCAGCAGGAGATAGGCCACGAACACGACCAGATGCACGAGGCCGGTCAGGACGATCGTCCGACCCGTGCTGAAACTCAGGACGCAGATCGCGAGGGCGAGAATCAGCAGCGCGCTGTCTCCCGCGCCGAGGCCAAGCACAAGTTCGCGCCCGGTGAGCACGCTGACGAGCGCCACGGTCGGGATCGTCAGTCCGATGGTCGCGCAGGCCGAGCCCAGGGCGATGTTCAGGCTGCGCTGAAGTTCGTTGTTTCTCGCCGCGCGGATCGCCGAAACGCCTTCCGGCAGAAGAACCAGCGTCGCGATCAACGCGCCGATGATCGCGTCCACCTGCTGCATCCGGAGCGCGACCAGACCGTGCTCGACGCCCGAAGCGACATATTCCGCAAGCAGCACGACGCCGCCGAGGCCTGCGAACAGCATGATCAGGCTGACGGCGACGTTCTCCCGCCGCTCCGGGCGGGCGTCGTGGGTGGGGCGCGCCACGAGATCCTCGACGAAATCGTCGCGATGGCTCACCGTCTGGGCGAAGACGAACGCGGCGTACAGCAGCACGGCGAGCGCGCCGACGAAGGCCAACTGCCAGACCGAGAAGGTGCCGGGCGCGGTCGTCAGCGTATAGTTCGGCAGGACGAGCGTGAGAACGCTGAGAGCGAACAGAACGGACAGAAGAGCGGTCGTGCCCTGACGCTTGAGCTCCTGATGGCCGTGGCGCCAGCCGCCAAGCATCAGGCAAGCGCCGACGACGCCGCAGGTCACGATCATGACGGTGGAGAACACCGACTCCCGCGCGAGCGTCGGATTGTTCTTTCCCTCCAGCATCAGCGACACGATGATCGAGACTTCGATCGTCGTCACCGCGAATGTCAGGAGCAAGGTTCCGTACGGTTCGCCGATGCGATGAGCGACGCTCTCCGCGTGATGCAGAACGACGAACACCGTCGAGAACAGGATGGCGGTCGCGGTCGCGTAGATCAGGATGGCAAACGGCGGCGCGATCGGGAGATGCCCGCCGAGAAGGACGAGCGCCGCGCCGAAGGCGAGCGAGCCGACCGGCGCGACGTAGTACGCCGCCGCCCGTGCGCGAGAGGCCATCGGGAAAACCCCCACCGTACGCGCCGACGAAGACCGGGATGGCCGTATCGGACTTTCTCAATGTCAGGCGATGCGATGGCGGACGCGACTTCGCGGCGACGACGGACATTCCGGCGATTCTGTTCGCCGCCGCAACATCGATCGCGCAGTCGAAAACCGGCGCTGGGGCGAGCGCGACACGCGGCGCCTCAGCAGCGCCCGTAGACGTCCTTCATCTCCTTGCCGGGATGGCGTCGCGAGAATTCGCCGAGAAGCGCCTTGAAGGCGAGGCGGCATTCCATGCCGGCCATGGGATCGGCCGACCGGACGACCGACAGGGAGCTGAGGCACATCTTCTCTTTGAGATCGTCCTCGGAAAGCTCCGCGAGATGCGATTTGTCAGCAGGGCCGGCGACAGCCTTGCAGGCCGCCACGCTCCTGTCCCGGCTCTCTTCGGCCGCCGCGGCGTGACAGGCGGCGAGCAGGGCGAAGGCTGTCGCGATAACGGCGCGCTTCATCGGCGTTTTCCATCCGGTTTTCTGCGGGGCGCAGCGCTTATAGGCCCGGGTGGCAGTCTGGCTACGCCAACCATGGTCGACCGTCGCGTTCCGCAGCGTCGCGCTCACGACAGCGCGTCCGCCACCGCCTTGCCGCAGGTCTCGGTGTCCGCGCTTCCGCCGAGGTCGCGGGTCTTCAGCCGTTCGTCGGCGAGCACGGTCTCGATCGCCCTCACGATCGCCGCAGCGGCTTCGAGCTCGCCGAGATGCTCAAGCATCATCGCCGCCGACCAGATCTGTCCGATCGGGTTCGCGATCCCCTGCCCCGCGATGTCGGGCGCCGAGCCGTGCACGGGCTCGAACAGCGACGGGAAGGTTCTCTCGGGATTGATGTTGGCGGAAGGCGCGATGCCGATCGTGCCGGCGCAGGCTGGGCCGAGATCCGACAGGATGTCGCCGAACAGGTTGGAGGCGACGACGACGTCGAACCTGTCCGGGTGCAGCACGAACTGCGCGGCGAGGATGTCGATGTGGCGCTTGTCGGTCTCGATGTCGGGATAGGCCTTGCGCATCTCCTCGAAGCGCTCGTCCCAGTAAGGCATCGTGATCGCGATGCCGTTCGACTTGGTGGCCGAGGTCACCTTCCGGCGCTTTCTCGTCCGCGCCAGCTCGAAGGCGTAGCGCATGATGCGGTCGACGCCGGTTCGGGTGAAGACCGTCTCCTGGATGACGGCCTCGCGCGGCGTGCCCGGGAACATGCGCCCGCCGATCGCCGAATATTCGCCCTCGGTGTTCTCGCGCACGACGACGAAGTCGATGTCGCCGACGGAACGGCCTGCGAGCGGGCAGCGCACGCCGGGCATCAGCCGCGCGGGCCTCACAGAGGCGTACTGGTCGAACTCGCGCCGAAACTGGATCAGCGAGCCCCAGAGCGAGATGTGGTCGGGCACGACGGCGGGCCAACCGACCGCGCCGAAGAAGATCGCGTCCTTGGGGGCGATCTCCTCCTTCCAGTCCTCCGGCATCATGCGGCCGTGCTTCAGCCAGTAGTCGGCCGAAGCGAAGTCGTAGTCGGTCCCGCGAATCTCGAAACCGAACTTTCTAGCCGCCGCCTCCAGCACGCGGACGCCTTCCGGAAGGGTCTCCTTGCCGATGCCGTCTCCGGCAATGTTGGCGACGGCGTAGATCCGGGCGGCGTCGGCCATGGTGCTCCTCTCGCGCGACTGCGAAACCGGCCGCTCGCCGGCTTCGCGTTCCGCGCGTGAAGTAGCGCGAATGCGCGGAACGCGAAGCCCCTCTTTCGGTCAGGCCGCGCCGACGAGCAGCGCCAGTCCGGCTAGCCCCGCAAGTCCGCCGGCCGTCCGGACGACGAGCGGACCCTGCGCGGCGCCGATACGCCCGATGAGAGCGCCGAAGCCGACGCCCGCCGCGTGGAGAAGCGCCGTCGCCAGCATGAAGCCCGCGGCGTAGGAGGCTCCGCCGGCCGTCTCGGGCGCCTCGGCGCCGTGGGCGTAGCCGTGGAACACGGCGAACAGGCCGACCATCGCCATGGCGGCGGCGACCGGCGCCTTGAGGCCGAAGGCGACCGCCGCGCCGAGCGCGACGACCGAGAGCGCGACGCCCGTCTCGACGAACGGAACCTCGACGCCGGCCATGCCGAGCGCGCCGCCCGCCGCCATCACGGCGACGAAGGTGGCCGGCACGAGCCAGAGGGCGCGACCGCCGAGCTGATAGGCGAACAGGCCCACCATGACCATGGCGAGCACGTGGTCCAGCCCGCCGACCGGGTGGCCGGCGCCGGCGATGAAGCCGACGGCCTCGCCATGGCCGGGATGCGCGAGGGCCGCGGTTGGAAGCAGCGCCGCGGCGCCGGCGGCGAGCGTGCGAAGGGAGCGGAAAGTCATGACGGTTCTCCGGAAGCGATGACGGCGCCCTCAGTCGGCGCGAGTTTCGAAGAAGGAGGCTTCGGTGCGGTCGGCGAGCGCCTTGGCGGAAGCGAGATCGAGGCGCTGGATCGCCCGCCCGTCGTGGAACAGGAAGGCGAGTCGCCGGCGCCGGGAGGTCATCTTGGCGGGCAGCGGATCATAGCGCACCCCCGCGCCGCCGAGCAGCGGCGCGACCGCGCCGACGTCGACGAGGTCCTCGGTCTCGACGCGCAGCAGATGGAGGCGGCGCCCCTCCCCGTCCTCGCCCACGAACGGCACGCCCGCGACCCGCAGGAAGCTCGTGACGTCGGAAGCGTTCATGAAGGCCTCCACAAAAGCCGCCTCGACGAGGTCGAGATCGGTCTTGCGCGGATCTTCGTCCGCGTGGGCGTGGCCATGCGGCAGGTGCGGCGTCTGCCACTGCGCGCTCTTGGCGGTCGGCTGGTTGTGGCCATGGCCGTGGGAATGGCCGCCGCCATTGTGGTCGTGATTGTGATCGTGGCCGTAATGCATGACGTCAGACCCTTCCTGGCGCGACGTCGACCGTCCCTTCTCCCGCTTGCGGGAGAAGGTGAGGATGAGGGGACGTGGCGGCGCCGGTTTCGATGTGAGCGCGTCCGCTCGGGAAGCGTTCCGATCTGAGGCTCCTGCGCCGACGACCCTCACCCTTACCCTCTCCCGCGCGCGGGAGAGGGGAGCGGGAACGTTGCGCAATCGCCTTCAAAGGCCCGCCCATCAGAAGCTCACCGGCTTGTCGATGATCGACTTGTGCTTGCCGAGCGTGCCATGGGCGACCATCGAGCCCAAGGCCTCGACGATGACGCGGGTGCCGAACAGCGCCGTGATGTCGGAGGTGTCGTAGGGCGGCGAGACCTCGACCACCTCAAGCCCGCAGATGCCGGGCGCGGTGACGAGGCCGAGGATCTTCAGCGCCTCGCGCGGCAGGAAGCCGCCCGGCTCAGGCCAGCCGGTGCCGGGCACGAAGCCGCAGTCGATACTGTCAACGTCGAACGACACGTAAACCGCGTCGGCGTCCTTCCAGGCGAGCTCCAGCGCGATCTCGGCGGTCTTCTCCAGCCCGAACTTCTCAATGTCCTCGATGGTCAGCACGTTGGTGTCGCGCTTCCGCGCCTCGGAGACGCCGTAGCGCGGCACCTGCCAGCCGCCGATGCCGAGCTGCACGAGGTTCTTCGGAGACACGTTCGGCAGGTTGGTGGCCCAGAACCACGGCGTGGTGTGCATCCGCTCGTCGAGATCCTTCTCCTGGATGTCGATGTGGCGGTCGAAGTGGATGATGCCGATGCGCTTCGAGGTCACGTCCGCGATGCCGCGCACGCACGGGAAGCCGATCGAGTGGTCGCCGCCGATCATGATCGGCAGCGCGCCGGACGAGGCGACGTGGGAAACGCCGCGGGTGATCTGGTCGAAGGACTTTTCGAGGTTTGCGGGGATGGTGAACACGTCGCCGGCGTCGCAGAGCGTCATCTGCTCGCGCAGGTCGATGCCCATCTCGTAGTTGTAGGGCGTGTAGAGCGCCGAGATGCGCCGCACCCCCTGCGGCCCGAAGCGGGTCCCGGGGCGGTAGGTGGTGCCGCTGTCGAACGGAATGCCGAGCACGGCGGCGTCGTATTTGCCGACGTCGCGCACGTTCTCGACGTAAGGCGCCTTCATGAAGGTGTTGATGCCGGCGAAATGGGGCAGCTCGCCGCGCGCGAAGGTCGGGATCGACTTGTCGGTGATCGAGTCGGCGCCGGGCAGCCCCATGTCGAGCGCCCACTGCTGCTCCTTCCGCCACATGGTCTCGGGCAGGTCTTTCTCGCGATCGAGCGCCTTCCAGCCCTGCGTGTCGAGCTTCGAGAAATCGGGGTGATGAAGGCGCAGGCGCTCGCGGGCGGGCGCGCGGCCGGCGAGGCGGCGACGCTTGAGGGGACGGGTCATTCGGCTTCTCCTTGGGTAAGGCTGGCCGTCTTCCCGAAGGATGTCGGGAACGTCATCAGCGGGTAATTCAAAGCGCTACGCCCGAAGCCTCCCTCCCCCTTGTGGGGAGGGCAAGGGTGGGGGTGATTCTGAACGGCGTGCGCGGTCCGGCGTAGAGCGGCGTCGGTGGCGGCGCTCGATCCTGAGCCGCCCCCACCCCCCACCCCTCCCCACAAGGGGGAGGGGAAGACGGCGACCGTCGCGCTCACTGCGCGGCCATCAGCGGCGCGGCAGGCTTCTGGAAGCCGAGCACCGGCACCGCGCCCTCGCGGGTGAGGTCGAGATCGTAGGTGACGCGCGCCCCGAACCGGCCGGGCGCCTGCGGGTCGTGGCGGACCTTGTCGAACGCCACCACGCGCGTGCCGAGGTTGAACGCTTCCTTGAGATCGTGCGTCACCATGATCACGGTCATGCCGGCCTGCTCCCAGAGCGGCTTGATCAGCGCATGCATCTGCGCCCTCGTGCCGGGGTCGAGCGCGCCGAAGGGCTCGTCGAGCAGCAGCACCTTGGGGTCCTTGGCGAGCGCCTGCGCGATCGCGAGGCGCTGCTGCATTCCGCCCGAGAGCGCGCTCGGATGCTTGTCGCGATGGGCGCTGAGGCCCACGCCGACGATCAGCTCCTCGGCGCGCTCCTTCGCCCGGCGCTTCGCCGCGCCGAACAGCTTGCCCAGAAAGCGCGACTGGCCGAGCTCATAGGCGAGCACGACGTTGCCGAGCACGGTCAGGTGCGGGAACACCGAATAGCGCTGGAACACGACCCCCCGGTCGGCGTCCGGCTCGTCCGGCAGCGGCTTGCCGTCGAGCAGCAGACGGCCGCGGCTCGGCCGGTCCTGGCCGAGCACCATGCGCAGGAACGTGCTCTTGCCGCAGCCCGAGGGGCCGACGACCGACAGGAACGCGCCCGACTTCACCTCGAGATTGAGGTTCTCGATGACGATCTGGTCGCCGAACTCGGCCCAGACGTTCTCGACCGTGATCGCGCTCATCGCCGCTCTCCGACATAGGCCCAGGCGAAGGCGGAGCGAGCGAGCTTCGCCAGCAGAAGGTCCAGCACGAAGGCGATCAGCGTGATCCAGGCGACGTAAGGCAGGATCACGTCCATCGCGAGATATCGGCGCACGAGGAAGATGCGGTAGCCGAGCCCCGAATCCGAGGCGATGGCTTCGGCCGCGATAAGGAACAGGAACGCCGGGCCGATCTGGAGCCGCACGAGCTCGATCAGCCGCGGCAGCACCTGCGGCAGCACGACCCGCACCACCGTGGTCCAGGTCGAGGCGCCGAGCGTCTGCGCCTTGACCAGTTGCTCCGTCGGGATCGCCTGCACGGTCATGGCGATGTCGCGCACGATCGGCGGCGCGACGCCGATGACGATCAGGATGATCTTCGAGAGTTCGCCCAGACCGAAGATGATGAACAGGATGGGCAGGATCGCCATCGGCGGGATCATCGAGATCACCGCGACCAGCGGCCCGCCGCCGGCCGAGGCGATCGGGATGATCCCGAGCGCGACCCCGAGCACGAGACCGACCACCGTCGCGAAGCCGAGGCCGAGCGCGAGCCGTTGCAGGCTCGACAGCGTGTCGGCCACCAGCGTGATCTCGCCGGTGCGCCGGTCCGCCTCGGTCGCGAGCCGCGTCGCGGTCGCGGCCATCTCGGAAACCGGCGGCAGCAGCTTGTCGTTCGGGTTCTCGGCCCGCCGCTCGGCCGAGCCGACGACGTAGACGGCGGCGAGCAGCAGGAACGGGATGATGGCGAGCAGCAGCCGCGATCCGGCCGCCGGCCGTATGTTCATCGCACGACGCATGAGATCTCCCCGAACAGCGGACGGAGCCGCAGACCTCGTGTCCCGGCCTTGAGCCGGGATCCATAGCCGTCACGGTTTGAAAGAGAGGCGCGCACGCCGACGGACGCCGGTTTGGGCCGTCGCGCGTCTGGGTCCCGGGTCAAGCCCGGGACGCGAGGGCGGCGCACGCCCCCGTCCCTCACAGCTTCCCGTCGGCCGCCATCTTCATGAAGGTCGGGTCGAAGCGCAGCTTCACGTTCTTCTCGTCTCCGAGGGTCTGCGCGCCCGCGAAGCCGATGCCGACCGCGTCCTTCGATTTCGCGCCCTCGCCGAGCAGCCCGTGGTCGAACGAGAAGGTCCGCACGAGATCCATGGTCTTGATGAGATCGGGGCTTTCGACGAAGGCCACCGCGTCGGCAGGCTTCGAAAACAGCTTGGTGGCGGCGAGCTGGGCGTCGAAGCCCGCAAGGTCGGTGCCGGACTGCTTGGCCATGGATTCGCGCGCAGCCTTCCCGGCCTCGCCCTCCATCGCCGCCATGGTCTCGTACCAGATGCCCGCGAGCGCCTTGCCGAAGTCCGGATTGTCCTTGAGCGTCTCGGTGTTGACGCCGAGCGTGTCGATGATCTCGCCGGGGATCTGCGAGGAGTCGAACAGCTTCGTCGCGCCCGGCTCCGCCGCGACTTCGGCGAGCAGCGGGTTCCAGGTCACGACCTGTTCGACGTCCGGCGCCTTGAAGGCGGCGACGATGTCGGCGTCCGAGGTGTTGACGACCTTCACGTCCTTCTCGGCCATGCCGTTCTTGTCGAGCGCGCGGGCGAGCAGGTAGTGTGAGACGGAGAGTTCCACGAGGTTGACGCTCGCGCCCTTGAGCTCTGCGACGGTCTTCGCCTTCTTGGAGACGACGCCGTCATTGCCGTTCGAGAAGTCGCCGACGATGACCGCGGTCGTGTCGACGCCGCCGGCGGCCGGAATGGTCAGCGCGTCCATGTTGGTCAGCGTCACGCCGTCGAACTTGCCGGCCGTGTACTGGTTGATCGACTCCACGTAGTCGTTGATCTGCGTGACCTTGATGTCGATGCCGTACTTGTCGGCCCACTTCTTCACGATGCCGGCCTCGGCGGCGTAGGCCCACGGCATCCAGCCGACATAGATGGTCCAGGCGATCTCGAAATTCTTCTTCGGCGCGGCTTCGGCCGGCGGCGCGAAGGCCGCGGTCAGTGCAAGCGCTGAAAGCGACAGGGCGGCGAGCAGGCGACGCGGCATCGATGACTCCTCGGTCGGTCGGCCTTCTGGCCGGTGGCGTCTTCGGAGTTCGCCGCGCACGCATCAGGAGGTCGGTCCGCGGCGGCGAACCCGTGCAGTGACCTCCCGGGATTTTGCCCCGCCGTGTACTCCCGGCTCTCCCGGGAGCGCGTCTCTCGGACCAGCGCCGCCGAAAATGGCGGCCGGAACCCTAGACGCTCTGCACGACGGAAGAAAAGCAAGCGCCATGCCACTTGGGTGCGATCATGAAATGCAGCGCCACAGACCGTCGCGGTCGAGTTTTCGGACGACCGCTCTGATCGCGGATTGGGCGCCGGCCGAAATCCGCCCAGAAATTAGACATTCGTTCGACGTCCACCCACGTTTGAATGCGCTGCGAACGGGTTGGGAGGCCGGAACCGGAATGAAAATCACGACATGGCGCCGCCCTTGCGTGAGCTTTTACGATCGCGCCGCGAAGGATCTCGACGCTGACTGGGTGGAGACGACGCGCGGCGATTTCGATGCCGGGACCGGCGAGTGCGGGGGACAGGGTTGCTGATGGCCCTCCCCGTGCGAGCCGTCGCGGAGGGCGGCGTCTCCTCCCCGCCGTCCTCCGCGACCTTCCTGCTTTACGAGCGTGGATCTCCGAAGCCGTCGTCACCGTTTTATCGCTGAAATCGCCCTCCGGATCGTTTCATCCGAAGCGGCGGGTCGTGTAGGCGTAGGCGCGTTCGACAATGACGATGACACTGACCGCCCCGCGCCTCGAAAGAACGAACGTCGCCGCTCCGCGCCGCCAGCGCGCAGAGGGCCGGCTCGCGATTTCGGTTTCGGCCGACGGCGGCAGGACCCGCGTCGAGCGGCTCGCCGAGAGCGGCGCGGCGCGGTTGCGCCTGCCGCGCGCCGACGTCGGGCTCGAGGCCGTGATGCTGAACGTCGCGGGCGGCCTCGCCTGCGGCGACGTGATGTCGGTCGAGGCGCTGGCGGGCGCCGGCGCGACGCTCTCCTTGGCGACCCCCGGCGCCGAGCGCGTGTACCGATCCGACGGCCCCGACACGACGGTCTCGACCCGCCTTGAGGTCTGCGCGGGCGCAAGTCTGCTCTGGGCGCCGCAGGAGACCATCCTGTTCGACCGCGCCCGCCTCGTCCGCCGGCTCGACGCCGAGGTCGCGCCGGACGCAGCGCTGACGGTCTATGAAGGCGTCGCCTTCGGCCGCAAGGCGCGCGGCGAGACGGTGGAGACGGGGTTGCTGGAGGATCGCTGGCGCGTCTCTCGCGGAGGCCGCCTCGCCTTCGCGGAGACGCTGAGCCTCCGCGGTCCGGTGAGCGAACTGCTCGCCAGAAAGACAGTCGCGGGCGGCGCTTCGGCCATCGCGACCATCCTCCACATGGCGCCGCATGCCGAGGCCAGACTCGATCCGGCGCGCGACGCGCTCGCCGCGCACCCCGCCGTCGAAAGCGGCGCAAGCGCGTGGAACGGCATGCTGGTCGTCCGCCTGCTCGCGCCTTCCTCCGAGCGTGTGCGCGACGCCGCCCGCGCCCTTCTGCCCTTGCTTCTCGGCCGGCCCTTGCCGAGGGTGTGGACATGCTGACCGAAACCGACCGGACCGCCTCATGAACCTCACTCCCCGCGAAAAGGACAAGCTGCTGATCGCGATGGCGGCGATTGTCGCCCACGCCCGCCTCGACCGCGGCGTGAAGCTGAACCACCCGGAGGCGGTCGCCCTCATCACGGATTTCGTCGTCGAGGGCGCGCGCGACGGGCGCACGGTCGCGGAGCTGATGGAGTCCGGCGCGCATGTGCTGACGGCCGATCAGTGCATGGATGGCGTGCCGGAGATGATCCACGACATCCAGGTCGAGGCGACCTTCCCGGACGGCACCAAGCTCGTCACCGTGCACCACCCGATCCGCGGCGCGGCCTCGCAGCTGACGGCCGGCGAAATCCTGCCGGCGGACGGCGAAATCGAGCTCAACGCCGGCGCCGAGACGGTCACCGTGACGGTCGCGAACACCGGCGACCGGCCGATCCAGGTCGGCAGCCACTACCACTTCTTCGAGACCAATCCCGCGCTCGACTTCGACCGCGCGGCCGCCCGCGGCATGCGGCTCGACATCGCCTCGGGAACGGCGGTGCGCTTCGAGCCGGGCCAGACGCGGACCGTGACGCTGGTGCCGCTGTCCGGCGCGCGAAAGGTGTTCGGGTTCAGGCAGGATGTGATGGGCGGACTGTGACCGACGCCTTACATGATGTATCATGTAAGGAATAACGGCCTTGCAAGGAGCGGTCACAATGAAAGGCGACGACGATCTCGCGACCTTCGCCATGACCGTCACGTCGAAGGGGCAGGTCACTCTGCCGGCGGAGTTCCGGCAAAAGGCCGGCATCGAGACCGGCGACAGGATCGATCTCGTGCTGCAGCGGGACGGTCAGGCGCGCATCAGGCCCCGCAAGGGCCGGCTTTCCGACCTGCGCGGCCTGATCAAATGGCCGCATCCCATCAGCGACGAAGATCTGGAGACCATGATCGCCGAGGCGCGGAGCAGACGCCTCCGGAGATGATCGGATTGGACACCAATGTCGTGCTGCGGCTCGTCATCGACGACGGCGGCGACCAGCCGGGACGAGCGCACGCCCTGGTGGCCAAGCGATGCACTCCGAAACAGCCCGGTTATGTGGCCGCGGTGACGATGGTGGAGCTCGCTTGGGTGCTGCAGTCCTCGTTCGAGCGCACCAAGGCTCAGACGATCGTGATCTTCGACGCCATTCTTGATCTGTCGGACGTGGTCGTGGAGGCGGTGATCCCGCCCGCGCTCCATCAATGGCGGGCGAGCAAGGCCGATTTCGCCGACCATGTCATCGCCCTTTCGGCCGCGACGGCCGGCTATTCCGAAACAGCCACGTTTGACAAATTCGCCGCTCAGGCGCCCGGTTTTATTCCGGTTCCGTAACGGAGCTTCGCCATGCCCGCCAAGATCTCCCGCGCGGCCTACGCCGACATGTTCGGCCCGACGACCGGCGACCGCATCCGCCTCGCGGACACAAGCCTGATCGTCGAGGTCGAGAAGGATTTCACCACCTATGGCGAGGAGGTGAAGTTCGGCGGCGGCAAGACCATCCGCGACGGCATGGGGCAGTCCCAGGCGACGCGCGCGCAAGGCGCGGTCGACACCGTCATCACCAACGCGGTCGTGCTCGACCACACCGGGATCTACAAGGCCGACATCGGCCTCCGCGACGGCCGCATCGCAAAGATCGGCAAGGCCGGGAACCCGGACGTGCAGCCGCACGTCGACATCGTGGTCGGCCCCGGCACGGAAGTGATCGCGGGCGAGGGCAAGATCCTCACGGCCGGCGGCTTCGACAGCCACATCCACTTCATCTGCCCGCAGCAGATCGAGGAGGCGCTGTGCTCCGGCGTCACCTCCATGCTCGGCGGCGGCACGGGGCCTGCGACCGGCACCAACGCCACCACCTGCACGCCCGGCCCCTGGCACATCGCCCGCATGATCGAGGCGGCGGACGGCTTTCCGATGAATCTCGGCTTCGCCGGCAAGGGCAACGCCTCGCTGCCCGCCGGTCTCGAGGAGCAGATCAAGGGCGGCGCCTGCGCGCTGAAGCTGCACGAGGACTGGGGCACGACGCCCGGCGCGATCGACTGCTGCCTGACGGTCGCCGACCGCTACGACGTGCAGGTGATGATCCATTCGGACACGCTGAACGAGGGCGGCTTCGTCGAGGACACGATCGCGGCCTTCAAGGGCCGCACCATCCATGCCTTCCACACGGAAGGGGCCGGGGGCGGCCACGCGCCCGACATCATGAAGGTCGCGGGCCTCGCCAACGTGCTGCCCTCCTCCACCAACCCGACGCGGCCCTACACCCGCAACACGATCGACGAGCATCTCGACATGCTCATGGTCTGCCACCACCTCGATCCGTCGATCGCGGAGGACCTCGCCTTCGCGGAAAGCCGCATCCGCAAGGAGACGATCGCGGCCGAGGACATCCTCCACGACATCGGCGCGCTCTCGATGATGTCGTCGGACAGCCAGGCCATGGGCCGGGTCGGCGAGGTCGTGCTCCGCACCTGGCAGACCGCCGACAAGATGAAGCGCCAGCGCGGAAGCCTGCCGGGCGAAACCGGCGACAACGACAATCTGCGCGTCCGCCGCTACGTCGCGAAGTACACGATCAACCCCGCGATCGCGCATGGCGCGTCGGGCCATGTCGGCTCGGTCGAGGAAGGCAAGCTCGCCGACCTCGTGCTCTGGAGCCCGGCCTTCTTCGGCGTGAAGCCGGACCTCGTGATCAAGGGCGGCGTGATCGTCGCAGCCCCGATGGGCGACCCCAACGCCTCGATCCCGACGCCGCAGCCGACGCATTACCGGCCGATGTTCGGGGCCTTCGGGGCCGGGCCGCTCGCGAATTCGCTCACCTTCGTCTCGGCCGCCGCGATCGAGGAAGGGCTCGCGGACAGGATCCGCGCGAAGAAGCCGATGGTCGCGGTCGCCAACATGCGCGGCGGCGTCTCGAAGAAATCCATGATCCTGAACGACGCCACGCCGGTCATCGAGATCGACCCCGAGACCTATGACGTGCGGGCGGACGGGGAGCTTCTGGTGTGCGAGCCGGCCGAAAAGCTGCCGATGGCGCAGCGGTATTTCCTGTTTTGAACGCGACTAGAAAATTTGACCGTTTGTTTCGTATCATCGAAGACACCGCTAGGACTTCATGTGCAACAGCCTGACGTTCGAGGGAAAAGAGTTTTGGACGCCTCGTCAGCTCGCCGAGCTTCTCGGCGGAGAAGATCGCTTGGTGTGGGCCTCCGAAAGTCCTTTCCGTAACCTGCCCGAGGGTCGGGACTGGCAGGACTTAGATCTCTGTCTTTGTGCTATCGAGCTTGAGGCCACGCTTGAAAAGGCAAGCCTATCATGGCGTCCAGGATCCGACCCCATGGTGTATTTCGCCTGGCGGCCGGAATGAGTCTCAGGCTGCGATGATCCGCGTGCTCTCCGTCGTCCGCCGCCCGGCGGTGAAGCCCGCCCTCATCGCGGACCGCATCACCCTCAACCACGAGGCGCGGGGACGCCGGCGGCTCGCCATGACCAGCGACGGCGGCCTCGGCTTCCTGCTCGACCTGGCCCGCCCCATGGCGATCGAGGACGGCGACGCGCTCGTGCTCGATGACGGGCGGCTCGTCGAGGTGCGGGCGGCCGAGGAGGCGCTGATGGAGATCACGGCGGGAACGCCGCTCCGGCTCGCCAAGATCGCCTGGCATCTCGGCAACCGCCATACGCCGGCGGAGGTGACGGAAAGCGCGATCTACGTCGCGCCCGACCACGTCCTCGCCGAGATGGTCCGCGGCCTCGGCGGCGCCGTGCGGGAGGTGAGGCGGCCGTTCCGCCCGGAACGCGGCGCCTATCACGACCACGGCCATGCGCATGGGTGACCGCGTCCCCGGCGCTCGTCATCCCCCGGCTCGTCCGGGGGATCCATCGCCGGGAAGGATCTCCGCAGACGGGGAGTCGAGCGGCGCCATGGATGCCCCGGACGAGCCGAGGCATGACGAGGAGGGCGGAGCAATCCGCATGACTGACGGGGACCTCGAATACTCAGTGATGCAGTTCCAGCACGATCAGCCGTTCGCCGGCCCTGCCACGCCATTCCGAGGCGACGAAGGCGACGTCGTCTGGGAAATCCTCGGGCGAAAATCCATCCGGATCGGCGACGTTCGCAGCGACCTGTTTCCAGCGGGCGTAGCAATCTTCGGGCGCGGTCCAGCGCAGACCGGCGCCGACGTCGGCCTCGACGAGGCGGACGGGCGCCTGTCGGAGGATCTCCTTGATCCGATGGGCCGTAAGATACGACAAGCGCTGACCGAAGGCGCCCTTGTCGTCCCAGAGCTCTTCCAGCGGAATGCGCGTGACGCGCCGCAGTCCGGGATCCATGGAGCAGCCTCGTTTCCCCGCCGCCAGCTTTGGCGCGCGCAGTAAATCCGATCGGAAGGTCGTGTCCACCACCCTCCTCCTCGCCTGGCTTTCCCCCGCCTTCCCGGTCGGCGGCTACGCCTACAGCCACGGGCTGGAACAGGCGGTCGAGGACGGCGACGTACGCGACGAAGCCTCGCTGCTGAGCTGGCTGAAGGACGTCATGGCCCTCGGCTTCGGCCGCAACGACGCGATCCTGCTGCAGGCGGCGCATCGCGCCGCCCTCGGCGACGTCGCGGCGCTGCGCGACGTGAACGACCTCGCCCTCGCCTTCGCGCCGACGCGCGAGCTTCACCTCGAAACCAGCCAGCAGGGCCGCAGCTTCCTCGACGCCATTCTAGCCGCTTGGCCGCACGAGCGGCTCGATTCGGTCGCCGCCGTCCTCGA
This sequence comes from Ancylobacter novellus, assembly GCA_003241695.1. GTDB lineage: Bacteria > Pseudomonadota > Alphaproteobacteria > Rhizobiales > Methylopilaceae > Methylopila. The sequence goes on along the minus strand of QFPN01000002.1, from coordinate 56,699 downwards.
CGGGCCGGTCGCCTATCCGGTCGCGGTCGGGGCGGCGGCGGGCGCGCACGGCGCGGAGGCGCAGGAGACCGCCGCCGCGTTCCTCGTCGCTGTCGCGCAGGCGCTGGTCTCGGCCGGGGTGCGGCTCGCGCCGGTCGGCCAGACGGCCGGCGCCCGCATCGTCGCCGCGCTCGCGCCGCTGGCGCGCCGGATCGCCGAGGAGACGTCCACTCTTGGCCTTGACGACCTCGCCAACTCGACATTCAGGCTCGACATGAGCTCCGCCCGTCACGAGACGCAATATACGAGGCTTTTCCGCTCATGACCGCTTCTTCGAACGGCCCCCTGCGCGTCGGCGTCGGCGGCCCGGTGGGCTCAGGCAAGACGGCGCTGATGGAGGCGCTGTGCAAGCGCTTCCGTGAGACTTACGAGATCTGCGCCATCACCAACGACATCTACACCAGGGAGGACGAGCGCATCCTCGTCGAGGCCGGCGCGCTGCCGGCCGAGCGGATCATGGGGGTGGAGACCGGCGGCTGCCCCCACACCGCGATCCGCGAGGACGCCTCGATCAACCTCGCGGCGGTCGCCGAGATGAGCCGCCGGTTTCCCGATCTCGACCTCGTGCTGATCGAATCCGGCGGCGACAATCTCGCCGCGACCTTCTCGCCGGAGCTCGCCGACATCACCGTCTACGTGATCGATGTCGCGGGCGGCGAGAAGATCCCGCGCAAGGGCGGGCCGGGCATCACCCGCTCCGACATGCTGGTGGTGAACAAGACCGACCTCGCGCCGCTCGTGGGCGCGAACCTCGCGGTGATGGAGGCCGATACGATCCGCATGCGAAAGGGCGCGCCTTACGTCTTCGCCTGCGTGAAGTCCGGCGACGGCGTGGAGGCGGTGGCGGCCTTCATCGAGAAGGCGGGGGGATTGCGGGCGAACGCCGACCGGTAGGTTGAACGGAAACCAACTGCGTGCTTCGAGACGCGCCTTCGGCGCTCCTCAGCATGAGGGAGATGAGAGGAAACAGAAACGGTCCTCATGCTGAGGAGCCTTCCGGAGGAAGGCGTCTCGAAGCACGCATTCCGGCTCAGCCGCACACAAGGCTGCCCCCCTTGCGCGGAGGCTCTCCCCCCTCCTCTATCGGCCCCATGCGCGACTCCCGCCTCGATCCCCTGTTCGCCGAAGCCACGAGCCTGCCGGGCGTCGGGCCGAAGATCGCCAAGGCGCTGGCCCGGCTTCTGCCCGACGCGCCCGACGAAGGGCCGCGCGTCCTCGACGTCCTGACGCATGCGCCGACCGGCGCGGTCGACCGGCGGGCGCGGCCGACCATCTCGGAGCTCGTCGCCGGCGAGGTCGCGACCGTCGAGGTCACGGTCGAGCGGCATCAGCCGCCGCGGTCGTCGCGCGCGCCCTACCGCGTGGTCGTGGCCGACGCGACCGGCGCCATGACGCTGGTCTTTTTCCGGGCGCAGGCCGGCTACATCGACAAGCTGCTGCCGCTCGACGAGACCCGCTGGGTTTCGGGAACGCCGGAGCTGTTCGACGGCGCGTTCCAGATGGTCCATCCGGCCCATGTGGTCGACGCCGAAGGGCTCGCGAAACTGCCCGCGGTCGAGCCCACCTACCCGCTGGTCGAGGGCCTCGGCCACGGCCTCGTCAACCGCACCGCCCGCGCCGCTGTAGAACGGGTTCCCGAACTGCCCGAATGGCTCGACGCCGCCTTCATGGCGAGCCGCGGCTTTCCGGGTTTTCGCGCGGCGCTCGAACGCCTGCACGCGCCGCGCAGTCCCGCGGACGTCGCGGCGGACGGGCCGGCGCTCACCCGCCTCGCCTATGACGAACTGCTCGCCAACCAGCTTGCTCTCGCCCTGGTGCGGGCGCGGATGAAGCGCGCCGCGGGCCGCTCGACCTCCGGGACCGGCCGCATCTCCTCGGCGATCGAAGCCGCCCTGCCCTTCGCTTTGACGGGGGCGCAGACGCGCGCGCTCGACGCCATCCGCGCCGACATGAAGGTGGAAGAACGCATGCTGCGCCTGCTCCAGGGCGACGTCGGCTCGGGCAAGACGATCGTGGCCCTGCTCGCGGCGGCGACCGCGATCGAGGCGGGCCGGCAGGCCGCGATCATGGCCCCGACCGAGATTCTTGCGCGCCAGCATCTCGCCACCATCGAACCGCTCGCGGCCCACGCAGGTCTCGCGGCCGCGCTGCTGACGGGCCGCGAGAAAGGCCGCGAGCGCGCCGCTTTGCTCGCCCGGCTCGAAGCCGGCGAGATCGACCTGCTGATCGGCACCCACGCGCTGTTCCAGGACGACGTCGCGTTCCGCGACCTGGCGCTCGCGGTCGTGGACGAGCAGCACAAGTTCGGCGTCCGCCAGCGGCTCGCGCTCGCGGCCAAGGGAGCCGCGGTCGACATGCTGGTGATGACCGCGACGCCGATTCCGCGCACGCTTGCGCTGACCGCCTTCGGCGACATGGACCATTCGGCGCTCGACGAGAAGCCGCCGGGGCGCACGCCCATCGACACGCGGCTTGTCAGCCTCGAACGGCTCGACGAGATCGTCGGCGCGGTCGGCCGCGCGATCGGATCAGGCGCGCGGGTCTACTGGGTGTGCCCGCTGGTCGAGCAGTCCGAGACGCTCGACGTCGCCGCGGCGCAGGACCGCTTCGGCGCGCTGGCGGAGGCGTTTCCCGGCAAGGTCTCGCTCGCCCACGGCAAGCTGAAGGGCGCCGACAAGGACGCCGCCGTCGCCCGCTTCGTTTCCGGCGAGACGCCGATCCTGGTCGCCACCACGGTGATCGAGGTGGGCGTCAACGTGCCCGAGGCGACCGTGATGGTGATCGAGCACGCCGAGCGCTTCGGCCTCGCCCAGCTCCATCAGCTCCGCGGCCGGGTCGGGCGCGGCGCCGGTCGCTCGACCTGCCTGCTCGCCTGGAAGGGACCGCTCGGCGAGACCGCAAAGGCCCGGCTCGAGACGCTGCGCGACACCGACGACGGCTTCGTCATCGCCGAGAAGGACCTGGAGCTTCGCGGCGAAGGCGAGGTGCTGGGCGCCCGGCAGTCCGGCGCGCCGGTTTTCAGGCTCGCGCGGCTTGAGACCCACGGCGCGCTCGTGCGCGTCGCCCATGACGACGCCGGCCTCGTGCTGGCGCAGGATCCGCATCTCCTCTCCGAGCGCGGACAGGCGCTTCGCCTTCTGCTTCATCTGTTCGAACGCGACGCCGCGGTCAGGCTGCTTCGCGCGGGATGACGGAAAGAACGCGCCTACGTAGTATTACGTGCGTATGAGTGCCTATGTTTTCTTTTTGGACTTGTCGTAAACTTGTCATGGACGGTAACGGCCGTCTCTGATCGCAATGAGCCAAAAAACGCTTTTCGGATGAAACCTATGCGCCCCTCTCAACGCCATATCGCGAGGGTGGGGTTCGCCGCCGCCTTCGCCGTTTCAGGTTCCGCCCTTGCGTTCGCCCAGGCGGGCGGCGTCGAAATCGTCCGCAATCCCGCCACAGGGCTCGTCGCCTGGATGTCCGTCCCCGCCGGCGGCTCCGTCGCCTCCGCCGCAGCGCCCGGCGGGGCGGCGACGTTCGAGCAGGCCGCGGCCGCGTTCCTGAACCAGCAATCCTCCGCCTTCGGGCTGCGCGCCGGCACGAGCGACGTCGCCGCGACCAAGACGTCGGTCGACGACGACGGCCGCGGCTTCGTCCGCTTCCAGCAGAGCTACAAGGGCCTGCCGATCATCGGCGCCGAGCTGGTCGTCCAGATGGACGCCTCCCGAAACGTCAAGTCCGTGCAGGCGAAGAGCGCCGGCGATCTCGACGTCTCCACGCAGGCCGATGTGACGGCGGCGGACGCCCTCAAGATCGCGGTGGAGTCGACGGCGCGCGTCTATCGCGTGACGGCCGACGAGCTGAAGGGTTCGGACCCGGTCCTGTCCATCCACGACGCCCGCGTCATGGGCGGCCCGGCCGCCTCGCCCGCGCTCGTCTGGCGGGTCGCCGTCACCGGCAGGACGCGGATCGACATCGACCAGTTCGTGCTGGTCGACGCGCAGACCGGCCGCGTCGCGGTGCAGTTCAACCAGATCAACCACGCCGCGCCGCCCGCCAACGCGACCCAGCGGGTCTGCGACGCCGCGAACTCGAAAAGCAAGGTTCCGTGCGGCGCGGCCGACGGCGTCGGCAATCCCGGCGGAAGCTCCGTCCCGGACGTCAAGCTCGCCTTTAGATACGCCGAAAAAACCTACGACTATTATGCGCTGCGCTTCAGGCGCAACAGCCTCGACAACAAAGGTCTGACGCTCGTCTCGACGGTGCGCTACCAGAATACGGCCGGGCAGGATTTCGCCAACGCCTTCTGGAGCTCGGACCTTGGCCAGATGGTGTACGGCAAGGACTACGCCACCGCGCTCGACGTCGTCGGCCATGAGCTGAGCCACGGCTTCACGAGCTTCACGTCGAACCTGTTCTATTATTACCAGTCCGGCTCGATCAACGAATCCCTGTCCGACATCTTCGGAGAGCTGATCCAGCGCGCCGACGGCGCGACGGGGGACGGCTGGCTGCTCGGCGAGGATCTGCCGATCGGCGCGATCCGCAACATGAAGGACCCGACCCAGTCGAGCCAACCCGACAGAATGACGAGCACGTTCTGGACGGGCGACTTCAGCTTCACCGACCAGGGCGGCGTCCACACCAACAGCGGCGTCGGCAACAAGGCCGCCTACCTCATCACCGACGGCGGCAGTTTCAACGGCCGGTCGATCCGCGGTCTCGGCATCGACAAGGCGTCGGCGATCTTCTACCGCGTCAACGCCTTCATGCTGACCTCGTCGAGCGATTACGCAGACTTCGGCAACGCTCTCCGACAGGCCTGCACAGACCTGATCGGTACGAAGCCGAGGACCAAGAAAGGCAAGGCGGGCGACGCCCTCACGGCCAGCGACTGCTCGCAGGTCACGAAGGCCGTCGCCGCCACCGAGATGAGCGAGCAGCCGCAATACTGGCCGATCCCCGCCGAGGCGGCCACCTGCCCGAGCGGAAAGACGCCCAAGAACGTCGCCTTCGAGAAGTTCGAAGCCAAGAACTCGGCCAACTTCTCCTATCAGCCGGCCGGACCCAACTGGCAGGTCCTCGACATTTACGCGTCCAGCAACGCCCATTCGGTCTACGTCTCGTCGAACACTCAAATCGACGACAACATCGCCTCGACCAGCAATCTTGCGATCCCGGCCGGGGCCTATCTGCGCTTCGCGCACTACTACAATCTTTACACCGACAGCGGCGGGTCGCGCGCCGGCGGCGTGGTGGAGTACAGCGTCAACGGCGGAGCCTGGAAGCGGGTCGGTCCCGGCATGTTCCTGGACAACCCCTATAACGCCACGCTTCTCAGCGGCACGGGCAGCGCGCTCGCCGGCCAGAAGGCGTTCTCGGCGTTCTCCGGCGGCTGGACGTCGAGCCGCATCGACCTGTCGTCGCTCTCCGGCAAGAACGTGAAGTTCCGCTTCCGCGCCGCGAGCGACTTCAACGGGATGTGGGACGGCTGGATGATCGACGACATCCGCGTCTACACCTGCAAGAACGCCGCGACCGTCGCGGCCGCCTCAGGGGAGTGAGCGGGCCGTGACTGGGGCTCTGTGAAACGACGACGGAGCCGGCTCGCGCCGGCCCCGTTTTCCGTTTTCGAGTCCCGAGCCTGCGGTCAGGCGCTGATCGCGGCCTGCGCGTTGATCTTGCCGCGCTTCGCCGAGAGCTTGTTCAGCGCCGACACATAGGCCTTGGCGGACGCCACCAGCGTATCTGGGTCGGCGACCTTCGCGGTGACGGTCTTGCCGTCCTCCTCGAGCCGCACCGACACCTCCGCCTGCGCGTCCGTGCCCTCCGTCACGGCGTGCACCTGATAGAGCTCCAGCGTCGCCTCGTGCGGCACCACGCGACGGATGGCGTTGAAGATCGCGTCCACCGGGCCGTTGCCCGAGGACTGCACGGTCGTGTGCACGCCCTCGATGTCGAGGGTCAGCGTCGCGGACTGCGGCCCCATGGTGCCAGCGATCACGGTCAGCGACAGCACCTTGATGCGGTCGTGGCCCGAGGCGATCTGGTTGTCGACGATCGCCTCGATGTCCTCGTCGTAGACATGCTTCTTGCGGTCCGCGAGGTCCTTGAAGCGCTGGAACGCGTCCTGCAGCGCGTTCTCGCCGAGCTCGTAGCCGAGCGCTTTCAGCTTGTCCTTGAACGCCGCGCGGCCAGAATGCTTGCCCATGACGAGCGAGGTCTTGGTCAGCCCGACGGAGGCCGGCGTCATGATCTCGTAGGTCTCGTTGTTCTTCAGCATCCCATCCTGATGGATGCCGCTCTCATGCGCAAACGCGTTCTTGCCCACGATCGCCTTGTTGTACTGGACCGGAAACGAGGTCGCGGCCGAGACGAGGCGGGAGGCGCGGGTCAGCAGGGTGCTCTCGATCGCGGTGTCCCAGGGCAGCACGTCCTTGCGGGTCCTGAGCGCCATGACGACCTCTTCCAGCGCCGCGTTGCCCGCGCGCTCGCCGATGCCGTTGACGGTGCATTCGATCTGCCGCGCGCCGCCCGCGAGCCCGGCCAGCGAGTTCGCGACCGCGAGGCCGAGGTCGTTGTGGCAGTGGGTCGAGAAGATCACCTGATCGGCGCCCGGCACGCGCTCGCGCACCTGGCGGAACATGTCGCCATATTCCTCGGGCGTCGCGTAGCCGACCGTATCCGGCAGGTTGATGGTGGTCGCGCCCGCCTTGATCGCGGTTTCGACCGCGCGGCAGAGATAGTCGATCGGGGTGCGGGTCGCGTCCATCGCCGACCACTCGACGTCGTCGACGAGGTTGCGCGCCTGAGCGACTGTCGCGGCGATGATCTCGATCACTTCCGCTTCCGTCTTGCGCATCTGGTGCGCGAGATGGATCGGCGAGGTCGACACGAAGGTGTGGATGCGGCCGCGCCGCGCATGGCGCACCGCCTCGCCGCAGCGCGCGATGTCACCGGGAATGGCGCGCGCGAGGCCCGCGACGGTCGCGTTCTCGGTGCGTCGTGCGATCTCGGCAACGGCCTCGAAGTCGCCGTTCGACGCGATCGGGAAGCCGGCCTCGATGACGTCGACTCCCATGCGATCCAGGAGAGCTGCAACATCGAGCTTTTCCTCGAAGGTCATGGTCGCGCCGGGGCATTGCTCGCCGTCGCGCAGCGTCGTGTCGAAGATGACGACGCGGTCGTTGGAAGCGGTCATTTCGGATCAGTCCTTGGGTCGGGCGCCGGTCCCGCTCTTGGCCGTTTCGGCTTCGGGCGCGCCTGTCGTCTCGTCTCTGGCGGCTCTTGTCTCTCCCCTGAGCGCCAAGGCGCGAAGCGCCCGGCCGGCCCTCAGGGGCGGCTAAGGAGAAGCAGACGGGCGCGAAGCGACGCGCGGCCGGGGAAGGCCGTGGTCAGGTCCGCGATGATGACGCCGGTCGCGCGCATCGACTGAAAAATCCGAAACCGAAAAGAACGCGAGGATAGAGGACATCCCGGCGAGGCCATGTATTTACGTCGAATGAGGCGCGGGATCAATCCGCCGCGAGGATCGCCTCGATCGCGGCGCGCGCGTAAGGCGGGATCTCGGGGCCGAGCGCGTCCCCTCGCCGCTTCATCACGACCTCTGAAAGCTCCGGCTCCGGGTCGGCCGCGAGATGCGCTCGGGCCTTGGCCAGCAGCGCATCGGCGTCGAGGCCGGAGCGATAGACGCGGACATAAGCGACGAGCGGGCCGTGGAACACCGCGAGCCTGCGGTCCGTGGGACAGGCGTCGGCCTCGCCGAGCCCCGTCTCCTCCTTGAGTTCGCGGGCGATCGAACCGTCGAGGTCGACGCGCTCGCCCACGACGTCGCCGAGATCGGGCGTGCCGCAGGGAAAATAGACGCGGCCGGCGTTCGCCGTGTGGTCGCCCATCCGGCCCAGCAGCACGGCGCCGTCGCGTGAGACAACGGCGGCGGCTCCGAACACGTTGAGCAGGGGCCGCGTCTCGGCCGGGAGCGTCCGCCGCCAGATCATCAGCGAGAAGCCGACCTCGCGGAACGCGACTTCGAGCGCGCCGTCGCGGACCTCCGCGCTCTCGCCGAGCAGCACGCGCCCGTCGAACATCTTCGGCTTCTCAGCAAGAGCCTTTTCCCATTCGCGCGCGATGGATGCGCGCTCGGCCGCCTCGACGGGATGGGGGCCGGCGAGCAGCCTGGCGGAAACGCCGCGCACCGGAACAACCCGCGGCGCGCCCGGCGCGTCGTCGAGATCGGCGCTCATGACGGAGCCTCTTCCCCCCTCCCCCTTGTGGGGCGGGGGTGGGGGTGGCTCAGAATAAACCGCGGACGGCGACGCCGCTCGACGCTCGACGTCAGCGCTTTATCCGGAGCCACCCCCACCCTTACCCTCCCCACAAGGGGGAGGGAGCGGAAAGGTCGCGTCCCGGACCTCATGCGGGCTCCGGCTCGAACACCCGGCTCGGCGCGACGAATTCGTCCTGCGCCGCCACCGTCAGGATCTCGCGCGATCCTGCTTCCGCCGTCGCCTTCAGCACGCCGTAGACGGACGAGGCCGCCTTCTTCAGCGCCTCGGCCGCCGATCCGGTCTCCAGCAGATGCGCGAAGAACAGCGCCGCGGTCGCGTCGCCGGCGCCGTTCACCGAGACCGGCAGCAGCGGCGTGCGAACGCGCCACGCCCGCTCCCCGTCGACCGCCAGCATCTCGATCGCGTCGCCGGGCGTCTCGTCAATCTGGAGGCTCGTCAGCAGCACCACGTCCGGACCCGCGGCCCGCAGCGCCGCGACCGCGGCCTTGGCCTGGCCAAGCGTCGCGATCTCGCGGCCGGTCAGGAAGCCGAGCTCGAACTGGTTCGGGGTCGCGACGTCCGCCTCGAGGATCGCCCGATCGCGCATGAACTCCGGCACGCCCGGCCGCACGAACACCCCGCGGCCGACGTCGCCGATCACCGGATCGCAGCAATAGAGCGCCTTCGGGTTTGCGGCCTTCACCCGCCGGGCGGCGTCGAGGATCGCCTCGCCGATCGCCGCCTCGCCCATATAACCGGACAGGACGCCGTCGCAGGTTCCGAGCACGCCGCGCTCCTCGACGCCCTGCACCACCTCGCGGATCGTCTCGGCCGGGAACACCGGCCCGCGCCAGGCGCCGTAGCCGGTGTGGTTCGAGAACTGCACGGTGTTGACGGCCCAGACCTCATGGCCGAGCCGCTGCAGCGGAAACGCGGCCGACGCGTTGCCGACATGACCGTAGGCGACGTGGGACTGGATCGACAGGATGTTCATGACGCGAAAGACCGTGAGCCAACCGCCTTCTAGCGCCGCGTCGATCTCCGCGTCGAGGCTGCATCGCTGAACGGCGTGCAGTTCAGCGATGCAGCCTCATCTGCGGCCTACTCGTCAGGCGATGCCGTAGTGCCTCAGCAGCGCAGCGCCCGGCGCGAGCAGCACATAGGCCCAGACCACAGCCGACGACGCGTTGGCGATCTGGAACAGCCAGAACGGCATCTGGAACATGCCCGCGACGAACGGCACGAAGGAGCGGATCGGGCTGATGAAGCGGCACACGAACACCGCCGCCATGCCCCACTTCCGCACGATCGCCTCGGTGCGCTCGATGATCTGCGGTCGGTCCCGGACCGCCTTACAGTTCAGCACCGGCTCCTTGAAGTGGCGGCCGAGCCAGTACGAGATCCAGTCGCCGACGAAGCCGCCGAGCGCGACGCCCGCGAAGATCGGCCAGAACGCGATGTTGCTCGCCCCGATCAGCGCCCCGACGCCGACGAAGATCGGGGTCGAGGGCACGGCGAGCGACAGGCCGACGATCGACTCGAGCAGCGCCAGCACGAAGACGATGACCGGCGCCCAGGCCTCGTGCTCGCGCACGAAGTCGAGCGCCGTCTGGATCACGCTGTCGAAGGTCATGAAAATCGCTTCGGAACGGAGGGAGGAGAAGCGCGGCTTGTGTCCGGTTTCCGCCGAGCCCGCAAGGCGCCCTTGCGTGATCCGCTCCCGTGCTGCCGGATCATGCCGGCGCGGCGACGCGGCCCGGGATCGTCTGGCGGGTCTCACGTTCGAGATAGGCGGGAATCTCGGCCGCCGACAGCGGCTTCGAATAGAGGTAGCCTTGGATCGCGGTGCAGCCGAGCGACCGCAGAATGCGCGCCTGGCCTTCGGTTTCGACGCCCTCGACCACGCAGCCGAGCTTCAGGTTGCGGCAGAGGTCGATGACGGTCTTGACGATGTCGCGGGCTGTCTCGTCCCTCTCGATGTCCACGCTGAAGCCGCGATCGACCTTGATCGCGTCGAGCGTGAGGCGGCGCACCGCGTTCAGGCTCGAATAGCCGGAGCCGAAATCGTCGAGAGCGATCTTCGCGCCGAGCGCCCTCAGAGTCGCGAGCGCTCCCTCGGCGACCGCGAAATCGCGCATCGCAGCCGTTTCCGTCACCTCGAAGGCGAGACGAGACGGCGACACGCGGCTGGCCTGAACCACGTGGACGATGCCGAGGATGGCTTCGGGGGTCAGGTCTCGGGCCGACAGGTTGAAGGAAACCCGCATGCCCGGCGGCAGCGTCTCCGCGACGTCGAGCGCTTTGGCGAGCAATGTCCGCGTGACGCGGTTGATGAGGTCGGTCCGCTCCGCGATCGGGATGAACTCGGCGGGCGAAACCGCGCCGAGGTCCGGGCAGCGCCAGCGCGCGAGCGCCTCGAAGGCGACGGTCTGGCGTGCGGCGACGTCGACCACGGGCTGAAAGAGAAGAGACATTTCTTCGGCGAGATCGGCGCGACGCAGCGCCTGCTCGATCAGTCCGACGCGACGGATCGCCGTCTCATGCTCCGCGGAGAACAGGACCGTGCGGCCGCGCCTGTGGTGCTTGGCGTGATAGAGGGCGTAGTCCGCCCGCTCGTAGAGCCGTTCGATCGACGCGAGTTCGTCGCGGCTCGCTGCAAAGCCGATTGAGGCGGACAGCTCGATCAGCACGCCTTCCAGAGCGACCGGCGCGCCGAGAGCGTCGCAGATCCGTTCGCCAAGCTGCAGAGTCGCCTCTTGATCGAGTTCGACGTCGACGAAGACGCCGAATTCGTCGCCGCCGAGCCGCGCGAAGGAAACATGTTCGATCTCGAGCGACTGGAGCCGGCGGCCGATCTCGACCAGCACCCTGTCGCCGGTCGCGTGCCCGTGCAGGTCGTTGACGGGCTTGAAGCCGTCGAGGTCGATGAGGCCGATGACGCAGGACCGGCGCGCCGGATCGGAGGCGGCGCGCTTCTCGATGGCCTCGAAGAAAAGCCGCCGGTTGGGCAGACCGGTCAGGCTGTCGGCAAGCGCCAGACGGCGGTTCTCCTCGCTGAGCCGCTCGGTCTCCGCCTGAAGCGCCACCATGGAGTCGAAACTGCTCGAATGGACGAGCAGCATTCGCACCATCGCAACGCAGACCGCGGCGAGGTTGAGCGCGATCGCCGCCAGCGTGGGCTGTCCCTGCAGCAGCAGAAATACGGTCAGGGCCGGAATGATGGTCAGCGTGACGCCGAGCGCCGCCGTGCGGACGTGCATCTGACAGAAGATGCAGCCGAGCACGGTGAAGCCGCAGAAGAAGATGACATGCGCCTTCTGGAACGCGTCGCCGTAGCCGAACAGCGCGATGGCCCAGACCAGAAAGCACAGGCCCAGAACGGGACCGATGACATTGGCGCTGCGCAGCATCCGCCGGGCTTCCTCGGCGCCCGGCACGCGCTCGCGACGTCGGCGCCAGACATAGAATCGCACGGCGCAGAACGTGAGAAGCACCGCGGGAGCCGCCACGACCAGCGCGATCGGCGCCACGCCGTAATGCACGGCGGCGACCGCGAACGAGCTCATGCACAGCATCGCATAGAGCAGCGGGACCTGCCGGCTGTAGGCCGCGACCTGGGCGCGAAGCAGCACGGACCGGAAGGGATCGGCGTCCGGCGTCGGACGGTGCGCAGTCGACATGGTCGGTTCCGCGACGGCGGGGTATCACGAGGTCGCCGACCGAAGCACAAAGACCGTTAAGACCCCGTCAGCGCGCGGCCCGAACGAAAGCGGGCGTCGACGCGCCGAGCGCGCCGACGGCCGGAGACTGTGACGTCCGCGTCAGTTCTTCGACTTGTCGACCATGGCCTTGGCCTTGATCCAGGGCATCATCTCGCGCAGGCGCGCGCCGACTTCCTCGATCTGGTGGGCGTCGTTCCGCGCGCGGGTCGCCTTGAACGAGGTCTGGTTGACCTTGTTCTCCAGCATCCAGTTGCGGGTGAAGACGCCCGTCTGGATGTCGTTCAGCACGCGCTTCATCTCGGCCTTGGTCTCGGGCGTGATGATGCGCGGACCCGTCACGTACTCGCCGTACTCGGCGGTGTTCGAGATCGAGTAGTTCATGTTGGCGATGCCGCCCTCATAGATGAGGTCGACGATCAGCTTCACCTCGTGCAGGCACTCGAAATACGCCATCTCGGGCGCGTAGCCGCCCTCGACCAGCGTCTCGAAGCCGGCGCGGATCAGCTCGACGAGGCCGCCGCAGAGCACGGCCTGCTCGCCGAACAGGTCGGTCTCGCACTCTTCCTTGAAGGTCGTCTCGATGATGCCGGCGCGGCCGCCGCCGTTCGCCGAGGCGTAGGACAGGCCGATGTCATGGGCGTTGCCAGAGGCGTCCTGATAGATGGCGATGAGCGAGGGAACGCCGCCGCCCTTCAGGTATTCGCCGCGCACGGTGTGGCCCGGGCCCTTCGGGGCGACGAGCAGCACGTCGAGGTCCTTGCGGGGCTCGATCAGGTTGAAGTGGACCGAGAGGCCGTGCGCGAACAGGAGGGCGGCGCCCTCTTTAAGGTTCGGCTCGAGGCTTTCCTTGTAGATGTCGGCCTGAAGCTCGTCGGGGGTCAGCATCATCACGACGTCGGCGGCCTTGGCGGCGTCGGCCGGCGACATCACCTTGAAGCCTTCGGCCTCGGCCTTCTTGGCGGTCGCCGAACCCGGGCGCAGGGCGACGATGATGTTCGGCACGCCGCTGTCGCGCAGGTTCAGCGCATGGGCGTGGCCCTGCGAGCCGTAGCCGATGATGGCGACCTGCTTGCCCTTGATGAGGTTGATGTCGGCGTCGCGATCGTAATAGACGCGCATGTGAGGCTTCCTTCCCTTGGAGTGATCAGGTTTGGGGTCGGCCGGCGGAAACCGGCGATTTCGCCGCCCCGTAGAGGGCGAGGAACTGGTTTGACGCGCGCGCGGCGTCGGCGGCGATGACGGCCTCGTCCATCGGCGGCCGATCGCCGAGCAGCAGGCGGATCTGCACGTCGCGGCCCATCAGGCCGAAGAAGGTGCGAAACGCCTCCTCGGGGTCGTCGAAGGCCACCAGCCCCGCCTCGCGGGCGTCGAGCAGCAGAGTCTTCAGGCGCTCGCCGATCGCGAAGCGTCCGTTCGCGAGCATCAGGGCCCCGAGCGTTCCCGCCTGCCCGATGGCGACGCGGTTGAGCGCGACGGAGGTGTCCGAGGCGATGACGCGCAGCCAGTTGGCCGCGAACGCCTCGAGGCTCTCGCGCAACGCGCCGGCGTCGAGATGCTGGCGGTCATAGGCGCCGGCCCTGACCTTCGAGGCCTGCCACCGCACGGTCTCGGTCAGCAGGCCGTCGCGGTCGCCGAACCACCGATAGAGCGTCTCCTTGGAGCAGCGCGCGCGCTGCGCCACCGCCGTCATGGTGAGGGCGGCCGCGCCCTTTTCAACGAGCAGCGCCAGCACGGCGTCGAGCACCGCCTCGCGGCGCTCCGTCATTTCCTCGCCTCCGGAGGTGATGTCCTGCTGGGCCAAAGAACCGTACCGTACGTTACGGTTCGGCTCTATGCCGCAAGACGCACTGGGTTTCAAGGCCCTTTTTGGAGGCGGATCCCGACGAGCGTCTGTATGGACGGCCCGGCGAAATCGGGGCTCGAGACTCTCCTCCGTCGTCCCGGGATTGTCCCGGAATGCGTTAACGCCGACGGCGCGGCAACTTAGGCAGGCCTGTGGTCATGGATCCCGGGACAAGCCCGGGATGACGGCGGCGGTTCTCAGGCGCGCAGCGCCGCCCTCACGTCGCGCCCAAGAGCCGCAACGGCCGCCGCCGCGATCGCCTTCGCGTCGAGCCCGGCGCCTGCGAGCTGCAGCTCCGGCTTGTCGTGGTCGATGAAGCTGTCCGGCAAGCCGAGCGTCCGGATCTTCAGGCCGCGGTCCAGCGCGCCCTCCATCGCGAGGAGCTGGAGAACGGCCGCGCCGAAGCCTCCGGCCTCTGCCGCCTCCTCGATCGTCAGCAGAACCTCATGCTCGCGCGCGAGCCGCAGGATGAGATCGCGGTCGAGCGGCTTCGCGAAGCGCGCGTCGGCGACGGTCGCGGACACGCCGCGCAGCGCGAGTTCCTCCGCCGCCTCCTGCGCGGCCTTGAGGCGGGTGCCGAGCGACAGCAGCGCGACGCTCGTCCCCTCGCGCAGAATCCGCCCGCGTCCGATCGGCAGGCGGCGTCCCCGCATCGGCAGTTCGACGCCGACGCCCTCGCCGCGTGGATAGCGGAAGGCGCTCGGCCCCTCGTCATAGGCGGCGGCGGTCGCGACCATATGGACGAGTTCGGCCTCGTCGGCCGGCGCCATCAGCACGAAGTCGGGCAGGCAGCTCAGGTAAGCGAGGTCGTAGGCGCCGGCGTGCGTCGCCCCGTCGGCCCCGACGAGGCCGGCGCGGTCGAGCGCGAAACGGACGGGGAGCTTCTGGATCGCGACGTCGTGGACCACCTGGTCGTAGGCGCGCTGCAGAAAGGTCGAGTAGATCGCGCAGAACGGCCTGAGCCCCTCGGTCGCGAGCCCCGCCGCGAAGGTGACGGCGTGCTGCTCCGCGATGCCGACGTCGAAGGTCCGCTGCGGAAAGGCCTTTTCAAACAGGTCGAGCCCGGTGCCGCCGGGCATGGCGGCGGTGATCGCGACGATGCGGTCGTCGCTCTCCGCCTCGCGGATCAGGCTTTCGGCGAACACCTTGGTGTAGCTCGGCGCGTTGGCCTTGGGTTTGGCCTGCGCGCCCGAGACGACGTCGAAGGCCGAGACGCCGTGATACTTGTCGGCCGAGGCCTCCGCCGGCGCGTAACCCTTGCCCTTCTGGGTCACGACATGGACGAGGATCGGCCCGAGATCGGCGTCGCGGACGTTCCGAAGAACCGGCAGCAGATGCTCGAGATTGTGGCCGTCGATCGGGCCGACGTAATAGAAGCCGAGCTCCTCGAACAGCGTGCCGCCCATGGCGAAGCCGCGGGCGTACTCTTCGGCGCGCGCGGCGCCGCGCTCCACGAACTTCGGCAGGCGCTTGGCGAGCCCCTTGCCGATGTCGCGCAGCGAGAGATAGGTGCGGCCCGAGGCGAGGCGCGCGAGATAGGCCGACATCGCGCCGGTCGGCGGCGCGATCGACATGTCGTTGTCGTTGAGGATGACGATCAGGCGGCTTCCCAGCGCTCCGGCGTTGTTCATCGCCTCATAGGCCATGCCGGCCGACATCGCGCCGTCGCCGATCACCGCCACGACGTGGTTGTCGCCGCCCTTGAGGTCGCGCGCCACCGCCATGCCGAGGCCGGCGGAGATCGAGGTCGAGGAGTGGCCCGCGCCGAAGGCGTCGTAGTCGCTCTCCGCGCGCTTGGTGAAGCCCGACAGCCCCCCGCCCTTGCGCAGGGTGCGGATGCGGTCGCGCCGGCCGGTCAGGATCTTGTGCGGGTAGCACTGGTGGCCGACGTCCCAGATCAGCCGGTCGTTCGGCGTGTCGAAGACGTGGTGCAGCGCGACGGTCAGCTCGACCACGCCGAGACCGGCTCCGAGATGGCCGCCGGTGACGGAGACGGCGTCGATCGTCTCGCGGCGCAGCTCGTCGGCGAGCTGGCGCAGCTCCGCGTCGTCCAGCGCCTTCATGTCGGCGGGCGTGACGACGCGGTCGAGCAACGGTGTGGCGGACGGAACGGTCACGGCTTTTGCGCAGGCGCCTTCGTAAACGAACGGCGAGGGTTACACGACGCGCCGAGGCGGCGCAAACCCGGCGGGCCCGCGACCTTGGGCGAGCGTACGCCTCATGATCTGACTGACGGACGTGTCGAACCGGCGCAGCAGCGGCTCGTTTTCGAGGAGCGAGCCGATTTCGTCCGTCGTTGCGCGCCAACCGTACCCCGCGGGGAGAGATGGAGATCCGCGTCGAGTTCGCCGCGATCGTCCTTGGTCCGGCGGCCCTCCTGACGCTGGACCTCCAAACCACCGAAAAACGAAAGTCTTATAAAAGACCTCTTCACGACGCGCTCACGGCCGCGCGAGCGAGAGAGTTTTAGGATACCGTTCCGCCCCGGAAGCGCGTCCGGCACGAAGACGCGCGCGGATCACGGGGAAGGGCTCCAGCATTATGTGGCAGCAGGTCTACGATCCTTTCGGAAATCCGGTGGTGTCGACGCTCGTGGCGGCGATCCCGATCGTCGTGCTGCTCGGCGGCATCGGCGTTTT
Organism: Ancylobacter novellus; assembly: GCA_003241695.1. GTDB lineage: Bacteria > Pseudomonadota > Alphaproteobacteria > Rhizobiales > Methylopilaceae > Methylopila. Next base: position 40,201 of record QFPN01000002.1, on the reverse strand, counting down.
CCACATGAAGGCTCATGTGGCGGCGATCGCCGGCCTCGTGGCGGCTCTTGCAATCGCGGTATTCGCGCACGGAATGCCCGTGGACAAGGCGGGCATGACGGCGCTCTACGGCGCGGCCTTCGGCCTGCTGCCGATCGGCTGGATCATCCTCAACATCATCTTTCTCTACCAGCTGACGCAGGAGAAAGGTCTTTTCGTCGTCCTGCAGGATTCGATCGCCGGCATCACCGACGACCGCCGGCTGCAGCTTCTGCTGATCGCCTTCTGCTTCGGAGCCTTTTTCGAGGGCGCGGCGGGCTTCGGCACGCCGGTCGCGGTGACCGGCGCGATCCTGATCGGCCTCGGCTTCTCGCCGCTTGCGGCCTCAGGCCTGTCGCTCATCGCCAACACCGCCCCGGTGGCCTTCGGCGCGCTCGGCACGCCGGTGATCGCGCTCCAGTCGGTGACGGGCCTCGATCTCCTGGACCTGTCGGCGATGATCGGGCGCCAGCTTCCGTTCTTCTCCGTGATCGTGCCGTTCTGGCTGGTGGCGGCCTTCGCGGGCTTCCGCGGCATGGCGCAGGTGTGGCCGGCGATCCTCGTCGCGGGCGTCAGCTTCGCGGTCCCGCAGTTCCTCGTCTCGAACTATCACGGCCCCTGGCTGGTCGACGTGGTCGCGGCGGTCGTGTCGATCGGCGCCCTGACGCTGTTCCTGAAATCCTGGAAGCCGCGCGAGATCTGGGTCTCGGCCGACGGCTCCGCGCCGGCCGCCGGAGGCGCTGGCGGCCATGTCGGCAAGGCCCACGACCGGGCGCTCGTCATCCGCGCCTGGATCCCGTGGCTCATCCTGTCGGTCGTCGTGTTCCTCTGGGGCATCCAGAGCGTGAAGACGTTCCTCGACGGGATCTCTCTCGTTCAGTTCGAGGTCCCGACGCTTCACAAACTGATCGAGCGCGTGCCGCCCGTCGTCGCCAAGGCGACCGCCGAGGCCGCGATCTACAAGCTCAACTGGCTGTCGGCGACCGGCTCCGGCATCCTGATCTCGGCGATCGTCGCGGGCTTCGTGATGGGCTTTTCGCCGCTCCAGATGCTGAAGGTCTACTGGAAGACGCTGGTGCTGGTGCGCTTCTCGCTGCTCACCATCGCGGCCATGCTCGCGCTCGGCTTCGTCACCCGCTACTCGGGCGTCGACGCCACGCTCGGCCTCGCCTTCGCCAAGACGGGGTGGCTCTATCCGTTCTTCGGCGCGATGCTCGGCTGGCTCGGCGTCGCGCTGACGGGCTCCGACACCTCGTCCAACGTGCTGTTCGGCTCGCTGCAGAAGATCTCGGCGGAGCAGCTCGGCGTCTCCTCCACCTTGATGGCGGCGGCGAACTCCTCCGGCGGCGTGATGGGCAAGATGATCGACGCGCAGTCGATCGTCGTCGCCTCGACCGCGACGCGCTGGTACGGCCACGAGGGCGACATCCTGCGCTACGTGTTCCTGCACTCGATCGCGCTCGCGTCGCTGATGGGCCTCCTGGTGATGGCGCAGGCCTATCTGTGGCCCTTCACCGAGATGGTCATCCATCCGCCGGTCATCGCCGCGCCGACGCATTAGGGCGGCGTTCGATCGAAGTGACCCGTCAAGCCCCGGCTTGTCGGGGGATCCATGGACGGACGGGCGGCTGCGCTCACCGCAGACCTGGACGCCCCGGACCAGCCGGGGCGTCCAGGAGGCGTTTCGAACCTGCCGGATTTCGCTCTAGAACCATCCCAGACAACGAGGATCGTTCATGACCGTCATCCGCGAGGAGGATTTCGTCGCGTCCGTCGCGGAGGCGTTGCAGTTCGTCGCCGTCTACCATCCGGCGGACTATCTCCGCAGCCTCGCGCAGGCCTACGAGCGGGAGCGGAGCCCAGCCGCCAGGGACGCGATCGCCCAGATCCTCGTCAATTCGCGCATGGCCGCGATCGGCCGGCGGCCGATGTGCCAGGACACCGGCATGGTCGCGGTCTTCGCGAAGGTCGGCGTCGGCGTGCGGTTCGAGACGACGCGCGGCCTGCAGGAGCTCGTCGACGAGGCGGTGGCGCGCGCCTATCTCGACGCCGACAATCCGCTCCGCCCGACCATGGTGGCGGACCCGCTCGGAAGTCGCCGCAACACCGGCGACAACGGGCCGGCGATGCTTCACGTCGATCTCGTGGCGGGCGACCAGGTCGAGGTCGTCGTGGCGGCGAAAGGCGGGGGCTCGGAGAACAAGGCGCGCTTCGTCCAGCTCAATCCGGGCGCGTCGGTCGCCGACTGGGTCGTGAACACGGTCGAGACCCTCGGCGCCGGCTGGTGTCCGCCGGGCATGATCGGGCTCGGGGTCGGCGGATCCGCGGATCGCGCCATGCTGCTCGCGAAGGAGGCGCTGTTCGAGCCGATCGACATGCCGGAACTGCTGCGGCGCGGCCCCACCGATCCGTTCGAAGAGCTGCGCGTAGAACTTTACGAACGCATCAACGCGCTCGGAATCGGGGCGCAGGGTCTCGGCGGGCTGACCACCGTGGTCGACGTAAAGATCAGGACCGCGCCGACCCACGCGGCTTCGAAGCCCGTCGGCCTCGTGCCGCAATGCGCCGCCAACCGCCATGTCGGCTTCACGCTCGACGGCTCCGGCCCGGCCCGGTTCGATCCGCCGTCCCTCGCCGACTGGCCGGACGTCGCGCTGGAGCGGACGGCGGGCGCGGCCCGCCGCGTCGATCTCGACCGGCTCACCCGCGCGGAGGTCGCCTCGTGGAAGGCGGGCGATCGGCTGCTGCTGTCGGGGCGGCTGCTGACCGGCCGCGACGCCGCCCACAAGCGCATGGTCGAGATGATGGTGCGCGGCGAGCCCTTGCCCGTCAGCCTCGAGGGCCGCGTGATCTACTATGTCGGCCCGGTGAAGGCGGTGCGCGACGAGGCCGTCGGCCCCGCCGGCCCCACGACCGCCACCCGCATGGACGTCTTCACCGAGGACATGCTGGCGAAGACCGGCCTCATCGCCATGATCGGCAAGGCGGAACGCGGGCCGGAGGCGATCGCCGCGATCCGCCGCCACAGGGCCGCCTCGCTGATCGCGGTCGGCGGCGCGGCGATCCTGGTCGCCAAGGCCGTGCGCTCCTCGAAGGTGCTCGCCTTCGAGGATCTCGGCATGGAGGCGATCTACGAATTCGTGGTCGAGGACATGCCCGTCACCGTCGCGGTGGACGCGGACGGCGCCTCGATCCACCAGCTCGGCCCCGCGCTCTGGCGAAAGGCATCGGCATGAACGACGCGCCCTCTCCCGCTTTCGATCCCCTGACCCAGGGCTGGGAGCTTTTCGAGGATCACGGCTTCATCGACCATGTCGGGCCGCTCTATGTGCGTCGCGGGGAGAACGGGCTGCGCTCCTTCGGCTTCATCGCGGTCCCGAGGCACGCGAACCTCGTCGGCGTGGTTCATGGCGGCATGCTGATGACGCTCGCCGACCGCGCGCTCGGCGTCGCCGCCTGGGACGCGGCCGGCGGCAAGCCCTCCGTCACGGTCCAGTTCGACATGCAGTTCCTGTCGGCGGTGAAGATGGGCGAATTCGCCTTCATGGCGCCCGAGGTGGCGCGCGCCACCCGCTCGCTGGTCTTCATGCGCGGGACGCTGAAGGTCGGCGAACGCGCCGCGGCTTCGGCCAACGGTCTCTGGAAGATCCTCGAACGGTGAAAGAACCCGACATAGGAACTGTTTGTGAACCAAGCGCGCCGATCTATTTAAAGGAAAGCGCGGCCGATTCCGTCACGGGCGCGCCAGGACGGGTGGATGCTGACCAAGAAAGCCAAGTACGGCCTGAAGGCGATGGTCGATCTCGCCCGGCTCGATCCAGGCCAGTCGACCTTCGTGGCCGACGTCGCGACCCGCAACGCCATTCCGAAGAAGTTTCTCGACGCGATCCTCGGAGAGCTTCGCAACGCCGGCATGCTGACCTCGAAGAAGGGCAAGGCCGGCGGCTACATGCTGGCGAAGCCCGCCGAGGCCATCACCATCGGCTCGATCATCCGCACGCTAGACGGCCCGCTCGCCCCGATCACCTGCGCGAGCCGCAGCGCCTTCGTTCCGTGCGACGACTGCGAGAACGTGTCGTCGTGTCAGGTCCGGCTGCTGATGCTCGACGTGCGCGACGCGATGTCGAGGATCCTCGACGAGCACACGCTGGCCGAAATGCGCGACATCGGCGAGAACGCCATGTCGGGCTTCGTCTACGAGATCTGACGCCGGGGCGGGCCGCCGCGTGACGAAGGCCCGTCTCCCGGCCGATCCCCGCGACATGCTCCGCCCTCTCTCGCTCGCCGCGAGCGGCGCCGCCCTCGCCGGACCGAAGCCCCGGGGCTTCGAACGCCGCAAGGGCGCCCGCCTGCTGGAGGCCGGCGCCCCCTTCCCCGCCGCCTATCTGCTGACCGAGGGGCTCGTCGCGATCATGGCGCGCGCGCCGGGAGGCGCGGCGGCCGAAGCAGGGCTCGTCGGTCCGGGCGGACTCGTCGGGCACGAGGCGGCGCTCGGGGCCGGACGCGCCACGTCGGACGCGGTGGCGCTGACCGCAGTGAGAGGCCTCTCGCTCGCGCCGGGCTCGCTCGCGGCGCTTCGGGAAGACCGGCCCGAGATCCACCGCGAGGTCATGGAGTACGCGCTCGCCCGCATGGCCGAGGTCGAGCGGCTGTGCGTCTGCGCCGCGCGTCATTCGATCGAACAGAGGCTCGCCCGCTGGCTGCTGACGGCCGCGGCGCTGCTCGGCGACCGGCCGGTCGAGATGACCCACGAGCAGTTTTCGGTCCTTTTCGGCGTGCGTCGGGCGAGCGTCACCACGAGCCTGCATCTGCTCGAAGGAGACCATGCGATCCGCTGCCGGAGGGGCGCGGTCGAGATCCGCGACCTCGGCCGGCTCGAAGCGGCGTCCTGCGGCTGCCACGCGACGCCCGGCCGGGGGTGACGGCGACGCCGCGAAGCGCGCCCTTCGTCGCATATGCATTTATAAGTTGTATATGCATGATTTCTCCCGTTCCGCGGGAGAGCCATCGTGCCGATCGACGCCTTCATCGCCCGCTGGACAGGCCGCGAAGGCGGAGCGGAACGCGCCAACTATCAGATGTTCCTCGCCGAACTCTGCGACGCGCTGGGCGTCCCCCGGCCCGACGTCGCCGGCGCGGACGCGGCGCTGAACGACTACGCCTTCGAGCGCGCGGTGCGGCCTCGCGAGGTCGAAAACGGCGCGCGCAGGCGCATCGACCTCTACAAGCGCGGCTGCTTCATCCTCGAGGCCAAGCAGTCGCGCCTGCCGGGATCCGCCAAGGCGCTGCCCCTAGCGCCGGCCGCCGAAGAGGCTCCGCTCGGCCGCCGGTCGACCGCGCGCGGCTGGGACGTGATGATGCAGAACGCCCGCCGGCAAGCCGAGCACTACGTCTTCCTGCTCGACGCCGACCATCCGGCCCCGCCCTTCGTCGTCATCTGCGACGTCGGCCATTGCCTTGAGCTCTACGCGGACTTTTCCGGAACCGGCCGCGCCTACCGCCATTTCCCCGACCGGCAGGGTTTCCGGATCTATCTCGAGGACCTGAAATCCCCGGAGAAGCGCGAGCTTCTGGCGCGGCTCTGGCGCGATCCGCTGTCGCTCGACCCCGCCCGCGAGTCGGCCCGCGTCACCCGCGGCGTGGCGGGACGGCTCGCGGAGGTATCCAGGCGGCTCGAACGCCACCATCCTGCGCAGGACGTGGCGCATTTCCTCATGCGCTGCATCTTCACCATGTTCGCCGACGACGTCGGCCTGCTGCCGCAGGACAGCTTCAAGGATCTGCTCAAGGCCTGCCTCGCCAATCCGCCGAGCTTCGCGCCGCTCGTCGACGAACTGTGGTCAAGGCTCGACGAGGAGTCCGCGGCGAGGCGCTACTCGACGGCCCTGAGAGCGCAAGTGCCCTATTTCAACGGCAACCTGTTCCGCGGGGCGCGCGCCTTTCCGCTGGGCGCGGACGAGATCCGAGAACTCATCGCCGCCGCGGAGGCGGACTGGCGCGAGGTCGATCCGGCGATCTTCGGCGCGCTGCTGGAACAGGCGCTCGACAAGACCGAGCGCCGGCGCCTCGGCGCCCACTACACGCCGCGCGCTTATGTGCAGCGCCTCGTCGAGGCGACCGTGATGGAGCCGCTGCGCGCCGACTGGCAGGCGGCGCTGACCCGCGCGGAAGCCGCGACGCAGGCGGGAAACGGCAAACGCGCCGTCGCCGCCGTCCGGGATTTCCATCGCAAACTGTGCGCCACGCGCGTGCTCGATCCGGCATGCGGCACCGGAAACTTCCTATACGTGGCGCTCGAACTGATGAAGGCGCTCGAAGGCGAGGTGCTGGAGACGCTCGCCCGGCTCGGCGAGCCCGAAAGCATGGGGCTCGACCGGGAGACCGTCGACCCGCACCAGTTCCTCGGCCTCGAGCTCAATCCGCGGGCGGCCGCGATCGCCGAACTCGTCGTCTGGATCGGCTATCTGCAGCAGCACTACCGCACCCGCAGCGGCCATCCCGGCGAGCCGATCCTGCGCGCCTTCCGCAACGTCAATTTCGGGACCGGCAAGGGCTTCGACGCGGTGCTGACCTGGGACGGCTTTCCGGCGACGCGCGTCGAGAAGCGTGGCGCCAGCCGCGTCGAGACCTATCCGGACGCACGCCAGCCGGACTGGCCCGAGGCGGAGTTCATCGTGGGCAACCCGCCGTTCATCGGGAAGGGCTCCGCAATGCGCTCAGCGCTCGGCGACGCCTATGTGGAAGCGCTCCGGCGGGCATGGCCCGAGGTGAACGAGAGCGCCGACTTCGTGATGTACTGGTGGGAGCGGTGCGCGCGGCTGCTCGCCGCCCGACGCTCCGTCCTGCGGCGGTTCGGTCTCGTCACCACCAATTCGATCTCGCAGGTTTTCAACCGGCGCCTGCTGGAACGACACATCGGAGACGGCAAGACGGTCACGCTCGTCTTCGCCGTGCCGGACCATCCATGGACGAAGGCGACCCACGAGTCGGCCGCAGTGCGGATCGCGATGACGGTCGCGGAAATCGGGCGGGGGGCAGGACGCCTCGCCGTCGTCGAGAGCGAAGCCGAACTCGACACAGACGCTCCGCGGATCGAGCTTCGCCAGACGACCGGCGCGATCAACCCGGACCTGTCGACGGGAGCCGCGGTGTCGTCGGCCGTCGCCCTGCGGGCCAGCGGCGACATTTCGTGGAACGGAGCGATGCTCGCGGCGAAGGGCTTCGTGATCACGCCCGACGAAGCGGCGGAACTGGCGCGACTCGACGGAGACGGCGGCAAGCGCGTGCTCCGGCGCTTTCTGCGCGGCGGCGACCTCGTCCGCTCCGCGCCGGACCGCGCCGTCATCGACTTCTTCGGTCTCGACGCCGACGCAGCGCGAAGAACGGCGCCGCACTCCTACCAGCACGTGCTCGGAGCGGTGAAGCCCGAGCGGGACAAGGCCCGCGACAAGACGTTCCGAGAAAACTGGTGGCTGTTCGGCCGGTCGCGGCCCGATCTGCGGCGCGGTCTGGAGCGCCTCTCCCGATACATCGGGACGACCGAAACCGCGAAACACCGCGTTTTCCAGTTCATCGACGCGTCGATTTTGCCAGACCACATGATCGTCGCGATCGCATCCGACGACGCCGGCCATCTCGCCGTGCTGTCTTCACGCGCCCATGTGACATGGTCTCTGGCGGCCGGCGGCTGGCTCGGCGTGGGCAACGACCCGCGCTACTCCAAATCCCGCTGCTTCGATCCCTTCCCCTTCCCCGATCCCTCCCCCGCCCTTCGGCGTCGCCTCGCGGCCGCCGGCGAAGAGCTGGACGCGCTGCGGAAGGCCGTGATGGAGGAGAATCCGGACCTGACGATCACGGGCCTCTACAACGTCGTCGAGAAGCTGAAAGCGGGCGAAACGCTGTCCGCGCGCGAGGAGGACGTCAGGCGTCGCGGTCTCGCGCTGGTCGTGAAGGAGCTGCACGAGACGATCGACCGGCTGGTCTTCGAAGCCTATGGCTGGCCGCGAGACCTCTCCGACGACGACGTGCTCGAACGGCTCGTCGCGCTCAACGCCGAGCGCGCGCGCGAGGAGGCCGCGGGCCATGTGCGGTGGCTCCGCCCCGAGTTCCAGGCGCCGCGTTCCGGCGGACGCGCGCCCGCAAAAGCCGGATCGAAGAGCCCCGCCGCGGTCCCGGCGACGCCGGTGCGGCCGGTCTTCCCGAAGGACCCCTACGAGCATCCGCTCGCCGTCGAAGCGGCGCTCGCGGCGGCCGGCAGACCGCTTGGCCCGGCCGACCTCGCGCGCGCTTTCGGAGGTCGGGCCCGCGACCGTGGCGCGCGCGTCGAGCAGGCGCTCGCGACGCTCGCGCTCTACGGCCGCGTCACCGCGCTGCCCGACGGCCGCTACGCGTCGCACCGTTCGGGTTAAGGCCCGGCGCCGGAGCTCAGTTCAGGGAAACGGCCTCCGGGCTCGGAGAACGCAGCGGAACGAAGCGGGCCTGCGCCTCAGCGCGGGCAGGCGCCGTCCACCGGAGTCCGGCCGTCGTCGCAGCGGCCGATCATGCCCGGCCCTTCCGGCGAGGTCCCCTCCATCCGGCGCTCGACCGGCGTCGGTTCGCCGGAAGCGGGCCTGTCCGTGGCTTTGTCGCCCGGCCCCTTGGGCGTGCCCAGTTCGGAATTGTCCTGTCCCATGCCGCTGCCGTCGCCGGCGCCGGAACTGCCCGCGCCGCGCTCGGGGCCGGCCGCCGCCGCGAGGCCGACGCCGGCCGCCAGCACGAGCGCGGCGAGCGGAGCGGTCGCGAGCCTTCGGGTCATGGCCATCGAAGCCCTCCTGTCTCCTTGGTTCGCTGCCTTCGCAACACCTGCGACAGCCGCTTCGTTCCGGCGCGAACGCCCGCGCGCTCTGCTATAAGGGCGCGGAACCGGCCTTTGACGGCGTGAGGAACACTTCGATGCGAAGGCTTGGCGCGTGTCTCGCTCTTGCGGCGCTGGTCGGAACGCCTGCGGCGGCGGAGCCTCTTTCGATCTCCTGCGACGGCCCAGTTCGCGCGGACAGCACGCCGTCGTCGCTCGTGAAGGCGCTCGGAAAGGCCGAGGCGAAGACCGAACAGGTGGACGGCGCGGAAGGCGAGACGATCGAGGCGACGGTGCTGCACCCGAACGATCCGGCGCGGCGCGTCGAGGTCGTGTGGAGCGACGACGACAAGAAGACCGGCGCTCAGGCGATCGTCCGCGGCGACAGCAAGGTTTCGGTCGCGGGACTGTCCGTCGGTTCGGATCTCGCGGCGGTGGAGGCCGTCAACGGCAAGCCGTTCGCCTTGTCCGGCTTCGGCTGGGACATGGGCGGATACGTCACCGACTGGAAGGGCGGAAAGCTGACGAAACTGCCGGGCGGCTGCTTCCTGTCGGTCCAGTTCGGCTACGCCGAGGACGCGCCGGAAAAGATCGTCGACCGGGTCAGCGGGGACCGCTCCTTTTCATCCTCCGACAAGGCCATGAAGGCGGCTCGCCCGATGGTGCAGTCGCTCACCCTCGGCTGGCCGGCGCGATGAGGCGGTCGTGATCCGCGTCACCGACACGCTCTCGCTCGACGAAGGCGAACTCGACTTCGCCTTCGTGCGCGCGTCGGGTCCCGGCGGCCAGAACGTCAAGAGGTTCTGATACAGTAACACCCTTGTGGTACGAGCGAGGATGTCTATGCCTAAGGCCTATTCATACATACGCTTTTCGACTCCGACGCAGAGCCGCGGCGACTCTCTACGGCGTCAGTCCAAGGGAGCCCTCGGATGGTGCGAGGAGCGTGGCATCAGTCTGGATGACACGCTGAGGGACGAGGGCGTTTCTGCTTGGACAGGAACACACCGAGGGCCAACACGGCCTTAGGGCGGTTTCTGGAGCGGGTGCAACTAGGAGAGGTCGAGCCAAGGTCATATCTCGTTATCGAGTCGCTTGACCGATTGAGCCGCGAAGCAGTGAGCGACGCAGCCTATCTATTACTTGGCCTTATCAAAGCGGCGTCCGCGTCGTGACGCTGACAGACAAACAAGAATACTCCTTCAAGGTTATGGCGGATCAGGAATTGAAAGGGCTTGAAGGTGATGTCTCGATCATCAACACCCTGATTAGTGTCGATGACGAATTTGTCGAAAATTGCAGCAAGCTTATCCAAGATGGGACTACAGCCCTTCAGCGTTCACGACCACACATTCTTCTCTAGAGTCCTCACCAAAGAAATCGAAGCCGACGGCGTGTAACCGCCCCAGCTGACAGGAACAAAGCAGCGGCGATCAATCAGAGCTTGTCAACCTGAGGACCGTCCGCGACCTCAGGATGGTCAACCGGAAAGGCGATCGTCCCTCGTCCCGCTGAGCGAACTTTTGAGCCGGCGCAGTTGACGACGGAAGTGGCCAAGCAGAAGGAGCGGCAATGGGTGGGCTTGCGTAAAGGTTTGAGCCAACATCACGATCCGAATATGATCGATCCTGACTACAGCCTGATGCGCAGCGTGGCTGATGAGCCGCACTGGAATGAGTTCGTGCCCTTGGCTTGCGGAGAGCTGATCGCGCCGCTGATCAAGCGCCAAGGGGTCGAGAACGCTGACTATCTGTTCCGCGGCGCGAAAGTTATCGCGGAACTGAAGGTTCTCGAGACCGAGTTCGCCCATTCGAAAGAGATGCTGGCGAAGGTCGACAAGCTGTTCGAGAAGTATCCGGGCATCGACGCGGATGACGCGCGCCAACCGTTGCGGCGAGAGCTCCTCTTGGAGTTGAAGAAGCCTTTGCAGCGAATCATCAACAAGGCGGATCGACAGATAAAGACCACTAAGGCAGAGTTAGATCTGCCGGATTATCGGAGCGTACTTATCTGCGTGAACGATGGCTTCCGCGGCGTGCCGCCTAGCCTGGTGATGGGGCTGATTGGGCATATCCTCTCTGGCACAAGCTACACGTCTACGGCGGCGGTGATCTACCAAACCAACCACCATGTGGAGATTGTCGAGTCGCCGTACGCGGTCCTGCTCTGGGCACCGATGTACTCGGACCGTGCGGGGGCCGACCTGGTTGAGTTCATCAACGATCTCGGACGCAGATGGCGCGCGTTCGCCGAGCGACTCGACGGTCCCTACGATATCAGCGAGGAACAGGAAGCCATTCGAATGGAAGAGGCGTCGGTGGTCACTGGCCCTGTCCGCAACAGGGCCTTCGAAGACTGAGACTTCAGCCAAGCTCGCCCCCTCGCTGAAAGCAGACATCCCGAACGTCGCCATGGGGATCATCTGCGGCCAACGACCAGCAGCCGTGAAGCGCCAAGAACGGTCGTTGGCGCGCCGGTCGAAAGCGGACTGTCGAAACTGAGGCCGTGTCGCCTCCGCTAAAGCTTCGCTCCAACCGCCGTTCCCACTGCTGCGGTCAGGGCCATCGCCGCAGCTCCCCAGAAGGCGACGCGCGCCGCGCCGATCGCCGGATTGGCTCCGCCCGCCCTGGCGCCGGCGGCCCCTAACCCTGCGAGGGTGACGAGCGCAGCGGCGGCGGTCGTCCACACCGTATGTGAGGCCGGCGCCGCGACCGCCGCTCCGAGCGGGACGGCTGCGCCCGCCGCGAAGCTCGCCGCGGAGGCCCATGCGGCCTGGAACGGCCGGGCGGCGAGCGCCTCGCTCAACCCGAGCTCGTCGCGCGCGTGGGCGCCGAGCGCGTCGGCCTTCGTGAGCTGGCGCGCGACCTCCAGGGCAAGCGCCGGTTCGAGGCCGCGCCCCTCGTAGATGCCGGCGAGTTCGGCGAGTTCGCCGTCGGGGTCGGCGTGCAGTTCGCGGCGCTCCCGCTGGAGGTCCGCGCGCTCGGTGTCGGCCTGCGAACTCACGGAGACGTATTCTCCCGCCGCCATCGACATCGCGCCGGCCACGAGCCCCGCGACGCCCGATACGGCGATTTGGGTCGGGTCCGCCGACGCCGCCGCGACGCCGACGATCAGGCTCGCAGTCGAGCAGATCCCGTCATTGGCGCCGAGCACCGCGGCGCGCAGCCATCCAATGCGGTGAACGAGATGCGGCTCGGCGGCCGCGGCGGTCTGGGATGCGGTCATCTGTCGGTCGCTCGTCCATTGGATCGGGTTGTTGTGTCCTCGACGTCGAAGACGAGGCTCGCCACGACGCCGCGCGGAGCGTTGGGCGCCAGAGCGAACCTTGCCGCATGAAGATCGGCGATGCGGCGGACGATCTGCAGGCCGACGCCCAGTCCTCCTGCGCGCCTGTACGCTCGTTCGTCGGGGGGCGGCGGAACGCCGACGCCATTATCTGAGACCGACAGCCGCGCTCCCGGCCCAGCAGATACCGTGATCGAGACGCCTTCGCCGCCATGCTTCACGGCGTTCTCGACGAGGTTGCGGAGCGAGTCCGCAATCAGGGCCGGGACGCCGCGGACCGTCTGCTCTCCGTCCCGGACGAGCTCGACGCTTGCGCCATTGCGGTAAATCCAGGGGCCGAGCGCCTCGACCACGTCTTCGGCCACGCGGGCGAGCGGCACGGTTTCGAACGCCGTACGATCCGACCCTTCGAGCCGCGCGAGCGCCGTCAACTGGCCGACGAAGCGGGTCAACTCGGAGATGTCGGCAAGCGCCTTGCGTGCGACGGGATCGTCCGAATTCTCGAGTTCGAGGCTGACGACCGCGAGCGGCGTGCGAATGTCGTGAGCGATCGCCGAGGTGAAGAGCTTCTGGTCCGCCATCAGCTCATGGACACGCGCAAAGGCGCGGTTGACCGCCTCGACGAGCTGAGCGACCTCGAGCGGCATGCCTGCGGGATCAAGCGGCGTCGCGCCGTCTCTTGGATCGAGCGCGGCCGCGAGTTCGGCGGCGCGGCGCACGGGCGCAAGCGCCGAACGGATCGACCACAGCGTCGCCCCAAGCGTGAAGAGCAGTGTCAGCGTCATCGGCAGCGCCATGTGCTCGGCGAGTTCGTCGGCGAGCGCGGACCAGACGCCGCCCGCCCGATCGCCGTCGACCGCGACGTCGATCAGGACCGAACGGCCGCCAAGAACCGTGGTTTCACCACCGACGAAGGACAGCGGGTAGCCTTCGGACGTCCGGCGAACCCACCTCGAGGGAGGCGGGCCGCCCGCGGTCGGCAGCTTCGCCGCGCACGCCGCGTCGCAGCTTGTGAACAGGGTTTCACCATCCGTCGTCATAACCCGCGCCGCGTAGCCGGCACCTGCCGCGCCGTAGCGCTCGCGAAGCCGCTCCGGAAGCTCGTAGCGCAAGCGTTCGCCCGACGCCGTCAGCCCGTCGGCCAGTCCATCGACCTCGCGGGCGACGATCATGGCGGCGAGGTCGTCGGGATCCGACGCATATTGGACGAGGACGGCGACGCTCTGGCCGAGCATGGCGAGCGCTGCGAACAGCGCGACCCGCTTCGCCACCAGCACCCAAAGCGGAGCCATGCGCAGGCCCGTCATGCGCCGGTCTCCCGCATGAGATATCCAAGCCCGCGAAGCGTTTCAATCGCGGCCCCGGTGTCGTGCTCGGACAGCTTCGCCCGCAGGCGCGACACGATGAGTTCTACGGCGTTCGGCGTGACCTCTTCGCCGAACTCCGACAGGGCGTCCTCGATGCGGCGTTTACGGACGACGCGCTCGAGCTCGCGCATTAGAAGCTCGAGCAGAGCGCGTTCGCGCGGCGCGAGAGCGAGGACGGCGTCGCCGCACGTCACGGATTGCGCCGCGAGATCGAAGCGCAATCGGCCGGCTTCGAGCACCGGCTCGGCCAAGATCGGCGCGCGCCGCAGCAGCGCGCGGGCGCGCGCAAGCAATTCACCCTTGTTGAAGGGCTTCGCCAGATAGTCGTCCGCGCCGGCGTCGAGGCCTGCGATGCGTTCGTCGACCGCGCCTCTCGCGGTGATCACGAGCACGGGCAACTGGGATTTTTGTCGTCTGAGCGCTCGCAGAAGGTCGAGCCCGTCGCCGTCCGGAAGGCCGAGGTCGAGCAGCAGGAGATCGTAGGCCGTGGTGGCGAGCGCCTCCTCCGCGTCCGCCACGCGACCTACGCCGTCAAGCCGCCAGCCGGCCTCGCGAACGGCCGCGCCGACAAGCTCCCGCAATCGTTCGCTGTCCTCGACCAGCAGGATCCTCATGCGCGCTTGCGCCCCGTCACCATCGACCACACGAGATTTTCGCGATGCCGCCAGCTTTCGAACAGGGCCGCGGCGGCGTGGACCATTGCGAGCACGAGGATCGCGTTCGCCAAGGCCTCGTGAGCCTGCTCCAGCCAATCCGCTCCCCAAAACGCGTCGAGGCCCATCATCCAGCCGGTGACGGATACGCCTACAAGCAGCGCCATCAGAAGAAGCATCATAACGGCGCCCGCTGGATTGTGCCCGAGCGTCCGAGGCTCGCGCCCGCGCGCAAGCGCCGAGAGATATGATCTCAGCCGCCTAGGACCCGGCGTAAAGTTGGCGAAGCGAGCGTGCTTCGTGCCGACAAATCCCCACACCAGCCTAACGAAGAGCGCCGCCGCCACCGTATATCCTATGACGCGGTGGGCGAGCTCCCCGTCCTCGACGATGAACAGGTCGAGGATGCAGCCGGCCACGACCGTCCAATGAAAGATCCGCACGACCGGATCCCACACCTTGGCGGTCGCGGGCGCGACCGGCGCGCCGGCGCCGGCCGCATTTTCTTGACGGTCGCCCATCAACTGATGTTCGCCTTCACGACTTCGCCCGTCACCGGGTTGAAGTAGACCTCGGCTTTCTTGCCGTCCTTGGTGTAGCCGTAGATTTCGTAGCAGGGCCCCGAGACCTTGAAGGTCTTGATGTCCTTGTAGCCCATCTCGGCGACCTTCGCCTTCATGGCGTCTTCGGACATCCACTTGTCCTTCGGCTCGGCGGTGCACTGCGGGCCCGCAAAGGCCGCAGACGGCGCGAGAGCGAGGATGGCGGCGGCGAGAACGATGCGCATTGCGCGTCTCCTGTTCGGCGCCGGACCTCCCGACGCGATGAACATGTTCTCGTCCAGCCAAGCTGTCCGCGACCTGTCTGCGGATCAATCACATTACGCCCCCCCGCTTCCGCCCGGTCGTAAGCGTCCCGTAAGCTTCGGAGAACAAGGCCCCTTCGTTCGAGGCGAAGGAGGAAGCTGCCGTGGCGCATGCGAGCGAGAACGGGACTGGAGCGAGAGGCGCCGGCGCACCGCCCGCAGGCGCCTGGAAGATGCAACAGGCGGCCGCGATGCTGGCGAAGGCCTGTTTGGCCCTGGCGATCGCCTGCACGATCGGAGCGCTCATAGGCCAGACGATCGCGCGCGGCCAGTCCATGAGCGCCGCGCGTCCGGCTTCGGTGGAAAACCCCTGGGCTGACAGCCTGCGGTCTTCGCGGTGATTTTTCATGGCCCCCGGAATACCTTTTCGGGGACGCAACCTTGTAAGCGAACTGTAAGCCAGCCGCTCCACGGTCCCGATCGCTGATTTGTATCGGGGCGTTCTTATGCAGGTCTTGAACTGGATCCCGCAGCGTCATCGCAGGCGCGGCGAAGTCGAAGCGTTCATCCGCCGGGTCTACCATGAGCGCTACGACGCGCAGGTGTCGTCCTTTCCGCCCTGTCTCGCGGTCCGATACAGCCCGCTGAACGAAATTGTCTGCGCCGCCGGCATCCGCACGGCGCGGCAGGGCTTCTTCTCGGAAGTCTATCTCGATCAGCCCGTCGATCGCCGTCTGTCGGGGCTCGCCGGCGTCGCTGTCGACCGCGATGCCGTCTTCGAGGTCACCACGCTCGCGAGCCGCTCTCCTCTTGCGACCGCGGCCTTCATCGAGCAGATCGGCGCTCACAGCGAGGCGGCGGGGTTCGACTGGGGCTTCTTCACGCTCTCGGCGACCATGCGCTTTCTGATCGAGCGCCAGCGACGCGCCCTGATCGTCCTCGCGCCCGCGGATCCGCGACGTCTGCCGGACGCGGCCGACTGGGGTGCCTATTACGAGCAGGATCCCGAGGTCTGCGCGGTCGCGAGCACTCGCCTAGCCGGCCTCGCCACATCCAAACATGAGGAATCACATGCGCATGCTGGTTGACGCGTTGATGCGCAACGCCGCGGCGGACGGCGAATGCGCAGCATTTCAGGACGCCGCTGGAACTCTCTCCAGATCCGTTCTGGCGCGCCGCGTCGCCGGTCTTGCCGCAGAGCTCGCCGCATCGCCGGCGAGAACCATCGGACTGTTCGCGCCGAACGGGGCCGATTGGGCCATCGGGTTTCTGGCCGCCGCCGCCGCCGGGCGGATAGTCGTTCCGCTGCCGACGTTCTTCAGCCCGGCGCAGCTCGGCCATGTCGTGCGCGACGCCTCGGTCGATCTGCTGCTCGCGACGCAGGAAACCTGGCCCCGCGCGCTCCGTTCCGGAATCAGGGCGAGCCTGTTCGAGACGGCGAAATCCGGGGACGCCATGCCGTCGCCCGTCGGCGAGTTCCGGCAGATCATCTACACGTCGGGGACGACCGGCGCGCCGAAGGGGGTCGTGCACGGAGAAGCGCAACTCGGCTGGCAGGCGAAGGCGCTGGCGAGCGCCACCGAGGCTTCGGCCGACGACCTTTACCTCTCCGTGCTGCCGCTCCCGCTGCTGCTCGAATCCCTGTGCGCCATCGTCGTTCCGACTCTCGTGGGCGCGTCGACCCGTTTTGATGCGCAGTCGGCAGCCGCGATCGGGCGGGGCGTCGCTCCGCGGCTGGCGGATCTTTTCGAAGACATCCGCCCCACCACCTCGGTGCTGGTTCCGCAACTGCTCAAGAGCTGGAGCCTCGAACTTTCAGCCCATGGCGCGAGCGCGCCGTCCTCCCTTCGCTTTGTCGCCGTCGGCGGCGCCCCGGTCGCGCCTCGGCTCGCCGAGGAGGCGTGGGCGCTCGGCATACCGGTCCATGAAGGCTACGGCCTGTCGGAGTGTTGCTCGGTCGTGGCGATGAACCGGCCGGGCGAACGTAGCGCTGATATTGTCGGGCGTCCGCTCGACGGGCTGTCGGTCGAAATCGACGATGGCGAGATCGTCGTCGAGGGACCGCCAGTGATGTCCGGATATCTCGGACGCCCGCCGGCGCCAAGGCGGCTTCGGACCGGCGATCTCGGCGCGTTCGACGACGCCGGCCGCCTCAAGGTGCTCGGGCGGAAGGACAGCCTGATCGTCACGGCCTTCGGACGGAACGTCTCGCCCGAATGGGTCGAGAGCGAGGTCTGCGTCTCCAGCCGCATCGCGCTGTGCGCGGTCACCGGCCACGGCGAGCCAGTGCTGTCGGCCGTCATCGTGCCCACGGCTTTGGCGGAACCCTGGTTCAGATCGGCGGGCGCCGAAGAGATCGAGGCGTTCTGCCGGAGGCTCTGCGCGGACCTGCCGGCCTACGCAACCCCCGAGCGCTGGGAGACGGTCTCGTTGGAAGAGGCGATCGCCGAAGGCCTCGTCAACGCCGCCGGCGCCGTCAATCGCGGCGTCGCCGCCCGCATCCTCGCTCGGCGGACGCCGCGCCAGGACGCCGCCTGAGCATTGCAACCTACGGAGATGACATGAGTTTCTGTGACAGGCTGATCGCCGAGACCGCGGCGGAACGCGCGGACTTCCTCTCGATCCCGCTAATCCAGCGCACGCTCGCGAACGGCGCGCCGCCCGAGCTCTACAGGGCGTTCCTCGGCGAAGCGTACCACCACGTGAAGCACACCTTCCCGTTGCTCGCGCTCGCGGCCGCCCGCACGACCGACGAGCGATACCAGGACGCGCTCGTCGAATACATGGAGGAGGAGCGCGGTCATGAGAAATGGATCCTCGACGACATCGCCGCGATGGGCGGCGACGCTTCTGCGGTGCGCGACGGCGCGCCGGGCTTTGCCTGCCGGGTCATGGTGGGCTACGCCTACTACGCCATCGAGCGCGTCAGCCCCTACGCCATGCTCGGCAGCATCCATGTGCTTGAGGGCATGTCGGTTTTGCTCGCCGATCGCGTGGCGGACGCGGTGGGGCGGTCGCTGAAGGGCGGCTCCAAAGGCGGCTTCTCCTATCTTCGATCGCATGGCGGCCTCGACGTCGAGCACGTCGCGTTCTTCCGCACTCTGGTCGACGGCATCCAGGATTCGGACGTCCAGACGATCGTGATCGAGCAGTCGCGGATCTTCTACCGCCTCTATGGCCAGATCTTCCGCGACCTCGACGTCGGCCGGAGCCTCGCTCATGCGGCGTGACGGCGCGCGCGTCCTCGTAACGGGCGCAGGATCGGGCATCGGTCGCGCCATCGCAGTCGAGGCCGACGCCCGCGGCATGTCCCTCGTCCTCTGCGGCCGCCGCCAGGCGGCGCTGGCGCAGACCGCGGCCGCACTGACCCATCGTCCCGTCGTCGTCGCGGCTGACATCTCGACGTCTGCGGGCCGGGACGCTGTCACGAGCGCCGTGGCGATAGCCTGGGGCGCGCTGGACGTGCTCGTGAACAACGCCGGCGTGATCGCGGGCGGACCGGCGGAGACGCTCGACGACGCAACGCTCGAGCGAACACTGCGCACCAACGTCATGGCTCCGATGGCTCTGGCGCGTGATCTGAAACCCATGCTGATGGCCGGCGAGCGGTCGCGGGTGGTCAATGTCGGCTCGATCCTCGGCGACATCGCCTTCGCGAATTTCGCGGCCTATTCGGCGTCGAAGTTCGCGCTGCGGGGCTTTTCCGACGCCTTGCGGCGGGAATGGCGCGCGGACGGGATCGGCGTCACCTACGCCGCGCCGCGCGCGACCCGGACCGACGCCGCGCTCGCGGTCGCGGAGTTGTCCGGTCAGGCCGATGATCGCCATGACCCGCCGGCGCTCGTCGCGCGGCGCATCGTAGACGCCTTCGAGCGTGGTCACGACAACGTCTACGCCCGCGGCCCCGAACGACTTTTCGTGCTGATCCAGCGCCTGTTCCCGGCCGCGATCGACCGAGCGCTTGCGCGCCGGCCGGCGCCGGCCGCCCTCAACTCCTGAACGCAGAAGGTTCCGACATGAAACATCTCACCGCCGCACTTGCGAGCGCCTGTCTCGCCACGTCGCTTTGGTCCGTCGCGCCCGTCCGGGCCGCTGAGGACGAAGGCGGATTCGACGCCGCGCTCCACAAGCTCGAGATCGACTGGGAGACCGCGAAGTTCACGATACCCGAAGGCTCCAAGCAGACCGCCCGCATGGACGAGGTCGGCAAGGAGGCGGACGACCTCGCCGCGCGCTATCCCAGTATGGTCGAGGCCCGGATTTGGAAGGGCATCCTCGACAGCGAGCGCGCGTCGATGGCGGGGCCGATCTCGGCGCTCTCGCTGGCCAAGAAGGCCCGCGGCGTGCTCGAAACCGCGAACCAGCAGGACGCCACCGCACTCGACGCAGGCGCCCCGACGAGTCTCGGCGTTCTCTACTACCGCGTGCCGGGATTCCCGCTTGCCTTCGGCGACAAGGACAAGGCGCGCAAGCTGCTCGAGCAGGCGACGCGGTCCGCGCCAGAAGGGCTCGACGCCTGGTATTTCTACGGCGACTTCCTGAACGGCCAGGGAGAGAAGGACGCCGCGATCGCCGCCTTCAGGCACGCGCTTGCGATCCCGCAGCATGCCGATAGGCCGCTATGGGACAAGAACCGCCGTCTCGTCATCAAGCAGACGCTTGCGAAGCTGAACGCCGCGTCATGAGCGGCGCGACCGTCTCCCGGCAGGCCGATCCCGCCCCAAACCGCCTGTGGGAGCGCGTCGGCCGCCAACTCCGTCACCCGACAGGTTTTGGCGGCCGCGTCGCGGGCGCGCTGATGGCGCGCGTAAACGCCGTACCGAACCGCGCGGCGATCGACTTCCTTGAAGTCGCGCCCGACGACGACGTCCTCGAGATCGGCTTTGGTCCCGGCGAGGGCGTCGCTCGGCTCGCCGAACTCGCGCCTATGGGCCGCGTCTGCGGGATCGACGCCTCGCACGAGATGTTCGCCGCGGCGGCGCGCCGCAATCGCGCGGCGATCGCGCGGCGGCACGTGAGGCTGGTCGAAGGCGACTTCCGGGCCCTGCCGTGGCGAGCCGGGGCTTTCTCGAAGGTCTTGGCGGTGAACGTCGCCTATTTCTTCGGCGACGACGCGCGCGAACTCTCGGAGATCCACCGGGTCCTGCGGCCGGGCGGCGGTGTCGCGATCTATGCGACGAGCGCCGCGACCATGCGCCGTTGGCCGTTCGCAGGCGGGGAGACGCATCGCCACCTGGATGAAATGACGCTTCGCTCGATGCTGTCGCGCGGCGGGTTCGCTTCAGCCGACATCGAGATCAATCAGGTCCGGCTTGCGATGGGCGTGTCCGGCCTCGTGGCGCGGGCGAAGCGCGGAGTTTCGCCGACGTCTTGAGTCCCTGCGCCGTCCGGATCCGGCGCAGGGAAACTCATCACCGCCCGCGCGCCGCCGTCGGCTGGGTTGGCAAGCTCCAGCGCGCCGCCGTGCGCGGCCATGGTGCGATCGACGATCGAGAGACCAAGGCCCACGCCGTCTTCGCGCAGCGATCTGCCGCGGCTCGTCTCCCGGGATTGCGGATCAAGCTTTTCCAGCGGAAATCCCGGTCCGCGGTCTCGAACCGAAATGGTTCTCTCCGGGCCGACCGATACCGTCACGACGGAGCCAAGCGGCGCGTGAGCGAGCGCGTTCTCGACAAGATTTCTCAGCGCGCGGAAGATAAAATCCCTCGCTCCGTTCACGGGGACCGGCCGCTCCGCGCCCTCGACCGCGATAGCCCGCCGCTTGGCGACCGCCTGTAGAGCGAAGAAGCTCCCCACCTCAATAGCGACCGCCGCCAGATCGACGACGTCGTCCGGCTCATAGTGCAGCCGTCCCAGACGGACCCTGTCGAGCAGTTGTTCGACTAGGCGCTCCATCGGCGCGACGTCCTCCGCGATTTCACGCGCCAGCGGCTCTTTCGAGATCGCGAGCCGCGTCTTGACCACGGCGAGCGGCGTGCGGAGCTCATGCGCGACGTCACCGACAAAGGTTTCGAGCGTCTGGTACCCGGCCTGCATTCGATCGAGCGCGCTGTTGACGGCGCGCACCAGCGCCAGCACGTCGGTCGGCAGATCCTGCTCTGAAAGCCTGACGCCAACGCTGTTCGGCCCAATCTCCCCTGCCTGTTCCGCCGCTTTGAGGAGCGGCCTCAGAGCGAAGCGCGCGACGAGAACGACAGTGAGCAGCACCGTGGCGAGAAACGGCAGCCAAAGTAGCCCGATGTCGAGTACGAATTCCTCGAGAATGGAGTCGAAGATCACGTCGTTGATCGGAAACGCGAGCTGCACATAGATCGGCGGCGTCCGTTCAAGCCGAAGCGACAGCCCGTAGAGCGGAACGGACGAAGCCTGTCCCGAGAGCTGGAAATAGGTGTTGCGGGTCGCTTCGTAGGGGATCAACGGCCCCGTCACGCCGTCGGACGCAGCGAGGACCTCACCGGTCGCCGACAGCACGACGAAGCGGCCGCCCTCTTCGAGGATCTGCCGCTCCACCGAACGGCGGAGTTCGATCTGGGCGCCCGGCTTCCTCATGAGCGTCGAGGCGAAACTTTCAAGCGTTCCTTCGCGAAAGCGATCGTTCACGGCTCCGTAGCGAAGATAGAGAAACGCCGCGGCCGACGCGATCGCCAACGCGCCCACCAGCGTGATTCCGATGACGAGGCGTCGAAACAGCGTCGAGCGCGGTCGGTTCACTGGCGCGCCCCTGAAAGCAGGTATCCGATGCCGCGAAGGCTGTGAATCTCGATCTCGGCGCCAGCCGTCTCGAGCTTCTTGCGAAGGCGATGAATTAGCACCTCGATCGCGTTCTCGCTGACCTCGTCGTCGAAAGCATAAAGCTCCTGCTCGATCATGGCCTTGGAGATCACCTGACCGGTTCGCCGGACCAGGAGCTCGAGCGCCCCGAGTTCTTTCTTGCTGAGCTTGATCTCCACGCCGGCGACGCGCGCCGAGCGAGCGACGGTATGTAGTTCGAGATTGCTCTCTCGAAAGACGACGTCGAGAGCGGTTTCCGGCCTGCGCAGCAATGCCCGTAACCGTGCCACGAGCTCTTCGACCCGAAACGGCTTCCGAAGGTAGTCATCGGCGCCGCTGTTGAGAGCGTCGACCACCGCTTCCGGCGCATCCCGGGAGGTGAGTATCAACACCGGGCAAGAACTCGCGCGTCTGATATCGGCGAGTAGCTCCATTCCATCGCGATCCGGCAGGCCGAGATCCAGTACGACCGCGCCGTAACGCACGACCGCGAACGCGTCCACGGCTTCCGATGCACGCGACGCGCGATCGACTGCAAAGCCCATAGACCCGAGAGCCTGTGAGGTCACCGCCGCCAGACGATCATTGTCCTCGACAAGCAGGATACGCATCGACGATCCCGCGCATGATTGTTCCGGAGATCAATTATCCACCAATCTGGGCGAGGCTGCGAGCACCGATCGCCAGCGGGATGTGTCGCCGCAGCTCGCTACGTTTCTGCTGGGGCCGACATCGAATTTTGGCGACCTCGCGCCACTGTATGAAGTGCGTTTGTATGTTTTTGGCTTTTTGCATCCTAAGGCCATGACAAGTCGCGGACGACAAACCGACATTTGACCTGTCTCATAGTCAATCAATCGACATTTTTCGATATATCGATATAAATGCCTTCGATGATTTTGGAGGCACGGCATGCCTGACCCTACAAATGACCGCGAAGGTGGCGCGCTCGACGCCCTGTCCGCGCTCGGACAGCCGACGCGGCTTCGCATCTTCAAGCACCTCGTCACGACGGCTCCTGAACCTCAGCCCGCGGGCGGCATCGCCGAGGCGCTCGGATGCCTCCAGAACACGTTGTCGACCCACCTCGCCATCCTCGCTCGCGCCGGGCTCATCACCGGGGTCCGCGACGGGCGCTCGATCCTCTACGCCGCCAACTTCAACGGCATGCGCGGTCTCTTGAACTACCTGCTCGAGGACTGCTGCAAGGGCCATCCCGAAGTCTGCGCGCCCGTGTTCGAGCAGCTCGAGAAGGGCTGCTGCGGCCCGGCCGCGAGGGCCTGACCATGTCCTTGTTCGAACGCTACCTGACCGTCTGGGTCTTCCTCTGCATCGTCGTCGGCGTCGCGCTCGGTTACGTCGCGCCGGGCGCCTTCCACGCGATCGGCTCGCTCGAGGTCGCGAGCGTGAACCTGCCCGTCGCCGTGCTCATCTGGCTGATGATCGTCCCCATGCTGGTGAAGGTCGACTTCGGCGCCCTGCGCGAGGTCGCGGCTCACTGGCGGGGCGTGGCGGTGACGCTGTTCGTCAACTGGGCGGTCAAGCCGTTCTCGATGGCGCTGCTCGGGTGGCTGTTCGTCGGCTGGCTGTTCCGGCCCTGGCTGCCCGCGGACCAGATCGACAGCTACATCGCCGGGCTGATCCTGCTCGCCGCGGCCCCCTGCACCGCCATGGTGTTCGTGTGGTCGAACCTGACCAGGGGCGACCCGCTGTTCACGCTGAGCCAGGTCGCCGTCAACGACGCGATCATGATCGTGGCCTTCGCGCCGATCGTCGGCCTGCTGCTCGGCCTGTCGGCGATCACCGTGCCTTGGGACACGCTGCTCCTGTCGGTCGGCCTCTACATCGTCGTGCCGGTGATTGCGGCGCAGGTGCTGCGCCGACGGGTTCTGGCTTCCGGCGGACAGACCTCGCTCGACCGCCTGCTGGCGAAGATCCAGCCGCTCTCGCTCGCGGCCCTGCTCGCGACGCTCGTCCTGCTGTTCGCCTTCCAGGGCGAGCAGATCGTCGCTCAGCCGCTCGTCATCGCGCTGCTCGCCGTGCCGGTCCTGATCCAGGTCTACTTCAACTCCGGCCTCGCCTACCTGCTGAACCGCGCGACCGGCGAGGCGCATTGCGTCGCCGGGCCGTCCGCGCTGATCGGCGCGTCGAACTTCTTCGAGCTGGCCGTCGCCGCGGCGATCAGCCTGTTCGGCTTCAAGTCGGGCGCCGCGCTCGCCACCGTCGTCGGCGTGCTGATCGAGGTGCCCGTCATGCTGTCGGTCGTCTGGATCGTGAACCGCTCAAAACCCTGGTACGAGGCCCGCGGAATTCGCGCGGCCGCTCCCGAACCCCGCTCCTGAGGAGGCCGCGATGACCGAGGCCGTCACCATCTGGCACAATCCCGCCTGCGGCACGTCCCGCAACACGCTGGCGATGATCCGGGCCGCCGGGATCGAGCCGACCGTCGTCGAGTACCTGAAGGCGCCGCCGACGCGCGACGAGCTGGCGAAGGCGTTCGCCGCCGCCGGGCTGACCCCGCGCGAGGCAGCCCGGGATAAGGGGACGCCCTTCGCGGAGCTCGGCCTCGGCGATCCGTCGGTCACTAGCGACACGATCCTCGACGCCATGCTGGTGCACCCGATCCTGATCAACCGCCCGTTCGTGTTCACCGCGCGCGGCGTTCGGCTTTGCCGCCCCTCCGAGGTCGTCCTCGAGATCCTGCCGACGCCCCTGCCAGCCGACTTCACCAAGGAGGACGGCGAGGTCGTGAAGGCGGGAGCGGCGTCGTGAGCGATCTTCCGAACCTCGACGAAGACTCGTTCCGCCCGACTGATCTCTCAAAACTCCATGGCCCGCGCTCGACCCACCCGCCGCGGGTCTTGCTGCTCTACGGCTCGCTGAGGCCCGTCTCCTACAGCCGCCTGCTGACCCTCGAGGCCGAGCGCCTGCTCAGACGCCTTGGCTGCGAGACGCGCGTGTTCGATCCAACGGGCCTGCCGCTGCCTGACGGCGGCCCCGTGGACCATCCGAAGGTTCAGGAGCTTCGCGAGTTGTCGCTCTGGTCCGAGGCGCAGGTCTGGACGAGCCCCGAGCGGCACGGCGCCATGACCGGCGTGATGAAGTCGCTGATCGACTGGATCCCGCTCTCGGTCGGCTCCGTCCGCCCCACGCAGGGCCGCGTGCTCGCGGTGATGCAGGTCTCCGGCGGCTCGCAGTCGTTCAACGCCGTGAACCAGATGCGCGTGCTCGGCCGCTGGATGCGGATGCTGACGATCCCGAACCAGTCGTCGGTCGCGAAGGCCTACCAGGAATTCGATGAGGACGGCCGCATGAAGCCGTCGCCCTACTACGACCGCCTGGTCGACGTGATGGAGGAGCTGGTGAAGTTCACGCTCCTCACGCGCGACGTCTCCGACCACCTGACCGACCGCTACAGCGAGCGGAAGGAAAGCGCCGCGGCGCTCGAGGCGCGGGTGAACCTCAAGCAGGCCGTCTGAGGCGTGGAGAGGGCTTCGGCGCCGCCGGGCGGCAGGATCGCCGTCCCGTTGCTCGGGATCGCGCAGATCGTCTCGTGGGGCTCGAGCTTCTACCTGCTCGCGGTGCTGGCGACGCCGATCTCGGCCGATACGGGCTGGCCTCTCGCGTGGGTGGTCGGGGGCGGGTCGGTCGGGCTGCTCTGCTCCGGGATCGCGGCGCCGTTCGTCGGCCGGATGATCGACGGCTTCGGCGGGCGGCCGACCATGGCCGCGGGCTCGCTGCTGATGGGCGCAGGCCTCGCC
Source organism: Ancylobacter novellus (assembly GCA_003241695.1). Lineage (GTDB taxonomy): Bacteria > Pseudomonadota > Alphaproteobacteria > Rhizobiales > Methylopilaceae > Methylopila. Next base: position 14,708 of record QFPN01000002.1, on the reverse strand, counting down.
GCGGTCGGCTCGTCAACGGGCCTCGCGGGCTACCTGCTCGGCTGGGCGGTGCTCGGCGTCGGAATGGGCGCGGGTCTCTACGACGCGGCGTTCTCGACGCTCGGCCGGATCTTCGGGGCGTCGGCGCGGCGCGCCATCACCAACCTCACCCTGTTCGGCGGCTTCGCCAGCACGGTCTGCTGGCCCCTGACGGCGCTCGCCGTCGAGCACGTTGGCTGGCGCAGCGCCTGCTTCGCCTACGCCGCCGCGCAGGTGTTCGTCATGGCCCCGGCGCTGTTCCTGCTGCTGCCGCGGGAGGCTCGCAAAGCCCCGGCCACGACCGACAGTGCCGGGGCCGGCCCTATGTCGGCGCGGGAGCGGAATACGTTCCTGCTGTTGGCGGCGATCTTGATGGCCAACGGCGCGGTCCAGACGACGGTCTCGGTGCACCTACTCACGATCCTGCAGGACCAAGGCATGGCGCTCGCCGCGGCCGTCGCGGTCGGCGCGCTGATCGGGCCGTCGCAGGTCGGCGCTCGCGTGGTCGAAATGCTGGTCGGCGACCGTCTGCATCCGACCGCCACGCTCGCTTGCGCAGGCGCGCTGGTGGCGGTCGGCATGGCTCTGCTCGCGCTTGGGGCCGGACCCGCGGCCGTCGCGGTCGTGCTCTATGCCGCGGGCAACGGCGTCTGGTCGATCGCCCGCGGCACAGTCCCGCTCGCGCTGTTCGGACCGGAGCGCTACCCGGTCGTGATGGGACGGCTCGCTGCGCCGAACTTGGTCGTGCAGGCGGCCGCTCCATTCGCGGCAGGATTTGCGATCTCGGCCGCCGGGACTCACGCGACGCTCGGCGTGTTGGCCACGCTCGCTCTGGCCAACCTGCTCGCCACTATCGCGCTCGCGCGCAGCCGATGAAGAGATGCGCCAGGGGCGGACCTAGCCAACGACGCGCGAAGCGGACGTCGACCGGTGCTCCGCAGTTCGTCTTAATCGTCGCGCCGTAAGCGCTCTGGCAGGTCCGCCAGGATCATTTGAAGACGCTCTTCTTCGACCGCCGACGACGCTTCACTGAGCTTGAACCACCGCCGTTCACGCTCAGCTCTTTCGGGCCAGTCCTCGAGCTCCTCGTGGACGTGCAGCGGGAAGACCTCGACCTCGCAGATCTGGTTCGGACCCTTGCGCATCACCTTGAGGTAGTCGAACGCGCCGATCGCCGGCCCGCCTTCGCCGCGGACGCCTGCTTCTTCGTAGGCTTCACGCATGGCCGTGCCGAGGGGCCCGAGTTTCTTGATCGGCCAGCCTTTCGGCACCATCCAGCGATGGGTCTCGCGCGTGGTGACCAGCATCACCTCGAGATCGCCATCGGCTCCGATGCGATAGGGCGCCGCGCCATACTGCTCGCGCACCTTCGTGCGACGGAATTTCTTGCTCATGCGCCCAGATAGTTAGTCGAGTCGATGATGTTATCGAGACGTTTTTGACGTAGGCGGCCCCGTCTCGGATGGCGAGACCGCCACGAGCCTGTCAGTCGTCGAGATGCTCGTTCGAGATCGCGCCGGTGCGCGGGTCGATATGGAACTCGTAGATCTGGCCGTTCTTGACGCCCTTGGCCTCCCAGCGGCCGTCGTCGGCCTCAATCTCCGTCACCTGGGCGTAGCCGGCGTCCTTGGCCTTCTGGGTCGCCTGCTCGATGCTGATCCAGTCCGCGCCGGGACGGTCGGCGAGAGCCGGCCCCGCAACGCTAAGCGAGAGCGCGGCGACGAGGGCGATCTTGGTCATGGGCGTCATCTGGGTCTCCTTCGTAAAATCGATGGAGCCCTTTTGGCAGCGCGTCCCCACGCTTGCCTGATAGGCTTTGTCAGCGGTTTATCAGCTTCGCAGGCTTAGCCTCCGGCCATGCCGAAACTCTCTCATGCGATTGGCGTCGCGCTGCTCGCCGCCCTTCACGCGGGCCCGTCGCTCGCCGACGTCAGCGATCAGGACGAGGCGCGTCGCGCGCTAGAGCGCGGCGAGATCCGGCCGCTCGACCAGGTGCTCGACGCCGCCCGCAAGGCGCTGCCGGGAGACGTCGTGAAGGTCGAACTCGACGAAGACGACGGCCGCTGGATCTACGAGATCAAGATCCTGACCGCCTCCGGCGACAGACGCGAGGTCGAGATCGACGCAAAGTCGCTTCAGGTCCTGGAGATCGACTGACGATGCGCGTGCTGGTGGTCGAAGACGAGCCCCGCATCGCCGCCGACGTCAGGCGTGGGCTCGAACGCGCCGGGTTCGCAGTCGACGTCGCGGGCGACGGCGAGAGCGCCTGGTTCCAGGCCGACGTCGAGACCTACGACGCCATGGTGCTGGACCTTGGCCTGCCGAAGCTCGACGGCCTGAGCGTGCTCAAGAAGCTCCGGGGCGCCGACAACGCCGTCCCGATCGTGATCCTCACCGCGCGCGACGGCTGGCGCGAGCGCGTCGACGGCATCAACGCCGGGGCCGACGACTATCTGGCGAAGCCCTTCCGCATGGAGGAGCTGGTCGCGCGCCTCCACGCGGTGCTGCGGCGGACGGTGGGTCAGGCTTCGCCGCTGATGCGCGTCGGCGACGTCGAGCTCGACCCGCGAACCAAGCTCGTCACCGTGTCGGGCGAGGCGCTGACGCTCACGCCGCTCGAATATCGGCTGCTCGCCTATCTGCTCCACCGGCGTGGCGACGTCGTTTCGGCCGGCGACCTGCTCGACCATGTCTACGAGAGCGGGACCGACCGCGAGGCCAACGCCATCGAGGCGCTGATCGCGCGCCTGCGCCGCAAGCTCGGCGCCTCCCTGATCGAGACGCGGCGCGGCCACGGCTACGTTGTCCCGGCCGAGCCAAGGTGACAGGCGGCTCGCTCCGCGTCCGGCTCAGCGTCGCGGCGGCTGCCCTCGTCGGCCTCGCGCTGGCGCTTGGCGGGCTGGGGCTGTTCCTGATCTTCGACACGGCGCTCGACCGCCGCACGGCCGACGAGCTGAACCACACCGCGCGGCTTCTCGCAGGCGGCGTCGGCTTCGACGCCTCCGGCGAGATCACGGTCGACAGGCCGCCCGCCGACCCGCGCTACGCGGCGCCCTATGGTGGCCTCTACTGGCAGATCGAAAGCAAGGGCAAGAAGCCGCTGCGGTCCCGGTCGCTCTGGGACCAGACCATCGCGCTGCCGCGCGCGCCCGACACCGACATGGCGCATCACGCGACCACCGACCTCGACGGGTTCGACGGCCGACGGCTGATCGCGGTGTTCCGGACGGTGCGGATCGCGAGCGCGCCGGACAAGCCGCTCGTGGTGATCACGGTCGCGATGGACCGCGTCCAGCTGGCGTCGAGCCGGGAGATGGTGCTCCGGCTCCTGCCGGTCTCGCTCATCGCGCTCGGGCTTCTGCTCGCGCTCGCGATGGCCGCCTTCGTGCATAGGGCGCTGAGCCCCTTCCGGGCGCTCCGGGGCGATCTCCAGAAGGTTCACGAGGGCCGAGACGAGCGCCTGCGCGGCGGCTATCCGTCCGAGGTCCAGCCGCTGGTTGACGATCTCAACCGGCTCGTGGCGCAGCAGGAGAGCGCGCTTGAACGCGCCCGGGCCCAGGCGGCCGACATGGCCCATGGGCTGAAGACGCCGCTCGCCGTGCTCGACGCTCTCGCGCGGCGGATCGAGGACAACCATCCGGCGCTCGCGGCGGAGATCGATGAACAGTCGCTCGCGATGCAGGAACAGGTTTCGCGGACGCTCGCCCGAGCCCGGAGCGCGCGGGCCGCGGGACTGCAGAAGCGCAGCACCTCCGTCGCTCCGGTGCTGGACCAGCTGGTCGCGGCGATGAAGCGCCTGCCCGGCTCCGAGCGGATCGCATGGCGGGTCGACGCTCCGGCAGAGGCGCGCTGCCCGGCGTCCGAGGGCGAGCTTCTCGAGATGCTCGGCAACCTCGTGGACAACGCCCGCAAATGGGCGACGGCCGAGGTCGCGATCTCGGTGGCGGCGCGCCATGGCGGCGCCGTGATCGCAGTGGAGGACGACGGCCCCGGCATGGGGCCTGCCGAAATCGGAGCGATCGACCGCGGGCGACGCTGGGACGAGGCGACGCCGGGGACAGGGTTCGGCCTCGCGATCACGCGCGACCTCGCCGCGTCCACGGGGGGACGCCTGAAATTGTCGGCCGGAACGTTGGGCGGACTGCGTGCCGCGATCGAATGGGAAGCCGTATGAAAGCCGCGTCGCGCTTAACCGCCGCCCTACTGTCCGTCGCCGCCGTCTCGCCGGCCATGGCGCTGGACCGCTCGCTCGAGGCGAGCCTCCTCAAGCTCGATCCCGACACGCGCTTCCACCAGCTCTGCGACATCGAGACGATGCGCCGAATCTCGGCCGAGAATGGCCCGCTCCATCCCGACCGAATGGTGATGGACGCCGAGCGCGAGGCGGAGCTCGCCGGCGACGTGATCATCGGCAGAGGCGCGGCGATCCGCAGCGGCGGCCGCTGGTATCGCATGACGTTCGAGTGCCGCGCGACGGCGGACCGGCTGACGGTGCTGGAACTCGACTATCGGATCGGCGCCGCGATCCCCGAGAGCCTATGGGAGACAATCGGGCTCTGGCGCTGACCTGAACCGAAGGAGGCCGCGATGACGAATGTCGAGCTGGTGATGCGCCTCGGGGCTGCGGCCGTCGCGGGCGGCGTGGTGGGCGTCGAGCGCGAGCGGCTGCAATGGGCCGCGGGGCTTCGCACCCACATGATGGTCTGCGTCGGGGCGTGCCTCGCGATGATCGTCTCGGCCTATGGCTTCGAGGACATCCGCGCGAGCGGACAGGTGTCGTTCGACCTTTCGCGCGTCGCGGCCCAGGTCATCTCCGGCGTCAGCTTCCTCGGCGCCGGCACGATCCTTTTGCGCGGCGAAGTCGTGCGCGGCCTGACGACCGCCGCCAGCATCTGGGGCGTGGCGGCGATCGGGCTGGCGATCGGTGGCGGACTCTATGTCGCCGGGACAGCCGCGACGCTCATCATCGTCGGCATCCTCGCTGGCGTGAAGCCGATCGAGGACCGTTATCGCGAGCGCATGAAAAGCCGCGCGCTGAAGCTGGTCGCGCCGCGCGGCGCGCTGACGATCGACAAGCTGAACGAGGTCGCGGGCCCGCGGGCGTCGCGGGTCCGCACCTTCGTGGCGCGGCCCGCCGAACGCGAGGGCGCGGACGAAGTGACGATCACATTCGTGCGGCTGTCGCAGACGAGCGTCGACGAGATCGCGGCGAAGCTCTTGGCGCTGCCGGGCGTGAGGGTCTCCGAAGATCGCCCGGATTGAACGCTCGCGGCTCAAGCCGCCGAGATCCGGCGCAGCCACGCGCAGAACGACCGCACGGCGGGATCATCGGCCCGCGCGTCGGGCACGAAGGTGAAGTAGCTGCGCGCCGGCAGCGCCGGCCCCTCGAAGGGCATGACGAGACGACCTGCCTTCACGTCGTCGGCGACGAGCGCGATCGGTCCCATGGCGACCCCGAGGCCGTCGAGAGCCGCCTGCAGTGTGAGATAAAAGTGTTCGAGCGTAACCGAGCCCGCCGACTTGAGGTCGGGCGCGCGAGCCGCGACGAGCCATTGCGCCCAGACGCCCGGCAGCGTCGTGGAATGCAGCAGCGTGTGCCGCGCGAGGTCGGCAGGCGTTGCGAGCGGCAAGCGCTCGAGCAGCGCGGGACTGCAGACCGGGATTCTGGCCTCGGACAGAAACGGCTCGGAGACATGGCCCGCGACCTGGCTCGGCCCGCCGCGGATCGCGACGTCATAGGGCTCCTTGACGTCGGGCAGCCTGAGATTGGAGGTCGTCAGCCTCACCTCCAGCCCCGGATGCGCGAGCTGAAACGCCGACAGGCGCGGGATCAGCCATCTGAGCGTGAAGGTCGCGAGCGCGTTGACCTGCAGCAGGCGGCCCGGGCCGTGCTCGACCTGGCGCGCGGTCGCGGCGGCGATCCGGTCGAGCGCCGCGCCGATCTCGGCGAGATAGGCGACGCCGCCATCGGTGAGCGTCACGCGGCGATTGCCCCGTGTGAACAGCTCCCGCCCGAACCAGTCTTCCAGCGTGCGGACTTGCCGGCTCACCGCGCCATGGGTGAGGTTCAGCTCGCGAGCCGCGGCCGTAAAACTCTGGTGGCGGCCCGCCGCCTCGAAGACCCGCAAAGCGTTGAGAGGCGGAAGTCGGCGGCTCATTCGCGTCAGCTTTTCTCACAAGTTTTGTCAGGATAACTCGTTTGCGCGCTGCGTCTGCAAGGCGCTAGCTGTGACGAAACATATCGCAGCGACCGCGACCACCCACATCTTATGACCGCTCATCACGCATCCGATCGCCGGGGCGCGAGCCGCACGCTCGCGGTCTCGGGCCTGCTGCACGCCCTGCACGACGGCTACACCGACCTGATCTATGTGCTGCTGCCGATCTGGCAGGCCGAGTTCGGCCTGAGCTACAGCATGCTGGCGCTGCTGCGCGGGCTCTACGCCGGGTCGATGGCGGCTTTGCAGGTCCCTTCGGGGCGGCTCGCGGAGCGCATCGACGGGCGCGTGATCCTCGCGGCCGGCACGCTGCTTTCCGCGCTCGGCTACGCGCTGGCGGGCTTTTCGGGCGGCGCGATCGGCCTTGGCGCGAGCCTCGCGCTGTCCGGCGCCGGATCGAGCACGCAGCATCCCGTCGCCTCGGCCGCGGTGACGCGCGCCTATGGGGCGGCGTCGCGCGGCCCGATCGGGACCTACAATTTCACGGGCGATCTCGGGAAGGCGGCGCTGCCTGCGCTCACCGCGCTGCTCGTCACCCTGACGCCGTGGCGGCAGGCGCTGTGGCTGGTGGCGGCGCTCGGGCTCGTGGTCGCCGCAGCGGTCGTCTTCATGCCGAGGATCGGCGCTTCGGCATCGAAGGGCCCGAAGCAGATCGCCGGCGAAGGCCGCGGTGGCTTCGGCCTGCTCTGCGCCATCGGGGCGTGCGACACCGCAGCCCGCATGGGCTTTCTCACCTTCCTGCCCTTCATGCTTCAGGCCAAGGGAGCAGCCTTGCCGGTGATCGGCGGCGCGTTCACGGCCGTGTTCATCGGCGGCGCGCTCGGCAAGTTCGCGTGCGGCTGGCTTGGCGAGCGCGTCGGCGTGCTGCGCGCGACGCTGCTAACCGAGGGCGCCACCGTTGTTCTGATCGCCGCTGCGACGGTCGCGCCGCTCGGCGCCGCGCTTGTGCTCCTGCCCCTGGTCGGCATCGCGCTGAACGGGACCTCGTCGGTTCTTTACGGAACGGTGCCCGAACTCGCGCCCGCGGGCCGGGTCGAGAACGCCTTCGCGGTCTTCTACACGGGCGTCATCGGTGCGGGCGCGCTGGCTCCAGTCCTTTATGGCGTCGTCGGCGATGTCGGCGGCTGGTCATGGGGCATGACCTGCGCCGCCGCGACGGCGCTGCTGACGCTGCCGCTCGCCGTCCTGCTGGCGCCTCACCTTGCCACCGAACCGATTGCGGAGACCTGACAATGAACGCCGCCTCCGACACTCCCGTGATCCTCATCACCGGCGGCAGCCGCGGCGTCGGCGCCGCGACCGCACGGCTCGCCGCCGCCCGGGGCTATGACGTGGCGATCAGCTATGTGGCGAACGAAGACGCGGCCCGCGCCGTGACGGCCGATGTCGAGGCGTCCGGACGCCGCGCGCTCGCGGTTCGCGCCGACAGCGCGGATCCGGAACAGGTCGCAAAGCTCTTCGCGGCGATCGACGACGCCTTCGGCCGGATAGACGTGCTGGTGAACAACGCCGCGATGCTTGCGCGGCAGTCGCGGCTGGAAGAACTCGGCTTCGAGCGGATGCAGAGGATCTTCGCCGTCAACGCAATCGGCCCGATCCTCTGCGCGCAGCAGGCCGTCAGGCGCATGTCGCATCGCCATGGCGGGCGCGGCGGCGTCGTGATCAACATCTCGTCCGCGTCGGCCCGGCTCGGTAGCCCGAACGAATATGTCGACTACGCCGCCTCGAAGGGCGCGCTCGAGACGTTCTCGACGGGCTTGGCCAAGGAGGTGGCGCGCGAGGGGATCCGCGTCGCCTGCATCCGGCCCGGGCATATCTACACCGAGATGCACGCCGACGGCGGCGAGCCGGGACGGGTCGATCGCGTGAAGGACTCGATCCCGATGGGACGCGGCGGCCAGCCTGAGGAGGTCGCGCAGGCGATCCTGTGGCTCGCGAGCGCCGAGGCCTCCTTCGTCACCAACACGGTTCTCGACGTCACCGGCGGCAAATGAAGGTGGAGGGCTAACCGGCGATCAACCCCACGAGCCAGTAGCAGCCGGCCGACACCAGAGCCGCGGCCGGCATGGTGAGCACCCAGGCCACCACGATGTTGCTCGCGACGCCCCAGCGCACGGCGGACGTCCGGCGCGCCGCCCCGACGCCGACGATCGCGCCCGTGATGGTGTGCGTGGTCGAGACCGGCACGCCGAGCCAGGTCGCGCCAAACAGCGTCAGCGCGCCCCCGGTCTCGGCGCAGAACCCTTGCATGGGTTTGAGCCGCGTGATGCGCGAGCCCATGGTGTGGACGATGCGCCAGCCGCCCGAGAGCGTCCCAAGCGCCATCGCCGCCTGGCAGGACAGCACCACCCAGAGCGGCACGTGGAACTCGCCGCTCCCGTGGCCGGAACTGTAGAGCAGCACGGCGATGATCCCCATGGTCTTCTGGGCGTCGTTGCCCCCATGGCCGAGCGAATAGAGCGATGCCGAAACGAACTGACCGATCCGGAAGGTTCGATCGACCATGAACGGCGTCTGGCGCACGAACGTCCAGGTCACGGCGAGGACCAACAGAAGCGCGAGGAAAAAACCGACGGCCGGCGACAGCACGATGGCGGCGGCGGTCTTCAGCAGGCCCGACCAGACGATCGACGACAGGCCGACCTTTGCGAGCCCAGCCCCTACCAGCCCGCCAATCAACGCATGGCTCGACGAGGACGGAATGCCGAGCGCCCAGGTCAGCAGGTTCCAGACGATCGCGCCGACGAGAGCCGCGAACACCACGGCGGGAGTGACGATGTTGGCGTCGATGATGCCGCGCCCGATCGTCTCGGCGACATGCAGGCCGAAGAACAGGAAGGCGATGAAGTTGAAGAAGGCCGCCCAGAACACCGCGTAACGCGGCCGCAGCACCCGGGTCGACACGATGGTGGCGATCGAGTTCGCGGCGTCGTGCAGGCCGTTCAGGAAGTCGAACGCGAGCGCCACCCCGATGAGGGCGACCAGCAGCGGGAGCGAGAGCGCGGCGTCGCCCATCGCTCAGACGTTCTCGATCACGATGCCGCTGATCTTCTTGGCGACATCCTCGAACCGGTCGACCACGTCCTCGAGGCCCCCATAGATCTCCCGGCCGATGATGTAGGCCATCGGATCGGTCCGACCGGCGCTCCGAAGCAGCTCCTTCACCCCCTGATCGTGCAGGTCGTCGGACCGGTTCTCGATCGCGATGATCTGTTCGGTCAGCTCGTTGAGGCGATCCGCGTTCTGGCCGAGCGCAGAAAGCAGCGGGATCGCCTGGGCGGTCAGCCGCGCGGCGTCGACGATCGTCACGCCCATCTGGCGCATGATCGGGTCGAACGCGCGAAGCTCATAGAGCGTCACGGCTTTGACCACCTTGTTCATCTCGTCGATGGAGTCGTCCATCGCCTGGATGAGCTCCTGGATGTCGGCGCGGTCGAACGGCGTGACGAAACTGCGATGCAGCGCCTGCTGGACTTCTCGGGCGATGTCGTCCGCGAGGTTCTCCTGCCGCACGACCTCGGCAGCGTGCGCCGGCACGGCGTCGCCGCCCTCGAGCATCGCCTGGAAAGCCGCAGCTCCATCGACAAGGATCTTCGAGTGCTGTTCGAACAGCTCGAAGAAGCGGTCCTCTTTCGGCATCAGTCGGCGGAACAGCCTGAGCATCGGACCTCCGGAGCGCGAGCACCTCTATCTGGACCACCGCCTCTCGATCGCAACTACGTCAACGGCATTCCGAGATCGCCCACGAACACGACCTCCCCGGGCGTCACGGGGCCAAACGACTCGATGGAGCTAGTCCGGGTGGGGCCCGAAAGAACACGAGCATCGACGCCAGCGCCGGCGGCGGTCATGGCAGCCGCAAGAGCTGCGGTCTCCTCGGCGATATGCACCGCCCAGAACAGCGGGTGTCCCGTCGGCTCGGCCTCAAATGCGATCAGCCAACCTTCCATAGCGGCGGCGGGTATCACGTGGCCGCCTGCGCGAACAGTTCGCCAGAGGTCGAGGGGTCGACGAGATCATCGACCCCTCTGGCCGCTCCTCGGGGTTGGAGAGTCCGGAAGCGGTTGCGGCATTCTACGCGACGGGTGGCAGCCAAGGCCGCAACTCAGCTTGCGGCCCGCTGTCGCTCTGCAGGGGATGTAGGCGCTGCTCGCTCGCGTATGGCTGCTGTAACGCTCCACATCAGGTCATGCGCAGGCCACCAAGCGCAAGAAGCGTTCCTGGGAAGGGGATCGCAGAGCTGACGTTCCTCGAACGTGACCGGCGCGCCGCCTTGCCGAAGGCGTCCCATCTGACTCATGCTGCGCCCAGGCGGGCGCAAGATCCGCCGCTAGGGAGACAGACGTCTGCGCGACATCGTCGAGGATTGCCTCAAGGATAGTTGGAGCCGGCTCTTCGGTTACGCCTTGCGGCTCTGCGGCGGCGATCGGGACGGCGCCCGCGATCTGCTCCAGTCGAGCGCCGCCAAGGCGCTGGAGACCACTTCTCCGCCAAGAGAACCCGCTGCTGCGCGCGCCTGGCTGTTCCGCCTGATGCGCAACGACTGGATCGACGGCCGCCGACGTGAGGCGGTGCGGATCGTCGAGGCCGAGCCGCAGGAGCCGGTCGGTGGACTGTGGGCGTATGAGAACGAGAAGATCGCCGTCATCACGGTGCGGCAGGGGCTCGAGAAGCTGGAGCCTGCGCAGCGCGAGATCATCGAACTCGTGGATATCGCCGGCTTCCGCTATGCGGAGGCGGCCAAGATCCTAGATGTGCCGGTCGGCACGGTGATGAGCCGCCTTTCGAGAGCCCGGCTCGCGCTCCTCGAGGCGATCGAGGACGGAGCGGTGACGCCGCTGAAACGGAGCCGCGGGACACGGTGAAGACGATCGGCTGGAACGAGCTCAACGCCTATGTGGACCGCGAACTCGGCGCGGCGGACGCGGCCGAAGTCGCGGCCGCGATCGCGCGTGATCCCTCGCTCGCCGCGCGCGTCGCGACCCTGTCGCGGCTGAAGGCCGAGACCTCGGCGACGCCTCAGCCCGAAGACGTCCCGCCCTTCGCCGTCCCGCGCGCCTCGAGGCGTCCGCGCAGCTTCTGGCGGCCGGCCGCCATCGCCGCCTCGATCGCGCTGCTCGCCGCGGTCGGCGTCGGGGCGTGGAGCCTGCGCGCGCCTGTCGCCGATCCGATCGCCGCCACCGTCTCGGCCGAGCGCGCATGGCTCGCGGGCGAGGTGCAGGCGGCGCCGGCGTCGGGCCTGCAGGTCGCGGTGACGCAGGTGGCCGAGGGCGGCCTGCCGGATCTCTCCGCCGCCGACCTCAAGCTCGTCTATCTCGCGACCGATCCCGTCGCCGAAGGGCGGCGCGGCGTGTTTGCGGGCTATCTCGGCCCGCGCGGTTGCCGGCTCGGGCTCTGGATCGGCCGGAGCGGGGAGGAGGGGCCTGCGGCCCGCGACCTCGGTCCTGTCCGTGTCCGCACATGGTCCGACGGCCCGCGCGCCTATGCGCTCATGAGCCGGACCGTCGATCTCGACCGCCTCACCCGCATGAGCGTGGCGGTCGCCGACCTCATCCACGCCGGCCAGCGCCCCGACGAGCGGCTGCGGCTCGCTCTCCGCGACGCCGCCAAGGCCGGCGCGCCCTGCGTCGGCTAAGTCTGGAATAAATCTCCCGAGCTCTGCGTCTCCTCTTCCCACGAGGCCAAAACCTCGGGGCGACGATGGCCGTCGCCCGAACCCCAGACGACGGCGGTTGATGAACCGATCGTCGCGACGCGACCTGGAGAGGACGCCATGGTTTGGAAGATCGACGACGCCGTCGGCGCGGCGGCTGAGCGCGCGCGTATGGACCGGCGAGGCTTTTTGGCTCGCGCAGGGCTCGCGGGAGCCGCGATGGGAACGGGCGTCACGCTCGCCCCGGGCGCAGTCCTTGCGCAGGACGCAAAACCCGCAGAAGCAAAGCCCGCCGAAGCCGTGAAGGCGGCCGAGCCCGCGCCGTTCTCCTACCCCGGCAAGGACGAGGGGCTGACGCTGCTCGGCGACCGGCCGCTGGTCGCCGAGACGCCCGCTCATCTCCTCGACGACGACACCACGCCGATCTCAAAGTTTTTCATCCGCTGCAACGGCCAGATCCCGGAACCCGCGACCGACGTCGACGGCTGGAAGCTGACGATCGACGGCGAGGTCGAAGCGCCGCTCGAGATCACGCTCAAGGAGCTGAAGGAGCGCTTTAGCCCCAAGACTTACCGCATGGTGCTGGAATGCGGCGGCAACGGCCGCTCGTTCTTCCAGCCGCCGGCGCGCGGCAACCAGTGGACCAATGGCGGCGCGGGCTGCGCCGAGTGGACCGGCGTGCCGCTCGCCGAAGTGCTGAATGCCGTGAAGGTGAAGTCCTCGGCCAAATACACCGCCCATGCCGGCGCCGATCCGCATCTCTCGGGCGACCCGAAGAAGCAGAGCCTTTCGCGCGGAATGCCGGTCCAGAAGGCCATGGAGGAGCACACGCTGCTGGTCTTCGCCATGAACGGCGAGCCGCTGCCGAACGTCCATGGCGGTCCGCTGCGGCTCGTCGTGCCGGGCTGGCCCGCCTCGCTGTCGCACAAGTGGCTGACCAGGATCACGCTGCGCGACAAGGAGCATGACGGGCAGGGCATGACCGGCCACTCCTACCGTCTGCCCTCGAAGCCGCTCATCCCCGGCTCGAAGGGCGACGGCGTCGCGTTCGACATCCTCGAGTCGATGCCGGTGCGCGCGGTCGTCACCTCGCCCGCGAACGGTTCCCGGATGCCGGCGGGCGGCCGTTCGGTCACGCTGCGCGGCGCGGCCTGGGGTGGGGACGTGGCGGTCGGGCGCGTCGACGTCACGATCGACGGCGGCCAGACCTGGATCGCGGCCAAGCTCCAGCCGGTGAAGAACCGCTACGACTGGAACCGCTGGAGCGCCGAGGTGAAGCTGCCCGCCGACGGCTATTACGAGATCTTCGCCCGGGCGACCGACGCCAACGGCAAGGCCCAGCCGACGCTCGCCACCAACTGGAACCCGCAAGGCTATGGCGGCAACGCCCAGCATCGCATCGCGATCCTGGTGGGCTGAGCCGATGCGATATCGATACGCTTTGCTGGCCGCGCTCCTGTTCGCGGGCGTGGTTTCCGGTCCCGCCCGGGCCCAGGTTCCCGAGCCCAAGGAAGAGAGCGCCGAGCAGCTTCCCGCAGGTCCGGGCCGCGACGAGACCTTCGGCATGTGCTCGGCCTGCCACGCCTACAAGCTGGTGGCGGCGCAGGCCATGAGCCGGGAGCGCTGGGAGGAGACCATCCAGCTGATGGTCGACAAGCACGGCATGCCGAAGCTGCAGAAGGCGCAGACCGACCTGATGCTGGACTATCTCGCCAAGACCCATCCGCCCAAGAAGGCGACCGGGACCGGCGGCTTCCAAATCCCGTTCGCGCCCGACTGACGCCGAACTTTCCGGCCCGCAGAACTAAAAACTGCGGGCCGAGGTCTTAATCTCGGATGGATCTTCGCGATGGTGCTACCGGTTCCGACATAGGCCATCTCGAACGTCGCCCAGGGGCCAGCGGCAGCTTGGGCCGCCGCTGACCTTGGAGCGTCTGATCGTTTCGTCCGGGATCGGAAGCGGACATTTGCTGAGCGTTAATCGATCCGTGGAGCCCCAATCTCCATCGGTTCCGCTCGTGGCCCCCTCGCCGGACTCAGATCTCGAGTTGCTCGGATAGCGCCAAAGCGTCGTCGACCTCGATGCCGAGATAGCGAACGGTACTCTCGAGCTTGCCGTGACCTAGGAGCAACTGGCACGCGCGCAGGTTTCCGGTCTTCTTGTAGATCAGCGACACTTTCGTACGGCGCAGGCTGTGTGTGCCGTAGGCTGTCGGCTCGAGATCGATCATCCGAACCCATTTATCGACGAGCCGCGCGTACTGGCGTGTGCCGATATGTTGGCCTGAAACGGTCCGGCTTGGGAAAAGCCAGTCATCCGATCGGCCGCCCCTTACTCGAAGCCACGCTGCAAGCGCGTCTCTTGCGGGTTCAGTGATTTCGAACGGAACGGGTCGGCCGGTCTTTTGCTGCATGACTGTCGACCTCGCGCGGATTGATCCGCCCATGGCCACGTCGCTGATCCGGAGTTTGACCAGATCGCATCCGCGAAGCTTTGCATCGAGTGCGCAGTTGAACATCGCCAGGTCACGGACCTCAGCGTTTGCCTTCAGCTGCTGGCGGATCGCCCAGATGTGTTTCGGCTTAAGCGGCGTTTTCGGGCCGATAAGCCGACCGGCGTTCCATGGCTTTTGAGGTACGCGGAACAAGTCGGGCTGACGCATAGTCCCCTCCCAGAGGCAGCCCCTCCAGCCAATCTTACACCCGCAGGGTTCGGCGACGCGCCAACAGCGGACGTTATGCTGAAGGCGGGAAGCGGACCATCCGGTCAGTCGAGCCCGCCAGACCCGACTCCCATTGCTTTCGCCAGTTTGCGCGGC
>QFPN01000024.1 GCA_003241695.1 Ancylobacter novellus | reverse complement strand
GTGGCCGGGGCATCGATCTGCGGCTGGGCGCGGTAGTCGGCCAGGCTCGCCACGGCGTCCTTGATCGCGCAGAACACCGAGATGCCCAGCATGAACGGCGGTTCGCCGACGGCCTTGGAATGGAACACCGTCTGCTCCGGGTTCTTGCGGTTTTCCACCAGCTTTACCCGCAGGTCGATGGGCATGTCGGCGATGGCCGGGATCTTGTAGCTCGCCGGGCCGTTGGTCATCAGCTTGCCCTTGGCGTTCCACACCAGCTCTTCCATGGTCAGCCAGCCCATGCCCTGGACGAAGCCGCCTTCCACCTGGCCGATATCGATGGCCGGGTTCAGCGAGGCGCCGACGTCATGCAGGATGTCGCTGCGCAGCATCTTGTACTCGCCGGTGAGGGTGTCGACTATCACCTCCGAGCAGGACACGCCGTAGGCGTAGTAGTAGAACGGCCGGCCGCGCGCCTGGCTGCGGTCGTAGTAGATCTTCGGCGTGCGGTAGAAGCCGGTGGAGGAGAGCGACACCTGGCCGAAGTAGGCCTGCTGTACCAGCTCCTCGAAGGGCACGATCAGATCGCGTACGCGTACCTGGTTGTTGCGGAACTCGATGTCTTCCTCGGTCACCTTCCAGTGCTTGGCGGCGAACTCCACCAGGCGCTGCTTGAGGGTCTCGGCGGCGTTCTGCGCGGCCTTGCCGTTCAGGTCGGCACCGGAGGAGGCGGCGGTCGGCGAGGTGTTGGGCACCTTGTCGGTGTTGGTCGCGGTGATCTGCACGCGGTCGATGTCGACCTGGAAGACCTCGGCCACCACCTGGGCGACCTTGGTGTTCAGGCCCTGGCCCATTTCGGTGCCGCCGTGGTTCAGGTGGATGCTGCCGTCGGTGTAGATGTGGATCAGCGCGCCAGCCTGGTTGAGGAAAGTGGCGGTGAAGCTGATGCCGAACTTGACCGGGGTCAGCGCGATGCCGCGACGGATGACGCCGCCCTTCGCGTTGAAGGCCAGCACCTCACTCCGGCGCCGGGCATAGTCCGCGCTCGCTTCCAGCTCCTCGAACAGGCGCGGCAGGATCTGGTCCTCGACCGGCTGGTGGTAGGGGGTGAGCTGGCCGTCGCGGTAGAGATTGGCCTTGCGCACGGCGAGCGTGTCCTGCCCGGTGGCGTAGGCGATCTCCTCGATGATCCGCTCGGCGACGATGACGCCCTGCGGCCCGCCAAAGCCGCGAAAGGCGGTGTTGCTCACCGTGTGCGTGCGCCAGGGATGCGAGCGCAGCTCCACATCCGGATAGAAATAGGCGTTGTCGGCATGGAACAGCGCCCGGTCCGTCACCGGGCCGGACAGATCGGCGGAGAAGCCGCAGCGCGCATGCCAGTCGCCGGTGACGGCGAGGATGCGCCCCGCTTCGTCGAACCCGACTTCGTAATCGACGACGAAATCGTGCCGCTTGCCGGTGGCGATCATGTCCTCGTCGCGGTCGGGACGCAGCTTGACGGCCCGGCCGAGCCGGCGCGCCGCGATGGCGGCGACGCAGGCGAACAGGTTCATCTGCGTTTCCTTGCCGCCGAACCCGCCGCCCATCCGCCGCACATTGACCACCACCGCATTGGCCCGCACGCCGAGCGCATGCGCCACCATGTGCTGCACCTCGCTGGGGTGCTGGGTGGAGACGAAGATCGTCATCTCGTCGTCCTCGCCGGGAATGGCGAGCGCGATCTGGCCTTCGAGGTAGAAATGGTCCTGCCCGCCGATCTCGAAACGGCCGGCACAACGGCGCGGCGCCTGCGCCATGGCGGTCTCAGGCTCGCCCCGGCGCAGGCGCAGCGGCTCGGTCACATAGTCCATGCCGGCATCGCGGGCGGCGAGCGGGGCGAGATGATGCGGCAGCGCCTCGTAGCCGATCTCGGCGCGCGCCGCCGCGTGGCGGGCCTGAAGCCGGCTCTCGGCGATGACGGCGAAGAGCGGCTGGCCGTGGAACATCACCTCGTCGGCGACGAAGATCGGGTCGTCATGATTGCCGGTGGGGCTGATGTCGTTAGCGCCGGCAATGTCGGCGGCGGTCAGCACGGCGACCACGCCGGGCGCGGCGCGCACCTTGTCGAGATTCATCGAACGGACGCGGCCATGCGCGATGGTCGACAGGCCGAGGGCGGCATGCAGCGTGCCGGCGGGCTCGACCAGGTCGTCGGTGTAGTCGGCCTGCCCGGTGACGTGCTTGGCCGCGGAATCATGGGTCACGCTCTGGTGGGCGGCGCCAATGACGATGTCGGTGTCGAGGGCTTCGTGCTTCATGTCAGCCATCCCGGGTCTCATGCCTTCACCAGCCGATCGATGCCCACCGGCTCGTCCGTGCCGGACTGCTCCAGCCAGAAGCGCCGGAACAGATTGGACGCGACGGTCTGGCGATAGGCGGCGCTGGCACGCCAGTCGGTGAGCGGGGAGAAATCGCCCCGCACCGCGTCGGCCGCCGCCTCGAAGCTCTCGCGGGCGAAGGGCTTGCCCGTCAGGGCCGCCTCGGCCGCACGCGCCCGCTGCGGAGTTCCCGCCATGCCGCCAAAGGCGATGCGGGCCTCCGCGATTATCCCGCCGCTCTCGCGGATGAGGAAGCCCACTGAGACGGCGGAGATGTCGGCATGGGCGCGCTTTGACACCTTATAGGCGGCGATCCGGCCCCCACGCGGGCGGGGAATGAGGATGCTCTCGACGAACTCGCCGGGTGCGCGGTCCTGCCGGCCAAAGGCGATGAAGAACTCTTCCAGCGGCAGGGTGCGCCGC
>QFPN01000005.1 GCA_003241695.1 Ancylobacter novellus | reverse complement strand
ACCTGAAGGTCACAGGTTCAAATCCTGTCCCCGCAACCAAATCAATCCAATACAGCCAGTAATAAACAACCCCGCCCATAAAGCGGGGATAAACGCGTTGAATTGAACGAAATGCGCCCGAGGCCCGTTGCGGCCGCCGCGCCAGTGCATCTGCATCTTTTTTTTCTCGCGATAGAGCCGCTGCAGCTTCTTCTGGTTCATCACGACGCCCTGGCGATCCAGGATATGGATCCTGCGACAACTGGAACCGCCAGCGCTCCGCCGCCTCGGCCTTCATCTCCTCGCGCAACAGTGCGTCGTCAGGTCGGGCGCTCGTGTGGCGCGTCGTCGAGCGGTCGATCTTCAACGCCATCCAGGCCCGACGCCGGTCCGCCGCATGCGCCGCGCAGGCATGAGCCGCCGCGTTCCGCTTCGCATCGGGCGCCGCCATCTTTTGCTGCGACATTCTTCAGGACCGCGTCGTCGAGCAACCGCTCTGCCTGCAGCTTCTTGAGGCGGGCGTGTTCGTCATCGAGGGTCGTCAGCCGCCGCGCATCCGACACGTCAACCCGCCATACGTCGTCTTGAACTTGCGGAAGGTCGCCGAGGAGACGGCTTGCTGGGGGCGTCGCCGACTTCGCTCGGTCCGTCGCGGCCAAGGTCGAAAATCCCGGATCGCAGACGGCGTGCTATGATGGTGAGGAGCCGCCCCGGTCGCCGCCGTCGAAAGTCGGCGATTTCCACGCTGGAACCGGTCTTCGCCGAAACGCGTCGGGGTCAGGACATTCAGGCGCGCGTTCGCCCGCGCCGCGTCACGCTTTGGCCGGCGGCGTGACGATCGGCGGGGATCGGAAAGTCCGCCCGACGTCCTGAAAATCTATCAAAACGGGAATTTTATCGATAATATAACCGGGAGATGCATAAATAATACCAGATACCAGATTGACTGCGGGGCCTTTCGGCCTCTCATGTCGCCTTCACAATTGCTGAAACGAAAGAAGGGTCCGCGGCTCGCGCCGCCGTGCCTCAAGCCTGACAGGGAACGACGATCATGGAAAAAGCTCTTTCGGGCGTCCGCGTGCTCGATTTCACGCATGTGCAGTCCGGCCCGACCTGCACGCAGCTCCTGGCCTGGTTCGGCGCTGACGTGATCAAGGTCGAGCGGCCGGGCGCGGGCGACGCCACGCGCCAGCAGCTGCAGGACCTGCCCGACGTGGACAGCCTCTATTTCACGATGCTGAACCACAACAAGCGCTCCATCACGATCGACACCAAGAACCCCAAGGGCAAGGACGTGCTCTGGCGGCTCGTGAAGGAGTGCGACGTTCTCGTCGAGAACTTCGCTCCCGGCGCGCTCGCCCGCATGGGCTTCTCCTGGGAGAAGCTGCACGAGGCGAACCCGAAGCTGATCGTCGCCTCCGTGAAGGGCTTCGGCCCCGGCCCCTTCGTCGACTGCAAGGTCTATGAGAACGTCGCGCAGTGCGCCGGCGGCTCGGCCTCGACCACCGGCTTCCGCGACGGCCCGCCCCTCGTCACCGGCTCGCAGATCGGCGACTCAGGGACAGGCCTTCATCTCGCGCTCGGCATCGTCACCGCGCTCTACCACCGCACCCATTCGGGCGAGGGCCAGCGGGTCGACTGCGCCATGCAGGACGCCGTGCTCAACCTCTGCCGCGTGAAGCTGCGCGACCAGCAGCGTCTCGCCCACGGCCCGCTGCAGGAATACAGCCAGTTCGGCGAGGGCGTGCCGTTCGGCGAAGCGACCCCGCGCGCCGGCAACGACTCTGGCGGCGGCCAGCCCGGCCGGATCCTGAAGTGCAAGGGCTGGGAGCACGATCCCAACGCCTACATCTACTTCATCACGCAGGGCGCGGTTTGGGATCCGATCTGCGACATCATCGGAGAGCCGGACTGGAAGACCGATCCGGCCTACGCCACCCCGAAGGCTCGCCTGCCGCATCTGAACGAGATCTTCACGCGCATCGAGGCGTGGACCATGAAGCACGACAAGTTCGAGGCCATGGACATCCTCAACAAGTTCGACATCCCCTGCGGTCCGATCCTCTCCATGAAGGAGATCGCCGAGGACGAGAGCCTCCGCCAGACCGGCACCGTGGTCGAGGTGGATCACCCGACCCGCGGCAAGTATCTGACCGTCGGCAACCCCATCAAGCTGTCGAACTCGAAGACCGAGGTCACCCGCTCGCCTCTGCTCGGCGAGCACACGGGCGAGATCCTGAAGGACGTGCTCGGCTACAACGACAACGAGATCGCCGAGATCGAGAATTCCGGCGCGGTCGGCCAGGTGGCCAAGCTCGCCGCGGAGTAAGTTCGGACTGTTTCTGCTTTCAAGCCCGTCGCGCCTCGGCGCGGCGGGCTTTTGCGTTAAAACGCGTGCGGAATCGAACTGCGCGCTTCGAGACGCGCCTGTTGCGCATGCCACCTGAGCCGTGAGGTCTGTTGCGAACAACAGACTTTCCTGATGGTGAGGAGCGCCAGAGACGCGTCTCGACGCACACAGTCCCACTCCGCAAACACGAGCAGACAGGGATCATTGACTATGCGCATCGTCGTCCACGGACAGCAGGCTTTCGGCAAGGCGGTTCTGGAGGCGTTGCTCGCTCGGGGCGACGAGGTGGTCGCCGTCTATGTCGCGCCTGAAAAGGAGGGCGGCAAAGACGATCCCCTGAAGGAGGCCGCGCTCGCAGCCGGCCTCGAGGTGCGCCAGCCGTCCTCTTACAAGGACGAGGCGGTCCAGGAGGCGTTCCGCGCGCTGAAGCCCGACCTGCAGGTGATGGCCTTCGTCACCCTGTTCGTGCCGTCGGAGTTTCTGAACATTCCGACCCACGGCTCGATCCAGTACCATCCCTCGCTGCTGCCCGCCTATCGCGGCGCCTCCGCCATCAACTGGCCGATCATCAAGGGCGAGACGGAGACCGGCCTCTCGATCTTCTGGCCCGACGACGGCCTCGACACCGGCGACGTGCTTCTGCAGAAGCGCACGCCGATCGGCCCCGACGACACGCTGGGCTCGGTCTATTTCGACCGGCTGTTCCCGATGGGCGTCGACGCCATGCTGGAGGCGGTCGACCTCGTGAAGGCGGGAAAGGCGCCGCGCCTGAAGCAGGACGAGAGCCTCGCGACCTATGAGGGCCTCTGCCGTAAGGGCAACGCCCGCATCGACTGGGGCAAGCCGTGGGAGCAGATCGACCGGCTGATCCGCGGCTGCAATCCCGCTCCCGGCGCCTGGACGACGCTCGACGGCGAGACGCTGAAGATTATCGAGGCGACGCCGCTCCCGGCCAAGGCCCCGCAGGACATCGCCGGCAAGCTCGGAGAGGTGAAGACGGTCGGCGAAAGCGGCTTCGCCGTCGTGTGCGCCGACGGCCGCATGCTCGTGACCCGCGTCCAGCCCGAAGGCGGCGCGAAGGCGGCTGCGTCCGAGTGGGCGAGGGAGCGCGGCCTCGCTGAGGGCGCGATCCTCGGCGGCTGAGGCCGCCTCTTTAACTGCGCGAGCGGTCCGCCGACATGCAGCCGAAAACCGAAACTCGTGACGCCCGAACCCCTCAGATCCTGACAGGAAGAACGGCTGTCCCGGTTGGATCGTCCACGCGCGATCCATATTCGGCGCGACATGCGTCGATCGCCAGCTCTCGCAGGCGCCGGCTTGTCGTCCTTGCGCACAAACCCCGCTCGCCCCCGATTGCCCCGCGTCGCCGCATCGGCTAGGTTCCGCCCGGCTCTCGGCACCCGTAGCTCAGCTGGATAGAGCGCTGCCCTCCGAAGGCAGAGGTCAGAGGTTCGAATCCTCTCGGGTGCGCCAAAAAATCGTCAAAAAAAATCAACTTGTTAGGTCGCGCGTCGAGGCGGTCGCAGGGATCGTCCCACATAGGCTTCCCACACTTACGCCCGCAAGAATCTTTTCGCGTGCCGGTTCGGCTCCCCTTGGGGGCGATGACCTCAGACGGCGATTGAAGGCTCTTCGTGCCGGCCGTTCACCGCGGGCAATGAAAATTCCTCTCCTCAGCCTGTATCCGTGCGACGTACTCACGCTGTCGCGCAGAAAGCGGAACGTCTTCTATCGCGTCGAAGGAACAGCCAGCGTTCCCGAAGGCGGAAATTGCTCGGCTCGTTTTGAAGCAATAGCCGGCATCCTTATAAACAGCGTTCCGCTCGAACCAAAGTCTGGCGCATCTATCTTGGGCGATTGCCGGGCCGGAAAACGTCGAAATCACGAGAACTAAGATAGCGATCAGCTTCATTGCTTCCCCTCACTTCGGCGGACGACAAGAGACTCGTATCATCGAGTTCGCCCTCGGTCTCACCGCTCACAACCTTGGACGGACAATATCGACGATGAGAGCCGATGCGATCTTCCTCCTCATCCTGGCGCTTGCTCTCGCCGCCTGCGCCGGGCCGCCGCGCCATCCCGCGCCTTTCGCCCGGTCAGAATGCCAGGTCGACCCGCAACCGCTGTCCTGCGCGGGCTGGCGTCTGAGCGCCGTATCAATCGGACCGGACCTGCGCGCTATTTGTGAGCTGCACGCCAAGCTGCCGGCGTCTTGCCGGTGGCCGACTTGAAGACCCTGGTGAAGTGCGGCTGGTCTGCGAAACCCGCGGCGAACGCGACTTCTGTAAGCGAAGCGGAGCCTCGGCTCAGCATGTCCTTCGCGCGGCGCACTTGAGCTTGAAGCTGCCATCGGTGCGGCGGCGTTCCAGTGGCGGCCTTGAAAGCGTGGCTGAAGTAACTTTCGGTCAGCCCAGTCAACTTGGCAAGCTCCTGAAGCCGGACGCCGCGCGAGCAGTTCGCCTCAATGAAATCCACTGACATCGCAAGCTGGCGGTCCGAGAGCGGACTGCGACGTCCTCCAGGATCGCCCGACGACAAAGCGGCCGTGATCAGCGCCACCACGAGATCGTCGCCGTAGAGGCCGGGACCTTCCGTTCTGGCGCAGGCCGCTTCCAGGAGCCGCGCCATGCGCTGAACGCGCTCGTCGACAAACATTATGCGGGGAAGGGCGACCGAAATGTCGGCGATGCCTCTAATCGGTCCAATCCGGCTTGCGTCGAAGTGCAAGTCGAGGTGCCGGATGTCGGTCGCTCCGTGAACGGTGAGCTCGACTGGCTCTCCTGCGGGCAGGAAGCTCGCCGACC
This sequence comes from Ancylobacter novellus, assembly GCA_003241695.1. Lineage (GTDB taxonomy): Bacteria > Pseudomonadota > Alphaproteobacteria > Rhizobiales > Methylopilaceae > Methylopila. The sequence goes on along the minus strand of QFPN01000005.1, from coordinate 271,883 downwards.
GACCACGAGAGGTCGCAGGTTTTTCGGCCGGCCTTGCCAACGCCACCTCGGCCTCGAGCGGCTCGAGCACGATAAAAAGCCGAGGGTCCTGCGAGACATAGGTTCCGGTGGCGCCGTCCTCACAGCGCGCGCGCCACACTTCGACGAGACCCACGTCGGACACATGCGCAGTCGGCTCACCCAACACCGCCACGCCATGCCTTTGCGCGGTCATTCTCGGTCGAAACTCGGCCAACCGGCCCTCTCTTTATGCGGCGCACCATCTGTGTCGTGCGCCACGCAACTCACCGATTGATGCCTTCAGGTCACAGTCATCGCAGGCAGTATTATAAAGCCAAATTCATGCAAGACCGCTGCCGGCAGAGAACTCTTATTGGTAGATCAAAGGCGGTCAAGACTTGATGCACCAGATTAGATTTTATTGATTCTAATCTAAGCTGACCTGCCTGGATCTGGCGCTGTCGTGGCAAGTGAGAACTCCAGTGATCTATCGGACAGGACTGAATGCGGCCTTGCTCGCAGGCGTTGCGGTCATCGTATTGGCGCAGCGCGATCAGGCCGCGGCGCAGCAAGCGGATGAGACGACCCAACTCGAAACCATCGAGGTCCAGGGCCGAGGCGACGGCGGCGCCATCGCGTTCGACGGATCGGGCGTCGCGCCGGTTCAGGGCTACGTGCCGGCCGCGACCACCACAGGGACGAAGACCGACACGCCGGTCGTACTGATCCCGCAATCGGTCGGCGTCGTCGGCCGCCAGCAGATGGACGATCTCGGCGCGCAGAAGGCCGACGAGGCAGTGCGCTATTCGGCCGGCGTCTTCACCCAGCCCTTCGGCGACGACACCGACACCAACTGGTTCTTCATACGCGGCTTCGACGCGACGCAGACCGGCGTCTATCGCGACGGCATGCAGCTTTATTCCTACGCCTTCGGCAACTTTTATCAGGATTCCTATCTGCTGGAGCGCGTCGAGGTCCTGCGCGGCGCGTCCGCCTCGCTCTATGGCGGCGGCAACATCGGCGGCATCATCAATTACGTGTCGAAACGTCCGCTCAACGCCGACTTCAGCCAAGTCGAGGTCGGGATCGACAACTATCCGACCGCCTTCGCGGCCTTCGACGTCAACAAGACGGTTCCGAACGACCTCGTCACCAAGGGCGACCCGCTGCCGCCGGTCTGGAAATACCGCTTCACCGGCAAGTTCGAAGGCGGCGACGGCTACGCCAAGCACGAGGACGGCATCCGCGGCGTCATCCAGGGCGCGGCGACCTACCAGCCGAACGCGGGCACCGACGTCACGGTCTACGCCAACTACACGCACGCCGACCAAAGCCACGGCGCCGGCGACTTCCTGCCCTATTACGGCGCGGTGAAGGACGCGGTCTCGGCGGACGGAACCATCAATCTCGGCAAGATCGGCCGGAGGACGAACTTCTCCGATCCCGACATCGACAGCCATGACCGTCGCCAGTTCATGGTCGGCTACGAGCTGAACCATGACATTGACGACATCTGGACGGTGAACACCAAAGCGCGCGTCGCCTACAGCCATCTGGAAGAGGAAAGCCTCTATCCATTCGGGTACGGCTTCGCAGCCCGCCCTAGCGTCGGCAACACGCAGCTCTCGCGCATCCGCTTCAAGCACGACACCGAAACGTTCAGCTTCACCACTGACAACAACCTAGTGGGCAAGTTCTCGACCGGCGGGATCGACCACACCCTGCTGATGGGCGTCGACTACAAGATGTACTATATCGACGAGGTGCAGGCCTCGAGCATCGGCACGTCGGTGGACATCCACAACCCCGACCTCCACGGCCCGCAGCCGGCCACCGTCCCGTATGTCGACGAGACTTCGAAGCTGCATCAGGCGGGCGTCTTCATCCAGGATCAGGCGCGCTTCGGCGGCGGCTTCATCGCGACCCTGAACGGCCGTTACGACCGCATGTGGCTGGACGGCGACTCCGCGTTCCTGGGCAAGGTCAAGCGCAACGAAGGCAAGTTCAGCGGCCGCGCCGGCCTCGGCTACGAGTTCGAGAACGGGATCGTTCCGTACGTGAGCGTCGCGACCACGTTCAATCCGCTCGTCGGCTTCAACACCAACTTCGGAGGGCTCGCTGCCTACAAGCCCGAAACCGGCCTGCAATACGAAGCGGGCGTGAAGTGGTCGCCGACAGCCTTCCCGGCGATCTTCACCGCCTCGGTGTTCGACCTTAAAAAGAAGAATTATCTCTCGGGACCGTTCAACGCTCAGACCCAGATCGGCGAGGTCCGCTCGCGCGGCGTCGAGCTTGAGGCGCAGGCGAACCTCTCCGAGAACTGGAAGCTGCTCGGCGCCTTCACGGCTTATGATCTGAAAATCCTGAAAGGCGACAGCGAGCGTCTGGACCCGGTCACCGGCCTGCCCTTGTCTCTCAAGGGCGAGCAGCCATACCTCGTGCCGGAGGTCATCGCCTCGGCGTTCCTCGACTACACCTTCACCACCGGCCAGTTGAAGGGCCTCAGCCTCGGCGGCGGCGTGCGCTATGTTGGCAAGTCGGAAGCGACGCAGGATCCAAACACGGTCAAGGTTCCGTCCGCCACGCTGTTCGACGCCGCGGTGCGCTACCAGTGGGACAACTACAAGGTCAGCCTCAACGTGACGAACCTGTTCGACAAGCGCTTCGTTTCGGGCTGCCAGGGCATCAACGTGTGCTCCTTCGGCGAGGCGCGCAAGGCGCTGGTGAAGGCGAGCTATACGTGGTGACCGCTCTGCGGGCGGCGAGCGCCGCCCGCTCCATTCTTTCGACCCGCCGCGGCGTCCTCACGGGCGCCGCGGCTTTCGCTTGCCTCGCCACTGCGCGCGCCGCGCCCGCCGCGCCGCGGATCGCCGCGATCGACTGGGCGATGCTGGAGACCGCTCTCGCGCTTCGGGCGCCGGTGGTCGCAGGAGCCGAGCTTCTGCTGTTCCGCAAGGCGGCGGTCGAACCGGCCGTGCCCGAAACCGTCGCGGATCTCGGCCTGCGCGGAGCGCTCAGCTACGAGGCGCTGGTTGCGGCGCGGCCGGATCTGATTCTGATCTCTCCCTGGTACGAGAATCGCGCCCATGTGCTGTCTCGGATCGCGCCGGTGGACAGCTACCCGATCTACGAACCTGGGCGGCGGCCGTACGAGGCGGCCGTCGCGGCCACGCGGGCGTTGGGGCGGCGGATCGGCCGCGAGGCGGAATCGGAGGAGGCGATAGAGGAAGCAGAGGCTGAACTCGCCGCGGCGCGGGCGAGGCTTTCCCGCCATGCCGGGCGCCCCGTGCTGATCATGAACCTCGGCGACGCCCGCCACTTCCGCGCCTTCGGGGCCGACAGCATGTTCGGCGACGTCGCGGCGCGCCTCGGACTGACGATCGCCTGGACCGCGCCGACGCGCTTCGGCGCCTATCCGACCGTCGGCGTCGAGGCGCTTGCCGGCATGGCCGACGCGGTCGTGGTCAATGTCGGGCCGACGCCGCCCCTGGCCCTCGACGGCGTGCGCGACAGCCCGCTGTGGCGGGCGATGCCGCCGATCGCGGCCGGCCGCTTCTTCGATCTTCCCGCAGTCAACCCTTACGGCGCCCTGCCGGCAGCGCAGCGCTTCGCCCGCCTGCTCGCCGGGGCGCTCGCGCCTCGCGCGGGCGGCTGACCGCATGGCCCGACCGCGCCTGTCTCCGTGGCTGTTGTGGGCCGCGCTCGCAGCCGTCGCAGCGGCGCTGTCGCTCTACGACGTCTTCGCCCGGCTCGGGGCGGGCGCGACGGAGATCGACCGGGCGCTCGTCGTGTACAGCCTTGCGCCGCGCATCGCGGTCGCGCTGCTCGCCGGCGCGGCGCTCGGGCTTGCGGGCGCGCTGATGCAGACCGCGCTCGACAATCTCCTCGCCGAGCCCTCGACCCTCGGCGTCTTCGCCGGCGCGCAGCTCGCGCTCGGGATCGCCGCCGTGTTCGCGCCGGCGCTCGGACCGCTCGGCCGGGAGGCCGCGGCGTTCGCGGGAGGCGGCGGCGCGGCGGCGCTGGTGCTCGCGCTCGGCTGGCGGCGGAAGCTCGATCCGGCCACGGTGGCGCTCTGCGGCATGGTGGTGGCCATGGTCGCAAGTTCGCTATCCGCCTCGCTGATCCTGTCGCAGGGCGAATATCTGTTCGCACTGCTGATCTGGGGCGGCGGCTCGCTGACGCAGGAAGGATGGGGCCCGAGCGGGGCGATCGCGGCCGTGCTTTTGGCCGGAGCGCTCGCCTCAGTGGCGCTCGCCCGCCCCCTGTCCGTTCTGGTCGCAGGCGAAGAGAGCGCCCGCAGCCTCGGCGCGCCCGCGCCGGCGATCCGGATCGCGGCGCTCGGCGTCGGTGTGGCGCTCGCGACGACGGTGGCAGCCGAAGTCGGGCTGATCGCCTTCGTCGGGCTGGCGGCCCCTGCTCTGGCGCGTCTCGGCGGGGCGAGAGGCGCGCACCGGCTGCTCGCGGCCGCTCCGGCGATCGGCGCGATCCTGCTCTGGCTGGCGGACGGCGTCGTCCAGCATATCGGATCTGGCGAGACGATCCCGACCGGCGCCGTCACGGCGTTGATCGGGGCCCCCGTGCTGCTGTGGCTGCTTCCGCGCCTGCGCCTCGCCGATCGGCCCTCGTCCGTGAGCGCAGGCGTCCGCCGCGATCCCGTCCGAGTGCTTGTCGTGATGGGATGCGTCGCGGTCCTCGCGCTCGCCGCCGGGCTCTTGATCGGCCGGGCGCCGGAGGGATGGGTCGTCTTCGGAGACGCTTCCTTTGCGGAAATGCTGCCATTTCGCGCGCCGAGGACGTTCGCCGCCGCCGCGGCCGGCGCCATGCTCGCCGCGGCGGGCGTGGTTCTCCAGCGCCTTACCGGCAATCCGCTCGCAGGACCGGAGGTGCTCGGCGTCGGGGCCGGGGCCGGCGTCGGCCTGGCCGTCGTATTCCTCGCGAACGGAGGCGGCTCCCTCGCGGCGCAGACGGCGGGATCGGCGTGCGGAGCGTTGGCGGCGCTCGCGATCCTGCTCGCGATTTCAGGTCGCAGGCTTGGGCCGGAACGGATGCTGCTCGCCGGCGCCGGCATCTCGGCTCTCTGTCTCGCTGGACTAAACGCCGCAATCGCCACCGGTTCGCCGAGCGCATTCGCGCTGCTCGCCTGGATGTCCGGCGCGACGGACGCCGTAGGACCGCGGGAGGCTATGGTGGCTTGCGCCGCCGCTGCTGCCCTTATCGCTCCGCTCATACTGACGACCCGGTGGCTGGATGCTCTGCCGCTTGGCGCCGTCACTGCCCGGTCGCTTGGCCTACACGTTCGGGCGGCAGCCGTAGCGCTTGCGGCGATGGCTTCTCTGCTCACCGGCGCCGCTGCGCTGATCGCAGGGCCGTTGAGCTTCGTCGGCTTGGTCGCTCCCCATCTCGCGCGTGCATCGGGCTTGACCCGCCCTGGCGCGCATCTCGCCGGCTCAGTCCTCCTGGGCGCTGCGCTGACGACGGCTGCGGACATGCTGGCGCGTACGTTGATCGCTCCCTATCAGCTGCCGCTCGGCTTGTTCGCCTCGCTTATCGGCGGATCATATCTGATGAGCGCATTGCGTCGGAGGTGAGCGGGCCTAGGCTCAGGACCTATTAATTCAGTTTGAGGTGTGATTCACGGTCTTCCGAGAGGGAGGCTGCGATGGGTGATTTGTTTTTTCTGAGCGAGATTGCCAGCTTGATATTGTCTCAATCACTCTTGACGCGTCTATGAGCGTAAGCCGCTATGTTCCCGTTCAGAATCTGCGGAGCTGGGGCGGCTCCGTCATTGTCCGTGCCTTCAACTTCAGCACCCGCCGCGCCCGTGAGGTTCTGACGGTAGATCGTCGATGACTTCCCAGAGGCCGCCCCATAGGCCGGGGCTATGGCCGACATTCGATGATCCCGGAAAAGCTCTGCGCCTTCGCGGCCAGGTCGGCGGGCTTAAACGTGTCGCCGGGAGCGCCGACGTCGAAAGCAGTCCCGTGCGTCTCGAGAAACGTCTGAGCGACCGAACTCTTGATCGCGAAATTGACGTTCTGCGGGAACTCGTTGTTTCGAACCGCCAACCGCAAGGTCTCGCTCGCAGAAAGCTTGGAGTCGACCACGCCAATGACGTTCCCGCTTTCGTCGAGCAGCGGGCCACCGCTATTTCCGGATTGCACCGGTGCGGACATCTGCAGATGAGCGGTATCGTCGCCGAGGCCGGCCGTTGCCGTAATGCTCCCACGGGTGAAGTTTCCGCTCGTGGCGAGAATGCTCGTGAGCGGATACCCGAAGGCGGCGACATCTTCGCCCAAGCGCGCGCCGGACCGAAGCTTCGCAACAACCTCGCCAGGGTTCTCCGTTTCGATCAGCGCCAGGTCGTTGACTTTGTCGCGCGCCAGAACGCGGCCCCCACCCTTCAATTGTCCCACGGCGACCGTCACCTGTTCGCAGCCTTCCACGACGTGGGCGTTCGTCAGCATCCGCTTTGAGGCGATGAAGAAGCCCGTTCTCGTTCCTCCGCCCACCTTCGGAGGAGAAGGGATCGCCACGACTGGCGGGGGAGAAGGCGCAGGTGCGGCGGGCGCAGGGGCCGTCGGCGGCGTGAGCGCAACCTGATTGACCGGAGGCTCGGCGCTGCCGTCGAGCGGAACGACGAACAGGTTCGACATCATGTTGGCGATGCGGTCGCCGCGGTAGACGCGCTGCAGGTCCCAACTCGTGGTGAAGCCGACGCCGCCGCCGCGCGCCATCTGGTGCCGGGTGTAAAAGCCGCGGCTTCCCGTGCTGCCGGCGATCGCGAAGAACAGCGGACGAATGACCTTGTAATCGATCTTCCGGCCCGGTCAGGCTGAGCCAAGGCGCGCATAGAGCAGCTCGAGCGACGATTCCGAGGCGGAGAAGAAAGAGAAGTCGACGCTCACTGTGCCGTCATAGGCTTCGAAGGCGTAGCCGCGCTTCGTGTGCTGGCGCTGCGGCGCGGCCTTCAACGGCACGTTGAGCTTGGCGTTCGTGAGCGGGTGCTGGACCTCTACGAAGCCCCATCCCGAAATGGCCGTGTAGCCGGCGACGCGCAGCCTGGCGAATTGGTCGGAGCTGAGATAGCCGGTTTGGGTCGCCCCGATCGACGCCTGGTATTCCCGGATCGCGCGAAACAGCCGAGGGCCGAAGTCGCCCGTGCTCATGCCGTTGTAGTTGCCGTTCGCGATGAGCAGAAGCGGGAGCTCGTACCGCTCCTTGGTCGACAACGAGAAGAAGGCCCGCTCCGCGGCGCGGAGATCCGGGGATTGCGCCGCCGCTCCGGAGACGGACAGCGCGACGGTCGCCGCCGCCAGGAACGCCCGCGCAAACCCTCTCATCGACGCCGCCTCGAAGCCCGGCCGAGCTTGGCCCGGATACAACTATAGATGGGCGTTGGCCGGGCGATAGACAATTCACGCGCCTACCCTGCGCTCGGGCATAAGTGCTTAACGCGGCCGACGACGGAGAGGCCGCCGCAGTGCGCGCAGCCGGCCGATCGCTCGCCGCTCGGAGAGGCCTGCGCCTTGTCGGGGCCATCTGAATGGGCAAGGCATGGGCAAAAGAGCATGAACGCTCCGAGGCCCCACCTCACAGCGATCCCGCCGAGCGCTATCCGCCCCGTCCACAAGAGAACAACCCAACGCAGGCGAGCGCGAGACCCGACAGCGGCAATGGGCGGCACCGGCCGTGGGGCGCTCGAAAGGGAACCCCCGCCTCGCCGCTCCACGCCGCGCTGTCGACCGCCCAAGCCTCAACCTGAGCCGCGTCGGGATCGACCAGAGTTCCGGCCGACTTCAACCGCCGGGAGCCGGAGGTTCCGACGATCTTTCCCGAGCGCCGCGACGACAGACAGGAAAGCGCACGCGGCGGCGAGAGCCCGAAAAAAAGCCCGCCATTTCGGCGGGCTTCCTCATTTCTGCGATGCGGCGTCAGCCGAGCATTTCGGCGACGATCTCGCGCATCTCCTCTCGGGAGAGGCCGCAGGGTTCGGGCCGCCATTCTGCGGCCGGGATGTGGGTAGGAGCGTCGCCGCAAGGCTGCGTGGCGACAAGTGCGATTTCGGTATGCGTGTTCATTCTGTCCTTTTGGACGCGGGCGGACTCGTCTCTCGAGTGATCTGCCACGCGACGTAGTGATGTCTCGGGAATCGGAGACTGGGCGCGGCCCCATCAGGGCGGGCCGGATCGGTCCGACGAGTATATGCTATCCGGGCATAGCGGCGGGATCAAGGCGAGCAAAAACAGTCCGCCGGGGTGGGCGGGCTGGGGAGGGTTAAGTGCGCGCCCCTTCCGGATTGTCGTCCGTCTGCAGACCGCGGTCGGCGTCGCGGAACTTGTCGATCTGCTTTTGCTCTGGCACGCTCGCAACCTCTGATTCTATTGCAGCTATGCGACAATCCGGAACAAGTAGTGACTGGCGAGGAAAGCCCGCGTCGGCGCATTCTATACTATTGCGACGAATCCAGCCACCTGACCGATCCATGGATGGCAGTGGGCGGTCTTGCTATATTTAGAGAAAGCGTATCTGAGATACGCCAGCAATGCCGTGATATAGTCGCTGGTAGAAAATCAGAAATAAAATGGTCTAATGCTAATTTTACGGGAGGAATTATTCACAAGCAGTTTATAGATCTTTTGTTCGCCCTCATCCAGAATAAAAGATTGCAATTTCATATACGTTTTGCGCCTTTTTCTAAGTACAATCACGCATTGAGTGGAGCAAAAAAGCGATCGGCTACCGTTAGCAAAATGTATTACCAGCTTTTGCTTCACCGACCTATTAGGTATTACTGTTCTGACTCACTGCTGTATATCCATCCAGACGATGGCGATTGTACTGCCGACCTGGCAAGCTACGCGCTCGCGTTGGCCACGGATGAGTGTCACCGCTATTCGAAGACTTACACAAGTTGTGTTAAGGCCATTGAGCCACTGAAATCATCCAAAGAACCCATGTTGCAGCTGCTGGATGTAACTTTAGGGGCGCTCGCGTCTATCAGAAACGAACGACATTTGGATGGCAAAACGGGCGAGGTGAAAAGGGAGTTGGCCCAATATGCGCTCAGCAAAAGCGGGCTACGCCGCTTGGACGTCAGCACCGCAATCATGAAGAAGGACTTCAATGTGTGGAATGTGGTGCCGAAGTTCGGCGGCTCCTGACGCTATCTCCCTGCTGCGGGAGCGGCTGGAACGAGCCCAGGAATTCGCGTCAGGAGCACCAATAAAATATAGGCGAATCGCCTCTAAAATCAACGTTTTCTGCGACATTTAGTTAGCTGTTTGATAGGTAAGGCGTTTCCTGATAATTCCGCGTGCCGCCTTCGCCGACCGCGCCCGATCGTTCACGCCCAGCGCCGCGCGGGTGTTCGTCCTCAAGCTGGCTCGGCTCCGCTCGGCCTTCAAGCGTCGCCTGCGGCCTTGGGCGAGCGTCAACGCTCGAACGAAGGAGCGCGGTCTTCGGATCAAACGGCGTCGCCGGACGTTTCGGCAGGTGGCCCGAACCCGGAGCAGGATATGGCTGAAGATCGAGACAACAAACTCCCCGAGAACGAGAAACAGGATTCCCACCAAGCGGATCGCGAAGACCGGCACGAGAAGCGTCCCGAAGGCCCTTACAAAGATCCTGCCGACGAGCAGAAGCAGGCCGAGGTTAAGTAGGTGCCTCGCAAGGAAGCTAAGGGCAGCCGTACGCAACGATAAAGCGCCTGAGCTAACGCCTACCGCCCCGCCTCATTCGCTGCTGGCGTCTGCGCCGCTTGGCGCGCGAACATCGCGGCGAGACGGCCCTCGGCGCGGCGAGTTCGCGGATAAGCTCGACGCTGTTCGCGGCGGTGAACAGGTCGGCGAGCTGCGCATGCGCTCTATCGCGCGCCGCAAGGCGGATACGGTCGGCGCTTGGCCTGAAACCCTTCGCGCCCCTGACGGGCCAAGATGGCCGCGGTCACGGCGAGAGGTTCTTCAGCGCCCTGCTTCGATCGCGGCCGGCGTCTGGACAACCTGTCGTCGAAGAAGGTCCGCCATCGGAAAAGTCTGCGGCTGCATCGCGAGCTCGCGCAGCCGCTCCACGCTGTCGGGAGCGGTGACAAGGTCCGCGAGCCGCGAGAGGGATCTGTCTCGAGCGCCGAGACGAAGCCGGTCGCCAATCTCGCGGAAAAACGTCGAGCCGGCCGACGCCGGGGCCGAGGCGAGCGCCATGGGGATCCCGATCCTGTCCAGCCCTTCGTTGACCATGCGGTTGGCTTCCGTCGGGCTGCCCATCGGCCGACGCCGGCTGGTGGCGCGCAGCACGTCGAACAGGTCGGAGACCTGATCACGTGCATCGGGCCGCGCGACAGCTTCGAGAATGGCGTCGAGATTGGCGCGCTGTTCGGGCGTGCCGGCGACGGCGTTCGCGAAGCGCCCGCCGACGGATTGGTTCTCGCCCGTCGCGATCCGTCGGCGGGCTTGGTCGAAACTGTCCGCGAGGCTCTGGCGCACGAGCGTCGCGGGGAGTCCGGGGTCCTGTCGCTCGAGCCCCATGACTGCGGCGACCACCTCATCAGTCCCGCCTGAGAGCGGGCGGGCCGGAAGGATTTCGGCATAGGCCGCCGGCGTGGTCGACGCCGCCGCGATCCGGCCGAGCGGCCCCTGCTCGAGCGGTTCGAGCTGCTGCCGTCGCGCCTGCGCCTGTTGAGTCAACGCTTCGTCATACGCCGCCGAACCACCGCGCGCCGGATCGCGGGCGATCGACCGGGCGTCAGCGGCGCCCGCGCCGTACAGACCGGCCGCCTGGCTCGAAAAACCGGGGTTCGCGGCATTGCTCAGCGCAACGCCGCGGTCGCGCATGTCCTTCGTGACTGCGTCCACTACGGCGACGGATTGGTCGGGCATATCCCGATAAGTTGGCCCGAGCACTTCATCGGCCTTCAGGCGGCGCAACGAGGCTTGGAACGCCGGATCTGCGGCGATCGGTGCGAAGGCCTCGGCGTCGAGCAGATGTCTCTCGGCGGCTCGATACGCGGGCGCAGTGGCTGTGTTGATGTCGCGTCGCGTGGCGTCCAGACGACCCTGCGCGGCGGCTGCGGCGCGCGGGCCAAGCGTCGAAGGCGTCGCCGAGGGCGGTGCGATGGCGTCGAGCGCGGCGCGCGTCGCGGCGTCGACCTGATCGCCTGCGAGCTTGCTTGCTACCCAGGCGGTCCCGCGGCCGAGCAAGTCATTGACGTCGCCGAGCATGCCCGCGGAGCCGATCAGGCCTTCGACCAGCCCGACCCCTCCGGACTTCGCGACGTCCGCGGCGATGCTCGAGTTTTGCGGCGGTGCAGGAGCAGCCGGCGCGGCGGCCTGGGACTGGTACTTGATCCACGGCGGTTCACCCGCGGGCGCCGAGGCGGGTTGCGCCGCCGGGGCGGCGTATTTTTCCCAAGGGCCGCCGTTCACGCCCATCTCCGAAGCCCCCAAGTCTTTCGGACGTCTTCGAGAACGATGATCTGCCCGGAACGGCGGCCTTCCGGGCGCTCACCAGCGTCCTCTCAAGCGAAATGTTCGTTGAGCTATCGAGTCGCCGCACACGATCAGGCGCCGCTCTTGGCCAAGTCTCCGTCTGCTCTTAGTTCTCAAACCCGGCCTACGACTGCGGAGGGCGGCCGCTTGAGAGCGGCGCCAGTCCCTCCGTAGGAGTCTCAAGTTTCTCAAGCTCTCAAGCATTGATTTTGCTCATCTTTTTCGCTTGAGAATGTGACATACGCCGTTCTCAAGGTTCTCAAGCGACCGTTCGGACAAATTGTCAGACAGCCGAACAACCCACGGCGCAGTTCTTCCCACACCAACCTTGAGCGCCTGAACGCGGACAGTTTGTCCGTCCCGCATAATCTGGACGCCTTCTCCAGACAGGGTCGACTGGACGATGTCGGTGATAAGAGCGCGGTCCTGACTGATCGTTACGCCGGCCTCATTGAGGGCCTGCGTGATCTCCGGCCGGATGTCCGAAAGCCGAACCTCCGCTCGCTCGCACATGACTTTGGCGACCGCATCGGCGACCGCCTTGCGCCGCTCTCTCGACGCTGCGCCGGGAGACGCAGCTTTTGGCGAAGCCGCGGCGCGCCCCATGCCCACAACCTCGAGCACGGGAGCCTGATCGCCCAACATCCGATGAAGCTCCGCCGGACTGCCCTCAAACGCCTCCGCGGCGGTGGGCATCCCTGCGCCGTTCCCGACGGGCGCGCCGCGCACTCTGAGTACGAGCGGAACGTCGGGCACCGGACCATGCGAAACCTTCGCGTAGTCGATCCGGATCAGCCCCTTGGCTTCGCCGAAGCCCCACGCTTCCGCATCTTCCGGCGTGACCCGCACTGCCGTGAAGAAGCCGCGCACTTTCCCGGCCGCCGAGAACGCGCCGCGCCCGGCCGCCATATCGCCCGCCAGGTTGCGCGAGTTTTTGGCCGTATGGTGCACGACCGCGACCGCGCAGTTGCACCGCGCCGCGAGAGCGTGGAGCTCTTGAAGCAAATCGTTCATGTCTTCGGTCGCGTTCTCAATGAGACCACGGCCGAGGCTGACCTGCGGGTCAAGGAACACTGCGACAATTCCCTGTCGCAGGATGAAGCCTTCAAGTTCGCCGAGGGCCGGTGTTCGGGTCACGCCACCGTTTGCCGCCGCGCGTTGAACAACAGTTAGGTGTCGATCAAGCCCTGACCAAAGGTGGATAGGATGGTGTTCGACGTCGGCGAGGCCGTGGAACGCCTTCGCCGCGATAGGCGTCGAGCCATCTCGTCACGACTGTCTTCGGCGTTGTAAACGAGAACCGGCCCCGGAACGTGCAGGCGCTCGGGCGTCGAGTGGCCGCCTGTAAGGAGGCGCTCAGCCCCCGTCGCGATCGTGAGCGCGTCGTGCAACATCAGCGTGCTCTTGTTAATGCCAGGCTCGCCGGCAAGCTCAACCGCCGCGCCTCGCGGGTATCGCGGCTCGACTACCCATTCGCGCAACGGGATCGACTTCGGATCCATGGGGCCGCAGACGACCGCGACGTGGGCGAATGGGTCGACCTTCGGGGCCTCGGGGAACAGCGGGTCTATCTGAGGGGCCGGTTCTTCGAACCACACGTCGCCCATCGTGAACGCGCCGTCGGAACGCCGGCACGCGATGTCGAACAGCTTCGACGCGCCGGCCTTGAACGGCGGTTGCATGCGCGCCCATTCAGCTTGAGCATAGTCGTGAGGGTTGCTCGCCTTGACGCCGTGCTCGTCTTCGTACGGATCCTCCCAGCGGTCGGACCAGTCGAGAAAGAGCTCGAGCGCTTCGGCCTCGTGCCCCGGCCCCATGGCGGCCTTGATCAGGTAGCCGTAAGCGACCCATTCGTCTCGCGAAGGGAAATCCTTCGTGCGGTTGCGCGTCGCCTCTACGGCCGCTTTCACCTTCTCCGGTTCGCCGCGCAAGGCCGCCTGGTCGACGGAACCTGTCGCGCCTTCCTTCTTCACCTCGCCGCAGTTCGGCAACAGCAGCTTCAGCGTGTCGAGCAGGCGCAAGAGGGCCTCCGGCTCGACGACCGGCACGTCCGCGAGGTCCGGCGGGTCTCCCGCTGGCCAGCGATACGGCTGCTTCGTGGTCGGGTGGACGCCCGCCGCGACGAAGAACTTTCCGTCGCTCAGGATTTCGACACGTTCGCGCTTCTCGTCCTCTGCGCCGAACTCGACGCGCGCGTATCGAAAGCCGCCGCGGACCCGAACGAGGTATCCGGCCTTCGGATACCGGCCGACGCGGACCGGCAGCTTCCCGATGGTTTTTTCGACCGCGCCTTTGATCGCCTTGGCGCGTTCGACGTCGAGCGTGTCGGCGTCGATCATCACGAGCGACGTCCCGTCGCCAAGGTCGCCTGCCTTCACGCCGACGCCCGCGCTCCATGTGGCCCATTTGATGAGATCGGCCTCGGACGCTTCGTGCGTGACCCACGGCATGCCCGACCACGTTCCGTCCGCCCATCTCTCGCCGGGCACCTTCCCGCGGTCGTCTCTCCCCGACGCCAGCCGCTTCGTGATGCTCGACCGCTTCGAGATCGCGGCGTCGGGAGGGATGACGGGGACGAGCCTGCGGTATCCGAGATCCCAGAAATGGCGAAAGACGTCGGGTCCAGCTGCCGAAGTCCCCGGCGTCTTGGCCGTGAACGACGGGACCGCCCCATTCAACCCGCCGAGGATGTCCCCGAAGTCCTTCCGTTCGGCGGGCGGATGCTCTATTATGAAGCCGTCCATGAACTGCCTTTCGACCGGCGTGCCGTTACCGCGGCGCGCCGGTCTTTCATTTTGAAGCGTTGGGGTTCGTCCAAATCAGCTTAAGCTTGGACCGATCCGTTGACTTTGCTCGGTGCGGCTGCTCTGACCGGCGGAGTTCGGCCGCCTGGCGCCGCTTCGCGAGCGCAATCAGCAGGTGCCGCAGGCTTCGTTCAGTGACCGCCGCCCGGCCATCTATCTCCCCCGCCTCCAGCACGCCGCACGCGCGGTCGCTTCGAATTGTCGAGACGGACAGCCCCGAGCGCCTCGCGGCCTCGGCGACGAGAACAAGGTTCGGGGCGGGGTTGGGGTGCATGATTGCCTCCGCGACGAGAGCTCGCGAGGATGCCCGCGAACAGCGTTGCGTTACGACGGGCGTTTTTTGCCCCCAGAACGCTACGCTGCGCTTTTGGCGGGCCGTTCGACCGTCTTGATCAGGAGGTCGATAAGCCGGTTCTGCGCCCGAGAAAGGCGTACAGGCTCGAAGACGTCTTCCTCGTCTTTCGGGTCAAATGCGCGGAACAGCTCGCCGCTCTCTTTCAGTTCGTTCGCGCGATCGGGAAGAGGTCGCCGCCAGTCCCAACCCGCGGCCCGAGCGCGGGACCAAAGTACCTCGAACGCCCGCGCCTCGTTCAGCGCCAAGCGCGCTCGACAATCGAGAATGGTCGGGTACTCGGGCCTGCGCTGTGGGCGCCGGAGCGCATATTTTGCAAATGCCACGTCGTCTTCAGCCGCAGCCATGAGCGCGTTGCGGACGTTGAATTTTGTAAGCTTGAACGCTTTGGCGTCCTTCTCCGGCACACCTTGATTGAGCGTCCGGGCGATCGCGTTGAGCGCGTTGTCTTCGGAACTCAGATAGAGAGCGAACACCACGCGTTTGACCAACGCTCGCGACGGCCGCCAGTCTTCGCCCGGACGTCGCTCGGGAGCTTCCTGCGGCGGCTCAAACAGAGCGCACGCATTGCGAAACAGAACGACTTCGAGATCCCGGAGCGCAGGGGTCGGATTGTCCAAGGCGGACGCCGGCATGCCGGCTTCTTCGAGCTGACGACGGACGTATATGCGCGCCAGATCCACGAGCACCCCGCGACGGGCCTCATGGTCGGCCACCAGCCAGGCCGGCAAGCGTGATGGGTCAACGCCGTAGACCTGTTGAAGCTCGCTCGGCGCAATCGCCGCCGAGAACAGGCGCTGACTGGTTTCTGCCTGATCCAACGCCCAGCAACTGAGCCCGAGGTAGCTCTGCGGATGCGGGTTGGCAGTCTTCACCGCGCCCATGTCACGCCGTCTTCGCATCGGTGTTACGGCGCTTGCGCGCCGCGACTGCGCCGCGCGTCTGACTGGAGGGCGTCCAGGGCTCCGCACCGTCGATCAGCGCGACGAGGCTTGTCGTCTTGACGAGCGTCCGGCCCGCCAGCGACTTCAGAGTAAGCTTCCCTTCGGACGCGAAGCGATAAAGGCTGGCGGTGCTGACGCCGGAAATCGCGGCCGCCGTCTGCATCGACGTCAGTGGGCGGTCGCGCCAGTTGACTTCGTGAGGGCGGGCCAGGCGAATTTCAGCGGTAGCCGAAGGGCGAGCAGTCGCGTGGGTCATGACGAAATCCTGTGCGGAGGCAAATGCCTCCGAGGGCTGTTGGGGAGCGCCGCAGGCAATTCAGCCAGTCAGGTTCGTCAGGTCAGAAGGTAGGCGCGGCGAAGACATTCGTCTCCGAACCAAGCATCCACGCAAGTACAAAATTAACATGACGTTACGAACGGCCAATGAAATCCGTTTACAACGTGACATACAAAATACCGCGGTCACTCTGCGGCGATAGCGAAAACGGCCCTTCTCGCAAGATCTTCCGTCGCATCCACGATGTAGGCGGAATAGTGCCGTTCGATCATTTCCGATGAAGTGTCGTGCAGCGCCGCGACAAGGCGGATCGGCAAGCCCAGGCGGAGCGCCCGGACGATCGATGAATGCCTCAGCGCGTACAAAATCGTGCCTTCCGGCAAGCCGGCCGCTTCGACCGTGTCGGCCCAAAGATTTGCGAACTCGTGCGCCGGTCCCCATCCCCGACGGTGGTCGCGTTCCCACGAAATGCCGGGTCCGCGCCGGTAAGCCCAACGCGTCAACAACAGGTTGGTGGGGTCGCGGTCCCGCATGAGCGGCTCCAGGCGAGCGATTATTTCTCCGGCGACGGGGATCGCGACCTTCGGCTTTGCTCGCGCGGCTCGGCCCTTCGCCTATCCCGGCATCATCACGCGCGCCTGCGCCGCCTGGACGTCCGCCACTGTCAGCCGTGTGAACTGCGAGTAGCGCGCGCCGGTGGCGGCCGCGACGAGCACGAGAGGTCCGAAATCGCCGGCGGGGTCGACGTCGAACGCCGCCTCTATGACGGCCCGAACCTGTTCGTCCATGAGAAGCTGTTTGCGCGCGACGGCGTCGACCGATGCGGCGCGCGTGCCCACCTTCACCTCGAGCATTACGTGAGACGGCAGTTCGCGCCTCTGACGCTCGACGGCAGCGTTCAGCGCGGCGCGTACGTCCGTCAGCAGCCGGTTCGCCGTCGCGGGCGCCATTCCAGCTCCGCCGGGCTGTGAGCGCACGGAAAGGCGAGAACGCCATTCCTCGATCGTGGACGCCCGCAGCTTGGACAGCTTCACCGCGGCGAACGCCTCATCGCTCAGCATGTGCTTGTGCATGCGCACGCGACAGGTCGCGGCCGATCGGGCGTTCCGGCGCGCCAAGTCCTGAATGTAGCGTTCGATCGCGCTCCGGACCGTTAGAACGTTCTTCTGGCCGGATGCCTTCCGCGCTTCGAGCGCTGCATTTTGCCGAGCGCTCCAGTCCAGGGCTGCGGCGACCGCTGCGCGGAAGCTGAGAGCGTCGTCGCCCGCGCCGTCATCGTCGGCAAGGCCGAGCTTTTCCTCGACGCGCTCGCCGTCGGAGACAAGCTTTGCCGTCCAGACGCCCGGACCTCGTGAGGCGCGACGGTAGCCGATGCTAACGCCGCCGCGGCCACCGGCGACGCTGTGCCAGTATGGGTTACGGCGGGGGTCCAAGCGAGCTCGTTTCGGAGGCGTGTCGACTGCGCATCGCATTGAAATCGTCCCACACAACGTCCCACAGAGATGTGGCGGACGTTCTGGAAAAGCATATCTGCGAGTATAGAAATTTCAATAGCTTACAGACGTCACAGACATCCATGAAAGACCTTGGAGACACTCTCCGAAGGCAGAGGTCAGAGGTTCGAATCCTCTCGGGTGCGCCGCTCTCCATTCCAGAATCAGAGAAGTGGGCGAACACCTTGAACGGCAAGGTGAGATCCGCCGTTCTGAATCCCTTGGCGCGCTCGTATCGAAGGGGATACGGCTGGCTGCGGACGGGCGGCCGCATCCGCGAGAGGATCGACCTTCATCTGCGCGGCTACGATACGACGAACGAATCGAGCGGCGTTTTTGTCTGGAAGAAGGGGCATGTGGCGGATGTGCTGCCCTACCGCCCTTCTGCGCAGGAAGAGTCGCGTCGCGCCATCTCGGACATTTCCCTTGCAGAACTCGCGTGGGTCGTCATCGACAATCAGGATCTGCTCGAGATGCCCGACCCGGCGCGTGACATGGCGAGACTTCTCGGCGTCAAGGCGCTTGCTGCGAACGCTCGCGCAAGGCTCGACGAGGCGATCGCACGCGCTCGCATTCACCTGGCGGCGCAGGATAGAAGCGCCTGATGAGCGTCCGATTCATACATTCGAGCGACCTGCATCTGGGAAAACGCTTCGGACAGTTCTCCGACGACCTGCCAGCCAAGCTGCGCGAGGCCCGGCATGCGGCGATCGGCAGGCTTGGCGAGCATGCGCGCGTGAAGGGGGCGTCGACGATCCTGCTCGCGGGCGACACCTTCGACACCGAAACCCCTGCGCCGGAGGTCCGGCGTCAGGCGCTCGCCGAAATGGCTCACCATGCGCCCATCCGCTGGGTGATCCTGCCCGGCAACCACGACTCGCTGCAGGCGGCGCAGCTCTGGTCGACGCTGCGCGCGGAGGCGCCTGAAAATGTGACGCTGGCGGTCGAGGCGACGCCGCTCGACCTTGCGCCCGGCGCCATGCTGTTGCCGGCGCCCTGCACGACGCGGCGGCCGGGGAGGGATCTCTCCGAATGGATGGACGGCGCCGCCGCAGGCGACGGAACGATCCGGATCGGCCTCGCCCATGGCGCCGTTCGAAGCTTTTCCGAGGACGGCGACGGGCTGGACGTGATCGCGCCGGATCGCGCTCGCCGCGCCGGGCTTTCCTACCTCGCTCTCGGCGACTGGCACGGCGGCGTCGAGATCGACCCGCGCACGCGCTACAGCGGCTCCCCCGAGCCCGACCGCTTCAAGCACGATCGACCGGGAGAGGCGCTGCTGGTGTCGATCGAAGGCGCGGAGGCGCTTCCGGACGTGACGCCGTTGGAGACCGGCAGCTTCTTGTGGCGCACGCTGGAGTTGGACCTCCTAGACGGCGACGACGCCGTCGCGCGCATGGAGACGCTCCTTCCCGACGCTCGGTTGAGGCGAAGGGCGCTGGTCAGGCTCGTCGCCGGCGGACGGGCCCGGATCGACGCCCGCGCCATGCTCGCGTCCGCGGTCGAGCGCGCGCGGCCCGACTTCGCCCGTCTGGAGTTCGACGACGAGGCGCTCGCCACGGAATGCGAAGCCGAAGACCTCGACGTCATCGATCGGGCGGGCGCGCTGCGCGAGGCGGCCGACGCGTTGTTCGCCGAAGCCGGCGACGTGGCCCGTTCGGCTGAGGAGCGTGAGATCGCAAGGGCTGCGCTCGGGCGGCTCTACGCTTATGCACAGACGGTCGCTCCATGAAGATCTCGGCCTTGCGGCTGTTCAACGTCAAGCGCTTCGCCGGGCGCGGCGTCGCCATCGAAGGCATCGGCGACGGCGTCAACGTGCTCTGCGCCGTCAATGAATTCGGCAAGTCGACCAGTTTTGAAGCCCTGCATGCGCTGTTCTTTCAGCCGCATTCCAGCACGGCGGGGGATGTCCGGAACCTGCGGCCCTACAGCGGCGGGAATCCGCTGGTCGAATGCGACATCTCGACGGAAGCGGGTCGGTTCCGCATCACCAAGCAGTTCTATGGCAGGGGGTCTGCGCGCGTTGTCGATCTCGCGACGGGTCGACTGGTTGCGCAGGCTGACGAGGCCGAAAACTTCATCGCCGGTCTCGTGCGGGGCGGCGCCGCCGGGCCGGCCGGCCTGCTCTGGGTGCGCCAGGGCATGACCGGCATCGAGAAACGCAACAGGTCCGAGGAAGAGGGCGAGACGAAGGTTCGGGCGAGCCTGCTCCAATCGGTGCAAGGAGAAGTCGAGACCGTCACCGGCGGGCGCCGTATGTCGGAGATCATGGCGGCGACGGAGGAGGCTCTCGGCCGGCTCGTAACCACGACCGGCAGAGTCAAAGCCGGCGAACGCTACGCGGCCTCGATCGAGGAACGCGACCGTTTGAAAGCGGAAGAGCAGCGCCTCGCCGCGGAGGTGGCCATGCTTCGCGAGGCGCTCGACAAGCGCGCGGGCGCGGCGAGGCGGCTCGCCGAACTCGACCGTGCTGAAGACCGCGACGAGCGGAAGCGGGCGATCGAAGCGGCGCAGGCCGTCTTCGATGCGGCGAAGAGCCGATCCGAGAGTCTTCGCGCGGCGGAAGCGGAACTCAAGCTCCTTCAAGAGCAGCGGGACAATGCGAACCGCGAGCTCAAGGACTTCGCGGGCGCTCTCGAAAGGGCGACGGATCTCAGCAACAAGCTTGGCGACGCCGAGCGCCGCCGGGAGGAAGCGCTTGCGAACCGCGACGCGGCGACTGCGGCGGCGGCGGCGGCGCATGCCGATATCGACGCGGCGGAGCGGGAAGAACGGGACGCGCGCACGCTTCTTGATCGTCTCGACATTGCGCTGAATGCGAGGGAAGCCGCCGAGCGGTTGGCTGCGCTGGACCAGAGGCTGGATGCCGCCGAAACCGTCCGCAAAGAGATCGAGACGGAACAGGCTGCGCTGGCGCTGTTGAGACTGCCTGAAAAAGCAGTGACGGAGCTTGAAACGCTCGACGTCGAGATCGCCAAGCTCAGGGCGGTCGCCGAGGCGGGCCGCCCTTCCGTGTCGATCGCCTACGAGCCGCAGGCGCCGGTGGTGAGCCTCGACGGCGAGCCGCTGAAGGAGGGGGAAGCCCGCGGATATGACGGGCTGGCCAGGCTGGCGGTCCCCGGCGTCGGCGTCGTCACGCTTCGATCGATCCATGCTCGGGGCGGCGACGAGCAGTTGCGTCGGTCGGAGGAACGACGCCGTGTGCTTCTTGCCTCCATGGGCGTCGTCGACCTCGCGGCCGCGCGCAGGCGACAGGTGGAAGCGCAGCGCAAGGAGGGAGACTTGCGCGAAAGGACGACGCGCTTGTCGCTGCTCGCGCCGGACGGGCTGCCGAAGCTGCGCGAAGACGTTACGGCGCTGCGGGAAGCGACCGTCGACGTGTTGGAACTGAAGGAGGATCCGGCTCAGGTCCGGGCTGCGCATGAGGCGGCCGAGGCAAGGCGGACGGCGGCGCATCAGGCTCTGCGTGAGGCCGGTCCGAAGCAGGCTGTCGCCGCCGACGCGGTCGTCGCAGCGCAGGCGGCCTTTGCCGGGCTGGACGCGCAATTCGCTCAGGTCGAGGCGATACTTGGGCCGGAGGCGACCCGAGCCGAGCGTGAACGGCGGATGGCCGCGCGGCTGGCGGATCTCGACGCCGGCTTGGCGGAGCAGCAGCCGGTTGTCCGGCGATTGCAGGAAGAGGGCGTCGATCTCGCTTCGGCCGAAGCCACGCTGCGCCGTTTGCGCTCCGTCGCCGACGCGGTCGAAAAGGAGATCGGCCTCCTGCGGGAGGAGATCGCCGGCCTCAGCTCGCGGATTGCTGCGCAGTCGGACGTCGCGATCGAGGAGAAATGGCGCGAGAGCGCCGACGCCCTCGCCGCGGTGACCATCCGCGTCACGAGCTACCAGAAGGAGGTCGCGGTCCTGCAGCGACTTCGTTCCGCTCTGGAGGCCGCGCGAAGCCAGGCGCGAGAGACTTACCTTCTGCCTGTGATGACCGAACTGCGGCTGCTGCTCGGTCTGCTCTTCGACGACGTTTCCATCAATTTCGACGAGAAGACGCTTCTGCCTCACAGAATATCGCGCAAAGGCCAAGAAGAGGATGTCGACCGTCTCAGCGGCGGCATGCGGGAACAGCTTTCCGTGCTGACGCGTCTCGCCTTCGCTCGCCTGCTGGCCAAGGACGGACGCCCCGCCCCAGTGATTCTGGATGACGCTCTGGTCTATTCAGACGACGACCGCATCGAAAAGATGTTCGACGCGTTGCACCGTCAGGCGCGCGAGCAGCAGATCATCGTCTTCTCCTGCCGCCAGCGCGCATTCCAGAAACTCGGCGGGAACGTATTGCAGATGTCGGATTGGACGCCCGGCGAATAAGCGTGAAGGGAGACCAGTCACGGTAGGGGGCCGCCGCCTCCGTCGTCGTGCTCCGGCTTGACCGGAGGACCCACGTCCGGCGTGAAGAGAGCAGTGGGCGACATGCGCCGCCGGGCCTCAGTCGAGCGCGACGTAGCGGTCGACGTGGTCTCTGAGCTTCAGCGTGTGCTCACGCACCAGACGCTCCGCCCGCTCGCCGTTGCGCGCCTCGATCGCCTCGACGATGTCCTTGTGGTCGACGACCGACCGCCTTGCGCGGTCCTGTTCGTAGATCGTCCGGCGCCGGATCGCGCGAACGTGAAAGAACAGGCCATTGGTCATCTCCGCGATCATCTTGCAGCGCGAGAGAGCGATGATCGCTTGATGAAAACGGATGTTGACGTCCGAATATTCGAACATGTGCTGGCAGACGTCGGCGCCGTTGAAGCCGTCGACGAGGGCGTGCAGCCCCTCGATCTCCTCGTCGGTCGCGACCTCGCAGGCGAGCCGCGCCGCCATGCTTTCGAGCGCCGCCCAGACGGAGATGGTCTCGAGCATCTCCGTCTTGGTCTTGCGGGCGATGTAGATCCCGCGGCGCGGAACGATGCGCACCAGCCCCTCGAGTTCGAGCTGCGCGAGCGCTTCGCGCAAGGGCGTGCGGCTGACGCCGAAGCGCAATGACAGCGCCCGCTCGTCGAGCCGCAGAGGCGCGTTCTCCTGATAGATGTCGATGCCGGCGATGGCGTTCTTCAACGCGTCATAGGTGCGCCACTTGAGGCTTGGCGCGTCGTCGAGCGGCTGGATGTTCAGGTCGGCGCTGGCCATCGTGCGAGGGGGCCCTGTCCATCGACCGGCGCGGAAAGCGCCCCGTGGTTCTTGGCATACCATAAACGTAGTCTTTTTCTGTGCGCAATAGCCGAATTGCTTAGTGTTTATTGCTGCGTCGCAGCGATAAAAAGGCATATTGCATACCAGTCAAGCACGAACTAGCGTTTGACTTCAGGAAGTGAAGAACGGGCGGAATAACGCCCGAGCGAACAACGTCGTCGGGGCGGGAGGGGGACGTATGGAGGAAATCGGCAATCTGCTGGGCGGCTTCGCGGTCGCGGTCTCGCCGTACAACATCATGTTGATGGTGATCGGCATCACGCTCGGCGTGGTGATCGGCGTGCTGCCGGGGCTCGGGGGCGCGAACGGGGTCGCGATCCTGCTGCCGTTGACCTTCTCGATGGATCCGACCTCCGCGATCATCATGCTGACCTCGATCTACTGGGGGGCGTTGTTCGGCGGGGCGATCACGGCCATCCTGTTCAACATCCCCGGCGAGCCATGGTCGGTCGCGACGACGTTCGACGGCCATCCCATGGCGCAGAGGGGCAGGGCGGACGAGGCGCTCGTCGGCGCCTTCACCTCGTCGTTCGTCGGCGCGATCTTCTCGGTGATCCTGATCACCTTCCTTGCGCCGGTGATCGCCAAGTTCGCGCTGCGCTTCGGGCCGGCCGAATTCTTCGCCGTGCAGTTCCTGACCTTCGCGAGCTTCCTCGGCATGGGGCGCGGTTCGCCCTTCAAGACGCTCGCCTCGATGTGCCTCGGCTTCGCGCTCGCCTCCGTCGGCCTCGACGGCGTCTCCGGCACCCCGCGCCTGACGTTCGGTCAGGACGAGCTGATCAACGGCTTCAAGTTCCTGGTCGCCGTCATCGGCCTGTTCGGCATCGGCGAGATCCTGTCGTCGATGGAGGAGGGGCTGAGCTTCCGCGGCGCGGCCGCCAAGCTGAAGATGGACGCCGTCATCCGCACCTGGCGCCAGCTCCCGAAGATGTTCGCGACCTTCATTCGCAGCTGCATCGTCGGCGCCTGGATGGGCATCACGCCCGGCGGCGCGACGCCCGCCTCCTTCATGGGCTACGGCCTCGCTAAGCGGTTCTCGAAGCGCGGCCGCAACTTCGGCAAGGGCGAGCTCGAGGGCGTGGTCGCGCCGGAGACCGCGGCTCACGCCGCCGGCACCGCCGCGATGCTGCCGATGCTCACCCTCGGCATTCCCGGTTCGCCGACCGCGGCGGTTCTGCTCGGCGGTCTGCTGATCTGGGGCCTTCAGCCCGGCCCGCTGCTCTTCGTCGAGCAGAAGGACTTCGTCTGGGGCCTCATCGCCTCGATGTACATGGGCAACCTCGTCGGCCTCGTGATCGTGCTGACCTGCGTGCCGCTCTTCGCCGCGATCCTGCGGGTGCCGTTCTCGATCATCGCGCCTGCGATCGTCGTGGTCTGCGCGATCGGCGCCTTCACCGTGAACAACTCGATGTTCGACGTGTGGATGATGCTGGTGTTCGGCGTGATGGGCTATCTCTTCACCAAGCTCGGCTATCCGCTGCCGCCGCTGGTGCTCGCCCTCGTGCTGGGCGATCAGGCCGAAAGCTCTTTCCGTCAGGCCATGCTCACCAGCCAGGGCGACGTCACCGTGTTCTGGCACAACTGGCTGTCGGGCGGGATCATGACGCTCGGCGTGATCCTGGCGTTCTGGCCGCTGGTTTCGGCGATCTTCGGAAAGAAGGACGACGACTCGGCGCGCGCCGCCGCGTGACGACGCATGTCCCATCGGGACCGGCGCCGGCCCCGATGGATTGAGAGAGCGAAAGCCGCGAGACAAGCGGCGACCTGGGGAGAATTGAGCATGCTCACGAAGACCTTGAAGAAGACCGCGCTTGCCTTCGCCGCCGGCGTCGCCGTTCTTGCCGCTCCAGCCGCGGCGATGGCCGAATGGAAGCCGACCAAGCCCGTGACCTTCATCATTCCGGCCGGCACCGGCGGCGGCGCCGACCAGATGGCGCGCTTCATCCAGGGCGTGATCCAGAAGAACAATCTGATGGAGAAGCCGCTCGTCGTGATCAACAAGGGCGGCGGCGCCGGCGCCGAAGGCTTCATCGAGATGAAGAGTTCGGCGCGCGATCCCCACAAGATCATCATCACCCTGTCGAACCTGTTCACCACCCCGCTCGGCACCGGCGCGCCCTTCTCCTGGAAGGACATGAAGCCGGTCTCGATGCTGGCGCTCGACCAGTTCATCCTGTGGACCAACGCCGAGAAGAACTACGCCGACGCCAAGGCCTACATCGACGCCGTGAAGGCCGCGCCCGACCGCCAGTTCAAGATGGGCGGCACCGGCGCCAAGCAGGAAGACCAGATCATCACCGCCGCGATCGAGAAGCAGCTCGACGGCAAGCACTTCACCTACGTGCCCTATGACGGCGGCGGCAAGGTCGCGGTCCAGCTCGTCGGCGGCCATGTCGACTCGTCGGTCAACAACCCAATCGAGGCGGTGGCGCAGTGGCGCGGCAAGCAGCTGAAGCCGCTCTGCATCTTCGACGCCAAGCGGTCGACCTACGCCGACAAGGTCACGGACGACATGGCCTGGAGCGACATCCCGACCTGCCACGAGGCGGGGCTCGACGTCGAGTACCAGATGCTGCGCGGCATCTTCACCACCGCCGGCGCCACCGACGATCAGGTCGCGTTCTACGTCGACCTGATGAAGAAGGTCATGGCGACCGACGACTGGAAGGAGTTCATGAAGAAGGGCGCGTTCAACCAGACCTTCATGACCGGCGCCGAGTTCGAGACCTGGCTGACCCAGGCGGAGGCCAAGCATCGCGAGCTGATGCAGGGCGCCGGCTTCCTCGCGGCCGCGCAGTGACGGTCTGAAAAGGTACGGGAGACGACGAGGGGCCTATGACCGACATCACCGAACCCCGGGACGAACACGACGAACCCGCGCTCGTGAGCCACAGGACGGCCGACATCGTCGTCGCCGCGCTGTTCCTCGTCGTCTCCGCCATCGTCATCAAGGACGCGACGAGGCTCGGCTGGCACTGGAACCCGAACGAGGGGCCGGCGCCGGGCTATTTCCCGTTCTACATCGCCGTGGTGATGGCGATCGCGAGCGCGGTCAATCTGGCGCGCGCGGTGGTCTCCAAGGCGGAAGCGCAGGAGACCCTCACCACGCGCACCGGCGTTCTGCGGATGTCGGCGATCTTCGTGCCGGCCGTCATCTACGTCTTCGCCACGAGCTACATCGGCATCTACGTGGCGTCGGCGATCTACATCGCCGCCTTCATGGTGTTCTTCGGCAAGTTCGCGATCTGGAAGGCGCTTGCGGTCGCGCTCTCGATCTCGATCGTAAGCTTCATGATGTTCGAGGTGTGGTTCCTCGTGCCGTTGCCCAAGGGGCCGCTCGAAACGGCGTTCGGCTACTGACGGGGCGGCCGGCGTCGGGCTTTCTGACGCATGGACGCTAAATGGAATCTGGCATACAGTCAGAAATCCTAAAAGGGCGACCGAAGGGTCGCCCTTTTTTGCAAAAAGACGCGCGGGGGCGACGCGTCGTAGAGAGCGCCAACGGGAGACGCGCCGACATGTGGGCGCGCCGCATCGCTTCCGGAGCGCGCCTGGACAGGGGAGCGGTTTTTCGTGAAATCGACGATGCGGATGCCTGTCGACGACGAACCGAACGGATCGTTCGTGCTCGAAAAGTTTGCGCCCGAGCAAACCTATAAGACGAAAGTCTATGCGGCGCTCAAGCAAGCCATCGTCAACATGGACATCTATTCGTCGGACGAGCCGACCTGGCTCGACGAGCGCCAGTTGTCCGAAAAGCTCGGCGTAAGCCGCACGCCGGTGCGCGAAGCGGTCGCGATGCTCGAGCAGGAGGGCTTCGTGAAGTCGATGCCCCGGCGCGGCATCATGGTGCTGAAGAAGACGCGCCGCGAAGTCATCGAGATGGTTCAGGCATGGGCCGCGCTCGAAAGCATGGCCGCCCGGCTCGCCGTAGCGAACGCAAGCGACGCCTCCATCGGAAAGCTCCGTCGGCTGTTCGAGAGCTTTGGCGAAGGGCACAAGCCTGCGGACTTCCTCGGCGAGTATTCCGCCGCCAACATCGAGTTCCACCAGACGCTGGTGCAGCTTTCAGGCTCCGCCGCCCTCGTCGACATCACCTCCAACATCTTCATGCATGTCCGCGGCATCCGGCAGATCACCATCGGCCGCGACGACCGGGCGACCAAGTCGATGGACGACCATCTCGCAATCATCGAGGCGCTCGAACG
This sequence comes from Ancylobacter novellus, assembly GCA_003241695.1. Lineage (GTDB taxonomy): Bacteria > Pseudomonadota > Alphaproteobacteria > Rhizobiales > Methylopilaceae > Methylopila. Next base: position 245,102 of record QFPN01000005.1, on the reverse strand, counting down.
GCGCGACGTCGAGGCCGCGGAACGCCTGTCGCGCGACCACACGCTCGGCCTCGCGAAATATGTCGAGGAACACGGCGACATCTTCGACTGAGGCGCCGGGTGGTTGGCCTTCGCTACCTTCGGAGAGATTGTCCCGCCCGGCGTGCTGGCATTTGATGCGCCAGAACCGGCGCGGTCCGCGCGCCCGTTGAGGCGGACCCTTTTGCACACCGTCTCACGAAATAAAGACTGAGCAAAGCCATGGGATCGATTGTTCGATCGGCCGGGCTTTGCTTGAAGGAGAAAGCCTGAGCCATGCGGCTTCACGAGTTTCAGGCGAAGCGTCTGCTGGGCGATTACGGTCTGCCGACGCCCCGAGGGTTCGTCGCGCTGACTCCGGACGAGGCCGAGGCCGTCGCACGGGATCTCAATGCGGCGCGCATCGCCGTGAAGGCGCAGATCCATTCGGGCGAGCGGCTTCAGGCCGGCGGCGTCAGGATCGTCCACGGGCCGGCCATGGCGCGATCCGCCGCCGCCGACATGATCGGCCAGCGCCTCGTCACCGCGCAGACGAGCGAGGACGGAGAAGCCGTCCGCCGCGTCTACGTCGAAGAGGGCGTCGCGGCGGATCGCTCGCTGCATCTTGCGCTTCTCGTCGATCCGTCGAAGGGCGGCCTCGTGGTCATGGGCTCGCCCGACGGCGGTACGGGCGTCGAGGAGCGCGCACGCAGCGGAAATCTTCATCAGGAGAGCCTGTCGCTTCCGATCAAGGGCGCGATCGACCGGGAGGCGCTTGCGGCCTTCCTCGCGGGCCTTGGCCTGAAGGACGGCGAGATCGAGGCGGGAGCGGCGGTGGTCGAAGGGCTGCGCCGCGCTTTCGTCGAGCTCGACGCGACCCTCATCGAAATCAATCCGCTGGCCGTGACGGCGACGGGCGAACTCAAGGCGCTCGACGTCAAGATGACGCTCGACGACAACGCGCTGTTCCGTCATCCGGAGCTCGCCTCGCTGCGCGACGAGGACGACGCCGCGCGCACCAAGCTGTCGGCGCATCGCGACCAGCTCAATTTCGTCCAGCTCGACGGCGACATCGGCCTGGTGTCGAACGGCGCGGGCCTTGGCCTCGCGACCCTCGACATGGTGGTGGCGGCGGGCGGCCGCCCGGCGAACTTCATGGACGTGCGCACCACGGCGCGCAGCCTCGACATCGCCCACGGTTTCGCGCTGCTGCTCGACAACCCGAAGATCCGCACGCTGCTCATCAACGTCCATGGCGGCGGCATGCAGTCCTGCGACACGATCGCGGAAGGTCTCGGCGTCGCGCTTCGCCGCTCGGGACGCAAGCTTCCGATCGTGATCCGGCTCGCGGGCCAGAACGCCGAGTTCGCGCGCTCTCGGCTGAAGAACTTCGGCTGCGCGGTGATCGAAGCCGCGGATATGGGCGAGGCCGCGGCGCGCGCCGTCGCGGTCGCGGCGGGGAGGGGCTGACGATGGCGATCCTGCTGGACCAGGACACGAAGATCGTCGCCCAGGGGCTCACCGGCTGGGCCGGCACGCACCACGTCGCCTCGATGATGGAGTACGGCTCGAAGGTCGTAGGCGGCGTGCGGCCGGGCAAGGGCGGACGCAGCCATCTCGGGCTTCCGATCTTCGACACAGTCGCGGCCGCGCGCGCGGCGACGGGCGCCAACGCGTCGATCGTCTTCGTGCCGCCGGCGACCGCCGCCGCCGCGATGATCGAGGCGATCGAAGCCGAGATCCCGCTCGTGGTCGCGGTCACCGAGCGCGTGCCCACCCTCGACATGATCCGCGTCAAGGACGCGCTGAAAGGCTCGAACACGCGTCTCGTCGGCGCGAACAGCCAGGGCGTTCTCGCGCCCGGAGTCTGCAAGCTCGGCGTCATGGCGACGGGATCGGAGCGTCCCGGCGGGGTCGGGATCGTGTCGCGGTCGGCGTCTCTCACCAGCGAGGTCGTGGCGCAGGTCTCGGCCGCGGGCCTCGGCCAGTCGACCACGATCGGCGTCGGCGGCGACGCGGTGCACGGCATGTCGATGCGCGACTGCGTGGAGCTGTTCCTCGCCGACCCCGAGACCGACGGGATCGTGCTGATCGGCGAGATCGGCGGCCACGAGGAGCAGGAGGTCGCCGACCATCTGTCGGCGGCGAAGACCGACAAGCCGTTGGTGGCGCTGGTCGTCGGCGCTCATGCGCCGCGCGAGAAGCGTATGGGCCATGCGGGCGCGCTCGCCTTCGGGGCGACCGAGGAGGCGACCGCCAAGATCGCCGCGCTCGAGCGTGCCGGCGTGCGGATCGCGCCGAGCGCCCATCTCGTCGGCCGGACGATCGCCGACGCTCTCGGCTCTCCCCGATAGCGGACCGAGATCGCCACCCCCCGACTCTTCCGCCGGGCCTTTGCGGCTCAGGCGCGCCATGTCCGGAAGGTCGCCTGCGATGAAGGTCTGCATCTACGGGGCCGGAGCGATCGGCGGCTACATGGCCGTCATGATGAAGCAGGCCGGGATCGACGTGTCGCTGGTCGCGCGGGGGCCGCACCTCGCGGCGATCCGTGAGAACGGGCTCAAGCTGCTCATCAACGGCGAGGAGAAGGTCGCCGAGATGCCGGCGACCAGGGTCGCGGCCGAACTCGGACCGCAGGACTTCGTGGTCGTCGGGCTGAAGGCCCATCAGGCGTGGGAGTCCGCCGAGGACCTCGCGCCGTTGTTCCACGAGACCACCGCCGTCGTGACCGCCCAGAACGGCGTGCCGTGGTGGTATTTCTACGGGCTGGACGGCCCCTATCGCGACAAGCGGCTCGCGACCGTCGATCCGGGCGACCGGCAGTGGACCGCGATCGGGCCGGAGCGGGTGATCGGATCGACGGTCTATCCCGCGACCGAGATCGTCGCGCCCGGCGTGGTCCGGCACGTCTATGGCGACGCCTTCGGTCTCGGCGAGCCGAACCGCGCCGAGACCGCGCGGCTCAAGGCGTTCGGCGACGCGCTCGACGCGAGTGGCCTCCGTGCGCGCTATTACAGGGACATTCGCGACGACATCTGGCTGAAGCTCTGGGGCAACCTCTGCTTCAACCCGATCTCGGCGCTGACCCGCGCGACCCTCGACGTGGTCGCGACCGATCCCGGCACCCGTGCGCTCGCCAGGGCGATGATGCTCGAGGCGCAGGAGATCGGGGAAAAAGTCGGCGCGCGTTTCAAGGTCGACGTCGAACGCCGCATCAACGGCGCGGCCAAGGTCGGCGCCCACCGCACCTCCATGTTGCAGGACGTGGAGGCCGGCAAGCCGATCGAGCTCGACGCCCTGCTGTCCTCGGTCCAGGAAATGGGCCGCCTGACGGACACGCCGACGCCCAATGTCGACATCGTGCTCGCCTTAACGAAGCAGATGGGGCGCTCGCTCCGCCTCTATCCGACTTTCCCCGAACAAGCGCCGCAGGCCGTCGCCGCGGAGTGAAAGCGGCGGATCGGTAGTTTTACCGTCTCGATTTCGGAGGGGATCCGCCGCAGGATCGCCGTCGGTCATATTCGCTCAGGCGGCGGGATCCGAAAATGCGACGAATGCTGATGACGGCGGCGCTGCTCGCCGCAGCCTCTCCGGCTTGCGCCGCTTCAGCCGACTATACGACAGGGCTGACGCCGTTGGCGTCGGGGCGTGAGGCGCTGGTGACCATCGGCAGCATCTGCCGGGGCGACGCCAAATACGTGGCCACGTTCACGCGAGGCCAGGCCGGAGCGGTCCTGAAGCGCGTGCGCGGCTCCGTGGCGCGGCGGGACGCGGCGACCTTCGCGCTGGTTTGGCAAGGCGACACGCCGGACGACGTGGTCCTGCATCTCACCGTCACCTGCAGGGGTGACGTCGCGCCGGACGCCTTGGTCAGCGTCTATGTGCGCGACGCCGTCACGCATGCTCCGCTGGCGACCGTGGCCGTCCAGGAAGGAGCGGGACTGTGAAGCCTTTCGTGATTTTCGCCGCCGCGATGTCGGCGCTGACGCTCCTTCCGGTCGGAAGCAAGGCCGCCACGGTTGATCAGAGCACGGTCGGGATTCCGGTGCCGGCGGCGGACGCCCTGCGCGTTGGGGTGATCAACAGCTGCTCGAGCGAGGCCACCGTCGACCTCGAATACAGGACCTTCAACGGGATAGGGGGAGGCGGGGTCTTCACCCATGTCGACGCGGGCGGCTCCCGTTCGTTCGACGTCACCTTCGGCGTCGATGTCGAGGCGGCTTTCCTCTGGATGAAGATTTCCTGCCTCGGGAACGAGACGCCCCGGCCGCTTTCGACGGTCTGGCTGGTAAACCGCGCCACCGGCGCTCCGATCTTCGAGGTCAAGGTGAACGACGGGCGCGGGCTGTTCACGCTGCGTCCGAAGCCGAAGTGAAGGCGCTTTTTTCCTGCAAGCGGACCTGAAACGGCGTTCGATCGGAGTGGATCGTCATCCCCCCGCTTGTCCAGTCGACGAGCAATGCGTTTCGAACACGACGATCACGTTCAAGACGGCTATTCGATCGACCTGATCCGTCATCATGGTCCGGCTTGACCGGACCATCCATCTCGGGCGTCGAGCTTCACGTCGACGTGGGTCCTCCGGTCGAGCCGGAGGACGACGGCGGAGGAGGCCGTCTCCTTTCGGAAACTGGCCCGGTTCGATCGGATGACGCTCGGATTCTGGAACGGCGCCATGAACGACACGTTTCGGCGCCTGCGCTCGCTTTGGCCGCGGGCCTCGTTACAACCTTCCGACGACGGTCCGATTCGGGAGGTTCTTCGCCATGAACGCCGCGCTCTCAGGCTGGACGCCGCGCGTCCTCAGCATCCTGCGCATCATGTCGGCGCTGCTCTTCATGCAGCACGGCACCCAGAAGCTGCTTCATTTTCCGATTCCCGGACCCGATCCGCTGCCGCCGCTTCTGATGGCGGCCGGCACGATCGAACTGGTCGGCGGCGCCCTTCTGGCGATCGGCCTGTTTAGCCGCTGGGCCGCCTTCCTGCTTTCCGGCATGGCGGCCGCAGCCTATTTCGTCGGCCACGCCGCGGGCGGCTTCTATCCGATCGTCAACAAGGGCGAGCTCGCGGCGCTCTACAGCTTCACCTTCCTTTACCTGTTCTTCGCAGGCCCCGGCCCGTGGAGCGTCGACGCCATGCGGGGGAAGACCTCGCTCTGACGGTCTTCACGCTCGCTTCGTCGGCCCGTCGAGCGGCTCGAGGCCGGAGCGCGCCGGGCGAAGGGCCACGCACGCTCTCGCTCGCGCGGCGGATATCACGCGGGCGAGCCGCCGCAGCGACGGACGCGGGGCCGCCGTCGCGTCGAACAGATGTCGGTCGAGTTCGGCGAGACCCGCGCGAACCTCGGGGGCGGCGGACCAGAGCCGGGCGGCCTCCCGTTCGGCGCGCGCCAGATCGGTCACCGCCGCACGAAACGACGCCGCGTCGCCGCGCCATGCCGCGACGCGCATGGCGTAGAACGCTCGTGGCTGGAGTTTCGGACGGCCGCCCGCTCCCGTCAGCAGGAGCGCGAGGCCGCCGAGGAAGGCGAGGGCGCCCGCCAGGCCTATGAGCCAAGTCGAAGGCTCGTCCGACCGCGCCGCGTCCCGAGCCGGCGCGCCGGCCGCAGCCCACGCCATGCGCTGCGCCGGGATGACGGCCTTTCGCATTTCTCTCGCACGCGTGTCGAACCAGGGGATCTCGATCGCTTCGACGATCGCGGGCTGGACCGTCGCCGGACGCATGTCCCAGCGATAGACGGCGCGCGCCACCGGGCCTTCAGGCGTGGCGCGCATGTCGTGATCGACCGGTCCGCGGAACGAGAGGATCCCGGGCGAGCGCATCACCGGCGCCGGCGGCATCTGCTCCGCCATGACGCCGTGCGCCTCGATCGTCACCGTTCGGCGCACGGTCTCGCCGCGCGGCACGTGGTTCGGATCGCCGGACCAGTCGTCCGTGATCCGCACCTCGCCCGACGGCAGCCACCATTGGGTCGGATCCTTGGGGCCGCCGGGGCCGCGCCATTCGGCGACGTTCAGGACGATCGGCTGGGAGCGGACCTCGAGCGCGCGCTGACCGTCGCCGTCGACCACCGAGAGTTTGTGGACGAAGCTGCCGATCTCGAGAGGCCCGGACTTTTCGGGAAAGATCGCGATCACGCGCTCGAAGCCTTCGGCGCGGAAGCCGTCGACTTCCGCCGTGAAACCACGGTCGCGCATCAGGTTCGTCCAGCCGAAATTGACCAGCGACGGCTGGACGAGGTGGGCGATGTTGATCAGCGGGCGATAGACGCCGCGGATCCTCAGGAGAACCATTTCGTTCGGATAGGGGTCGACCCCGTTGGTCTCCGGGATCGCCTCGAGCTTCACGTCGTCGAAGATCGAGCGTTCTCCGGCCCGAGCCGCGCCGGAGAACGTGGCGATGATCGCGCAGGCCGCCGCGAGGACGATCGATCGGCGGATCATCGCCTAGCCTCCTCGCCGGAACAGGAGCAGCGCCGGAAAGACGGCGAGCGCGAGCAGCCACCGTCCGTAATCCTGCCAGAGCAGGGACGAATAGGCGCTGCGTTCGAGCCGCTCGGCCGGCCGGCTCGCGAGCCGCTGATCGACGACTTCGGGTTGCGCCGCCTCTGCGGCCGCGCCGCCGCCGAGGGCGGCGAGGGCGTCCAGCTCCGGGCGCCCGGTGGGCTTCGGCCCCGGAGGCGCGTCCTCCGCGGACTTCGGCTCGACGAACAGGACATGCAGGGCGTGGCCGTCCGCCGCGAGACCGCGCGCCTCGTTGCGGGTTCCTTCGTCGATCCCGCCGCCGTCGGAGATCAGCACGACGTCGGCCGCGACCGCGCCCGCCTCCTTCAGGGTGCGCCGCGCGAGGCCGAGCGCGCGCGAGGGAACGCTGCCGGGATCCGGCACGGTCTGGCCGTCGAGCGCGAACAGCGTCGTTTCGAGGCCGTCTCTGTCGGTCGTGGGCGGCGCGACCAGATAGGCGTCGCCCGCATAGGCGATCACGGCGACCTGCCGCGAGGAGGCGGCGTCGGCCGCGGCGAGAGCCGCGATCCTGGCGTCCCGGAACTGCGGGCTTTCGGCGACCGAGCGCGACAGGTCGAGGACGACCATGACCGTGTCGAGATTGCGGAACGTCGAGGCGTCGCCGCGTTCGGTCGCGGGGCCGACGAGTGCGAGGACGATGATGAAGGCCGTGACGGCAGCCGCAATGGGGCCTCGGCCTTTTCCCGCGACCACGCCGCCGCGCCGGGCGATCGCGTCGAGAAGGTGGGGATCGACGGCGCGCCGCCAGTCGCCGACGCCTCCCGATCGTCGCGCCGCGACGAAGGCCAGTGCGCCCGCGGCCGGCAGGCCGAGCAGCCACCATGGGCGAAGCAGCTCCAAGCCGAAAGGCTCGATCATGCGCCACGCCTCCGCGCCAGCGCCGCGGCGGCCGTCGCAAAGAATGCGAGCGCCGCGGGCCACGGCCAGATCTCGCGCCAGATCGGGGCAGGCGGGGCAAGGCTGCGGGTCGGTTCGATCTCGTCGATCGCCTTCATCGCGGCGTCGAGGTCTTCCGTGGTCTTCACGCGGAAGGTCTGGCCCCCGGTGGCCGACGCGATGTCCTTAAGCGTCTGGACGTCGACCACGTCGGGATTGTCGTTGGCCTCGGAGAGGTCACGCGGTCCCATCGCGATGGTGTGCACCCGCACTCCCATGTCCTTCGCTAGGTTGGCGACGTCGCGCGGCGCCGAAACGCCGGCGTTGTTCACGCCGTCCGACAGCAACAGCACGACGCGGGACCGGGCGTCCGCCTTGGACAGCCGGCGAAGCGCGAGGCCGAGCCCGTCGCCGATCGCGGTCGAACGGCCGACGAGGCCGATGGCGAAGCCGTCGAGCGCCTTGGCGGTCGCCGCGACGTCGTAGCTCGGCGGAGAGACGACCGCGGCCTGGTCCGCATAGGCGATGAGGCCGATGCGGTCGCCGCTCCGCCCGCGGATGAAGGTCCGGGCCGCCGACCTCATGGCGTCGAGCCGGCGCGCGGTCTTTCCGTCGAGGAGGAAGTCGGTCCGCTCCATCGAGCCCGACAGGTCGAGCGTGACCATCAGGTCGCGGCCGGTGGCGGGAAGCGCTTCCGCCGGCAGCACGATGCGGGGACCGGCGAGCGCTAGGACGAGCGCGGCCCAGGCGATCCACGCCAGAATCCGGCGGTCGCCGCCGGCGGCGGGCGCGGCGTCTGAGACGCCGTGCGACGCCGCGATCACGCCCGGCACGCGCAGCGCGCCGCTCGCGCGTCCGTCGGGCGGCAGCAGCCGCGCGGCGAGGAGCGGCAGCGGCAGCAACAGCAAGGCGAGCGGCGTCGCGAGATGCCAGCTCCAGAACTGCAGAACGGGCAGCTGCCACATGGCCGCTAGCGCCTCAGCCCGGCGATGAGCGCGCCGAGCCGCCGGTCCAGCGCGTCGCCGTCGCCTGTCGCCGCCGGTCGGGCATACAGGCCGTCCACGAAGACGCCGCCGGCGCCCTTGCTGAAGAGATCCGTCGAGAACGTCCGGTCGAGCGTCTCGGCCCAGGCGGCTCCCGTCGCGCGGGCCGCGGCGTCGCCCTCGACCGTTCGGACGACGCGCCGCAGCAGCGCGGCCTGCGCGGCGCGGCGCTCGTCGACCGGCAGCGCCGCCGCCGCCGCGAAAGCCTCCATGGCCGAGCGCCGGAGCGATCGGCGAGGCTTGAGGAACATGCGGGCGACGAGCGACAGGATCAGCGCTGCAAGCAGCCCGGCCGCGACCGCGAAGCCGAGGTCCGACCACGGGGCCGCCGCCTCTGGCGGCAGGCGGATGGTCCGCAGCCCTTCGAGAGGGTCAGCGGGCGGCATCGAGGCGCTCCAGCAGCGGCGCGACGCGCTCCGGTCCGTCGGCGGCGTCCACCGGCACGACCGGCACGCCGAGGGACACGAGCCGCGCGCGGCGCGGATCCTGCTCAGGCTCCCGGCGACGTCCGCCGAGCCACCCCGCACGGCCGGATCGCGTCATGAAGGCGTAGGCGCCGGCCGGGGCGGAGCGCTCGAACGCGTCGGCGACGAGGAGGACGGTGACCTGAACGCGCGCCCGCGCCGCCCTCAGCACGTCGTCGAAGCGCGGACCCGGTTCGTCGAGGCCGCTTGCGAGGATCAGGTGCCCGCCGCGCGGCAGGGCGCCGACCGCGGTCTCGAGCGCGGCGTCGAGCGGCGGGTCGGAGCGATCGGCCTCGGACAACGCTTCGGCGTGCGCGCGGGCCATGACGCCGATCACCGCGCTCATGGCCCGCTCCCCGCCCTTCGGCCGTACGAAGGCGGGGTCTCCGGTCCCGACGGCGAGCAGGCCGATCCGGCCGCCCTCGGCCGCTGCGCGCCAGCCCACGATCGCGAGCGCTTCGGCGGCCGCGACCGAGCGGAAGGCCCGCCGGGTGCCGAACAGCATCGCGGGCCGAAAATCCGCGACAAGCAGAACCGCCCGCTCACGCTCGTCACGGAAGGTGCGGACGTGAAGCTCGCCGGTGCGCGCGGTGGCGTTCTTGTCGATGTGTCGGATGTCGTCGCCGTCGGTCCAGAGACGGACGTCGTCGACCTCGCTGCCGCGCCCCCGCCGGCGGGTGACGACGCCGCCGGGGCGCGCGGGCAGGCGACGCTCGCCGAAGCGCGCCGACCGCCCCGCGAGCCGGCGCAGCCCCATCAGCGCCTGCGCGTCGAGATCGACGCCGGGAACGGCGACGGCTTCCATCAGCGTTGCTCGCCGTCCGCTCGGTTCACACCGGCCTCACGGCGTCGAGCAGCGGGCCGACGAGGTCGCGCGCGGTGCGTCCGTCGGCTGCGGCGCGCCAGGTCAGGACCAGCCGGTGCGCCAGCGCGTCGGCGGCGAGATCCGCGACGTCGTCCGGAGTGGCGTGGTCGCGGCCGTTGAGATAGGCGCGGGCCTTCGCGGCCGCGGCGAGCGAGAGCGTGCCGCGCGGCGAGACCGGATATTCGATCGCGCGCCTGACGTCCGGCGCCGCGTCGGCGTCGCGGGTCGCGGCCACGATGCGCACGATGTAGTCCTTGAGCGCCGGCGCGAGATGGACGCTCGCGACCTCGCGCCGGGCGCGGCGGACCTCGTCTGCGGAGAGACGGACGGGCATGGCCTGCTCCTCGCCCGAGGTCTCGCGCTCGACGAGGTCGAGGATGCGCCGCTCCGACGCCTGATCGGGCAGGCCGACCACCACATGGAGCAGGAACCGGTCGAGCTGCGCCTCGGGCAGCGGAAAGGTGCCCTCGTGCTCGATCGGGTTCTGGGTCGCCACCACCATGAAGGGGTCGGGCAGGGGATAGGTGTTCGCGCCGGCGGTCACCTGGCCCTCGGCCATGGCTTCGAGCAGCGCCGACTGCACCTTGGGCGGGGCGCGGTTGATCTCGTCGACCAGCACCAGCGAATGGAAGATCGGGCCGGACAGGAACTCGAAACGCCCCTGATCCGGACGCCACACCGTCGTGCCGGTGAGGTCCGCCGGCATCAGGTCCGGCGTGCACTGAATTCTGGCGAAGGAGGCTTCGAGCCCGGCCGACAGGCGCTTCACCGCCCGAGTCTTGGCGAGGCCCGGCGCGCCCTCGACGAGAACATGGCCGCCGGTGAGCAGGCCGATGAGCAGGCGCTCGACGAGTCCCGAAGCGCCGATCAGCCCGGCTTCGAGACCGTCCCGGAGCGCGGCGAAACGAGCGCGAAGGTCGTCGCCGGGAGCCTCGGCGGTCGCGTTGCGAAGCGTCATGCGCGATCCGCCGCTGCGGCCCGACGATGCGGCGTCGGACAGGGGCGGTTCTGTGCGGCGGCGAACGCCATGTCTCCTCCGACGTCTTCTTGCGGCCCGTTCTCTAAGGGCCTTTTGAGAAGATCAGCGCTTTCTCCGCGGCTGCGTCAATCCCGGATCCGCCGCGTCTCCGCGAACCTTTCGACGCATCGCCCCTGCGGCTGCGCTCGCGCTCGACGATCGGGCTCCGGGCGATATGTTGCGGACGCGAGCGGAGACCGGGCGCGCGGCCCGAACATGGGACGACATCATGGACATCGGAGTGATCGGCCTCGGCCGGATGGGCGGCAACATCGTGCGGCGTCTGATGGACGCCGGCCACGGCTGCGTGGTTTTCGACGTCAGCGAAAAGGCGGTTGAGGCTCTCGCCGCCGAAGGCGCGACGCCCGCGAACTCGATCGAAGAGATGCTGAAGGCGCTGCCCGCGCCGCGCGCCGTCTGGGTGATGCTCCCGGAGGGCAAGATCACCGCCGACGCGGTCGAGGCGCTCGGCGCGGCGATGTCGGCCGGCGACGTGATCATCGACGGCGGCAACTCCTTCTACAAGGACGACATCGCCCGCGGGACGGCGCTGAAGGAGAGGGGGATCCACTATCTCGACGTCGGAACGTCCGGCGGCGTGTGGGGCCGGGAACGCGGCTACTGCCTCATGATCGGCGGAGACAAGGAGGCCGTCGAACAGCTCGATCCGATCTTCCGGACGCTCGCGCCCGGCCGCGGCGACATCCCCGAGACGCCGAAGCGCGAGGGCCGCGATCCCCGCGTGCTCGAAGGCTATATGCATTGCGGGCCGACCGGCTCCGGCCACTTCGTGAAGATGGTCCACAACGGCATCGAATACGGCCTGATGCAGGCCTACGCCGAAGGCTTCGACGTGCTGAAGAGCAAGGCCTCGCCGAGCCTGCCCGACGACCGCCGCTTCGACCTCGATGTCGCCGACATTGCAGAGGTTTGGCGGCGCGGCAGCGTGGTGTCGTCCTGGCTCCTCGACCTCACGGCCTCGGCGCTGGCTGGAGACGGCGAGCTGCAGGGCTTTGAAGGGCGCGTCGCGGATTCAGGCGAGGGCCGCTGGACGATCGAGGCCGCGATCGAGGAGGCGGTTCCGGTCGACGTGCTGGCGACGGCTCTCTTCGCGCGCTTCCGGTCGCGGCAGGAGAACACCTTCGCAGACCGGCTGCTTTCGGCGATGCGCTTCCAGTTCGGCGGCCACGCCGAAGCGCCGAAGGGCGTGGGCGAGAAGCAGGAATCGAAGACCTGAGGCGAGGGACCGGGGCGTCATCACGGCTCGGCGATCGGCAATGCGGGACGACGCGAGCCGCTTCGCCTCACTCCGCCGGCTGCGGCGCGCGGTTCTCCCGCTTGCGTCGCCGCCTCAGCCGATCCAGCAGCAGGTAAATGGCCGGGGTCGTATAAAGGGTGAGCGCCTGGCTCACGACGAGGCCGCCCACGATCGTGATCCCGAGCGGTCGGCGCAGCTCCGAGCCCGGACCTTCGCCGAAGGCGAGCGGCAGCGCGCCGAGCAGCGCGGCGAAGGTCGTCATCAGGATCGGACGGAACCGCACCCGAGCGGCCTCCAGAATGGCCTCGCGCGGCGAAAGCCCGCGCGAGCGTTCCGCCTCGAGCGCGAAGTCGACCAGCATGATGCCGTTCTTCTTCACGAGGCCGATGAGCAGGATGATGCCGATCAGCGCCATCACCGTCAGATCGTCGCCGACCGCGTTGATCGCGAGCAGCGCGCCGAGTCCGGCCGGCGGCAGCGTCGACAGGATCGTGAGCGGGTGGACGTAGCTCTCGTAGAGCACGCCCAGCACGAGATAGATCACCAGCAGCGCCGCGAGGATCGTGACCGACTGGTCGCCGGCGGCGCGGGCCAGTTCGGCGGCGTCGCCAGCGAACTCGGCGTTGATCCCGTCGGGCAGCCGCATCTCGGCGACGATGCGGGGGATTTCGGCCGTGATCTCGCCGGCCGAGGCGTTCGGCGCGAGATTGTAGGTGATCGTGATCGACGGATACTGGCCCTGATGATTGACCACCAGCGGCGCCATGGTCCGCTTCATCGTCGCGACCGCCGAGAGCGGAACCTGCGTCCCGTTCGACGCCGGCACGTGCAACGCGAGCACGTCGGCCGAGTCCCGCGATTTTTCGGGCGCGATCTCGATCACCACGCGGTACTGGTTGCGCCGGCCGTAGATCACCGAGATCTGGCGCTGCGCGAAGGCGGTGTTGAGCGCGGCGTCGATCGCCCCGATCTCGACGCCGAGCCGCGAGGCCGTCTCGCGGTCGATGTCGATGGCGAGTTCGATGCCGTTCGCCTCCCGGTCGGTCGAGACGTCGCGCAGCCCCTCGATCGACCGAAGCCGCTCAATCACCTGCGCCGCTGCGTCCTGAAGCTGCCGTAGGTCGCGCGACCACAGCGTGAACTGGTACTGCGCCCGGCCCTCGCGGGCGCCGGCGCGGATTTCCTGCTGCGCGCTCAGGAAGACCCTCAGGCCCGGAATCTGCGACAGCGGCTTCCGCAGGCGCTCGACCACGGTCTGGATTCCCGGCCGCTCGCCCTGCGGCTTCAGCGCGATCTGGATCCGGCCCTGATTGGAGACGCTGCGGCCGCCGCCGAGCGAGGGCGCGACCGATTCGACCGCCGGATCGGCGGCGATGATGTCGGCGGCCCGCGTCTGGAGCGCCGACATCTCGTCGAAGGACACGTCGGGCGACGCCTCGGTGAAGGCGCTTAGCAGGCCGATGTCGTCGTTCGGGAACAGGCCCTTGGGCGTCGAGACATAGAGCTGCACCGCCCATATGGCGGCTCCGACCATCAGCAGCGCCATCAGCCAGGGAGCGCGCATGGCGAGCTCGAGCGAGCGCGCATAGGCGTCGCCGAGGCGGACAAGCAGGCCACGCCGTTCCGTCCTCGTCTCACGCTTTAGCAACTGCCCACAAATCATTGGCGTGACGGTCAGAGATACGATCGTCGAGACGAGGATCGCGAACACCAGCGTCATCGAGAATTCGTAGAACAGCCGGCCGGCGAGCCCGCCGAGGAACAAGAGCGGGATGAAGGCCGCCACGAGCGAGAGCGAGATCGCCACAACGGTGAAGGCGATCTCCTTCGCGCCCGCGAGCGCGGCCTCCATGGGCGCCATGCCCTTCTCGAGATTGCGGTAGGCGTTCTCGATCATGACGATGGCGTCGTCGACCACGAAGCCGACCGCGACCGCGAGCGCCATCAGCGAGAGGTTGTCGACCGAGAAGCCGAAGACCCACATGCCTGCGAAGGAGCCGGCGAGCGCGAGCGGCACCGTGACCCCCGCCGCGAAGGTCGGCGCGACACGGCGCAGGAAGGCGAAGACGACGAGCATCACGAGCGCGATCGAGATCAGCAGCGTCTTCTGCATGTCGTCGACGCTGGCGCGGATCGTCGTGGTGCGGTCGGTGAGCACGGTCACGTCGATGCCAGCCGGGATCCAGCGCGAGATCTCGGGCAGCAGCGCCTTCACGCCGTCCACGGTCTCGAGCACGTTGGCGGCGGGCTGCTTGGTCACGTAGAGCAGCACCGCGGGCTTGCCGTTGAACCAGCCGGCGTTGCGCGTGTCGCGCGCGCCGGCTGAGATCTCGGCGACGTCGCCGAGCCGGACGGTCGCGCCGTTTGCGATCCGCACCACGACGTCCCGGTAGTTCTCGGGCCGCGGCCCCAGTTCGCCGTCGAGCGCGATCGCGATTTCCCGGTCGGATGTCTGGAGCGCGCCGAGGGGCGACAGAACGTTGCCGGTCGCGATCGCGGCGCGCACGTCGTCGAGCGCGAGCCCCATCGCGGCGATGCGTTCGGGATCGAGCCGCACCCTGACGGCGGGCTGTTCGGAGCCGGCGACCCGCACCTCGCCGACGCCCGCCACCTGGCTGAGGCGCTGCACCAGCACGCTGTCGGCGGCGTCGTAGACCTCGGTCTTCGGAATGGTGTCGGAGGTGAGCGCGAGCACCAGCACCGGCATCGCCGCCGGGTTGATCTTGCGGAAGGTCGGCAGGTTCGGGATGTCGGAGGGAAGATCGGTCTGCGCCTGGTTGAGCGCCGCCTGCACGTCGCGCGCGGCGTCGTCGATGTTCCGGCCGAGGTCGAACTGGATCGCGATGCGGGTCGAGCCGAGCGAGGAGGCGGAGCTCATCTCGGTCACGCCGGAAATCGCGCCGAGAGTCCGTTCGAGCGGGGCCGCGACCGTCGAGGCCATGATCTCCGGCGAGGCGCCGGGACGGGACGCCTGGACGAAGATCGCCGGGAACTCGACGTTCGGCATCGAGGCGACGGGCAGCCGCAGATAGGCCACGAAGCCCACCAGCAGCACGGCGACCGCGAGGAGCGTGGTCCCGATCGGGCGCAGGATGAAGGGCGAGGAGAGAGAGGGCGCCGCCGCTCCCTCTGCCTTCGGCGGCCTCATTCCGCCGGCTCCGCCGTCGGCGCGCCGCGGCGTGAGAACCGTTCGCGCAGCCGCTCCATCGCGAGATAGACCACCGGCGTGGTGTAGAGCGTCAGAAGCTGGCTGAGCAGCAGGCCGCCGATGATCGTGACCCCGAGCGGAACCCGCAGCTCAGCGCCGGGTCCGGTCGCGAGCGCGAGCGGCAGCGCGCCGAGAAGCGCCGCCATCGTCGTCATCATGATGGGGCGGAAGCGCAGCACGGCCGCCTCGACGATCGAGGCTTCCGGCGCGAGCCCCCGTTCCCGTTCGGCGTCGAGCGCGAAGTCGATCATCATGATCGCGTTCTTCTTCACGATGCCCATCAGCAGGATGATGCCGATGAGCGCGATGATCGACAGCTCGAGCCCGAACAGTTCGAGCGCGATCAGCGCGCCGAGGCCGGCGGAGGGCAGGGTGGAGAGGATCGTGAACGGGTGGATGAAGCTCTCGTAGAGCACGCCAAGCACGATGTAGATCGCGATGACCGCCGCGAGCACCAGCCAGGGCTGGCCGGCGAGCGAGGCCGCGAACTCCGCCGCGTCGCCGGCGAAGCGGCCGACCACCGTCGGCGGCAGGCCGACTTCGGCCTCGGCCTGCTCGATCGCCGCGACCGCGTCGGAAAGCGACGCGCCCTCGGCGAGGTCGAACGAAATCGTGTTGGCCGGGAATTGCTCTTCGTTCGAGACGACGAGGTCGGCTGATTCGAGCGCGACCGTCGTCACGGCCGACAGCGGCACGGGCGTGCGGGCGGTCTCCGTGCTCGTGGACGAGGAGGAGCCGCTCTCCGAGGTAGAAGCCGTCGGGGTCACGTAGAGTCTTCCGATCGCCGCGACGTCGTGCGCCTCGCCGCGCTCGGCCTCGAGCACCACGCGATACTGGTTGGACTGGCCGTAGATGGTCGAGATCTGGCGCTGGCCGAAGGCGTCGTAGAGCGCGTCGGCGATCGCCTGGACGGTGACGCCGAGCCTCCCGGCGGCGATCCGGTCGACCGTCACGCGCGCCTGAGCGCCGCCGGGGCGCGCGTCGGAGCCGACGTTGCGCAGGACAGGCGAGGCCTGAAGCCGCTCGACGAGGTTCTGGGCGCTGCGGGCGAGCTCCTTCGGGTCGCTGTCGGTCAGCGTGTACTGGTAGCGCGCGCGGGAGGCGCGGGTGGAGATCTGCAGGTCCTGCGCCGCCTGGAACACGACCGACACGTCCGGGATCGCGGCCATCTTCGACGAGAGCCGGGCGATGACCTGATCCGCGCTCGCGTCGCGCTCGGCATGGGGCTTGAGCACGATCGAGAGCCGACCCGCGTTGGAGGTCGGGGTCTGGTCGCTCACACCGAGGACCGAGACGACGCTGCGGACCGCAGGGTCTTCCCGGATCTCGGCCGTCACGGCCGCCGCGCGCCTTTTCAGTTCGGCGAAGGATACGTCCTGAGAAGCTTCGAGCGTCGCCGAGATCAGTCCCGAATCCTGCTGCGGCAGGAAGCCCTTCGGGGCGACGACATAGAGCCAGCCGGTGGCGAGGAGCGTCGCGAGCGTGACGAGCAGCGTCAGCCCCTGATGGCGCAGGACGATGAGGAGAGAGCGGCGGTAGCCCGCGATGAAGCGGGTCGTCGCCGCCTCCGCCGCGCGGCCGAGGGCGGAGCCCCGACCTTCCTTCGGCGCCTTGAGCAGCCGGCCGCACATCATCGGCGTGAGCGTCAGCGAAATGACCATCGACACCACGACGGCGATTGTCAGCGTCGCGGCGAACTCCCGGAAGACGCGCCCGATCAGCCCGCTCATGAACAGCAGCGGGATGAACACCGCGACGAGCGAGGCGGTGAGCGAGACGATCGTGAAGCCGATCTCGCGCGCGCCCTCATAGGCCGCCTTCAGCGGCTTTTCGCCGTTCTCGATGTGCCGCTGGATGTTCTCGATCATGACGATCGCGTCGTCGACGACGAAGCCCGCTCCGACCACGAGCGCCATCAGCGACAGGTTGTCGAGGCTGTAACCGAGGCCCCACATCACAGCGAAGGTCGCGATGAGGGAAAGCGGCAGGGCGACGCCCGCGATCAGCGTGGCTCGGAAGGTCCTGAGGAACAGCAGAACCACGAGGATCACGAGGCCGACCGACAGCGCGAGCGTGATCTCGACCTCGTGGATCGAGGCCTTGATCGTGTCGGTGCGGTCGTCGACCACCGAGACCTCGACGCCGGCCGGCATGGCCCGCTGGATCTCCGGCAGCGCGCGCCGCAGCGCCTCGACGGTCGCGACCGTGTTCGCGCCGGGCTGGCGCTGGACGTCGATGACGATCGCCGGCCGTCCCTGGAACGTGGCGGCGACGTTCTCGTCCTCGACCCCGTCGATCACCTGCGCGACGTCGCGCAGGCGGACGGGCGTTCCGCCGTTCGAGGCCACGATGACGTCGCGATAGGCCTCCGCGGTCTCGATCTGGTCGTTGGCCGAGATGGTGAAGGACTGGACGTCGCCGTCGATCGAGCCCTTCGGCCCTGCGACGCTCGCGCCCGCGATCGCGGTCCGGAGCTGCGACAGGGTCAGGCCGTAGGCCGCGAGCCGTCTCACGTCGGCCTGAACGCGCACGGCGGGCTTGACCCCGCCCCCGACGGAGACGCGGCCGACGCCGACAACCTCGGCGAGGCGCTGCGCGACAAGCGTGTCGGCCAGATCCGAGACGTCGCGGATCGGCATGGTCTTCGACGTCAGGGCGACGGTGAGCACCGGCGTGTTGGCCGGGTTCACCTTGGCGAAGACGGGCGGGTAGGGCAGGTCGTTCGGCAGCGTCGAATTGGCCGCGTTGATTGCGGCCTGCACGTCCTGCGCGGCCCCGTCGATGTCGCGGTCGAGATCGAACCGCAGAGTGATCCGGCTGAAGCCGAAGGAACTCGCCGAGGTCATGGTCTCGAGCGCCGGGATCTGCCCGAGCTGGCGCTCGAGCGGCGCCGTCACGAGCGCCGCCATGGTGCGGGGATTGGCGCCGGGAAGGCGGGTCGTCACCTGAATGGTCGGGAAGTCGACCTGCGGCAGCGAGGAGACGGGGAGCTTCATGTAGCCCAGCACGCCGACGAGCAGCACCGCGACCGCAAGCAGCGTGGTGGCGACGGGCCGCGCGATGAAGGGCGAGGAGACGCTCACGCCGCGCACCGCCGGTTGGCGTCGAGGCGCGACGTCTCCGCTCTCTCCCCCTTGCGGGGAGGGTAAGGGTGGGGGTGGTTCAGGACGGAGCTGAGAAGACCGGCGTAGGGCGTCGTCGCGTCTGTCGCCTCATCCTGAACCACCCCCACCCCCGGCCCCTCCCCGCAAGGGGGAGGGGAGAAGGGTGTCGAACCACACCCCTCGTGTCCCGGCCTTGAGCCGGGACCCAGAACCGTTGCCGTCTCCAGAATGATCGCAACCTGTAGAGCGCCATCCTCGAACATTGGCGCGTCTGGGTCCCGGCTCAAGGCCGGGACAAGAGCGCGAGCTTTTCGCCCAGTCACTCCGCGCGCCCTTCGGCCCGGCGCTGCGGATCGTCGCCCGAAGCCCCGGCGCCGGGGGCGTCGTTCTCCGGCTCCTGCGTCGCGCCAGGAGCGCCGACCGCGACCTTGGCGCCGGTCCGCAGCCGGGCGAAGCCGGTCGTCACCACCGTCTCGCCGGCGTCGAGACCCTTCCCGATCACCGCGAGCCCGGCGTCCTGCCGCGTGACGGCGACGGGGCGCTGGTCGACCGTCCGGTCCTCCTTGACCACGAACACGAACGGCCCGTCGGGTCCCTGCTGAACCGCCTGTCCGGGCACGGTGACGACGTCCTTGAGGACGTCGACCGAGACGCGCACCGTCGTGAACTGGCCGGGCCAGAGCGCGAGCTCCTTGTTGGGGAAGATCGCCTTCAGCCGCACCGTGCCGGTCGCCTGCTCGACCTGATTGTCGATCACCTGCAACTCGCCGCGGTCGAGCGCCGTCCGTCCGTCGCCCGACAGCGCCTCGACGGAGACGGCGCCGCGCGACAGCGCGCGCGTGACGGCGGGAATGTTCTGCTGGGGCAGGGTGAAGAGCGCGGCGATCGGCTGGACCTCGGTGATCGTCACGATGCCCGTGGCGTCGCCCGCGGTGACGTAGTTGCCCTGATCGACGCCGCGCACGCCCGTGCGTCCCGAGATCGGCGCGCGCACGACGGTGCGGTCGAGCGTGGTCTTGGCCTGCGCGATCAGCGCGCCGTAGTAGCGGACCTGCGCCTCGAGCTGCGAGATGGTGGATTTCGCGGTGTCGGCCTGCTGCTGCGTGCCGTAGTCGTTCTTGGCGAGGCGGGAATAGCGCTCGAAGTCGCGGTGCGCGTTTTCGAGCTGCGCTTCGTACTGCGCCTTCTGGGCGACCGCCTGATCGTACTGCGCCTGATAGGTCGCCGGGTCGATGCGCGCGAGCACGTCGCCGGCCTTGACGTCCTGTCCCTCGCGGAAGGCGACCTCGACCAGCACGCCCTCCACCTGCGCGCGCACCGTCGCGGTGTTCGGGGCCTGGAAGGATCCGACGCCGTCGAGGAAGACCGGAACGTCCTGGCGCTTCGCCTGCGCGGCGATGACCGGCGTCGGCTCGTCGCCGAGGCCGCCGCGGCGGCCGGCGCGGCGAGGCTGGTTCTGGGCGGCGGACTTGTCCGTGGACGCGACGAGCGCCTGCGGCCAGTACCGCTCCGGCAGGAACTTCCACGCCGCGGCGCCTGCGGCGACGATCAGCAGGAGAATGACGAGCTTGCGCATCAGGGCTTGGTCGCCGACACGGTGAAGGGCGGCAGCGGCGGGCCGCCGGCCGGCTTGCCGGACGCCGCCCAGCCGCCGCCGAGCGCCTCGAACATCGAGACCAGCGCCTGGAACTTGGCGAGCCGCGCGGTCGCGAGATTGTCCTGAGCGGTGAACAGCGTCTGCTGGGTGTTGAGCACGGTGACGATGTCGATCGCTCCTTCCTTGAGCTGGACCTGAGCGATGTCGTAGGCCTCGCGGGCGCTCTTCACCGCGGCCTCCTGCAGGCTGACCTGCTCTGCGGTCTTGCGGACCGAGACGAGCGCGTTCTCCGTATCCACGAAGGACTGGATCGTCGCCTTGCGGTAGGCGAAGAGATTTTCGCGGAACTGGCCTTTTGCAAGGTCGAGGTTTCCGGGAAGGCTCTGGTCGAGGATCGGCTGGGTGACGGAGGCCGCGAGCTGGTAGGCGACGTTCGAGCCCGAGAGCAGCGTCCGCAGCGCGGCGCTTTCGAACCCGCCCTGGGCCGTGAGGGCGACCGACGGCAGGAAGGCCGCGCGCGCCGCGGTGATGCTGGCGTCGCTCGACGCGAGCGTCGCCTCGGCCTCGCGCACGTCGGGACGGCGCAGAAGGAGGTCCGACGGCAGGCCCGGCTGGACCTTCGGAACCTTGAGGCGGTCGAGCCGTCCGCCCTTGACGTCGAGGCGGATCGGCGGCCTTCCGAGCAGCAGCGCGAGCGCCGTCTCGTTGGTGCGGACTTCCTGTTCGATCGCCGGAATGGTGGCGCGCTGCTGGTCGAGGACCGCGCGCTGCTGCGCCCGGTCGAGCGCCGTCGCCGTCCCGACGTCGAGGCGACCCTGGATCGCGTCGAGGATGGTCTGGGCGGACTTGACGTTGCCGCGTGCGATCGCGAGCCGCTCCTGCGCCGACATCATCGCGAAATAGGTGTTGGCGACGCCGGTGGTGACGCTGAGCGCGACGACCTCCTCGTCGAAGCGCGCCGCCGTCGCCGAGGCTTCCGCCGAGCGCACGGTCGCGCGGTTCCGCCCCCAGAAGTCGAGCTGGTAGCTCGCGGCGACGCCGGCCTGATACTGGCCGGTAAACTCCTTGCGCCGCGTCGAAGTCTGGGTCTGGCCGGACGGCGAGATGCGGGTCGTCGTGGTGGTGCTCGGCTGAAACGTCGCCTCGCCGGATCCGTTGATCACCGGGATGAGCGCGGCGCCGTTGATGCGCACCTGCGCGTCGGCCTGCTCGATCCGCGCCTTGGCGGCGCCGATGTCCTGGTTCGCGCGCTCGGCCTCTTGGACGAGGCTCGTGAGTTCGGCCGAGCCGAAGCCGCGCCACCAGTCGGCCGCCGGCCAGATCGCCTTGGGGTCGCGCACGTCCTTCCATCTCGACGGCGCGTCCACGCCGAGAGCCGGCCGGTTCCATTTGTCGGCGCAACCCGACAGGGCCAGCGCGCCGGCGATTGCGGCCGCGGCCTTGAGCCCCCGATAGTTCGCCACGCGGGTCGCCTCGCCTTTACGCATGCGCACCTGCGCTTCATCGCACGCCCCGTTCGGCGTCGCCATGGCATGAAAGCGACAGACGGGGGACGCTTGGTTGCCGAACGTTGCGGACGTAAACGGCGTGAAGGATTGGAAGCGCGGCTCTCAGCCGACCAAAGTGCGAAGGAACGGGATCGTGACCATGGTCTCGCCTGCGCCGGCGCCGCCGAGGTGGCGCGCGGGTAGGCCCGGCTCGCCGAGATGGCCGAATATGGCCGCCGCGCCGGAGAAGTTCTGGTCCTCGCTGTAGAAGCTCGGCGTGACGACGCATTTGAGCCCCGCGGCGCGCGCGGAGCGCAGCCCGTGGGCGGTGTCCTCGAAGGCGATGCAGACGTTCGGATCGTTCCCGAGCTTCTTCAGCGCGATCTCGTAGATGTCAGGCGCAGGCTTCTTGGCCGGCGCCTCGTCGCCCGCCGCAATGGCGTCGAACAGCGACGGCCCCTGCGGACCGAACGTCGAGGCGAGCAAGGCTTCCACGTTGCGGCGGCTGGTCGTGGTGGCGATCGCGACCTTCAGCCCGGCCGCGCGCGCCTCGCGCACGAGGCGCTCGACGCCGGGCCTCAACGTGACCGAGCCGGCGCTCGCGAGCTCGCCGTAGCGGGCGTTCTTGGCCGCGTGGATTTCATCGAGCCGATCGAAGGCGCGCTCGGCCTCCGCGGGGCCGTCGAACTCGACGTAATGCAGCAGCCTTTCCTTGCCGCCCATGACGTGGAGCAGGCGTCGGTAGGTCGCCTGATCCCACTCCCAGGGCAGGTCGAAGGCGGCGAAAGTCTCGTTCAGCGCGCGGCGATGGGTCTCCTCCGTCTCGGCGAGGGTGCCGTCGACGTCGAAGATCAGCGCCTCGAGGGCCATCAGGCGGCGCTGCGCGCGACCGCCGCCTCGGCCGAGGCGCGGATGGCGGCGATGTGCGTCGCGTAGGATTGCGGTCCGTCCTTGAAGACGGCGTTGCCGGCGACGAAGGCGTCGGCGCCCGCCGCGGCGCAGAGCGCAGCGGTTTCCGGCGTCACGCCGCCGTCGATCTCGATCCGGATCGGACGGCCGCCGATCATTTTCTTGAGGCGCCTGATCTTGCCGAGCATCTCGGGGATGAAGGCCTGTCCGCCGAAGCCCGGATTGACCGTCATGACCACGACGAGGTCGATCCTGTCGAGCACGTATTCGACGGCAGTCTCGGGCGTCGAAGGATTGATCGCGACGCCCGCCTGCTTTCCGAGCGAGCGGATGAGCTGGAGCGAGCGGTCGAGATGGGGGCCGGCCTCCGCATGGACGCTCAGGCGGTCGCAGCCCGCCTTGGCGAAGGCCTCGAGATAGGGATCGGCCGGCGCGATCATCAGGTGGCAGTCGAACAGCGCGTCGGTCCAGCGGCGCAGCTTCTTCACGACCTCCGGGCCGAAGGTGATGTTTGGCACGAAGTGACCGTCCATGACGTCGAGATGCACCCAGTCCGCGCCCGCCGCGACGACCTCGCGCGTCTCTTCGCCGAGCCTGGAGAAGTCCGCCGAGAGGATCGACGGGGCGATGATGATGTCGGGCATTGCGGTCAGTCCGGAGTGTTGCGGCGCAGCATGCTGTTAGCCTGAATGGCGGCGCAGGTGAAGGCCGCCCGCAGGCGCGCAGTCCCTGTCAGCCGAGCTCCGCCCGACGCTTTCTTTCCACGAGGTTCAGGATCATCGGGGTCAGGATGAGCTGCATCGCGAGGTCGAGCTTGCCGCCGGGGATCACGATGGAGTTCGCCCGCGACATGAAGCTCCAGGAGATCATCGACAGGAGATACGGGAAGTCGATGCCGTGCGGGTCGCGGAAGCGGATCACCACCATCGACTCCTCCGCCGTCGGGATCGTGCGGGCGATGAACGGGTTTGACGTGTCGACCGTCGGGATGCGCTGGAAGTTCACGTCGGTTTCCGTGAACTGGGGGCAGATGAAGTTCACGTAGTCCGGCATGCGTCGCAGGATCGTGTGGGTCACGTCCTCGGCGCTGTAGCCGCGGTCGTAGCGGTCGCGATGGAGCTTCTGGATCCATTCGAGATTGATGACCGGAACCACGCCGATCTTGAGGTCGGCGTAGCGCGCGATGTCGATCCCGTCGCCGACCGCGGCGCCGTGCAGCCCCTCGTAGAACATGAGTTCGGTCGGCTGCGGCAGGTCCGTCCACTCGGTGAAGCTGCCCATCGGCTGGCCGAACAGCCGGGCGCTCGCGAGATCGTGGACGTAATGGCGCGTGTGGCCGGTTCCGGTCTCGGAATAGCTGCGGAACAGCTCCTCGAGCTCGACGAGCAGGTTCGCCGCGTGGCCGAAATGCGAGAAATGCTGGTTGCCGGCAGCTTCCTGCTCCTCGGCGTGGCGGCGCATTCCTTCGCGGTCGAAGCGGTGGAACGCGTCGCCTTCCACAAAGGCGGCCGTGATGTGCTCGCGCCGGAAGATGTGCTCGAAGGTCTGGCGCACCGACGTCGTGCCGGAGCCCGAAGAGCCGGTGACCGAAATGATCGGATGGCGGATCGACATGGGCGCGCGGACGGCTGTCGTCAGGCGAGGAACAGGCCGCGCTTGGCGAAGAGCGGGGAGGAGCGGGACGGCTTCTCGTAATAGCGGGCGATGCGCTCCACCTCTTCGGCGGAGCCCGCGATCAGGGGCGCGCGCTGGTGCAGCCTCTCGGGCGTGAGGTCGAGGATGCGCGTCGCGCCGTCGGTGGCGACGCCGCCGGCCTGCTCGCAGACCATGGCGATCGGATTGCACTCGTAGACGAGCCGCAGGCGGCCCGAGCCGTAGCCCTCGCGCGCGTCGCCCGGATAAAGGTAGACGCCGCCGCGCACGAGGATGCGGAACATGTCCGCGACCAGCGAGCCGACCCAGCGCATGTTGAAGTTCTTCTCGCGCGGACCGGTCTCGCCCGCGAGACAGTCGGCGACATAGGCCGCCATCGGCTCGTTCCAGTGACGCTGGTTCGACGCGTTGATCGCGTATTCCTTGGTCTTCTCCGGAATCCGGACGTCCTTGTGCGTCCTCAGGAAGGCGTCGGATCCGTGATCCAGCATGAAGATCTGCGTGCCTTCGCCGACAGTCAGCACGAGCGCGGTCGCGGGCCCGTAGACGATGAAGCCGGCGGCGAGCTGCTTGGAGCCAGGCTGCAGGAACGTGTCCTCGCCGATGTTGGGCAGAACGCCGAACAGCGTGCCGATCGAAACGTTGGTCTCGATGTTCGACGAGCCGTCGAGCGGATCCATCGCGACCGCGAGAGGCCGGCTCTCGTCCAGGACCGCGACCTCCTCGGCCTCCTCGGACCCGACCCGCGCCACCGGCGCGTCCTTGAGCGCTTCGAGCGTCATCTCATGGGTGCGGACGTCGAGCGCCTTCTGCGTGTCGCCCCCGGCGTTGCCGCCGATGGCCTCGGCCATGTTTCCCTCGAGGGCGCCGCGTCCCACGATCGCGGCGATGCGACGGCCGGCCTCGCACATTGCGAGAACGGTTTTCGCCACGTCCGCACGGCCCTCGCCGCCGGCCGCCCAGCCGTCGAGATAGGCTTCGAGGGTGGTCATGTCCGCCACGTCGGTCTCCTTGCGCGCCGTATCATGCCCCGCAGCGGCCGCGCGCGACAGCGCGTCGACCGCGAACCGGGACAGCAGTTTGTCTTACCCCGCATCCCCCGAGGCCGCGACGGTGGGTCGCGCGACAGGCTCCGGTCCATATACCGATTGCTCAGCAAAGCCAAATCCCCTAAAGCGCTCATTCAGGATGTCTGAAGACCTTATCCGTTCTTTGACAGTGAAGCAGCTGCGGGCGCTCGCCGCCGTCGCGGACACCGGAGCCGTGAGCGCCGCGGCGCGCCGGCTCGGCGTGACTCCGCCCGCCGTCACCATGCAGGTCCAGCTCCTCGAAGCCGCGACCGAACTGCCGCTGCTCGACCGTTCCGGAGACAAGTTCCGTCCGACCGACGCCGGGCGCGAGGTGGTGGAGGCCGTCGCGCGCATCGAGTCCGCGATCCGGGATTGCGTCGCTGCGCTCGAGGCCATGAAGGGGCTCGAAGGCGGCCGCGTCTCGGTCGCGATCGTGTCGACCGCGAAATATTTCGCGCCCATGGCCCTCGGGGCCTTCGCCCGCTCGCATCCGAAGGTCGAGCTCAGTCTCGCGGTCGGCAACCGCGCCGAGGTGCTCGACCTGCTGCGCGGCGACAAGGTCGACGTCGCCATCATGGGCCGTCCGCCCGAGGATATGGAGACGATGCGGACCGTGATCGGCGACCACCCGCACATCGTGGTCGCCCCGAACGATCATCCGCTCGTCGGCAAACGGCTCAAGCCGGCGGAACTCACCGGCCACGTCTTCCTCATGCGCGAGTCCGGGTCGGGCACGCGCGCGCTGATGGAGCGGCTGTTCGCCGAGCAGAAGATTCAGGCGAAGAGCGGCATGGAGATCGGCTCCAACGAGACGATCAAACAGGCGGTGATCGCGGGCCTCGGCCTCGCCTTCATCTCGGCCCACACGGTCGCGGCCGAGGTTCTGGACGGGCGGCTCGCCCAGCTCGACGTCGACGGCCTGCCCATCATGCGCCAATGGCACGTGGTGCGCCGCGCGGGGAAGCGCCTCACGCCGCCGGCCGCGGCCATGAGCGCCTTCCTGTCGGAGCGCGGCGCCGAGTTTCTCCCCAGCATCTCGCGGCGATCCGCGGAACCTTAGACGGCGCGCGCGCGTCTAGTCCGACAGCCGCGGCGGCGTTTCGCGGCGGCGGATGTCGTGGAGTACGCCGGTCATGCGCGTGCTGATCGTCGAGGACGAGCCTGTCGTCGCTCTCGAAATCGAGGCGATCGTGCTCGACCGCTTTCCTGACGCTGAGATCGTCCTCGCCGCGTCCGTGCGCGACGCCCTGCAGTCGATTGCGGCAGCGCCGCCGGGTTTCGCCCTGCTCGACATCGACGTGACCGACGGCAAGACCTACGCGCTGGCGCTCGATTTGCGCTTGCGGAGCGTGCCCTTCGTCTTCGTTTCGGGCGCGGACCGCGCCGACGCGCCGGACGGCCTCGAACGCGAGCGGCTCGTTCCGAAGCCCTTCGTCCCGGAAGCCATCCTGCGCGAGCTCGACGCGTTCGTCGGCCTCGCCGCGAAGTCCGCGGAGTAGGGGTCAGCCGGCCGGCGTCGGCCGCCAGGGCTGGGCGAGCCGCGTGAAGCCCTGATCGCCGCCGACCGCCGCGGCGTCACGGATCGAGCGGCCGTCAAGCGTGAGGTCCGGGCGGATTTCCGCGAGCGGCGTCAGCACGAAGGCGCGGTTGAACATTTCCTTGTGCGGAATGATGAGGCGATCTGACCGGATCTGCGCCTCGCCGAGATAGAGAATGTCGACGTCGATCAGCCGCGGCCCCCAGCGGAACGTCGCCTCTCGCCCGAGGTCGGCCTCGACGCTTTGGGTGAAGGCGAGCGCCTCGTCGGGCGAAAGCGCCGTGCGGCCGACCGCGCAGGCGTTGGCGAACCAGTCCTGGTCGAGATAGCCCCAGGGCGCCGTGCGCCAGATCGACGACGCGACGACGAAGTCGACCTCCGGGCCGCGGAACAGCCTTTCGAGCGCGCGTTCGACGTTCGCGACCTTGTCCCCGACATTGCTGCCGAGGCCGAATCCGATTTCGATCATGCCTCAGGCTCCGGAGCGTCGCCGCAGGATCTCGACGCCGACGTCGGAGAACACGCCGGCGATCGGAGCGCCGGGCTTGTGAACTTCGACGCGCACCTGCTCGATCGTCGGGAACGAGGCCAGAAGCTGCTCGGCGATCCGCTCCGCGAGCGCTTCGATCAGGTTGATGCGCGGACCTTTGGCGACGGCGATCACGACGTCATGGACGTCGGCGTAGGAAACCGCGCCGGAAAAGTCGTCGGCCTGCGCGTAAGGCTGCGCCTCAACCCAGTAGTCGACGTCGAACAGGAACTTCTGGCCGAGGCGGTGTTCCTCTTCGAAAACGCCATGATACGCGTGGACCTGAATGCCACGTATGAAGATCCGGTCGCTCATCGGCGGGTAACTCGTCAGGCGTTCGAAGGTTCGCTGGCGTCGTCACGGCGCGCGAACAGCCGCGCGACCGCGACGGCTGGAGCGCAGTCGGCGGCGGCGGACGCAAGGGTCGGGTCGGCGGACCACAGCCCGCCGACGTCGCGATACAGGAGCCCGAGCCGGCGCGCCAGCCTTGCGGCGAGAAACCGGCCGACGCCCGCGCCGTAGACCGTCCCGGCCGGGGCGATGTCGGCACGCGACAGGGCGAGCGCCGCGGCGTCCGAAAGCCGTCGGAGCGCGGCTTCCGTGAGCCAGCCCGCGAGCCGCTCGGCCTGCGGCGCCGTCTCGGCGTCGAGGTCCGCTCCCACCATGCGGAGCAGGCGTCGGGCGCTCGCCTCGCGCGTCTTCGGGCCGCCGTCCGCCGCGGGATGAAGGTCGGCGTCCTCCGGCAGGTCGCCGGTCAGGCGGAACACGTCCGCCGTGGTGGCGAAATGCTCGGCCATCGGCTGAAGCCACGCGCCGCCGAACGGCAGACGCGGGCTGATCGCCATGACGGGCGTGCGGGCGGCGCCCAGATAGACGAGCTCCTCCGCCGCCATGCGCCCGGCGTCTGTGTTCCCAAGCGCCCGCACCCGGCCTTCGGCGAAGGGAATGAGATCCGCCGTGGTCGAGCCGACGTCGACCAGAAGGCCGTCTCCGACCTCCGCCGCCAGAGCTTCCGCGGTGGCGCGCCAGTTGGCGGAGGCGATCCGCTCCCACACGGTGTCCGCCTGCGCCGCTCCGACGAAGCCGGCCCCGCCCGCGTAGAAGGTCGTCGCTCGGCCGAGCCGCGCGGCCAGCCGCTCGACGAGCGCCGCGACGCCCGAGCGCCTGTCGGGCCAGAGATCGACCAGTTCCCCCGTCATGGTGACGGCCGAGGCCGCGCCTGCGGGCATGTCCGGCGCGAGCGCGTCGAGCGCGGCGTCGAGTTCGTCGAGGCCGCGCCAGAGCGGGCAGGCGACGATGCGCACGGCCTCGAGCGCGCCGTCGGCCCCGAGCCGCGCGAACTTCAGATGGGCGCCGCCCACGTCCCAGCCGAGGGTCGAGGCCGTCACAGCGCGATCTCGACCTGGCGGACGGCGTGGGCCGTCTGCAAGGAGCCGCGCGAGAAGGGCGGGACCATGGCGGCCGGATTTTCTCCCAACGCCTCGCGCAGCGCCGCATAAGCGGTTGTGAGGCGCGGATTGATTTCGATGACGACCGGACCGTCGGGCGTCAGCACGATGTCGATCCCGAAAATCCCTTCGAGGCCGCACAGCGCGTCGCAAACCGCTTCGGCGAGAGCCGCGAGCCGGCCATCGGCGTCTTCGATCGCGCCGACCGAAAGGCCGTAAAACCGAAACGCGCCGTCTTCGATCCGGATATGCTGGCGGGTTGCGGCGAGCAGCCGCGTTTCGCCATGCGCGCGCAGGACCGTGAGGCTCGCGGCCTCGCCCGGCACATAAGGCTGGATCACATGTCCGGCCGCGAGCGCGCCCACGGCGGGCGGACGGTCGAGCATGAGCGTCGCCTCGCAACCCGCGCCGTCGTCGGGCTTCGTCACGAAGGGGCCGGCGACGTCCGTGGGAGCTTCCGTCCAGACCTGCGGCGTCCGAATCCCGTGGGCGGCGAGCCGCTCGGCGGTGCGGCTCTTGGAGGACGCGATCTCGATCGTCTCCTCGTCCGGCCCGACCACGGTCGCGCACGCGGACCGGAGCGTCCGGCTCAGGCGGGACAGGAGGCCGCCGGTTTCGGGCGCGATCGCCCATGCGACGTCGGCGTCCGCGCCCAACGCGGCCCAGATCGCCCAGACGTCGTCCGCCTCGCCGATCGGTCGGCTTTGCGCGGAGGCCGGCGGCGCGAGCCGGTCGTCATGGGTCGCGACGAGTTCGACGCCCGGAAGGTCCGCGAGGTCGCGCAGCAGCGCGTCGCGCATCATCGCGCCCTCGCGGGCGAGGGAGGCGGGGAGCGGCTCGCCCCTCATGCCGCCGCCGGTCACGAATTCGCAGACGAGCACGCGCAAACGAGAAAATCCCTGCAGAACCACGCAGTCGGCTTCCTGCGTCCGAACAACGTCTGGCGCAAGCCTGACAAGGGGATACACAGGCGCGAGGTTCGGAGGCAGCCATGGACGTCGTTCCCGTGATCGACCTGATGGGCGGCGAGGTCGTGCACGCCCGCCGCGGCGAGCGCGGGGCCTACCGGCCGATCCGTTCGCCTCTCGTGGAGGGCTCGGGGCCGCTCGCGGTCGCGTCCGCATTGCTGCGCCTCGCGCCGTTCAAACGGCTCTATGTCGCGGACATCGACGCCATCCGCGGCGGTCGCGGCCATGACCATGCGGTTTCCGCGCTCACCGCCGCGCATCCGGCGGTCGAGCTCTGGATCGACCGCGGCGCGGCCGACGTGGAGGATCTGTCCGAGCGTCGCGAGGCGGGCGAGGGCACGGCGGTCATCGGGACGGAGAGCTTCGAGGACGTCCGCACGCTCGGCCATGCGTTGAAGGCCTCCCGCGGCGTGCTGTCGCTCGACCATGACGCCGGGGGGGCGATCGGCCCCCCGGCCGCTCACGAGGACGCGACGCTGTGGCCCGATCGGATGATCGTGATGACGCTCGCCAGGGTCGGCGCCGATTCGGGGCCGGACTTCGCGCGGCTGGCGGACGTCGTCGCCCGCGCCGGCGACCGTTCGGTCTACGCCGCCGGCGGGGTGCGCGGGATCGACGATCTGAGGGCGCTCGCGGGGATCGGCGTCGCTGGCGCGCTGGTCGCGAGCGCTCTCCACGACGGCAGGCTCAGGCCGGACGACCTCGCGGGGCTTCTTGCAGCGCCGCCGCGAACAGCGCCGCGACCGTGAGGTCGGCGGTGGTGCCGGGATTCAGGCCGCGGGCCTTCAGGTGCAGGTCGAAGGCGTCGAGCGCGCGCTCACGGCTGTCATGCTCGTCCAGCGTCGCCGCGAAGGCCGCCGCCTCGCGCCGAAGCGATTCGGCCGCCGCGGAACCGAACTTCCGGGCCACGTGGCTGTCGGGGAACAGCGCGAGCAGGCCGAGATAGACGTCCTCGACCGCCTCGCGGCCGGGAAGCCGCGCGCGATAGGCCTCGGCCGCGGCGAACACGTCCTCGAATCCGGTGACGTATTGCAACGCGATCCGATCGCGGTCGGCCGCGGCCGCCATCGCTTCGCGCAACGTGATTCGGGGCGGCTCCGCGACGTCGTGCTGGTCCGTCCGGCCGAGACCGCCGGGATTGGCGGCGGCGATCGCCCGGTAGGCGGCTTCGGCGTCCGCGACGGTGAGGCGGTCGAGCACGCGCGCGAGAGCGTCGCGCAGCGGCGCGCCGCCGTCTTCGAGCGCGGCCTGGGCGAGGGGCGCGCAGAGCAGGACGATGCCGAGATTGGCGTTGAGGCCGACGGCCCCGAGCGACGCCTTGGTCGCGCCCTCGATCCGCTCGCCGACGCTCCGCCCCGCGACGAGACGCACGGAGGCGACCTCCGCGGCGCGTTCGAAGGTCGCGACCGTCATGCCGTGGCCGTCGCGGAAGACGTGGACGTTGCCGGGCTTCAGCGCGTGAAGCTCGGCCCGGCAGGCGGCGACGAAGGCTCGCGCGACGCCCGCGAGATCGAAGCGCTCAGGCGGCATTGGGGCGCGCGAGCCTGCGGGCGAGGTCGCCGGCGAGCGCCCCGGCGACGTCGACGCCGGTCGCGCCCTGGAGCCCCTTCCATGCCGGCATGGAGTTGACCTCGAGCACGAGGAAGCGGCCGTCTTCGTCCTCGATCAGGTCGACGCCGGCGTAGTCGGCTCCAACCGCGGCGGCCGCCCGCACCGCGAACGCGCCGGGCTCGCCGGAAGGATCGGCGGGCTCGCCGTCCGCGCCCTGGAAGATGTTGGTGACCCAGCTCTCCGAGCGCCGGATCATGGCCGCGACCGGCCGCCCGTCGAGCACGAAGACCCGCCAGTCATGCGCGCCGCCCGCGTTTCGCG
The DNA here is from genome assembly GCA_003241695.1 of Ancylobacter novellus. Lineage (GTDB taxonomy): Bacteria > Pseudomonadota > Alphaproteobacteria > Rhizobiales > Methylopilaceae > Methylopila. The sequence goes on along the minus strand of QFPN01000005.1, from coordinate 213,675 downwards.
AGCCGCGGCTCGCGACGAATTCCTGAAGGTAGTAGACGCCGCCGACCTCCTCCGACGGGGGCAGGGCGTCGCCGGGCGCGAGCCGGCGGATGCCCTTGCCCTGCGCGCCGAACAGCGGCTTCAGCACGACGTCGCCGCCGATCGCCTTTCGGGCGGCTTCAGCCGCCTCGGGCTTCTCCGTGACGATGGTGCGCGGCGTGGGGAGCCCCGCCTGCGCCAGCAGGAAGGTCGTCATCGACTTGTCGACGCAGGCCTCGATCGAGCGGGCGTCGTTGACCACCTGCGCGCCGGCGGCCCGGGCCGCGTGCAGCAGGCCGAGCCGGGCGGTGATCTGCTCGGTGGTTCCGGCTGCGATCAGCCGCACGAAGATCGCGCCCGGAAGCCTGCCTTCGAGGCCGGGGAAGACGAGTCCGGGCCGCCCGGACGACACGTCGAAGCCGCAGTCGGTCATCGACAGGATGAGCGGCCTCAGCCCCTCCCGCGCGCAAGCGTCCCGCAGGCCGTTCGAGTGCCAGTCGGCCTTTTCGGTGAAGATGACGACGGTGTCGGGGAGAAGCATCGGTTTGGTTCTACACGTCGTTCCGGCCGAAGCGCCGGGATGGTCATCGGATATGACCATCCCGGATGAAGCGCGTCATGGTCCGGCTCGACCGGACCATCCACGTCGGGCGTGGAGCTCGATGCGAAACATGGGTCCTCCGGTCAAGCCGGAGGACGACGGCGGCGTTCCGTGATTCGGCGTGGATCTCCGGGACTGGCCCAGGAATCCACGCAGCGGTTCGTCAAGCCACTGACGAAGGTCGGTTTCCGGTTCGCCGGTTCAGCCGCGGAACGACTTCTCCACCAGCTCCGGCTCGAAGGCGCCGGCCGAGAAGCTCTTGCCGGTCGAAAGCGCGGTGACGGTCACGACGGCGGGCGAGAACAGGCCCGCGTCGCAGGCGTAGAAGTCGTAGTTGTAGCCCGCGAAGACCTCGCCGAAGGGGCGGCCGTGGTCGGGCGAGGTCGAGGAGGGCAGGCCGTTGGCGAGCTGCTCCGCCTCGTCCTCCGGCCCCTCGACATAGAGCGTGATCTCGCCGCCGTAGAGCACGGCGTCGTTGGTGCGGCCCATGCCGGCGAGGAAGTCGGCCGCGGGCGGCGGCACCGGCGCGACGCCGCTGCCGTCGACGATGCGGTCCAGCGGGAAGTGCAGCGCATGCGCCTTGTGCAGCGCGACCTCGAGGACGCGGCCGACGACCTGCACGGAGCCGGCGAGGCTCGTGGTCGGGGTGAGGATGAGCGTGAGCCTGTCCTCGGAGACGCCGCATTCCTTTGCGATGTGCGCCACGAGGCTCGCCGGCGGGCGCTTGTCGGTCTCGAGCACGAGCGCGGCGTTCGCGGCCTCGTCCTTGTAGCCGAGCTCGCCGAACAACTCTTCCTTGGCCCACAGCGCGCGGGCCGGGCCCGAGCCGAGCGCGAAGAAGTCGCCCTCCGACAGGCTCCAGCCGGCGTATTGGCTGCCGAGGCAGGCGATCACCGGGTCGACGGTCGTGATCTGGATCGCGCTGTGCCAGCGCGGGAAGCGTCCGTCCGGCACGAAGCTGGCGCGGCCGAGGCCGCCGAGACAGATCTCGGTGATGCGCCGGCCGGCCTCGAGGCCGCCGCGGACGTCGATGCCGCCGTCGACGATCGTCGCGCCGGAAGCGGTCTTCTCGACGCCCAGCCGCAGCGTCGCCGCGTCGTTGATGAGGGCCTCGACGAGCGGAGCCGAAAGCGTTCCGACGCTTGGCTTCTTTGTCATTGCGTCACCATTGGGTTCGTGGGCGCGGGGACACGCGCGGAGCGGAGGGCGTCGAGGAGCGCGGTCCGGCGCTTTTCGACGAGACGACGGGCGGCAGGATGATCCGGCCCCGCGGCGAACACGGTGCAGAACGGCGCGCCGGCGGGGACGGTCTCGTCGCATGAAGGCCAATCGGCCGTCCAGTGCGGACGCGGGACGGCGCCGGCGCGAACGGCGCGCGGCGCATGGACAAGGGCGGAGGCGGAAGCTCCGGAGAGCGGGGGCAGGGCGCCAGGCAGGCGGCCGTCGCAGGCGTCGAGATGGAGCGTGAGCAGCGACGGCCAAGGGGCGCGGTCGAAGACGTCGAGCGTCGCTCCGGGCCGCGGATTGATCTCGAGCAGGATAAAGCCCGGCGCCGCGCCTGTCGCGATCATGTCGGCGCTGGCGAGGCCGCGGAGCCCGCAGGCGGCGACGACCCGCGACAGCGACTCGGAGACCGTCCCGGTGAAATCCGAGGCGACCTGAAGCGGTCCCGCGGCGCCGCCGAACCGATAGGGCGCGAGCGGCGTCGGGTCGGTCCACTGCTCCGAGAAGCCGAGCACGCGCGCCGACGCGCCGTCGGCGAGGAAGAGGGCCGAGATCGCCTGTCCTTCGACGCGCGCCTGCAGGTAGCGGCGGCCTCCGCCCGCGGCGCCGACGCGGATATGCGCTCCGCCCGAGGCGCCGGCGCGTTTCGAGAGCACCGGAGTTCCCGGCCGCGGTTCGGACGGTTCATGGACGGCCGGGTGCGGGACGTCCGATCGCGCCAGCAGGTCGGCGAAGGCGAAAGGATCCTTGAGCAGCGCCACGGTCTCGGGCGAGGCGCCGAGAATCGGATTGCGCCGCGCGATCGCGCGCATCAGGCTGGGCGTGTGTTCGAAGCCGGCGCCCAGCATGACCGGCAGACCCTCGGGCGCGTGAGCTTTCAGCGCGTCGAGCAGGGCGGCGCGATGGAAGGCGAGGCCGCCGCCCGCGGCCTTCGTCCGCACGCAGAGCGCCGCGTGCTCGCGCGTGTCCGCGTCGGCGAACAGGTCGACGGCGAGCGCGCGCAGTCCCGCCCTGCGCGCCGAGCGCGAGAGCGCGCGCGCCGAAAGCGCGACGACCGCTATGTCGGGTCGGTCACTCCGCAAGCTGGCGGGCAAGCTCGAAGGCCTCGAGGACGCCGACCTGCATCGCCGTGTCGGCGGTCCTGATCCGCTTCAGAATCTGGTGCTGAACCTGATACTTGACCTGCCCGATCACGAGCGCGCCGACGCCGACGCCGTGCGGGAGCGCGACGCCGTCGGCGTTGGAGTCGACGCCGGCGATTCCGTTCGGCGGCACGGCGTTGATGTCGGCCGCCACCAGAAGGTTCCTGGCGGCCTCGAGCACGGGCGCCGAGATCACCTCGATTCCCGCAGAGGCGCAGGTGAGGATCACCTCGGCGTCGGCCACGAGCTTCTTCTTGTGCGCGTCGGTCTTCGCCACCGCGCAGCCGAGCTTCACGCCGAAGCGCTTCTTGAAGTCGACGGCCTTGGCCTCGACGTCCTCGATCACGAGGTGGCTCACCATCGTGACTTCGGCGCCGGCCTGCGCCGCGATCAGGGCCGCGATGCCGCCGATGATGCCGGTCGCGCCATAGATCTGGACCTTCGCGCCGGCGAGGCCGCCGTCGCGCTTGCCGCGCAAATGCTTCTCCACCAGGGCGATCATGGCCGCCGCCGTGGTGAAGGCGCCCGAGGGGTCGGCGAAGATCGAGATTTCGAACGGCGGGAACAGCGCCTTGGCGGCCGCCTCCATCTGGTCGAGGGCCAGGCCCGCGTCCTTGCCGCCGATGAACAGGACGGTGCGCTTCGCGGCGTCCGGCGAGCGCGAGAACATCGCGTCCTGGGTGATGCCGACCACGTCGGCGAGCCGCACGCCGTTATAGGTCGCGATGGTGGGAAAACCTGCGTCGACGGCCATGTTTACGTCGAACGGACTCGTGTTCCGGAGCGGCGTGATCATGTGAAGGATCGGGGCGGCGTCGGACATTCAGGTCTCCTGGAGGCTGCGTTCGGCCTCGGCCCCGTTCGACGGGAGCTCGGTCACGACCGCGCCATGGTTGTTTCCGCGCACGACGTCGAACCGGAGGTTCGGCCGATCGGCGAAGCGCGCGCGCAGACGGGAGGCGGCGGCTTCGGCTGACGCCGGATCGCCGTAGATCGCGAAGCCCGTCGGCCCCCACGAGCTCTGGCCGACGCCGGCCGCGCCTTCAGCTTCGCTTACGCTTAGCGCGTCTGATACGTCAGGAGACGTGAAACGTCCGCCTTGAAACTGCGAAAAATGGTCGCCGAGCCTGCGCTGGATCTCGCTCGCGGCCCGCCCGAACGACGAGGCGTCGCCAAGCGCCGCGGCTGGCAGCAGCGTCATGAGCGTCAGGCGGCAGAGCCGGTCGGCGAGCGCCTCGGGAAACACGGGAAGACGTCCCATGGCGCGGGTCTCGTCGGCGCCCGAAAGCCCGCTCATCCCTTCGTCGAAGATGAGCAGGAAGCGCCAGTCGGCCGGCACGGGAACGCGCGACAGCAGCGGCGGCGGGCGGTGGTCGTCGGGATCGGGCGCGACCGGCTGGCCGCCGTCGAGCAGCACGCCGCCGCCCTCGAACGCAGCCAGGCCGATGGCCGAGCGCATGCCGCGGCCGATCAGGCGCGCGACCTCCGAGGGCGTCATCGGCGCGCCGCCGACGATGCTCGCCCCGACTCCGGCGGCGAGGGCGAGCTGCGTGCCGGAGCCGAGGCCGGCATGGGCCGGAAGCGCCTTCTCCACCGTGACTTTCAGCCGCGGGTCGATCCGCGGGTCGGCGCCCGCGACGCGCTCCACCGCGGCGGCCGCGCGTTCGGCGTCGGGGCCTTCGGCCGAAAGTTCGTCCGCGGCCTCGATTCTGAGGCGCGTGACGGGGCGCTCGAGCGCGATTCCGATGCTGCCGAACCGGCGGCCGAGCGAGCCGTTCAAATCCAGGAATCCGATGTGCAGCCGGCCCGGAGCCGTGACCGAGATCGCTCTCGGCGCGAGATGCGCACGGCTTGTCGGCATGTGTCGGGGGTCGCTCTTCATCGGTTTTCGCGCGGCACAGTAGGCGCAGCCGACCCGCCGCGCCAACCGCGCCTATAAGCCTAAGTCGGTACCCTGGGTCGCGTTGCGCCGCCCTCGGCGGCTGTGTAAGCCTCGCCGCAATTCACCAAAAGGGGGACGCCCGATATGGCCGAAGCCAAGGCCACGACGGTCATTCCGGCCGATGAGGTCGAACGGCGGCTCGCCGCCGAGTTGCCCAAGTGGCGACTCGAGGACGGCTGGATACGCCGCACTTACAAGACCAACAGCTGGAAGGGCACGCTGATGGTCATCAACACGGTCGGCCATCTCGCGGAGGCCGCCTGGCATCATCCCGACATCACCGCGTCCTATGCGTGGGTCGAGGTCCGGCTGATGAGCCACGACCGGAAGGGGATCACCGACCGCGACTTCGCGCTCGCGAAGAAGATCGAGGACGTGATCCAGTGGCGGCCGGGCACGGAAGGTCAGGGCCTCGAAGGAACGCCGGAAGGCGACCAGCGCTTCGCTTATGTGAAGTATGACTGAGACGACCGGCGGCGGCCTGACGCATGAGGACGTGGTCTGCCCCTTCTGCGGGCTCGGCTGCGACGACGTGAAGCTGACGGTGAAGGGCGACGCGGTCGAGGCTGGCGAGGGCGTCTGCGGGCGCGCCGCCGCGCTGTTCCGCCGTGGGCCCGAGCCTGCGCCGTCGGCGCGGGTGAATGGCCGAGAGGTTCCGCTCGAGGCCGCGGTCGCGGCGGCGGCCGAGCTGCTGACGACCGCTCTCTCGCCTGTCTATGCGGGCCTCGGAGCCGACGTCGACGGCGTGCGCTCGGTGATCCGGCTGGCGGCGAAGACCGGCGGAACGGTCGACCATTACGCTTCGGACGGCCTCTACAAGAACCTCGCCTCCTCGCAGCGGAAGGGGTGGATCGCCACCACCTTCGCCGAGGTGCGCAACCGCTGCGACCTGTTCGTCGTCGTCGGGCCGGACCCGTCGAAGGCGTTCCATCAGCTCTACGCCCGGGTGACGCCGAAGACCGGCCGCTTCCTCGACGGCGCGCGCAAGATCGTCTTCCTCGGCGGCGAGCCCTCGGCCGAGGCGAGGGCGCAGCTCGAAGGGGCGATCGTCGAGACCATCGCGGTTCCCGAAGGCGGGCTCGTGGACGCGCTCTCGCGCCTTCAGGCGCTTGTCGGCGGCCAGACCCCGCCGCCGGCGGAGCCTGATCTCGCCCCGCTCGCGGCGGCGCTGAAGGCCTCGAAATACGCGGTGCTCGCATGGAGCGCCTCGTCGCTCGGCGAGGACGGCGATCTCGTGATCGAGCGCGCGGTCTCGGTCGTCGCCGAACTCAACGTCGGCACGCGCGCCGCCTGCCTGCCGCTGTCGGGCAAGGACAATCTGACCGGCGCCTACCACGTCTCGCTCTGGACGACCGGGTTCCCGCTTCGCCTCGGACTCCGGGGCGGCGTCTCCAGCCATGATCAGTCGGCCTATTCGACCGCGAATTCGCTCGGGGACGCCGACGTCGTCGTCTGGACCTCGGCGTTCCGGCCCGAGAAGCCGCCGGCCGCGGAGGCGCCGCTGATCGCGATCGCCCATCCTGCGACCGAGTTCGAGCGCGAGCCCGACGTGTTCATCCCCGTGGGACAGCCCGGGCTCGATCATGCGGGCCTCGTGTTCCGCGCGGATTCGGTCGTCGGCCTGCCGCTGAAGAAATATCGCGACGCCGGCCTGAAGAGCGTCGCTGAGATCGTCACGAGCATCGCGGAGGCCCAGCCATGAGCGCGGTGCTCTTTTCACCTCTCCCCCGCGGGGAGAGGTCGCGAGGCGAAGCCGAGCGGGTGAGGGGGCTCCTCGTCCTGAAAACCCGGCTCCCCCTCACCCGGCGCTGCGCGCCGACCTCTCCCCGCCGGGGAGAGGTGAAGGGCGGCGCTATCTGCGAGATGCTTCCATGAGCGCGGTGCGCATCACGAACGGCAAGGTGCTGGACCCCGCGAACGGCGAGGCCGCGGTCGCCCGCGACGTCGTGGTGGTGGACGGCCGCGTGGCCGCCGCCGACGCCGCGCCGGCCTCGGCCGAGACGATCGACGCCAAGGGCGGGATCGTCATGGCGGGCGCGATCGACATCCACAGCCACATCGCCGGCGGCAAGTCGAACATCGCCCGGCTGCTGATGTCCGAGGAGCAGCGGACGATCCGCGAGCCGCAGGGGGAGTTCTGCGGCTGCGGCGGCGGGCTCTCCACCATGACCGCGCACGCGACCGGCTGCCGCTACGCCGAGATGGGCTACACGGCGGTGTTCGAGCCCGCGATGGCGGGCGCCAACGCGCGCCAAATGCACGCCGAGATGGCCGACATCCCGTTCCTCGACACCGGCGGTTATCTGGTGCTGGGCAATGACGACCGGCTGCTGGAGTTCATCTCGAAGGGCGCGTCCCAGCAGGAGGTCAACGACTACGTCGCCTGGATGCTCGGCGCGACGAAGACGATGGCGATCAAGATCGTCAATCCGGGCGGCATCAACGCGTTCAAGTTCAACCAGCGCAAGATGGATCTGGACGAGCAGAACCAGCATTACGAGGTCACGCCCCGCAAGGTCCTGCAGACGCTGATCAAGGCCGTCGGGGAACTCGGGCTCGCGCATCCGATCCACCTGCACGGCTGCAATCTCGGCGTTCCGGGCAACGAGCAGACGACGCTCGACACGATTGCGGCGGCCGAGGGCCTGCCGCTGCACCTCACCCACGTCCAGTTCCACTCCTACGGAACCGAGGGCGACCGGAAGTTCTCCTCCGGCGCGGCGAAGATCGCCGAGGCGGTGAACAAGAACCCGAACATCACCGTCGACGTCGGCCAGGTCATGTTCGGACAGACGGTGACGGCCTCGGCCGACCTCATGTCGCAGTACCGCAACCGCGGCATCGCCTCGCCCAAGCGCTGGCTCGGCATGGACATGGAGATGGACGCCGCCTGCGGGATCGTGCCCTTCGAGTACAAGGACAAGAACTTCGTCAACGCGCTGCAATGGGCGATCGGGCTGGAGCTGTTCCTGCTGATCGACGACCCGTGGCGCGTGTTCCTGACGACCGACCACCCGAACGGCGGCCCCTTCACCACCTATCCGCACCTCATCCGCCTGCTGATGGACCGCAGCTTCCGCGAGGAGCAGTTCGCCAGGCTCAACAAGGCGGCGCGAAAGGCCTCGAACCTTCTCGAGATCAAGCGCGAATACACGCTCGAGGAGATCGCGATCGTCACCCGCGCGGCCCCGGCCAAGATCCTCGGGCTGACCGACCGCGGCCATCTGGGCGCAGGCGCGGTCGGCGACGTCGTGGTCTACCGCGACGACAAGGACCGCGAGGCGATGTTCTCCAAGGCCGACTACGTGCTGAAGGACGGCCGCGTCATCGTGAAGGACGGCGAGATCGTCGACCTCGTCTACGGCCGCACCCACCAGGTCGAGCCTGACTACGACAAGAGCATGGACTCCAAGATGGACCGCTGGTTCGACGAGGCGATCGGCTACAAGGCGAAGACTTTCCGGCTCGCTGACGACGAGATCCGCGGCGGGCGCGGGACCGTCCGCCACAGCACCGTGAGGGCGTCATGATCCTCAACGGCGTCGAGATTCGCGACTCGTTCGCGGAAGCCTTCCCGATGGTCGGCACGCGGCTGATCATCACGGCCGACACGCCCAAATGGGCGATGATCGCGGCCAAGACCATGACGGGCTTCGCGACCTCGGTCATCGGTTGCGGCTGCGAGGCGGGCGTCGAGCGCGAGGTGCCGGCCGAGGAGACGCCCGACGGGCGTCCCGGCGTCGCCGTGCTCATCTTCGCGATGGACATCAAGGGCCTCAAAAGCATCGTGCCGAACCGCATCGGCCAGTGCGTGCTGACCTCGCCGACCTCGGCCTGCTACGCCGGTCTTGAGGGCGGCGAGGCGATCTCGATCGGCAAGGCGCTGAAATATTTCGGCGACGGCTGGCAGATCGCCAAGAACGTCAACGGCAAGCGCATCTGGCGCATACCCGTGATGGAGGGCGAGTTCGTCTGCGACCATGAAACCGGCTCCGTCTCGGGCGTCGGCGGCGGCAACATCCTGATCCTCGCGACCTCGCGCGGCGAAGCGCTGCACGCGGCCGAGGCGGCGGCGGAGGCGATGAGCAAGGTTCCGGGCAACATCCTGCCGTTCCCCGGCGGGATCGTGCGGTCGGGCTCCAAGGTCGGCTCGAAATATGCCGGCATGTTCGCCTCGACCAACAACGGCTACTGCCCGACGCTGCGCGCGCAGGGGCCGACGGCGCTGCCGCCGGAGGTCGCGTCCGTGATGGAGATCGTCATCGACGGCGTCTCCGAGAAGGCGGTCTCGGATTGCACCCGCGCCGGCATCGAGGCCGTGGTGGCGCTCGGCCGCGCCAAGGGCGTGGTGGCGATCGACGCCGGCAATTACGGCGGCAATCTCGGGCCGTTCCACTTCAAGCTCCGGGAGATCATGAAGTGACCGGCGTCGTCCTCACTCCCCGCGGCGCCTTCGAGGCGCGCGTCGACATGGCCGGCGCGCTGCCGGGCGTCGCCGACATCGCGAAGCTGAAGATCGGCTATGGCGGCCGCCGCGTCGAACTCGGCGAGGTGTTCGAGGTGTCCGGATCGGGCGCCGGGCGCCTGACCATCGAAGGCGGCGGCGACAGGCTCGACCGCGTCGGCGCCGGGCTTTCGTCGGGCGAGATCGTCGTCAAGGGCGACGCGGGCCATGCGCTCGCCGCGGGCATGACAGGCGGCGAAATCGTCGTGAAGGGCTCGGCCGGAGACTTCGCCGCGAGCGAGCTTTCGGGCGGCAAGGTGGTGGTGGCGAAGTCGGTTGGCGCGCGGCTCGGCGCGGCGGGCGACGGTTCCCGGCGCGGCATGTCGGGCGGCGTCGTGGTCGTCGGCGGCTCCGCCGGCCGGCGCGCCTGCGAGCGGCTGCGCGGCGGCGTCGTGGTGATCGAGGGCGATGCGGCCGAGGAGGCCGCGACGGACCTCATCGCCGGCACGGTCGCGATCGCGGGCAAGCTCGGGACCAACGCCGGCCGCGGCATGAAGCGCGGCACGCTGTTCCTGCGCTCGGCGGAAGGTCTGGCTTCGGGCTTCAAGGACGCCGGGGAGCATGACTTCGTGATGCTGCGCGTGCTGGTGCGCCGCTCGCACGAACTGGCCGCCTTCCTCGGCCGCGACGCGCACAAGGCGCGCCGCTTCGCCGGCGACCTCAACGGCGGCGGCAAGGGCGAGGCGCTGATCGTCGGCTGAGGAGCGGTTCGCCCCTCGCTTTCGGCCTCGCTGCCGTCATCCCCCGGCTTGTCGGGGGGGATCCATCGCGCCGCCACCCGCGAGGACGATCGGCCTGCCTCAAGCATGGATGGCCCGAACAAGCCGGGGCATGACGAGCCCCATTCCGATGCCGGCGAACTCCCAAAAAACAAAAAGGCGCTCCGCGAGGAGCGCCTTTTTCATTCAGCCCCGAAGGCCAAGATCACTTGATCTTGGTTTCCTTGAAGTCGACGTGCTTGCGCACAACCGGGTCGTACTTCTTGAGCACCATCTTCTCGGTCTTGGTGCGCGAGTTCTTGCTGGTCACGTAGAAGGTGCCGGTGTCGGCGGTGCTCAGCAGCTTGATCTTGATGTTGGCGGCTTTCGCCATGACGAAGTCCTCGAACGGGCGGACGTCACGCCCGCGGCAAGTCTGAAATCCAGACGATCTCGATTGGAGCGCGCAAGCTACTCAGGGAAGCGCATAAGTCAAGGCGCCGGAGCGGCTTTGCCGCGCAGCATGGCGACGGCCGCGTAGAGCGCGAGCATCAAGGCGATCACCGCGGGAGCGCCGTGCGGATTCCAGAGGTCCATGCCGGCGCCGAGCACAGGCGGGCCGACCAGCATTCCGAGCGCGTACATCATCACGAAGGCGGCGTTGGCGGTCGCGAGGTCGACGCCGCTGAAGCGTTCGCCGAGCAGCGCAAGGCCGACGGTGTAGAGGCCCGAGATGACGCTGCCCCACACGGCCGCGAGCGCGAAATAGGCGACGACCGAGCCCTGGGTGAGAGGAATCGCCGCCGCGCCGAGCGCGCAGCCGGCGGCGATGAGGATCAGCAGTTTCCGACGGTCCATGCGGTCCGAGAGCAGGCCGAGCGGGATCTGCGACACGACGTTGCCGAGCGCGACCGCCGAACCGATGAGCGCGGCTTGGTCGGCGTCGAGGCCGGTCCGCACGCCGTAGAGCGGCAGGAAGGTGAAGGCCCCGGTCTCGATCGCGCCGAAGGTGAGGCCCGCAAGCGTCGCGGCGGGCGCGAGACGGATGAAGAACAGAACGCCCCGGCCCGGTTCCGGCTTGTCGATCTTCGGCGCTCCCGCCCCGAACAGCAGGATGGGCGCCATGGCGACGATGAAGAGCGCGGATCCGACGAGATAGGGCAGGAGCCCCCCCGTCCCGGTCGCGACGAGAATCGCGGGGCCGGCCGCGAAGCCGAGCGAGAGCGCGGTGACGTAGGCCCCCATCACGAGGCCCCGCGAGCGCGGCGGGGCGAGCGAGGTGATCCAGAACTCCGACAGCACGAACATCGCCCCGAGGCTGACGCCGAGCGCGAAGCGCAGCGGGAACCACGTCCAGAGCGGCCATGGCAAAGCGAAGCCGAGCATCGCCAGCGCGCCGAGAACGAGGGATGCGAACAGCAGGGGCCGCACGCCGACCAGGGCGGCCGCGCGCGGGATGAGCGGCGTCGCCGCGAGCACCGCCACGCCCGCCATCGCGGTGTTCGCTCCGATGAAGAGGCCTGACGCCCCTCGCGCCTCCATGGCGAAGGCGAGCAGCGGCACGGACAGCGCGAGGCTGACCCCGGCCGTCGTGATGCAGGCGATGGCGGCGACGATGCCGGGGGCGAGGATGGAGTCGTAATCGGAGCGCGCGGTCATGGCGCGGAAGTCGAGAGCACGCCGCGCGGCGGAACGCCAGTCCCTTCGGCGCATGGCCGGACGGGCGCTTGAACGAGCGCAGTGTTGTTCGAGCGTCATGCCCGAGCTTGTCTCGGGCATCCACGACTTCGGTTGACCGTCGCGCTCCATGACCAAGTCGTGGATGCCCGCCTGCGGCGGGCATGACGGCTGAACGGTTTGCGCGAAGCCGCCGGCTTGCGGGCGTCGCTCAGATCAGCTCGCGCAGACCCGAAGAACCCTTGGGATAGAACGGGACCGGAAGGTCGCGCTCCAGCCCCTCGTCGATGCGCGCCGCGAGGTCGCGCAGCACCGCGGCGGTGATGTTGGGCAGGTCGAGGCCGCGGGCGTCATGCAGCGTCACCCAGACGAGCTCCACGAGCTCGGCGTCGGGCGTCACCACGCCGTCGCGCGTCGCGCCGATCGCGCTTGCTTCGGCCGCGAAGAAGCGCGCGTCGAAGCGGCGGGTGCGGCCGGTCGGCGTGATGGCGCGGGCGATCAGCGTGAGGCTTTCGAGCGAGGGAAACACCTCGGCTTCCGAAAAGACGTTCCAGCTCGAGCCGGGGGAGGCGAAGGGGCCGGAGTCGCGGTCGCCCACGAGGATGCCGGTCTCCTCGGCGAGTTCGCGGATCGCGGCGAGCCCGTAGGCGCGAGCGCGGGAGACCGTCGGGCGCCGCACCCGCTCCTGCAGGCGGCGCTCGACATGGGGCGAATAGACGCCCGCGACGTTCACCCGTCCGTCCGCGGCCTCGACCCGGCCGCCGGGAAAGACGAACTTGCCCGGCATGAAAGGCGAGGCTGCGTGGCGGCGACCCATCAGAACCTTGGGTTCGGAGCCAGACCGGTCGATTAGGATCAGCGTTCCGGCGTCACGGATCGGCTGCGCCGCGGGCTTCGCGGTCGCCGTCACGGACGAGGCTCGGGCTTGAGGCCGCCGTCGGAGAAGTGGCTGTCGCCGCCGCCGAAGCCGTGCATGCGCAGCGCCCATTGCAGGCCGACCAGCGAGCCCTTCACCGGCGGCAGCAGCACGAGCGAGAGGATGACGGTCAGCGGCAGCCAGATCGACATGTGCACCCACACGGGTGGGTGATACGCGACCTCGACCGACAGCAGGGCCGCGACGACGATGTGCGCCACGATGCTGATCACGACATAGGGCGGGGCGTCGTCGGCGCGCTGGTGGTGCAGTTCCTCGCCGCAGGCCCCGCAGGCGTCCTCGACCTTGAGGTAGCTCGAAAACATGCGGCCTTCGCCGCAGTTCGGGCACCGGAGGCGCAGTCCGCGGCCCATGGCGCGCGAGACGAGCCGCTCGGGAAGGGCCGGGGCCTCCTCTTCCGCCGCATATTGGAGGGTCATCGCGGTCCCTTCCTGCTCTTCGACTTGGCCTTGGCCTTCGATTTAGGCGCTTTCGAGCCGCCTTTCGATGCGCCGAACGACGCAGCGGATCGTCTCATGCCGCGCTTGCCGCGTCCGGCTGGCCGTCCCGGCCGGCCTTCGGAGAGCATCTCGAAGCGCAGCGCGCCTGCGACCGGCGCGGCCTCGATCAGCTTCACCTCGACATGATCGCCGAGCCGGTAGCTTTCGCCGGTCCGTTCGCCGACCAGCGCGCGGGCGGCCTCGTCATGGACGAAGTAGTCGGCGCCGAGGGTCGACGCAGGCACGAAGCCGTCGGCGCCGGTCTGGTCGAGCTTCACGAACAGGCCCGAACGCGTGACGCCCGCGATGCGGCCGGTGAAGCTCGCGCCGACGCGGTCGAACAGGAAATGCGCGATCAGGCGGTCGATCGTCTCGCGCTCGGCCGCCATGGCGCGGCGCTCCGAGGCCGAGATTCGCGCGCCGATCTCGTTCAGCTCCTCGATCGTGACGGCGTCGGGGAGACCGTCGCTCCCGAGCCCGAGCGCTCGCACCAGCGCCCGGTGGACGATGAGGTCGGCGTAGCGGCGGATCGGCGAGGTGAAGTGGGCGTAGCGGCGCAGGTTCAGGCCGAAATGGCCGTAGTTCTCGGCGGCGTATTCCGCCTGAGCCTGCGTGCGCAGCACCACTTCGTTGACGAGGCTCGACCCGTCGGTCCCCTCGACCCGCGCAAGGATGCGGTTGAAATGCGCGGGACGCAGGTTTCCGGACTTCGGCAGCTCGATGTCGAGCGTCTTCAGCAGTTCGCGCAACGCCTCGAGCTTCTCGAGCGAGGGCGCGTCGTGGACGCGATAGACGAGCGGCGTGCGCTTGGCCTCAAGAGTCTCGGCCGCCGCCACGTTCGCCTGGATCATGAACTCCTCGATCAGCCGGTGGGCGTCGAGGCGGGGCGGGATGACGACGCGGTCGACGGAGCCGTCCGGCTTCAGCACGAGCTTGCGCTCGGGGAGGTCGAGGTCGAGCGGCCCGCGGCCGTCGCGGGCGCGCTTCAGCGCGCCATAGGCCGCCCAGAGCGGCTTCAGCACCGCGTCGAGCAGCGGGCCGGTCTTGTCGTCGGGCGCGCCGTCGATCGCGGACTGGGCCGCCTGATAGGAGAGCTTCGCCGCCGAGCGCATCATCACGCGGTGGAACGAATGGCCGAGCTTGCGCCCGTCCTTGTCGAACACCATGCGCACCGCGAGGGCAGGGCGGTTCTCCGCCTCCCGCAGCGAGCAGAGGTCATTCGAGATGCGCTCGGGCAGCATCGGCACGACGCGGTCCGGGAAATAGACCGAGTTGCCGCGATCGAGCGCCTCGCGGTCGAGCGCCGAACCGGGCCGGATATAGGACGCGACGTCGGCGATCGCGACTGTGACGACATGGCCGTCCGCGTTGCCGGCGCTGTCGTCCGGAGCGGCGTGGACCGCGTCGTCGTGGTCCTTCGCGTCCACCGGGTCGATCGTGACGAGGGGCAGCTTGCGCCAGTCCTCCCGGCCCTTGAGCGTCGCCGGCTTGGCGGCCTCGGCCTCCGCTGCGGCCTCGCGGGAAAAGACGTGCGGGATGCCGTGGGCGTGGATCGCGATCAGGCTCACAGCCTTCTCGCTCGAGAGCGAGCCGAGCTTCTCGCGCACGCGGGCGGCGGGAAGCCCGTAATGGCGGCGCGACTTGAGCAGGTCGGCGGCGACCAGGTCGCCGTCCTTCGCGCCGTCGGCGTCCTCCGCCGCGATCTGGAGTTCGCGTCCCGCCTGGCGCTTGTCGACCGGCTGCAGCCGGCCCGAGCCGTCCGGAAGCGCCCGGAACACGCCAAGCACCCGCGCCTGCTGCTTCGAAAGGATCTTGATGACGCGGCCGGTGTGGGTCGGATCGCCGGGCTCGGCGTCCTCGATCGGCACGACGCGGATCAGGACGCGGTCGCCGACGCCCGGCGCGACGCCGGGTTTGCGGCCGCGCGAGGACGTGTCGACGACGATTCTGGGCGCGGAGCCGGAATGGTCCTCGTCCCAGTCGGCGGGAACCGCGATCAGGTCGCCGTCCGCGTCACGTCCGGTCACGTCGGCGAGCGTCACCGTCGGCAGGTGGCCGGCGCGGCCGAGGCGCTTGCCGCGGCGGTCCACGGCGCCTTCGCCCTCGAGGTCGTGGAGCATGCGCTTGAGCTCGATCCGCTCTTCGCCCTTCACGTGGAAGGCGCGCGCGATCTCGCGCTTTCCGGCGCTGCCGGCCCGTTCCTCGACGAAGGCGAGGATCTCGTCGCGCGACGGCAAGCCCGGCTCGACGGGCGCCCTCGGCTTCGTCGCCGGCTTCGGCTTGCCGGCTCTCGGTCTGGCCGGGCTTTTCGGGGCGCTCGGATGTCTGGACTTAGGGGCCATCGCGCCGCTCGGTTCCGTTCTTATCGCTGCGGCGAGAGACGCGGACCCCGTCCGCCCTTCGTCCGTTACTGCTGCTGCGCTTTCGCGCCGGTCAGATGGTCGAGCAGCGCGACGCCCGCGCGCTCGACGGTCATCAGCGGATTGGCCTCGCAATAGGCGTCGACCCACTGCACGAGATCTTCCGGCGCCACCTTCGCGTCGCGGGCGAGATCCAGCCCCTCGCGGCCGTAGGCCGTCCCGGTCAGGAAGCCGTAGATCCAGGTGTGATAGGTCTCGGCCTTGACCTTGTCGGTGCGCTGGGCGTCCGTCCAGGCTCCGCAGGTCTTGGCGCCGATCCCCCAGACCACGTAGGTCTTCGCCGCCGCCGCGGGCTGCGCGAACGCCGCGGCGAGCGCCGCGGCCAGCGCGATCGATCCGGCCGTCTTCTTCATGAACTCGCCCCCGACGACGTTCCTCATTCGGCGGCGTCGTCGAGCGCCGTCTTCTTTCCGGCGGTCTTTTTCGAGGCCGTCGCTTTTTTCGTCGCGGTCTTCTTGGCCGCGGGCGACTTTGCCGCCGCCGTCTTGGCGGCGGCCGGCTTCTTCGCCGCGGCGGCCTTGCGCACCGGCTTCTTGCCGCCGCCCTGCGCCGCCTTGGCGTCCACGAGCTTCACCGCCTCGTCGAGGGTGACGGCCTCGGCGTCGACGCCCTTCGGCAGGGTCGCGTTGACCTTGCCGTGCTTCACGTAAGGACCGAAACGCCCGGCATGGACCGTCACCGGGCCGCCGTCCGGATGGTCGCCGAGCGCGCGTCCGGCCGCGGCGGCGCCACGCCCGCCGCCGCGCTTGGCGAGCTTGTCGGCGATGACCGCGACCGCCCGGTTGAGGCCGACCGAGAACACCTCTTCGGCGCTCTCGAGATTGGCGTAGACGCCGTCATGGGCGACGTAGGGGCCGTAGCGGCCGATGTTCGCCTCGATCGGCTTGCCGCTCTCCGGATGCGCGCCGACAAGGCGCGGCAGCGACAGCAGCCTGAGCGCGTCTTCGAGCGTGAGCTCCGCCGCCGACCAGCCCTTCGGCAGGCTCGCGCGCTTCGGCTTTTCCTTCTCGACCGGTTCGCCGAGCTGGACATAGGCGCCGAAGCGCCCGTCGCGGAGCGAGACCTCGAGGCCGCTCTCGGGATCGGTCCCGAGAACCTTAACGCCGTCGGGGCCTGCGGCCGAGCCGTCCTCGCCGTTCATCTCCCCGCCGAGCGGGCGGGTGAAGCGGCATTCCGGATAGTTCGAGCAGCCGATGAAGGAGCCGTATTTCCCGAGCTTCAGCGAGAGCTGGCCCGAGCCGCAGGTCGGGCAGACGCGCGGATCGGAGCCGTCCGCCTTCGCGGGGAACACATACGGGCCAAGGATTTCGTTGAGCGCGTCGAGCACCTGCGCGACCCGCAGTTCCTTCGTCGCGTCGACCGCGCCCGCGAAATCCTTCCAGAAGCGCCGCAGCACCTCCTTCCAGTCGAGCTCGTGGTTCGAGATCTTGTCGAGCTCTTCCTCGAGGCTCGCCGTGAAGTCGTACTCGACGTAGCGCTCGAAGAAGCTCTCGAGGAACGCGGTCACCAGCCGGCCCTTGTCGTCGGGCGCGAGGCGCTTCTTGTCGAGCTTGACGTATTCGCGGTCGCGCAGCACCGCGAGGGTCGCGGCGTAGGTGGAGGGACGGCCGATGCCGAGCTCCTCCATGCGCTTGATGAGCGCGGCTTCCGAATAGCGCGGCGGCGGCTCGGTGTGGTGCTGGAGCGCCTCGACCGGCGCGACGCGCTTCAGCGGGTCGCCGGCCGTCATCTGGGGCAGGCGCGCGCCGTCCTCATCGCCGTCGTCGTCGCGGCCTTCCTGATAAAGCTTCAGGAAGCCGTCGAAGGTCACGACCGTGCCGGTCGCGCGCAGCTCGACGTCGCGGCCGGAGCCGTTCGCGGCGATGTCGACGGTGGTGCGCTCGACCTCGGCCGCCTCCATCTGGCTCGCGACCGTGCGCTTCCAGATCAGGTCGTAGAGCCTGGCCTGATCCTCGTCGAGGCGGCGGGCCATCTCCTTCGGCAGGCGGGTGGGGTCGGTCGGGCGGATCGCCTCGTGGGCCTCCTGCGCGTTCTTGGCCTTCACCGTGTATTTGCGAGGGGCGTCCGGCAGGTAGCGCTTGCCGTAGTCGCCGCCGATGAGCGAGCGCACCGCCGCGACCGCGCCGGGGTCCATGTCGACGCCGTCGGTCCGCATATAGGTGATGAGACCCACCGTCTCGCCGCCGATGTCGACGCCCTCGTAGAGCCGCTGGGCGAGTTGCATCGTGCGGTTCGGCGCGAAGCCGAGCTTGCGGCTCGCCTCCTGCTGCAGCGTCGAGGTGGTGAAGGGAGCCGCAGGGTTGCGCCGGCCGGGCTTCGCCTCGACCTCGCGCACCACGAGGTTCGACTGCTCGATCGCCTGCTTGAGCGCGACAGCGGTCTTTTCGTCCGGCACGTCGAGGCGGCCGATCTTCTTGCCGTCGGCGGCCGAGATGCGGGCCTCGAAGACCTCGCCCTTCGGCGTCGCAAGCTTCGCCGTCAGCGACCAGTATTCGCGCGGTACGAAGCGCTCGATCTCCATCTCGCGCTCGCAGACGAGGCGGAGCGCGACCGACTGCACGCGGCCGGCCGAACGCGCGCCCGGCAACTTGCGCCACAGCACCGGAGAGAGCGTGAAGCCGACGAGATAGTCGAGCGCCCGGCGCGCCAGATAGGCGTCGACCAGCGCGACGTCGATCTCGCGCGGCTTTTTCATCGCGTCGAGAATCGCCTGTTTGGTGATGGCGTTGAAGACGACGCGCTCGACCGGCTGGTCCTTCAGCGCCTTCTTCTGCCGCAGCACCTCGAGCACATGCCACGAGATCGCCTCGCCCTCGCGGTCCGGGTCGGTCGCGAGAATGAGCTTGTCGGCGCCTTTCACGGCGCGCGCGATCTCGTTCAGGCGCTGAGACGCCTTGCCGTCGACTTCCCACACCATGTGGAAGTCGGCCTCGGGATCGACCGAGCCGTCCTTCGCCGGAAGGTCGCGGACATGGCCGTAGGAGGCGAGGACCTCGTAGTCGGACCCGAGATATTTGTTGATCGTCTTCGCCTTGGCGGGCGACTCGACGATGACGAGACTTCGCATGGAGGTAGAGCCTTTCGCCTGCCGTATTGCCTTCGGCGGCGGCCGGAAAATGGGAGAGCGGCACGAGCGTGTCAAATGGAGCGGTCGCGCGCCGGTTCGCGACGCGGCCGTCGCAGGAAAACGCAGGTTGTGGCGCAAGCGCAATCGATGATTTATGTTTTTATGATATGCAACTTTATGGGGTGTCGGGGAATGCGGTTGCAGAAGCTGGAAGGCGAGGCGTCGCCGTTCGAAGGACGGCGCGAGGAGGTCGCGGACTATGTGGCGTCGATGAGCGACGACCTCAGCCGCCTGTCGCGCCGCAGCGGACTGACCGTGCTCGCCTATCTTCTCGACATGGCGCGGCTCGAGGCCGAATCGGCGGCGCGGACGGGCGGCGGCGAAGCGGATCCCGCCGCTCGTTCAAAGCCAGGGCTCTAGGCTTCGAAGCGCGACCCGTCCGTCCTCGCGGCGTTCGAGTCGTCCCGCAAGCTCCAGTTCGAGCAGCACGACCTGCACGATGCGCACGGGCGCTCCCGATTGTCGCGCGAGATCGTCGATCGCCGCCGGGGAGGGGCCGAGGAGCTCCAGCACCCGGTTCCGTTCGTCGTCCGCGGGCGCGGCCGGTTCGAACCCGGCGCAGGCCGCCTGCTCGAGCGAGATCGGGAGCGGAGCCGGGGGGCCGCGGTCGATCAGCGGGGCGAGCGCCTCGATCACGTGGTCGGAACGGGTGATCAGCGTCGCGCCTTCCCGCAGCAGCGCGTTCGAGCCCTCGCAGCGGGGATCGAGCGGCGAGCCGGGAGCCGCCATCACCTCGCGACCGATTTCCGTCGCGAGCCTCGCGGTGATCAGCGAGCCGGACCGCGGCGCGGCCTCCACGACGACGACGCCGAGGCTCATCGCCGCGATGATGCGGTTTCGTCGCGGAAAATCGCGCCCGCGCGGCTGCCAGCCCATCGGCATCTCGGAGACGAGCGCGCCTTCCTCCACGATCCGGCTCGCAAGATCGGCATGCTCGGGCGGGTAGAGGCAGTCGAGGCCGCCTGCGAAGACCGCGACCGTGCCGCTCCGGGTCGAGGCGGCGTGGGCGGCGGCGTCGATCCCGCGGGCGAGGCCCGAGACCACGACCCATCCTGCGCCGCCGAGTTCGGAGGCGATTCGCGCCGCGAAGGTCCGTCCCGCCGAGGACGCGTTGCGCGCTCCCACGATCGCGACCATCGGGCGGCGGAACACGGTCGGGCTTCCTGCGACCGCGAGCAGCGGCGGCGCGCCCTCGGTCGCGGCGAGCGCCGCCGGATAGTCCGTCTCGCCGACCGCGATCAGGCGCGCTCCGCGACGCGCGCATTCGGCGAGTTCGTCCTCGGCTTCGGCGAGGCTGCACACATGGATCGGCCGTCCGCCCCGCCGCGCGAGATCCGGCAGCGCCTCCAGCGCCGCGGCCGCGCCGCCGAACTGGTTGACGAGATTTCGGAACGTCCGGGGGCCGACGTTCTCGGAGCGAATGAGCCGAAGCCAGGCCGTCCGCTGCGCGTCGCTGAACCCGGCCATGAGGTTCCGCCTACCCCTGGCCGCCGGGCGCGGCCGATTTCTGGCCGATGCGGCTTTCCCGCCCCGCAATGAGGCGGCCGATGTTCTCGTGGTGGAGCGCCCACAGCGCGACGGCGAGCCCCGCGAACGCCAGCGCCGTCGTCCGGTCCGCGAAGACGGCGAGCAGGATCGGAGCGGCGAGGCTGGCGGCGAGCGCCGAGGCGGAGGAGTATTTCGTGATCTTGGCGACCGCGATCCAGATCGCGGCGAAGGCGAGCGCGACCGGCCAGAACGCGCCGATCAGCGCGCCGAGATAGGTCGCGACGCCCTTGCCGCCTCGAAACTTGAGCCAGACGGGAAAGACGTGCCCGAAGAAGGCCGCCGCGCCCGCGACCAGGCCGGCGGTCTCGCCCCAGAAGTGGCGGGCGAGGAGGACGGCCGCGGTCGCCTTCAGCATGTCGCCGAGAAGCGTGAGCGCGGCGAGCCCCTTGCGGCCCGTGCGCAGCACGTTGGTGGTGCCGATGTTGCCGGAGCCGATCTTGCGCAGGTCGCCTGCGCCGGCTGCGCGCGTGACGATCACGCCGAAGGGGATCGAGCCGAGCAGATAACCGAGGACGGCGGCGAGGAGGAGGCTCGTCACCGCTGGTCCGCCTGCGCGAGCGGAGCTGCGTGCTTCGAGACGCGTCCCTGCGGGCCGCTCCTCAGCATGAGGAAGTTATCGATCGGCATCCTCAACGGTCCTCATGCTGAGGAGCCCGCGAAAGCGGGCGTCTCGAAGCACGCAGTTCGCGCGTCCACAGAGCATCGCCTCAACCGTAGGCGTAGACCGTGCGTCCGGCAACGACGGTGCGCAGCACGCGGCCCTGGAAGCGCGCCTGGTCGAACGGCGTGTTCTTCGACTTCGACTTCAGCGTCGCGGCGTCGAGCACCCAGGGCTCGTCGGGGTCGAACAGCACCAGATCCGCAGGCGCGCCCACCGTCAGCGAGCCGCCCGGCAGGCCGAGAAGTTCGGCAGGCCGCGTCGACATGGCCCTGAGCAGGGTCAGCAGCGGCACGTCGCCCGAATGGACGAGCCGCAGCCCGGCGGCCAGCATCGTCTCGAGCCCGATCGCGCCGTCCTCGGCCTCGGCGAACGGCCGGCGCTTGACCTCGACGTCCTGCGGCTCGTGAGCCGAGCACACGACGTCGACGAGGCCGTCGGCGAGGGCCTGCACCAGCGCGCGGCGGTCGTCCTCGTGGCGCAGGGGAGGCGCGAGCTTGAAGAAGGTCCGGTACTGGCCGACGTCGTTCTCGTTCAGCGTCAGATGGGCGATCGAGGCGCCGCAGGTGACCTGCGCGCCGGCGGCCTTGGCGCGCGCCATGACCTCGAGGCTTTCGGCGCAGGTGACGAGGTTGGCGTGGTAGCGCGCGCCGGTGAGCGCCGCGAGCCGGACGTCGCGCTCGAGCATGATCGTCTCGGCGGCGGAGGGGCGGCCCGGCAGTCCGAGGCGGGAGGCGAACTCGCCCTCGTTCATGGCGCCGCCGGCGGCGAGGTCGGGATCCTCGACGTGGCAGCAGATCAGCGCGCCCGAGTCGCGGGCGTAGGTCATCGCGCGCCGAAGCACCCTCGCGTTCGCGACCGACCGCGGCCCGTCGGTGAAGGCGACCGCTCCCGCGTCGAGCAGCAGGCCGATCTCGGTCATCTCATGGCCCGCAAGACCTTTGGTCAGCGCGGCCATGGGATGCACATGCACGCTCGCGGTGTCGCGCGCCCGCCGTTTCAGGTGGTCGACGATTTCCGGCGCGTCGACCGGCGGGGTCGTGTCGGGCCGCGCCACGATGGTGGTGACGCCGCCGGCCGCCGCCGCGCGGCTCGCGGTCTCGATCGTCTCCCGGTGTTCGGCGCCCGGCTCGCCCATGAAGGCGCCGAGATCGATCAGGCCCGGCGCGAGCGCCGCGCCCCGGCAGTCGACCACGTCGGCGCGCGCGGCGGGAGGAACCTTCGCGCCGACCTCGACGATCGCGCCGCCGTCGACCAGCAGCGAGCCGGCCTCGTCGAGGCCGGTCGCCGGGCAGAGCAGGCGGGCGTTGACGAAGAGGGTGGGGCGGGTCTCGGAGGGCTTGTACTCACGCATTGGGGAGATGCCTCGCGAGCGCCTCGAGCACCGCCATGCGGACCGCGACGCCCATCTCGACCTGGTCGCGGATCAGCGAGCGCGGGCCGTCGGCGACGTCCGACGCGATCTCGACCCCGCGGTTCATCGGGCCGGGATGCATGACGACAGCGTCCGGCGCGGCGTAGGCGAGCTTCGCCGCGTCGAGGCCGAAGCGCGCGAAGTACTCCTTCACCGAGGGCACGTAGGAGCCGTTCATCCGCTCGAGCTGGAGGCGCAGCATCATCACGACGTCGACGCCGGCGAGCCCCTCGCGCATGGTGCGGAAGGGCGTCACGCCCATCCGCTCGATCCCGGCCGGGAGCAGCGTGGACGGCGCGACCACCCGCACCTCGGCGCCGAGCGCGTTCAGAAGGATGATGTTCGAGCGCGCGACGCGGCTGTGCAGGACGTCGCCGCAGATCGCGACCTTGAGGCCGGCGATCCGTCCCTTGGCGCGCTTGATTGTGAGCGCGTCGAGCAGCGCCTGCGTCGGATGCTCGTGCGCGCCGTCGCCGGCGTTCACCACCGAACAGTCGACCTTCTGCGCGAGCAGCGCGACCGCGCCGGCCGCATGATGGCGCACCACGATGATGTCCGGCCGCATCGCGTTAAGCGTGACGGCGGTGTCCAGCACCGTCTCGCCCTTCTTGAGCGACGAGGAGGCGACCGACATGTTCATGACGTCCGCGCCGAGCCGCTTGCCGGCGATCTCGAAGGAGGACTGGGTGCGGGTCGAGGCTTCGAAGAACAGGTTGACCTGCGTGCGTCCGCGCAAAGTCGCTTTTTTCTTCTCGACCTGACGGGAGAGCGCGACCGCGTCTTCGGCGGAGGCCAGCAGGCTCTCGATGTCGGCCGGCGAAAGGCCGGCGATCCCGAGCAGATGTCGGTGCGGGAACGCGAACGGCGGGCTCGGCTCGGGGCTCATCAAGGTCGGGTTCTTAAGCCGCAAGGCGCAGCGGCCGCAAGGGGAGAAGCGCTCTTGCCCACCGACTTCGCAGCGCCATGTGGGGAGCTAAGGGGACGCGCCGATTTTTTGGGGCGTGTAGCCGCAAGGTCGGCCATTTCGCGACGTTCAAGCCTTGTCAGGGACGGGGCGAACGCTCGCCAGGAGGCTAGAGTCCAATGAATTCGCTTCACAATGTCGTCGTCGCCGGCGCCTGCGCGCTCGGCGTGGCAGCGCTGGCCTCGCCGGCTGCGGCCGCTTCGAACGGGAACGCGTCCGGCGCGTCGATCGCCGGGATCAGCATGAAGGACATCCAGACGGTCGGCCATGGCGGCGGCGGCCGCGGCTTCGGAGGCGGCGGTCGCAGTTTTGGCGGCCGATCGTTCGGCGGCGGGCGTTCCTTCGGCGGCGGCCGCAGCTGGGGCGGCGGCAGGTCCTGGGGCGGCCGTAGCTGGAACGGCGGCCGCTACGGCTGGCGCGGCGGGCGCGGCTACTACGGCCATCGCGGCTGGTACGGCCCGCGTTACGGCTGGCGCCGCGGCTATGGCGGCTACTATGCGGCGGGCGTCGTCGGCCTCGCGGCGGGCGCTGCGCTCGCGAGCCCCTATTACTATGACGACTACTACGACGACGGCTATTACGCCGCTCCGCGCCGCGTCTATCGCGGAGCCGAGTGCCAGGTGATCTCGAAGCGCCGCGACGCCAACGGCCGTCCGGTGAAGGTCGTCCGCTACCGGCCCTGCTGACGGGGCGTCACGACGGCGGGGCCGTGATCACGGCATCATGGTCCCGCCGCCGACGAGCCAGACCACCACGGGCAGCGTCACGAAGGCGGCGACTGTCTGTGACGTGATGAGCGACGCCATCAGGTCGGCGTCGCCGCCCATCCGCCGCGCCAGCACGTAGGCGCTGCTCGCCGTCGGCATGGCCCCGCTGATCGCGACCACCGCGAGCGCGACGCCCTCCAC
Organism: Ancylobacter novellus; assembly: GCA_003241695.1. GTDB lineage: Bacteria > Pseudomonadota > Alphaproteobacteria > Rhizobiales > Methylopilaceae > Methylopila. The sequence goes on along the minus strand of QFPN01000005.1, from coordinate 189,414 downwards.
CCCGAGCATGAGCGCGTAGCCCGCCATCAGCAGCGGCATGACGACGAGCTTCGCGGCCATGTCGGCTGCGACGTCGACCCTTGGCGCGAGCGCGCGCCATCTCAGTCCCGCCCCGACGAGCAGCAGCGCGATCCCGAGCGCTCCCCGGCCGATCAGGTCGAGCGTCTCCGTCAGCGGCGTGTAGAGCGGGATCCCGGAGGCGTTGACCAGCGCGCCGGCGACCGTGCCGATGATCAGCGGATTGAGGGCGATCTCCTTCGCAAGTCCCGCGACGGTCGGCCGGCGGTCCGTCGCCCAGGTCGCGAGCGTCGTGACCGAGATCACGTTGATGAGCGGCACGATCGCGACCGCGCCGAGCGCCGCGAGCGCGAGCCCTTCCTGTCCGAACAGCGCGCCGCACACGGCGAGCGCGACCGCGGTGTTGTATCGGACCGCGCCCTGCATGTGGCTGGTGAAACCCGGCCCGTCGACGCCGGGCGCAGCCGTCCACAGCCTGCGGGTCGCGACCATAAAGGCGGCGAGGGTCAGCACGCCGAGCGCCATCGCCGCGCCGGCGGCGAAGACGGGCGCCGTGCGCAGATCCGCCCGCACCACGCTGACGAACAGCAGCATCGGGTAGAGCAGGTAGTAGTTCAGCCGCTCGACGCCCTCCCAGCCGTCGCGCGACATGATCTGCGTGCGCGCGATCCCGAAGCCGAGCGCGATCAGGAGCAGCGACGGCAGAAGGCTTTCGATCGCGACGATCACGGCTCGTCGTCGCCGGTCGCCTGCCGCGCCAGGAACGACATGCGGTCGAGCGCGCCCTGAAGGATGTATGCGGCGGCGAGCTTGTCCACGACCTCGTCGCGGCGTTTGCGGGTGGTGTCGAACGAGATCAGCATCCGCTCGACCGCCGCGGTCGACATGCGTTCGTCCCAGAACGCGATCGGCAGCTCGGTCAGCGGCGCGAGATTGCGCGCAAAGGCGCGGGTCGCCTGCGCGCGCGGGCCCTCCGTGCCGTCCATGTTGACGGGGAGCCCCAGCACGACGCCGGCGACCTTGCGGCTGGCGCCGACGGAGAGCATCCGCAGTACATCCGGAGTGAATTTCTTGCGCGCGATGGTTTCGAGCGGGGAGGCGACCCGCCGGGCGGGATCGGAGACCGCGAGTCCGATCGTCTTCGTGCCGAGGTCGACGCCGAGCAGCGCCCCCTGCGGCGGCAGGCTGGCGGCGAAGTCCTCGAAGACGGCGAACACGGCGGCGGGCATGACGTTCGCTACCACGGCGCGCTTGCGCCGCGCCATGGGCCGCGCGGCGATCCCGGGTTGCCGGGGACGTTCCGTCTCTTATGTTCGCGGCCGAGCGACTCGACGCCTGCACACCAAGCGAAGGACGCAGCGAGACAGATGCGCATCACCTGGTACGGCCATTCCGCCTTCAAACTCGCCTTCGGGTCGTCGGTCGTCCTGATCGACCCGTTCCTCGACAACGGCGTGTTCAAGGGGAACCGCGAGGAGGCGACCGCGGACGCCACCCACATTCTCCTCACCCACGGCCATTTCGACCATGTCGGCGAAACCGTCGAGATCGCGAAGCGCACGGGCGCGACCCTCGTCGCCGACTTCGATCTCGGCCAGTGGCTCGTCAGCCAGGGCGTCGAGAAGCTCGAGCCGATGAACACCGGCGGTTCGATCGTGCTGCCGGGCTTCCGGGTCACCATGACCCAGGCGTTCCATTCCTCCGGCAAGCTGCTGGACAACGGCGTGTCGATCTATCTCGGCGACCCGCACGGCCTGATCATCGCGCCGGAAGGCGAGGACGAACCGGTGGTCTACGCCATGGGCGACACCGGCATCTTCGGCGACATGAAGCTCATCAACGAGCTCTATGCGCCCACCATCGGCTTCGTGCCGATCGGCGACCGCTTCACCATGGGCGCCAAGACCGCGGCCTACGCCTGCCGGCACTTCTTCGACTTCGACCTCGTGGTGCCGTGCCACTACGGCACGTTCCCGATTCTCGACCCGAACGCCGAAAAGTTCTCGACGCTGATGGACAGCGTGCGCAACACCTCCGTGAAGGTTCCTGAAGTCGGCGTGGAGTTCGAGGCCGAGGGGTGAGGGCGGCTCTCGCCGTCGTCGTCGCGCTGGCGTCCTTTCCGGCGGCCGCCGCCTCGCCCGACGCCTGGGCCGCCCACGACGCGGAGGTCGCGAAATCGTGCGCGGAGGCGTCCGGCCTCGTCCGAACCAAGACCCTTCCGCCCGTCGAGTTCGAGGCTCACTCCGTGACGCGCGTCACCGGCCGGATCGCCTCCGGCGGAATGAAGGGGACGCGCGAGACGATGCTGTGCCTGTTCGACAAGAAGACCCGCAAAGCCACGGTCTCGGCGGCGCCGGCTGTGGCCGGCTGGTAGGCGCCCGGCGTTGCGGCGCTTGACGAGCGTGTGCTAGAGCCCGGCAGTCTTGCGCCGGCCTCTCCGGCGAGCGCCTTTCGCCGGAAAGTCTTGATGTCCGTCGACGAAAACACCGTCCGCCGCGTCGCGCGGCTCGCCCGCATCGCGGTCGCAGACGACGAGGTGGCGAAGCTGAAGAGCGAGCTCGACGCCATCCTCGCTTTCGTCGAGGAGCTGTCCGAGCTGGACGTCGAGGGCGTCGAGCCCATGACGAGCGTCATTCCGTCCGCGGCGCGGCTTCGCGACGACGTCGTCAACGACGGCGAGGACGCCGAGAAGGTGCTGATGAACGCGCCCTCTCGCGAAGGCGATTTCTACGTCGTGCCCAAGGTCGTCGAATGACGGCGGGCTTTTCCCGCCGCCTCGATCCGTTCCCGAAAAGCCCCGCGATCCGATGACCGAATTCTGCGACCTGACTTTCGCCGAAGCCCGCAAGGCGCTCGCCGCCAAGGAATTCTCGGCGGTGGAACTCACCCAGGCCTATCTCGACGCGATGGGCGCGGCGCGCGGCCTCAACGCCTATGTGCTCGAGACGCCCGAGATCGCGCTGGAGCGCGCGGCTGAATCGGACGCCCGCATCGCCCGCGGCGAGGCCGGCGCGCTCGAAGGCCTGCCGCTCGGCGTGAAGGACCTCTATTGCACCGAAGGCGTGCGCACGACCGCCTGCTCGAAGATCCTCGGCGACTTCACCCCGCCCTATGAGAGCCACGTCACCTCGCTGATGCGCTCGGCCGGTGCGGTGATGCTGGGCAAGCTCAACAACGACGAGTTCGCCATGGGCTCGTCGAACGAGACCTCGGCCTTCGGCACGCCCGTCAATCCGTGGCGGCGCAAGGGGTCTGACGCGAAACTCGTGGCCGGCGGCTCGTCGGGCGGCTCATCGGCGGCGGTCGCCGCGCGCATCTGCCTCGGCGCGACCGCGACCGACACCGGCGGCTCCATCCGCCAGCCGGCCGCTTTCACCGGCACCGTGGGCATGAAGCCCACTTACGGCCGCTGCTCGCGCTGGGGCATCGTGGCCTTCGCCTCCTCGCTCGATCAGGCCGGCCCGATCGCCCGCGACGTGCGCGACTGCGCGATCCTGATGGGCGCGATGGCGGGCTACGACAAGCGTGATTCGACCTCCGTGGACCGGCCCGTGCCCGACTACGAGGCGGCGGTCGGCCGTTCGGTGAAGGGCCTGAAGATCGGTCTGCCGAAGGAGTATCGCGTCGACGGCATGCCGGCGGAGATCGAGAAGCTCTGGGCTCAAGGCGCGGAGCAGCTCAAGGCCGCGGGCGCCGAGATCGTCGAGGTCTCGCTGCCGCACACCAAGTACGCGCTGCCGGCCTATTACATCGTGGCGCCGGCCGAGGCCTCGTCGAACCTCGCTCGCTATGACGGCGTGCGCTACGGCGCGCGCGTTCCGGGCCGCGACGTCACCGAGATGTACGAAAATACCCGCGCCGCCGGCTTCGGCCGCGAGGTGCGCCGGCGCGTGATGATCGGGGCCTATGTGCTGTCGGCGGGCTATTACGACGCCTATTACGTCCGCGCCCAGAAGGTGCGCACGCTGATCAAGCGCGACTTCGAGACCGTGTTCGACGCCGGCGTCGACGCGATCCTCACCCCCGCGACGCCCTCGGCCGCCTTCGGCGTCGGCGAGATGGCGAACGCCTCGCCGGTGGAGATGTACCTCAACGACGTCTTCACCGTGACGGTGAACATGGCGGGCCTGCCGGGGATCGCAGTCCCCGCCGGCCTGTCGTCCGAGGGCCTGCCGCTCGCGCTGCAGCTCATCGGCCGGCCGTTCGACGAGGAGACGCTGTTTTCGACCGCCGCCGTCATCGAGGACGCCAACGGCCGCTTCCAGCCGGACCGCTGGTGGTGAGCGCGCGACCGACCTATGCTTCGATGGACGAGGTGAGGGCGGCGATCGACGCTCTCGACGAGAAGCTGATGCCGCTGATGGCCGAGCGCGCCCATTGCATTGCGGAGGCCGCGCGCATCAAGGCCGATCCCGAGATCGCGCTGGTGCCGTGGCGGGTGGAGCAGGTGGCGGCGCACGCCCGCGAGCTTGCCGCAAGGACGGACATCGACCCCGAGCTTGCCGAGGCCATCTGGCGGGCGATGATGCGCGAGTTCATCGCCCATGAGCGGCGGTTGATGGAGAAGGCGGGCGGCTGACGGCTTGACCCGAGGGGATCGCGTGACGAACGGTTCGAAAAAGGAGGAGGCGGCCGACCGCGCCCCCGCCGAACAACTCGCCGACGAGATGGACAAGCTGCTTGCGACGCCGGAGCTCGCGCAAGCGCTGGAGTCCGATCAGTTCAAGCAATTTCTCGATCATCTGCCGATCGCCATCCTCGTGGGCGAGATCGCCCGCAGCGGCGAACGCGTCGTCTACGCCAATCACGAGGCGGTTGAGCTGATCGGTCTCGAAGAAGACGCGATCGTAGGCGCGAGTTGGGACGAGCTCGATCAACGCTGGTCAAGTCGCGGCGACGGACCCGGTCTCGCGCGGTCCGTGCTCGAAAGTCGAGGCGTGATCGGCGCTTTCGAGCATGACGACGGCGCGACCCGCATCGCGGTCGAGGCGAACGCCGCGGTCATCGAGGACGACGATGGTCGGGAGCATTTCCGGCTGGTCGCGCTGGTCGAGCTGCCCGGCGAGGACATCGAGGCGAAGCTGCGAGAGAAAGACCTGCTGCTGAACGAAATTCAGCATCGGGTGAAGAACAACCTGCAGATGATCACGGCGCTGATTCGTATGGAGGCCCGCAAGGCCGGCGTCGCCGGGATCGAGGACGAACGCTTCGCGAGCCTCGCGGGCCGCGTCGAAACGCTTGGGCTCCTGTATCAGCAACTGTCGGTCGGGGAGGGCGACGTCGATCTTGGATCCTATCTCAGTCAGATCGCGAGCGCGGTGATGAAGGCGCAGGCCGTCGAAGGCATTCGGCTGAACCACCGGCTCGACGTCATCCCTGCTTCGATCAACATTGCGATGCCGCTCGGCCTGCTCGTGAACGAATTGGTGACGAACGCGCTGAAGCACGCGTTTCCCGATCGCGAAGACGGGGAAGTGACCCTCTGCTGCGTGCGCGAGAAGGACGGCTCCTGTCTCGTCAGCGTGTCGGACGACGGCGTCGGTATGCCCGAGGACGTAAGCTGGCCGAAGCCCGGCAAGATGGGCTTTCTGATCGCCCGTTCGCTCGAAGCGAACGCTCGGGCGAAGATCGAGGCCTCGTCAGCGAAGGGAAAGGGCGTCTCGACGCTCGTTCGGTTCCGCCTTCCCTGAAGACGCCACCGTTGTCTTGGCCGCGGGTGAACGGCTAGGAAGACCCCCGAAGAGTTCGCCTGAAGGCCGCCGACACCCATGAACGCCCCCTCCAAGATCCCCGCCTCGTCGAAGCTCATTTCCGGCGCCACCGGCGATTGGGAGGTGGTGATCGGGCTCGAAATTCACGCGCAGGTGACCTCGGAGGCGAAGCTGTTCTCCGGCGCCTCGACGGGCTTCGGCGCGTCGCCGAACAGCCATGTCAGCCTGGTCGACGCCGCCATGCCCGGCATGCTGCCCGTGCTGAACCACGAATGCGTGCGGCAGGCGATCCGCACCGGGCTCGGCGTCAAGGCGCAGATCAACCTCCGTTCCACCTTCGACCGGAAGAACTACTTCTATCCGGACCTGCCGCAGGGCTACCAGATCTCGCAGTACAAGAGCCCGATCGTGGGCGAGGGCGAGGTTACGGTCGACATGGGCGACGGCGAGAGCGTCGTGGTCGGCATCGAGCGCATCCATCTCGAACAGGACGCCGGCAAGTCGATCCACGACCAGGATCCGAAAAGCTCCTTCGTCGACCTCAACCGGTCGGGCGTGGCGCTGATGGAGATCGTGTCGAAGCCGGACCTCCGCTCCTCGGAGGAGGCCAAGGCCTACGTCACCAAGCTCCGCACCATCCTGCGCTACATCGGCTCCTGCGACGGCGACATGGACAAGGGCAACCTGCGCGCCGACGTGAACGTCTCGGTCCGCAAGCCCGGCGCCCCGTTCGGCACGCGCTGCGAGATCAAGAACGTCAACTCGATCCGCTTCATCGGACAGGCGATCGAGACCGAGGCCCGCCGCCAGATCGAGATTCTGGAGGACGGCGGCGCGATCGATCAGGAGACGCGGCTGTTCGACCCCGTGAAGGGCGAGACCCGCGCCATGCGCTCGAAGGAAGAAGCGCACGACTACCGCTATTTCCCGGACCCGGACCTGCTGCCGCTGGTCGTGGAGCAGGCCGAGGTCGACGAACTCGCGGCCGCTCTGCCCGAACTGCCCGACGACAAGAAGGCGCGCTTCGTGCGCGATTACGGCGTCACGCCCTATGACGCGATGGTGCTCACGCTCGAGCGCGAATCGGCCGACTTCTTCGAGCAGGTGGCGAAGCGCGGCGACGCCAAGGCGGCGGCCAACTGGGTGATCAACGAGCTGTTCGGCCGCCTCAACAAGGAAGGCAAGGCAATCTCGGAAAGCCCGGTCTCCGCCGATCAGCTCGGCGGGCTGGTCGAGCTGGTCACGGACGGCACCATCTCGGGCAAGATCGCCAAGGACCTGTTCGAGATCCTGTGGACCGAGGGCGGCGATCCGCGCGAGCTGGTCGAGAGCCGCGGCCTCAAGCAGGTCACGGACGCCGGCGCGATCGAGAAGGTGGTGGACGAGGTCATCGCCGCGAACCCCGACAAGGTCGAGCAGGCGAAAGCCAAGCCGACGCTGATCGGCTGGTTCGTCGGGCAGGTGATGAAGGCTTCGGGCGGCAAGGCCAATCCGCAGGCCGTCAACGACATCCTGAAGTCGAAACTCGGGATCTGACGTCATGATCGCCGCGGCCTTCGACGCGGCGTTCGCGGAATGGGCGCTGCGGCTCGCGGCGGCCGCCGCCTGCGGGATCGCGGTCGGCTTCAACCGCGACATGAAGCACAAGGCGGCCGGAACGCGCACGCTCGGCCTCGTGTCGCTCGGCGCGTGCCTCGCAGCGCTCGCCGCGTTGGACAGGCTCGGGCAGGACGCCGGTCCCGACGCGGTCAGCCGGGTGGTTCAGGGCGTTCTGCAGGGCGTGCTGACCGGCGTCGGCTTCCTCGGGGCCGGCGTGATACTCAAGCCGAAGGACGGCGACCACGTGCGCGGGCTGACGACCGCGGCGGCCGTGTGGCTGACGGCGGCCTTCGGGATCGCCTGCGCGCTCGCGGACTGGCGGCTTGTCGCGCTGGGGCTCGCGCTGACCTTCGTGGTGCTCGTCGCCCCGCATCATCTGGCGCGGGCGATCGGCGGCCGCCCGTCCGACGAGGACTGAGGGGTCCGGCGCGTCGAACGACGTTTCCCCGCCGCGAGGCCCGCTTTCAGTGCCCGTCGATCTTGTTCTGCGCGCCCTGCCAGGCGAGGAAGTTCTTGCGCGCTTCCTGCACGAAGGGACTGCGGCGCACCGCGCCCATGAAGGCGCGGCCGATCGCGCGTCCCGGCTGCTTCATCGGGCGCTCGAACTGCACGAGCAGGACCACGCGGGTCTCGTCGGTCTCGTTCCACACCTCGTGGAAATAGGTGTCGTCGAACACGAGGCACTTGCCCTCATGCCAGTGCACCATCTCGTCGTGCACCGCCATGCGGACGGCCCGCCAGTCCTTGGGCACCACCACGCCGAGATGGCAGGTGATGAGGCCCTTGGTGACCCCGCGGTGGCGCGGAATCCGGGCGCCGGGCGCGAGGATCGAGAAGAAGGCGCTGTTCAGTCCCGGCACGCGGCTCGCGATCTCGGCCGTCACCGGCGCCTTGGCGCAGTTGTCGTCGACCCGATAGCCGTAGCCATAGAGGAAGAAGGATTTCCACTTGCGGTCGGCGCCCAGGCGCCCGTGGTCCGGCGAAATGTCGGGGAGGATCGGAATGTCTTCGAATTCGAGGACCTTGAGCGCCTCGACCCGGATCGCCTCGTAGTTCGCCTCGAGCTCCTTGGTCCAGGCGAACGTGGCCGGGTCGAACACCGGCGGGTTCCCGACCAGCGAGGATCTCGCCAGCATGTCGTCGAACCACGGACGAAGCTTCTTGCCCGTCCGGTAGAGGAAACTGCGCTTCGGCTTCTTGACCTTAACAGGCGTGGCGACGTCGACCATCGTTCTCGCTCGTGCAAAAAGGATCGACTGTCGACGCGCGGTCAGCCACGGCGCGACGGTCGTCCGTTCGTCACAATGTCTAGCGTACGATCTCGAGTCGCGACAACGTCGCCGGCGCAATCTCGCATTGCGCCGAGAGGTCTTTCGATCAGCCTTTCGTGAGGCTCGTCTCGACTGGCCTGTCCCCGGCGCCCCATTCGGCCCAGGATCCGTCATAGAGCCCGGCGGCCGAAGTCCCGAGACCTTCGAGAGCGAAAGCGACGACGGCGGCGGTGACGCCCGAGCCGCAGGTCGTGACGATCGGCCGGGAAACGTCGACGCCGGCGGTTTCGAAAGCGGCGCGGAGCTCCGCTTCGCCAGCGAGCCGCCCGTCTTTAACCAGGGCGGAGGACGGCAGGTTCAGCGCGCCGGGCATGTGGCCCGAAGCGAGGCCGGGGCGGGGCTCCGGCGCGTCGCCTCTGAAGCGCGCGGAGGGCCGGGCGTCGACGACCTGGGCGGCGCCCGAACCAAGAAGCGTCTGCACGTCGTCGGCGGATTTCACCGCGTCGGCGTCGAAGCGCGCCTTGAAGGCGCCAGGTTTGCGGGGCGAAGGTCCGCTTTCCGTCGGCCTTCCCTCGGCGAGCCATTTCGGCAGGCCGCCGTCGAGGACGTAGACGGTTTCCACCCCCATCGTGCGGAACGTCCACCAGACGCGAGGCGCGGAGAACAGGCCGGTCGCGTCGTAGACCACGAGCGTCATCGTTTCCGAGAGCCCGAGCGCGCCCATGGCGTCCGCGAAGGCGTGCGGAGACGGAAGCATGTGGGGCAGGCCCGAGGATGGGTCCGAAACGCCGTCGACGTCAAAGAAGACAGCGCCGGGAATGTGACGCTCGAGGAACTCGGTCCGTCCGGAGCGTCCGGCGTCAGGCAGGTGCCAGGACCCGTCGACCGGCGCGATGTCCGGATCGCCGAGCCGTTCGGCCAGCCAGTCGGTGGAGACCAGGTAGGGGTTCGTCACTGCAGCACCGTGGTCAGGTCGACCCTGCCGGGCTTTTCGAGCCAGCCCGGGACCGGCAGGTCCTTCGACCGCAGGAAGGCCGGGTCGAACAGCTTCGACTGATAGCGCGTGCCATAGTCGCACAGGATGGTCACGATGGTGTGGCCCGGCCCCATGTCCTTCGCGAGCCGGATCGCGCCGGCGACGTTCACGCCCGAGGAGCCGCCGAGGCAGAGCCCCTCGTGCTCCAGAAGGTCGAACACGACCTGAACGGCTTCGGCGTCCGGGATCTGGTAGGCGTGGTCGACCGTGAGCCCTTCGAGGTTCGCGGTGATCCGGCCCTGTCCGATGCCTTCGGTGATCGAGGAGCCCTCGGCTTTCAGCTCGCCCGTCGTGTAGTAGCTGTAGAGCGCGGCGCCCGGAGGATCGGCGAGCGCGACCTTGATCGCGGGATTGCGTTCCTTCAGCGCCATCGCGACCCCCGCCAGCGTGCCGCCGGTGCCGACCGCCGAGACGAAGCCGTCGACCTTGCCGTCGAGATCGTCCCAGATTTCGGGGCCGGTCGAATCGATGTGGGCCTGCCGGTTGGCGACATTGTCGAACTGGTTCGCCCAGATCGCGCCGGCGGGCTCGGTTTTCGCAAGCTCCTCCGCGAGGCGGCCGGAGATCTTCACGTAGTTGTTCGGATCCTTGTAGGGGACCGCCGGCACCTCGACGAGCTCCGCGCCGGCGAGGCGCAGCATCGTCTTCTTCTCTTCCGACTGGGTCTCGGGAATCACGATCACCGTGCGGTAGCCGAGCGCGTTCGCGACCAGCGCGAGGCCGATGCCGGTATTGCCCGCGGTTCCCTCGACGATGACGCCGCCGGGTTTCAGAACGCCGCGCTTGACCGCGTCCTCGATGATCCAGAGCGCGGCGCGGTCCTTCACCGACTGTCCGGGGTTCATGAACTCGGCTTTGCCCAGGATCTCGCAGCCCGTCGCCTCGGAGGCCTTGACGAGACGGATGAGCGGGGTCTTGCCGATGGCGTCGACGAGACCGCTGCGGATGCGCATGGGCTGAATTCCGGCTGCTTGAGGGGAGGGGCGAGCGAGGCGCGGAATTTAGGCGGGCGCGCCGCGCTTGGGAAGCGCGGCCCATGCCGATTTCCCGCGGCGCGTCCTCGGGTCTCGTTCAGCCTTTCGAGAACACCACCTGCCGGACGTCTATGTTGCCCGAGCGGAATCCCGCCTCGCAGTAGGCGAGATAATACTCCCAGATCCGCCGGAACCGCTCGTCGAAGCCGAGCGGCTCGATCGTCGGCCAGGCGGCGCGGAAGCGGTCGCGCCAGCAGGCGAGGGTGCGGGCGTAGTCGAGGCCGAAGATGCGCTCCCCCGCGACGCCGAGTCCCGCGCCCGCAGCGGCGCGCTTCAGCGCCGTTGGCGAGGGCAGCATGCCGCCCGGAAACACGTAGCGCTGGATGAAGTCGGTCTCGCGCCGGTAGGCTTCAAAGAAGCGGTCCTGAATGGTGATGACCTGCACGCCCGCCGCCCCGCCCGGCTTCAGCCGGTCGCGGACCTGCTCGAAGAAGGCCGGCCACCAGCGCTCTCCGACCGCCTCGAACATTTCGATCGAGGCGATCCGGTCGTAGGCGCCGCGTTCGTCGCGGTAGTCCTGCAGCTTCAGCGTCACGCGCTCGGAAAGCCCGGCGGCGAAGATGCGCTTCCGCGCGAAGTCGAGCTGCGCCGGACTGATCGTCAGCCCCGTGACGTGCGCGCCCACCTCGCGGGCGGCGAATTCGGCGAAGCCGCCCCAGCCGCAGCCGATCTCGAGCGCGCGATGGCCCTCCTGCAATCCGATCGCGCGCGCCAGCGCTTCGTATTTGCGCCTCTGCGCCGCAACGAGATCCTCGTCGGCGCGCTCGTAGAGGGCGGAGCTGTAGGTCATCGAGGGATCGAGCCACTGCTCGTAGAAGGCGTTGCCGAGGTCGTAATGGGCCTCGATGTTGCGCTTCGAGCCGCGCTTGGTGTTCCGGCGCATCCAGCGCCCGAGATTCTGGAGCGCCCGGAACAGCGGCTTGGCCTGCAGATGCGCGTTGACGTGGTCGGCGTTGACGCAGAACAGCTCGAGAAAGGCGGGAAGGTCCGGCGTGGTCCAGTCGCCCGCCAGAAACCCCTCGGCGACGCCGATGTCGCCGTCGCGCAGGATGCGCCGCGCGAAACGATGATCGTTCACGATCATGGTCGCCTCGGGTCCCGGCAGGTCGCCGCGGAAATCGAGGCTGCGTCCGTCGGGAAGCAAGACCGTGAGCGCGCCCGCCCTGAGGCGCGCCGCCACTTGCAGCGCGAGCTTCACCTCGAAGGGAAGCCCCGCGATCGCGCGCGAGAGCGTGTCGCCCGTCAATCCGGGCGGCGAGGCCGGAAGCTCGACCGCGCTCATGCCGCCGGCCTTCCGCCGACGTCCGCGCCGTCCCGGCCGGTCGTTTCGGCGCGCGTCGCGACCGTCACGTTCAACGTCATCAGCGGCCTCCCCGCTCAGGGCGAGGCGATCGTCCGGCTGCCGGCGGTCCGGCCGCCGGGCGGCCCCACGAGGGAAGCATAGCTCAAGTCGTTGCGAAGAAAAGGCGCCGGCCGGTCGTCCCGAGCGTCGTCCGCGGAAGCGCCGCCGTCACGACGATTCGGCCTTCAGCTTCTCGAACGCGGCGAGCGCGCGCCTGCGCGCGTCCGCATGGTCGACGATCGGCTTCGGATAGTCGCGCCCGAGCTCGACGCCGGCCTGTCGCAGGACGTCCGCGGGCGCCTCCCAGGGCGTGTGGATCCATTTCGCGGGCATCTCCGCGAGTTCCGGCACGAAGGCGCGGACATAGTCGCCCCCGGGGTCGAACTTCTCGCCCTGCGTCGAGGGATTGAACACGCGGAAGTAGGGCGCGGCGTCGGCGCCCGAGCCCGCCACCCACTGCCAGTTTGCCGGATTGTTGGCCGGGTCGGCGTCCACCAGCGTGTCCCAGAACCAGGCTTCGCCCTCCCGCCAGTGGATCATCAGATCCTTGATCAGAAAGGACGCCGCGATCATGCGCACGCGGTTGTGCATCCATCCCGTCGTCCAGAGCTGGCGCATCCCCGCGTCCACGATCGGATAGCCGGTGAGCCCCTTTCGCCACGCCTTCGCATGCGCGGCGTTCGGCCGGCCCCACGGGAAATCGTCGTAGCGCTTCTGAAAATTCTCGGTCGCGAGATCCGGCCAGTGGTGCAGCAGATGGTGGTTGAACTCCCGCCAGCCGAGTTCGGCGCGGAAGGTCTCGACATCCTTCGCCGAGGCGAGGCCCTCGGCGGCGGCCCGCTCGACCGCGTGCCAGAGCTGGCGCGGAGAGACTTCGCCGAACGCGAGATGCGGCGACAGACGCGACGTGCCTTCCCGGTCGGGTCGATCGCGCTCCGTCGCATAGCCCTTCAGTCCCTCGTCAAGGAAGCGCTCCAGCGCTTTTCTCGCGCCGTCCTCTCCCGGTTCCCACGCTTCGCGCAGTCCCTGCGCCCAGTCGGGCCCGGACGGTTCGAGCCCGAACGACCGGATCTCCTCGCCTTTCAGCGCCGGGCCGGGAGCCAGTTTCGTCCGGCCGGGCTTCGGCAGAGGAGCCGCTGGCGCGCCGCGCGCGCAGGCCGCCCGCCTTGGAGCGGACCTCCCAGGGCTCGTTCAGCAGCCGGCCGTTGAAGCTTTCGACCGAGAGCCCGTCCTCGCGCAGCGAGGCTTTAAGGCCGGCGTCGATCTCGCGGTCCTCCGCGGCGTAGCGGCGGTTCCAGAACGCCGAATCGGCCCCGGCCTCGTCGATCGCCTCGCGCACGACGTCCGCCGCCCGCCCGCGCCGCGCCGCGAACGGCAGGCCGATCGCCTTGCAGTCGGCGGCGAGCGCCTCGAGCGCGTTCGACAGCCACCAGCGCGAGGCGCCGCCCATCGGGCGCAGTCCCGTCGATTCGTCGTCGAGCACGTAGAGCGCCGTCACCGGCGCGCCGCTCTTCACGGCGGCGTCGAGCGCGGGATTGTCCGCGAGCCGCAGATCGTCGCGAAACCAGACCAGCGCGCCGCCGGACGGGGGCGTCTTGCTCAAGGACATGCGGTCTCCGCTGCGGGCGAGGGGCGTCGTGGGGCGCCCGCCGCCTGAACAGGACGGGGCGCGCGCAAGGGAACGAACGCCAAAATGGGGCCGGCGTTTCCGTTGGCGCCTATCGAAAGTGGCTTCTCGGGCCTTGTCGCCATGTTGGAGCGAGGCTGCCTGCCCGACCTGCGACGACGAGCGCGCCTTTGAATGGCTATCGCAGGATCAATCTAGGGTCGCAGTCGCACATGCGGGGCTCGGAGTCGAAGTCAAGCAGGGCGCATGTCGAATGATGCCGGACGACGGACACTTCAGCCGAAGGGTGGTCGGTCGCCTGTCGCCGAACCGCCGGCCGAGATCGCACGGCTTCGTGCCGATCGTAGGGACCATAACGGCGCACCACCTTGCGTGTCCGTATATCGATGACTTCGACAAAGTGCTGTTTGGTGCTGTCGGGCATCGCATGGTCCATGTTGGGCGACCAAACATGCCACAACCTGGGAACGTGAAGCCACGTTTACGACATTTTTATAAGCATTCTAAAAAATGACGTTGGGACTTCGCGATGAAGCGGCCGACCGTCAGTAAGGGCTGTAGGTGGATACTTTCTCGGCTGACTGGTCATGATTAACGACCGCGCCGGATCATCCGCTTCCAAGGCGCGCGCCGACGCTCGTGCGATTATCGTCCGCGACTCGATCTGAATTGGAAGAAAACGGACGTGATCGCCGCCCGAATTGGGGTGGCGCTCGCCTGAATCGTCGCACGCGATCCCCGGAAGGAGCTTGCGATCTCAAAAAAGGGGGACGATAGGCGGGGCCGGAGCCCCGCCTATCTTAAACCCAACAAGACCAATGGCTTGTTAGAAACTGGCTCCTCGGGCAGGATTCGAACCTGCGACAACTCGATTAACAGTCGAGGGCTCTACCGCTGAGCTACCGAGGAACGGGGCCGCGACGTCGCCGTCAGGTCCCGAGGGCCGGCCCTATAGCAGAGGGTTTTGGACAGCGCCAGCCCGTTTGGGCGCCTTTCTGCACGAGAGGCGAAACTTTGCGGGAAATATGCGGGAAGGAGTGGAGGCCACGCCCGGAATCGAACCGGGATACAAGGATTTGCAGTCCTCTGCGTAACCATTCCGCCACGTGGCCCCGTGTGCTGTCTTGTTCGGGTCACAAACCCGGAGAAGGCAGGCGTCCTGCGGAAGGCCGCTCTCCATAGCGGAGGCGCCGCGTCGTCGCAACACGGGGTTTGCTCCGCGCTCGCGCGCGCCGCCGCAGCGACGTGCGCGCTTGAAAGCGTGCGCGGCCTGCCGCAAAAGAGCGGGCGTGCTTCCGGGCCCGGCCCTGAGAAGCGAGGCTTTGCGAAGGATTTCAGGATGACGGATTTCGAGCGCCTCAGGCTCGGCATGGTGGACGGGCAGATCCGCACCGCCGACGTCACCGATCATCGCGTCCTCGCGGCGTTCCTCTCCGTCCCGCGCGAATCCTTCGTGCCGGACGCGCGGCGCGACCTCGCTTATCTCGACGCGCGCGTGCCGCTCGGGCCGATCGGCCGCGCCATGCTCGAGCCGATGACGCTCGCGAAGCTCATTCAGCTCGCAGACGTGCAGCCGGGCGAAAGGGCGCTTGTGGTCGGTTGCGGCTACGGCTACGCCGCGGCGATTCTCGCCGAACTCGGCGCCGCGGTCACGGCGCTCGAACAGGATCCGGAACTGACCGTCGAGGCGCTGGCGCGCCTGTCCGGCAGGGCGACGGTCGTCGAAGGGCCGCTCGTCGACGGCGCCCCCGCCGAGGCCCCGTTCGACCTGATCTTCTGCGATGGCGCAATCGTGACCGGGCTCGAACGCCTTGCGGCGCAGCTTGCGCCGCACGGGCGCATGGTCGCGCCGGCCGGAGAGGGCAGGCCGCAGCGCGCCACGGTGTTCCGGAGAAACGGCGAAGCGCTTGCGGCCACTACGTTTTTTGACGTATCCGCCCCGGTGCTGCCGGGCTTCGCGCCGGCCGAGGTCTTCGCGTTCTGAAGCATCCGCGACTGTGGCCGCTTTGCGCCACTCGCGAGCGACTTTCGACGAAGGCGGGGCGGAGCCGTTTTCCCCCGCCGGCCCTGCGGATAGGCTCCCTCCCGGGACGCGTCATGCAGAGTCCGCGCCGCACGGAAACATCCGGCGGCGAGGCCTCGAAATCCGGTGAGTTCGAATGTCGACGAGCGTTAGGTTCCGTCGCCGCGGGGACGTGTTGGTCGCCGCCGCGTTCGGGTTGGCGTGCCTGTTCGCGCAAGGGGCGAGCGCCCAGACGCTCGAACAGGCGCTTGCGCGCGCCTACACGGCGAATCCGACGCTGAACGCGCAGCGCGCCTCGACGCGCGCCATCGACGAACAGGTGCCGCAGGCGCTGTCCGGCTACCGCCCGACGATCTCGGCGTCGGCGGACATCGGACGACAGAAGACCACCTACAAGCCCAAGAACAGCGGGGGCGCCGCCGCCGACCTGTCCGATTTTACCCCGGGGCAGCAGGAGCAGCTCGGCAACGTGCTCTCCAGCCTGTCGGGCACGGGTTCGGGAGCCACCACGCCCCGCGGCTACGGCATATCAGGCACCCAGACGATCTACGACGGATCACGCACCTACAATCAGGTGCGTTCGGCGGAATCGAACATTCTCGGCGCCCGCGAGACCCTGCGGAACTCCGAGCAGAACGTTCTGTTCGACGCGGCGCAGGCCTATATGGACGTGCTGCGCGACTACGCCATCCTCGACGTCCGGCGGAACAACGTCGACGTGCTGGACGAAGAGCTTCGCGCGGCGCGCGAACGGTTCAACGTCGGCGAAGTGACGCGCACCGACACCGCGCAGGCTGAAGCGGCCGTTCAGGGATCTCATACGGCCGTCAGCCAGGCCGAGGCGCAGCTGAACACCAGCCGCGCGACCTACCGTCAGATCGTCGGCGAGGACATCGGCCGCCCGAAGGCCGCCCGTTCCGTCGACAAGCTGCTGCCGAAGTCGCTCGCTTCCGCGATCGGCCTCAGCCAGGCGCAGCATCCGGCGATTCTCGCGGCGTTCCACGGCGTCGACGCCGCGACCCTGCAGATCCGCGTCTTCGAGGGCGCGCTGCTGCCGAGCCTCGGGCTCGAGGCGGCGTATCAGCGTCGTTGGAACGACAGCGCCGCGCAGATCGGCCGAACCACGTCGGCGTCGATCGTCGGCCGGCTCAGCATCCCGATCTATCAGGGCGGCTCGGAATATTCGGCCGTGCGCCAGGCCAAGGAAACGGCGGGCCAGCGCCGGCTCGAGGCCGACATCGCGCGCGATCAGGTGCGGCAGGCGGTGGTCTCCGCCTGGGGCAACGTCCAGTCGGCGACGGCCCAGATCACCTCAGCGCAGTCGCAGATCGAGGCGAACCAGGTGGCGCTGAACGGCGTCCGAGAGGAGGCCAAGGTCGGCCAGCGCACCACGCTCGACGTGCTGAACGCCCAGCAGCTGGTGCTCGATTCGCGCGTCACGCTGATCCAGGCCCAGCACGACCGGGTGGTGGCGTCCTACGCGCTGCTGTCCTCGGTCGGCTGGCTCACGGCCGAGAAGCTCGGCCTCCGGGTCGCCCGCTACGACCCGAACGTCCATTACGAGCAGGTCCGCGACAAGTGGATCGGCCTCAGGACGCCGGACGGCCGCTGAGGGGCGACGCGCGCGGCCGCGCTCCTGTGGAGACGGCCGCCGGGCGCTTGTTCCGGACGGCTTAGATGCAATACTCGCAGCGGAGATGGGGTCGGCGTCCCGAAACGATTCGTGAGCACCGCTTGAGGCTTGGGCCGCCGGCGGCGTAGCGGGCGGCCTCGCGAACCGAGCGGAGAGCGTATGAGCAGCGCGGCCAAGGCTCACGAGCCGACGATGGAGGAGATCCTGGCCTCGATCCGCCGGATCATCTCCGACGACGAACCGACGCCGTCGAAGCCGGCCGCCAAGGCCGCCGACGTTCCCGCGAAGTCCCCTTCGCAGAAGTCTGAGCCGGTCGCCCCCGCGGCCGAGCCCGAGCCCGAGCCGGAGGTCGCCATGGCGGATCTCGCACAGGACGACATCGACGCGATGTTCGCGGCGATGGACGCAAGCCCCGCGCCGGAGCCGGCCCCGAAGCCCGCGCCGGCCTCTCCCGTAAAGCTCGTCGAGGACGATCTCGACATTCTGGAGCTTACCGAAGAGGTCGTGGAGAAGCCGGAGCCCGCGCCCGCGCCGGTCCTGCGCAGCCTCGCGTCCGCGCCGTCGCAGCCGGCCCCGCGCATGGTGGACGAGGCGGACCGCCTGCTGTCGCCGGGCGCCGACGAGGCGGTGCAGGCCGCCTTCGGCACGCTCGCCAACACGATTCTCGCCGGCTCCGCCCGCACGCTCGACGACATCGTGCGCGACATGCTGAGGCCGATGCTGAAGGCGTGGCTCGACGACAACCTGCCGCCGCTCGTGGAGCGTCTCGTGCGTCAGGAGATCGAGCGCGTGGCGCGCGGCGGGCGTTAGCGACGCGGCGGGCGGGGCGATGAAGGACGACGCAGGCTATTTCGGTCACAAGGTCGATCCGCGGCGCGGCGACGTCGTCTATCTCTCGCTCGAACGCTGCGTTCGCCTCGGCGGCGAACTCGACCGGCTGATCAGCTTCGACCTGCGCACCGAGGCCGAGATCGACCGGGCGGTGGAAGATCTCCGCCGTCAGCTCGACTGCGCCGCAAAGGGCGCGAAGGCCGCGCTGAAGAAGCGTTCGGGCAAGCGCAAGGGCGGCTGAATCGATCGCCGTCGGCATGCGCGCGCTTTTGCCCGGGCATGACGGCGCGATAAATCCGAGCCGATCTCGATCCCGCGCCGGGCGCGCGCCGCCGCCGGCCTTGACGCCCGCGGCGGGCTTCGCTTCAAGGGCGGACCCTTGTCCGAAGCCTTTTGCGCCCGCATTCGCGCAGGCGGCCCTTTTTCTGCGAAGACGATGCTCGAAAAAACCTACTCGCCGGCCGACATCGAGGCCCGGATCGGGGCCCGCTGGGACGAAGCGGGCGCGTTCAAAGCTGGCGCGGGCGCCGAGCCCGGCGCGCAGCCGTTCTCGATCGTCATTCCGCCGCCCAACGTCACCGGCTCGCTCCACATGGGGCACGCGCTCAACAACACGCTGCAGGACGTGCTCGCCCGCTTCGAGCGGATGCGCGGCCGCGACGTGCTGTGGCAGCCGGGCATGGACCATGCCGGCATCGCCACGCAGATGGTGGTCGAGCGCCAGCTCATGGAGCGGCAGGAGCCCAGCCGGCGCGACATGGGGCGCGATCGGTTCGTCGAGCGCGTCTGGGAATGGAAGGCGGAATCGGGCGGGCGGATCTTCTCGCAGCTCAAGCGCCTCGGCGCCTCAGCCGACTGGTCGCGCGAGCGCTTCACCATGGACGAGGGCCTGTCGCGCGCCGTCGTGAAGCTGTTCGTGAAGCTTCACCGCGACGGGCTGATCTATCGCGACAAGCGGCTCGTGAACTGGGATCCGAAGCTCCAGACCGCGATCTCGGACATCGAGGTCCAGTCGATCGAGACCAAGGGCCATCTCTGGCATCTCAGATATCCGATCGAGGGCTCCGAGGAGTCGATCGTGGTCGCGACCACGCGCCCCGAGACCATGCTCGGCGACGCCGCGGTGGCGGTGCATCCGGACGACGAGCGCTATACGCATCTGGTCGGGAAAAACGTGGTCCTGCCGCTGGTCGGCCGGAAGATTCCGATCGTGGCCGACAGCTACTCGGATCCCGAGAAGGGCACCGGCGCGGTCAAGATCACGCCGGCGCACGACTTCAACGACTTCGAGGTCGGCAAGCGCCACGGCCTGCCCCTGATCAACGTGCTCGACGCGGAAGGCAGGCTCGACGTCGCCGGCAACGAGGCGTTCCTCGACGGCGTGCCGGCGTCCGCCGATCTCGACCTCGTGCTGGCGATGCACGGGATCGACCGCGCCGACGCCCGTAAAAAGGTGCTGGCGCTGCTGGAAGAGCGCGAGCTGATGCTCGAGGCCGAGCCTCACGTCCATCAGGTGCCGCATGGCGACCGTTCGGGCGTCGTGATCGAGCCGTTCCTGACCGACCAGTGGTACGTCGACGCCAAGACCCTCGCGGTCGACGCGATCGCCGCCGTCCGTGACGGCCGCGTGCGCTTCACGCCCGCCAACTGGTCCAGGACCTATTTCGACTGGATGGAGAACATCCAGCCCTGGTGCGTCTCGCGCCAGCTGTGGTGGGGGCACCAGATCCCGGCCTGGTTCGGGCCGGACGGCAAGATCTTCGTCGAGGAGACGGAAGCCGAGGCGCTCGCCGCCGCCGAGAAGCGCTACGGCGCGCCGACGGCGCTGACGCGCGACGAGGACGTGCTCGACACCTGGTTCTCGTCCGCGCTGTGGCCGTTCTCGACCATGGGGTGGCCTGACCAGACGCCTGAGCTCGCCAAGTATTATCCGACCTCGGTGCTTATCACCGGCTTCGACATCATTTTCTTCTGGGTCGCCCGGATGATGATGATGGGCCTTTACGTGACGGATGAGGTTCCGTTCCGCGACGTCTACATTCACGCGCTCGTCCGTGACGAGAAGGGCGCCAAGATGTCGAAGTCGAAGGGCAACGTCATCGATCCGCTCGACCTGATCGACAGCTACGGCGCCGACGCGCTGCGCTTCACCATGGCGGCGATGGCGGCCCAGGGGCGCGACGTGAAGCTCGCCACTTCGCGCGTCGAGGGCTACCGCAACTTTGCGACCAAGCTCTGGAACGCCTCGCGCTTCGCCGAGATGAACGGCTCCGCGCCGGTCGCGGGCTTCGATCCGAAAGGCGTGAAGGCGACGCTGAACCGCTGGATTCTCGGCGAGGCCCAGAAGGCCGCGGCCGAGACCACGGCCGCGATCGAGGCCTACCGGTTTAACGACGCCGCCGCGGCCGTCTACCGCTTCGTCTGGAACGTGGTCTGCGACTGGTACGTCGAGCTCGCGAAGCCCGTGCTTCAGAGCGAGGACGGCGGCGAGGAGGCGGCCGAGACCCGCGCGACGCTCGCCTTCGTGCTCGATCAGTCGTTGAAGCTGCTGCACCCCTTCATGCCCTTCGTCACCGAAGAGCTGTGGGCCGCCCGCGCAGGCGAGGCGGGCCGGGGCGGCCTGCTGATGCTGTCGCGCTGGCCGGCGCTCGAAGGGCTCGCCGACGCCGAAGCCGAGGCCGAGATCGGCTGGCTGGTGGAGCTCGTCACTGAACTCCGCTCGGCCCGCTCCGAGATGGGCGTGCCCGCGGGGGCGACGCTGCCGCTCGTGCTGGTCGCGGCGGGCGAGGCCACGAAGGGCAGGGCGGAGCGCGCTGCGCCGACGCTCGCCCGCATCGCGCGCGTCTCGGGCGTGTCGTTTTCGGACGAGGCGCCGAAGGGCGCGATCCAGCTCATCGTCCGCGGCGAGGTCGTGGCCGTGCCGCTCGAGGGCGTGGTCGACATCGCGGCCGAGAAGGACCGCCTCGCCAAGGAGCGCGACAAGACGATCGGCGAGATCCGCCGCATCGACGGCAAGCTGTCGAACGAGAGCTTCGTGGCGCGCGCGCCCGAGGAGGTGGTCGAGGGCGAGCGCGAGAAGCGGGCCGGCTACGAGGAGCGCCTCGCCAAGATCGAGGCGGCTCTGAAGCAGTTGGGGTGAGGCTCGCCGTCATGCCCGCGCGCAGCGCGAGCATGACGCTTAAATTCCCGAAGCACGCGGTTTCGCCGTCGCGCTAACCGCCGCATCAACTTTCCGCCCCAGCGCCCTATCTCGGCATGCCAGAGGGCGTAGCGGAGTTTCAGACATGCTCACCCGGCGGGAAACGGTCGCGTTGATCGGGGCGGGCGCGCTCGCTCCCACGCTCGTCCGCGCTCAGGACGCAAAGGAGAAGGGCGGGCGGAACGTGTTCGACCACGGCGTCGTCATCGAGCGGGCGCGGCAGCTTTCGCTTCAGCCCTACAAGGAGCCGGAGGCGAAGCTTCCCGAGGCCTTCGACAGGCTGTCGTTCGACGACTTCCGCGCCGTGCGCTTCAAGCGCGACCGGGCCTATTTCGGCAACTCGAAGAGCGGCTTCCGCATGGAGCTGTTCCACCGCGGCTTCCTCTACAAGAAGCCCGTGGTGGTGAACCTCGTGCGCGACGGCGTTCCGGCGCCCATTCCCTACGATCCGTCGTTCTTCGATTTCGGGCCGACCAAGCCGCCGGGCCGCCTGCCGATCGACTTCGGCTTCGCCGGGATCCGCATTCTCTACCCGCTCAACCGCCCGAGCGTGATGGACGAACTCGCGGTGTTTCTCGGCGCGAGCTACTACCGCTTCCTCGGCATGGGCCAGCACTACGGCATCTCGGCGCGGGGCGTTTCGGTGAACACGGGCGAGTCCACGCCCGAGGAGTTTCCTGACTTCCGCGAACTCTGGATCGAGGAGCCGGCGCCCGGCGCGGTCGAGATCGTGGTTCACGGCCTGCTCGACGGGCCGTCGCTCACGGGGGCCTACCGCTTCGTGATCACGCCCGGCGAGGAGACCACCTGCGCGGTCGGCTCGACGTTGTTCCCGCGCGTCGACGTCCCGAAGCTCGGCGTCGCGCCGCTCACCTCGATGTTCTTCTACGGGGAGAACGACCGCGAGCATTATCGGGGCTTCCGGCCCGAGGTGCATGACAGCGACGGTCTGCTCGTCCGCACCAGCTCCGGCGAATGGACCTGGCGCCCGCTGATGAACCCCAAGGCGCTGCTTAAGACGGTTTTTCCGGAGCCCGCCGTGCAGGCCTACGGCCTGCTGCAGCGCGACCGGCTGTTCGAGCACTATCAGGACCTCGAGGTCCGATACGACCTCCGCCCGAGCTACTGGATCGAGCGGCAGGGCGACTGGGGGCCGGGGCGCGTCGAGCTGGTCGAGATCCCGACCGACAACGAGACCTTCGACAACGTCGTCGCGTACTGGACGCCCGACGTCGCGCCGAAGGCGGGCGAGACGGTCCGCCATTCCTACGTGATCCGCTCGCTGAAGCTCGCCGAGCGGCTGACGCCGAAGGCGCGCGCGATCCACACCTTCGTGACCGAGGCGCGGGCGTCCGGCGATCCGAACCCCGGCGCGTCCGACATCCGCCGCTTCATCGTCGACTTCGAAGGCGGAGACCTCGACTACTGGCTCGACGAACCGAAGCGCGTCGTGACCGATACGGGCGCGACGGCCGGCAAGATCGAGGCGGCCTATGTCGTGCCGAACCGCGAGATCGGCGGCTTCCGCCTGTTCCTCGACCACCGGCTGGAGGAGGCCGGCGCCGAGGCTCAGCTTCGCGCGGTGCTCAGGGTCGGCGACCGGCCGGTGACGGAGACGTGGGTGTTTTCGTGGAAGCGGGAAGGATAAACCAGCGCGTTCGTCATACCTGCCGAAGGTGCCTCGCGCGCCGGTCATGACCTCGGCTGGGGGATAGCCGCTTGGACGTCCTGTTCGTTCACAACAATTTCCCCGGCCAGTTCGTGCACGCCGCTCAGGCCTTCGCGCGGCGGCCGGACACGCGGGTCTTCGCGGTCGGCGGCCCCACGGCGCGGCCGCGGCCGCATGTGACGGGCCTCGGCTACCGCATCCCCGAAAAGCTTCCCCGCGCCGGACATGCGTTGGTCGAGCGCTTCAACAGCGACGTCATCCGCGGCGAACTCGCCGCCGCGGCCATGCAGCGCCTCAAAAGCGAGGCGGGCTGCGATCCGGCGCTCGTCGTCGGCCACACTGGCTGGGGCGAGACGCTGTTCGCCCGCGACCTGTTTCCGAACGCCCGCCATGTCGCCTTCTGCGAGTTCTTCTACAACGCGACCGGCGCCGACGTCGGCTTCGACCCGGAGTTTCCCGACGGCGGCCTGCGGACGGCGCTGCGCATCCGCGCCAAGAACGCCGGCATGCTGACCGCGCTCGCGGCCGCCGATCTCGGACTGTCGCCGACCGAATGGCAGCGCCGCCAGCACCCGGAGTTCATGCGCGACCGGATCGCGGTCGCGCATGACGGGATCGACACGCAGGCGGCTGCGCCGAAGGCCAATGCGCGCTTCGCCGTGCCGGGCGGCCCGACGCTGACCCCGCGCGACGAGGTGATCACCTTCGTCAACCGTCAGCTCGAGCCCTATCGCGGCTACCACGTCTTCATGCGCGCGCTGCCGGAGATCCTCGCCCGTCGCCCCGAGGCCCAGGTCCTCATCGTCGGCGGCGACGGCGTCTCCTACGGAAGCAAGGCGCCGGACGGGAAGAGCTGGAAACAGATCTTCCTCGACGAAGTCCGCGACCGGCTCGACATGAGCCGCGTGCACTTTCTCGGGCAGATCGCGAAGCCCGATTTCCTGTCGATGCTGCAGGTCTCCTCCGTCCACGTCTATCTGACCTATCCCTTCGTGCTGTCCTGGTCGCTGCTCGAGGCGATGTCGGCCGGGGCGCTGATCGTGGCGTCCGGCACCGAGCCTGTGCGCGAGGTCGTCGAGGACGGGGTTACGGGCCGGCTGTTCGACTTCTTCGACGTCGCCGCGCTCGCCTGGACCGTGACCCGGACGCTCGCCGAACGCGCCTCGCTCGGCCCGATGCGCCGCGCCGCGCGCGAGTTCGCGGTCGCGAACTACGACCTCGCGACCGTCTGCCTGCCGCGCCAGATGAAACTGTTCGACGACCTCGTCGCCGGCCGGTCGGCGGCCTCGACGGCGTCCGTCGAAGGGCGCGTGGCCTAAACGCAACAGCCTCGGATCGGAGCGGTTTCGGCGCTTTGCGACCCTGCGCCCGCCGCCATTAAGCCACAAAGGAAAGGGTAGAACGTCTGTAACCTGCTGAAAGAAAACGCGATCTTGGTTAACGCCGGTCGGGGGGCCGGGGATGTTCCGAAATCAGCAGGTGGTGGACGTTTCAGGCATGGCGTTCGGCCGGGGGGCTGATCGACCGTCCGGATCCGGCCGCAGGAACGTCCGGTAGGGGGCCAGTCGCCTCCGAGGGGTGCGTGTGCCGATGGACGCCAGGACGATCGACAAGTCCAATCTGCCGAGCCGTCACGTGACGGAAGGTCCGGCGCGCGCGCCGCACCGATCCTATCTCTACGCCATGGGGCTGACCAAGTCCCAGATCCACCAGCCGCTGGTCGGCGTCGCCTCGTGCTGGAACGAGGCCGCGCCCTGCAACATCTCGCTGATGCGCCAGGCGCAGGCGGTGAAGAAGGGCGTCGCGTCCGCGAACGGCACGCCGCGCGAGTTCTGCACCATCACGGTCACCGACGGCATCGCCATGGGCCACGAGGGCATGAAGTCCTCGCTGGCCTCGCGCGAGGTCATCGCGGACTCGGTCGAGCTCACCATGCGCGGCCACTGCTACGACGCGCTGGTCGGCCTCGCGGGCTGCGACAAGTCTCTCCCCGGCATGATGATGGCGATGGTGCGCCTCAACGTGCCGTCGATCTTCATCTACGGCGGCTCGATCCTGCCGGGCTCCTTCCGCGGCCAGCCCGTCACCGTGCAGGACATGTTCGAGGCGGTGGGCAAGCACTCGGTCGGCGAGATGTCGGACGAGGACCTCGACGAAATCGAGCAGGTCGCGTGCCCGTCCGCCGGCGCGTGCGGCGCGCAGTTCACCGCCAACACCATGGCGACCGTCTCCGAGGCGATCGGGCTCGCGCTGCCTTACTCCGCCGGGGCGCCTGCGCCTTACGAGATCCGCGACCGGTTCTGCATGGCGGCGGGCGAGCAGATCATGGAGCTCGTGGCCCGCAACATTCGCCCGCGCGACATCGTCACCCGCAAGGCGCTGGAGAACGCGGCGACCGTCGTGGCGGCGTCCGGCGGTTCGACCAACGCGGCGCTGCATCTCCCCGCGATCGCCAACGAGGTCGGGATCGAGTTCGACATGTTCGACGTCGCCGAGATCTTCCGGCGCACGCCCTATGTCGCCGACCTGAAGCCGGGCGGAAAATACGTCGCCAAGGACCTGTTCGAGGTCGGCGGCGTGCCGCTGCTGATGAAGACGCTGCTCGACCACGGCTTCCTGCACGGCGACTGCTTCACGGTCACCGGCCGCACCATCGCCGAAAACCTCGAAAAGGTGCGCTGGAACGCCGAGCAGGACGTGGTCTATCCGGCCGACCGGCCGATCACCCGCACGGGCGGCGTCGTCGGCCTTCAGGGCAATCTCGCGCCCGACGGCGCGATCGTGAAGGTCGCCGGCCTCAAGAACCAGACGTTCCGCGGCCCGGCCCGCTGCTTCGACAACGAGGAGGCGTGCTTCGAGGCAGTGTCGAAGCGCGACTACAAGGAGGGCGAGGTCCTCGTCATCCGCTACGAGGGTCCGAAGGGCGGGCCCGGCATGCGCGAGATGCTGGCGACGACCGCCGCTCTCTACGGCCAGGGCATGGGCGACAAGGTGGCGCTCATCACCGACGGGCGCTTCTCCGGCGCGACCCGCGGCTTCTGCGTCGGGCATGTCGGGCCGGAGGCCGCGGTCGGCGGCCCGATCGGCCTCATCCGCGACGGCGACATGATCGTCATGGACGCGATCGAGGGCGTGCTGTCGGTCGAGCTCTCCGACGAGGAGCTCGCCGCCCGCGCCAAGGAGTGGAAGCCGCGCGAGCATGGCTTCGGCTCGGGCGCGATCTGGAAGTTCGCGCAAGGGGTCGGCCCGGCTCGCTACGGCGCCGTGACCCATCCCGGCGGCAAGAACGAGCGGCGCGCCTATGCGGATGTCTGAGCGCTTCGCCGTCTTCGCGCTCGCGTGGCTGGCGCTTGTCGGCCTCGTATCGGGCGCATGCGCCTTCGAGGGATCCTCGAAGAAGGAGCGGGAGGAGTCGCCCTATCAGGCGTTCCAGACCGGCGCGCGGGCCTATATGGCCGGCGACAAGGCCACCGCCGTGACCTCGCTGCTCGACGCCGCCAAGCGCGGCCACGCCATGGCGCAGTGGAAGCTCGGCCGCATGTACGCCGAGGGCGACGGCGTCGACAAGGACGACGTCAAGGCCTTCGACTACTTCTCGCAGATCGCCAACGCCCACGCCGACGACGCGCCCGACACCGTACAGGCCCGCTTCGTGGCGAACGCCTTCGTCGCGCTCGGCAACTACTATCTCGACGGCATCCCCGGCTCGCCGATCCGCGCCGACCAGGCGCGCGCGAAGGAGATGTTCTCCTACGCCGCCTCCTATTTCGGCGACCCGGACGCCCAGTACAATCTCGCCCGCATCTATCTCGACGGCCCCGGCTCGAAGGACGTCCGGCAGGGCGCCCGCTGGCTCGGGCTCGCGGCCAACAAGGGACAGCGCGAGGCGCAGGCCGTCCTCGGCCACATGCTGTTCAACGGGATCGACATCCCGAAGCAGGCGGCTCGCGGGCTCATGTGGCTGACGCTCGCAAATTCCGCCGCCGGCGCCGGCGACAAATGGATCCGCGATCTCTACGCTGAGGCGAGCGCCACAGCGACGCCGGAGGAGCAGGAGAAAGCGCGCGACTATGTCGAGGCGTGGGAGAAGGACAGGGACTGACGATCGCGAGCGTCGCCCCATCGGGCCGACGATCGGTCTCGGTCGCGTGGCTTTGGCCGTCGCGCTGTCTCTCTCCGTCGCCGCTCCCGCCGCCCGCGCCGATCCTCCGCGGCCGCCTCTGCCGGAGCCCTATGCGACGCCTTTCGCCCGCAATCCGGCCGAAAGGATCGGCTGGCCCGAGGGCGCGAAGCCGAAGGCGGTCGGCCCCTTTCAGGTGACGCTCTGGGCCGACGGCCTCGGCTATGTCCGCTGGCTCCATGAGCTGCCCAACGGCGACGTGCTCGCCGCGGAGGCCGAGAACGTCGCTGGATCGGGCGTCGTCAAGCTGCTGCGGGACGCCGACGGCGACGGAAGGGCGGACCCCGCGTTCGAATTCCTGCGCAACGAGGCCGGCAATCTCAACCAGCCCTTCGGCATGGCGCTGGTCGGCTCCCGCCTCTATGTGGCGAACACCGACGGCCTGTGGCGCTACCCCTACAAGGCGGGCGCAAACCGGATCGCGGCCTCGAAGGGCCGCAAGCTGCTCGATCTTCCCTCCGGCGGCGCGGGCCACTGGACCCGCAACGTCCTGGCGAGCCCCGACGGCCGGAAGCTCTATGTCACGGTCGGCTCCGACACCAACGCCGCCGAGAACGGCGTCGAGCCCCCGGCCGGGCGCGCGGCGATCCTCGAATACGACGTCGCCCGGGCGACCTCGCGCGTTTTCGCGAGCGGCCTGCGCAATCCGAACGGGCTCGGCTGGAATCCGGTCACGGGCAAGCTCTGGACCGCCGTGAACGAGCGCGACCGGCTCGGCGACGATCTCGTGCCGGACTTCGTCACGAGCGTGAAGAAGGGCGGCTTCTATGGCTGGCCGTACTACTATTTCGGCGACAATCCCGATCCGCGTCACGCGGGAGAACGCCCCGATCTCGCCGACGCGACGCTCGTGCCCGATCTCGCGGTCGGGGCGCACACCTCGTCGATCGGGCTCGCCTTCTACACGGGGACGGCGTTTCCCGAGCGCTACCGCGGCGGCATGTTCATCGCGCAGCACGGCTCGTGGAACCGCGCGTCGCCCGTGGGCTACCGTGTGGCCTTCGTGCCCTTCGACGCGAACGGTTCCGTCGCGGGCGCGCCGCAGCCGTTCCTGAAGGGCTTTCTCGCCGACCGCGATCCTCCGACGGCCTATGGCCGGCCTGCGGGCGTCATCATGCTGAAGGACGGTTCGCTGCTCGTCAGCGACGACGCGGGCGGCCGGATCTGGCGGATCGCGGCGAAAGGGCCGGACGACGGCGCGCCGGCGCTCGGCGGCCTCATGCTGTTCGACGCCGCGCGCGACAAGCCGATCTATCCGCTCGGCGACGGGACGGTTCTCGATCCGGCGAAGCTTGGGACGGCGCGCTTCAACGTCGTGGCCGCGGCCTCGGGGCCGGTCGGCAGCGTGCGCTTCACGCTCGACGGGGCGGAGGCGCGGGTCGAGAACGACCCGCCCTACAGCTTCGCACCCCACCGCGTCGGCGCGAACGGCAGGCTGCGCTACGACGCCTGGACGCCCGCGCAGGGCGTCAGGACGCTCGTCGCGACGCCGTTCTCCGGGCCGGACGCCACGGGCGTCGCGGGTCGGCCGGTCTCCGTGACCTTCACCATGCGCTGAAGACGCCTCGGGCCGGGGAGGCGTCCGGTCAGGCTTTTGCTTCGGGAACGAGCGGACCGGAAGGGCGCGGCCGGCCCATCGGCCCCTCCGGGCCGCCGGGCGGAGGCGGGGGAGGGCGATCGCCGGCGCCGGGGGGCGGCCGGCGGCCGCCGTCCGGAGGTCCGCGTCGGTCTCCCGTCGGAGAGGTCGCCCGCCGGTCGACCGCGATGGTCAGGGCGGCGACATAGCGGTCGGTCTCCTCGCGCACGTTCAGGAAGGTCGCCCGGCCGTTCGAGGTTTCGCTCAACACGCCGTCGGTCGTGTTGACGGTGTCGCGCTCGCTCGGACGCTTGTAGGCGGCGACGTTGGAGTAGATGTACTCGCTGAGCGCGTCCGGGAAATAGAGCTGGGTGGTCAGCACGCTCCGGCCGTCGAGAAAAGCCTTGAAGTGGATGTGGGGCGTCCGGCCCCGATACCAGCCCGGATAGATCGTCCGGAACGTCGCGACGCCGTCCGAGCCGACGAACTGGGTGCCCCGCAGGAAGGCCGCGCGCGTGTTCGTCGTGCGGTCGGTCTCCGCGGTCTGGTCGAAGCCCGAATAGAGGCCGGCGGCGTCGCAGTGCCAGACGTCGACCCGCGCGCCTTCCACCGGCGCGCATCCCGCCGCCTCGATAAGCGTCACCCGAAGCTCGACCGGAATGCCGGGGCGACCCTCCGTGACGTCGGAGCGCACGAGCGCCGGGTCGTAATAGAACGGTCCCTCGACGGCTTCCGGCGTCAGCACGCAGACGCCCGGCCCGGGTTCCGCCGCCTGCGCCTGCGAGGAGGCCGTCGCCGTCATGGCGGAAGCAATGGCCGCTCCGGCGAGCGCGGTTCGGCGGGTGATCGGGAGCCTGTCGGCCGGCGGCGTCTGTCGTCGGGTCATGGTCGCCGTTTCGCCTTGCGGTCCGGCGGAACTGCGGCCGAAACCCGGCGCGCGTCCGTCGAACCGTGTCTCGGTTTGGCGGATGTTTCCAGCCGCCGCGCGATCGCCGTCGTCAGGCCGCGAGTTCGATCACGACCGGCACGTGGTCGGACGGCTTTTCCCAACTGCGCACGTGCTTGTCGACGCGGACCGCGAGCAGCCGGTCGGCCGCCTGCGGCGACAGCAGCAGGTGGTCGATGCGGATGCCGTCGTTCTTCTGCCAGGCGCCGGCCTGATAGTCCCAGAAGGTGTAGATCCCGCCCTCGTCGTCGGTGGCGCGCAGCGCGTCCGTGAAGCCGAGCGCGAGCAGGCGCCGCCACGTCGCGCGGGTCTCGGGCAGGAACAGCGCGTCCTTCACCCAGACTTCGGGCCGCTTCGCGTCGCGCTTGTCGGGAATCACGTTGTAGTCGCCGGCGAGGACGAACGGCTCCTCCAGCTCCAGCCGTTCCCGCGCATGCGCGATCAGGCGCTCCATCCAGGCGAGCTTGTAGTCGTATTTCGGTCCC
This sequence comes from Ancylobacter novellus, assembly GCA_003241695.1. GTDB lineage: Bacteria > Pseudomonadota > Alphaproteobacteria > Rhizobiales > Methylopilaceae > Methylopila. The sequence continues at coordinate 159,234 of QFPN01000005.1, read as the reverse complement.
GGCGCGGGGTTGCCGTTCGGCAGGTAGAGCCCGCCGACCCGCACGACGCCGCTTTCGGTCGAGAGCACGACTTCCAGAAACCGAGCCTGTTCGTCCGCGTCGTCGCCCGGCAGGCCGACGAGAACGTCCTCGATCGGCGCGCGCGAGAGCACGGCGACGCCGTTGTAGGTCTTCTGTCCGTGAACCGCGACGTTGTAGCCGAGCGCCTCGATCGCCTCGCGCGGGAAGGCGTCGTCGACGCACTTGATCTCCTGCAGGCAGACGACGTCCGGCCGCGCCTCCTCGAGCCAGCGCAAAGCGAGGTCGAGCCGCGACTTGATGGAGTTGACGTTCCAGGTGGCGATCAGCACGGGCGGGCTCCCTCGCGAGGAGGCGCGACCCTAGGGGCTTCGGAACCGGGGCGGAAGCCGGAAAGGAAACGAGCGCGGAAGCTGGAAAGAAAAAAGGGCCGCTCGGCGAACGAGCGGCCCAAGTCTAGGGAGGAAACGCCCGAGAGGGCAGCGACGGCGGCCATGGGCGCGCCGTCACGAGGAGATAAGTGAAGGATAGATATGGATTTTCCAAGGCGCCTTCTGCGCATGCCGGCCATGCGGTCGGCTTCCGACGCCCGTGTGGCATGCCTGCCACGGACAAAATGGCCAGTTGATCAGATCGAGAAGCTGGTGCCGCAGCCGCAGGACGCGGTGGCGTTCGGATTGGTGATCTTGAACGAGGCGCCGATCAGCTCGTCCACGAAATCGATCTGCGAACCCGCGAGGAAGGGAAGGGAGACCGGGTCGATCAGCACGGTCGCGCCGTCGTTCGCGATGACGAGGTCGTCCGGCTGCACGCTGGTGTCGAAGCCGAAGTCGTAGCTGAAGCCCGAACAGCCCCCGCCCAGCACGCTGACGCGCAGTTTCGTGTCCGGCGTCTCGCCGGAGAGGATTTCCCGGATGCGGGCGGCGGCCCGATCGGTGACGGTGACGGAAGACGGGCTGGTCATCTGGCGAAGATCCTGATGCGACTGGCGATCGGCGCTTGCCGCCGTTGCCTTCGATCCGGCTCAAGAGGTAAGCACGGCCGCAGGTCGGGTCAACGAACGCCGCGGTCTTTCCAGGACCGCGTCTCCTGCAAGAGCCCCTCGGAGCGCTTATCGCCGTGGACGTCGCCGACTGGATCGAACGACGGCGCGCGCCCTACGCCGCCGACCCGAAGCGGAGCAGGGGGCGTCTGGTCCCGGAGCCCGCGAGCCCGACCCGCACCGACTTCCAGCGCGACCGGGACCGGGTGCTGCATTCGACCGCCTTCCGGCGCCTGAAGCACAAGACCCAGGTCTTCGTCTATCACGAGGGCGACCACTACCGGACGCGGTTGACCCACACGCTCGAGGTCGCCCAGATCGCCCGCTCGATCGCCCGCGCGCTCGGCCTCGACGAGGATCTCGCCGAGACGATCGCGCTCGCCCACGACATCGGCCATCCGCCCTTCGGGCATGCGGGCGAACGCGCGCTCGACGCGCTGATGACGCCCTATGGCGGCTTCGACCACAACGCCCAGACGGTGCGCGTGCTGATGCGGCTCGAACGCCGCTACGCCGCCTTCGACGGGCTGAACCTCACTTATGAGTCGCTCGAAGGCGTTCTCAAGCACAACGGCCCGCTCGACGCCCACGGCGAGCCCTCTCCCGGAATTCTCGACGCCGCCGCGCGTCTCGGCGCGCCGCTCGGCGGGAATGCGAGCGCGGAGGCGCAGGCCGCAGCCATCGCGGACGACATCGCCTATGACGCCCACGACGTGGACGACGGCCTGCGCGCGCGCCTGTTCGCGCTCGACGACCTCTCGGAGGCGCCGATGCTGGGCGATATCCTGAACGAGGCGAGGGCGCTCCATCCCCGCCTCGACGACCACCGGACCGGCCACGAGGTCGTGCGGCGCGTGATCACGCGCCTCGTCGAAGACGCGATCGCGGAAGGCGCGCGCAGGATCGACGCGCTCGCGCCCGGCTCGATCGACGACGTCCGCGCCGCGCGCCAGGCGACGATCGCGTTTTCGGACGCGATGGCGACGTCCGAGCGCGGCGTGAAGCGCTTCCTCAACGCGCGCATGTACCGGCATCCCCGCGTCGACGGGATCATGGCGGACGCCGCCGGCATCGTGAGCGACCTGTTCCGACGCTATTTCGCCGATCCGGCGGCGCTCCCGGCCGACTGGGCGCGCGAGGCGGGGCAGGGCGGCGAGACCAGCCATGCCCGCGCGGTGGCGGACTTCATCGCCGGCATGACTGACCGCTACGCCATCGTCGAGCATCGCCGGCTGTTTGACCTGACCCCTGATTTGCGTTAGCGGCCGGGCCGTCGCCGCGCCCGGAAACATTATGAACGTCTTCGCCGATTTCGCCGCGCGCCTGCGCGCCATTCTGGTCAGCCTCGAGGCCGAGGGCTCGATCGCGCGCCTGCCGGACCTCGGCCGCGTGGTCGTCGAGCCGCCCCGCGACGCGAGCCACGGCGATCTCGCGACCAACGCCGCCATGGTGCTGTCGAAGGAGCTCGGCCTGAAGCCGCGCGACCTCGCGCAGATGATCGCCGCCAAGCTCGAGGCCGATCCGGACGTCGAGGCCGTTTCCGTCGCCGGGCCGGGCTTCGTGAACCTCGCGCTGTCCGGCGACTACTGGCGCGGCGCGCTCGCGGCGGCGCTCTCGGCGGGCGACGCCTATGGCCGCCCGGTTGCGGCTCCGGGTCGGAAGATCAACGTCGAATACGTCTCGGCGAACCCGACCGGCCCGATGCATGTCGGCCATTGCCGCGGCGCGGTGTTCGGCGACGCGCTCGCCAACCTGCTGGCCTTCGCGGGCGAGGACGTGACGCGCGAGTACTACATCAACGACGCCGGCGCGCAGGTCGACGTGCTCGCCCGCTCCGCCTTTCTCCGCTACCGCGAGGCGCTCGGCGAGGACATCGGCGGGATTCCCGAGGGGCTCTATCCCGGCGACTACCTCAAGCCGGTCGGCAAGACTCTCGCCGAAGTCCATGGCTCGGCGCTGAAAGACATGCCCGAGGCCGAGTGGCTTCCGATCGTCAAGGCCGCGACCATCGCCGCCATGATGGAGATGATCCGCGAGGATCTCGCGAGCCTCGGCGTGCGCCACGACGTGTTCTTCTCGGAAGCGACGCTGCACGGCGCGGGCGGGCCGATCGTCGAGGCGGTCGAGGCGCTCAAGGCGCAGGGGCTCATCTACGAGGGCCGCCTGCCGCCGCCCAAGGGCCAGCTTCCCGAGGACTGGGAGGACCGCGAGCAGACGCTGTTCCGCGCGACCGACTTCGGCGACGACGTCGACCGTCCGCTGATGAAGTCGGACGGCTCTTACACCTACTTCGCGGCCGACGTGGCCTATTTCCGGTCGAAATACGGGCGCGGCTTCGAGGAGATGGTGTTCGTCCTCGGCGCGGACCATGGCGGCTACGTCAAGCGGCTCGAGGCGGTCGGCCGCGCGCTGTCCGGCGGGGCCGCGCGGGTGACGGTGGAGCTCTGCCAGCTCGTCCGGCTGTTCCGCGGCGGCGAGCCGGTGCGGATGTCGAAGCGGGCGGGCGATTTCGTGACCCTGCGCGACGTGGTCGACGAGGTCGGCCGCGACGCCGTGCGCTTCATGATGCTGTTCCGCTCGAACGACGCCGTGCTCGACTTCGACTTCGTGAAGGTCACCGAGCAGTCGCGAGACAACCCGGTGTTCTACGTCCAGTACGCCCACGCCCGCTGCCGCTCGACGCTGCGCAAAGGCGCCGAGGCGCATGGCGAACCGGGCGCGGAGCCCGATCTGTCGCTCCTTTCCGATCCCGGCGAGCTGGAGCTGATCCGGCGCGTCGCGGCCTGGCCGCGCGCGGTCGAGCAGGCCGCCGCCGCCCGGCAGCCGCACCGCATCGCGTTCTTCCTGCACGATCTCGCGAGCGAGCTGCATGCGCACTGGAACCGCGGCAAGGATTCGCCGAATTTACGTTTCATTATGGAAAACAATGAATTGTTGTCTCAGGCGAGACTTCGGCTCGTGAGCGCCGTCTCTCTGGTGCTCGCGCAGGGGCTTGCTATTCTGGGGGTGACGGCCCCTGACGAAATGCGATGACGTTTACGGGTTCGGTCCTCGACGGCGTCCTGCCTTCCGCAGCGCGTCGACTGGCCCGCGGAGGCCTGCAGGATGCGTAATCAAGCGGCGAGGCGCGGCGACATGGCCGGCCGGAACGACGAGCGCTACTACGACGATCAGAACGGCCAGTCGGCCGAGGACGCCTATGCGCTTCGGCCGGGCCACCACTACGGCGAGGCGCAGGGACAGTACGGCTACGCCGATCAGGCGCCCGAGCCGGAATACGACCCGCGCGCCTACGCGCCGAACCCCGAAGAGCCCTACGGCTACGACGACGCGGGCGAGCCGCTCTACTACCAGGAAGATCCGAAGAACCTGAAAAGCGGCGGCCGCGGCGGGATGCTGACGGTCGGCGCGGTGCTTGCCGTCGCGATCGTCGGCGGCGTCGGGGCGGTCGGCTACAAGATGTTCGGGCAGGGCGGCGCCTTCGGCGGCGAGCCGCCGCTCATCAAGGCCGACACCGAGCCGGTGAAGACCGTGCCGGAGAAGTCGACGTCGGAGCAGCAGCAGAACAAGGCGGTCTACGACCGCGTCGAGCACGTCGCGGCGCCCCAGTCCAAGGTCGTGTCGCGCGAGGAGGAGCCGGTCGACCTGCCCTCCGCCCCGGCGAGCGAGCCGCGGCCGGACGGCTCCCGCATCATCCGCCCGGGCGGCGTCGCCTCGGCCGAGCCGACCGCGCCTTCGACCCACGGCGCCGAGCCGCGCCGGGTGAAGACCGTGGCGATCCGCCCCGATGCGCCCGTCGCCGCGCCGCAGACCTCCCAGCCGCAGGCGGCCGCCCCGCAGAACGATCCGATCGCCGAGGCCGCCCGCACGGGCCAGGCGCCGCGCGGCAGCGAGTTCGACAACGGCATCATGGCCGACGGCGACGCCCCGCAGGCGCCCGAGCCGCGCCTCGCCGCCAACCAGACCCGGCCGGCGCCTGCTCCCGCGGCGCGGCAGGCGCCTCAGCCGGCGCAGCAGCAGGCCGCCCGTCCGGCGCCGACGCAGCCGCGCTCCGATCCCCAGCAGGTTGCAGCCGTCGCGCCGCGCGCGCAGGTTCCGGCGACGCAGCAGCGTCCGGCGGCCTCCGGCGGCGGCTTCGTGGTGCAGGTCACCTCGCAGCGGTCGGAAGCCGACGCCCGCACCGCCTACGCCAGCCTCCAGAAGCGTTTCCCGCAGGTGCTCGGCCCCTACCAGCCCACGATCCAGACCGCGACGGTCGGCGACCGCGGCACCTACTACCGGGTGCGCGTCGGGCCGTTCGGCTCCAGCTCCGACGCCTCGACCGTCTGCAACAACCTCCGCGCCGCCGGCGGCGATTGCGTGGTGGCGCGGAACTGATCGACGTCCGGCTCGCCGTGATGCCCGAGCCTGTCTCGGGCATCCACGACTTTCGCGGCGCGCTGCGCCGCAGTCGGGGATACCCGCGCGAAGGCGCGGGCATGACGGCATGATCGGATCATATTTATCCCTACGGCGCTCTCGCCATTCCCCGTCATGCCCGGAGCAGCCGGGCATCCACGATTGGATCGCGGAACTCCGCGCAAGCCGAAGTCGTAGATGCCCGAGACAGGCTCGGGCGTGACGGCGAGCCGAACGGTCGCCGCCTGACGTCGCCCCATGTCCGTCCAGCTCAGGGTTCTCCCATGACCACCGGCGCCTTTACGGTCGGCTGCAGCGGGCCGGAGCTCACCTCCGACGAGCGCGCCTATCTGCGCGACGCGGACCCGTGGGGTCTCATTCTTTTCGGCCGCAACGTCGTCTCGCTCGATCAGATCGCGCGCCTGACGGGAGCGTTCCGCGACTGCGTCGGCCGCGCCGACGCGCCGGTGCTGATCGATCAGGAGGGCGGGCGCGTGCAGCGCATCCGCCCGCCGCTCAGCCACTCGCATCCGCCCGCGAACCGCTACGGCGCGCTTTATGAGGCCGATCCCGAGGCCGCGCTCGCCGCGGCGCGTCTCGGGGCGGAGCTTCTCGCCGCCGAACTCGCGGCCGTGGGCGTCACCGTCGATTGCCTGCCGGTGATCGACGTGCCGGCGGACGGCCTCACCGACGCGATCGGCGACCGGGTCTACGGCCGCGACGCGGCGTCCGTCGCGGCGCTCGGGCGGGCGGTGATCGAGGGCTGCCTCGCGCAAGGCGTGCTGCCCGTCATCAAGCATATGCCCGGTCACGGCCGCGCGACGGTCGACAGCCATTACGAGCTGCCGCGCGTCTCCGCCTCGCGGGAGACGCTCGATGCGTCCGACTTCGAAGCTTTCCGCCTGGTCGCCGACGCCCCGCTCGGCATGAGCGCCCATGTCGTGTTCGAGGCGATCGATCCGGAGCGGCCGGCGACGCTCTCTCCGGTCGTGATCTCGCAGATCATCCGCGGCCATATCGGCTTCGACGGGCTGCTGATGACCGACGATCTCTCGATGAAGGCGCTGAAGGGCTCCGTCGGCGCCTCGGCCGCGGCGGCGATCGCGGCTGGTTGCGACATCGCCTTGCATTGCAACGGCGACATGGGCGAAATGATCGAGGTCGCGGCGGCGGCGCCGCGGCTCGAAGGGCGCTCGGCCGAACGGGCGGAGCGCGCGCTCGCGCTGCTGAAGCGGCCGGCCGGGGTCGATCTCGCGGCGCTCGCCGCGGAGCGCGACCGGCTCCTCGCAGGCGCGGTCGCCTGACGCCGCCGGAGGGCGGTTCATTGGCCGACGAGCCGGCTTCGTCTCCGGACGCCTTCGAGGCGGATGACCGCCGGGACCGCGACGCGCCGGCGCTGCTGCTCGACCTCGACGGCTTCGAGGGGCCGCTCGACCTGCTGCTCGATCTCGCGCGCCGTCAGAAGGTCGATCTCGCCCGGCTCTCCGTGCTCGAACTCGCGGAGCAATATCTCGCCTTCGTCGAGGCCGCCCGCGCCGACCAGCTCGAGCTTGCGGCGGACTATCTCGTGATGGCCGCCTGGCTCGCCTACCTCAAGTCGCGCCTGCTGGTTCCGGACGCCCCCGTCGAGGACGACGAGGTCCCGCCCGAGATCGCGGCCGCGGCTCTCGCCTTCCGCCTGCGCCGGCTCGAAGCGATGCGCAACGCGGGCGCCGCGCTGCTCGACCGCCCGCAGCTCGGGCGTGACGCCCTTCCGCGCGGCGAGGCGCCGGACGCCGCCGCCGACCCGCGCCCGCTCTGGACCGCGACGCTCTACGACCTGCTGACGGCCTACGCCCGCCAGCGCGTCAAGACGCTTCACGCGCAGGTCACGGTCCAGCGCCGGCCCCACTGGACGCTCGCCGAGGCCCGCGCCGCGCTCGAACGTCTCGTCGGGCGCTCGGCCGACTGGTCGCGGCTCGACGCGCTCCTGCTGCGCTTCATGACGCCGCAGATGCGCGCCTCCGTGCTCGCCTCCGGCCTCGGCGCCTCGCTAGAGCTCGCCCGCGAGGGCCGGCTCGAACTGCGGCAAGAGCGCGCCTTCGGTCCTCTGTTCGTGCGTTCCGGCGCGCCCCTCGCGCTGGTCCAGCCTCCCGAGGAGGCGACATGAGCGCGGAGACCGAGCCGCGCTTTCCGCTCGCGGGCCTCGACGGACGGCTGAGCGCCGACGAGCGCGCGCGCGTGCCGCTTCATCACCTGCGCGTCGTCGAGGCGGTGCTGTTCGCGGCGCCTGCGCCCGTGGAGGAGCGGACGCTCGCGGCGCGCCTGCCGGCGGGGGCCGACGTGAGGCTCGCGCTGCGCATTCTCGCCGAGGACTACGCTTTGCGCGGCGTGAACCTGCGCCGGGTCGGCGACGCCTGGGCGTTTCGCACCGCGCCGGACGTGGCGGCCGCGCTTTCGGGCGAGGCGCGCGAGCCGAGGAAGCTCTCTCGCGCCGCGATCGAGACGCTCGCGATCATCGCCTATCACCAGCCGGCGACCCGCGCCGAGATCGAGGAGATCCGCGGCGTCGCGACCTCGCGCGGGACGCTCGAGACGCTGCTGGAGGCGGGCTTCATCCGCTTCCGCGGCCGGCGCAGGGCGCCCGGACGGCCGGTGACCTTCGGCACCACGACCGGCTTCCTCGATCATTTCGGCCTCGAGGCGGTGTCGGACCTTCCGGGCCTCGCGGAGATGAAGGCTGCGGGCCTGCTCGACGCAAGGCTGCCCCCCGGCTTCGACATGCCTCCGCCGCGCGACGACGAGGCGCTGCGCGAAGAGGAGGAGCCGCTCGGCGAGGGCGATCCGCTTGGTCGTGAGAACGACATGGACGTAGGCGAGGAATAGCGCCCGCCGCATCCGTCGAGGTTTGACGCGCGCGTGACCCGGTGCGGCGCCTAAGTCCTTGTGTTCGTCCTCTTGCGGACCTAGGTTCCGAGCACGTTCGCGAAAGTCTAAGGCGCGCCATGGACGGCGCGCGTCCGCTCCGGCGGATCGAAAGGAAACGTCATGAGCCTCACGCACTGGTTGGTCGTCGCGGTGCTCGTCCTGCTGCTGTTCGGGCGCGGAAAGATTTCCGAGCTGATGGGCGACATGGCCAAGGGAATCAAGAGCTTCAAGAAGGGCATGGCGGAAGACGACGATGTCGCCGAGGGCATGTCGCAGCAGCGCGGCGCCCAGACGATCGAGCATCGCGCCGACCAGACGGTCCGACCGACGGTCAACGTCGACAGCCAGAAGTCCTGACGGCGAGCGGAAGCCGGCCGCGCCGGAGCGGGACGCGGAAACGTGGGCGCCGGCTTTTCGCGGCGATCCCGCTCTGAACTTTAGAATCGATCGCGACGTATGGGTCGGGCGATACAGCCCGAACCCGTCGTGATCTAGCGGCGGCCGCGCAAGCGCCCGCGTCGGCGCTGGACCGAGTTCATGTTCGACATCGCCTGGTCGGAATTCCTTGTCGTGGCGGTGGTCGCGCTCGTTGTGGTCGGTCCGAAGGACCTGCCTGGCCTGCTGCGCACCGTCGGCAAGACCATCGCCAGCCTGCGGCGCATGGCGGGCGACTTCCAGAGCCAGTTCAACGAGGCGATGCGCGAGGCCGAGCTCGACGACCTCAAGAACGAGGTCACGGGCCTCAAGGACAAGGCCTCGCGCATGGTCGGCGCAAGTCCGTTCCAGATCGCCCGCGACGAGATCAGGAACGCGCTGACCGACAAGCCGAAGGCGACCCCGTCCGCGCTTGCGGGCGACGCCGACAAGGCCGCGGCCGCAGCGGACGCGCCGTCCGCCCTCGCGCCGCCAGCGCCCGAGCCCGCTCCGCCGACCGAGGCCGACTTCGCGCCCGTCGCGGCGCCGGCGATGAAGCCCGTCGCTCAGGGCGCCGCGCGGGAAGCGCCCGTCAAGCCTGCGCCGCGCAAGCGCGCCGCGAAGCCGGCCGCCGAGGCGGGGGCCGCCGACGCCTCCGCCGCGCCGAAGCCTGCGCGAAAGACGGCTGCGAAGGCCAATCCTGCGTCCAAGCCCGCCTCTGCGTCCAAGTCCGCCGCTGAATCCAAGCCCAAGGCTGCGCCGAAATCCGCGGGCGCGACCAGAGCCGCGAAGGCCGATGGCGACGCCGCCGCGAAGGCCAAGGCGGCCGCCGCGGCCAAGACCAAGACCGAGCAGACCCCGCCCGGAGCCTCCGCGTGAGTCAGGCCGACATCGACGCCACCAAGGCGCCGCTCATCGAGCACCTGATCGAGCTTCGCCAGCGGCTGATCCGGTCGATCATCGCCTTCGCGATCTCGTTCGCGCTGTGCTTCGCGGTCGCGGGCCACATCTTCAACATCCTGCTCGTGCCCTACGAGCTCGCGGCCGGCTCCTCCGCCGCGATCCGGCTGCAATACACGGCGCCGCAGGAATATTTCATCACGCAGATCAAGCTCGCGATGTTCGGCGCGGGCTTCATCTCGTTCCCGATCGTCGCGAACCAGATCTACAAGTTCGTCGCGCCCGGCCTCTACAAGAACGAGCGTGACGCCTTCTATCCCTATCTGATCGCGACCCCGGTTCTGTTTCTGCTCGGCGCCGCCTTCGTTTATTTCGCGGCGATGCCGCTCGCGATGCGCTTCTTCCTGTCGATGCAGCAGGTGGGCGGCGACGGCCGGCCGTCGATCGAGCTGATCGCGCGGACCAGCGAGTACCTGTCGCTGATCATGACGCTGATCTTCGCCTTCGGCATCTGCTTCCAGACGCCGGTGATCCTGACGCTTCTCGCCCGCGCGGGCTTCATCGACGCGGCCTGGCTGGTGGCGAAGCGCCGCTACGCCATCGTGGTGGTGTTCGCGGTCGCGGCGGTGCTGACCCCGCCCGACGTCGTCAGCCAGATCGCGCTCGCCGTGCCGACGCTGCTGCTCTACGAGATCTCGATCTATGTCGTGAGAATGGTCGAGAAGAAGCGCGCGGCCGAGGCCGAGAAGGACGACGGGGACGAGGACGACTAGCGGCTCGTCTCGCGCTCGGCCGTCATGCCCGGCGAACGCCGGGCGTCCACGACTTCCCTGATCGCTTGAGCTCGACGTCGAAGTCGTGGATACCCGCGCAAAGCGCGGGCATGACGGCGAATTCCCTGTCTGGCCGTCAATCAGAATTGATTGAGTTTTCTCCATGCACGACATCCGCCTGATCCGCGACAACCCCGAAGACTTCGACCGCGGCCTCGCGCGGCGGGGGCTCTCGCCTTTGTCGGCGAAGCTGATCGCGATCGACGAGCGCCGGCGCGAGGTCATCGGGCGGCTTCAGGCCATGCAGGAGCGCCGCAACGCCGCCTCCAAGGAAGTGGGCCAGGCGAAGGCGCAGAAGGACGAGGCGCGCGCCGCCGCGCTGATCGAGGAGGTCGGCCGCCTCAAGCAGGACGTGCCGGCCGCCGAAGCCGAGCAGGCCGCGATCGAGCAGGAGCTTCAGGCCTCGCTCGCCGAGATTCCGAACATTCCGCTGCTCGAGGTTCCGGACGGCGCCGACGAGAGCGGCAATGTCGAGCTGCATCGCGTCGGGAGCCCGCGCGAGATCCACGACGCCAAGGCGCATTACGACCTCGGCGAGGCCCTCGGCCTGATCGACTTCGAGGCCGCGAGCCGCATGTCCGGCGCGCGCTTCGCCGTGCTGAAGGGCGGCGTGGCGCGGCTGGAGCGGGCGCTGATGAGCTTCATGCTCGACCTGCATACGGGCGAGCACGGCTACACCGAAGTCGCGCCGCCGCTGCTGGTGCGCGACGAGGCGATGTTCGGCACGGCGCAACTGCCGAAGTTTCGCAATGATCAATTTTCAACAAGGAAGCTGATTTTTGAGACTAGTAATTTTGTTTTTGAACCTCGTGGAGAGTTTATCTCAGATCCATTGGATTTCGTGACATTCAAAGATAAGGAAACAGAGAAGGAATTTGATTCGGCAAAAGCAAGGGGAAGTGTAACATTCCAACATATTAATTCAGGATATCAGATTAGTGTTCATGAGTATCTCTGGCTCATCCCCACCGCCGAAGTCTCGCTGACAAACCTCGTCCGCGAGCAGATCCTCCCCGAGGAGGAGCTTCCGCTGCGCCTCACCGCCGGCACGCCCTGTTTCCGCGCCGAGGCGGGCGCGGCGGGGCGCGACACGCGCGGGCTGATCCGCCAGCACCAGTTCACCAAGGTCGAGCTGGTCTCGATCACGACGCCGGAGAAGAGCCTCGAGGAGCACGAGCGCATGCTCGCCTGCGCCGAAGAGGTGCTGAAGCGGCTCGACCTGCCGTTCCGCACCGTCACGCTGTGCACGGGCGACATGGGCTTTTCCTCGCAGAAGACCTACGACATCGAGGTCTGGCTGCCGGCGCAGAAGACCTATCGCGAGATCTCGTCCTGCTCGGTCTGCGGCGACTTCCAGGCGCGGCGCATGAACGCGCGCTACCGCCCGTCCGATTCGAAGGGCCCGCGTTTCGTCCACACGCTGAACGGCTCGGGCGTCGCGGTCGGCCGCGCGCTGGTCGCGGTGCTGGAGAACTACCAGCAGGAGGACGGCTCCGTCGCAGTCCCGTCGGCGCTGCAGCCCTATATGGGCGGGCTCGAACGAATCGGGCGTGCGTGAAGCGCCGCGTCCGCGTCCCGGCCGAAGAGCCGGGACCCAGATCCGCTTTCGCATCAAGGCGGGGTTCGCCATGCGGGCGAACGACTGAGTTCATGGGTCCCGGCTCTTCGGCCGGGACGCGAGGGCGGAGTTTCCGCCGGTCAGGATCGGACTGAATGCGAATCCTCCTCACCAACGACGACGGCGTCCACGCCGAAGGGCTTGAAGCGCTCGAGCAGATCGCGGGCGAGCTTTCGGACGACGTCTGGGTGGTCGCGCCCGAGACCGACCAGTCGGGCGCCTCGCATTCGATTTCGCTGTCGGACCCGCTGCGCCTGCGCCAGATCGGTGAAAAACGCTTCGCCGTGCGCGGCACGCCGAGCGACTGCGTCATCATGGGCGTGCGCCACGTGCTGAAGGATCACCGGCCGGACCTGATCCTGTCGGGCGTCAACCGCGGCCAGAACGTCGCCGAGGACGTGACCTATTCGGGCACCGTGGCGGGGGCGATCGAGGGCACGCTGCTCGGGATTCCCTCGATCGCGCTGAGCCAGAACCTCAACCGCGCCCGCGGCGACGTCGACGATCCCTTCGCGGCCGCCCGCGTCCACGGGGCGGACGTCGTGCGCAAGATCGTCGAGGTCGGCTTCGCCCGCGAGCGTCTCGTCAACGTGAACTTTCCGGGCTGCGAGCCGGGCGAGGTCGCCGGCGTCTCGGTCACCCGGCAGGGCCAGCGCAATCAGGAGCTTCTCGAAATCGAGAAGCGCACCGACGGCCGCGGCAACCCGTATTTCTGGATCGTGTTCGGCCGCGCCGACTTCGATCCGGGCGAGGGGACAGACCTCGAAGCGATCCGCGAGCGGCGGATTTCCGTGACCCCGCTGAAAATCGACTTGACCGACGAGGCCTCGTTCGACCGACTGCGAAAAGCTTTCGCGGAGCGCTGAGTCCATCATGTCCGAGCCCGGCGACGAGATCGAGCGCACGCGCCGCGCCGAACTCGTGCTGGCGTTGCGGAGCCGCGGCGTCCGGCACCTGAGGACGCTTGCCGCGATCGAGACCATCCCGCGCTCGCTGTTCGCGCCGTCGCGCCTGGCCGAACACGCCTACGCCGACCGGGCGCTGCCGATCGCCTGCGGGCAGACCATGGAGCGCCCGTCCGAGATCGCGACCGCGATCGACGCGCTCGCCGTTGGCGAACTCGACACCGTGCTCGAAATCGGCGCCGGGTCCGGCTACGCGACCGCGGTGCTGGCGCGCATCTCGCGCCGCATGGCGACGGTCGAGCGCTGGCGCACGCTCGCCGAGAACGCCGAGCGGCGGGTGAGGGGGCTGGGCAACGCCGATCACGTAACCTTCGTGGTCGGCGACGGGCTGGAGGGTTTTGGCGAGCAGGCGCCTTACGAGCGGATCTTCGTCTCCGCCGCGGTCGAGGCGCCGCCTTCGGCGCTGCTCAATCAGCTCAAGCCCGGCGGCGTGATGGTGCTGCCGATCGGCCCCGCCTCCGGCCAGCGCCTGACCCGGATCGCGAAGGGCCGCGACGGCTCGATCGAGGAGACCACGGTCGGATCGGTCAGGCTGCCGGCCGCCGTCGAGGGCGTGGCGGCGGCGCTCTGAAGGGGCGGGGCGTCTGGGTCTTGGAGTCTGCGCCCGGCGCCGCCCGCTTTGCGGCTTCTTTTGGGCGAGTGCGGTTCAGCTAACCCCCTGTTTACCTCAACGCGCTTTAACTTAACCCATGTTGGTCGAGTTGGTCGCGAGTGCCCGTCATGCGTAGCTTCGTCCCGTCTCTGCGGACCCGCCTCCTGGTCCGCGTCGCCGCGATCGCCCTCGTGTCGGGTTCGGTCGCGGCCTGCAGCTCGGACTCGAGCCGCTTCGGCGAGGGTCCCTTCTCCAATCCCTTCTCATCGGCTTCGAACGACGCGCCGCCTCCGCGGCATCAGCGCGACGACGCCTATTCCACCGGATCCGTGCAGGCGGCGCCGACGAGCCGCGTCCAGCGCGCGCCGCTCGGCGCGCCGAACGCGGCGCAGCAGCGGCCGATGTACGGCTATGGCGGCGGCGCCTCGTCCTCGAACGACACGTATCGCTCCTCGCGCGTCGAGCCGGCCCGGCCGCAGCCGACCTATCGCTCCGAGCCCGCCTCGACCGGTTCGCTCTCGGGCGGGTCGTCCTCCGGCTGGTCGGCGGACGCCGGCACGACGGTCACGGTCGGGCGCGGCGAGACGGTGACGGTGATCGCCAACCGCTACGGCGTGCCGGCGAGCGCGATCCTGCGCGCGAACGGCCTCTCGAACGCCAACGGCGTCGTCGAGGGCAGCCGGCTCGTGATCCCGAACTATTCGGGCGCTTCCTCCGCGCCCCGCGTCGCGGCGGCGCCTGCGCCGGTCCGTCCGTCGGCGCAGCTCGCGCCGGTTCGCCCGGCCGCCGCTCCCGCAGCCGTCGCCGTCCGGCCTGCGCCGGTCCGCGCCCAGGTCGCCGTTGCGGCGCCCACCGCGCCCGCGCCCAGGATGCAGTTCGTGCAGGGGGCGCAGCCCAAGGCCGCCGAAGCCAAGTCCGCGGCGCCGGCCGTCAAGGTCGCCGCCACGCTTCCCGCAAAGCCCGCGCCTGCGCTGAAGCCGAGCGTCCCGCCGGTCGCCGAGCCGGTCGCGGCGGCCGCGCCCGCGAAGCCCGCTCCCGTGAAGACGGCGGTCGCGAAGCCGGCCGACGCGGTCGACAACGTCAAGACCGCGGCCCTCAAGGTCGATCCGGCGCCCGCGCCCTCCGTCGCCGACGCCGGCCCGTCGTTCCGCTGGCCGGTGCGCGGCCGCGTGATCTCGGGCTACGGCTCCAAGACCAGCGGCGCCTCGAACGACGGCGTGAACATCGCCGTGCCGGAAGGCACCGAGGTCAAGGCCTCCGACGACGGCGTGGTCGCCTATTCCGGCAGCGAGCTGAAGGGCTTCGGCAATCTCGTGCTAATCCGGCACCCGAACGGCTGGGTCACGGCCTACGCCCACAACAGCGCGCTGAACGTGAAGCGCGGCGACACGGTTCGTCGCGGCCAGATCATCGCGAAGTCCGGCGCGACCGGCAGCGTGTCCTCGCCGCAGCTCCATTTCGAAGTACGCAAGGGCGCCCAGACGGTCGACCCGATGAAGCATCTGCCGGACGTGTGAGGCCCGGCGACCGGACGGTTCGAAAAGCCCGGCGGAGCGATCCGCCGGGCTTTTTCGTTCTGGGGCGGGCGCGCACGGCTATACAGGACGCGGATGACGGCGATTGGTTTCAAGTGATTTTCGTCATGCCCCGGCTTGTCCGGGGCATCCATATCTCCGCAGCGCGGTGGTTCGGCGTCGGGCCGTCATCCCCCGGACAAGCCGGGGGATGACGGCGAGGCTGGTCGATCCGACCGGACAACGATCCCGGCCCGCCGCTTCGCTGCGGCCGGGATCGTTGTCCTACGCGTCTTCCCGCCCCGCCAGATCCTGAATGAACTGCCAGGCCACGCGGCCCGAGCGGGAGCCGCGGGTCGTCGCCCATTCGAGCGCCTCGCGGCGCAGGGTCTCGGCTCCGGTCCTCAGCCCGAAATGCTCGGCGTAGCCCGCCACCATGGCGAGGTACTCGTCCTGGCTGCAGCGGTGGAAGCCGAGCCACAGGCCGAAGCGGTCCGACAGCGACACCTTCTCCTCGACCGCCTCGCCCGGATTGATCGCGGTCGAGCGCTCGTTCTCGATCATCTCGCGGGCGAGCAGGTGCCGGCGATTCGAGGTCGCGTAGAACAGCACGTTCTCGGGCCGCCCCTCGATGCCGCCCTCCAGCACCGCCTTCAGCGACTTGTAGGAGGCGTCGGCGAGGTCGAACGACAGGTCGTCGCAGAACAGCAGAAAGGGGAAGGGCGAGGCCCGGAGCAGCGACATCAACAGCGGCAGCGTCTCGATGTCCTCGCGGTGGATCTCGACGAGTTTCAGCCGCGGCCGTCCCTCCGCCGCCATCGTCTCGACCACTGTCGCGTGGCAGGCCTTCACCAGCGAGCTCTTGCCCATGCCGCGCGCGCCCCAGAGCAGCGCGTTGTTGGCGGGGCGCCCGCCCGCGAATCGCAGCGTGTTCTCGAGCAGCGCGTCGCGGTTACGGTCGACGCCCTTCAGCAGCTTCATGTCCACCCGGCTGACCTTCGCGACCGGCGCGAGCCGTTTCTCGGCGACGCTCCACACGAAGGCGTCGGCGGCCTCGAAGTCGGGCGCCTGCGCGCGGACGGGCGCCATGCGTTCGAGGGCGTCGGCGATCCGCGCGAGCAGTTCGTCGCGCGTGTCGGTCGCGGGCATGGAATAGAAGGGATCGGACACGGGAGTGCGCCTTTCTGCCTGATCGCCGGAAGGGACGGGCGTCGTCCTTCGGGCGGGCCGGACAAGCCGTTTTCGCCGCGAAGCTCTACGCCCGAGAGGGGTGGTGCGGTCAAGGCGGCGCAGGTCGACGCGCCTCCTTCCGGCGCCTCCGAAAGACCCATCGTCGGCGTGATTTGATTTCGCTTGGGTCGTGGCTATAGTCCGCGCCGCTTCGGCCGGGCTCGCCCCGGCCGACTGATTTTGACGGTTCAGCCGGCTCGTGACGCGAGCGTGGCGCGAAACCACGCCGGAGCACCGCCGATGTTCGTCACGCCCGCCTTCGCACAGGGCGCCGCCCCCGCCGGAGGCTTCGACCAGACCCTGATCAGCTTCTTCCCGCTGATCCTGATCTTCGTGATCATGTACTTCCTGATCCTGCGCCCGCAGCAGAAGCGGGTGAAGGAGCATCGCGAGATGATCAAGAACGTCCGGCGCGGCGACACCATCGTCACCTCCGGCGGGCTCATCGCCAAGGTGATCAAGGTCGTGGACGACGGCGAGGTCCAGATCGAGATCGCCGACAACGTCCGGGCGCGACTCGCGCGGGGCATGATCTCCGAGGTTCGCGCCAAGGGCGAGCCGGTCAAGACCGAGGGCGCCTGACGCCCGTTTCGGCCGCGGACGCCCCGGGCTCCGCCGCCGCCTGAAAGCCGCGCACGCGCCATGCTCTATTTCTCGACCTGGAAGACCGTCGGCGTCCTCGCGCTCTGCGCGCTCGGCGTCCTGTTCGCGCTTCCGAACGTTCTGCCCCAGTCCGCCCGCGACGCCTATCCGAGCTGGTTCCCGGCCCGCACCATCGTGCTCGGCCTCGATCTTCAGGGCGGCGTGCAGCTTCTGCTCGAAGGCGATTCCAAGAAGTTCCGCGAGGAGCGGAGCAAGCAGCTTCTCGCCGACGTTCGCCGCGTCCTTCTCAGGGACGCGCGCATCGGCGCCACGATCGCGCAGAACGGCGACACGGTCCGCGCGACTCTGCGCGACCCCGCCGAGATGCAGACCGCGCTCGAGAAGCTCAAGGTGCTGGCGCAGCCCGTCACGACCTCGGTGTTCGCGACGCCGGGCCCCGCCGACGTCGACATCGCGCAGGCTGGCCCGAACGTCATCACCGCGAAGATCAACGAACTCGGCCTTGCGGCTCGCGTCCGCGCCGCGGTCCAGCAGTCGCTGGAAGTGGTCCGCAAGCGCGTTGACATTCTGGGCACGACCGAGCCGTCGATCCAGCAGCAGGGCGCCGACCGCATTCTCGTGCAGGTGCCGGGCTACAATGATCCGGGGCGCCTGAAAGCGATCCTCGGCGAGACCGCCAAGATGGAGTTCCGTCTCGTCGACCTGTCGATGCCTGTCGAGCAGGCGGTCAACGGCCGTCCTCCGGAGGGGTCGGAGATCCTTCAGGAGGACGTCGGCGGGGGCCAGACCCGTCCGATTCTCGTCGAGCGCAACGCGATGGTCTCTGGCGCGGACCTCACCGGCGCCACGCCCGGTTTTGACCAGCGCACCCGCGAGCCCATCGTCCAGTTCCAGTTCAACGCGCAGGGCGCCCGCGCCTTCGCGCAGGTGACGACCGCGAACGTCGGCAAGCCCTTCGCCATCGTGCTCGACGGCAAGGTGATCTCCGCGCCGCGCATCAACGAGCCGATCACCGGCGGTTCGGGCCAGATCTCGGGCAACTTCACGGTGGAGAGCGCCAACAATCTCTCCGTCCAGCTCCGCTCGGGCGCGCTTCCGATCGAGTTCAACATCGCCGAGGAACGCACCGTCGGCCCCGGCCTCGGCCAGGACTCGATCGACGCCGGAACGCGCGCCACCTGGTACGCCGCGATCTTCGTCGTCCTCTTCATGTTCGCGACCTACGGCGTGTTCGGGTTCATCGCCAACATCGCGCTCACCATCCATGTGATCTTCATCTTCGCGCTGATGTCGCTGCTCGGCGCGACGCTGACGCTGCCCGGCATCGCCGGCATCGTGCTGACCATCGGCACGGCGGTCGATTCGAACGTGCTGATCTACGAACGCATCCGCGAGGAGTTCAGGGCCGGGCGCTCGATGGTGTCCGCCATCGAGGCGGGCTTCAAACATGCCTTCGCGGTCATCATCGACTCGAATTCGACCATGGGCATCGCCGCCGTCATCCTGTTCCTGCTGGGCTCCGGCCCGGTGAAAGGGTTCGCGGTGGTGTTCATCCTCGGCATCCTGACGACCGTGATCACGGCCGTGACCATGACGCGCATGATGATCGCGCTGTGGTACCGCCGGACGCGGCCGCAGACGCTGCCGTTCTGAGGGAGACGGACCCATGAAGCTGCTCCGTCTCTTTCCCGACGACTCGAACATCCGCTTCGTCCGCTGGCGGGTCATCTCCTTCCCGTTCTCGGCGTTGGTCGCGGTCGGGACGCTCGTTCTGTTTCTGACGGTCGGCCTCAACTTCGGCATCGACTTCACCGGCGGCACCCTGATCGAGATGCAGGCGAAGTCCGGGGTCGCGGATCTCGCCAAGGTGCGGGAGCAGGCGCATTCCTTCGGCGCCGGCGAGGTCGAGGTTCAGGAGTTCGGCCAAGGCGGACAGGTCTCGCTGCGCTTCCGGACCCAGCCGGGCGGGGCCGAGGCGCAGAACGCGCTGCTTGCGAACGTGCGCAAGACCTTCGAGGGCGACTACGACATCCGCCGTGACGAAACCGTCGGTCCGCGCGTCTCCGGCGAACTCGTGCAGGCCGGCACGCTCGGCGTCGTCCTCTCGATCGTGTCGGTGCTCGCCTATCTCTGGTTCCGCTTCGAGCTGAACCTCGCGATCGGCGCGGTGATCGGAACGCTGCACGACATCGTGCTGACGGTCGGCTTCTTCCTGATCACGCGGGAAGAGTTCAACATGACCTCGATCGCCGCGATTTTGACGATCGTGGGCTATTCGCTCAACGAGACCGTCGTGGTGTTCGACCGAACGCGCGAGCTGCTGCGCAAGTACAAGAACATCCCGACCGACGAGCTGCTCGACCTGTCGATCAACCACACCATGTCGCGCACGGTGATGACCGCGACCACCACTGCGCTGTCGCTGCTGGCGCTGGTGTTGTTCGGCGGCCAGGCGATCCAGGGCTTCGCCAACGTGATGCTGTTCGGCGTCGTGATCTGCACCTATTCGGCGATCTTCGTCTCGTCGCCGATGCTGATCTATCTCGGAGTGAAGACCTCGGCGCGCGCCACGGCCGACGACAAGGCGGACGCCGCCCTGCGCGAGGCCGGCATGCGCCGCAACGCCGCCCCCGGCGCGAGCTGAGGGATCCCTGCCGAGGCGAACTGCGGGCCTCTTGAAGCACGCAGTTCGTCCGGAGCGTTTTCTGCGATGACCGACGACCGCCATCTGCCGGGACGCCATCTGATCGACGCCTATGGCGGCGGGGGCTTCCGCTTTTCCGATCTCGGTCATCGCGGCTCGCTGCTGGCGCTGCCGTCCGGCATGTGGGCGTGGCCCTGCGCGAGCGTTTCCGAGTTCGATGAAGCCTGCTTCGCGCGGGTGTTCGCCGAAGCCGACGAGATCGACACGCTGCTGATCGGAACGGGCGCCGAGATCGCCGGCCTGAAGTCCAGCCTGCGGGACGCCTTCCGCGCCCGCGGGATCGTGGCCGAGGCGATGGCGACGGGCGCGGCCGCGCGCACGTGGAACATTCTCGTCGGCGAGCGGCGGCGCGTCGCGGCGGCGCTGATCGCGGCGCCGTGACCGAGGTCGATCCCGTCCAGGCGCTGGTGCGCGAGGCCGATTTCGGCCGCTACGCCGCCACCCTGTTCGCGCCGGCGGACGCGCGGCCGCATCTCTTTGCGCTCTACGCCTTCGACATCGAGGTCGCGCGGGTCGCCGATCTCGTCCGCGAGCCCATGCCGGGCGAACTGCGCCTGCAATGGTGGCGCGACGCGCTCGACAATCCGGAGCGCGCCGACGTCGTCTCGCATCCGACCGCAAGAGCGCTGCACGCGGCGATCGCCTATGGCAGGCTGCCGCTTGAGGCGCTGCATGGGGTGATCGACGCCCGCGTCGACGACCTCTACGACGACCCCGTCCCGACCCTCGCCGAACTCGAGGCCCGGTTCGGCGCGACCTGCTCCGCCGTTCTACGGCTCGCGAGCCTGATCGCGGCGGGCGGCCGCGATCCCGGCGGAGCGGAGGCCTGCGGCTTCGGCGGCGTCGCGCAGGGGATGGAACGGGCGCTCGCTGCGTTCGGAAAGCTGGCCTCCCGCGGCCAGTCGCTGCTGCCGGCGGAGCTCATGGCCGCCGCCGCCGTGCGACGCGAGGACCTGTTAGCCGGCCGCGCGACGCCGGAGATCGAAGAAGCGCTCGCTCGCCTCCGCGCCCATGCCGAGACCCGGCTCGCCGAGGCGCGGGCGGCTGCGGCCGGCATGGAGCCCGCCGGCCTCGCCGCCCTGCTGCCGCTCGCGCTGGTCGAGCCTGCGCTCGCGCGCACGAAGGGGCGCGATCCGTTTGCGCCGGCGATGGAGATTTCCCGCTGGCGAACCCTGCTGCGTCTGCTGCGCTTCAGCCGGAAGACGCCGACGTTCTGACGATCAGAGCTGCCCGACGGGGGCGACCGGCTCCGCTTCCTCGGCGATCTCCTCGATCATCGGCAGCGCATGTTCAAGAGCCGGCAGGATCTCGGAGACGTCGCTCACGGCGATGTAGGGCGCCTCCAGTCCCGGCCGGAGGAATCCTTCCGCGAACATGTGGTCGAACAGCGTGATCAGCGGCGTCCAGAAGCCGTGCAGATCGGCGATCAGGATGGGCTTCGCGTGGCGGCCGAGCTGCGCCCAGGTCAACTCCTCCACGAGCTCCTCGAGCGTGCCGATGCCGCCCGGCAGCGCCACGAAGGCGTCGGAGCGCTCGAACATCAGGCGTTTCCGCTCGTGCATGTCGTCCGTGACGATCAGTTCCTGGACGTCGGCGAGCATCACCTCGCGTTCGACGAGGAAACGGGGAATGATTCCCGTGACGTGTCCCCCGGCGGCGAGCGCGGCGCGGGCGACCGCGCCCATGAGGCCGATATTGCCGCCGCCATAGACGAGGCCGAGGCCGGCTTCGGCGAGCAGGCGGCCGAGTGTTTCGGCGTCGGAGAGATGTTCGGGGCGGACGCCGGCGCTGGAACCGCAGAATACGCAGACAGTACGAAGTTTCGTCATGCCGTGAGTGAGCCTTCCGACGCGCCCTGGGTCAAGCGCGGTCGCGTCCGCCGGCGTCGATTCCATCGGCGGTGGTGCAAACCGCGCCATCTCCTTGTAAGGCATGATGTTTGATGGAACTGCGACGGCGGCCGGAGCCGCCGCGGAACGTGGGACGCGCGATGTCTACGGCGGTGAAGAAGGGCTTCGCGATCGGTTTTGTGCTGGCCGTGGTCCTTGGCGGCCTCTGGGCCTGGCGCGAAGGCCTGTGGCGGCCGACCGACCGGCGCCAGGTCGTCGCCCCGGCCGAATTGTCGGAGGCGCCCAGGCGGACGGAGCCGGACCGTCCGTCTTCGGCGGAGCCGGCGCCGCCGGCGCCCGTGTCTCCGCCGCCTGCAGGTTCGCAGCCGGAAGCGCGGGGGCCGTCATCGCCGCCTCCCGCCGCGGCGAGGCCCGAAGTCGCTCCCGCCGCCCAGGAGAAAGGCGCGTTCGACGTCGTGCGGGTCGAGCCGACGGGCGAGGCGGTCGTCGCCGGCCGGTGTTCGGCTGGTTGTTCGGCCGAATTAACTGCGAACGGCCGGACGATCGACACGGCGAAGGCCGACGCCGGCGGCGCTTTCGCGATGACGCCGCCGCGGCTTCCGCCGGGCGACTATCAGCTCGGCCTGATCCTCACGGCTCCGGACGGACGGCGGGAGGTTTCCGGACAGACGGTCACGGTCTCGATTCCGAAGCCTCCGTCGAAGGACGTCGTCGTCGTCCTCAACGATCCCGACTCTCCCTCGAGGATTCTCCAACGACCTGAGCACGTTGAAACAAGGGAAGAACAGGCCGCGAAGCCGGTTGGCGGCGAAGCCGTGTCCACCGGCGAAACCACCCCGAAGGAGCAGTCAGCCGCAGCCGCGAACGCGCCGCTTTCGCTCGGGGCGATCGACGCGGAGAGAGGACGATTCTTTATCCAGGGCGCGGCGCCGGCGGGGGCCAAGCTTCGGATATATCTGAACAATGCGCTCGTCGCGGAGCCGGTCGCCGGACCGGACGGACGCTGGTCGCTGCGCGTCGAGCGCGGCCTCGCGCCGGGCCGCTACGTCGTCCGGGTCGACCATGTCGACGCCGCGGGCAAGGTCGCGAAACGCGCCGAGGCGAGCTTCGAGCACGAGCCGGACGTCGCCGCCGCTCCGTCCCGGCCGGCGGATCAGGCGCCGCCCGCCCCAATCGCGGCCGGGCAGGGGAACGCGCAGGAGCCTGCCGACGCCGTGCGATCCGGTTCGATGGTGAATTCCGATGCGGCGTCGGCCGGTCCGGACGGATCGGAAGCGACGTCCGCGCCGAAAACTCCCGTAGCGCCGGCCGAGATCGCCCAAGACGGCGCTCGGCAGGCGGAAGATCAGGCCAATCCGGTCGTGGCCGCAATCGACACCGCGAAAGTCCGCCGCGGCGACAGCCTGTGGCGAATCTCGCGCACGACCTACGGTCATGGACGGCGCTATACGATCATCTTCGACGCCAACGACAGCCAGATCCGAAACCCGAACCTGATCTATCCGGGTCAGGTGCTGGTGCTGCCGACGGACAGCGCCGCAGCGGCGAAGGAGGGCGCGCGCTGAACCGCCGCATCCTTGCGGCGGACGCAGCCGAGGCCTAACTCCAGCGGCGCATGAGCCATTCGATCATCCTCCCGGACGACGTCGTCCATCTGCTGCACCCGGCCTCCGCGCCGTGGTGAGGCGACGCCGGGGAGAAGGCGCGGCGGACGAAGCGGTCACGGCGGGCGGCTTCGCGTTCTTCCGCACGATGCGGCGGCTCCAGCCCTATATGTGGCCTGGCGATCGTCCGGACCTGAAGCGCCGCATCGCCATTGCGCTCGTCCTTCTCGTCGCGACCAAGCTCGTCACCGTCCTCGTTCCTTACGGCTTCAAGTGGGCGACCGACGCGCTGACGCTCGTCGCGAACGGGGCTCCGACGCCGTCGGCGGACGGCGGCTGGCTTTCCGACTGGCGAACCTTCGCGCTGGGCGCCCCGGCGTTGATGGTGCTGGCCTACGGCGTCGGCCGCATCCTGATGGTGGCTTTCGCACAGGCCCGCGACGGCGTCACAGCGCCTGTCGTCATGCACGCCGTCCGGCGGCTGTCGCTCATCGTTTTCCGGCACATCCACCGGCTCAGCCTGCGTTTCCACCTCGGACGGCGCACGGGCGCTGTCAGCCGGATCGTGGACCGCGGGCGGCTCGCGATCGAGACGCTGACCCGCACGGCTTTGCTCACCGTGGCGCCGACCATTCTCGAATTCGCGCTGGTGCTCGGCGTCCTCGCCTGGCAGTTCGGCTGGCGCTATTCGGCCGTCGTCGCCGGCATGGTCGTGGTCTATCTCAGCTTCACCTACGCCGCGACCGAGCGGCGCATCGCCCACCGCCGGGCGCTCAACGAGAACGACACCGAGGCGAGCTCTAAGGCGATCGACAGCCTGCTGAACTACGAGACGGTCAAGTATTTCGGCAACGAGGCCCGCGAAGCCGAGCGCTACGATCGCTCGATGGCCGGCTACGAGAAGGCGGCGATCCGCACCTACACCTCGCTCGCCTGGCTGAACTTTGGTCAGGCGGCGATCTTCACCGCCGGTCTTACGATCTGCATGGCGATGGTGGTCGCGGACGTGCGCGCCGGGAAAAACACCATCGGCGACTTCGTGCTGATCAACGCCATGATGATCCAGCTCTACGTGCCGCTGAACTTCATGGGATTCGTCTACCGCGAGATCAAGCAGGCGGTCGCCGACCTCGAGGCGATGTTCCGTCTGCTGGAGCAGGATCCGGAGATCCGCGACCGGCCCGGGGCGAAGCCGCTTGACGTCACGGCTGGAACCATCCGCTTCGAGAACGTCTCGTTCTCCTACGATCCCGAGCGGCCGATCCTGAAGGATGTGAGCTTCGAAGCGAAATCCGGCCAGACCGTCGCGATCGTCGGCCCCTCGGGCGCGGGCAAGTCCACGGTCGCGCGATTGCTCTACCGCTTCTACGACGTCGGCGCGGGGCGCATCACGATCGACGGGCAGGACATCCGGGACGTGACGCAGGATTCGCTGCGCGAGGCGATCGGCATGGTTCCGCAGGACACGGTGCTGTTCAACGACACGGTGCGCTACAACGTCCGCTATGGCCGCTGGGACGCCGCCGACGACGAGGTCGAGGAGGCGGCGCGGCTGGCGCAGATCGACGGTTTCATCCGCCTGCTGCCCAAGGGCTACGAGACCGAAGTCGGCGAGCGCGGTCTGAAGCTCTCGGGCGGCGAGAAGCAGCGCGTCGCGATCGCGCGCACGATCCTCAAGGGACCGCCGCTGCTGATTCTCGACGAGGCGACCTCCGCGCTCGATTCGGCGACCGAGAAGGACATTCAGGACGCGCTAGATCGCGTGGCGCGGGGGCGCACCACGATCGTCATCGCCCACCGCCTCTCGACCATCGTGGCCGCGGACGAGATCATCGTGCTGGAAGCCGGGCGCGTGGCCGAACGTGGAACCCATGCCGAACTGCTGGCG
The DNA here is from genome assembly GCA_003241695.1 of Ancylobacter novellus. GTDB lineage: Bacteria > Pseudomonadota > Alphaproteobacteria > Rhizobiales > Methylopilaceae > Methylopila. Next base: position 134,154 of record QFPN01000005.1, on the reverse strand, counting down.
CAGCGCGGCCTCTATTTCGGCCTCTGGAGCCGTCAGCGCGAGGCTGACGAAGCGCGCGAGACCCTGGCGCGAATGGAGGAGGACGAGGAACTCGCGATCCGTGACGCCGGCCGTCCCGAGGACGACGAGGAGCCGCGCGACGCGGCGCAGTGACGATCCGGTTCCGGCGAGCCGTCCTGAACGATCGGTCGTTCGGGAGCCGCTTCATCTCCTTTGGTCCGCTTGGTTCCCGACCGCCGATCGCGTAAAGAGCCGAGCCATGTCCGCTCTCGACGACGTCAAAGCCTCCATCCGCAAGGTGATGGTGCCGATCCACCCCGAGGGGCGGATCTTCATCGCCGCATTCGCGATCGTCGCCTTCATCCTGTTTCTGATCTGGCAGCCGCTCGGCTGGATCGGCGTTGGGGCGACGGTCTGGTGCGCGCTGTTCTTCCGGAACCCCGACCGCGTCACGCCTTTGCGCGAGGGACTCGTGGTTTCGGGCGCTGACGGAGTCGTGTGCGACGTGCGCGCCGCCGCGCCGCCGCCCGAGCTTGGGCTCGGAACGGAGCCCTTGCCGCGCGTCGCAGTGTTCATGAACGTCTTCGACGTCCATGTGAACCGCGCGCCGATCGGGGGCAGGGTGCTCAAGATCGCCTATACGCCGGGCAAGTTCCTGAACGCCGATCTCGACAAGGCGAGCGAGGACAACGAGCGTAATGCGCTCGTCATCGAGGGGCCTTACGGCAAGGTCGGCGTGATCCAGATCGCAGGGCTCATCGCCCGCCGCATCGTCTGCTTCACGCGCGAACAGGAAGCGCTCGCGCCCGGCCAGCGTTTCGGCCTGATCCGCTTCGGCAGCCGTGTCGACCACTATCTGCCGGCGGGCGCCGTTCCGCTCGTCGGCGTCGGCCAGCGCACGGTCGCGGGGGAAACGGTGATCTGCGACCTGACCCGGACGGACGACGTCCGCGCATTCCGGGCGGGGTGAGGACGTTATGACCGACCCGCTTCTCGACCCCTCCGCCCCGGCCGACGCCAATACGCTCCAGAAGCGGATGCGGCTGCGCCGCGTGCCGTTCCGCGTGCTGCTGCCGAATCTCATCACCCTGCTCGCGCTTTGCACCGGGTTGACGGGCGTGCGGATGGCGATCGAGGGCCGCATGGAGATGGCGGTCTATCTGGTCGTTCTCGCCGCCGCGCTCGACGGCGTGGACGGGCGGGTCGCCCGCCTCGTCAAGGGCACGTCGCGCTTCGGCGCCGAACTCGACAGCCTGACCGACTTCGTGAATTTCGGCGTGGCGCCGGCGCTGATCCTGTACATCTGGGGGCTGAACGCGCTTGGCCATGTCGGCTGGATCGGCGGGTTGATCCTCGCCATCGCCTGCGCGCTCCGTCTCGCGCGGTTCAACGTCGCGCTCGACGATCCGAACAAGCCGGCCTGGGCGGGCGCTTTCTTCACCGGGGTGCCGGCGCCCGCCGGCGCGATCGGCGTGATGCTGCCGATCTACCTCGACTTTCTCGGCTTTCCGCGGACGCCGATCGGCGCGCCGTTCATTCTCGCTTATGTGGTGATGGTCGCGCTGTTCATGGTGAGCCCGCTGCCGACATGGTCCGGCAAGCAACTCGGGGCGCGCATCAATCGCGCCTATGTCGCGCCGGCGCTGATCGGCGCCGCATTCTTCGTGGCGCTGCTCGTGAGCTATCCGTGGGCGATGCTGGCGCTGGTCGTGCTCGCCTATCTCGCGACCATGCCTTTCGCCTATTTCCACCACAAGCGGTTGAAGGCGCAGGACAAGGCCATCGCCGCCGCGGCCGGGACGCCGCCTGCCTCAACCTGAGGCGTCAGGCTGCGCGCATGTCTGAAAGGCCGCATGCCGCGACGCGGAGGCTCAGCGGAGCTTCGGGATAGGCCTTCCGCAGAAGGCGGAGCGCTTCCGACGGGCTCTGGGGTTTGATGGTTGCAAGGAAGGCGCGCATGTCGCCGACCGCTGTTTTCTCGCGGGAAGCGATCAGCGCCACATTGGGCGCGGCCGGTTGAAACACGACTGCTGCTGCGTATGGCATCAACGGCTTCCCCGATCGATCCCTTAAGAAATCGTGATCCCGAGGCGTTAATTGATGGTTAACGCCGGAGCCGTGACATGGCCTTGCTCGCCTGAACAGTCCGGCTTCGGGAAAGGTTCCACGTCTTGAACGCGTATTTTCGTGCGTCGCGCTTTTTTCTGACGCGGATCGTTTCAGTTGGCTTGAGCGCCGCCTTGACGCGGTTTGCAGCGGGCGCGCTTCTCGTGCTCGCGGCGGCGTCGAGCGCCTCCGCGGCGGTCGACCGGCCACGCGTCGAGGCCGATTTCAAGGTCTGGGTCGAGCGCGAGTTGAAGCCCGCCGCGGTCAAGGCCGGCGTTTCCGCCATAACCTTCGACGGCGCGATGGCGGGCGTGACGCTCGACTGGACCTTGCCGGACCTCGCGCCGCCCGGCGCGCCGAAGCTTGGCGGGCCGCAGCGTCAGGCCGAGTTCAGCGACCCGGCGAAATACGTCGCCGAGCCGAACTTCGCCGCGCTCACCCTTGAAGGCCAGGCCGCGCTGAAGACCCACAAGGCGGCGTTCGACGCCGTCGAGCGGCGTTTCGGCGTCCCGCGTGAGATCGTCGCTGCGATCTGGGGCCGGGAATCGCGCTTCGGAAAAGCCAAAATCCCCTACGTCGCGGTCCGGGCGCTTGCGACCGAAGCGTTCATCGGCGCACGCAAGGAGCGGTTCTTCGGCGAGCTCGTCGCCGCGCTGAAGGTGCTTGAGGGCGATCATGTGGCGCTTGCCGATATGAAAAGCTCTTGGGCGGGCGCGATGGGCCAGCCGCAGTTCCTGCCCTCGAAGTATCTCGAGAACGCCGTCGATATGGACGGCGACGGTCGTCGGGACATCTGGACGTCCGTGCCGGACGTGCTGGGCTCGATCGCCAATTACCTGAAGCGTCACGGCTGGGTTTCGGGGCAGGGCTGGGGCGTCGAAATCGACCTGCCGGCCGCCGTGTCCTGCACGGTGGAAGGTCCTGATCAGACCAGGCCGGCGGCGGAGTGGCCGAGACTCGGCGTGCGGGCGAAGGGCGGCGCGGCGCTGCCGAAGACGGGCGATCACAACCTGATGGCGCCGGCCGGCCGCACCGGACCGGCGTTCCTCGTCTCGAAAAACTTCTATGTGCTCAAGGAATACAACGAATCCGACCTTTACGCGCTGTTCGTCGGCCATCTCGCCGATCGGATGCGCGGCGGCGGCCCGATCCTCGGCAAGTGGTCGACGCCGCAAGGCATGACGCGCGCGGACGTGGCCGCGATGCAGGAACGTCTCGAACGGCAGGGGCACGACGTCGGGTCGGCCGACGGGCTCGTGGGTTTCCGCACTCGCGTCGCAGTCGGGCGCTGGGAGGAGAAGCAGGGAATGCCGCCGACCTGTTTCCCCAATCCCGGCGACGTAAGCGCAATCGGTCGCTGACGCCTGCGCGATCAAGGTCTTGCGTTGTCGACGGATGCGCGACGGCATGCCACAGTCGGTTTCAGCCCGGCCTTGTCCGCCGGGATCACGACCGCCCGGTGAAGGGCGGCGCCCGGAAAGTCCTTCCAGGAGCTGAAGATGCAGAAACCCTTCTCCCTCGCGGCGCGTCTTGCGGGGGCGGCGGCCCTTGCGCTCGCGGCCTTCGTGACGCCGGCCGCGGCCGAGTTTCCGGAACGGCCGATCACCCTTGTCGTCCCCTTCGCGCCGGGCGGGTCGACCGATCTCGTGGCGCGTCTCGTCGCCGCCAAGATGGGCGAGAAGCTCGGCCAGCAGGTCATCGTGGACAACCGCGGCGGGGCCGGCGGCAACATCGGCGCCGCCTCGGTCGCGAAATCCAGTCCCGACGGCTACACGATCCTGATGGCCACCGTCGCGACCCACGCGCTCAACCCGGCGCTCTACAAGCGCAAGGCCTATGATCCGATCGCGGACTTCAGCCCGATCACCCTGCTGGTGAACGTGCCGAACGTCCTGACCGTGAACCCGAAATTCGAGGCGAAGTCGGTTCAGGAACTGATCGACATGGCCAAGAAGGACCCGGGCAAATACGCCTATGCGTCCTCGGGCAACGGCTCGCCGCTGCATCTGTCGGGCGAACTGTTCAAGAAGATGGCGGGCGTCGACCTCGTCCACATTCCCTATAAGGGCTCGGGTCCTGCGCTCGTCGACGTGATCGCGGGTCAGGTACCGATCCAGTTCGACAACCTCCCGTCCTCGATCGAGCACATCAAGGCCGGGCGTCTCAGGGCGCTTGGGGTCACGACCGCCGAGCGCGTCGAGAGCCTGAAGGACGTGCCTGCGATCGCCGAGACGCTGCCGGGCTACGAGACCTATTCGTGGAACGCGCTGTTCGGTCCGGCGGGCCTCGACCCGGCGATCGTCAAGAAGATCCATGACGCCGGCGTCGCCGCGGTCAACGATCCGACCGTCAAGGCGAAGCTTGCCGAAGCGAGCACGGTGGTGGTCGGATCTAGCCCCGAGGAACTGGCCGAATTCACCAAGAAGGAGCTCGCCAAATGGGCTCCGATCGTCAAGGATTCGGGCGCTCAGATCGACTGAGGCGTCGCCGTCTCGGCAAATGAAAAGGGCGGCGCTTCAGCGCCGCCCTTTGTCGTTTCTGTTCAGGCGGTCTTTTAGAACCAGCCGCCGCGCCGACGCTCGTACCAGCGACGATGGTCTTCCTGCGACGCGTAGACGATCGCGGCGATCACGCCGACGCCGACCAGCACGCCGAGCGCCGAAAGTCCCGGATTGTTGCGCACCACGCGGCTCGCGCGGCGACCGTAATAGAGCGCGGCGTCGCCGGCGTGTTCGAGCGCGTCGACTCCATCGTCGTAAAGGCTCGCGCCGGTCGCTGAAGCGGACTTCGCCGCTGCGCGGGCGTGGCGGCGCGCTTCGCGACCGCGGGCCGCCGCTATGTCGGCCACGCGCTCGCCGAGATCGGCGATCGTATCCCTGAGTTCGGCGAGCTGCGCGCCGGCGTCGCTCGCAAGCGCGCTCGCTTTTCTGTCCGCCATGACTGAAACCCTCTTGATCAGAATGAGCGGCGGCAAAACCCGCCTTCCGGCTGTACAACGTCGCCCGCGGCCGCAGGTTCCCCATCGTCAGCTGCCGTTCTTGGCTTACTGCGCGGCGGAACGTCGCGATGTGGGCCGTGGATCGCTTGCCTTTCCGCGTCCGGAGCGCGAACACGGCGCATGGCTGAATGTCCCGGAATGGTGCGTCTCGCTGCGATGGCCGATGGCGGCCTTGCGCGCCTGCGCGCGCCGGGCGGCGCGCTGACCGTCGCACAGCTTCGCGCAGTCGCAGATGCGGCCGAGCGCCTGGGTTCCGGCGTCGTCGACCTCACGAACCGCGCGAATCTCCAGATCCGCGGACTGGCGCTCGACGCCGGCCCGGCGCTCGTCGCCGCGCTCGAGCATACGGGCTTTCAATTCCATGGCGAGGCCGACCGGCGACGCAACATCCTGCTCGATCCGTTTGCGGGGCTGGACCCTCTCGAAATTCGCGATCTCCGGCCGCTCGCGCTCGCCCTCGACGACGCGCTCGTGACGGCTCCATGGATCGCTCTGTTGTCTCCGAAATTCTCCTTCGTCCTGGATGGTGGGGGGGAGTGCCGGGTTGGGGCCGCGCCCTCCGACGTAACGGTGGTCGCGGTCGAAGAGGGCGTCGCGCTTTACGTCGGCGGCCGGCTTCTCGGCGTGTTCGGGGAGCGCGAGACGCTTCATGCGCTGCTCGCTCTCGCCGCCGCCGCGGCGGCGATCGGTCCTGACGCGCGCTCGAAGGACATCCCTGTCGAGACGCTCGGCGCGATCGCGAAGCAGGATGTTCGCGTAGCTGAGCTGTATCCGCTCTCCCCACGCTATGGGGCTGTGGCGACGCGCGAGGTCGGACGCTCCGCGCTTTCTCTGCCCGCGCCGGTCGGCCGGCTCGACCCTGTGATGCTGCGGTTCCTCGCTTGCGTTGCGGAAGCGGATGGGAACGGCGAGGTGCGGCTCGCGCCATGGTCGGCGGTCGTGGTTCCCGATGTCGCCGCCGGGCGTGCGGACGCTGTCCTCGCGGCGGCTGAGACGGCGGGGTTCACGCCCGTCGCCGTCGCCCGTCGGCTCGAAGTCGCGGCCTGCTCGGGGGCGGGCTGCTGCGATCGCGCGCGCGAACCAGCCAAGAAACTCGCCGCCGAGGTGCTGGCGCTCGCCGCGCGGGAGTTCGAGCGTCTTCCCGAAGCGCCGGCGCGGCTTCATCTGTCTGCCTGCGCGAAGGGATGCGCCGGCTCGACGCCCGCCGACTTTCTTTTGCTCGGCGACAGCGTTCGCGACGGCTGGGGGCTTCATCGCCATGGCGCTCCGCGGCGGCCCGGACCGGAGCTCCGCCGGCTCGACGGACCTTCGGCCGCGGACATCCTCGCTTTGCTCGGGGACCGAGACTGAAGGCGCCACAAAGAACGCCTTGCCTCACGGGCGCTTGACCGTCACAAGGCTGTCGCGGGAACGGGGGCCGCCGACAGCATGGACTATGTCAGGGACGGCGCGGAGATTTACCGGCGCTCCTTCGCGACGATCCGCGCGGAGGCCGACCTCTCAAGCCTGCCGGATGACGTCGCGCGCGTCGTCGTGCGCATGATTCACGCTTGCGGCATGACGGACCTGCCGGACGACGTGCGCTTCTCCCCGGACATCGTGGCGGCCGCCCGCGCGGCGTTGAAGCGCGGCGCGCCGATCCTCTGCGACGCCAAGATGGTCGCCTCGGGCGTCACGCGCTCGCGCCTGCCGGCGGAGAACGAGGTGCTCTGCATGCTCGACGCGCCCGAGACGCCGGGCCTCGCCAAGGACCTCGGCACGACGCGCTCGGCGGCCGCCGTCGAGCTGTGGCGCGACCGGATCGAGGGCGCCGTGGTCGCGGTCGGAAACGCGCCCACGACGCTGTTCCATCTGCTTGAGAAACTTGACGCGGGGTGGCCCAGGCCCGCGGCGATCGTGGGTCTGCCGGTCGGATTCATCGGGGCGGCGGAATCGAAAGACGAACTGGCGTGTGATCCGCGCGGCGTTCCGTTCCTCACGCTGCTTGGCCGGCGCGGCGGCAGCGCCATGGCGGTCGCGGCGCTGAACACGCTCGCGGATCCCTCCGAATGACGCCGGGCCGTTTCTCGGGCGTCGGCGTCGGGCCGGGCGATCCGGAGCTTCTCACGCTGAAGGCCGTGCGTCTCATCGCGGAAGCGCAGGTCGTCGCCTATCCGGCGGCGAAGGCGGGCAAGGGCGTCGCGCTCTCGGCCGCGCGTCCGCATCTTCGGGACAACCAGGAGCTTCTGCCGCTCGTCTATCCCATCACCGCGAGCCCCGAGGCCGATCTCCCGTCCTATCCGCAGGTGATGCGAGACTTCTACGACCGCACCGCCGAGGAGATCGCGCAGCGGCTCGACGAGGGGAAGAATGTCTGCGTGCTCTGCGAGGGCGACCCGTTCTTCTACGGCTCCTTCATCTACTGGCATGCGCGTCTCAAGGACCGTTACGAGACCACGGTCTCGCCCGGCGTGTCCTCCGTCATGGCCGCGCCCGCCGCGCTCGGCCGTCCTCTGGTGCTGCGCCGGGACACGGTGACGGTCATTCCCGGCATCTTGCCTGAGGAGGAGCTCGTCCGCCGCCTCGAGGCCGCGGACGCCGCCGTGGTGATGAAGCTCGGTCGCACCTTCGCCAAGGTGCGTTCGGCGCTCCAGACGGCGGGGGCGCTCGAGCGCGCCTTCTACGTCGAGCGGGCGAGCCAGCAGGCCGAGCGGGTGATGCCGGCCGCCGACGTCGACCCGGCCTCCGCGCCGTACTTCTCCATCATCGTCGTTCCGAGCCGGGAGATCCCGTGAGCCGTCCCGCCGTCCTCGCCTTCAACGCGGCCGGCGCCGCCATCGCCCGCAGGGCCGCGGACGCGATCGGCGGGGACGCTCTCGGCCTCGCGGGCCGTGTCGAGGGGCTCGACGGATCGTTCGAGGATCCGTCCGCCGAGGTCCGGGAACTGTTCCGGGCCGGCCGCCCGATCGTTGGCGTCTGCGCCTCCGGCATCCTGATCAGGCTGCTTGCGCCGCTGCTCAAGGACAAACGCTCCGAGCCGCCGGTGATCGCGCTGAGCGACGACGGCGAGACCGTCGTGCCGTTGCTCGGAGGCCTCACGGGCGCCGATCGGCTCGCCCGCAAGCTCGCGGCGGCTCTCGGCGGCGCGGCGGCGCTGACCGGGGCCGGCGCGCGTCGTTTCGGCGTGATTCTCGAGGCGCCGCCGCCAGGTTACGCGCTGGTGAATCCGGACGACGCCAAGGCGATTACATCGACGCTTCTCGGCGGCAGGGAGGCGCGGCTCGAAGGCTCGGCGCCGTGGATCGAGAACTCGAACCTGCCGCTTTCGGCCGACGGCGACGTCGTGCTCCGGATCGCGGTCGAGGCCGGCGCGCCGCCCGAGGGCGGGCTTCTCTACCATCCCAAGGTTCTGGTCGCCGAGTTCGACCGGCCGGACGCCGCCATGCTCGACCGGCTGGACGCCGCGATCGAGGGCCTCGGCTTCGCGCCGGCGGCTCTGTCCTTCGCGACCGCGCCCGAAGGCGCGCCGATCCATCACGTCTTCGTCGAGCGGCTCGACGCCCGCGGCGTTCCGTTGCGGCTTGTCGAACACCGGATCGAGGGCGGCGAGATCGTCCATGGCGAGCCGGGGTTGCGCCTCCATCGTTTCCCCGCGCCGCAGGCGCCGCATGTTTTCGGCCGGGCGTCGGGCCGCGTGACCGTCGTCGGCCTCGGCCCCGGCTGGAAGGGCTGGCTCGCGCCGGAGGCCGCCGCCGCGCTCGACCGGGCGCAGGACCTCGTCGGCTATGAGGGCTATCTCGCCATGGTGCCGGAGCGCGCCGGCCAGCGCCGCCACGGCTCCGACAACCGCGTCGAGCTCGAACGCGCCCGCGCCGCCATGGCGCTCGCGGCGCAGGGGCGGGAGGTCGTCGTGGTCTCGTCGGGCGACAGCGGCGTCTTCGGCATGGCGGCGGCCGTCATGGAGGCTGCGGCTGCGGAGCCCGCGCGCTGGCCCGGCGTCGCGATCGAGGTCGTGCCCGGCATCTCCGCGATGCAGGCGGCTGCCTCGCGTCTCGGCGCGCCGCTCGGCCACGATTTTGCGGTGATCTCGCTGTCGGACCAGCTCAAGCCGTGGGAGACGATCGCGGCCCGCCTCGACGCCGCGGCCGGGGCCGACTTCGCGCTCGCGCTCTACAACCCGGCCTCGCTGCGGCGGCGCAAGCAGCTCGACGACGCGCTTGAGATCGTCCGCCGCCACCGCGCCCCCGAGACGCCTGTCGCGCTCGCCCGCGACATAGGCCGTCCCGCCGAGCGCATGACGGTGACGACGCTCGGCGAGATCGATCCGGCCGTCGTCGACATGCGCACGCTGATCGTCGTCGGCTCGTCCAAGACCCGCGTCTTCGCTCGCGCCGACGGCCGCCATTGGATGTACACGCCGCGTGTCTACGACACGCCGGACGAGGACGAGCGGTAGGTCCTCACTCCTCCGCCGGCTTCAGATGCCGGTCGTACTCCTGCGAATAGAGCGCGCTCGACGCCTCCGCGAGCCCGTCGAGCGCGCGGCCGACGATGACGAGCGCGGTGCGCTCGACGCCGAGCGGGGCGGCTTTCTCGACGATGTCGGCCAGCGTGCCGCGGACGATCGCCTCGTCGGGCCATGTGGCGCGGGCGACCAGCGCGACCGGGCAGTCGGCGCCGTAAAGCGGCGCGAGTTCGGCGGCGATGCGGGGAAGCTGCTTCGCCGAAAGATGCAACGCGAGCGTCCCCCGCGAGGCCGCGACGGCAGCGAGCGTCTCCGCCTCGGGCATCTTCGACGCGCGGCCCGACAGGCGGCTGAGCACGATCGTCTGGGCGATTTCCGGGACGGTCAGCTCCACGCCGAGGCGGGCCGCCGCCGCCGCGAAGGCCGGCACGCCGGGCACGATCTCGAACGGTATCCCCCGTTCGCGCAGCGCCGCATACTGCTCCGCGGTCGCGCCGTAGATCGACGGATCGCCCGAATGCACCCGCGCGACGTCGAGGTTTTCCGCATGTGCGTCCTCGATCTCGGCGAGAATCTCGACGAGCGTCATGGAGGCGGTGTCGACCACCCGCGCGTCGGCGGGCGCATAGGCGACGACGGCCGCGGGCACCAGCGATCCGGCGTAGAGGCAGACAGGGCAGCGCGCGATCAGGTCGCGGCCCCGGACGGTGATCAGGTCGGGGTCGCCCGGCCCCGCGCCAATGAAATAGACGGTCACGAGCGCGGCTTCGTGTAGGCGTATTGGGTGATCGGCATCGCCGGTCGCCAGCCGGTCATGCGGCCGACCGGATCGGCGTAGGTCGCCTGCAGACGCACGAGATCGCCGCCATGGGCCGCGCGCGCCGCGACCAGCACCGTCTCGGTCTCAAGCGTCACGGCGTTGGCGACGAGCCGCCCGCCGGGCTTCAGCGCCGCGAGGCAGATGTCGAAAACCCTGTCGGCCGTCGCGCCGCCGCCGAGGAAGATCGCGTCCGGCCGCGGCAGGCCGGCGAGGCCCTCGGGCGCGGCCTGCTCGCGGATGTCGAGGCCCGGCACGCCGAGCCGCCGCGCGTTCTCCCGCGCCCGTTCGGCGCGGTCGGCGCGGGGCTCGAGGCCGATGGCGCGGGCGCCCTTGGCCGCCCGCATCCATTCGATCCCGATCGAACCGGAGCCGGCCCCGACGTCCCAGAGCAGCGCGCCGGGCGTGGGCGAAAGCCGGGCGAGCGTCAGAGCGCGGATCTCGCGGCGGGTGATCTGGCCGTCGTTCTCGAAAGCGTCGTCGGGCAGGCCCGGCGCGCGGGACAGGACCAGCGTTCCGGGATCAGCCACGGCCTCGATCGCCACGAGGTTCAGCGGATCGAACGTCTTGTCGCCGACCTCGCGCGCGATCAGGGACAGGCAGCGCGCGTCCGGCGCGCCGAGACGTTCCAGCACGGTCAGGCGGCTTGCGCCGTAGCCGAGGGCGACCAGAAGCCGCGCCGCGCCGGCGGGCGTCGCGCCGTCGGCGGAGAGCAGCACGATGCGGGCGCCGTCGAACAGCTCGAGCGCCAGCGTCTCAATAGGCCGCCCGCAGGCCGAGACGAGCCCGACCCCGGACTGCGGCCACAGCATCGCGGCGCAGGCGAGCTGGAACGATGAGAGGACGGGCAGCACCCGCATCTCCTCGCGTGCGACCCGCGTCAGCAGCGTCGCGGCGACGCCGTAGAGCAGCGGATCGCCGCTTGCGAGCACGACCGTGCGCCGGCCGCGCCAGCCGGCGATGGTCTCGACGAAGGGCAGCATCGGCGACGGCCACGCGTGGCGCTCGGCGCGTGGCGCCGCGCTTTCGGACACGAGCGCGAGGTGACGCGCGCCGCCGACCAGCGCTTCGGCCTCGGCAAGCGTCCGCAGGGCGTCCTCGCCGAGGCCGTCCACTCCGTCCTCGCCGATTCCGACGACGGTCAGCCAACGCGGGTCGGCGAGCAGGACGGGTTTCGGCGAAGACGAGGCGGGCAACGGCGCGGTCCGGTCGTTGGATCAGGCGCGAGCCATATCACGCCAGCGGGTCGCCGATGAGGGCGACGGCCTCGTCGAGGGCCTGAGCCGCGGTTTCGACCACCTTGCCTTCGGGCGGCGGCGGACGATCGATCAGCACCACCGGCATCCCGCGTTCCCGCGCCACGGCGAGCTTGGCCGCGGCGCCGTGACCGCCGCTGTTCGCCGTGACGAGGCAGTCGATCCGGTGCCTGTCGAACAGAGCGCGTTCGTTCTCGAGCGTGAACGGGCCGCGGTCGCGGATGAAGACCGACGCCGGATGGACGAATTCGGACGAGGCGTTCTCGACCGTCCGGACCACGAAGCTCAGATCGTCGCGTTTGGCGAAGGGCGCGATCTTCATGCGGCCGACCGTCAGGAAGCAGTTTCCGGCGGTGAGCGGCGTCAGTGTCGCGGCGGCTTCGGTGTCGGGCGCGAATCGCCAGTCGTCGTCGGGCTCGGGCGCCCATGGAGCGCGCATCACATGGATCAGCGGCGCGCCGACCTCGTAACAGGCCTTTTCCGCGTGGAGCTTGATCGCGCTCGCGAACGGATGGGTGGCGTCGATGACGATCGAAAAATCCTCGACCGCGATATAGGCCGCGAGCCCGGTGATCCCGCCGAAGCCGCCGACGCGGGCGACGCCCGCAGGCGCGCGCCGCGTCTCGGTGCGGCCGGCGAAGGACGTCACCACGTCGAAGCCGCGCGTGACGAACAGCTCCGCGACCTCGAAGCCGTCGGCGGAGCCGCCGAGAATGAGGACCCGCGGCGCCCCCGGCTTCGCCTCAGATCGGGATTGTGCGGCGCCAGAACTGGGGCCATGGTCCGCCGCATGTCGCTTGCGCCCGCTCATGCCGAAATCCTCCCCACGCCCATCGTTCTGCCGCAGGCGCTCGCCGGCGCCATGCCGCCGTTCCCCCCCGGAACCGTCTGGCTCGTCGGGGCCGGTCCGGGCGATCCCGGCCTCGTGACGCTGCAGGCGGCGTGGGCGCTCGCCCAAGCCGACGCGATCTACTTCGATGCGCTTGTGAATGAGGACGTTTTGAGGCTCGCCCGCGGCGATTGCGAGCGCGTGTTCGTCGGAAAGCGCGCCGGCTGCCCGTCGCCGAAGCAGGCCGAGATCACGGCCCTTCTGATCGCGGCCGCCCGCTCGGGCAAGCGCGTCGTTCGGCTGAAGGGGGGCGACCCTTACGTTTTCGGCCGCGGAGCCGAGGAGGCGCAGGGGCTCGTCGCCGCCGGAACGCCGTTCCGCGCCTCTCCCGGCGTGACCGCAGGGATTGGGGGGCTTGCGGCGGCGGGGATCCCTGTGACGCATCGCGACGTCAACCAGTCCGTCACCTTCCTGACCGCGCACGACGCCTCCGGCGGCCTGTCGTCGCGGCTCGACTGGAAGGCTCTGTCGGCCGGCTCGCCGGTGCTGGTCGTCTATATGGGCTTCCGCCTGATGCGCGTCATCGCCGAGCGGCTGCGGGAGGCGGGCCGTGCCGAGGACGAACCGGTCGCGGTGGTGTCCAACGCCACCACGGCGCGCCAGCGGGTCGTCCGCACGACGCTCGGGCGGCTTGCGGCCGGCGACAGCCTCGGGAACGTCGAGGCGCCCGCCATCATCGTGGTCGGCGGCGTCGTGGCGCTCGCGCCCGTGCTCGCCTCCTCGCTCTCGGCGCGCGAAGTCGAGACCGCGGGGGCGTGACGCCCGCGATCGTCGTCTCCGCGCCGTCGAGCGGCTCCGGCAAGACCGTCCTGACGCTCGGCCTCCTTCGCGCCTTCCGGGGCGCGGGGCTCGTCGCGGGCTCGGCCAAGATCGGACCGGACTACATCGATCCGCGCTTCCATGAGGCGGCGACCGGCCGTCCCTCGCTCAATCTCGACGGTTGGGCGATGCGGCGTGACCGGCTGTTGTCGCTCGCGGCGCAGGCGGGACAGGGGGCGGACATCCTGGTCGTCGAGGGCGTGATGGGGCTGTTCGACCGGGCGGCCGAACCCGGCGTCGAGGGTCCGAGCGCCGCGGCCGACGTCGCGAAGACTCTTGGCGCGCCGGTCGTGCTCGCGATCGACGCCGGCGCCTCCGCCCAGTCGGTCGGCGCCGTGGCGCTCGGCTTCCGCGCCTTCGATCCGACGGTCGAGATCGCGGGCGTCGTGCTCAACCGCGTCGCGAGCGCGCGACATGAGGCGCTCGCGCGGCAGGGCTGCGAGGCCGCCGGGATCAGGGTTTTCGGCGCGCTGCCGCGGCTCTCGGCGCTTGCGACCCCGTCGCGTCATCTCGGGCTCGTCCAGGCGGAAGAGGTCGAGGGGCTCGAAGCCTTCCTCGACGCGGCCGGCGAGGCCGTCGCGGCTCATGTCGACCTCGCGGCGCTCCAAGCCGCCGCGCGGGTTCCGCAGGCGCCCGTTGCGGCCCCGTCCAGGCCGCCGGCGCGGCCGCTCGGGCGGCGGATCGCGGTCGCCTCCGACGTCGCCTTCCGCTTCGCCTATCCGCATGTGCTCGACGGCTGGCGGGCGGCGGGGGCCGCGATCCTGCCGTTCTCGCCGCTCGCCGACGAGGCGCCGGCCGAGGCCGCCGACGCCGTGTTCCTGCCGGGCGGCTATCCGGAGCTTCATGCGGCGCGGATCGCCTCGGCGGCGCGCTTCCGAGCCGCCATGCGCGAGGCTGCCGGGAGAGGCGTCGCGATCTATGGCGAGTGCGGCGGCTACATGACGCTGGGCGAGACGATCGTCGATGCGGACGGCGTCCGCCATGACGGGCTCGGGCTGCTGCCGCTTGAAACATCCTTCGCCAGCCGAAGACTCCATCTCGGCTATCGCCGGGTGACGTTGGCCTCCCGCGGCCCGCTCGGCGAAGCGGGCGCGGAGGTGCGCGCCCACGAGTTCCACTACGCCGCGATCGTCCGCGAGGGCGCGGCCGACCCGCTGTTCAGGCTGTCTGACGGAGGCGTCGCGGGCCTCGTGCGCGGCTCGGTCTCAGGCTCCTTCCTGCATGTCGTCGACTGCGGCTGAGACCTCCTCGACCAGCGTGTGCTCCGCGCCGGGCGGGGGCAAGCGGGCGATCGTGTTCTTGCGGATCTTTTCCGGACGGGCTCGCCAGGGCGGCACGCCGTCGGGCGCTTCCGAATGACGCAGCGCGAACGTCGCGAGATCCTCGGCGTCCGTCGGCGCGAGGCCGCCGACCACATAGGCGAACTTTTCCGTCGCCGCGACCGAAGCCGCGCAGGAGCGGCCGCACGCCGAAAGACACGCGATCGCCTTGATCTCGACCGAGCCCGCCGCGGCGCCGAGCCGTCGGAGCGCCTGCGCCGTCGCCCGGCCGAGCCGCGCGCCGGACGGCTCGTCCGCAACCTCGCCCTCGATACGGCATGTGCGGCAGATCGTGAGCACCGTGGCGGGCGACCTCGGAGCGGTCATCGCGCCGCCTCGGCGCCGCTGCGCGCCGTTCGGGCGCCCGCCTGCTTTTCGGCCGCGTTGACGTGGATCGATTTCTGCTCAACTTTTCGGCTGGCGGGCGGCAAGGAGCGTTTATGAGGCATGGCGGCGATCTCGCAGCGGCGGAGGCCGCGTTCGGGCAGCCGCGCCACGGTTGGCTTGATCTGTCGACCGGCGTCAACCCTCACGCCTATCCGCTGAAGCCCTTACCGCCCGACGTCCTGCGCCGGCTTCCGGACCCCGTCGACACGAAGGCGCTCACGGCGATCGCGCGCGAGGCCTATGGCTGGGGGGCGGACACGCCGGTCTGCGCCGGCGCCGGCGCGCAGGCGATGATCCAGCTGCTTCCCTACCTCCGCGTGCGGGGGCAGGTGCTCGTGATCGGCCGCACCTATGGCGAGCACGCCTACGTCTGGGCGCGCGCGGGCCACAAGGTCAAGGAGGCCTGGGCGCTCTCCCACGCCGACGACGCCGACGTCGTGATCGTCGTCAACCCGGACAATCCCACCGGCCGCACCTTCGAGCCGGACCTGCTGATGGGCGTCGCCCGGAAGCTCGCCAAGCGCGACGGATTGCTGGTGATCGACGAATCCTTCGCCGACGTCAGCCAGGAGACCACGCTCGGGAGCCGTCTGCCTTCGAAAGGCGTCGTCGTGCTGCGCTCCTTCGGAAAGTTCTACGGGCTTCCGGGCGTGCGCCTCGGCTTCGCGGCCGGCGACGAGGAGATGGTGAGCGAGCTCGCGGCCGAGCTCGGCCCGTGGCCGGTCTGCGGGCCGGCGCTGTTCGCCGGAAAATCCGCGCTGCCGGACAGGACGTGGGCGGCGGAGATGCGGCTCCAGCTCGCGGTCGACGCGCTGCGTCTCGACGCCGTTCTGAACGGGGCGGGCTTCAACCAGGTGCGCGGCTGCGACCTGTTCCGCATGGTCCGGCATCCGCGCGCCGCCGAGATCCACCGCAGCCTCGCGCGCGAGGGGGTGTGGGCGCGCGCCTTCGACGAGCGGCCGGACCATCTGCGCTTCGGCCTGCCGGGCGACGACGAGGGGTTTTCGCGGCTCGACCGCGCGCTCAAGAGCGCGCTAAAGACCGCCGCCTGACCCGTTTCACCTGAACAGGGCGCTTCCTTGGACATCGCGCACCACGCGCTGATCGCGCTGATCGCGCTCGGCGTCGACGCCGTCGTCGGCGATCCCGAGCGCCTCTGGCGGCGCCTTTCGCATCCGGTCGTGCTGATCGGGGCGGCGATCGGGCGGCTCGATGCGCGGCTGAACCGCCTCGAACTCGACGAGAGCGTCCGCAGGCGCCGCGGCGTTGTGGCGGTCGCGATCCTCGTCGCAGGCGCCGCAGCGGTCGGCTTCGCGATCTCCTGGCCGCTCGCCGGGCTGCCGTTCGGATGGGTCGTCGAGGGCGCGCTCGCATCGATCCTGATCGCGCAGAAGAGCCTTTATCAGCATGTCCGCGCGGTCCGCGTCGCCTTCATGGCGGGCGGCCTCGGGGCCGCGCGCCACGCCGTCTCGATGATCGTGGGGCGCGATCCGAAACGCCTCGACGAAGCCGGCGTCTCGCGCGCCGCGATCGAATCGGCCGCGGAGAACTTCTCCGACGGCGTGGTCGCGCCGACCTTCTGGCTCGTGGTTTTCGGCCTGCCGGGCCTGCTCGCCTACAAGGCGATCAACACCGCCGACAGCATGATCGGCCACAAGACGGAGCGGCACCGCGCCTTCGGCTGGGCGGCGGCGCGGCTCGACGATCTCGTGAACCTGCCGGCCTCGCGGCTCTCGGCCGTCGTCGTCGCGCTCGCGGCGCTGCTGACCGGCCGCTCGGCCGCAGGATCGCTGAAAGCCGCACGCGCGGACGCCCGCCTCCACGCCTCGCCGAACGCCGGCTGGCCCGAGGCCGCGTTCGGCGGCGCGCTCGGTCTCGCGCTCGGGGGGCCGCGGGTCTATTCGGGCGTCGCCGTCGACGATCCGTGGATGAACCGGGAAGGGCGGCAGGCTGCGACGCCCGCCGACATCGGCGCGGCGCTGAGGCTGCTGGCTGCGTCCTGCGGGGTCCATGCGGCGCTGGTCGCGGCGGCGTGGGGGCTGGCGACGCTGCTCGGCTGAAACGAGGATCGGTCCGGCGCGTCATCGCCCCGGCGTGCGCATTCACGATGATTCGCCCGCGCGGCCCGATCCAGTCCTGTTGAGCGGAAGCCGCAGCAGGAGGAGACTGCCGCCGCCTTGAGTTTGCTGTCAATGACGTCGGAGACGCGTGAACGGACCTGGTCGGGCGCGGGGCGAAGCGGGCGTCGGCGGGCGAGGAGCGAGCGAGGGGGAGCCGGATGACGGTTGTGAAAGGCGCCTCTACGGCGCTGCTGGTGTGTGGCGTCGTCGCCGCCGCGCCCTCTGCGGTTCGGGCCGCCGACGTCGTTTCGCCTCAGGCGCTCCTTGATCCCGCGTCGTTCGACGTCTCTTTCGGCGTCGCCGTATTGAGCGACTATCGCTTCCGCGGCGTGACGCAGAGCAAAAGGAAGCCAGCCGTCCAAGGATATGTCGAACTTCAGGCGTTCGATTGGATCTATGCCGGAGTCTGGTCTTCGAGCGTCAGCTTCCCGACGCGCTTCGGGTTGACCGATCCGGCCGCCGAGGTCGACTTCTATGCGGGCGTCCGACCCACATGGGGATCGTTCTCGCTGGATGCAGGCTATCTCTATTACTGGTACCCGGGCGAGTCGCGAAGCTTTCCGGGGCAGAAACAGACCGATTACTGGGAGTTGAAGGCGACGCCAAGCATCGCGCTTAGCGAAAACGGATCGATCTCGGGCAACGTCTGGTGGAGCCCGAACTACGCCAACACAGGATCGAGCGAACTCTATCTGTCGATGGCGTCGAAGATTGATATTCCCGTCCCGTCATTTCCGGACCTCGGACTCTACGTCTCAGGCGAGTTTGGCAAGCAGTGGACCAAAAAGGCCGACGACGGCTTCGATCCGAAGGACTTCCTGAGCTGGAACCTCGGCGGCGGCGTCACCTACAAGGCGATGACGATCGACATCCGTTACAGCGACACCAACCTGAGCAAGTCGGAATGTGTCGGCGTCTCGGGCGCACGCACATGGTGCGGAAGCGCGGTGGTCGGAAAGATCGCCTTCGACACGGCGCTCAGCAAACTCAGATAACGTCAGAGCCGCAGCCGTCACCCTCTCGACCGCGCCACGGCGAGGATCGCCTCGACGTCGAGATGCGCTTCGAGATGGTCGGCGAGCGCGTCCAGCGTCGCCTCGACCGTCGCCTCATAGGCGAGCGCCGCTCCCGGCAGACCGAGCGCTTCGAGGAAGGCCCGCCGAAACCCGTCGGCGGCGAAGACGCCGTGGAGATAGGCGCCTGAGACGAGGCCGTCGGGCGAGGCCGCGCCTTCTGGGCGGCCATCGACCTCGAACGGCGCGCGGCCGCAGTCCGCACCCGTCGTGCGGCCCATATGGATCTCGTAGCCCTCGACCGCCTCGCCGCTCGCGACATGGCGCCCAGAGACGCGCGCGAGACGTTTCTCGCCGCCAAGGACGGTGTCGACGGCGAGCAGGCCGAGGCCTTCCACTGTCCGGGCCGGGCCTTCGACGCCGTTCGGGTCGGCGATCGTGCGGCCGAGCATCTGGTAGCCGCCGCAGAGGCCGAGAACCCGCCCGCCGCGCCGGACATGGGCGTGGATGTCGTGGTCCCAGCCCCATGCGCGCAAGCTCTCGAGGTCGTCGATCGTGGCCTTGGAGCCCGGAAGCAGCACGAGATCGGCGTCGACCGGCAGCGGAGCGCCGGGTTCGAGAAGCTCGAGCGATACGCCGGGCTCCAGCCGCAGCGGGTCGAGATCGTCGAAGTTCGAAATGCGGGGGAGGGCGGGAACGACGACCTTCACCGCGCCGTCCCGTCGCGCGCTGCGCGAGGCAAGATCGACCGAATCCTCGGCTGGAAGTTTGCCGGCTTCCTGAAACCAGGGCGCGACACCCATCGACGGCCAGGTGGTGCGCTCCGAGATCGCCGTCAGGCCGGCGGCGAATATTGTGGGGTCGCCGCGGAAGCGGTTGATGATAAAGCCTTTGATCAGAGCGAGATCCGCTTCTGGGAGCAGCGCCGAAATCCCGACCAGCGAGGCGATGACGCCGCCGCGATCGATGTCGCCGATCACGATCACTGGAACATTAGCCGACTGTGCGAATCCCATGTTCGCGATGTCGTTTTCGCGCAGATTGACCTCCGCGGCGCTGCCAGCGCCCTCGACGAGGAGGAGATCGGCTCCCGCCGCCAGCCGTTCGAAGCTTTCGAGCACCGGCGTCATCAGCTTCGGTTTCAGCGCGAAAAAGGCCGCGCCGCGATAGGAGCCGATGCGACGGCCCTGCACGATCACCTGGCTGCCGGTTTCGCTTTCAGGCTTCAGCAGCACGGGGTTCATGTCGGCCACGGGCTCGCGGAAGGCGGCGCGCGCCTGAAGCGCCTGCGCCCGGCCGATCTCGCCGCCGTCGGCGGTGACGGCCGCGTTGTTCGACATGTTCTGTGGCTTGAACGGGGCGACCCGAAGCCCGCGCCGTGCGTAGAGCCGGCAGAGGCCGGCCACGACCAGCGACTTGCCGACGTTCGAGCCGGTGCCCTGGAACATGACGGCGGGGGTGGGGGGCATGGTTATGCCGCGCCGGTGTCCCGGCCTTGAGCCGGGACCCAGACGCGCGACCGACCGAAAGATGAGCGCGGCGCCATCAGGCTTTCTCGAGCGCCACTTGTGGATATGGGTCCCGGCTCAAGGCCGGGACGCGAGGGAGCGCTCAAAACTCGATCCCCGCCTGCGCCTTCACGCCGTCGCGGAACGGGTGCTTCACCTGGGTCATCTCGGTCACGAGGTCGGCGATCTCGATCAGTTCGTCCTTGGCGTTGCGGCCGGTCGCCACCACGTGGCAGTCGGCCGGCCGGTTCCCGATCGCGTCCAGCACCTCGTCGAGCGCGAGATAATCGTAGCGCAGCACGATGTTGAGCTCGTCGAGGATCACGAGCTTCACTTCAGGATCGGCGATGAAGCGCTTCGACATTTCCCACGCCTCGCGCGCCGCGCGGATGTCGCGCTCGCGGTCCTGCGTTTCCCAGGTGAAGCCCTCGCCCATGGCGTGGACCTCGACCTGATGCGGGAACTTGCGCAGCACGTCGCGCTCGCCGCTTTCCCACGGGCCCTTCACGAACTGCACCACGCCGACCTTCATGCCGTGGGCGATGGCGCGCATCGCCATGCCGAAGGCGGCGGTCGACTTGCCCTTGCCCTTGCCCGTGTGGACGATCAGCAGGCCCTTTTCGGCCTGCCGTTCGGCCACGATCTTGTCCTGATGGGCCTTGCGGGCCTTCATCTTCTCGGCGTGGCGGTCGGGGTCGGTCGTCATCGGGCGGCCTCCTTCATGAGCGCGGAAAGATGGTCGTGGGCGCTGTTGCGGCGCGGGCGCCAGAAGCCGCGGCGCTCGGCCTCCAGAAACGCCGCAGCCATCTCGGCGAGCGCCGCAGGGTTCACGTCGGCGACGAAGGCGCGCGTGTCGTCGTCGACCAGATAGGCGTCGTAGAGCGCCTCGAACTGGTGGCTGCCGGTGGCGTCGGTCGTGGCGGCGAAGCCCATCAGGTTGCGCACCGTCGCGAGCATCTCGGCCGCGCCCTTGTGGCCGTGCTCCCGCATCGCCGCAATCCACTTCGGGCTCGCGGCCCGCCCGCGCATCACGAGCGCGATCTCCTCCGAAAGCGTGCGGGCGCGGGGCGTCTCGGGCCGCGATGTGTCGAGATGGTAGATCGCCGGCGCTTCGCCCTTGAGGCGCTCGACCGCCGCCGAAAGCCCTCCGGCGAATTCGTGGAAGTCGTCGGAATCCAAAAGGTCGAACTCGCGCGCGTCCTGCGCCTGAACGACGCCGTCGACGCCCTTCGCCATGGCTTCGAGCGCCGGACGAGCGGGCGTTCCTTCCATGCCTTGCGCATACGCGAACCCGCTCGAGGCGAGATAGGCGTCGGCGAGGTCGGCGCGGTTTTCCCACTGGCTCTCGTTCAGCAGAGGCGAGAGGCCGGTCCCATAGGCGCCGGGCGCCGAGCCGAAGATCGAGCGCGCCTCGCGGCCGGCCGCGGCTTCCTCGCGGATGCGGACGCGGATGGGGTTCGCCTCGTCGTCCTCGTCGAGCGCCGCCACGAGCCCGAAGGCTTCGTCCAGCAGGTCGATCTGGAACGGGAAGGCGTCGCGGAAGAAGCCCGAGATGCGGAACAGCACGTCGACGCGCGGCCGCCGCAGCTCGCCGAGCGCGATCGGCGCGAGGCCGACCACCCGGCTCGAGCCTGGCTCCCACTGCGGCTCGACGCCGAGGAGCGCGAGCGCCTGCGCGACGTCGTCGCCGCCCGTGCGCATGTTGGCCGTGCCCCAGGCCGAGATCGCGAGCCGCTTCGGCCATTCGCCCTGGTCCTGGAAGTGGCGGCGGCAGAGCGTTTCGGCCGCGAGCCGCCCCAGCCGCCATGCGGCCTCGGTCGGGGCGGAGCGGGGGTCGAGGGCGAAGAAGTTGCGGCCCGTCGGCAGCGCGTCGAGCCGCGCGCGGGTGGGCGCTCCGGAAGGGCCGGGCGCGACGAAGCGGCCGTCGAGGGCGCGGAGCAGGCCGTCGAACTCGGCCGCGCCGGAAGCGTCGACGCGTGGCGCGACGATGGATGCGACTTCGCGCAGGACGGCGGCGGTTCGAGGGAGGGGCGTCGCCAGAACCAGACGAGACGCGTCATGCCCCGGCTTGTCCGGGGCATCCATGTTTCCACCGCGCTGCGCCTCGGCGTCGGGCATGGATCCCCCGGACAAGCCGGGGGATGACGTCTCATTCGGAGCGGTCGACGCCGCGAGCAGCCGCAGCGCCAGCGCCTCCAGTCGTTCGATCGTGTCGCCCGCAGTTCTCCACGGCTCGTCCGAAACGTCCGCCAGCGCCTGCGGCCGCGGTCCGTCCCATGCAGCGGAGAACTCGGCGGAAAGCGGATCGAAGCCGTCCAGCCCAAGATCCGCCACGAGCGCGCGCGTCAGCGAGGCGTCTTCCGGCCGCGAGCCGCGGGGGCTGCGCACCAGCGCGGCCAGCAGCTCGGCGCGCTTCGTCCCCACGGGCGAGCGGCCGAACACGTGCAGGCCGTTGCGGACCTGAAGCTCCTTCACCTCGCACAGAAACGCGTCGAGCTTGGTCAGCGCGTCGTCGGGATTGTCGGCGATGGAGAAGCCGCAGTCGCGGTCGAGGCCGAGATCGGCGGCGCGGACGAGGATGTCCTTGGCGAGCGTCTTCGCCCGTCGCGGGTCGAGCCCCTCGGCCTCGGCGTATTCGTCGACCAGCGTCTCGATCTCGCGCAGAGCCGCGGAGCCTTCGGCGCGGGCGAGCGGCGGCGTCAGATGGTCGACGATGACGGCGGAAGATCGTCGCTTCGCCGCCGCGCCCTCGCCGGGGTCGTTGACGATGAAGGGATAGACGTGGGGGGTCGGCCCAAGCGCGAGTTCCGGGAAGCATTCGGCCGAGAGCGCCAGCGCCTTGCCCGGCAGCCATTCGAGATTGCCGTGCTTGCCCACATGGACGATCGCCTGAGCGCCAAAACTCTCCCGCAGCCAAGCATAGAAGGCCAGATGGCCGTGGGGCGGCGGTAATTCCGGGTCGTGATGCGCGGCCTTCGGGTCGAGATCGAAACCGCGGGACGGCTGCACGCCGAGCACGAGGTTGCCGTAGCGCCGAAGCGCGAGGCGGAAGCTTTGCGAGGCGACGTCGAAGCCCGGGTCGGCCTCGGGCGCGCCCCAGCGCGCCGCGATCTTCTCGCGCGCGGAAGCGGGCAGGGCGGCGAGGAAGCGGGCGTAGTCGGCGAGGGGAATGAGAGCGCGAGAAACACCGCCGTCGTCCTCCGGCTTGTCCGGAGGACCCATCGTCGGCGCGGAGCTCGACGCCCGGCATGGATCCTCCGGACAAGCCGGAGGATGACGAGCCTCATTCGGCCGCCGTGAAACACTTCGCTCCAGAGCCGCCGTCATCTCCGACACGACCTCGGCGCCCGTTTCCGGAGCTCCGTCGGTCGCGTATCCCGCCAGCCGGAGCGCCTCCATAATCATCGCCGTGCTTTCGGGCGTATCGAGCCCGACGCCGTTCGCGAGCCGCGCGGCTCCCGTCGGGTAGTTGGCGAGGATCAGCGCCACCCGCCGCTCGGGTCTCGGCGTCGCGCGAAGCCGCGCCCAGTTGGCCGCGAGAGCGGCCGTAAATGCGATGCGGTCGGCGACGGGCTCGAGCGCCACGACGTCGGTCTGGGTCGCCGGATCGAATCTCTCGGGCGACTTGAAAGCGACAGCGCGGGACAGAATGCGCCCGTCGATCTCGGGCAGGGCCACCGCCATTGCGAGGTCGCGGGCCGAGAGGCCGCGGGCGGAGGCCTCCCACGACGCGCGGTCGGAGCCGGAGAAGACGACCTGCAGCACCGGCGCGTCGGCCGAATCGAGGGGAGAGCCCTCCCACGCCGCGCCGGGCTTAGAGACCGCGAAGACGGTGGCGTTCAGCACCACGGCGGGCGTCGCCGCCGCGAAGGTCTCGCGCACGAAGCGGGCGGCCGAAGCCTCCTTCAGCGACGAGACATAGACTGGCAGCGGCCCGAGACCGCGCGCGAGCAGCGCCTTGATGAGCGCGTCGACGGGCGCGACGTCGCCGGACTGAAACTGCGCGCGGTAGAACACGATCGGCGTGGCCGCGGCGCCCTCCGGCCAGAGCGCTTGAATCGCCGCGAGGTCGGGCGAGGGCAGTCCCGGCCAGTAGAAGCCGGCGGAGGGCAGGGGCGCGGGATCGAGCGCCGGCGGTCCGCCGTCGAGCCATGCCCGGCAGGCGCGGAGCGCCGCCGCGAGATTGTCGGGGCCGCCTTCGACCAGCGTCCGCCAGAGGAGGTCCGCCTCCCCGGCCGGCACGGTGGAGCGCGCGACGAGATCCGGGTCGGCGTTGCCGCAGCCGGGCATCACCGCGAGCTTCACGCCGTGGCGTCGGGCGACGCGCAGGCTTTCCTCGACGCCGTAGGGCCAGTAGGCGGCTCCGCCGAGCAGGCGCAGCACCAGCAGCTTCGAGCGCGCGACCGTCTTCTCGAGAAAGAGGTCGACCGACATGTTGTGTCGCAGCCGCTGGAGGTTCGCGAGCCGAAGGCTTGGCGCGCCCGGTCCGAGCGCCGCATGGGCGCGCGCGAGGCCTGCGATCTCGGTGTCGGCCGCCGAGACGATCACGACGTCGGCCGGAGCGAGGTCGAGATCGACCGCCTCCGTTCCGTCGCCGATCGGCGTCCCTTGGGCCTTCAGGAGATGCATCAAAACTCCGCCCTCGCGTCCCGGCCTTGAGCCGGGACCCAGAACCGCCGCCGGTCCGGGAAAGAGCGGCGATCGTCAAGCTTATGCGAGAACCGTCGCGGAAATGGGTCCCGGCTCAAGGCCGGGACGCAGGCGCGACGGCTCCCGCGCCTTATCCCGCCAGCGCCGCCGTGATCGCCGCCTGGTCGACGCCTTTTTCGCCGATGACCACGAGGCGGCCCTCCCGGCCCTCGTCGGCGCGCCAGGGGCGGTCGAAATAGGTTTCGATCCGCGTGCCCACCGCCTGCACGACGAGTCGCGCGGTCTTGTCCTTCACCGCCACGAAGCCTTTGAGCCGCAGCACGTCGTGGGCGTCGAGCACCTTGCGCACCCGCGCCTCGAGCTCGGCTGCGTCCGCGGCCTCCGGCGTCGGCGCGATGAAGCTCTCGAAATCGTCGTGGTCGTGCTGAACCTCGCCCTCCATCTCATGCGTGGTGGGGCGGCTCTCGATCTTGTCCTCGACGCCGGACGCGATGCCGAGCAGCACATCAGCGGGAAGCGCGCCGCGGGCGGCCGAGACCACCCGCACGCCATCGCTCGCATGCTCCAGAATGGCGGCGCGGACGGCGGCGATCTCGACGTCCGTCAACATGTCGGCCTTGTGCACGACGAGCAGGTCGGCGGAGCGAACCTGATCCTCGAACAGCTCCTCGATCGGATCCTCATGGTCGAGATTCGGGTCGGCGGCGCGCTGGGCGGCGAGCGCCTCCTCGTCATGCGCGAAGCGGCCGGCCGTCACCGCCGGTCCGTCCACCACCGTCACGACGCCGTCGACCGTGACGCGGGTCGCGATCTCGGGCCAGCGGAACGCCTTGACGAGCGGCTGAGGCAACGCAAGGCCCGAGGTCTCGATCACGATGTGGTCGACCGCCTGCGGGCGCGCGAGGATCTTCTCCATCGCGGGAATGAAGTCGTCCGCCACCGTGCAGCAGATGCAGCCGTTGGCGAGTTCGACGATGTCGTTCTCGTCGCAGGCCTCGCTCGCGCAGGCTTTCAGCACCTCGCCGTCGATGCCGACGTCGCCGAACTCGTTGACGATGAGCGCGATCTTCCGGCCGCCGGCGTTTTCGAGCAGGTGGCGGATGAGGGTGGTCTTGCCCGCGCCGAGGAAGCCGGTGACGACGGTGGCGGGGATCTTGCGGTCGGTCATGACGGCTCCTTCGGGAGCTTGAGATCGAGGGGGAGGCCGGCGACCACGAGCGTGACGCGGTCCGCGACCGCCGCGACGCGCTGGTTCAGCCGGCCCTGATGGTCGCGGAAGTCGCGGCCGAGCCGGGTGTCGGGCACGATCCCGGAGCCTACCTCGTTCGAGACGAGGATCGCAGGCCCGGAAATCGCCGCAAGCGCCGCCAGGAGCGCGTCGATCGCGGCCTCGACGTCGCGGTCCGCCAGCATGACGTTAGAGAGCCAGAGCGTCAGGCAGTCGATGAGGACGATCCGGTCTCGGCCCGAGGCCGCGGGAAGCGCCTCGGGGAGATCGAGCGGGGCGTCGACCGTGGTCCAGGCCCCGTCGCGCCGCGCCCGGTGATGGGCGATGCGCTCGCGCATCTCATCGTCCCACACCTCGGCGGTCGCCACATAGGTCCGCGCGAGGCCGGACGCCGCCGCCAGATCCTCGGCGAAGCGGCTCTTGCCGGAGCGCGCGCCGCCGAGGACGAGGGTGACGGGAGGCATGGGCGCCGTCAGGCGTTTCCAAAGCGCGGCCGCACCAGCCCCGCAAGCGCGCCGAGCGCCGCCCAGAACACGAAGCCGGTGACGACGACCGCCACAACGAATCCGTGCTCGAGGTCCGCCGGAATCGCCGGAGGCGCGGGCGGCTTGGGCGCGCCGACGACATGCGGCGCGGCGATCAGCGCCACCGCCGCGATGGCGGCGAGCGGCGAGCGGGCGTAGGCGATGAGCGCGAGGCCCGCGGCCGTCGCGACCGCGGTCGCGATCCACCAGATCTGGCGGTCCATCAGCGGCGCGCCTTCAACGCCCGGCGCCTCGGGCGGCAGGCTGACCGAGGGGGCGAGGGTGAAGGCGACGAAGCCCGCTAGGCCCCAGAGCAGGCCCTCGCGCCAGGACGTCAGCCCGCCTTTGAGCTCGCTCGCGGCGACGAGAAGCAGCGAGAAGCCGATTCCCGCCACGACGTTGGCGACCAGCGTCCAGCCGAAGCGCTCGGCGCCGTCGGCCGGCTCCCATTCGTCCGCGCCGTGCGCGTGGGCGGAGGCGGCCGCCTCCTCCTTCGCGACGGTCGCCGCATGGTCGTGGTCGCCCGCGGTCGCGTGATCGTGCGGCGTGGCCGCAGCTTCGCTGTTGGCGGCCTCGATGACCTCGGCCTTGACGATCAGCGGCTGGGTGCCGAACTGCTGAAGGGCGGTCAGGACCAGGCCGGCCAGAAGGCCGGCGAGCGCCGCCGTGAAGACGATGTTCCGGAAGAGATGCATCGACGGCCCCTCAGTGGCAGGGGAAGCCGATCGAATGGCGCTGGTCGTGCGCGGCGTTGTGCAACGCCGGCGTCGACGCGAAGCCCGCGCCGGCGATCACGAAGACGCCGAGCAGGAAGGCCGACAGGATCGGCGCGAGGCGCGCCGGCGAGACGGCGATGGAACGGACGTCGGGGGCGGAGTTCAGATTCGACATTGCGACCTCGCATGGCCCTCCCACCGAGGGCCCAAAGGGTTTCTCGCTCATCGGCCGGTCTCCTGGCTTGCGGGTCGCAGCCTGCGCGCCGGCCTTCCCGGGACTGGCCCAGTGGCGTCGTCGACGCGCCGCTCTCCGCTCACAGTTGCGGGGGCAGCTCCGGACTTGAGGCCAAGGCCCCTCACCGGATTCCCTTGAGGTCCCGTAGCGGGAGCCGAAGCGAATTTCCGAGGCGTAGCAGGGAAAGACCCGAGCGACAATCGAGACCAATGGGCGCGGGCGGTTCAGCCCTTCCAGGCGGCCCAGCCGAGTTCGAAGGGGCCCGAAAATGCCCCGGTGCCGACGGCGACGGTTTCCCACAAAAAGACGAGAAGCCAGACCGCAGCGAGGGCCACCGCGGCCTTTCGCGCGGCTTCGCCGACGGTCGAGCCCGCCGTCGTCCTCGCGAGCGCCGCCGTGACGAAGGCGAGGGCGGCGGCCACGAGCGCGACGACGATCCAGAACTGCGCGTTGGCCGCGCCTTCGATTGTGCGGGCGTGCCCGACGCCGATCACGGACAGCGCCACGAAGGAGAGGAAGGCGAGCAGCCCGCCGAGAAAGCCGGCGCGGGCGCCGCTCGGGCGTTCGGAGGTCTGGTCGTTCATCAGTCGATCGCCTTCAGCACGCGGGCGAGAACGTCGAAGAGCTCCTCGATCTCGCCCTCCGAGATGATGAGTGGCGGCGACAGCGCGATCACGTCGCCGGTGGTGCGGATCAGCACGCCCATGTCAAACGCCTTGCGCAGCGCCGAAACGGCCCGCTTGGTCGGCTCCCCCTCGATCGGTTCGAGCTCGACCGCGGCCATCAGCCCGCAATTGCGGACGTCGATCACCTTCGGCAGGCCTTTCAGCGCATGGACGGCGTCCGCCCAGCGCTCCTCGATCGCCGCAGCGCGTTCGAAAAGCCCTTCTTCCTTGTAGACGTCGAGCGTCGCGAGGCCCGCGGCGCTCGCGATCGGGTGGCCGGAATAGGTGTAGCCGTGGAAGAGCTCGATCATGTGCTCGGGCCCGTGCATGAAGGCGTCGTAGATCGCGGACGACGCGAACACCGCGCCCATGGGAATCGTCCCGTTGGTGATTCCCTTCGCGGTCGACATCAGGTCCGGCGTGACGCCGAAGCGTTCGGCCGCGAAGGCCGCGCCGAGACGGCCGAAGCCGGTGATGACCTCGTCGAAGATCAGCAGCAGGCCGTGCGCGTCGCAGATCGCGCGGAGCCGCTCGAGATAGCCCTTGGGCGGCGGCAGCACGCCGGTCGAGCCCGCCACGGGCTCGACGATGACGGCCGCGATCGTATCCGCGCCATGGAGCGCCACGAGCCGTTCTAGATCATCGGCGAGCTCCGCGCCGTGTTCGGGCAGGCCGCGTGAGAAGGCGTTGCGCGACAGGTCGAGCGTATGGCGCAGGTGATCGACGCCGGGCAGCCCCGTGCCGAAGGCCTTGCGGTTCGCCACCATGCCGCCGACCGAGATCCCGCCGAACCCGACGCCGTGATAGCCCCGCTCGCGCCCGACGAACCGCACGCGCTGCCCCTCGCCGCGAGCGCGGTGATAGGCGAGGGCGATCTTCAAAGCGGTGTCGACCGCCTCGGAACCGGAATTGGCGAAGAACAAGTGGTCGAGGCCCGCGGGCGCGAGCGCCGCGAGGCGGCCGGCGAGCTCGAAAGCCTTCGGATGGCCGAGCTGAAGCGTGGGCGCGTAGTCGAGCTCTGCCGCCTGGCACTGGATCGCCTCCACGATCTTCGGCCGGCAGTGCCCAGCGTTCACGCACCAGAGCCCAGCGGTCGCGTCGAGCAGCAGGCGGCCGTCGGCGAGGATGTACCGCATGTCCTTCGCCCCGACGATCATGCGCGGCGCCGCCTTGAACTGGCGGTTCGCGGTGAACGGCATCCAGAAGGCGTCGAGATTGTTCGGGGCGACGACGTGTTGAGGCGTGGACGACATTCGGAGGCTGCTCGTTGTTGGACGCCCGCGCGCGGCGGACCCGGCGGGAGCCTTACGCCGGTCCGCCGCCGAGCGCCACGCCGCGGCGCGAGAGGGAAGAAAGTCCGCGTTTCAGGGTGAGCCGCCGTTTCGGGCGCGTTTCCGGAATAAGGCGGAGCAGCGCTTGCCCGTCTCGAATGTGGCGACGAACGAGGCGCCATTCTTGCGAGCAGCAGACCATACCGGGACGCCTCCACGAGGCCTTTCCCTGCGAAAACAAGTGGCATTCCAGTCACAGGGCTGCCCAAAGCCGCGTCTTGGAGCAGTTACAAAGCCGATCCCGCTTGCACGCGCCCCCGCCACGAATATGGTCGTCGTAAGACACGAACCCGACAGGGCGCGAGTCGGATCGTCGGGGGATCGGCGGTCATTGTCAGAAGTTTTGGCGCCGGTCAGCCGGCGACGGATGGGCTTTGCCCGCCGATATCGGGGTTGGAGGACGTCTAATGAAACTGGTCAAGAGCCTGGCGCTTGGTTCCGCCGCCGCTCTCGTCACGATGACGGGCGTCGCGAACGCGGCCGACCTTCCGGGCGCCGAGCCCGTCGACTACGTCAAGGTCTGCGACATCAAGGGCAGCACCGGCTTCTTCTACATTCCGGGCACCGAGACCTGCCTCCAGGTCGGCGGCTTCGCCCGCCTCGAAATGACGACCGGCGAGGTTCTTGATCGTCCGAACGCGGTCGACAAGCGCGACGAGTTCAACACCACCGGCTACCGCGTCCGCGCCCGCGTTTGGTTCGACGCCCGCACCGACACCGAATATGGCGCGCTCCGCACCTTCGTCCGCCTGCAGTTCCAGCGCGAGACCGGCGTCGCCAACACCACCGACCGCCGCGCGCAGATCCAGAACGCCAACTTCGGCGACGACGCGCTGTTCGACCAGGCCTTCGTCCAGTTCGCGGGCCTCACGGCGGGCGTCACCGACTCGTTCTGGGACTTCAAGCCCTACACGACCTTCCAGAACCCCTTCATCTCGGACCGCACCCTCGCCGTCCTCGCCTACACCTTCAAGGTCGGCGACTTCTCGGCGAGCGTCTCGCTCGAAGACAAGACCGCGCGCTACCTGGACACGAACAACTCGCTCAACAACGCCGGTCAGCAGATCCCGGACATCGTCGCCAACCTCCGCGTCAAGCAGGGTTGGGGTGAGGCTCAGCTCTCGGGCGTTCTGCACCGTATCGAGCCGGGCACTGACACCCGCGTCGTTCCGGTCGGCTCCCTCGCCGGCACGAGCAAGGAGTGGGGCTGGGGCGTTCAGGGCGGCCTGAAGTTCAACCTGGCGACCGCCAACACTTCCGACGCCAAGGGCGACTTCATCTGGGGCCAGGCGGCCTACACCGACGGCGCCGGCCTCTCCTATAACGGCCTCACCGACAACAACATCGGCTCTGGCCAGACGCAGAACATCGTCAACAACTTCGAGCCGCTCTTCGACTGGGTTGGCGTCAACGGCAAGGTCCAGAAGACCCAGGCGTTCAACGCCAACATCGGCGTGCTGCACTACTGGTCGCCGAAGTGGCGTTCGTCGCTGGCCGCCAGCTACCTGCAGGTCAAGTACAACAACGCCGTCGCCAACGCCGGCATCGCCGACGACTTCAAGGCTGGCACCGTCACCGCCAACCTGATCTGGTCGCCGGTCAAGAAGCTCGATATCGGCGGCGAAGTCGTCTACGTGAAGAACCTGAAGAAGGCCGACGTCGGCTACACGGGTCCGAAGGACAAGGACGCTTGGATCGGCCGTCTCCGCGTCCAGCGCGACTTCTGATCTGCGCGAAAGCGCCTGAAAATTGGAGGGGGCTCCGGCGAAAGCCGGAGCCCTTTTCGTTTTGAGCGTCTTGCGGGGCAGATTGGAATTTATCCATAAGACACATCTGTCCGTATTCTTTGCGGGAGGTTTGAAAATGGTCCCCGCGTCGGTGCGCCGTTTTCACGAAGCCGTTATCCTGCCTCTCAGATGACCCCTCGGACATAATGTAACATTGTAACATTATGTCCGAGGGGTCATGGTGCGCCGTCGGCCGGTCCGACGCGGGCGCCGGGGTCCGCGTCGATCGGAGACGCATCGTTCGGGATGTGATTTCGGGGAACTCGTCATATGACACGCATGATTTCGCCGCGCCTCGGCGTCGGTTCGGCCATCGTCGCGGCTGCGGCCTTGAGCCTCGCCCCGCAGGGCGCGCGCGCCGGCGAGGACGCGCCGCCGAACTATTCGGGCGACCTGATGACCCGTGAGGCGCTGACGGGCGACTGGTGGGGCGGGCGCACCAAGCTGCTCGAGCAGGGCGTCCAGTTCGAGGCCAACTTCACCGGCGACGGATCCTTCAACCCCTCGGGCGGAATCAAGCGTGGCGAAGCCTATTCGAGCCTGCTGCAGCTCGGCCTGACGCTCGACATGGAGAAGCTCGTCGGCTGGACCGGCGGCGAGATCTACGCCGGCGCCTACTTCATCGGCGGCCACGGCCTGACCTCGCGCGAGATCGGCAACCTTCTGACCATCTCGAACATCGAGGCGACGCCGGCGATCCGCCTCGGCGAGGTCTACGTCAAGCAGAAGCTGTTCGACGACATGGTCGAGATCAAGGTCGGCCAGCTCGCCGCCGACGGCGACTTCGCGACCAGCGAGACGGCGGGCCTGTTCGTGAACTCGACCTTCGGCTGGCCCGGCCTCAACGGCACGGACCTTCCCTCCGGCGGACCGGCCTATCCGGTGCCGACGCCGGGCGCGCACGCCCTCGTCAAGTTCAACGACGCCTGGTCGTTCCAGGCCGGCCTCTACACCGGCGATCCGGCCGGCCGCGACCTGAAGAACAAGCACAACACCGACTTCCCGCTGCGTCCGGGCGCCTTCGCGATCGGCGAGCTGATCTACGAGAACAAGGCCGAGGGCGGCGGGCTGCCGGGAACCTACAAGGTCGGCGCCTGGTACAATTCGATGAAGTTCGAGGATCTGCGCACCGGCGCGGAGCGCGACGGCTCCTATGCGCTCTACGGCGTCATCGACCAGACCATCTGGGAGAGCGGCGGCGGGGACCTCAAGGATCCGAGCCCCGAGAAGAAGAGCCTGTCGGTCTTCGCCCGCGCGGTGTTCGCTCCGGAGCAGAACCGCAACCTGATCGACTATTATTTCGACGCCGGCTTCAACGCCAAGGGCTTCGTCCCAGGCCGTCCCGACGACATCTTCGGAATCGCCGCGGCCTACGCCCACATCAGCAAGACCGCCCAGCGCGCCGACCGCGACGTGCCCGGAACGCCGGTCCGCTCGTCGGAGCTCGCCTTTGAGGCGTCCTATCAGGCGGCGGTGACGCCGTGGCTCAAGGTCCAGCCCTTCGCGCAGTACATCGTGCGGCCGGGCGGCGGGGATCCGCGTCCGAACGATCCGACCCGCCGGATCAAGAACGCGACGGTGCTCGGCGTCAGGACCCAGGTCGCGTTCTGAACGACCGACTGACGCGAGAATCGGAAAGCCCCGCTTCGGCGGGGCTTTGTCGTTCGAGGAGGATCCCCGCGGCCGGATTCGCGCTCAGCGATGCGCGCCGCGGGCCATGTCGCGCTCGATGAGCAGGGCGGTCCGGCCGTTCAGCCGCGCGCGATAGACCTGCGTGTTCTCCATCACGCGCTGCACGTAGTTGCGCGTTTCGGTGAAGGGGATGCGCTCGACCCAGTCGACGGCGTCGACCTCGGGCTTGCGCGGATCGCCATAGCGCTGCACCCATTCGAGCACGCGCGCGGGACCCGCGTTGTAGGCGGCGAACACCATCACGTAGGATCCGTCGTACTTCTCCGCGAGCTCGCCGAGATGCGCGGCGCCGAGCTGCGCGTTGAAGGCGGCGTCGGTCGTGAGGCGCCGGGCGTCGAACGCGACGCCTGCGGAACGCGCGGTGCGCGCGGCGGTCGTCGGGAGAAGCTGCAGCAGGCCGCGCGCGTTGGCGTGGCTGACCGCCTGCGGGTTGAAGGCGCTTTCCTGCCGGGCGATGGCGTGCACCACCGGCGTCTCGATCGCCGGGCCGACGGCCTTGAAGCTCGGAATGCCGTTCGTCGGATAGGCGAGGGCGTCGACAGGAAGGCCGTTGTTGAGGCCGGCGCGCCCGATCACGAGCGTGGTGCGCGCGTCCTTGTACTTCTGGGAAAGCGCCCCGAGCAGCACGACTTCGCCCGCGCTCTTCAGGTCGCTCGCGAGCGCGCCGGCGAGTGGCAGCGCGAGCTCTTTCTGGTCGGCGCGGTAGAGCAGGTCGATGGCCCGCACCGAAAGCCGCGAGCCGAAGGTCGCCCGGTCGGTCGCGGACGGCTGAGGCAGCGAGCGGATCGGAATGTCCTTGAGCCCGAGGCGCGCGCGGGAGATCTGGCCGTAATAGCTGGTGACGTAGCGCGCGGCCCGTTCGTAGGCGGCGCGGGCCGAGCCCTGGTCGCCCATCGCCTCGAGCGCGCGGCCCTGCCAGTAGAGCGCGCGCGACGCGGTGCCGGGGATCGTGGCTTCCTTGTGGACCGCCGCAAAATGGCGATAGGCGGTCTTCGCGTCGCCGAGCGCGCGCAGCGCGATGAAGCCGGCGAGGACGTCGTTCTCGATCTTGGCGCTGTCGTCCTCGGCGTCGTCGCGAGCGAGCGTCTGGTAGGCGAGCTTGGCGTCGCCGTCGTCGAGCAGGTCGCGGGCGATGACGCGCCGCTCGATCGACCAGGCGTCGGGATCGACCAGCGCCGCGCCGCGCGGGGCGGCGTTGAGCGCGGCGGCGGCCTCCCGCGCGCGGCCGGCGCGCCGGTTGAACTTCGCGACGGTGAAGAGATAGCCGGGGTCCGATCGCGCCCCGCTTGGCACCGCCGCGATCAGCGCGCCGGCCGAGGGAAGCTTGCGGATGACGGCGGCGCGGGCCTTGGCGATGGCGAGATAGGAGCCGCCGACCCGGTTCGCGGCGCGCATGCCGGCCTCGACCTCGTCGGCGAGGAAACGGCCCTCGGCGCGGGCGCGGTGGTCGGCGACCGTGAGGAGCGGGCCGAAGGTCTGCAGCGCCTGCTGCTCGAGAGATCCGTCGAGCGCGTCGCGGCGCCAGGCCTGGCGGGCGACGGCCGCGGCCTGCGCCTTGTCGCCGCCGGCGAGCAGCGCGCGGGCGAGGGCGAGGCGACCCTCGGGGCGCTCCGGCTTGCCGTTCGCGGCGAAGAAGCCGCGGACTGTTCCGGGCGAAACGTTTTCGAGCCAGAGCGCCTCTTCGGCGCGGCGTCGCACCCAGCTCGCCATCGGCCAGTCGCGATGGGCGCGGTAGAAGGCGTCGATGCGCGTGAAGCCGACCTGGCGCGAGGCGAGCCGAACGCCGAGCCAGTCGACCAGCGCCACGGCGCCGGGATCGGCGAGCTGCGCCTTGACGGCCATGGCGCCCGAGGTGTCGCCGCGCTCGAAGGCCGTGATCGCGGCGCGGATCAGCGCGACGTCGTTGGCCGAGACGCTCGCGGAGGGCGCGACGCGCGACGACGTCGAGATCGAACCCGTCGAGGTCGCGTCATAGGCGAGCACGATCTCGGCCGACTTCATCGTTTCGGCGGAGAAGGCATCGCTGTCGCCGGCGGCCGCCGGGACGAAACGCTCTTCGGGCAACGGTTCGGGCTTGCCGCCCACCGGGGCCGCCGCAAGCGGGGCGACGGAGGACAGCAACGCGACTGCGGCGACGCCGCGAAGGAGAAAGCTCAACGAACGCATGGCTCTCGGCTTCGGCTGGGCGACCGGCGGCAGGGCCGGACGTGGGGACTGGAACTCGTCTCAGTTTCGCCATGTCGGCTTTACGAAACGCTAACCGAGACCGGTGCCGCGCTGCGGCATCTCCCTGTCAGCGATCACGTTTCGGAAAGCGGCGGTCCGAGGCGGGTTCGCCGCCGCGCACGGCGCGCCGTCTCCGACCGACGGCGGGCTTTCGCTCGAGCGCGCAGGGGTCTATCAAGGCCGACCGACGGCGGCGCCTTCGTGGCGACGTCGATCACCTTTCCGCGCGGTACGCCCGCGCATCGCGCGTTTTCGAAGCGCCGAACCCTCGAAGCCTATCGCCATGACCCAACCGATGTTCCACGGCTCCATCACCGCGCTCGTCACGCCCTTCAAGGACGGCAAGCTCGACGAGGCCGCGTTCCGTGGGCTGGTCGACTGGCAGATCGCGGAAGGCACGCATGGCCTCGTTCCGGTCGGCACGACCGGCGAGAGCCCGACGCTCAATCACGAGGAGCACAACGCCGTCGTGCGCTGGTGCGTCGAGGAGGCGAGGGGCCGCGTTCCCGTGATCGCGGGTGCGGGCTCCAACTCCACGATCGAGGCCATCGAGCTCGCGCGTCAGGCCGAGAAGGACGGCGCCGACGGGCTGCTGATCGTCACGCCCTATTACAACAAGCCGACCCAGGACGGCCTCTACGCCCACTACAAGGCGATCGCGGAGAAGACCGGTCTGCCGATCGTGATCTACAACATTCCCGGCCGCTCGGTGGTCGACATGTCTGTCGACACCATGGCGCGGCTCTATGAGATCAAGAACATCGTCGGCGTGAAGGACGCGACCGCCAACGTCGTCCGCGTCAGCCAGCAGCGCGCCAAGATGGGGCCGGACTTCATCCAGCTCTCCGGCGAGGACGCGAGCGCGATCGGCTTCATGGCGCATGGCGGCCACGGCTGCATCTCGGTCGCCTCGAATGTCGCCCCGGCGCAGTGCGCGGCTTTCCAGGAGGCCTGCATCGCGGGCGACTACCAGGCCGCGCTCGCCTATCAGGACCGGCTGCTGCCGCTCCATCTCGACCTGTTCTGCGAGGCCAATCCCGGTCCCGTGAAGGCCGCGCTCGCCATGCTCGGTCGTTGCGGGGACGAGATGCGGCTGCCGCTCGTGCCGATCTCGGACGCGAGTCGCGCCAAGGTGCGGGCGGCGCTGCTGCACGCCGGCCTTCTGCAGGAAGAGCCGCGCATCATGGTGGCGGAGCGGGCTTGAACGGCGCTGCCGTCCGCCTGATCTAAACGCCCATGAGCGCAAAAGGTCCAAATCCCCGCTACAAGATCGTCGCCGACAACCGGAAGGCGCGCCACAACTACGAGATCGGCGACGTGATCGAGGCCGGCATCGTGCTGGTCGGCACCGAGGTGAAGTCGCTGCGGCAGGGTCGGGCGACGATCGGGGAATCGTACGCCGGCGAATACGGCGGCGAGTTCTTCCTCTACAACTCCTACATCCCCGAATATCTGCAGGCGAACCGCTTCAACCATGAGGTCCGCCGGCCGCGGAAGCTTCTGTTGCACGAGGCGCAGATCAACAAGCTTTCGGGCGCGGTGACGCGCGAGGGCATGACTGTGGTTCCGCTGAAGATCTATTTCGACGACCACGGTCGCGCCAAGGTCGAGATCGCGCTCGCCCGCGGCAAGCAGCTCCACGACAAGCGCCAGGCTGACAAGGAAAAGAGCTGGAACCGCGACAAGGCCCGTATCATGCGCGACCGCGGGTGAGGGCGGCGCGGGCCGCAATCGAGCTTTCGGTGTTTCTTGATCGATGGGCGCTGACGCCGGACGGCGCGTCGTTTTCGACGCCTGCCGCCCGGCTTCAGCCGGTGCTGACCGCCTCGGGCGAGGCCGCGATGCTCAAGGTCAGCCACGAAACCGAGGAACGCTTCGGCGCCCAGGTCATGGCGTGGTGGGGCGGCGAGGGCGCGGCGCGCGTGCTCGCCCATGAGGGCGACGCCCTGCTGATGGAGCGGGCGGCCGGGAACCGGTCGCTCGGCGACACGGCGCGGGCCGGCGCGGACGACGAGGCGACAAGGATCGTCTGCGCGGCCGCCGCCGAGCTTCACCGCCCGCGAGCCTTCCCGCCGCCTGTCGGCCTGACGCCGCTCGAGGTCTGGTTCCGCTCGCTGCTCGCGGCGCAGGAGCAGGGCGGCGTGCTGGCGAGATGCGCGGAAGCCGCGCGCGAGCTGCTGTCAGATCCGCGCGAGGTCGTCGTTCTTCACGGTGACCTTCATCATGGCAACGTGCTGAATTTCGGCCAGCGCGGCTGGCTCGCGATCGATCCCAAGGGGCTTCTGGGCGAACGCGGTTTCGACTTCGCGAACCTGTTTTGCAATCCGGACCGCGCGACCGCGCTCGCGCCGGGCCGCCTCGCCCGTCAGGCAGCCGTCGTGGCGGAGGCCGCCGGGTTGGAGCGAAAGCGACTGCTGAAATGGGTGCTGGCGTGGTCCGGACTGTCCGCCATGTGGATGGTCGAGGACGGTGAAACGGAAACGATCGATCTGTCGTTGGCGGAAACGGCGCTGTCCGCTTGTTGACAGGCGGGCGCAGCTAGCGCGACCCTTGGATAAAGCTCCGCACGCTTGCGAACACCGTCTCGAACATCTCGGTCGTCAGCACGCCGGTGTTCGTGTTGTAGCGGGAACAGTGGTAGCTGTCGAAAAGCGTGACGCCGCCGATCGCATGGCGCGCTCCATGCGCGAACGGCGCGGCCTTCAGCGCAATCCCGAGCGCCCGGCAGACGCTGTCATGCGCGATGCGGCCGAGCGCGACCACCGCGGCGCCCTTGGGCAGCGCATCGATCTCGCCGGTTAGGAACGGCCGGCAGGTCGCGATCTCCTTCGTTTCCGGCTTGTTCTGCGGCGGCACGCAGCGCACCGCGTTGGCGATCCGCGCGCCGACGAGCGTCAGCCCGTCGTCGGGCCGCTCGTCATAGACGCCTTCCGCGAAACCGAACTTGAGGAGTGTCGCGTAGAGCAGGTCGCCCGCCCAGTCGCCGGTGAAGGGGCGCCCCGTGCGGTTCGCGCCCTGAAGTCCGGGCGCGAGGCCGACGATGAGAAGCTTCGCGCCGGGCGCGCCAAAGGACGCGACCGGCGCGTTGTGCCAGTGCGGATGCTTCGCCCGTTGCTCCTCGCGGAAGGCGACGAGGCGCGGGCAGAGGGGGCAGTCGCGCGGCGGCTCAGCCGGCGCGAGGGCGGGAAGCATCGCCGGTCGTCAGGCTTCGGGCGTGGTGTCGATCGCAGCCGCCCGGCGCGCTTCGCGGGCGGCGCGTTCGGCTGGGTCGCGGCCGACCTTGGAGGCGAGGTCGGCGAGGTCGAGGAAATGGTCGGCGCGGCGGCGCAGATCGTCGGCGATCATCGCGGGCTGGGTGGTGACCGTCGAGACCACCGTCACGCGCACGCCCTTGCGCTGGATCGCGGCGACGAGCGGGGTGAAGTCGCCGTCGCCGGAAAACAGGACCATGTGGTCGATCTTCTCGGCGATCTCGAGCGCGTCGATCGCGAGTTCGATGTCGAGATTGCCCTTCACCTTGCGCCGGCCCTGACTGTCGGTGAACTCCTTGGTGGGCTTCGTGACGACCGTGTAGCCGTTGTAGTCGAGCCAGTCGATCAGCGGGCGGATGGTCGAGACCTCGAGGTCTTCGGCGAGCGCGGTATAGTAATACGCGCGGATGAGATAGCCGCGGCCCTGGAACTCGCGCAGCAGGCGGCGGAAGTCGATGTCGAAGCCGACGCCGCGGGCGGTGGCGTAGAGATTCGCGCCGTCGATGAACAGGCCGAGGCGCTCGTCGGAATAGAACATGATGTGAAACGTCCTTGTGGTCGAAGTCGTCATGCGCGCGAAACGCGCGTGCCGCGCCGGAACGATGGTCGAATAGCAGGCCAATACGCGCCAAAGCGAGCGTGGCTTCAGTCCTTGCCACGAGAGCGGCGCCGCGGTAAAGACCGCGCTTCGTCATCACGCGCAAACGTCAAACGAGCGGAGGCCCCATGGCCCGCGTCACCGTCGAGGATTGCATCGACAAGGTCGAGAACCGCTTCGACCTCGTTCTGCTTGCGGGCCATCGCGCCCGCCTGATCTCCTCAGGCCAGCCCATCACCCTGGATCGCGACAACGACAAGAATCCCGTCGTCGCGCTTCGCGAGATCGCCGAGCAGACCGTCGCGCCGGACGACCTGCGCGAGGATCTGATCCATTCGCTGCAGAAATATGTCGAGGTCGACGAGCCCGAAGCCGAGGTCGTGCCTGCGCTCGCCGGTTCGGCCGGAACCTCGGACGACGACGGCAACGTCGCCTTCGACCGCATGACCGAGGAAGACCTGCTGCGCGGCCTCGAGGGTCTCGTGCCGCCGGCGGAGACCGACGACGAGGAGTGATCCTCGGAGCGAGCCTGATCTGAAAGCCCAAGCGCCGCCGCGGACGATCCGTGCGCGGCGCTTTTCATTTGCGCTGCGGACGAATCTTGTGCGCCGCCGTGAAGCCCGCGATATTTCGGGACGAAGGGCGCACGACCTCGCGCGCCCCGCGAAAGGTCGCCGGCCCGCTCCTCCATGATGCGTCAGTACGAACTCGTCGAACGGGTCAAGGCTTACAACCCGAACGCCGACGAGGCCCTTCTCAATCGCGGTTACGTCTACGCCATGAAGGCGCACGGCTCGCAGACGCGGGCCTCGGGCGACCCGTATTTCTCGCATCCGCTCGAGGTTGCGGCGATCCTGACGGAGCTCAGGCTCGACGACGCCACCATCGTGGCCGCGCTGCTGCACGACACGATCGAGGACACCGACGCCACCCGCGCCGAGATCGACGCCTTGTTCGGCGAGCAGATCGGCGGGTTGGTCGAGGGGCTGACCAAGCTCAAGAAGCTCGACCTCGTCACCAAGGAGGCGGCGCAGGCCGAGAACCTCCGCCGCCTGCTGCTCGCGATTGCGGCCGACGTGCGGGTGCTGCTGGTGAAGCTGGCCGACCGCCTCCACAACATGCGCACGCTGCATTTCGTGCCGCCCGCGAAGCGCGCCCGCATCGCGCAGGAGACGCTCGACCTCTACGCGCCGCTCGCCGGGCGCATGGGGATGCAGGCGTTGCGTGATGAACTTGAGGACATTTGCTTCCGCACGCTGTTTCCCGAAGCTTTCGAGACCATCGTGCAACGGCTGAACCGGCTCGCGTCGCGCAGCGCGGAATCGATCGAGGAGATCAAGACCGCGTTCGAGAAGCGTTTTGCGGAGCAGGGCGTCGAGGCGCAGGTCACGGGCCGCGCCAAGAAGCCCTATTCGATCTGGCGCAAGATGGAGCGCAAGTCGATCGCCTTCGAGCAGCTTTCCGACGTCTTCGCCTTCCGCGTCATCGTGAAGGACGTGCCAGCCTGCTACCGCGCGCTCGGCGCGCTGCATAGCGGCTGGCCGACCGTGCCGGGCCGCTTCAAGGACTACATCTCGACGCCGAAGGAGAACGACTACCGCTCGATCCACACCACGATCGTCGGCCCGCAGCACCAGCGCGTCGAGCTGCAGATTCGCACCGAGGCGATGCATCGTTTCGCCGAATACGGCATCGCGGCCCATGCGCTCTACAAGGATGGGCTCGGAGGAGACGTCGAGGGGCTGGCGCGGGAAAGCCGCGCCTATGGCTGGCTCCGGCGCACGGTGGAGTTGCTCGCCGAGGGCGACAATCCTGAGGAGTTCCTCGAGCATACGAAACTCGAGCTGTTCTCCGACCAGGTGTTCTGCTTCACGCCGAAGGGCCGTCTGATCGCTCTGCCGCGCGGCGCGACGCCGATCGATTTCGCCTATGCGGTCCACACCAGCGTCGGCAACGAATGCGTGGGCGTCAAAGTCAACGGCAAGACCGAATCGCTCGTCCAGCCGCTCTCGAATGGCGACGAGGTGGAGATCATTCGCTCTGAGGCGCAGTCGCCGCCGGCGGCCTGGGAGGCGATGGTCGTCACCGGCAAGGCGCGCGCGGCGATCCGCCGGGCGACGCGCTCCGCCGTTCGGGCGCAATATGCCGGCCTCGGCCGCCAGATCGTACAGCGGGCCTTCGACCGTGCCGGCCAGCCTTTCGCGGAAGAGAAGCTGCGCACCGCGCTCCACCGGCTCGCCCGCAGCTCGGTCGACGACGTGCTGGCGGCGGTCGGACGCGGCGAGATGCATTCGAACGACGTGGTGCGGGCGGTCTATCCGGAAGCCAAGGACGAGCGTTCGCCGACGCTCGGCGCGCCGTCCAACGGTTGGTTCGGGCTCGAACACGCCGGCTCTCTCCGGTTCAAGGCGCCGGCAGCCGACGGTGCGGCCGCGAATTTGCCGTCGATCCCGATCCGCGGCCTGCGCGGCGATCTGCCGGTGCGCTTCGCGCCGGACGGCGGCGCGGTGCCGGGCGACCGGATCGTCGGCATTCTCGATCCGGGGCAGGGGATCACGATCTATCCGATCCAGTCGCCGGCGCTGAAGGCGTTCGACGACCAGCCGGAACGCTGGCTCGACGTGCGCTGGGACGTCGACTTCTCGCGCCGGGAGCGCTTTCCGGTGCGCGTCACCGTGACGTCGATGAACGAACCGGGCTCGCTCGCGCTCATCGCGGGCATCATTTCGAACTACGAGGCCAACATCGACGACGTCCGCATGGTGTCGCACTCGCCGGACTTCCACGACATCGTCTTCGACCTCGGTGTGTTCGACGCCAAGCACTTGAGCGCGATCATCGCCGACCTGCGCCAGACGCCCGTGGTGTCGAACGCCGAGCGGGTGAACGGGTAGGGCTTGAACCGCCGCCCGTCATGCCCGAGCCCGTCTCGGGCATCCACGACTTGATCGTGGAGCGTGGCGGGTGACAGAAGTCGTGGATACCCGGCCCACGGCCGGGCATGACGGCGCAATTCATGGAAACGAAGTCAGGAAGGTCACGGAAGATGACCCGCATCATCCGCCTCGGCGTCAACGTCGACCACGTCGCCACCGTCCGCAACGCCCGTGGGGGCGCGCATCCGGATCCGACCGCCATCGCGAAGCTCGCCGTCGCGGCGGGCGCGGACGGGATCACCGCGCATCTGCGCGAGGACCGCCGCCACATCCGCGACGCCGACGTCGCGCGC
Source organism: Ancylobacter novellus (assembly GCA_003241695.1). Taxonomy (GTDB): domain Bacteria; phylum Pseudomonadota; class Alphaproteobacteria; order Rhizobiales; family Methylopilaceae; genus Methylopila. The sequence continues at coordinate 92,346 of QFPN01000005.1, read as the reverse complement.
CTGATGGCGGAGATCGACCGGCCGCTCAACCTCGAGATGGCGGCGACGAAGGAGATGCTCGCGATCGCGCTGCAGACGCGGCCGCACGCGGCGTGCATCGTCCCCGAGAAGCGCGAGGAGCGCACCACCGAGGGCGGACTCGACGTCGTCGGCCATCGGGCGGCGCTCGCTCCCATGGTGCGGGAGCTGGTCGCGGCGGGCGTTCGGGTCTCGCTGTTCGTCGAGCCCGACGAGGCGACGCTGGCGGCGTCCGCCGAACTCGGCGCGCCGGTCGTGGAGCTGCACACCGGGACGTGGTGCGAGGCGCTCGCCCACGGCCGGGCCGAAGAGGCGGCGCGGGAGTTCGCGCGACTGAAAGCCGGCGCGGCGCTGGCGGCGCGGCTCGGGCTCGAGGTCCACGCCGGCCACGGGCTCGATTATGCGAGCGCCGAGACGATCGCGGCGCTGCCGGAGATCGCAGAGCTCAACATCGGACACTATCTCGTCGGCGAGGCGCTCGCCGTCGGGTTTCCGGAGACGATCCGCCTGATGAAAAACGCGATCGCGCGCGGGCGCGGAAAGGCGGCGGCGTGATCCTCGGCCTCGGCAACGATCTCTGCGACATCCGCCGCATCGAGCAGACGCTCGAACGTTTCGGCGACCGCTTCCTCAACCGCGTCTTCACCGAGACCGAGCGCAAGCGCGCCTTCTCGAAAGCCGAGCCGGCCAACACGCTGGCCAAGCGCTTCGCCGCTAAGGAGGCCTGCGCCAAGGCGCTCGGCACTGGCTTCCGCGCCGGCACGTTCTGGCGCGACATGGGCGTGACGAACCTGCCCTCGGGCCGTCCCACCATGACGCTGACCGGCGGCGCGAAGGAGCATCTCGACCGCATGACGCCGGACGGCTACGAGGCGCGTATCGACGTCACGCTGACCGACGAGCCGCCGCTCGCCTCGGCCGTGGTCATCATCAGCGCGGTGCCCAAGGTCTCAGGCGCGGCCTGAGAAGAGTTCCTTAATGAGACGCGACGCGCTCCCTCCCCACAAGGGGGACGGGGGGAAGGGGGCCGTCGCGGTCGGGCGATCGTCGCGACGGGCGCGACCGCCGTTTGCCACGACGCGCGGCCGGAGCTATCACGCCTCGCCGCCCTTGCCGGGCGCAGTGGTCATTCGGACAGGACTGGAATGAGCGTGACGACCGAAAAGAAGACCCAGTCCGAAGGCGGGTTCGCCGAGATCGTGAAGATCTGCGCGCAGGCGCTGCTCATCGCGCTCGTCATCCGCACGCTGATCTTCCAGCCCTTCAACATCCCGTCGGGGTCGATGGAGGACACGCTGCTCGTCGGCGACTACCTGTTCGTCAACAAGTTCTCCTACGGCTACAGCCGCTTCTCCGTGCCGGACATCCTGAGCCTGCCCGAGGCCCTGCCGCGCGGCCGCCTGATGGGCGGCGTGCCGGAGCGCGGCGACATCGCGGTGTTCAAGGTCTGGGTCCCGGGCGACGGCTGGACCGACTACATCAAGCGCGTCATCGGCCTGCCGGGCGACCGCATCCAGATGGTCGACGGCCAGCTCGTCATCAATGACAAGCCGGTGCCGAAGGTGCGGCTGCCCAACGACTACGTCGAGGGCACGGGCGGCGCGGCGCGCCACATCCCGCGCTACGAGGAGACGCTCGACAACGGGCGGAAGTACGAAGTCCTGGACATGGACAAGAACGGCTTCCTCGACAACACGCCTGTCTACGAGGTGCCGGCGGGCCACCTGTTCATGATGGGCGACAACCGGGACAACTCGACCGACAGCCGCGTGCAGTCGGCGGTCGGCTACGTGCCGATGGAGAACCTCGTCGGCCGCGCCGAGATGCTGTTCTTCTCCGTCGAGCGCGGCGAGGCCGCATGGGCGTTCTGGAAGTGGCCCTGGACGGTCCGGTGGTCGCGGATCGGGACCCTGCTCGAATGAAGCGCCGGCCGGCCGCGGACGGCGTCTTCGAGGACCGCCTCGGCCACGTCTTCGCCGATCCGACCCTGCTCGAACGCGCCCTGACCCACATTTCGGGGGCGAAGAGCAAGGAGGGGCGGCTCGGCAGCTACCAGCGCCTCGAGTTCCTCGGCGACCGCGTGCTCGGGCTGGCGATCGCCTCCATGCTGATGGAGGCCTATCCCAAGGCCGACGAGGGCGAACTCTCGCGCCGTTTCGCCGAACTCGTGCGGGCGGAAACCTGCGCCGAGGTGGCCGAAGCGATGGACGTCGGCCCCTACATCAAGCTCGGAGTCGGGGAGGCCGGGACGGGCGGCCGGCGCAAGGCCGCGATCCTGTCGGATGTCTGCGAGGCCGTGATCGGCGCGGTCTATCTCGACGCCGGCTACGCGCCCGCCGCCGCGCTGATCGACCGGTTCTGGCGCGAGCGGCTGCTCGCCCCGCGCCGACCCTTGCGCGACGCCAAGACCGAATTGCAGGAATGGGCGCAGGGCCGCGGCCTGCCGCCGCCGCTCTATCGCGAGATCGCGCGGAGCGGGCCCGACCACGACCCGCAGTTCAGCGTCTCCGTGCTCGTCGACGGCGTCGAGGAGGCCGAGGGGATCGGCCGGTCGAAGCGCGCCGCCGAGCAGGCGGCGGCGGAGGCGATGCTGTCGCGTGAAGGGGTTTTAAAGAATGTCTGAGCGCGAGCAGGAGACCGGCGAAGGCGAAACCCGCTGCGGCTACGTCGCGCTGGTCGGCGCGCCGAACGCCGGCAAGTCGACGCTGGTGAACCGCCTTGTCGGCGTGAAGGTCTCGATCGTCAGCCACAAGGTGCAGACGACGCGCGCCCTGATCCGCGGCCTCGTGATCCACGACGGCGCGCAGATCGTGTTCGTCGACACGCCCGGCATCTTCGCTCCGAAGCGGCGACTCGACCGCGCCATGGTCTCGACCGCCTGGGGCGGCGCCTCCGACGCCGACGTGATCGCGCTGCTGATCGACGCGCGGAAGGGCCTCGACGACGACAACCTCGCGATCCTCGACCGGCTCGCCGAGACGCCGCGCCGGAAGATCCTGATTCTGAACAAGATCGACACGATCGAACGCGAAAGGCTGCTGGCGCTCGCTCAGGAGGCCTCGGCGCGGGTCGCTTTCGACCGTGTCTTCATGATCTCGGCCAAGACCGGCGACGGGGTCGCGGATCTCCCGGCCTATCTCGCCGACGAGATGCCGCTCGGCCCCTGGCTCTATCCGGCCGACGACGTCTCCGATCTGCCGCTGCGCGCGCTCGCCGCCGAGATCACGCGCGAGAAGCTGTTCGCGCGGCTCCATGACGAGCTGCCTTACGCCTCCACCGTCGAGACCGAGAAGTGGGAGGTGCGCGCCGACGGCTCGGCGCGCGTCGAACAGACGATCTATGTCGAGCGCGAGAGCCAGAAGCGCATCGTCATCGGAAAGGGCGGCCAGACCGTGAAGCAGATCTCCATGGAGGCCCGCAAGGAGATCTCCGAGATCGCCGAGACCGAGGTCCATCTCTTCCTGTTCGTGAAGGTGCGCGAGAACTGGGGCGACGACCCCGAGCGCTATCGCGAGATGGGGCTGGAGTTCCCGAAGGGCTGACCTTCGGGACGTCGGCCCGGCCGCAGCGGAGCGAGAGCCGGGGGCGTCTTCAGGACATGGCGCTTCTTCCAGCGCACGATCCCGGCTCTGCGCGGCTGAGCCGGGATCGGCCGGGATGACGCTTGCGCAAGCGCGCCCTTAAGCCGAATAGCCGGTCACGCCCGCCTCACGCCGCCTTGATATCGCGGCAATCCTCGTCGAAATTTGAGCATTCCTTTCTGAGGCTTCGGCTCTCGGACGACGCCCGCGACGGGAACCGTGGGCGCCTCCCGCCGCCGTCTCGTCTTGTTTCGGGCGGGCATGGACAACATCGCGATCGTCAACGCCATTCTGCTGTTCGGGGCGGCGTTGGTGCTCGTCGGCATTTTGTCGTCGCTCGTCGCTTCGCGCTTCGGCGCGCCGCTGCTCCTTGTCTTCCTCGTGATCGGCATGCTGACCGGCGTGGACGGCCCCGGCGGGGTCGCGTTCGACAACTACCGGATCACCTATCTGATCGGCTCGATCGCGCTTGCGGTCATCCTGTTCGACGGCGGCCTCCGGACGAAGCTCTCGCATCTGTCCGGCGCGCTGTGGCCTGCGGTCTCGCTCGCGACTGTCGGCGTGCTCGTCACCGCGGGACTGATCGGGATCTTCGCCGCCTGGGCGACGGGGATGCGCTGGATCGAAGGCCTGCTGGTCGGCGCCACGATCGCCTCGACTGACGCCGCGGCGGTGTTCTTCCTGATCCGGGCAAGCGGCCTCCAGCTCCAGCGCCGCGTCAACGCGGCCCTTGAGATCGAATCGAGCACCAACGATCCGGTGGCGGTGTTCCTGACGGTGCTGATCGTCGGGCTGGTCACCTCGGCCAGCGGGCATTCGACCGGGGCCATCGTCGGCCATTTCCTGCAGGAGGCGGTGATCGGCGGCGCGGCGGGCGTCGCGGGCGGCTTCGCGCTCGCCTTCATGCTGAACCGGGTCGACCTGCCGTCCGGCCTTCACCCGCTGTTCGTCGTCGCCTTCGCGGTCGCGCTGTTCGCTCTCGCCGCTGTGCTTCACGGTTCGGGCTTCCTCGCGGTCTATCTCGCGGGCATCGTGGTCGGGAACAGGCAGGTGCGCGCCCTGCCGTCGATCATCGCGTTCCACGACACGGTGACGTGGCTCTGCCAGATCGTGATGTTCATGGTGCTCGGCCTGCTGGTCACGCCGTCGGAGATGCTCGATTCGCTGCTGCCGGCGCTTGCGATCGCGGCCGTGCTGATTTTCGTCGCCCGCCCGATCGCGGTGGCGCTCTGCCTGCTGCCCTTCGGCTTCTCCCGCAAGGAGATCTGCTTCGTCGGGTGGGTCGGCCTGCGCGGAGCGGTGTCGATCTTCCTCGCCGCGATCCCGACGCTCGCCCACGCGCCCAACGCGACGCTCTATTTCAACATCGCCTTCGTGGTGGTGATCGTCTCGCTGATCGTCCAGGGCTGGACCGTGGCGCCGCTCGCCAAGCGCCTGGGGCTCGCTGTGCGTCAGACGAGCCGCAGCGTCCAGCGCGTCGAGATCGACCTGCCGGGCCAGCTCGCGCAGGAGATGGTCGGCTACGCCGTGACGCCGCATTGTCCTATCCTCAACCGCGATTCCGTCCCGAAATGGGCGAAGCCGGTCTTCGTGGTCCGTGACGACCGGATCCTCGATCCGCAGCAGGCCGGCGGGCTCAAGCCCGGCGATTTCGGCTATTTCCTCGCGGCGCCCGAACGCGTGCCCGAGCTCGACGGCCTGTTCGCCTCGACCGAGGCCGGCCGGGCGCGCCCGTCGCTCGGCGAGTTCCCGATGCGCGGCGAGACTCCGCTCGCCACCCTCGTCGAGATGTATGGGCTCGGCGTCGGGCCGGACGAGGCGGGACTGACCGTCGCCGAACTCTTCTCGACGCGGTTCGAGAACGAGCCGGCGGTCGGCGACACCCTCGGATTCGGCCCCGCGACGCTGATCGTTCGCGCGGTCGACGAGGGAAGGGTGACGCGGGCCGGCCTCAGGATCGAGGACGACGGCTCGAACGAGGACGACGTCGCGCCGCCGCCCGCCCACCGGCCGAAGCCGGCGGGGCCTGCGTCCGCCGTGAGGCGTTTTGCGAGCGCCGTGAAGGACAGGCTGAAGGCCGCCTAAACGGTTTGGAAACCATGACGGGGCCATGCTCTCCGCCATGATCGTCCGCACCAAATGGCGCATGGTCGCCGCCCAGTTCGCCCTCTGGCTCGTCGCCGCGGGCGCGGTGACCTATTTCGGGCAGCAGGCCTATGTCGGCGACCACGGTCTCGTCGCCAGCAAGGCCATGCAGGACGAGATCGCGTCTCTCGAAACCCGGCTCGCCGATCTGAAGACCGAGCGCTCGAGCGTCGAGCACCGCATCGATCTTCTGAGCGCGGAGCGCCTCGATCCGGATCTGCTCGACGAACAGGCGCGTTCGGATCTCGGCTGGCTGAGCCCCGCGGACCGCGTGCTTCAGAGCCACTGAAACCTTTCGGATCTGCAAGACCGCCGCGCCAGCCATGCGCAAACGTGAGGTGGCGCCATCTTGCGACTTTCGTCTAAAGCCTGTCATCTCAGACTTAAGACTTGAGCTGTGGACGTCTCGCTTTCGCCGAGGCGGCGCCTTAGCTTGAGAAAAAAGACGAAGAAACGATCCAGGGGACGTTCATGGCAGCCGCCGCCGCGAAATCCGCGCCCTCGAAGCGCGCCGCGAAACCCTCGGCCGAGGCGAAGGACGCCGCGCCGAAATCGTCTTCAAAAAGTCCGAAGGCGACCGACGCCCTGTCCTTCAGCAAGGATCAGGAGCTTCACGCGCATCGCGAGATGTTGCTGATCCGTCGCTTCGAGGAGAAGGCCGGCCAGCTCTACGGCATGGGCCTGATCGGCGGCTTCTGCCACCTCTATATCGGCCAGGAGGCGGTCGTCGTCGGCATGCAGATGGCGCTCGAGAAGGGCGACCAGGTCATCACCGGCTACCGCGACCACGGCCACATGCTCGCCTGCGAGATGGACCCGAAGGGCGTGATGGCCGAGCTCACGGGGCGCCGCGGCGGCTACTCCAAAGGCAAGGGCGGCTCGATGCACATGTTCAGCGTCGAGAAGCAGTTCTACGGCGGCCACGGCATCGTCGGCGCGCAGGTTTCGCTCGGCACCGGCCTCGCCTTCGCTAACAAGTACCGCAAGAACGGCAGGGTCGCGGTCGCCTATTTCGGCGACGGCGCCTCGAACCAGGGCCAGGTCTACGAGAGCTTCAACATGTCGAAGCTCTGGAGCCTGCCGGTCGTCTACGTGATCGAGAACAACAAATACGGCATGGGCACCTCGGTCGAGCGCGCCTCCTCGAACACTAACCTCTCCGAGCGCGGCGCCAGCTTCGACATTCCGGGCGAGCAGGTCGACGGCATGGACGTGCGCGCCGTGAAGGCCGCGGCCGATCGCGCGGTCGCCCACGCCCGCGAGGGCCACGGCCCCTACATTCTCGAGATGGTGACCTACCGCTATCGCGGACACTCCATGTCGGATCCGGCGAAGTACCGGTCCAAGGAGGAGGTCCAGAAGATGCGCGAGACGCACGACCCGATCGAGCAGGTGAGGAAGCGCCTGATCGACGAGGGCCATGCGGGAGAGGACGATCTGAAGGCCGTCGACAAGGAGGTGCGGGAGATCGTCAACGCGGCGGCCGAGTTCGCGACCAACGATCCCGAGCCCGATCCGTCCGAGCTCTGGACCGACATCCTGCGCTGAACCGGCCCCGGCCGACTGTTCGATCAAGCTCCCGCCGAGACGGGGGCGGAAGAGAATAAGCCCCCAGGGCGAAAGGGACGTCCCATGCCGATCGAAGTCCTCATGCCGGCGCTGTCGCCGACCATGGAGGCGGGCAAGCTCGCCAAGTGGCTGAAGAAGGAAGGCGACAGCGTCGCGTCCGGCGACGTCATCGCCGAGATCGAGACCGACAAGGCCACCATGGAGGTCGAGGCGGTCGACGAGGGGCGCCTGGGCAAGATCCTGATCGACGAGGGGACCGAGGACGTCAAGGTCAACACCCCGATCGCGCTGATCCTGGGCGAGGGCGAGGACGAGAGCGCCCTGAAGAACGGCGCGGCGCCCAAGCAGGCCGACGCTCCGTCCAAGGCCGAGGAAGAGGCGAAGGCCGAACCGAAATCCGGCGCCGGCGCCGAGTCCGTGAAGACCGACGGGACGCCCGCCTCCGGCGCGGTGAAGATCGAATCCGCGGCCGCCAACCCGCCGCAGCCCAAGGCGCAGCCGGAGCCCGAGGTTCCGGAAGGCACCGAAATGGTGACGCAGACCGTGCGCGAGGCGCTGCGCGACGCCATGGCCGAGGAGATGCGCAAGGACGACCGGGTGTTCCTGATGGGCGAGGAAGTCGCCGAATATCAGGGCGCCTACAAGGTCTCGCAGGGGCTGCTGGACGAGTTCGGCAAGGAGCGGGTGATCGATACGCCGATCACCGAGCATGGGTTCGCGGGCGTCGGCGTCGGCGCGGCGCTCACGGGCCTCAAGCCCATCGTCGAGTTCATGACGTTCAACTTCGCCATGCAGGCGATCGACCAGATCATCAACTCGGCGGCCAAGACCCTCTATATGTCCGGTGGCCAGATGGGCTGCTCGATCGTGTTCCGCGGCGCGAACGGCGCGGCGGCGCGCGTCGCGGCCCAGCACAGCCAGGACTACGCCGCCTGGTATTCGAACGTGCCGGGCCTCACCGTGATCGCGCCCTACACCGCGGCCGACGCCAAGGGGCTGCTGAAGGCCGCGATCCGCGACGAGAACACGGTGATCTTCCTCGAGAACGAGATCCTCTACGGCCAGCACTTCCCCGTCCCGAAGCTCGACGACTACGTCGTGCCGATCGGGAAGGCCAGGATCGCCCGGCCGGGCAAGGACGTGACGATCGTCGCCTGGTCGATCGGCATGACCTACGCGCTGAAGGCGGCCGAGAAGCTCGCCGAGGAGGGGATCGAGGCGGAGGTCATCGACCTGCGCACGATCCGCCCGATGGACACCGAGACGATCGTGGAGTCGGTCAAGAAGACCGGCCGCATCGTGACGGTGGAGGAAGGCTGGGCGCAGTCCGGCGTCGGCGCCGAGATCGCCGCGCGCATGATGGAGCACGCCTTCGACTGGCTCGACGCGCCGGTCGTGCGCGTCACCGGCAAGGACGTGCCGATGCCCTACGCCGCGAACCTCGAGAAGCTCGCGCTGCCGAGCGTCGAGGAAGTGGTGCAGGCGGCGAGAGCCGTCTGCTACCGCTGATGGCGGACCCGGCCGCGCCCAAGGAACTCGCCATTCCCTTCGCGGCCCATGAGGCCGAGGAGGCGAACGAGGTTCTGCGCGCGTGGATCATAGACCACGGCCTGCATGTGTCGCTGCAGCGCGGCTTCGAGGATCCGGCGGTCTGGGGCGTTCTGCTCTCCGACATCGCCCGGCACGTGGCGAAGATCTTCGAGACCGAGGGGGTCTGCTCGGACGAAGAGGCGCGCGAGGCCATCAAGGCGACGCTCGACGCCGAGTGGGACGCGCCGCGCGAGTCGACCACGCAGGCGATCCAGTGAGGAGGGCGCGCAGATGATCGGACGCCTGATCAGGATCGCGGCCAACGAGTTTCTGCGGAACCGCCAAGCCCGCACCGGAACCGGCCCCCGCCGCTTGCCGCCGACCTCTCTGAAGGGCGTCGTCAGTCAGGCGCTCCGCCACCTGATCCGCGCCGGAACGAGGCGGCGCTGACGCCATGACCGCCGATCCGGCCATCCGCCGCGCGACCTATGCGGACCTCGAGAAAGTCCCGCCGCATCTCGTGGCGGAGATCGTCGACGGCGTGCTGGAGACGCATCCTCGGCCGAGGCCGCGGCATGGGGCTGCTGCGCTTCGGCTCGGCGCCAAGCTCGGCGAGCCGTTCGATTTCGGAGACGGTGGGCCAGGCGGCTGGATCTTCATCGCGGAGCCTGAACTTCATCTCGGCGCGGACGTCGTTGTGCCGGATCTCGCCGGATGGCGCCGCGAGCGGCTGCCTGCGGAACCTGACACCGCCTACATCGAAACGCCGCCCGACTGGGTCTGCGAGATCCTGTCGCCTTCGACCGAACGCCTTGATCGCGGCCCGAAGCGCCGGATTTACGCCAAGGCCGGCGTCTTGTTCCTATGGCTGCTCGATCCGACCGCGCGTGTGCTCGAATGTTTCGCGCTCGCCGGCGGCCGGTGGCTGCTGCAGGCGACGTTCGAGCCCGGCGACGAGGTTCGGGTGGAGCCGTTCGACGCCGTCGGCTTCCCCCTCGACGCGCTGTTTCCTTTCGATACGCCCGTGACGCCCCAGAAGCCTTCCGAAGAGGCCTGAGACCATGCCTACCAACATCCTGATGCCCGCGCTGTCGCCCACGATGGAGAAGGGCAACCTCGCCAAGTGGCTCGTGAAGGAGGGCGACGAGGTGAAGTCCGGCGACGTCATCGCCGAGATCGAGACCGACAAGGCGACCATGGAGGTCGAGGCGGTCGACGAAGGCCGGATCGGCAAGATCGTCGTGGGCGAAGGCACGGCCGACGTGCCGGTCAACGAGCTGATCGCGATCCTGCTCGCCGAGGGCGAGGACGACAGCGCGCTGAAGGACGCCGGAAAGCCGAAGGCCAAGGCCGCTGCGGAGCCCGCCAAATCCGCGCCCGAACCCGCAAAATCCGAGGCGCCGAAAGCCGCCGCGCCCAAAGCCGAGGAGGCCGCGCCGAAGCCGGCTTCGAACGGCCACGACAAGGGCGGGCGCGTCTTCGCCTCGCCGCTCGCGCGCCGGCTCGCCAAGGAGGCCGGGATCGACCTGTCCGCGGTCTCTGGCTCCGGCCCGCACGGCCGGGTCGTGAAGGCGGACGTCGAGGGGGCCAAGGCTTCGGGCGGCGCGAAGGCCGCCGCGCCGTCGGCGGCGAAGGCGCCTGAAGCCGCCGCCGCGCCGGCCGCGAGGGCGCCGGCTCCCCAGTCCGACGAGGCGATCAAAAAGCTCTTCCCCGAGGGGTCCTTCGAGGAGATCCCGCACGACGGCATGCGCAAGACCATCGCGCGCCGCATGACCGAGGCGCGGCAGACGGTGCCGACCTTCTACGTGACCGTCGACTGCGAGATCGACGCGCTGCTGAAGCTGCGCGAGCAGGTCAACGCCGCGGCGCCGAGCAAGGACGGCAAGCCCGTCTGGAAGGTGTCGGTCAACGACATGGTGGTGAAGGCGTTCGGCGTCGCGCTGGCGCAGGTTCCGGACGCGAACGTCACCTGGACCGAGGGCGCGATGCTGCGCCACAAGCATGTCGACATCGGTGTGGCGGTCGCGCTGCCGAACAACGGGCTGATCACGCCGATCATCCGTGCGGTCGAGACCAAGACGCTGTCGGCGATCGCGGGCGAGATGAAGGATTTCGCGGCGCGCGCCAAGGACCGCAAGCTCAAGCCCGAGGAATATCAGGGCGGCACCACCGCGGTCTCGAACCTCGGAATGTATGGCGTCAAGGACTTCACCGCAGTGATCAACCCGCCGCATTCGACCATTCTGGCGGTCGGCGGCGGCGAGAAGCGCGCGGTGGTGAAGGGCGACGAGGTCAAGGTCGCGACCGTGATGAGCCTGACGCTGTCCTGCGACCACCGCTCGGTCGACGGCGCGCTCGGGGCGACGCTGATCTCGGCCGTGAAGCGCCTGATCGAGAACCCGTTGGGAATGCTGGTGTGACCCGACGCGCGTCATGCCCGCGCGCAGCGCAGGTATCCACGACTTCGTCACTGGGCGCAGGCAGTCCAAGTCGTGGATACCCGGCCTCCGGCCGGGCATGACGGTTGAGACGACCCGATTTCCCTGGATTTCATAAGGCCACAAGCATGCCCCTCGTCCGCATCTCCGTCCTGAAGGGCCATGGCGACGACGCCAAGCGCGCCATGTGCGACGGCGTCTACGAGGCCATGCGCGAGGTCTTCAACGTTCCGGAGGACGACCGTTTCGTGGTTCTTCACGAGCACGACAAGGCCGAGTTCTCCTATGCGAAGAGCTATCTCGGCGTGGCCCATGACGACGGACTCGTCATCGTCCAGATCACCGCCAACGAGGGGCGCACGCTGGAGATGAAGAAGGCGCTCTACGCCTCGATCGCGGAGAAGTTCGCCGCGGCGGGCATCGAGAAGCGCAATGTCTTCATCAGCCTCGTCGAGGTAAAGAAGGAGAACTGGAGCTTCGGCGACGGCGTGGCGCAATATGCCTGAGCGGGCGGGCGCGGCGCGATGAAAGCCTATCTCGCCGGTCCCGAGGTCTTCCGCGCCGACGCGCGCGAGGCCGCGGCCGCGCGGAAGGCGTTGTGCGCGACCTACGGCGTCGAGGGACTGCATCCGTTCGACCAGACGCTCGACGGGCTCGCGCCCGACGTGCTGGCCGGAGCGATCTTCCGCAATAACGTCGACATGATGCGCGCCGCCGACGTGGTGATCGCCGACCTCACGCCGTTCCGCTCGCCGAGCGCCGATCCCGGCACTGCGTTCGAGCTCGGCTTCGCCTTCGCGCTCGGGCTCGCCGTGTACGGCTGGTCTGCGAGCCCGGAGCCGCTGTTCGAGCGCACCGTCGCCGGCGCGCGGCGTGACGAGCTTCGCGGGCTCGAGGATGGCCGCACGCTGCATCACGACGGCCTCGTGGTCGAGGATTTCGGCCATGCCGACAATCTGATGCTGATCGAGGCGATCGCGGCTTCGGGCGGCCGGTTCTTCACGGCCGGCGACGGGCCATGGAGCGCGCCCGGCGGGCTCGATCCGTTCGAGGCCTGCCTCGCCGCGGCCTCGGGCCGTCTCTCATTCGCCGCGGCGGCGGAGCCGCCGATCCAGAAGAAACGGGCAGGGACCAGCCATGGCTGACGCTTACGACGTCCTCATCATCGGCGGCGGGCCGGGCGGCTACGTCACGGCGATCCGCTCCGCGCAGCTTGGTCTCAAAACTGCGGTGGTGGAGCGCGAGCACCTCGGCGGCATCTGCCTCAACTGGGGCTGCATCCCGACCAAGGCGCTGCTGCGCTCGGCCGAGGTGTTCCATTACATGAGCCATCCGGAGGCCTACGGCCTCAAGGGCGAGAAGCCGTCCTTCGACATCGCCGCGGTGGTGAAGCGCTCGCGCGGCGTCTCGGCCCAGCTCAACGGCGGCGTCGGGTTCCTGCTGAAGAAGAACAAGGTCGACGTCATCTGGGGCGAGGCGAGCATCACCAAGCCCGGCGAGGTGAAGGTCGTCGCCTCGAAGAAGTCTGTGCAGGGGCCGCCCGTTCCGGCCCCCAAGGGCGCGCTCGGGGAGGGGACCTATTCCGCGAAGAACGTGATCGTCGCAACCGGCGCGCGGCCGCGCGTCCTGCCGGGGCTGGAGCCCGACCGGAAGCTGGTCTGGACCTATTTCGAGGCGATGGTTCCCGAGATCATGCCGAAGTCGCTGCTCGTGGTCGGATCGGGCGCGATCGGCATCGAGTTCGCGAGCTTCTACCGCACCATGGGCGCCGAGGTGACGGTGGTCGAGGTGCTGCCGCAGATCCTGCCCGTCGAGGACGAGGAGATCGCCGCCCACGCCAGAAAGCGCTTCGAGAAGCAGGGGATCAAGATCCTCACCGGCGCGAAGGTCACGAAGCTGGACAAGGGCTCGAACGACGTCACCGCGACGATCGAAACCTCGGACGGCAAGACGCAGTCGCTGAAGGTCGACCGCGTGATCTCGGCGGTCGGCGTCGTCGGCAACATCGAGAGGCTCGGCCTCGAGGCGCTCGGCGTGAAGACCGACCGCGGCTGCGTCGTCACCGACGGTCTCGGCCGAAGCAATGTGAAGGGGATCTTCGCCATCGGCGACGTCGCCGGCCCGCCCATGCTCGCCCACAAGGCCGAGCATGAGGGGGTCATCTGCGTCGAGGGGATCAAGGGCCTTCATGTCCATCCGATGGACAAGGCGAAGATCCCCGGCTGCACCTACTGCAATCCGCAGGTCGCGTCGGTCGGCCTCACGGAAAAGAAGGCCAAGGAAGCCGGCCGCAAGCTCAAGGTCGGCCGCTTCCCGTTCAACGGCAACGGCAAGGCGATCGCGCTCGGCGAGCCCGAGGGCCTCGTCAAGACGATCTTCGACGCCGATACCGGCGAGCTTCTGGGCGCGCACATGGTCGGCGCGGAGGTCACCGAACTCATCCAGGGCTTCGTGATCGCGATGAATCTGGAAACCACCGAGGAGGAGCTGATGCATGCGGTGTTCCCGCACCCGACGCTCTCCGAGATGATGCATGAGAGCGTGCTCGACGCCTATGGGCGGGTGATCCACACCTGAAGACGCGACCGGCGCAAGTTCTTCGCCTTTTCTTGGCGGAGGCTTCTGCGAAACGCCCGCGACGGCGCCGTACCCCTCCCCCTTGCGGGGAGGGTAAGGGTGGGGGTGGTTCAGAACGGGGCTTCGAACGTGGGCGTAGAGCGGCTTCGCCTTCTGCGCCTTATCCGGAGCCACCCCCGACCCCTCCCCGCAAGGGGGATGGAAGAAGAGCGCCTGCGCCTGTTTCGCAAAGGCGCCCCATGCGGGGAGAGGTTGCTCCGCGGGACGGGGCGAGAAGGTCTCGCTCTTTTCGGAAAATCCTGATCCGCCGGCTTCGCCAAACGCGCGCGTCCGTCCGAAATGGCGGGCGAGACTTTCGCCTTATCGAACCCCGCGCTATAAGCCGCGCGCTTCCAAGTCATCCCCGCGTGACGAGCGCGCGTTCTCCGCGACGCCGCCCGCGCATACGAGCACAAAGGCGTCTGCCCATGGCCATCGAGCGCACCTTCTCTATCATCAAGCCGGACGCGACCCGCCGCAACATCACCGGCAAGGTGCTGTCCTATCTCGAGGCCGGCGGTCTGCGCGTCGTCGCCCAGAAGCGCATCCACATGACCAAGGAGCAGGCCGAAGGTTTCTATGCGGTCCACAAGGAGCGCCCGTTCTTCAACGACCTCGTCTCCTTCATGATCTCCGGCCCGGTCGTGGTGCAGGTGCTCGAGGGCGAGAACGCCGTGCTCAAGAACCGCGAGATCATGGGCGCGACCAACCCGGCCAACGCCGACGCCGGCACGATCCGCAAGGACTTCGCCGAGTCGATCGAGGCGAACTCGGTCCACGGCTCCGACGCGCCCGAGACCGCGAAGGAAGAGATCGCCTATTTCTTCAAGCCGGAAGAGATCGTCGGCTGAACGATAGGAAATGCCTCTTTCCTGATTTGAGGCATGCATGATACCAAGCGCGCGTCCCCGGACGCGCGCTTGGCGTTTGTGGCGATCGAACGAGCCGCGCGAAACGCGTCCGAAAGAGACGCCCGTGCGCCGGCCATCACGGGGGAGGCGGGTCATGACCTTCGGCTCGGCGGAATGGCTCGCCCTCGGCGAGATCATCTGGATCAACGCCCTGCTGTCGGGCGACAATGCCGTCGTCATCGCCATGGCGTGCCGGTCGCTTCCGGCGAAGCAGCGAAAGATCGGCATGATCGCGGGCGCGGGCGTGGCGATCGGGCTACGCGTGCTGTTCACGCTGATCATCGTCCGCCTGCTCGGCGTGCCCTATCTCAAGAT
Source organism: Ancylobacter novellus (assembly GCA_003241695.1). Taxonomy (GTDB): domain Bacteria; phylum Pseudomonadota; class Alphaproteobacteria; order Rhizobiales; family Methylopilaceae; genus Methylopila. The sequence continues at coordinate 77,223 of QFPN01000005.1, read as the reverse complement.
CCTCGGCGCGCTCGCGCTGGTCTACATCGCGGTCGATCTCGTAGGTCCTCAGGGCGCCGAGGACGAGCAGGGCGTGAAGAGCCACGAGAGCCTTTGGCGCGCGGTCGCCACGATCGCGATCGCCGACGTCGTGATGTCGCTCGACAACGTCATCGCCATCGCGGGCGTCGCCGGAGACCACTTCGGGCTGCTCGTTCTCGGACTCGTGATCTCGATCCCCATGATCGTCGCGGGCAGCGCAATTATTTTGGCCATAATGGATAAATTTCCCGTCATCGTTTGGGCGGGCGCGGCGCTTCTCGGCTATGTGGCCGGCGAAATGCTGGTGTCCGACAAGGCGTTGGAGGACCGCTTCGGCGGCGAGTACGTCCACAGCTGGGAGACGACGGCGGCGATCTCGCTCGCGGTCGTGGTGCTGCTGGTCGGCTGGCTGGTCCGGAGAATGAAGATCAGGAACCAGGTCGAAGAAGGCGCCGGTTGACGGTTGCTCTCGATGCTGCGATCGGGTCCTGCTACTAAAGTCTAAAGGCGGGTCCCGATACCGGAGGACGCCCGCCCTCGGGAGGGACCTGCATGGAATTCAGCTTCGCGTTCGATCAACCGGCCTTCTGGGTCTCGCTGCTCCAGATCATCTGGATCGACCTCCTGCTCTCGGGCGATAACGCCGTCGTCATCGCGCTCGCCTGCCGCAAGCTTCCTCCCCAGCAGCGCAAGGTCGGCATCCTGCTGGGCGCGGGCGCCGCGGTCGGCCTGAGAATCATCTTCGCCTTCTTCATCACCTTCCTGCTCGGCGTGCCCTTCCTGAAGATCGCGGGCGGCGTGCTGCTTTTCTGGATCGCGGTGAAGCTCGCCACTGACGAGCACGACGAGCACGCCGACGTCGAGGCCTCGACGAACCTCTGGGGCGCGGTGCGCACCATCGCGATCGCTGACGCGGTGATGAGCCTCGACAACGTCGTGGCGATCGCGGCGGCCGCGAAGGGACATCCGGAACTCTTCATCTTCGGCCTGCTGCTGACCATTCCGCTGATCATCGCCGGCTCGACGCTGCTCTCGACGATCCTCCAGAAGTACCCCTTCCTGGTCTGGCTCGGCGCGGCGCTGCTCGGCTGGATCGCCGGCGAGATGATCCTAGGCGACGTCCTCTCGATCCAGTGGCTGCAGGGCTTCGACCCGACGCTGGTCGTCCCCGATCCGGAAACCCAGGGTCAGTTCACCGCGGTCAAGTGGCTGCATTACGTCGCCGCCGCTACGGGCGCCGCCATCGTGCTGGCGATCGCCTACGCGCTGAAGCGCCGCAAGCATGCGACCGCCGAGGGCACGATCCGCGACGCGTCGTAAGACGACGGCGTTTGGGCTGAAAACGGGAAAGGCGCGGAGCGATCCGCGCCTTTCGTCTTTCAGAGAACGCCGACAGTTCGCTTCCGCTTCTTAAAGCGGCGCTCGATCGAAGCAGCTCGTCATCCCCCGGCTCGTCCGGGGGGATCCACGGACTGACGGGCCGCTGCGCTCGCCGCGCGCCTGGACGCTCCTAGACACGCTGGGGGATGACGCGAGGCGTTTCGAACGGGGTAGTTTCCGCTTTAAGGCCAGACAAGCGCCTCGGGCGCGTCGCTTGCGCCGTCCCAGACGACGCGCCCGCCGTCGAGCCGCGCGCGTCCTTCGGCGAAAGCCTTCAGCGCGCGCACGTAGAGGCGATGCTCGGCCTTCAGGACGCGGGCCGCGAGCGCGTCTTCGTCGTCGCCGTCGAGAACCGGCACGGCCGCCTGCGCCACGATCGGGCCGGCGTCCATCTCGGCCGTGACCAGATGCACCGTGCAGCCATGAAGCCGCACGCCGGCCTCGAGCGCGCGGGCGTGGGTGTCGAGGCCTTTGAAGCTCGGCAGCAGGGCAGGGTGGATGTTGAGCATCCGACCTTCCCATTTGGCGATGAAGCCGGGGGTGAGCAGCCGCATGAAGCCCGCCATGCAGATCAGGTCGGGCTCGTGCCGGCGAAGCTCGGCGTCGAGCGCTTCGTCGAACGTCTCGCGAGAGGAAAACGCCTTGTGGTCGATCGCGGCGCTCGCGATCCCGGCGCGCGCGGCGATAGCGAGCGCTCCCGCCTGCGGGCGGTTCGAGATCACGGCGACGATTTCCGCCGGGAAGTCCGCCTCGGCCGCCGCGTCGATCAGCGCGGCCATGTTGGATCCGCGGCCCGAGACCAGGATCGCGACGCGCTTCCGGTTCATGAGAGGGCGAGCGCGCCGGTGAACCGCACCGGATCGTCGGCCGCGGAGATGGCGACGATCTCGCCGATCCGGATCGCGGCCTCGCCTTCCGCGGCGAGCGTTTCCGCGACCGCGTCGGCGCTCTCGGCGCTCGCCACGACCACCATGCCGACGCCGCAGTTGAAGGTGCGCAGCATTTCGGCTTCCGCCACGCCGCCGGCCTCGGCCAGCCAGCCGAACACGGGCGGGACGGCGATCGCCGAGAGGTCGATGACTGCGCCCAGCCCGTCCGGCAACACGCGCGGCAGATTGTCGGGCAGGCCGCCGCCGGTGATGTGGGCGAGCGCCTTGACGTCGAGCCCGGCCTTCAGCGTCGCAAGCAGCGGCCGGACGTAGATCTTGGTCGGCCGCAGCAGCGCGCGGCCGAGCGTCTCCGCTGGCGCGAAGGGCGCGGCCGCGTCGAGCGACAGCCCCGACCGCGCCACGATCCGGCGAACGAGAGAAAAGCCGTTCGAATGAACCCCGGAGGAGGAGAGCGCGAACAGCACGTCGCCGGCCTTCACGTCCCGCCGCGGCAGCAGGGCGCCGCGCTCGGCGGCGCCGACGGCGAAGCCCGCGAGGTCGTAGTCGCCGTCCGGGTACATTCCGGGCATCTCGGCGGTCTCGCCGCCGATCAGCGCGCAGCCGGCCTCCATGCAGCCGGTCGCGATGCCCTTGACGACCTCGTAGGCGACGTCGCCGGAAAGCTTGCCGCAGGCGAAGTAGTCGAGGAAGAACAGCGGCTCCGCGCCCTGCACGACGACGTCGTTGACCGACATCGCCACCAGATCGACGCCGACGGTGTCGTGCACGCCGGTCTCGATCGCAAGGCGGAGCTTGGTGCCGACGCCGTCGTTCGCGGCGACCAGCACCGGATCCTTGAAGCCCGCGCCCTTGAGGTCGAACAGCCCGCCGAAGCCGCCGATCTCGGCGTCGGCGCCCGGCCGGCGCGTGGCGCGCACCAGTCCCTTGAGCCGTTCCACCAGCGCGTTGCCCGCATCGATGTCGACGCCGGCGTCGGCGTAGGTGAGGCCGCTCTGCTTGCTGTCCTGTCCGGCCATCTCGGCTCCGTCGCGAAGTCCCGCGACCCCTTAGACCGCCTTGCCGCCCCGACGCAACCGATCGCAGGTCGGAAGGTTCGGGTTCCCGAGCCGCGAGGCGCGCATTATCTCATGGCCAAGGGGGCGGAAAAGCGTCGGCCGCCCGCGGAGCATGGCGCGTGAACATCCCGAATCTGCTCACGATCGGACGGATTTTCGCGGTTCCGATCGTTATCTGGCTGATCGCGAGCGGCGAGCATCTCGCGGCGTTCTGGCTGTTCTCGATCGCGGCGGTGACCGACGGGCTCGACGGCGCGATCGCCCGCAGCTTCAACCAGCGGACCGAACTCGGCGCCTATCTCGACCCGGTTGCCGACAAGGCCCTGCTGGTTTCGATCTACGTGACGCTCGCGATCCTCGGCGACATCCCGCGGGCGCTCGCGATCGCTGTCGTGTTCCGGGACGTCGTCATCATCGGCGCAGTCATTCTGACCTGGCTGATCGACCGGCCGTTTCCGATCGATCCGCTGAAGATCAGCAAGCTGAACACCTTGGCCCAGCTGCTTTTCGCCGGGCTGGTGCTCGGCGCGCGCGGTTACGGTCTCGATCTCGGCGCGGTCGAGACCGCCGGCGCCTATCTCGTCGGAGCCTTGACGCTCGCGTCGGCGGGCGCATATCTCGCTGCCTTCATCCGGCACATGGACTGACGCCTTTTCCCGAGGCGCGGCCGACGGATAGACGATGGAGCGGGGCCATGACGCTGCAACGCCAGGCGCTGTTCTGGCTCTGCGCCTTCGCAGGCCTCGCGCTCTTTCTCTATATGTTTTCGAGCATCCTGCTGCCCTTCGTGGCTGGACTCGCGCTCGCCTATCTGCTCGATCCGCTCGCCGACCGGCTGGAGCGGCTCGGCCTGCCGCGCGTCTGGGCGACCGTCGTCATCCTCGTCGGCTTCGTACTGCTGCTGATCTCGGCCGGCATGCTGATCGTGCCGGTGCTGGGCTCGCAGCTTTCCGGCTTCATCGACCGGCTGCCCTCGACCGTCCAGCGCCTGCAGGAGCTCGTCTCAGCGCAGAACGAGCGGTGGCTCGGAACGCTGGTCGGGCAGGGCATGGGCCAGATCAAGTCGTCGATCGGCTCGATCGTCGGCGAAGGCGTGAACTGGGCGACGTCGTTCCTCGCGTCGCTGTGGACCGGCGGTCAGGCGGTCGTCTCGCTGCTCAGCCTCGTCGTCGTGACGCCCGTCGTCGCCTTCTACATGCTGATCGACTGGGACCGCATGATCGGCACCATCGACAGCTACGCTCCCGTTCGCCACAAGGAGACCGTTCGTCGTCTCGCCCGCGAGATGGACGAGAGCATCGCCGGCTTCGTGCGCGGCCAGGCGCTGGTGTGCCTCATTCTCGGCACGTTCTACGCCATCGCGCTCACGCTGGTCGGGCTCAATTTCGGGCTCGTGATCGGGCTCGGCGCGGGGCTCATCGGCTTCATTCCCTATGTCGGCTCGATCACCGGACTGCTCGTCTCGGTCGGCGTGGCGATCGTCCAGTTCTGGCCGGACTGGACCATGGTCGCCGTCGTGCTCGGGATCTTCGCAGTCGGCCAGTTCGTCGAGGGCAACATCCTGCAGCCGCGCCTCGTCGGGCGCTCGGTCGGGCTGCATCCGGTCTGGCTGATGTTCTCCCTCGTCGCCTTCGGCTACATGATGGGGTTCGTGGGCCTTCTGGTCGCAGTTCCGCTCGCGGCGGCGGTAGGCGTGCTCGCCCGTTTCGCGGCCGAGCGGTATCGGGAGAGCGAATTCTACACTGGCGAGGGGCCGACGACGCTGCCGCCGGGGCTCGCCGCGAGGCCGCTGCCGACGCACAACGTCATGCCGCGTCTCGACAAGCCGGAGGACGCGGCGGGCGCGCCCTCGACGGGCGCGTAACCGCGATGCCGCGCGACGCGCCCCGGCAGTACCCGCTGACGCTGCCGGTCGAGGCGCGCTTCGGCGCGGAGGATTACTTCGTCGCCGATCCGAATCGCGCCGCCCACGCGCTCGTCACCGCATGGCCGGCCTGGCCCGATCGCGCTCTTCTCCTCGTCGGGCCCGAAGGCGCCGGCAAGAGCCATCTCGCGGCGATCTGGGCGGAGGCGGCGAACGCCCTTGCCGCGCGCGACGCTGCGACCGCTCTCGACTCCGTCCTCGCCGACCCGACCCGTCCCGTTCTGCTCGACGACTGCGACCGGGAGGGCGCCGACGAGACCGTGCTGTTTCATCTGCTCAACGCCGTGCGCGAACGCCGCGCTCAGGCGCTTCTCACGGCGCGATCGACGCCGACGCAGTCCTGGCCGAAGCTGCCCGACCTTTCGTCGCGCCTGCGCGCGCTTCCGGTCGCGCGGCTCGACCCCGCCGACGACGCGACGGTGACGGCCGTGCTCGTCAAGCTGATCGACGACCGGCAGTTGCGGCTCGACGCCGAAGTGGTCGAATTCGTTGCGCGCCGCGCCGATCGATCGCTTGGCGCGCTGCGCGCTTTGGTTGAAGCTCTGGACAGGGAATCCCTCGCGCGCGGTCGGGCGGTCGGGCGGGGGCTCGCAGCCGACGTGATCGCCCGCATGCAGGAGGATTCTTGAGCCGATGGTCGTTGCGAAGCCGTCACATGACCGTCGTATAGAGCCGACGCTCCGCCGCAGGCGCGCCCCCGCGCGTCCGGCCGGGGAGGGGACAGACGAGATGAACGAAAACGTTCGCGTTCCGCCGCGCGCAGCCGTCGCCGACGTCGAGCTCAAGGCGCCGGATGACGCCGCGGCCAAGTTCGTCACCGGCGACCCGTCGCGCTTCGTGAACCGCGAGATCTCGTGGATCGGCTTCAACAGGCGCGTGCTGGAAGAGGCGTCGAACGCCAATCATCCGCTGCTCGAGCAGCTTCGCTTCCTGTCGATCTCGGCCAACAATCTCGACGAGTTCTTCATGGTGCGCGTCGCGGGCCTGCGCGCGCAGTCGCGGAGCGGCCTGACCGAGACGAGCCCGGACGGGCTGTCGCCCGCCGAACAGCTGTCGCGCATCGGGGAGCGCGTCTCCTCGCTCGCCCACGACCAGCAGGTCCGCTGGCTCGAGCTTCGCTCGAAGATCGCCGAGGCCAAGGTCTTTCTGGTCGAAGGCCCGCAGCTGTCGAAATCCGAGAAGGTCTGGCTGGAGAACTATTTCCTCAATTACGTTTTTCCCGTTCTCACGCCGCTCGCGATCGACCCGGCGCATCCGTTCCCCTTCATCCCCAATCTCGGCTTCACCATCGCGCTGCAGCTCGCCCGGCAGTCCGACGGGCGCCCGCTGAACGCGCTGATCCGCATGCCGGCGCGCATCGAGCGCTTCATCCGGCTGCCGGACGGCGACAAGGAGGCCGGCGCGCGCTTCATCAGCCTCGAACAGGTCATCGGCCTGTTCATCGGCAGATTGTTCCCCGGCTATGCGGTTTCAGCCCAGGCGGCGTTCCGCATCATCCGCGACAGCGATCTCGAGGTCGAGGAAGAGGCCGAAGACCTTGTTCGTACATTTGAAAGCGCGCTGAAGCGCCGCCGGCGAGGATCAGTTATCCGGCTCGAGATCGAGAACACGATGCCCCCGGAACTGCGCGCCTTCGTGATTGCTGCGCTGGGCGTGGCCGACGACGAGGTGTTCGTGGTCGACGGCATGCTGGCGCTCGGCGATCTCAGCCAGATCGTCGGCATCGACAGGCCGGACCTGAAGTTCAAGCCCTACAACCCGCGCTTCCCCGAACGAATCCGCGAGCATGCGGGCGACGTGTTCGCGGCGATCCGCGAGAAGGACTTCATCGTTCACCACCCCTATGAGAGCTTCGACGCGGTCGTCCAGTTCCTGTTCCAGGCGGCGCGCGACCCGAACGTCGTCGCGATCAAGCAGACTCTCTACCGCACCTCGTCCGACAGCCCGATCGTGCGCGCGCTCGCCGAGGCGGCCGAAGCCGGCAAGTCGGTGACGGCGCTTGTCGAGCTCAAGGCGCGCTTCGACGAGGAAGCCAACATCCGCTGGTCACGCGACCTCGAGCGCGCGGGCGTGCAGGTCGTGTTCGGCTTCATCGAGCTCAAGACGCACTCGAAGCTGTCGCTCGTGGTGCGCCGCGAGGCGGGAAGCCTCGTGACCTACTGCCATGTCGGAACGGGCAACTACCACCCGATCACGGCGCGTATCTACACGGACCTGTCCTTCTTCACCGCCGATCCGGTCATCGGGCGCGACGTCGGCCGGTTGTTCAACTTCATCACCGGCTACGCCGAGCCGGACGAACTCGAACTGATGGCGGCCTCGCCGCACACGCTGCGCAAGCGCTTCCTCCAGCACGTGCAGGAGGAGATCGACCACGCGAAGGCCGGCCGGCCGGCCGCGATCTGGGGCAAGTGCAACAGCCTCGTGGATCCCGAGACGATCGACGCGCTCTACGAAGCCTCGAAGGCGGGCGTGCAGGTCGATTTCGTGGTGCGCGGCATGTGCTCGCTCAGGCCCGGCGTGCCGGGGCTGTCCGAGAACATCCGCGTCAAGTCGATCGTCGGCCGTTTCCTCGAGCACAGCCGGATCTACGCCTTCGGCAACGGCTACGGCCTTCCCTCGCCGCAGGCGCATGTGTATATCGCCTCCGCCGATCTGATGCAGCGAAACCTCGACCGTCGCGTCGAGGCGATGCTGCCGATCAAAAATCCGACCGTTCACGAGCAGGTTCTGGACCAGATCATGGTGGCGAACCTCAAGGACAACCAGCAGAGCTGGACCCTGCTCCCCGACGGGGCCTCGCGCCGCATCGAGCCTGCGGAAGGCGAGGAGCCGTTCAACGCGCACCAGTATTTCATGACCAATCCAAGCCTCTCGGGACGCGGCAAATCGGTGAAGACGAGTTCGCCGCGCCGCCTTGCAAAACGTGGGTAAGGGCGCGGGGGCAGCCGAACCCGGCCCGGCGGGACGGTCCGATCGACCGTTTCTGCCGCCGGGCAGGCTTCCGGTCGGACCGCCGGTCGCGATCGTCGACATCGGGTCGAACTCGGTGCGTCTCGTCGTCTACGAGGGCGTGTCCCGGTCGCCCACGGCGCTCTTCAACGAGAAGGAGCTTTGCGCGCTCGGCCGCTCCGTCGCCGTCACGGGCAGGCTCTCGGACGACTCGGTCGCCAAGGCGATCTCGGCGCTGAAGCGCTTCAAGGCGCTCGCCGACGGCATGAAGGTCGGCAAGATCTACGTGCTCGCGACCGCCGCCGCCCGCGACGCCGAAAACGGCCCGGCCTTTCTGAGGGAGGCCGAGCGGATCTGCGGCGCGCCGGCCGAGCTGCTCTCGGGCAAGCGGGAGGCGCATCTTTCGGCGATGGGCGTCGTCTCCGGCTTCTTCCGGCCGAACGGCGTGGTCGGCGATCTCGGCGGCGGCAGCCTGGAGCTCGTCGACGTCTCCAAGAAGCGGATCGCGGCCGGCGTCACCTATCCCCTAGGCGGCATCCGGCTCCAGGACGTTTCGGACCGGTCGATCAAGAAGGCGGACCGCATCGTCCGCGACGAGCTGGAGGACGCCGGGCCGCTAGAAAAGCTCAAGGGCCGGACCTTCTACGCCGTCGGCGGCACATGGCGGGCGCTCGCCCATCTCCACATGGTGCAGAAGCATTACGCGCTGCACGTGCTGCACGGTTACACCATCCCTGCCAAGGAGGCGCTCGAGTTCTGCCGCCTCGTGCGCCGCGTCGATCCCGACACGCTGCCGGCCATCGGCGTCGTGTCGTCCGACCGCCGGCCCCTGCTCGCCTATGGCGCGCTGGTGCTCGAACACATCATCCGCATCGGCAAGCCCAAGGAGGTCGTCATGTCCGGCCTCGGCGTGCGCGAGGGGATGCTGTACGAGCTTCTGGACGACGAGGGGCGCCGTCAGGACGCCCTGATCGGCTCCGCCCGCGACCTCGGATGGCTGCGGGCTCGCGCGCCGCGCCACGGCGACGACCTGGTGGAATGGACCGATCGCCTGTTCCGCTCCGTCGATCTCGACGAAACCGCCGAGGAACGCCGCTGGCGTCACGCCGCCTGCCACCTCTCGGACCTCGCCTGGCGCGCCCATCCGGACTATCGCGGCGAGCAGGCGCTCGACGTCATCGCGCACGCGGCCTTCACCGGCGTCGATCATCCGGGCCGCGCCTATATGTCGCTCGCCGTCTTCTACCGGCACATGGGTCTGCTCGACGATGAGGCGAGCCCGCGGATCCGCGAGATCGCCTCCACCCGGATTCTCGAGCGGGCGCGCACGCTCGGGGGCGCGATGCGGGTCGCCTATCTGGTTTCGGCGGCGGTCGCCGGCATGCTGCCGCGCGCGCCGCTCGCCATGAAGCGCGGCGTGCTGACGCTGAAGCTTCCGAACGAACTCGGCGATCTCGCGAGCGACAAGCTGAAGGGACGCCTCAACAAGCTCGGCAAGCTTCTCGGCCGACCGACCGCGATCGAGACGATCTGAACCCGCCCTGTCGATTTGCGGAGCGTCGGACGGCGGTCGCGGAGTGTTCAGCGCGGCAGGTTTGCGAAGCTTGGCGCCGTCGTGTTTGGCTCGCGCCTGCTTCGCTCCTCCACCGCGTACAAGCGTCGCCACACACGTCGATCAGGATGCGCCCGCCGATGAAGATCACGCCTGTCGCCCTTGCGCTGTTGGCCTGTGCGGTCTCGCTTCCCGCCCATGCGGAGACGCCGGACGCGCCGATCGTCTTCAAGCGCGACGCCGATCATTGCTACCGCATCCCGAGCGTTTCTTGGGCCGAGGGCAAGTTCGTCGCGATTGCGGAGAGCAGATCCGGTTTTAACGGGCGACGCCCGTGCAGCGACGACGGCAACGTCGATCTCGTCATGAAGACGAGTTCGGACGGACGGAACTGGTCGCCGTCGAGCGTCGTGCTCGACAACGACGCGCTTTCCGCGTCGATGTCGGATCCTCGGTCGCCCAACTATGATCCGGCATATGCGAAGATCGGTAAAGACGATCGTTATATGAGAGTCGGCTCCCAAACGCTCGGTTTTGCCGATGGGCGTCTGATTTTGCTATTGTCGAGCCGATACAACACTAAGGCGGACTGTGGCAACAGATTCGGCTGCGATAATTCTCCTGAAAATTTGCGGAAAGGCGCCGCTCGAGAACGATATATTCAAATTAACAGTGACGATTTTGGTAAATCATGGTCTTCTCCAAAGAGAATTCAATCAGATATTTATAAGTCATGCATCAGCACATTTTTCGGCAATGAGGCTAACCTAAAGAATGCGCTGATTCCGCTTTTTGAGGACGACTCCAAGATTTCCGACGCTCTGGCGGCTCGCAGAGACGAAATTGCGAGCGCATTCGATGACACTCGTCACGGGCAAAGAGATAGGCTGAGCGACAGGAATTATCAAGAGATAGCCGAAAAAATTGGAATCGAAGAGCGAATTATAAAAGAAAACTACTCGAAATTGAGCATGCTTTTTAATCGCAGAACGAGGCCTGGACCGGGAAATATTACGATCTTTCCTTACCGTGGTGGCACGCGCGTGTTTGTTCCCGGAGCTCCGCTCGCGTTCTATTCGGATGATCTCGGTAAGAGTTGGACCTGCTCCGATACCTTCGCCGTGCAAAAGGGTTCCGAACGACAGGCGGCATGGCTCGGAGAAGGGCGGATGGTCATGACGTTGCGCCAGATCGGCGGGAAGAAAAGCGCTTCAGCCCACCGCTTGTTTGCTACGAGCACGGATGGCGGAGCCAAGTGGAGCAGCGACGATCCACTTTCGATCAACGGCCGGGCGTTGCTTCCGGACGCGGTGGCGCAGGGATCGATGGTCGGCATTCCTGGCTCGACCCCGCCCTCCGCGGTCGTATCGAGCATCGCGAACCAGTTCGGGGACGGCTTGACGGGCAGCGCCGCAGCGAACGACGCCGACGCGATGGACGACAGCCGCGAGGCGCGCCGGGAACGCCGACGCGAGCGGCGTGAGCGCAGAACCAAGGAGGATCCTCGCAAGAACCTCGCTCTGACTCGCGTCTTCTTTGACGGCGGCAAGCTCTCGCCGGGCTTCCGCGCGCAGTGCGACGCGGGAGGCGCGACCACGGACACGCTGACCGTCTGGCCCGGCAGCGCCGCCTATTCGGCGATCATCGACGTGCCGGAGCGAAAGGCCGTCGCGGTCCTTTTCGAAGGCAGCGACGATGACGGTCCCGCGGTGGCGCGGCGCGCCTGGAACGAATCGATCCGTTTCATGGAGGTGCCGCTCGATCGGCTTGGCGGAATGCCGAACGCGCCCGTCTGTCGCTGACCGCAAGGCTGGATCGATCAGCTTCCGGCCGTCAGAAACTGGCGGCCGGAAGCTTCCCTCGCATTAAGACTTCCCCTTTGATCAATCGGCCGCGGCGCCGTCTCCCTGGGCGCGCTCGCCGCCGCCGCGCCGGCCGCGGCTACGCCGCGGACGGGGGGCGGGGAGGGGACCGTCTTCGCCGGCTTCCCGTTCGATCGTCACGACCCGGCCGCGCTCGACCGCGAGCGCGAGCGTCCCGTCCTTGAGCTTGAGCGCCTGGTCTCCGAACAGCTCGCGCCGCCATCCCGACAAGGCCGGAACGTCGGCTTCCGCTTCGGCCGAGATGCGTTCGAGATCCTCGACGTTCGCGATCACCTTGGCCGCGACCGCATGTTTCTCGGCGATCATGCGCAGCAGCACCTTGAGAAGCTCGACAGTCGCCGGGTTGCCGCCGTTCTGCCGCTGGGCCTCGAGCGCCGGCAGGCCCGCGGGATCGCGCTTGAGGCCGCGCTCCACGGCCTCCAGAATCTCCTGACCAGCGCGGGACCGCTCGTAGCCGCGCGGAAACGCCCGCAGGTTTCCGAGCGCCGCGACGTCGCGCGGGGCGCGGGTCGCGACTTCGACCAGCGCGTCGTCCTTGAGGACCCGCGAGCGCGGCACGTCTCTCCCTTGAGCTTCGCGCTCGCGCCAGGCCGCGACCTCAATCATCACGGCGAGGTCGCGCGGCTTGCGGAGACGCGAACGGAAGCGCTGCCAGGCGTCGTCGGGATGCGCCTCATAGGTGGCGGGCGACGTCAGCACCTCCATCTCCTCCGCCACCCAGTCGGCGCGCTCGCGCCGTTCGAGATCGGCGGCGAGCTTCTCGTAGACGTCGCGCAGATGGGTGACGTCGGCGATGGCGTAGACGATCTGCTCTTCCGAGAGCGGCCTGCGGCTCCAGTCGGTGAATCGCGAAGACTTGTCGATCACGCCGCCGGTCGTGCGGGCGACGAGCTGGTCGTAGGAGATCGAGTCGCCGAAGCCCAGCACCATGGCGGCGACCTGGGTGTCGAACACCGGATGCGGAACCTTGCCCGACAGGTGGTGGAAGATCTCGATGTCCTGCCGGCCAGAATGGAACACCTTCAGAACGTTCTCGTCCGCCATCAGCTCGAACAACGGCGCGAGGTCGAGGCCGGGAACGAGCGCGTCCACCACCTCCGGCCCCTCCGCGTCGGCGAGCTGGACGACGCAGAGCTTCGGCCAGAAGGTCGTCTCGCGGAGAAATTCGGTGTCGACCGTGACGTAGGGCGCGGCCCGCATCCGGGCGCAGACGGTCGCAAGGGCGTCGGTGGTCGTGATCATGGTTTCGTCGCTATAGCGGGTTCGGCCCGCAGTGTCTTGAGAGAACGAAGGTCTTACGCGCTCAAGCGTAACTGCGTGCTTCGAGACGCCGTCCTGACGGACGGCTCCTCAGCATGAGGGCCGATTGAGTATTGCAAACGCTCCTCATGCTGAGGAGCGGCCCGATGGGCCGAGTCTCGAAGCACGCAGTTGGCGTCGTCAGGCCTCTCTCCTTGACAATCGAGGCGCGCGCATGCGGTTTTCCGCGCACTTTCGGGCTGAAGGCCCGAGCGAAGGACCGATCACGATGCATCGCTACCGCTCCCACACCTGCGGCGCGCTCCGTCCGGAGCATGTCGGCCAGACCGTCCGGCTTTCGGGCTGGGTGCATCGCGTGCGAGACCATGGCGGCGTGCTGTTCGTCGACCTGCGCGACCATTACGGCATGACGCAGGTCGTCGCCGATCCGGATTCGCCGGCCTTCGGCGCGATCGAGAAGGCGCGGGCCGAAACCGTCATCCGCATCGACGGGCTGGTGCGGCCGCGCCCCGCCGGCACCGACAATCCCGAGCTGCCTACCGGCCAGATCGAGGTGTTCGCGACCGAGGTCGAGACGCTCGGCCCCGCGGCCGACCTGCCGCTGCCGGTCTTCGGCGACCAGGAATACCCCGAGGAGACGCGGCTCAAGTACCGCTTCCTCGACCTGCGGCGCGAAAAGCTCCACCGCAACATCATGACCCGTGGACGCATCGTCGACGCCATGCGGGCGAAGATGAAGGATCAGGGCTTCTTCGAGTTCCAGACGCCGATCCTGACAGCGTCGTCGCCCGAGGGCGCGCGCGACTTCCTGGTGCCGAGCCGCATTCATCCGGGCAAGTTCTACGCGCTGCCGCAGGCGCCGCAGCAGTACAAGCAGCTCATCATGATGTCGGGCTTCGACCGCTATTTCCAGATCGCGCCCTGCTTCCGCGACGAGGACCCGCGCGCCGACCGCCTGCCGGGCGAGTTCTACCAGCTCGACCTCGAAATGAGCTTCGTCGAGCAGGAGGACGTGTTTGCGGCTGTCGAGCCCGTGATCACGGGCGTGTTCGAGGACTTCGCGAACGGAAAGCCGGTCACGAAGGAGTGGCCGCGCATTCCCTTCGCCGAGGCGCTGAAGAAATACGGCACCGACAAGCCGGACCTGCGCAATCCGCTCGTCATGCAGGACGTCTCGGAGCACTTTCGCGGGAGCGGCTTCAAGGTCTTCGCGCGGATGCTGGAGACCGAGGGCAATCAGGTCTGGGCGATCCCCGGACCGACCGGCGGCAGCCGCGCCTTCTGCGACCGCATGAACTCCTGGGCGCAAAGCGAGGGCCAGCCCGGCCTCGGCTACGTCATGTGGCGCGAGGGCGGCGAGGGCGCCGGCCCGATCGCGAACAACATCGGTCCGGAGCGCACCGCCGCGATCCGCGAGCAGCTCGGCCTCAAGGAGGGCGACGCGGCTTTCTTCGTGGCCGGCGACCCGCAGAAGTTCTGGAAGTTCGCGGGCCTCGCCCGCACGCGCGTCGGCGAGGAGCTGAAGCTCGTCGACCACGACCGGTTCGAACTCGCCTGGATCGTCGACTTCCCGTTCTACGAATGGAGCGAGGAGGAGAAGAAGGTCGACTTCTCCCACAACCCGTTCTCGATGCCGCAGGGTGGACTCGACGCGCTCCAGAACCAGGACCCGCTCACCATTAAGGCGTTCCAGTACGACATCGCCTGCAACGGCTTCGAGATCGCTTCGGGCGGCATCCGCAACCATCGCCCCGAGGCGATGGTCAAGGCGTTCGAGATCGCGGGCTATGACGAGCAGACGGTGGTCGACCGCTTCGGCGGCATGTATCGCGCGTTCCAGTACGGCGCCCCGCCCCATGGCGGCATGGCGGCGGGCGTCGACCGCATCGTCATGCTGCTGACCGGCGCGACCAACCTGCGCGAGATCTCGATCTTCCCGATGAACCAGCGCGCCGAGGACCTGTTGATGGGGTCGCCTTCCGAGGCGTCGCCGAAGCAGCTCAAGGAACTGCACATCCGCACGGCGCTGGCGGCCCCCAAGGCGGGCTGAACGCAGGCTGGCGATCGACCTCAGCGCTTGTAGAGCACGCTGAGGTCGATCACCTGCGCGATCCCCGCCGGACCGAGGTCGAAGGCGCGGATCAGGTTCAGAAGCGTGGGCGAGGTTCCGCGCGGGGTGACGACGACCTCGACCCGGCGCGGATCGCGGATGAAGCGCGCGGCCGATTCCGCGGAGTTTTCCGCCGGCGGCCCGAACAGGCGGAAGATCTGCTCCTGCGCGTCGCGCGCGACTTCCTCCCGATAGAGCTCGACCGGCGTCCGCGCGGCGTCGGCGGTTCGCCGGAGGATGGTTTCGACAGCGCCGTCGTCGGCGAAGGTCAGCTTGAACATCCCGAGTTCGATCGCGGAGAACTTGTCTACGAAGTCCGCGCCGGTCGCCACCGCCAGCAGCGGATCGACGGACGACATTTCGCCCGTCGCCGTCAGGGAGCCCAGTTGCTCGAACCGGTAATCGAAGCGGTTCAACGACAGCGTCTTCTTCGTCGGATCCAGCGTCAGCGCGAAGCTCAGTCCGCCCGTCAGGGCGCCGAGCCGCATCTGGGAGAGCGTCTTCGCGCCCCATGAGCCCGGCGCGGGATGCGCGTCGAGGTCGTCGAGCGTGAAGGCGACATGCTGGGGGACTTCCTCGGCCGGCGCGTTCGCCTCGACCCTCACGGCGGCCGCGGTCATTCCGCCCGCCGGACCGGAGAAAGCGAGCCCGGTCGCCTCCGCCCCGGACAGGCGCGGGGCGTATCTGACGACGTCGACGGCGGTCGGCCGCATCGTCAGCAACGCCTCGTCGCGCCCGATGCGATCGGCGTAGCCGAGCAGCCCGGTCGCGTCGAAGCCACTGAGGGCCGCGCTCTTGAGCGAGAGACGGATCAGATCGCCGGCCCGATAATCGACGCCTTGCGCCTTCACGGCGCCGAGGCGGCCTTCGGCGTAGGGCCCGATCTCGGCCGAGGCGACGTCGAGCGAGCGCCTAAGCTCGTCTTCGCGGGCGATCTCGAGCTTCGCGCCCTCGATCGCGACCCGGTCGAAAGCGATGGCTCTCAGGCCGTCGGCGCCGAACAGAAGCTGCTGGCGGACCTCGGCAGGCGTGACGGCTTCGCCGACGCGCAGCTTGGTCGCGAACGGATCGAAGGTCGTCACCGGGAAGCCCAGCGGCCGGACCGTGACGCCGTCGACCGTCAGGCGTCGCCAGGATGCGCGAATCTCGCCGCCGGGGCGCAACGTCGTCACCGACTGGACGTTCGCGACGACGCCGCTCTTCAGGAAGGGCTGTCGATCGCCCGCGCCGTCGCCGGCGTAGAAGCGCCACAGGGTCGGCAGGTCCACGCCCTGATAGACGAGGGGGCCAGCCGACACCGTCATGGACGACGTCTCGGGCGACTGCTCAGGCGAGATATAGGGCACCTGAAGCGCGACCCCGTCGACGGTCGCGCTCTCCACGAGCCCCTTCGCCACCCTGTTGATCGCGACGTTGCGCAGGGTTCGCCTGAGCGCGGTGTCGTCGCCCGTGACCAACACGACCGGAGCGACCGCCCGCTCGAGCGACACCATGTGGATCAGGTCGGCCTGCGTGCGCGCGTTGCGGCCTATGCCGGGGGTCGCGGTGAGGCCGCGTTCCGGGCCCGAATAATTGTCGATCTCGATGCGGGGAACCGTGATCGTCTCGCCGGCGGACTTGACGGTGACGTCCTCGAAGATCACGCGTTCCGCGGTCAGAAGCCTGCCGGCCTCGCGCGGCCTCACGATGGTGAGGCTCGCGACGCCGATGCGCTGTTCGCGGCCCGCGCTCTCGATGCCGAGATCACGGATCGTCAGCGCGCGGTTCGACAGGTCGACCGTCACCGCGCCCCGGTTCACCACCGAGGTGGTTTGCACCCGCATTCGCGCCAGGGCCTGATCGACCTTGCTCTCCGCATAACGCTGGATGAGGTGTGGCCCGAAGGCGATCGCCGCGACGGCGACCGCAAGGAGCGTCGCGCCGGCGATCGCGAAAGCGCGTTTCATATGCGGGACCGTCCCCCCGTTGATTGCGTCGACTGAATCCGGACGTCCGCCTGCGGTCAAGCGAGCCGGGATTCTCACGCCGTCCGGCTCTGCGCCCTGCGCAGGGCCTTCCGACGCTTCCTGCTTGACGGTTGCCGTGCGCTCGCGCCATTCCGGGGCAGGACAAAAAACAGAAGTCGCCGCGGCTCGACGTCGCAGGGCGGCGGGGAGAGCGGCGTCATGGCGAGCAACATGTCCGACGATCTGCGCACCGGCGCGCTGGTGTATCACCGCGGCAATGCCGCGACGGGGGCGCGGCCCGGAAAGCTCGAGATTGCCGCCACCAAGCCGCTCGGAAACCAGCGTGATCTGGCGCTCGCTTATTCGCCGGGCGTGGCCGCGGCCTGCGACGCGATCGCGGAGGACCCGTCCCAGGCGGCGGAGCTGACGATCCGTCAGAACCTCGTCGCGGTGCTGACCAACGGCACGGCCGTGCTCGGCCTCGGCAACATCGGCGCCCTCGCGGGCAAGCCGGTGATGGAGGGCAAGGCGGTCCTCTTCAAGAAATTCGCGGGCATCGACGTCTTCGACATCGAGGTCGCGGAGACCGATCCCCAGAAGCTGATCGACGTGGTCTGCGCGCTTGAGCCGACCTTCGGCGGGATCAACCTCGAGGACATCAAGGCTCCCGAATGCTTCGAGGTCGAGGAGGCCTGCAAGAAGCGGATGGGCATCCCGGTCTTTCACGACGACCAGCACGGCACCGCGATCATCGTGGCGGCCGCGATCGTCAACGGGCTGGAGCTCGCCGGCAAGCCGCTCGGCTCGGTGAAGATCGTGACGTCGGGCGCCGGCGCCGCGGCGCTCGCCTGCCTCAACCTGCTGGTGACCCTCGGCGCGAACCGCGAGAACATCTGGGTCACGGACATCGAGGGCGTCGTCTATGAGGGCCGCGAGGCGCTGATGGACCGCTGGAAGAGCGTCTACGCCCAGAAGACCGAAGCGCGTAAACTCGCCGAGGTGATCGTGGGCGCCGACGTGTTCCTCGGCCTGTCGGTCGGCGGACTGCTGAAGCCCGAGATGGTCGCGACCATGGGCGACAAGCCCATGATTCTCGCGCTCGCCAACCCGACGCCTGAAATCATGCCCGACGAGGCGAGACAGGCGAAACCCGGCGCCATGATCTGCACCGGCCGTTCGGATTTCCCGAACCAGGTCAACAACGTGCTGTGTTTTCCTTACATCTTCCGCGGCGCCCTCGACGTCGCCGCGACCGAGATCAACGAAGCCATGAAGGCGGCCGCCGTTCGGGCGATCGCGGCGCTTGCGCGCGAGCCGTCCTCGGACGTCGTCTCGCGGGCCTATGGCGGCGTCACGCGCCTGTTCGGGCCTGAATCGCTCATCCCGAGCCCCTTCGACCCGCGTCTCATCCTGCGCATCGCGCCGGCCGTCGCGAGAGCCGCGATGGAAAGCGGCGTCGCCCGCCGTCCGATCAACGATTTCGCGGCCTATGAGGACCGGCTGAACCGCTTCGTGTTCCGCTCGGGCTTCGTGATGAAGCCGGTGTTCTCCGCGGCGCGCGCCAATCCGAAGCGCGTGATCTACGCCGACGGCGAGGACGAGCGCGCGATGCGGGCGGCGCAGGTCGCCCTCGAGGAGGGGATCGCGACGCCGATCCTGATCGGGCGCCCGCACGTCATCGACGTCCGCGCCCGCCGATGGGGCCTGACCTTCAAGCCGGGCGAAACCGTCGAGATCATCAATCCGGAAGACGACAAGCGCTATCGCGATTACGTCCAGCTCTACGTCGAACGGGCAGGACGGCGCGGCGTCACGCCGGATCGCGCCCGAACCGTGGTGCGCACCAATTCGACGGTGATCGCGGCGCTCGCGGTGCAGCGCGGCGAGGCCGACGCGATGATCTGCGGCCTGGAGGGCCGGTTCCACGATCATCTCCGCGCGATCGACCAGGTCATCGGCCTCGCGCCCGACGCTCCGGACTACTCCACGCTGTCGCTGCTCATCAGCGACCACGGCGCCTACTTCCTCGCCGACACCTACGTCACGCCGGAGCCGGACGCGCGCAGCATCGCCGACTGCGCGGTGCATTGCGCGCGGGTGGTGGAGCGCTTCGGCATTACGCCGAAGGCGGCGCTGCTTTCGCATTCGAACTTCGGGTCGCACGACACGCCGTCCGCGCGGAAGATGCGCGACGCCCTGAAGCTCATCCGCGAACTCGCGCCAAACCTTGAGGTCGACGGCGAGATGATGGGCGACGTCGCCCTGCAGCCGTCGCTGCGCGAACGGGCGTTGCCCAATTCCGCGCTGAGCGGCGAGGCCAACCTCCTCATCTTCCCCAATCTCGACGCGGCCAACATCGCCGCGCAGCTCATCCGCGCGGTGGGTGACGCGCTTCCGGTCGGCCCGATGCTCGTGGGCGCGGCGAAGCCCGCTCATGTGCTCACGCCCTCCGTCACGGCCCGCGGCGTCGTGAACATGACCGCGATCGCGGTCGTCGAGGCGGCGCAGGCGCGATACGTCTGAGCGCGGCTCGCGTGGTCCTGAGCGTCGTTCGCGGGGACGCTTAGGGCCGCATTAAGCCGCGTCGCGCATTGTAGCGGGCGCGGCGCCTTCCGCGCGCCTTCCAGAAGGCCCGGCGCGATCTTGATTCAGGACGGCGGACACTCGCTCAGACGCAGACTGCTGACCGTCGCGCCGATCGTGGTCGCGCCGATCGTCGCGTTGAACGCTCTTCTGGCGTTCAACATCGGCACGACGGCGCAACGTGAGATCAGCGGCGTGGCCGCCGAAATCCTCAAGGTGGCCGAAGCGCGGCTCGACGAGGCGGCGACGGCTCTCATCACGCTCGGACTCGACGACGATCGCGATTGCGGGGCCGACGGTAGGGCCGCGCTGGCCGCTGCCGCCGCGCGCGTCAAGACGGCGGGCGAGGTCGCCGTCGTCGATCGAAGCGGCGCCGCGGTTTGCTCGGCGGCGGGCGAGACGCGCGTCGTCAGCCGTCTCTCCGCCGAGCACGCCACGCTGAGCCCGGACGTGATGCTTTCGCTGGTCGGCGTCGGCGGGACGGAAACGCGCCAGATGATCCGTCTTCAGTGGCGCGGTCCGGACGGAACAGGCTTCCGGATCCTGACTCCGGCCGCCGACATCTTTCCCTATTTTCTCAAAAGCGAGTTCACCCCCGCCTTCATCGCCCAGGCGGTGCTGGTCGACGGCGCGATGATCGCGCGCAAGGTGATGGATCCGGCGCTCGGAGAACTCGGCGCCGAGGGGCTGTCGATCACGGCCTCCGCCGCATCGCAGCGCTATCCGTTCAGGATCGAGGTCGCGACGTCGGCGATGGCGCTCGCGGAGGTGAACGAGGCGCTTTTCCTTTACGCCAACATCGCCGGCGTCGTCTTCGCCGCGGGCGCCGTGGCGGTCGCGCTGATTCTCGTGCGCCGATCCGGCGGTCCGATCCGGGAACTACACGACGGGATCCGTCGCGGCGAGTTCGTCCCCTATTATCAGCCGGTGATCGACATCCTTTCGGGGCGCCTCGCGGGCTGCGAGGTGCTGGTGCGATGGGTGAAGCCCGACGGACAGGTCGTGCCTCCCGGTCGCTTCATCGCGCTCGCCGAAGCGAGCGGGGAAATCTTCCCCATGACGATCGCCCTCATGGAGGCGGCGCGCGACGATCTTGCGGAGATCTACGGCGCCCGTCCGCATCTCAAGGTCGGTTTCAATCTGTTCGCGGGGCATTTCGACGACGTGGGCGTCGCCGACGACGTCGAGCGGATCTTCGGCTCGTCGCCGATAGGCATGAACCAGCTCATGTTCGAGGTGACTGAGCGCCAGCCGCTGCAGGACATCGCGCGTGCGCGCCTCGTCATCGCCAAGCTGCAGGCGCTCGGCGCGCGGGTGGCGCTCGACGACGTCGGCACCGGCCATGGCGGCCTGTCCTATCTTCTGAAGCTCGGCGTCGACGTCATGAAGATGGACAAGATGTTCGTGGACGCGATCGGGACCGAACGGTACTCGGTCGCGATCGTGGACGGCATGGTGAAGCTCGCCGAGGACATGAACCTCGACTTGATCGCCGAAGGCGTGGAGACGATCGAGCAGGTCGAGTATCTGCGCGCGAAGGGCGTGCGGCTGGCGCAGGGCTACGTCTTCGCTCCGCCTCTGCAGGCGGCGTCCTTCAAGAGTCTCGTCGAAGCCATGACGCCCGTCGAAAAGCGTTCTTCCCGCGTGGAAGGCCGCTATGTCGGAGGCCTGCGTCACGTTTCCGGCTAACGGCATGACGATGGTCTCGCAGGCGCCGCCAAAAAAAGTCCGCCGGCGCCTCGCAGGGATCCATGCGGCGCGCCGTTTATGCGAATGGCGGCGCTGCGTCGCCGAGGATCCGGCGCTCGATTAAGAATGGCTTTCCATTATCGAGTCACGACTGCGTTTGACGGGTGGCCGAACGGGGCCTCTCGCCTACAATCATCGTCATCGGAAGATTCGGAGCTTTCACGCCCATGAAGAAAGTCGCCTCACTCATCGCGGTCTCCGCGCTCGCGCTCGGCCTCGCGGCTTGCGGCGAGACCCGCAACGAACGCACGCTGAGCGGCGCGCTGATCGGCACGGCGGCGGGCGCCGCCATCGGCGGCGCGGCCACCGGCAGCGCCGGCGGAGCTCTCGTGGGCGGCGCGCTCGGCGCCGGCACCGGCGCCATCATCGGGTCGCAGACTCGCGGCCCGCGCTGCTACGCCCGCAATCGTTACGGCGAGCGCTATCGCGTTCCCTGCAACTGATTTCGACCGCCGCTTCCTCTGAAGCGGCGTCATGGGCTGAATGAAAACGGGCGCTCTTCGGAGCGCCCGTTTTTCGTTCCGGCGGCGCCGGTGCGCGAGACTTCGAAGGCGCCGCCGTCTTGTTATTGCCCGCGGCGGCCGGCGCTCGCGAAACGACGGGCCTCCTCGGCCGCCCGGAACAGCGCCTTGGCCTTGTTGACGCATTCCTGCTGTTCGGACGCCGGGTTCGAATCCGCGACCACGCCCGCGCCCGCCTGGACGAAGATGCGGCCGTCCTTCACGACCGCGGTGCGCAGGACGATGCAGGTGTCCATCTCGCCGCTCGCGCCGAAATAGCCGACGCAGCCGGCGTAGACGCCACGCTTGTCGCGCTCCAGCTCGTCGATGATCTCCATGGCGCGGACCTTCGGCGCTCCGGAAACCGTGCCGGCGGGAAAGCCCGCGACCAGCGCGTCGAGCGCGTCGAGGCCGGGCGCGAGCCGTCCCTCGACGTTCGACACGATGTGCATCACGTGGCTGTAGCGCTCGAGAAAGAAACGGTCGGTGACCGCCACCGAGCCGATCTCGGCGACGCGGCCGACGTCGTTGCGGCCGAGGTCGAGCAGCATCAGATGCTCCGCGCGTTCCTTCGGGTCGGCGAGCAGCTCCTCGCCGAGCGCAAGGTCCTGCGCCGGCGTCGCGCCGCGCGGGCGCGTGCCCGCGATCGGACGGATGGTGACCTTGCCGTCCCGCGCGCGCACGAGGATCTCCGGGCTCGAGCCGACGATCTGGAAGGAGCCGAAGTCGAGGTGGATCAGGAACGGCGCCGGATTGGTGCGGCGGAGCGCCCGGTAGAGCGCGAAGGCCGGCAGATCGAAGGGCGCCTCGAAACGCTGCGACAGCACGACCTGGAAGATGTCGCCGGCGGCGATGTATTCCTTCGCCTTGGTCACCATCGCCTCGTAGTCGGCAGGCGTGGTGTTCGAGACCATGTCGTAGTCGTCGAGGCCTCGCGCCTCGGACGCCGGTTCCTTGGGGACGCTTCTGTCGAGGCCCTCGACGATCGCGGTCAGCCGGTCCACCGCGCGGGCGTGGGCCGCGGCGGCCGCCACGCCCGTCTCGGGCCGCGCCGGGGTGACGACGGTGATCTCGTCCTTCACGGCGTCGAAGACGACGATGACGGTCGGACGCATGAGGATCGCGTCCGGCACGTGGAGCGCGTCCGGATTGGGGGAGGGGAGCTCCTCCATCTCGCGGACCATGTCGTAGCCGAGATAGCCGAACACGCCGGCCGCCATCGGCGGCAGGTCCTCGCGCCCGTCGATCCGCGATTCCGCCAGCAGGCGCCGCAGCTCGTCCAGCGGGCGGCCTTCGCAGGGCTCGAAGGCCTCGCGGTCCCTGGCCGGCGTGCGGTTGGTCTCCGCCCGGCCGTCACGCGAGCGCCAGAGCAGGTCGGGCTTCAGGCCGATGATGGAGTAGCGCCCGCGCACGGCGCCGCCTTCGACGGATTCGAACAGGAAGGCGTCGGGGCGGCCGTCCGCGAGCTTGAGATAGGCCGAAACCGGCGTCTCGAGGTCGCCGACGAGCGTGGTCGAGACGAGCTGGGGCGTTCCCCGATCGTAGGTCGGCGCGAAGTCTTCGAGCGCGGGCGTGATCAGCATGACGCGTTCAGCTCGCTCCGCCGCCCGCGACCTGCGAAACGGCCGCAGGGTCGATCTTCGCGCCGAGCTGATCGCGGAGCTGACGCACGAGCGATGTCACGACGTCGTTGCCCATGCTCTGCGAAATCTTCTCGATCTGGCCGGAGTCGTCGGGCTGCGCGGGGTCGAAGGGACGTTCGTTGTCGGCAGTCACCTTGTAGACGAGGCGTCCTCCGTTCTGATCGGTCGGCGTCTGGCCGAAGCCGTCCACCGGCGTCTGGAAGATCGCCTTCGCCTGCGCCGCCGTGATCGACGGCGCCCCGCCGAGGCGGGTCGTCTCGGCCTGTTCGACGCCCGTCTTGAACTGGGAAGCCACGTCGTCGAGCGACTTGCCCTGCTTCAGCTCGTCGACGGCCGTCTTGGCGCGGGCGTCGAGGCGCTGCTCGGCCTGTTCTTCCCGCCAGCGGGTCTCGACCTGCGCCTTGACCTCGTCGAACGACCGGTCGCGAGCGGGCGTCACGCCGCGGACGTCGATCCAGGCGTAGGAGTCGCCGTCCTGAAGGGTCGGGGCGACGTCGCCGGGCTCCGTCCGGAACGCGGCCTCCAGCACCTTGGACGCCATCGGGATGTCGGCCACCGGCTGTCCGTCGGAGCCGGCGCCGTTGGCGTCCACGGCCGCGATCTCCCGCACCGTCAGATTCGCGGTCTTGGCGGCTTCCTCGAGCGTCGCTCCGCCCAGCCTCGCCTCGTCGATCTTGTCGTGGAGCGAGAGCGCGTCGCGGCGGGCGCGCTCCTCCGCCATCACCTGGCGAATCTCGTTCTTCACGTCCTCGAAGCTCTTGAGCTTCTGCTGCTGCACGCCGGTGACGCGCAGCAGCACCGTGGAGTAGGAGCCCTGGACCGGATCGCTCACCTGGCCCTGCGGCAGGGCGAAGGCGGCGTCCGCGATCTTCTGGTCGAACATCTGCGCCTTGGTCAGGTCGCCGAGATAGATGTCCTCGGGCTTGAGCTTCTGCTCGGCCATCACCTGCTCGAACAGCTTCTTGCCGCTCTTGATGTCGTCGGCCGCGGCCTTCGCGACCTCCATCGACGGAAAGGTGATCTGCTCGATCGAACGCTTTTCGAGCTCCGCGTATTTCGGCTGGTTGGCGTCGTAATAGGCCTTGAGGTCGGCGTCCGGGACCTGAACCGTCTGGGCGACGGCCTTGGGGTCCAGCGAGAGCAGAGCGATCTTGCGGTATTCCGGCGCGGCGAAGCTTGCTTTGCGCTGGTCGTAGAAGGCGTTGAGCTGCTCGGGTGTCGGCGCCGGAACCGCGGAGGCGTCCTCGGGCTTGAGCGAAATGAAGGAGATGGAGCGGCTGTCGGTGTTGAAGGCGTGGATCGCCCGCCGGAAAGCCTCGGGCGCCTCGATGTTGGACGTCAGCGCGTCGATCAGCTGCTTGCGGACCGAATACTGGCGCTGAAGCTGCAGATAGCGGTTCTCGGTCAGGTTGTTCTGCCCGAGGATGGCCTGGAACCGCGACCGGTCGAAGCCGCCGGTCGGTCCCACGAACATCTCGTCGGCCTGCACCTCGCGCACGACCTCGTCATCGGTGAGCGACAGCTTGAGCGCCGCGATCTTCTCGTCCATGGCGGCCTCGTTGACGAGGTCGCCCAGAACCTTCTCGCCGATGCCCGCCATGCGCGCCTGTTCCGGCGTGATCTCGCGCTGCGCCTGCTGCCCGATGCGGCGCAGCTCGTTCATGTAGGCCTGCCGGTACTCCTCGACCGAGATCTTGCGGTCGCCGACCACGGCCGCGTCCTTCGAGCCGCCGCCGATGCGGAAGATGTCCTCGATGCCCCAGACCGCGAAGCTCAGCACGAGCAGCCCGAGGAACACCTTGGCCACCCATCCGGCGGCACCGCTGCGGAGCGTCTGAAGCATGGAAGGTCACGAGGCCTGCGTTCGAGGCCGCCCTTGAAGGCGAAGGACGACGATTGAGGGCGCGGACCTTAGCGAGCCGCGCCCGACGCGCGCAAATCGCAAGCGCGGGAGGAATTTGCAAGCGCCGCGGCCTCTCTTTGAAAGGCGACGCCGCTTCTGCTAGGCGGAACGCGGCCCGGCGCGAAGACAAGACCGGGGCGATCCGAGGGAACCACAGGCATGGCGTCGCGCAGAAAGCTCATCGCGGGCAACTGGAAGATGAACGGTCTTGCGGCCTCGGCTCCCGAGTTCGTCCGCATGGTCGGCGCCTATCAGGGCGGGCTGAAGGCGGACGTCGACCTCATGGTGTTTCCGCCCTTCACGCTCCTGACGAGCTTCGCGACGGCGAGCCGCGGCGCGGGCGTCGCGGTCGGCGGGCAGGACTGCCACGCCAAGGCCTCGGGCGCTCATACCGGCGACGTTTCGGCCGAAATGATCGCCGACGCGGGCGGCGGCGCGGTGATCGTCGGCCATTCGGAGCGTCGGCAGGATCACGCCGAGACCGACGAGGTCGTTCGCGCCAAGGCCGAGGCCGCGCGCCGCGCCGGGCTCGTCGCGGTGATCTGCGTCGGGGAGACGCGCGCGGAGCGCGAGGCCGACGAGGCCAGGGCCGTCGTCGGACGCCAGCTCGCAGGCTCGATCCCGGACGGAGCGACGCCGAAGGATACGGTCGTGGCCTACGAGCCGGTCTGGGCGATCGGCACGGGGCTGACCCCCACGATTGAGCAGGTGGCCGAGATGCATGGCTTCATCCGCGCCGCGCTGTCCGAGCGTTTCGGCCCGTCGGCCTCCGGGATCCGCATCCTCTACGGCGGCTCGGTGAAGCCCGACAACGCCGCCGAGATCCTGAAGGCCGCGGACGTCGACGGGGCGCTGGTCGGAGGCGCGAGCCTCAAGGCAGACGACTTTCTCGCGATCGCGCGAGCGGCCATCGCCTGAGATCCTTCGAATTTGTCTCATCGCGGGAGGTGGCGGCGCGCGCCCCGCGGGTGTATGACGTCGCGCCTTGAACCTTGTCGGGTCCGCGCGCGTTCCGCGCAGGCCCGAACTCAGAAAGCCGCGAAGCAGCGAGCGACATGCAGACCGTCCTGATCGTCATCCATCTCATGATCGTGCTCGCGCTCGTGGTTGTCGTGCTCCTCCAGAAATCGGAAGGCGGCGCGCTCGGCATCGGCGGCGGCGGCGGCTTCATGGCCGGCCGCAGCCAGTCGAACCCGCTGACGCGCCTCACCGCCTATCTCGCCGCCGGCTTCTTCGCGACCAGCATCGCGCTGACGATCGTCGCCGGCTACGGCGGAGGGTCGGCTTTCGACCGCGTGCAGCCGAACGCCGCCCAGCCGCGTCCGGCCGCCGCGCCCGCCGGAGGACCACAGGCGCCGCTCGGTTCCGGTCAGGGCGGCATTCTGCCGAGCCTGAAGCCCGCGGCCCCGGCCGAGCCCGCGCCGCCGATGGGCGGGACCTCCGCGCCCGCCGCCGCGACCCCGCAGGGCGACGTCAACAGCCCGCCGGCCGGCGGAGAGCGCCAGACGCCCGGCGGCGCCCAGACCGCTCCCATGCCGCAGGACGCGCAGCCGGTCGCGCCGCAGGTCTCGGACCCGAACGACGCCGGCACGAAGACCGGCGAGGACGTGAAGCAGGCCCCGGCTCAGCCCGCCGCGCCCGAAGGCGCCGACAAGCCGTCCGCGCCCGACAACGCCGGCCCGCCCGCGCCGTCCGGCGGCCAGTAACGCGACGTCGCTTCCGCGAACGACGAAGGCCCGGAGAGATCCGGGCCTTTTGTTTTGCGCGTCATGAAAGGCGGGCAGGGCGGCGGTTCGTCCGGCTTGTCAGTCGTTTCCCCATGGGGGACTGAGGAACGCCCGCGACGGTTTCGCCCTCTCCACCTGCGGGAAGGGTGAGGGTTAGGGGTGGTTCACAATGGAGCGTTGCGCGACGGCGTAGAGCGGCTTCACCCTCTCAGCCATTTTCTGGACCACCGCACCCCGACCTCTCCCCGCAAGGGAGAAGGCGAAGATCCGTCTGCGCCTGGCTCGCTGAGGGCGCCAAGCGGGGGATCCGGGCGTCGGCCTCGCCGAAAAAGAAAAAGCGGCGGGATCGAAGCCCCGCCGCTCATGCAGACGATCGTCAATCGCGGTCCGGTCAGCCGGCGCGGCGGCTCCACCAGCCGGTGCGCCGCGGACGGGTCGGGTCGATTTCCGCCTCGGGAAGCGGCGCCGAACGCGGGGCCGGCGCGGGAGCAGGGGCCGGCGATTCGGTCGCCGGCTCGTCCGCCTGGGCGACGGTCTCGGCCGCTCCGTCGTCCGCGGGCGCGGCGGCTTCCTCGACCGGCTCTTCGGCTACGGGCGCCTGCGGCGCTGCGGCGGCGACATCAACGACGGGCTCGACTGCGTCGGCCGCAGCCTCGGCTCCCGCCGCGGCCTCTTCAGAAGCCTCCTCGGCGTCGGCGGAGCTTCCGCGGGTCCGCTTGCCGCCGCGACGGCCGCGTCGCCGCGAAGAGGCCGGCTTGGCCGCTTCCTCGCCGTCGGCCGCTTCCGCCGGAGTTTCGGCGGGCGCGCCGTCGCCTTCGGGCGCGGCGGCCGTGACGACCGGCGTTTCGCCCACAGGTTCGGCGACGTCGCTCGTCGCTACGGTCTCCGCGGACTCGGTCTCGGGCGACGCAGCCTGCTGCTCCGCAACCTCCTCCTCGTCCCCGTCGTCGGCGTCATCGCCCTCGTCGCCTTCGGCCGACGCCTGCTGCGCGTCGCCGGCGCCGTTGGTCCGGCTGCCGCCGCGGCGGCGGCGGCGGCGGCGCCTGCGGCTGGACCCCGTCCCTTCCGTCTTCTCTTCGCCCGCCGGCGAGGCCTCGGCCGTCGCAGGCGCGTCCTCGACGACCTCCTCGACTTCGTCCTCGACGACTTCCTCGGGCTCGATCGTGTCGACGCGCACCTGAGTCGCGACGGCGCGGATCTCGCCCGACGCGGGCTCCGTGCGCTCGATCACGAGGTGCTGGCCGGCGGCGAGATGCGCCTCGGCGCCGAACGAGATCGACACGCCGAACCGGCCCTCGATCTCGCGGATATGCGCGCGCTTCTGGTTGAGCAGGTAGAGCGCGACCTCGTTGCGGGTCTTCACCAGCAGGTTGCGCGAGGCGTCCTTGCGCAGCGCGTCCTCGACCATGCGCAGAACGTGCAGCGCGACGGACGGCACGGCGCGCACGGTGCCGACGCCGTTGCAGTGCGGGCAGATCTCGCTCGAGGATTCCAGCACGCCCGTGCGGATACGCTGGCGCGACATCTCCATCAGGCCGAAATGCGAGATCCGACCAAGCTGGATGCGGGCGCGGTCGTTCTTGAGGCAGTCCTTGAGCTTCTTCTCGACCGCGCGGTTGTTCCGCGACTCCTCCATGTCGATGAAGTCGATCACGATCAGGCCGGCGAGGTCGCGCAAGCGAAGCTGGCGCGCGACTTCCTCGGCCGCCTCGAGATTGGTGCGGAGCGCGGTGTCCTCGATGTTGTGCTCGCGCGTCGAGCGGCCCGAGTTCACGTCGATCGCGACCAGCGCCTCGGTCTGGTTGATGACGATGTATCCGCCGGACTTCATCGTCACGACGTTCGAGAACATCGCGTCGAGCTGGGTCTCCACGCCCATCTTCGAATAGAGCGGCTGGCTGTCGCGGTAGGGCTGGACGATCTTGGCGTTGCTCGGCATGAGCATCCGCATGAAGTCCTTGGCCTCGCGATAGCCGTCGTCGCCCGAGACCAGGACCTCGTCGATCTCCTTGTTGTAGAGATCGCGGATCGAACGCTTGATCAGCGAGCCTTCCTCATAGACGAGCGACGGCGCCGACGACTTCAGCGTCAGGTCGCGCACCGTCTCCCAGAGGCGCATCAGATATTCGAAGTCGCGCTTGATCTCCGGCTTGGTGCGCGTCGCGCCCGCGGTGCGCAGGATGACGCCCATCCCCTCCGGCACGTCTAGGTCGGAGGCGACCTCCTTCAGGCGCTTGCGGTCCTGCGCGGACGTGATCTTGCGGGAGATGCCGCCGCCGCGAGCGGTGTTGGGCATCAGCACCGAATAGCGTCCGGCGAGCGACAGATAGGTGGTGAGCGCCGCGCCCTTGGTGCCGCGCTCTTCCTTGACGACCTGCACCAGCAGGATCTGCCGGCGCTTGATCACCTCTTGGATCTTGTAGGAGCGCAGCGGGCGCGCCCGGCGCTCGGGCACCTCCTCGAGCGCGTCGCCCGCGCCGATCGACTCGACGGGATGATCCTCTTCGTGGTGATCGTCGTCGGAGGAGTCGTCGCCGTCTTCCGCGGCCTCGACCTTGGCTTCCTGCTCCTCGACATGCTCGGCGACGGCGGCCTCAGCTTCGGCCGCTTCGGCAGGCGCAAGCGCCGGCGCGCCGTCCTCGGCGGGCGCGGCCTCGCTTGCGGTCTCGTCGCTCGGGGCGGCCTTGGGGCGCGCGCGGCCGCGCCGGCGGCGGCTCGACGACGGCTTCTCAGCCTCCTCGTCGTGTTCCTTCTCCTCGGCGGCGGCGGCGGTCTCCTCCTCGGCGAGGAGCGCCTGCCGGTCGGCGACCGGGATCTGGTAGTAGTCCGGGTGGATTTCGCTGAAGGCGAGGAAGCCGTGGCGGTTGCCGCCATATTCCACGAAAGCCGCCTGAAGCGACGGCTCGACCCTCATCACCTTGGCGAGATAGATGTTCCCGCGGAGCTGGCGGCGATTGGCGCTCTCGAAGTCGAACTCCTCGACCTTCGATCCGCGCACCACCACCACGCGGGTCTCCTCCGCGTGGGTGGCGTCGATGAGCATTTTATTGGCCATATGACTGACTCGGCTGTGCGGCCGGGCGGCCCGCTCGCCGTCGCGAGGGACGGCGAGGGCGGCGCGCATGACTTGCGCGAACGGCGCCCGGCTGTGGTTGTGAGAAGCGGGGGGAAACGTGGGGCCGGAAGAACGGCGCGTCCCGAAGGCGAGCGCCGGCTGGACCGGCGGAGCGAGGTCCCGGACAAAGCGAAATCGGCGATGAGCGCCGTGCGCATTCCCGGAGGCACCTCGCGATCAAGGCAGGACGGGCGGCGAAGCCGTAACCCATCCTCGCAAAACAACACTGTCGGCCGGCGACGACGCCGCCGGCGGCTCCGCGTCGAACGGTCCGGGCCAAAGACGTCGACGCGCGAAGGATTTGCGCCGGTTCAAGTCGCGGCTGCGAAATCTGTCCGTCGCGCCGTCGACAGCGATCCGTGCGGCGAGCCCCGCGGCGATCGCGGAAGGCGTCGCGTCCGGGAGGCCGGTGCGCAGGCCAAGTCCCGATTAAAGAGACTCGGCCCACTTCGACGTGAGCCCTCGCTCTCTAACCGATCCGTGACAGTGTTGACAAGCGCGCGAGCGGTATGGCGGCTCGACGACGGG
Source organism: Ancylobacter novellus (assembly GCA_003241695.1). Lineage (GTDB taxonomy): Bacteria > Pseudomonadota > Alphaproteobacteria > Rhizobiales > Methylopilaceae > Methylopila. The sequence goes on along the minus strand of QFPN01000005.1, from coordinate 46,502 downwards.
CGCGCGGCGTCATTGTTTCTGTGAATTGACGGTTGCGAGGGGCGGACTCGAACCTGACGCTTCAGCAAGCGTTAACCGTAGCCGCTTAACACCGGCTCAGGCGCCCGATAAGGAAGCTGCGATCGAAAGAGAGGGGGCTTTCGGACCGCGATGAGACTTCGGCTCGCCGCCATCGTCGTTTTCTCGTTTTTGTCCGCCTTGCCCGGCGCGATCGCGCCGCTGCGCGCGCAGCCAGCCGCGATCGCGACCGACGCCCGCCTCGTCGGCGACGACCAGCGCACGCGCCTCGTGATGGATCTCACCGCCGCCGCTCCGATCAAGGCCTTCACGCTCGCCGACCCCTACCGCGTCGTCATCGATCTTCCGGAGGTCTCTTTCCGGCTGCCGGACGCTGCGGGACGCGAGGGCAAGGGGCTGATCTCCGCATACCGCTTCGGGGTGCTAGCGCCGGGCTGCTCCCGCATTGTGGTGGACGTCAAGAAGCCTGTGGCGATCGACAAGGCCTTCGTGCTCGATCCGGTCGAGGGGCAGCCGGCGCGGCTCGTCCTCGACCTCACGCCGAGCGACCGTAAGAAGTTCCTGCAGTCCATTTCCGCGGCCGAGCGCGATCCGAGCGACGAGGCGACGGCGGCGATCCCCACGAAATCCGCCGGCGCCCCCGAGCTTCCGGTCGTGGTGCTGGATCCGGGCCATGGCGGCGTGGACCCTGGCGCGGCGGGTCCCGAAGGCGCGTCGGAGAAGGACATCGTTCTCGCCTTCGCGAAGCGCCTGAAGGAGAAGCTCGAAGCCTCCGGCGAGCGCCGCGTGATCCTCACGCGCGACGACGACAGCTTCGTTTCGCTTCCGGGCCGCGTGAAGATCGCCCAGGAGGCGACCGCTGCGCTGATGCTCTCGATCCATGCCGACACGCTGTCCGATCCGCTCGGCGTGCGCGGCGCGACCATCTATACGCTGTCGGAGAGGGCGTCCGACCGCGAGGCGGAGCGGCTCGCCGAGAAGGAGAACCGCTCCGACCTCATTGCGGGCCTCGATCTTTCCGACGAGCCGGCGGAGGTCGCGGGCATCCTTTTCGACCTGACCCGGCGGGAGACGACCTCGTTCACCCAACAGTTCGCCAAGGGCCTCGTGCGCGAGCTGAAGAAAGCCGCGCAGCTCAACAAGAATCCGCTGCGCTCGGCGGGCTTCCGGGTGCTGAAGGCCCCCGACGTGCCTTCGGTCCTGCTGGAGCTCGGCTATCTGTCGAGCAAGGAGGACGCCAAGCTGCTGATGTCGGACGCCTGGCGCGAAAAAGCGACCGACGCGGTGGCCGAGGCGATCGAACGGTACTTCGAAACCCGTATCGCGCAGGGCACAGCCGCACGCTCCCGTTGAGCCGAGCTTCCAAGGCGCCGTATATTCTCCACAAAGCGCCCCGATGCCGTTGAGCGTCGGCAGATCGTCCGCGACGACGCGGACGGCTGAGGGCCGCCAAGAGGATTTCGGGGTTTGCGCCTACTCGTCAGAGCCATCGGCTTCCTGTTCGCGACCGGCGCGCTGCTCGGCCTCGTGGGCGCCGCGGTCATCGGCTACTTCGCGCTGAAATATTCGCGCGAGCTGCCGGACTACGAGCAGCTCGCCAATTACGAGCCGCCGATCATGACGCGGCTGCACGCCAACGACGGCCGGCTGATCGCCGAATACGCCAAGGAGCGCCGGCTCTTCCTGCCGATCCAGTCCGTTCCGAAGCGCGTCACCACCGCCTTCGTCTCGGCCGAGGACAAGAGCTTCTACCAGCATGGCGGCCTGGACTTCTTCGGCATCGCACGCGCCGCGCTCTCGAACTTCCAGAACGCCGGCCGCCGGCCGCAGGGCGCCTCGACCATCACCCAGCAGGTCGCCAAGAACTTCCTGCTCACGAACAAGCAGGACTACGAGCGCAAGATCAAGGAAGCGCTGCTCTCGATGAAGATCGAGCAGACATATTCCAAGGATCGGATCCTCGAACTCTACCTCAACGAGATCTATTTCGGTCTCGGCGCCTATGGCGTCGGCGCGGCGGCGCTCGTCTATTTCGACAAGTCGGTGGATGAGCTCGATCTCGCGGAGGCGGCCTATCTCGCCGCGCTGCCCAAGGCGCCGAACAACTATCATCCGTTCCGCTACCCCGAGCGGGCGATCGAGCGCCGCAACTGGGTGATCGAGCGCATCGTCGAGGAAGGCTACGCCACCAAGGAGGAGGGCGAGGCGGCCAAGCGCGAGCCGCTTGACGTCAAGCCGCGCCCGACCGGCTTCCAACTCGCCTCGAGCGAGTACTTCAACGAGGAGGTCCGCCGCGTCCTCTACGAGCGCTACGGCGAGAAGGGACTGTACGAGGGCGGCCTTTCGGTCCGCACCACGCTCGACCCGAAGCTTCAGTCGCTCGCGCGGAAGTCGCTGAGCGACGGCCTTATCAGCTTCGACGAGGCGCGCGGCTGGCGCGGTCCCGAGCGCGAGATCGATCCGAAGGGCGACTGGGGCGTCGCGCTTGCAGACGTCCCGGCGCTCGGCGACGTTCCGTGGAAGCTTGCGGTCGTGCTCGACGCCGGCGCGAGCGACGCCGCGATCGGCCTCCAGCCCGCGCGGGAGCGCTCAGGGCAGGTGAGCCGCGAGCGCGTGACCGGGACGATCCCGCTCGAAGGCCTGCGCTGGGCCAAATGGGCGAAGGGACCCGAGCGCGGCCGCGCGGTGAAGGCGGCCCGTCAGGTGCTCAAGCCGGGCGACGTCGTCTATGTCGAGGAAACCAAGGAGGGGTCGGGGAGCTATCGCCTGCGCCAGATCCCGGAGATTTCGGGCGGCCTCGTCGCGATGGATCCCTTCACCGGGCGCGTTCTCGCGCTCGCTGGCGGGTTCTCCTACGACGACAGCCAGTTCAACCGCGCGACGCAGGCGCTCCGCCAGCCGGGGTCCTCGTTCAAGCCGTTCATCTACGCAGCCGCGCTCGACAACGGCTACACCCCGTCCTCCGTCGTGCTCGACGCCCCGATCGAGATTGATCAGGGGCCGGGCGTCGGCATCTGGCGTCCGGAGAACTACGCCAAGAAGTTCTATGGGCCGCAGACCCTGCGCTTCGGCATCGAGAAATCCCGCAACGTCATGACGGTGCGCCTCGCGCAGGACATGGGCATGCCGCTCATCTCCGAATACGCCAAGCGGTTCGGCGTGATGGAGGACCTGCCGCGTATGCTGTCGATGTCGCTCGGCGCGGGCGAGACGACCGTGCTCAAGATGACGGCCGCCTATTCGATGTTCGCGAACGGCGGCAAGCGGGTCACGCCGACGGTCATCGACCGGGTCCAGGACAGAACGGGCAAGACGATTTATCGGCACGACGATCGGCAGTGCGTCGGCTGCACCGCAACCTCGTGGGCGAAGCAGGACGAGCCGAAACTGCTCGATTCCCGCGAGCAGGTGCTCGACCCGATGACCGCCTACCAGATCACCTCCATGATGGAGGGCGTGGTTCTGCGGGGCACGGCGACGGGGGTGAAGTCGGTCGGCCGGCCGATCGCCGGCAAGACCGGAACCACCAACGATTACAAGGACGCTTGGTTCGTGGGCTTCTCGCCGGATCTCGTGGTCGGCGTCTATCTCGGCTACGACAAGCCGCGCTCGATGGGCGAGGGCGAAACGGGCGGCTCGGTCGCCGCGCCGGTCTTCACGGAGTTCATGAAGACCGCGCTCGCCGACAAGCCGGCGACGCCGTTCCGCGTGCCGCCCGGCATCAAGCTCATCCGCATCAACCCGTCGAACGGCATGCGGGCCTCGGGCGGCAAGACGATCCTCGAGGCCTTCAAGCCCGGCACGGCGCCGCCCGACAGCTATTCGATCATCGGGCAGGCCGCGCCGAGCAATGAGCGGGTGACGCCCGAAGCGGACCGCGCGGTGCGGTCGGGCACGGGCGGGCTGTACTGAGCGCGCAAGCGAAGCCCGGAGACGCCGCCGTCTTGTCCCGGCCTTGAGTCGGGACGCAGAAAAGGGTCGTTTTCTTTTTCAAGCGATTGTTCCTGCACGCTCGACGCGTCTGGGTCCGGTCTCAAGGCCGGGACAAGAGCGGTCCGCGAGATCCGAGCCCAAGCGACATCCAACGCCCGTGACCGCAGAGCCTGCGACAGCTTCCCTCCGACGCGCCGTGCTGATCGTTGCGGCGCTGAACCTCGCCTATTTCGGGATCGAGTTCTCGGTCGCGCTCGCCATCGGGTCTGTCTCCCTGCTCGCCGACAGCATCGACTTCCTCGAGGACGCCTCGATCAACCTGCTGATCCTGCTCGGCCTCGCCTGGAGCCGGAGCGCTCAGGCGAAGCTCGGCATGGCGCTCGCGGCAATCATCCTCATTCCCGGCCTCGCCACGCTCTGGATGGCGTGGACCAAGTTCCAGGCGCCGGTCGCGCCGGCCGCCGCGCCGCTCACCATCGCCGGACTGGGCGCCCTCGCGGTGAACGTGACCTGCGCCCTGATCCTTGCGCGCCACCGCGGCGCGCAAGGCAGCCTCACCAAGGCGGCGTTCCTTTCGGCCCGCAACGACGCCCTCGCCAATGTAGCGATCATCGCCGCGGGCTTCGTCACGGCCGCGACCCTGTCGGCGTGGCCGGACCTGATCGTCGGGCTCGCGATCGCCGCCATGAACGCCGACGCGGCCCGCGAAGTGTGGGAAGCGGCGCGTGAAGAGGCGAGGGCGGCGGAGGCCTGAAGGCAGAGGCGGCGCCTCAGCCCTCGGTCGCGTCGATCACCGCGATGGTCGGGGAGTCAGGGGAATAGTTAGGAATGTCGGCGACGGCGGCCTGTCCTTCGGGCGAGCCGAGCGCGGCGCCGAGCGCCTCCTTGCTGTCCCACGTTCCGACGAAGATCCAGAAATAGGGGCCTTCGCCGCCGTCGGGACCCGTCGAGGGGCCGAAACTGTGAGTCTTCAGGCCCGGCATCTTGAGAACCAACGGCATATGCGTGCCGCGAAAATAGGAGTCGAACTTCGCCGGGTCGGCGGGCTTCGGATACATGACGACGAGCTTGGTGCTCATAATGTCCCTCGAGAGAAGAAGAATGGGCGAGCCTCCCGACCCGCGGGGGCGACATAGGGCGCTTGCGGCGACGCCCAATGCGCCGCAAGCGCAATCCGGCTCTTGCAGTTTGCAGGCGGACGCGAGGCGGGCTAACAGTCCCGGCCCGCTTCACCCCCAACAGGACCGAAACCGCAGGCCATGCGCGCCGAGATCGAAACCCTCGTTCAGGACATCGAGCAGTCAGTCGGGCTGCTGAGGAGGCATCTTTGACTGGGACGCCGCATCAGCCCGCCTCGACGAACTGAACCACATCGCTGAAGACCCGACGCTCTGGGACGATCCCCAGCGCGCCCAGAAGATCATGCAGGAGCGCACCTCGCTCGACACCCAGATGTCGGGCGTCGTGCGCATCGAGGCTGATCTCAAGGACAATCTCGAGCTGATCGAGCTCGGCGAGATGGAGGACGACGCGGGCGTCGTCGCCGACGCCGAGGGCGCGCTGCGCGGCCTCAAGGACGAGTGCGCCAAGCTCCAGCTCGAATCGATGCTGTCCGGCGAGGCCGACCAGTTCGACACCTTCCTCGAGATCCATCCGGGAGCGGGCGGCACCGAGTCCCAGGACTGGGCCGAGATGCTGCTGCGCATGTACACCCGCTGGGCGGAACGGCGGGGCTACAAGATCGACGTCATCGAGCATCAGGACGGCGAGCAGGCCGGAATCAAGGCCGCTACCCTCCAGATCAAGGGCGACAAGGCCTATGGCTGGTTGAAGACGGAAGCCGGCGTGCACCGTCTGGTGCGCATCTCGCCGTTCGATTCGAATGCGCGCCGCCAGACGAGCTTCGCGTCGATCGACGTCTATCCGGTGATCGACGACAGCATCAAAATCGAAATCAATGAGAGCGACGTTCGCGTCGACACGATGCGTTCAGGCGGCGCCGGCGGTCAGCACGTCAACAAGACCGAATCGGCGGTGCGCCTCGTGCACAACCCGACCGGCATCATGGTCGTCTCACAGGGCGACCGCTCGCAGCACAAGAACCGCGCGACCGCGTGGGACATGCTGCGCGCCAAGCTCTACGAGGCGGAACTCAAGCGGCGCGAAGCCGAGGCGGCCGCCGACCAGGCGGCCAAGACCGACATCGGCTGGGGCCACCAGATCCGTTCCTACGTGCTGCAGCCTTATCAGCTCGTGAAGGACCTGCGCACGGGCCACACGTCGACCTCGCCGCAGGACGTGCTCGACGGCGAGCTCGACGACTTCATGCGCGCTACGCTCGCCCAGCGCGCCTACGGCACCACGGCCGGCGACGTCGAGGACGTCGACTGAGACGAGCGGCGCGGCGGTCGTAGCCTGTCGTCGCGTCGAGCGGCCGCGCTCCGTCGCGCAACCGCTCGACGCGGCGCGCCGCAAGCCTTTCGGTGCGCGCGGCGCGGGTTGTCGGACCCGGCCGTTCTTACGCCGGGAGCGAGATTTGCTTTGTGGCGCAGAATGTCGAAGCCGAAGGCCGTGTGGAGGTCCCAAACGAGCCGGCGGCATGAGCCGCCGGACGTGGCGCGTTTGGCCTTACCTGAATGCCGCCTTTGGCCAATACTTTCGTATGGCGCGCATCTTCTTATTAGTCATGTCCGTTGGAAGATCGCGCCGGCCGCCGGCAAGCTTCATTCCAATCATGTGTCATGATATTGCATGGGACTGAGGGACTCCCCTCCGGAAGATCGATATCTGCGGAGGTATGCGCATGTGCTCTGCAAGTCGTCGCCAGCTGTTTCGGTTGAGCTTGTTGCTGCTTTCGATCGCCGGCTGTTCCGGAGCCCTCCCAGGCGGAGCGCAAGCGGCCAAAGGCGTGTGCGCCGACGACGGGGGCAAGCTCCGTAAAGCCTGCACCAAGGAAATAAGAATTCACAACAATACGCCAGGTAAGATCTGGGTCGTGATCCAGGGAAGCCGGCAGTTGACGGATGCGCTCAATTGTACCGTTGCTGAAAAAGGAGGCGGAGACGCCTGGCTGCAAGCCGCGCTCGGCAAGTCGGACAACTGTTCTCGTGTCGACAAGAATTACTATATATTCGTCAACTCAGGGCGCGGAATCTCCAAAGACGGTTTCGTATCGGTTGACCTTCCCTGGTGGTCAAAGCGAACGAAAGGAGCCGCAGATCGCTACATAGACTGGTGGCGAGGCGGTCGCGTCATCATCTTCGATGACAAGAACGCATTGGATGAAGTCTATGCCAAACTGAGAGATAAATCGCAGGTGGCGTTCGCCGATGGTTCGCCCAGGCCCGTCTGCAATGAAGGCAAAAAAGGCAACGATTGTAATAGGCTTGAAATATTCCAGGTTACGCCGGATGCCGAGATCGATCCGCATCTTCCCTTTCAGTTGAATGAATTTACTTTCGCCGACGTTTCGAAAGTGACCGACAACGGCAAGAAGGGCGGAGAGTTCATCGATTTCAATCAGAACTACAACGTCTCGAACGTCGATCAGGTGTATCTGCCGTTGGCGATCGAACCCGTTCGCAAGCCGGCCGACGTCGGTTTCATGGGCACCACGAGGTCGGTTCCCAATTTCAGGAAGCAGCTTGCGGCATTCGCGGGAACCGACGGCGATCCCAGCAAGCCGGTCTGGCCAGTTTACAACAACCCTGTGGTCAACGGTAAAAAGCTCTATCCGAATGCAGGCATTCGGGTGCCGTCGGCGCAGTCCGCGCTCGCATTCTACATGAGCCCGTTCGTCTTTCCGGACGGCAGGACGCCGACGATTGTGCCGCAGGATCCTCCCAAGCTCATCAAGGACATGATCGAGCAGTGGAGCGACTGCACCGCGGCGGATCCAAAGAGCTGCTCGAAATCACAATCTCAATATTACAAGTCGGTGGACGCTGTATTTCTTAATAATTATAGAAAATATTCTAGAAATTGCAACACAATGCCTGATTTTATGAAGCCGGTCAGTAATGACCCGCCCCGACCTAAGCTGATGACGTATCTCACGTTTATCTATGGTTGGGTTCCGTTCAACGTCAGTTGCCCGAACGAGGAGTTGCCGGTCGTCGAAGACGTTCCGCCCGGCAGCCGGTCCGTCATCGATTACTTCCAGATGCAATACAATTATGAAGAGCCCTCTGTGAAGAAGTCTCAGAGGTTCAATCCCTACACGCAACTGATCCACGATGACGTCGACGCCGGTGGGCTTTCCGCGAGCGCCTATGCGTTCTCCATCGACGATCACGCGAGTTTCCTGAGCAACAGCGGCGGCTCGACGCCCGGTGGTTTGATTTTCGCCGTCGGCGGCTCCAAGGGGCTGCGGAACGGGAAGCCGCACGCCCCTCCGGTTCCGGCGTTCTATCAGTGGTACAATTTCTCGGTGGGCCTTGGGGCGCCGGCTGAAGGGGCGCCGTTCTGGAAAAGCTACGGCATCTGCGCCGACGCCGCCGACACGCTTTTCCCGACGGAGAGCAAGAGCGGCTGGGTGCTGGGCGTCGATCCTGCTCTGGCCAAGATCAACAGTCGGGATCCGTGCCCGATAACCCTGCAGGACAGCGAGAACCGCAACTATCAGTTCGTGATCCGCAAAGCTGCGGATCCGGGGATCGCATTGCCGCAGTCCGCCATCTGGCCCGCTTTCGAACCGTCGAGCGGCAGGAACTTCGATCCGAAGGTGCTGGCTTGCCCGAGCGTCCCTGGTTTCGTTCCCCCCGATACATGGTGCGTGCAGGCCAACGAAGTGGCGCGGCCTGCGGCGACGCCGAAGCAACCCGGATTCTATACGATCGGCACGCCTCCGCCGCTGCCCCGTTGATCCGCGCCTCGGGCTTCCCGGCGAGTCATGACGGATTTGCTCGCCCGGCGCCTTTGAGAGAGCCGCATGACGTCGCGCGCAGCTCACCGCGCCGCCAGCAGTCGTCCTGCGTTGAGGAAGCGCATCGGGTCGACGGCCTCGCCGTTCACCCGCGTCTCGTAGTGGAGATGCGGGCCGGTCGAACGGCCGGTCGAGCCAGCAAGACCGAGCAGCGAGCCAATCTTCACCTCGTCGCCGACCCTCACCAGCACAGCCGACAGGTGGCCGTAGCGGGTGGCGAGGCCGCCGCCGTGGTCGATCTCGACCATCTCGCCATAGCCTCCGCTCCAGCCGGCGTTGGTGACGCGTCCGCCGGCCGTTGCACGCACGCTCTCGCCGGCGTCGCGTTCGAAATCGATGCCTGCATGAAAAGCCAACCGGCCCAGAAACGGATCGGGCCGCGCGCCGAAGCCGCTTGAGATCGAAGCGCCGGGGGCGGGCGTGCGGATCGGCGCGCGCGACAGCCCCGCCTCATAGGCCGACACCGCGGCGCGTTCCGCCTGGATCTCCTCGGCGCGGGTTTCGAAGGTGAGCGATCCGGCCGGCAGCGGCTCGAACGGCCCGCCGCGGGCGCGGCCGTCGCTGACCGCCGGACGGCGCAGACGGGCGGCGTCGTAGACCCGTTCGAGCGTCCTGCGTCGCTCCGCGGTCTTGAGGGCGACGCCTTCGAGCGCACGCGCCTGATCGAGTTCGATCGCGTCGAGCGCGCTCGCGACCTTTTCCGCCTCGCCGAGCGCCGAAGAGCGCAGCCCTGGCGCGGGTGCGGCTTCCTCCGGGGCGGAAGCGCCGTCCATCGGGGCGGGCTTCAGCGAAAAGGTGATGTCGGAGCGGTCTTTCGTCTCCGCGCCGCCGCCGAGATCGGCGAGAGCGTCGAGGCGGCTCTGGCGCTTCTCGATGGCGGCCTGCCGGGCCAGAATCTCCGCAAGCCGATCATCGAGGCTCGAACGTTCGACCAGCCCCTTGGTGCGGGTGCGCTCGAGCGCGTCGCGCATGGCAGCGAGTTCGGCCTGATAGCCCTTCGAAGCGGCGTTGGAGCGCTGCCGGAGTTCCGCCACCACGGCGTCGTGAAAGAACACGTAGCCGGCGGCCGCGATGGACCAGCCTCCGAGCAATGCGAGCGCCGCTGCGAGCGCCGCCACGCCGTGGCGCGGCAGGCGGATCGCCATGCGCCGGCCGCCGCGCTCGATCACGATGCGGTCGGCGGCGCCCGAAAGCAGAGAGGCGTGGCGTGTTCCTGCAGCCGCCGGCATCGAGTTCTTCCCGCGAGTTTGTTGGGAAGATTCTCCGACGACATGGTTAATCCGCGGATAACGGCGGCGGGCTGGACCTAAAGCGCCTTCACCGCCTCGAGCACGGCTTCGGCGTGACCGTCGACCTTCACGTTTTCCCAGACCTTCGCGATCCGCCCGTCGCGGCCGATCAGAACGGTCGTGCGGGCGACGCCCATGAAGGTCCGGCCGTACATGCTCTTCTCCCGCCAGACGCCGTAGGCTTCGAGCATGGACTTCTCTTCGTCGGCTGCGAGATCGAGCGCGAGGTCGTGCTTCTTCCTGAACTTGTCATGGCTTGCGACGCTGTCGGCGGACACGCCGAGAATCGTCGCGCCGGCGGCCTCGAATTCGCTTCTGAGCCGGTTGAAGGCGATCGCCTCCTTGGTGCAGCCCGGCGTGTCGTCCTTGGGGTAGAAATAGAGCGCGACGGCCTTGCCCTTCAGCGCGGCGAGGCTGGTCCGGCCGCCTCCGGCGACGGGCAGGTCGAAGTCCGGCGCATCGGCGCCGACGGCGAGAGAGTGAGTCACGGGTCCGTCTCTCCTTCACGAAAACGCCGCCTTGGGCGCCGATAGGCTTGCGGCGACGGCGAGGATGAAACACGGTCCGCCCGCCGGGTCCACAACTGCGGACGCGCGCCGAATCACGAGCTGCGTCCGCTTCGGAGGAGATCCGCACCCGGAATGTCGGACGCGCCCATCCCTTCCGAGTCGGAAAAGTCATCCGAGGCCTCAGGGCCGGCCGCGGCCCGTCGCGCACGCTGGCGGTTGCCCGGCTTCCGCCGCCGGACCCGCGCGGATGGGCTGCCGGCGTCTCCGAAGCTGACGGCGCGGCGGTTCGCCGGCTTCGCCTTCGTCGGCGTTCTGGCGCTCGTCGCCGCGGCGGGGGCGATCTGGCTCGCGATCCTCTACATGCCGCTACCGGCTTCGCAGGTCGCTCCGCGCGTGCAGGCGGCGCTCCAGGAACGGCTGGGCTTCGATTACGTCGTCGCGATCGAAGACGCCGAGCTTCAGCGGGGAGGCGACGGGGTCGAGCTGCGTCTCGTCGATCTTACGATCGCGAAGTCCGGCGGCGGGCCGGTCGTCGCGAGCGTCCCGCGCGTGGAGCTTCGGCTCGACGGCCTCAGCCTGCTTCGCGGCGACGTGAAGGTCCGGACAGTCCACGTCACCAATCCGCGGCTCGACATGCGTTTCGACATGGCGATGGACGCCGCGTCCAAGAACTCCGACCTTCCAGAGCGCGTGCTGTCGGCGATCGGCGACCTCGACCGCCTGCTGGGGCCGGACGGCGCGGCGGGCGCGCTCGAACAGGTCGAAGTCACGGGCGCGACCGTCCTCGTCGCGCCGCGCGCGCGGGCGCCGCTGTCGCTCGACGGCGTCGATCTTCGCCTCTCGCGCGGCTCGGGCGGCGCGCTCGCGCTGACCGCCTCTTCGGCGAGGCCCGAAGACCGCTGGACGACAGCCGTCACCGTCTCCGCGCCTGCGCAGGACCGTTCCCGGGCCATCGATCTCGGGCTCGAGAACGTCGATCTCGCGCCTTATTCGGCGCCTTTCGCCGAAAAGGCGGGCGCGCCGCCGGCGAAAGGACGTCTTTCCGGCCATTTTAACGCCCGCATCGGGCAGGAGGCGAAGCTTCTCGCGGCCGAAGGCAGGATCGACGCGCGCGCGCTCGAATTCTCGATGCCCGGCCCCGCCAAATCCGGGACGGAAGCCGTCCCGCCGCGCTCCGTCGCGGTCGAGCGTGTTCAACTCGCCTTTCACTGGGACGCTGCGAAGCGCGCGATCCTGATCGATCCCTCGCAGGTCCGCGGCCGCGGCGGTCAGCTCACCTTCGCCGGGTCGCTCGCGGCCCCCGAGGCGCCCGGCAAGCCGTGGATCGCGTCGATCGAGGGGCGAGACGTCCTGCTGTCGGGCGACGCTCCGGGCGACGCACCGCTTCGGCTCGACCGGATCGATCTCGCAGCGACTTTCGAACCGACGTCGGGCGTGCTCGAAATCGGCCGCGCCCAGGCGCTGGGGCCGACAGCCCATGCGGCAATGACCGGCATGGTGCGCTTCGAAGGCGCGAGCCCGGCCGTCAGGCTCGGCTTGGTATCGACGCCGATGCCGGCCTCGGCGGTCAAGCGGCTCTGGCCGTTCTTCCTCGGAACCGCGATCAGGGACTGGGTGGTCGAGAACGTTGGATCCGGCACGGTCGACAGCCTTTCGCTCACCATCGACGTGCCGTCCGGCGTGCTCGCGACGATCGGTCCGCACGACCCGCTGCCGGACGAGTCGCTCGCCCTCGATATCCGCTTCTCCTATGGTCGGCTGCGCGGCGCGGCGACCCTGCCATGGATCGAAAACGCCAAGGGCAGGGTGCTGGCGACCGGGCACACGGTCGAGGTCACGATCGAACGCGCCGACATTCCGGGGGCCGAGGCGGACGGCCCGCTCGCCGTCCAGAACGTGCTGTTCTCGGTGCCGGACCTGAAACCGCGCTATCCCAAGGCGAAAGTGACGCTGACCGCGGAAGGCGCCCTCCGCCGCGCGCTCGTGCTCGTCGGCTCTGGCGAACTCGGCCCTAACCAGCTTCCGACGCAGCTTGACGTCTCCAAGGTGTCCGGTCGCGTGACCGCGGCCGTGGAGGTCGGCGTCGAGCTCAGCCATCCGCCCGGCCAGTCTCCGCCCGCGGCGGTGAAGGTTGCGGCCGACGCGCGCGACGTGAAGATCGCGAGCGTCTTCGCCGGCCGCGCTTTCGAGAAGGGCGTCTTGACCCTGAAGGCCGGCGACCAGCCGACGACGCTGACCGGAAAGGGCGTCGTCGCCGGCGCCCCGGCGGTCGTCCAGATCACCGAGACCCCGGGTCCGGAAGGCGCGCCGCCCCGTCGCAAGCTCGCCGTGACGCTGACCGCGGACGCCGCGGAGCTCGCCCAGCTCGGCTTCGACCTTCCCGGATCGCTGACCGGCGTCGTGCCGCTCGCCGCCGAGTTCTCGCTCGACGACCAGACGTCGCCGATCGCGGTCAAGGCGGATCTCGTCAACGCCGGGCTCGACGGGGTCGTGCCGGGTTTCCGCAAGCCGGCGGGGCGGCCGGGCCGTCTCGGCTTCGTGGTCGAACGCGGCGTGGAGAAGACGACGCTCAGGGACTTCGTGCTCGAAAGCGGCGACCGCAGCGTGCGCGGCACGATCGAACTTTCCCAGAAGGGCGATCTGATTTCCGCGACCCTGCCGATCTACCGGCCCGGTCCCGGCGACGACGCGCGCGTCGAGATCGACAAGGCGAAAGGCGGCGTCACCTCGGTCTCGGTTCAGGGCGCGGCGCTCGATCTGAAGCCGATACTCGACAAGATGCGCGGCAAGGCCGGATCAGGCGGCGGGGCGCAGGCCAAGTCCGACGCCGCCGGGACGCCCAAGAATCTCGACGTCGCGGCGAAGCTCGGCACGGGGCTCGGCTACGGGCAGGAGGCCGTGGCGGGCCTCGACATCCGCGTCAAGGTCCGTGACGGCAAGGTTACGGAGGCGGACGGCTCCGGGCGCGTCGGGGGCGGCCCGATCGCGCTCGCCACCGGCGAGGACGGACGGCTGCAGGTGAAAGGCGGCGACGCCGGCGCCTTCTTCCGTTTCGCGGATCTCTATGGCCGCATCGACGGCGGCGTCTTCGATCTGAAGGCCTCGCTCACGGGCGGTCCGGGCCTGCTGCGCATCCGCAACTTCTCGGTCCGCGACGAGACCGCGCTCGAGCGCGTCCGCCGCACCACAGGCGCCGACGCCAACGAACCGGCCGGCGGCCAGCCGAGCGCCCGAGGCGCGACGCGCTTCGACCGGCTGCAAGTTTCGTTCGTGCAGTCGAGCGGCGTGATCAAGGTCGAGGAGGCCGTGGTCTACGGTCCCCAGCTCGGCGCGACGCTGTCGGGCACGGTGAACTACGCGGCCGACCGCGTCGACATGGTCGGCACCTTCGTCCCGATCTACGCGCTCAACAACCTCGTCAGCCGCGTTCCCCTGATCGGGGCGCTGCTCGGCGGCGGCAAGAACGGCGGACTCGTCGGCGTGACCTTCCAGGTGAAGGGCGCGACCAGCCGACCTGCGGTGACCATCAACCCGATGTCGGCCGTCGCGCCGGGCTTTCTGCGCAAGCTGTTCGAGTTCCGCCAGAACGCGCCGACGAACGAGGCGGCCACCGGCTCCACTAGCGGGACGCCGCAGTAGTCTGATGGCAGCCGAGCTGCGTGCTTCGAGACGCGCCTTCGGCGCTCCTCAGCACAAGGGCGGTTGGGGCCGCTGAACGCTCCCCATGGCTCGAGAAGACCCGGTGGGCCGTCCCGAAGCGCATTCCGGCAATGAGCCTCAGCCCGCCGGCCGCAGCAGCACGTGTTTCTTGCGGCCGAGCGAGAGCTTGATGACGCCCTCAGGGGTAAGGTCCGCGAGCGTCAGCGTCGCGCGGTCGTCTGTCACCGGCTTGTCGTTGACCCTGAGGCCGCCGCCCTTCACGAGCCGCCGCGCCTCGCCGTTCGAGGCGACGAGCCCCGCAACCTCGGCGAAGGCCGCCAGCACCCCGAGGCCGGCTTCGAGCGCCGCGCGCGACGCTTCGACTGTCGGCAGCGTCTCGGCGAGCGCGCCTTCCTCGAAGGTCTTCCGCGCCGTGGCCTCGGCCTCTTCCGCCGCCGCGCGGCCGTGCACGATCGCGGTCGCCTCCGTCGCCAGCACCTTCTTGGCCTCGTTGATCTCCGAGCCGCCGAGCGCCGCGAGGCGCGCGATCTCCGGGAGCGGCAGGTCGGTGAAGAGCTTCAGGAAGCGCTCGACGTCGGCGTCGTCGACATTGCGCCAGTACTGCCAGAAGGCGAAGGGCCCGGTCATGTCGGCGTTCAGCCAGACCGCGCCACCGGCCGTCTTGCCCATCTTGGCGCCGGAGGCCGTGGTGATCAGCGGGCAGGTGAGGGCGAAGAGCTGCGCCTGGTCGACCCGGCGCCCGAGCTCGATGCCGTTGACGATGTTGCCCCACTGGTCCGAGCCGCCCATCTGCAGCCGGCAGCCGTAGCGGCGGTTCAGCTCCAGGAAGTCGTAGGCCTGCAGGATCATGTAGTTGAATTCGAGGAAGGAGAACGGCTGCTCCTGCTCGAGCCGGTTCTTCACGCTGTCGAACGACAGCATGCGGTTCACCGAGAAGTGCCGGCCAATTTCCCGAAGAAACGGCACGTATTCCAGCTGGTCGAGCCATTCGGCGTTGTCGACCATGACGGCGTCGCCCGCGCCTTCGCCGAAGCTCATGAACTGCGTGAAGACGCCCTTGATCGTCGCCTTGTTGGCCGCGATCGCGGCGTCGTCGAGCAGCGGGCGCTGGGTGTCGCGGAACGAGGGATCGCCGATTTTGGTGGTGCCGCCGCCCATCAGCACGATCGGCTTGTGGCCGGCCTGCTGGAGGCGGCGCAGCATCATGATGTTGGCCATATGTCCGACATGGAGCGAGGCCGCCGTCAGGTCGTAGCCGATATAGGCCGTGACGCGGCCCTCCGACGCCAGCCTGTCGAGCTCGTGCGGCTCGGAGACCTGATGGATCTGCCCGCGCTCGTCGAGCAGGCGCAGGAGGTCGGAACGGTAGACGGTCATCACAAAAGCTCGGTCGGCCGGCGGAAAGAAGAGCGCGGTGTGTAGCAGGTTCGCGCGGCAAATCCACGCTGGACGCATGATCCGCGAGCGCGCCGGCGTGCTAACCTGCCGCGAAAAGATGGTTAACGTTTTTGGGTCACAGTTAGGGACGACTTAGCCACGTTCCTGTGACGCTGATCGCCTCGGGCCGCAGCAAAGTCTTTTGAGTAACCGACCGCGCCGTTGGCGTTGGGGGATGCCGGTCGATGAGTACAAGCGTTCACGTAGCGCGCCGAGGCCGCGGGGGTCGGCTGATCTGTCTCAGTGCTGGGCTGATCCTGGCGAGCGGCGGTTCGATCGCGGCTTTGCTGGCCGTCACCTCGATGGCGACCGCTAACCTCGTCGCCGCCGCCTCGCACCGCCCCGGAGCGCTCGCCGAATGGCGGCAGCCGGGATTTTCGCGTGAGCAGGGTGCCTCAGCCGGACGGATGGCCGCGCTTTTTGCCGAGCATGACGTCGAGTTCGGCCACGCGGGCTCGAAGGCTCTTGGCGAAAAACTCGCGGCGCTCGGCGCGAAGATGTCCGACAACCGGTCGATGCTCGACCAGAACCCATCGGAGTGGCAGGTCGCCTCGCTCCAGCCCGTGACGACTTCTGGCTGGCGAGAAGCGAAGCTGCTCGACGCTCCGGCCCTCATGGCGGCGGCCGCGGAACCTGCGCCCGTTCCGACGCCGCGCGTGGTCGCGCTCGAAAAACCCGTCGAGGCGTCCGTGGTCCCGGCTGCCCCGGTCATCCGGCTCGCCTCACTTGAGCAGCCTTCACCCGAGCCGGATCCGGTCGTGGTCGAGCCCATGCCGGTCGATCGGCCGGTGGTCGCCGAGCCGGTCTTTGTGCCGATGCCGAGGCCGCGCCCCGCAGACTTCGCCCGCATGACCTCGACGATCGCGCCGTCACGCGCCGAGATCGCGGTTGTCCGACCGGAGACGAAGACGCCCGAAGCGCAGGCTCCGCGCCCGGCGGCGCTCGCCTACGCGGCGCCCGAGCTCGACGCCAAAAGCGAGACGCCGAACGATTTCTTCCGCAACCTGCTCGGCCGCGACGACGCCTCGCGGCTGCTGAGCGGGCGCCGCGGGATCGCGATCTACGACATCGCCTCCGCCACGGTGCGCCTGCCGAACGGCGAGCGGCTGGAGGCGCATTCGGGCCTCGCGCACCGGCAGGACAACCCGGCCTATGTGCGCGAGAAGAACCGTGGGCCCACCCCGCCCAACGTCTACGACATGCGGATGCGCGAGGCGCTGTTCCACGGCACGGAGGCGATCCGCCTGACGCCGCGCGACCAGAAGAAGGTCTTCAACCGCGACGGCCTCCTGGCGCATTCCTACATGTACGCGGGCGGCGGCCCCCGCTCGCAGTCGAACGGCTGCGTGGTGTTCAAGGACTACGGCCGGTTCCTGCGGGCGTTCAAGGCCGGCGAGATCGCCAAGCTCGTCGTGGTGCCCAACATGGCCGCGCTGCCGACCTATATGGCGGGACTTTGAGGCTGAAAGCTTGATGCGCGCGATCGGACTGATGAGCGGGACGTCCTTCGACGGCGTCGACGTCGCGCTGGTCGAGACCGACGGCGAGCGGATCGAGCGCTTCGGACCGAGCGGCTACCGCGCTTACACCCCGGAAGAGCGCGCCGTGCTCGCCCGCGCGCTCGTCGACGCGGTCGCGATGACTGACCGCGACGCGCGTCCGGGCGCGGTCGCGGAAGCTGAGACGATCGTCACGGCGGCCCATGCGGCCGCGGTCGAGGCGTTCGCCGCCGAGAACGCGATCGATCTCGCAAGCGTCGACGTCGTGGGCTTCCACGGCCAGACCGTGCTGCACCGGCCGGAACGGCGTCTTACGGTCCAGATCGGCGACGGCGAGGATCTCGCGCGGCGGCTGAAGCGCCCCGTGGTCTATGATTTCCGCGCAGCCGACATCGAAGCGGGAGGGCAGGGGGCGCCGCTCGCGCCGACGATCCACCCGGTGCTGGTCGGCGGGCTCGACCTTCCCCGGCCGCTCGCCGTGCTGAACCTCGGCGGGGTCGGCAACGTGACGTTCATCGGCCAGGGCGGCGAGTTGATCGCCTTCGACACCGGCCCCGCCAACGCCTTGATGGACGACCGCCTGTCGCGCGAGACCGGCGCGGCCTTCGACGACGGCGGGCGCATCGCGGCCTCCGGCAACGTGGACAAGGCGGCGCTCTCCCGTCTGCTGACCCATCCCTATTTTGGTCAGCGCCCGCCGAAGTCGCTCGACCGCAATGCTTTCGACGCCTCGCCGACCGAAGGTCTGCCGCTCGCCGACGCTCTCGCGACGCTCGCCGCCTTCACCGCGGCCTCGGTCGCGCGCGGGGCGGAGCATCTGCCGTCCCCGCCGGCGCTCTGGATCGTCTCGGGGGGAGGCGCGCGTAATCCGACGCTGCTCGCCATGCTGCGCGAGCGCCTCGGCGCGGAGGTGAAGACCGCCGACGAAGTGGGGCTGGCGGCCGACGCAATCGAGGCGCAGGCCTTCGCAGTGCTGGCGGTGAGGAGCCTGAAAGGCCTGCCGCTCACCTATCCTGGCACGACCGGCGCCCCCCGGCCGATGACCGGCGGGGTGCTGGCGCGACCGTGAGGCGGCGTCATCCCGGCCGAGCGTAGCGAGAGCCGGGATCGTCTTCAGGATAGGGCGCCGCCCGTGTCCCGCCCTTGAGCCGGGACCCAGAAACACAGACGGCTCCCAGGAGGAGCCGAACGAGTTGAAATCTTATCGCTACAGCGCGGCGGTCATGGGTCCCGGCTCAAGGCCGGGACGCGGGCGGCGCCTTGATCGGAGAACGATCCCGATCGGCTGCGCCGTCCGGGATGACGCGTGTGGTCCTGATGGCGCGCGGTTCTTACGCCGCGCTCTCGCCGCCCTCGACGATCGGCTCGCCCGTCGGCCCGAGGCGCTTGTCGAGATAGGAGTTCACCTCGACCAGAAGCTCGTCGACGCGGTTCTCGAAGAAGTGGTTCGCGCCCGGGATGATCGACTGGTCGATCACGATGCCCTTTTGCGTCTTCAGCTTCTCGATCAGCGTCTGGACGTCCTTCATCGGAGCGACGCGGTCCTGGTCGCCATGGACGAAGAGGCCGGAGGACGGGCAGGGGGCGAGGAACGAGAAGTCGAAGCGGTTGGCGGGCGGGGCGACCGAGATGAAGCCTTCGACCTCGGGGCGGCGCATCAGCAGCTGCATGCCGATCCAGGCGCCGAACGAGACGCCTGCGATCCAGCAGGCGCGCGCGTCGGGGTTCAGCGCCTGCGCCCAGTCGAGCGCGGAGGCCGAGTCGGACAGCTCGCCCGAGCCGTGGTCGAACGCGCCCTGGCTGCGGCCGACGCCGCGGAAGTTGAAGCGCAGGACCGAGAAGCCGCGGTTCAGGAACGCGTAATAGAGGTTGTAGACGATCTGGTTGTTCATCGTGCCCCCGAACTGCGGATGCGGGTGCAGGATGAGCGCGATCGGCGCGCGGCGGCGCTTGGCGGGGTGGTAACGTCCCTCGAGCCGGCCGGCCGGACCGTTAAAGATCACCTCGGGCATGACGAATCCTTAATGCTGTCGCGCGCGGCTCTTGAGGTATGCCAAGGAGGGCAGCCGTCTTGCGCGGCGGGTCGGCTGTCTCTAGCACGGATGGTCGGCCGAATTGCAAGGACAGCGTGAGGTCCGGCGCGCGGCCGCGCGCCGAATGAACGAAGAGGCAGGATGACAGGCGGCCGCGTCTATCTCGACCACAACGCCACCACGGCCGCCCGGCCGGCGGTCATCGCCGCCATGGCCGAGGTTCTCGCCGCGACCGGAAACCCGTCGTCGATCCACGCTGAAGGCCGCGCCAAGCGCGCGCTGATCGAGAACGCCCGTCGTCAGGTCGCGGCGCTCGTCGGCGCCGATCCGGCCTGCGTCACCTTCACGAGCGGCGGCACCGAGGCCTCGAACCTCGCGCTCAGCCCGTCGATCCGCGACCCGCGCGATCCGCGGCCGGTGACGCGGCTGTTGGTTTCGGCCGTCGAGCATCCGGCGGTCGCGGCGGGAGCCCGTTTTTCCCCGGACGCCGTGGAGGCGATCCCCGTGGACGCCAGCGGCCTGATCCGTCTCGACCGTCTCGACGAGGCGTTCGCGGCTCACGCCGCCGCCCAGCCCGACGAACGGGCGATGCTCGCCCTCATGGCCGCCAACAACGAGACCGGCGTGATCGAGCCTGTGGCGGACGCCGCGGCGATCGCGAAGGGGCATGGCGGTCTCGTCCATGTCGACGCGGTGCAGGCGGCGGGAAAGATCCCGGTCGACATGGCGGCGCTCGGCTGCGACTTCCTCGCGGTGGCGGCGCACAAGTTCGGCGGCCCTGCGGGCGTCGGGGCGCTGATCCGCGCCGACGAGCGACTGCATGTAACCGAAGCCGTGGTCCGCGGCGGCGGACAGGAGAAGGGCTGGCGCGCCGGCACGGAGAACGTGGCGGGGATCGTCGGCATGGGCGTCGCCGCCGAGGAGGCGCTTGCCGGCCTCGACGCCTTCGCCCGCCTCGCTCAGGCCAGAGATGCGCTGGAGGAGGGGCTTCGCCGGCTCGGCGACGTCGTGGTGTTCGGCGAGGATGCGTCGCGCCTGCCCAACACCTGCTGCTTCGCCATGCCGGGCGTCTCCTCCGCCAGCGCGATGATCGCGCTCGACCTCGCCGGAGTGGCTGTTTCTTCCGGCTCCGCCTGCTCCTCGGGCAAAACCAAGGCGTCCCCGGTGCTTGACGCCATGGGGGTGGGACACGATCTGTCGAGCGGGATGCTGCGCGTCAGCTTCGGCTGGTCGTCCCTTCCGGGCGACGGCGAAGCGTTCCTCGCGGCATGGGCGCCGATCGCGGGGCGGCGAAAACCTGGCGACATCGTGACGGCTGCGTGACGCCGGGTTCCGCACGCGCCCAAGCCCTGCTAGAGACGTTCCAGATGACCGCCGCGGCCCGTTCGCGACGAAGGAGTTGAGAGCATGCCGGCAGTTCAGGAGACGGTCGCCCGCGTTCGCGCGATCGACGTCGACCAGTACAAGTACGGCTTCGTCACCGACATCGAATCCGAGCGCGCCGCAAAGGGCCTTTCGGAGGAGACCGTTCGCTTCATCTCGATGAAGAAGGGCGAGCCCGACTGGATGCTCGAATGGCGGCTGGAGGCCTATCGCCGCTGGCGCACCATGACCGAGCCGACCTGGGCGCGCGTCGACTATCCGGCGATCGACTACGAAGATCTCTATTATTACGCGGCCCCCAAGGGCGCGGGCTCCGGCCCGAAGACGCTCGCCGACGTCGACCCCGAGCTGCTGCGCACCTATGAGAAGCTCGGCATTCCGCTGCAGGAGCAGGAGATTCTCGCCGGCGTCGAGCAGCGTCGCGTCGCGGTCGACGCCGTGTTCGACTCGGTCTCGGTCGCAACCACCTTCAAGGAAGAGCTTTCGAAGGCGGGCGTCATTTTCTGCCCGATCTCCGAAGCCATCCGCGAGCACCCCGAGCTCGTGAAGAAGTATCTCGGCTCCGTGGTTCCGACGTCGGACAATTTCTTCGCGACGCTCAATTCCGCTGTGTTTTCCGACGGCTCCTTCGTCTACGTGCCGAAGGGCGTCCGCTGCCCGATGGAGCTGTCGACCTATTTCCGCATCAACGAGAAGAACACCGGCCAGTTCGAGCGCACGCTGATCATCGCGGACGAGGGCGCCTACGTCTCGTATCTCGAGGGCTGCACCGCGCCGATGCGCGACGAGAACCAGCTCCACGCGGCCGTGGTCGAGCTGGTCGCGCTTGACGACGCCGAGATCAAATACTCGACCGTCCAGAACTGGTATCCGGGCGACGCCGAGGGCAAGGGCGGCATCTACAATTTCGTGACCAAGCGCGGCGACTGCCGGGGCAGGAACTCCAAGATCTCCTGGACGCAGGTCGAGACAGGCTCTGCCATCACCTGGAAATATCCGAGCTGCGTGCTGCGCGGCGACGGCAGCCAAGGCGAGTTCTACTCGATCGCGATCTCGAACGGCCGCCAGCAGGTCGATTCTGGCACCAAGATGATCCATCTGGGCAAGAACACCACGTCCAAGATCATCTCGAAGGGCATTTCCGCGGGCAAGTCGAACAACACCTATCGCGGGCTGGTCTCGGCGCATCGCAAGGCGACCAACGCGCGCAACTTCACCAATTGCGACAGCCTTTTGATCGGCCACGACTGCGGCGCGCACACCGTGCCCTATCTCGAGGCCAAGACCTCGACGGCGGTGTTCGAGCACGAGGCCACCACCTCGAAGATCTCCGACGACCAGATGTTCTACTGCCAGCAGCGCGGGCTGTCGGAGGAGGAGGCGGTGGCGCTCATCGTCAACGGCTTCGTCAAGGACGTGCTGCAGCAGTTGCCGATGGAGTTCGCGGTCGAGGCGCAGAAGCTGATCTCGATTTCGCTCGAAGGCAGCGTGGGGTAATCGACTAAGGCGTCGATGTCAGGACGAGGCGGTGGTCGAATTTCTGTTGGAGCTGGTTCGTAGTTTAAATCCGCTATTGGGCGGGGGTTGGCGAAGCCGCATTGGCTACCTTCGCAATCAACGTCGGAAAAGGCGTTCCGAGAATGCTAAACCAAAAGCCTGATCTCCCAACACGACGTGGGCGAGACTCGGTGTCCCGATAATCTTTGGGGCCAACTTCTAAACTGGATTAGGGACGCAATGCTCTCCATCAAGAACCTGCACGCCTCCATCGAGGACAAGGCGATCCTGAAGGGGCTCGACCTCGAGGTGAAAGCGGGCGAGGTCCACGCCATCATGGGCCCGAACGGATCGGGCAAGTCGACCCTCTCCTACGTGCTCGCCGGCAAGGACGACTACGAGGTCACGGACGGCTCGGTCACGCTCGACGGCGAGGATCTGCTCGCGATGGAGCCCGACGAGCGCGCGGCCAAGGGGCTGTTCCTCGCCTTCCAGTACCCGCTCGAAATTCCCGGCGTCGCCACCATGACGTTCCTGAAGACCGCGCTGAACGCGCAGCGGCGCGCGCGTGGGCTCGAGGATCTGCCGACCCCCGCCTTCATGAAGCTGGTGCGTGAAAAGGCGGATACGCTCGGCATTTCGAACGACATGCTCAAGCGCGGTCTCAACGTCGGCTTCTCCGGAGGAGAGAAGAAGCGAAACGAGATCCTGCAGATGTCGCTGCTGGAGCCGAAGCTCTGCGTGCTCGACGAGACCGACTCGGGCCTCGACATCGACGCGCTCAAGGTCGTGTCGGACGGCGTCAACGCGCTCCGGGCCAAGGACCGCGGCTTCGTCGTGATCACCCATTACCAGCGCCTGCTGGATCACATCCGGCCAGACGTGGTCCATGTCATGGCGAAGGGGCGGATCGTGCGCACCGGCGGGCCGGAGCTCGCCCATGAGCTCGAGGCCGAAGGCTATGCGGCCTATGCGGCCGACGCGGCGTGACGGCGGGCGACGTCATGAACGCTGACATCCGTCCCATCCGAACGGCCGCGGAGACGGCGCTGGGCGACATGTTCGCCCGCTTGCGAGCCGATTTGCCCGGCGGCGAGACCGCGCGCCGGCTGCGTGACGCCGCCTTCGCGTCCATCGCCGCGAAGGGGCTTCCGAACCGCCGCGTCGAGGATTGGAAATACACCGATCTTCGCGCCCTGATGCGTGACGCGCGGCCGGTCGCCGACGCGCCCGGCGCAGCCGAACTCGACGCCGCGCGCGCGCTGCTGCCGCTCGGCGAGGCGGACGCGCGCCGCATCGTCTTCGTGAACGGCCGTCTCGCGCCGACGCTCTCTGATATCGACGTCGTGGAGCCGGGGCTCTCCGTCGCGCCGCTCGCCGTCGCGCTCGCCGGCGACGCCGCGTCCGCGCTGGCGCTCAAGGGCGTGGCGGCCGAAAACGCGGTCGTGGCGCTGAACACGGCCTTCGTCGCCGATGGTCTCGTGATCGCCGTCGCGGACGGAGCCGAGGTCGCGCGGCCGATCCATGTGGTCAACATCCAGGTCGGCGCGCCGCACGCGTCTTACGGTCGGGTGCTGGTCTCCATCGGCAAGGGCGGTTCCTTTACGCTCATCGAAAGCCACGTCGGCGACGGCGCGGGCCACCAGACCAACACCCTGATCGGGATCGACCTCGCGGAGGAAGCTTCGGCGACGGTCGTGAAGCTGCAGGACGAGGGGCTCGGCACGCTCCACCTGGCCACGATCGCGGCGCGGCTCGGAGCCAAATCGCGGTTCACGAGCGCGAAGCTCGCGACCGGAGCTGCGGCGGCGCGGCAGCAGATCTATCTCGACTTCGCCGGCGACAAGGCCAACGCGGAGGTGCTGGGCGCTGGCCTCGCAGGCGGCAAACGCCATCTCGACACGACGCTCGTCGTCGATCACGGGACCGTCGGCTGCTCGAGCCGCGAACTGTTCAAGACCGCGCTCGACGGCGAGGCGCGCTCGGTATTCCAGGGCCGGATCGTGGTTCGCCCCGGCGCGCAGAAGACCGACGGCAAGATGATGGCGAACGCCCTCCTGCTGTCGGAGAACGCCGAGGCCGACGCCAAGCCGGAGCTGGAAATCTTCGCCGACGACGTGGTCTGCGGCCATGGCGCGACGGTGGGCGCGCTCGACGACGAGCTGCTGTTCTATCTCATGGCCCGAGGCATCCCCCGGAAGGAGGCCGAGGCTCTCATGGTGCAGGCGTTCGTCGGCGAGGCGCTGGAGCCCATCGAGGACGAAGCGTTGCGTGGCGCGCTCATGGCGCGCGCCGTGCGCTGGCTTCGCGAGCGCGACTGACGACGCAAGCCGTCATCCCGGCCGAGCGAAGCGAGAACCGGGATCGTCGTCAGGATTTGGTTCCGTTCATGGTCCGGCTCGACCGGACCATCCACGTAGGGCGTCGAGTTCTGCGGTGACGATGGGTCCTCCGGTCAAGTCGGAGGACGACGGCGGAGGTTCCATCGACCTGTCCTGACCCGATCCCGGATCGGCCTACACTGTCCGGAATGACCGATGGTCGATCGCTTCGCTTCCGCTCTTGCGTTCCGCCCTCAAGCGGTTAGATCAGCCCTATGTCCCTCGCCGAACCTCTTCACGCTTCCGCGGCCTACGACGTCGAGCGCCTGCGCGCCGACTTTCCCGCGCTGTCGCTGACCGTCCATGGCAAGCCGCTGGTCTATCTCGACAACGGCGCCTCGGCCCAGAAACCGGTCCAGGTGCTGGACCGGATGCGCAAGGCCTACGAGTCCGAGTATTCGAACGTCCATCGCGGGTTGCACTATCTTGCGAACGCCGCGACCGAAGGCTTTGAAAATGCGCGTGAAAGCGTCCGGCGCTTTCTGAACGCGGGCTCGACCGACGAGATCATCTTCACGCGCTCGGCGACCGAGGCGATCAATCTCGTCGCGAACGGCGTCGGGCTGTCGGGGATCGGGGAGGGCGACGAGATCGTGCTCACCATCATGGAGCACCACTCGAACGTCGTTCCCTGGCACTTCCTGCGCGAGCGTCGCGGCGCCGTGCTGCGTTGGGTTCAGGTCCGCGAGGACGGCTCCTTCGACCTCGACGCTTTCGAGGCGGCGCTGAACGAGCGCACGAAGTTCGTCGCCGTCACGCATATGTCGAACGTTCTCGGCACCGTGGTGCCGGTGAAAGAGGTCTGCCGGATCGCCCACGAGCGCGGCGTTCCGGTGCTGGTCGACGGCAGCCAGGGCGCGGTGCACCTTGCCCCGGACGTCCGGGACATCGACTGCGATTTCTACGTTCTGACCGGTCACAAGGTCTACGGGCCGACAGGGATCGGCGCGCTCTACGGCAAGGCCGAGCGGCTCGCCGCGCTGCCGCCGTTCAACGGCGGCGGCGAGATGATCCGCGACGTGACCGAGGAGAACGTCACCTACGCCGATCCGCCGCATCGCTTCGAGGCCGGCACGCCGCCGATCGTGCAGGCGATCGGTCTCGGCGCGGCGCTCGACTACATGCGCTCGGTCGGGCTCGACGCGATCGCGGCCCACGAGGCGAAGATCGGCGCCTATGCGCAGGAGCGGCTCGGCGCGATCAACGCGGTGCGCATCTTCGGCCAGGCGCCGGGCAAGGGCGCGATCGTGTCGTTCAACGTCGAGGGCGCGCACGCCCACGACGTCGCCACGGTTCTCGATCGCTCGGGCGTCGCGGTGCGGGCCGGAACCCACTGCGCGCAGCCTTTGCTGAAGCGTCTGGGAGTGACCTCGACCTGCCGCGCGTCCTTCGCGCTTTACAACACGACCGATGAGGTCGATCGTCTCGCCGACGCCCTTGTCCGGGCGCGCGATCTGTTTGCGTGAAAGAGGCCTCAGCCATGAGCGAAGCCGCCACGGCCGAAAAGCCCGCGACCTCGGCGATCCCGCCGGAGGAACTCGACCGGCTGACCGACGACATCATCGCCGCGCTGAAAACCGTCTACGATCCGGAGATTCCGGTCGACATCTATGAGCTCGGCCTCGTCTACCGTATCGACGTGTCCGACGAGCGCGACATCGCGATCGACATGACGCTGACCGCGCCCGGCTGTCCGGTGGCGGGCGAAATGCCGGGATGGGTGGAGAACGCGGTCGGCGCGGTGCCGGGCGTCGGCAAGGTCAACGTCAAGATGGTGTTCGATCCGCCCTGGGATCAGAGCAGGATGTCCGACGAGGCCCGCGTCGCGCTCGACATGTGGTGAGGCGGTTCTGACTGCGGGGGAGGGCGGCGATATCCCGAAGGTCGGCGCGGTTCTCGAAAGCGCGCTGTATGTCGACGATCTTCCTGAGGCGGCCGCCTTCTACAAGCGCCTGTTCGGTTTCCCGCGGCTTTTCGCGAACGACAATCTCGTCGCCTTCGACGTCTCGGGCCGGAGCGTGCTGCTGCTGTTCCGGCGAGGCGGCTCCGCGAGCCAGCAGGAGACGCCCGGAGGCGTCATTCCCGGACATGACGGGCATGGGCCGCTCCATGTCGCCTTCTCGATCGAGAACGACGCGCTTCAGACCTGGATCGATCGGCTGGCGGGCGAGGGCGTCGCGCTCGAAAGCCGCATGGAATGGCCGCTCGGAGGAACGAGCGTCTATTTCCGCGATCCCGACGGCCACCTGCTGGAACTCGTGACGCGGAGAGTCTGGCCGACTTATTAGGGCGCCCTCGCATCGGCGAGGCGAAGCGCCTATCTTGAAGGCCGAAACGACGCGTCCCTTCCGTGTCGAGGAGCATGCGCATCATGGCCCGTCCCCGTCCTAAAGTCCTGACGCTCACAGATCGCGCGGCCGATCGGGTGCGCGCGATCATTGCGCGCTCGGAGACGCCGATCGCCGGGCTGAGGATCGGGGTGAAGACCGGAGGCTGCGCCGGCATGGAGTACACGCTCGACTACGCCGCGGCGCTCGGCCCGGCCGACGAGGTCGTCGAGGACAAGGGCGTCACCGTGCTGATCGATCCGAAGGCGATCCTCTATCTGCTCGGCACCGAGATGGATTTCGTGACCGAGAAGATGACGCAGAGATTCGTGTTCAACAATCCGAACCAGGTCTCGGCCTGCGGCTGCGGGGAATCGGTCTCGATCACGCCGGCGTTGCCGGAGAGCTACCAGCCGGTCGCCTGACGCGATGGATCAGGACCGCGCCGACGAGCTGTTCGCGGCGTTCGGTACGGTTCGGGTGAAACGCATGTTCGGCGGCTTCGGGATCCAAGCCGACGGACTGATGTTAGCGCTGGAAGCGCGCGACGCGCTCTATCTCAAATGCGGCGACTGTGACGCGGCGGCGTTCGAGGCCGAGGGCTGCGAACCCTTCGCCTATGACGCCAAGGGCGGTCGCCGCGTCGTCACGTCCTATCGTCGCGCGCCCGAGCGGCTTCTGGACGATCCCGACGAGATGGCGGCGTGGGCGCGGCGAGCGCTCGAAGCCGCGCGAAGGTCGGCGGCGCGGAAGTCCGGCAAAAAATCGTAAGAAATTTGTAGATCGTTCAATTTGGCGTCCACGCAATGCATAATTGCGTTCTTTGCAGGCCCGATGGGGGAGGCGCGGAGAACGATCGACACTATCTCGGACGACGACATAGGCGGCGGAGCCGCCTTCCTCCCGAGAAAGACCTTTCATGACCTCCGTCGATCCCCTCTTCGAACCGCTTCGGCTCGGTCCCCTCGAACTCCCGAACCGAATCGTCATGTCGCCGCTGACCCGGTCGCGCGCGGACCACAAGACCCTCGCGCCCCGCCAGATGAATGCGGACTATTACGCTCAGCGCGCTTCCGCCGGCCTCATCATCGCCGAAGCGACGCAGATCATGCCGGAGGCGCAGGGCTACGCCTGGACGCCCGGCGTCTATTCCGACGAGCAGATCGCGGGCTGGCGGCTGGTGACGGACGCCGTGCACGCCAAGGGCGGCCGCATCTTCCTCCAGATCTGGCACGTCGGACGCATCTCGCATCCGGATCTTCAGCCCGGCGGCAAGCTTCCCGTCGCGCCGTCAGCGATAAAGCCGGAGGGGCAGGCCTTCACTGAAACGGGCTTCAAACCTCATGTGACGCCGCGCGCGCTTGAAACCGACGAGATTCCCGCCATCGCGGCCCAGTTCGGCAAGGCTGCGGAGAACGCCCGGGCCGCCGGCTTCGACGGCGTCGAGGTTCACGGCGCGAACGGCTATCTCATCGACCAGTTCCTGCGCGACAAGACCAACAAGCGGACGGACGCCTATGGCGGCTCGATCGAGAATCGTTCGCGCTTCCTGATCGAGGCGGTCGAGGCCGCGGCCAAGGCGATCGGCGCCGATCGCGTGGGCGTACGGCTATCGCCGCTCAGCCCCTTCAACGACATCTCAGATTCGAACCCCGAACCGCTTTTCACTTACGCGGTCGAAGAGCTGTCGAAGCGCGGGATCGCCTATCTTCACGTCATCGAGGGCGAGACCCAGGGCGCGCGCGCGCCCGAGGGCGGCTTTGATCTTTCAAAGCTGCGCAGGGCCTTCAAGGGCGTTTATATCGGCAACAACGGCTACGACGCGGCGCTCGCCGCCGAGCGTGTGGCGGCGGGAGACGTCGATCTCGTGGCGTTCGGTCGTCCCTTCATCGCCAATCCGGATCTTGTCGAGCGCATCCGTGAAGGAGCGCCGCTGGCGTCGCTGGACAAGACGACGCTCTATGGCGGCGGCGAGGAAGGCTATGTCGACTATCCCGCGCGGGACGGAGCGGCGCGCGCGGCCTGACGGGATCAGGCCACGTTCTCGTCGCCCGGAGGCGCGGTCATGAGGGTGCGCGGGTCGTCTTCGGAGACGACGAGGTTTCGGCCCGCGCGCTTGGCGACGTACATGCAGCGGTCGGCGCGATCGACGATCGTCTGACCGCTGTCGCCGCGCCGCCAGGTCGCCACGCCGATCGAGACCGTGATGCGCCCGAGATGCTCGCCTGTCGAGCGCTTCACGAGATCCTTGGTCATGACGGCTTTGCGGATGCGTTCGGCGACCGCGACGGCGCCCGACAAAGGCGTGTCGACCAGCACGATCGCAAACTCCTCGCCGCCGAAGCGGGCGGCGAGGTCCTGGCCCTTGACGTTCTGCTTCAGCGCAAGCGCCACCAGCCGCAGAACCTGATCGCCGGTCAGATGGCCATAGCTGTCGTTGAACGTCTTGAAGTTGTCGATGTCGACCACGAGCATCGAGAACCGTTGTCCCTTGGCTGCGTCGGCGATGGAGCTGTCGAGGGTGCCCTGAAGAAATTTCCGGTTGGCGAGCCCGGTCAGCGGATCGGTGAGCGATTCCGCGCGGATCACTTCCAGCGTGTTGTGAAGCTCCTGCATCTCGTCTTGTGAGGCTGCGAGCAGAGCTTCGAATTCGCGGGTGCGCGCGACCGCGACGTCGGTGACGGAGATCATGGCGTGGGCGAGCTCTCCAAGCTTCTTGCCGAGATCGCCCATGCCTGCGGTCTCGCGCGCAAGCTTTTCCAGCGCGCCTGCATATTCGTTGTTCGCGCCGCGCGCGGTCTTGAGGATCTCGGTGACTTCGGAAATCTCGCCAAGAATGCGAGTTCCGATGCTGTCGACGCGCTCCGAGAGCCTGAGCGGTGAAAGGTAGGTTTCATAGAGCAGGTCGAGATCCTGCTCGGAAATCATCGGCGATTTCTCGATCGCTTCGTTGATCGCGCGGTTCAGCGAGGCGTTGTAGCCGGTCGCGTAAGTGTACCAGAGTTCGTAATTGCGGGGATAGGCAGGATGCCGGTAGGCGCGAAGGCGCTGTATCGCCGCGTCGCTGAAAGCGATTGTCCGGTCGAAATCACTTTCACGCGGCATCCCGGTAGCGCCCCATCCTGGTCCGCTTTCTGCGGGCTGACGCTACTCTCCAAGCTCGTGGTAAAAACCGTCTTAAATTACGTTCAAGAGAATTTCACGCGCGCTTCAGACGGGTCGGCCGAAGCAGAAACGCCGGAACGTGATCACCCAGACCTACGACGCGCTCTTCCTGACCTTCGGTTTTCGACCGATTACCTGCCCTGGATGTAGATGCCTCACCGCGCGAGGGCGTCGGGGCGGAGGCGGTCTGGGCGGGTGAAGGCCGATCGGCGTCGGAGCCGGTCGCTTCTTTCGCGCTCTGCGGCTTTGCGGTGCGTCGCGACGAGGGGCGGGAGTTCGTCGACGAACCTGCAGCCGACGCTGGCGCCCGCGACGCGGAGCCGGAGCGCCCACGACGAGACGACGAGGATGTCATTGCGTTGGCGTCGAGAGCGTCGCCCTTCCATTCGATCTTGGCTCCGGCAAGTTGTTCGATGGCGCTGAGATGCTTGCCATCGGAGGGAGCCACGAGAGTGATCGAAACGCCGCTGCGGCCAGCCCGACCTGTACGTCCAATCCGATGGACGTAGTCTTCCGCATGGATTGGCACGTCGTAATTCACGACATGACTGACGTCCGGAATATCAAGTCCGCGCGCCGCCACGTCGCTCGCGACCAGCAGTTCGACGTCGCCGGTCTTGAACCGGTCGAGCGCCGCCATGCGCGCCCGCTGGTCCATGTCGCCGTGCAGCGCCGCGACGTTGAAGCCGTGCTTCTCAAGCGACTTGTGCACGACGCCGATGTCGCGCTTGCGGTTGCAGAAGATGATCGCGTTCTTGAAATTGTCCGCTCCGCGAAGGGCGAGGCGAAGGGCTTCGCGCTTTTCGGACGGGTCGTCGCTCGCCGCGACGAGAAGCTGCGTGATGTTGGCCGAGGCGGTCGACGGCCGGGCCACCTCGATGCGCTCCGGATCGCGCAGGAACTGCTCGGTGAGGCGCTGGATTTCCGGCGGCATCGTCGCGGAGAAGAACAGCGTCTGCCGGCTCGGCGGGATAAGCTTGCAGATCCGCTCGATGTCCGGGATGAAGCCCATGTCGAGCATGCGGTCGGCTTCGTCGATCACGAGGATCTCGATGCCGGTGAGCAGCAGGCGTCCGCGCTCGAAATGGTCGAGCAGGCGGCCGGGGGTCGCGATCAGGACGTCGACGCCGCGCGTGAGCTTGGCGTCCTGGTCGCCGAACGACACGCCGCCGATCAGCAGCGCCATGGTCAGCTTGTGGTTCTGGCCGTAGCGGGTGAAGTTCTCCTCGACCTGCGCCGCGAGTTCGCGCGTCGGCTCGAGGATGAGGGTGCGGGGCATTCGCGCCCGCGCTCGGCCGGCTTCGAGCCGGGTCAGCATCGGCAGCGTGAAGGACGCCGTCTTGCCGGTGCCTGTCTGGGCGATGCCCAGCACGTCGCGGCGCGCGAGCACGTGCGGAATGGCGGCCGCCTGGATGGGCGTCGGGTTCGTGTAGCCGGACGCCTCGACGGCGGCGAGCACCTTCGGGCTGAGGCCGAGTTCGGAAAAGCTCATGTCGTCCTTGAGTAGCGTGCGGCGCGTCGGGCGGGGGCGCGGACGCCGCCTCGGATCTACGCGCTTACTGGCGTTCGAAGACCCCGATTGCGCTCGGAAATGAGGGTTTTGGAGCCGCTTGTCAATGCACGGAGGCGGATTCGCGGCCGATCACGGCCGGGATGCGACGATTTCAGCCTTCCATCATGGCTTTTCAGTTGGTCGCCGGGCCGAAACGGGCCTCACCGGGAGCGCCGATGATCAGGACCCACGTGTCCCGCAGGCCGTCGCGGTCCGGAAGGGTGTCGAGGAACACCGTGACGCCGCCGCGATCCTCCGGTTCGGCGCGCATGTCGCCGAAAGTGAGCTTCGCGGCCTCCTCGTCGTCGAGCTCCACGGCGTTGATCACCCGCCCGTCCGGGGCGGCGAGCCATTGCACCGTCAGCTTCTGGCGGTCGCCCTCGAAGGTCCCGATCACGCGCGAAAAACCCCGCTGCCCGTCGGCCTCCCAGCCGCCGGCGATCCTGACGGCCCAGACCTTCGCAGGCACGCCGATGCGGTCTCCGCCGGCCGGCGAAGCTTCGGGCGAGTCGTCCTGCCGTTCCGCGGGCGCGCCAGCTTGAGGGGTGTCGGACTCCGGCTGCGTCGCCTCCGAAGGCGCAGGCGGGGAGGGCGTCTGGGCGAACGCCGGGATCGCCGGCGCCGTCATCGCGAAGGTCGCGAGAAGGAAGATCGTCACAGGTCGCATCGCCCGCCTCCCTGGATCGGCGTCGGGGCCGTTATACCGCCTGACGTCCGTCTGCGGCGCTCCCGGCGGAGGATCGCGCCTCAAATGTCGATGAGGTCTCCCGCAAACGCCGCTCGCTCCTGAATGAATCGGAAGCGCGCCTCCGGCTTCGTGCCCATCAGACGCTCGACGGCGTCGCGGGTTCCTTCGCCGTCCTCCTCGTCGATCGCGACGCGCAGCAGCGTGCGTTTCGCGGGCGCCATGGTGGTGTCGCGAAGCTGCGCGGGCATCATCTCGCCGAGCCCCTTGAAGCGGCCGATCTCGACCTTCTTGCCCTTGAACTTCTTCGCCAGCAGTTCGTCCTTGTGGGCGTCGTCGCGGGCGTAGAGCGTTTCGCCGCCATGGGACAGGCGGTAGAGGGGAGGGACAGCGAGGAAGAGGTGCCCGTGCCGGATGAGTTCCGGCAGTTCGCGGTAGAAGAAGGTCATCAGGAGCGAAGCGATGTGGGCGCCGTCGACGTCGGCGTCGGTCATCACCACGACCTTGTCGTAGCGCAGGTCCCCGTCCGAATAGCGCGAACGCGTGCCGCAGCCGAGCGCGAGCATCAGATCGGCGAGCTGCTGGTTCTGGGCGAGCTTGTCGGCGCCCGCGCTCGCGACGTTGAGGATCTTTCCGCGCAACGGCAGGACCGCCTGGGTCGCGCGGTCGCGCGCCTGCTTCGCCGAGCCGCCGGCCGAGTCGCCCTCGACGATGAAAAGCTCCGATCCCTTCGAGCCCGCCTGGCTGCAATCCGCGAGCTTGCCCGGCAGGCGGAGCTTCTTCGTCGCGGTCTTGCGGGCGACGTCGCGCTCCTGCCGCCGGCGCAGGCGGTCCTCGCCGCGCATGATGACGGCCTCGAGCAATCGGTTGGCCGCTTGCGGGGAGGCGGCGAGCCAATGATCGAAGGCGTCCTTCACCGCGCTCTCGACGATGCGCGCGGCCTCCGGCGTCGCGAGCCTCTCCTTGGTCTGCCCTTGGAATTCTGGCTCGCGCACGAACACCGACAGCATCGCGCCCGCGCCCGCCATCACGTCCTCGGCGGTCAGGATCGAGGCCCGCTTCACGCTGGTGAGTTCGGCGTAGCCCTTGAGGCCGCGCAGCAGCGCCGTTCTCAGGCCGAGTTCGTGCGTGCCGCCGTCGGGCGTCGGAATGGTGTTGCAGTAGGAGCGGGAGAAGCCGTCGTCGCCGTCGTCGGTCCAGGCGACCGCCCATTCCACGCCGCCATGGCCGCCGACGCGGCTGTGCGACCCTGAGAAGATCTCCGCCGCAAGGCTCCGTTCGGTCAGCGTCGTTGCGAGAAACTCCCTCAGGCCGCCCGGGAAGTGCAGGGTGGCGCGTTCCGGCGCGGCGTCGGCGTCGCCCAGAAGTTCGGGCGCGCAGGACCAGCGGATTTCGACGCCCGAGAACAGATAGGCCTTCGAGCGGGCCATGCGGTAGAGCCGCCCCGGCTGCAGCCGCGCTCCCTCGCCGAAGATCTGCGGATCCGGGCGGAACCGCACTTTGGTCCCGCGACGGTTCTGGATCGGCCCCACTTCGACCAGCGGCCCGAGCGGAACCCCGCGCGAAAAGCTCTGGCGATAGAGCCGCTGGTTGCGCGCGACCTCGATCTCGACGCTTTCCGAGAGCGCATTGACGACGGAGACGCCGACGCCGTGCAGGCCGCCGGAGGTCTCGTAGACCTTGCCGTCGAATTTTCCGCCCGAATGCAGTGTCGTCATGATGACTTCGAGCGCGGACTTACCGGGAAACTTCGGGTGCGGGTCGACGGGGATGCCGCGGCCGTTGTCCGTCACCGTCACGGAGCCGTCGGCGAGCGCGTCGACGCCGATGAAGGTCGCATGGCCTGCGACCGCTTCGTCCATGGCGTTGTCGATCACCTCGGCGAAGAGGTGGTGGAGCGCCTTCTCGTCGGTTCCGCCGATATACATGCCCGGCCGCCGGCGCACGGGCTCCAAGCCTTCCAGCACCTCGATGTCGGCCGCCGTGTATCCCGACTCGGCCGGAAGAGCCGCGGGCAGGGGCTTCGCTGCGGCCTGCCGTGCGGCGCCGCGCCGCGGCTCCGATGTCTGGGCGGGCGCAAAAAGGTCATTGGACTTCGTCATATCCGTTCCGTGACGCTCGCCGATTCGAAGGCGTTCGGGCCGACCCGCAGGATGCCACGTCCCGCAGCGGCGCGCGCGCCGAAGCAGAGGACCGCAGGCCGATGCAAAGGGCGCCGACAGAGGCCGTGAGCGCGCAGGCCCGCATGCTGCGCGCGTTTCTTCGCCATGTGGTAAAGCACCATATCAACGGCGAGCAGGATCTCGTGCGTCTTAGACGCAACGGCGACACGATCGCGGTGTTCGCGCCCGACGCGCCGCGCGGCGTCGTCCGTCGTCGGATCACGCTTGGCGGTCTTGGTGGCGAGCGGCACGAGCCGCGCGGCGGCGCGGGCAGGGGCGTCGTGCTCTATCTCCACGGCGGCGGCTTCGTCATGGGCTCGGCGCGCACCCATCGTGGCATTTCGGGCCGCATCGCGCGGGAGGTCGGCGCGTCGGTGTTCACCGTCAACTATCGGCTCGCCCCCGAGCATCCTTACCCTTGCGCTCTCCACGACGCGGCTTCGGCCTACCGCGCGTTGCTCGCCGGCGGCGTCGATCCGTCGCGCGTCGCGGTCGTGGGCGACAGCGCCGGCGGCAACCTCGCTTTCGCATTGATGCTGAAGCTGAAAGACGAGGGGGCGCCGCTTCCCGCCGCGCTGGTCGGCCTGTCGCCATTCGTCGACATGACCGGAAGCGGCGCGAGCATGACGGCGAACGCAACGCTCGACCCCTTTCTCGACGCCATGCGTCTGCCCGACGTGGTCGGCGCCTACGCGCCGGGGTTCGATCCGCTCGATCCGCTGCTGTCGCCGCTGTTCGGGGACCTTGCCGGTTTTCCGCCGACGCTGATCCAATGCGGCGGCGACGAGATCCTGCTCGACGACGCGCGGCGCATGCACGCGGCCCTTGTCGCGGCCGGCGTCGAGTCCACGCTCGAGGTCTGGCCTCAGATGCCGCATGTCTGGCAGGCTTTCGCGCGGTTTCTGCCGGAGGGCAGGGCGGCGATCGGCAACATCGCCGGGTTCCTCAGAGGGCGCATCGGCGATGCGGCGCCTGTCGCCGACATCGCGGCGTGAGCGCGAACGCTGCGGCGTTCTGACTCAATCAGATCGCACGACGCCCGACCTTCGAGTCTTCTCAATGGGATGCCGAGCAACGCTTTCGAGCGCTCGGCGGGCCCGCTCTCAAAAGTCCGTTTGACGTTCCCGAAGCCGTCGTGAGAGACTCGCGCAATTCGGGGATCAATCGATGAATCAGACGGTTAGCGTTGGCGCGGATGCGCGCGGCGACTCCGCCGCCGTCGGGAAACCGACTTCGCCGGCGGCCGCCGACGCTCCGATCGCGATGGACGGTTTCGCGTTCATCGGCGAGGTCCGCACCCATCTCACGACCATTCTCGGCTTCGCCGAGATGCTCGCGGACCCGAAGCTCGCGCTCACCGACCGGAAACGCGCGGAATATGGGGAGATCGTCGCGGCCTCCGGGGCGCTGCTCGCCGAGCGGATCGAGCGCCGCCACGAGGAGCTTCGGCCGCTCTGACGGATTGAGGGCAGGGGCGCCGCGCCCTACTCCGCAGCCTTGTTTCCGGCCGCCGCCTTCTCCGCCGCCTTGGCCTCGTTCCAGAGACCGTCCATCTCCCAGAGGTCGCTGTCGGCGGGCGTGCGGCCTTGGGCGGCCAGCGCCGCCTCGATCGCCCGGAACCGCTGCTCGAACTTGGCGTTCGACCGGCGGATCGCGCTCTCCGGGTCGACGCCGGCATGGCGTGCGAGATTGGCGACGGCGCAGAGCAGGTCGCCGATCTCGTCCTCGATCGCGTCGCGGTCGCCGCTTTCGACCGCCTCGGCGACCTCGTCGGCCTCCTCGCGAACCTTGCCGACCACCAGCGCGACGTCGTCCCAGTCGAAGCCCACGGTCGCGGCCTTCTGCTGTAGTTTCACGGCTCGCGTCAGGCCGGGGAGGGCGACCGGCGCTCCGTCGAGCAGGCTCGACGCCCTCGCCGTTCGGTCGCCTCGCTCGGCGGCGCGGGCCGCCTTCTCCTCGGCCTTGATGCGCTCCCACTGCGCCTCGACGGCCGGCGTCTTAATGCCGGCCGCGTCGCCGAAGACGTGCGGATGGCGGCGGATCATCTTGGCGGTGATCGCCTCGACGACGTCGCCGAAGGCGAAGGCGCCGTCCTCCTCGGCCAGGCGGGCGTGATAGGCCACCTGCAGCAGCAGATCGCCGAGTTCGTCGCGAAGGTCGCCCATGTCGCCGCGGCCGATCGCGTCGGCGACCTCGTAGGCCTCCTCGATCGTATAGGGCGCGATCGTCGCGAAGGTCTGGGCGAGGTCCCACGGGCAGCCGGTGCCCGGCGTGCGGAGCGCCGCCATGATCTCGATCAGCCGCGCGACGTCTCGGGAAGGCTGCATGGGGCGGTCTCGCAAGAGCTTCGATCCGGAGAGCTTCGATCCGGTCCGAGGTGGACCGGACGCGCCCGCCGGGTCAAGCTTGGTTGCTCATGAAGAGCGCCCGTCTCGGCGTTAGGATACGAGTCGCATAAGATATATTATGGAACTATCATCGGCGATGAGGGCGCTCGACGCGGGTCCGTGGCCGATGACGGACGCGGCGCGCTCCAGTGGTCAAACATCATTTCGCTCAACGTGTTCGAACAACAATATAAAGTCTGGGCCGAACGCCGTGGCCGGCGTCTGGAAACCTGTCGGACAATCGCCGGTCGCCGCCCGCCGCGCGATCTCGACGGCCGTCAGGGCCGTCAGCCGATAGGCTTCGGGCGCAGCCAGGCGGCTCGCCACGTAGCCGCCAGCGGCGTCCCAGCCTTCCGCCAGGATCAGGCTGCGGCCCGCGAGGCGCGCGTTCTCATCGGGGCCCGGCGGCATGGCGACGTCGATCAGGCGCGTCAGCGCGGCGCGCACGGGCGCGGATCCGATGATCCGTCTGGCGAAGCCCGGCATGGCGGCGGCGCGGCGCATCGGCGGATTGGCCTCGAAGGCGACGTCGATGTCGGCGATCCCGGTCGAACGATAAGCCGTCACGACGTCGCCCCAGCTCACGCCGACGGTCGGCCGCGGTCCGTCGTCGAAATCGGCTGCGCCGGTCGGCGCCGCCGGCAGCGTCACGACCCGGCCGCCACGACGCGCGCGGCAGCCGTCGCCGATCGCCTCGAGCATGGTCTTGGCCGTGCCGCGGCTCGCCGAGCCGAGGCCGCCGAAGCCGCCGATCGAGAGTTTCAGGCGGACGGCGCCCGGCAAGCGGCGGGCGACGTGCGCCGCCAGGCAATCGCTCGGGACGACGTCGAAGCCCGCGCCCGGGAGGAGGGCGATCCCCCGGCCCCTCGCTTCGCCGTCGAGCGCCGCCAAAGCCTCGAACACGTCGATCTCGCCGGTCACGTCGACATAGTGGACGCCGGCCGAGAGACAGGCGCGCGCCATGGGCATGGCGGTCGCGGAGAACGGGCCGGCGCAGTTCAAAACGACGGAAACGCCGGACAGGTTCTCCCGAAGCCTCGCGGCGTCGTCGAGTCCGAAGGCGCGCCAGGGCAGGGAGAGGCTGGCCCCCAGCGCCCTCGCCTTTTCCAGGCTTCGGCCCGCGACGATCGGTTCGAGGCCGAGCGTCGCGGCGCGCTCGGCGACGAGGCCGCCGGTGTAGCCGGTCGCGCCGTAGATCAGGATGCGGCTCATCGGCGGCGTCCGCCCGCGGTCCGAATTAGCGCGCCTCCACGACCATCCCGTCGAACGCCACGTCGATCTCCGGCGGCAGGCGGCGCTTGAGCGTAGCGTAGTCGAGGTCGGTGTGGAGATTGGTGAGGATCGCGCGACGAGGCTTCAGCCGGTCGATCCAGCCGAGCGCGTCCTCGAGCGAGAAATGGGTCGGATGCGGCGTGTCTCGCAGCGCGTCGATGATCCAGACGTCGAGGCCGCGCAGATCCTCGACCGACTCGTCCGGGATCGCGTTGACGTCCGGCGTGTAGGCGAGGTCGCCGAAGCGGAAGCCGAGCGCGCGGTAGGTTTTTCCGTGCATCAGGTCGATGGGAAGCGCTTCGACGGCGCCGCCGGGGCCGTCGATCACGACCGCGCGTCCGAGTTCGATGCGGCGGTCGTTGAGGATCGGCGGATAGTCGCTGCCGGGCGGCGACTCGAAGGCGTAGCCGAAACGGCTTTGCACCACTTCGGCTGTGCGGGCGTCCGACCAGACGTCGATCCGCTGGCGCATCTGGATCACGAGCGGCCTGAGATCGTCGATCCCGTGCGTGTGGTCCGCATGGTCGTGGGTCAGCAGCACGCCGTCGAGACGGTCGACGTCCGCCGTGAGAAGCTGTTCGCGCAGATCCGGCCCCACATCGACCAGAACCGCCGTCGCGCCGCCCTCGCCTCCGCCGAAGCGCTCCACGAGGATCGAGCAGCGTCGCCGGCGGTTCCGAGGCTCGGCGGGGTCGCACTTTCCCCAGCCGACGGCGACCCGCGGCACGCCGCCGGACGAGCCGCAGCCGAGGATCGTGACGCGCAGGCTCATGCGGCGTGTTGGCCTTTCGTGGTCACAAGAGAATTCCTGTCGATCTTGCTGAAGAGCCTGAAGAAATTGTCCGTCGTCACCCGCGCCGCCTCGTCCGCCGTCCAGCCGCGGACATCGGCCAGAACGGCCGCCGTCCGCGCCACATGCGCCGGTTCGTTGCGCTTGCCGCGGAACGGCTCCGGGGCGAGGTAGGGCGCGTCGGTCTCGACCAACAGGCGGTCGGCCGGAACCTCGGCCGCGATCGCCCTCAGCTCTTCGGAACGCCTGAAGGTCAGGATGCCGGAGAAAGACACATAGAGACCGAGCGCGACGCCGCGGCGGGCGAGTTCGGCGCCCGACGAGAAGCAGTGCAGGACCGCCGGGAAGGCCCCCTTCCCCGTTTCGTCCTCCAGCACCTCGATCATCCGCTCGTCGGCAGCGCGGGCGTGGATGACGAGCGGCAGGCCGGTCTCGCGCGCCGCGGCGATGTGGGTCCGGAAGCCCCGTTCCTGCGCCGCGTAGTCGCCCTCGTAGTGGTGGTCGAGCCCGGCCTCGCCAATCCCGACGATCTTCGGGTGGCTGGAGAGCCGCACCAGCTCCTCGACGGTGACGTCGAGTTCCTCATGGGCGTTGTGCGGATGCGTGCCCACCGTGCCGAACACGCCGTCATACCGCTCGACGAGCGCGAGGATCCGCTCGAAGCGGCGCACTCGGGTGGAGATCGTGACCATCAGCCCGACGCCGCCCGCATGGGCGCGCTCGACGATCTGGTCGGTCTCCGGCTCGAAGTCCGGAAAATCGAGGTGGCAGTGGCTGTCGACGAGCGGAGCGCTCACTGCGCGGCCTCCGTCGTCGGATCGACGAAACGCGGGAACACCGGCTGCGGCGCGGGCAGGGCGGAGCCGGGCGCAAGGCGCCTGCCCTCCCGGAGCGCGTCGAAGCCGCGCTCGGCCTCCGGAACGGCGAGCAGGTCCAGCAGCTTGCCCGCCGCGGTCGGCATGAAGGGCTGCGCCAGCAGGGCGACGATCCGCACGGTCTCGGCGGTGACGTAGAGCACTGTCGCCATGCGCTCGGGGTTCGTCTTCTTCAGCGCCCAGGGCTGCTCGTTCGCGAAATAGCGGTTCGCCTCAGCCACGACGGCCCAGATCGACGCCAGCGCGGAATGCAGCGCGAGATCCCCGAAGGCGAGCCGCGTCTTGGTGAGCAGCGCGTCGGCGGCGTCGAGCATCGCCTGGTCGGCTTCGCTTAACGCGCCGGGCTGCGGCGCCCTGCCCTCGCAGTTTTTCGCGATCATCGAGAGGGAGCGCTGCGCCAGATTGCCGAGGTCGTTGGCGAGGTCGGCGTTGAGCCGGCCGACGATCGCGTCGTGGCTGTAGTTGCCGTCCTGACCGAACGGAACCTCGCGCAGCAGGAAGTAGCGCACCGCGTCGACGCCGTAGCCGTCCGCGAGCGCGAAGGGGTCGACGACGTTGCCGACCGACTTCGACATCTTCTCCCCGCGATTGTAGAGGAAGCCGTGCGCGAACACGCGCTTGGGCAGCGGCACGCCGGCCGACATCAGGAACGCCGGCCAGAACACCGCGTGGAAGCGGATGATGTCCTTGCCGATGACGTGCAGGTCCGCAGGCCAGTAGCGCCAGAGCTCCGAAGCCTCGTCGGGAAAACCCGCGCCGGTGACGTAGTTCGTCAGCGCGTCGACCCAGACGTACATCACGTGCTTCGGGTCGTCCGGCACCGGAACGCCCCAGTCGAAGGTGGTGCGGCTGATCGAGAGGTCGGCGAGGCCGCGCTTCACGAAGGCCAGAACCTCATTGCGGCGCGCGTCCGGGCCTATGAAGCCGGGCTGCTCTTCGTAGAGTTTCAGCAGCCGGTCCTGGAAGGCGGAGAGGCGGAAGAAGTAGCTTTCCTCGACCACCCATTCGACCGGCGCGCCGGACGGCGCCTTGCGGGTTCCGTCCTCGCCGAGCGTCGTCTCGCTCTCGTCGAAATAGGCTTCGTCGCGGACCGAGTACCAGCCCTCGTATTTGCCGAGATAGATGTCGCCCGCCTCGCGCATCCGCCGCCAGAGCGCCTGGCTCGCGGCGTAATGGTCCTTGTCGGTCGTGCGGATGAAGCGGTCGAACGAGATCCCGTAGCGCTCGTCCATCTCGCGGAAGCGGGTGGCGTTCTTCGTCGCCCATTCGAACGGCGTCACGCCTTCCCGCGCGGCCGTCTGGGCCATTTTCAGCCCATGCTCGTCCGTGCCGGTGAGAAAGCGCACGTCGCGGCCGTCCAGCCGGTGGAAGCGCGCGACGGCGTCGGTCGCGATCGCCTCGTAGACGTGGCCGATGTGAGGCGCGCCGTTCGGATAGGCGATGGCGGTGGTGATGTAGTAGGGCGTCTTCTCGTCCGACATCGCTGATCCAGGTCTCTCGAAACCCGCGTCAGCGGCGCACGAGGCCGGAGAGTTCGGTCAGCGTCTCGAGGACGAAGGGCCGACGGTCGAGGTTGAAGATCTCGACCTCGCAGGCGGCGCGGGCCGTCTTTTCCCATACCTCCGCGAACCGCGCAAGGCGCGGCTCCCTCACCGCCGCGCCTGCGCGGGCGCGGTCGTGCAGCCAGTCCTGCACCAGACCGACGAACAGCGCGAAGCGCTCCTCGCCGCCCCGTTTCGCCAGATCCTCCGCAAGCGCGTGGCTCGCTTTGACGTCGACGGATGGCAGTCGGTCGAGCAGGTCCGAGACGGCCTTCCTCAGCGTCGCGCCGTCGCTCGCGAGCAGCGACAACGCCCGCCCGACGCTGCCTTCGGACAGCTCCGCCGCCGAGACGAGCGCCTCAGGCTCGTGGTCCTCGACGATCTCCGGCAGTCCCTGCAGCGCCTCGGCGACTTCGGCCGAAGCGAGCGGCTTCATCGCAAGCGTGCGGCAGCGCGAACGCACCGGAGCCGGCAGTAGCCGCGGCGTCGCCGAAACCAGCAGGAAGATCGCGCGCGGCGGTGGCTCCTCCAGAACCTTCAGCAGGGCGTTGGCGGCCGCGCCGTTGAGGTCGTCGGCGGCGTCGACGATCGCGACGCGCCACCCCCCCTCCCCGGCGGTCGCCCCGAAGAAGCCCGTCGCGCGCCGCACGTCGTCGACGCGGATCTCGGCGTAGTGGGTCTTGCGCTCGGCGTTCCAGCCGCGCCGCAGCAGAAGCAGATCCGGATGGGCGAGCCGCGCGAGGCGCCGCGCAGCCGGGGCGTCGTGCGGGACGGAAAGATCGGCCGCCGCTTCGAGCGCCGTCGACGGCTCCGGATGAGCGAGGGCGAAGCGCGCCATGCGATAGGCGAGCGTCGCCTTGCCGATTCCCTCCGCTCCGGTCAGCAGCCACGCATGGTGCATCCGGCCCGAGCGGAACGCCGTCAGCAGTTCGCGCTCGGCGCTCGCATGGCCGACGAGGCGCTCGGTCTCGCGCGGATGCGGGCAACCGGCGCGGCGGTCGGCCTCGGGCGGGCCGTCGGGCTCGATCATCGGGCGGCTCCCGCTTCGGATTTGTCGGTTAAGCCAAACCGGCGGATCACCTCGTTCCAGATTCGAGCCGCGACGTCGTCCTCCTTTCCCTCTGCGTCGACGAGCGCGCAGCGCGCGGGCTCGGCTTCGGCGATCGCGCGGAAGGCGTCGCGAAGCCGTTCGTGGAACAGTCCATCCTCGCTCTCGAAGCGGTCGGCCGCAGCGCCCTCCCCGGCCCGCTTGCGCGCTCTCGCGAGGCCGCTCGCAGGGGACGCGTCGAGCATGATGGTGAGGTCCGGACGGGCGCCGGAAGCCGCGACCGTCTCGAGCGCGCGGATCGTCTCGGGCTCCACGCCGCCGAGCGCGCCTTGATAGGCGGCGGTCGAGTCGATGAAGCGGTCGCACAGGACCCAGCTTCCGCGCGCGATCGCCGGCCGGATCACGCGGTCGACATGGTCGGCGCGGGCGGAGGCGACGAGAATGGTTTCCGCAAGGACGCCGAAGCGCTTGGCCCGCCCGCTCAGGAGCGTCTCGCGCAGCGCTTCGGCGCGCGGAGAGCCGCCCGGCTCGCGGGTCAGCACGACGTCTAGGCCGCGCGCCCGCAGGCGGTCGGCGAGGCGTCGGATCTGCGTGGACTTGCCGACCCCCTCCCCCCCTTCGAACGTGACGAACCGTCCCGCCATCAGATCCGGTCGACGATCCGGCCGGCCCAGCCGCTGACGAGCTCCATCGCGCCGTCGAAGGCGCGGCGCGGAAGATCGCCGACCGTAACGTCCGCGCCGGCGACGAGAGGCGTCTCGACGGTCAAAGTCTCGCCACGCCAGATTTTCAGCGTCCCGATCCGCTGGCCTTTGGCGATCGGGGCCGTCACCGGGCCGGCATAGTCCACCCGCGCCGTCACCCGCGCGTCGTCGCCCTTGGGCGTCAGCAGATCGACCGCGCGTTCGGGCACGAGCGGCACATGGAACGTCGCACCGCCGAAGACGCGCGCCTCCGCCACCGCGTCGCCCGCGGCGAACAGCCGGCGCTGCTCGAAGGCGCTGAAGCCCCAGTCGAGCAGCTTGCGCGCTTGATCTGCACGGTCCTTGGCGGTCTCGAGGCCGTTCAGAACGATGATCAACCGGCGGCCGTCGCGCACCACCGAGCCGACCAGCCCGTAGCCGGAATCCTGCGTGTAACCGGTCTTGAGGCCGTCGGCGCCGGGATAGTCGGCGAGCAGCGGGTTGCGGTTGCGCTGGGTGATCTTGCTCCAGGTGAACTCCGGCTCGCCGAAGGCGCGGTATTGCTCGGGATAGGCCTCGATCAGATGGGCGGCGAGCGTGGCGATGTCGCGCGCCGTCATCTTCTGGTCGGGATCGGGCTGGCCGGTGGCGTTGCGGAAGGTCGAGCGCGTGAGGCCGAGCTCGCGGGCGCGCTGGTTCATCTGGCCGGCGAAGGCCTGTTCGGAGCCTGCGAGCCCAGCCGCCAGCGTGATCGCGGCGTCGTTGCCGGACTGGATGATGACGCCGCGCAGCAGATCGGAGACCGCTACCTCCGAATTGAGCTTCGCGAACATGGTCGAGGAGCGGGACGGCGCGCCGCCGCGCCGCCAGGCGTCCTCGGTGATGCGGAAGGTCTGTTCGCGCGTGAGACGTCCTTCGGCGAGCGCCTTGAAGACGAGCTCCAGCGTCATCAGCGTCGCCATGCTTGCGGGCGGCGACGGGAGGTCGGCCTGCTTGGCGTAGAGCACCGCGTCGGCGGTCTCGTCATACAGGAAGGCGATGGGCGCGTCGGTGGGCGCGGCGGGCTTGGCGGGCTCCTTCGCCGCAGCGGAGGCGACGGCCGCGAACGCGACGAAGCCGGCGAAAGCAACCTTCGCCAGAGCCGCTCGGGCTAGGCGACCGGTTCGGAAAACGATATTCAGCATGACGACCGCGCCCTCGCCCCATGGGAACGATACGGCGCGGCAAGCAAAGGCACAATCGGCGCGGTCGCGCCGAGCGGACCTTTCCACGGACAGGGTTATCGGAGGGCGCCGGAGCGAAGCTGCGACGCGGCGTCGTCGAAGCTTCCGAAGCTGTCGAAGCCCGCCGCGATGCGCGACGAAACGTCGAGCGACGGACGCTCGCCGGAGGCGTCTTCTGCGGCCGAGGAGGCGGGAGCGGCGCTTGCAAGCACGGGCTCGGACGGCGCGACGACCCGCGGCTTCGGCGTGGGCCGCCGTTCTTCGGCGGCATAGGCGACGACAGGCTCCGCGGGAACGGTCGACGTCGGGTTTTCGGGCGCCGCCGGGATCACTTTTCCGATCGCGGATTTCGCGCCCGACGCCACCGTTACGGCGGACGATTTCACAAAGTCCGCGGATCGCGTGACGGCGGCGCTCGCCACCGCGATTGCGCGTTCGCCATAACCCATCGTTTCGCCGGCGAGCTGGCTGTCTGACACCGGCGCCATGGCGAGCTGCGTTCCGGGAGGAGCGGCGGGACGGCCGAACTCCTGATACGAGGCGAGCAACTTCCGGTCGTCGCTGCCGTCTTCGGGCGCGGGACCGATCAGGTCGAGCTTCACCGTGCCGACGCCATGGCCGCGGAAACCGAGCACGTCGGCCGCGCGGTGCGAGACGTCGATCACTCTGCCG
Organism: Ancylobacter novellus; assembly: GCA_003241695.1. Lineage (GTDB taxonomy): Bacteria > Pseudomonadota > Alphaproteobacteria > Rhizobiales > Methylopilaceae > Methylopila. The sequence continues at coordinate 1,557 of QFPN01000005.1, read as the reverse complement.
CCGTGGAAGGGGCCGCGATCGTTCACGCGCACGACGATGGAACGGCCGTTCGAGACGTTGGTGACGCGGACATAGGACGGCAGCGGGAAACTGCGATGCGCGGCGGTGAAGCCGCCCATGTCGAACCGTTCGCCGTTCGCGGTCGGACGGCCTTGGAACCGCGCGCCGTACCAGGAGGCGAGCCCCCCGCCGGACTTGCCCACCCGCGTCGGATGATGATCGGCGGCCTTGGCGCTCGTGACGACGGGCCGCATCGGCTGGGCTCCGGCGACGGCCCGTCCCGCTGCGCTGCGCGCGTCCGGCGCGGTCTGCGTGGTCACCAGCGCGACCTCCGCAGGCGCGCCGCCGCTAGAAGCCGCAGTCTGCGTCGGGGGAGGAACGGTCGGCGTTGCGCTGGCGACCGTACGGTCATGCGCCGAACAGCCAGCGACGGCCAAGCACGCGACCACGAGGGGCGCCGCGAACGAAATCGAGAATGAGGATTTTGATCGAGCCACTGAAGCGTCGCGACGGGCTCCGGCGTCGGCCATCAAGTCCATCCCCGTTTCATCTGAAGGAAAGTCGCGGCGCGCTGAAATTTGCGCCTTGCGATCCGCCGACGCGTGCGCGGCAGCTCTCTCCCCCGAAGAAAAGGCGGTTTGATCCGTCACCGAACCGCCATGTCCGAACGTCCACGAGGCGGTGAAAATAAGGCATAAATGCGGCAGGGCAACCAATTTTTAATGCATCGTCAACCAGCTACCTTCTCCGTCGCCGCAGTGCGGAGCGGCGAACTTGGAGTTGCGGCTTGCGCCCGCATGGCGCAAACATCGCGCGCCGGAAGGGTGGCCGAGTGGTTTAAGGCAGCGGTCTTGAAAACCGCCGTGGGGGCGACTCCACCGTGGGTTCGAATCCCACCCCTTCCGCCAGAATCGCCGATTGCCCTCTATGGTGCGATATTGCCGTCGATCACCGAATCCGCCGGGTGAGTTAAGCCGTCGATTCTACGCTACAGCCCGATATATCTTGAGAGCCGAGAGCCGCGATCGCAGCTTCCGACCTCGCAGCGGACTTATGAAGACGCGCGGAACGCCTTCATAAGCTGCTGTAGATTCAAGCGCTCGTCATGCGAAGCTGGTTGAACGCGAAAGCTTCTCCCACGCGCCGATTTCGGCCCGCATCCCGTCGAGTTTCTGCTCGACTAGTCCAAGTGCATCATCGCCCAGGAACAGCCGCACCGGCGGATTCTCGGCATCGACCAGCGCGAGCAACGCCTGCGCAGCCTTGGCTGGATCGCCTGGTTGGTTGCCGCTTTTGGCCTGTCGTGCGACGCGGATCGGATCCATGAGCGCGTCATAGTCGGCAATGCTGCGCGGTGTGCGATCCATCGAGCGTCCGGCCCAGTCCGTGCGGAATTGGCCGGGAGCGAGCGCCGTCACCCGAATTCCAAAGCTCGCCACTTCCTTGCCGAGCGCTTCCGAGATGCCTTCGAGCGCGAATTTGCTTCCGCAATAGAAGGTGATCCCGGGCATGGTGATGAAGCCGCCCATGGACGTGACGTTGACGATATGGCCCCGC
>QFPN01000023.1 GCA_003241695.1 Ancylobacter novellus | reverse complement strand
GACATTTGGCTTGCAGATTCCTTCGCCTTCTCGTCCATCTTCCCGTAGATGTCGTCGTAGTCCTCCAGGGCGTCGCGCGTCTTGGCGAGGCTCAGAAGGTACTCGGCCTGCTGCTCACTGATACCCTGCAAGGCGCCTCGCTGGATCTCGTACGAGACTTTCGCCGCCTCGGTCCGATCCCCCCAAAGAGCGATCTCCTTTTCTAGCGCGCCCACCTGAGAATCCGCGCGGTCCTGAGCGCCCCCGTAGATCGCGTCGTAGTCTTCGACGGCTTGCGTGGCGGCGTCCTTGACTTCCTTGAGCGCCTTGGCCCTCTTCGAGGGCTTACTGGACCCTGAGCCATTGAGGAGCGCGTCGAGGCGCTCCTGGAGTGCCTTGGCTCTTGCCTCGGCCTCCGCCATCTCGGCTTGCTGCTTCTTCCATTCGGCAAACCCGTCAGATGGATCAATGATCTGAACAGTGCGGTCCACGGTGGGCGTCTGCATGGCCTTGTAGCCATTTCCGGCGTATGCACTGCCCTGCCTGTACTGCGCGCCAAGACGCGAGAGATCTTTAATGTTCCAGTTCGCGGGGTTGAGTGACTGCGCCGCCGCGTTGCCCTGAAGCTCGATCCCGACGAGGACGCCGCGCAGCCGGTCGAAGAAGTTGAAGACGGGCTGTAGCGCATCCACAGCCTGACCGATACCGGAGAATGCACTGCTGACCCCATCGGCCACAGCTCGAACGGCGTCGCCATTCTTCGCTAGCTCAACCAGCTTGGTGGCAAACTCGTTCAGCGTCGGCAGGAGCTGTGCGGCGAGTTGGGTGAACCAACCATTCGTGGCCGCTTTCAGATCGTCCATGCGGTCGTTGAAGTTCGCCGCGGCTGATGCGGTATTACTGTCGATGACGATGCCAAGCGCCTTCGCCCGGTCCTCCATCGACTTGAGCCCGTCGGATCCCAGGTTCAGGAACTCTAGGAACTCCGAGCCAGACTTGCCGAACAGCTGCATAGCGAGAGCGGTTTCGGTCGTCTCGTTTTCCAGAAGCTTGAACTTGTCGGCCACCTCGGGCAGCAGGTCCTGAAAAGATCGCAGCTGTCCCGACTGATCGCGGATGTTGATCCCGAGCGCCGCGAACGTCTTGCCCGCGGTGCTGTTGGAGTCGGCCGCATCGGCGATGTTCTTCGAAAACTTCGGGATGATCGACGCCAGCCCCTCAAGGTCGGAGCCCGTCATCTTCGCGGCGTAGCCCCAGCTCGACAGCTGCTCGGTTGTGATGCCGAAGCGGGCGTTAAGCTCGTCCAGCCTATCGGCGCCATCAATCGCCGTCTTGAGGCTATCCAGCGCTGAACTGAAGCCCAGGATGCCAGCCACGGCACCGGCCGCAACGCCACCGATGGTCCCCAGCGACGCGCAGGCGCTTCTCCGCGACCTTGGAATCGGTCACGAAGCTGCCCGTCTTGAGCAGCAGATCGATGGTGATGCTTCCAAGCGCCATAGTCGGTTACCGGGTGAAAACGTCGATGAGGGAGCGGTCCACGGTGTTCATTTCCCTCAACGACGGATCGGGTTGCATAAACTCCAGCCGATGGTCGAAGACCTTGGCATCGCCGCTCATGGCGCCAGCAACGACGGCGGCCGGGCGGTAGTAGCGGTGGAAGTCGTCGAAGGGGTACAGAGCGTAGAAGTCCAGCCAGTCGCTGAACTCCTCCTCCGTCATGCGTGCCCGTAGCTCAGGGACAGTGCAAGCCAGGTTCAGGGCGAGGACGCGCTCGATGTAGTCTCGGCTTCCCCGCCGCCAGCGTTTCCCGCGTCTTGCCTCTTGATGATCCCGCTGGTCTCAAGCGCGAGCGGAAGCAGGATCGACACCCCTTCGGCGGTGAGCTTGATGCTGTCGTCATCTGACATCGCGCGCGTACCGTCCGGGTTGACCAGCACCGCGGCGATGAACCGCTGCTTTGCGCGCTCAACGTCAGCAGGGTTCGTCGAGTTCTCGGAGGCCCGGAACCTCTCGAAGTCCAGGTGAGAGCACTTGATGAAGTGAACGTCAGCCACCGTGCCGTCACTGAAGGTGGCGGAGCGGCTGATGACCGAGCTATCGGTGAGGAATCGGCCGTAGTCCATAGATCAAGCCTTCCAGGTGGTGGTGGTCGGGCCGGTCACCTGCAAGGTCAACGTCCCGCGCACCACGTCATTGGTCTGGATGTCGATCGCGACATCGGTGACCAAGGCGTTAAAGCCGAACGAAGTCCGCCCGGCGGCCGGAACGATTGCGCCAGACGAGACGGTTGGGTCGGCCGTGCCGTCGCTCAGGGCGATGTTGAAAGGCACTACGGCGCCAGACTCTTGGAGATCGAACAGGGTCTGATGCGAGTTCGACGACGGGATGAGCGCGAACGGGATCGAGTAGGTCGTGGCGGTGCGAGTGCCGAGCCGGTACTCCGGATCGGTGGCGTTGAGGCACATGATCTCGATGGTATTGCGCGCCCCGCCGGACTTGCTGGCGGAGGTGGGGCAATCCATCGTGACCAGGGCAGTGGGAGCAGAAGGGTCGATGAAGAAGATCTCGGTTCCCTGAGATTCGATGAAATCCTGAGCCATGGCGCCCTCCTTCGGGCATGAGAAAGGCCCGCAAAGGCGGGCCGTTAATGGGTTCTGCTGGGTCTAGCGGTGGTAGAAAAGGTCGGCGTCGAAGCTCATCCGCCACAGGCGGGTATCGGTCTCGCGCCCGAGCGACTGGAGATTCAGGACGTACCCGTGGGCTTCAATAGCGGCACGGGCCGCCTGGGTGATTTTCTGCCGACGCTGCTCGGTCTCCGCGAACACGTCCACGCTGATGGAACACTTATCTCCCGGCGGGAGCTGGGACAGGTTGTTCTCTGGCACGGCGGTCAGCAGAGACCACACGATGTAGTCGCCAGCCGGCTGTGCGTCGGCTTCGTCCTGCCAGATGCGAGTACCAACCAAAGCCGTCACTGCCGGCGTGGACAGCAGGCTGTAAACCGGCGGGATCACGAACCACCCATCTTCTTGATGACCTTATCGATCTCGGCCGTCAGGTTGGACTGCACGTAGTCCACGACTGCCTGTCGCTTGGCGTAGTAGGCGGGGCGCATCCAGGGAATGGGCCGGCGCTTGCTGGTGCCGTACTCCAGCATCCTGCCGATTGTCGCCACGGCGATACCGGTGGGCGTGCGCTGATCGATTGGGTAGCGTTTGCGCTTGGGCACCAGCACGAAGTAGCGCTCTCCATTGAGCGTCGCGTGAGACTTCCCCTTGACGACAGAAATGGCGTTCTCCAGCGTACCGGTCGAGAAGTTCGCGCCGCCGACATTGGGCTCATCGGTGATCGCACGCACGTTCTTGCGTGCCTCGTCCCGGATGATTTTTGCGGCATTTCGCAGCACTTTGCGCACAGGGCCGCCGTTCTTGCTGACCACCTCGGATGGCAGTCGCTGGAGCTTGTCCAGCACGCCGTCCAGACCGGAGACGCGGAATGCCTCGTACTCAGCCATCGTTGAGCCCCTCGGCAACCATGAGCGTGATGGTCCGACGCGCTGTCAGGTCGGTGAGTGGTGGAGACTTGATGTCGTACACCCTTCCGTCCCACAGCGCCCGATCGAGCGGCGTAACGGTGGCCATGAGCGGCGACCAGCGCAGCTCAAACCGTCCCTGCACCTCTGAACGGAGCGCCTCGCTTGCCAGGAACTCCCGGCCCGGACCCGCCAGCCACTTAGCCGGGACATCCGTGGCGTAGTCGCTCCATGACCAGTCGCGATAGCCGCTCACTGGATCGACCACCTCGGCCTTGCGCTGAATCGTGACGCGGTGGCGCAGGTCATTGGACTTCATGCGCCTAGGTTCCGTCGGTAGGGCCAAGCCATGGCCAGGGCGGCACTGTAGGCCACCTGTTGCTGCTCAATGCTTACCTCGTACTCTCGGCGAACCAGCAGCAGCATGGCGGTCTTGAGCGGCTCAGGGACGTACTGCGGCGCTCCCTGGAACGTGACGACCGCCGAATCTCCAGCGAAGCACAGGCGGCCGAAGCCGTCATTGGTGAAGGCAACCGCTTCACCATCCCGCGTCAATGACTGCACGGTTGCCGGGATCAACTGCAGCGTGTCGCCGCTTTGCAGCAGCGCCGTGTAGGTGGCATCCGCCAACGCCAAGCCGGTCCACTGCTCCACGGTTTCGCGTGCGGACGTGATCTGCCTGGAGATCAGGCCGTCGTCGGCATCATGCGTCATGCGCAGATCGGCCTTGGCCTGGCCCAGCGTCAAAGGCTCGGCGGTGGCGGGAGCGATGACGAGCATCGTTCAACCCTGCGCCTTGTCGGCCGCCTGCTTCCCGGCCTTGTTCTTCGGCTTAGCCTGCATCTTGTTGTCGGGCGCCGGGGCTTCCTTCACTTCGCCCGTGTCCTCGGCGATCAGCTTGGCGCGGACGAGCTC
>QFPN01000013.1 GCA_003241695.1 Ancylobacter novellus | reverse complement strand
CTGATCGTTCCGATCGCGATGGAGGAGAAGCTGCGCTTCGCCATCCGCGAAGGCGGCCGAACCGTCGGCGCAGGCGTCGTCGCAAGCATCATCGAGTGACTTGAACTTCCTGACGCGGAAGGGGGCCGGCTTTACCGGCCGCCTCCGACCCGTGGAGACGGTAGACCCATGAACGGCCAGAACATCCGGATCCGCCTCAAGGCGTTCGATCACCGCATTCTCGACACCTCGACCCGCGAGATCGTGTCGACCGCCAAGCGGACCGGCGCGCAGGTGCGCGGTCCCATCCCGCTGTCGACAAGAAGAGCCGCGAGCAGTTCGAGATCCGGACGCACAAGCGTCTTCTCGACATCGTCGACCCGACGCCGCAGACCGTGGACGCGCTGATGAAGCTCGACCTCGCCGCCGGCGTCGACGTCGAGATCAAGCTCTGATCCAGGCTCACTGAGTAGAAGGACGAGGCGGATGCGCTCCGGACTCATCGCACAGAAGCTGGGCATGACCCGCGTCTTCACCGACGCCGGCGAGCATGTTCCGGTCACCGTGCTCAAGGTTGACCAGTGCCAAGTGGTTGGCCACCGCACGGTCGAAACCAATGGATATGTCGCCCTTCAGCTCGGCGCGGGCTCGCGCAAGCCGAAGAACGTGACCAAGGCCGAGCGCGGCGTGTTCGCCAAGGCCGAGGTGGAGCCGAAGCGCAAGCTCGTCGAGTTCCGCGTGTCCGACGACGCCGTGATCCCCGTGGGCGCCGAGCTCACCGCGGACCACTTCGTCGCCGGCCAGCGCGTCGACGTCACCGGCACCTCGACCGGCAAGGGCTTCGCCGGCGCCATGAAGCGCTGGAACTTCGGCGGCCTGCGCGCCACCCACGGCGTGTCGATCTCGCACCGTTCGCACGGTTCGACCGGCGGCCGTCAGGATCCCGGCAAGGTCTTCAAGAACAAGAAGATGGCCGGTCATCTCGGCGACGAGCGCGTGACCACGCAGAACCTGAAGGTGGTCTCCACCGATCCCGAGCGCGGCCTGATCCTCGTCGAGGGCGCCGTTCCCGGCGTGAAGGGCGGCTGGATCCTGGTGCGCGACGCCGTGAAGACCAAGCTCCCCGAGGGCATCCCGATGCCGGGCAAGTTCCGTGAGCGCGGCCAGGCCGACGCCCCGGCTTCGACCCCCGCCGCGGAGGCCCCGGCCACCGAAACGACCGCCGAGGAGACCGCATGATGGTTGAGATCGCGATCACCAAGGCCGACGGCAAGTCGGGCGACACCGTCACCCTGTCGGACGAGATCTTCGGTCTCGAGCCGCGGGTCGACATCCTGCACCGCATCGTGCGCTGGCAGCTCGCTCGCCGTCAGGCCGGCACGCATGTCACGCAGGGCCGGTCGGACGTCGCCCGCACCGGCAAGAAGATGTACAAGCAGAAGGGCACGGGCCGCGCCCGTCACGCCCAGGCCTCCGCTCCGCAGTTCCGCGGCGGCGGGCGCGCCTTCGGTCCGGTCCTGCGCTCCCATGCGCATGACCTGCCCAAGAAGGTCCGCGCGCTCGGCCTGAAGCACGCCCTCTCGGCCAAGGCCAAGGGCGGCGAGATCGTCGTGCTCGACGACTTCGCGCTCGGCGAGGCCAAGACCAAGGCGTTCATCGCCCAAATCGAGAAGCTCGGCTTCTCCAACGCGCTCGTCGTCGACGGCGCGGAGGTCGACGCCAACGTGAAGCTGGCCTCGCGGGCGATCCACACGGTCGACGTGCTGCCCGTGCAGGGCATCAATGTCTACGACATCCTGCGCCGCGACACGCTCGTGCTGACCAAGGCCGCCATCGATGCGCTGGAGGCGCGCTTCAAATGACCGACCTTCGCCACTACGACGTCATCCGCGCGCCGATCATCACCGAGAAGGCGACCTACGCGTCCGAGCAGAACAAGGTCGTGTTCAAGGTGTCCGACACCGCGACCAAGCCGCAGATCAAGGCTGCGGTCGAGAAGCTCTTCGACGTCAAGGTCGTGAGCGTGAACACGCTTGTCCGCAAGGGCAAGGAGAAGCGTTTCCGCGGCCGCCTCGGCCGCCAGGGCGACCACAAGCGCGCGATCGTGACGCTGGCCGAAGGCCACTCGATCGACGTGACGACGGGCCTCTGAGGCTGAGGACCGGAGAAGACCCATGGCTTTGAAGACCTACAACCCGATCACGCCGAGCCTTCGCCAGCTCGTGATCGTCGACCGCTCGGCGCTCTACAAGGGCAAGCCGGTCAAGCAGCTCACCGAGGGCCTCAAGTCCTCGGGCGGCCGCAACAATCTCGGTCGCGTCACCGTCCGCTTCCGCGGCGGCGGCCACAAGCGGACCTACCGCCTGATCGATTTCAAGCGCCGCAAGACCGACGTCCCGGCGACGGTCGAGCGCATCGAGTACGATCCGAACCGTTCGGCCTTCATCGCGCTCATCCGCTATGAGGACGGCGAGCTCGCCTACATCCTGGCGCCGCAGCGCCTGAGCGTCGGCGACACGGTCGTCTCGGGCGCCCAGGTCGACGTCAAGCCCGGCAACGCGATGCCGCTCGGCGCCGCTCCGGTCGGCACGATCGTCCACAATGTCGAGATCAAGATCGGCCGCGGCGGCCAGATCGCGCGCTCGGCCGGCTCCTACGCCCAGATCGTGGCGCGCGACCAGGGCTACGTCACCCTGCGTCTCGGCTCGGGCGAGCAGCGTCTCGTTCACGGCCAGTGCTACGGCACGGTCGGCGCGGTCTCTAACCCGGACCACGCCAACATCAACCTCGGCAAGGCCGGCCGCTCGCGCTGGCTCGGCCGTCGCCCGCACAACCGCGGCGTGACCATGAACCCGGTCGACCATCCGCACGGCGGCGGCGAAGGCCGCACCTCGGGCGGCCGCCATCCGGTCACCCCGTGGGGCAAGCCGACCAAGGGCAAGCGCACGCGTTCGAACAAGTCGACCGACAAGTTCATCGCGTCGAGCCGTCACGCCCGGAAGAAGAAGTAAGGGAGCCCGAAAATGTCTCGTTCAGTCTGGAAGGGTCCCTTCGTCGACGGGTACCTGCTCAAGAAGGCCGACGTGGCGCGGTCCTCGACCCGCTCCGAGGTCATCAAGACCTGGAGCCGCCGGTCGACCATCCTGCCGCAGTTCGTCGGCCTGACCTTCGGCGTCTACAACGGCCAGAAGCACGTGCCGGTGTCGGTCTCCGAAGAGATGATCGGCCACAAGCTCGGCGAATTCGCTCCGACGCGGACCTTCTACGGCCACGCGGCGGACAAGAAGGCGAAGAGGAAGTAATCCGATGGGCAAGCCAGCCGCCAAGCGCGCGCTTCCCGAGAACGAGGCCAAGGCCGTGCTGCGCATGGTCCGGATCTCGCCGCAGAAGCTCAACCTCGTCGCGCAGCTCATTCGCGGCAAGAAGGTCGAGACGGCGCTCGCCGACCTCACCTTCTCCCGCAAGCGCATCGCCGGCCAGGTGAAGAAGACGCTCGAGAGCGCGATCGCCAACGCCGAGAACAACCACGACCTCGACGTCGACGATCTGATCGTCTCGGAGGCCTTCGTGGGCAAGTCGATCGTGATGCGCCGGTTCTCGCCGCGCGCCCGCGGCCGCGTCGGCACGATCCAGAAGCCGTTCTCGCATCTGACGATCGTCGTTCGTCAGGTCGAGCAGGCGTCGGCGAAGGCCTGAGGAGAAGACGATGGGTCATAAGGTCAACCCGATCGGGCTTCGGCTCGGCATCAACCGCACGTGGGACTCGCGCTGGTTCGCCGGCAAGGGCGAGTACGGCAAGCTGCTGCAGGAAGACATCCAGATCCGCGACGCGCTTCTGAAGGACCTCAAGCAGGCGGCGGTCTCCAAGATCGTCATCGAGCGTCCGCACAAGAAGTGCCGCGTGTCGATCTACTCGGCGCGTCCGGGGATCGTGATCGGCAAGAAAGGCGCGGACATCGAGAAGCTTCGCAAGAAGGTCGGCTCGATGACGTCGTCGGAAGTCCACATCAACATTGTGGAAGTCCGCAAGCCCGAGATCGACGCGACGCTGGTGGCCGAGTCGATCGCCCAGCAGCTCGAGCGCCGCGTGGCGTTCCGCCGGGCGATGAAGCGCGCGGTGCAGTCCGCCATGCGTCTCGGCGCCGAGGGCATCCGCATCAACTGCGCCGGCCGTCTCGGCGGCGCCGAAATCGCCCGCACCGAGTGGTACCGCGAGGGCCGCGTGCCGCTGCATACGCTGCGCGCCGACGTCGACTACGGCGTCGCCACCGCGAAGACCGCGATGGGCACCTGCGGCGTCAAGGTGTGGATCTTCAAGGGCGAAGTCATGGAGCACGACCCCATGGCCCAGGACAAGCGCCTGAACGACGGCGATGGCGGCCGTCCTCAGCGCCGCGATCACGCGGCCTGAGGCGGGTCCGACCGGGAGTTTGAACAATGCTGCAACCGAAGAAGACCAAGTTCCGCAAGCAGTTCAAGGGCCGCATCAGCGGCGCTGCGAAGGGCGGATTTGAGCTGGACTTCGGCGCCTACGGCCTGAAGGCCATGGAGCCGGAGCGCATCACCGCGCGCCAGATCGAGGCCGCCCGCCGCGCCCTGACCCGTCACATGAAGCGCGCCGGCCGCGTGTGGATCCGCGTCTTCCCGGACGTGCCGGTCTCCAAGAAGCCGACCGAAGTCCGCATGGGCAAGGGCAAGGGCGCGAACGAGTACTGGGCGGCCAAGGTCAAGCCGGGCCGCATCATGTTCGAGATCGACGGCGTTCCGCTTGACATCGCCCGCGAAGCGCTGCTTCTCGCGGCGGCCAAGCTGCCGATCCGCACCCGTTTCGTCCAGCGCATCGCCGAGTGAGGGGGCTGACATCATGACCAAGGCCCAGGATTTCCGCACGATGACCGCGGACCAGCTCGACGATCAGGTCGTCAAGCTGAAGAAGGAGCAGTTCAACCTTCGCTTCCAGAAGGCGACGGGGCAGCTCGACAACACCTCGCGGGTGAAGGCGGTTCGCCGCGACATCGCCCGCGTCCTGACGGTCGCGGCCGCCAAGCGCGCCGAAGCCAAGTAAGAGGAGGACACAATGCCGAAGAGAGTCCTGCTCGGGACCGTCATTTCCGACAAGAACGCCAAGACCGTCGTGGTCAAGGTTGAGCGTCGCTTCACGCACCCGCTGCTGAAGAAGACCGTGCGTCGGAGCAAGCACTACCACGCCCATGACGAGAACCAGGCCTTCAAGGTCGGGGACATGGTGTGGATCGAGGAGAGCCGCCCGATTTCGCGGCTGAAGAGGTGGGTCGTTCGGACCGACGCGTCGGTCGATCCGGACGCTTCGGCTCCCGCTCCGACCGAATGAACATCTGAAACGGCCCGCCGGGCGAGGTCCGCGAGAATGCGGATACCGGTCCGGGCGAACATGAAAGGCTTGAGGCCATGATTCAGATGCAGAGCAACTTGGACGTCGCTGACAACAGCGGCGCCAAGCGCGTGATGTGCATCAAGGTTCTGGGCGGCGCCGGCCGCCGCTACGCCGCCGTTGGCGACATCATCGTGGTGTCGGTCAAGGAGGCGATCCCGCGCGGCCGCGTGAAGAAGGGCGACGTCATGAAGGCGGTCGTCGTGCGCACCGCCAAGGACATCCGCCGCGTCGACGGCTCGGTGATCCGTTTCGACCGCAACGCCGCCGTTCTGATCAACAATCAGAAGGAGCCGGTCGGCACGCGCATCTTCGGCCCGGTTCCGCGCGAGCTGCGCGCCAAGAACCACATGAAGATCATTTCGCTCGCGCCGGAGGTGCTGTGATGGCCGCGAAAATCCGCAAGGGCGACAAGGTCGTGGTCCTGACCGGCAAGGACAAGGGCAAGACCGGCGAAGTGCTGCAGGTGTTCCCGAAGGAGACGCGCGCCGTCGTGCAGGGCGTCAAGGTCGTGGTGAAGCACCAGCGCCAGACGCAGAACCAGGAAGGCGGGCTCATCCGCAAGGAAGCCGGCATCCATCTTTCGAACCTCGCGCTCGCCGATCCGAAGGACGGCAAGCCGACGCGCGTCTCCTTCAAGATCGAAGGCGAAGGCGCGAACCAGACGAAGGTCCGCGTCGCCGCGCGGTCCGGGGAGCGCATCGATGGCTGAGGCCGCCGCTTACACGCCGCGCATGAAGCGGCATTACGACGAAGTCGTTCGCGCCCAGCTCGTCGAAGAGTTCGGGTACAACAACCCCATGGCCGTTCCATCGATCGAGAAGATCGTGCTGAACATGGGCGTGGGCGAGGCGGTCGCGGACAGCAAGAAGGCCGTGAACGCCGCTGGCGAGCTCGCCAAGATCGCCGGCCAGAAGCCGGTGATCACGAAGGCCCGCACCTCGATCGCGACCTTCAAGCTGCGCGAAGGCCAGTCGGTCGGCTGCAAGGTCACCCTGCGCCGTCAGCGCATGTACGACTTCCTCGACCGCCTGGTCACGATCGCGCTGCCGCGCGTCCGCGACTTCCGCGGCCTGAATCCGAAGAGCTTCGACGGCCGAGGCAACTACGCCATGGGCATCAAGGAGCATATCGTGTTCCCGGAGATCGAGTACGACAAGATCGATCAGGTCTGGGGCATGGACGTCATCGTCTGCACGACGGCGAAGACCGACGACGAGGCGCGCGCTCTGCTGCGGGCCTTCAACTTCCCCTTCAGGCAGTGACGGGAGGATCGCATGGCTAAGAAGAGCGCGATCGAGAAGAACAACCGCCGCCGCAAGCTCGTCGCCCGCGACGCCGCGAAGCGCGCCGAGCTGAAGGCGATCGCCAAGAACCCGAACCTCGACCTCGAGGACCGGTTCGCGGCGCGGCTCAAGCTCGCCGAACTGCCGCGGAACGGGTCCAAGACCCGCATCCGCAACCGTTGCGAAGTCACGGGACGCCCGCGGGCCTATTACCGCAAGCTCGGCATCTCTCGCATCGCGATCCGTGATCTTGGCTCCAAGGGCATGGTCCCGGGCCTTCTGAAGTCCAGCTGGTGAGGAGGGACCGATGGTGAACGACCCCCTCGGCGATATGCTGACGCGCATCCGCAACGCGCACATGCGGAACAAGACCTCGTGCTCGACCCCGGGCTCGAAGCTTCGCGCCCACGTGCTCGACGTGCTGCAGTCGGAAGGCTACATCCGCGGTTACACGCAGACGGAGCTGGCGAACGGCCGCACGGAGTTCGAGATCGAGCTCAAGTACTATGACGGCACGCCGGTCATCCGCGAGCTGCAGCGCGTCTCGAAGCCCGGCCGCCGCGTCTACGCGTCGGTCGACAAGCTGCCGCGCGTGGCGAACGGCCTCGGCATCTCGATCCTCTCCACGCCGAAGGGCGTGATGGCGGATCACGACGCCCGCGACAACAACGTGGGCGGGGAGGTCCTCTGCCGCGTCTTCTGACGCAGGCGGAGGGTCTTCCACAGGATTAGGAGAGCGATCATGTCGCGCATCGGCAAGAAGCCGATCGACGTGCCGTCGGGCGTCACCGCGGCGGTCGACGGGCAGAACGTCAAGGTCAAGGGCCCGAAGGGCGAACTGGCCTTCACCGTCCACGACGACGTCGTCGTGGAATTCAAGGACGGTAAGGTCTCGGTCCAGCCGAAGGACGACACCAAGCGCGCCCGCGCGATGTGGGGCATGTCGCGCACCATGGTGTCCAACCTCGTCGAGGGCGTCACCAAGGGCTTCGAGAAGAAGCTCGAGATCACCGGCGTCGGTTATCGCGCCTCGATCCAAGGTAAGAACCTGGTCCTGGCGCTCGGCTACAGCCACGACGTGATCTATCCGATCCCGGACGGGATCCAGATCACCGCGGCCAAGCCGACGGAGCTGACCGTCGCCGGCGTCAACCGCCAGCAGGTCGGGCAGGTCGCGGCCGAGATCCGCGATTTCCGCCGCCCCGAGCCTTACAAGGGCAAGGGCGTGAAGTACGCGGGCGAGTTCATCTTCCGCAAGGAAGGCAAGAAGAAGTAAGGGCTGACCGATGGCGAAGAATCTTGCGACTGAGGCGCGCCGCAAGGCGCGCGTGCGCCGCGCGCTTCGCGCGGCCGCCAACGGGCGTCCGCGCCTGTCGATCCACCGTTCGTCGAAGCAGATCTATGCTCAGGTCATCGACGACGAGCGCGGCGTGACCGTGGCTTCGGCCTCGACGCTCGACAAGGACTTCCGCGCGACCAAGAAGACCGGCGCGGACATGGCCGCGGCGACGGAGATCGGCAAGCTGGTCGCCGAGCGCGCCAAGGCAGCCGGCGTCACCGAGGTCGTGTTCGACCGCGGTTCGTACATCTATCACGGCCGGGTCAAGGCCCTGGCCGAGGCCGCCCGCGAGGGCGGGCTCAACTTCTGACGCCCGCCCGGCTGGAGGAATAAGTTATGGCTCGTGAGCCCAGAGAGAACCGCCGCGATCGCGAACGCGAGGACAGCGAGTTCGTCGACAAGCTGGTCCACATCAACCGCGTCGCCAAGGTGGTGAAGGGCGGCCGTCGCTTCGGCTTCGCGGCCCTCGTCGTCGTCGGCGACCAGAAGGGCCGCGTCGGCTTCGGCCACGGCAAGGCCCGCGAAGTGCCGGAGGCGATCCGCAAGGCCACCGAGGCCGCCAAGCGCGGTCTCATCCGCGTGCCGCTGCGCGACGGTCGCACCCTGCATCACGACGTCGACGGCCGCCACGGCGCCGGCAAGGTCGTGCTGCGCGCCGCCCCGGCCGGCACCGGCATCATCGCCGGCGGCCCGATGCGCGCCGTGTTCGAGACGCTCGGCGTCCACGACGTCGTCGCGAAGTCGCTCGGTTCGTCGAACCCGTACAACATGGTCCGCGCGACCTTCGACGCCCTCAAGGCCGAAGACAGCCCGCGCTCCGTCGCCGCCCGTCGCGGCCTCAAGGTTTCGACCCTGCAGGCGCGCCGCAAGGACGTCGACGCCGACGCGGTCGCCGAAGGCTGACCGTCGGACATCGCTTGAAGGAGCCTGATCATGGCCGCAACTGAGAACAAGAAGGCCGAGCCGAAGGGCAAGGCCGCGAAGGCGGTCAAGGGCGCGACCGTGACCGTCGTCCAGACCGGCTCGTCGACCCGCCGGCCGTTCGACCAGCAGCAGACGCTCGTCGGCCTCGGCCTCGGCCGCATCGGCAAGCGTCGCGAGCTTGAGGACACCCCGGCCGTGCGCGGCATGATCGCGAAGGTCGCCCATCTCGTGCGCGTCGACGGCGACGACGCCCGCTGAAGCGCTTGAGAGGATTTTCGAAATGAAGCTCAACGAACTCCGCGACAATCCGGGCGCGACCAAGGACCGGATCCGCGTCGGCCGCGGCATCGGCTCGGGCAAGGGCAAGACCGGCGGCCGCGGCGTCAAGGGTCAGAAGTCCCGCACCGGCGTCGCCATCAAGGCGTTCGAGGGCGGCCAGATGCCGCTCTACCGGCGCCTGCCGAAGCGCGGCTTCACCAACATCTTCGCGAAGGACCTCAACGAGGTGAACCTCTCCCGCCTTCAGCAGGCGGTCGAGGCGGGCAAGCTCGACGCGACGAAGCCCGTCACAGAAGAGGCCCTGGTCGAGGCCGGCGTGCTGTCGAAGAAGCGCGACGGCGTGAAGGTGCTCGGCCGCGGCGAGCTCAAGACCAAGCTCGACCTCGAGGTCTACGCCGTTTCGAAGTCCGTCGCGGACGTGATCGAGAAGCTCGGCGGCAAGGTGACGCTGCTCGCGCCGGCGACCGAAAAGGCCGATGCGCAGTCTGCGTAAAGCGCCTATCTAACGACGCGCGCCGCCCCGGTCGGGTCAGTCAGGCCCGGGGGCGGCGTTTCATTTCGTGGTTCCGGGACGGACGAGGGCGTAGATGGCTTCCGCCGCAGAGCAGCTTGCCGCCAACCTGAATTTCTCGGCCTTCTCCAAGGCCGACGAACTCAAGAAGCGTATCTGGTTCACCCTCGGGGCGCTCATCATCTACCGGCTCGGGACCTACATCCCGATGCCCGGCATCAACCCGCAGGCGCTGGCCGACGTGTTCCGCCAGCAGTCGACGGGCATCATCGGCCTGTTCAACATGTTCTCGGGCGGCGCGGTCGGCCGCATGGCGATCTTCGCCCTCGCCATCATGCCCTACATCTCGGCCTCGATCATCGTGCAGCTGATGACCTCGGTCTCGCCGCATCTCGAAGCCCTCAAGAAGGAGGGCGAGCAAGGCCGCAAGATCATCAACCAGTACACCCGCTACGGCACGGTGGCGCTCGCTGCCGTTCAGGCCTATGGCATCGCCGTCGGCCTGCAGGGCCAGGCCAACGTGGTCGTGGATCCGGGCTGGTTCTTCAAGATCTCCACGGTGATTACGCTCACCGGCGGCACCATGTTCCTGATGTGGCTCGGCGAGCAGATCACCGCCCGCGGCATCGGCAACGGCATCTCGCTGATCATCTTCGCGGGCATCGTGGCGGAGCTGCCGTCCGCGATCGCCGGCGCCTTCGAGCTCAACCGCCAGGGCGCGCTGTCGAACGGCCTGATCATCGGCATCATCCTGATGGCGCTCGGCGTGATCGCGCTCGTCGTCTACATGGAGCGCGCCCAGCGCCGGCTGCTGATCCAGTATCCGAAGCGCCAAGTCTCGCAGAACCGCATGACGGGCGGCGAGAGCTCGCATCTGCCGCTGAAGCTCAACACCGCCGGCGTCATCCCGCCGATCTTCGCCTCGTCGCTGCTGCTCCTGCCGACCACGGTCGCGAACTTCTCGGCTCAGGGCGCCGCGCCGGGCTGGCTGACGATGATCACGTCGTATCTCGCCCATGGCCGCCCGCTCTATATGGCGCTCTATGTCGCGCTGATCGTTTTCTTCTGCTTCTTCTACACCGCCATCGTGTTCAATCCGAAGGAGACGGCGGACAATCTGAAGAAGTACGGCGGCTTCATCCCCGGCATCCGTCCGGGCGAGCGCACCGCGGAATACATCGACTACGTGCTGACGCGAATCACGGTCGTGGGCGCCGCCTACATCGCTCTCGTCTGCGTGATTCCTGAAATCCTCATCTCCTGGGCCGCCGTGCCATTCTACTTTGGCGGGACTTCGCTGCTGATCGTTGTGTCTGTTACGATGGACACCGTCGCGCAGGTGCAAGGGCATCTGTACGCCGCGCAGTACGAAGGCCTGATCAAGAAGGCCCGTCTCAGAGGAAAACGCAGATGAGGCTTATCCTTCTCGGGCCGCCCGGAGCCGGCAAGGGCACGCAGGCGGAGCGCCTCGTCCAAAAGCACGGCATCGTGCAGCTTTCGACCGGCGACATGCTGCGCGCCGCGGTGGCCGCCGGAACGCCGGTGGGCGTTCAGGCCAAGGACGTGATGGCGCGGGGCGAACTCTGCTCCGATGCGCTGGTGGTCCAGATCGTGTCGGATCGGATCGACGAGCCCGACGCGAAGAACGGCTTCATCCTCGACGGTTTCCCGCGCACGCTGGCGCAGGCTGAGGCGCTGGACGCTATGCTCGCGGAGAAGGGGCAGCGCCTCGACGCGGTGGTCGAACTCGTGGTCGACGAGAACGCGCTTCTGGAGCGCGTGGAGCGTCGAGCCCGCGAGGCGGCCGCCGCCGGCAAGCCGCTGCGCCCCGACGACGCGCCCGAGACGGTGCGCAGGCGCATCGCGGACTTCAACCGCGTCACGAGCCTGCTCCGGCCGTTCTACGAGGCCAAGGGGCTGCACGCCTCCGTCGACGGCATGGCGTCCATCGACGAGGTGACGCGCCAGATCGAGGCGGCGCTTTCCGAGGCGACCACCCCGGCGGAGTGAGCCTTCGGTTCGACCGCGACGCTCCGGGCCTGCCGGAGCGTCGTGCGTTTGTCCAAAGAGGGCGGGCGGGCTGCGTTCCGGTCGCCGAATCCCTACCAAGGGGTTGACGCGGGCTCGCCGAAGCGCTAACCGCACGCATCCCGAAAGCAGTCCGGTCGCGCCGTGCTCGCAAGGCCCGCGTCCGCGCTGCTGTTTCGGCGCTTCATTCACTGAGCGCGCAGGGGCCGGCCTCCACCGGACGCGCGCTTCGACCGCCGGCTCCGCCGGCCCACATGGAGGGGACAGAAGATGGCCCGCATCGCCGGCGTCAACATTCCGACCAACAAGCGCGTCGTGATCGCGCTCCAGTACATTCACGGCATCGGCGCCGCGAAGGCCGGCGAGATCTGCGCCAAGGTGCAGATTCCCGCCGAGCGCCGCGTCAACGAGCTGACCGACGCCGAAGTCATCCAGATCCGCGAGGCGATCGACCGCGACTACATCGTCGAGGGCGACCTGCGCCGCGACGTCGCGATGAACATCAAGCGCCTGATGGACCTCGGCTGCTATCGCGGTCTGCGCCATCGCCGCGGCCTGCCGGTGCGCGGCCAGCGCACCCACACCAACGCGCGCACCCGCAAGGGCAAGCCGAAGCCGATCGCCGGCAAGAAGAAGTGATTTTCGCCGCGGCCTGACCGGTCGCGGCGAATCATCCCGGACGGCCGTCAGGCCAGTCCGGGATCGCCCTCGCAAGCGGGCGCCGAACGTCATCCCGGCCGAAGCAAAGAGCCGGGATCGTCCTCAGGATCGAGCGCCTTGCGAGGCGGCTTAAGGTTCGAGGGCGCCTTGAACACGATTCCGGCTCTTCGCGGCTTCGCCGCTCCGGCCGGGATGACGCCTTACGACCGATCCCGGACGCCATGTCCGGGAGACGCATATTTCCCGAGCGCCTGGAACGACGGGCGCGCCTGAAGGACACGAGAGACTTATGGCCAAGGAAGCCCAGCGCATTCGCCGCCGCGAGCGCAAGAACATCGCCTCCGGCGTCGCGCATGTGAACGCCACGTTCAACAACACGATGATCACCATCACCGACGCCCAGGGCAACACCGTGTCGTGGTCGTCGGCCGGCGCGCAGGGCTTCAAGGGCTCGCGCAAGTCGACCCCGTACGCGGCTCAGGTCGCGGCCGAGGACGCGGCCAAAAAGGCCGCCGAGCACGGCATGCGCACCCTCGAGGTCGAGGTCCGCGGTCCGGGTTCGGGCCGCGAGTCGGCGCTGCGCGCGCTGCAGGCTTCGGGCTTCATGGTGACGTCGATCCGCGACGTGACCCCGATCCCGCACAACGGCTGCCGGCCGCGCAAGCGCCGGCGCGTCTGACGTCGCGTTATCGAAGCCGCGCCCCGAGACGTCGGGGCGCGGGCCCGTTTCAGCCGTCCGCGGTTTCGCGGCTCCGGCATCTCCGCGAAGGGCGTGGGCGGCCCGCGGCGACTGACGAAGGATGCTGAGAAGTGATCCAGAAGAATTGGCAAGACCTTATTAAGCCGAACAAGCTCGAGGTCTCGGCGGCCGGCGACGGCGCGCGTTCCGCGACCATGGTGGCGGCTCCGCTCGAGCGCGGTTTCGGTCTCACGCTCGGCAACGCGCTGCGCCGGATCCTGCTGTCGTCGCTCCAGGGCGCGGCCGTGACCTCGGTCCACATCGACGGCGTGCTGCACGAGTTCTCGTCGATCCCGGGCGTCCGCGAGGACGTGACCGACATCGTGCTGAACATCAAGGACGTCGCCATCAAGATGCAGGGCGAAGGCCCGAAGCGGATGGTGCTGCGCAAGCAGGGACCCGGCCAGGTCCACGCCGGCGACATCCAGGTGGTGGGCGACGTTCAGATCCTGAACCCCGACCTCGTGCTCTGCACCCTCGACGAGGGGGCGGAAATCCGCATGGAGTTCACGGTCGACACCGGCAAGGGCTACGTGCCCGCCGACCGGAACCGTCCCGAGGACGCTCCGATCGGCCTTATCCCGGTCGACAGCCTCTACTCGCCGGTCAAGAAGGTCTCCTATCGCGTCGAGAGCACCCGCGAGGGCCAGAACCTCGACTTCGACAAGCTGACGCTGAACGTCGAGACCAACGGCTCGATCACGCCCGAGGACGCGGTGGCCTACGCCGCCCGCATCCTGCAGGACCAGCTCGAAGTGTTCGTCAACTTCGAGGAGCCGAAGAAGGAAGCCGCGCCGTCCGCCATTCCGGAGCTCGCCTTCAACCCGGCGCTGCTCAAGAAGGTCGACGAACTCGAGCTTTCGGTGCGTTCGGCCAACTGCCTGAAGAACGACAACATCGTCTACATCGGCGACCTCATCCAGAAGACCGAGGCGGAAATGCTCCGCACTCCGAACTTCGGCCGCAAGTCGCTGAACGAGATCAAGGAAGTGCTCGCCCAGATGGGCCTGCACCTCGGGATGGAAGTCGGCGGCTGGCCGCCGGACAACATCGACGAACTCGCCAAGCGTTTCGAAGAACACTACTGAGGTCGAGCGACCGGCGGGCCCACGAGGTCCCGGTCCGAGGAGATAAAAGATGTCGATGCACGGCCGGCGGGGACGCCGCTTTAACCGGCTCCAGAGCCACCGCAAGGCGATGTTCCAGAACCTCGCCCAGTCGCTGATCGAGCATGAGCAGATCATCACCACCCTGCCGAAGGCCAAGGACCTGCGTCCGGTCGTCGAGAAGCTGGTGACGCTCGCCCGCCGCGGCGACCTGCACTCGCGCCGCCTCGCGATCGCGGAGCTGCGCCACATCCCGACGGTGCAGAAGCTCTTCGACGTGATCGCGCCGCGCTACAAGGAGCGTCCGGGCGGCTACACGCGCATCGTCAAGGCGGGCTTCCGCCACGGCGACAACGCGGCGATCGCGGTGATCGAGTTCGTCGACCGTGACGTCGACGCCAAGGGCAAGGTCGACCGCGAGCGCGCCGAGGCGGCCGAAGCCGCCTGAGCTTCGCGCATTAGCTCGATGACTGACGGGAAGCGGCCGGCGACGGCCGCTTTTCGCGTTTTGAGCCAGATGGATGGTGAGACGAACTGCGTGCTTCGAGACGCCCCTGCGGGCCTCCTCAGCATGAGGGAGGTCCGCCGCCTTGGAATCTGAACGGTCCTCATGCTGCGGAGCCCGCGGCAGCGGGCGTCTCGAAGCACGCAGTTCGTCTCAGCGGTGATCCAGTTCGAGCGGGCGGCATTCACGCGATCCGAAATGTCGACCGGTCGTCCTGGTTATGAATGACGATCTTTCGCCCGTTCTCGAATGAGAAAGTGATGGTCGCGCCGGTAGGCGTGCTTTCGGTCCGCAACTCTTCGAGACGGCTGCCGATTACGCCGGCCCGCTCGCCAACGTTCACATGTGGATATTTCCAGCCCTCTTCCTCCACGGCCCAAGGTTCGGGAGCACCCGTGGCTTCGCGCCATAAAACGACGCCGCAGTCGATGGTGAGGTCGCGCCAATTCCGCTCGAACCGCACATAGATGCGGCCAGCGTCTTCCACGGGTTCATCGTGAAAGACGAAGCCTTGGCAGATGAAGGCTTCGCATCGTCGCCCTTCGATGTCCGGAAGGCCGCCGATGACGTTCTCCCCCGCGTCGTCTGTCGGCTCGGCGTCCACCGAGGCGGGAAGAGTTATGGTCATGTCCTCAACTCTTCCGCGACCATACCACCAGCGCGAGCCCAATGAGCGCGGTCGCGCCGCCATACCAGGCCCATTGCGTCTGAGCGATCATGAAGCTTTCCTGCGGCCAGGTCACGATCCCGAGCCCCTGCAGGAACCAGAGGCCGCCGGATGCGACGAGCAGCAGACCGACGATGAGCAGAATGGTTTTCATGCGTGGCCTTCCTTTTCCCAAAGAGCGCGCTCGCCATATGAGGCGTCGTCCTCCGGTTTGACCGGAGGACCCAACCTTAGCGTAAAGCGCTACGCCGCAGGCGGATGGTCCGGTCAAGCCGAACCAAGACCACGTGGCGGGCGGCGTGTTCCGCGCGATGCGAGGAGTTCGATCCATGCGGCTTGCCGGCGCCATCTTCGGAGCAGCGATCACGGCCCTGTTCGCGAGCGGTCCCGCCGCAGCGCAGGACGAGCGCCGCCTTCCCGAAACCCGGCAGGAGATAAAGCTCTCTTTCGCGCCGGTCGTGGCGCAGGCGACGCCCGCGGTCGTGAACATCTATGCGAGCCGCGTCGAGCAGCGTCGGCGCAATCCGCTGCTCGACGATCCCTTCTTCCGGCAGTTCTTCGGCGATCGCAGCCAGTTCGGGCAGGACCGCACCCAGCGCTCGCTCGGCTCCGGCGCGATCGTCTCGGATGACGGACTCGTCGTGACGAACAACCACGTCATTGACGGAATGACTGAACTGCGCGTCGCGCTCTCCGACAAGCGGGAGTTCGAGGCGAAGCTGATCCTGACCGACAAGCGCACTGACCTCGCGGTGCTGAAGATCGGCGACGGCAAGCAGAAGTTTCCGTGGCTGCCCTTCGCCGATTCCGACGCGCTGCAGACCGGCGACCTCGTGCTCGCGATCGGCAACCCGTTCGGCGTCGGGCAGACGGTGACGTCGGGCATCGTCTCGGCGCTCGCCCGCACGCAGGTCGGCGTCGGCGACATCTCGTCCTTCATCCAGACCGACGCCGCGATCAATCCCGGCAATTCCGGCGGCGCGCTGGTGGACCTCGACGGCAAGCTCGCCGGCATCAACACCGCGATCTTCTCCCAATCGGGCGGTTCGGTCGGCATCGGCTTCGCGATTCCGTCGAACATGGTGCAGGCGGTGGTGTCCTCGGCCCGCGCCGGCTCGAAATCGGTGACGCGGCCCTGGTTCGGGGCGGACCTCCAGAACGTGACGGTCGAGATCGCCGACAGCCTCGGGCTGAAGCATCCCGGCGGCGCGCTGGTGGCGGGGGTCGCCAATGGCTCGCCGGCGGCGAAGGCGGGGATCGAGTCGGGAGACCTCGTCACGGCGGTCGACGGCCGCCCGGTCGACGACGTGGAAAACTTCTCGTTCCGCTTCGCGACCCGTCCCGTGGGCGGCGAGACGACCGTCACGGTGCAGCGCCAGGGCAAGCCGCGCGACGTCAAGGTCGAGCTCGCGGCGGCTCCCGAAACTCCTGCGCGCGACCAGCGGACCATCGGCGGCGAGACGCCGTTCGCCGGAGCGACCGTGGTCAATCTCTCGCCGGCGGTCGCGGAGGAGATGGCGGTCAGCTCGGGGCTGCGCGGCGTCGCGGTTGTCGAGGTCGCAAGCGGCTCGATCGCGGAGCGGCTCGGCTTCCAGAAAGGCGACGTGGTGCGTCAGGTGAACGACGCGAAGATCGCCAGCACCCGCGAACTCGAACGCTCCGCTTCTTCCTACCGCTCCGGCTACTGGAAGGTGACCATCGAACGCGACGGGCAGCTCGTGACGAGCGTGTTCTGATCCTTTCCGGCAGGCCTCAGGGAATCGCCGACGACCGGAGCTGAAGAAAGTCGTGGATGCCCGAGGCAGGCTCGGGCATGACGGCGGAGGATCCGGCGCTTCCGCTCGTCATGCCCGCCGAAGGCGGGTATCCACGACTTGATCGTGGAGCTCTGCGCAAGCGCGTGACTTCCCGGTTTCGAAGTCCCGATGGAACGGCGATGACCAACCTGTTCGAAGCCGCCGGCATGGACCGCGACGCGCCCCGGCCGCTCGCCGATCGGCTGCGGCCGAAGTCGCTCGACGAGGTCATCGGCCAGGAGCATCTGCTCGGGTCCGACGGTGCGCTTGGGCGGCTCGTCGAGGCGGGTTCGCTCGGCAGCCTGATCTTCTGGGGGCCGCCCGGCACCGGCAAGACCACCGTGGGCCGCCTGCTCGCCGACGCCACGAACCTCGCCTTCGAGCCGATCTCGGCGATCTTCACCGGCGTCGCCGATCTCAAGAAGGCGTTCGACGCCGCCCGCGCGCGCCGCATGACCGGGCGCGGCACGCTGCTGTTCGTCGACGAGATCCACCGCTTCAACAAGGCCCAGCAGGACAGCTTCCTGCCGGTGATGGAGGACGGCACTGTCACGCTCGTCGGCGCGACGACGGAGAATCCGTCCTTCGCCCTCAACGCCGCGCTGCTGTCGCGGGCGCGGGTGCTGGTGTTCCGCTCGCTCGATTCGGACGCGATCGAGAAGCTCCTCGCGCGCGCCGAGGCGATCGAGGGCAGGGCGCTTCCCCTCGACGAGGAGGCGAGGGCGGCGCTGATCCGGATGGCGGACGGCGACGGCCGCGCGGCGCTGACGCTGTCGGAGGAGATCTGGCGCGCGGCCCGCAAGGGCGAGGTCTTCGACGCGGAGCGCGTGCAGGACGTCGTCCAGCGGCGCGCGCCGATCTACGACAAGTCGGCCGACGGCCACTACAACCTTATCTCGGCGCTGCACAAGTCAGTGCGCGGCTCGGATCCCAACGCCGCGCTCTACTGGTTCGCCCGCATGCTGGACGGAGGCGAGGACCCGCTCTTCCTGGCCCGCCGGTTGATCCGCATGGCGTCGGAGGACATCGGCCTCGCCGATCCGCAGGCGCTCGTGGTCGCGATCGCGGCGCGCGACGCCTTCGAGCAGCTGGGATCGCCCGAGGGCGAACTCGCGCTCGCCGAATGCGTGGTCCATCTCGCGACCGCGCCGAAGTCGAACGCGGTATACGTCGCCTACAAGCGCGCGCGGGCGGCGGCGGCGGAGCACGGCTCGCTGCTGCCGCCGAAGCACATCCTCAACGCGCCGACGAAGCTCATGAAAAGCGAGGGCTATGGCGCCGGCTACGCCTATGACCACGACGCGCCCGACGCCTTTTCGGGGCAGGACTACTTCCCCGAGGCGATGGGCCGGCAGGTCTTCTACGACCCGCCCGACCGCGGCTTCGAGCGCGAGCTCAGGAAGCGGCTCGACTACTGGGCGAAGCTGAGAAGCGAGCGGGGGTGACGTGGCGCGCGAGACGGTCCGGGTGTAGCCTTCCGGCGTCTGAGATCGAGGACGGCCCGGTGACGGAACTGCTGGTCAAAGCTTTCGAGGAGCTTTCAAAGCTCCCGGACGACAGACAGAACGAACTCGCCCGGATGCTGCTCGACGTCGCCGAGAGCGACCGGCTGCTCGCCGAGGGCGTCTATCAGCTCACGCCAGAGCAATGGGCGGAAGTGGACGCGGCCATTGCGGAAGACGACTGGGCCACAGACGAGGAAGTTGAAGCCTTTTTTTCGCGCGCCCGTTCGTGAGGGTCGTCGTCGCTCGGCGCGCCTTGCGGCAGATCGACGAAATCCACGTCTACATTGCGGCGCGCCGTCGTCGGTCGGCGGATGATTTCCTCAACGCGGTCGCAGCCGTGAAGGCGCGCCTCGCGGACTATCCATATTCCTCGCCTCTGCTTCGCGAGCCTGATCTTTATCAGTCCACCGTCGCAGGCTTCCCTTACGTCGTGACCTACCGTGTTTCGGGGAACCGCATCATGATCCTCGGCGTCTTCCACGCCGCCCGCCACCCATCCGTCCGGAGCCGCCCATGATGCCGGTTGTTCTCGTGGCGCTCGGCGGCGCTCTCGGTTCGGTTGCCCGCTATAGCGTCAACGTCTGGACGACGCGGCTGTTCGGGCCGCTGTTTCCCTGGGGCACGCTGACCGTGAACGTCTTCGGCGGCTTCGTCATGGGGCTGCTCGCCGCGCTCATCGCCCTGAGGGGCGGGTCGAACGAGCTGCGGGTGTTCCTCCTGACCGGCGTCCTCGGCGGCTTCACGACCTTCTCGGCCTTTTCGCTCGACACGATGACGCTGTGGGAGCGGGGCGAGGCGGCCACGGCGGCGCTTTATGTGGCGGCCTCGGTCGCGCTGTCGATCGGCGCCCTCGTCGCGGGCCTCGCGCTCGGGCGCGCGCTGGGCTAAGGGTTCTGTCTCCCGGCCCTTCAGAGTTCGAACCCATGTCCGCCCGCCCGCCCCGCGGCAGGAAGCCCGCATCGCCGAAAGGCCGCCCCGTGCCCGCCGGACGTCGCTCCGACGGCAAGCCGACGCGCGCCGCCTCGAAAGCCGCGGCGAGCGCCGCCTTCCGGGCGCCGCAGAACGCCCCGGCGCGACCGCGTCCCGCCGCCGCCGAGGCGCCCGCGCCCAAGGCGCTACCTGCGCTCCCCGGCAAGTCGGCCGGCGTGCAGTCGATCCCCGTGCGCGAGGCGGAGGAGGGGCTTCGGCTCGACCGCTGGTTCAAGGAGCGGTTTCCGGCGCTGGCCTTCGGCCATCTCCAGAAGCTCTGCCGCACCGGCCAGATCCGCGTCGACGGCGCGCGCGCCAAGACCGCGACGCGTCTCTCCGCAGGCATGACCGTGCGGGTGCCGCCCCTCAAGGACGAAGGGGACGAGGACCGCCCCGCCGCGCCCGCCGTCCGCCGTCCCGCCAAGGACGACCGCGACGCGAAGGAGCTTCGCGACATGACCATCCACGAGGACCGCGACGTCATCGTGCTCAACAAGCCCATGGGGCTCGCGGTGCAGGGCGGCTCAGGGATCACCCGGCACGTCGACGGCATGCTGGCCTCGCTGGCCGACGCGCAGGGCCAGAAGCCCCGCCTCGTCCACCGCATCGACAAGGATACGGCCGGCGTGCTGGTGGTTGCGAAGACGCGGCTCGCGGCGTCCGAGCTCGCCCGCGCCTTCCGCTCGCGCTACGCCCGAAAAGTCTACTGGGCGCTGGTTCCGGGCGTCCCGCGCGTGCGCCAGGGGCGGATCTCGACCTATCTCGCGAAAGGCGAGGGCGACGGGCCGGAAGGCGAGCGCATGGTGGTGGCCGAGCACGGCGACGACGGCGCGTCCCACGCGCTCACCTACTACGCCGTCGTCGAGCATGCGGCGCAGAAGCTGTCCTGGCTGTCGTTGAAGCCGGTGACGGGCCGCACGCACCAGCTTCGCGCCCATTGCGCCCATATCGGCCATCCGATCGTCGGCGACCCGAAGTATTTCGACATCGAGAACTGGCAGCTTCCGGGCGGCGTGCAGAACCGCCTGCATTTGCTCGCCCGTCGGCTGGTGCTGCCGCTGCCGTCGGGCGACGTGCTCGACGTTTCGGCGCCGCTGCCGCCGCACATGCTGCAGAGCTGGAACCTGCTGGGCTTCGACGCCGACCGCTACGACCCGATCGTGGAGGCCCCCGAGGAGTGAGGCGCCGCCGCGCTTGTGCGCGGGGGCCGGGCGGCTTACCCATCGGTCCATGACCGCGCCAAAACTTCTCGTGGTGTTCGACGTCGACGGCACCTTGATCGACAGCCAGCGGGCGATCGTCGGCTCGATGCGCGAGGCTTATGAGAGCCACGGCTTCGAGCCGCCGACCCGCGAGCAGATCCTGTCGGTCGTCGGGCTCTCGGTCGCGGAGGCGGTGTCCGAGCTTTCGCGCGAGGCGCCCGGCCATCCGCGCGAGGCGATCGGGCGTGCGTTCAAGACCATTTTTCGCGAAAGCCTGACGCAGGGAGCCGACGAGTCGGCGCTCTATTCCGGCGCGGCGGAGATCATCGACCGTCTTTCCGCCCGCAGCGACGTGCTGCTCGCGCTCGCGACCGGCAATTCCCGCCGCGGCGTCGAACGGTTCCTCGATCGTTTCGGCTATCACGACCGCTTCGTCTCGACCCAGTCGGCCGACGACGCGCCGTCGAAGCCGCATCCGGCGATGGTCCTGCAGGCCTGCGTCGAGGCCGGCATGCGGCCCGAGGATGCGGTGATGGTCGGCGACACCACCTTCGACATGGCGATGGGCCGGTCCGCCGGCGCACGGTCGATCGGCGTCTCCTGGGGCTATCATCCGTCCGAGCGTCTTCTCGCCGCCGGCGCGGAGCGCGTGCTTTCCTCCTTCGACGAACTTGAGGCCGCGCTCGGCCTCGCCGATCCGGCGGATGCAGCATGAGCCAGAAACCCGAAGGCCTCGCCCAGAAGCCCGCTTTACCGAAGCGGTTCTATAAACATGCCGAAGCCGTTGCCGAAAAAGGCGGTTTCGCGATCACGCTCGACGGGCGCCCGACGCGCACCCCCGCGCGCGAGCCGCTCGTCCTCCCGACCGAAGCGCTCGGCGCGGCGGTTGCGGCCGAATGGAACGCGCAGGGCGAAACCATCGATCCGGCCACCATGCCGCTCACCCGGATCGCCAATGTCGCGATCGACGGCGTCGCGCGCGCCCGTGACGAGGTGGCGGCCGAGATCGTGAAATACGCCGGCAGCGACCTCGTCTGTTATCGCGCCGAGCATCCCGAGCGCCTCGTCGCGAAACAGAGCCTACACTGGGACCCGGTTCTCGGCTTCGCCCGCGACGCGCTCAAGGCCCGCTTCCTGCTGGCCGAGGGGGTGGTGTTCGTCGGTCAGCCGGACGAGGCGCTCGAGGCGGTCGGCGCGGTCATCCCCCGCGACGATGTTTTCACGCTGACCGCGCTCAACGTGCTCACCACCCTCACGGGCTCGGCGCTGATCGCGCTTGCGGTGCTGCGCGGCGCGCTCGACGTTGACGCCGCCTGGGCGGCCGCGAATGTCGACGAGGACTGGAACGCCGAACTCTGGGGCTACGATCACGAGGCCGCCGCCCGCAGGACGGCGCGCGAGATCGAGATGCGCGCGGCGGCCCAAATGATCGTTCTGGCGCGGGGCTGAGCGTGGACGCGCTCGCGGCGCCCGGTTCGCTCCCGAGTTGCAGCCGGGAGACAGTTCGCGGCCTCATTGTTCGGATAAGTAGTTTTCCTGATATGCGAGTCGGCTTCACGGAGTGGTTATCAGGCGCTTAACTCCGGCCCGAAAGATCGCTCGCATGCGTATCTCCCGCCTGCTTATTCTCGCCGCGACGCTGCCGCTCGCCGCGTGCGCTCATCAGGCCGGCATCGTTCCGCCCGGCGAAACCGCCCATATCAGCAAGGTTCAGGTTTCAACCGCGCCCGGAGTTTCGTCTGCGGCCTTCACCGAGAGGCTCAAGGCGAAGACCATGCAGTACGCGGCCCGCTTCGGACAGGCTGGCGCCGCGAAGGAGGTGCGCATCGTCGTCGAGCGGCACAGCTACAAGAATCCGGCGTTATCGCTGCTCGTCGGCGACGCCAACTACGCCGGCGGCCGGGTCGCCGTGATCGACGTCGCCTCCGGCCGAGTCCAGGGTCAGGTCGAGGCCGGGGCGGTGGACAGTCTCGCGGTCAACGGAATCGCCGGCGCGATCATCGCGGCGGCGCAGGACAAGGAAAAGGTGGACGACCGCCTGGCCGACGGATTCGCCAAGGCCGCGCTGCGGCACGCCCTCGGAAGCGCCATCGTCGATCCGGTGCTCTACCGCGACGACCCGGTGATCTACACGCCGCCGACCCGGCATGTTCCCGTGGCCCCGGCGGAAAAGGTCGGCCCCGCGCCGAAGCCCGCCCCCAACAGTGCGCCCAAGCCCAAGGGGCCGCCGGTGGCGGCGAAGCCGGACCGCACCGCGATGGCCGCAGTCCCGGCGCCGGCGGCGCGCTGACGCAATGAACCGCGCGTCGGGAAGCGCCGGTTTCGCCGGCGCTCCTTGGCGTGAGGAAACGCGTAGAGCGAGCCCTTCCTTGTGCGTGGGAGCCGGCCGAACGTCGGCGTCTGACGACGCCGGCGTTCTTCTCCCCGGCCTCGCGCCCATCGGTCCTTTGTCGACATTGCGGCGCCGCACACGCCGCGTTACGGCTCTCGGCTCGAAATCAGCGTCAGGCCGAGGGCGATCCACGTGAAGGACATTCTGCAGGAGCTCGAGGAGCGTCGCGCCACCGCCCGCCTCGGCGGCGGCGAGAAGCGCATCGCCGCGCAGCACGCGCGCGGCAAGCTCACCGCGCGCGAGCGGCTCGAGATCTTCCTCGATCCGGAGTCCTTCGAAGAATACGACATGTTCGTCGAGCACCGCTCAAGCGACTTCGGCATGGAGAAGCAGAAGATCCCCGGCGACGGCGTCGTCACCGGCTGGGGCACGGTGAACGGCCGCAAGGTGTTCGTGTTCGCCAAGGACTTCACCGTTTTCGGCGGCTCGCTCTCCGAAGCTCACGCCCAGAAGATCATCAAGATCCAGGACATGGCGATCCGCAACCGCGCGCCGGTCGTGGGTCTCTTCGACGCCGGCGGCGCGCGCATCCAGGAGGGCGTCGCGGCGCTCGGCGGCTATGGCGAGGTGTTCCAGCGCAACGTGCTGGCCTCGGGCGTCATCCCGCAGATCTCGGTGATCATGGGCCCGTGCGCGGGCGGCGACGTCTATTCGCCCGCCATGACCGACTTCATCTTCATGGTGCGCGACCGCTCCTACCTGTTCGTCACCGGCCCGGACGTCGTGAAGACGGTGACCAACGAGACGGTGACGTCGGAGGAGCTCGGCGGCGCCAAGATCCACACGACGAAGTCGTCGGTCGCCGACGGGGCCTATGACAACGACGTCGACGCGCTGGTCGACATGCGCCGCCTGATGGATTTCCTGCCGGGCAACAACATCGAGGGCGTGCCGGAATGGCCGTCCTTCGACTCGGCCGACCGCGACGACCTCTCGCTCGACACCATCATCCCGGACAATCCGAACAAGCCCTACGACATCAAGGAGCTGATCACGAAGACGGTCGACGAGGGCGACTTCTTCGAGATCCAGGAGGCCTTCGCGAAGAACATCGTGACGGGGTTCGGCCGCATGGAGGGCCGCACGGTCGGCATCGTCGCCAACCAGCCGATGGTGCTGGCGGGCGTGCTCGACTCGGACGCCTCCCGCAAGGCCGCGCGCTTCGTGCGCTTCTGTGACTGCTTCGAGATTCCGATCGTCACCTTCGTGGACGTGCCCGGCTTCCTGCCCGGCACCGCCCAGGAATATGGCGGCCTGATCAAGCACGGGGCGAAGCTGCTGTTCGCTTATGCGGAAGCGACCGTGCCGAAGGTGACGATCATCACCCGCAAGGCCTTCGGCGGCGCCTATGACGTCATGGCGTCGAAGCATCTGCGCGGCGACGTGAACTACGCCTGGCCGACAGCGCAGATCGCGGTCATGGGCGCGAAGGGCGCGGTCGAGATCATCTTCCGCGGCGCCGACGCCGAAGGCATCGCGGCCAAGACCAAGGAATACGAGGACCGCTTCATGTCGCCCTTCGTGGCGGCGGAGCGCGGCTATATCGACGAGGTCATTCATCCGCGCTCGACACGCCGCCGGGTCGCCCGCGCGCTTGCGATGCTCAGGGGCAAGCGGCTGGAAAATCCCTGGAAGAAACACGACAACATTCCGCTCTGACTCCGCGCGGCGACGGTTTGGCCCTCATTGGTTGCAGATCGATCCCTCCGGGTCCGGCGTTCTCCGTCCGGAGCGGGGGGACTTGCGCTCGCGTGGGTTGCGTGAACGCAAGACGACGGTAAGATCCCGACTTTGACGCTCCGGCGATGCGGCTCAGCTGCTGAGCGAGGCGTCAGGAAGTCGCTCCGACGCGCCGTGTCGTTTCGGCGCCGGCGAAGCGTGGGGCGGGATCCCATGCGCGTCCTCATCGCCGCATTCGGTTCGCATGGCGACGTCCTGCCGCTGATCGCGATCGGCGGCGAACTCGCGAGCCGCGGCCATGAAGTGATCATGGCGGGCGCGGAGCCGTTCGCCGCCGCAGCCGCCTCCGTCGGGGTGTCCTTCGAGCAGCTTCTCAGCGAGGCCGACTATCGGGCCGCGATGGAGGACGGCGATCTCTGGCGGCCGCTTCGCGGCATGGGGCGCCTGTTCTCTTACGCCGAGCGGGCGATCCGACCGATCTACGATTTCATCGGCCGCCACGCAGCCCCGAAGAAGACGATCATCGTCGCGTCCACGCTCGCGCTTGGGGCGCGCCTCGCCCAGGACGCCCTGAAACTCCCGCTGGTCACGACGCACCTGTCGCCGATGACCATCCAGAGCCGGCACGAGGCGCCGCGCCTGCCGCTGGTCGGCGCCGCCAATTGGTTGCCCCCGCGCCTGAAATGGGAGCTTCATCTCGGCGCCGACGAATGGTTCGTCGATCCTCACATCAAGACGGGGCTGAACCGTCTGCGCGCCGAACTCGGCCTCGCGCCGGTCAAACGGCTTCGCCACTGGTGGCACGCGCCCCGCCGTGTCCTGCTGATGTGCCCGCCGTGGTTCGCCGAGCGTCAGCCTGACTGGCCGGAGCAGGTTCGGCAGATCGGATTTCCGCGGGCCGATCGTCTCGGCGCCGTGGGCGCGGCCACGGACCCGCGGATCGAGCGGTTTCTCGCGGACGGCGAGGCGCCTGTCGCCATAACCTTCGGCACCGCGATGCGCCGCGGCGCGCCCCTCTATCGCGCCGCCATGGAGGCCGCGGAGCGCGTCGGACGCCGCAGCCTTGTTATGACCGGCGAGACGGTCGAGATCCCGCCTGCGCTGCGTGGCCGCGCGCTCGTCACGCCTTACGCGCCGTTCGGCGAGGTGCTGCCGCGCTGCGCGGCGTTCGTCCACCATGGCGGGGTCGGCACCGTGGCGCGCGCTTTCGCGGCCGGCACGCCTCAGCTCGTCGTCCCCCTGGCCTTCGACCAGTTCGACAACGCCGAGCGGGTGAGACGGCTCGGCTGCGGATTCGTGATCCGCCGACGCCTGTTCGGCGCCCGAAGCGGGGCGTCGCGATTGCGCGCGATCTTCGCCTCGCGCGAGATCGGGGAGGGGACCCGCCGGGCCGCTGCGCTTTCAGCCGGCGACGACGCGGTCGCCGCTGCTGCGGACGCGGTCGAAGCCGAATTCGCGTCTGTCGCCGAGCGCCGCCGCAGCCGAAAGGCCGCGTCCGCGACCGAGGCCTGAGCGGCGTGGCATTTCGCGGCGCAGCAGAGCGAAACGATCCGTGCGCGCGCGCATGCTTCCCCTCGGCGTGGGAATGATGCAAGGACATAGACTGGCGCGGAGGGGTTGGCCCGCGAATTGCTCTAGGAGCGCGGGGCGAACATCTGCCCGGCGTCTGAGGTTAGGGTCTGCGTATGCGCGTTCTCGTGGTGGCGATCGGAACCTATGGCGACGTGCTGCCCTTCATCGGGCTCGCGGCCGAACTCGACCGTCGCGGCCACGAGGTCACGCTCGCCTGCGCCGAAACCTTCGCTCCCGCCGCGCGTCGGGCCGGCGTCGACGTCGAACCGCTGACGACAGCGGCCGAATATTCGGAGCTGTTCGAGCATCCCCAGTTCTGGCGCCCGTTCCTCGGCGCGCGCCGCCTGTTTCATAACCTGCACCGGTTCCTGAAGCCCACCCACGATTTCGTGGTCAGGCATCACCGCGACGGCGACACGCTGGTGATCGCCTCCGCGCTCGCCATCGGCGCGCGGATCGCCCACGAGACGCTCGGTGTGCCGGTGGTGTCCGTGCACCTTACGCCGATCATGTTCGTCTCGCGCGACGCCCCGCCGCGCCTGCCCTTCGTCGCGATGCCGAGCCGGTTGCCGGCCTCGCTCAAGATGAAGCTGCAGACGGGGCTCTACACGGCCTTCATCGCGCCGCTGATCAAGCCCGAGCTCAACCGCTTCCGTCTGTCGCTCGGGCTCGAGCCCAAGCGCAAGATCCGCAAGTGGTGGCATTCCTCCCAGCGTATGCTGCTGCTGTTCCCGGACTGGTTCGCGCCGCGGCAGGCCGACTGGCCGGCGCAGTCCGTGCAGCTCGATTTCCCGCGCGCCGACATGTACGGCGCGTCCTCGGCCCAGCTCGATCCGGCGCTCGACGCGTTTCTCGGCGCAGGCGAACCGCCGGTCGCGATCACCTTCGGTTCGGCGCGTCTGCGGACCGCCTCGCTCTACAAGGCCGCGATCGAAGCCTGCGCGCGAAGCGGGCGGCGCTGCCTCGTCCTGTCGCACCAGAAGATCACGCCGCCCAAAGGCCTCGAAGGCCGCGCCTTCTTCTCGACCTACGCGCCGCTTGGGAAGGTGCTGCCGCGCTGCGCAGCGCTGATCCATCACGGCGGGGTCGGCACGGTGTCGCAGGCCTTCGCGGCGGGCGCGCCCCAGGTCGTGGTGCCGATGGCCTTCGATCAGTTCGACCACGCCGCGCGCGTTCGGCGTCTCGGCTGCGGGACCTCGGCGCCGCGCGCGCTGTTCACGGCCCGTCGCGCCGCTGCGGCGCTCGACGAGGTGCTGGGCTCGCCCGCAGTCGCGGAAGCCTGCCGGTCGGTCGCCGCCCGCACGAGTCGCGCCGACGTGATCGCCGAGGCCTGCGACCGCATCGAGGCCGAGTTCGGCGCCGCTCCCGGCGCGATGATCCCGCGCGAAGCCGCCGAGTGACAGGATCCGCCGTCTTCGCCGCTGTCCTTTCGTGACGGGGCGTGGAATAGATCGCCCGGGGCGTGCGTTCGGGTGAGGCTGATGGCGGGCGAGAATGCCGCGGAAGCGGGCGCGGCGGAGGCTGTCGAGGCGGCGCCGCGCCAGGAAGTGCGCCGGCGCCACGTCTTTTACGTTCCGGGCTACGACCCCCGCGATCCCGCGCTCTACCGGCGACTGGCCGTCTTTGAGCTGCGCCGCTTCAGCAAGGTCTGGGGCGTCCGGGTCGAGGTCGACCGCGAAGACGTCGCGGACGAACGCGTGCCGAGCCTGCGCTGGGGCGCGCGGCTCGACGCGGACGGCGTCGCGGTCGACGTCGTCTACGAGACGCTGCGCTGGGACGATTTCGTCGCGGCCGATTTCGCGACGCCCCTGCCGTTCAAGATCCTGCGCGGTCTCGCCACCGCAGCCGATGCGATCTTCTCTGGCCTGCTCTGGCGCATCTGGCGCGCCGCGCCCTGGTGCGCGGCGGCGTGGCTTTATCCGCTCATGAGCGTCCTGCTGGTGCTCGGCCTGTCGATCTGGACGGGCGTCGTCGCGGCGCGCCTCGCCGCCGGTCTCGGCGCTCCGACGCTCGGCGTCGTCCTGGGCGTGATCCTGGG
Source organism: Ancylobacter novellus (assembly GCA_003241695.1). Classification (GTDB taxonomy): domain Bacteria; phylum Pseudomonadota; class Alphaproteobacteria; order Rhizobiales; family Methylopilaceae; genus Methylopila. The sequence continues at coordinate 58,936 of QFPN01000013.1, read as the reverse complement.
CTGCGGCCTCGCGCTCGCCCTCGTCGAGGCGTTCAGGCGTTCGGGCAGCTTCATCGTCCACCTCATGGACGACGGCCGATCCCAGCGGCGCTATGCGCGGCGCTCCGACCCGGCGCTGTCGGCCCGTGTCGACGCCTTCGCGGACCGCATCGCGGAGGTGGCGGCGGCGGGCGAAGCCGACGAGGTGCTGGTCGTCGGCCATTCGAGCGGAAGCTTCGTCGGAATCGACGCGGTCGCGCGCGCCTATGAGCGCCGCCCGGATCTCAGGACGGGAACGCCGCTCGCTTTGCTGACCGTCGGCGCGAGCGAGCTGCTGGTCGCCTTCCACCCGCGCGCAGGCTGGTTCCGGGAGAGGATCCGGCTGCTTGCGGTCGAACCCACGCTGTTCTGGGCGGAGGTCGTCGGCCCGTGGGATTCCCTCAATTTCCCGAACCGCGATCCGGTGACGGAGCTCGGGCTCGACGTGCCGGCCGACCGGCCGAATCCGGTCTTCCGCCGCGCCTTTCTGACCAAGATGCTTGGGCGTGAGTCGATCGAGAACCTCAGGAAGGGCTTCCGCGTCTTCCGCGCCCATTTCCAGTTCGTCATGGCGAACGAGGTCCGCGGCCCGTACGACTACTACTCGCTGGTCTGCGGCCCCTGGAGCGCGCGCAGCCAGTTCGCGCGCACTGCCGACGGCAGGCTGATGTCGCCGAAGCTCGAGCCCGCGCCCGACCCGCTGCCGCGCCCCGACTGGATGCCGCCGCTGCCGAAGGACCACGAGACGGGCTGACGCGGGCTCCGCGCCTGGCGGCTTTCCTCTCCCGTGAACGGGAGAAGGGGCGGCAGGCGTCGCGTCATAGGCGGATCCTCGCTGGTTGCGCGCCGTCGAGGTCCATGGCGCCGCGCCGCGGCGAAAGCTTTTCGGCGCCGCCGTTCGCCCTTTGAACAGGTGGACGCGACGGGACGGCCTCCCCTAAGAACGAGCGGCGTCGACCCGCATCCGTTCCCGTGGGACAGTCGCGCGATCTCGGAGTCTCCAAGCCTCGATGTTCAAGAAGATCCTGATCGCCAACCGCGGCGAGATCGCCTGCCGAGTCATCAAGACCGCGCGCAAGATGGGCATCAAGACGGTCGCCGTCTATTCCGACGCCGACAAGGATGCGCTCCATGTCGAGATGGCCGACGAGGCCGTGCACATCGGACCGCCGGCCGCCGCCCAATCCTACCTGCTGATCGACAAGATCATCGAGGCCTGCAAGCAGACCGGGGCCGAGGCGGTGCATCCGGGCTACGGCTTCCTGTCCGAGCGCGCGGCGTTCCCGGAAGCGCTCGCGTCGAACGGCATCGTCTTCATCGGTCCGAACCCCAAGGCCATCGAGGCCATGGGCGACAAGATCGAATCGAAGAAGGCCGCGGCGCGCGCCAAGGTCTCGACCGTCCCCGGCAATCTCGGCGTGATCGAGACGCCCGAGGAGGCCGCGAAGGTCGCGGCCGAGATCGGCTTCCCGGTGATGATCAAGGCCTCGGCCGGCGGCGGCGGCAAGGGCATGCGCATCGCCTATTCGGCCGAGGAAGTCGCCGAAGGCTTCCGCGCCTCGAAGTCGGAGGCCAAGTCCTCCTTCGGCGACGACCGCGTCTTCATCGAAAAATTCATCGTCAATCCGCGCCACGTCGAGATCCAGCTGCTCGGCGACAAGCACGGCAACGTCATCTATCTCGGCGAGCGCGAATGCTCGATCCAGCGCCGCAACCAGAAGGTCGTCGAGGAGGCGCCGTCGCCGCTGCTCGACGAGGCGACCCGCCGCGCCATGGGCGAGCAGTCGGTCGCGCTGGCGAAGGCCGTGGGCTACGACTCCGCCGGAACGGTCGAGTTCGTGGCGGGGCAGGACAAGTCGTTCTACTTTCTCGAGATGAACACCCGTCTCCAGGTCGAGCACCCGGTGACCGAGCTGATCACCGGCATCGACCTCGTCGAGCAGATGATCCGCGTGGCCTATGGCGAGAAGCTCCAAATCACCCAGGACGACGTGAAGCTCACCGGCTGGGCGGTCGAGAGCCGCGTCTACGCCGAGGATCCGTATCGCAACTTCCTGCCGTCGATCGGCCGTCTCACGGCCTATCGGCCCCCGGCCGAATCGAGCGAGGGCGGGATCACGGTCCGCAACGACACCGGCGTCACCGAGGGCGGCGAGATCTCGCTCTACTACGACCCGATGATCGCCAAGCTCGTGACCCACGGGCCCGACCGCCTCTCGGCTATCGAGGCGCAGGGCAGGGCGCTCGACGCGTTCGGCATCGACGGCATCCAGCACAACATTCCGTTCCTGACAGCGCTGATGGAGCATCCGCGCTGGCGGTCGGGAAACCTCTCCACCGGCTTCATCGCCGAGGAGTTTCCGGACGGCTTCGAGCCGCGGAAGCCTGAAGGCGAGGTCGCTGCGACGATCGTCGCGATCGCCGCACAGATCGACTGGATGGTGATGGAGCGCCGCCGCCTCATCTCGCACCAGCTCCGCAAGGGCGCGGCCACCAAGGAGCGGCTGCGCACTGTGCTGCTCGACAGCGAGCCCACCCGCGTCGAGACCTCGGCGGAAGGCGACGCTGTCGTCGTGCGCGCCTTCGGCGAGGACGGCTCGGAGGCCCGCGCCCAGCGCGTCGTGACCGGCTGGACGCCCGGCGAGCCGGTCTGGCGCGGGACGATCGACGGGCAGGAGATCGCGGCGCAGGTCCGCAAGTCCAAGAACTACGGCTACGACATCGCCCATCGCGGCGTCGCGGTCTATTCGCGCGTCCACGGCGCGCGCATCGCCGAGCTCTACGCGCTGATGCCCGAAAAGGTCATCGCCGACACCTCGAAGCAGCTGCTCTGCCCGATGCCGGGCCTCGTGGTCTCGATCGCGGTCGGGGAAGGGCAAGAGGTCAAGACCGGGGAGACGCTCGCGGTGGTCGAGGCGATGAAGATGGAGAACGTGCTGCGCGCGGAGCGCGACGGCAAGGTCGCCAAAGTCAACGCCAAGGCCGGCGACAGCCTCGCGGTCGACGCGGTGATCCTCGAGTTCGAGTGAGCCGCAAAGGCGGACGGGAAGGGCGCGATGGCCGAGGCCGCGGAACGCTTCGAGATCAGGGGCCTGGTGCAGGGCGTCTTCTATCGCAAATGGGCGCAGGCCAACGCTCAGGGGCTTGGGCTGCGCGGCTGGGTCCGCAACCGGCCCGATGGGTCGGTCGAGGCGTTGTTCGCCGGCCCGCAGGAGCGCCTCGCCGCCTTCGCCGAAGCCGCGCTCGCCGGGCCGCCGGACGCGCGGGTGGACACGGTGGAGCGCTTCGCCGCCGAAGCGCCCGACGGTGAGGGCGTCGTCATCGCCGAGGACGGCTGACGGCGCCGCTCCCGCGGACGTCGTCCTGTCATGCCACCTGACTATCTCAGTCGCAATCGAGGCGTCCGCCATTCGGAGAGGGCGTCGCGACGGCTATGCGCGACAGGAAGAACCTGGTCCCATCGTGGGGAAATAGACAGGTCGGCCTTCACCGAGCGTCGTGATCGAAACATGCGCGTCTTCATTCGTCTGGGGCTGTTCGCAAGTCTTCTCGCCATGTCGGGATGCGCGACGCTGGTGGAGCGGAGGCCGGATACCCCGGAGAACTTCTCGTCGCTTCGTAGAATGATGGCCGCCGACAAAAACGCTGAGAAAGCCTTTGTGAAGAAATGCGATTCTCATGTCCGGAGTACGAAAGAGGCCGTCGTGAAGATCGCGATTGTTTTGAATGCGACTGAGGAGAGCGCTCCTGAGCTTGCATGCGAACGCTGGGCGGGAGCGATCATCAGCGGCAGACTCACCTATGAAATGTATGTCGAGGTGGTCAAAGGAAACGCATCGGCCGAAGTAATCCGGATACAGCAGGGACGATAAATTCCACGAAGTGATTCCGCGTCGTTATTTTCTGGATTCGGGAAGCGAGATGAATAGGGGCATCGTTGTCGTTGTCGGAGCGGTTCTGCTGGCGGGATGCGCGCCGACGCCTAAGAGAACCTATGAGATCCAGAAGGAGATCATGATCGGAAGCCCAGCGGCCTACCGATATCAGGTCGCCAGGTGCGTCCAGCAATTCAACGGCGCCCCGTTTCGTTCGAGTAGACTGATCGCCATCGCACAGGCCCCAGCCGATCGGGGCACGGTGGTGGTTTGCGAGCGCATCATGGCGGCCGTGCGGGACGGCCGACTGACGTACGAGCATTATCTGAATCTGTTCAATGAAAACGACACCCCGGAAGTCGTGAGCGTCCTGCGGGGATCATAGGGGCGGGACGCTGGCCGCCGGGGAGGCCCGTTGGCGCATGCCGCATCTCTGATGCTAGACCAAACGCGATGTGGCGGCTTGCCATCAGCGAGCGGGTTGGAACGCGATGTCTTGTGAAACTTGGATGAGCGCGGCGGTCGCCGCCGCGATGCTGGCGGTTTCGGTCGCCGGTCTTGCGGCCGCCCAGACCGTGTCGCTCCCGCCGGCCAACGCGAAGTTTGACTACCAGATCGGCGGTCCCTACACGCCCGCGGGCAATGTCGGGATCGTCGTTCGCGACCGGCTCGAAGCCCCCGCGGCCGGGAAGTACAACATCTGCTACGTCAACGCCTTCCAGAGCCAGCCCGATGACGCGAAGTGGTGGCGGAAGAACCATCCGGATCTTCTGGTCCGGAAGAACGGCGCTTTCGTCATCGACCCCGATTGGCCTGACGAATACCTGTTCGACGTGTCGACGCCCGCGAAGCGGAACGCGCTGATCGCGATCGTCGGTCCCTGGATCGACAAATGCGCCAGCGACGGCTTCAAGGCCGTCGAAGCCGACAATCTGGACAGTTGGACGCGCTCGCGGAAGGTCTTCAGGAAGCAGCACGCCGCCGCCTTCGCCACGCTGCTCGCGGAGCGGGCGCACGCCGCGGGACTTGCGATCGCGCAGAAGAACACGACCGAACTGGCGCCGATCGGAGCGTCCCAGATCGGTTTCGACTTCGCGATCGCCGAGGAATGCCAGATCTATTCCGAATGCAAGGACTACATAGACGTCTACGGCGATCAGGTTTACGAGATCGAATACAACGACAACAAGCGAGACGGAGACGGTTCCCCCATCACGCCGATCGACGCGTTCAATTCGGCATGCAAGGCGCGGGGAGAAGCGATCTCCATCATATACCGGGATCGCGACGTGCGGCCGAGGGGAAAGTCCGGTTACGAATACAAGGCGTGCTGAGGGTGGCGGCTCCTGAAGACTGAAGCGGGGACACGCCCGGGCATGACGGCGTGATCAAACCCGAGAGGATCCAGCTCTAAAGAGGCGGGGGCGCCGGCCGCGTTTCCGTCGCCGTCGGCCCGAAGACCTCCTCGAACGTCTCGCGCAGCGCCATGTCGACTTCTGGCGTCGAGACGACACGGCCGAGATCGGCGAGGCTCGTCACGCCGTGGTCCCGCACGCCGCAGGGCACGATGCCGGCGTAGTGCGACAGGTCCGGCTCGACGTTGAGGCTGATCCCGTGCAGCGTGACCCAGCGCTTCACCCGCACGCCGATCGCCGCGATCTTGTCCTCGGCCCCGCGGCCGCGCTCCGGGCGCCGCACCCAGACCCCAACCCGGTCTTCGCGCCGCTCGCCGTCGACGCCGAACCGGTCGAGCGTCGCGATCAGCCAGGCCTCCAGCGCGGCCACGTAGGCCCGCAGGTCCGGCGCGCGGCGTTTGAGGTCGAGCATCACATAAGCGATGCGCTGGCCGGGGCCATGATAGGTGTATTGCCCTCCGCGGCCGGTCGCGAAGACCGGCAGCCGGTCCGGCTCGACGAGGTCGGCCGCATTCGCGCTGGTGCCGGCCGTGTAGAGCGGGGGATGCTCGAGCAGCCAGACGAGCTCTCCCGCCGTTCCGTCCGCGATGGCGGTGGCGCGCGCCTCCATCTCCGCGAGCGCTTCCTCGTAGCCGACGAGCCGATCGCTTACGCGCCATTCGACGGGCGGCGCGCCGTCGCGCGCGGGGAAAGCCGCGGCGAGCGCGTCTCGGGACAGTTTCCGGATGGAATCAACCATGGATTAACCATGCGCGTGATCTTCTGACCGCATCGGCGGCGCGCGTTGTGAAGCGCTACGGGAGACGTTTCGTGCCGCGGATCGACAAGGTCAACCTCGAGCTTTCAGTGGTGCTCGGATCGACCAGCATGCCGATCCACCAACTCCTGCGGATGGGTCGCGGCGCCGTCATTGAACTCGGCGCGACCGAGAACGACGCCGTCACCCTGCTCGCCAACAATCATCCGATCGCCCGCGGCTCGGTCTTCGTCAACGGCGATCGAATCGGGATCGAGATCACTTCCTTGATTCTCAAGGAGGAAAAAGGCCGGACGACGCGCGAGGCGGAGCCGCTTGAAGCCACCTGAGCGGACGAAGCATCCCTGCGTCCGCGGTTCGCAACGGTTTCGGCTACCGCAAAGCGACCTCCCGAAAGCCTGGAATTCCTTGAGATCGCCGGGATGCGCCCGGCCCGTCCGGAAATGACGCCGCGCGACGCGCGGTTCGCGCTTGTGGTCCCGGAAACGACCTGTTATCAGCACCGCCGCCGCGGTCGTGGCGGAACTGGTAGACGCGCAGCGTTGAGGTCGCTGTGGGGCAACCCGTGGAAGTTCGAGTCTTCTCGACCGCACCATAGATAGACGGCGCCCTCGGCCGTCGGACGATCGAAACCCCCGGCGACGCAAGTCCCGGGGGTTTTGCTTTTTGCGGCCTCCGCGACGGCGGCGACTGTTGCCGGGACCATCCAAGCTCCCTACACCCCAGACGCGCTCCCGACAGTCCAGTTTCGCTGAGGCCGCCATGACCGCCGCCCCCGACTCGCGCGACGCCTCCGTCGCCGAAGACGCCGAGATCCGCGACGAGGACGGCCGCCTGGTCCAGGCCTTCGTCGACAACGTCGCGGCCGCGATCGGCGCGAACGACGCGGAGCGGGTCTGCGAGATCGTCGGCGACCTCCATGAATCCGACGTCGGCGACCTGATCGAGGCGCTCGAGCCCGACGACCGGCCGAAGCTGGTCGAACTGCTCGGCAAAGACTTCGACTTCGCGGCTCTCACCGAGCTCGACGAGACGGTCCGCGTGAAGCTTCTCGAGGAGCTCCCGCCCGAAACCGTCGCCGAGGGCGTGCGCGAGCTCGAATCCGACGACGCGGTGTACATTCTCGAGGATCTCGACGAGGCGGAACGCGCCCGGATTCTCGAACGGATTCCCGCGCAGGAACGCGTCGCGCTCACGCGCAGCCTCGATTATCCGGAGGATTCGGCCGGCCGCCGGATGCAGACGGAATTTGTGGCCGCGCCGGAGTTCTGGACCGTCGGCCAGACCATCGACCATGTGGCCGACGCCGAGAACCTGCCGGACACGTTCTACGAGATCTTCGTCGTCGACCCGACCTACAAGCTGGTCGGCTCCGTGCCGCTCGACCGGCTGCTCAGGGCGCGGCGCTCGAAGCATCTCTCCGAGATTCTCGAGGACGATCCCCGCACCATCAAGGCGACCGAGGACCAGGAGGACGCCGCTCGAACCTTCGAGCGATACAACCTCGTCTCGGCCGCCGTCGTCGACGACGCCGGCCGCCTCGTGGGCGTTCTGACGGTCGACGACATCGTCGACGTCATCGAGGAGGAGGCCGACGAGGATCTGCGCGCGCTCGGCGGCGTCACGGGCGACGAGGAGATCTCGGACCCCGTGCTCTACACCGCGCGGAGCCGCATCCCTTGGCTGCTCATCAACCTCGTTACGGCGATCCTGTCGGCGAGCGTCATCGGGCTGTTCGAGAACACGATCGAGCACATGGTCGCACTCGCGGTGCTGATGCCGATTGTCGCCTCGATGGGGGGCAACGCCGGCACGCAGGCGATGACGGTGGCCGTGCGCGCGCTCGCGACCCGCGAGATCGGCGGGCACAACGCCCGCCGCCTGATCCGGCGCGAAACGCTCGTCGGGCTCGCCAACGGCGTGGTGCTTGCAGCCCTGGTGGCGATCGCTGCGGGTTTCTGGTTCCAGAACCACCAGCTCGGCGTCATCATCGGCTGCGCGATGGTGACCAATCTCGTCTGCGCGGGCCTGTTCGGCATCCTGATCCCGCTCGGGCTGGAGAAGCTCAAGGCCGACCCGGCCGTAGCCTCCGGCGTGTTCCTCACCACGGTCACCGACACGGTCGGCTTCTTCTCCTTCCTCGGCCTGGCGACCTGGTGGTTCGGCGTCGGGCGCTGAAATCATGGTGAGCGAGCGGTTAACGCTTTGGTCGCTTTTCGAGGGGTAGCGTCGCACGGATCGAAACGTCACGAGAGCTCTTCAGATGATCGATCCCATGATCGCGCGCCTCGGCGGCTGTCTGGTTTTCGCCGGTCTGTTCGCTGCGCTGCTCGCCGTCGTCGCGACGCAGGACGGCCCCGACCGGCGCGACGTCGTCGCCGCCGCCGAGGTCCACCATCGCGTCGCGTCGTCATTGTTCGCGCGCCCGTGACCGGATTCTGCTAGGCTTGCGGCGTCAGTCCGATTTGCCGGCCTTCCGAAGCGTCGGGGGAAACATGCGAAGCTGGAACGTGGTCCCGCCGTCGCGGGCCATCTTTCGATTGGCCGCCGCCGCCGCGGCGTTGGCGCTTGGGGCCTGCTCGTCGGTCGCGGGCGACGTCGAGATCCAGCGCACCGCGCTCACCACCGAGATTCCGACCGTCGGCGCCGCTTCGCTCGCGACCGGCGTCGTCACTACGCCCGACGACCATCCGATCAAGGGCATCGACGTTTCGAAGTTTCAAGGAACCGTCGACTGGGCGGCGGTGCGTGGTTCCGGCGTCTCCTTCGCCTTCATCAAGGCGACCGAGGGCGGCGACCGGGTCGACGATCGTTTCGCGGAGAACTGGGCGAACGCGCGCGCCGCGGGCGTGCCGCGAGGCGCCTATCACTTCTACTATTTCTGCCGTACGGGCGCGGAGCAGGCGCGCTGGTTCATCCGCAACGTGCCGATCGACCCGCAGGCGCTGCCTCCGGTTCTCGACATGGAATGGAACCACCTCTCGCCGAGCTGCAAACGTCGTCCCGACGTCGCCGAGGTCCAGCGCGAGATGGGCGTGTTCCTGCGCATGGTCGAGAAGCATTACGGCAAGCGGCCGATCATCTATTCGAGCGTCGATTTCCACCGCGACCGTCTGGTCGGCGCGTTTCCGTCTCATCATTTCTGGCTGCGAAGCGTGGCGGGGCATCCAAGCCTGAAATATGATCAGACGACCAGCTTCTCGATCTGGCAGCATACGGCCACGGGGCGAAACCCTGGCGTCGTCGGCAATGTCGACCAGAACGTCTATATGGGCTCGGTCGAAAGCTGGCGGAGGCTCGCGGCGACCGGATTCTAGATCCGGATTCGGCCGCTCCGATCCCTCGGTTCGGCTCGCGACGCGCGGCAAGGGGCCGCACGATTTGCGGCGTGGGGAGCCAAGGTTCCAACCCGACGTGACTTGTCGAACGCTGCCAGCCGTGGTCGTGTCCCGGCGGACTTTTTCGACCTTCAAGGAGCTGTCCGGTGTCCGACCTGATCGAAAGCCGAGTTGACGAGATGGCCGCGAAGATCGCGGTTCTCGAAGAAGAGATCGCAGCCATCAAGAAAAAGTTGCGCGGCGCGCGCAGGAAGTCCCGCAAGGCGGCCGGTCTGCCTGTCGGCAAAGACAAAAAGAAGAGCGCCGAGTCTTCCGAGGACTGACGGCGTCCGCCGGCGGCTGACGTCTCAGTCGCCGGCGATCGTCGCGCCGTGGCCGGCATCGCTCGATGATGGAGCGCGGCCTCTGCGGATCAGGCGACGGATTGATGCGGCGATCGCGCTCGTCCAGGCGATCGACGGTCTCTCTACGAAGGTCCACGACGCCCAGCCGACCGCGAGAGCGAGCGGGAAGGAGAGGGCGAAAATCGCCCAGGCGGACGCTCCGGGGATCGCGTAGGCGATCGTCTGTTCGATCAGGTAGCCCCAGACGTAAAACCCGTAAGACCACACGCCGAGCTTCGCGAGCGCGCCGGCGAGGGGCGGCGAGCAGAACCCGATCCAGACAATCGCGTAGGCGATCAGCGCCATGCCGGCGACCGCCGCGAAATGCGTGAAGGCGAGCGGCGCGGCGATGGCTGCGACCAGCAGCATCATGCGGTTCGACACCGTGATGCGATCGGCGAAGACGCCCATCGCCACGCCGATGCCGAACGTCGTGCAGAACCGGACGAGATGGTGCGGCGTGCCGAGGCGCAGATGCTCCTCGCCGTTCCAGAACCACACGACGGCGCCGGCGAGGGTCGCGCCGAGGCCGACCAGCACAAGCGGTTTTATCCTCAGAAGGCCGAGCGCTCCGAGGATCGCGAGCGCGAAGGCGAAGACCAGTTCGTAGTGAATGGTCCAGAGCGGAATGAAGAGGATGCGCGGCGTCGGGTTGCGCTCGAACACGCCGGGAAGCGAGGCGTTGACGTCGGCGAGCGTCGTGATCTTGAAGACGAAGGTCGCCAGAGCGCCGGTAAAATAGGCCGACGGGGCGATCTGGGTCACGAGTGGACCGATCGCCAGCGCTGCGACGAGCGCCGCGACGAAGATGGCCGGCACGTAGCGCGTCAGCCGCGCGACCACGAAGCGCAGCCCGTCCGGTCGGTCGATTAGGCTGCGGGTCAGCAGCATGCCGGACAGGATGAAGAAGGCGTGAACGCCGTGGAAATCGAAGGTGAAGGCGAAGACGTGGAGAAAGTCTTCCGTCCTCAACCCCGGCACGGCCGTCATCCAAGCGTGGGCGTGCAGCACGGCGGTCGCCGCGAGAATGCGCACGGCCGCGAGATCGTTGCGCGGACGGGCAAGGCATTCGGCGAGCGTCGGGATCACGCGGGAGACGTCCTTGCAGCGGCGATCGATCGACAGTCTAGCGAGGCCCGTGTGAACAAAACGTCGCGTCGCCATGGCGTTTCTCACGCCGCCGCCGCGCTCTACAATTCATGACGCGGGAGTCGGGCGATGTTCTTCACCTTATCCAAGGTTCTGGGCTTCGTCGCGGCGCCGTCCAACGCGCTCGTCCTGTTCGGTATCGCGGGCGCTCTCCTCGCCGCCTTCGGAGCGCGGGGGGCGGGCGCAGCGCTGATGGCGGTGTCGATCGCCGGGATCGCAGTTTTCGGCCTCTCGCCCTTCGCCAATCTGCTGCTCATTCCGCTGGAGGAGCGTTTTCCGCGCGCGGAGAACGGCGCCGCCCCTGACGGGATCGTGGTGCTCGGAGGTTCCTTCGACACCGTGGTGGCCGGCGCGCGCCGGGACGTCGCGCTGACCGAAGCGGCGGAGCGCCTGACGGAAATCGCGATCCTCGCTCGCCGCTGGCCCGACGCGCGGATCGTGTTTTCGGGCGGCTCCGGGAACCTGATTTTTGACGGGGCGACCGAAGCCGACCTTGCCGCGCGCGTGTTCGAAAGTTTCGGAATTCCGGCCGAGCGGATGGTGTTCGAAGGACGCTCGCGCAACACGGTGGAGAACGCGCGCTTCACGCGGGATCTCGTCACGCCGGAGGAAGGCCAGCGCTGGCTGCTCGTCACCTCCGCCTATCACATGCCGCGCGCCGTCGGCTGCTTTCGGGCGGCGGGCTTCGACGTGGAGGCCTGGCCGGTGGATTACCGCACGCGAGGCCCTCAGGACTGGACGCGCGGCTTCGGCGCTGTCTCCGCCGGTCTGCGGCGAACCGACGTCGCGGCGCGGGAATGGGTCGGCCTTGTGAGCTACTGGATGCTCGGTTATGTCGTCGAGCTGTTGCCGCGGCCGTGATCGGCCACAGATGACCTACTGCGCCGTGGAAACCGGCGCGCCACCTCCCGTTTCCGGCGACGCCGTGCAAGGCTCTTCATGACCAAAGGTTCTGAACAGGGTCCGGCCCTCGAGCCGGCGCCGGCGGCTTCTCCGCGGTCCGATCGTCCTCGCGGCGCGTCCGGCACGCATGGAGCCGGCGCGGCGCAAACCGAGACGCATGGCGAGCGCCAAGGTTTCTGGACCCTCACGATCGGCAGCGTGGGCGTCGTCTATGGCGACATCGGCACGAGCCCGCTCTACGCTATGCGCGAGTCGCTGCTCCATCTCGGTCACGCCCCGAGCGCGGAGGAGATCATCGGCATCACGTCGCTGCTGATCTGGGCGCTGATCGTCGTCGTCACCTACAAATACGTCTTCATCCTGCTGCGCGCCGACAACCACGGCGAGGGCGGGACGCTGTCGCTGATGGCGCTCGCGCAGGAGGCGATCGGCCGCGTCTCGACCCGGCTTCTCGCGCTGGGGGTCATCGGAGCGGCGCTGTTCTACGGCGACGCGATCATCACGCCCGCCGTCTCCGTGCTCTCGGCCACCGAAGGCCTCAAGGTCGCGAGCCCGGCCTTCGAACCGTACGTGCTGCCCATGACGCTGGTGATCATCGTGGCGCTCTACGCCGCGCAGTCGTTCGGAACCGGCAAGGTCGCGGCCCTGTTCGGTCCGGTGATGGTGGTGTGGTTCCTGACGCTCGCCGCGTTGGGCGCGTCGCATATCATGGACGCCCCAGGCGTTATGGCGTCTCTAAACCCCTATCACGCCATCCTTTTCCTCATCGAGCACAAGTTTCTCGGCTTCGTGGTGCTCGGCGCGACGTTCCTCGCGGTGACCGGCGCAGAGGCGCTTTACGCCGACATGGGGCACTTCGGGCCGCGCGCGATCCGCACCGCTTGGCTCGGCCTCGTGCTGCCGTCGCTGGTGATCAACTATCTCGGCCAGGCGGCGCTCGCGACCGCGGACCCCAAGACGATCGACAACCTGTTCTTCCTGATGGCGCCGGAATGGTTCCGGCTGCCCTTCGTGCTGCTCGCCTGCCTCGCCACCATCGTCGCGAGCCAGGCGGTGATCTCGGGCGCCTATTCGCTGACCCGGCAGGCGATGCAGCTCGGGCTGCTGCCGCATCTCGAAGTGCAGCACACCTCGGAGACGCAGCACGGCCAGATCTACATGCCCAAGGTCAACTGGCTGATGCTCGCGGGCGTTCTGGTGCTGGTGCTCGTGTTCCAGACGTCGAGCCGGCTCGCCGCCGCCTACGGCATTGCGGTCACCGGCACGATGATCATGACGAGCCTGCTCGCCACCATCGTCATCGCGCGCTCCTGGAAGCTCGGCTGGCCGGTCGCGCTGCTGATGATGGTGCCGATCCTGATCGTGGACTTCACCTTCCTCAGCGCGAACCTCATCAAGATCAAGGACGGAGGCTACATCCCGCTGCTGCTCGGCCTGATCTGCGTGGTGGTGATGTGGACCTGGATCCGAGGCGTGCGCTTCGTGGAGGGCCGCATCCGACGCGAGGCCATTCCGCTGAAGGAGTTCGCCAAGTCGATGTCCACAAGTTCGGCGACGCGGGTGAAGGGCACGGCGATGTATCTGACCTCGTCTCCCGAGATCACGCCGCCCGCGTTGCTGCACAACCTCAAGCACAACAAGGTGCTGCACGAGCGCAACGTCATCCTTACCGTCCACACCACCAACCAGCCGACGATCGAGGACCGCGAACGCATCGCGCTCAACCGCATTTCCGAGGATTTCTCTACTCTGGAGGTGCGTTACGGCTTCATGGAGGATCCGAACCTGCCGCGGGCGCTCGCGCAGGCGCGGGAGCTCGGGCTGCCGTTCGACATGATGAAGACGTCGTTCTTCGTCGGCCGGCGCTCCTTCCGGGCCTCGGCGAGCGTCGGCATGCCGCTGTGGCAGGACCACCTGTTCATCGGCCTCGTGCGGCAATCCTTTGACGTAACGGAGTATTTCCGCATTCCGGCCGGGCGCGTGGTCGAGCTCGGGAACCAGATGGTGGTGTGAGCGGGCGGCCGGCGCTTCGGCCACGCCGGGCGGCGCTCCGGAGTTAATCCCCGGTTCAGGTCGAGCGGTCGGCTCGGGGTTTCGAGTTAAACCCCGAGTTCATGTACTCGTCGGACGCATGTCCGGCGACAAGCGGCCCGACTCGGGGGCGGCGACGGCGGCCTTATTCGTCCGACGGTCCCGGCTCGTCGTCGGCGGCGGACGCCGGGCCGCCGGCCGCGTCGTCCGGCGGCAGGCCGATCCGATAAATGCCCTTGAAGCTTTCCGGATCGATCGGCTTGCCCTTGCGGTAGATCGCGACGCCGCCTCGCCTGGCGAGCCGGACGGCCGCCGCCTTCACGCCGGGAAGCCGCGCCTGCCAGTTCTCCTCGCCGCGCTGCTCGGCGGCCGCCTTCGCGGCCTCGGTCGGGCAGATGGTCTTGCCCGCGCCCCGCTCTCGCGCGAGACGCAGGACGAGGTCTTCGATCGTTTCGCTCATGCGGCGGCCTCGGCGGCGTCCGTCCGTGGGCCGGCGAGCCACGCCGCAAGATCCGCGCGGGCGCGGTCGGTCAGCATGCGCTTCTTGGCCTGCGCCTTCATGGCTCCGCGGACCTTCGAGCCGTCGGGCGCGCGGATCGGGCCTTGGACCGGGGGAAACAGGCCGAAATTGACGTTCATCGGCTGATAGCTGCGCGGCCCTTCGCCCTCGACCGCGATATGGCCGCCGGTGACGTGGCCGAGCAGCGCGCCGAGCGCGGTGGTCGGAGGCGGAGCTGCAGGCGTAGCGCCCCGGCGCTCGGCCGCCGCGAAGCGTCCGGCCAGAAGCCCGATCGCGGCGCTCTCGACATAGCCCTCGCAGCCGGTGATCTGCCCGGCGAAGCGCAGCCGCGGCTCGGCCTTCAGGCGCAGGACGCCGTCGAGCAGCTTCGGCGAGTTCAGATAGGTGTTGCGGTGGAGGCCGCCGAGCCGGGCGAACTCCGCGTTTTCGAGGCCCGGAATGGTGCGGAACAGCCGGACCTGCTCGGCGTGGCGAAGCTTGGTCTGGAAGCCCACCATGTTGAACAGCGTGCCGAGCGCGTTGTCCTGTCGAAGCTGGACGACGGCGTAGGGCTTCGTCTCGGGCTGGTGCGCGTTGGTGAGCCCCATGGGCTTCATCGGGCCGTGGCGCAGCGTCTCGGGACCGCGCTCCGCCATCACCTCGACGGGGAGGCAGCCGTCGAAATAGGGGGTGCTGGCCTCCCATTCCTTGAACGAGACCTTCTCGCCCGCGACGAGGCCGGCCACGAAGGCCTCGTACTGTTCCCGCGTCATCGGGCAGTTCACATAGTCCGCGCCCGTGCCGCCGGGGCCGACCTTGTCGTAGCGCGACTGCCGCCAGGCGACGGAGAAGTCGATCGAATCGGCGTGCACGATGGGAGCGATGGCGTCGAAGAAGGCGAGCTCGCCTTCGCCGGTGACCTGCTGGACGGCGGCGGCGAGAGCCGGCGAGGTGAGGGGGCCGGTCGCCACGATCACGCTGTCCCAGTCGGCCGGCGGCAGGCCGTCGATCTCTCCGCGGTCGATCGTGACCAGCGGATGCGCGTCGAGCGCCGCGGTGACGGCGCGGGAGAAGGCTTCCCGGTCGACCGCGAGCGCGCCGCCCGCCGGCACCTGGTTGGCGTCGGCGGCGCGCATGACGAGCGAGCCGAGAGCGCGCATCTCCTGATGCAGCAGGCCGACGGCGTTCTGCTCCGCGTCGTCGGAGCGGAAGGAGTTCGAGCAGACGAGCTCGGCGAGGCCGTCGGTGTGATGCGCCTCGGTGCGCCGGACCGGCCGCATCTCGTGCAGCACGACCGGGACGCCGGCCTCGGCGATCTGGAAAGCGGCTTCGGAGCCGGCGAGGCCGCCGCCGACGACATGGATGGGACGAGAGCGCTCGATCATGAGCGCATAGGTACCGATCCGGGTCTGCGCCGCAAACAAAAAAGCCCCGGCGGAGCCGGGGCGTCCGCCATCCGGAGAAGGCGTCGCTCAGCGGGATCGAAGCGCGCCGACGACGACTTCCGAACGCGCCCGATCAGTATCGCGGACGTGGGGCGTAGGCTGCGCGTTCGGGGTTCCAGGCGCGGATGCGCCGAACGAGGTAGATCACGAGTTTGACGACGGGCAACATGACGAAGAATCCAAGGCTGGTGGCGCGGCGAGCGAAAGGCTCGGGGCCGCGATGTCATGCGTCACGCTACGCCTAAAGTCGTATTCGGGCTATCCGGTCGCCGGCGCTGCTGCATTGCGGCGATCACATGCCCGCAGCCGTTTCGAAGCGGCCGACCAGCGGCCGCCTCAAATGAAAAAGCCCCGGCGGGGCCGGGGCTTTTCAGAGCGTCTCGGAGCGGATCTTCACGCGGCGGCCTTCAGGGCCGCGCGACGCGCGATCGTCTCGATGTCGAGGAACGACACGCCGATGTCGGCGCGGGCGCGAACGTCCAGGTCGGCGAGGGCGTTGTAGGTCTCACGATAGGTCCTCCACGCGCGGTAGCGCTTCAGGAGGAAAGCCCAGAACAGCATTGTCTTCGTCCAGTTCGGCCGGCGGTCCTCCGGCCGGCGCGCTTCTCGCGCCGAAGATTCACGGGCCGCCGTGTTTCGATGACGAAGATATAGGCGGTCCTGACCGAAATCGGTCCATCCGCGCTCAACGATGCAGCATTGCGCGCCGGGCATGGCCGCCGTAATCGTTCGTTCACAAACGAAAGGGCGTCGACATCCTTCAAAAATGAGCGGTCGGAAGCCGCGGAGGCTGTCGGCGGGCGTGCCTAATTTTCAGGCGTGCCCGGCGGCGCGGCGTCCGGAGCGCTACTCGGCGGCGTCCTTCAGGCCGGTCTTCAGCGGCCGGCGTTCCAGCACCTCCTTCAGGAAGTGGCCGGTGTGGCTGCCCTTCACGGCCGCCACCTGCTCGGGCGTGCCGGCCGCGACGATGCGTCCGCCGCCGTCGCCGCCCTCGGGGCCGAGGTCTACGATCCAGTCCGCGGTCTTGATGACCTCGAGATTGTGCTCGATCACCGCGACGGTGTTGCCTTGGTCGACGAGTTCGTGGAGCACTTCGAGCAGCTTGGCGACGTCGTGGAAATGCAGGCCCGTGGTTGGTTCGTCGAGGATGTAGAGCGTGCGGCCCGTCGAGCGGCGCGACAGCTCCTTCGAGAGCTTCACGCGCTGGGCCTCGCCGCCCGAAAGCGTGGTGGCCTGCTGGCCCACTTTCACGTAGCCGAGGCCGACGCGCGCCAATGTCTCCATCTTCTCGCGGATCGACGGCACGGCCTTGAAGAACTGCACCGCCTCCTCGACCGTCATGTCGAGCACGTCGGCGATCGATTTGCCGCGATAGAGCACCTCGAGCGTCTCACGGTCGTAGCGCCTGCCCTTGCACACGTCGCAGGTGACGTAGACGTCGGGCAGGAAGTGCATCTCGATCTTGATGACGCCGTCGCCCTGGCAGGCCTCGCAGCGGCCGCCCTTCACGTTGAACGAGAAGCGGCCCGGCATGTAGCCGCGCGCCTTGGCTTCGGGCAGCCCGGCGAACCATTCGCGGATCGGCGTGAACGCGCCGATATAGGTCGCCGGATTCGAGCGCGGGGTGCGGCCGATCGGCGACTGGTCGATGTCGATGACCTTGTCGAGATGCTCGAACCCCTCGATGCGGTCATGCGCGCCGGGATTCTCGTTGGCGCCGTTCAGCTTTCGCGCCGCCGACTTGAACAGCGTGTCGATCAGCAGCGTGGACTTGCCGCCGCCGGAGACGCCCGTGACGCAGGTGAAGACGCCGAGCGGGATCTCGGCGGTGACGTCCTTCAGATTGTTGGCGCGCGCGCCGATGACCTTCAGGCTCTTCTTGGCGTTGGGCTTCCGGCGCGTGGCGCGCGGCAGCACCATCATCTCGCCGGTGAGATATTTGCCCGTGAGGCTGTTCGGGTTCGCCATCACCTCGTCGGGCGTTCCATGCGCCACGATCTCGCCGCCATGGACGCCGGCCGCCGGCCCCACGTCCACCACATAGTCGGCGAGCCGGATCGCGTCCTCGTCATGCTCGACGACGATCACCGTGTTGCCGAGGTCGCGCAGGCGTTCGAGCGTGGTGAGAAGGCGGGCGTTGTCGCGTTGGTGCAGGCCAATGGACGGTTCGTCCAGCACGTAGAGCACGCCGGTGAGCCCGGAGCCGATCTGGGAAGCCAGCCGGATGCGCTGGCTCTCGCCGCCCGACAGCGACCCCGAGCCGCGCGACAGCGTCAGATATTCGAGCCCGACGTCGACGAGGAACTTCAGCCGGTCGCGGATCTCTTTCAGGATCCGGTACGCGATCTCGTTCTGCTTCGCCGTCAGGTGGTTGGGCAGGTCCTCGAACCAGCCATGCGCCGCCTTCACCGACAGCTCCGACGCGCGGCCGATGTGCCGGTCCGCGACGCGGACCGCGAGCGCTTCCGGCTTCAGGCGATAGCCTTCGCAGGCGAGACACGCGACCGCGGACATGTAGCGGCCGATCTCCTCGCGCGCCCAGTCGCTGTCGGTCTCCTTCCAGCGGCGCTCGAGGTTCACCACCACGCCCTCGAAGGTCTTGACCGTCTCGTAGGAGCGCAGGCCGTCGTCATAGACGAAGCGGATCTTGTCGTCGCCGGAGCCGTAGAGAATGACGTTCTTGGCCTTCTCGGGCAGGTCCGCCCAAGGCTTGGTCAGCGAGAAGCCGTAATGCTTGGCGAGCGCGTCGAGCGTCTGGATGTAATAGGGCGAGGTCGAGCGCGCCCAGGGCGCGATGGCGCCCTTGCGCAGCGTCAGGCCGCCGTCCGGGACGACCAGGTTCGGGTCGACCGCCTGCTCGGAGCCGAGCCCGTCGCAGGCCGGGCAGGCGCCGAACGGGTTGTTGAAGGAGAACAGCCTGGGCTCGATCTCGGCGATCGTGAACCCCGAGACCGGACAGGCGAATTTCTCCGAAAACGTCATGCGCTTCGGGGCGCCGTTCTCGTCGGCCTGGTCGGCGAACTCCGCGATCGCGATGCCGTCCGCCAGCGCCAGCGCCTGTTCGAGGCTGTCGGCGAGGCGGGACGCGACGTCGCCGCGGATCACCACACGGTCCACCACCACGTCGATGTCGTGCTTCAGCTTCTTGTCGAGCGCCGGCGCGTCGGCGATCTCGTAATAGGTCCCGTCGATCTTGAGGCGCTGGAACCCTTTCTTCTGGAACTCGGCGATCTCCTTGCGGTACTCGCCCTTGCGGCCGCGAATCACGGGCGCGAGCAGGTAAAGGCGCGAGCCCTCCGGCAGGCTCTTCAGCCGGTCGACCATCTGGCTGACCGTCTGGCTCTCGATCGGCAGGCCCGTGGCGGGCGAGTAGGGAATGCCGACCCGCGCCCATAAGAGGCGCATGTAGTCGTAGATCTCGGTGACGGTGCCCACCGTCGAGCGGGGGTTCTTCGACGTCGTCTTCTGCTCGATCGAGATCGCGGGCGACAGGCCGTCGATCTGGTCGACGTCCGGCTTCTGCATCATCTCGAGGAACTGGCGGGCGTAGGCCGAGAGGCTCTCGACATAGCGCCGCTGGCCTTCGGCGTAGATGGTGTCGAAGGCGAGCGAGGATTTGCCGGAGCCCGACAGGCCCGTGAACACCACCAGCCGGTCGCGCGGAATGTCGAGGTCGACGTTCTTGAGGTTGTGCTCGCGCGCGCCGCGGATCGAAATCATGCGCTGGTCGCGCGCGGCGGCCGGCAGGCGCTCCGCCGCCTTGTCGAAGGCGGCCTCGAGCGCCGCGGCCGAGCTTTTCGAGGCGCCGGCGCGCTTGGGCGCGGCCTTCGTTCCGGTCGAATCGGAAGACGCGCCGCTCTTCGGCGCGCGGGTCCCGGAGGTCCGCGATTGGGTCTTGGTCATGCGAGCGTGTCACCGGCGAAATGCGGTCGGGCGATCGCCGACAGGTCGTGCGCGATCATGCTTCGGTCAAGGCGCGGCGGTCTCGGCGTCCGGGTCAAGCCGCGGTTTGACGCAGCGCAGGATTGTCCGGAACGTAACAGGAACGAATGTCGTCGTCCAGCACGCACGGGCGACATGAACCCCGCCGTGAAGGCTCTTCAGCAGAACTTTTGGCATTTGGCATGCAAGCGAGCTTGACTTAATACAAAGTCGAATGCGACCAAGCTACGCCCTCCGGCGCCCTGTGCGGCCGCGTCAATTCCGCCTATCGTGCCGCCTCCAGTTCGAAGCGCTTCCGCCATCTTCGGGCGTCCCGAGACGCCCGGCGCGGATCAAACCCGCGTCCGGAAGGCCGGCGGGCAACAATCAGGGAGACCGTCCATGTCCATCAGCGACGCCCAGGCGCACGGCGCCGAAAGCCGCTTCTTCCAGGCCGGCGTCGCCGAGAGCGACCCGGAGCTCGCCGACGCCATCAAGTCCGAGCTCGGCCGCCAGCGCGACGAGATCGAGCTGATCGCCTCCGAGAACATCGTCTCGCGCGCGGTGCTCGAGGCTCAGGGCTCGGTGCTGACCAACAAGTACGCCGAAGGCTATCCGGGCCGTCGCTATTACGGCGGCTGCCAGTTCGTCGACGTCGCCGAGCAGCTCGCGATCGACCGCGCCAAGAAGCTCTTCAACTGCCAGTTCGCCAACGTGCAGCCGCATTCGGGCGCGCAGGCCAACACGGCCGTGTTCCTCGCGCTCATGCAGCCGGGCGACACCTTCCTCGGCCTCGACCTCGCGGCCGGCGGCCACCTGACCCACGGCGCCAAGGCCGCGCTCTCGGGCAAGTGGTTCAACGCGGTGAACTACAACGTCCGCAAGGAAGACCAGCGGATCGACATGGAGGAGGTCGAGCGCCTCGCCAAGGAGCACAAGCCGAAGGTGATCATCACCGGCGGTTCGGCCTATCCGCGCCAGATCGACTTCGCGGCGTTCCGCAGGATCGCCGACGAGGTCGGGGCGTTCTTCATGGTGGACATGGCGCATTTCGCGGGCCTCGTGGCCGGCGGCGCCCATCCGAACCCGCTCGACCACGCGCATGTCGCGACCACCACCACCCACAAGACGCTGCGCGGCCCCCGCGGCGGCATGATCCTCACCAATGACGAGGCGCTGTCGAAGAAGTTCAACTCCGCGGTGTTCCCCGGCATCCAGGGCGGCCCGCTGATGCACGTCATCGCCGCCAAGGCGGTGGCGTTCGGCGAGGCGCTGAAGCCGGACTACAAGGTCTACATCAAGAACGTGATCGCCAACGCCAAGGCGCTGGCCGAGAACCTCAAGGGCCACGGCTTCGACATCGTCTCGGGCGGCACCGACACGCATCTGATGCTGGTCGACCTGCGTCCGAAGAAGCTGACCGGCAAGGTCTCGGAGATCGCGCTCGGCCGCGCGCACATCACCTGCAACAAGAACGGCATCCCGTTCGACCCCGAAAAGCCGATGGTGACCTCGGGCATCCGCCTCGGCACCCCGGCCGGCACCACCCGCGGCTTCGGCGTGAGCGAGTTCCAGCAGATCGGCGACATGATCGCCCAGGTGCTCGACGTGCTCTCGCAGAAGGGAACGGACGAGGATTCCGAGGTCGAGGCCAAGGTCCGCAAGGAAGTGGCCGAGCTCGTCGAGCGCTTCCCGCTCTACGCCGACTGATCCGCCGCCGGATCTTCCGGCGCGGTGACGCATTAGCGCGGCCCGTCTCCGATCGCGGAGGCGGGCCGTTCGCGTTTTCTGGCCTTGCGCGACGGTTGGGCTCGTCATGCCCGGCGAAGCCGGGTATCGACGACTTGGACGCGGGCCTCGTGTCCAGAGAAGTCGTGGATGCCCGAGACGAGCTCGGGCATGACGGCGGCGCGGTTTGCGCCCATGGCCTCGGAGTTCGCCGCGCATGAAGTGTCCGCACTGCGGCGCGCCTGACAGCCAGGTGAAGGACAGCCGGCCTGCCGAGGACGGAGCGGCGATCCGCCGCCGCCGGGTCTGCGGGGCCTGCGGGCAGCGCTTCACCACCTTCGAACGCGTGCAGCTCCGCGAGTTGACCGTCGTGAAGCGGTCCGGCCGGCGCGTGCCGTTCGACCGCGACAAGCTGCACCGCTCGGTCGCGGTCGCGCTCCGCAAAAGGCCGGTCGACGCCGAGCGCATCGAGACGCTTGTCTCCAGCATCGTGCGCCAGCTCGAAAGCTCGGGCGAGCCCGACGTACAGGCCGAGCAGATTGGCCTTCTCGTGATGGAGGGGCTCAAAGGTCTCGACGACGTCGCCTATGTGCGGTTCGCCTCGGTCTATCGCAATTTCCGCGAAGCCAAGGATTTCGAGACGCTTCTGGGCGAACTCTCGTCCGACGCCTCAGGTCAGGCCGCGGCGCGCCGCGAGGATTGAGCGTCGGTGGCGGGCGAGGAGTCTCAAGATGAGATCGACCGCCGCCGCATGGCGCACGCGCTCGCGCTCGCGCGCCGCGGCCTTGGCCGAACCGCCCCCAATCCGGCCGTGGGCGCGATCCTCGTCTCCCCCGACGGAGCCGTCGTGGGGCGCGGGTGGACCCAGCCCGGCGGTCGTCCCCACGCCGAGCCTGTGGCGCTTGCGGCCGCCGGGCGTGCCGCCCGCGGGGCGACGCTCTACGTCACGCTCGAGCCCTGCAGCCATTACGGCAAGACGCCGCCCTGCGCCGACGCCCTCGTCGCGGCGGGCGTCGCCCGCGTGGTCGCCGCGCTCGGCGATCCCGACGAACGGGTCGCGGGCCGCGGCTTCGCGCGCCTGCGCGAGGCGGGTATCGAGGTCGCGACCGGCGTGCTGGAGCAGGAGGCGAGGCGCCTGACCGCCGGCCATATCGCGCGCGTCACGCTCGGGCGGCCGCATGTGACGCTGAAGCTCGCGCAGTCGGCCGACGGCAAGGTCGCGGGTCCCGGCGGCCGGCCGGTCGCGATCACCGGCGAGGCGTCTCGCGCCCGCGTCCATCTGATGCGCGCCGAAAGCGACGCGATTCTGGTCGGGATCGGCACGGTCCTCGCCGACGATCCCGAACTCACCTGCCGCCTGCCGGGCATGGCGGACCGTTCGCCGATCCGGATCGTGCTGGACGCGGAACTGCGGACGCCCCCCGGCGCGAAGCTGGTCCGGGGCGCGCGGGAGGTCCCGACATGGATCTTCGCCGCCGTCGACGCGCCCGCCGATCGCGAACGGGCGCTGCGGGAATCCGGCGTCGAGGTCTTGCGCGTCGAACGCGGGCAGGGCGGCCTGCGGCTGGGCCAGTCGCTCGGCCTGCTCGGCGCTCGCGGGATCACGCGGCTGATGGTCGAAGGCGGACCCACGGTCGCGAACGCGCTGCTCGACGCGAGGCTGGCGGACGAGGCCGTCATGCTGGCGGCGCCGAAGATGCTGGGAGCGGATGCGATTAATGGGCTCGCCTCCGGCGCGCTGGGCGACGCCGGTCTCGCCGAGGTTTCGCAGGAGCGGGTTGGCGAGGACCTCTGGAGCACGTATCTGCGGCACGGATAAGGAACTGCGTGCTTCGAGACGCCGGCCAAGGCCGGCTCCTCAGCATGAGGGAGGTTCAGGACGTGAAAGAAGAAGTCCTCCTTCTGCGACCTCCGCCTTCCTCATGCTGAGGAGCGCCGAAGGCGCGCCTCGAAGCACGCAGTTCGTCTCCACCAGGCGCAAAACGCATGTTCACCGGCATCGTCACCGACATCGGAACAATCCTCGAGCGGCGGGAGGAGGGCGAACTCGTCCGCTTCCGCGTCGCCTCACGCTACGATCCGGCCGGCATCGCGCTCGGGGCCTCGATCGCTCACGACGGCGTCTGCCTCACGGTGACTGCGGTCGAGCCTCACGAGGGCGGAGCCGCCTTCTCGGTCGACGCCGGCCCGGAGACGCTGAAGCTCACCACCGCGGGCGGCTGGCGCGAGGGCTCGCGGCTCAATCTCGAGCGGGCGCTCAAGATGGGCGACGAGCTCGGCGGCCATCTGGTGCTCGGCCATGTCGACGCGACGAGCGAGATCGTCGCCCGCGACGAGGGGCCGGACACGGTCCGTTTCGAGCTCGACGCGGCGGCGCCGCTCGCGAAGTTCATCGCCGCCAAGGGCTCGATCTGCCTCGACGGAACCTCGCTCACCGTCAACACGGTGGAGGGGCGGCGTTTCTCCGTGCACCTCATTCCGCACACCCTTTCCGAGACCGCCTGGGGCGACCGGCGGGTCGGAGACCGGGTCAATCTCGAAGTCGACATGATGGCCCGCTACGCCGCGCGTCTCGTTGAGCGTCTTGCCGAGCCGGGCGCGCTCGGCTAGCAAGCGCCTCGTTCCAGTATTTGAGGTCCCGCTACCCATGGCCGAACCGCAGCGGCGCAAGGGCGCCGTCGAGCCGATGCGCGCGCACGTGCTCGTCATCGAGGCGCGCTTCTACGACGAGATCGCCGACGAACTCCTGAAGGGCGCGACCGGCCATCTCGACGCCGCGGGCGCGACCTTCGACGTCGTCACCGTTCCCGGCGCGCTCGAGCTTCCGGCTGCGATCGCGATCCTCGTCGAAGGCGCGGCCGAGCGCGGGACGCCTTACGACGCCGCCGTCGCGCTCGGCTGCGTCATCCGCGGCGAGACCACGCATTACGAGATCGTCTCGGAGCAGAGCGCCCGCGGGCTGATGGATCTGTCCGTCGCCCTGCGCTTTCCGCTCGGCAACGGCGTGCTCACCGTCGAGAACGACGCGCAGGCGCTCGCCCGCGCTCGCGTCGCCGACATGGACAAGGGCGGCGGCGCGGCCGAGGCTGCGCTGACGCTGCTGCGCCTCAAACGCCGCGCGGAGGCCTGAACCGTGGCGAAAGGCGAAACCCGATCGGCGGCCCGTCTCGCGGCCGTCCAGGCGCTCTACCAGATGGACGTCGCCGGCGCGCCGCTGCCCGACACGCTGGCGCAGTTCGAGTCCCACTGGCTCGGCAAGGTGGTCGACGGCGACGAGTACAAGCCCGCGGACGCAGCGTTCTTCCGCGACCTCGTCGGCGGCGTGCTCAAGGAGCAGCGCAGCCTCGATCCGTTGGTCGACCGCACGCTTGCGAGCGGCTGGCCGCTGAAGCGCGTCGAGGCGATCATGCGCGCGATCCTGCGCGCGGGCGCCTTCGAGCTCGGCAAGCGCCGCGACGTGCCGGCCAAGGTCGTCATCAAGGAATATGTCGACATCGCCCACGCCTTCTTCGAGCGCGACGAAGCGGGCATGGTGAACGCGGTGCTCGACACGATCGCCCGAGACGTCCGGGAGGATGATTTCGTCAAGCGAGCGCAATGAAGTAATTGCGCGCATTGGTTGACTTGATGTGGTTGATCATATGATCAATCTTACGATGGGGTAAAAAGAAACATACAAACGGAAATTAAATTCTCCTTAGCTATTGTTTGTTGATGTTCATTTACCCGTTTGGGGCGCGTCGTATCGTGCGACGTCAAGATCGTTGGTCGAGGATTTGAAGTTGTTTACTTTCGGGTCCGAAGAAAAAGCCAAGCTCGCCGCGCTTGGCCGATCGCAAGCGGTGATAGAGTTCAGTCCTGAGGGCGTGGTTCTCTCCGCCAACGAGAGATTTTTGTCCCTTCTAGGATACCACCTTGGCGAGGTTGTCGGCCAGCGCCACGCGATCTTCGTGGATCCGATGGAGCAATCGAGCGACGATTATCGCGCATTCTGGGATTCGCTGCGCAGCGGCGCTTTTCATGCCGGCGAATTCCGTCGGATCGGGAAGGGGGGGCGCCAAGTTTGGTTGCAGGCCTCGTACAATCCGATCCGCGACAAGACCGGAAGCGTCCTCAAGGTCGTAAAATTTGCGATCGACGCGACCGAGCAGAAGCGCCGCAGCCTGGACTGGGAGGGGCAAGTCGCCGCCCTCAATCGGTCCCAGGCGGTCATCGAGTTTGAACTCGACGGCTCGATCATCTGGGCGAACGACAATTTTCTTTCGGCGCTCGGCTATCGGCTCGACGAGATCAAGGGGCGTCATCATTCGATGTTCGTCGAGGAGGCTCATCGGGCCAGCCGGGACTACGACCAGTTCTGGCAGGCGCTGCGCCGCGGCGAGTATCAGGCGGGCGAATTCCGCCGCATCGGCAAAGGCGGCCGCGAAGTCTTCATCCAGGCGTCCTACAATCCGATCCTCGGCGGCGACGGAAAACCCACCAAGGTGGTGAAGTTCTCCTCCGACGTCACCGCGCAGGTGGAGGCGCGCCGTCGCATCGAGGCGGGGCAGGTCAGCATCGGCGCCGGTCTCGACTCGATCCTCGACGCCGTGTCCGAGGCGACCGAGCAGGCCGGCGTCGCCGCTCAGGAAGTCGGCGGCGTGAACGACAGCGTGCAGGCTGTCGCCGCGGCTTCCGAAGAGCTCGCGACCTCGGTCGCCGAGATCAGCTCCAAGGTCGGTTCGGCCTCGAGCATCTCGACCGAAGCCGTGTCCCAGGCCCGGGAAACCAACGCGATCGTCGCGGGGCTGTCCTCCGCCGCCGACAGGATCGGCGAGGTGGTGATGCTCATTCGCGGCATCGCCGAGCAGACCAATCTGCTCGCCCTCAACGCCACCATCGAAGCCGCGCGCGCCGGCGACGCGGGCCGCGGCTTCGCGATCGTGGCTTCGGAGGTGAAGAACCTCGCCGAGCAGACGGCCAAGGCGACGGAACAGATCGGCGCTCAGATTTCCGACAGCCAGAACATGGCGACCAAGGCCGTGACGGCGATCGAGAGCATCGCCGGGACCATCGCGCGCATCAACGAGATCTCGGTCGCGATCGCCTCTGCGGTCGAGCAGCAGTCGGGCGTGACGCGCGAGATCTCCGTCTCGATGCAGGTCGCCTCGCAGGGCGTTTCGGCGATCAGCGGACGGATGAAGGACATCGCGGGTTCGACGGGCAAGGTCGAGGTCGCGACGCGCGAGGTCCGGCAGGCCGCCCGCGCCCTGATGTGAGGCGGGGCGGGCGGGCCGGGACGGTTCAGGCCGTCGCGGCTTCGCCCATGACCTCGGCCAGCATTTCGAGCGCGACCAGCACGGAACGGCGCCGGATCTCGGCCCGGCCGAGGTCGCCGAAGCGCTTCTCCCGCAGGATCGTCGGGCCGCCGCGGCGCGCGGCCGCGAACCATACGAGGCCCACGGGCTTCTCGGGCGAGCCGCCGCCGGGCCCCGCGACGCCCGTGACCGCGACGGCTGCGCCCGCCTTGGCCACGGCCAGCGCGCCTTCGGCCATGGCGCGGGCGACCTCCTCGCTCACCGCTCCATGGCGCCCGATCATCTCCGCGGGGACGCCGAGAAGCTCGGTCTTGGCCGCGTTCGAATAGGTGACGAAGCCCCGGTCCACCGCCTCCGACGATCCGGGGACCTCGGTCAGCGCGCCCGCGACGAGCCCGCCCGTGCAGGATTCGGCGGTCACGATCGTGAGGCCTGCGCCGCGCGCGAGCCGCAGGACCTTCTCGGCTTTTTCGTAGACCGTCGTCGTCATCGTTCAGGCCTCCTCGTCGCGGAAGGGCAGGCGGATGGTCGCCGAGGCGAGCGCCGCGAGCCCCTCGCGCCGTCCCGCGAAGCCGAGGCGCTCGGTCGTCGTCGCCTTGACGCCGACCCGGCCGACCGGGACGCCGGCGATCTCGGCGATCCGCGCCCGCATCGCCTCGCGATGGGGACCGACCTTCGGCGCTTCGCCGATGACGGTGACGTCGAGATGGGCCACCACGCCGCCCGCCGCCCGCACCCGATCCGCCGCGTCGCGTAGGAACAGCGCCGAGTCCTGGCCCTTCCATTGCGGGTCGGAGGGCGGGAAATGCGCGCCGATGTCGCCGTCGCCGAGCGCGCCGAGAATGGCGTCGGTGAGCGCGTGAAGGACGACGTCGGCGTCGGAATGTCCCGACAGTCCGAAGGCATGCGGGACTTTGATTCCCCCGAGCGTGACGTGGTCGCCATCCGCGAAGGCGTGGACGTCGAAGCCCGAGCCGGTCCGCACGTCGCCGCGTGCGAGGAATTCCAGTCCCGCGCGCCGGATCGCCTCCTCGTCGAACTGGTCGGGCGTCGTCAGCTTGACGTTGCGCGCCTCGCCCTCGAACAGGGCGACCCGGCCGCCGTTCCAGGCGACCAGGGCGCCGTCGTCGGTGAAGTCGTCGCGGCCCTCGCGCGCGGCGCGTTCGTGGGCGGCGACGAGATCGGCGTAGCGGAAGGACTGCGGCGTCTGGAGCGCCGAAAGTTTCGAACGATCGAGCGTTTCTCCGCGCGCGCCGTCGGCGGCGGCGCAGATCGTGTCGGTGACGGGGCGTCCGGGAACCGCGGCGCCATGTTCGGCCGCGGCGGCGATCGCCCGCGAGATCAGGGCGGCGCTGACGAAGGGGCGGGCGGCGTCGTGCACCAGGACGATGTCCGGCGCTTTGGCCCCAAGGGCGTCGAGACCGGCCTTGACGGAGGTCTGCCGGCTGGCGCCGCCGATCGCCGGAGGGGCGAGCTTGGGATGGCGGGCGAGATCGCCGAGGGCTTCGTCATAAGCGGGCCGCTGGTCGGCCCCTATGACGATCAGCAGCCGATCGATCCGCCCATGATCGAGGAACGCCTGCGCGGCGCGCGCGAGAATCGATCGGCCGCCGAGATCGCGGAACTGTTTCGGCGCGCCGGCGCCGGCGCGGAGGCCGGATCCGGCGGCGCAGATCAGGGCTGCGACGGGGGTGGCGCGATCATGCGACGCAGCGGAGACGACGGACATTCGACGGCTTTCGCTTTCAGGGAACGGACCGATGCGTTTTTAGACGAGCGGCCCGGCGCTGTCGCGGCACGGATTGAATCTTGTGCAACGACACGTTTTGGCTAAGATGTGTGCACTTCGGAACCCGATTAAATTATGAGCAATGCAACCTCATCGCCCATCGGGCGCTGCCCTCTCCGCGTCGGCGGCGTCGAAACGCGCAATCCGGTCGCGCTCGCGCCGATGTCCGGCGTGACCGACGTCGTGTTCCGCCGCATGGCCGCGCGGCTCGGCGCCGGCTTCGTGGTTTCGGAGATGGTGGCGTCCGGCGAGCTGGCCCGCGCCGACGACGAGGCGCGGCTTCGCGCGGAAGGCGGCGGGCTCGACCTGCACATCGTCCAGCTCGCCGGCCGCGATCCCTCATGGATGGCCGAGGCCGCGCGGGTCGCGGTCGGGGCGGGCGCGGCGATCGTCGACATCAACATGGGCTGCCCGGCCAAGAAGGTCGTGGGCGGCCACGGCGGCTCGGCGCTGATGAAGGAGCTCGACCTCGCCGTCCGCCTGATCGAGGCGACCGTCGAGGCGGTCGAGGCGCCGGTGACCGTGAAGATGCGTCTCGGCTGGGACGAGGGCTCGCTCGTCGCGCCGGATCTCGCGGCGCGGGCCGAATCGGCCGGCGCCCGCATGGTCACGGTCCATGGCCGGACGCGCGCGCAGTTCTACGAAGGCCGCGCCGACTGGAGCGCCATCGCCGCGGTGAAGGCCGCGGTCTCGATTCCGGTGATCGCCAACGGCGACCTCGTCTCGTTCGAGGACGCGCCCGCGATGCTGGCCGCCTCGGGCGCCGACGGCGTCATGATCGGCCGCGGCGCGCAGGGGAAACCGTGGTTTCCGGGACAGGTGGCGGCGTTCCTCGAAACCGGCGTCGCGCCCGAGCCGCCCTCGATCGAGGAGCAGCGGTCGCTCGCGCTCGAACATTACGAGGGCCTGCTCGGCCTCTACGGCCGCGACGTCGGCGTCCGTCACGCGCGTAAGCATCTCGGCTGGAGCCTCGACGCCGCGGCTGAGACCGCGGGCCGGGCGCTTCCCCCCGCGGCGAAGGCCGCCGCCATGACGGCGCCGACGGCCGAGACCGCGATCGCGGCTTTCGACCGGGCGCTCGCCGAGCTTCAGTGGAGGGCCGCCGCGTGAGCGTCGCCGCGCATGACCACAAGCCGCGCACCGGCGCCGGCGCTCCCGAGGCGGTGCTGAACGCGCTGCCGCATCCCGTGCTCTGCGTCGCGGCCGACGGCCGCATCGTCGACGTCAACGTCTCGGCCGAAGCCTTCTTCGAGGTTTCGGCCAACGTGCTGCGCCGTCACGACATCCGCGAGTTCGTGCCGTTCGGCTCGCCGCTGGTCGCGCTGATCGAGCAGGCCAGGGAGCGCAA
Source organism: Ancylobacter novellus (assembly GCA_003241695.1). Lineage (GTDB taxonomy): Bacteria > Pseudomonadota > Alphaproteobacteria > Rhizobiales > Methylopilaceae > Methylopila. The sequence goes on along the minus strand of QFPN01000013.1, from coordinate 29,040 downwards.
CGCCCCGGTCAACGAATATCGCGTCGATCTCGGCACGCCGCGCAACGGCGGCGAGCGGATCGTGGACATACACGTCGCGCCTCTCTCGGAGAAGCCGGGCGTCCATGTCGTGGTGCTGCAGGAGCGCACCATCGCCGACAAGATGGACCGCCAGCTCACCCATCGCGGCGCGGCGCGCTCGGTCACGGCGCTCGCCGCCATGCTGGCGCACGAGATCAAGAACCCGCTGTCCGGCATCCGCGGCGCGGCGCAGCTTCTCGAACAGGCGGCGAGCGACGAGGATCGTCAGCTCACCCGCCTCATCTGCGACGAGGCCGACCGGATCGTGAAGCTGGTCGACCGGATGGAGGTGTTCTCCGACGAGCGTCCGATCGAGCGCGAGGCGGTCAACATCCATTCGGTGCTCGAGCACGTGAAGCGGCTCGCGAGCAACGGCTTCGGCCGCAACGTCCGCATCGTCGAGGAGTACGACCCCTCGCTGCCGCCGGTCCTCGCCAACCGGGACCAGCTCATCCAGGTGTTCCTGAACCTCGTCAAGAACGCCGCGGAAGCGATCGGCGACGCCGAGGACGGGGAGATACACCTCTCGACCGCCTTCAAGCCGGGCGTGCGGCTTTCGGTGCCGGGTTCCTCCGCCAAGGTCAGCCTGCCGCTGCAGTTCATCGTGCGCGACAACGGCCCCGGCGTGCCGGAGGACCTGCTGCCCCACCTGTTCGATCCCTTCGTGACCACCAAGCCGACCGGCTCGGGCCTCGGCCTCGCGCTCGTCGCCAAGATCGTGGGCAATCACGGCGGGATCATCGAATGCGAATCCCAGCCGCGGAGGACGCTCTTCCGCGTGCTGATGCCGATGTATGTGGGCGGCGACGACCGCCCTGCAGGGAGCTGACCACCGATGCCGCAAGGCTCCATCCTGGTGGCGGACGACGACGCCGCCATCCGCACGGTCCTCAACCAGGCGCTGAGCCGCGCCGGCTACGAGGTCCGCTCGACCAGCAACGCGGCGACGCTCTGGCGCTGGGTCAGCCAGGGCGACGGCGACCTCGTCATCACCGACGTTGTGATGCCGGACGAGAACGCCTTCGACATGCTGCCGCGCATCAAGAAGGCGCGACCCGAGCTCCCCGTCGTGGTGATGAGCGCGCAGAACACCTTCATGACCGCGATCCGCGCGTCGGAGAAGGGCGCTTACGAATACCTGCCGAAGCCCTTCGACCTGAAGGAGCTGATCGCCATCGTCGGCCGCGCGCTGACGGAGCCGAAGGGCAAGACGCGGCGGCCCAACGAGGTCGAGACCGACGAGATCCCGCTGGTCGGCCGCTCGCCCGCGATGCAGGACATCTACCGCGTGCTCGCGCGGCTGATGCAGACCGACCTCACCGTGATGATCTCGGGCGAGAGCGGCACCGGCAAGGAGCTGGTGGCGCGCGCCCTGCACGACTACGGCAAGCGCCGCTCGGGCCCGTTCGTCGCGATCAACATGGCGGCGATCCCGCGCGACCTGATCGAGGCCGAGCTGTTCGGCCACGAGAAGGGCGCCTTCACGGGCGCGCAGGCGCGCTCCTCCGGCCGCTTCGAACAGGCCGAGGGCGGCACGCTGTTTCTCGACGAGATCGGCGACATGCCGATGGAGGCGCAGACGCGGCTGCTGCGCGTGCTGCAGCAGGGCGAATACACCACCGTCGGCGGCCGCACCCCTATCAAGACCGACGTCCGCATCGTGGCCGCGACCAACAAGGACCTTCGGCTCGCGATCCAGCAGGGCCTGTTCCGCGAGGACCTGTTCTTCCGCCTGAACGTGGTGCCGATCCGGCTTCCGCCGCTCAGGGAGCGCTCCGAGGACGTGCCGGACCTCGTGCGCCACTTCTTCGCGCTCGCCGAGCGCGAGGGCCTGCCGCCTAAGCAGATCGACGGCGCGGCGCTCGACCGGCTGAAGCGCTATCGCTGGCCCGGCAACATCCGCGAGCTCGAAAACCTCATCCGCCGGCTCGCCGCGCTCTATCCGCAGGAGATGATCGGCGCCTCGATCATCGACGCCGAGCTCTCGCAGCCGGAAGCCTCGAGCCTCGGCGAGGACGCGACCACCAACGAGACGCTGGGCGGCTCGATGGAGCGGCACCTGACCGCCTATTTCTCCGAATTCGGCGACAACCTGCCGCCGCCCGGCCTCTATCACCGCGTGCTGCGCGAGGTGGAGTATCCGCTGATCTCCGCCGCGCTCGCCGCGACCCGCGGCAACCAGATCAAGGCCGCGGAGCTGCTCGGCGTGAACCGCAACACGCTGCGCAAGAAGATCCGCGACCTCGACGTGCAGGTGCTGCGCCTGACGCGGTGAGGAGAGGAACGCTCTTCGCCTTATCCGACAGCGCTCCGGTAAGGGCGGAGGGCGCCGCCTGCGCGCCTGTCGGTTTCCGAGCGCGATCGTTCCGCCCGGCCTTTGTCGTCACGCCCGCCCGCCGCGTTCCCGCGCGTCAGATGCCGGCGTCGTAGAACACCTGGTCCATCGAGCGGGACGGCTCGGCGCAGGGGCTCGCGCCGACGATCCGCGCGGGGATCCCGGCCACGGTCACGTTCGGCGGCACGTCGCGCAGCACGACGGAATTCGCCGCCACGCGCGAGCAGTGGCCGACCTCGATGTTGCCGAGGATCGACGCGCCCGCGCCGATCAGCACGCCGTGGCGGATCTTGGGATGGCGATCCTCGTCCTGCTTGCCGGTGCCGCCGAGCGTCACGCCGTGGAGCAGGGAGACGTTGTCCTCGACGACCGCCGTCTCGCCGATCACGACGCCGGTCGCATGGTCGAAGAACACGCCGCGCCCGAACGGCGCCGCCGGGTGCACGTCGACCTGGAACATGTTCGAGGCGCGGCTCTGGATGTAGAGCGCGAAGTCGCGCCGCCCCTGCTTCCACAGCCAGTGGGCGAGGCGATGCGCCTGGATGGCGTGAAAGCCCTTGAAGTGCAGCAGCGGCTCGATCGCCCGCTCGCAGGCCGGGTCGCGCTCCACCACCGCGTTGAGGTCCGCGCGGATCGCCTCGCCGATCGAGGGGTCGGCTGCGGTCGCCTCCTCGAAGGCCTGCCAGATGAGCGCATGCGGCACGTCGAAATGGTCGAGGCGCGCGGCCACGCGATGGCCGACCGCCTGCTCGAGCCGGTCGTGGTTGAGCACCGTGCCCACCACGAAGCCGCCGAGCTCCGGCTCGCGGCGCATGATGTCCTCGGCCTCGGCGCGGATGCGCGCCCAGACGGGATCGATCGTCTTGAGGTTATGAGCTTCGACGCGCGCCAGCTTGCTCATCGCATCCGATCTCCGGCGAGACGGGGCCGTTCCCGAAAAGTCTCTATCACACGGGCCTTAACGCCCGGAATGCGGAAAAGTCCGCACCCGCGCACTGGATTAAGGGCGTCGCGAAAGAAACGACAAGACGCCTTCCTTATAAACCTTGTCGCCCACGGCCCGGTTGTGGTCGCGCCGCGGGATCGGAAGCGCCTCGGCGCCGGGGATCAGCGCGACGAGCGCGTCGAGGTCGCCGGAGACGTCGTCCTCGGTTCCGACCGCGACCAGCGTCGGCGTGTCGATGGTCGCGAGCATCCTCTCGTCGACCAGCGAGCGCTGCATCCGCATGCAGGCCGACAGCGCCTTGCGGTCCGAGCCGGTCGCTTCGGCGAAGCGGCGGAACATCCTCGCCATCGGATTGACCACGTCCTCGGCGGAAGGCGCGACGAGCCCTTCCGCGATCGCGTCGGCGTTGGGGGCGCCGCGCAGCAGACCCTCGCCCATGCCGCCGAGGATCGCCGAGCGCAGCCGCTCGCGGTTCCGGATCGCGAGCAGCGCCGTGATGCGCGCGCCCATCGAGTAGCCCATCACGTCGGCGCGCCCGATCCCGAGATGGTCGAGCAGCGCGACGGCGTCGCCCGCCATCAGGTCGGCGCCGTAGAAGGCCGGGTCGTAGAGCTTCTCGCTCCCGCCATGGCCGCGATTGTCGATCGCGACGACGCGGCGGCCGTCCTTCTTCAGAACGTCGAACCAGCCCGGCCCGACCCAGTTCACGTCGAGCGACGAGGCGAAGCCGTGGATCAGCAGGATCGGATCGCCTTCGCCCTCGTCGCGGTAGGCGAGTTCGATCCCGTCATGGTGGAAGGTCGGCATGCGGGCTCCTCCGAAAAGGTGAGGCTCTATAGCCCTCGGAGCTCGCCTGCGGAAGGTCTGGCATGCAAGGCGGCGCGCCCGCCCGCAGGCGGCGGGCGCGCCGGCGGCGGCCCTCAGTTGTTGATCGCGGTGATCCTGATCTTGTCGGAATTGTCGAGCGGCGCGAACCAGACCTCTCCGTCGCCGATCATGACGCCCTGCCAGTTGGCGAACAGTTGCGCGTAGGTCTGGCGGCCGATCGCTTTCTTCACCTTGTCGGTCATGATCCTGTCGTAGCCGGCGACGAAGTGCGCCGCGTCCTTCACGGTCACCGCCTTGCCGCCCATTCGAGTCTTGAGCGGATAGTCGACGAGAGCGGCTACGCCCGGGCGATCGTTCGCCACGACCGCGGCCTTCAGGGCTTCGAGAAAGCGCTGCGTCGAGGCGTGACCGCCGAAAAGACCATCCAGAGACGCGTCGACCTCTTTCGCCGTCTGCGCCGCCGCTGGGCCGACGCCGGCCGCGGCGACGACTACGGACAGCATGGCTGCGGCGAGAGCCCCGACGAGAGGGTCGCGGCCGCGACCCGCGCCCGGACGCGCATGTCCCCTGAAAAGCATCGCTTTCGTCCCTTTTCCGTTTAGCCGGCCGCCGAAAGTCCCGCGCGCCGCGCCGCCATTGGCGATTATTTCAGCCCGCCCGCGCCGGCGCCAACAGTAGGCGGGCGACGCCCTCTCCGCTTGCCCGCTCCCCGCAACTTTCGTAAGCCTCTCGCGACGCATCGAAGGAACCGCCATGGCCGACCACGCGATCCCGCATTTCGCCAACGACGCGGGCGTTTCCGTCATCCATATCGGCGCGCGCGAGTTCATGTGCGTCGGCGCGACCCCGCCCTTCGACCATCCGCATGTCTTCCTCGACATGGGGTCGGACGACGAGATCATCTGCCCCTACTGCTCGACGCTCTACCGCTTCCGCGCCTCCCTCCACGCCGACCAGTCCGATCCGGCGGGCTGCCTCTGGCGCGAGCCCGCCGAGGCCTGAGCCGCCATGCAGGGTCCCGCGCTCATCGCAGGCGGCGGGATCGCGGGACTGACGCTCGCCCTTGCGCTCGCGCGGCGCGGACTGACCTCGCGACTGTTCGAGCGCGCGCCGCTGCTGGAAGAGACCGGCGCCGGCGTCCAGCTCTCCCCCAACGCCGGCCGCGTGCTCGAAGCGCTCGGTCTCGGCCCCGCTCTTGACGCCGTCGCGACCCGTCCTGAAGCCGTCTCGATCGTCGACGCCCCGAGCGGGCGGCGCCTCAAGCGGCTGACGCTCGGGGCCTCGGCCGAACGCCGCTGGGGCGCGCCCTACCGCGTCGTCCATCGCGCCGACCTCCAGAGCCTCCTCGCAGACGCCGTTCTGGCCTCGGGCGCGGTCGAGATTTCGCTCGGGACGGAAGTGCGTTCGGTTCGGGAGACCGAAGCCGGCGTCGCCATCGAGACCGCCTCGGCGGACGGCGCGGCGACCGTCGAAGGCGGCTGGGTCGCGGGCTGCGACGGGCTGCGTTCGGTCCTGCGCCGCGCGGTGAAGCTGCCGACCGGCGTCTCCGGCACGGGCCTCAAGGCGTTCCGCGCGGTGCTGCCGGCGAGCGCGGTCCCCGCCGCCTTCGACATGCGCGAGGTGACTGTCGCGATCGGGCCGGGCGCGCATCTCGTGCTCTATCCGGTGCGCAAAGGCCGCGAGGCGAACGTCGTGGTCATCGGCGACGACCGCGCCGACGGACCGGACGCTTGCGCCGACGGCTGGGCCGGGCCGCTGCGCGAGCTGATCGCCGCAGGCGCGGGCTGGACGCCGTGGCCGCTCTACGACCGCACGCCCGACGCGCGGATGCGGCGCGGTCCCGTCGTCCTGCTCGGCGACGCCGCCCACGCGACCCTGCCTTCGCTCGCGCAAGGCGCGGGCTTCGCGATCGAGGACGCGGCGGTCCTCGCCCGGCTGGTCGCAGAGAACGGTCCAGACCCGCTCGGCGCCTATCAGGAGGCGCGGCTGATGCGGGTCGCGAAGCTGCAGACGAATTCGCGCCGCCAGATCCGCATCGACCATCTGTCGGGCGCGGCCGCCGCCGCCCGCAACGCCGCGCTTCGGCTCGCGCCGGAGGCCGCGCTCCTCCGCGGGCTCGACTGGATCTACGCCTGGCGCGACGCGGGCTGAGCCGAAAAGCGCTTCGCGCCGAACACGCAGAGCACCACCGCGAGCGCCGTCGCCGTCATGCCGGGGCTGACCGGCTCGCCGAGCAGCGCCGCGGCGATGGCGAGGCCGAAGAACGGCTGAAGAAGCTGAAGCTGGCCGACCGCCGCGATGCCGCCGAGCGCGAGCCCGCGGTACCAGAACACGAAGCCGATCAGCATGCTGAACAGCGACACATAGGCGAGCCCGCCCCAGGCCGGGGCGCCGACGCCGGCGAAGCTCGGCGGCGCGAGCCAGAGCGCCGCCGCGAGCGTGACGGGCAGCGACAGCGCGAGCGCCCAGGAGATCACCTGCCAGCCGCCGAGCCGGCGCGACAGCGTCGCGCCTTCCGCGTAGCCGAGGCCGCAGACCACGATCGCGGCGAGCATCGTCATGTCGCCGCCGACCGACCCCGCGCCCCCTTGCGACAAAGCGAAGCCCGCGACCGACGCGCTGCCGAGGCAGGAGAAGACCCAAAAGGCGGCGCGCGGCCGCTCGCCGCCGCGGAGCGCGCCGAACGCCGCGGTCGCAAGCGGCAGCAGGCCGAGGAACACGATCGAATGCGCCGAGGTCACATGGCGCAGCGCGAGCGCGGTCAGCAGCGGAAAGCCGATCACCACCCCGAGCGAAACGACCGCAAGCGACGGCAGATCGGCCCGCGCGGGCCGTCTTTCGCGGAACAGCAGAAGCAGGCCGAGCCCGAGCAGCCCCGCGATCGAGGCGCGCGCCATGGTCAGGAACACCGGATCGAACGCCATCACGGCGACCCGCGTCGCCGGCAGCGAGCCGCTGAAGATGAGGATTCCGGCGAACCCGCTCGCCCATCCGGCCGTCGACCTGTCCATGCGCCGTCCCTTTCCGCGAAGGCGACGTCATCGCAGCGCGGCGCTGGCGCCGCCACGTACGGACGTATACGGTTTGATGAAACTGTTATGGTATCTGGAGCAGTACGGATGGCCGACGAAGCGCGCGGCGGCCGCGGAGCCGGCACGCTGATCGAGGGCGTGGTCGAGACCGTGCGGCGGCGGATCGCGTCGCGCAGCCTCACGCCGGGCGCGAGGCTTCTCTCCGTCCGCGCCTTCGCGAAGCAGGCCGGCGTCTCGACCTCCACGGTGGTGGAGGCCTATGAGCGCCTCGCCGCCGAAGGCGCGATCCGTTCGCGGCCGGGCTCCGGCTTCTATGTCGAGAACGCTGCCGCGCCGCTGTCGCTCGCCGACGCCGGGCCGCGGCTCGACCGCGAGGTCGACCCGTTCTGGATCTCGCGCCAGTCGCTCGAGGCGCCGGCCGAGACGCTGAAGCCCGGCTGCGGCTGGCTGCCGCCCTCCTGGATGCCGGAACAGGGGATCAGGCGCGCCCTCAGGACGCTGTCGCGCGCGGAAGACGCCTCGCTCACCGACTACGGCTCGCCGCTCGGCCCCCCCGAACTGCGCCGCCTGCTCGCGCGGCGCATGGCGGAGCACGGCGTCGAGGCCTCGCCCGACCAGATCATCCTCACCGAATCCGGCACGCAGGCCATCGACCTCCTGTGCCGCTTCCTGCTCGAGCCCGGCGACGTCGTGCTCGTCGACGATCCCTGCTACTTCAACTTCCACGCCCTTCTGCGCGCCCACCGCGCCAGAATCGTCGGCGTCCCCTATACGCCGACTGGGCCGGACCTCGATCGCTTCGCCGAGGCGCTGGCGGAGCATCGGCCGCGGCTCTACGTCACCAACTCCGCGATCCACAACCCGACCGGCGCGACGCTGTCGCCGGTGGTCGCCCACCGCCTGCTCAAGCTCGCCGACGCCCATGACCTGACGATCGTCGAGGACGACATCTTCGCCGACTTCGCCGCGCCCACGGTTCCGCGGCTCGCGGCCTTCGACGGGCTGAACCGGGTGGTGCAGGTCGACAGCTTCTCGAAGACGCTCTCGGCTTCCGTGCGCTGCGGCCTCATCGCCGCGCCGCGCGGCTGGATCGAGGGGCTGGCGGACCTGAAGATCGCGACCTCGTTCGGCGGCGGCCGCTTCGCCGCGGAGCTGCTGCACGCGCTGCTGAAGGACGGTTTCTATCGCCGCCACATGGAGGCGCTGCGCGGGCGGCTCGCCCGGTCGATGGCGGAGACCGAGGAGCGGCTGAAGGCGCTCGGGCTGAAGCCCTTGATCGAGACCACGGCCGGCATGTTCCTTTGGACCCGCCTGCCGGACGGGATCGACGCCTCCGCGGTCGCGCGCCGGGCGCTCGCCGAAAACATCGTGCTCGCGCCCGGCAACGCCTTCAGCCTGTCGCAGACCGCCGGCGGGTTCATGCGCTTCAACGTCGCGCAGTCGCAGGATCCGAGGCTGTTCGACGCGCTCGGGCGCATCCTGCGCGACCTCGGCGGGTGACGCGGAGCGACGTCCGGTCGCACGCCCCTTCAAACGTCGCACTTACGCGGCCCGCATTATTGAAGTCTTCTTATTCCAGAGCGCCGTTCGCGGGTTCTGAGGCGTCAGGCCCATGCGAGGAGTCGCTCCGAGGGAAGTCAGGCTTCGGAGGAAGCGCATGAACGAGATCGCGAAGCCGGAGACCTTCTTCGGCGCCTGTCCGCACGACTGCCCCGACACCTGCTCGATGTTGTTTGAGGTCGACGACGGCAAGCTCTTGAGCGTGCGCGGCAACCCCGACCATCCGATGACCCGCGGCGGCCTCTGCGTAAAGGTCAAGAACTACGAGGAGCGTCACTACCACCCCGACCGGCTGCTCTACCCGATGAAGCGGGTGGGGCCGAAGGGCTCCAAGCAGTTCGAGCGCATCTCGTGGGACGAGGCGCTCGACACGATCGTCACGCGCTGGACCGACATCATCGCGAAATACGGCCCGCAGGCGATCGCGCCATACAGCTATCTCGGTCATCAGGGCCTCGTGCACGGCCTCAACGGCGGCGACGCCTTCTTCAACCGGCTGGGCGCGACCGTGATGGAGCGCACCTTCTGCGGCGAAGGCTCCTGCACCGCGTGGCTCCTCACCGTCGGCCCGACCGCAGGCCTCGACCCCGAGAGCTACATTCACTCGAAGCTCATCGTCATCTGGGCCTGCAACTCGGTCTCCACCAACCTGCACCACTGGGCGATCGTGAAGGACGCGCAGAAGAAGGGCGCCAAAGTCGTGGTGATCGACGCGTACACGTCGCGGACCGCCAAGGGCGCCGACTGGCACATCTGCCCGAAGCCCGGCACCGACGGCGCGCTCGCCATGGCGCTGATCAACTCGATCATCGAACAGGGCCTCGTCGACCAGGACTATGTCGACAACCACACCGAAGGCTTCGAGGAGCTTAAAGAACGCGCCGCGACCCGCACGCCCGAATGGGCCGCCGAGATCACCGGCGTGCCGGCGGCCGACATCAGGCAACTCGCCTATGAGCTCGCCACCGCCCAGCCGGCCGCGATCCGCATGGGCGTGGCGCTCGAGCGGCACTATGGCGGCGGCCAGACCATCCGCGCGGTCACCTGCATCCCGGCGCTCACCGGCGCCTGGCGGCATGTCGGCGGCGGCGTCACCCAGTTCCCGGTGTGGGAGCACCCGTACAAGTTCGACGTGATCTGTCGGCCCGACCTCATCCCCGAGGGCACGCGCGTGGTCTCGAACCTCCAGATCGGCCGCGCGCTGACCGGCGAGCTTCAGCTCGACCCGCCCATCATGTCGATGATGTGCTGGAACTCGAACCCCGTGACCCAGGCGCCCGAGACCGACAAGATCGTCGAGGGCCTGATGCGCGAGGACCTGTTCATGGTCTCGGCGGAGCACTTCATCTCCGACACCGCGTCCTATGCCGACATCCTGCTGCCGGCCTCGATGGGCGCGGAGATGGAGGACATGATCCTCTCCTGGGGCCACCTCTACCTCACCTACAACGCCAAATGCGCCGACAGCCCCGGCGAGGCGATCCCCAACAACGAGATCTTCCGGCGCCTCGCGGCCCGGCTCGGCTTCGAGGAAGACAACTTCAAGTGGGACGACGGCGAGTGCCTCGAGCACTATGTCGACTGGTCGTCGCCCGCCTGCGAGGGCATCGATCTCGACTACATGCGGACCCACGGCTTCGCGCGGCTTAAAGTGGGCACGCCCGACGACCGCGCGCCGCATAAGGAGGGGAACTTCCCGACCGCGTCGGGCAAATGCATGCTGAAGGTCGAGGGCGCGAAGAACTTCGTGGCCGGCCCGTTCCGGCAGATGTACGAGGCGTTCCAGCCCGGCGAGGACCTCGACCCGCTGCCGGACTATATCGGCCCGCGCGAGAGCCATGCGAACGACCCCGAGCTCGCGCGCCGCTACCCGCTCAACATCGTGAGCCCGAAGAGCCACGCCTTCCTCAACAGCTGCTACGCCAACATGGCCGACAAGCAGCATGTTCAGGGCGAGCAGTTCGTGCTGATCCACGCCGACGACGCCGCAGAGCGCGGCATCGTTGAGGGCGACCGCGTGAAGGTCGCGAACGACCGCGGAGCGTTCAAGGGCGTGGCGCGCATCACCGAGGACGTGCGGCCCGGCGTGGTGGTGGCGACCCTCGGCTACTGGCGCCAGCTCAACGACGGCACCGTGAACTCGATCTCCTCGCCGAAGTTCGGCGACATGGGGCATTCGCCGACGTTCTCGGACAATTTGGTGGAAGTGGCGCGAGCGAATTGAGCCGTTGAAGGATCGGATTTAGAAACGAGGGCTCCGCGTTGCGGGGCCCTTTTCGTTATTTTTAAGCAAGAACGACTTTTAGAAAATATTGCATACGCTGAAACTTGTGGTTGAGAACCATAAGGCCTCACGTTTGTCATTATTGGGATACGCCAATGGCAAGAACTCCGCTTGATCAAATAATTGAATGGAATGCACGACGAGGTCGTCCGCGAATTCCTGCCGAATTTTCATATCACATTGAATCTCTTAAGCATCATTGGGATGGTTCTTCTCAAGAAAGCATGGAGGCTGAACTTGTAATTCGAAGGCTTGTCACGATCATTGAGGTCTTTGTTCGCGAGTCAATTCGTGAATTGGTCGACGCGGGAGAGCCGTATTCTGCGAGAGCAGAAAAAATTATTAACAAAATGAAGATCGATTACTCATTTATAATGAGTTTGCATGGCAGGCTATTGTCCATCGGAGATATAGTAAGCCACACGATATCAGTAAATGATACGAATCAGATAGTAACAAATCTATCTATATTAATGCCTGATTTTAGCAATGATCTAAAAACTATTCACGAGCGCTGGTCAGATGACCAATCGCGTTGGCCGCAAAAGCCTATTTTAAGGAATGTAGACAAGACACTTGCTGCGATTGCGAGCCTATTTCAGGTGAGGCATATAGTAACGCACGAAATGCCGACGGAGCCGCCGTTCAATATAAACGATATAGCGAAGTTTATCACGCAATCTAATTTGCTCATTCGGGCGATAGACTGGATCATAATCAAGGAATTGCACGGATCAGTGCCGAGAACGCAGCTTGCGATGAACGTAGCCGCCGGAGAGGCCCTCTCTCAAGAGACAGATCGCATGAAGAAGTTGCTTGCCAAAGTTCGCCGCCGAGGCGTCTTCGACAAAAAACTTTTTAATCAAAACCAGCAGCTTTGGAAGAAGTTCTCAGATAATTATGCGTCTCTTCGTGCTTCTGGAGTTGCTGGTGGGTCAATGTATCCAATGATTTATGATTCTGCTCTGACGGAAATAACGAAAGAGCGATGCGACCATCTGTTGAACTGGTGCGAGCTTCAAGAGGGTGAATTCTAAAATATATATAGACGTCGCAAGACGTCACAATGGTCGACGCTGCTATCCTCAGCCAGCCGTCTGGATAAGCTTAGTTGGATCATCCAACGACTGCGGGCCGGCGGGAGCGAGTAGGCCCGCCGATGCCCCTCCAAGTGCCTCACCCCATCCACCACCGCCCCACCATCAACACCGCCGCGCCGGCGAAGAACATCGCCATGATCCCCGCCCGCAGCGCTACCGCGCCTGCTACGGCGATGGCGCAGAACTCCACCGGGCCGGCGGTCATCAGCGCGGGCGCGACCAGCGTCGTCAGCACGGCGGCCGGCACCGCGTCGAGTGCCGCCTCCAGCCGGGCGGGCACGCGCTCCAGGCGCGACAGCGCCAGATGGCCGCCGATGCGGGTGAGGTAGGTGACGGCGGCGCCCGCCAGGATGATCCAGACGGTCTCGCTCAACGGGGCGGCTCCTTGCGCGGTGGCAGGAGCGCCGCCAGCGCCACGCCCGCAAGGCCCCCGATCGAGACGTGCCAGGGGGAGCCGACATATCGGTAGGCGAGCATCGAGGCGGCGGCGCTGACGAGCACCACGGGGGCCCAGAGGGATCGTGTGCGGAACCCCATCACGAGGCCGAGGAAGTAGATCGGCAGCAGGAAGTCGAGCCCGAGGGCGTGCGGGTCCTTGATGAAGCCGCCGAAGGCCGCGCCGAGCGCCGTCTGCGCCGTCCAGCAGGCCCAGAGCGACAGGCCCATCCCAAAATACCAGCCGGGCTCGATCGGCAGGCCGGCCTGCGCTTGTCTCTCGCCCTCGGCGAAGACCGGGTCGGTCAATAGGAAGAAGGCCGCCGCCTGCCTGAGCCGCGGCCAGTGCGCGATGTGGCGGCCGATGGCGGCCGAATAGAGCACGTGCCGAAAATTCACCGCGAAGATCGCGAGCACGATCAGCGCGGGATGCGCCTTCTGGCCGAAGAGCTCGATCCCGACCATCTGGCTCGCGCCGCCGAGCACGGTCGCGCTCATGAGCACGGCTTCGAGCGGCGTCAGCCCGTTCGAGACCGCGAGCGCGCCGAACAGCGCCCCGAAGGGCAGCATGGCGGCGACGACGGGCAGGCTGTCGCGAAGGCCCCGCAGGACGGGGCGGGAGGTTGTGTCGTGGGCCACGGGCGAGGGGGCTGGCATGCGGGCGTCCTTGGCGAGGCCCGCGGTTTAGCCCGGCGCCGCCCGTTCGAACACTCCGAAGCCTGCGGTCTCATGTTCGCGGCGGCGCAAGACCGGCCGCGCGCCTCAGCCGCCCGCGTCCTGCGCCGCTTCCGCCTCGTGCATCATCAGCGTCACGTCGTTCGGCGAGAGCCCGTATTTCGCCATCAGCCGCAGCGTCATCGCGACGGCGCGGGGAACGTCTTTGCGGTCGTCGTCGCTCGCCCAGCGGCGCGTGGTGCGCTCGTCGGTCTGGAAGAACTTGCTCGCGCTCGACAGCGTCAACCCAACCTCTTCGAGGGCGGCGCGGTATTCGGCGGGGGTCATGGATGGTCTCCTGAAGGCGCGGGCGAATCCCGCCCGGAACCGCCCTTCTCCATGCGCCGTCGCGGCGCGGAACGCCATGGCGCCGACCATGGGCCCCCGGCCAAGCCGGAGGACGACGGCGGACATGGCGGCGCCTTCCCGAACCCGGCCCGATCCGATCGGATGACCCTCCGCTGCGGGACGGCGCTTCGGTCGCTCGGACGGCGTCATGCCTTGCGCACGCGGATGGGCGTTCGCTTTCCGTCGGTCAAATCCCTCCCATCGCCGACTTGCGCCCGTCCGTCCGATCGCCCAAGCCTGTGCCGTCAGGGAGGAGCGAACGATGGCGGCACGATCGTCGGCGCGCAAAAAGACCGGTCCAAGCCTCGACGAGGAGGCGCTCGCCGCGCGGCTCGTCGCGGCGCCCGTCGTCGAGGACCGGGACGGCGCGCGTCGCAGGCTGGAGGCGCTGCTCGAGGAGGAGGGCGCGGGCGATCTGGCGGAGATCGCCTCGTATGAGCCGGCCCGCGCGCTGCTCGAAGGCGTCGCCGAGGGCTCGCCCTTCCTCTGGGGGCTGATCGACCGGGACGCCGGCCGCGCCGCTCGCGTGCTGCGCGAGAGTCCGGAGGCCCGGCTTGGCGCGGTCGTCGAGGACATGCGCACTGCGGGCGACGCTAAGGACCGCGCCGGGCTCGCAGCCGCGCTGCGGCGGGGCCGCGCCGAGGCCGCGTTGCTGATCGGCCTCGCCGACATCGGCGGCGTCTGGGACGCGGGCCGGGTGATCGGGGCGCTGTCGCGCGTCGCCGAGGCGGCGATCCGCGCCGCGCTGCGCTCCGCGCTTCGCGACGCGCACGAGGCCGGCCGGCTGGTCCTGCCCGACCCGAAGAACCCGGAGAACGGCTCCGGCCTGTTCGTGCTCGGCATGGGCAAGCTCGGGGCAGGGGAGCTGAATTACTCCTCCGACGTCGACCTCATCGTGTTCTACGATCCCGAGATCATCCGCCCGGCCGAAGGCGAGGAACCTACGACGCTGTTCGTGCGGGTCGTCCAGACCATGGCGAAGCTGCTGCAGGAGCGCACCGCCGACGGCTACGTCGCGCGCGTCGACCTCAGGCTTCGGCCCGATCCCGGCTCGACCCCGGTCGCGCTCTCGCGCGACGCCGCGCTCTCCTATTACGAGAGCGTCGGGCAGAACTGGGAGCGCGCCGCCATGATCAAGGCGCGCGTCGTGGCGGGCGACCAGGCCGCGGGCGAGGCCTTCCTTTCGGAGCTCCGCCCCTTCGTGTGGCGGCGCTCGCTCGACCATGCGGCGATCGCCGACATCCATGCGATGAAGCGGCAGATCCACGCCCACAAGGGCCATGGCGCGATCGCGGTCGAGGGGCACAATCTCAAGCTCGGTCGCGGCGGCATCCGCGAGATCGAGTTCTTCGTGCAGACGCAGCAGCTTGTGGCGGGCGGCCGCAATCCGGTCTTAAGGTCGCGGCCGACCGTGGAGACGCTCGCCGCGCTCGCCGAAGCGGGCTGGATCACGCCGAAGGCGCGCGACGAGCTGACGGAGGCCTATTTCTTCCTGCGCGGGCTCGAGCACCGCATCCAGATGGTCGAGGACGCCCAGACGCACACGCTGCCGGACACGGAAGACGCGTTCCTGCGCTTCGTTCGTTTCGCTGGCTATGAAAGCCGCGACGCCTTCGCCAAAGCGTTGACGCGCCGGCTCAGAACCGTCCAGCGCCACTATGCGCGGCTGTTCGAGGACGCGCCGGCGCTGTCATCCGAGATCGGGAGCCTCGTCTTCACCGGGCAGGAGGACGATCCCGACACGCTGAAGACGATCGCGGGTCTCGGCTACGCCGAGCCGTCCTCGGTCGCGGCCACGGTGCGCGGCTGGCATCACGGCCGCTATGCGTCGATGCGCAGCGTGCGTGCGCGAGAGCTGCTCACGGAGCTGACGCCGACGCTGCTCGACGTGTTCGCGAAATCCGGCCGGCCGGACGCCGCGATCAACGGCCTCGACAAGGCGCTTGAGATGACGACGGGCGGCGTCGCGCTGCTCGCGCTGATGCGGGCGCATCCGGACGTTCTGAAGCTGCTCGCGACCGTGCTCGGCGCCGCGCCGCGCCTCGGCGAGACGCTGGCGCGGCGGCCGCGGGTGCTCGACGCGCTGCTGGACCCGGCCTTCTTCAGCCATCTGCCGAGCCGCGAGGAGGTGCGCGCGCGCGTCGACCAGGCCCTGTCCGAGGCGCGCTCCTACGAGGACATGCTCGATCGCGCGCGCATCGTGGGGCAGGAGCTGAAGACGCTGGTGGGCTTGCGCGTCGCGTCCGGCACGGTCGCGGCCGATCAGGCCGGCTTCGCCTACGCCCGCGTCGCCGACAGCCTCGTCGAGGCGCTGTACGAGCAGGCGGAGAAGGAGCTCGTGCGGGTCCACGGCCGGGTGAAGGGCGGCGCCGCGGCCGTGGTCGCGCTCGGACGGCTCGGCGGCGAGGAGATGACCGCCTCTTCCGATCTCGACCTCATCCTGCTCTACGAGCACCCCGAGGGCGCGCTCGAGACCGACGGCGACCGCCCCATCGCGCCGGCGCAGTTCTACGCCCGCCTGACCCAGCGTCTCGTGGCGGCTCTGTCCGCGCCGACCGCGGAAGGCGTGCTCTACGAGGTCGACTTCCGGCTGCGCCCCTCGGGCCGGGCCGGTCCGCTCGCGACCCGGCTGAAGGCGTTCGAGACCTATCAGCGCGAGGAAGCCGAGACCTGGGAGCACATGGCGCTCTCGCGCGCTCGTGTGGTCGCGGGGCCGCTCGCCTTTCGGCGGACCGTGGGACGGGCGATCGGCAAGGTGCTGACGATGAAGCGCGATCGAAAGAAGGTCGCGAAGGACGTCGTCGAGATGCGCGCTTTGCTCGACAAGGAGAAGGGCGGGGGAGGTCCGTGGAACCTGAAGCACGCGCCGGGCGGGCTGGTGGACGTCGAGTTCGTGGCGCAGGCGCTGCAGCTCGCCTTCGCCCACGAGAAGCCGGGCGTGCTCTACACGGTGACCGCGCCCGCGCTTGACCGCGCCCGCGAGCAGGGCGTGCTGGACGAGGCGGACTGGGACGCGCTGCGCTCCGCCGCGCGGTTGCAGGCCGACCTCACCCAGACGCTGCGCCTCGCGCTCGACGGGCCGTTCGACCCGGAGTCGGAAGGCTGCGAAGGGCTGAAGCAGCTCCTCGCCCGCGTCGGCGAGGCGCCGGACTTCAGGACGCTGACGGCGGGGCTCGTCGAACATCAGAAGGCGGCGAGAGCGTCGTTCCGGCGGGTGATGAAGGGGCTGGGTTGACGGGCGGCTGGCGGCGTCGGCGTCGAACGATAATAATCGGCGGATCTGGAATGGGAGTCTTCCATGGATGATCCCCGTACGATCGCGCTTTCCGACGATCAGGCCGCTTTCGTCGACGATCTTGTCGCATCAGGCGTCTATCGGTCCGAGGAGGACGTCATTCGCGCAGGGCTCGATGCGCTGCGCTTGCGTGAAGCTGAAATGGCCGACTGGCTTGCGCGCGAGGTCACGCCGGTCATCGAGGCGCTGGAGGCCGATCCCTCTCGAGCGATCCCCGCGGAGCAGGTCTTCGCGGATTTGCGCGCGCGGCACGCCGCTCGCTTCAGCCAGGGCGAATGACGCCGCGACGCGTCGTTGTCTCACCCGAAGCCCAAAGCGATCTGTCCGCCATCCATCAGTGGATTGCGGATGCGGGCTCGCCGCGGAACGCCTTCAGCTTCATTGGCAGGATCGAGCGCTTCTGTCTTGGTTTGGCGATTGCGCCCCAGCGGGGCCGCTGGCTTCTCGCCTATGGCGATCGTCATGTCCGCGCAGTCGGATTCCGGCGGCAGGCGACGGTGCTCTTCCGCGTGGAGCCTGATCTCGTCACGATCCTGAGGATTTTCCGCGCCGGCCTCGATTGGAGCGCCGGTCTGCCTCAGGACGACGACTGAGCGCTCAAGCCCCTCACGCGATCTTCTCTTCCGCCGCCAGCTCCACGCCGGCCCTGACCGGCAGGCGGACAAGCACCACCGTCCCGACGCCGACGGTGGAGCGGATGCGCATCGAGCCGCCGTGAAGCTCCGCGAGCGAGCGGGCGATGGCGAGGCCGAGGCCTGAACCCTTGTGGCTCTTCGAGAACTGGTTCTCCACCTGCTCGAACGGGCGGCCGAGCTTCTCGATCGCGTCCTTCGAGATGCCGATGCCGGTGTCCTCGATGTAGAGGTTCATGGCGTCGCCGACCGAGCGGGTGCGGATCGTGACGCGGCCGCCGGCGGGCGTGAACTTGACCGCGTTCGACAGCAGGTTGAGCAGGATCTGCTTCAGCGCGCGGCGGTCGACCTCGACGGTCACGCCGCAGGCGGCCTCGGCGCGGAGCGCGATCGCTTTCTCCTCCGCCTTCGGGGTGATCACGCGCATGGCGTCCATCACCACCTTGTCGATGTCGATCGTCTCGCGGGCGATCATGAAGCGGCCGGCTTCGATCTTCGACATGTCGAGAATGTCGGAGATGACGTCGAGCAGATATTGGCCGCTTTCGCGGATGTCGCCGGCGTATTCGGCGTACTTTTCAGACCCCAGCGGCCCGAACAGGCCCGAGACCATGATCTCCGAGAATCCGAGGATGGCGTTGAGCGGCGTCCGCAGCTCATGGGAGATGTTGGCGAGGAAGTCGGACTTCGCCTTCGAGGCCAGTTCGGCCTCGCTCTTCTGCTCGGCGTATTTTTCGGCGAGGTCGGCGAGCTGCTGGGCCTGGACCTCGAGCGTCTGACGGGATTTCCTCAGGTCCGCGACGTTCGCCATCAGCGCGCGCTCGCTCTCCATCAGGCGTTCTTCCTGGCGCTTCAGCGAGGTGATGTCGGTGCCGACGGAGACGAAGCCGCCGTCCTTGGTGCGGCGCTCGTTGATGCGCAGCCAGCGGCCGTCCTCGATCTGCGCCTCGAACGACCGCGCGCCGTCCTCGACGCGGCCGTCGGGGCGCACCGAATTGACGATCACCGGCTGGCGGCCCGCCGCGATGATGTCGGCGCGGGCCGCGCCGGGGATCACAGAATCGTCCCTCAGCTCGTAGAGCTGCTGGAACTTCGAGTTGCAGGTGACGAGGCGGTTGCCGGCGTCCCACAGCACGAAGGCTTCCGAGATGGTCTCGATGGCGTCGCGTAGGCGCATGTCGGCGGTCGCGGTGCGCTCGGCGAGGGTGCGGTGCTCGGTGACGTCCACGCAGATGCCGATCAGGCGCAGGCTGTCGTCCTGGCGGTCCTTCACCACTTCGGCGCGGGCGCGCAGCCATTTCCACTCGCCGTCGGCGTTGCGGGCGCGGAACACGCGATCGATGTTGGCGGTCTTGCCGGAGACGATCTCGTCCGCGAGGCCGTAGAGATCGATGTCGTCGGCATGCGCGATGGCGTTGAACTCGCCGAAGGAGACGAGTTCGTCGCGGGGCGGGTAGCCCAGCATCTCGAACAGGGAGCGCGACCAGAAGATGCGCCCGCGCGCCACGTCCCAGTCGAACAGGCCGCAATGGCCGCGCGACAGCGCGGTCTCGTTGCGGGCCTGGGCGCGCTCGTAGTCCTCGTCGATCCGCCGCGTGCGGGACGATTGCCAGTGAAAGGCGAAGCCGAGCAGCGCCAGCACGAAGCCGGTCGAGGCGTAGACGGTGATGGAGGAGTTGGTCGCGGCGCGCCATGGCGCGAGGACGTCGTCGACCGGCTGCAGCAGCGCGACCTGACCCGGACGTCCATTGGCGAGATCCCGCACGGTCGCGAGGGCTTCGCCGCCGTCCGGCAGCGTCAGGCGCATCACGCCGGCGCGCTCGCCGAAGGTGGTCAACGGCTGCGCGGGACCGAGCAGCGTCAGGAGATCGGCGGGCGGGAGGCCGTCAGGCGCGCCGGCGGCGGCGACGACACGGCCGGTTTCGTCGGCGAGATAGATGCGTCGCCCGCGCTGGGCGGCGTTGTTGGGCAGCGCCGCCACCAGCGCGTCGCCGAAGGCGCGGCGGTCGGAGCGCGGCGAGATCTGCGGCGCCTCGAAGGCGGCGATGGCGGCGAGCGCGCCGAGATCGTCCGCGGCCGCCTTGATCTGCCGGTCGCGCCCGTCGACCGCCTGCAGCGTGACCACGCCCGCAAGGGTCGCGAGGAAGAGGACGATCAGCGCCGGAACCGCGCGGCGGAGCGCCGGCTCGGCCCTCAGAATGCGCCGGCGCGCGGGGGCGAACCAGGCCTGCGTCGGATGGGACAGTTTTCGCTGTTGCAAAAAAAGTCCCGCCACGGTGGCGCGCGCCATCGCAGTTCCTTCCGCCCAGAGGAGTGGTGCAAGTCGATTCGGGAACCCCACCCGTCGAATCGACATCTCGATTAGAATCAATACGTGGGGTGTCTGTCCAGTCCGAATTAAACGATTGTTAATTACTTCGGGTCCTGTCGCCGAAAAGACGAGTCGAAAGAATCACTTGGCGAGCGCCGGTCGAAGCAGGCTTCAACCGGGCGCAAGCGCGCGGCGGACGATGTCGCCGACGTCCGGGGAGAGCTGCGGCAGCTCGGCGAGGCGACGCAGCGCGGCTTCCGCCTTGACGCGGCGTTCGGGCTCGAGCGCCCGCCAGGTGCGGAACGCGCCGAGGAGACGCGCCGCGACCTGCGGATTGGTCGTGTTGAGTTCCGCGGCGACGCCGGCGACGAAATCGTAGCCCTGTCCGTCGGCGCGGTTGAACTGCGTCGGGTTGCCGGCCCCGAACGCGCCGATCAGCGAGCGCACCCGGTTCGGGTTCTTGATGTCGAAGGCGGGCGACGCCATCAGCGTCCGCACCCGGTCGAGCGTGTCGGGCAGAGGCGACGAGGCCTGGATCAGGAACCACTTGTCCATCAGCAGCGGGTCGGAGCCGTAGCGCGCCGCGAAGTCCGCGAGCGCTTCGTCGCGCTCCGGCGTCGCGGACAGGGCGAGGATCTGCATCGCCATCACGCGGTCGGTCATGTTGCCGGCCGACATGTAGAGCGCATGGGCCTTCTCGACGCCCTCGCGGGCGCCGCCCGCCGCCATCAGGTCGAGCGCCGCGGTCTTGAGCGCGCGCCGACCGGAGGAGACCGGATCGGGCGAATAGGGGCCGGTTTCCGCCAGACGCTCGAAGGCGGCCGAAAGCGGCGCGGCCAGCCCGTCGCGCAGCGTCGCCTTCAGGGCGCCGCGCGCCGCGTGGATCGCGTCCGGATCGACGTTCTCGCCGATCTCGCGGGCGACGTCGCCCTCGCTCGGCAGGCTCGCGACCTGGGCCGCGTAGGCGAAGTCCGTTTCGGCGGGGTCGAAGGCGCGGCCGACGGCCTCGACGATGCGCGGGTCGGCCTCGCGCGCCGCCGTCGTCGCTTCGACGAGATGGCGCAGCGCGACCGTCTGGAGCGACTGCCAGCGGTTGAACGGATCGGAGTCATGGCCCGCGAGGAACAGCAGGTCGTCGTTCGTGATGTCGCTCGCGAGCTTCACCGGCGCAGAGAAGTTGCGGAACAGCGAGACGACGGGGCGCCTGTCGAGCCCTTCGAAGACGATCGTCTTCGTCTCGTCCTCGACAGTGAAGACAGCGGCGGCCCGCTCGCCGCCCACGACGAGCGGCAGATCGCTTCCGTCCTCTCCCACGAGCCCGATCGAGACCGGCAGCACGACGGGAAGCTTGGTCGGCTGGCCGGGCGTCGGGCGCGTCTTCTGGGACAGCGTCAGCGTCAGCGTCTTCGCCGCCGCGTCATAGGCCGTGGCGGCCGTCACTTCAGGCGTGCCCGCCTGATCGTACCAGCGCATCCACCTTGTCATGTCGCGGCCCGAGACCTCGCCGAAGCAGGCCACGAACTGCTCGATGGTGCAGGCTTCGCCGTCGTGACGCTCGAAGTAGAGGTCCATGCCGGCCCGAAAGGCGTCGTCGCCGATCCAGGTCTTCAGCATGCGGATGACTTCGGCGCCCTTCTCGTAGACCGTCGGCGTGTAGAAGTTGTTGATCTCGGCGTAGACCTGCGGCCGCACCGGATGGGCGAGGGGGCCGGCGTCCTCGGCGAACTGCAGCGCGCGCAGGTTGCGGACGTCCTGGATGCGCTTCACAGGGCGCGAGCGGCGGTCGGAGGTGAACTCCTGGTCGCGGAAGACCGTCAGGCCCTCCTTCAGGCAGAGCTGGAACCAGTCGCGGCAGGTGATGCGGTCGCCGGTCCAGTTGTGGAAGTATTCGTGGGCGATGATCGCCTCGATGTTGGCGTAGTCGCCGTCGGTCGCGGTGTCGGGGCTCGCCAGAACGTACTTGTCGTTGAAGACGTTGAGGCCCTTGTTCTCCATGGCGCCCATGTTGAAGTGCGAGACGGCGACGACCATGAAGACGTCGAGGTCGTATTCGCGGCCGAACGCCTCCTCGTCCCACTTCATCGAGGCCTTGATCGACTCCATGGCGTGGAGCGCGCGGGCCTCCTGCCCGTGCTCGACGAAGACCTTCAGCGCGACCTTGCGGCCGCCCATGGTGACGAATTCGTCCTCCACGACGCCAAGGTCTCCGGCCACCAGCGCGAACAGGTAGGAGGGCTTCGGCCACGGGTCATGCCAGATCGCGTAGTGGCGGCCGTCGCCGGCGTCGCCCGTCTCGACGAGGTCGCCGTTCGAGAGCAGCACCGGGCACTCGTCCTTCGGTCCCTCGACGCGGGTGGTGTAGACGCCGAGAACGTCCGGCCGGTCGAGGAAATAGGTGATGCGGCGGAAGCCCTCGGCCTCGCACTGGGTCGTGTAGGAGGCGTTCGAGCGATAGAGCCCCATCAGCTTCGTGTTCGCCGCCGGGTCGATCTCGGTGACGATCGTGAGCTCGAAGGGGCCGCGCGGCGGATTGGCGATCACGAGGCGCTCGGGCGAGACGTCGAGATCGTCCTCGGGCAGCGCCTGGCCGTCGATGGCGGCGGAAACGAGCTTCAGTTCGTCGCCGTCGAGCTTCAGCGCCGCGCCCGCGTCGCCGGCCGGGTTCGGCCTGACCTTCAGCGTCGCCGTGACCCGCGTCGCGTTCGGCTCCAGCCGGAAGTCGAGATGAACCTCGTCGATCAGGAAGTCGGACGGCCGATACTCGGAGAGACGGACGGGACGGGGATCCTCGGCGCGCATTTCGGCTCCGGCTGGTTCGCGGACAGGGCCGTGGGTTTAGGCCGGGGCAGGGGCGGGAGCAAGGCGGAGGGAGCGTGAACGCCGCGTCCCGGCCTTGAGCCGGGACCCAGGACCTCGACGGGACTTTGAAGGGCCTAACGGGCGGAGTTCAGTCCGGCGGACGACATGTTCATGGGTCCCGGCTCAAGGCCGGGACGCGCCAACCCTCGTTCGTGAGCGTCACGCGGAAATCGGATTGCGTGCTTCGAGACGCGCCTTCGGCGCTCCTCAGCATGAGGAATTTCGAGAATGGAGGCGGAAGATGCGCGCATAGGAATCACGACCGCTTCTCATGCTGAGGAGCCGGGCGTAGGCCTGCGTCTCGAAGCACGCGGTTCGGCTGTTTCAACCGCATTCGGGCCGTTTGCGTCCGTCCGGGACGGACACTCTACGGCTCGCGCTCGCCCCACTTCGGCGCGCGCTTCTCCCTGAACGCCGCCACCCCCTCGGCGCAGTCGGGGCTGGCGCCGGCCTCCGCCTGAAGCGCGCGTTCGAGCGCGATCTGGTCTTCGAACGTGTTGTCGGCCGAGGCGGCGAAGGCGCGCTTGGTCAGCGTGATCGCGCTCGCGGATCCCGCGGCGAGCCTCGCCGCCAGCGCCACGGCGTCCTCGACCAGCCGATCGTCCTCGTACACCGCCCAGACGAGGCCCCAGTCGCGCGCGGTCTCGGCCGGCAGCGGTTCGCCCGTGAGGCAGAGCGCCTTCGCGCGCGCCGAACCGATCAGGCGGGGGAGCGTCCATGTTCCGCCGACGTCGGGGATCAGTCCGATCTTGCCGAAGGCCTCCACGAAAAACGCCGAGCGGCCCGCCACGACGATGTCGGCGAGAGCCGCGAAATTCGCGCCGGCGCCGGCCGCGACCCCGTTCACCGCGGCGACGATCGGCAGGGGACAGGCCCTGAGCTTCGCGATCACCGGCTCGTAGGACCGTTCGAGCATCCGCGCGACGTCGCGCTCTTCTTCAGGAAGGGAGGCGAAGGCGACGAGGTCCTGTCCCGAGCAGAAGCCGCGGCCGGCGCCCGTGAACACGATCGCGCGGACCGCTCTGTCGGCGACCGCGTCGTCGAGCGCCTCGCCGATCGCGGAGAGGAGCGCGGGCGTAAAGGCGTTGATCCGCTCCGGACGGTTCAGCGTCATGAGCGCGACGGCGCCGCGGCGCTCGACGAGGAGGGGAGGGTTTGCGGTTTCGGCGTTCATCGGCCCGGCCCCTCAAAGAAGAGCCGGGCGGCAATTCGCGCGGCGCTCCGCAACGATTGGGTCGTTCAGACGCGGCGCGCAAGTTCCGGCGGCCGTCGAGGCGGCGGCCGTCGGATCGGGAAAAGGCGGACGGCGTCGGGCGGCGCTGTCTTCGACCGCCCTCAGCGACAACGGTAGACGATTTCGCAGAAGCGCAGGATGCGCCTCAGCCGATCGCCCGTCCCAGCACGCGCGCCAGCCGCTCGGAGAACGCCCGCGGGTCCGCCGGCCGTTCTCCGTCGAGGATTTTGGCCTCGTCGAAGAGCAGATGGACGGCGTCATTCCGCAGCCCCGCGTCAGCCTCGCCCTTCGCGGCGAGCGCGGCGAGCGCGGCGACGAGCGCGTGCGTCGGGTTGATCTCCAGCACGGGCTTCGACGCCGAGCCCTGGCCTGCGGCCGCCAGCATCTTTTCGAGCTGCCGGTCCGGGCCGTGCTCGGGCGCGACGAGGCACACCGCGCTTTCCGTGAGGCGATCGGAGGCGCGCACGTCCGAAACCTCCTCGCCGAGCGCGTCCTTCGCGAAGGCGATCAGCCCGGCGACGGCGTCGCCGGCGTCCGGAGACGCGGCGTCCGCGGCGGCGGCGTCGGTCTTCGGGAATGCCGAGAGATCCGACGCGCCCTGGCTCGCGGACTTGAAGGGCTTGCCCTCGAACCCTTGCGCGGTCGTGACCCAGAAGCTGTCGACCGGATCCGACAGCAGCAGCACCTCGACGCCGCGGGCGCGGAAGCCTTCGAGATGCGGCGAGGCCTTGAGCTGGTCGAGATTGCCGCCGGCCAGATAATAGATCGCCGTCTGGTTCTCCTTGAGGCCGCCGACATAGTCCTTCAGGGAGCGCATGCCGTCGCCGGAGGTCGTCGTGCGGAAGCGGGCGAGCTTCAGAAGCTGCTCCTGCCGCTCGAAATCCTCGTAGACGCCCTCCTTTATGACCGCTCCGAAGGCGTCCCACACCTTGGCGTAGGTCCCGGCGTCGTTCTCGGCGAGCTTTTCGAGGTCGCCCAGGACGCGGTTGGTCAGGCCTTTCCGGATCGCGGCCAGCACCGGGCTCTGCTGGATCATCTCGCGCGAGACGTTGAGCGGGATGTCGTTGGAATCGACCAGCCCGCGCACGAAGCGCAGATAGCGGGGCAGGAGTTCGGCGTCGTCGGTGATGAAGACGCGCCGCACGTAGAGCTTCATGCGGCCCTTGCGGTCGGCGTCGAACAGGTCGAAGGGCTGGGTCGATGGCACGAAGGCGAGCGCCGTATATTCGTGACGCCCTTCCGCCCGGTAATGGATGGTGAGCGCCGGTTCGTCGAACTGTCCCGCGACGCTGCGGTAGAAGTCCGCATACTCTTCCGTCGTGATCTCGGACTTCGGCCGCGCCCACAGCGCCGCGCCGTCCGAAATCTGCGCGGGCTCCTCGCCCGGCTTCTCGACGAGCAGGATCGGCACCGGCACGTGGCCCGACTGCTCGCGCACGATACGTTCGAGCGTCCAGCGCTCGGCGTAGGATTTCGCGTCCTCCATGAGGTGAAGCGTCACGCGCGTGCCGCGCGCGGGCGCATCGGCGAGATCGAGCGGGGCGACCGTGTACTCGCCCTTGCCGTCGGAGGACCAGAGCGAGGCTTCGTCCGATCCCGCCCGGCGGGAAGCGACCTCGACGCGGTCCGCGACCATGAAGGCGGAATAGAAGCCGACGCCGAACTGTCCGATGAGGTGCGCGCCGCCGTCCTTCGCCCCCTGCGCGGCCTCGATCCGCTCCATGAAGGCGCGGGTGCCGGACCGGGCGATGGTGCCGAGCGCCTCGACCATCTCGCCGGCGGACATTCCGACGCCGTTGTCCTCGACGACGAGCCGGCCCGCTTCCTTGTCGGCGACGATCGTGATCTTCGGCTTCGGGTCGTCGCCCAGCAGCGACGGCTCGGAGATCGCCTCGAAGCGGAGCTTCTCGCAGGCGTCGGCTGCGTTGGAGATGAGCTCGCGCAAGAAGACGTCGCGGTCCGAATAGACCGAATGCACCATCATGTGCAGCAGCTTGGCGACGTCGGCCTCGAAGGCGCGAGGCTGCGGGGCGTCAGGGGCGGAAGCGGTCGGCGTGTCGGTCATCGGCGGGGTCTCGGCATGCGGGGCGAGGTCCAAAGTCGGCGGCTCAGATGAGATGCAACGACGTCGACTTCAAGCCGCGAGCCGCAACGAAGGGCGCGCGCGGACCGATCTAGCCGAGACGCGGCCGGACTGAATTACCCCCGGCCCGGTCTACACAATCTTGTCATCACGCAGGCGCGGGGCCGCCGGACGTCATGATCGCAGGCGGCCGAAGCATCATATTGATTTTCTTAAGGCCTAGACCCTGGATCCCATCGTTCGTCTTCAGGTTTGGTTCGCTCTCTCGAACGGTTTTCGCCGCCCCGTCGTTCACGGAGCCTTGAGCGTTGCTTCACGATTTTGCTAAGGGCATATCCGATGGACCGATCGAAAGGTCCGCATCGGAGAGACTGTCATGACGGACAACAAGCCGCTTCGCTGGACCGCTTTCGCCCTTGCGGGCGCGATGGCGCTGGTGACGCTCGTTCCGACCTCGGCGGAAGCCGGCCGTCGCTATTATCGTAACGGCTATTATCATCACCACCACGGAAACGGCGCGGCTGCGGCCGCCGTCGGGGTCGGCGTTCTGGGCGTGCTCGCCGCGACCGCCGCGGCCAACGCCGACCGGGAGTGCTGGTTCGAGCAGCAGCGCGTGCGGACCGCGTCCGGCAAGGTGGTGATCCGCAAGGTCAAGATCTGCGACTGATCCATCGCGAGAAGACGAGGCCGCGAGGCCGGCGACGAAGGCGACCCCCGCGGGTCGCCTTTTTCGTTTTGGACGGTCCTGAAAAATTCGCGGACGCCATGAACCTCCGGGCGAACGCCGGCGACCAAAGGTCATCGGGGCCGCAAACGGCGGCTCCCGCAGCAACCCGAAGGATCGCCGCCATGACCTCCCAGTCCTCCAAGACCCAGTCCTCCAAGTCGTCGTTCGTCTCCAAGGCCGGCAAGACCGTCGCCGCCCTCGTCGCCGCCGCGACGCTCTCCGCCGCCGTCGCTCCCGCCGCCCAGGCCGGCGGTTGGCACGGACATCACCACGGCCGCCACGGATACGGCTACGGCGCGGCCGCGCTCGGCGGCGGCCTTCTGCTCGGCGCCCTGATCGCCTCCAACAGCCGTCCGGCCTACGGCTATGTCCGCGACTGCTGGCTCGAGAAGCGCAAGCGCTACGACGCTTACGGCCGCCCCTATCTCGTCAAGGTCCGGATCTGCGACTGACGCGGGGAGCCCGCATGACGTCGCCTTCGCAAGCGGGGCGCCTCTCGTCGGGGCGCTCCGCTTCTCGCCTGCCGGTTCAGATCCCGAACCGGCCGAGGCCCGGAAGATTGACCGCGGGCCGCCGGAACTCCACGCCGAACACGGCGCCGAGAAGATTGACCTCCAGCCCCTCGAACCAGCCGATCGTCACGCCGGCGTAGCCGCCGAGCGTCAGCCGGAACCCCGTGCCCGAGGGCGTCGGCGCGAGCCAGTCGCCGCCGTAAGGGTAGTCCTTGCCGATCGCCGTGGCGGGAAGCCTGGCCTCGAGCTCCGGGACGCTCGCCATCACGGCGGCGACGAAAGTGTTGGAGTTCGGCCCCGGCCAGGCGCGATAGTCGCCCCGCTCGCGATAGCGGTAGTTTTCGATCGCGGCGCGGATCTGCGGGATCGCGCGTTCGGCGGTCTCGCCGTCCGCCGCGAACACGACTTCCGGGACCCGTCCGAACCAGCGGCCGTCCGCCACGAAGCCGTCGACGCGGATCGGCTCGCCCCAGGCGGTGTAGTCGTAACGCGTGTAGCGCGACGCTCCCTTGGGCTTCAGCACGATCCAGCAATGGGTGGCGAAAACGCCCTTCCAGCGCACGGTGCGCGCCGCGAAGACGCGGATCGCGGCCTCCGTGCGTTCCGACGCCGGCTGCAGCAGTCCCGCGCTCGACCGGTCGGCGGCGCGCCAGTTCCCGGCCTCGCGGTCGAACGCGTAGAGGGCGGCCGCGATCGCGAGCGGCGCCGCATAGAGAACCACGAAGGCGAGCAGGCCGAGACGCAGCGCGGACAAGACAGGGCGGTCCTTTCGGGAGGGAAGGCGAGGGGAGCGTCGCCGTACGGAACGCATCTGGTCCGCGTCTGCGCCGGGCGCCAGCCGCCGCACGGCCAGTTGATGAGGCGGGGCGGTCGCGAGGACGTTCAGCCCGCGATCAGCGCCTCGAGCCGCGCCGCCAACGCCGGACCGTCGCCTCTGAGCAGCACGATCTTGCGCCGGGCGGTATGGCCGCTTTCGATCGAGACGTCGGACGCCCGCATGGCGAGGGTTTTCGCGAGGAAGGCGACGAGCGCGGCGTTGGCCTCGCCGTCGACCGGAGGAGCCGCGACCCGCACCTGCAGCACGGGACGTCCGTCGCTTTCCAGGATGACCCCGGCGATCGCCGCCTTGCTCGCGCGCGGCGTGAGCCGCACCGCAAGCCGCGCCCCGCCCTCGACCTGCTGGAAAGGAAGGGCGCGCGGCGCGGAGGCGTCCTCGGGCCGGCCGGCCTTTGTCGGGGGAGGGGCGCTGTTTCGTTTCATGGGGCGAGCATATCGGGAGGCGGACGCGCGAATGGCCGGATTTAAGGGCCATAGGGGCATGGGCTGACGCGAGAGCCGGCCGCTGTGGAAGTTTTCCGACGCTCGAAGAGCCGCTCTCCGTTCGATTTAGAGACGTTTGGGGGAGGGTGGGGGCAGCCGGCCTGCGGTATCGGAGATTTTTTTGCGAAAGCGCGTTGACACCCGAAAGGGCCGGGGATAGATAACCGCCACACCCGACGACGGGGCGGCCAAAACGGCCTCGGCGACCGGGTAACTTTTCGTCTCGACGCAATAGCGTTTGCCCTCCGCGGGTTTTTAGCTCATTGTGACGGACTTGAACGATCGGGTGCGGATGCGCATCTTATCGGCCGCATTTGGTTCGCCGGGTGCGTGTTTTTTGACAAGTTGAAGATCGAAAGAGAAACGTGGGCGGCGGAGTTCTTGCGGCTCTTGGCGAAAGCCAAGGGCATGTACAGAGACTTCGG
>QFPN01000022.1 GCA_003241695.1 Ancylobacter novellus | reverse complement strand
ATCGGGATCGATCACGGCGGTACATCCTCGAAATCGCGTGTGCCCGCATTGTTCCACAAAGCTTGTGACAGCGGCAACGCGGGCTGCGGCGTCCTGTGCCAGGTGGGCAAAAGCCGTTACTCTAGGCGACTTTTCCGTATTGGCAACTGGCGGTAATCCATCGTGCGACTGGCTCTCTTCGATCTCGACAACACCCTCCTGGCTGGCGACAGCGACCACAGCTGGGGCGAATGGCTGTGCCAGCGGGGGCTGGTGGATGCTGGCGAGTACCAGGCGCGCAACGATGCCTTCTATGCCGACTACATGGCCGGCACCCTCGACGTATTCGCCTACCAGGCCTTCACCCAGGCGATCCTGAGCCGCAACAGCCTGGAGCAGCTGGCCATCTGGCACCGCCAGTTCATGGAGGAAGTGATCGAACCCATCGTCCTGGCCAAGGGCGAGGCGCTGCTGGCCGAGCACCGCGCCGCCGGCGACAAGCTGGTGATCATCACCGCCACCAACCGCTTCGTCACCGGGCCGATCGCCGAACGCCTGGGCGTGGAAACCCTGATCGCCACGGAGTGTGAGATGGACAACGGCCTCTACACCGGCCGCACCTTCGACGTGCCCTGCTTCCAGGGCGGCAAGGTGACCCGCCTCGACCGCTGGCTCGAAGAGACCGGCCTGAAGCTGGACGACGCCTACTTCTACAGCGACTCGCGCAACGACCTGCCGCTGCTGGAACGAGTCTCCAACCCGGTGGCGGTGGACCCCGACGACACCCTGCGCGCCGTCGCCCTTGAGCGCGGCTGGCCGGTGATCAGCCTGCGCTGAGCCGTCAGAAGCCCTTGTTGACCATCAGGTAGAAGATCGCCAGGAAGGCCAGGAACGCCGGCCAACCCAGGGCGAACCACCAGCGCATATAGAGGAAGGCTCGTGGCGGCAACGCAGCGCCTTCCCGGTGCGCGGCCTCAGCCATGTCCCGCACGCGGATCTGCAGCCAGACCACCGGCAGCCAGCAGGCGCCCGCGAACACATAAAGCCCCAGGCTCCACAGCAGCCAGCCCGAGTCCAGCGGCCAGCCGGCCATGTGCGCCATGGCGATGCCACTCAGCGGCTGGAACACCGCCGTGGTGGCGATGAACAGCCAGTCGGCGGTGACCAGGTGGCGGAAGGTGATGCGGATGGCTTCCAGGTTGCCGCTGCGCCAGGCGCGCCAGCTGTAGTAGGCCGAACCCAGCCCGGTACCGAACAGCAGCGTGGAAGACAGGATGTGCAGGGTCTTGAGCAGCAGGTAGAGGTTCACGCGGCGGGCATCACACCGGCTTGCCGATCATCAGCACCAGGATGGCGATCACGCACAGCAGCGCCAGCGCGAAGAAGGCCAGGCCGAACTTCCACTGCCGCGCCGCACCGGCAGCAATCGGTTCGCCGCTGCCCTGCGCCGCCAGCGCCAGGTCGCGGATGCGCCACAGGCGGGTGGTGAACAGCAGCCAGAAGATCGTCGCGACGATCAGCAGGCAGGCGCTGCCCAGCAACCAGGTCTGGCCCAGCGGCCAGCCGATGGTCTGCACCATGCGATAGCCGCTGACCGGCAGGCTGGCGACGCTGCCGGCGACCAGCACCCAGCCGATCAGGCCGATGCGCTGCAGCGCCTTGGCGATCACCCCGGCGTCACCGCCACGCCAGCTGCGCCAGCCGTACCAGGCCAGGCCGATGATGGCGAGGAAGGGCAGCACGGCGGCGATGCCGTGGAGGATGCGCAAGGTCTGCAGGCTTTCCATTTCAATTCCCTGTGAAGAAGGCGGCGATGCGACAAGCCTAGCAGCAGTCGCGCCGCCCCGGCCTGGTCCTCAGCCGAGGAACAGGCGGTAAGCCGGGTTGTCCGTCTCGTCCCAGTAGGGGTAGCCGATCTCTTCCAGCGCGGCCGCCACCAGGTGGCGCTCTTCTTCCGGCACCTGCAGGCCCGCGACTACGCGACCGTCGGCGGCGCCGTGGTTGCGGTAGTGGAACAGGGTGATGTTCCAGCGGCCGCCCAGGCGGTTGAGGAAGTTGAACAGCGCCCCGGGGCGCTCGGGGAACTCGAAGCGGAACACCTGCTCGCCGGAAACGCGCGGCGAATGGCCGCCGACCATGTGGCGGATGTGCAGTTTGGCGAGCTCGTTGTCGGTCAGGTCCAGCACCGGGAAGCCCTGGTCCTGCAGCTGCTGCACCAGCGCCGCGCGCGGGTCGTTTTCCGGATGCGTCTGCACGCCAACGAAGATGTGCGCCTCGCTGTCGGTGTTGTAGCGGTAGTTGAACTCGGTGATCTGGCGCTTGCCGATGGCCTCGCAGAAGGCCTTGAAGCTGCCCGGGCGCTCGGGAATGGTCACGGCGATGATCGCTTCGCGCTTCTCGCCCAGCTCCGCGCGCTCGGCCACGTGGCGCAGGCGGTCGAAGTTGATGTTGGCGCCCGAATCGATGGCGACCAGGGTCTCGCCCTTCTCGCCTTCGCGCTCGACGTACCGCTTGATCCCGGCCACCGCCAGCGCGCCGGCCGGTTCGGTGATCGAACGGGTGTCGTCGTAGATGTCCTTGATCGCCGCGCAGATCTCGTCAGTGCTGACGGTGATCACCTCGTCGACGTAGTCCTTGCACAGTTCGAAGTTGTGCTTGCCGATCTGTGCCACGGCCACGCCGTCGGCGAACAGCCCGACCTGGCCGAGCACCACGCGCTCGCCGGCAGCCATGGCGGCCTGCAGACAATTGGAGTCGTCCGGCTCGACGCCGATGACCTTGATCTCCGGGCGCAGGTATTTGACGTAGGCGGCGATGCCGGCGATCAGGCCGCCGCCGCCGACCGGCACGAAGATCGCGTCGATGCGGCCCGGATTCTGGCGGAGGATTTCCATCGCCACGGTGCCCTGGCCGGCGATCACGTCCGGATCGTCATAGGGATGGATGTAGACGTAGCCCTTCTCTTCCACCAGCTTCAGCGAATGCGCCAGCGCGTCGGGGAAGGCGTCGCCGTGCAGCACGGCCTTGCCGCCACGGGCGCGCACGCCCTGGACCTTGAGCTCCGGCGTGGTGCGCGGCATCACGATGGTGGCCTTGATGCCCAGCTCGCGGGCGGCCAGCGCCACGCCCTGGGCATGGTTGCCGGCGGAGGCGGTGACGACGCCGCGGGCGAGTTCTTCCGGGCTCAGCTGCGCCAGCTTGTTGTAGGCGCCGCGAATCTTGAAGGAGAACACC
>QFPN01000012.1 GCA_003241695.1 Ancylobacter novellus | reverse complement strand
TTGAAGGGTCGCGTGACGAACGACGAGACGCCCCCGCGGGAAACAAGCCCGGCGGGCGATCACGCGCGCCCGGCTCAACCACGTCGCCCGTCATGCCCGCCTCAGGCCGGGTATCCACGACTTGGTCATGGAGCGTAACGGGAGCGGAAATCGTGGATGCACGAGACAGGCTCGGGCGTGACGGCTGAGGTTCGAACACCCGATCAGAGCGTGTCGTAGAGCCAGAGGATCCAGATCGTCTGCGCCGCGAGCGCGCCTCCGGCCAACGCCGCCTGGACCCGCAGGTTGTCCGACAGCGCGCCCGCGAGGAAAGCGATCACGAAGCCTCCGGTCCGGATCGGATAGGCGGGGCCGAGGCTCTCGAAATAGGCGCCGCCCTTGAGCGCGGTGTCGGCGAAGTCGACGATGAAAATCAGCGCCAGAAGGCCGAAGAACCACTTCCGGCGCGATATGAAATAATCCTTGTATCCCGAATATTCGTCCAGCTTGTCCGGGAAAAGGAGCGTCGTCGCCAGAAACAGAAGGCAGGCGTAGAAAATGACGAAGATGTAGAGTTCGAACGACCAGCGCACCGAAAGCGCGAGGCGGTATTCGAACCACCAGAAATGGACGATCGAGAGCAGGACGAACAGCGTCCAGGCGAAGTGGACGGAGTAGATCTGTTCGCGCGAAGGATGCTGGACGAAGCGGGCGAGGCCGGTCAGCAGCCGGCCGACGCCGAGGCCGACCACGACCCCGATGATCATCCGGACATGAACGAACGCTTCGTGATCGGGAGAAGGCTGCACGTCGCCCCTCGTCTTCGATTGTGAACGGAACGGCTTTCGCGCAGGCGGCGGCATCTTGCCAACCCGGCGTCGTGCGGTCAAAACGCCGCGGAGTTTCCGGCATGCCAGACATCGAGGATCCAATGGCGACCCAGAACATCCTGCTTCTTCCCGGCGACGGCATCGGCGCGGAGGTGATGGAGGAGGTGAAGCGCATCCTCGCGATCATCGAAGCGCGCGGCGTTCTGGCGCTGTCGATCGACGAGGGGCTGGTCGGCGGCTGCGCCTATGACGCGCATGGCGTCGCGATCTCGGACGGCGACGTCGCCAAGGCGCAGAGCGCGGATGCGGTGCTGCTCGGCGCCGTCGGCGGGCCGAAGTGGGACGGCGTTCCTTACGAGCACCGCCCCGAGGCCGGTCTTCTGCGCCTGCGCAAGGATCTCGAGCTGTTCGCGAATCTGCGCCCCGCCATCTGCTATCCGGCGCTCGCGGACGCGTCGGCGCTGAAGCGGGAACTGGTCGACGGGCTCGACATCATGATCGTGCGCGAGCTGACCGGCGGCGTCTATTTCGGCGAGCCGAAGGAGATCACCGACCTCCCGAACGGCCAGAAGCGCGCCGTCGACACCCAGGTCTACGAGACCTACGAGATCGAGCGCATCGCCAAGGTGGCGTTCGAGCTCGCCCGCGTGCGGACCGGCCGCGTCACCTCGGCCGAGAAGCGCAACGTCATGAAGTCGGGCCTGCTCTGGAACCAGGTCGTCACCGCGACCCACAAGCAGGGCTACGAGGACGTCAAGCTCGACCACATGCTTGCCGACGCGCTCGGCATGCAGCTCGTTCGCGCGCCGAAGCAGTTCGACGTCATCGTCACCGACAACCTGTTCGGCGACATCCTGTCCGACGTCGCTTCGATGCTCACCGGCTCGCTCGGCATGCTGCCCTCCGCCTCGCTCGGCGCGGAAGACGAAAACGGCAAGCGCAAGTCGCTCTACGAGCCCGTGCACGGCTCCGCGCCGGACATTGCCGGCAAGGGCGTCGCGAACCCGCTCGCCATGATCGCGAGCGTCGCCATGGCGCTGAAGTACTCGCTCGGCAAGCCGGACGTCGCCGACCTGCTCGACAAGGCGATCTCCGAGACGCTGGGCGAGGGCCTCAGGACCGGCGACATCTGGTCGGAAGGCATGACCAGGGTCGGCACGTCGGAGATGGGCGCGGCCGTCGCCAGGAAGTTCGAGGCCCTGCTCTCCGCCTGACGGGGAGGAGCTTCGCGCTACCGCGCCTGCGCCTCGTGCAGGGCGCGGTAGCGTCCCGCGGCCGCGACGAGCTCGTCGTGGCTGCCCTGCTCGGCGACGCCGGTCTCGTCCACCACGACGATCCGGTCGGCCCGGCGGATCGTCGTCAGCCGGTGGGCGATGACGAGCGTCGTGCGGCCTTGCGAAAGCTCGGCGAGCGAGGCCTGGATCTGCGCCTCGGTTTCGGCGTCGAGCGCCGAGGTCGCCTCGTCGAGGATCAGGATCGCGGGGTTCTTGAGGAACATCCGCGCGATCGAGAGCCGCTGCTTCTGGCCGCCCGAAAGCTTCACGCCGCGCTCGCCGACGATGGTGTCGAATCCGTCGGGCAGGGCCGCGATCATGTCGTCGAGCCGGGCCCGCCGGGCCGCCTCCGCGATCTGCTCGTCGGTCGCCCCGAGCTGCCCGTAGGCGATGTTCTCGCGGATGGTCCCGGCGAACAGGAAGACGTCCTGCTGCACGACGCCGATCTGGCGGCGCAGCGACGTCAGCGTCATGTCGCGCACGTCGACGCCGTCGACCGTGATGCGGCCGGACGAGACTTCGTAGAAGCGCGGCAGCAGGGCGCAGATTGTGGTCTTGCCGGCGCCCGAGGGTCCGACGAAGGCCACCGTCTCGCCGGCGCGGATCCGCAGGTCGAAGCCCGACAGGACCGGACGGCCCTCGACATAGGAGAAGCCGACGTTCTCGTAGGCGATCTCGCCCTTCAGCCCCTCGGCCTCGATCGCGCCCGGCCGGTCGACGATGTCGGGACGGGTGTCGAGGAAGGCGAGGTAGCGCCTGAAGCCGGCGACGCCCTTCGGATAGGTCTCGATGACGGCGTTGATCTTCTCGACCGGCCGGAAGAACACGCCGATCAGCAGCAGGAAGGCCACGAAGCCGCCATGGGTGAGCGAGCCGGTGATCACGAAGTAACTGCCCGCCACCATCACCACGAGCTGGATCAGGCGCATGCTCATGTAGCTGAGCGAGGTCGAGGCCGCCATGATGCGGTAGGCTGTGAGCTTGGTCGCGCGGTAGCGGGCGTTGTCCTCGGCGAAGAGCCGGCGCTCGTGGTCCTCGTTGGCGAAGGCTTGGACGACGCGGATGCCGCCGACATTCTCCTCGATGCGGGCGTTGAAGTCGCCGACGCGGCCGTAGAGCTCCTGCCAGTTCTTCGTCATCCGGCCGCCGTAGCGGCTCGTGAGCCATGCCGTGAGCGGCACCACCGCGAGGGTGACCAGCGCGAGCTCCACGTTCACCGTGAACATCAGCGCGAAGGCGCCGACGAGCGTCATCACGGCGATGAAGAGGTCCTCCGGCCCGTGATGCGCGACCTCGCCGATCTCCTCGAGGTCCTTGGTCAGGCGGCCGATCAGATGGCCGGTCTTCTGGTTGTCGAAATAGCCGAAGGAGAGCTTCTGCAGGTGGTCGAAGGCCTTGCGGCGCATCTCGGTCTCGATGTTGATCCCGAGCATGTGGCCCCAATAGGTGACCACCGCCATCAGCCCCGTGTTCGTCACGTAGACCGCGAGCAGGCCGACCGCCGCCAGCACCACGAGGCCCCACTGCTGGGTCGGCAGCAGCGTGTCGACGAACAGCTTCACGGCGAGCGGAAAGCCGAGCTCGAGCAGTCCCGACAGCACGGCGCAGGAGAAGTCGAGGAGGAAAAGGCCCTTGTGGGGGCGGTAATAGGCGAAGAAGCGCTTCAGCATCGATTTTGTCCGCAGGCCGCCGGAGGCCGCCCGATCCGCGCGTCGGCGCGCAGGCATGTGAACGGCTCCCGTCCCGGCCGCATAAGGGCGCGGCGGCGTCATCGCGACGGGAGAAGCGCCTCCGCAAGCCTTGCGGGCGGCGCCGGGCTTCTGTTACGACGCCTGAAAAACCCGTTCAACGTCAATAATCTGGAATGAATCCAACAAGATCGCGCCCGCGACATGACGTCAGGACGTGGCGGATCGGCCCGGACCTTCGCTGGGCCGGCGAAACCGACGAGAGCAGATGAGCGCTCCCACCGCAGTTTCCGACGCCGGCTTCGAACTCGTCGAGGCGTCCTTCGCCGTTTCGGGCCGGACCCTGCTGCAGCCGCTCACCGCGCGGTTCGCGGGCGGCGCCGTCACCGGACTGATCGGCCACAACGGGTCCGGCAAGTCGACCCTTTTGAAGCTCCTCGCGCGCCAGCAGGCCGTAACCGGCGGGACCGCGCTCTATGGCGGCCGGCCGATCGGGGACTGGCGATCCCGCGCCTTCGCGCGCGAGGTCGCCTATCTGCCCCAGCAGCCGCCGGCGGCTGCCGGCATGACGGCGAAGGAGCTGGTCGCGCTTGGGCGCTACCCGTGGCACGGCGCGCTCGGACGGTTCACCGCGGTGGATTCCGCCGCGGTCGCCGAGGCGATGGCGCTGGCGGACGTCGAGATCTTCGCCGACCGCGCGCTCGACGAGCTTTCGGGCGGCGAGCGGCAGCGGGTGTGGATCGCGATGCTGCTCGCCCAGCAGGCCCGCTTCCTGCTGCTCGACGAGCCGACGTCGGCGCTCGACATCGCTCATCAGATCGAGGTGCTGGGCCTCGTCCGGCGGCTGTCGAAAAGCCGGGGGCTCGGCGTCGTGGTCGTGCTGCACGACGTCAACATGGCGGCGCGCTTCTGCGACGACGTCGTGGCGCTGCGCGGCGGGCGGCTGATCGCCCGCGGCGCGCCGGCGGACATCGTGGCGAGAGATCGCCTGAAGGCGATCTACGGCCTCGACATGGAGGTTCTGCGGCATCCAGACAGCGGCGCGCCGCTCGCCTTCGCGTCCTGACGGAGCGCCGGCGGGACCCGCGGGTTCGCTAGACCCGTCTGAACAGCCCGATGATCAGGAGCAGGACGATCGCGCCGACGGTTGCGCCGATCAGCGTGCCGAGCAGGCCGGCTCCGACGAAGATTCCGAGCTTCGCCAGCAGCCATGTTCCGACGAAGGCGCCGATCACGCCCACGATGATGTTGCCGATGATGCCGAGGCCGTAGCCCCGCACCACGATTCCGGCGAGCCAGCCGGCCACGCCTCCGATGATCAGGATGGCGATGAGGCCGTAGCCGGCGAAAGGTTCCAGTTCCATGATGTCCTCGAGGGTCGACGCCCGCGAGCACAGATATGGCGCGCTCGCCGGACGTCTATGCCGCGCCGCAGCATACCGCCAAGGTCGCATTGCGGGGGCCGGCGGAGACGACTAGTTCCGTCGCTTCAGATTTCCACGGATCGAGACGGGGCCGTCCCATGACCGCGAGCGCCGAACGCAAAGATCTCTACGAGCTCGGCGAGATGCCGCCGCTCGGCCACGTGCCCGCCAAGATGCACGCCTGGGTGGTCCGCAAGGAACGGCACGGGCCGCCGGAAAGCGCCAACGAGCTGGAGGTGGTGCCGACCTGGCCGCTCGGCGACGAGGACGTGCTGGTCTATGTCATGGCCGCGGGCGTCAACTACAACCACGTCTGGGGCTCGCTCGGCGAGCCTGTCTCGCCGATCGACAGCCACAAGTCCCCGATCCACATCGGCGGCTCGGACGCGTCGGGCATCGTCTGGGCGGTCGGCGCCAAGGTGAAGCGCTGGAAGGTCGGCGACGAGGTCGTGATCCACTGTAACCAGGACGACGGCGACGACGAGGAGTGCAATGGCGGCGATCCGATGTTCTCGTCCTCGCAGCGCATCTGGGGCTACGAGACGCCGGACGGGTCCTTCGCCCAGTTCTGCCGGGTGCAGTCGCGCCAGCTGATGCCGCGGCCCAAGCACCTGACCTGGGAGGAGGCGGCCTGCTACACGCTGACGCTCGCCACCGCCTACCGCATGCTGTTCGGCCATGCGCCGCATCACCTCAAGCCCTCGGACAACGTGCTGGTCTGGGGCGCCTCGGGCGGCCTCGGCGTGTTCGCGGTCCAGCTCATCGCGGCCTCGGGCGCGAACGCCATCGGCGTGATCTCGGACGAGTCGAAGCGCGACTACGTGATGGGCCTCGGGGCCAAGGGCGTGATCAACCGCAAGGACTTCGACTGCTGGGGCCAGATGCCGAAGGTCAACAGCCCGGAGTACAACGCCTGGGTGAAGTCGGCCCGCAACTTCGGCAAGGCGATCTGGGAGATCACCGGCAAGGGCGTCGACGTCGACATGGTGTTCGAGCATCCGGGCGAGGCGACCTTCCCGGTCTCGTGCCTCGTCGTGAAGCGCGGCGGCATGGTGGTGTTCTGCGCCGGCACGTCCGGCTTCAACATCACCTTCGACGCGCGCTACGTCTGGATGCGTCAGAAGCGCATTCAGGGCTCGCACTTCGCCCATCTGAAGCAGGCGACCGCCGCCAACAAGTTCGTGATCGACCGCCGCGTCGATCCGTGTATGTCCGAGGTCTTCGCCTTCAAGGACATTCCGAGCGCCCACACCAAGATGTGGAAGAACCAGCACGCCCCCGGCAACATGGCGGTGCTCGTGAATTCTCCGCGCGCCGGCCTGCGGACCGTCGAGGAGGTGCAGGAAGCCTACGCGGCGTCGAAGGCGGCGGCGGCCAAGCCCGCGGCGGCCTGATGACCAGGGTCTTCCATCTGTGGCTGAGGCCGGAGGAGCCTGTCTTCTCCCGCCACAGGGAGGCGGACCCGGAACGCGCGGACTTCGCGCGGATGAACAACGTCGTGTTCATCGGCTGGCCGCCGAGCCTCGGCGTGTTTCTCTACGACGTCGCCGAGCGCGACGTGATCGTCGCGCGTTGCGACGGCTTCTGCGGCATAGGCCGGGCCGTCGGTCCGGCCTATGTGCTGCCCGGCGCGAAGGCGAGAGGACAGGTTCCGCACTATCGCAAGGTCGAGTGGATCGGCGTCACCACGCGCGGTCCCACGGACCCGAACGAGGGTTTCCTGCGCGGCCTGAACGTGCGACAGGCGATGAAGGACATCACCGACCATTGCGCCGAAGGGCCTCTGGCCGGCCTCATCTGAGCGTTTTGACATGCAGCGTTTCGTCCGCGCCAAACTTCATGGCATTCGCGTCACCGGCGCGGATCTGAACTATCACGGCTCGATCACGCTCGACCCCGAGATCTGCCGGCGGGCGGGGCTCGATCCGCTCGAATTCGTCGAGATCTGGAACAAGAACTCGGGCGCGCGGATCGCGACCTACGTCCTCTATGGCGTCGCCGGCTCGCGCTGCTGCATCCTCAACGGCGCGGCGGCGCGCACCTGCCAGGTCGGCGACGAGGTCATCATCGCGTCGGCGACCTACGGCGCGCTCGACGACGTCGCCGAAACGAGCCCGCGCGTCCTGACTTTCGACGAGCGCAACGAGGTCGCCGAGGCCCTGACCTACCGTGTGTTCCGCAATGAACGCGGCGAACCCGACATGGCGATCGAAAGCGACGGCGAGCAAGTGCCGGTGCGGCGTCTGGTCGGCTGAGCGACGTCGCGAACGCGGCGCGTCCTGACAGGGAACGACATCCGCCGCGGCTGACGCTGTCTGCGGTCGTCGCGGTCCGGCGGGCCGCCCTCACACGTCGAGATTGGCCACTGCGAGCGCGTTGTCCTGGATGAATTCGCGGCGCGGTTCGACGACGTCGCCCATCAGCTTGGTGAAGATGTCGTCGGCCTCGTCGGTCTCCTTCACCTGCACTTTGAGCAGGGTGCGGGCGTTGGTGTCGAGCGTCGTCTCCCAGAGCTGTTCCGGGTTCATCTCGCCCAGCCCCTTGTAGCGCTGAAGCGCCGAGACGCCCTTGCGGCCGGCGGCCAGCACGCCGTCGACCAGCGCGCTCGGCCCGTGGACGGGCGTCGCCTCGTCCTTGCGCAGCAGGGTCGGCGTTCGGCCGAAGATCTCTTGGAGGCCCGCCGCCCGGTCGTCGAGCTTGCGGGCGTCGGCGCTCGCGAGGAAGGCGGCGTCGATCGAGGCCGCCTCGCGAACGCCGCGGACGGTGCGGGCGAAGGTGAAGCCTTCCGGGCTGGCGAAGCCCTCCCAGCCGCGCTCGGTCTCCTCGGCGATGAGGTCGAGCCGGCGCGCGATGTCGGCGGCCGTCTCGTCTGCCTGCGTCTGGTCGAGCAGGATGTCGGGCCTCAGCGCCCCGGCGATCGCCGCCTGCTCGATCACGGGCCGACGGTAGCGCGAATGGAGCCCCGCGAGGATCTGGCGGATCTGGCGGGCCTGTTCGACCACCGTGCGCAGATCGAGGCCCGAGCGCGCCTCGCCGGAGGCGAGCCGCAGCGTCACGCCGTCGAGGCCCTGCTCGACGAGGTAGTCCTCCAGCGCGCGCTCGTCCTTCAGATACTGTTCGGAGCGCCCGCGCGTGACCTTGTAGAGCGGCGGCTGCGCGATGAAGACGTGGCCGCGCTCCAGCAGCGCCGGCATCTGGCGGTAGAAGAACGTCAGCAGCAGCGTGCGGATGTGGCTGCCGTCGACGTCGGCGTCCGTCATGATGATGATCTTGTGGTAGCGCAGCTTGTCGGCGTTGAACTCGTCGCGGCCGATGCCGGTTCCGAGCGCCGTGATCAGGGTGCCGATCTCCTGGCTCGACAGCATCTTGTCGAAGCGCGCGCGTTCGACGTTCAGGATCTTGCCGCGAAGCGGGAGCACCGCCTGGAACTCGCGCGCGCGACCCTGCTTGGCGGAGCCGCCCGCCGAGTCGCCCTCGACGATGAAGAGTTCGGACTTCGCCGGATCGCGCTCCTGGCAGTCCGCAAGCTTTCCGGGAAGCGACGCGATGTCGAGCGCGCCCTTGCGGCGGGTGAGCTCGCGGGCCTTGCGGGCGGCTTCACGGGCGGCGGCCGCTTCCACCACCTTCTGCACGATGGTGCGGGCTTCCTGCGGGTGCTCCTCGAACCAGCGGTTCAGCGCCTCGTTGACGAGGTTTTCGACCGCGGGACGAACTTCGGAGGAGACCAGCTTGTCCTTGGTCTGGGACGAGAACTTCGGGTCCGGCACCTTGACCGAGAGCACGCAGGTCAGCCCCTCGCGGGCGTCGTCGCCGGTGAGCTGCACTTTCTCCTTCTTGGCGATGCCGGAGCTTTCGGCGTAGCCGTTCACCTGCCGGGTCAGCGCCGCACGGAAGCCCGCGAGATGGGTGCCGCCGTCGCGCTGCGGGATGTTGTTGGTGAAGCACAGCACGTTCTCGTGGTAGCTGTCGTTCCACCACATCGCGACCTCGACGCCGATGCCGTCCTTCTCGGCGCGCAGCACGATCGGCGTCTCGATCTGGGAGGATTTCGCCCGGTCGAGATAGCGCACGAAGGCCTCGACGCCGCCTTCGTAATGCAGCTCCTCGCGCTTCACGTCGGCGTGGCGGGCGTCGGTCAGCAGGATCCGGACGCCGGAATTCAGGAAGGCGAGCTCGCGCAGGCGGTGTTCCAGCGTGGCGTAGTCGAACTCCGTCACGCCCTTGAAGGTCTCGAGGCTCGGGATGAACGTCACCTCGGTGCCGCGCTTGCCTTCGGCCGGGCCGGTGACGGCGAGCGGCGCGTCGGCGACGCCATGGGTGAAGGTCATCTCGTGGGCGCGGTCGTCGCGCCAGATGCG
This sequence comes from Ancylobacter novellus, assembly GCA_003241695.1. GTDB lineage: Bacteria > Pseudomonadota > Alphaproteobacteria > Rhizobiales > Methylopilaceae > Methylopila. Next base: position 166,478 of record QFPN01000012.1, on the reverse strand, counting down.
GAGCTTGAGCGTGGTGGAGAGAGCGTTCACCACCGAGACGCCGACGCCGTGCAGGCCGCCCGAGACCTTGTAGGAGTTCTGGTCGAATTTTCCGCCGGCGTGCAGCTGGGTCATGATGACCTCGGCGGCCGACACGCCCTCCTCGGAATGGATGCCCACGGGAATGCCGCGGCCGTTGTCGGTCACGGTGCAGGAGCCGTCGGGATTGAGCGTCACGGTGACGACGTCGGCCCAGCCGGCCAGCGCCTCGTCGATCGCGTTATCCACGACCTCGTAGACCATGTGGTGCAGGCCCGAGCCGTCGTCGGTGTCGCCGATATACATGCCCGGCCGCTTGCGGACGGCGTCGAGGCCCTTGAGGACGCGGATCGAGTCCGCGCCATAGTCGTCGGCGCCGTTCGAGGGGATGTCGGACATTTCGGTCTCTCAGGTTCGGCGCCGGCCGAAGGCCGCCGCCCGGCGGGGACGAAAGCGCCGCAAGTCCCCACAGGAATCAGGCGATTGTCTCAGACGCCCTTGGTAGCGCGGATGGCCGCAAAAGGCGAATTCCGCGGCCGTCCGGCCCAGCGCGCGAACCGCCGCCGGGCGCCTTCACAAGCCTTTGCAATATGGTGATTTTTCGGCCCTTTTCCTAGATCCGTCCACAGGAGGCTGGGGGCGGTTCAGGAAAGCGGCCGCGCGGTCCCGTCCGAGACGCCGAAAAGCTGCGCCCGCGAGCCGATCCCGGCGAAGGCGGACGGGTCCGCGCCCGTGAGCCAGACCTGCGCGCCGAGCATGTCGAGCTCGGCGAACAGCGCCTCGCGGCGCGCCGGATCGAGATGGGCCGCAACCTCGTCGAGCAGCACCACCGGCGCCCAGCCGTCGAGCCGGCCGACGAGCCGGGCGTGGGCGAGCACGAGCCGGACAAGCAGCGCCTTCTGTTCGCCCGTCGAGCATTTCTCCGCCGGCATATCCTTCGCGGCGTGCCGGACCAGCAGGTCGCTGAGATGCGGCCCTTCGAGCGTGCGCCCCGCCGCCCGGTCGCGCGGGCGGGCGCGGGCGAGGCGCTCGCGGTAGCCGTCCTCGACGGCGGAGGCGGGGGACTGGGCGAGGGCGGCCTCGAGCGTCCCGTCGAGCGCGACGGCGGCTTCGGGGAAAGGGGAGGCGGGATCTGCGGTCTCGGCGACGAGGGCGGCCAGCCGCCCGACCGTCTCGGCGCGGGCGGCCGCGACGGCGACCGCGATCTCTGCGACTTCTCGCTCGACGGCGTCGAGCCAGCGCGCGTCGGCGCGGTCCTCCTCCAGCAGGCGGTTGCGGCTGCGGAGAGCGCGTTCGAGCCCGGAGGCGCGCGCGGCGTGCTCGGGGTCGGCCGCGGTCACGAGCCGATCGAGGAAGCGGCGCCGGTCGCCGGCCGATCCGCGGAACAGGCCGTCGAGGTCCGGCGTCAGCCAGACGAGCCGCAGATGGTCGGAGAAGACGCCGGAGGAGGCGACAGCCGCGCCGTCGACCCGGCAGCGCCGCCCGCTCTCGCCCGATCCGCCCTCGACGCCGGTGCCGAGCCGCGCCGCGCCCTCCATGCCCGAGACGTCGGCCGCGACCGCCCAGGAACCGTCGCCGGGCGTGCGGGCGATCTCGGGGTAAGGCGCGCGCCGCAGGCCGCGTCCGGGCGCGAGCAGCGAAATCGCCTCGAGGATGTTGGTCTTGCCGGCGCCGTTCGGTCCGACGAGCGCAACGGAGGCTTCGCCGCAGTCGAGATCGAGGGCTGCATAGGAGCGGAAGGCCGAGAGCTTCAGCCGCGTGACGGCGGCGCGGCGGGGATGGGTCATCGCGGCCTCACGCGCGGCGAAGCGCCGTGACGGTCAGGAGCCACAGGGTGACGGCGTTGAGCAGATGCCAGACCATGTGCGTGCCCGTCGGCAGGACGGCGCAGGCCGGCCCGTCGATGGTGCGGAAGGCGAGCGAAAGCGCGAAGACCTGCGCCGCAAGCAGGATCGCGCCGGCCGCCGGATGACGGCGTCGCCGCAACTCCGCTCCGGTCGCGAGCAGGGCGAGAAGCGGCGCGACGTAAGCCGCGGACGATCCGACCAACGACCCGAGCGCGGCCGGCGCCGCGGCTTCGAGCAGCAGGAAGCCCGTGAAGGCGATGGCCGTCGCTCTCCAGCCGAAGCCGAGGAAGCCACGGAGCGCCAGCAGCACATAGGCGTGCACGAAGATCGCGATCGGGACGACGTCGGCGAGGCTCGACCAGACATTCGCGACCGTATGGAACAGCGCGGAGCCGACGCCGATCGCAGCGACGAGCGCGATCAGGGCGAGGGACGGCATGTCCCGGACGCCGGCGCGCCGCCATTCGGCGAACGCAATCAGCCCCGCGATCAGGAAGGCCGCATTGGTCGCGGCGTTGAACGGCTCCGCCCAGAGCCCCGGCCCGAGCCGTTCGCAATAGGCGTCGATCGGGCGCGTCCAGTCCAACGTCGAGCCGTCCTTGCGTCGTCCGCGAGGGAGCGAGCCCTCGCGCGGAGCCTGCCGCGTTGTCCGGCCGGATCACACCCGCATCGGCATCAGGACATAGAGCGCCGGCGCGTCGTCGCGATCCTGGACGAGCGTGGGCGAACCGGGGTCGGCGAGCCGGATCAGCGCCGTGTCGCCCTCGAGCTGGCTCGCGATGTCGAGCAGGTAGCGGGAGTTGAAGCCGATATCGAGCGGATCGGACTCGTAGTCGACCTCGATCTCTTCCGTCGCGTTGCCGCTGTCGGGATTGGTCACGGTCAGCACCAGCCGCCGGTCGGCGAGCGAGAGCTTCACGGCGCGGCCGCGCTCGGAAGAAATCGTCGAGACGCGGTCGACGGCGCTCGCGAACTCGGCGCGGTCGACCGTCAGGCGCTTGTCGTTGCCGGTCGGGATGACGCGGTTGTAGTCGGGGAAGGTCCCGTCGATCAGCTTCGAGGTGAGCACGGCCTCGCCGAAGGAGACGCGGATCTTGGTGGCCGAAAGCTCCACCGCCACGATCCCTTCCGGATCCTCGACCAGCCGCTGGATCTCCGCGACCGTCTTGCGCGGCACGATCACGCCCGGCATGCCCTTGGCGCCCGCCGGCGCCGGGATCTCGACGCGGGCGAGGCGATGGCCGTCGGTCGCGACCGCGCGCAGCAGCGGGCCGGCGGCGACGTCCGCGACATGCAAATAGATGCCGTTCAGGTAGTAGCGCGTCTCCTCGGTCGAGATCGCGAACTGGGTCTTGTCGATCAAACGGCGCAGATCGGCGGCCGACATCTCGAAACGCACCGGCAGTTCGCCCGCGGCGAGGTCGGGGAAGTCGCTGTCCGGCAGGGTCTGCAGCGTAAAGCGCGACCGGCCGGCGCGGATGGTGAGCTGGCCGCGTTCGCCCGACATTTCGAGCGCCACCTGGCTGCCGTCGGGCAGCTTGCGGACGATGTCGTAGAAGGTGTGGGCCGGCACCGTCGTCGCGCCGCCCTGGCCGACCTCGGCCGCGACGCGCTCCACGATCTCGAGGTCGAGGTCGGTCGCCTGCAGTTTCAGCGCGCCGTCGGCCGCGCGCAACAGTACGTTCGCCAGAATCGGGATCGTGTTGCGCCGTTCGACGACGCGGTGGACATGGGCGAGAGCCTTCAACAGGGCCGCTCGCTCGAGGGTCACGCGCATGTTCGTCCCGCTCCGTAGGTGGGGCGCCGGCGAGCCGAAGCGCGGCGGGGCCGCGCGTCGAGCCGGGGATCGCGAGGAGGTGGTCTCGCTCAGGGACTGCGGACATTGCCCACCGGCAGCCCTATTGGCAAGCGCGAGGCCGATCGCCTTTCGGCGGCCGGCCGCAGAGGCCTCAAGACGGGCGATTTGTCGCGGTCCGGCGTGACAAATCGGGCGCGGCTCTTAGGTGCCCCTTCGTCGCCGCGCGGCGTAAGCCGCCAGCCGCCCCGCGAAAGGAGGTCCGTCCGATGCCCGAGATTCCGATCGATTTCACCTTCCTGACCAATCTCGTCGTGGTCTACGGCATGAACGTCCTCGGCGCGCTCCTGCTCGCCGTCGTCGGGTTCTGGATCGCCGGGCTCGCCGAGCGCGGCGTGCATCGGGCGCTCACCGCTTCGAAGCGGATCGACGACACCGTCGCGAGCTTCCTGGCGAGCCTGACGCGCTACGGTCTGCTCGCGGTCGTGCTGATCGCGATGCTGCAACTCGTCGGCATCCAGGCGACGAGCCTGCTCGCGGTGCTGGGCGCGGCCTCGCTCGCCGTCGGCCTCGCGCTGCAGGGCACGCTCTCCAACATGGCCGCCGGCGTGATGATGCTGCTGTTCCGCCCGTTCCGGGTCGGCGACCAGATCGAGGTCGCGGGCAAGAGCGGCGCGGTGAAGGAGCTGAGCCTGTTCTTCACCGAGCTCGCGACGGCCGACAACGTGAAGATCCTGATCCCGAACGCTTCCGTCTGGGGAACGGCGGTCGTCAATTATTCGGCCTATCCGACGCGCCGGGTGGAGGCGACCGTGACTGCGCCAAACGGCGACGCCGACGCGACCGCGGCCGATCTGGCGCGGTTTCTGGAGGACAATCCGAAGGCTCTGGCCGCTCCCGCGCCGGTCATCTCGAAGACCGGCTACGGCGACGTGATCGAGCTCACCGTCCGCGCCTGGACCGAGGCCGCGGAGGCGGCGACGCTCAAATACGAGATCAACCGCTTCGTCGCCCAGCGCCGGCAGGCGCGTGCGGCCGCCACGCGGGCGGCGGAGTGACGAACGAAAAGCCGCCCTCGCGTCCCAGCCTCGAGCCGCGACCCAGATCCGATTCCAACTCAGGATTAAGACGCTCGGATTGGGGGATCCGGAATAGCGCCGCGTTTATGGGTCCCGGCTCGAGACCGGGACAAGGCGGCGGCGCTCACTCCAGAAGCATGCGCTTCAGCAGCTCGATCTCGTCATTCAGCGCCTGATCTGTCTTGATGAGGTCGTCGATCTTGCGGACGGCGTGCAGCACCGTGGTGTGGTCGCGGCCGCCGAAGCGTCGGCCGATCTCGGGCAGAGACCGCAGCGTCAGGACCTTCGACAGATACATCGCGACCTGGCGCGGCCTGACGACGTTATGGGTGCGGCGCGACGACAGCACGTCGGCGCGGCTCACCTGGTAGTGCTTGGCGACGATGCGCTGAATGTCCTCGATCTTGACCCGCTTGGGCTCCACCTGCCGGACGAGGTCGCGGAGCGCCGTCTCGGCCATCCCCACGGTGACGGTCGAACCCGTCAGCGTGTTGTGGGCGAGCAGGCGGTTGACGGCGCCGTCGAGGTCGCGGCCGTTCGCGGTCACGGTCCGCGCCACATAGGCGATCACGTCCTCGGGCACGTCGAAGCGCGGGTGGACGGCTCTTGCGGCGGCGACGCGGACGCTCAGGATCTTCGCGCGCAGCTCCTCGTCGAGCGCGCCAAGTTCGAGCGTAAGCCCGCCCGCGAGCCGCGAGCGCAGCCGCTCGTCGACCCCCTCGAGTTCGGCCGGCGGCCGGTCGGCGGCGACGATCACCTGCTGGCCGCCGTCGAGCAGCGCGTTCAGCGTGTGGCCGAACTCCTGCTGCACGGTCTTGCCCTGCAGGAACTGGAGGTCGTCGATCACGAGCAGGTCGATCGCGCGCAGCTTCTCCTTGAACGACAGGGCGGTCTGGGCTTTCAGCGCCGCCACGAAGTCGAACATGAATTTTTCGGCCGTCAGGTAGAGGACGCGCCGGCCGGCGGCCTCGACCGCATGCGCGGTCGCCTGAAGAAGGTGGGACTTTCCGAGCCCGACGGAGGCGTGGATCACCAGCGGATTGAACTGCACGGGATCGCCGGCGCGCGCTTCGGCGACCTGGCGCGCGGCGGCGTGCGCGAGCGCGTTCGAGCGCCCGACGAGGAAGGTTTCGAAGGTCAGCCGCTTGTCGAGCGGCGAACCCTGCAGTCGGTTGGGATCCTGACGCGGCGCCAGCGGAAACGGTGTGACCGACCGCGTTTCGGGCTGCTCGACCGGAGCGGGCGCCGACACGACGTCGCGGCTCGGGGCCGCGACCTTGGCGGCGGCGCTGCGCACCGACAGCGACACCCGCGACACGTCGGGCTGGGCCTCGGCGAAGAGCGCGGCGATCCTGTCGGCGTAATGGGCCTGGAGCCACGTCTTGAGGAAGCGGGTCGGCACGGTGAGATAGGCGACGCCGTCATCGAGACGGTCGAGGGCGACGCCCTGGAACCAGCTCGTGAAGACGTCCTCGCCATATTCCTCGCGCAGCCGCTGTGCGATCGGCGCCCAGATCGGATCGGAGCAGCCGGACGCGCGCGGGTCGGTCGAAACGTGGGTCCTCGAAACGGGGACGGACGACGCAGAGAGCATCAAACCTCTCCAAATAAGGATTTCAGAGATCGGGTGAAAAACGCGTGACGCGAACGCTTACGACTGCGACCAGGGCAGACCGTCGGCCTTCCAGCCGGCGACCGCCCCCCGGCGCCGATGGGCGTCGAGCGGTCCCTCGAAGCCTCCCTCGACATTGAAGCAGCGCGTGTAGCCCTGTGCGGCGAGCGCGGCGGCGGCCGCCTGACTGCGCGCGCCGCTGCGGCACAGGAAGAACACCGGAGCGTCGCGGTCGGCGCCTTGCGCCTCGAGCGCCTGCGCCACGCGGTCGGCGAAGGCCGGATCGACCTGCATCGACGGAAAGGTCTGCCATTCCTGGAAAATCGGACGTTTGGCGACCGCGCTCAGATCCGCGACGCCGACGAAGGACCATTCAGCGACCGTCCGGACGTCGACCAGCGCCGCCTGGACGTCGCTCTGGAGCGTCGCCCAGGCGGCGGTCGGCGCGACGTCGCCGGCGTAAGGTCGATTGTGAAACGACATGCCCCCGCCTCGCCAGACCCGAGATCCGGCGCTCCTGCTGCTTCAATTCTGATCTGATCGCGAACCTCGCGCCCGATGGGCGGGATTTCAAGATCACGGTGAGGTCGATCCGCAAAGGATCTGCGCCTCTCCCTGAGAAGAGGGAGGCGAAATCTGTGGATCTTTCTTGCGATTTCTTTTGGAGGGTTAGCTAAGTCTTTTCATTTCGAAGGGAAATAGCTCCGCCGTCTCCATGGGAAGAACGATACACAGGGTATTTTGGGGACGCAATGGCCAGTCGGGAACGAATCGGTCAAGCGCCGGGACCGGTCGACGACGTCGCGGGGGCAGCAGTCGCGGCAATGCCCTGCGTAGCCAGCAAAATCATTCCGCCCGGAAGCGTGCTCCGGTCGACAAAGTTTTCTCGGCCCGGCGTCGCGTCGCGTCGCGTCGCGGGCCGGCCGGATGGCGGAATCCAACCTCCTCGCTGCGTCCTTCCCGTAATAATTTGTTTTTGCACATGTTTTTCTGATCGGAGAAGGCGCCCAGACTCGGCAAGGTTGCGATTCAGGCTGTTCAGCGAGTCAAGCCGGATTCTTCATCAGAAACGCGCGGCGACGAGGCGCCGCAGAAAAGTCACAAACGAAAAAGCCCGGCGTAAAGCCGGGCTTTGCAACGTCATCGAGGCGTCGTGATACCGTCGCGTCAGGCGGAAATGGCCTTCACGCGGGCCGCGAGGCGGGAGACCTTGCGGGACGCGGTGTTCTTGTGCAGCACGCCCTTCTGGGCGGCGCGCATGATCTCGGGTTCGGCGGCCCGGAGCGCCGCGCGGGCGTCGTCCTGGCTGCCGGAGGCGATCGCCTCCTCGACCTTGCGCAGGAAGGTGCGCATACGGCTGCGGCGGGCGCCGTTCACGACGGTGCGGCGGGCGATCTTGCGGGCGGCCTTCTTGGCCGAGGGCGTATTGGCCATCTCTCGAACGGTCCTTCAAGGCGTCTGCCGTCCCGCGTGGGGCCCATCGGGCTCGAACCGCGGTCGGGGTGCGCGTCGCGCGCGAAAACGTAAGCGGCGGACCGAAAGGCCCGCCGCGAGTGGGCGTCTCGTAGCAACAGTCGGGCGAAGCGTCAACGGCTTCGTCAGGCCAGCGCGGCGGCGGGGGCGTGCTCGGCCTGCGCCGCGGCGTCGAAACGCGCGCGCGGCCAGACGATCGCGACGCGCGCGCCGGTCGCCGGCGCCGCCCGGTTGCCGATCGTCACGCGCGCGCCCGAGCGCTCGAGCAGGGTTTTGGCGATGAAGAAGCCGAGGCCAAGGCCGCCGCCCTCCATGGTGGCGGGGCGGTCCGCCTCGCGCTTCGACACATAGGGCTCGCCGAGCCGGTTGAGGATCTCGGGCGCGAAGCCTGGGCCGTCGTCGGCGACCGTCATCTCGACCCGGTCCACGCTCCAGAACGCCGTAACCTCGACGCGGGACGAGGCGAAGTCGACCGCGTTCTCGACGATGTTGCCGAGTCCATAGAGGACGCTCGGATTGCGCCGCCAGCGCGGCTCGACGCCGGCGCCGCTGGCCTTCACCGCCAGGTCGACCCCGAAATTGCGGTGCGGCTCGACGACCTCCTCGATCAGGTGGCCGATCTCCATGCTGTCGAACGGCGCGCCCTCTTCGTCGAGTGAGGTGAGCTTCTTCAGGATGTCGCGGCAGCGCGCGACCTGCTCGCGCAGCAGCGTCATGTCTTCGTCGTAGGGACCGGGCGTGAGCGCCCGTTCGAGCTCCTTGGAGACGAGCGCGATGGTCGCGAGCGGCGTGCCGAGCTCGTGGGCCGCCGCCGCGGCGAGGCCGTCGAGCGCCGACAGGTGCTGCTCGCGCGCGAGCACGAGTTCGGTCGCGGCGAGCGCCTGGCTCAGCTCTCGCGCCTCCTCGGACACGCGGAACGCATAAACGCCGATGAAGCCCATGGCGATCATGAGCGCGAGCCAGATGCCGCTCACATAGAGAAACGGCAGTTCGATCGCCCGCTCGCCCGGCCAGGGCAGCGGCATGTGATGGAAGCCGAGGAACGTCGCCGAAGCCGCGACCGCGACCGCGAGCGCCGCGGTCGTCCGGGGCGGAAGCGCCGTCGCCGAGATCAGCACCGGGGCGAGGAACAGCACCGCGAAGGGATTTTCGAGGCCCCCCGTCAGATAGAGAAGGGCCGCGAGCTGAATGACGTCGTAGCCGAGCAGCAGCGCCGCCGGCAGCCCGCGCAGGCGGTGGTTCACCGGAAACAGCAGGCGCAGCCCGATGTTGAGGCCGACCGCGAGGCCGATCACCAGCGAGCAGGCCCCGATCGGCAGCGCGAAGCCAAATCCGAAATGCACGCCGAACACGGCGAGCGCCTGTCCCGCCACCGCGAGCCATCGCAGTCGGATCAGCGTGTCGAGACGGAGATCCCGTTCGGCGATGAGGCGATCAACGTGGGCTTCGGGCGTCGGCATTGGCGCACATTACGCCGAGCTCCGACCGACGTGGAAGCCGGACCGGCGGAAGGGAGCATTGACGGATCGCACAATACGGAGAATCGTCCCTCATCCCGCAGCGCAGCATGACCGAGGGACTTATGGCTCGAGACAAGACGACGAGCGGCATCGGTGAATTCGCAGGCGCGGCGGCCGCCGCCGACTGGGGCGGCTCCGCCACGACGATGCCGCTCTACTGGATGTTCGAGGCCGCTCAGGCGTCGCTCGGACCCGCGAGGGCGCTGGCGGACGCCTACCGCATCTACTTCAAGAACCCGGCCAACCCCGCCTCGCATACCGAATGGGGCCGCAAGGTCGGCGCGATGTGCGAGATGTTCGAGCGCGCGACGCGCCGCTACGGCAAGCCGGAGTTCGGCATCGCCACGACGCCTGTTCGCGGCCAGCGCGTCGCCGTGACGGAACGGGTCGTCTGGAGCCGGCCCTTCTGCAACCTCGTCCGGTTCGAGCGCGATCTGCCGCCGGGCGCGAGGCCGCAGCCGAAGCTTCTGATCGTCGCGCCGATGTCCGGCCATTACGCGACGCTGCTCCGCGGCACGGTCGAGGCGATGCTGCCCGACCACGACGTGTACGTCACAGACTGGACCGACGCGCGGCTCGTGCCGCTCGCCGAGGGTCCCTTCGACCTCGACGACTACATCGACTACATGATCTCGATCTTCCACTTCCTGCGCGGCGAATGCCACGTCATGGCGGTGTGCCAGCCGGCGGTGCCGGTGCTTGCGGCCGTCGCGCGCATGGAGGCCGACGGCGATCCTTACGCCCCTCGCACGATGACGCTGATGGGCGGCCCGATCGACACGCGGGAGAAGCCCACGGCGGTGAACCAGCTCGCGATCGAGCGCGGCACCGACTATTTCCGCCGGAACGTCATCACCGTCGTGCCCTGGCCCCATCCGGGCGTCGGGCGTCAGGTCTATCCGGGCTTTCTTCAGCTCACGGGCTTCGTGAGCATGAATCTCGACCGCCACGTCTCCGCGCACTACGAGTTCTTCAACCATCTGGTCGACGGCGACGGCGACTCGGCCGAGAAGCACCGCGAATTCTACGACGAATACATGGCCGTCATGGACCTTTCGGCGGAGTTCTACCTGCAGACGGTCGACACCGTGTTCGTGCGGCAGGCGCTGCCCAAGGGCGAGATGACCCACCGCGACAAGCCGGTCGACTGCTCGAAGATCACGCGCTGCGCGCTGATGACCGTCGAGGGCGAGCGCGACGACATTTCGGGCGTCGGCCAGACCAAAGCGGCGCATGCGCTCTGCACCGGCCTTTCGGAGGACAAGCGCGTCCATTATCTGCAGGATCGCGTCGGCCATTACGGCGTGTTCAACGGATCGCGCTTCCGCGCCGAGATCGCGCCGCGCATCCGCGACTTCATCCTGTCGCACGAGCCGCGCGCGACGAAGCCGGCGGCGGCCAAGGCGGCGGTCACGCCCGCCGTCGACAAGGCCGAAGCTCCGAAGGTCGAGGCCGAAGCCAAATCCGAGGCGACCAAGGCCGAGGATCCGAAGATCGACGCCGTCAAGGCTGAGACCGTCGAGGCCGAAGCCAAGACCGAGGCTCCGAAGACTGATGCGCTCAAGACCGATGCGCCCAAGACCGGGGCCGGCGCGCCTGCGGCGAAGGCGGCGGAGGTCGTGAGGGCCGAAGAAAACGAAGGCGTCGCGGTCGCCGAGGAGGTTCCTCCCATCGCCCCGATCGTGACCGGCGAGCCGGAAGCGGCGGCGAAGCCTGCGACCGTCGCCCCGAAGGACGGCGCCCGCAAGACCGCTGCCCCGTCATCGTCCGCCAAGCCGGCTGCGGCGCGAGCGCCGCGACGCGCCAAAGCCGCTCCCGCTCCCGCGGCCGCGCGGAAGACCGCGCCTGTCGAAACCGCGGGCTGAATACGGACGGGAGCCGCCCGCGCGTCCGTCTGTTTCAGTCGGACGCGCGGAGAAACCGATGCGTAACTTTCGCCATTCGATTGAACGGCGACCGGCCGGGAAAGCCGGGCCGCGACGCGCCGTCGCGGACGCATTGCTTTTATTTCTTTCTTATTATCTGACGCTCAGCTAAGTGGAGTTCACGTCGAACGAAGCGGGTTCCGCGCTCGTTTCTTCAGATGGAAGCGCCATCGGCGTCTTATTATTATAAAGGAGATGAGCAATGACCTATCGCATCGCGGCCGCCGCTCTGTTCGCCGCGGCCTTCGTCGCCTCGCCGGCGCTCGCCCAGACCAAGATGTCCGGCGCTGAGGTCATCAAGGCCATCGATGGCGACAGCGACGGCACGCTCGACATGGCCGAGGTCATCCACGCCGGTTCGAAGGTTTTCGTCGCGATCAATCCTGACGGCGACACCACGCTCGAGAGCGGCGAGACCAAGGGCCGTCTCACCGAGAAGGACTGGAAGAAGGCCAACAAGGACGGCGACAAGACCCTCGAGATGGACGAGTGGCTTTCGATCCTGCGCGCCCGCTTCAAGAAGGCTAACCCCGACAACGACGGCACGCTCGACGCCGCCGAACTCGACACGCCGGCCGGCCAGGCCGTCGTCGTCATGATCGTCAAGTGACGCCCTGCGTGGCGTGACCTGCGTCACATCGCGCTGAAGCGAAGGCCCGCATCCTGGCGCGGGCCTTTTCTTTTATGGTCGACGGTATGTCTTCGCCCGTCATCCATCGCTCTCCCTGGCGTCCCGCGATCCGTTCTCTTCCGCCGGGCGAGGCCGTCGCCGCGATCGGCGACGTCCACGGTCATGACGATCTCTTCGAGGCGCTGGCCGGCGCCCTTGCGGAAGATCTCTCGGGCGCCGTGCGCGCGACCTTCCTGCAGCTCGGCGATCTCGTCGACCGAGGCCCCGCGAGCCGCGCCGCGCTGCTGCGCGCCAGGGAGGGCGTCGCCGGGGCCGCTTCGATAACGCTGAAGGGCAACCACGAGGACCGGATGCTGCGAGCGGCGTTTTCGGGCGACGCCGCGGAGCAGGCGCTCTGGCTCGATTTCGGCGGGCGCGAGACGCTCGCGAGTTTCGGACTCGACGACGGCGACGGTTGGCCGGCGCGGCTCGGGCATGCGCTTGTCCGCGACGGCCTTGCCGACTGGCTCGACAGGCTGCCGCTTTTCTTCAGGCTTGGCGATCTCTTCTTCGTCCACGCGGGGATCGACCCCGGGACGGAACTCGACGCCCAACTGTCCCGTACCTTGATGTGGACGCGGTGGCCTTTTCTTGACAGTCCCGGTCCCTACCCGAACGGCGTCGCGGTGATCCACGGGCACACGCCGACAACCCCGCTCGATCTCGACCATCCGCACCGGATCAATCTCGACACGGGCGCCTTCCGCACCGGGATCCTGTCGGGCCTCGTGATCGCCGAAGACCGGATGCGCCTCGTGCAGGCGATCCGGACGACCTGAGCGGCTCGGCTGCGGGTGCGACGCGTTTCGCCATGCCTGACGACCTCTGCGTCACGTCATTTCACGTGCGCCGCGCGGGGCATGTCCGGCGGGCGCGTGAAAGCGCTCCGATCTTCGCTTTCGGATGGCTGGAGGAGTGACGCATGGGATTGTTCGACCAGATCAAGGGCTCGCTCGGCGATACGATCGCCCAGGCGGGCGCGGCGGCGTTGCCTTCCATCATCGAGCGGATGGTTCCGGGCGGCCTGCAGGGCGTGCTCGACCAGCTTCAAAACTCGGGCTACGGCGCGCAGGTGAAGTCCTGGCTCGGCCGCGGCGAAAACCAGCCGATCACCGTCGACGATCTCCGGGCCGCGCTCGACAACGAACAGGTGCGCGCGATCGCGGACCGGTTCGGGATCTCGGTCGACAAGGCGCTGGAGATCCTCGCCGGACGCCTGCCGCAGGCGATCGACGAGGCGAGCCCGAACGGCGTTCTCGAGCGGCCGGCCGTCTGACGCGTGGCTGCGCCGCGCACGCCGAAGGCGCCGCCGCAGGCGATCGACGAGGCGAGCCCGAACGGCGTTCTCGAGCGGCCGGCCGTCTGACGCGTGGCTGCGCCGCGCACGCCGAAGGCGCCGGTGGGCGGCCTGCGCGCGAGGCCTATACTTTTTTCGCGGCGGCTCCGCGCCGCGTTCCCCCGGGACCGCGAACCGGCCCCATTCTCGAAAAGGACATGCCGCATGTTCCGTTCCTTGAGCCTCTGCTCGGCGGTCGCGCTCGCCGCGGCCCTAGGCTTCTCGGCCGCGCCCGCCTCGGCGCTGACCATGAAGGAATGCAGCGCCAAATATCAGGACGCGAAGAAGAACGACACGCTGAAGGGCATGAAGTGGAACGACTTCCGCAAGGCGGAGTGTTCCGACGACGACGCCTCGGAAGCCGAGGCGGCCGCGGCCGAAAAGGCGGCGGACGCCAAGCCCGCCGCCGCGACCAAGCCCGCTCCGACCTCGACCACGACGACGGCCCCGAACGGGACGCCCGCGCCGAAGGGCGCGAGCGCCGCGAAGCCCGCCGCCGGCGGCAAGATGGCGTTCCCGACCGCGGTGTCCGACAAGTATTCGAGCGAGACGCCGGGCAAGGCGCGCATGCACACCTGCCTCGACCAGTACCGCGCCAACAAGGCGGCGGGCGCCGAGCAGCCGAACTGGATCGCCAAGGGCGGCGGCTACTACTCGCAGTGCAACGCCAAGCTCAAGGAAGGCGCCTGAGCGTCTCCCGCCTGACGCCGCATTCGGCTCCGGCGCTTGAAATCAGGACAATAAAAAACGCCGCGCTCTTTCGAGCGCGGCGTCCGTATTTGAGGATCGAGGGACGCGCCCTCGTTCGATCACTTCAGCTTGTTGAGCGAGGTGTCGAAGGAGATCTTGCCGACGACGGCCTGACCGCACCAGCTGCGAGCGCCGGTGTTGGTCACGCACTCGCTCTTCTTGAGGTCGGTGTCGCTGTAGCGGACGTCGAGGGTCATCGCCTTGTAGGTGAGGCCCGCGCCGACGTTCCAGGTCATGTAGTCGTTCGGGTCAGCGAGACGCGAGCGCTTGAACCACTGCTTGCCGATTTCGCCCGACACGTAGACGGCGACGTCGGAGCCGAGGTCGAGCGGCACGTTCACCTTCGGGATCACCGAGAGGTAGAGAGCGTCATTGCCCAGGTTCGCAAAGTCGGTCGTCCAGTACAGGTTGCCGGTGATCGAAGCGATGTCGCCGAACGCGAAGCCCGGCTTCGCGTAGAGCTCCCAGTAGTCCATGTTCCGGAGATTGTTCTTCTGGCCGGGGTAGTAGTAGTACAGGCCGCCGACGTCGATGGAGAACGCGTCCCAGCTGTGGCGCAGGCCGGCGTAGAAGTCGATTTCCATCGCCGGATCGGCAAGACCGCGAGCGGTCGGGAAGTCGACGCTCGAGCCCCACACGCCAGCGTAGAACCAGTCGGCGACCTGCAGCTCGGCGTAGCCCTGCACGGCCGGGTTCTTGTTGCTCTGCGCGATGCCGCGGAAGCGGTAGTCGGTGACGCCCGCGACGCCGAAGGCGATGTCGATCATGGACGGAACTTCGGCGATCACCGCCGGCTCCGGAGCGGCGAGGTCGGCGGCCGAGGCCGAGCCGGCGATCAGCGCGGCGCCTGCGAAGCCAGCCATGGCCTTAAGAGTGAACGCGACAGCCTTTTTCATATTGAAGTCCCCGATTCGAAAACCCGTTCAAGCGGTTGATGTCAAAATCCGCGCCGCGACGGTGAAAGTCGAGCCTGATTTTTGAGCTTGGGCCTCTCGCCGATCTTAAGATGCTTTTTTACAACACTTAGTATTCGTGGCTCGGATCGCCCCGCCATTAATCGTCGTTATGTTGTCGAACGACAGTCGTGTGTCCGCCGATGCGCCGGCACGGCAAGATTGTGGCGGGCGAAACGGCAGTCGGTCTGCTCGCCTTCCGCCGGTTGTGTTGCGTCGCGGTGAGAAGGGGAGACAGGAGAAAAGAGGTTTGCTTCGCACGCGAGTGACTTGGAGGGAGTCGCTCTGGTTGCGGAGAGGCGCTTTTTCATGCTGCGGCGCGAGAGGCCGAGCAGCCGGAAGTTAACGGAACGATGGCCCGCCGGCCTTTCGGGGGCGAGGCGCCCAGATTCTGGGCGCCAAAACGTCAATCATTCGCCGCCGCTTCGAGGCCTCGCGCCGCGCCGGCATGCGCGATCCATCGCCAGAGCGTTGCGGCGTAGGAGCGGAACGCCGCGATTTCATAGCTGGGAGCGTCGTCAACCTGCCACAGGTGGATCGAGATCCCGGCGGCATGCGTCGAGGCGGCGTCCCCGGCCGCGAAAGCGCGCGGGTGCAGGTCGACGGTGACGAGGGTGGACAGGATCTCGCGGGCGGCCTCGCCGGAGAGGCTGAGCACGGTCCGCCCGTCCGACTGGTCGACGACGGCCGCGGGCAGATCGGAAATGTCGGCCTCGGGATCCTCGGAGACGAACAGCCATTTGCGGGGACCCGCTCCGACGAAGGCGGAAGCGCCGGCGGCGGCCCGCTTCGGACCGGCCGGAAGCTCGATCCCGAAACGCGCGCGGACGGCGTCGGCGAGTTCCTGCTCGCGGCCCTTCAGGGCCGCGACAGAGGCGAGGACGAGACCGTCGCGCTCGCGCAGCCGGGCGCGGACGGGACCCGTGGCGCGCGCCTGCGGCGCGACATGGGCGCGAAGGGCGGAGCGGGCGGCGAGCATGGAGGGATGGACGTCAGGCACGGAGGCGCGCTCCTTCCGGATCGACGAAGCAGGGAGAGACGACCTCGCATTCGACGTCGCCGTCGCGGACGGGATCGAAGGCGCGGACGATCTCGCCCATGCGCTCGCTTCCGCGCGACAGGAAGCCGATGCCGATCCAGTGGCCGTTCGAGGGGGAGTAGGCCGTCGAGGTGATGTAGCCCTCGTCGTTGGCCGCGGTCGGCTGGACGCCGCTCTTCACGAGATGGGCGCCCGAGCGCAGCCGCGCGGAGCGGTCGACCGGCCGCAGCCCGACGAGGGTGGGGCGGGCCGGATCGACGAAAGCCTCGCGCCCCGCGAGGGTGCGGCCCACGAAGTCCTTCTTGGTCGAGAGCAGGCCGGTCATGCCGAGGTCTCCCGCGGTGGTCTGGCCGTTGATCTCCGGCCCCGCCGCATGGCCCTTCTCGATCCGCATCGTCGCGAGCGCCTCAGCCCCATAGGGGCAGATGCCGAACGGTTCGCCGGCCGCGATGATGGCGCGGATCATGGCGTCGCCGTAGCGCGCCGGGACCGCGAGCTCATAGGCCAGCTCGCCCGAGAAGGAGAGGCGGAACAGCCGCGCCTTCACGCCGCCGCACACTGTCAGCTCCTTCACGCCGAGGAACGGCAGCCCCTCGTTCGAGACGTCAAAGCCCTCGTCGACCAGGGCCGCCACCACGTCGCGGGCGCGCGGTCCGGCGATGGCGTATTTCGCCCACTGGTCGGTGATCGAGGCGAGGTGGACGTCGAGTTCCGGGCACAGCCATTGCCGGCAGAACTCGAGGTGGCGCATCACCTGGGCCGCGTGCGCGGTCGAGGTCGTGACGTAGTAATGCGTCTCGCCGAGCCGGGCGACGGTGCCGTCGTCGAGAACGACGCCGTCCTCGCGCAGCATCAGGCCGTAACGGGCCTTGCCGACGGGCATCTTGGAGAAGACGCTGGTGTAGACGCGGTCGAGGAACGCGCCGGCGTCGGCGCCCTGGACGTCGATCTTGCCGAGCGTCGAGGCGTCGTAGACGCCGACCTTGGTGCGGACGGTCTCGACCTCGCGCTTCATCGAGTCAAACCAGTCCTTCTCGCCCGGTCGCGGGAAATAGGCGGCGCGCATCCACTGGCCGGTCTCGACGAACACCGCGCCCTGCTCCTCCGCGAAGAAGTGGCTGGGCGGAAGCCGCGTCGGCTTGAACTCCTTGCCGCGATGGGCGCCGCCGAGCGCGCCGAGCGCGACCGGAGCGAAGGGCGGGCGGGCGAGGGTGGTTCCGGTCTCGGGGATCGAGCGGCCCGTGACCTCGGCCATGATCGCAAGGCCGACCACGTTCGCGGTCTTGCCCTGGTCGGTCGCCATGCCGAGCGTGGTGTAGCGCTTCAGATGCTCGACCGAGACGAAGCCCTCGCGCGCCGCGAGCTCGACGTCCTTCACGGTCACGTCGTTCTGGAAGTCGACGAAACCCTTGGCCGTGGACTTGATCCGCCACGGACCGGCGCCGAACACTTCTTCGGGCTCGGGCTCGACGTCGGGGCGATCGAAGCCGCCGCCGGCGAAGCCGCAGGCTTCCGCCGCCTCGCGGCCGGCCTGAGCGCCGTCGGCGAGGCATTGCGCGAGACCGAATGCGCCGGCCGCGGAGCCCGCGACAGCCATCCCCGGAGGCGTCAGGTCAGGCACGAAGGCCGCGAGCCGGTCGTCCCAGCGCGGCCGCGCGCCCTGATGGCTCGCGAGCTGGACGGAGGGGTTCCAGCCGCCCGACACCGCGATCAGGTCGCACGAGACGTCGTGCGTTCCGCCCTTCGCGTTCGCGATCCGGGCGCCCGTCACCGCGCCGCGGCCGAGCGCCTGCTCGACCGCGCCGCCGAAGACGAGCGTCGCGGCCGCCGCCCGCGCGGCCGACTGGAGCGCCAGGGCGTCGCCGCGCGCGTCCACCACCGCGGCGATCTCGCAGCCCGCCGCTGCGAGGTCGGAGACCGTGCGGGCGGCGTCATCGTTGTTGGCGTAGACCACCGCGCGCCTGCCCGGCGCCGCGCCGAAGCGGTTGAGATAGGTGCGCACCGCGCCCGCCGTCATGACGCCGGGGCGGTCGTTGTTGCCGAAGGCGACCGGCCGTTCGATCGCGCCGGCCGCGAGCACCGCGCGCCGCGCCACGATCCGCCACAGCCGCTGGCGCGGCTGGTGCGGAGCCGGGACGGCGAGATGGTCCGCGACCTTCTCGATCGCGGCGTAGGCGCCGTGGTCGTAGGCGCCGAACACGGCGGTCCGCCTGAGGATCGTGACCTCGGGCATGGCGGCGAGTTCGGCCTCGGCCTCGGCCGCCCAGCGGGCCGCCGGCTTGCCGCCGACCGTCACGCGCTCGGCGAGCAGCCTGCCGCCGAGGGCGAAGTCCTCCTCGGCGAGCACGACGCGCGCGCCGGTCCGGCCAGCGGCGAGCGCCGCCGCGAGGCCCGCAGGGCCGGAGCCGATCACCAGCACGTCGCAATGGACGGTCCGCTTCTCGTATTCGTCCGGATCGGCGGCGTCCGCGGCCCGGCCGAGGCCCGCGGCGCGGCGGATCATCGGCTCGTAGACCTTCTCCCAGAAGGAGGCCGGCCACATGAAGGTCTTGTAGTAGAAGCCCGCCGTGAAGATCGGCGAGGCGAGCTGGTTCACCGCAAGCAGGTCGAAGGCGAGCGACGGCCAGCGGTTCTGGCTCTGCGCGGTCAGCCCGTCATAGAGCTCCGCCACGGTCGCCTTGACGTTGGGCTCGCGCCGCGCGCCCTCGCGCAGCTCGACCAGGGCGTTGGGCTCCTCGGGGCCGGCGGAAATCAGGCCGCGCGGGCGGTGATACTTGAACGAGCGCCCGACGAGCTTGACGCCGTTCGCGACCAGCGCCGAGGCGAGGGTGTCGCCGGCATAGCCGGCGAAGCTCTTGCCGTCGAACGAGAAGCTCAGGGTCCTGGAGCGGTCGACGAGGCCGCCCGAGGCGAGGCGATGGGACTGGCTCACTTGGCTGCTCCCCGAGCGAGCGCGACGTCCTTGGCCATCTCGACGGCCTCGATCGCATGGGTGCGGGTGTCGCGGGTCACGACGAGCCACGACTGGCATCCGGCGGCGTGCTGCCAGAGCTCACGATGGAGGCCCGCCGGGTTGTCGCGGATGTGGACGTAGTCGACGAAGGCCGCCATGGCGTTCTCGGCGGCGGGGTCCGGCCGGGTCACGGTCGCGTCGCCGAGATAAGAGAACTCGTCGACGCCGCGGGAGCCGCAATAGGGACAGGCGATGCGCATGGGATCAGCCGGCCTTGAAGGAGGAGGGGGACTGCGTGCTTCGAGACGGCCCTTCGGGCCTCCTCAGCATGAGGCGTGTTCGTGGTTCCGGGCTGCGCTTCACGCTCCTCATGCTGAGGAGCGCCGAAGGCGCGTCTCGAAGCACGCACTGCGGACGGGTCATCGCCTCACCCCCTCAGTGAAGGTTCGGTTGGGCGCCGACGCCCTTTTCGTCGATCGTCCGACCGGTCGCGAAACGGTCGAGGCGATAGGCGGCCGCCACCGGATGGGGCGCGTCGCGGGCGATGAGATGGGCGAAGCAGTCGCCCGCGGCTGGCGTCGCCTTGAAGCCGCCGTAGCACCACCCGGCGTTCAGGTAGAGGCCTTCGACCGGCGTCTTGTCGATGATCGGCGAGCCGTCCATCGACATGTCCATGATGCCGCCCCAGGAACGCAGAAGCTTGACGCGGCCGATCGCGGGCATCAGCGCCATGCCGCCCTCGAGGACGTCCTCGACCACCGGCAGGTTGCCGCGCTGGGCGTAGGAGTTGTAGCCGTCGATGTCGCCGCCGAAGACGAGGCCGCCCTTGTCGGACTGCGAGACGTAGAAGTGGCCGGCGCCGAAGGTGCAGACCGTGTCGATGAAGGGCTTGATGCCTTCCGTCACGAAGGCCTGCAGCACGTGGCTCTCGATCGGCAGCCGCAAGCCCGCCATGGCGGCGACGCGCGAGGAGTTGCCCGCGCAGGCGAGCGCCACCTTCTTCGCGCCGATGAAGCCGCGCGAGGTCTCGACGCCGGCGATATGGCCGTTGTCGATGCGGAAGCCCTTCACCTCGCAGTTCTGGATGATGTCCACGCCGTAGCCGTCGGCCGAGCGGGCGTAGCCCCAGGCGACGGCGTCGTGGCGCACCGTGCCCCCGCGGCGCTGGCGCAGGGCGCCCTTGATGGGGAAGCGGGCGTTGTCGAAGTCGAGCATCGGCAGGATGCGCTTCAGCTCGGCGACGTCGAGCAGCTCGGCGTCGACGCCGTGCATCCGCATGGCGTTGCCGCGGCGGGCGTAGACGTCGCGCTGGCCGTCGGAATGGAACAGGTTCACGATGCCGCGCTGCGACACCATGGCGTTGTAGTTGATCTCCTGCTCGAGCCCCTCCCACAGCTTCATGGAGTGCTCGTAGAAGGGAATGTTGCCCGGCAGCAGGTAGTTGGACCGCACGATGGTCGTGTTGCGGCCGACATTGCCTCCGCCGATCCACCCCTTCTCCACCACCGCGACGTTGCGCACGCCATGGACCTTGGCGAGGTAATGCGCCGTCGCGAGGCCGTGGCCGCCGCCGCCCACGATGACGACGTCGTAGGCAGCCTTCGGTTCGGGGCTGCGCCATGCGGGCTTCCAGCCGGTGTGGCCGCGAAGCGTCTCGCGCAGCAGGGAGAAGACGGAATAGCGGTCGGTCGACATGGGCAAGGCGTCCGGCGGTTTCGACCATGAGGATCAGCCCGCCGGCTTGCAGCCTCAATATAAGTTTGAGTTATAGTATAGCTGGAAAGGCGTCATCCCGGATCGGTCGCCGGTGGTACGGGACGGAGCCGAGACCATCCGGCGCGCTCCAGAGGACCCATTGGCCGTCCGTTCCGACGAAATCCCGTTCGATCTGCGTGGGTTGTCGATCTTCCTCGCGGTCTGCGAGACCGGCGCCATGGCCTCGGCGGCGCGCCGGCTCGGCCTGACGCAGCCGGCGGTCTCGAGCGCGGTCGCCGAACTCGAGGAGCGCATCGGGGCGGAATTGTTTGACCGCTCCGTCCGTCCGATCGCGCTGACGCCGGCGGGGGCGCTGCTGCGCCAGCGCGCCTCCGCTCTGGTCTCCGAAGCGCGCCAGATCGCGCCGGGCCTGCGCGAGATCGGTCGCGGGCGGCTGCCGCTCGTGCGGGTCGGCCTCGTGGATTCGCTGTCGCGGGCGCTCGCCGCGCCGCTCGCCGCGCGCCTCGGACGCCGCGCCGAGGAGGTCTCGATCCGGTCGGGCCTCACGGCCGCGCACGCAGGGGCGCTGGTCACGCGCAATCTCGACGTCATGATCGGCGTCGACGACCTCGGCGACGTCGACGGGCTGGAGCGCTGGCCGATCGCGACCGAGACCTATGTGCTCTCCGCCCCCGAGGGGACGCCGGCGCCCAGAACCGTCGCGGACCTCGCGGCGCTCGCCGAGACCCTCACCTTTGCGCGCTACAGCGCCCGTTCCTCGACCGGCGTCGAGATCGAGCGGCACCTCAGGCGTCTCGGGCTCGAACTGAAGCGCGGCGTCGAGTTCGACACGCCCTACGGCGTCGCGGCGACGGTCGCGGCGGGCGGCCATTTCGCGATCACGACGCCGCTCTGCGCGCTCGAATCCGCCTGTGACCTGTCGCATGTGGCGTTTTCGCCGACGCCCGGCCCGCAACTCACGCGGCGGCTGACGCTGGTGGCGCTGTCGCGGGCGCTCGGGCGCCTGCCGCTCGAACTCGCGGAGTTCTGCCGCGACGAGCTGCGCGGCGGCGCCCTGCCGGCGATCGCGCGGACGTCGCCCGCGCTCGCCGCCGCGATCGAGATCGCCTGACAAAAGAAAACGGCCGGTCCCGCGAAGGACCGGCCGGCAGGGGGAGCCGCTCGGAGCAGGCTCGACGCAGTCTCAGTACTTGGTCACCAGCGGCTCGACCGGTGCCGGTGGGATGAAGCGGAAGTTCAGGCCGGCGTAGAAGGCGCGGGGCCGCGCGGGGGTCAGCGTCGACGGATTGGTGAGGCCGAGGAAGCCGATGTCGTCGGTCTCGAAGAAGCCCGCGAAAGTGTCGAACTTCTTGTCGAAGACATTGGTGACGCCGGCGAAGATGCGGAACTGCTCGGTCACCTGATAGGAGGTGTTGGCGTTGAAGACGGCGTAACCCTTCAGTTTCTTGAACTGGTTGGACTCGTCGCCCGCGTAGTACTGTGAGCTCATGATCTGGGCGTCGCCGCCGACCGTCCACTGCGGAGTGATGCGGTAAGCGCCGCCGAACTTGAACTGGTGGTCCGGGATGCCGGGCAGATGGTCGCCCTTGTGCACACGGATCTCGCCGTTCTTCAGCTTGCCCGCCGCCGCGGCGCGGTCGTTATTATTGTTGTTGTTGTCATTATCGTCGTCATCCTCGCCGTAGCCCTCGGAGTTGGGGTTGTTGGGCGAGAACAGGTTGATGGATTTGCGGAAGGTCGCATCGACGTACGAGTAGTTGGCGTAGAGCGACCAGCGCTCGGCCATGAGCTGGGCCGAAAGCTCGATGCCCTGCCGGCGGGTCTTGCCGGCGTTGACGAAGTAGCCGCGGCCGGCGTTCAGGCTCGCCTGGCTCAGAATGTCGTTCTTGTTGTTCGCCTGGTAGACGCTCGCGTTCCAGTTCAGCGCGAAGCCTTCGAACTCGTGGCGGCCGCGGAAGCCGGCCTCCCCGGTGCGGGTCACGACCTGCTTGAGGGGCGGATCGGAAACCAGCGTGGCCTCGAGCGGGCAGGGGATCGCCGGATTGGCGCAACCGAGCTCGAGCGGGGTCGGCGCGCGGTTGGCTTCCGAGTAGGACACGTAGCCGGTGATCGCAGGCGTGAACTTGTAGGTCAGGCCCGCCATCGGGTTGAAGCGCTGGAACTCGCTCGTGCTGTCGAGGCCCGGTCCGAAGGGCTGCCCCTTCTTGTTCAGCGGCGGGAACTTGCCGTGATCGTCGATTTCGACATGGGCGTAGTTCCAGCGGGCGCCGATCGTCGCCGACAGGCGGTCGGTGATGTCGATCGTATCCGAACCGTAGATGCCGACGTAGTGGTTGAAGCCGGTGATGTCGACCGGAGCGATGCCGCCCGGAATGCGGGTGACGTAGGTCTGGCCAGTGCCGATGCACTGCAGGTCGGCGGGCAGGATGCAGATCTCGCTCCAGCCGGAGAAATCGGTCTTGCCGTAGTCGTAGGACACGCCGAACACGAAGTGGTTCTTCTTGCCGAAGAACTCGGACTCGTTGGTCGCCTGGATGGTGCCGCCGCCCTGCTCGGCGCGGATGCGCGAGCGTTCGATCGAGCCGGGCGTGCTGCCGGGGCCGAAGTCGTCCTCGTCGTCCGGGAACCACTTGTTCCTGATGCGCTTTCCGGTCACCGGGTCGCGGAGCCACAGGCGGCGGTCGTTGTCGCTCACCCCGAATTCCTCACCTTCGAGGCAGAGGAAGTTCGGATTTTTTTCGCACGGCCCGAGGTCGGTGTCATTGCCGTCGACGCCGTCGCGCTTGAACTTGCGGTAATAGGCGTTGGTCTGCAGCGACCAGGCGTCGTTGATCTCGAATTTGCCTTCGAGATTGAGCATGCCCATCTCGTTGTCGATGACCTGGTCGCCGGTATAGACGTTGCGGCGGCGCTGCTCGAGCAGCTGGAAGGGCGTCGGGCCGACCACGCCGAGCTTGGTGTCGGCATAGGTGAAGTTGAGGTGGATCTCGGCGCTGTCTGTCTTGTAGCCGACGTCGCCGAAGACCCTCTTGTAGTTTGACTTCGAGAAGTCGCGCCAGCCGCCGTCGCGGCCGCCCTCGATCGCGAGGTAGCCGGCCCAGTTGCCGACCTGCGTGCCCCACTGGCCGGAGCCTTCGTAGCGCCCGAAGGAGCCCGCGAGCGATTCGAGTTCGAGGCCCTGATAGGTGAAGCCGTTCTTCATGCGGAAGCTGAGAGCGCCGCCGAGCGCGTTCAGGCCGAAGACCGGATTGTTGGTCCACAGATCCATGCGGTCGATCGCGACCTGCGGGATCAGGTCGTAATTGACCGTGTCGCCAAGCGACTCGTTGAGGCGGACGCCGTTCTGATAGACCGCCATGCCCTGCGGCACGCCGATCGTCGGCGACGACACGAAGCCGCGAAACGAGATTTCCTTGTTGTAGGGATTGCCGGTCACGTCGGTGACGTTGACGCTGGGCGTAACTTTCGCGAAGGATTCCTGAACGGTCGGATACTGCCCGGTCTGGAAGGTTTCGGACGTCACCGTCCGGACGTTCGCCGGAACCTTGTCGCGGTCGAGGCCGTCGCCGCCGATCGGCGTGGTGCCGATGACCTCGATGTCCTCGAGCTGCTGCGCGCCGCCGTTATCCTGCGCCCATGCCGCGGTAGCCCCAAACGCCAATACGCTCGCCGACCCAAGCAGCAGCGCGACACGCACGCGTGACGTCATTTTTTGATTCCCCCCGACGCCACGCGAGTCACATCAGCGTGGCGAGCCATAGGAATCTCTTACGGCGCCCTCCTCCTCGCCATCAATCCGCCTTGAGTGTGGCGGGCGCGTTTCATAATGATAAGATGCTGATCTGCAACATTATTATTAAGCTCTTAGATTATTAAGTCCTTCTTTTCCGAGCGTCTCGACTTGCGGACGGTCGGTCGGGAAAGAGGTGGCGCGCGCCGGTCACGTTTTGGTCATGACGTGACTTCGTTTGCACTTTCGACGGCTGGCCGTCGCGGGCGACGTCCGCCTTTCGAGTGGATTGCCGAAACCGGGCGTTCGGGCGCAGATCGTCGCCGGGTCGACCCGAGGTTCATGGACATGACGCGTCTTCGCCGTCTTCTTCCCGCGGCCGTCTTCGCCTGCGTCGCCCTGCTCCTGTCGGCGGGCGTTCCCCGCGCCGACCCGGTCGACGACGTCCGGCTGAAGGCCGCGGACGGCGACGCCGAGAACTGGCTGCTGCCGAACCGCGACTACGGCGCCCGGCGCTTCTCCCCGATCGCCGCCATCGACCGGACTTCCGTGAAGCGGCTCGTTCCGAAGTGGATCTACCAGACCGGCTACGCCGCGACCTTCCAGACCAGCCCGCTGGTGGCCGACGGCGTGATGTACCTGACCGCGCCGTTCTCCCACGTGATGGCGATCGACGCCGCGACCGGCCGCGAGATCTGGCGTTACGAACATGTCTCGAAAGCCAGGAAGCTCTGCTGCGGCCCGGCCAATCGCGGCGCGGCGCTCGGCTATGGCAAGGTTTTCGTCGCGGCCGTCGACGCGCGCCTCGTCGCGCTCGACCAGGCGAGCGGCAAGGTCGTCTGGGACCGGCCGCTGGTGGATCCCGCGGAGGAGGCCTCCCGCGGCGAAGACGGCGTCGGCCTCAAGGCCGCGGACCCGACGCTCGGCGGCGCGGTCTCGGGCGAGACCGGCGTCGGCGCGAACGCCGCGCCGCTGGTCTATGACGGGCTGGTGGTCGCGGGCGTCACGGGCGTCGGCTACGGCCTCCATCTCGACAGTCCTCGGCCCGGCGCGCCGCTCGGCGCCGTGGTCGGCGTCGCGGGGCGCTACGGCCGGCCGGGCTTTCTCTCGGCCTTCGACGCGAAGACCGGGGATCGGGTCTGGACCTTCGACGTCACGGCGCCTGGCTGGGAGGGCGATTTCGTCGAGACGACCGCCTATGGCGCGCCGCTCCATCGCGACGTCGCCGACGAGAAGGCCCGCGCCGACGAGCATCGGGACGCCTGGAAATATGGCGGCGGCTCGATCTGGCACGCGCCGACGCTCGATCCCGAGCGCGGCCTGCTGTTCTTCGGCGTCGGCAACCCGTCGCCGCAGTCGGCGAGCGAGAGCCGGCCGGGCGACAACCTCCACACCTCTTCGCTCGTCGCGCTCGACGCGAAGACGGGCAAGATCCGCTGGGCCTACCAACAGGTTCCGCACGACCTCTGGGGCTATGACGTCGCGAGCCCGCCGAGCCTGTTCGACGTCGTGATCGACGGCAGGACGATCGCCGCCGTGGGGCAGGCCTCCAAGCTCGGCTGGTATTTCGTGCACGACCGCGAGACCGGAAAGCTGCTCTACAAGTCCGAGCCCTTCGCGCCGCAGTCGAACCTGTTCCAGCCGCCGACGCCCGAGGGCGTCGTGATCGCGCCCGGCGTCGCGGGCGGCGCCAACTGGTCGCCGGCCGCGGTCGACGCCAAGGAGGGCGTCGCCTATGTGGCGGCGATGCACTGGCCCGCGACCTACCGGGTCCGCACGCTGCCGGCGACGGCCGACAAGCCCGAACTGCGCTATTTCTCGATCGAGCCCGCGACCTCCGGGACCTACGGGCTGCTGAGCGCCATCGATCTGAAGCGCGGCGGCCGGCTGCTGTGGCAGGCAAGGACGCCCGAGCCGCTGATCGGGGGGGCGCTCGCGACCGCCGGCGGCCTCGTCTTCACCGGCGAGGGCGGAGGAGACTTCTCGGCCTTCGACGCGAAGTCGGGCGAGAAGCTCTGGCGCTTCAACGCCGGGGCCGGCGTCAACGCGCCGCCGATCGCCTATCGGGCGGCCGGACAGGATTTCGTCGCGGTGGCGGCCGGCGGCAGCCAGATCTGGGGTTTCCGGCAGGGCGGCGCGGTGATCGCCTTCGGGCTGGCGGACTGAACCGCGACGGCGGATCGCCGTCCGCTGTTGTGTCCCGGCGGACACAGGTCGTCGCCTTTGGCGAATCTGGCGGCTGACATAAGTCGCGATTCTCTATGGAGGCGGCGGCGTAAATACGGAGTTTAATACTATAAAGTACTCAATTATACAAGTAATTTGGAATTATAATAGTTTTTGTTCCAGTGTAAAAATACATAAATACATCGAATATGACTTGCGGGCCATGGCTTGGCGGGAATAAGGCCTCACGATCAGTTCATCGGAGGTCCCGCCCGTGTCGCGTCGGTCGTATGCCGTTCTTGCCGCTTCAGTTTCTCTTCTGGCGCTGAGCGCCGGGGCAGCGTCGGCCCAGCAGGCTGACGGCGAGACGCAACTGGAGGAAATCACGGTCCAGGGCCGAAGCTCCGAGAGCGCCGGCGCGCCAGGCGTCGCCACCAACGACGGCTATGTGGCGAAGACGACGCGTACGGCGACGAAGACCGATCTGCCGGTGAACGAGACGCCGGCCACGATCAACACCGTGACGCAGCGGCAGCTGGAGGACCGCAGGCCCCAGACGCTCGAGGAGGCGCTGTTCTACACGCCGGGCGTCCGCGTCGGCATGTACGGCTTTAACCCGCGCTTCGACAGCTTCACCATCCGCGGCGTCGACGTGACCTATACCGGCGTGTTCCGCGACGGGTTGCGGCAGTTCAACAGTCCGAGCGGCCTGTTCCGGCTCGAGCCCTACGGCCTCGAGTCGATCTCGATCCTGAAGGGCGGCGCCTCCGCGATCTACGGCGCGAGTTCCTCGGTCGGCATCATCGACCTGATCTCCAAGCGGCCGACCGACTACGAGTTCGGCGAGGTCGAGGTGCAGGGCGGATCGTTCGACCGCAGGCAGGCGAGCTTCGATTTCGGCGGGCCGATCAACGAAGAAGGCACGGTGAGCTACCGCCTGACGGGCCTCGCGCGCGACGCAAACACCAACCTGCCAGGCGTGCCCGACAACAGGGTTTTCATCGCGCCGGCGGTCACCTTCAAGCCGAGCGAGGACACCAAGCTCACGCTGCTCTCGGAATTCATGGATTCCAAGACCGGCGGCTCGATGTTCTACGATAACTTCTATGTGCCGCTGACCGACAAGAGCGGCGATCCGATTCCCGGCTATGGATCCGGCGGAACGCTCAAGACCCTGGGCTACGATCCGAACTACAATGGCTTCACTCAGACCCAGGGCCGCGTCGGCTACGAGTTCGAGCACAAGTTTTCGGACGCGATATCGATCCACCAGAACGTGCGCTGGTCTGGGCTGTCGACCAACGAGCGCTTCGGCGACGGCGGGCTCACCTATCGCGGCCAGGTGAAGGAGGAGTTCAGCTCCATCGCCGCCGACACCTACCTGAAGACTGAGCTCCAGACGGGTCCGATCAGCCATACGGTCCTGACCGGCGTCGACTTTGGTCATCTCAAATATGACTCTCGCTACGGCCTGAAGCTCGCCGACGCCAACGGCGACCTTATCGGCAATCCGGAACTTCCGGATCCGACCAAACAAAAATTGAATCTTTGGGGCGCCTATCTTCAGGACGAAGTGAAAGTCGGATCTTGGCGACTGCTGCTTGGCGGTCGTCACGACTGGTACGACAGCAGCTACTCAGAGCCTGGATCTTCGACCTTCAAGCAAAATCAGGGCAACTGGAACGGCCGCGCCGGCTTGAGTTACGTCACAGAGGCCGGTCTGACGCCGTATGTCAGCTATGGCACTTCGTTCACCGCAAATCCTGGGACGGTCATCAACGGCGGCGTCGCAAAGCCGACCAAGGGCGAACAGGCCGAGGTCGGCGTGAAGTACGCCATCCCCGGTTACAACGCCTCGATCAACGCCTCGACCTTCTGGCTAAAGCAGGTCGACGGCATCGTATACGCAGTGGACTCGAACGGCGTGAACCAGCAGACGCAGCTCGACTTTCGCTCTCGCGGCTTCGAGATCGAGGGCGTCGCCTCACTCGATAACGGCGTCACCCTGCAGGCGTCCTACAGTTACACCGACACCAAGATTCTGAAGCTCTCCGACGTCACGGTCGGCAATCAGGTCAACAGCATCCCGAAGCATGCCTTCGCGATCTGGGGAGGTTATGAATTCCAGTCGGGCCCGCTCAAGGGCTTCGGCGCCGGCGCCGGCGTACGATACACCGGATCGAGTTTCGGCGACGACCTGAACCGCCCCGTGCTCAAGAACAAGCCGAGCGCCTTTATGGACGCCAAGGTGAGTTACGATTTCGAGAACCTCGATCGGAAGCTTAAGGGAGTCCAGCTTCAGGTCAACGCCACCAACCTCCTCGACAAGGTGGAGCAGGTCTGTTCGGGCAGCTACTGCTATCTCGGTCAGGGCCGAAAGGTCATCGCCAGCCTGCGCTACCGCTGGTGACCGGGCCGGAGGCGGTTGAAGGACGCCTGCCTCCGCCGGCGGCGATCATCGTCGGCGTCGGTGGGCTCTACGTCGCTCAAAGCGTCATCGGGGGGGTGTTCTTCACGGGCCTGCCGGCCGTGATGCGCAAGAGCGGCGCGTCGCTCAACGACATCGCCTTCATCCTCATCACCGTTCTGCCCTGGTCGTTCAAGTTCCTGTGGTCGCCGCTCGTGGAGCGCTGGCGCGCGCCGCATGGGCGGCCGAAGAGGTCGCGGCCGGTCATCTCGACGATCGGCGCCTTCGGGGTCGGGGCGCTCGCGGCTTGCGCCTTCATCGGCCCGACGGCGCTCGGGCCGCTCGCGGTCGCGATGATGGTCGCCTCGTTCGCGTCCGCGACCGTCGACATCGCCACCGACGGCTACGCCGTCGAGAATCTCGCGCCGAGGAACCGCGGCTGGGGAAACGCGGCCCAGGTCGGCGGCGCCTATCTCGGCAACGCCATCGGCGGCGGCGTCTTCCTCATCCTTGTCGACCGTGTCGGCTGGGAGACGGCGACGCTGGCTATGGCCGCCTCGTTGGTCGCGCTCTCGGCGCCGTTCCTCGCCACGCGCGAGACGGCGCCCGTAGCCGGCAAGGACACGCCGCCGCAATCGCTGCGGGCCGCGCTGAGACGTCCGGAGGTGCGCTTCGGCCTCCTTCTGGTCGCGGTCTATGTGGTGGGGCAGAAATGGGCCGCGCTGCTCGTCGGCCCGTTCCTGATCGACGCGGGCGTCAGCCTTTCGACGCTCGGACTCGTCAACGGCGTCGGCATCACCGTGAGCGGGCTCGTCGGGGCGTTCGCCGGCGGCTACCTGTTGCGCCGGTTCGGCGCCTATCCGATCATGCAGGCCACCCTTCTGGCCCACGTGATCGCGCTGCTCGGCTTCGCGGCCTGCGCCTATGTCGAGGCCCGGTCGCCCGCGGCGATCGGCTTGCTTGTCGCGATACAGCTCGTCGGCGCGGCGACGTTCTCGCTCGGCGTCACGGCGCTCTATTCCGAACTGATGGGCCGGGTGTCGCTCGCGCAGGCCGGCGTCGACTTCACGCTGTTCCAGAGCATGGACGCGATCGTCAGCGTCATCGGCTGGCAGATCACCGGCTCGTTCGGAGACACGCTCGGCTACGCGGTCTGCTTCGCGACCGCCGCGGCGCTCGGGCTGGCGGCGTTCACCGTCCTGCCGGCGCTCGCGCGGCGCGGCTCAGCGCTCGCGCGGCAGCCCCACGATGGCGCGTGAGAACGCCTCCGGGTCGAAGGGCTCCAGGTCGTCGAGGCCTTCGCCGACGCCGATGTAGTGCACCGGCAGTTTGAACTTCTCCGCCACCGCGACGAGGATGCCGCCGCGCGCCGTGCCGTCGAGCTTGGTCATCACGAGGCCGGTGACGCCCGCGACCTTGCCGAAGGCCTCGACCTGGCCAATCGCGTTCTGGCCCGTCGTGGCGTCGAGCACCAGCAGGCTGTCGTGCGGCGCCGCCGGGTCGAGCTTCTTCAGCACGCGCACGATCTTCTCGAGCTCCGCCATCAGCCCGGCCTTGTTCTGGAGCCGGCCGGCGGTGTCGACGATCAGCAGGTCGGCGTCCTCGGCCTTGGCTCGTTGCCACGCCTCGTAGACCAGCGCCGCGGCGTCCGCGCCGGTCTCCTTGGAGACGAAGATCGCCCCGGTCCGCTGCGCCCAGACGCCGAGCTGCTCCACCGCCGCGGCGCGGAACGTGTCGCCGGCCGCGAGCACGATCTTCAGCCCCGCGGTGCGGAAGGTCTCGGCGATCTTGCCGATGGTCGTGGTCTTGCCAGAGCCGTTGACGCCGACGACGAGCAGCACCGCGGGACGCGCGCTTTCCGGCGGGTCATAGGGCCTCGCGACGGGGGCGAGCGTGCGCTCCACCTCCTCGGCCACGATCGTCCGGACGCTTTCGCCGTCGATCGCCTTGGCGTGGCGGGCGCGGCCGACGGCCTCGACCACCCGTTCGGCGGTCGCGACGCCGAGATCGGACCGGATCAGCAGGTCCTCAAGCTCGTCGAGGGTCGCGGCGTCGAGCTTCTCCTTGGTGAAGAGCTCCGTGATGCCGCGGGTGAGCTGCGACGAGGTTTTGGACAGCCCCTGGCGGAGCCGCGTGAACCAGCCGGATTGAGCGGTCGTGTCGGTCATGCGGGCCCTCGCGTCCCGGCCTCGAGCCGGGACCCAGACGCGCGACGCCGGGAGGCTTCTCCTCGCGGACGCGCGTCCGTCGACCTATGCGGTTCTGGGGTCCGGCTCAAGGCCGGGACGCGAGGGCGGCGTTTCGTGCGGCGATCAGCGCCCTGCCGTCGTGACCCGAGATCAGGGCGTCGAGCATCGCGCCCTTCGGCGTTTCCGGGGCGATCCTGACGCTCGAAAAATCCGCTGCGCGGCCGACGCCGTCTCCTTCGCTGAGGATTTCGATCGTGCGTCCCACGCGGGCGTCGAGATGGCGCGACAGCAGCCTCCCGCCTGTTTCGCGCAGCAGCGCCGCGCGCTCCTTCACGAGGGCGCCGGCGATCTGCGGCATCCGCGCGGCGGGCGTTCCGGGGCGGGGCGAAAACGGAAACACATGCGCGTAGGCGATCTCCGCCTCCTCGAGCAGCGCGCGCGTGTTGTCGAACATGGCGTCGGTCTCCGTCGGGAAGCCCGCGATCACGTCCGCGCCGAAGGCGACGTCGGGCCGGACGCGGCGGACCGCCTCGACGAGGGCGAGCGCCTCTGCGCGCGAATGCCGGCGCTTCATGCGCTTCAGGATCATGTCGTCCCCGGACTGGAGCGACAGGTGCAGATGCGGCATGAGCCGCTGCTCCTCGCCGAGGAGACGCAGCAGTCGGTCGTCGATCTCGACGGCGTCGAGCGAGGAAAGGCGGAGCCGCTTCAGCTCCGGGACCTCGCGCAGCAACCGGGCGACGAGGTCGCCGAGGCGGGGGCGGCCGGCGAGGTCGTCGCCCCACGACGTGACGTCGACGCCCGTCAGCACCGCCTCGACCGCGCCCTTCTCCATCACGCGGCGGACTTCCGCGACGACGGCCTCGGGCGGCGTCGAGCGCGCCGCGCCGCGGCCGAAAGGAATGACGCAGAAGGTGCAGCGGTGTTCGCAGCCTGTCTGGACCTGCACGAAGGCGCGCGGCAGCAGCACCCCGGCGTCGGCCGGCGGCGCGGGGACGTCGCGCGCCTCGAACGCGTCGGCGACGGCGAGCGGGCGCGCGTCGGAGGCCCATGTTTCCGGGCGAAGCTTCTCGGCGTTGCCGATCACCCGCGAGACTTCCGTCATGGCGGCGAAGCGCCGAGGCTCGATCTGCGCCGCGCAACCGGTGACGACGATCTCCGCCCCCGGCCGCTCGCGCGCGGCGCGGCGCGCGGCCTGTCCCGCCTGCCGGACGGCTTCCGCGGTCACGGCGCAGGAATTGACGACCGTGACGTCGCGCGCGCCGGCCTTGAGCGCGAGCGCGCGCACGCTCTCGCCGTCCAGCGCGTTCAGCCGGCAGCCGAAGGAGATGACGTCGACGCTCATGGGCGCGGTATGGCGTACTTGGACTAAAATGACCATCGGAAGCCACCGACACGGCGACGTCGCGGTTCCGGAAAGCGCGCTGTCCTTGATTTTAGCGGGCTTTCGCTGTACGCAGCCGTCTTCTGACGAGGCCAGTCCTCCCGCGAAGCCGTCCGATCCGTTGAGTTCGGAGGGTCAACGTCCGCCAGCGCGTCGCGCCCGCGGGCGCGTTTTGCGTTGGGCCTGATCTCGCTTGTTACGTGATTTTCGGCGCGAAGGCCCGGATGTTCGACGCTCTGCAAGACCGCCTCGGCGGCATATTGGACCGGCTCACCCGGCGCGGCGCCCTCACCGAGGCCGACGTCGCCGAGGCGATGCGAGAGGTCCGTCGCGCGCTGCTTGAGGCCGACGTCGCGCTCGAGGTCGCGCGCGACTTCATCGACAAGGTGAAGGCCCGCGCGGTCGGCGTCGACGTGGTGAAGTCCGTCACGCCCGGTCAGATGGTCGTCAAGATCGTCCATGACGAGCTCGTCGCCATGCTCGGCTCGGACGCGCAGGTGATCAGCCTCGCTGCCTCCGCCCCGGTGCCGATCCTGATGGTCGGCCTGCAGGGCTCCGGCAAGACCACCTCGACCGCCAAGATCGCCCGCCGCCTCGCGACCCGCGAGAAGCGCAAGGTCCTGATGGCCTCGCTCGACACGCGCCGTCCGGCCGCGATGGAGCAGCTCGCCACGCTCGGCGTCCAGACCGAGGTCGCGACGCTGCCGATCGTGCCCGGCCAGACCGCGGTGCAGATCGCCAGACGCGCCATGGAGGCGGGCCGGCTCGGCGGCTACGACGTGGTGCTGCTCGACACCGCCGGCCGCACCACGCTCGACGAAGCTCTCATGGCCGAAGTCGTCGAGGTGAAGAAGGCGACCGGGCCGCACGAGGTGCTGCTCGTCGTCGACGCGCTCACCGGGCAGGACGCGGTCAACACCGCGCGCGCCTTCGACGAGGCGCTCGGCCTGACCGGCATCGTGCTGACGCGGCTCGACGGCGACGGCCGCGGCGGCGCCGCGCTGTCGATGCGCGCCGTCACGGGCAAGCCGATCAAGCTGGTGGGCGTCGGCGAGAAGTTCGACGCGGTCGACGACTTCGACCCCCGCCGCATCGCGAACCGCATCCTCGGCCAAGGCGACGTCGTCGCGCTCGTCGAGAAGGCCGCGGCCTCGATCGACGCCGAGCAGGCGGCCAAGGCCGCCGAGCGGATGCGCAAGGGTCAGTTCGACCTGAACGACCTGAAGGGCCAGCTTCAGCAGATGCAGAAGCTCGGCGGCATGTCGGGGATCATGTCGATGATGCCGGGCGTCGCCAATCTCAAGAAGCAGATGGCCGGCGCGAACATCGACGAGGGCGTGTTCAAGCGCCAGGCCGCGATCATCGACTCGATGACCCGCGAGGAGCGCCGCAACCCCGACATCCTGAAGGCCTCCCGCAAGAAGCGCATCGCCAGCGGTTCTGGCTCGAAGGTCGAGGACGTCAACAAGCTCCTCAAGATGCACCGCCAGATGGCGGACATGATGAAGATGATGGGCAAGGCCGGAAAATCCGGCCGCGGCCCGCTGGCCGGCCTCGGCGCAGCGCTGGGCTTCGGCGGCGGCCAGCCGCAGATCCCGCCGGAGGCGCTCGAAGAACTCAAGCAGGGGAAGATGCCGCAAGGGCTTCCGCCCGGCTTCCCCGGAGGCGGCGGCATTCCGCCGACCTTCCCAGGTCTCGGCGCCGGCCCGAAGCTGCCGGGCCTCGGAGGGTTTCCGGGGATGGGTAAGAAGAAGTGAGAGATCGAGGCGTCATCCCGGACGGCGCGAAGCGCTGAGCCGGGACCGTCCTCCGAATGAAACGCAAGTCCTGAAAACGATCCCGGCTCTCCGCGGCTTCGCCGCTCCGGCCGGGATGACGAAAATTGAAAGAAGGAAGACTGAAATGGCCCTGAAGATTCGCCTCGCGCGCGGCGGCGCCAAGAAGCGTCCGTTCTACCGCATCGTCGTCGCCGACTCGCGCTATCCGCGCGACGGCCGCTTCATCGAGCGCATCGGCTCGTTCAACCCGCTGCTCGACAAGAGCGCCGCCGACCGCGTCGTGCTCGACCTCGAGAAGGCCAAGGAGTGGCTTGCCAAGGGCGCGACCCCGACCGACCGCGTCCATCGCTTCCTCGACGCCGCCGGCGTGCTGAAGCGCGAGGCCCGCAACAACCCGAAGAAGGCCGAGCCGGGCAAGAAGGCCCAGGAGCGCGCCGAAGCCGCCGCCAAGGCCGCCGAAGCCGCCGAGTAAGGCTCTGCGCGTGTCCCGGCCTTGAGCCGGGACCCATGACCGCCGTCGCCTCAAGGCGTCGGCGGTTCGCTCCTCCATCGTTGCGATTGTGGGTCCCGGCTCAAGGACGGGACGCGAGCGCGGTGCTTCGCCCATGCCTTCCTCCCGCCTTGTCCAGATCGCCGTGGTCGGCGCGCCGCATGGCGTGCGGGGCGAAGCGCGGGTGAAGACCTTCACCGAAGATCCGCTGTCGCTGAAGGCCTATGGGCCGCTCATCGTCGGCGACGGGCCGGCGACCCTGAAGGTCGTGTCGCTGCGGCCTCTGAAGGACGACATGGTGGTGGCGCGCTTCGAGGGCGTCGCGACCCGCGAAGCCGCCGAGGCGCTGACCGGCAAGGCCCTGTCGGTGTCGCGTGATGCGCTGCCAGCGACCGACGACGAGGACGACTACTACCACGCCGACCTGATCGGCCTCAGGGCCGAACTCGCTGACGGAACGCTCCTCGGCGAAGTGACGGCCGTGCAGAACTACGGCGCCGACGACCTGCTCGAAATCCGCCTCGCGGGCGGGCGTCGCACCGTGCTGCTGCCTTTCACCAAGGCGGTGGTTCCGATGGTGGATCTGGCGGGCGGACGCGTGGTGGTCGACCCGCCCGAAGGCGCGCTGACGTCTGATGACGTTCCCGCGAGCGATGTGTGAATTCGCGTCTTTTTGCTCGTTGTTGACGAACAACCCAAGGTAGCGTGAAGCGTCGTCTCGTTCGGGGTTTCGCATCGTGATCGCTTCCGGGTTGCGCATCGCCTGTCTCGCGCTCGTCCTTGTCGCGTCTCCTGCCTATGCCGAGACGATCAGGAATGCGGCTTACCGCTTTACCCTGAGCAAGCCTGACGGCTGGCATGATCTGTCGTCCGGAGCGCTGGCCGCTAGTTTGCGGCCCGTCGACAAGACGAACGCGACGGAGACGTCGATGGTCGCCAATGCCGCGGTTCTCGCATTTTCGAAGTACAAAGAGCCGACGGACGAACTCAACTCGACCTTTATGATGTTCGGCATACATGTTGGGCCGGCGGCGCGCTCCATTCCGCCGACACGCGCTCTCTACGGGGCGATCGGCAATGTCATGAAGATCGGCGCCAATGCGACGGTCGTGTCGCCGCCCAAGGATACGACGGTGGGCGGGTTGCCGGCCGCGCATGCACGCGTTGTCGTTGAAATCGCTCACGCGGGCCAGACTTATCAAAGCGAAACGGACCTGTGGTGCGTCGTGCGCGGCGACTCGGTGCTGCTGATCCAGATCCAAGCCAAGCGCGACGACAAAAAAGCGGGGATGGACAAGCTCAGGGCCGCCGTCAAAAGCATCCGCTTCGAGCGGTGACGACGCCGTCTCCCGTGGAGACGCGCAGGAACTGCTGCGCGTCTCCACGGGCTTGACCCGAGATCCAGAGGCGAAGCCCCCGCCCGGAAATCGAAGACGCTTGTGTTTCTGTATCCCGACTTTTCGGCCGGGATGATTGGCGCAGGCGGGCGCTTCGTCCGGGAAACCGCGCCCTACAGCGCCTTCTCGTAGAGCCGCCACGTCTTGGTGCGGGCGGCCGGCATGCCGCGCACGAGGTTGAGGATCGGGCGGTTCTCTTCGAGCATCCAGCTCACCTCGAGCCGGTCCATCCCCGCGGCCTTCGCCTTCATGACCGCGTCGGCGAGCAGCGCCGAGGCCGCCATCGCGCCGACGCGAGTGCCGCGGAAGGCGGTGCGCACGCCGATCACGGGCACGCGGGCGCGCGTGACGCCCGAGACCTTCAGCCGCCACAGGAGCTTCGCCCAGCCGAACGGGAGCAGGCGACCCTTCAGGTCGTGGATCGCCTGGTTGAGGTCCGGAGCCATGCACAGGACTCCGATCGGGCGATCGAACCAATAGGCCAGCGTGGCCCAGTCCTTCGGCATGATGTCGGAGGCCATTTCGGCGAGGAAGCGCGCCTCCTCGAGCGAGGTCGGCACAG
This sequence comes from Ancylobacter novellus, assembly GCA_003241695.1. Taxonomy (GTDB): domain Bacteria; phylum Pseudomonadota; class Alphaproteobacteria; order Rhizobiales; family Methylopilaceae; genus Methylopila. The sequence continues at coordinate 129,689 of QFPN01000012.1, read as the reverse complement.
AGCCCCAGTTGCGGCTCCAGGCGTCGTTGTAGACGTCGTTGACGGCGGCGAGCGCCTCGGGGCCGACGGCGGGCTTCAGCACGAGGTTCGCGCTGTCGCGCCACCGGGCGCGCGCCCTCGTGACGCGCTGCGGCAGGCGGCTGGTCGCGACCGCGCCCTCATAGGCCATGATGTCCTTCACGCCGCGGAACCCGAGCCGTTCGAGCTGGGCGGCGTAATAGGGCGGCGCGTAGTTGGTGTGGGTCGTCGAGCGGGAGCCGTATCCTTCGACCAGCAGCCCGCATTCGTGATTGACCGAGGCGCTGTAGGGGCCGCCGATTTTCGTCAGGCCGCGCTCGCGCAGGAAGGCGGACGCCGCCTCGAACAGCGCGTCCCAGACCGCGTCGTCGTCGATCGCCTCGAGGAAGCCGAAATGCCCCGCGCCGTCGTGGTGCTTCTCGAGATGGGCGTGGTGCTTCACCGCATAGAGGCGCCCGACCGGCCGCCCGCCGCGGAACGCGACGAAGGAGCGGCCGTCATTGGCCTTGGCGAAGGGGGTCGCGCCGGGGGTCAGGACGTCGACCATCTCCTTCAGGAGCGCCGGGGTGAAGGCGGGATCGCCGCCCTGCGCCGCAAGGCTCGCGCGCCAGAACGGCTCCACGTCGGCTCGGGAGAGGACCGGCCGGACCTCTATCTGCTCGGCGGAGGTCGCCAAGGTCAGGTCGGCCGCGTGGCCTTGGCGAGGGCGGCGGCCATCTTGATGCCGAAACCCGCCTTGGCGAGGCCGTGATGCTCTTCCGCCGTCACCGCCACGGCTTCGTCGATCTGCTCGAAACTGTGGTCGGACGTGATGAAGAAGCGCAGTCGCGCCGAACGCTCCGGCACGGCCGGGTGCACGATCGGCAGGGCGTTCACGCCGCGCTCCAGCAGGCGGTTCGCGAGATGGACGGCGCGAAGGCTGTCGCCCACCATCACGGGCACGATCGCGGTGCCGGTGGCGTCGCCGACGTCGAGGCCGGCTTCCTTGGCCTTGCTGACGAAGCGCTCGCCGTTGGCGCGCAGCTTGGCGACCCGCTCGGGCTCGCGCTTCAGCAGGTCGAAGCAGGCGATGGCGGCGGCCGCGACCGCCGGCGGCATGCCGACCGAATAGACGAAGCCGGGGGCGGAGAACTTCAGGTACTCGACGAGGCTGTGCGAGCCCGCGATGTAGCCGCCGCAGCCCGAGAGCGTCTTCGACAGCGTTCCCATCCAGATGTCGACCTCCTTCGGGTCGACGCCGCACTCCTCTGCGATCCCGCGGCCGGTCGCGCCCAGCACGCCGAGCGAATGCGCCTCGTCGACCATCAGCCAGAAGCCGTAGCGGTCGCGCATCTTCACCAGACGCGCGAGGTCGGGGAAATCGCCGTCCATCGAATAGAGGCCCTCGACCGCGACCAGCACCCGCTCATGGGCGTGGCTCTGCCGGATGAGGATCTCCTCCAGCGCGTCGAGGTCGTTGTGGGCGAACATGCGGCGCGTCGCGCCCGACAGCGTCGCGCCCACGACGATCGAGTTGTGGGCGAGCGCGTCGTAGACGATGAGGTCGCCCGCGCGCATCAGGTGCCCGATGGTCCCGACATTGGTGGCGTGGCCCGACACGAAGGCGATCGCGTCGTCGACGCCGTAGAACTCCGCGACCCGGTGCTCGAGTTCGCGGTGGATCGGGCGCTCGCCCGCCACCAGCCGGCTCGCCGAGCAGGAGACGCCGTAATGGTCGATCGCGGCCTTGGCGGCGGCGTTGACCTCCGGATGCCCGTTCATCCCGAGATAGTTGTAGGACGCGAAGTTGATGTGCGTCCGCCCGTCGATGTGGGTGGTCGCGCCGGCGCAGCCGTCATGCATGCGGAAGAACGGGTTCTGGACGCCGATCAGGTCCGCGACGGCCTGCTGCGTCTTGACGTCCTTCAGCTCCTTCAGGTCCGCGAAGCGGTCGCCGCGCTTGGCGCGTCGCGTCACGACGGTGGGGCTGGGGCCGGAAGGCTTGTCGCCGTCCTTCTCCGCCTTGGGCTGGGCGCGGATCGCGCCCAGGATGCCGTCCTTCGCGGAGCGCGAAAGCGCCCCGATGCCACGCCGTGAGGTCATGCGTTCGCGCGTCCCATCGAGAGTCGGCGAGCTTCGACCGCTTCGCTGAACTCCGCAAGCTCGGCATGGTCGACGTCGTCGCCAATGTGACGGGCGGCGAGATCGGCGTTGACGGCGCTCGGCTCGGCGCCGGCGTCGGGCTCGTGGATGCGGGACACGATCGTCTGGGCGATCGTGAGCAGCGTCGTCGAGTCGCCGATCGCGACCAGCGGCAGGTCGATGTCGAAGCGGCGTTCGACCGACATGCGCAGTTCGAGGCCCATCAGCGAATCCATGCCGAGCTCTGCGAGCGGCCGCTGCGGCGAAATCTCCTTCGCCGGCAGCTTCAGGATGCGCGCCACTTCGCCGGTGAGCGCCTCCGCCACGATGTCGCGCGCCTCGCGGGCGTCCTTGCCGCGCACGAGCGCCGCGAGGTCGATGTGCTCGCCAGTGTCCTGCGGACCCATCTCGGCGTCGGCCAGAACCTGCGTGAAGGTCGGCGAGGCGAGATAGGCGAGGTCGCGGCGCGCCTGGCCCCAGTCGATCGGCGCGATGGTGACGACGCCGGTCTCGAGCCGCATGTCGCGCTGGGCGAGCACGCGGCCGAGGCCTTCCAGCGCCTCCGCGCCCGAAAGCGTGGCGTAGCCGAGGCGCTTCTGGATCTTCTCCTTCACCTCGCCGGTGCGGGCGAGATAGCCGACGTCGCCGAGCGCGCCCCAGGCGATCGCAAGGCCGGGCTTGCCCGTCGCGCGACGCTTGCGAATGAGCGACTCGAGCCAGGAGTTCGCGGCCACGTAGTTCGACTGGCCGGGATTGCCGATGACGGTGGTGGCCGAGGAATAGACCACGAAGTCGCCCACCGGGTCGTTCGCCGTGAGCTTCTCCATCGCCGCCGCGGCGTCGATCTTGGGCTTCAGCGCCTCGGTGAAGTTCTCGGCGTCGAGGTTCGCAAGCAGCGAGTCACGCAGCACCATGGCGACGTTCCACATGCCGCCGATAGGGCCGAGCTCCTTACGGGTCTCGTCGAGCGCAAGGCTGAGCGCCGCCTCGTCGGAGGCGTCGCAGGCGAACACCTTCACGGTCGCGCCGGCGTCGCGGAGGCGCGTGACGCCGTCCTTGGCGGCCTGCGCCTTGTCGCCCGAGCGGCCGATCAGCGCGAGCGTCTTCACGCCGCGACCGACCAGCCATTCGGCGGTGGCGAGGCCGAAGCCGCCCAGGCCGCCGACGAGCACATGCGCGCCCTCGGCGGGAACCCAGGCCATCGGCTCCTCGGCCGGAAGCTTCGCCGGATCGAGCGGCCGCACCACGATCTTTCCGATATGGCCGGACTGCTGCATCAGCCGGAAGGCGTCGCGGATCTCGTCGGCCTCGAAGACGCGGTAGGGCAGGGGCGCGAAAACGCCCTTGTCGAACAGCTTCAGCACGTCGGTGAACAGCTTCTCGCCGAGATCGCGGCGGTAGATGAAGAGCTGGTCGGCGTCGATGCCGAAGTAGCTGATGTTGCGGCGGAACGGCCGCAGGCCCAGCCGCGAGTTGGCGTAGTAGTCGCGCTTGCCCAGTTCGAGGAACCGACCGAAGGGCTTCAGCGTCTGGAGCGAGCGCTCCATCGCCTCGCCGAACAGCGAGTTCAGAACGACGTCAACGCCCTGGCCGCCCGTGAGGCGCTTTGCTTCGTCGACGAAGTCGAGCGAGCGGCTCGACAGCACATGGGTCGCGCCGAGCGCGCGCAGCAGGTCGCGCTTCTCGTCGCTGCCCGCGGTCGCAATGACCTTGCAGCCCTTCCACAGCGCGATCTGGAGCGCCGCGAGGCCGACGCCGCCGGCGCCGCCATGTATCAGCACCCACTCGCCGCGCCGGATGCGCGCGAGTTCGATCAGCGCGTAATAGGAGGTCAGGAAGCAGACCGGGATGGTCGCGCCTTCCTCGAAGGTGATCGAGTCCGGCAGCTTCGCGGCGGCGAGCTCCGAGGTCACGACGCGCGAGGCGAAGGAGCCTGAGGCGAAGGCCGATACGCGGTCGCCGACCTTCAGGCGCTTCACGCCCGGGCCGACATGGGTCACGACGCCCGCGCATTCGATGCCGAGGCCGGGGCCGGAGAAGCCGTCTTCGAGCGCTTCCTCGGGCAGCAGGCCGAGCGCCCACATCACGTCGCGGAAGTTGAGGCCGACGGCCGAGACGTCGACCGCGACCTCGCCTTCGCCCGGCGCGCGCTCGGGGGCGGCGCGCCAGCCGAGATCGTCGAGGCCGCCCTCGCGGCCGGCTTCGAGCGCGGCGACGCGGTGGACGGAATCGGAATCCGTTTTCGCCGGAAGCTTGGGCAGCCCCGGACGCAGACGCGGCGCGCCGACGCCCTCGGGTCCGATCGCGATCTCGACGTCGGCGCGGGGAGACCGGATTTCCTCCGCGACGCCGAGGCCCGCGGCCTTCGGGTCGAGCGCGACGTCCACGAGCCGGATGTCGGTCCCGCGGAACTCGTTGCGGACGACCCGCAGGTAGCCGCCGATCGCGGCGTTGTCGAGCCGGTCGCGGGGCTCGCCCAGCGCGCCTGCGAGCGCGCCTTCGGCGACGACCCAGAGGCGGGCGCCGGCTGTCTGCGCCGCACGGGTCAGGCCAAGCAGGCGGCCGGCCCGTTCGGTGACGGCGGCCGAACCCTCGACCTCAGACCCGTCGAGCACCACGACCACGTCGGCGACGGTCTCGCTGGCGTTCTTCGGCGCGGGGGCGAGGCCGAGATCGGGCGTTTCGCCCCAGGCCGGCGCCTTGCCGTTGGCCGGAACGCCGAAAGGACGCGGATCGACGGTGCGGCCCTGCGCTTCGAGCGCCTTGGCGATCGCGCCCGAAAGCGGTCCCGAAGCCTCGGACACCAGCACAGTCGGCCGCGGCTTCTCGGTCGCGACCTCGGCCGTCGCAGGCGCCGACCGGCGCTTTGCGGCGAAGACGAGGTTGGTGGGCGAGCGGGCGTCTGCGAGCGAGACCACTTCGGCGTCGATCAGGCGCGCGTCCGCGAGGTCGGCGCGCCAGTCGTCGGCCGAACGGGCGTCGCCGATCGGGAACTCGTCCGAGGCCGAGCGCGAGAACCAGCCGGTCTGCAGGCCGAAAACGACGTCGAGGAACGGCGTCGGCTCGAGCGCCGCAAGCGCCAGCAGGCCGCCGTCGGCGAGACGCGCCGCGAGGCGGCGGACCGCTTCGGGGCTCGCCGTGGAGGCGCCCCAGGCGAGCGCGCCGACGATGAGGTCGACTTCCGCCTCGCCGCTCGCCTCGTTCGCGGGATCGAAGGCCTCGACGGTGACGTTGGCGTGGCTCGCGAAGGCGAAGCGCAGGCGTTCGGCCGCGGTCGCATCCGGATCGGTGACGGCGAGCGTGACGCGGGGATCGTCCGCGAGGCCGATCAAGGCGCGGGTGAGGGCGCCGGACCCGGCCGCGATCTCGAGGATGCGGATCGGCCGGTCGGAAGGCGCGGCGGAGACGTAGTCGGCCACGAGCTTCGCGAGCGCCTTCGCGCCGACCGAAACCATCGGCGCGCCGCCGCCGGCGTGGGTGACGGTCGAGGAGCCATAGGGCTTGTCTCGCGGACCGTCTTTCAGGACGACCGGCAGGAGCGAGGCCGCGCGCGTCGCGAGCACCACTTCCGCGCCGCGGTCGGGATGATCGACGAGCACGGTGCGCAGGATCTCGACGGCGGCCGGCAGGCCGGTCTTGGCCGCGACCGTCCAGGTCTCGCCGGCGAGCGAGGCGTAGCCGCGCTCTTCGAGCAGGCCGAGCAGACGGTTCGCGAGCGGCACGGAGGCCTCGGCGAGCTTGCCGCGCTTGACGAACGCCGCGACCGAGCCTTCGCGCTTGCGGCCGAACAGGCCCGCCATGGCCTCGTGGGCCGCGGCGACCGCGAAGGCTTCGAGCAGCAGATCGTCCTCGGGACGCTCCTCGTCGGCGCCGGCCACGAGACCGAGCGCCTTCGCGATCCCGGCGAGCGCCGTGCCCGGCACGGGCTCGGAGGCCGTCGCGGACGGCGCGATCAGAGCGGGCGCGACATGATAGGCGAGGCGGTCGAGGGAAGTGCGGCGCGCGAGCGTCACGGCGCGGAAGCGCGCGTCGGAGAGCACGGCGACGGTATCGCCGGCTTCGTCGAGGAAGGTGAAGACGGCGTCGATCGAGCGCGGCGACAGCCGCCGGATCTCCACCTCGGCGCCCGCCAGCGTCGCGCCCGGCTTGTAAAGCCGGAGCTGGCCGAAGCGCATCGGAAGATAGGTGACGTCCGGCCGGTCGCCATGCGCGCCGAATAACGTCAGCAACGAGTGGAAGCAGGCGTCGAAATGCGCCGGGTGCAGGCCGAAGCGCGCATCCTTCTGGCCGCTGCGCTTCGCGTCCGGCTTCAGCATCACCGACAGGCGGCCATAGCCGTAGCGCTTGACGCTCTCGACGTTCTGGAACGCCGGGCCGAAGTCCAGGCCGTAGCCGAGCGCCTGGGCGTAGAGGCCCGCCCCTCGATAGACCTCCGCCTCGCCTTCCGGCTTCGCCGGCTGGCGGATATCGGCGGTCGGCATCGGCGAGACGCGGCCGAGCGCATGCACAACCCAGCCGTCGTCGCGCAGGCGCGGACGGCTCATGATCTCGACGGTGCGGCTCTCGGGCGAGACGCGCGTCTTGACCTCGGTGATCGCCTCGGGATCGAGGGTGAGGGCGTGCGGGATCTCGAAGTCCGCGAGCTCGATCTGCTCCTGTCCGAGCCATGCCCTGCCGGCGGCGAGCGCCATTTCGGCGAGCGCCGCGCCCGGCACGACGACGCGCCCGCCGACCTTGTGGTCGGCGATCAGCGGCGACAGTTCGGGATCGAGATGGATGGTCCACTCGTCGCTGTCGGCGCGCAGGCGCGACCCGATCAGAGGATGTGCGTCATAGCCGCGATAGAACGACTGCGCCTCGGCCGTGACGCCGACCGCGAAGGCGGTCTCCTGCCACGGATAGGTCGGCAGGCGCAGCGCAGGGCCCGTGAGCCGGCCGAACGCCGCCTCGCGGTCGACCTTGCCGCCCTTGGCGACGACGCGCGCGAGCGTGCGGCGGATCGGGTCGTGCTCGGCCGCGCCATGGTCGTCGCAGCCGACGACCGCGCCGGTGATCTCTGCCGAGTTCAGGCCGTCGGACAGATAGGTCTGAAGGACCGGCCGCGGGCCGATCTCGACGAAGACCCGGGCGCCGGCCTGAAGCGCGGCCTCGACGGCCGCCGAGAACAGCACCGGCTGGCGCACGTTCGCCCACCAGTAGTCGGCGTCGAGCGTCGTCCCGTCGGTGACCGCGCCATGGACGCTCGACACGAAGGGCCGCTCCGCGGCGCGCGCCTTCATGCCCTTGAGGTCCTTCATCAGCGGCTCGCGCACGCCGTCGATCAGGCCGGTGTGGAACGGATAGTCGATGTCGAGCACGCGCACGGGCACGCGCTTCGTCCGCGCGAACTTCGACAGCGCCTTGATCTCGTCCTCGGGGCCCGAGACCGTGATCGAGCGCTCGGAGTTGACCGCGGCGATCTCGACGCCCTTGAAGCCGCCCTCGTCGAGCAGGCTCTGGACCTCGTCCGCGGGCGTCAGCACGGCGGCCATAACGCCGGCCTTCCAGGCGATCTCCTGATGCACCGAGCGAGAATGGATGACCTCGACCGCTTGGGCGAGCGTCAGAGCGCCCGAGGCGTGGGCGGCTGCGACTTCGCCGACCGAGTGCCCCAGCACCATGTCGGGCGTCACGCCGGCGGCCGCCAGCGCCGCGGTCATGCCCACCTGCACGGCGAACAGCAGCGGCTGGGCGTATTCGGCGCGCTTCAGCCTGTCGGCGACGTCGTCGGCGAACATCGCCTCGACGATCGAGAAGGTCGCGACCTTGCCGAAGAGGCCGTCGATCTCGTCGACCTTGTCGCGGAACGCGGGATTGGTCTCGTAGAGCTTCCGGCCCATGCCGGCCCACTGCGAGCCGTTGCCCGAGAAGGCGAAGGCGACGGGCGCGTCGCGGCCGACCGCCTGCTCGATCGCGGCGCCCTTTGCCTCGCCGCCTTCGGCGATGGCCTTCAGCGTCTCGGCCCAGGTGGTCGGGTCGTCGCTCTCGATCACCAGACGGCGCGGAAGCAGGTCGCGGGTCTGGGCGACGCTCGACGCCACATGGCGCGCCGCCGCGGGGTCGCGCCCTTCGAGCGTCTCGGCGTAGGACGCCGCGAGCGCCGTCAGCGCCTCGCGCGAACGCGCCGAGAGCGCGAGCACCGGCGTGCGGCCTTCCGCCTCCACGACGCGCGGGGCCGAGCGGCCGGCGCGGTCTTCGGGCGAGGGGTCGCAGACGATGACGTGGGCGTTGGTGCCGCCGAAGCCGAAGGAGTTGACGCCGGCGTAGCGCGGCGCCGTCCCGCGGGCGAGCGGCACGGCCTCGGTCGCGACGTGGAGCTTCAGCTCGTCGAAGGGAATGTCGGGGTTGAGCTCGGTGACGTGCAGGCTTGCGGGCAGCAGGTCGTGCTCGAGCGCGAGGTCGACCTTCAGCAGGCCGACGAGGCCCGAGGCCGGCTCGAGATGACCGACGTTCGTCTTGACCGAACCGATCGGCAGCTTGCCGATGGTGCGCTTCTTGATCGCCGCGCCGATGGCGTTGGCTTCCGCGGGGTCGCCCACGCGGGTGCCGGTGCCGTGGGCCTCGATGAAGGCGAGGCTGTCGGGATCGACGCCGGCTTCGACATAGACGCGTTCGAGCAGACCGAGCTGGGCGTCGGCCGAGGGCAGCGACATGCCGACGGTGCGGCCGTCGGAGTTCACGCCGGAGCCGGCGATCATCAGGCGCATCGGCCGGCGCGCGGCGCGCGCGACGTCGGCGCGCTCAAGCACCATGGCCACGCCGCCCTCGGCGCGCACATAGCCGTCGCCGGAAGCGTCGAAGGCGTGGCAGCGGCCGCGCGGCGACAGCATCGTGGCCTGCGCGAAGGAGATGAACGGGAAGGGGCTCGCGAGCACCGAAACGCCCACCACGACGGCGCGCTCGATGCGTCCCGTGCGGAGCGCCTGGATCGCCTCGTTGAGGGCGACGAGCGAGGACGAGCAGGCCGTGTCGACCGTGAAGCTCGGACCGTGCAGATCGTAAATGTACGAAATACGATTTGATACGATCGAGAGCGTATTTCCGGTCGCGAAATAGGCGTCGGCCGACGACGGGTCGAAAATGATGCGGTTGCCGTAGTCGAGCGCCGAGGCGCCGACATAGACGCCGGTCTCGCTGCCGGCGATCGACGACGGCGGGATTCCGGCGTCTTCGAGCGCCTCCCAGACGAGCTTCAGCGCGATGCGCTGCTGCGGGTCCATCTGCTCGGCTTCGCGCGGCGAGACGCCGAAGGCCGCCGGATCGAAGCCCCAGACGTCGTCGAGCACGCCGGCCGCGAAGGTATAGCTCTTGCCGGCCTCGCCCTTGCGGGGATGCAGGTAGCGCGCGTGGGACCAGCGATCCTCGCCGATTTCCGTAACGGCGCAGCGACCTTCGGCGAGCAGCCGCCAGAAAGCGTCGACGTCGTTGGCGCCGGGCAGCCGACAAGACCGTCCGACGATGGCGAGACCAGGCTGTTTCGTCATGAGCTCAAACGCGTCCCGGAGAGGCGGATCGGACGAGCGGCGCGGCGGGGCTTTCGCTTCCCAAAAACCGGAAAGACGTCCGCAGCCTGCTCGAAACCATTCATGCGCCCGGACTCCGGGATAAGCCCGGCGCGGCCGGGCGGGACCAAGTTGCTAGGGGGCTAGGTCCGTCTATCAGAGCTTTGTCATAAGCTGTCAAGCGCGCCTCCGCCGACGGGAATGCGGCGGCGCAGCATGGCGGCGACAAAAAAAAGAGGTGCTTAAATACTTGTTTGCCGACGCTCGGACAGCGTCGGCAGCGTGAGGAAAAAGTCCTTAGGCGCGCGAAAGACGGCGCGCGTTCGCGCGCAGCCTGCGGCTCGTCGGGCGGATGGCGGCCTCTCCGGCGGACATGAGAACGCTCGCCGCCGCCACGGGTCCTGCGGCGAGCGGAAGCCCCGTCAGAACGCGAGCGGCTGCTGCGCCGCCCTCGACCGCCGCGGCGATCTTTTCGGACATCATCCTCTCGGCCTCCCGCATGCCGCCGGCGCTTGGGCTGCCGGCCTCGACGGCGAGACGGGAGAGGCGGGTCGTCATGACGAAGCCGACCGCGGGAGCCATGGCGGCTATGCCGCTGGCAAGCGCGGCTTGCCGCCTCCACAGATCGAACACATCGAACAGGTCGCCCATGTATCTGCACGCTCCTTAATGCCGCGGCGCGGAGGCGTCGGTCTCGGAGTCCTAGCTCCGGGGCCGGGCCTGAGGCCGGGTTTCTTCAGTCGTCGGGACCGCCGGAAGGATGGCGGGGAGGGTCTGCAGCGGACGCTTCGCCGTAAGCGCGAGGCGCTGGATCATATCACCGCCGGCGAAGGGCGCCGCGGCGCTTTCGTCGCAAGCCCTTCGTATGACGGGGCCGTGACCTTAACGACACCAGGGCCGTAACCCGGCATGCGCCTCCGATCGATCGGCTTTGCGTTCGCGAGGCTTGACCCCCGCGCAAGCTCCCTGCGATAGGGCGCGGCCCGCGGCCGCCAGATCCGGGGAGCACGAGGCCCGATGCCGAGCCTGCTTTCGAAACTCGGCCGGGCGCTGTTCGACCGGCCCTACGTCCTGCTGTCGCTCACGTCGCTGTTCTGGGCGGGCAACATCGTCCTCGGGCGCTTCGTCGCCGGCAAGGTGCCGCCGGTCGCTCTCGCCTGGACGCGCTGGGCCGGCTGCTTCGCGCTGCTGATCGGCTTCGCCTGGCCGCATCTCAGGCGCGACTGGCCTGCGATCCGCGCGCATCCCGGCCGGCTCGCGCTCATGGCGCTGACCGGCGTCGCGGCCTACAACACCATGGCCTATTGGGGCCTCCAGCACACCGAGGCGCTCAACGCGCTGCTCGTGCAGTCCACCGGTCCGCTGCTGATCGCCGTTTGGAGCCTCCTGCTCTTCCGCGATCTCATTACCGGCGCGCAGGCGCTCGGCGTGCTGGCGTCGCTCTGCGGCGTGGCCGTCATCCTGACGCGCGGCGAGCCCTCCGCGATCCTCGACCTGCGTTTCAACGCCGGCGACGTCTGGGTGCTCGCGGCCATGGTGGTCTACGCGCTTTATTCTTCGATCCTTCGACTGAAGCCTGCGATGCACTGGCTGTCGTTCCTGACCGTCACGGTCGGGCTCGGCACGCTGATGCTGACGCCAGTCTTTCTCTGGGAGATCGCTTCCGGCCGCGCCATGACGTTCGACGTCGTCACGATGGCGACGCTCGCCTACGTCGTCGTCTTCCCCTCGACGCTCGCCTATCTCTGTTTCATCCGCGGCGTGGAGCTCATCGGCGCCAATCGCGCGGGACCGTTCTTCCATCTGATGCCGCTGTTCGGGGCCACGCTCGCCATCCTGTTTCTGGGCGAGCGTCCTCAATTCTTCCACGCGGTCGGTTTCGCGCTCGTCCTCGCAGGGGTTGCGGTCGCGGCGCGCAAGCCGAAGTCGGCCGAGGCCGCGCCGGCGCCCTGAGGTCGACGGACGTCAGTTCATCTTGAGAAGATTGCTGCGGATCGTCGCCGTGCAGCCCTTCACGCCCCAGAAATTGGCGAAGGTCGAGACCAGCTCCGCCGAGGTGGTGGTGGTGGTGATCGTCGCCGGATTCTGGGTCCAGCCCGTGATTCCCGCGGTGGTGTTGGTCAGCGTCAGCCTGGAGCCCAACCCCTGGGCGGCGTAGTTGATCCCTGCGCGGAACGTGTTGTTGGGCGTCGTCATGGTGTAGCTCGAGCGGCTACCGACATAAGCGAGATAGCTGTCCGCGCCGTTGCCGAGGCCCGGGCCGGCCGGCCGATAGGTGAACCGGGCCGTCTCCCCGACCGAGATGTTGCCCGAGCAGTTCGTCGTCACCGCCAGAACCTGCGTGTCGCCGACGAACACCGTTTCGGCCCGGACGGCGCCGGCCGCCGCGAACAGAGGGAGCGTCGCTGCGAGAGCAAGAAAGCGGCGCGCGCCGGCAGACGTCGGGATCGCGGTCATGGACGACGCCTCCATCTCTTCGACCGCCGTCATAGCCGCAGCCCGTAGGCGGCGGTGTAGCTCACGGTGCAGTTCGCGATGAACATGAAGTTCTCGATCGTGCCCGAGGCCGTCAGGAAGACGGTGTCGGCCGTGGGCTTCTTCGGCGCCGTGGCGACCTGCCGATACGCCGCTGCCTGGTTCGCCACGATCATGCCGTTGTAGTTCGCGCCGAAGCCCGCATAGGTCCCGGTCGCCGCGCCTCCGGGCAGGAAGACCGCGAAGCTCGCCTGACCGTCATGGATGAAGGACAGGCGGGTGTCGGCGCCGTTGTCGGCGAGCTGCTTGGGCCGCAGCATGGTGCGCAGATTGGTTCCGACCGCGATCCGGGTTCGTTCGCTTGCGGCGGCGGAGCAGGCGGGCGTCGCAGCCGTTACGGTGGCGATGCCCTGCCAGACGACATAGGTCGCGGCTGAGGCCGGCGCGTGGGGCGCCGTCAGGAGCGCCGCGGCGGCGAATGAAGCGCAGGCCAGACGCATGGATGTCCATCCGCGGGAACCGCGCGCGCCGCCATCGGCCCGAAGCCCCAGAGCCGAAACGCGTCCGGCCCCCGCAATGCTAGACCCGCGCGCGGTCGTGGCACATCCGTTGAATTACGTATCCGGCGTCGTGCTGGGCGAATGAAAAAGGCGCCGCCCGACAGGCGACGCCTTTTTCGAAGAGCGCCGAAGGCCCCCCGACCTCGGCGAGCCACGATTTAGCCCAAGATTCGCCGCGACGGCATACGTGGGACTACGTATGCCGTCGAACTCATCGCGCTTCGAAGGCGGCGAAAGCTGCGGCGACCTCGTCGTTGTAGGCGTAGCTTCTCGAGGCTTCCGGCTGTGAAGACGCCGCGGGCTCGGCCTGCGGCTGAGACGCGGCCGGAACCGACGAGGCGAGCGCAGGCGAGAGCTTCGACGGCTGGAGCACGCGCTTCTTAGGCGTCAGCGTTCTGGCGATCGTCGGAGTCTCCGCCGCGGACGCGAAGGCGAGCGGCGCCGGCGCCGGGGGCTTCGGCGCGGCCCGGGCCGGCGAGGCCGCCGCCACGACCGTCGCGGAAGCCGGCGCGACCGGCTTCGACGCGACCGCGGACGTTTCGGCGGGATGCGGCGCGGGAACGACGGACGCCAGTTGCGGCGCGGCGACCTGAGGCTGGGCGATCGCGCCCGGCGCGCGGTCGGCGGAGGCGACCATGATGGGTTTCGCCGCGCCGGTCGGATCGATGCGGGCGTAGGCGAGGGCGAGGGCCTTCGACTTCGCGTTCTCGCGCGCGTCTTGCGCCGTGACGACGGAACGCTTCTCGTAGAAGGCGTTGCCGCCGGCGACCAGCACGTAGTGCATGTTCGGATAGCGGAACTTGAGGCCCGCGGTGTGGAAGAACATCGCGTTCTTCAGCGCCGGGTGGCGGTTCCCGGACAGCACCTTGTCGGCGGCGCGGCGGGCGCGCTCGGCGGCTTCGCCGTCCATGGTGCGGGTCATGACGCCAGGCGCGAACTGACGCTTCTGCCCGACGACCTCGCAGATTGACGAGCCGTAGCGCCCCGACTCCTTGCGGTTCGCCACTACGGTTCCGACCGCGACCATGCCCTCGTCGGCGCCGCGATGGGATTCGAAGTACATCGCCCGCGCCATGCACTCGCGATCGCTGGAAGTGTAGCTGACCGGCTGGATGGCGGTCGCCGCCGTCCGGGGCTGCTGAGCGCAGGCGGCGGCCGCGAGAGAAGCCGCGGCTGCGGCGGAAATGCGCGTCAGGCGCCAAACGTCCATATCGGGAACCCCCGTTTCATTCGCTGGCCACGCCGCCCCCCGACCGGACCGCGACCCTTAAGGGACCGTAAACAAGCTCCGAACCGTTATCAAATCGTTAACGCCGTGGCCGCGGCGCCACAGAAAACGTCCTGTCGGACGCGCCGGCGGCTTGGCGCCGCGCCTCGGCGGCGCCATCACCTCGTCGCATGTACGCCCCGCAAGCCGCCTATTTCTCAACGGGTCTCGACGCCGATCCGGAGCTCGCCGCGGCGATCCGCGGCGAGGAAAAACGACAGTGCGACGGCATCGAGCTGATCGCTTCCGAGAATCTCGTCTCGGGGCTGGTGCTGGCCGCGCAGGGTTCTGTTCTCACCAACAAGACGGTCGAGGGCGCGCCCTTTCGTCGCTATTACGGCGGCGCCGCGTTCGCCGACGCGATCGAGACGCTTGCGATCGAACGGGCGAAGCGGCTGTTCGGCTGCGCCTGCGCGAACGTCCAGCCGCATTCCGGCTCGAACGCCAACGCTGGCGTCTTCCTCGGGCTGCTGAAGCTCGGCGACGTCGTGCTCGCGATGGACACCGCGGCCGGCGGGCACATCAGCCACGGCCATCCGGCGACGCTGACGGGGCGCGACTACCGCATCGTCCGCTACGGCGTCTCGCGGGACACCGAGCGCGTGGACATGGCCGAGGTGCGGCGCCTCGCGCTCGACCATCGGCCAAAGATGATCGTGGCGGGCGGTTCCGCCTATCCGCGCGCGCTGGATTTTTCCGCCTTTCGCGCCGTCGCCGACGAGGTCGGCGCGCTTCTGATTGTCGATATGGCTCACTTCGCAGGGCTTGTCGCGACCGGGCTTCACCCCGACCCGTCGCTGCGCGGCGCCCGCGGCGGGCTCGCGCTCTGGAACGACCCGGCGCTGTCGGACCGGGTGAACGGCGGGATCTTTCCCGGCGTGCAGGGCTCGGTGATGCTGCATGCGGTGGCCGGCAAGGCCGCCTGCCTCGGCGAGGCGCTGCGTCCCGACTTCGCGCTCTATTGCGCCGCCGTGGTCGAGAACGCCCGCGTTCTTGCTGACGCCCTCGTCGAAGAGGGCCTGCGGCTGGTCTCGGGCGGGACCGACACCAGTCTCATGCTCGCCGACCTGACGCCGCTCGGGACGACCGGCGACGTCGTCGCCAAGGCGCTCGAGCGGGCGGGCCTCGCGGTCAACAAGAACCTGATCCCCTTCGATCCGCGCCCGCCGGAAGCGCCCTCGGGCCTGCGTCTTTCCTCGAACGCCGGAACCGCGCGCGGGCTCGGGGTCGAGGAATTCCGGGAGATCGGCCGGATGATCGCCCGCATCGCCCATGCCCCGCAGGACGAAGGCGTGATCGCGGATGCAGCGAAGGCCGTGGCGGAGATGACGGCGCGGTTTCCGATTTACATCTCAGAGCGACCGACTTACGCGCGAGAATTCTAGATGTATAAGATCATAATCGATTGCTATGATGTCGATCAGAATAGCGGATCTCAGGCCGCATTGGAAATTGAAAGCGAATTTCGGGAACATCGAACGTGGTTTAAGTTTGTAGATTGCTGTTATGCGGATGAAATCCTTACGCTGACGGCTATAAGCGACGTGGATGCAAGCGGCAGTGCATTGCTTGACGAGTTCGGAGACTGTCTGTCGGCATATCTGAGTGGCCACGGGCGGGTCGTTATCCGCTCCGTAGAGCGAAGCACTTCAGGCGACGCGTGAAATCGGCGCCTTTTGGTGGAAGAGAGTGGGAGTCGAACCCACCAAAGACCGCATCCGCGGCCCCTCCCGGTTTTGAAGACCGGACGCCCCACCGGGGAACGTTTCTCCTCCGCGACAGCAAAGCTAGCGTCTCGTCCCATCCGTGGAAAGACGCCGGGCGCCGGCCGGTCCCCGGCTCGAACGTATCATGTAGCTACGGGTGCCCCGCTCACGCCTCGGCGAGTTCGACCGGCTTCACGTCGACGGCGTGATGGGTCTTCTGGTCGCCCGAAGTCATCACCGTGCCGTCGATCGGCGCGACGTCGCCATAGTCGCGGCCGACCGCGACCGTGACGTGGTCGTCGAGCGCGAGCATGGCGTTGGTGGGGTCGAAGCCGATCCAGCCGGTCTGCGGGCCGAGCCACGCCTGAATCCAGGCGTGCATGGCGTCGGCGCCTTCGAGCCGCTTCTGGCCGGGCGGCGGTTCGGTGCGCAGGAAGCCGCTGACATAGGCCGCAGGCACGCCGACCCCGCGCAGCGCCGCGATCATCACATGGGCGAAGTCCTGGCAGACGCCCTCGCGTTTGGCGAAGGCCTCCTCGACCGGCGTGTCGACGGTGGTCGCGCCGGGCGCGTAGTCGAACTCGGCCTTGATCCGTCGCGCGAGCTCGAACACGGCCTCGCCGACGGGGCGGTCCGGGGCCATGCTTTTCGCCGCATAGGCCGTGAAGGGTTCGGCGGCGCGCACCATCCGGCTCGCGCCAAGAAAATGCATCGGACCCCCGCCGCCCGGGTCGCGGGACGAGCGCGCCAGGGCGACGAGCTCACGGACCGCAGGCGTGCGGTCGAGCGCCGGTCGCTCCCGCTCGACCTCGACACGGGTCCGCATCGTCACCGTCAACGCATCATGTGCCGGCAAAATGAGAAGATGGTCGAGCGCGTTGCCGAAGAAGTCCCGGTCGCGGATGATCTCGTCGGGCTTCGGATCGATCGAAACCTTCACCGGTCCCGGCCGCTGCCCGGGCTCGAGGCGCGGGCGCACGCGCAGCACGTGCCGCGCGTCGTTGACCGCGTCGGCGTAGTCATAGGCGATCATGAGCGAGAGGTCGTAGATCATTCGGCCTCGGCTCCCTCGCCCGACGACGCCATCGGCGCGGCCGAGAAGTAACGCTGGCCGAGAAGATCGGAAATGTCGCCGAGATCGGCGGCGATCCGCAGCAGGAAGGCCTCCGTGGCCTCGACCGAGTCGCCGGTCGCGAGCCTCACCTGGAGTCGCGCGACGCGCCGGGACACGGCGGCCAGCGTCTCGCCCTGCCGGATGCCCGGCAGTTCGTCGAGCAGCCGCTTCAGGCCGTCGACCTGGAAGGCCACGGCGCGCGGATTGAAGGGGTCGAGCACGCAGAGATCGAGCGCCGTCTCGCGCGAGAGGTGGACGGAATAGCGCCGCCGGTAGGTGATGCGGCTGTCGCAGAATTCGAGCAGCGCCTCGAGCCCGCCCTCGGGGATGCGCTCGCCCGAGAACGCCGCGGCGACCTGCGCCGAAACCTGTCCGCGTTCGAGCAGGCGCCCGGCCTGGAGGAAGCGCCAGCCGGTGAAATGGTACATGTTTTCGTGCACGAGGCCGGCGAAGCCCGACAGCCGCGTCAGCACCTGGCTCGCGAGATCGACGAGGTCGCCGGGCCCGTCGAGCCGGATGTGGCCTTCGATCAGGTCGACGACCTCGCGCAGCGCGCGCCAGCCGTCGGGCGAGAAGCGGTCGCGGATGCGCGACGCCGTGGCGAAGGCCATACGGGCGGCCTTGAGCAGGGTCTGGGCGGGATCGGCCACCTCGGTCTCGACGTCGAGGGCCGCCAGCAGGTCGCCGATCTCCGCCTCGAGCGCGCCGCGCCGTTCGCCTTCGGCGAGGCGGGCCGCGTAGAGTCGCACGAGCCGCGTCGCGCATTCGGCGCGTTCGACGTAGCGGCCGAGCCAGAACAGGTTGTCGGCCGCGCGCGAGGGCGGGGCGCTCGGCAGCCGCCGGGAGAAGGTCTTGTCCCTCGCGCCGAGCAGCGTCACGGGCTTCTCGTTCTTCTCGGACGGCACCCAGACGTCCACCGAATGCCCGCCGGACTGCATGGCGACGGCGAGCGGGTCGGTCGAGGTCGAGACGCGGGCGAAGCCGCCGGGCATGACGCGCCATCCGGAGGCGTCGCGCGCGAGATAGACCCGCATGGTGACGGGGCGCGGGGTGAGCTTGCCGTCGACGAACACCGGCGCGGTCGAGAGCGCCACGATCTCCTGTCCCACCACGTCGAGACCGTCGCCCTCGAGCGACTCGATCAGGCGGGCGGACGGGGATTTGCGGATGCCGAGGTCGAGCGGCCGGCGCCGCTCCTCGTTCTCGACCGTCTGCGGGAACGCGCGGGCGAGCGAGAGCCTGTCGCGGTGCTCGGAGACGTAGGCGCGTTCCGCCTCCTGCCCGCACCACCAGGTGGCGACGGTCGGCAGCCTCAGATCCTCGCCGAGCAGCGCGCGGGCGAGCGCCGGCTGGAAGGCGAGCAGCGCGCGCGTCTCCAGAATGCCGGAGCCGAGCGCGTTCACCATCTCGACCGCCCCGTTTCGCGCCGCGCGGGCGAGGCCCGGCGTGCCGATTCGCGAGCGCGCATGCAGTTCGAGCGGGTCGGCGAAGTCGCCGTCGAGGCGCCGCCACAGCACGCGGATCGGCTTCGCGCCGTCGACGGTGCGCACCACCACCTGGTCGCCGTGGACCGCAAGATCGCCGCCTTCGAGCAGCAGGAAACCGAGATAGCGGGCAAGATAGGCGTGCTCGAAATAGGTCTCGTTGTGCGGCCCCGGCGTCAGCACCCCGACGCGCGCGCCGCGGCCGTCGTCGAGCGCGTAGAGCGTCTCGCGGAACTGCTGGAAAAAGCCGGCGAGGCGCTGGACCTTCAGGTCGCGGATGAGATCCGGGAAGGCGCGGGAGTTCGCGACGCGGTTCTCGAGCGCGAAGCCCGCGCCCGAGGGCGCCTGGGTGCGGTCGCCCAGCACCCACCAGCGCCCGTCCGGGCCGCGCCCGATGTCGACCGCGATGAAGCGGATGAGCGGCTGGCCGGACTTGCCCTGATCGGCGAGCGGCCGCAGGAATTCCGGATTGCGGCCGAGGATGGCGGGCGGCAGCGCGCCGTCCCGCACCACCCGGCGGTCGCCGTAGAGATCGGCGATCAGCCGCTCGAGGAAGACCGCGCGCTGGGTCAGCCCGGCGACGAGTTCGGTCCATTCGCGCGGCTCGACGATGAGCGGGGGAAAGGCGAGCGGCCAGGCGCGGGTCTGTTCGCCGGGCTCCGAACCGCCATAGACGCGATAATACACGCCGGCTTCGCGCAGATATTGCGCGGCGCTGCCGAATCGACGGGCGCGCTCGGCCTCGTTCATGCCGCCGAGCGCCGCGATCATCTCGCGGTAATGCGGGCGCACCTGCCCGTCGGCCGCGAGCATCTCGTCGATGACGCCCTTCGGCGGCCGGTAGCCGTCGAGAAGCCCGGCGCACGGCGCGGCTTTCGCGTTCTTCTCCTCGATCGACAGAATGCTCACCCTGCGCAGCGCTCCCCCAAGCGCGTCCTTCTACGCGTGACGCATCATGGCGCCGTTTCGCCCCGTTTGACGATGGGCGAGACGACGCGGGGGGAATGATGGATCGGACGCCACGTCCGCCGGACGTCGCGCCTCAGACTCCCGCAGGCCGTCTCAAATCCAGCGTGAACGGCAGGCTTGGATCCGGCGTCTCCCTCATCGGCTCGAACGCGCCCGGCGTGTGGCCGACATCCTCGAAGCGGGCGAGGCGCCGCGCCTCCGCCTCGTTGGCGTTGACGGGGAAGGTCTCGTAGTTGCGGCCGCCCGGATGGGCGACGTGATAGACGCAGCCGCCGAGCGAGCGCTTGGACCAGCGGTCGTAGATGTCGAAGGTCAGCGGCGCATGCGCCGGGATCGTGGGGTGGAGGCCCGAGGCCGGCTGCCACGCCTTGAAGCGCACGCCCGCGACGAGTTCTCCGGCGACCCCCGACGGCGCAAGCGGGACCGCGCGGCCGTTGCACACGACCATGTGGCGGGCCGGATCGCCGTTGGTCAGCTTCACCTGCAGCCGCTCGACCGAGGAGTCGACGAAGCGCACGGTTCCGCCGATCGCGCCGGTCTCGCCCATGACGTGCCAAGGTTCGAGCGCCTGACGCAGCTCCAGCGACACCCCCTCGCGCTCGATCTTTCCGCAGAACGGGAAGCGGAACTCCCATTGCGCCTCGAACCATTCCGGTCGGATCGGATAACCGGATCGCCCGAGATCGCCGAGCAGGTCTAGGAAGTCGGCCCACACGAAGGCCGGCAGCATGAAGCGGTCGTGCAGCCGCGTCCCCCAGCGCACGAAGGAGCCGGTCGCGGGCTCCTTCCAGAACTTTGCGATCAGCGCGCGGATGAGAAGCTGCTGCGCGAGGCTCATGCGCGCGTCAGGCGGCATCTCGAAGCCGCGGAACTCGACGAGTCCGAGCCGGCCCGTCGGGCCGTCCGGCGAATAGAGCTTGTCGATGCAGATCTCGGAGCGGTGCGTGTTGCCGGTGACGTCGATCAGCAGATTGCGGAACAGACGGTCGACGAGCCAGGCCGGGGTGGACCAGCCGTCGGCGGGCGAGGGCACGTTCGCCATCGCGATCTCAAGCTCGTAGAGCCCGTCGTGCCGCGCCTCGTCCACGCGCGGCGCCTGGCTGGTCGGGCCGATGAACAGGCCGGAGAACAGGTAAGAAAGCGACGGATGCCGCTGCCAGCACAGGATCAGCGACTTGAGCAGGTCGGGCCTGCGCAGGAAAGGC
This sequence comes from Ancylobacter novellus, assembly GCA_003241695.1. Lineage (GTDB taxonomy): Bacteria > Pseudomonadota > Alphaproteobacteria > Rhizobiales > Methylopilaceae > Methylopila. The sequence continues at coordinate 109,229 of QFPN01000012.1, read as the reverse complement.
GAGTCGAGCGGCGTCGCGCCGCCCACCACGACGTGGTTGCCGCCGCCGGTGCCCACATGCTTGCCGTCGACCATGAACTTGTCGGCGCCGAGCCGCGACTGGCGCGCGTCCTCATAGACGCCCGAGGTGATGTCAACGGCTTCCGCCCACGAGGCCGCCGGATGCACGTTGACTTCGATCACGCCGGGGTCCGGCGCCACGCGGATGACGTTGATGCGCGGATCGTGCGGCGGGGCGTAGCCCTCGATCTGGATGCGGGCGCCGAGCTTTTCGGCCGCGGCCTCGATCGCGGCGAGCAGGTCGAGATAGGCCTCGATCGACTCCATCGGCGGGATGAACACCGCGAGCTTGCCGTCGCGCGGCTCGACCGAGATGGCGGTGCGCACGAAGCCCGCGATCTCGACGCCGAGCGCCGCCGCGTCGCCGGCCGCGGCGGCCTGCGGCGTGGACGGCGTCTGCGCGGCCGCGATCGACCGCTGTTGATGGCCGAGCGCGATCGCCTCCGGGGTCGGCAGCGGCTCGAATTCGCGCACCGGATCGGCGGGCGAGAAGAACGGGAACTGCGCTGGCGTAAGATAAGGCAGCGAGCCGAGCGGCAGGCGGTAGCCGAGCGCGCTGTCGCCGGGGGTGAGGAACAGCTTTCCGCGCCGCGTCGACCAGCGCTCGGAGACCCAGCGCACGCCCCGCGCCTGCCACGCCTGAACGGGCAGCACGAAGCCTGTCGGCGTGTTGAGCCCACGGTCAAACACTCGCGCGAGGCGGGCGCGCTCCTCGGCGTCGGCGAGCTTCGGGTTCGAGGGGTCGACGTTTTCCGGCAGCTGCGCCTCGCGCGCGAGCCAGTAGGACGGGTCCTCATAGGCCGCCGCCGCGTTCTCGGCCGGCACGCCGAGCCTTGTCGCGATGTCGCGGGTGAGCGCCTCGGCCGCGTCGAGGCCGGTGACCTCGGAGGCCTTTTCGCGGGCGATCAGGTCGGCGTTCTTCCAGATCGGCAGGCCGTCGCGGCGCCAGTAAAGGGAAAAGGTCCAGCGCGGCAGCGTCTCGCCCGGATACCACTTGCCTTGCCCGTAATGCAGGAAGCCGCCCGGCGCGAAGCGGTCGCGCAGGCGCCGGATCAGGTCGTCGGCGAGGCCGCGCTTTTGCGGGCCGACCGCCTCCGCGTTCCATTCGGGCGACTGGAAGTCGTCGATCGACACGAAGGTCGGCTCGCCGCCCATGGTGAGGCGGACGTCGTTGGCGCGAAGCTCCGCATCGACTTTCTGCCCGAGCGCGTCGAGCGCCTTCCAGCTTTCCTCCGAGAAGGGGAACGACACGCGCGGCCGTTCGGCGATGCGCGTCACCCCCATGTCGAATGCGAAGTCGACCTCGGCGTAGCTCGCCGCGCCAGCGATCGGCGCGGCGGAGCGGTAGTGCGGCGTCGCGGCGAGCGGCACATGGCTCTCGCCGGTTAGAAGGCCCGAGGTCGGATCCAGCCCGATCCAGCCCGCTCCCGGCAGATAGACCTCGGTCCAGGCGTGAAGGTCGCAGAAGTCGTGATCCGTGCCTGCGGGGCCGTCGAGAGCCACGAGGTCGGGCTTGAGCTGGATCAGGTAGCCCGAGACGAACCGCGCGGCGAAACCGAGCCGGCGAAGCGTCTGCACCAGCAGCCAGGACGAATCGCGGCAGGATCCCGACCCGATCGAGAGCGTCTCGTCCGGCGTCTGGACGCCCGGCTCCATGCGGATTGTGTAGCGGACAGCATGGGAGACGTGCCGGTTCAGCCCGACGAGGAAGTTGACCGTGCCCTTCTCGGAGCGGTCGATCCCGGCGACGAAATCCTCGAAGGCGCGGCCCACGGCCTCGACTTCGAGATAGGGGGCGAGGTCGGCCTTCAGGTCCGCGTCATAGGCGAAGGGCCATTCGGTCGCGCTCTCCTCCACGAAGAAGTCGAACGGGTTGTAGACCGTCATGTCGGCGAGGAGGTCGACCTCGATCTTCAGCTCGCGGGTCGCCTCGGGGAAGACGAAGCGCGCGAGGTAGTTGCCGAACGGGTCCTGCTGCCAGTTGATGAAGTGCTCCGCCGGCGTGACCTTCAGCGAGAAGGACGGGACCTTCGTGCGCGAATGCGGCGCGGGTCTGAGGCGGACGATCTGGGGGCCGAGGGTGACCGGCCGATCGTATTTGTAATGGGTGACGTGGCGGAGCGCGGCGAGGACTGACATCGAGGAGGAGAATGATCCTTCTGATCACGGGAACGCCGAGATTACGCCGTGGCCGCAGCGCAGCAAGCGGCGTGATGACGAAAAGACAGGCAGAGGTGCGTGGAACTGTTACGCAGGCTCGCGCATTCCGGGGTGCGACGCGCGCCGCCGCGCGGTTGAAGGATCTCCTGACAATGAAACTGTTCGCCTGCCCCCACTGCGACCAGGTCGTCTATTTCGAGAACGTGGTCTGCGAGCGTTGCAACCACGCGCTCGGCTACGAGCCGACTTCCAACTCCATGCTGGCGCTCGAAAAATCGGATGACGGCGCGTGGCGTTCGGTCGGCGCGACGAGCGACGGTTCGTCCTGGTTCTATTGCTCCAACTACGCCTTCGGCGTGTGCAACTGGCTGACGCCGGCCGAAGGAGGCGAGCAGCTCTGCGCCTGCTGCCGGCACAATCTCGTGGTGCCGGACGTCTCCGACGCGGCGAACGTCGAACTCTGGCGCAAGATGGAGCTCGCGAAGCGCCGCCTGTTCTATTCACTGATCAAGCTGAAGCTGCCGCTGCAGACCCGCGCCGAGAGCCCCGAAGGGCTCGGATTCCAGTTCCTGAGCGACGCCCCTGACTCGGGCTCGCACGTGATGACCGGGCACGACGACGGCCTGATCACCATCGCGCTCGTCGAAGCCGACGACGCCGAGCGCGAGAGGCGCCGAACGTCGATGGGCGAGCCCTACCGCACGCTGCTCGGCCATTTCCGCCACGAGGTCGGACACTGGTACTGGGATCGGCTGGTGCGCGACGGCGGCGCGCTCGATGAATGCCGGCAGGTGTTCGGCGACGACAGCCAGGATTATGGCCAGGCGCTCCAGACCCATTACGCCAACGGCCCGAAACCCGGCTGGCAGAACGAGTTCGTCTCGCACTACGCCGCCGCCCACCCCTGGGAGGACTTCGCAGAGACCTGGGCCCACTACCTGCACATCACCGACACGCTCGACACCGCAGGGGCCTGGGGCTTCCGGGTCGATCCCAAGGTCGACCGCGAGGACGTGCTGACGGCGAAGGTCAATTTCGACGCCTATGGAGCCTCGACCTCGATGGAGCGGATCGCCGACTCCTGGCTCGGCCTGTCCTCGGCGCTCAACTCGCTGAACCGCTCGATGGGCGCGTCGGACCCCTACCCGTTCGTGCTTGCGGAACCGGTGATCCACAAGCTCGGCTTCATCCACGATCTGGCGCATGGACGCGTGGGGACCGCGACTGCGCAATAGGTCGGAGGGGCCGCGCAATCGAAGCGCGGCCTCTTTCCCTATCGGGAAAGTCGGGTCACTCTCGGGCGTCGATCATCGGCCGAAGACGCGCGACATCGTCAGAACGGCGTCCGGCCCGTTCGTGAGGAGGCTGAACGATGTCGACCCCCGACGACGCGCATCTGCCCGAGCCCACCTTCGGGGAGCGAGTCACGCGCCTCCTCGGCGCCGTCGCGGGCGATCCCGTGGCCCGCGCCGAAATCGACATGGCGCGGGTGCTCGAGGAGCTGAAGGCGCTGGGCGCCGAGCCGATCGAGGATCTGACCCCCGAGGAGGCGCGCCGCCAGCCGTCGCCCGCCGACGCCGTCTCGTCGCTGATGGCGAAATACGGGATCTCCGATCCCGACGACGACGTCCGCTCGAAGGACATGCGCTATCCCGGCGCGGAGGGCGATCTCGCCGTCCGCGTCTATCGCCCGGCCGTCGACGGCCCGTCGCCGTCGCCGATGGTGGTCTATTATCCGGGCGGCGGCTGGGTGCTGTCCGACCTTGACGACTACGACGCCAGCGCCCGCGCGCTCTGCTCGCGGACCGGCGCGATCGTCCTCTCCTTCGAGACGCGCCGCGCGCCTGAGGACAAGTTTCCCGCAGCCCATGACGACGCGGTCGCCGCCTATCGCTGGGCGCTCGAAAACGCGGAGGCGCTCGGGGGCTCGCCCGACCGCGTCGCGGTGGCGGGCGAAAGCGCGGGCGGCAACCTCGCGATCCACGTCGCGGTCGCCGCGCGCGACCGCGAGATCGTCCCTCCGGTCCACCTCGCGCTGATCTATCCGCTCGCGGGCGTCGACATGACGACGCCGTCGTTCCGCATCAACGAGTTCGCGCGGCCGGTGAACAAGGCCACGATCGGCTGGTATCTCGGCCATGCGCTCTTCGGCGTCGACCAGAAGGACGATCCCAGGCTCGACCTCGTCGGCCACGCCGATCTCTCGGGCCTGCCGTCCGTCACGATCCTTACCGCCGAGATCGATCCGCTGCGTTCGGAAGGACGGGATCTTGCGGAAAAGCTCAGGGAATCGGGCGTCGCGGTGAACGCGGTCGATTTCGAGGGAGTGGCGCACGGCTTCTTCGGCATGGGGGCGATCGTCCGGCATGCCCGCACCGCGCAGGAACTCGTGGCCCGCGACCTCTCCGCCGCCTTCGCCTCCGAGGAGCGCGGCGCCCGCGCGGGGCGGGCGCTCTGACGACGGAGCTGCGCGCCCGCTGCTGCGTGGTCGGCGGCGGGCCCGCCGGCCTGATGCTGTCGCTGCTGCTCGCCCGCGCCGGCGTCGAGGTGGTGGCGCTCGAAAAGCACGCCGACTTCCTGCGCGACTTTCGCGGCGACACCATTCACCCGTCGACCATGGAGGCTCTGAACGATCTCGGCCTGCTCGAGGCCTTCCTGAGGCTGCCGCATCAGAAGGTCGAGACGCTGTCGGCGATCGTCGAGGACGAGACCTTCCGGGTCGCGGACTTCCGGCGGCTGAACTGCACGAAGCGCTTTATCGCGCTGATGCCGCAATGGGATTTTCTCGACTTCCTGGCCGCAGAGGCGGGGCGCTATCCGGGATTTCGGCTGGTCCGCCGCGCCGAGGCGGACGGGCTTCTGCGCGACGCGTCCGGACGGGTGACAGGCGTGACGGCGAAGACGCCCGACGGTCCGCTCGAGGTCCGCGCCGATCTTGTCGTCGGCGCCGACGGGCGACGCTCGACCGTCCGTTCCGCCGCCGGCCTCGAGGTCGAGACCCTCGGCGCGCCGATGGACGTCATGTGGTTCCGCGTGTCGCGCGCCGAGAGCGACGGCGCTGCGACGGCGGGCCGGTTCAGCCGCGACGGGCTTCTGGTCGCGATCAACCGGCAGGACTACTGGCAGTGCGCCTATGTGATCGCCAAGGGGCAGGGCGACGCCGTGAAGGCCGAAGGGCTCGCGGCCTTCCGCGCCCGCGTCGCGCGGCTCGCGCCGTTCCCGGCGGACCGAACGCAGGAGATCGACGACCTCGACCGCGTCAGCCTGCTGTCGGTCGCGGTCGACAGGCTGAAGCGCTGGCACATGCCGGGGCTGCTCTGCATCGGCGACGCCGCTCACGCGATGTCGCCGATCGGCGGCGTTGGGGTGAACGTCGCGATCCAGGACGCGATCGCGACCGCGAACATCCTCGCGGCCTCGTTGCGGCTCGGTCCTGTCGGGGAGGCGGAACTCGCCCGCGTTCAGGCGCGCCGCATGCTTGCGGTCCGGATCACGCAAGCCATGCAGGTGTTCATGCAGCGGAACGTGGTCGCGCCGACGCTCGGGGCTGGGCGGCCGCTGAAGGCGCCGCTCCCGCTGCGGCTGATCAACCGCTTTCCCGCGCTTCAGGCCATTCCCGCGCATCTCGTCGGGGTCGGCGTCAGGCCCGAACGGGTGCGCTCGCCCGCCGCCTGAGCCGGCGTCAGCCGTCCGAAAAACTCAGGGCGCGTTCAGCACCGCGGAGCACTGCTTGGGCATCTTCGCGAGCGTCATCGGCGGCGCGGGCTTCGGCGGAACCTTGGGCGGCGTCGGGAACAGGCGACCGGGGGTGAACCACCAGTCGAGCGCCTTGCCGCAGCCGTCGCCGGGAACGACGTCGGCCTGCGACTTGCAGGAGCCGTCGCTCGCCGTGCAGCCGAGCCGGATGTGGGTGTGGTAGTCGTGGCCCCAGACCGGCCGCACCTTCTGCAGCCAGCCGCGGTCGGCGCCTGCGTCCATGCAGAGCCGCCGCTTGATCGCCGGGTTGACCAGCACGCGCTCGACCTCCGGGTCCGTCGCGAAGATCTTCAGCACCTGCAGCGTGTTCTTTGTGTAGTAGGCGTTGAGGTCGATGCGGTTCGCCGCCAACAGATTGGTGGACATGATCTGCTCGCGCGCCTGCATGTTCATCTCGGCGGTCGGCATCGGCCGCAGCCAGACGTCGACGTCGAGCCCGATCTGGTGCGAGGCGTGGCCCTTCAGCATCGGTCCGCCGCGCGGCTGCGACATGTCGCCGATCAGCAGCCCCGGCCACGAGGTGTTGGCCGCGACCTTCTTCGAGATGCGCTGGATGAAGGAGACGAGCTTCGTGCGCCCGTAATAGCGGTTGCGCGAGGGGCGCATCACCTGCCAGGTCGGCCCGCCGAGCGGCAGAGCCTTGGCCCCCGCCATGCAGCCGTTGGTGTAGAAGCCGATCGACTCCTCCCGGCCGGAGCTCGGATGGTCGACGCGCCCGAACAGCTCCTTCGCCGGGGTGTCGGGACCGACCGACTTGAGCGGCGGAACCGCGTAGCCGGGCGGCGTGATGTCCTGCGCGACGGCGGGGGCTGAAATCACGAACGCAGCCGTGAGCAGAATGAGGCTCGTCATCCCCCGGCCCGTCCGGGGGATCCATCGTCTCGCTTGCGCGGCGCTCGACGATCCAGCCTGGATGCCCCTGACAAGCCGGGGCATGACGAAGCGTTTCACCGAGTCGCCCGGCGCAGCGGCTGGCTTCATCCCCGCGCCTCCGAAAGCCGCGTCTCGATCGCGTCCCATGTCGCGGCCGCGACGTCGGGGCCGCCAAGACGCTTCACCGCCCGGATTCCCGTCGGCGACGTCACGTTGATCTCGGTGAGGCAGCCGTCGATCACGTCGATGCCCACGAAGATCAGCCCCCGTCGCTTCAGCTCCGGACCGATGGTCTCGCAGATTTCGCGTTCGCGCGAGGTCAGTTCGGTGGTCTGCGCCGCTCCGCCGCGGATCATGTTGGAGCGCAGGTCGCCGGCCGCCGGCACGCGGTTCACCGCCCCCGCGAAGACGCCGTCGACGAGGAGGATGCGTTTGTCGCCCTTCACCACGTTCGGCAGGAACTTCTGGATCATCCACGGCTCGCGGAAGCTCGTCGAGAAGAAGTCGACCAGCGAGCCGTAGTTGAGGTCGTCGCTCGTGAGCCGGAACACCGCCGCGCCGCCGTTCCCGTAGAGCGGCTTCATCACGATGTCGCCGTGCTCGGCGCGGAAGGCTGCGATTTCGGCCTTGTCGCGGGTCACCAGCGTCGGCGGCATCAGCTGCGGGAAATCCAGCACGAAGATCTTTTCCGGCGCGTTCCGCACATGGGCCGGGTCGTTCACCACCAGCGTCTTCGGGTGGATGCGTTCGAGCATATGGGTCGTGGTGACGTAGGCCATGTCGAACGGCGGATCCTGCCGTAGCAGCACCACGTCGGCCTCCCGGCCGAGCGAGACCCGGGTCTCCTGCCCGAACGACACGTGGTCGCCCGCGACGTCCCGCACCGTGCAGGGCCGCACGGCGGCGAAGACGTCTGGCCCGATCTGGCTCAGCCGGTCGGGCGTGTAGACCGCGAGCTCGTGGCCGCGGGCCTGCGCTTCGAGCATCAGCGCGAAGGTCGAATCGCCCGTGATGTTGATCCGCTCGATCGGATCCATCTGCACGGCGACGCGGAGCTTCATGGGGGAAACCCTTCAGGAGCCGAAGGCGTTCGGCAGCCGCTTCGGCAGGCGTCCCGGCGCGACCAGAACGACGTCGAAGGTGACGACATATCCCGCATAAGCGGGCCGCTTCGCAAGGAAGGCTTCGGCTCCGCGCCGGATGCGCGCCTGCTGGCGCGGCGTGACCGCCTCGACGGCGGTCGCGAAATCCGCGCGCGCCTTGACCTCGACGAAGGCCAGAGTGCGGCCGCGCAAGGCCACGATGTCGACTTCGCCCGTGCCGGCCGACCATCGCCGCGCGACGATCCGCCATCCGGTCAGCCTGAGAAGCCACGCGGCCCGCGATTCGGCGGTGAGGCCGAGCCGGAAGGCGCGCAGACGGGCGGGCTCGGCGGCCACGGGCGTCAGTCGGTTTTCGACAGCGCGAGCGCGCGGGCGTAGACGTCCCGGCGTTTGGCCCCGGTGGCGGCCGCGACCTCGGCGACGGCGTCCTTCACCGAAACCCGCTTCATCGCCTCCGCGAGCGCGCGGTCGAGGTCGCCGTCCTCGAGCGCGGTCTCCTCGGCCGGAGGCCCGACCACGAGCGCGATCTCGCCCTTCGGCGGAGGCTCCTGCGCGAGCTCCGCCGCAAGCGTCGCGAGGGGCGCGCGGCGCACCTCCTCGAAGCGCTTGGTGAGTTCGCGCGCGAGAGCGGCCTCACGGTCGCCCAGAACCTCGGCGAGGTCGGCGAGCGCCGCCGCGACGCGCGGACCCGTCTCGTAGAACACGAGCGTCGCGGGGATGCGGGCGATCTCCAGGATCCGAGCTTTTCGCGCGGCCTGCTTGGGCGGCAGGAAGCCCTCGAAGAAGAAGCGGTCGGTCGGCAGGGCGGCCAGCACCAGCGCCGTCAGGACCGCGGAGGCGCCGGGCGCCGCGGTGACATGCGCGCCGGCCGCGACGGCGTCGCGTACCAGCTTGAAGCCGGGATCGGAGACCAGCGGCGTGCCTGCGTCGCTGACGAGCGCCACCCGCTGACCTTCGGCGAGCCTTCCGAGCACGCGGGGCCGCATCTCGGCGGCGTTATGCTCGTGATAGGGCGCGAGCGGCGTCGAGATCCCGTAATGGCTCGTGAGCTTGCGGGTGACGCGGGTGTCCTCGCACAGCACGAGGTCCGCCGCCGCAAGCGTTTCGAGCGCACGGATCGTGACGTCGGCGAGCGCGCCGATCGGGGTCGCGACCACGTGAAGGCCGGGCGCGATCGACCCCGCGACGACGCGCTGCCCCGCAAGCAGGTAGCTTCGCGGAGGGGCTGCGCCGGGGTCTTCGATCGGCGCGGAGGGGTGGGGGAGGCTCGCAGGCCTTGGCATGAGGATGCTCGTCTAGTACTCAACGACGAAGTCTATCGGGCTGCGGCGATTGCGGAAAGCGGACGCTTCGCCCGGACCATCGGGGCTTTCATGCGCGCCGGTCGCCAGCGGGGCGGCGTCCGGCAGGAATGCGGTGGCGACGATGTTTCTCGATTGGCGACGGATGCGGCGCGGCGTGCTCGTCGCGGGACTGTGCGCCCTCGTCGCGGCCTGCGACACGGACAGCGCCACGGACCGCGCGGCGCTCGACCCGATGCCGCAGGCGGCGCCGACGCCCTCCGTCGAAAGCAAGCCGCTCGACGCGGTGGTGGGCGAAGGCGCGGTCAAGGTCGCGCTCGTCCTGCCGCAGAGCGCGTCCGGCAACGCCGGCGCCGCCGCGCAGTCGATGCGCAACGCCGCCGAACTCGCGCTCGCCGAATTCAACACGCCCGACATCCAGCTCGTGGTGAAGGACGACGGCGGGACCGCGCAGGGCGCGCGCGCCGCAGCCCAGGCCGCGACCGACGAGGGCGCGAAGCTCGTGCTCGGGCCGCTGTTCGCCCATTCGGTCGCGAGCGCCGGCCAGATCGCCAAGCAGCGCAACGTGCCCATGCTCGCCTTCTCGACCGACCAGAACGTCGCGACCAACGGCGTCTTCCTGCTGAGCTTCCTGCCGGAATCGGACGTTCAGCGGATCGTCTCCTATGCGGTCGCGCAGGGGAAGCGCTCCTTCGCGGCGCTGCTTCCGGAGAACGGCTACGGCTCGGTGGTCGAGGCCGCGTTCCAGACCGCCGTCGCCAAATCCGGCGGCCGGGTCGTCGGGCTCGAACATTATTCGTCCGACAAGTCGAAGATGTCGGAGGCCGTGGCGCGCATCTCGACGGCGTTGCCGCAGGCCGACGCGCTGCTGATCCCCGACTCCGCATCCGACGTGCAGACGGTGGTCGGGCTGCTCGCGGCGAACGGCGTCAACATGAAGCGCCTTCAGCTTCTCGGCACCGGGCTCTGGGACGATCCGGCGATCGGCCGCGACGAGAGCCTGTTCGGCGCGTGGTACGCGGCGCCGGACGACCGCGCCTACAAGGGCTTCGTCGAGCGCTACCGCGCCAAATACGGCTCCGCGCCGGTTCGCACCGCCTCGCTCGCCTACGACGCGACGGCGCTCGTCGCAGCGATCGTGAAGTCGCAGGGAGCGAACGCGCTGACCTCAGACACCTTCCTGAACCCTTCGGGCTTTTCGGGGGTCGACGGCGCGTTCCGCTTCAGGCCGGACGGCGGCAACGACCGCGGCCTTGCGGTCTACAAGGTTCAGGCGGGAGGGGCCGTCATGGTCAGCCCCGCGCCCACGACCTTCTCGGGCCAGACCGCGCAGGCGGCGCCGGCTCCCCAGGAGAACTGAGAGGCCGGCGCCGCCGCCGTTGGAATCGGGACTTACGCCGCCTGCTTCAGCGACGCCATGTCGATGACGAAGCGGTACTTGACGTCGCTCTTCAGCATCCGGGCGTAGGCCTTCTCGATGTCCTGGATCGGGATGATCTCGATGTCGGACGTAATGCCGTGCTCGCCGCAGAAGTCGAGCATCTCCTGCGTCTCCGCGATGCCGCCGATGAGCGAGCCCGCGAAGTTGCGGCGCGCGAAGATCAGGCTGAACACCGCCACCGCGAGCGGATCCTCGGGGGCGCCGACCTGGCAGAGCGTGGCGTCGCGCTTCAGGAGCCAGATGTACTCGTTGATGTCGTGCTGGGCCGCGACGCAGTCGAGGATGAAGTCGAAGCTCGCGTGGTGGGCGCCCATCTGCTCCTTGTCCTTCGAGATCACGACCTCGTCGGCGCCGAGCTTCCTGGCGTCCTCGACCTTGCCGGGCGAGGTCGTGAACAGCACGACATGCGCGCCCATGGCGTGGGCGAGCTTGACCGCCATGTGGCCGAGGCCGCCGAGGCCGACGATCCCGACCTTCATGCCGGGGCCGACCTTCCAGCGCTTCAGCGGCGAATAGGTCGTGATGCCCGCGCACAGCAGGGGAGCCGCCGCGGCGAGGTCGAGATTGTCCGGCAGCCGCAGCACGAAGCTCTCGTCGCAGACGATCTGGTCGGAATAGCCGCCATAGGTGTTTTCGCCGGTCTTCTTGTCGGCGCCGTTGTAGGTTCCGACGAACATGTTCTCGCAATATTGCTCGAGGCCGTCCTTGCAGCTCGCGCAGGTGCGGCAGCTGTCGACCATGCAGCCGATGGCGGCGTTCTGGCCGACCTTGAACTTGGTGACCTCCGGGCCGACCTCGACCACCTTGCCGACGATCTCGTGGCCGGGCAGGCAGGGATAGACCGTGTTCTTCCACTCGTTGCGGGCCTGGTGCAGGTCCGAGTGGCAGACGCCGCAATAGGCGATCTCGATCCGCACGTCCGTCGGCCTGAGGTCGCGGCGATCGAAGCTGAAGGGCGCGAGCGGCTTGTCGGCCGCGTCGGCAGCGTATCCGGTGCAGGCGTACATGGAATCTCCGTCGCGATGGCGGGTTGCGGAAGCCGGCGCGAAGAGGCGCGGCCAACAGCGCCATATATACGGAAGTACGACGAGGGCACGTTTGGCGGCGCAAAAAAGCTTTTGCGCTCCGGCATCACGCCGGTTTGGCGGCGGCCATCGCGTAGTTGACCGACATGTCCTCCGCGGACGACCACGCGTTGCGCAGCGGGTCGAAGCGGATGCCGCGCTGGTCCGAGACCTCGAGTCCGGCCGACCGGGCGGCGAGACGCAGCTCCGCGGGGGTCACGAACTTCTCGTAGGAATGCGTGCCGACCGGCAGCCAGCGCAGCACGTATTCCGCCCCGACGATCACGAGCGCATGAGCCATCAGCGTGCGGTTGATGGTCGAGAACAGCGCGAGCCCGCCGGGCTTCACCAGCGCGCCCACGACGCCGACGAAGGCGTCGACGTTGACGACGTGCTCGACGACCTCCGAAGCCACGACGACGTCGAAGGCGAGATCCTGGTCGCGAAGCTCCTCGGCGGTCCCGGCGCGATAGTCGATCGCGAGGCCGCCTTCCGCCGCGTGGGCGGCCGCGACCTCGATCAGCTCCGGCGCCGGGTCGACGCCCGTCACAGTCGCGCCGAGGCGGGCGAGCGGTTCCGCGAGCACGCCCGCGCCGCAGCCGACGTCGAGCAGCGTCAGGCCGTCGAGCGGCCGCATGGCGCTCGCGTCGCGGCCGAAGCGGGCGGCGATCGCGTCGCGGAAGATCGCGACGCGGGCCGGGTTGAAGCGGTGGAGCGGGCGCATCGGCCCGTCGGGATCCCACCAGCGGGCCGCAAGGCCGCCGAAGCGGGCGACCTCGTCGGCGTCGAGGCTCGCCGCGCCGCCTGTCTTGCGTTCCGCCATGAGCCTCTCCTCCGCCGTTGTGTCGTGCGGCGCACGCGGCTATCTATAGCCGCCTTTTTCGGCCGGCGGCTTTCCGCCGGCCTTTTTCGATCCCGTTCAGAAAGCTCAGTCCGCGCGTCCCATGTCCCGCATCGTCATGAAATTCGGCGGCACCTCGGTCGCGAACGTCGAACGCATCCGCAACGTCGCGGCCCACGTCAAGCGCGAGGTCGACGCCGGCCACGAGGTCGCCGTCGTGGTCTCCGCGATGGCCGGCGCCACCAACCAGCTCGTGGCCTGGACCAAGGAGGCCTCGCCGCTTCACGACGCGCGCGAATACGACGCGATCGTCGCTTCGGGCGAACAGGTGACTTCTGGCCTGCTCGCGATCGCGCTGCAGGCGGCGGGCGTCCCCGCCCGCTCGTTCCAGGGCTGGCAGATCCCGCTCAGGACCGACGCGGCCCATGGCGCGGCGCGCATCGCCTCGATCGACGGCTCGGCGCTGATCTCGCGCATGACCGACGGCCAGGTGGCGGTGATCGCGGGCTTCCAGGGGATCGGCCCGGACAACCGGATCGCGACGCTCGGTCGCGGCGGCTCCGACACCAGCGCGGTCGCGGTGGCTGCGGCGGTCAACGCCGACCGCTGCGACATCTATACGGACGTCGACGGGATCTACACCACCGACCCGCGGATCGTTCCGCAGGCGCGGCGACTGAACAGGATAGCGTTCGAGGAAATGCTGGAGATGGCGTCCCTCGGCGCGAAGGTCATGCAGGTGCGCTCCGTCGAGATGGCGATGGTGCACAAGGTCCGCGTGTTCGTGCGCTCGAGCTTCGACGCGCCGGACGCGCCCCAGACTGGGCCGGGCGGCCTGCCGCCGGGCACGCTTATTTGCGACGAGGACGAGATCGTGGAACAGCAGGTCGTCACCGGCATCGCCTATTCGAAGGACGAAGCCCAGATCACGCTCCGGCGCGTGGCCGACCGGCCGGGCGTGGCGGCGGGCGTGTTCGGGCCGCTGGCCGACGCCTCCATCAACGTCGACATGATCGTCCAGACGATCGCCGAGGACGGCAAGACCACGGACATCACCTTCACGGTGCCGGTTTCCGAGCAGCGCCGCGCGATCGACATTCTCGAGGCGAAGAAGGACGAGATCGGCTTCGAGGGGCTCAACACCGAAGCGGACGCCTGCAAGGTGTCGGTCATCGGCATCGGCATGCGCAGCCACGCCGGCGTCGCCGCCCAGGCGTTCAAGGCGCTGGCCGGCCGCGGCGTGAACATCCGCGCGATCACGACCTCCGAGATCAAGATCTCGGTGCTGATCGACGCGGCTTTCGCCGAGCTTGCCGTGCGAACGCTGCATTCGGTATACGGGCTCGACAAGGCCTGACGGCCGATCGATTTTTGCGCGCGGCGCGGCGGGCGCTAAGCTGGCCGCGCGTCGACGGCGCGGCGTCGTTCACCCGGAGAGCGGAAGATGCGAGGCGCGTATGGCGGCCCGCGCGTGCTTTTGCGCCGGCTGCGCGAAGTCATGGCGGAGCCCGTCACGGCGCAGGAGCGTCTTGACCGCATTGTCGTGCTCATCGCCGCCAATATGGTCGCCGAGGTCTGCTCGGTCTACGTGCTGCGCGTCGACGGCGACCTCGAGCTTTACGCGACCGAGGGCCTGAACCGCGAGGCCGTCCACCGTACGACGATGCACAAGGGCGAGGGCCTGGTCGGTCTCGTGGCCGACGAGGCTGAGCCCGTGAACCTCTCGGACGCCCAGGCCCATCCCGCCTTCTCCTACAAGCCGGAGACGGGCGAGGAGATCTTCCACTCCTTCCTCGGCGTGCCGATTCTCCGATCCGGCAACACGCTCGGCGTGCTCGTCGTCCAGAACAAGTCGCATCGCACCTATTCCGACGAGGAAATCGAGGCGCTCCAGACCACCGCGATGGTGATCGCCGAGATGATCGCCTCGGGCGAGCTTGGCGGCGCCGAGACCGGTCTCGAGCCGGTCGGCCGGCGGCCCGCGCATGCGGGCGGCTCGGCGTTGTCGGAAGGCATCGGCCTCGGCCATGTCGTGCTGCACGAGCCGCGCGTGGTGGTGAAGAACCTCATCGCCGAGGACACCGCGACGGAGCTGCAGCGGCTCGACACGGCGCTCGCCGGGCTGCGCGCCTCGATCGACGTGATGCTCGACGACGGCGAAGTCGCCCGCGCTGGCGAGCACCGCGACGTGCTCGAAGCCTTCCGCATGTTCGCCAACGACCGCGGCTGGGGCCGCCGGCTGCATGAGGCGGTCCAGACCGGCATCACGGCCGAGGCCGCGGTCGAGCGCGTGCAGTCCGACACCCGCGCGCGGATGCAGCGCCAGACCGACCCTTACCTGCGCGAACGGCTGCACGATCTCGACGACCTCGCCAACCGGCTGCTGCGCGAGCTGGTGTCGCCCGGCAAGGGCATGGCGCCGGTCGCGGCCGAGCTGCCCGAGAACGCCATCGTGGTCGCGCGCTCCATGGGACCGGCGGCGCTGCTCGACTACGACCGCACCAAGCTGCGCGGCCTCGTGCTGGAGGAGGGCTCGCCGTCGAGCCACGTCGCGATCGTGGCGCGGGCGCTCGGCATCGCGGCGGTCGGCCAGATCGAGAACGCGACGGGTCTCGTGGAGCCCGGCGACGCGCTCATCGTCGACGGCGTTTCGGGCGAGGTCCACGTCCGCCCGACCGGCGACGTCGAGCGCGCCTATGTGGACAAGGTGCGGTTCCGCGCCCGCAAGCAGGAGCAGTACCGGGCGCTGCGCAACGCGCCGTCCGCCACCCGCGACGGCGCGGAGGTGAAGCTGCTGCTGAACGCGGGGCTGCTGGTCGACCTCCCGCACATCGCCGAGACGGGCGCCGCCGGCATCGGCCTGTTCCGCACCGAGCTGCAGTTCATGATCGCGTCCTCGATGCCGAAGACCGCGCAGCAGCAGCAGCTCTACCGCGCCGTGCTCGACGCCGCCGACGGCAAGCCGGTGACGTTCCGCACCCTCGACGTCGGCGGCGACAAGATCCTGCCCTACATGCAGGCGGAGGCCGAGGAGAACCCGGCGCTCGGCTGGCGGGCGATCCGGCTCGGGCTCGACCGGCCCGCGCTGATGCGCACTCAGATCCGGGCGCTCCTGAACGCCGCAGGCGGGCGCGACCTCAAGATCATGTTTCCAATGGTGGCCTGCGTCTCGGAGTTCGAGGCGGGGCAGGACATCGTGCGGCGCGAACTCGCGCGGCTCGTGAAACACGACCATCCGGTTCCCTCGTCGGTCTCGCTCGGGGCGATGGTCGAGGTTCCGTCGATCCTGTTCCAACTCGACGAGCTTCTGAAGCGCGCCGACTTCATTTCGGTCGGCTCCAACGACCTGATGCAGTTCCTGTTCGCGGCCGACCGCGGCAACGCCCGCGTGGCGGGCCGGTTCGACACCATGAGCCCGGCTTTCCTTCGGGTGCTCGCGCATATCGCGGCGCGCGCGAAGGCCGCGGGCAAGCCGGTGACGCTCTGCGGCGAAATCGGCGCGCGCCCGCTCGAGGCGATGGCGCTGATCGGCGTCGGCTACCGGTCGCTGTCGATGTCGCCGGCCTCGGTCGGTCCGGTGAAGGCCGCGCTCGTCGACGCCGACGCCGCGGAGCTCGAAGCGTTCATCGGTCCGCTCGTCGCCGGGGCCGACGGCGTCGCGAGCCTGCGCGGGGAGCTTCAGGCCTTCGCGGCCAAGCGGGGACTCCAGGTCGCTCCATGAACCGCGTCTTGTCCAAAGACCGTCTCGACGCCGTCGTCGAGCGCTTCGCCGCGGTCGAGCATGAGCTGTCGACCGCGACCGACGGCGCGACGCTCGCGAGGCTCGGGCGCGAGCGGGCGGAACTCGCTCCCGTGGTCGAAGCCATCGAGGCCCTGCGCGCGACCGAGGCCGAGATTGGCGATCTCGACCATCTGATCGCGGACCGGAGCACGGATTCCGAGATGCGCGCCCTCGCCGCTGAGGAGCGCGCCGCCGCTGAGGAGCGTCTGGAGACGGCGTCCGAGGCGCTTCAGCTCGAACTGCTGCCGAAGGATGAGGCCGACGCCCGCGGCGTCATCCTCGAGGTGCGCGCAGGGACGGGCGGCGACGAGGCCGCGCTCTTCGCCGGCGACCTGTTCCGCATGTATCAGCGCTTTTCGGACGCTCAAGGCTGGCGGGTCGACGTGCTGTCGGTCAGCGAGGGCGCGGTCGGCGGCTACAAGGAAATCGTGGCGGAGATCGCCGGCCAGGGCGTGTTCGGGAAGCTCAAGTTCGAATCCGGCGTGCATCGGGTGCAGCGGGTGCCCGCGACGGAAGGCTCCGGCCGCATCCACACCTCGGCCGCCACCGTGGCTGTGCTGCCGGAGGCGGAAGAGGTCGACGTCGCGCTTGACGACTCCGAGCTGCGCTTCGACGTGTTCCGCGCGCAAGGGGCGGGTGGACAGCATGTGAACAAGACGGAATCGGCCGTCCGCGTCACCCATCTGCCGACCGGGATTGCGGTCGCGGTGCAGGACGAGCGTTCCCAGCACAGGAACCGCGCTCGCGCCATCGCGCTGCTCCGCGCCAAGCTCTACGACATCGAGCGCGAACGCGCCGACACGGCGCGGGCCGACGCGCGGCGCGTGCAGGTCGGCTCCGGCGACCGGTCGGAACGCATCCGCACCTACAATTTCCCACAAGGGCGCGTGACGGACCACCGCATCAACCTCACGCTCTACAAGCTTGATCAGGTGATCGCGGGCGAGGCGCTCGGCGAGCTGGTCGACGCGCTTGCGGCCGAACAGCGCGCCCGCCTGCTCGCCGCCGAAGACGAGGCGGCGTGACCCGCGGCGAAGCCGTGCGCGCCGTCGCGGCCCGGCTCCGCGCCGCTGGCTGCGAGACCCCGGAGCTCGATGCGCGAACGCTCGCCGCAGCGGCCTTCGGCCTCGACGCCGCCGGCTTGATCGCGTCCGGCGGAGACGATGCAGGTTCCGAGGCGCGCGAGCGGCTCGAGGCTTTCGCCGGCCGCCGCGCCGCGGGCGAGCCGGTCGCGCGCATCCTTGGCCGGCGGGAGTTCTGGGGGCTCGACTTCGCGCTCGCGCCCGAAACGCTGGCGCCGCGCCCGGACAGCGAGACCGTGGTCGAGGCCGCGCTCGCCGCGGCGGGGGAGCGCGATCGGGCGTTGCGCGTCCTCGATCTCGGAACGGGCACGGGCTGCCTTCTGCTCGCGATCCTCTCGGAGCGCCCGAGGGCCTTCGGCGTCGGCGTCGACCTTGCGCCCGCCGCCGCCGCGGCAGCCAGGGCGAACGCCGAGGCTCTCGGGCTCGGCGACCGGGCGGCGTTCTTCGCGGGCTCTTGGGGCGACGCGCTCGGCGGGACGTTCGACCTCGTGGTCTCCAACCCCCCGTACATCCTAAGCGCCGACGTCGCGGGCCTCGACGTGGAGGTCCGTGCGCACGATCCGCTCCTCGCGCTCGACGGCGGCGAGGACGGGCTCGACGCCTATCGCGCGCTCGCGGACGCGCTTCCCCGGCTGCTTGCGGACGACGGCGCGGCGGCGCTCGAACTCGGCGCGGGCCAGGCGGAGGAGGTCTCGGCGATCATGGCGGAGGCGGGATTTTCCGCGTCCCGCGCCGCGCGGGATCTGGGCGGCGTTCCCCGCGCGCTGACCGTCCGGCGCATGCGGTAAAAAAGCCTTGGAATCCGTGGGCGCCGCCGCTATGTTCGGGGTCGGAATCATCCAGCGCCCGTCTGTCGCTTCAGCTCAGTTCGAGAGCGCGGATGAATAGTTTCAGCACGACGTCGCCTCCGGCAGGGCCGGCGCGACGCGCTCTGGAAGATCGACGCAAAGCTTCGATCACGCCGCATCGCCGCGCGGGACGGTAAACCGCCGCGGCGGCGATCGCGACGACGGAACTCGCGCCTTTGCGCGCGCGCCGTCGGCGCAGGCCGTGGTCTGGGCCGTCGATCGTATGCGGGTCCTGCGCGGACCTCTTCTCGAAAAGGCGAGTGTCGACGTTGAATTCGATGAGGCAGCAGTCGAAGCGCATCCGCGGCCGTAGCCGCGGCGGCGGCGGTGGTGGAAGCAACAGCGGCGGCAAAGGTCCCAATCCGCTTACGCGCAGCTACGAGTCGAACGGTCCGGACGTGAAGATCCGGGGCACCGCCGGCACCATCGCCGACAAGTACGTCCAGCTTTCGCGCGACGCGCTTTCGGCGGGAGATCCGGTCGCCGCCGAAAACTACATGCAGCACGCCGAGCACTATTACCGCCTGCTGGCCGCCGCTCAGGCGCAGTACCAGCCTCACCAGACCTTCCGCCGCGCCGACGCCGACGATTTCGCCGACGTGGATTTCGACGAGGACGGGGAGCCGGTCGAAGGGTTCGCGCCGCCCGCTGCTCCCCAGCCGCAGCAGAACGGCGCGCCGCATCAGCAGCAGCCTCGCCAGCAGAACAACGGCCAGTCCAACGGCTACAACGGCCAGCCGAGGGACGGCCAGCAGCCGCGGGACGGCGATCGGCGCTACGACCGCAACGACCGGCGGCCCTACGACCAGAACCGTCAGGATTTCCGTTCGCAGCAGAACGGCCGGGACGATCGCCAGCCCCGCCCGGACCGCGCCGAGCAGCCTTACGAACATCGCGGCGACCGCAGCGCCCAGCCGCAGCCCCAGCAGACCCAGCCTCAGCAGCCGAAGCCCCAGCCGGAGCGCGCTGCGGCCGACGATCAGCCGGAAATCGGCCTGCCGGCCTTCATCACCGGCGCGGCCGAAGTTCCGGCTCCGGCCCCGGCTCCTGTCGAAGCTGCTCCGGCCGCGCCGGCCCCGCGTGCGCCGCGCCGCTCCGCCGCCGCCGCGGCGGCTCCGGCTGTCGCTGCTCCGGAGGCGCCCGCCCCGGCGCAGGAAGCCGACTCCGCCCCGGCGGCGGACGCGGCGGCCCCGGATGGCGATCCGCGCGAGGAAGACGGCGCGTCCGCGCCGTCGCGCAGCCGGCGTCGCCGCTATGGCCGCTATGGCCGCGGCCCTTCGGCGGACGACGCCGCCGGCGGCGAGCCGCAGCCCGCGCCGTCCGAGGCGTCGCCGGACTGACCGGCGCTTCGGCGCCGCGTGACGATTTGAAGGCCCGGAGCGGTTCGCCGCTCCGGGCTTTTTGCGTTTGGGCCGGCAGCGTCAGAGCAGCCGGACCGGATCTCCGAGCGCGATCCGGCCGCCCGTGATCGGCTCGGCGTAGACGCCGCAATCGGCGTGGCCGAGATTGCGCTGGAGGGCCTTCGGGATCTGGAGGTTGCGCTCGGCCGTGGAAGGCTCCACCTCGGTCGCCGCGCAGCGCACCGTGCGGGCGACGATGCGGAACCGCGTCCCGCCGATTTCCACGTCGCGGTCGACCCAGTCGAGTTCGCTCCAGGCCGCAAATCCCTCGAAATCGACATTGCCGCGGAAGCGGAGCGGATCGACGGGCGCGTTCACGAAATCCTCGATCGCCGCCACGCTCGCGAGGTTGATCAGCGACAGCACGCCCTTCGCCGTGTCGGAGAAGGTGTGGCGCCCGGGCGCCGGCAGAACCCTGAGCGGCCCGCGCTGTTCCTCGCCCATATACGCGGTGAAGAACGCCTGCGCTTCGGCGAGGCCCGCTTCCGAGGAAAGGTCCGCTGAAACCGCGAGCGTCTCGTCGCGTTCGACGTCGAGCCTTTGCGTCGTCTCGTCGAACCGCGTCCGGAGCGCCGCCAGGCGGGCGTTCCGCATCAGGCAGAGGAAGCGGGTCTTCGGAAGCTTGACGGGCGCCTGCGGGTCGAAGCCCGATGGGCCGTTCTCGATCGCGTAGGCGCGGTCTCCGGCGATCTGGCGGCCCGGCTCCACGTCGACGGCGTCGAGCGGTTCGGCCGACAGTCCCTTCACCGGAAAGCGCCTGAGCGCCGCGACGCGTCCGATCTCGACTGTCATCTCCCGACTCCTCTCCAAAAAGCCTTTTGACTTTCCTATGCATCAAAGCCGTCCATCCCCCTTTTGTTGCGAAATGGCAACATCCATATGCACCCGAGCGGGTCGCCCTGACGGGGATCCGCCACGTCGTCCTCACGGGGCGGCGGGGGACCATTGAGGCGCCGGCCGCGGAGGCCATTTAGGCAGCGAAAGCCGGCGCGCTCGAAAGGAGACGTGCATGAATCCCGAAATCTACACCGAACGGGTCCGGGGCTTCCTTCAGGCGGCGCAGACCGCCGCCGCCAACGCCGGAAACCAGCAGCTTCTTCCGGAGCACGTGCTCAAGGTTCTGCTCGATGATCCCGAAGGCCTCGCCTCCGGGCTGATCGAGCGCGCCGGCGGCCGTCCGGCGGACGCGCGCGCGGCGGTCGAGGCGGCGCTCCGCAAGGCGCCGGTCGTGCAGGGCGGCGGGGCGGGCAACCTCTACCTCGCTCCCGCCACTGCGCGGGTGTTCACCTCGGCCGAGAACCTCGCCAAGAAAGCCGGCGACCAGTTCGTCACGGCCGAGCGTCTTCTGACCGCGCTCAGCATGGAGAAGGACACGGACGCCGCGAAGGCGCTCGCGAGCGCGGGCGTGACGCCGCAGTCGCTGAACGCCGCGATCGAGGAGCTGCGGAAGGGCCGCACCGCGGATTCGGCGACGGCCGAAAACGCCTATGACGCGCTCAAGAAATACGCCCGGGACCTCACGGAGGTCGCGCGCGAGGGCAAGCTCGATCCGGTCATCGGCCGCGACGAGGAGATCCGCCGCACCATCCAGGTCCTGTCCCGCCGCACCAAGAACAATCCGGTGCTGATCGGCGAGCCCGGCGTCGGCAAGACCGCGATCGTCGAGGGGCTGGCGCTCCGGATCGTCAACGGCGACGTGCCGGAATCCCTGAAGGACAAGAAGCTGCTCGCGCTCGACATGGGCGCGCTGATCGCAGGCGCGAAGTATCGCGGCGAGTTCGAGGAGCGGCTGAAGGCCGTTCTGTCCGAGGTGACGGCGGCCGCCGGCGGCATCGTGCTGTTCATCGACGAGATGCACACGCTGGTCGGCGCCGGGAAGGCCGACGGCGCGATGGACGCGTCCAACCTGCTGAAGCCGGCGCTCGCGCGCGGCGAACTGCACTGCGTCGGCGCGACCACGCTCGAAGAGTACCGCAAGCATGTGGAGAAGGACGCGGCGCTCGCCCGCCGGTTCCAGCCGGTCTTCGTCTCCGAGCCGACCGTCGAGGACACGATCTCGATCCTGCGCGGCATCAAGGAGAAGTATGAGCTGCACCACGGCGTGCGGATCGCCGACTCGGCGCTGGTCGCGGCCGCGACGCTGTCGAACCGCTACATCACCGACCGCTTCCTGCCCGACAAGGCCATCGACCTCGTCGACGAGGCGGCGTCGCGGCTTCGGATGCAGGTCGACTCCAAGCCCGAAGCGCTCGACGAGCTCGACCGACGCATCATCCAGCTCAAGATCGAGCGTGAGGCGCTGAGGAAAGAGACCGACGACGCCTCCAAGGACCGGCTCGGCAAGCTCGAAAGCGAACTTGCGGGGCTGGAGGAGGAGGCCGGCGGCCTCGAGGCGCGGTGGCGCAACGAGAAGGACAAGCTCGGCCGCGCCCAGACGCTGAAGGAAAGCCTCGACAAGGCCCGGATCGAACTCGAGCAGGCGCAGCGCAAGGGCGACCTCGCCCGCGCCGGCGAACTCGCCTACGGCGTCATCCCGAAACTCGAAGGCGAGCTGAAGGAGACCGAGGAGACGGGCGCCGCGGGCTCGATGGTGCAGGAGGTCGTGACCCCGGACTCGATCGCCCAGGTCGTGTCGCGCTGGACCGGCGTCCCGGTCGACAAGATGCTGGAAGGCGAGCGGGCGAAGCTGCTGCGCATGGAGGACGAGCTCATCAAGCGCGTCGTCGGCCAGGGCGAAGCCGTACAGGCGGTCTCGACCGCGGTGCGCCGCGCCCGCGCCGGCCTGCAGGATCCGAACCGGCCGATCGGCTCGTTCATGTTCCTGGGGCCGACTGGCGTCGGCAAGACCGAGCTCACCAAGGCGCTGGCTGCGTTCCTGTTCGACGACGACACTGCGATGGTGCGCATCGACATGTCCGAATACATGGAGAAGCACGCCGTCAGCCGTCTGATCGGCGCGCCTCCGGGCTATGTCGGCTATGAGGAGGGCGGGGCGCTCACCGAAGCCGTGCGGCGCAGGCCCTACCAGGTCGTGCTGTTCGACGAGGTCGAGAAGGCGCATCCGGACGTCTTCAACATCCTGCTGCAGGTGCTCGACGACGGTCGCCTGACGGACGGGCAGGGGCGCACTGTCGACTTCCGCAACACGCTGCTGATCATGACCTCGAACCTCGGTTCCGAATATCTGGTGAACCAGCCTGAGGGAGAGGACAGCGACGCCGTTCGGGATCAGGTGATGGCGGTGGTGCGGTCGCACTTCCGGCCGGAGTTCCTGAACCGGATCGACGACATCGTGCTGTTCCACCGGCTGCAGCGCGAGCAGATGGGCTCGATCGTCGACATCCAGCTCGAACGGCTGAAGAAGCTGCTCGAGGATCGCAAGATCACGCTGACGCTCACGCCGGCGGCGCGCGACTGGCTGGCGGAGAAGGGCTACGACCCGGCCTACGGGGCGCGGCCGCTGAAGCGCGCGATCCAGAAGTACCTGCAGGACCCGCTCGCCGAGCTCATCCTCGCGGGCGACGTGAAGGACGGCTCGACGGTGCCCGTCGACGCGACCGGCTCGGGCCTCGTGATCGGAAAGCGCGTGGTGTCGGCGGCGGCGTGACGCCGCCGCGCTTCCTCCCGGCTTCGGTCGGGCGGAAGCGCGCTTCTTCCCCTTGGGGCGCGAAAAAGATTGCGTGTCCCCAAAATCACGCACACGTGCGCTTGACGTTCGTCTGGTCAACGACCATCTCGGAAGTCGAGCGAGGCGCACGCCGGGAACACGCTGCGTTCCCCCCGTCGCAGACCCGGCGAGCCGCCTCGTTTCCGCCGTTCCTCCGATCGGCGGAGCGCCAAGCGCGCGAGACGCCCGGCTCACCCCCCGAGAGCCGGGCGTCTTTTTTTGGCTCCGTCATCGCGATGTCGCCGCCACGCCGCGCGGGTATCCACGATTTCCAGCCTCGCGAACGGCCAAAAGCGTGGATGCCCGAGGCAAGCTCGGGCATGACGTGGGGATCCGACGCGTTTCCGGACCTTCCCCATGCCGCTTCGTCTCGCCACCTGGAACATCAACTCCGTGCGCCTGCGCATCGGACTCGTGAAGAAGCTCGTGATGGAGCACGCGCCCGACGTGCTCTGCCTGCAGGAGACCAAGTGTCCGGACGACTGCTTCCCGCTCAACGAAGTGCGGAAGCTCGGCTACGCCCATGTCGCGATGCACGGGCAGAAGGGCTATCACGGCGTCGCGACCTTCTCGCGCTACCCCTTCGTGACGACCGCCAAGGAGCGCTGGGCCGACAAGGACGACGCCCGCCATCTCGCCGTGACGTTCGCCGCGGGGCCCATCGAGGGCGTCACGCTCCATAACTTCTACGTCCCGGCCGGGGGCGACGAGCCGGACCCGACCATCAACCCGAAATTCGCGCACAAGCTCCAGTTCGTGCGCGAGCTCGAACAGTGGTCGGAGCGGATCTCGGACACGGGCGGGCGCATCATGGTCGGCGACCTCAACATCGCCCCGCATGAGAGCGACGTCTGGAGCCACAAGCAGCTCCTGAAGATCGTCAGCCACACGCCGATCGAGACCGAGGGCCTCGACGCCGTCCGCCGCGCCGGCCGCTGGGTCGACGCGGTGCGCCGCCACGTGCCGCATCCCGAGAAGCTCTATTCGTGGTGGAGCTACCGCGCGCAGGACTGGGCGGCGTCCGATCGGGGCCGCCGGCTGGACCACATCTGGACGAGCGAGGACGTCGCGGACCGCACCACCGGCGTCGAGACGCTGCGCGCCGCGCGCGGCTGGGAGCGGCCGTCGGACCACGTGCCGGTGATTTTGACGGTGGGATGAGGGCCGCGCTCTCGAAATCCTCCCCTGCGAAGCTGCGGGGGAGGGGCAGGCGCCGACGCTGATCCGTAGCAGGCGCCCGCCTGTTACGCGTACCGCCCGTGGCAGTGCTTGTACTTCTTGCCCGATCCGCAAGGGCACTCGGCGTTGCGGGGGGTGTTGACCCAAGTCGCCGGATCGTTGGGATCGACCGCGGAGGACGCGAATGTCGGGCGGTTCGCGCCCGCCTCGAAGGCCGCGACGGCGTCGGCCAGCGCCATCTCGTTCTCGCCGGTGCGCGGATCCTGATGCACCTCGATCATCTCGGGCAGGTCCTCGTCCGCGAGCGGCGGCGGCGACTGGACCAGCTCGACGCGCATCAGCTGCGCTGTCACGGTCTCGCGCAGCTTGGCCAGCATCGCCTGGAACAGCTCGAAGGCCTCGGACTTGTACTCGTTCAGCGGATCGCGCTGGGCGTAGCCGCGCAGGCCCACGACCTGCTTGAGGTGATCGAGCGTGGCGAGATGCTCGCGCCACAGATGGTCGAGCGTCTGGAGCAGGACCGCCTTCTCGATCTGGTTGGTGATGTCCGGGCCGAAGCGTTCGGCGCGCTCGGTCGCGGCGGCGTCGGCGGCCTTGGCGAGACGCTCGCGGATCTCCTCGTCGGCGATGCCCTCTTCCGCCGCCCACTCGACGATCGGCAGGTCGAGATTGAGGAGTTCGCGCACGTCCTCCTGCAGGCCGGCCGAGTTCCACTGCTCCGGATAGGCGTTTTCTGGGATGTGGCGCGCCACGACGTCGTCGATCACGTCATGTCGCATCTCGGCGATCGAGGTCGAGATCGTGTCCGCGCGGAGGAATTCGAGCCGCTGCTCGAACACCGCCTTGCGCTGGTCGTTCATGACGTTGTCGTATTTGAGCAGGTTCTTGCGGATGTCGAAGTTGCGCGCCTCGACCTTCTTCTGGGCCTTTTCCAGCGCCTTGTTCACCCACGGGTGGATGATCGCCTCGCCGTCCTTGATGCCGAGCCGCTGCAGCATGCCGTCGATGCGCTCGGAGCCGAAGATGCGCATCAGGTCGTCCTGAAGCGACAGGAAGAAGTGGCTGCGGCCGGGGTCGCCCTGGCGGCCGGAGCGGCCGCGGAGCTGGTTGTCGATGCGCCGGCTCTCGTGGCGCTCGGTGCCGACGACGAACAGGCCGCCGGCCTCCTTGGCGATCTTCTTCTTCTCGGCGATCTCGGCCTTGATCTGCTCGATCCGGCGCGCGCGCTCGGCCTCGTCATCGACGCCTTCGAGCTCGCGCTCGATGCGCATTTCGAGGTTGCCGCCGAGCTGGATGTCGGTGCCGCGGCCCGCCATGTTGGTCGCGATCGTGACCGCGCCTGGCACGCCGGCGTCGGCGACGATGTGGGCCTCCTGCTCGTGGTAGCGGGCGTTCAGCACCTGATGCGGCACCTTCGCCTTGTGTAGCGCGGCGGAGAGCTGCTCGGACTTTTCGATCGAGGTGGTGCCGACGAGGATCGGCTGCTGGCGCGACTGGCAGTCGCGGATCAGCTCGATGATCGCCTTCTCCTTCTCGGCCGCGGTCCGGTAGACCTCGTCGTCGTCGTCGCGGCGGGCGATCGGCAGGTTGGTGGGCATCTCGATGACTTCGAGGCCGTAGATGTCCAGAAGCTCGTCGGCCTCCGTCATGGCCGTGCCGGTCATGCCCGAGAGCTTGTGGTACATGCGGAAGTAGTTCTGGAAGGTGATCGAGGCGAGCGTCTGGTTCTCGGGCTGGATCTTCACCCGCTCCTTGGCCTCGAGCGCCTGATGAAGACCTTCCGAATAGCGCCGGCCCGGCATCATGCGGCCGGTGAACTCGTCGATGATGACCACTTCGTCGCCGCGGACGATGTAGTCTTTGTCCTTCGAGAACAGCTTGTGGGCCCTGAGCGCCTGAGTCACGTGGTGGACGACGGTGACGTTCTCGACGTCATAGAGGTTGTCGCCCTTGAGCTGCCCGGCCTCCTCGAGCATCCGCTCGATGCGTTCGTTGCCCTCTTCGGTCAGCGTCGCGGTCCGCTGCTTCTCGTCGACCTCGTAGTCGCCGTCCTGAAGCCGCGGGATGAAGTCGTCGATCTGAAGATAGAGGTCCGAGCGGTCCTCCATCGGACCGGAGATGATCAGCGGCGTGCGGGCCTCGTCGACCAGGATCGAGTCGACCTCGTCGACGATCGCGTAGGCGTGGCCGCGCTGGACCATGGCGCGGACGTCGTACTTCATGTTGTCGCGCAGGTAGTCGAAGCCGAGTTCGTTGTTGGTCGCGTAGGTGACGTCGCAGGCGTAGGCCTCGCGCCGCTGGTCGTCGTCGAGCCCATGCACGATCACGCCGACCGACAGGCCGAGGAAGCCGTGCAGCCGGCCCATCCAGCCGCTGTCGCGCTGGGCGAGGTAGTCGTTCACGGTCACGACGTGAACGCCCTGACCGGAAAGCGCGTTGAGATAGGTCGCGAGGGTCGCCACCAGCGTCTTGCCCTCGCCGGTCTTCATTTCGGCGATGCGGCCTTCGTGGAGCGTGATGCCGCCCATCATCTGGACGTCGAAATGCCGCTGGCCGAGCACGCGCTTCGCCGCCTCGCGGACCGTGGCGAAGGCCGGGACCAGAAGATCGTCGAGCGTCTTGCCCGCGGCGAGCTGCTCGCGGAACTCGGAGGTGCGGGCGCGGAGCTGCTCGTCGGTGAGCGCCGCGACCTCGGGCTCGAGCGCGTTGATGGCCGCGACGCGGCTGCGCATCGCCTTGACCATGCGATCGTTGGATGAGCCGAACAGACGTCGGGCGAGACCGCCGAACATGAGGCTGAACCTTTCTCGATGGACCGGAACCGCGCGGGGAAGCCCCCGCCGCCCCGGCCGCTCGCGCTTCTTCTGGCGCAAGAACCCCGAAATCCGCTCGATTTTGAGGCGCTTCCCCCCGCCCCAAAACCAGCGCGTGAGATAAGTGGGGGTCGCAGGCTTGTCAATCCAAGGCGTTTCCGACAGTGTCCCGGCCCCGCGGGGCCTGCAACGGCGCGAAAGGTAAGAGTTTCATGGCATTCATCGACCTGAAGAGCTCCCTGCGCTGGAGCCTCGCGGCGGCTTTCGTCGCCTCGGTCGGTCTTGCGGGACCGGCCTTCGCCCAGACCCCGCCCGCGCCTCCCGCCGGCGATGCGGCCGCCGCGCCTGCGGCCAAGGAGCCGGAGAAGCTCGAGCCCTCGACCGTGCTCGCGACGATCGACGGCGCGCCGATCACGGCGGGCGACGTCGAGATCGCGAGCGAGGACCTGCAGCAGTCGATGTCCTCGATGTCCGAGGACCAGCGCCGCGACTACGCGCTCAACTATCTGATCGACCTGAAGCTCGCGGCCAAGCAGGCCGAGAAGGACAAGCTCGGCGACAGCGAGGCCTTCAAGAAGCGGGTCGCCTATCTCCAGGAGCGCGCGTTGATGGAGGAGCTCCTCCAGAAGGAGGCCAAGGCCGCCGTCACCGAGGATCGCCTCCGCAAGCTCTATGAGGACACGGCCAAGAACCTGAAGCCCGAGGAGGAGGTTCGCGCCCGCCATATCCTGGTGAAGACCGAGGACGAGGCCAAGAAGGTCGAGGAGCGGCTCGCCAAGGGCGAGGACTTCGCCAAGATCGCGAACGAGGTGTCGCAGGATCCCGGTTCCGGCAAGCAGGGCGGCGATCTCGGCTTCTTCGGCCGCGGCCAGATGGTGCCGGCCTTCGAGGAGGCCGCGTTCAAGCTTGAGCCGGGCAAGGTCTCGGCCCCGGTGAAGACCCAGTTCGGCTACCACGTCATCAAGCTCGAGGAGAAGCGCACGCGTCCCGTGCCGCCGTTCGAGCAGGTGCGTCCGCAGATCGAGAACTACGTGGTCCGCACCGCCCAGCAGGATCTCGTGCTGAAGCTGCGCAACGACGCCAAGGTCGAGCGCACCGACGCCGGCAAGCCCCTGGCTCCGCCCGTGCCGCTGCCGGGCGCCGAAGCCCCGGCGGGCGGCGCGACCTCCGCGCCGCCGCAGTAAGGCCACGGCAAAAACAGCGGTCGTGCGGAAATCCTCCCCTGCGCCAGCGGGGGAGGGGGCCGCGCGACGCCGGCGGTCGTCGACCGCTCGCCGCGTTCCATTCGTCATGCGAAGCCTGTAAGCCTCGCGGGCTCGCGCCCTCGAAGGACCAGCCCGCCTCATGTCGACCGCCGTCTCGCCGCTCGCTCCGAAGTCGCTTCCCGTCCTCCCGCCGGTCGAGGGCGTTCGGCTCGCGACCGCCGAGGCCGGCATTCGATACAAGGGCCGCACCGACGTGCTGCTGGCGTCCTTCGACGAAGGGACGACTGTCGCGGGGGTCTTCACCAGGTCACGGTGTCCTTCCGCTCCGGTCGAATGGTGCCGCGAGCGCCTTCCCGGAGGAACGATCCGCGCGCTCGTCGTGAATTCGGGCAACGCCAACGCCTTCACTGGCCAGAATGGCCGCGCCTCGACCAGACTCACCGCTGAGACGACCGCGAAGGCGGCGGGCTGCTCCGAGTCCGAGATCTTCCTCGCCTCGACCGGCGTCATCGGCGAACCGCTCGACGCCACCAAGTTCGCGGGCGTCATGGACGGCCTCGTGGCGAACGGCGCTGAGGACGCCTGGGAGGCGGCCGCGCGGGCGATCATGACGACCGACACCTTCCCGAAGCTCGCCACGCGCTCGGCTGAGATCAACGGGACGAGCGTCACGATCAACGGCATCGCCAAGGGCGCCGGCATGATCGCGCCCGACATGGCGACGATGCTGGCCTATGTGGCGACCGATGCGGCGATCGACGCGCCGGCGCTGCAGGCGGCGCTGTCGGACGCGGTCGAGCGCTCGTTCAACTGCGTCACGGTCGACGGCGACACCTCGACCTCCGACACCCTGATGGCCTTCGCCACGGGCAAGGCCGGCAACGCTCCCGTTTCGGACGCCTCCGACCCCGCCTTCGCCGGCTTCCGGGCGGCGCTGGAGGATCTGCTGGTCGAGCTCGCCCAGCTCGTCGCGCGCGACGGCGAGGGCGCGCGCAAGTTCGTGACGGTCGAGGTCACGGGCGCGGAGAGCGACGTTTCGGCCCGGAAGATCGCGCTCTCGATCGCCAATTCCCCGCTGGTCAAGACCGCGATCGCGGGTGAGGACGCCAACTGGGGCCGCGTGGTGATGGCGGTCGGCAAGGCGGGAGAGCCGGCCGAACGCGACCTTCTCACAATCCGCTTCGGCGACATCCGAGTGGCGCATCAGGGCGAACGCGATCCGGCCTACGACGAGGCGACGACCTCCGCCTACATGAAGCAGGAAGAGATCACGATCTCGGTCGACATCGGGCTTGGCGAGGGCCGGGCGCGCGTGTGGACCTGCGACCTGACCGAAGGCTACATCGCGATCAACGCCGACTACAGGTCGTGATCCATGCGCGTCATGCAACGGCTTCTTAAAGACTTCGGCGGCATTGTGAGGCCGCGGTCGTGACCCTCAGGCTCGTCCTCGTCGTCGCCTGCGCCCTCGTCGATCCCGACGGCCGCGTGCTCATCGCGCAGCGGCCCGAAGGCAAGGCGCTGGCGGGGCTCTGGGAGTTTCCCGGCGGCAAGGTGGAGGCGGGCGAGCGGCCGGAGGAGACCTTGATCCGGGAACTGGCCGAAGAACTCGGCGTCGCGGTCGAGGAGCCCTGTCTCGCCCCGCTGACTTTCGCAAGCCACGGTTATGACGACTTCCACCTGCTGATGCCGCTTTACGTGTGCCGGCGCTGGACGGGAGTCGCGACCGGCCGCGAGGGGCAGGCGCTTCGCTGGGTGAGGCCCGACAGGCTCCGCGACTTTCCGATGCCGCCGGCCGACGAGCCGCTCATCGCGCATCTCGTCGACCTGCTCTGAGGCCTGGTCCCCGCATCGGAGCGCGGGAGCGGACGGGCATGAGCGACATCACTGCGCCCGCGACGGGCTTCCGCCGGCTGCTGCGCTTCGTCCGCGACGAGCGCGGCGCGACGGCGATCGAATACGCCATCATCGCGGTCGGCGTTGCGTGCGCGGTAGCGGCCACGATCTACGGCGTCGGCACCTCGCTCAAGACCAATTTCTACGAGCCGGTCGAAAACGCGACGAAGAACTGACGCTACGGGCGCCTACGCGGCGGACCTTCGGGCACGCCGAGCGCGTCGGCGAGGCGGGTTCTGGCGGTTCCAGGCTTCAGCGGCTGCTGCTGGCTGTCGTGGGGCGCCCAGCCAGACGCCCAGACGATCTCGAAGGTCGCGCGCACGCGCCCGTCCGCGTCAGAGAAGCGCTCGTCGTAGATCTCCAGCATCCGCGCAAGCGTCGTTCGCTTCAGGGGCTTTCGGCTGCGTTCGGCGAGCGCGTTGGTCGCGCCCCAGGCGCGCAGATCCTGCATCAGGCCGAGCGGCGAGTCGTAGCGCACCGTCACCCGGTCGACGTCGGTGACGGGAAGCGCGAAGGCCGCCCTCTGGAGAAGCGCGCCGATTGCGCGGACGTCCGCGAAGGGCAGCACGCGCGGGCTGAGGCCGCCCTCGATCTCCGCTTCGGCCGCCGTGAAGGACTGGCGGAGTTCGGTGAGCGTGTCGCCGCCGAGGAGGGCGACGAGGAAGAGGCCGTCGGGTTTCAGCGCGCGCTGGACTTGCGCGAACACGCCCGGAAGGTCGTCGGCGAAATGCAGCGCAAGCCCAGAGGCGACAAGGTCGAGGCTTTGCGCCGCGAAGGGCAGGGCCTGCGGGTCGCCCAGGAGGTCGCCGCCGTCGCCGGGTTCGAACGCCATGCGGACCACGCGCTGGGCGCCCGGCCGGGCGCGAAGCGCCTCGACGACCGCCGTTCCGGGGCTCGCGAGGTCAAGCGCGGACGGGAACGGCCGCAGGGTCGCCGCGAGCCGGTCGGTCATGTCCTCGGCGACGCGGGCCGCGAGGAAGTCCGGACCGCCGCCGGCGTTTCGGGCGCGAAGGCGGCCGCTCGCGAACGCCGCGCGGTCGATGAGGCGGGGGACGTTTGAGGAGGGCAGGGCGATCGTCTCGTGCGTGGTTGGCTTCGCGAGCGTGCTTGCAGAGGTCAATCCGCCTTGCACGGTCGGGCTGCGTGCTTCGAGACGCCGTCATGCGGATGGGTCCTCAGCATGAGGCGGCTTTCTGCCTGGGCGTCAACAAACCTCCTCATGCTGAGGAGCGCGATCCTGCGGGCGTCTCGAAGCACGCAGCACGTCCGCCCCAACGCGTCCTGTCCAAATCGACGTTGCAGCGCTCGAAGGGATCTCACCCAGCCGGCGCCTTCGCTCCGCCGGCCTCTCCGGCCTCCAGCCGCTTCTCGGCCTCGCCCATATAGTCGCGGGCGAGCGGGACGGCGTCGACGTCGCGGGTCATCTGGATCTGGAAGACCATGTGCTTGCCGTACCGGAACGAGAATTCGCTGATGAGCAGGTAGAACTCCCACATTCGGCAGAAGCGGTCGCCCAGCATCGCGGCCGCCTTGTCGCGGTTCGCCGCGAAGCGGCCGCCCCAGGCAAGGCAGGTCTCGGCGTAGTGCAGCCGCCAGATCTCGATGTCGGTGACCCAGAGCTTCGCCTGCTCGATCGCCGGCAGGGTCTCCGACAGCGCCGGCGCGTAGCCGCCGGGGAAGATGTACTTGCGGACCCATGCGCCGGTCGAGCCCGGCCCGCCCTTGCGGCCGATCGAGTGCAGCAGCGCGACGCCGTCCGGCTTCAGCAGCGAGCGGACCTTCTGGAAGAACTCCGGAATGTTCTTCAGCCCGACATGCTCGAACATGCCGACCGAGACGATGCGGTCGAACGGCCCCTCGACCTCGCGATAGTCGCGCAGTTCGAAGTTCACTCGGTCGGAGAGCCCGCGCTCCGCCGCCCGCTGGGTCGCAAGCGCGTGCTGCTCGGTCGAAAGCGTGACGCCCAGAACCTCGACGCCGCAGTTCTCCGCCAGATAAATCGCCATCGAGCCCCAGCCCGAGCCGATGTCGAGCACGCGCTGGCCCGGCCGCAGGTCGAGCTTCGAGGCGATGTGGCGGAGCTTGGCGACCTGCGCCTCGTCGAGGCTCATGCCCGGGTCGCGAAAATAGGCGCAGGAGTAGTTCAGCCCCTCGTCGAGGAAGAGCCGGTACATGTCGTTCGAGAGGTCGTAATGGGCCTCGACGTTCTTCTTCGAGCGCGTGGCGTCGTTTTTCGGCAGCCAGGCGCGGGCGCGCTTGGTCCAGGCGCGCAGGTTCTTCTGCACCGGCGTCGAGCGCAGGTTCTTGCGGTTGAGCGCATAGAGGGTGAGCAGATCGCGAAGCGTGCCCTGCTCCAGCGTGAGCGTGCCGTCCATATAGGCTTCGCCCGTCTTAAGCTCCGGATTGAGGAAGAGCTGATGATGGAGCTTGGCGTCGTGCAGCTTGATCGTGACCTCGGGGCCCGGCTGGTCGCCCTTCAGCACATGCGCCCGGCCGGCGGCGTCCAGGATGGTGAGCGACCCCATCCGGACGAAGCGTCCGAGCATGGCGTTGACGATCTCCATTGACGGCTCCTGCGGCTTGCGCGGACATTTGCGGCCACTGCTTTAGACCAGCCGGAGCGCGGTTTCGATGCCCCTCGGCGCGATTGAGGACGACGAGCCGCCCGCGATGCGGGCGAGGCTGCTCCGCGCCGCAGGGATCGCCGGGCGCTTCGGCCGCGCGATCCTCGACCTTGCCCTGCCCCCGCAGTGCCTCGCCTGCGAGAAGCCGGTGGCTCAATCCGGCGGGCTCTGCGTCGCCTGCTGGAGCGGGCTGAAGCTTATCGAACGGCCCTATTGCGAGCGGCTCGGCACGCCGTTTCCGGCCGATTTCGGCCCCGGCCTGCTGTCGCCCGCCGCGATCGCCAAGCCGCCGGACTTTGATCGGGCGCGCGCGGTCGCACGTTTCGACGGCGCGGCGCGAGACCTCGTCCATCGCCTCAAATACGCAGACGGCGTCCATCTCGCCCGGCCTCTCGGCGCGATGATGGCGCGCGCCGGCCATGAGTTGCTGGAGGAGGGAGCTGTTGTCCTGCCCGTTCCGCTCCATCGCGGACGGCTCTGGAGCCGACGCTTCAACCAGTCGGCTCTGCTCGCCCGCGAGGTCGCGCGGATCTCCGGCGCGGAGCTGCGGCTCGACGCCGTCCTGCGCGTGAAGGCGACGCGGCCCCAGGTCGGCCTCACCCAGGCGCAGCGCGCCGAGAACCTGTCCGGCGCGTTCAGGGTCGCGGACCGCGCGGCGATCGCCGGCCGTCGCGTGGTGCTGGTCGACGACGTCGTGACGACCGGCGCGACCGTCGGGCGGCTCGCGCGGCTGCTGAGGCGGGCGGGCGCGGCCTCGATCGACGTGTTGACCTTCGCCGCGGTTGTGAAGGACGGGTGACCGTCTATATCCTTGGCCGCGCAAGCTTCCGTCCGTCCGCGTTCCGAGCCGCCGATGTCATCCGTCACGATCTACACGCGCTCCGACTGTCCCTATTGCCACATGGCGAAGGACCTCCTTCGCCGGAAAGCCGTGGCGTTCGAGGAGATCGACATCGGCCGCGAGCCGGAGCGCCGCGCCGAGATGATTGAGCGCGCCGGCGGGCGCATGACCGTGCCGCAGATCTTCATCGACGGCCGTCACGTCGGCGGCTGCGACGACCTACATGCGCTCGACCGCTCGGGCGGCCTCGACCCGCTGCTCGCGGCGTGACCGGGATGAGCGAGCGCAAGTTCGTCGCCGCCTGCGTGCAGATGCGCTCGGGCAAGACCGTGTCGGCCAATGTCGACGCGGCGGTGAAGCTCGCGCGCGAGGCGCGCGAGGGCGGCGCGGCCTATATCCAGACGCCCGAGATGACCAATGTTCTCGTGCGCTCGCGCGATGAGCTGTTCGACGTCATTCTGCCCGAAAGCGCCGATCCCGCGCTCGCGGCCTTCCAGGATCTGGCGCGGGCTCTCGGCGTCTGGCTCCATGTCGGGTCTCTCGCGATCCGCCTCGATGGCGACCGCGCCGCGAACCGCGCCTTCGTCATCGATCCGGACGGCGAGATCGCCGCGCGCTACGACAAGATCCACATGTTCGACGTCGATCTCCCGGACGGCGAGAGCTGGCGCGAGTCGATGACCTACCGGCCCGGCGAGCAGGCGGTGGTCACGCAGCTTCCATGGGGCGGCCTCGGGCTGACCATCTGCTACGACGTGCGTTTCCCGACCCTGCACAGGGCGCTGGCCGAGCACGGCGCCGAAATCATCGCATCGCCCGCCGCCTTCACGAAGAAGACCGGCGAGGCGCACTGGCGCGTGCTGCTGCGCGCGCGGGCGATCGAGACAGGCTCCTTCGTGGTCGCGGCCGCGCAGGGCGGCCTGCATGAGGACGGCCGCGAGACCTATGGCCATTCGCTGATCGTCGACCCCTGGGGCCGCGTGCTCGCCGAGGGCGGCGAGGAGCCGGGCGTGGTGATGGCCGAGATCGACCTCGACAAGTCCCCCGACATGCGCCGCCGCATCCCCTCGCTTGAGAACGGCCGCCGTTTCGGGGTCGTGACCGGTCAGAGCGAACCCGCCGTCCTGCACGACGTCGCGCCATGATCCGCTACGATCTGCGCTGCGCCGGAGGCCATGGCTTCGACGGCTGGTTCCGCTCGTCCGACGATTTCGACGCGCAGGCGCGGCGCGGGCTGCTCGCCTGCCCGGTCTGCGGCTCGGCCGAGGTCGAGAAGACGTTGATGGCGCCGGCCGTGCGTCTGCGGTCCGCCGCTGCGCCGGTCGAGGCGGCTCCCGCGTCGGCGGAGCCGGACGGCGCGCAGCCGGTCGCGCTCGTCGATGAACGGCAGGCGAAGCTGCGCGGCATGCTGAGCGAGCTTCGCGCCCAGCTTACGGCGAATTCCGAGGACGTCGGCGAACGCTTCCCCGAGGTGGCGCGCCAGATGCACGCCGAGGAGATCGAGAAGCGTTCCGTCTACGGCAAGGCCAGTCCCGAGGACGCGCGGGCGCTCGCCGAAGAGGGGATCGAGATCCATCCGCTCCCGGGGTTTCCGGACGATCTGAACTGAGCGCAGGACGGCTCTTCGTCGCACGCGATTGACAATCCGGCCGGGCGGCGCAATTACCGGCCCGTCGGTCCGGCGCTGCGTGCGCCGGAGCCGGCTTCCACAGGACTTCGGACCCATCCATGCCCGACGACAGTAGTCGATCGACCGAGCCGCGAGCGGCCGTTTGCGAGATGCGCGCCTGATCTCCTGATCGGGCTCACCTTCGCGACCGGCCCTTGCGGCCGGTCGGAAAAGGTAGAGCCCATGACCTCCATCAAGAAGGCGCTCGACCGCGCGCGCCCCGACGAAAACATCTTCGAGACCGACACCGGCTCAAGCGGCGTCCTGATCGCCGTTCTCGCGCTG
This sequence comes from Ancylobacter novellus, assembly GCA_003241695.1. Taxonomy (GTDB): domain Bacteria; phylum Pseudomonadota; class Alphaproteobacteria; order Rhizobiales; family Methylopilaceae; genus Methylopila. The sequence continues at coordinate 73,341 of QFPN01000012.1, read as the reverse complement.
ATCTTCGCGCCGATCATTCTGGCGCACGCGGTCTCGCTGGCCGACGACGCGTCCGCGCAGACCGCTCCCGAGCGGCCGGCGGTGACGGCGCAGGCGCCGGGCGGTTAACGCCGCCCGGACCCTTCTCCTCCCGCCGCTCGCGACCGTCTTCGCGGTCACCAGATGCGCGTCACCGAGAAGCCCGCCTGACGGATGAGCTGCACCAGGCCGCGGTCGCCCGGCAGGTGCAGGGCGCCGACGGCGATGAAGGCTTCGCCCGCGTTGAGCAGCGGGATCGCGCGCTGCACCATGGCGGCGTTGCGGCGGGTAATGAAGGACGAGATGAACTCGGCGTAGCCGTCGACGTCGAAGGCGCCGGCCCAGACCGGGCCTCGCATGGCGAGCAGATAGCCGATCCGGCGCGTCGAATAGAGACCGAGGATGGTGCGGTCGACGTCCTCGGGCTTGAGGCCCTTCTCCGTCGCTTCCCGCATCATGCGGAGCGCGACCGCGTCGGGGATCGAGGCCAGCGCGTCGACCTGTTCGGCCGGTGTTTCGAGCCCGGTGAGTGTCGAGCCCTGTTCGACCGCAAGCCGCTCGATGCGCGCGTCGGCGGTTTCGACGTCGGTTCCGGCCGGAACGGGCGCGCAGCGGGACCGGGAGAGCGCGAGAGCCAGATACCAGGGCTGAAGCTGCTCGGCGACGGCGGCGGGAATGCCCGTCCGCGCGATGCGGGCCTCGACCTGGTCGCGGATGTCGGGCGGCAGATCCGCGAGGGAATCGCCCTCCGGCCGGAACGAGCGGCTGGCCACGAGCCGGCGCAGCTCCGACGCCACGCGCCGCGTCGTTGCGCCCGGTATCTCGGTGGCGACGACGCGCGAGCGGGAGAGGGCGCGCAGCACGAGATCGTCGAACGACTTCGCGGCGGCCTCGCTCGAATGCATCGTGCCGAAGAGATAGGAGGGCTTCGAGCCCTTGCCTTCGACCCGCCAGAGCAGCCCCTGTCCGTTCGCCACCCCTCGCGCAGAACTCTCGAAGCGGGCGAAGCTCGCGGCGTCGCTGTTCTGGAGGGTGGTGACCAGATCGACCCCGACGCAGTCGGCGGCCTTCAGGACGGGGGAGGCGGAGCGGTCTCTTGCGGCCTCCCCGCCGGTTTCGCGCCAGCTTCCCGCCTGCATGGCGGGCGCCGCCGCCGCGTCGCCGCCGGCGAAGGCTGGCTGCGCCGAACCGCAAAGAACCACGCACGCCAGGAGCGTCATGCGGCGCCCCCGGCGTCGAACGGCCCCCTCAAGCTGGAGCGTCGCAACCGCCATTGGGCCGATGATGCGCCGCCGGCGCGGCTCAGCCAATCGGAATTTTAACGATTCTCAGGCTGCGGCGTCGCCCGCGGCGCCGAGGTCGCGCCAGCGCTCGATGATCGAATCCGCACGCATTTCATAGAGGATCGGAGCGCCGGTCTTCAGCTCTCGCTTGAGAAGCTCGTCGGGGGTGAGCCGCTCGAGCGTCATGATGAGCGCGCGCAGCGAGTTGCCGTGCGCCGCGACGAGCACGGTCTCGCCGTTCAGCACGCGCGGCAAGATCTCGCGGACGAAATAGGGCAGCGTGCGCGCCACCGTGTCGCGCAGCGACTCGCCGCCGGGCGGGGGCACCTCGTAGGAGCGACGCCACATCAGCACCTTCTGCTCGCCCCAGGTCTTGCGGGCGTCGTCCTTGTTGAGGCCGGTGAGTTCGCCGTAGTCGCGCTCGTTCAGCGCCTTGTCCTCGATGGTCTCGAGCCCCTTCTGGCCGAGCGCGTCGAGCAGCAGCTGGCAGGTGCGCTGGGCGCGCTTCAGCTTCGAGGTGAAGGCGACGTCGAAGGTGAGGCCTTCCCGCTTCAGAAGTTCGCCCGCGGCCTTGGCCTCGGCGACGCCGCGCTCGGTGAGGTCCGGGTCCTTCCAACCGGTGAACAGGTTCTTGAGGTTCCACTCGCTCTGGCCGTGACGGACGAGGACGAGACGACGCTGCATCGGGACGGCTCCGGTCAGAGGGCGGGCGGCCCACGCCCGCGCGAGGGTCACTTAGCGCAAGAGCGCGCCGAATGCGACGGCCATCGGGGTCAACCGTCCGCCAGCCCCAGCACGTCGGCCATGCCGTAGCAGCCGGGCTTGGCGCCGCGTCCCCAGAGCGCGGCCTTCACCGCGCCGCGGGCGAAGATCATGCGGTCCTCGGCGCGGTGGCCGAGCTCCACCCGCTCGCCCGGACCGGCGAGGATCACCGTGTGGTCTCCGACCACCGAGCCGCCGCGCAGCGTCGCGAAGCCGATCGTGCCCTCCACCCGCGGGCCGGTGTGTCCGTCGCGCACGCGCACGGCGTTCTCGGCGAGCGAGATGTCCCGGCCTTCCGCCACGGCCTCGCCGAGCATCAGCGCGGTGCCAGACGGCGCGTCGACCTTTGCTCGGTGGTGCATCTCGACGATCTCGACGTCCCAGCCGGGTCCGAGCGCCCGCGCCGCCGTCCGCGCGAGGCCCGCGAGGAGATTGACCCCGAGGCTCATGTTTCCGGACCGGATCACGACCGCGTGCCGCGCCGCGGCGTCGAGCCGCTGGAGATGGGCCTCCGAGAAGCCTGTCGTGCCGATCACGTGGACGATGCGCGCCTGCGCGGCGAGTTCGGACAGAGAGACGGTCGCCTCGGGCGATGTGAAGTCCAGAACGCCGGCCGTCGCGACGAGCAGCGGCAGGGGATCGTCGGTCACGGCGACGCCGAGCGGGCCGAGCCCGGCGAGTTCGCCCGCGTCCTTGCCGATCGCGCCGGAGCCGGGGCGCTCGAAGGCGCCGGACAGTTCCGCGCCTTCGGTTTCCGCGATCGCGCGCACCAGCGCGCGCCCCATCCGGCCGGCGGCGCCGGCGACCACGAGGCGCATGGATGACATCTGGAAGGCTCCGTTCTTCGGGACGTTCGCGCGCCGTCTTAGCAGGCGGAAGGAGGAGGAGGCGAGAGAGGAGGCGGGGTGGGGCGCTCTTCCGGTTTAAGAGCGTACGGAGACCGCGCTCGGTCAAAATCTAGAATCATTCTGATTCCAGATCATTGAACTTTCCGAGCGGCGATTGATTCCGCCGCTTGGCGGCCCTTACGAGATCAAGCATCTCGGGACGGCCCTCAAGGCCTGCAGGCGTTCCGGAACATTTCGCGGGCCCGAGCCTCGAACCCATGACCGCACGCCTTCTCGCCGCCGCCGCGATCTTGGCCGGCGCCTTCGCCGCCCCGGCTCTCGCGGCTGAAGTCAACGTCTACACCACGCGCGAGCCCGGCCTCATCAAGCCGCTGCTCGACGCCTACGCCGAAAAGACCGGGACCAAGGTCAACACCGTGTTCGTCGAAAAGGGCCTCGCCGAGCGCGTCGCCGCCGAAGGCGCGAATTCGCCGGCCGACGTTCTGATGACGGTCGATTTCGGCAATCTGATCGATCTCGTCGACAAGGGGCTGACCCAGAAGGTTTCGTCCGAGACGCTCGACGGCGCGATCCCGGCGTCCCTGCGCGATCCGGGCGGGCAGTGGTACGGCCTCTCCATGCGCGCCCGCGTCGCCTACGTGGCAAAGGACAGGGCCGCGGACGCCAGGGGCCTCACCTATGAGGACCTCGCCGATCCCAAGTGGAAGGGCAAGATCTGCATTCGCTCGGGCCAGCATCCCTACAACACCTCGCTGGTGGCCGCCGTCATCGCCAAGGACGGGCGCGACGCCGCCAAGGTCTGGCTCACGGGCGTCAAGGCGAACCTCGCCCGCAAGCCCGCGGGCGGCGATCGCGACGGCGCCAAGGACATCGCCGCCGGAACCTGCGACCTCGCCGTCGGTAACTCCTACTATGTCGGCCTGATGCGCGCGGGGAAGGGCGGTCCGGACCAGCAGAAGTGGGCGGAGGCGATCGACGTGGCGCTGCCGACCTTCAAGAACGGCGGCACGCATGTGAACGTCTCGGGCGCGGGCGTCGCCAAGAACGCGCCGAACAAGGCCGAGGCCGTGAAGCTGCTCGAATATCTGGTCTCCGACGAGGCCCAGGGCGTCTACGCGCAGGCGAACTACGAATATCCGGTCAAGGCCGGCGCGCCGGTCGATCCGATCCTCGCGGCCTTCGGGACGCTCAAGATCGATGACACGCCGCTGGTCGAGATCGCGACGAAGCGCAAGGAGGCCGCGGCGCTGGTCGACGAGGTCGGCTTCGACGGCTGACAGAGGATCGACGATTGAAGTCCGACCGTCGCAACGCCGTCATGCCCGCGGCTTCGCGGGCATCCACGACTTGATGAAGGGCGCCGCCTTGGGTGAAGTCGTGGATACCCGGCTTCGCCGGGCATGACGGCGTTGAACGCTCGTCGCTTTCCGACTGGCGTCGAAGCGGCTGAAGAGGCCGCGACCCGTCGATGACCCGCGGCTGGCTGGTCGCGGGGTTCGCCGTCGCTGGGCTCGCGCTCGCGCCCGTCGCAGGGCTGGCGGGACTGGCGGCCCATGGGTCCGGCGAGCTTTGGCCGCATCTCTGGTCGTTCGTTCTGCCGCAGGCCGCGCGGGAGACCGCGACGCTGCTTCTCGGCGTCGGGATCGTGGTTTCGGTCGTGGGCGTCGGGACCGCCTGGACGGTCGCGGCGTTCCGGTTTCCGGGGCGTGGCCTGTTCGAATGGGCGCTGCTGCTGCCGCTCGCCATGCCGGCCTACGTCGCGGCCTTCGCCTATGCCGACCTGCTGCATCCTCTGGGGCCTGCGCAGTCGGGGCTTCGCTGGCTACTCGGCTACGCCAGCCCGCGGGACCTGCGCCTGCCGGACATCCGCTCGATGGGCGGCTGCATCCTGCTGCTCGGCGCGACCCTCTACCCGTATGTCTATCTGACCGCCCGGGCGACCTTCGCCATGCAGTCGGCCGCCGTGCTCGAAGTTCCGCGCACGCTCGGCGCCGGACCGTGGCGAACCTTCTTCACCGTCGCGCTGCCGCTCGCGCGGCCGGCGATCGCCGTCGGCGCGGCGCTCGCGCTGATGGAGGCGCTGAACGACGTCGGCGCGGCCGAGTTCCTCGGCGTGCGCACGCTGACCGTCTCGGTCTACACGACCTGGGTGAACCGCTCCTCGGTCGAAGGCGCGGCCCAGATCGCCCTCATGATGCTCGGTCTCGTGATCGCGCTGGTCGCGCTCGAGCGCTGGGCGCGGCGGCGGCAGGCGACCATGAGCTCCGCCCGGCAGGCGAGGCGCGCGGCGCCGCGAGATCCCGGCCCGCTCGGCCGGGCGCTCTGCGTCGCCGTCTGCGCGGCGCCGATCCTGGTGGGCTTCGTCGCGCCCGCGCTGCATCTCGCGAACGAAGCGGCGGCGCGCGTCGCCGCCTTCGGCTTTCCGGCGCAGATCGTCGCGGAAGCGGCCAACAGTTTCGCGTTCGCAGGCCTCGCGACCGTGATCGCGGTCGCGTTCGGCTTCACGGCGGCCTACGCCGCGCGGCTTTGCGGGAAGCCGGCCAAGCTCGCGCTGCGGACGGCCGGCGTCGGCTACGCCATGCCGGGCGTCGTGGTCGCGGTTGGGCTGCTCACCCCGCTCGCGGCCTTCGACAATATGGTCGACGGCTGGAGCCGCGAGCTGTTCGGCGTCTCGACCGGGCTCCTGATTTCGGGGTCCGGCGCCGCGCTGATCTACGCCTATGTGGTGCGCTTCCTCGCGATTCCGGCCGGCGCGATCGAAGCCGGGCTCGGAAAGATCCCGCGCTCGCTCGACGACACGGCGCGGAGCCTCGGCGAGCGGCCCTTCGGCGTCGCGCTCCGCATCCATGCGCCGCTCGCGGCGCCCGCGATCGGCGCCGCGGCGCTGCTCGTCTTCGTGGACTGCATGAAGGAGCTGCCCGCGACGCTGCTGCTCCGCCCGCTCAACTTCGAGACGCTCGCCACCCACGTCTACGGCGAGGCCGCCCGCGGCTCCTACGAAAGCGGGGCGGTTGCGGCGCTCGCCATCGTGGCCGTGGGGCTTCTGCCGGTCGTTCTCATCGCAAAGGCGAGCGGCAAGGCGAGCGAACGCGCGGTGCTCGAAGCGGCCGCCGCTCCTCCGACCGGAGGCTTCGCGACCCCGGCCTGATCCATCCTGCGCGGCCTTCTGTCGCCGTCATCCCTTCTGATGACGACATTTTGGGCTAGAATGATTATGAACTCGCGCAGGATGGGACGCTCGATGAGTTACGACGCCGTTTTCCGCCGCGCGGTCGACCAGCTTCACGCCGAAAAGCGCTACCGCGTCTTCGCCGATCTCGAACGCCGCGCGGGGGATTTCCCGCGGGCGGTCTGGCATGCGCCCCAAGGGCCGCGCGAGGTCGTGGTGTGGTGCTCGAACGACTATCTCGGCATGGGCCAGCACCCCAAGGTGATCTCCGCCCTGACCGAGACGGCCGAAGCGCTCGGCGCAGGCTCGGGCGGCACCCGCAACATCGCCGGCACCACTCACCCGCTCGTCCTGCTCGAGCAGGAACTCGCCGACCTCCACGGCAAGGAGGCGGGGCTGGTGTTCTCGTCGGGTTACGTCTCGAACGAGGCTTCGATCTCGACGATCGCGCGGCTGATGCCCGACTGCCTGATCCTGTCGGACGCGCTGAACCACGCCTCGATGATCGCCGGAATGCGCGGATCCGGCTGCGCCCGGAAGGTTTTCCAGCACAACGATCTCGCCGATCTCGAACGGCTCCTGAAGGAGGCCGGCGAACGGCCGAAGCTGGTCGCCTTCGAGAGCGTCTATTCGATGGACGGCGACGTCGCGCCGATCGGCCGGATCTGCGATCTCGCCGAGGAATACGGCGCGATGACCTATCTGGACGAGGTCCACGCGGTCGGGATGTACGGTCCGCGCGGCGCGGGCATCGCCGAGCGCGACGGGGTGATGCACCGCGTCGACGTGATCGAGGGCACGCTCGCCAAGGCCTTCGGCGTGATCGGCGGCTACGTGACCGCGTCGCAGCCGATCGTCGACGCCATCCGCGGTTATGCGCCCGGCTTCATCTTCACCACCGCCATGCCGCCCGCGATCGCCGCGGCGGCGCGCGCCTCTGTGGCGCATTTGAAGGACTCCCAGGTCGAGCGCGACCGGCAGCAGCGTCAGGCCACGCAGACCAAGATCGCGCTCTCGGCGCGCGGCCTGCCGGTGATGCCGTCGGAAACCCACATCGTGCCGGTTCTGGTCGGCTGCCCGGAAAAAGCGAAGGCGGCCACCGACATGCTGCTCGCCGAGCATGGCGTCTACATCCAGCCGATCAACTATCCGACGGTGCCGCGCGGCACCGAGCGGCTGAGGATCTCGCCGTCGCCGCTCCACGACGACGCGCTGGTTCGTGAACTCGCTGAGGCGCTCGACGCGGTCTGGTCGAAACTCGACCTGCCGCGCCGCTATCAGGCGATCGCCGCGGAATAGCCTGACAGGCTTGAGCGATGGGGGCGTCCTGCGCCGCCTCGCTGAACTTTCGCGCTCTTCAGAACGCCGGCGGCAGGCGCGTCAGCTTAAACGGTCCGAGGCGAACCCGGCCCTTGTCGAGCGCGACCCGGTAGACGGTTGCGGCCTGTCCGTCGAGTTCGGCCGGCTTGCCGAGCATCTTCGCCCCGACGCCGATCAGCGACGACAGTCCGCCGCGCTCCTCGCCGCCCGCGAACGATTTCACGAGTTCGTCGACCCCCCGCGCGGTCACGTCGAACGAGCCGTCGATCCGGCCCTGCTGGTCGAGACCGGCTTCGCCTCTTGCTTCCGCCGCCACGTCCCCGCGGGCGATCCTGGCGAGCGCGACCTTCACCCGCCCCCCCGCGTCCGCGAAAGCCTTCAGACGGTCGCCGATCGGGCCGGGCCTGAAATCCTCGAGCCCGTCGGCGCGGGCCTGAAACTCGACGGAGACCGGGCCGCTCCCGACCGGCAGCGAGTCGAACAGCGACGACGACGCCTGGTCGACCGCGGCGGCGAGGTCGTAGGTCCCGTCCGGCGCGTCGGGCGCGCGCCGCACGTGAATGGTCAGCTCGGCCGCCGTGCCGATCTCGCCCTCGGGCGTCGTCAGCCGGGGCGACTTGATTTCGAGCGAGCCGCGCTCGAAGCGGCGGCCTTCGACCTTCGCGCTTCCCATCGCGTCGGCGAAAGACAGGTCCGCCTTTCGTCCGTCCGGTCCCGTGAGCGCGACGGGACCCGTCAGCTCCCCGATCAGACGCTTCGGATCGTAGATCTGCCCCACGGCCAAGAAGCGCGGGGCGGCGCCGGTCGCCTCGCCGCCTTCGACCGCGATCCGAGCGCTTGGGTTCCGGCATTCCAGCTCGATGCGGAACGGATAGCCGCCGACATGGCGCTCGCCGCAGGCGTAGACGCGCCCGAGCTTCGCCTCGCGGGCGAGCCAGACGTCGACCGCTTCCTCGGCGCGCGCCGACGCCCAGAACCAGAATCCGGTCCAGCCGAGGCCGGCGATCAGCAGTAGAAGCGTCGGGACGAAGATGCGCCAGCGGCCGCGGCGCGTGTCCGGCGAGGGAGCGGCCGTCTCTGTCGTCATGCCCATGCCCTGCTTATTGCGGCGCGGCGCCGACTCTTGCCGACGCGCCGCGGGGCTGGTACCCGAGACATGCGGGTCGGCCGCCGTCAAGCGCGTTCCGATTCGCGCCTCGTGAGCGGCGCATGAGCGAAAGCGGGATACCCACCGACGTCGATCTTTGGGTCTTCGCCTACGGCTCGCTGATGTGGCGGCCGGGCTTCGAGGCCGCCGAACGGTCGCGCGCCACAGTCGAGGGCTATCACCGCGCGCTTTGCATCGAATCCCATCGTCATCGCGGCACTCCGGAGCGCCCGGGGCTCGTGCTAGGGCTCGACGCGGGCGGCTCATGCTGCGGGGTGGCGTTCCGGGTCGAGGCGACGCAGGTCGGCGACGTGCTGGCCTATCTGCGCGAGCGGGAACTCGTCACGAGGGTCTATCTCGAAACCATGCTGCCGGTGACGCTGCATGACGGCCGCCGCATCAGCGCCGTGGCCTATGTGGTGGACCGCGAGCATCCCCAGTATGTCGGGCTGCTCTCGCCGGAGGAGACGCTTCGCCGCGTCGCCGGAAGCGTCGGCCTCGCCGGACCCAATCCCGACTACGTCGTCAACACCGCTTTGGAGTTGGAGCGGCTCGGCGTCACCGACCCGACGTTGTCCTGGCTTGCGGCGGCGCTCACGGTCAGCACCGACGAGTAGGATTGCGTCCCGTTGACGAGATCGTCGAGCGCGGCTTTGCGGCGCGCGGGATTCGAGGCGGCCAGCAGGTGCACATGCGCCTCGAGCCTGGCCGCGGGCGACAGCATCAGGCCCGGAAGCGCGTCCGTGCTTTCGCCGGCCCACACGATGGTCCGGTTTCCGTTCCGCTCGATCGAAACGAGCAGCACCACCGCGCCCTCTACCGCCATGGCTTCGCCGAGCGGCATGACGGTCACGACGTAGCGCTCGCCGGACCGGCCCCGCCAGACGCGGTATCGATCGCCGAAACCGCCCTCGCGCGCGACGACCGCCAGCCCGTCGTCCTCGGGCGCAGGTTCCGCCACGGAGACGGAAAGCGCGTCAAGGAGGTTTCGGTCCATCTCGCTTTCGGCCATGGCGCCCCCCGCTGATTGGCGTCCATCTGCAGCCCCGCGGTCGCGACCGTCGAGCGGTCGGCGGGAAAGCGGTCACGGCCTCGGCGGTCCGACCGGCGTCGGGCCGTGCAACGCTTCGTCGATCAACGTCGCGCTCGCGTTTTCGATCCGTTCTTTTAGAATTTTTTGAAACGTGTCCCGGTCGAGACCCGGCGGGATCGGTTCGAGGAACTCGATCACGGCGCGGCCCTGTCGGCGGCGCAGCGTGCCTTTCGGCCAGAACACGCCGGCGTTGATGGCGACGGGCGCGCAGGGCAGGCCGAGCCGCTCGTAGAGGAAGGAGACGCCGAGCTTGTAGCGCGCGGGCTCGCCCACCGCGCGGCGGGTGCCTTCGGGATAGATCACGATCTGCCGTCCTTCGCGCGCGGCGGGCTCGGCCTGTTTGAGGATCTGCGTGAGCGCCTCGCTTCCCGCCTTGCGGTCGATGGCGATCATCTTCATCCGGATCAGGAACCATCCGAAGAACGGCAGCCAGGTAAGTTCGCGCTTCAGCACGAAGGTCGGGTCCGGCAACTGAGGCATCAGCCCGAAGGTCTCGAGCGCCGACTGATGCTTCACCGCGACCAGCGCCCCGCCTTTCGGGATGTTCTCCAGTCCCCGGACTTCCAGGTCGATTCCGACGATGAGCCGCAGCAACTTCAGATTGGCGCGGCACCACCAGTTCGCGACGTCGCGTACGGTCTCGCGCTTCATGAACAGCGTGAGCGGTCCGGCGACGATCGTGACGAGGAAGACCAGCGCGCTCTGGGCGACGTTGAAGACCGCCGCCCGTTTCCAGACGGTCTTGCCGGCGCGCGGCGCCGGCGGGCGGTCCGTCTCCGAAGCGGGAACGGGCGCGGCGGGGCGCGGCGCGGTCAGGAGCGCGGCGCGGGCGTTCCTGCCCGTCCCTCTGCGGTTTCGGTCTTGGCGAGCCGTGGCGCGAGCCGCACCCGGACGAGCGCCGCGACATACTTGACGTATTCGCCGGCGAGGAGGCGCGCGGTCGAGAAGTCGCGCCACCAGGGCTCGCCTCGCAACCGGTCGGTGACGACTGCGTACGGGATCAGTTCGACGTCCGGCATCTCGCGGTGCAGCTCCATCATCGTGCGCGGCATGTGATAGCCCGAAGTCACCACGATGAGCGAGCGGAACCCGTGGCCGACCGCCCAGCGGCGGGTCTCGACGGCGTTGCCCGCGGTGTTGAGCGCGCGGCGACCGAGGTCCACGCAGCAGCGGGCGAAGGCGGCGTAGTCGGGTTGGGCGCGGGCGAGCTCGCGTTCGGTCGTTTCCGGATGGACGCCCGAGATCAGCAGGCGCTTGCCGCGGCCAGAGGCGAGCAGACGGAGCGCGTCCGACAGCCGTTCCGCGCCCCCGGTGAGCGCGACGATGCCGTCGCCCGCGGCGGGCGCGGCCTGCTCCTCGCCGGGAAGAAGGCGGACGAAATTCAGGAAGCCGGCGAACAGCAGCGCGGCGGCGATCGCGCCGATGAAGGCGAGCGTGGCTACGGCCCGCCTGAAGGGCGAGCCGGACGGACCGTGGGTCGGTCCGGTCGAAAGAATGTCAGATCCGGTCGCCATCGTCGCGATGTGCTTTCAAGCGCTCCAGAGTGCGCCGCGCCAGCGGCGTCTTCAAGACGGAGGCGTCGACATGAGCCATCAGTCGAGCGCCCGCAAGGTCTGATAGACGGTGAGCCGGGAGGTGACGGCCGTGAGAGCCGCCACCACGGCGACCAGCGCCGCGACGCCGGCATAGGCCGTGGCTCCGATCTCGAAGGAGCCGAAAAGCGCGTCCATCTGGTCGACCGTCGCGCTTCCCACCCCCTGCGACGCCGTCGCGCCGGCGAGGAGGAAGGTCGCGATCGCCATGCCCCCACCCGCGAGCGCGCCTTTCAGCCCGAGACGCATGAAGCGGTTCTGGAACTGGCCGGCGATGTAGCTGTCTCGGGCGCCGACGAAATGCAGCACCTGAACGATGTCGTGGTTCGACGCCATCGCGCCGCGGGTCGCGAAAACCACGGAGAGCGCGGTCGCCGCGAGCATCAGCACGAGCACGCCGAGACCGAACCACACCACCGCGCGCGCCATCGCCACGAGGCGGTCGAGGAAGCGGCGGTGGTCGTCGAGCGTCGCGCCGGGCGCATCGCGTTTGAGGGCCGCCTTCAGGCTGTCGGCGTCGAACGCTTCGTCGGCCGAAAGCTTCAGCACAACGAGGCGGGGAATCGGCAGGTCGTCGAGCGCGAGGCCGGAACCGAGCCAGGGTTCGAGCAGCCGGGCGGTCTCGTCCTTCGAATAGGGCCGGACATCCGCGACTCCCTTGGTCGCCCGCGCGAGCCGTTCGACGGTCGCGGCGGCGGCGTCGAGGTCGACGCCGTCCGCGGGGCGGATCTGCACCGTCGTTTCGCGCACGACGTCGCGCTCCCACCCGGCCGCGGTCCGGCGGGTGAGGTCCACCGCGCCGAGCGTCAGGGACGCGAGATAGGTCATGATCGCGATGACGATCAGCAGCGTGCGGCCGGAGACGGAGGAGGCCGGCACGATCGGGCCGAGCCTGCGGCTCTTCTGACGCGCGGCGGCGGTTTCCGAGGCTGGCTTGGACTGTGAGGTCATTCGTAGACGTGCAGCCTGCCGTCGTGCAGCACGAGGCGCCGCGCGTCGACCAGGTCCATGAGGGCGATGTCGTGGGTCGCGATCACGACCGCGGTCCCGGATTTGTGCAATTCGACGAACAGTCTGAGGATCCGGCGGGCGAGCTGGGGGTCGACGTTGCCGGTCGGTTCGTCGGCGAGCAGCAGTTCGGGGCGGGCGACCAGCGCGCGTGCGATCGCGGCGCGCTGCTTCTCTCCGCCCGACAGCACGAGCGGCAGCGCGTCGAGCTTGTCTCCGAGGCCGACCCAGCCGAGCAGCTCGGTCACCTCGCCACGATAGCTTGTTTCCTCGCGGCCCGCGACCCGGAGAGGCAGCGCGACGTTCTCGTAGGTCGTCATGTGGTCGAGCAGACGAAAGTCCTGAAACACGACGCCGACGCGCCGGCGCAGCGACGGCAGGTCGCCCGGCGGCAAGGTGGCGATGTCGCGGTTGAAAACCTTGACCAGTCCTCGCGTCGGCTTCAGCGCGAGGAACATGAGGCGCAGCAGCGAGGTCTTGCCGGCGCCCGAAGGGCCGGTGAGGAACTGGAACGAGTTCGGCTCGACCGAGAAGGTCAGGTCGCGCAGGACCTCGGGACCGAGCCCGTAGCGCAAACCCACATTCTCGAAACGTAGCATCGACGCGCCTTTCGCCGTCCGTACCGGGACGCTCCGCCCGTTGTCGCGCGGAGATTTTAACGGGGCATTAACGATAAAGTGGCGAGGTCGTCGATGCTTTCGCCTGCGGGCGGCTTTCGCCGCGCGCGCGTCCGACCCGATTTGAGCCACGATGCAGATCACCTGCCCTTCCTGCGGCGCGAACTATCGGGTGCGGGCCGAAAGCCTGGGTCCCGGCCGGCAGGTCCGTTGCGCGCGTTGCCGGACGGAGTGGCGCGCGCTCGTCGAAGACGTGGCGGCGATCGACGTCGCGCAAGAAGACGAGCGGCCGCCGCTGCCGGCGCCAATCCTTGGTCTCGACGACGCCGGCGAACTCGAAGCGATCGAGCGGGCGGACCACAAAAACGACGAGACGTTCCGGAACGAACCGGCGCCGAAGAAGGTCAGGAGGCCGCGCCGCAGCTTGTTCGAGCGTCCGGCCAAAGCGGGCTCGTCCATCCCGGCGCGGTCTTCGGCGCCCGCGAAGGGGCCGAGACTTCGGCCGGCGGCTGCGTTCGTCGCAGCCGGGATCGCCGTCTTCGGATTTCTCCTCGGCGAAAGGACCGCCATCGTTGGAGTCGCGCCTTCGCTCGCATCGCTCTACGCCGCGATCGGTCTGCCGGTGAACGTTCGCGGGCTTGCGATCCGCGACGTACGCTCGGTGGAGGAGATCGCCGACGGCTCGCCGTTGTTGCTGGTCACGGGAGAGGTCGAGAACGTATCGGGGACCGAACTTGAGGTTCCGCGCCTGCGCCTTGCCGTGACTGCGTCCGGAGACCGCGAAATCTACGCATGGACCACGATCGCCGCCCGCTCCCGGCTCGGACCGGGCGAGACGGCGGCGTTTCGCGCCCGTCTCGCCTCTCCCCCTGCGGAAGGCCAGGCGATAAAGGTGCGCTTCCTCGCGCAGCGGGACCTGCTGGCGTCCGCCGTTCGATAACGCATCCTCAGGAGACCCCATGGGCCGCCGCGTCAACGTCCTGTTCTCAGCCGAAGCGATCGCCGCCCGTAACGGGGAGATCGCGGCCGAGATCGCCGCGCTCGGCACGGAGCGGCTGCTCGTCGTCGCGGTGCTGAAGGGGTCCTTCGTGTTCGCCGCGGACCTCATCCGCTCGCTCTACGCCGCGAATCTGTCGCCTGAGGTCGAGTTCATCTCGCTGTCGAGCTATCTGGACGCCACCGTGTCGAGCGGTTCGGTGAGGATCGTCCACGACATCGACAGCGAGGTCGCAGGCCGTGACGTACTGCTCGTGGACGACATTCTCGAATCGGGACGGACGCTCGCCTTCGCCAAGGATCTGATGGCGGCGCGCGGGGCGCGGCGGGTGCTGACCTGCGTGCTGCTCGAGAAGCCCAACAAGCGGGCGGTTCGCATCGACGCGGATCTGGTCGGCTTTCGCTGCCCCGATCTGTTCGTCGTAGGTTACGGCATGGACGTCGCCCATGCGTATCGGGAGCTGCCCTTCGTCGGCGTGATCGAGGTCGAGGGCGACGAGGCGACCGACTGAGAAAGGAGGCCGTAAATGGCGCGCATTCTGTTGACCGACGATGAGGACGCGGTCCGCGCCTTCGTGAAGCGCGCGCTCGAGATGGACGGTCATGACGTGGTGCTCGCCTGCGACGGCGCGGAGGCGTGCGACAGGCTGGCGGCCGCGCGCGGCGCCTTCGAGCTGCTGCTGACCGACATCCGGATGCCGATGATGGACGGGATCGCGCTGGCCCTGTCCGCGGCGCGCGACTATCCGGACCTCACGATTCTGCTTATGACCGGCTACGCCGACCAGCGGGAGCGCGCGACCGGACTCGACGCCCTGATCCACGACGTGGTGACCAAGCCCTTCTCGCTTGCCCAGATTCGCAGCGCCGTCGCGGACGCGCTCGCCGCGGGCGGCGAGGCCCGCCTCAGCGCGTGACGAATGCGCGCCCCTCGCGGCTGCGTGATTGACCCCGACGCCGAATGGCGCATGATTGGGTGGAAGGGGACACGATTTCGCCTGCTGCGCCGTATTTAAGCGCGGTCGTTCTGAAGCCGGGGGCGAATGCGCCTTTTGAATCTCGATCCGCTTTTTCTTTGGCCGTTCCCTTGGCCGTCGACGTCGGAACATCGCCGGAGCGTTTCCGGTGTTTGAGTTGCGCGACGTCTGGAAGGCCGGCGGCTCTCAGAAAGATGCGTGGCTGCTCGCGGGGACGACCCTGTCCTTTCCGTCGGGGCGCCGCATCGCGTTGCTCGGGCCGGATAGCGCGCAGAATTCGGCGGCGATCCGTTTGCTCGCGGGCATCGACGAGCCTGATCGTGGCGTGATCCGCAGGACGGGCGCGCCGTGCTGGCCGTTGGACTTTGCTCGCTTCCTCGAAATGAAGGCGACACTCGTCCAGAACGCCAATTTTCTTGCGCAGGTATACGGCGTCAACGCCGACGACATGGCCGCCATCGCGGTGAGCCTCAGCGGCGTGAGGGCTGTGCGCGGCAAGCTGATGACCCAGTACACGGGTCCTGATCGAAGGGCCTTGGCGCTGGGGCTGACGCTCGCTTTGCAGTTCGACTGGTATTTCGTCGATGAAAAGCTTCCTCGACCGCCCGCCGAAACAGCTGCGGCGGTCGAGGCCGCAGTCGCCGATCGCTTCAGTCGAGCATCGGTGATCTGGTCGACGACAAAACCCGAGACCCTGGAAGGTTTTTGCGATGCGGGATTGCTCCTCGACCAAGGAACCCTGACGTTCTATAGTACTTTTGCGGAAGCTGTGGACGCCTTCCAACAGGCGTACGGAACCGAGGCCGGCAAGCAAAATGACCGAAAATCGCGCAAAGCCGATCGGCGCCGACGTGCCGCTCGGCGCTCGGGCGAGATCGATCCTCAGAACCTTGGCTGAAGCCGCACCCGGACGGACGTCGGAAAGTCCGCCTGAGCCGGCGGCTTCCATCGTCAACGAAGAGCCTGTTCGGGGGCGGGGGATGCGTCGAATGCAGCGCGCCGCCGAGGCCGCGGCGGCCGCCCGGGCCGCCGCCGAGACCGAGTCGCAGCAGTCAACGATCGCCCAGCCCGAGGATCACGTCCCCCAGCCGGCCAATACGGTCGTGCCGCTGCCGCGCAGGGACGCTCCCGTGCGTCGCGAGCCCGCCCCGGAGACCACGGCGCCCGCCCCGGTGCGCTCGGCTCAGGTCGGGATCGCCAAAGGCAAGAAAAACTACATCAAGATTTCGGCGATGCTCGCGATCGCGCTGCCGACGGCGCTTGCGACCCTCTATTACGGGCTTATCGCCGCTCCCCAGTACGTCGCCGAGGCGCGTTTCGCCGTGCGTGGGCCGGATGCCGCGCCCAGCCCGAGCGACGCGCTGAGCGCGCTCACCGGCCTCAGCATGGACAGTTCAGGCACGATCAGCGACAGCTATATCGTCTCCCAGTTCATCCTGAGTTCGCAAATCGTCGGCAACCTGCAGCGCTCGGTCGATCTCCGTTCGGTCTATACGAACGACAAGGCCGACTTCATCGCGAAATACAGACCCTACGACTTCGAAGATACGATCGAGCACCTCACAACCTTCTGGAATTCTGTCGCATGGATCTATTTCGATCCGGTCGCCGGAACCATCACCTTGACCGTCCGGGCCTTCACGCCCGAAGACTCGCTGAAGATCGCGAGGGAGACCGTTCGCGAAAGCGAAAAGCTCGTCAACAAGCTCTCCGAGCGCTCGCGCGAGGACGCCATCGCGCTCGCCAAGCAGGAGATGTCGCGCGCCGAACTCCGCCTGAAGTTCGCCCGCAAGGCCGTTCAGGACTATCGCGACCGCATGGGCCAGACCGATCCCATGACCGCCGCGACGGCCAAGAGCACGCTGATCGCGGGCCTCGAGCAGCAGCTCGCCACGCAGGAGGCGGACATCGCGGGACGGACGGCGTTCCTCAGCAAGGACGCGCCGTCGATCCGGGTGCTGCGCCAGACTGCCGACGCGCTGCGTTCGCAGATCGAGCAGGAGAAGGCCAAGATCGGCTCGGTGCTCGACGACCAGAAGAAGAAGGGCCTGATGTCGGCCTCGCTCAGCGAGTTCGAGGCGCTGCAGACCGAGCGTGACTTCGCGCAGCGCGCCTATGAGGCGGCGGCGACCGCGGTCGAGTCGGCGCGCGTCCGCGCCGAGCAGCAGACCCGCTATCTCGCGACCTACGTCGAGCCGCATCTGCCCGAGGACTCGCTCTATCCGGCCCGTCTTCAGATGGTGCTGCTCGTGCTGCTCAGTTCGGCGCTTGCATGGGCGGTCGGCGTCCTGATCTTCTACGGCATCCGCGACCACACGGCCTGAGGACGGCGGCGGCCCCCGCCTCCGTCCTGCCGCCACGGGCCTTCAGAGAAGGCGGGTCGCCTCGCGGACGATCGTGAAATGGTCGTCCCAGCTCGGGGCGCGGAAATCACCCGCTTTCGCGATCGCCGCGGCCCGCCGGGGCGATCCGTCCGCCGCGTAGTCGAGAACCGCCGCCTCCCATGCGGGGCCGTCGAGCGGGTCGAGAAACGCGACGCGGTCGCCAGCGATCTCCCGGAACGCGCCGAGGTCGCTCGCGAGAACAGGGGCGCGCAGCGCGAGCGCTTCGGCGAGCGGCAGGCCGTAGCCTTCGGCGAAGCTCGGAAACAGCAACGCGCGCGCGCCTTTGACGAGAGCGAGAAGCGCCGCGTCCGGCAGGTCGTTGACCTCGATCACGTGGGACTGGACGCCCGGCGCGCGCTCGAGCAGGTCGACCACCATCTCGTTCTCCCAGCCGCGCCGGCCGACGATCACGAGCGTCGGCGTCACCGAGCCGAGCCGGGCGGCGAGACGACGCCAGACATGAAGCGCGAGGAGATGATTCTTGCGCGGCTCGATGGTGCCGAGAATGACGAAGTAGGGCTTCGGCGCCGCGAGAGCCGGGACGTCGGCGCGGAACCCGTCTTCGATTCCGAGCGGCGCGACGACGATCGACGGCAGCGGAAGCCCCGTCTCCGCGGCGAACGCCGCGAGATCGCGCGCCGTCGCCTGCGAGTTGGCGATCAGCGTCCCGGCGTTTTCGAGCGCCGTCGTCATGCGGCGGCGGTGCCGCGCGTCCTCGCGGGGCCGGCCGTATTCCGGAAAGAAGATCGGGATGAGGTCGTGGACGAGAACGACCAGGCGCGTTCCGGCGGCCTTCAGGCGCCGGAAGGGCTCCGGCCGGTCGAGCCGCGCGTGCGAGACGTGCAGATAGACGTCGCCCTCCTGCGCGGCGGGACGACCGAGCGCCGACAGCGCCTTGATCCGCAGCCGAAGCGCGCGGCGCGCGGCGTCGTCGGCGGGAGCGCCCGCGCGCGCCGTCGCCGGAAACGTCCCGCCGAGCCGCCGGGCGAGTTCTTCGGACCCGCGGCCGTTCCGCGCGCCGGCGCTCCATTTGGCGTCGAGCGCCGCGACGAAGCCCGCGACGTTTTCGCGGGGAAGCGGAACCGCCCTGAGTCCCACGATCGCCGCGAAGCCGACGCGGTCCTCGGCCTGCGCCAGGATGCGGCGCGCATAAGCGAGCTCCACGCGGTCGACGCCGGTGGCGACCGGGTGGGCCGCCCGGGTGAGGAGCCGCGTGACGTCGAGCACGGTGCGGGTCATGAGGGAGGGGCGGGCTTTCGCGACTGCGGCTGACGATACGGCTCTTCGCGACCTAGCATGTCGCGCGAGCGCAAGGGAGGGAGGCGGCTTTCCGGCGGCGTCTCGGCGCCCGATATCCCGCGCCCGACGCCGCACAGGGAACCCGATCGTGACCAGTTTCCCCGCCGCCGACGAAGCGCCGCGCTCCGCCCGGATCCCCTTCGACTGGGCCGATCCCTTCGACCTCGACGGGGCGCTGTCGGAGGAGGAGCGATCCGTCCGCGACACGGCCGCCGCCTTCGCTGGCGACGAGCTGTTTCCACGGATCCGGGACGCCTATCGGCGCGAGACCTTCGACCGCGCGGTCATGGAGGAGATGGGCGCGCTCGGCCTGCTCGGCGCGACGCTTCCGCCCGATTATGGCGGAGCCGGTCTCGGCTACGTGGCCTATGGCCTCGCGGCGCGCGAGATCGAGCGGGTCGATTCGGGCTATCGCTCGGCCATGAGCGTGCAGTCTTCGCTCGTGATGCATCCGATTTGGGCCTATGGCGACGAGGCGCAGCGGCGCCGCTTCCTGCCGAAGCTCGCTTCGGGAGAGGCGATCGGCTGCTTTGGCCTGACGGAGCCCGACGCCGGCTCCGACCCTTCCGCCATGCGGACCCGCGCGGAGAAGATCGACGGCGGCTACCGGCTCGACGGAACCAAGACCTGGATCACCAACGCGCCGGTCGCTGACGTGATGCTGGTCTGGGCGAAGTCGCGGGCCCATGGCGACGCGGTCCGCGGCTTCCTGCTCGAACGCGGCATGGCCGGGCTCTCGACGCCGGCGATCGAGGGCAAGCTCTCGCTGCGAGCCTCGCCCACCGGCCAGATCGTCATGGAGGGAGTCGAGGTTCCCGACAGCGCCCTGCTGCCGAACGTCTCCGGGCTGAAGGGGCCGTTCGGCTGCCTCGACCGCGCGCGCTACGGCATCGCGTGGGGCGTGCTCGGCGCGGCCGAGTTCTGCTGGCGCGCGGCGCGGTCCTACGCGCTCGACCGGGTCCAGTTCGGACGGCCGCTGGCCGGAACCCAGCTTGTCCAGAAAAAGCTCGCAGACATGCAGACCGAGATCGCGCTCGGGCTTCATCTCGCCTTGCGGGCCGGCCGGCTGATGGACGAGGGACGGCTCGCGTCCGAGGCGATCTCGCTGATCAAGCGCAACAACTGCGGCAAGGCGCTCGCGATCGCCCGCGAGGCGCGCGACATCCACGGCGGCAACGGCGTCGCGGACGACTATCACGTGATGCGCGTCGCCCAGAACCTCGAGGCGGTGAACACCTACGAGGGCGCGCACGACGTCCACGCGCTCATCCTCGGCCGCGCGCAGACCGGGCTTTCAGCCTTCTGACCGCCGGCGAGCGCGGATCAGAACAGCTTCATGCCGGGGGGCAGCGGCAGGCCCGCGGTCAGGCCCTGCATCTTTTCCTGCATCGCCGTCTCGGCCTTGTTGCGGGCCTCGGCATGGGCGGCGACGATCAGGTCCTCGACGATCTCGGCGTCCTCGGGCTTCAGCAGGCTCGGGTCGAGCTTGATCGCGACGAGCTGGCCCTTGGCCGTCAGCGTCACCTTCACGAGGCCGCCGCCGGACGCGCCTTCGACGACCACGTGGTCGAGCTCGGCCTGGGCGTCCTGCATCTTCTGCTGGAGCTCCTTGGCTTTCGCCATCATGCCCATGAGGTCGCGCATCGGAGCTCCTTGGAGGGGTCAGAGGTCGTCGTCGTCGTCCGCCGGAGGTAGGGCGTCGACCGCCGCGGCGTCAAGTTCGGGCGTCTCCGTCTCCTCGACGCGGGTCCGCACGTCGACGATCTTCGCGCCCGGAACGCGATCGAGGATCGCGCGGACATGCGGATGCGCCTGCACGCCCGCCATCAGCGCGGCCTCCTCGGCCTGCGCGCGCTCGTGCAAGGTCGGCGCGCCTTCGCCCGAGACGACCGACACCATCCAGCGCTGGCCGGTCCATTCCTGCGCCTTCCGCGCGATCGTCCCGGCGAGGTCGGAAGGCGCGTCGGCGACCGGCCTGAATTCGAGCCGGGCGTCCTCGAAGCGCACGACGCTGACATGGCGCGACAGCCAGCCTTGCATGAGGATGTCGCGGTTCTTCGCCGCGAGCGCGACGAGATCCTCGAAACGCTGCAGCCGGACGATCTGCGCGTCCTCGGCGCGCGCGGCTTGAAGCGGCTGCGCCGCGTGGAGGGCCTGCGGCGCCTGGGCGGCTTCGGGCGCGCGCGCCGTCGCGAAAGCGGGGCTCGCGCGTCCCGGCCCCATGGGCTCCGGCGCGGGTCGTCCGCCCGACGGGCCGGACGGCGCGGGGCCGGACGGACCGCCGTCGTCGGATCGCGCGAGCGCCTTCAGCGCCTCGTCGGGCGTCGGAAGGTCCGCGGCGTAGGCGAGGCGCACCAGCACCATGTCGGCGGCCTGCGCGGGCTTCGCCGCGACCTGGGTCTCGGCCACGCCCTTCAGCAGCATCTGCCAGGCGCGCGACAACGTCCGCATCGAGAGTTTTTCGGCGAACTCGCGTCCCCGTACGCGCTCGCTCTCGGAGAGCGCCGGATCATCGGCCGCCTTCGGCGCGATCTTGATGCGGGTGACGAGATGGACGGTCTCGGCGAGGTCGGCGAGCACGGCGGCGGGCTCCGCGCCGGCGTCGTGGCTGGCGCGGAACCCGTCGAGCGCGGTCGCCGCGTCGCCGCGCATCACGGCGTCGAACAGGTCGAGAATCCCGCCGCGGTCCGCAAGCCCGAGCATGGCGCGCACGGCTCCCGCCTCGACGCGCCCCTCGCCATGCGCGATCGACTGGTCGAGCAGCGAAAGCGCGTCGCGCACCGACCCTTCCGAGGCGCGGGCGATCACGGCGAGAGCCTCGTCCTCGATCGAAACCTCTTCGGCTTCGGCGATGCGGGCGAGATGGGCGGTCATCTCGTCGGCCTTCACGCGGCGGAGCGAAAAACTCTGGCAGCGCGACAGCACGGTGACCGGCACTTTTCGAAGCTCGGTCGTCGCGAACACGAACTTCACATGCGGCGGCGGCTCCTCGAGCGTCTTCAGGAACGCGTTGAAGGCGCTCGTCGAGAGCATGTGGACTTCGTCGATAATGAAGACCTTGTAGCGCGCCATCACCGGCGCGTAGTGCACCGTCTCGAGGATCGAGCGCACGTCGGCGACGCCGGTGTGGGAGGCGGCGTCCATCTCGACCACGTCGACATGGCGCGACTCCATGATGGCGTCGCAGTGCACGCCCTTGACCGAGAGGTCGACCGTCGGGCCGCCCTGTCCGTCCTCGGTCTCGTAGTTGAGCGCGCGCGCGAGGATGCGGGCGGTCGTGGTCTTGCCGACGCCGCGCACGCCCGTGAGGATCCAAGCCTGCGCGATGCGGCCGGACGAGAACGCGTTGCGGAGCGTGCGGACCATCGGCTTCTGGCCGATGAGGTCCTCGAAGCGCTGTGGCCGATATTTTCGGGCGAGGACGCGGTAGGGCGCGGGGGCGTCGGTCATGCGAACCGGACGAACGCTGAAGGGCTGCCCGAAGAGCGACGTTGCAGGATCAAGCTCGTCATGCCCCGGCTTGTCCGGGGCATCCAGCCCTCAGACGCTCCGCGCCCCGACCCGAACCATGGATCCCCCGGACAAGCCGGGGGATGACGATCCATTCGGCGATCTTCTCGCGGCTCGGAAGGTCCCGGAAAGGTGGGAGGTCGGACGACGACCCGTATCGGTCTCGTTGGGGCTGCTTCCTTTCGGACCTGACCCGGTTGGCGAGGAACACGCCCATCGCCAACCTCCCGGATGCTATATGCCCTCGGCGCATGGCGCCGCGCAAGGGCGCCGCGACGACCGAGGGCGCGAAGCCATGACAGACGAGACCTCCGGACCCGGCTTCGCCCGGCTCGAGATCGACCGGATGGCGGAGCGGAGGGACGACGCCGCCTTCGTCGAGGCCGAGGCCGCGCGCGCTGACGCCCGCACGCTGGTGTTTTCCGGCGACGCCATGCTGACTGAGCCGGGCGCTGAACTCGACCCTCTGTTCGACGTCGCAGGCCTCGCGGCGCTCGGGACTATGACGCGGGCCGCCTATCTCGGCCGGCAGGCCGGAGAGCCGCGCTTCGCCGCCAATCTCGCGGCTGCGCCGGCTGAAGACGGTCCGGCGACGGCCGATCTGCGCGCCCTCGCTTTCGACGGCCGTCTCGCGGGCGAGGCGCTGGCGCTCGCCGGCTACGCCAAGAGCATGGCGGCCTGGCACGCCCGCCATCGCTTCTGCGCGAATTGCGGTCAGCCGAGCGACGCGGCGGCCTCGGGCTGGCGGCGCGTCTGTCCGTCCTGCGGGGCGGTCCATTTTCCGCGGGTCGATCCGGTCGTCATCATGCTGGCGACGCGGGACGACCGTTGCCTGCTCGGCCGGGAGGCCCGGTTCCCGCCCGGCATGTGGTCCTGCCTCGCGGGCTTCGTCGAGCCCGGCGAGACGATCGAGGAGGCGGCGCGCCGCGAGATCCGGGAGGAGGCGGGGCTGCGGCTCGGCCCGGTGTCCTACGAGCTGTCGCAGCCCTGGCCGTTCCCGTCGCAGCTGATGCTCGGCGTCAGCGCCGAGGCGCTCGACGAGGAGATCGTGCCCGACCTGCAGGAACTGGAGGGCGCTCGCTGGTTCTCGCGCGACGAGGCGGCGTCGATGCTCGACGGGAGCCATCCGGACGGGCTGTTCGCGCCTCGCCCCTACGCCATCGCGCACTGGCTGCTGCGGCGCTTCGTCGAACGCGGCTGATCAGCCGCGCGCTGCGCCGGACCGCAGCGCCGCCTCGGCTTCGAGAGCGCGCGCCGCCACCCGGAACTCGTGCGCCGGATAGACGCCGAGGATCGCGAGTTCGGAGGAGAAGAACTTCAGCTCGTCGAGCGCGCGCTTGAGGCCTGCGTCCTTCGGGTGACCCTCGACGTCGGCGTAGAACTGCGTCGCGGTGAACTTGCCTTCGAGCTGGTAGCTCTCGAGCTTCGTCATGTTGACGCCGTTGGTCGCGAAGCCGCCGAGCGCCTTGTAGAGCGCCGCCGGGATGTTCTTCACCTTGAACACGAAGGTCGTGACGGTGAGCCCGCGGCCGGCCTTCGCCCAGTCCTTCTCGCGCGACAGCACGACGAAGCGGGTGGTGTTGTTCGGAAAATCCTCGAGGTCACGCGCGAGGATCTCGAGGCCGTATTCCGTCGCCGCGAGCTCCGAGGCTATCGCCGCGCGGGTCGGATCGCCGAGGTCGCGGATCTCGCGGGCGGAGCCCGCGGTGTCGGCGCCGATCACCGGCGTCAGCCCGAGCTTGCGGAGCGTCGCGCGGCACTGGCCGAGCGCCTGGACGTGGCTCTGGACGGTCTTGACCGTGTCGAGCGTCGCGCCCTTCGCCGCCATGAGCTGGTGATGGATCGGCATGAAATACTCGCCGATCACGTGAAGCCCGGCGGACGGCAGCAGGTGGTGGATATCCGCGACCCGGCCGTTGGCTGAATTCTCGATCGGGATCATGCCGAGCGCGCAGTCGCCGGCGGCGACTGCCGCCAGCGCGTCCTCGAAGCTCGCGCAGGGAACGGGCTCCATCGCCGGATAGACGTTGACGCAGGCGAGATGAGAGTTCGCCCCCGCCTCGCCCTGATAGGCGATCCTGCCTTCGCTCATTCCGCGGCCCCCGGCGCCAGCGTCTCGCGGGCGCGTTCCAGATCCTCCGGCGTGTCCACCCCGAGCGGCACGACGTCAACCCTGACGGCGTCGATCCGCATGCCGGCCTCGATCGCGCGGAGCTGTTCGAGCTTCTCGCGGATCTCGAGCGGGGAGGGCGGCAGCTTCACGAAGCGTTCGAGCGCGTCGCGGCGATAGGCGTAGAGGCCGATGTGGTGCCAGAGCGGGCCGGGACCCGCGGGCGCGGTCGCGCGCGTGAAATAGAGGCAACGGAAGCGGCCGGGCGCGATCTCCGACCCGATCATCTTGACCACGCTCGGCGCGGTCTTCTCCTCCTCGCGCTCGATCTCCGCGACCAGCGTCACGATGTCGACGCCGGGCTCCTCGAGCGGCTTCAGGCTGGCGCGGATGGCCGCGGGGTCGATCGTCGGCAGGTCGCCCTGCACGTTCACGATGACGTTAAAATCGCGGTCCGGATCGAGCGCCTCGAGCGCTTCGTGGATGCGGTCGGAACCCGACGGATGGTCGGGCCGCGTCAGGATCGCATGACCGCCGGCGGCATGCACCGCATCCACGATTTCGAGCGAATCCGCCGCCACCACGACGGTTCCGACGCCGGCCTCCACCGCCCGTCGCCAGACATGCGCGATCATGGGCGCGCCGTGGATGTCGGCGAGGGGTTTCCGGGGCAGGCGGGTCGCGGCGAGGCGGGCCGGAACGAGCACAAGAGGTCGCAGGGGGGCGCGGACTGTAGGCATGCTCTAAATCCAGACAGACGGTGATTTTCAAGCAGGAACCGAGGCTTGAGCCACCTTGGTATCAGCATAAGGTAGCAATGCGTCCGCGTGATAGCTGAGTTGCGGCATTCGGGCAAAAGCGGTTAGCGTGCCGCCCGCTTCGCGGGGTCGGGGCCTCTCGGCCTGCGTATACAGAACAATCAGGGAAGAAGCGCGCCGGCGGCGACGACGCGGCGGTGGGGCGGACAGCCGGAGCGGTGATGGACTCGTTTAAACTGAACAAGATCGCGGGCGCGGTTCTCGGAACCCTGACCGTGCTGCTCGGCGTCAACGTGCTCGTCGAGGAGGTCTTCCACCAGAAGAAGCCCGAGAAACCGGGCTATGAGGTCGCCGAGAAGACCGAGGCGCCGGTCGCGGCCGGCAAGGAAGGCGCGCCCGCGGGCGGGGCGCCCGGCGTCGCCGCGCTGCTCGCCGCAGCCGATCCGGCCAAGGGCGAGCAGTCCGCGAAGAAGTGCGTGGCCTGCCACTCCTTCGGCAAGGGCGAGCCCGCCAAGGCCGGCCCGAACCTCTATGGCCTCGTCGGCCTGAAGCACGCGCATATGGACGGCTTCGGTTATTCCGAGGCGATGAAGAAGACCTCCGACAAGGTCTGGGACTTCGAAAACCTAGACCACTGGCTCGAGAGCCCGAAGGGCTACATTCCGGGGACCACGATGGCGTTCGCCGGCGTGAAGGATCCCAAGGAGCGCGCCAACCTCATCGCCTATCTGAACAAGAACTCCGACAAGCCCCAGGATCTGCCGAAGGCCGAAGCCGCCGCGCCCGCAGGCGCCGCGCCGGCGGCTGCGGCTCCTGCCGGCGGCGCTCCTGCGCCGGCCGGAGACGCGGGCGGCGGGTTCACGGCCAAGGTCGCGGCCGCCGACCCCGCCAAGGGCGAGACCATCGCCAAGCGGTGCGTGGCCTGTCACTCCTTCGGCAAGGGCGAGCCCGCCAAGGCCGGCCCGAACCTCTACGGCCTCATCGGCCTGAAGCACGCGCATATGGAAGGCTTCGGCTATTCCGAGGCGATGAAGAAGACCGCGGACAAGGTCTGGGACATCGAGAACCTCAACCACTGGCTCGAGAGCCCGAAGGGCTACATCCCGGGCACCTCGATGGCCTTCGCCGGCATCAAGAGCGAAGCGGACCGCGCCAGCCTGATCGCCTACATCAACAAGAACTCCGACACGCCGGTCGATCTCGGCGCCGCCGCGCCCGCGGCCGGCGGCGACAAGAAGACCGAGGCCCCGGCCGGCGGCGAGCAGAAGGCCGCCGAAGCCAAGCCTGCGGAGCCCGCCAAGCCCGCCGAACCGGCCAAGCCTGCGGAAACGGCTCAACCCGCGGCCCCGGCCGCTCCGGCCGAAGCCGCCAAGCCGGCCGACCAGGCGGCCGCGCCTGCCGCGGCTGGCGGCGACATCGACAAGCGCATGGCCTCCGCCGATCTCGCGGCGGGACAGACGGCGACCGAGCAGCAATGCGGCGTCTGCCACAGCCTGAACAAGGGCGGCGAAACGATCGCGGGTCCCAACCTCTACGGGATCGTCGGCCTGAAGCATGGCCACATCGAGGGCTTCGAGTACTCCGACGAGTTCAAGAAGCACACGCAGGGCCCGTGGGACTTCGCGCTGCTCGACCAGTGGCTTGAGGATCCGATGAAGGTCGTGCCGGGTACGATGATGGCCTTTCCCGGCGTGAAGGATCCGCAGGAGCGCGCGAACATCATCGCCTACCTCAACAAGAACTCCGACAATCCGGCCCCGATCCCCGGAAAGTGACGCTCCGGAACGGGACGAAGCGGACGGGCCGGGCGGCGACGCCCGGCCTTTTTCGTCTGGCGCCGGCTCACGATCGCGTCACGTTCGCGCGCGGACGGGCGCTCGTCTGGCATGCGTCCTCTTTCGCGTCATAATGCCGGGCGACACGGTTTTCTCGACGAACCGAGGACAAGCCCTCAGCCGATGACCTTCCGCCTCGCCGCCGCCTTCGCCGCAGCTTTGCTCGCGATCTCTCCCGCCGCGGCCGGCGAGCCCGGAGCAGGAGGCGGCGACTGGCGGCACGGTCTCTCGCTGCTCGGCGACGTCAAATATCCCGCCGACTTCAAGCATTTCGACTATGTGAACCCGGACGCGCCGAAGGGCGGGACGGCGCGGCTCGGCGCGCTCGGCACCTTCGACAGCCTCAACGGATTCATTCCGAGGGGCAACGAAGCCGCAGGCCTCGGTCTCGTCTACGACACGCTGATGACGGACGCCTATGACGAGCCCGCCACCGAATACGGGCTGATCGCCGAGGCCGTCCGCTTCCCGCCCGACTACTCGTCCGTCACCTATCGCCTGCGGCCGCAAGCGCGCTTCAACGACGGGGCCCCGGTGACGCCCGAGGACGTGGTCTGGTCGTTCGAGACGCTGAAGCGCATCGATCCCCTGCGCGCCCGCTACTACCACGACGTGACCAAGGCCGAGGTCACGGGCGAGCGCGAGGTGACCTTCACCTTCGCGGGTCCGGGCAATCGGGAGCTCCCCCAGATCACCGGCCAGATCCCGATCCTGCCGAAGCATTTCTGGGAAGGGACCGACGACAAGGGCCGCAAGCGCAACATCGAGGAGGGGACGCTCGAAAAGCCGCTCGGCTCCGGCCCCTACCGCGTGAAGGATTTCGCGCCCGGCCGCTGGATCTCCTACGAGCGCGTTCCCGACTACTGGGCCGCGAAGCTGCCGACGCGCGTCGGGCTCTACAATTTCGACGAGCAGCGTTTCGACTATTTCCGCGATTCGACCGTTCTGGTGGAGGCGTTCAAGGGCGACCAGTTCGACTATCGCGAGGAGAACAGCGCCAAGAACTGGGCGACGGCCTATGATTTCCCCGCCGTGCGGCAGAACAAGGTGCTGCTGGAGAAGTTCCCCGACAGCCAGTCGGGCCGGATGCAGGCCTACGCCTTCAATCTCCGCCGCGACAAGTTCAAGGATCCGCGGGTGCGCCGGGCCTTCAACCTCGCCTTCGACTTCGAGGAGATCAACAAGTCGATCATGTTCGGGCAGTATGTCCGGATCGACAGCTATTTCTTCGGGACCGACCTCGCCTCGAAGGGCCTGCCGGAAGGCCGCGAGAAGGAGATCCTCGAAAGCGTCCGCGACAAGATCCCGGCGGATGTGTTCAACACTGAGTACAAGAACCCCGTGGGCGGCTCGCCCGAGGCCGCGCGCGGAAATCTGCGCGAGGCGGCGCGGCTTCTGAAGGAGGCGGGCTGGACCGTCTCCCGCGAGGGCGGCAAGGCGGCGCTCAGGAACGAGAAGGGCGAGGCCTTTAAGGTCGAATTCATCTATGGCGATCCGACTGGCGAGCGTCTGCTGAGCTTCTACAAGCCGGCGCTTGAGCGGCTCGGCGTCGAGGTGACGCTGCGGCTTCTCGACGACAGCCAGTACATCAATCGCATCCGCTCGTTCGATTTTGACATGGTGACGGTCGGCTGGGGCCAGTCGCTGTCGCCCGGCAACGAGCAGCGCGACATGTGGGGAAGCTCCTCGGCCGACGTGCCCGGCTCGCAGAATTTCGTCGGCATCAAGGATCCCGGCGTCGACGCGCTGATCGACAAGATGATCTACGCCAAGGACCGCGACGAGCTCACCGCGGCGACGCGCGCGCTCGACCGCGTGCTGCTCGCCAGCAGCTATGTGGTTCCGCAGTTCACCTCGCTCGAAGACCGCACCGCGCGCTGGGACCGCTTCTCCCGGCCCGAAAAGCTGCCGCCCCGGGGCTCCATGTTCCCGTCGGTGTGGTGGTGGGACGCCGAGAAGGCGAAGGCTGTCGGAGGGCGCAGTTGAGCGCGGGGATGACGGCTGGGCCGCTCTTCCCCCCTCCCCCTTGTGGGGAGGGGTCGGGGGTGGGGGTGGTTCAGAATGAAGCGAAACGGGCGACGCAGCCCTGCGCTCAACCTCCGGCTCTCTCCGGAACCACCCCCACCCTTGCCCTCCCCACAAGGGGGAGGGGGGCGGAGACGGCGCGTTTTTTGACGTCCCGCCGCGAAGCCCTCCTCTACGCCGGCGCGGCCGCCGCCTTCGGTTTCTTCCCTCGCGCCGCCCGCGCCCAGGCCGAAGGCGCGCCGGCCGCCCCCGCGGCCGCGGAGGGCGACGCGAAGGCGTTCGGCCCCGAGCGCCATGGTCTTTCGGCCTTCGGAGAGCTCAAATATCCGCCGGACTTCATGGCCTTCGACTATGTGCGCGCCGACGCGCCGAAGGCGGGATCGTTCAGCACCTATCCCGCGACCACGTCGCTGAACCAGAGCCTCACCACCTTCAACACGCTGAACGCCTACATCCTGAAGGGCGACGGCGCTCAGGGCATGGGCCTCACCTTCGATACGCTGATGGCCCGCGCCAACGACGAGCCGGACGCGCTCTACGGGTTGGTGGCGCAATCGGTCGCGGTCTCGGGCGACGGGCTCGCCTACCGGTTTCGCCTGCGACCCGAAGCGCGGTTCCACGACGGCTCGAAGCTGACCGCCGATGACGTGAAGTGGTCGCTCGAGACGCTGAAGGCCAAGGGTCATCCGCTGGTCGCGCAGGCGATCCGCGATCTCGACGCCGTCGAGGTCGACGCGCCGGACGTCGTGACGCTGCGGCTGTCGCCGGCGCGCACCCGAGACCTGCCGCTGACGCTCGCGTCGCTGCCGATCTTCTCCAAAACCTATTACGGCGCGAAATCCTTCGACGAGGCGACTCTGGAAGCGCCGCTCGGCTCCGGTCCCTACAAGGTCGGCCGGCTGGCGCAGGGCCGCTTCATCGAGTTCGACCGCGTCGCCGACTACTGGGGCAAGGACCTGCCGGCGAATGTCGGCCAGAACAATTTCGAGCGCGTGCGCTTCGAGTTCTATCGCGACCGCGACGTCGCCTTCGAGGCCTTCAAGGCGCGCGCCTATCTGTTCCGCGAGGAGTTCACCTCGCGCACCTGGGCGACCGGCTATGATTTTCCGGGCGTGCGCGAGGCCAAGGTGAGGCGCGAGACGCTGCCGGACCTGACGGCCTCGGGGGCGCAAGGCTGGTACTTCAACCTGCGCCGCAGGAAGTTTCAGGACGTGCGGGTCAGGAAGGCGCTCAACCTCGCCTTCGACTTCGAATGGATGAACCGCAACCTGATGTTCGACGCCTACAAGCGCACCGTCTCGGTGTTCCAGGGCGCGCCCGAGATGATGGCGACGGGCGCGCCGCAAGGCGCCGAACTCGCGCTGCTGGAGCCGTTTCGCGGCAAGGTGTCCGACGACGTGTTCGGCGAGCCGATCGTCCCGGCGGCCTCGGACGGTTCGGGCCAGGACAGGAAGCTGCTGCGCGAGGCCGCCGCGCTGCTGCGCGAGGCGGGCTACGCCGTGAAGGACGGGCGCGCCGTGAACGCGCAGGGCGAAGCGCTGACGATCGAATTCCTGGAGTTCGACAAGGGCCTCGACCCGCATGTCTCGAAATACGTCTCGAACCTCAAGGTTCTGGGAATCGAGGCGAACATCCGTCTGGTCGACGCCGCGCAGTACCAGCAGCGCACCAACAATTTCGACTACGACGTCATCAGCCGGCGGCTTTCGATGTCCGACACGCCGGGCGAGAGCCTGCGGCAGGTCTATTCGTCGGAATCCGCGAACCTGCCCGGCTCGCAGAACGCGTCCGGCATCGCCGATCCGGCGGTCGACGCGCTGGTCGAGACGATCGTGGCCGCGACCTCGCGCGAAGAGCTCCACACGGCCTGTCGCGCGCTCGACCGCGTGCTGCGCTCGATCCGCAACTGGGTCCCGGCCTGGAACAAGGACACGCACACGCTCGCCTACTGGGACTGCTTCTCCCATCCGGCCGAAAAGCCGCGCTATTCCCGCGGCGCGCCGGAGACATGGTGGTGGGACGAGGACAAGGCCAAGGCCGCGGGGGTGAAGGCGTGAAGGGCGCGACGCGTTTCCCCTCCCCCTTGCGGGGAGGGGTTAGGGGTGAGGGTGGTTCAGAATGAAGCGCGACGTCGACGGCGCGCGCCCGTGGGCCAAGACGGCGGTAGCTTCGGCTCCGGCGCTTACGCGATTGGCCCGGACCAACAGGAGCCGACCAACGGACGCCGAACGGAAGCTCTGGCGTCTGCTGCGTAGCCTCGATCTCGGAGGGACGCACTTTCGGCGGCAGGTGGTCATCGGCGGCTACATCGCGGACTTCGCCTGCCGCGGCGCGATGCTCATCATCGAAGTCGATGGCGGTCAGCACTGCGAAAATGCGGCCGAAGCAGTCCGGACGGGGACTATGGAGACGCTCGGCTGGCGGGTTCTGCGGTTCTGGAACAATGAGGTTCTGCTCAACCCGCAGGGCGTCGCGGAGCGGATCGCCGAAGCTCTTCGATCGGACGCCAGCGACTTTTCCGGAACCACCCCCACCCCCGACCCCTCCCCGCAAGGGGGAGGGGGGAAGGGCTCCGCTTCCGTGGACCTTACCGGCGAGGTTCGGCCCTAAGTGCTTGCCTATATCGCCCGCCGCATCCTGCTTATGGTCCCGACGCTGTTCGGGATCATGCTCGTGTCCTTCGTCATCATCCAGTTCGCGCCCGGCGGCCCGGTCGAGCGCGTCATCGCGCAGGTGACGGGGCAGGGGACGAGCGCGACCGACCGCATCTCGGGCGGCTCCGGAAACGATCTGCAGCGCTCGGGCGACATTCAGCGCGGCGCGTCGAGCGACCCGATCAATTCGAAGTATCGCGGCGCGCAAGGGCTCGATCCCGAATTCATCAAGCAGCTCGAAAAGCAGTTCGGCTTCGACAAGCCCGCGCACGAGCGCTTCGCCAAGATGCTGTGGGACTACGCCCGCTTCGACTTCGGGCGCTCCTATTTCCGCGACATCGACGTGGTCGACCTCATCCTCGAGAAGATGCCGGTGTCGATCTCGCTTGGGCTCTGGATGACGTTGATCTCGTACATGATCTCGGTGCCGCTCGGGATCGCCAAGGCGGTGCGCGACGGTTCGCGCTTCGACGTGTGGACCTCCGCGCTGATCGTGGTCGGCTACGCGATCCCCGGCTTCCTGTTCGCGATCCTGCTGATCGTGCTGTTCGCCGGCGGCACCTTCCTCGACTGGTTCCCGCTCAGGGGCCTGACCTCGGACAACTGGAGCCAGCTCTCGCTCTGGGGCAAGGCCGTCGACTACATGTGGCACATGGCGCTGCCGCTGACCGCGCTCGCCATCTCGGCCTTCGCCACCACGACGCTGCTGACCAAGAACTCGTTCCTCGACGAGATCCGCAAGCAATATGTCCAGACCGCCCGCATGAAGGGCCTGACCGAGAACCAGGTGCTCTACGGCCATGTGTTCCGCAACGCGATGCTGATCCTGATCGCGGGCTTTCCCGGGGCTTTCGTCGGCGCCTTCTTCTCCGGCGCGCTCCTCATCGAGACGATCTTCTCGCTCGACGGCCTCGGGCTGCTCGGCTTCGAGTCGATCGTCAACCGCGACTACGCGGTGGTGTTCGCGACGCTCTACATCTTCTCGCTGCTCGGCCTCGTGACGACGTTGATCTCCGACCTCTCCTACATGTGGGTCGACCCCCGCATCGACTTCGAGACGCGGGAGGCGTGATGGGATCGCCGCTCACGAGCGAACTGCGTGCTTCGAGAGGCGGGGTGACCCGCGACGCGTCCGTTCCCCCTCTCCCGCGTGCGGGAGAGGGTAGGGGTGAGGGGCTTTTGCGCCGGAGCCTTGGCATGAAGCGCGTCCGCGCGGACGGGCTTCATTCTGAATCCGAAGCGACACGTCCCCTCATCCTTACCTTCTCCCGTGAACGGGAGAAGGGGCGGCGGACGTCGCGCCTCTTGCGCATGCGGGGCGGCGCATGACCGACGCGTTCTCGCCGCCGCCCGCCTTGGAGCCGCCCCCTCCGCCCGCCGCTCAGCCGCCCTCCGCGCCGCGCGGAAAACTGTCGCCCATCAACCGGCGGCGGCTTGCGAATTTCCGGGGCAACGGCCGCGGCTGGTGGTCGTTCTGGATCTTCCTCGCGCTGTTCGTGCTCAGCCTGTTCGCCGAGGTCATCGCGAACGACAAGCCGTTCCTCGTCGTCTACGACGGCGGGATCTACGCGCCCGCGTTCAAGTTCTACACGGAGACGACCTTCGGCGGCGACTTCGAGACCGAGGCCGACTATCGCGACCCCTATCTCCAGAACCTGATCAAGAAGTCGGGCGGCTACATGGTCTGGCCGCCGGTGCGCTATTCCTACGACACCATCAACCGCAACCTGCCGACGCCCGCGCCGTCGCCGCCGACCTGGATGCTGGACGACGCGACCTGCGCCAAAGCCGCGGCGGCGCGCACCCCCGAAGGCGACCCCGCCGCGATGGACGCCGCCGCCCCGCTGGCGAAATCCTGCGCCGACATCGAATGGAACTGGCTCGGCACCGACGATCAGGGCCGCGACGTGCTGGCGCGGCTGATCTACGGCTTCCGGCTGTCGGTGCTGTTCGGCCTCGCGCTCACGGTGCTGTCCTCGATCATCGGGGTCGCGGCCGGCGCGGCGCAGGGCTATTTCGGCGGCTGGACCGACCTCCTGTTCCAGCGCTTCATCGAAATCTGGACCTCGGTGCCGACCCTCTACCTGCTCATCATCCTCTCGGCGGTGCTGGCGCCGAGCGTCTGGGTGTTGCTCGGGATCCTGCTGCTGTTCTCCTGGACCGCGCTCGTCGGCGTGGTGAGGGCGGAGTTCCTGCGGGGCCGCAACTTCGAATATGTCCGCGCCGCGCGGGCCCTCGGGGTTTCGAACGCCGGGATCATGTTCCGCCACCTGCTGCCGAACGCCATGGTCGCGACGCTGACCTTCATGCCCTTCATCCTGTCGGGCTCGATCTCGACGCTCACCGCGCTCGATTTCCTCGGCTTCGGCCTGCCGCCGGGCTCGCCTTCGCTCGGGGAGCTCCTGGCGCAGGGCAAGTCCAACCTGCAGGCGCCCTGGCTCGGCGTCTCGGGCTTCGCGGTGATCGCCGTGATGCTGTCGCTGCTGATCTTCGTCGGCGAGTCGGTCCGCGACGCCTTCGATCCGCGGAAGACGTTCCGGTGAGAGGGGTGTAGGATGGCGGCATGGACGAGCGCGACAAGATCATCCGCGAGGACTATCCGGTCGAGAGGCTCCCCGATGACCTGCGCGAAGGGCTCGGCGACGTGGCGCGCGTGCGGGTGACGGTGGAGACGGCTCGCAAGAAGCCGATGACGGACAAACAGAAGGCCTGGGCGGAGATAAAGCAGCTCATCGACGAACTCCACCGTTCTCCAGGCTTCAAGCCGGTCACCTCCGAGGAAGCCGCAGCGCGTGTCCGCGCCCTTCGCGACGAATGGGACCGCTGACGCTTGGTCGTGAGAATATACGCCGATGCGAACGCGCTTATCAGAAGCGTCGAGGGCGATGACCACGCCGCTTCCTTGCTGAATTGCGTTTTCGCTGCGGACGGCAGCGTCATCGTGTCCAGCGAACTGACGCTTGCGGAAGTTCTCGTCGGCCCGATGAAACTGCAGAGGCAAGATCCCGCCGACCGCAGGGCGCGTGCATGGCGCGCCAGCTATGAGGCCTTGTTCGACAAGGCTGGGGTCCTCGAATCCGCTGCAGTGTCTGCCTCGGTGCTCAAGGACGCCGCCAAACTGCGCGCAGAGCACGTTTCGCTGAAGCTCCCCGACGCGATCCACCTCACGACCGCGATCGCGCGCGGCTGCGATGTCATGCTTTCCCACGACAAGGATCTTCTGCGCGCGTCCGCGAGCCATACGCACGCGACGTGGCTTGCGGACCGGGATCTCGACGCTCTCCTCGCCCGGATCGAGGCCCCGTGACCGCGCCCCTTCTTTCCGTCCGCGATCTTTCCGTCGCCTTCGCTGTCGAGGGCGGCCAGTCGCTTGCGGTCGACCGCGTGTCCTTCGATCTCGCCAAGGGCGAGACGCTCGCGCTCGTCGGCGAGAGCGGGTCGGGCAAGTCGGTCACCGCGCTCTCGGTCGTGAGGCTGCTGCCCTATCCCGCCGCGAGCCATCCGTCCGGCGAGATCCTGTTCGACGGCAAGGATCTGCTGAAGGCGTCCGAGAAGGAGGTCCGCAAGGTCCGTGGCGCCGACATCTCCATGGTGTTCCAGGAGCCCATGACCTCGCTCAATCCGCTCCATACGATCGAGCGGCAGGTGGGCGAGATCCTCAAGGTGCATCGCGGCTGGCCGGCTCAGAAATGCCGGGCGCGGACGCTCGAGCTGCTGACGCAGGTGGGCATTCCGGACCCCGAGACGCGGCTCGACTCCTTCCCGCACCAGCTGTCCGGCGGGCAGCGCCAGCGCGTGATGATCGCGATGGCGCTCGCCAACGAGCCCGATCTGCTGATCGCCGACGAGCCCACCACCGCGCTCGACGTCACCGTGCAGGCCCAGATCCTCGCGCTTCTGAAGGAATTGCAGGGCCGGCTCGGCATGGCGATGCTGTTCATCACCCACGACCTCGGGATCGTGCGGAAGATCGCCGACCGCGTCTGCGTGATGACCGGGGGGCGGATCGTCGAGCAAGGCGAGACCGCCCGCGTCTTTTCCGCGCCTGAGCACGCCTATACGCGGAAGCTGCTGGCGGCGGAGCCGCGCGGCGAGCCGCCGGCGGCGGCGCCGGACGCGAAGACGCTGGTCGAGGTCGAGGATCTGAAGGTCTGGTTTCCGGTGAAGCGCGGCTTCCTGCGCCGGACCGTGGACCACGTGAAGGCGGTCGACGGGGTGAGCCTCACGCTGCGCGAGGGCCAGACGGTCGGCGTCGTCGGAGAGTCCGGCTCGGGCAAGACCACGCTCGGCCTCGCCATTCTCAGGCTGATCTCGAGCCGTGGGCGCATCGCGTGGCTCGGCCGCGACATCGCGGGTCTCGGCTCCGCCGAGATGCGGCCGCTCCGGCGCGACATGCAGATCGTGTTTCAGGACCCATACGGCTCCCTGAGCCCGCGCATGACGGTGCTGGACATCGTCTCCGAAGGGCTCGGCGTTCAGGGCCTCAGGCCGAAGCGCGACGAGCGCCGCGCCGCGGTCGCCCGCGCGCTCGCCGACGTCGGCCTCGAGCCCGCCGCGATGGACCGCTATCCGCACGAATTCTCCGGCGGCCAGCGCCAGCGCATCGCCATCGCCCGCGCGCTCGCGCTCGCGCCGTCCTTCATCGTGCTTGACGAGCCGACCAGCGCCCTCGACATGTCGGTTCAGGCGCAGATCGTCGATCTGCTGCGCGCGGTGCAGGCGCGGCGAAAGCTCTCCTTCCTGTTCATCAGCCACGACCTCAAGGTGGTGCGCGCGCTCGCGAACGAGGTGGTTGTGATGCGGAATGGCAAGGTCGTGGAGGCGGGGCCGGCGTCGGAGATCCTGCGTGCGCCGAAGACCGATTACGCCCGCGCGCTGATTTCGGCCGCCTTCGACGTCGCCGCCGTTCCGGGCCGGGCGGTCGCGCCATGACGCGGAAGAGCCGTTTCGCCGCGTCGCCGGCCGACGTCGTGGTCGAAGGTCCGGAACTGCTCAACGACGGCTACCGCCGGCTCGAGGGCTGGCGCGCGACGCTTTCGGCCGG
This sequence comes from Ancylobacter novellus, assembly GCA_003241695.1. Lineage (GTDB taxonomy): Bacteria > Pseudomonadota > Alphaproteobacteria > Rhizobiales > Methylopilaceae > Methylopila. The sequence continues at coordinate 36,892 of QFPN01000012.1, read as the reverse complement.
CGAGCGCGGGACGCTCGTGCAGGAGCGCGAGGTGCTGCGCGCGGGGCCGAGCGTCGCCGTGCTGCCGGTCGACCTCGATCGCGGCGAGATCGTGCTCATCCGCCAGTTCCGGCTGCCAGCGCATCTCGCGACCGGCGCCGGCGACCTCGCCGAGGTCGTGGCGGGCCGCGTCGAGCCGGGAGAAGATCTCGAAACCGCCGCCCGTCGAGAGCTGCTGGAGGAGACCGGGCTTCGCGCGGGCCGCGTCGCCAGGCTGCTGTCCTTCCTTCCGTCTCCGGGCATCGTCGACGAACACGCGACGCTGTTTCTCGCCGAGGTGTCGTCTTCCGGCCTTCCGGAATTTTCCGGGGCCGAGGACGAGCAGGAGATCACCCGCCCCTTCGCCGAATCGATCGAGGCCGCCGTCGAGGCGCTCGCCGATCCGCGGCCGATGAACGCCTATCTTCTCATCGCCCTGCAGTGGCTCGCGCTGAACCAGCCGCGGCTCAGAGAGACGCTCGGGAGCGAGCCGGCTCTCTGCGCCTGACGCGGAGAGAGCCGACGAAGGGCGACGCCGGCTTGCGTCGTTCTCATTTCGTGCCATACTCGAACGTATGGAGAACATCGCCCCGCTTTCGCTGACGGACGAGGACGCCCAGCCGGTTTCGGCGGCGCCGTCCCTGTCCGGCGTGGCGGCCGGGCTCGCGCGCGGCGTCTGCCGGTATTTCGCGGCCGCGGGCTACGGCTGCCTGCTCGAGACCCCGCTTCGATCGGGCCGCCGCGCGGACGTCATGGCGCTCGGGCCGAAGGGCGAGGTCGTGATCGTCGAGATCAAGTCCGGGCCGCAGGATTTCCGCACCGACAGAAAATGGCGAGACTATGCGGAGTTCTGCGACCGGTTTTACTTTGCTGTCGGAAGCGATTTTCCGCAGCCCCTCATTCCGGTCGACGTCGGCCTCATCCTCGCGGATCGCTACGGCGCAACGGCGATTCGCGAGGGGCCGGTCCATGGGCTTGCGGGCGCGCGCCGCAAGGCCGTCACGCTACGCTTCGCGCGGCTCTCGGCGCTGAGACTCCAGGCGACAGTTGATCCGGGCGCGATGATGGCCTTGTGATCGAAAGAAGCCTCTTCGCCTTAATTCGCCGCCTAAAAGTCTAAATTCGGCGCGATCTGCACCTAAACCTCGATGTCAGGTGATTCGTCTTCCGCGAGACGCGGCGTACGGGCGGATCCGGACCGGCATCGTTCTCATGCGTCGCCTGAAAGAGGGCGATGGGGCAAAGGCCATGTCAAACGACGACGTCAATGCGGTGGTTCTCCGTCTGGCCGTGACGCTTCAGCGTTGCGGCGAGGATTCCGGCGCGGTCTTTACGGCTCTGATCGGAGCCGCCGCCACGGTCGCGGCCGATCTCGGCCTCGACGACGCCGCGCCGGAAGATCTCCGCAGGGCGATCGATTCCGTGATGGCCTTCGGCGACCTGCGCGCCGTGCGGCAGGACCCCGCCGCGACGGAGGGCGGCACGGTCGTTCCCTTTCGTCCCGCCCGCGTCGCCTGAGGACGGCTGAAGGCGAGGCCTTCGTCATTCCGGCGTGGCCCCGTCCACCGGGCGGTCCTGAGAGGCCCGAAAGAAGGGCCGGCGTCTCGCGCGCCGGTTTTCGGCCGTCCGCCCTCATGCGCGGCCGTGCCGCAGCCGTCGGGCTCTCCCGCCGTCGTAAGACTTGCCCCGTCGCCTCGCATGGTTAGAGTGCGCGGCGCTCAAGATCCCTCGGCCGGACCCCCAATGACTGAACAGAAGCGTGTGAAGAAGGTCGTGCTCGCCTATTCCGGCGGCCTCGACACCTCCGTCATCCTCAAGTGGCTGCAGACCACCTACAATTGCGAGGTGGTCACCTTCACCGCCGATCTCGGCCAGGGCGAGGAGCTGGAGCCGGCGCGCAAGAAGGCCGAGCTGCTCGGCATCAAGCCGGACAACATCTTCATCGACGATCTGCGCGAGGAGTTCGTCCGCGACTACGTCTTCCCGATGTTCCGCGCCAACACGGTCTACGAGGGCCAGTATCTGCTCGGAACGTCGATCGCGAGGCCCCTGATCGCCAAGCGCCAGATCGAGATCCTGCGCGCGACCGGCGCGGACGCCGTCTGTCACGGCGCGACCGGCAAGGGCAACGATCAGGTGCGCTTCGAGCTGTCCTATTACGCGCTCGAGCCCGACGTCACGGTCATCGCGCCCTGGCGCGAATGGGACCTGACCTCGCGCACGCGGCTGATCGAGTTCGCCGAACAGCACCAGATCCCGATCGCCAAGGACAAGCGCGGCGAGGCGCCGTTCTCGGTCGACGCCAACCTCCTGCACTCCTCGTCCGAAGGAAAGGTGCTGGAGGATCCGGAGCTTGCGGCGCCCGAAGACGTCCACATGCGCACGATCTCGCCCGAGGACGCGCCGGACCGGCCGACGCTGATCCAGATCGGCTTCGAGAAGGGCGACGCCGTCTCGATCGACAACGAGCCGCTGTCCCCCGCCGCCCTGCTCACGCGCCTGAACGAACTCGGCAAGGCGAACGGCGTCGGCCGCCTCGATCTCGTCGAGAACCGCTTCGTGGGCATGAAGTCGCGCGGCGTCTACGAGACGCCCGGCGGCACGATCCTTCTGCAGGCGCATCGGGCGATCGAGTCGATCACGCTCGACCGCGGCGCCGCGCATCTGAAGGACGAGCTCATGCCGCGCTACGCCGAGCTCATCTACAACGGCTTCTGGTTCTCGCCCGAGCGCGAGATGCTGCAGGCCGCGATCGACCACAGCCAGGCCGAGGTGACGGGCACGGTGCGGCTCAAGCTCTACAAGGGCAACGTCATCGTGCAGGGGCGTTCGAGCCCGAACTCGCTCTACGATCAGGAACTCGTCACCTTCGAGGACGGCGCGGTCGCCTACGACCATCGCGACGCCGCGGGCTTCATCAAGCTCAACGCGCTGCGGCTGCGCACGCTCGGCGCACGCCGGCGCCGGGCCAAGGGCTGAAGCGGCGATCGGGGGCCGAGTGATCGAACATGCGGCGCGATGGCGATCGTGTCTGCTACCTGCATTTCGGCCCCCACAAGACCGGCAGCACGTCGATCCAGGCCATGCTGCGGGAGCGCGCAAGGGCGCTCGGCCGCATTGGAGTCCATGTCGCGGCCGGCGCTCCCACGGGCCCCGGCCGCGAAGCCTCGAAGCCGGGCGAACAGACGGCCGGCTTCCTCGGACGGTTCGGAGTCCTTCTGCGTGACGGCCTGGGCTGGGGGCCTGTCGACCCCGGACGCGGCAATCACTCCTATCTCGGCGTCAAATCGAATTTCGAAGGCCGTCGGCGTCTCGAGGACGCCCCCGATTGGCGGCGCCTCTCGGAAGACATCGCGAACCACAGCGGCCCCGTCGTCATTTCCGGAGAAAATATCTTCAGGCGGATTCAGCATCCGCAACATTACGGCCAAATCGTCGATTTTTTCCTGAAACGCGATTATCGCCTGAAGCTGATCGGTTACGTGCGCGATCAGGTCGGGTGGATCAACTCCCACTATGTCCAGCATATAAAGAACCTCCGCTCTTCGATCGGCTTTCGACGCTACTTGGATCAGGTGATTGCGGAGCGGCAGTTCGAGTTCGAGGCGATGTTCGCAAACCCGCTGGCGGACGATCGCGTCGACTTCCAGGTGGTGTCCTTCGAAGCCGCGATCAGGGCCGGTCTGGAGCGCGACTTCCTGAACCGCATCGGGGGCGCTTCGATCGCGCACGTCCCTAGACGGATCGCAAATCCGAACTTCGGCGCGAAGGGCGTCTATGTCGCGCGGGCCGTCCTGAGGCGGCATGGCGGCGAACTGGACTCGGCGCAGGGGCTGCGAAGGGCGCTCGACCTTCGCCTGAGAGAGGTGGCCCTTGCGCGCGGGTGGGAGGCGAGCCCCTATATGGGCTTCGATGAAGAAAGCGCCCGGGGCGTCCGCGACCATTTCCAGACGTCGAACGACGCCTTCTCGCGCCGGATGTTCGGGCGATCCTGGAGCGACGTCGCGGGGGTCCGGCTCGTCTCCCGCAACGAGTTCGATCCGAAATCGGCGACCGCCGACGAGCGACGGGAGGTCGAAGAGACGGTCACGGCGCTCGGCCGCATGATCGCGGGCAGGCTCGCGAAAGGCTGATCCGAGCGCCTTGCGGCCTTGCCCGCTTGCGTTTTCGCTCGCTCTCCCGCATGTGTGCGGCGCACACGACACCTTCGAATGAACGAGCGCGCCCGCTGGCGGAGCGGAGCCGAGGCGAGATCCCATGAAACTTCGCAACGTCGCGATCATCGCGCATGTCGACCACGGCAAGACCACGCTGGTCGACAAGCTCCTGCAGCAGTCCGGCTCGTTCCGCGAGAACCAGCGCGTCGCCGAGCGCGTGATGGATTCGAACGACCTCGAAAAGGAGCGCGGCATCACGATCCTGGCCAAGGCGACCTCGGTCGTCTGGAAGGACACCCGCATCAACATCGTGGACACGCCCGGCCACGCCGACTTCGGCGGCGAGGTGGAGCGCATCCTCTCGATGGTCGACGGCGTGATCGTGCTGGTCGACGCGGCCGAAGGCCCGATGCCGCAGACCAAGTTCGTGGTCTCGAAGGCGCTCAAGATCGGCCTCCGCCCGATCGTCGCGGTCAACAAGGTCGACCGGCCGGACGCGCGCTCCTCGGAAGTCATCAACGAGGTCTTCGACCTCTTCGCCGCGCTCGACGCGACCGACGAGCAGCTCGACTTCCCGATCCTCTACGGCTCGGGCCGCGACGGCTGGCTGAACCATTCGCCCGAGGGTCCGAAGGACGCCGGCCTCCAGCCGCTGTTCGACCTCATCCTTGAGCATGTGCCGGAAGCCAGGGTCGAGGAGGGTCCGTTCCGCATGCTCGGCACCCTGCTCGAGGCCAATCCCTTCCTCGGCCGCATCATCACCGGCCGCATCGCCTCCGGCACCGTGAAGCCGAACCAGACCGTCAAGGTGCTCGACCGCGACGGCAACCTCGTCGAGAACGGCCGCGTCTCCAAGATCCTCGCGTTCCGCGGCATCGAGCGCCAGCCGATCGAGCTCGGCGAGGCGGGCGACATCGTGTCGATCGCGGGCCTGACCAAGGCGACCGTCGCCGATACCTTCTGCGACCCGGCCGTCACCGAGCCGATCCAGGCGCAGCCGATCGATCCGCCCACCGTCTCGATGTCGTTCATCGTCAACGACAGCCCGCTTGCTGGCACCGAAGGCGACAAGGTCACGAGCCGCGTCATCCGCGATCGTCTCCTGAAGGAGGCCGAGGGCAACGTCGCTCTCAAGGTCGAGGAGTCGTCCGAGAAGGACAGCTTCATCGTCTCCGGCCGCGGCGAGCTTCAGCTCGCGATCCTGATCGAGACCATGCGCCGGGAAGGCTTCGAGCTCGGCGTCACGCGCCCGCGCGTCGTGATGCAGAAGAACGAGGCCGGCGAGATCATCGAGCCCTTCGAAGAGGTCATGATCGACGTCGACGAGGAGCACTCGGGCATCGTCGTGCAGAAGATGTCGGAGCGCAAAGCCGACATGCTGGAGATGAAGCCCTCGGGCGGCAACCGCCTGCGCCTCGTGTTCAAGGCGCCGACCCGCGGCCTCATCGGCTATCAGGGCGAACTGCTGACCGACACCAAGGGCACGGCGATCATGAACCGCCTGTTCGACAGCTACGGCCCGTTCAAGGGCGAGATCGCCGGCCGCAACAACGGCGTGCTGATCGCGAACGAGCCGGGCGAGGCGGTGGCCTACGCGCTCTGGAACCTTGAGGACCGCGGCCCGATGATCATCGAGCCGGGCTGGAAGGTCTATCAGGGCATGCTGATCGGCATCCACTCGCGCGACAACGACCTCGAGGTCAACGTCCTCAAGGGCAAGAAGCTCACCAACATCCGCACCCAGTCCAAGGACGAGGCGGTGCGCCTCACGCCGCCGATCCGCATGACGCTGGAGCGGTCCCTGGCGTGGATTCAGGACGACGAGCTGGTCGAGGTGACGCCGAAGTCGATCCGCCTGCGCAAGCGTCTGCTCGACCCGAACGACCGCAAGCGCGAGGAGCGCAAGCGCGAGGCGGAGCTGGCGTAACGGCTGGCTGCGGCCGCCTTCTCGGGCGGGGCGTCCAGGGCGGCTCGGAACGAGGCGCCCGCGAGCGACGCGTCCTGACGACGAGGCGCGCGGCTTCTCCCCGTCATGCCCGCGCCTTCGCGCGGGTATCCACGACTTGATCACAGGGCGCGGCAGGGACCGAAGTCGTGGATACCCGGCCTGCGGCCGGGCATGACGGCGGAGGTTCGGGCGGGACCTTTCGCCTGTGGCGGACGCCGCTATCCAAGGTTCGGCGCGCCGTCTCCCCGTCATGCCCGCGCCTTCGCGCGGGTATCCACGACTTGGTCACAGGGCGCGGCGGCAGCCGAAGTCGTGGACGCCCGCCTATGCGGGCATGGCGGCGACGGTTCGCCGGGGGCTCTCGCCCGAACATCCTCACGCGCGCCGGAGCCCCGCGGCCCTCGTGAAAATTCCGGTCGGTCCGGCGGCGAAGCTTACGCTCCGTTGGGGCGCTCCGGCCACTGGCCGGCCTCGATCTTCGAAGCGGCGATCACGGCCTGGGTGCGGCTCTCGACTCCAAGCTTGGCGAGAATGGCCGAGACATGGGCCTTCACGGTCGCCTCGGAGACGCCGAGCTCGTAGGCGATCTGCTTGTTGAGCAGTCCCTGGCTCAGCATCATCAGCACGCGCACCTGCTGCGGCGTCAGCGTGCCGAGCCGCGCCGCGAGCTTGGCCGAGCCGTCGTCCGGGCCGGCGAGGTCCACGTCGGGGGGCGACCATGCGCCGCCGGCCAGAACCTCGCGCACGGCGTCGCGCATCTCGTCGACGCCGAGCGTCTTCGGAATGAAGCCCGAGGCGCCGAAGTCCATGCAGCGGCGGATCGTGGTCGGGTCCTCGTTGGCCGAAACCACGACGACCGGAAGCGCCGGATACTGCGCCCTGAGATACATGAGGCCTGAAAAGCCGCTCACGCCCGGCATCGTCAGGTCGAGCAGCACCAGATCGTAGGAGGCGTCGGCCTCGAGCGCCTTGGAGGCGGCGTCGAAGGAGCCGGCCTCGGCGATTTCCGCGACCTCTCCCGCCATGGCTTCGCGCAACGCGGTGCGGAACAGCGGGTGGTCGTCCGCGATGAGGACACGATAAGCCGAAGTGGACGAAGCGCTCATGACCGTCTCATAGCGATTCGCGGTTGCGAAATCACTGCGATATGACGCCCTAAATCGGAATAGTTCTCGCTCCGTTGCGGAATTGGCGCGTTTGCGGCTTCGAGGCGCCGGCCTCGGGCGGTCGCTATCTCTTCGAGCCGACGAAATGGACGAGAATCTCGCGGACATGCGGCCGGTCGCGATGTTCGAACACGTAGATGGCCTGCCAGGTTCCGAGGGCGAGCCGGCCGCCGAGGACTGGAACCGAGACCGAGGCGCCGGTCAGCGTCGTCTTCACATGGGCAGGCATGTCGTCCGGGCCTTCGATGTCGTGCCGCCACGGCGCCGTCCGCGGCGCGAGCCGGTCGAACGCGTCGACGAGATCGTCGAGCACTTCGGGGCTGGCGTTCTCCTGGATGGTCAGCGAGGCCGAGGTGTGCCGCACGAACACGGTCGCGAGCCCGTCGCCGGCGCCGCCATCTGCGAGCAGCGCCGCGACCGCGCGGGTGACGTCGGTCAGTCCCGGCCCGCGCGTCCCGACCGAGACACGGCCGAACGCCTGATGGGACGCGGGGCCGGAGCCGAGGAGAACGGTTTCGTGGTCGCGCTTCATGTCGCTCGATCTCGGGCGCGGCGGGCTTGCGGCGAGGGGCGGGCTCGCGTTTTCTCTGCGCCGTCCGAACCGCCGGAGCGCTTTCGATGAAGCCGATCGTCCTCGACCCCGCCGTCTTCGCCCCCGGCGCCGCGCCTGCGGGAACCGACGATCTCGCCCGGCGGCTGATCGCGCAGGCGAGCCTGGCGCCGGATCCGTGGTCGCTCGGTCCCGCCGAGATCAGGGCGCGTCGGTCCAAGGGGCTCACGCCCTTCGTCGTCGAGCCGAAGAGCGCGCGCGCGGAGACGATCCGGATTCCGGGACCCGCGGGCGAAATCCCGATCCGCGTGATCGCTCCCGAGACCCCGAGCGCGGTCTACCTGCATTTCCACAGCGGCGGCTGGACTCTCGGAACCGCCGACCAGGACGACCCGCGGCTCGAGCGTCTGGCGAGCGAACTCGGCTTCGCCTGCCTCTCGGTCGACTACCGGCTCGCGCCCGAAAACCCCTATCCGGCCGGCCCGGACGACTGCGAGGCGGCGGCGCTTTGGGTCGCGCGCGAGGCGAAGGCGCGGTTCGGCGCCGAGACGCTGCTGATCGGCGGCGAGTCGGCCGGCGCGCATCTGACGGCCGTGACGCTGGTGCGGCTGCGCGACCGCCATGGCCTGACGCCGTTCGCGCGCGCCAATCTCACGGCGGGCAGCTTCGACATGTCGCTCACGCCGAGCGCCCGCGCCTTCGGCAACCAGAAGCTCATCCTCGGCACGCGCGACCTCCGGATGTTCGCCGCGAACTTCCTGCAGAACGGCGAGGACCTGCGCGATCCTGACGTCTCGCCGCTCTACGCCGACCTGTCCGGCCTGCCGCCCGCGATCTTCACGGTCGGGACGCGCGACCCGCTCGTCGACGACACGCTGTTCATGGCCTCGCGCTGGGTCGCGGCGGGCAATGCGGCGGAGCTGTCCGTCTGGCCGGGCTCCGCCCATGTCCTCACGTCGCTGTCGGAGCCCAACGCCGGGCCGGCCTTCGAGCGGGTGATGGCGTTCCTGAAGGGCTGAGGGCGCCGCCCGTCAGGCCTTGCCGGCGATCACGCTGAGCAGAACCTTGGCGACTTCCGCCGTCACCTTGCGGCGGTACCTGCGATGGACGAGCTGGCCGTTGTGGTAGACGTCGTGCTCGACATAGAGGACCGATCCGTCCCAGCGCAGCACGTTGTCGGTCTCGGTCGTCTCGATGACCTTGAGGCCTTCGATCAGCCGCTCATCCTGCCGAACGTCTCCCATTCCCCCGCTGCCTTTCTTATCGTTGTCGGTCGCGCATCTTGGAACCGCGGCCGGCGCTTTGTCGACCCTTCAGGCGATCGGGCCGCGCGACAGCCTCTCCATGGGGAAGCGGGCGACGTCCCGGAGCAGGTCGACGAAGGCGCGGGCGCCGTGCTCGATCGACACGCGGCCCGCCTCCGCGGTCGCCGCGGCGGCGTTTCCGATCGCGCCCGTTTCGTTGATGTCCTGCGACATCCATCCGAAGCCCGCGGGCGAGGTCGCGCGCAGATGCGCGAAGTCGCGCTCCATGTCGAGCGTGTAGGGGCGGAAGTCGCGGGCCTCGTCCATCCGCACCAGATCCGGCCGGAAGGCCAGCATCAGCGACGTCTCGATCTCGCCGCCGTGGATGCCGTGGCGGAGTTCGCCGGCGTCGAAGGTTCCGGCCGGATAGCCGAAACGCTGCCAGTGGCAGCACACCGCAAGCATGCCGCGGCGGACCCGCAGCGAGCGCGCGACGACGTCGAGCGCCGCCGTGTTGCCGCCATGGGCGTTCATCAGCACGATCTTGCGCACCCCGGCGCGCGCGACCGACTCGCCGATCTCGGTCCAGGCGCGGATGACGGTCTCTGGGCTGATCGAGAGCGTGCCGGGAAAGGCCGCGTGCTCGACCGAGGTTCCGATCCGTTGCGCCGGCAGCACGGTCACGGGCAGCTCCGCCGGCAGCAGTTCGAGCGCCCGCGCGAGATAGCCGTCGCCGATGATCGCGTCGACGCCGAGCGGCAGGTGCGGCCCGTGCTGCTCGACGGCTGCGACCGGCAGCACCGCGATCCAGTCGGCGACGCCGGGATCGCGGAAATCCTCGGTCGTCATCTCGGTCCAGCGGCGGCGGGGCAGGGTCGCTGCGGCGGCGGTCATGGCTCAGGGGTCCCGCGTGTCATGCGAAGAGCGCCGGGTATGGACCAGAAAGGCCGCGACCGCACGCGCCATGTCGTCGATCGGCATGGCGAAGCAGGCGTCGAGCCGCGCGGCCGCGGGCGCGCCGGCCGCGACCTGCTCCGGCGCGAGCGGCAGATGCAGGAAGGTCGCGACGAAGCCCGGGCTGGCGCGCTCCGCGGCTTCGAGCGCGAGATAGAGCGTCTGGTTGCAGAGATGGGTTCCGGCGTCGTCGGAGAGCGCCGCGGGGACGCCCGCGTCGGCGACGGCCGCGACCGCGCCTTCGAGATCGGGCCATGTCGCCGTGCGCGTCGCCGGTCCGCCCGGACGGACGGGGCCGAGCGGCCCTGCGAGCCCGCGTTCGTCCGGCGCGCCGAGATCCCGGACGTTGCGGGCGACGCGCTCGAAGCTGACGGCCTCCCGCCCCGCCGCCTGTCCGGTCAGGAGGACGTGGGTGGGGCGAGCCTCGGCGAGCGCCGCCGCGAGCTGGCGGTCGGCCGCCTGGGTGTCCACCACGAGACGGGCGAAGCCGACCGGGCCGCCCCAGAGCGACTCGATCGTCTCGCGCTCGCGGACGAGGCGGTCGAGCAGCATGTCGGAACAGTTGGGACCGCCGTCGAAACGGCCGAACGCCGTCACGAGCAGGCGGGGCGCGTCCGCCGTCGGCGCGCTCCTGCGACGGACGTCCAGGATTTCTTCATTGCGCGCTTTGCGCGTCGGCTCTCGACTTCCTGTCATCTGCGCAGCATATGCTTTGTCGGCGAGATAAGACTCCGCAGAAGAGACGTTCGCAGAGGGCGAGCCATGAAAAGCCCCTACGCCAAGACCGTGGGCTATGAACTGCTTCACGCCTCGCGGCTGCATCGCGCCCGAAGCGCGCAGTTGCTGGCCCAGCTCGGCTTGTTTCCGGGACAGGAACAGGTCCTCACCTTGCTCGACACCGAGAACGGCCGCACCATGGGCGATCTCGCCGCGGAGCTTCGGGTGCGGCCGCCGACGGCGTCCAAGACCGTGGCGCGGCTTGCGGCCCAGGGGCTCGTCGAGCGCAGCGCCGTCAGCGGCGACGGGCGCGTCGTGCGGGTGGAGCTGACCGAGGAGGGCCGCCGCCGCGCGGAAGCCGTGCAGGGCGTCTGGAGCGAACTCGAACGCGAGGCCTGCGAGGGCGTCGACGGCAAGGACCGCAAGAGGATCCGCAAGCTGCTGCGCAAGGTCGGTGCCAATCTCGGCGGGAAGCTCGGAGCCGCCCCGGGCGAGGAAGAGGCGGACGACGAGGAGTGAAGCGCTGGCCGCCCTGTCGCTTCAAATCACTTAACCCGCTTGGCGCTTCGATAGGCGGCGCAGGCCGATATCGGATAGTTTGGTAAGGGTGAGCTGGACGACGACGAGATCGGCATGTCCAAAAAAATCGAAATGGTCCCGAGTTGCCCGCGAGTTCTTCTGGAGAGCGTGCCCGACGGATATTTCGTGCATGACGTCGAAGGTCGGATACTCGACGTAAACGAGCGCACCATCGAGGATCTTCAGTGGTCGCGCGAAGAGCTTCTTGCGCTGACGATCAACGACGTCTCCATAGGCGCCACCCCGGAGGAAAACGCCGCTCAATGGGCTGCGGCGCGGCCCGGCATGGCGATGACGTTCAGCCAGGTGGCTCTTCGCAAGGACAAGTCGACGTTCCCGGTCGAGATCAGCGTCGCCTGCCAGATCATCGACGGGCGCAAACTGTTTCTCGGCCTCGCGCGCGACGTCAGCGATCGGGAGGCCGCCCGGGTCGCGATCGAGACGCTCAATCGTGAGCTGGAGCGCCGCGTCGAACAGCGCACGAGCGAACTCGCCGAAGCGCGCGACAAGCTTCGCGCGGTGATGGACAGCGCGCAGGACGCGATCCTGTTCCAGGATCGGGACGGACGTCATCAGCTTCTCAACAAGAGCGCAGAACGGCTGCGCGGCCTGACCGAGGAACAGGCTCTCGGCAAGACCACCACCGACATTCTGGGCGACGAGAGCGGCGCGCACATTCAGCGCGTGGAGCGGCGAGTGATCGCGTCCGGCGCCTCCGCCACATCGGAACAGAGCGTGCGTCTGGACGGGGAGAACAGGGTCTTTCTCACGACGATGGACGCGCAGCGCGACGAAGACGGCGCGATCGTCGGTCTGGTCCTGGTGGCGCGCGACGTCACCGGGCTGAAGAAAACCGAACTTGAGCTGCGTCAGAAACACGAACGCTTGATGTTGGCCGCCCGGTTGGGAGGCCTCGGCGTCTGGGACTATGACTTCGCGGGCGACATCCTGCATTGCGACACGCAGTGGCACCGCATCATGGGGCGCGATCCTGAGCCAGGGGTCCGTTCGATCGCGGAGTTCCGGACTTTCATCCATCCCGAGGACGTGGATCGTGCGACGGAGGTCGACGAGACTCTCGCGCGTCTCGTCGCTTCGAAGCAGGACTATTCGATCGAGTTTCGGATTGTGCGGGCGGACGGCGAAATCCGCTGGGTGCGCTCGATCGCGACCATCCTGGAAGACCTGACCGGCGTTTCGAGCCGGGCGGTGGGCTTCGTCGTCGACATAACCGAAGAGCGGCTCGCCGAAGAGCGTCAGCGGGAAGAACGGCGGCTCCTGATCCGGCACGGCGAAGAGCTGGAAAAGCAGGCGTTCGAAGATCCGCTGACGGCCATCGCGAACCGGCGCCGTCTGGACCTAGAGCTGGCGAGGGCGTGTTCGCACGCCGCCAGGATCAGCCTGCCGGTTGCGCTGGCGATGATCGACGTCGATTTCTTCAAGAGCTACAACGATCTGTATGGTCATACGCAGGGCGACGCCGCGCTGAGGGCCGTGGCGCGGATCCTCGATTCGGCGGCCCGCCGGTCCTACGATCTGGCGGCGCGCTACGGCGGCGAGGAGTTCGTGCTGCTGCTGCCTGAAACGGAGCGGCCGAAAGCCGTTCTGGGCCGCATCGCCGCCGAACTGGAGAAGCTGCGGATACCGCACGCCGGGTCGCCGATCGCGCCCTATCTGACGGTAAGCTGCGGCTGCGTCGTCGCCTCGGATCTCTCGGGCGTCGGCCCGGCCGATCTTCTGGCTCGGGCCGACGAGGCCCTTTACGCGGCGAAGCAGGGCGGCAGGAACGGCCTCGTCGTGGTCGCGATGTAAGGTCGTCGGCCGCGCGCCTCAGCCTCTCAGATCGGCCAGCCGCCGGATCTGCCGCCCTTCCGCGTCGAAGTTCTCCGGCGCGAGCCAGGCCTCGAAGGCGGCCTTGACCGCCGGCCAGTCGTCCTCGGTCATCGCGAACCAGGCCGTGTCGCGGCTGCGGCCCTTGATGATCATGTGTTTTCGGAAAATCCCCTCGAAACGGAAGCCGTAGCGAAGCGCCGCGGCGCGCGAGGGCGCGTTGAGCGCGTCGCATTTCCATTCGTAGCGGCGGAAGCCGAGCGAGAAGGCGTGGGCCGCCATCAGATACATGGCCTCGGTCGCGGCCGGCGTGCGGGCGAGCGCCGGCGAGAACAGGATCGAGCCGACCTCGACGGTTCGGTGATTGAGCTCGACCCGCATGAAGGTCGCGCGTCCGAGCGTCCGGCCCGTCGTCCTGTCTCGGATCGCGAGCGTGGCGTTTTCAGCGGAGGCCGCGGCGGTCCGCAGCGCCTCGGCCATCGCGTCCTCGCTTTCGAACGGGCCGTCGAACAAATAGGCGAACAGCCTCTCCTTCTCGGCCCCATGGGTCGCCGGATAGAGGTCGGCCGCGTCCTTCTCCGGATCGAGCGGACCGAGGACGACATGGCGGCCTTCGAGCGTGACGGGGACGGGCCGCGTCGGGGCGGATCCTTCGACCTTGAGGCCGCGCGGGGGAACGAGGTCGGGATCGGTCGGAGGGGTCATCGCAAGCCGCAGGTCCGTTCGGTGGGAGGCAACGTCCTGACGCTTCCGCCGCCCTTCGTCCAACGTCTTTTCGTGAGGCGATCCATCAGAGTTTCATCATCGGCGACCAGCCGAGTTCCGGCGCGTAGCGCGACACCGTCTTGTCCTTGCCCTCCGCCGGGAAGGCGACCCAGGCGGAGCCGTCCTTCGGGCAGCCCGCGAGGAAGGCGACGCCGAAGAACTGCGTCGGCCCGCTCGCGTCGGTGCCGGCCTTGGCGATCAGCGTCTTGAGGTTCTGGCGCACATGCGCCTCTCCGAGTTCGCGGGCGCGCGCCCTGATCTTCTCGGCGAGCGCCTTGGTGCAGAAGTCCGCCTGCGGATGGACGACGATGCGGATTTGAACGTTGGAGCGCCCGACCTTGGCCGCGACCACCGTCTGCTTCACGGGCGCCGCGGCGACGGGGGCGGCGAGCAGGATGGCTACGGCGAGGATGGAAAGGCGGGCAAACAATGTCATGGGCGGGATCAGACCATGAAACGGCGGCGGACGTGAGCCCGCCGCCGTTTTCTTCTGTCGTGGCCGCGCGAAACGCCGCCAGAGAGCGTCAGGCGGCCGAGCGCGACTGGCCCTGGTGGCGACCTTCCGCGAATTCCTCGACGATCTTGGCGTTGAAGGCTGGGATGTCGTCCGGGTTGCGGCTGGTCACAAGGCCCTGATCCGTCACCACCGCCTCGTCGGAGACGATCGCGCCGGCGTTCTTCAGATCGATCTGGATCGCCTTGTAGCCCGTCATCCGACGACCCTTGACCACGCCGGCGGTGATCAGGACCTGCGGCCCATGGCAGATCGCCGCGACCGGCTTTCCGGCTTCGAAGAAGGCCTTTGCGAACGCCACCGCCTTCTCGTCGGTTCGAAGCGCGTCAGGATTGAACAGGCCGCCGGGGATCAGCAGGCCGTCGAAATCCGAGGCCTTCGCCGCGGCGAGCTCCAGGTCGACGGCCACGGCCTCGCCCGGCTCGTCGTGCTTGAAGCCCTGGATAGAACCGCCTTCCGGGCTGACGACCGAGACGGCCGCGCCCGCGTCCCTGAGCGCCTTCACGGGTTCGGTGAGTTCGACCTGTTCGAAGCCGTCGGCGGCCAGAACGGCGATCTTGCGCCCGTCGAGAGGGGAGGACATGAGTGTCTCCTTGAATGTTCGGTCTGCGATCGGCGCGTCCGCTGTCGCGCCCTGCCTGTGCAACAGCTCGCCCGCCGGATCGTTCCGCCATTTTGAGGAAGGGCCGTCCATGCTGAAGACCGTCGCCGCCTTCGACCGCATCGGCGAGGAGAACGCCTTCGCGGTGCTCGCCCGCGCGACAAAACTCACGGCCGAAGGCAAGGACATCGTCAATCTTGGCATCGGCCAGCCGGATTTTCCGACTCCGCCCCACATCGTCGAGGCGGCGGTCAAGGCGCTGAAGGACGGCCATCACGGCTACACGCCGGCGACCGGCATTCTTCCCTTGCGCGAAGCGGTTTCGCGCGACCTCGACAGGCGCTTCGGCGTCGAGGTCGATCCGGAACTTGTGATGATCGTGCCCGGCGGCAAGGTCACGATGTACGCCGCGATCTTGCTGTTCGGGGAGCCGGGCGCCGACATCCTTTATCCGGATCCCGGATTCCCGATTTACCGCTCGATGATCGAGTTCACCGGCGCGAACCCGATCCCGGTGCCGATCCGCGAGGAGAACGGCTTCGCGTTCTCGGCGGAGGAGACGCTGGCGCTGATCACGCCGAACACGCGGTTGCTGATCATCAACTCGCCCGCCAACCCGACCGGCGGCGTCACCCCGAAGGAAGAAATCGACAAGCTCGTGAAGGGCCTCGAAGCCCATCCGGACGTCGCGATCATGTCGGACGAGATCTACGACCAGCTGATCTTCGACGGGCTGACGCACCAGACGCTGCTGGCCTATCCGGAGATCCGCGACCGCCTGATCGTCCTGAACGGCTGGTCCAAGACCTACGCGATGACCGGCTGGCGGCTCGGCTGGTCGGTCTGGCCGAAGAAGCTCTACGACGACGTCCGCAAGCTCGGGGTCAACGCCTGGTCCTGCGTCAATGCAGCCACACAATGGGCGGGGATCGCGGCGCTCGACGGCCCGCAGGACGCCGTCGCCCATATGCGCGCCGAGTTCGACAAGCGCCGCAAGCTCGTCACCGAAGGCCTCAACGCGCTGCCGGGCGTGTCTTCCGTCACGCCCAAGGGCGCGTTCTACGCCTATCCGAACGTGAAGGAGACCGGCTGGAAGGCCAAGCCGCTCGCCTCCGCGCTGCTCGAGGAGGCTGGCGTCGCGGTCATCGGCGGGCCGGACTTCGGCGTGCTCGGCGAAGGCTACATTCGCCTCTCCTACGCGAATTCGGCCGAGAACATCGCGCGGGCGCTCGAGCGGATGGGCGAGTTCCTTCGGACGCGCAAGGCGGGCTGAACCTCGCGGCGTGATGGGCTCCGATCCGGGACGCCGTCAGGCCCGAGCTTGCGGCTGGCGTCCGCGACTTCGGCTTTCCCGGCGCCCTACGACCAAGTCGTGGACGCCCGTGCAGAGGAGCCGGCATGACGGGGAGGCGGATTCAGGCCCCGCGCGCCTCACGCCTTCAGGCGGTAGCCGGTCCGGAAGATCCACCACACGCCCGCCAGGCAGAGCGCGAGGAACACGAAGGTCATGGCGAGGCTCAGGCCCACGCCGACGTCCGAGTGGCCGAAGAAGCTCCAGCGGAAGCCCGACACCAGATAGACCACCGGGTTCAGCAGCGAGACGCTGCGCCAGAACGGCGGCAGCATGTCGATCGAGTAGAACGCGCCGCCGAGGAAGGTCAGCGGCGTCACGATCAGCAGCGGTACGAGCTGCAGCTTCTCGAAGCCGTCGGCCCAGATGCCGATGATGAAGCCGAACAGCGAGAAGGTCAGGGCGGTCAGCAGCAGGAAGGCGATCATCCAGCCCGGATGCTCGATCCTGAGCGGCACGAACAGCGACGCCGTCGCCAGCATGATCAGCCCGATGAGGATCGACTTCGTTGCCGCGGCGCCGACATAGGCCACCACCACCTCGAGGAACGACACCGGCGCCGACAGCAGCTCGTAGATCGTGCCCGAGAAGCGCGGGAAGTAGATGCCGAAGGAGGCGTTGGCGATCGACTGCGTGAGCAGCGACAGCATGATCAGGCCGGGGACGATGTAGGCCCCGTAGGTCACGCCGCCGATTTCCTGGATGCGGCTGCCGATCGCGGCCCCGAACACCACGAAATAGAGCGAGGTCGAGAGCACCGGCGAGATCACGCTCTGCATGACCGTGCGCCAGGCGCGCGCCATCTCGAAGCGGTAGATGGCGCCGACTGCGCGGTGATTGACGATCATCGGCCGTGCCTCACCAGATCGACGAAGATGTCTTCGAGCGAGCTCTGCTTGGTCTGAAGGTCCTTGAAGCGGACGTTCGCGGCCGCAAGGTCGGTGAGCAGCCCGGTGATGCCGGTCCGCTCGCCCTGCGCGTCGTAGGAATAGACCAACTCCGAGCCGCCCTGCGCGAGCTCGAGCCGGTGGCCGGCGAGCGCGGCGGGGATCTCCGACAGCGGCTCCTGCAGCGCGAGGCGCAGCTCCTTGCGGCCGAGCTTCGACATCAGGTCGGCCTTCCGCTCGACGACGATGATTTCGCCCTTCGAGATGACGCCGATGCGGTCGGCCATCTCCTCGGCTTCCTCGATGTAGTGGGTCGTCAGGATGATGGTGACGCCGGTCTCGCGAAGGCCGCGCACCAGCGCCCACATGTCCCGCCTCAGCTCGACGTCGACGCCCGCGGTCGGCTCGTCGAGGAACAGCACCCTCGGCTCGTGGGCGAGCGCCTTGGCGATCAGCACGCGCCGCTTCATGCCGCCCGACAGCGTCATGATCTTGGCGTCGCGCTTGTCCCAGAGCGACAGGTCCTTGAGCGTCTTTTCGACGAAGGCGTCGTCGCGCTTCTTGCCGAACAGTCCGCGGGAATAGCTGACCGCCGCCCAGACGCTCTCGAAATGGTCGGTGAACAGCTCCTGCGGCACGAGCCCGATCATCGAGCGCGCGGCGCGGAAGTCGGTCTGGATGTCGTGGCCGCCGACCGTGACCGTCCCGTCGCTCGGCGTGACGAGGCCGCAGACGATCGAGATCAGCGTCGTCTTGCCGGCGCCGTTGGGGCCGAGCAGCGCGAAGATCTCGCCTTTCTCGATGTCGAGATCGACGGATTTGAGCGCCTGGAAGCCGCTGGCGTAGGTCTTCGCCAGGCCTTTGATGGAGATGATGGGGGACATGAGGCTCGCGGGGTCTTTGCGAGCCGGACTTAAGGTGCCGGAGCCGCACAGTCCATGGGCGCCGGTGACGGAGGGCCGATTGCACCGGCGCAGTGACCCAAAAGGCAAATAAAATAGGCGATGGCGATACGATCGCCTTTAATTGTCAGTCGATCACAAACAAAATTGTGAAGTGTATTTCTCGTTGAACGATTAGATTATTCTGATTGCTGTTATCCGGAGATAAAAATGAGCATTTCTCGTAGGATATTTATCGGTTCGGCTTCTATTTTTCTTATGAATCCTTCATTTGCAAGCGCGAATTCGGCGGCGCAGACATGTCCCGGCGTCAATCCTGCTACGGGTGCGCGGCCCGCCCTGTCGTCGGCCGCCGTGGATCCGTCGCCTCGTGCCGCTGCTCGGCCAATTCCAACGCAATGGCGCGACACCGCGTTGGAAATCATCGCGCTGTTCGAGTCTGGAAATCGCGATCGACTTTCCGCATACGGAAATGTCTCCGCCACAGACGTGATTTCTCTCGGATACCTTCAGTGGAATCACAATACGGGCAGCCTTTACGACACGCTTTTGCGCGGGGCTTCCGCTCAAATGATCGAGGCGGCCCCGACGTACATCCGAAGCGACATAAGGGAGCTTTCCCGCGTCTTGTCAGGGGGAACGAGCCGAGCGCGCGCTCGCGCCATCCTTGAAAGCTGGAAAACAAGCGGCGGCGCCCTGCAGCCTGAGGCCTCAAGGGCAATTCGGACATGGCTGCTTGCGGAACCCATGCGCAGGCGGCAGGACGAACTTCTCGACCGGAGATTAACCTCCGCGCTCGGTCGTGCGGATGCTTGGCAGCAGGCGTTCGGAATGCCGATCGACGACAAAAGCGCTCAACGCGCATTTTACAGTTTTGTCGATATTGAAGTATTTAATGGCGATCTCGACGGTCTTTGGGCGCAGCATGTCAAGGATTTTCGGTCCAGATTTCGCGACGACATGCAGCTGATGGACCATATCGTCGGTTGGGTTTCCGAATGCGCCGCATTTGAATTCAAAGGACAGGTTCACAAGGACGGCGGCAAATACACTCCGCAATTCAAAAAACTCTATCGGTGGAAAGAAACGCCTCTTTCAGTCGCAGACTGGCGGGAGCGGCTGGCGGCCGGAGATCCCGCGGTCGACCGGTCAGCCATGAATCTAATCATTCTAGGCTATCTTCGGGCCTTGCGTTCGAACGGAAAGGACGCTCCACGCGGTTTTGCGGGCGTGTTTGAACTCGACGTTCTCAATCGCCGCGGAATGATGGCGACGGGAAGGGGAGTTCGGTCCGGGCAAAAGACTGTATCTATTCTATACCGCCTCTAGGTAAGGCGCGGTGCGCCCTACAGCCAGCCCGATCTCTTGAACGCCGCGAATAGTCCGGTGCAGATCGCCGCCATCGCGCCCAGCACGAAATAATAGCCGTACTGCGCGTGGAGCTCCGGCATGTTGTTGAAGTTCATGCCGTAGATGCCGGCGATCGCGGTCGGCACGGCGAGGATCGCGGCCCAGGCGGTGAGGCGGCGGGCGACGACGGTCTGCTCCGCCTGGCCGATCATCAGGCTCGCCTCGAAGCCGAAGGCCAGCACTTCGCGCAGCGCGTCGATGTCTTCCTGCACGCGGCGGATCTTGTCGGAGACGTCGCGGAACAGCGGCAGCAGCGAGGCGTCGATCGTCACCACCTCGGCGTGCTGCAGGCGCTGGCAGACGTCGCCGAGCGGAATGGCGGCGTTCCTCAGGCGCAGCAGATCGCGGCGCAGCATATAGAGGCGCTTGACGTCGACGCCTCCGCAGTCGGCGCCGAAGACCTGATCCTCGATCTCGTCGACTTCCGCATGGATCGCCAGCAGCACGGGCGCGTAGTTGTCCACGATGAAGTCGAGGATCGCGTAGAGAATGTAGTGCTCGCCCCGCTGGAGCACGACCCGGCAGCTCTCGCAGCGCTGGCGCACCGATCCGTAGGAGGTCGAGGGGCCGTGCCGCACCGAGACGATGTGGCCTTGTCCCACGAACAGATGCGTTTCGCCGAAGGCGATGCGGCCGTCGACCATCTGCGCGGTCCGCGCCACGATGAAGGCGTCGTCGCCATATTGTTCGAGCTTGGGCGCCTGATGCGCCTGCGCGGCGTCCTCGATCGCAAGGTCGTGCAGGCCGAACTGCGCCTGCACCCGGCGCAAGAGATCGAGGCTCGGCTCCAGCAGGCCGATCCAGACGAAGTGGCCCGGCTCCCGCGCCCAGCGGCCGGCGTCCTCGATCGCGACGCCCGCGACACGCCGCCCGCCGGCGTAGACGCTGGCCGCGACCACGCCCGCTTCGGGCGCGTCCTCGCGCGGATCGGTCTCGGGGGCCTCGATCCTGCGCGACGCCTGCGTCATCGGGCGCTCCATCAACGGCCTCACGGCGGCGTGAGGCCGGCGGGCAGCCTACGCCCGTTCCGGCGAATGGGCGACGTCGTCGCGGGTTCCCAAAACGTCTAACGGCGCGCCCCGCCAAGGGGCGCGCCGTTAGAACACGGCGAAAGCGGAACGGATCAGGTGTCGAAGATGAAGTCGCTCTGATCGAGCTTCGAGGCGTCGACGCCGGTGAGGGTGATCGAGGAGCCCGCCGGGTCGTTCCAGGTGATGACGGCGTCGCCGTCGGCGTTGTTCTTGATGGTCAGGTCGTTGAAGTCGAGGCCGTCGATGTCGAATTCGATGCGGTCGACGTTGTTCTTGAAGTCGCCGATCGTGTCGGTTCCGTCGCGGCTCTCGAACTTGAAGATGTCGGCGCCCTTGCCGCCGAACAGCATGTCGTTCCCTCGGCCGCCGTCGATTTCGTCGTTGCCCGAACCGCCGCGAAGGAGGTCGTTTCCTTTGCCTCCGTCGAGTTCGTCGTTTCCGGAGCCCCCGACCAGCGTGTCGTTGCCGGCGTCGCCGTCGAGCTCGTCATTGCCCGTTCCGCCCAGAAGACGGTCGTTCCCGCCGCGGCCGTCGAGCTCGTCGTTGCCGCCGAAGCCCCGGATCACGTCGTCCCCGCTGGTCCCGTTGAGGTCGTTCGGGCGGTCGTTTCCGTCGATCTTCGCCATGTCCGTCTGTCCTCCGCTGGTGTCTCGACGCCGCGACCGCGACGTTCATGACGCCAGACATAGGCGCGCCTCGTTAGACGGCGTTGAGCGTCAGGTTAAAATTGGGTGAGAATTCCGTGATGGAACCAAGGCAAAGGGCGGGCGTTCAAAGATCTATTTCGCTCTTCACGAATGCGCGTTGATGACGGCGCCTTCAGGGGCCGTTTTTCTATAGCTATAAAAGAAATTATTTATCAGACGTTCTGCGGCGGCTGGGTCGAGATCATGTAGCCGACGCCCCGGACGGTCTGGATGATCGAATTGGGGCCTTCGTCGTCGAGCTTCTTGCGCAGGTAGCGGACATAGACGTCGACGATCTTCGTCCCCGGATCGTAGCCGTACTCCCAGACGCTGTTCAGCAGCCGCTGGCGGCTCACCACGCGGTCGGCGTTGGACATCAGGTAGCGCAGCAGCTCGAATTCCCGGACAGTAAGCGTGATCGGCCGGCCGCGATGGACCACGCGGCGCGACGACGGATCGAGCGAGAGCGCGCCGACCGTAAGCTGGCTCGGATCCTCCCGGCTGGACCGCCGCCGTTTCAGCGCGACGAGGCGGGCGAGCAGTTCGTCGAACGAGAACGGCTTGGTCAGATAGTCGTCGGCGCCGCCTTTCAGCCCCTCGACCTTGTCCTGGATGCCGTCCTTGGCGGTGAGCATCAGGATGAGGACGGGGCGCTTCTCCTCGCGGACGATGCGGCAGACCTCGAGCCCGTTCACGTAAGGCAGCATGCGGTCGAGGATGACGAGGTCGAAGCCGCCGTTGCGGATGTGCTCCAGCCCGTCCCGGCCGTCCTCGGCGACGGTGACCTGATAGCCCTCGGCCTCGAGCCCCCGGCTGAGAAAGGCGGCGATCCGCCGGTCGTCCTCCACGACGAGGATGTTCATGCGCGCGCCTCCTCGATCAGCGGCAGGGCGATGGCGAGCACCGCGCCGCCCGACGGGCCGTCGCCGAGCGAGATCTCGCCGCCGTGCCGCTCCACGATCTCCTTGGCGATCGAAAGTCCGATGCCGAGCCCCTGCACGTTCCGGCCGCCGTCGCGGCCACGGTAGAAGCGGTCGAACACACGGCCGCGGTCTTCCTCCGCGACGCCGTCGCCTTCGTCCGCGATCGCGATGATCAGGCGGTCGCCCTCGACGGCGGTCGAGACCGTCACCCGTCCGCCGACGGGCGAATGCTTCACCGCGTTGTCGAGGCCGATCATCAGCGCCTGCCGCATGCGGCGCTGGTCGACCTCGATCTCGGCCGGTCCGGCGCGCAGGTCCGTCTCGATGATGACGTCGCGCGGTTCCGCGAGAACAGCGCCCTCCTGCGCGGCCGCGGCGACGAGCCAGCGGGCCTGGATCCTCGTCCGTTCGAGCGACTGGTCCTCGGCGTCGGAGCGGGCGAAGGCGAGCAGATCGTCGAGCAGCGCGCCGAGTTCGGTCGCCTGCGCCTGGACGCCCGCAAGCGCGTCGCGCAGCGCCGCCGGGTCGGGCTTGCCGCGTAGCGCGACGTCGGCCTCGCCGCGCAGGATGGTGAGCGGCGTGCGCAGCTCGTGGCTGACGTCCGCGAGGAACTGGGCGCGGCGGACGTCGACGTCCTTCAGCTTGGCGTTGGCGTCGCTGAGTTCGCGGGTGCGGGCCTCGACCTCGGAATGGAGCCGCTCCTGCGCCGCCATCAGCCCCGCGCGCTGCGCCTCGATCGCCGCCGCCATCTCGTTGAAGCTTTTCGACAGCGCCGCGAACTCGTCCGATCCCTTGACCGGGATGCGGTGGCCGAGCGCGCCGTCGGCCAGCGCCCGCGCGCCCGCCGCGAGCGCTTGCAGGGGCCTCACGATCGAGCGGTTCAGGCCGAAGCCGAGAGCCGCGCCGCAGATCAGCGCCAGCAGGCTGATGGCGAGCGACCAGAACAGCAGGCGCCGCTGCTGGGTGCGGACCTCCTCGAGTTCGCGGGCGACCTCGCCGCGCTCGTCGTCGAGCGCGCTTTCGAGCAGGTTCTCGAAGTCGTTCGACAGCCGGTACTCGACGTCGCGGCGGAACAGCTCGACCGCCTCGGCTTGCTTGCCCTCGCGCTGGAGCGCGAAGACGCGCTCGGCCGCCATGTCGATCGCCCGGTAGAGCTCGGCCATGCGGCTCGCCATCTCGACGTCCGAGAGCTCGCGCCGCACCTCCTCCATGCTGCCGAGAGACGAAACCTCGGCGCGCGTGACCTCGCGCAGCCGCTCGAAGGCGTCCCGCATCTCCTCGCGCGCCTGATGGAAGTCCGGCATCTGCTCCGCGCCCAGCAGAAGCACTTCGGCGATCTGCTCGGCGTAGTTGTTGGCGTTGCCGTCGAGCTCGGCGATCACCTCGAAGCGGCGATGCACGCTGTCGACCCGCTGCACGAAGTCGTCGGCGAGCTTCAGCGCCAGCGCCATCACGCCGATCATCAGCGCCACGAAGGCCGCCGTCACGATCTCGAAGGCGGCGATGCGCAGGCGGACGGTCATCGAGGCTCCGAAGGGGCGCGCGGCGCTGTCCGGAAGCCGTCACACAATCGTCGCACGAAGGGAAGGGGCCGCGCAGCCGGACCGCTCTTCGATGCGTGGCGGCGCGATTGGGCGAAAAATCGGCGCCGGGCTGAAACGAAACCGGGATTTACTCTCGATGCCCCCGATCGACGCTCAGGAGAAACCCCATGTCGTTCTTTGCCCGCATGCCCGTCCGGCCGCTCTTCGGCGCCCTCTGCCTCATGGTCGCCGCGGCCGCCCCCGCCATGGCGGACGTCATCCAGATTCCCGCCCCGGCGTTCAGCCGCCAGTGCCCCTGCGAGTTCGAATCCGCGCCGGCGATCGAGACCAAGGGTTCGATCACGCCGTCGTCCGGCGCGTCGAGCTACTTCGCCGCCGTGCCCTTCGTCGGCGCCGGACAGGTCTGCTCGATGAGCATGATCTATCGCGACGTCAACGAGGCGGAGGCGCTGACCGTCTCGCTGTTCCGCAAGAGGATCCTGCTCGGCTCCGCCGTGGACGCCGGCCGCGACCTCATGGCCCGCGCCGTGAGCGCGGGCGGAACGCCGGACGCTGTGCGAAAGGCCGACGCGCCGACGATCAAGGTCTCGCCGATCAACTCGTCGAAGGCGTTCTATTACGTTCAGGCCGACTTCCGGAACGTCAACATGGACCTCGTCGGCGTCCAGATCGACATCCGGCAGAGCTGCCTCTGAGGTTCAGCCGGCAGGCGAGCGGACGCCGCCGGCGGGCTTGGCGAACGGCTTCAGGGCCGTCCGCGCAAGCTCGTCGGCGCGTTCGTTCTCCGGGTGGCCGGCATGGCCCTTCACCCAGCGCCATTCGACGTCGTGGATCTTGATGACGGCGTCGAGCCGCTCCCACAGATCCTGGTTCTTGACCTTCTTCTTGTCGGCCGTCTTCCAGCCGTTGCGCTTCCAGCCGGCGAGCCATTTCATGACGCCGTCTCGCAGATACTGGCTGTCGGTGTGGACGACGACGGCGCAGGGGCGCTTCAGCGCCTCGAGCGCCGAGATCGCCGCGAGCAGCTCCATGCGGTTGTTGGTGGTGAGCGCCTCGCCGCCCGAAAGTTCCTTCTCGACCGCCCCGAGGCGAAGGATCGCGCCCCAGCCGCCCGGCCCCGGATTGCCTGAGCAGGCGCCGTCCGTGAAGATCTCGACCGCCCCGGCGTCCACGGCGGCCGTCACCGGCGCCACCCGTAGTCGGCGGCGCCCGCCGCCTGCTGGTGGAAGCGCAGCTTGCGCAGATATTCGAGCGGATCGAGCTTCTTCACCAGCGCGCCGGGCGGCGTGTCGAGCCAGTCGACGAGGCGGGTGAGCAGGAAGCGGATCGCCGCCCCGCGGGCGAGCGTCGGGAAGGCGTCGATCTCGGCCGCCGAGAGCGGCCGCGCGGCGTCGTAGGCCTCGATCAGCGCGCGGCCCTTGGTGACGTTGAACGACTGGTCCGGCTCGAAGCACCAGGCGTTGACGCAGACCGCGACGTCGTAGGCGAGCCAGTCGTCGCAGGCGAAATAGAAGTCGATCACGCCCGAGAGCCGATCCCCCAGGAACAGCACGTTGTTGGGGAACAGGTCGGCGTGGATGACGCCCTCGGGCAGCTCGAGCGCCGCGAAGGCCGGCTCGAGATGGTCGAGTTCGGCCGCGACGTCGGCGTCGAGCCCAGCCTGGACCGCGTCGCTGCGGCCGCGGGCGGCCTCCGCGAGCGGACGCCATCCCGAGACCGACAGCGCGTTCGGGCGGCGGATCCGGAAGCCTTCTCCGGCCGCGTGCAGTTCGCCGAGCGCCCGGCCGAGCGCCGCGCAGTGCCGCGCCGTGGGGCGGCGCACCGAGACGCCGTCGAGGAAGGTGACGATCGCGGCGGGCCGCCCGCAGAGCGTGCGCAGCGCCTCGCCGTCTCGGGCCTTCACCGGCAGCGGGCAGGTGACGCCGCGCGCCGCGAGATGCTCCATCAGCCCGAGGAAGAACGGCAGGTCGCCCTTCTCGACGCGCTTTTCGTAGAGCGTGAGGATGAACCGCCCGGCTTCCGTCACCAGCAGATAGTTCGAATTCTCGACGCCCTCCGCGATGCCCTTGAAGGAGACGACCCTGCCGATGTCGTAGGCGGCGACGAAGGCCGCGAGTTCGTCGTCTGAGACTTCGGTGTAGACGGCCATGCGGATCTCGGCGGGAGGGCGGAGCGACGCCGCCCCTCCTAAGCGCTCGGGCGCCGCGCCGCAACGGCGCCGTGGCGGGTCACTTGACGCGGCCGGCCCTGCGCGCCTCGGCCATCAGCACGGCGATGGCGCAGGAGTGCAGGCGGGTGCGCAGCCCATCGGCCCGGCTCGTCAGCACGATCGGCACGCGAGCGCCGAGCACGATGCCGGCCGCCGCGGCCCCGCCGAGGAAGATGAGCTGCTTCGCCAGCATGTTGCCGGCTTCGAGATCGGGAACCAGCAGGATGTCGGCCTGTCCCGCGACGGGCGAGACGATGCCCTTTTCGGCCGCGGCCGCGCCGTCGATGGCGTTGTCGAAGGCGAGCGGCCCGTCGATGACGACGTTCGTGATCTGCCCGCGCTCCGCCATCTTGGAGAGCGCGGCGGCGTCGATGGTCGCCGGCATCCTGGGGTTCACGGTCTCGACCGCGGCGAGCACGGCGAGCTTGGGTTTTTCGTCGCGCCCCGTCAGTACGCGCCAGAGGTCCGCGGCGTTCTGCGCGATGTCGGCCTTGGCCGCGAGGTCGGGCGCGATGTTGATCGCGGCGTCGGTGATGACGAAGGGTTTTGGATAGCTCGCGATCCCCATGACGAAGGCGTGGGTGAGCCGCCGCTCCGTCCTGAGCCCCGCGTCCGGCCGAAGCACCGCGCCGAGCAGCTCGTCGCTGTGGAGCGACCCCTTCATCAGCGCGCCGACCTCGCCGGAAGCGGCCAGCGCCGCCGCCTTGTCGGCTGCGTCGTGGCTGTGCTCGACGTCGACGACCGGCCAGCGCGAGAGGTCGACGCCTGCCTCGGCCGCCGCAGCCTCGATCTTGCCCCGCGGGCCGACCAGCACCGGCTCGATCAGCCCTTCCCGGGCGGCGTCCGCCGTCGCCTCGATCACATTGGCCTTGACCGGATGGACGACCGCGGTGCGGACGGGCGGCATGCCCTTGCAGCGGCCCAGAAGCTGTTCGTAATGATCCGGCATCGGCGCGCGTCCCTGGGGGTTGAGGCGAGCACGCCATAGCACGGAAGGCTCCGCCGAATGTCGTCTCGACGACCGGCGTTTCCGTCACTATATCGATCGGTATGAAACTGTCGGAGCCCGCGTGACATGGGCAGGCCCAAGGAGTTCGACCCGGACGAGGCGCTGTGCGCGGCGCTCGACGTGTTCTGGCGGCGCGGCTACGAGGGCGCGTCGCTGACCGAGCTCACCGAGGCGATGGGCATCACGCGGCCGAGCCTCTACGCCACCTACGGCAACAAGGAAGAGCTGTTCCGCAAGGTGCTCGACCGCTACGAGCAGCGCCATCTCTGCTTCGTCGAGCGGGCGCTCGACGAGCCTCGGCTCGTCGACGCGATGGGCATGCTGCTGCGCGTCTACGCCGAGGTCCTGACCGACCCGATGCATCCGCCCGGATGTCTCGGCGTCAACAGCGCGGTGTGCGGCGGCGGCGAGAGCGAGAGCATCCGCCGGGAGCTGCTCCAGCGGCGCACGCTCAGCGAGGACATGATCCGCCGCCGGCTCGAGCGCGCCCACGAGGAGGGCGATCTGCCGGCCGAGGAGGATCCGGCCGACTGGGCGCGCTACATGATGTCGGTCGGCCTCGGCATGGCGGTCAGGGCGGCGTCCTGCGCGCCGCGCGACGAGCTTTACCGGATCGCCGCGCTCGCGCTGCGGGCGCTGCCGGTCGTCGAGCCGGCGCCCGCGCCCGCGCTTCAGGCTTGAGACGACCCGTCGGGTCTCCGAACGACCGCATTCCCAGATGAGACGACGGCCGCCGGAGCCCCCTCCGGCGGCCGTCGCACGAGGCGCGCGGGGGCGGGGGACGCTTATCGCTCCCCCGCGCGTCTCATCCCATGGAGAGCGGCGCCGCCGGAGCCGCGCCCTCGGCGGGCGGGGCCGTCTCCGCCTTCTCGTCCGGATCGGCCGGACGCGTCTCGCGGGCGCCGGCGAGGCGGCGCATCACGACGTAGAACACCGGCGTCAGGAACAGGCCGAAGATCGTCACGCCGATCATGCCGGCGAAGACCGCGACGCCCATGGCGGCGCGCATCTCCGAACCCGCCCCGGTCGCGATCGCGAGCGGCAGCACGCCCATGATGAAGGCGAGCGAGGTCATCAGGATCGGCCGCAGGCGGAGCCGGCTCGCCTCCACCGCCGCCTGGAACGGCGTCCGGCCGTCATGCTCGAGCTCGCGCGCGAACTCCACGATCAGGATCGCGTTCTTGGCCGAGAGCCCGACCAGCACGATCAGGCCGATCTGGGTGAAGACGTTGTTGTCGCCGGCGGTGAGCCACACCCCGGCGAGCGCGGCGAGAATCCCCATCGGCACGATCAGGATGATGGCGATCGGCAGCGTCAGGCTCTCGTACTGCGCGGCGAGCACGAGATAGACCAGCAGGATCGCCACGGGGAAGACGATGAGGCCGGAATTGCCCGCGATGATCTCCTGATAGGTGAGCTCGGTCCACTCGTAGGAGAAGCCCTTGGGCAGCGTCTCGGCCGCGATCTTGGCGACCGCCGCCTGCGCCTGCCCGGTCGAGTAGCCGGGGGCCGCGCCGCCGTTGACGTCGGCGGACAGGAAGCCGTTGTAGCGCATCGCCCGTTCGGGGCCCGAAGCCGGCCTCACCGTCATCAGCGCCGACAGCGGGATCATCTCGCCGGAGGCCGACCTGACCTTCAGGAAGCCGACGTCCTCGGGTCGCGCGCGCCAGGCGGCGTCGGCCTGCACGCGCACCGAATAGGTGCGGCCGAAGGCGTTGAAGTCGTTGACGTAGGCCGAGCCGAAATAGATCTGCAGCGTGCTGAACACGTCCGCCACCGGAACGCCGAGCTGGCGCGCCTTGACGCGGTCGATGTCGGCGAAGAGCTGCGGCACGTTCACCTGATAGGAGGAGAACAGGCCGGCGAGCTCGGGCGCCTGGTTCGCTTTCGCGAGGAACGCCTTCGTGGCCTGGTCGAGCGCCTGGTAGCCCTGGCCGGTCTTATCCTCGATCTGGAGCTTGAAGCCGCCGATGGTGCCGAGCCCCTGCACCGGGGGCGGCGGGAACATCGCGATCACCGCCTCCTTGATCCCGGCGTACTGGGCGTTGAGCTGCTGCGCGATGGCCGCGGCCGAAAGGTTCGGGTCCCTGCGCTCGTCGAAGGGCTTCAGCGTCGCGAACACGATGCCGGCGTTGGACGAGTTGGTGAAGCCGTTGATCGACAGGCCCGGGAACGACACGGCGCTCTGAACGCCCGGCGTCTTCAGGGCGATCTCGCCCATGCGCTTGATGACGTCCTCGGTCCGGTCGAGCGTCGCGGCGTCGGGAAGCTGCGCGAAGCCGACCAGATACTGCTTGTCCTGCGCCGGCACGAATCCGCCGGGGATCGTCCTGAACAGATGCCCTGTGAGGGCGACGAGCCCGACATAGAGCACGAGCATCACCGTCTTGCGCCCGATCGCGACCGTCACGCCGCGGCCGTAGAAGCGCGAGCCCCACGAGAAGGCGGCGTTGAAGCGGCGGAACAACCAGCCGAACAGAAAGTCCATCGCCCGCGTCAGCCGGTCCTTCGGCGCGTCGTGGCCCTTCAGCAGGAGGGCGGCGAGGGCCGGCGACAGCGTCAGCGAGTTGATCGCCGAGATCACCGTCGAGATCGCGATGGTGAGCGCGAACTGGCGGTAGAACTGGCCGGTCAGGCCCGAGATGAAGGCGAGCGGCACGAACACCGCGATCAGCACCAGCGCGATCGCGACGATCGGCCCGGAGACCTCCTGCATCGCCTTGAGCGCGGCCTCGCGGGGCTTCAGCCCCTGCTCGATGTTGCGCTCGACGTTCTCCACCACGACGATCGCGTCGTCGACCACGATGCCGATCGCGAGCACGAGGCCGAACAGGCTGAGCGCGTTGATCGAGAAGCCGAAGACGTGCATCACCGCGAAGGTGCCGATGATCGACACCGGCACAGCGATCAGCGGAATGACCGACGCCCGCCAGGTCTGCAGGAACAGGATCACCACCAGCACGACGAGCGCGACCGCCTCGAGCAGGGTGTGGATCACGGCCTCGATCGAGGACCGCACGAACTGGGTGGTGTCGTAGACGATCGAGTAGTCGACGCCGTCGGGCATGTTGGCCTTGACGTCCCGCATCTCGGCCTGCACGCGGTCGGCGATGTCGATCGCGTTCGAGCCCGGCGCCTGGAACACCGGCACCGCCACCGCCGACTTGTTGTCGAGCAGCGAGCGGAGCGCATAGTCGGCCGCGCCCATCTCGATGCGGGCGACGTCGCGCAGCCGCACGATCTCGCCGTTCTCGCCCGACTTCACGATGATGTCGCCGAACTCCTGCTCGGACTGGAGCCGGCCCTGCGCGTTCAGCGAAAGCTGGAGGTCGACGCCCTGCGGCGTCGGAGAGCCGCCCACGACGCCGGCCGCGGCCTGCACGTTCTGGGCGCGGATCTCGGCCACGACGTCTCCGGCCGAGAGCCCGTGCTCGGCGACCTTCTGCGGATCGAGCCAGACGCGCATCGAATAGTCGCCCGAGCCGAACAGTTGCACCTGCCCGACGCCGGGGATGCGGGCGAGGCGGTCCTTCACGTTCAGCACCGCGTAGTTGCGCAGGTATTTCGAGTCGTAGCGCCCGTCCGGCGAGGTGAGGTGAACGACGAGGGTGAGGTCGGGCGACGACTTCACCGTCGTCACGCCGAGCGCGCGCACCTCCTCGGGCAGGCGTGGCTCCGCCTGGCTGACGCGGTTCTGGACGAGCTGCTGCGCCTTGTCGGGGTCGGTCCCGAGCGCGAAGGTGACGGTCAGCGTCATCACGCCGTCGGTCGTCGCTTGGCTGGACATGTAGAGCATGTCCTCGACGCCGTTGATCTGCTCCTCGATCGGCGTCGCGACCGTCTCGGAGATGACCTTCGGGCTCGCGCCCGGATAGGTCGCCCGCACCACGATCTGCGGCGGCACGACGTCGGGATATTCCGAGATCGGCAGCGCCGGGATCGACAGCAGCCCGACGAGGAAGATCAGGGCCGACAGCACGCCGGCGAACACCGGGCGGTCGATGAAGAATTTCGAGACGTTCATGGCCGGCTCCCTTCCAGGCGAGCAGGTTCGGTCTTCATGTCCCGGCCTCGAGCCAGGACCCATGACCACAGCGTCCTCCAGAGGAGCGGCACCGTCGGGAGAACTTCGGAAGGCGTCGCCGGATCTGGGTCCCGGCTCAAGGCCGGGACACGGACGGGGCCCTTTGATCAGTTCGTGGCTGACGCTTGCTTCTGGCTGAGGGGAAAGCCGTTCATCGCCACCGGCTCCGGCGCGACCAGCGCTCCCGGCCTGAGCTTCTGGAGCCCCTCGACCACCACGCGCTCGCCGCCGTCGAGGCCGCTCAGCACGACCTTGAGGCCGCCCGTCGCCTCGCCGAGCCGCACCTCGCGATAGGCGGCGCGGTCGTCGTCGCCGACGACGAGCACGAAGGTCTTGTCCTGGTCGACGCCG
Organism: Ancylobacter novellus; assembly: GCA_003241695.1. GTDB lineage: Bacteria > Pseudomonadota > Alphaproteobacteria > Rhizobiales > Methylopilaceae > Methylopila. Next base: position 5,462 of record QFPN01000012.1, on the reverse strand, counting down.
ACCGCGCGCTCGCTGACGAGCACGGCCTCGGTCTCCTTCGCCTCGCCCATCCGGAGCCGCGCGAACTGGCCGGGCAGCAGGCGGCCGTCCGGGTTCGGGAACTCGGCGCGGATGCGCACGGTGCCGGTCGCGCCCTGCACGACGGGGTCGACATAGTTCAGCCGGCCGCGCGCGGCGCCCTCGCGGCTCGACGTGATCATCTCGACCGGGATCGCCCCGACCGAGGCGCTGCGCTCGACGTCCTGCGGCAGCGTGTCGAGCGCCTTGAGCACGGAGCGTTCGTCGGCCTCGAAGCTGGCGTAGATCGGATCGACCGAGACGAGCCGGGTCAAAACCGGCGCGCCGGGACCGGCGGCCACGAGGTTGCCGGGGGTGATCTCGATCCGTCCGACGCGGCCGGACACCGGCGCGCGGACCTCGGTGTAGCCGAGGTCGAGCTCCGCCGAGCGCAGCGCGGCCTCCGCGCCCTGCCGGGCGGCCTCCGCCGAGCGAACCTCGCTCTGGCGCTGGTCGAGGTCGCGGATCGAGATGGTGGAGAGCGCCGTCATCTTGCGGCCGCGATCGAGATCGGCCCGGGCGAGCGACAGCCGCGCGTCGGCGGCGGCGACCTCGGCCTTCGCCCGGTCGGCGGCCGCGGCGTAAGGCTCGCGGTCGATCGTGAACAGCACGTCGCCGCGCTTGACGAGGGCGCCCTCGCGGAAGAGCGCGGCCGTGATCTCGCCCGCGACCCGCGGCCGGATCTCGACGCGGTCGACCGCCTCGAGCCGTCCGGAGAAGGACGACCAGCTCACGATCGGTCGCCGTTCGACGCGCGCGACCGTCGCCGGCGTCGCCTGTTCCGCGGCGGCCGCTGCGGGGCCGCCGTCGGCGTGAAGCTCGATCGTCGAAGCCGCCGCGCCCGCGAGGGCGAGCGCGACCGTCGCCGCGGCCGCCCGGCCGAGACTGAAAAACCATCTGGACATGAGAATGCGTCCCGAAACTATACCGAAGGGTATGATACCGATAGGTATGGTATCGGCGGCGCCCGCTGTCAAGCGACGGCCGCGAATGCGTCACGGAACCAGCGTGGCCTCGACGACGTAGCGCAGCGGCCCGCGGGTCGCGGCGTCGAAAGGCCAGCAGGTCACGAGCGCGAGCCGGCGCCCGGAAGCGTGCGGGTCGATCCCGGAGGCGTCCCAGCGCACGATCCGGGCGCCGTCGACGCGGAAGCGCAGCCCCGTCCCGTCCCGCCGCGTGACGCGGATCTCGTCGCCGGCCGCGACGTCCTTCAGGAAGGCGAAATGGGTGTCGCGGTGCGCGGCGTAGATCGCCGTTCCAGGCTCCCCCGCCTCGGGCGAGCCGTCGAGCTGCGCCGGCCCGAAGGCGAGCGCTTCGCCGCTCGCGCCCATCAGCGCGATCGCGCTCGCCCCCAGCCTCGGCGCCTCGATGCGCGCCACCGGCCAGGTGTCGGCCCAGCCCCATGCCTTGACGGGTTGGCCGAAGGCGAGGCTTCGGGCGAAGGCCCGCTCGAGCAGGACCTGCGCCAGAGCGGCCTTGGCGTGGACGTAGAGGCCCTGGCCGGTCAGCGTCAGCCCGGCGGCGATCAGGACGGCGACGGCCGCCGCCCTGATCGAGACGCGCGGGAGCCGCGATCGCCGCCGGTGCATGATCGCGGCGCTCACGCCCGCCTCCGCGCCGGGCGCACGATCACGAGCCCGACCGCGAACAGGATCAGCGCGAGGCCGAGGCAGAGCTTCAGTTCGGCGTCGGTCGCGGTCTGGGGCAGCGGCGCGCCGGGCTGCATGGCCGCGTGCGGGGAGGCGAGCGGCGCCTCGCTCCTCATCGCGACCGTCTGGTAGGCGCCGCCGGCCTCGGCGCGCCGCGTCGGCGTCGCGGGGCGCTCGGTTCCGAACACCTTGTCGAAATCCCAGCCGGCCGGGAGGTTGAGCGGCACGTCGGCGCGCGCGAGCCTCTGGCCCGCCGAGCGCCGCGGCATGGCGTCGACCGCGACGAGGCTGGTGAGCCGCGTGGCGAGCCGGTGTTCGAGCGCGAGCTTCAGGATCGTGGCGTCCGCGGCATCGGGCGTCAGGGTCCGCAGGGTGCGGGCGACCTCGGCGTCGTCGATCTTGCGCCGCGCCCAGAGCTTCGAGATCCCGGCGCCCTGGGCCGCTCTGGAGAGGTCGAGCGTCGCCGTCCACGGCCGGTCGCCGATCGCGCCCCTGAGTTCGAGCGTCCCGCTCGCCGCCGTCACGCGGGCCGCGACGACGAGCGGCTCGCCGCGATAGAGGTCCGGCAGGACGCCGGGCGTCTGGTCCGCCGGGCCGTTCGAGAACCGCGCCGACAGGTTGGTGACCGCCGGGCTTTCGAGCTTCACGAACAGCTCGCGCATCCGGGCGTCGACCTCTTCGGTCCCGCCGATATGCGTGAACGTCCCGCGGCCGAGTTCCGCCGCCCGCGTCATCAGATGGCTGTTGGGCGCCGAGCCGATGCCGACCATGAACAGGCGCGAGCGTCCGCGCCCGGCCGCGATCGCGTCGAACATGCGCTGCTCGTCGCCGATCGCGCCGTCCGTCAGGAACACGATCTGGCGCACATGAGAGGCGTCGTTCGGGCGCGGGTCGAACAGCGCGCTCTTCAGCGGCGGCAACATCTCGGTGCCGCCGTTCGCGGTCAGCGCCGTCACGAAGCCTCGGGCCTTGGCGAGGGTCTCGGGCGACGCCGCGACCGTGTCGAGGAACAGCCGCTCCATCGTGTCGTCGAAGCGGATCACGTCGAAGCGGTCGCCGGGGGCGAGCCGGTTGAGGGCGAACAGCAGGCTTTGCTTCGCCTGCGCCATCGAGGCGCCGGCCATCGAGCCGGAATTGTCGATGACGAAGATCGTCTCGCGCGGAAGCGGCGCGGCCTCGGGCGCGACCGCCGGCGGCGTGACGTAGGCCGCGACGTAGGTCTCCCTGCCCACCGTCTCCCTGAACAGGCCGACCGAGGGGGTCGGGCCGGCCTTCGGCGTCCAGACCAGTTCGAAGTCGCGGTCGGCGGGTGCCTGCTTCTCCGCCAGCGTGACCGTGCGGGCGTCTTCGTCCCCCGTCACGGCGATCGCATGGGTCTGGCTCGCGACCTCGCCGAGCGGGAAGCCGGCCTTGAGGCGGACCGTGATCGTCACCGGATTGCCGCGCGGCGTCTCGCGCGGATCGTTGACCGGGGGCGAGATGCGGTCGCGGTCGGCGACCGGGTCGGTCGCGCCCCAGCCTCCGGCGCCGTCCATCGTGACGGTCTGGACGATCGGGGCCGGCATGTAGCGCGGCGCGACCACGAGGGGGATGCGCAGCGACATGCGCTCCGCCTCCTGCCGGACCGGCGCCTGATATTCGATCTGCACCACGACGGTCTCGCCGGGGCCGATGTTGGCGACGGAGTTGGTGAACAGGTTCGGGCGCTCCTGCTCCACGAGCGCGGCCGCCTTGCCCTCCGTCTTCGCCTTCTCGTAGGTCGCCTTGGCCTCGGCCCGTTCCTTGACGTCGGCCACGATGACGCGGTCCCCGACCACGAGCTTCATCGTGTCGACCGCGCCCTTCTCGGGCAGCGGGTAGACGTAGACGCCCTCGACCCAACCCTCGGTCGGATTGCGGAACGCCTGCGTGACGCGGGTGCGGATCGTCGGGCCGGAGACCTCGACGTCGTAATCCGCCTCGACGCGCGGCGCCTCGACATAGGCGCCCGGCTCCGTTCCCTTCAGCAGCAGCGCGCCGGAACGCATGTCGCCGGGACGGACGAAGGCGAGCTGGGCGCCCGGCCCCTCTGCGGCCAGCGTCGCGAAGATCAGCCCGAGCAGGATCGCGAGCGACGCCGCGAACAGAAGCACGAACTGGACGAGGAAGCGTCGGAGCGCGGCGCCGCGCCGGGACGAGGGCGCGGTCATCGGAGGCAGGTCCTGCGTCGAAAAGCATCGTGTCGAAAAATGTGGCGTCGAGAGGCTGGCCATGGCGGATCCCTTCAGCGTCGTCCGGTCTGTGCTGCTCTCGGGGATCCGCGTTTCGCGCCTGTGTCGCGACGGTTTCGTTCGGCATTGATCCGTCGTCCGCCGACTTGTCCGGGCGCGGAACTCACGGCTAAGTCAAAACCTGTGCGGTTTTGTGCGGGGGAAGGCGATGTCGTCCGGGGAGGCCGAAAGCGAACTCGGCGGCGTCGAGAGCCGCGCCATCGCCGAGGCGGTGCGCGAGGAGCTCGCCCGCCGGCGGATGTCGCGGCAGGGGCTCGCCGACCTCGCCCGGATTTCGATTTCGACGCTCGAAAAGGCGCTGGCCGGCCGCCGCGCCTTCACGCTCGCGACGACGGTCCGGCTGGAGGAGGCGCTCGGCCGCAGGCTGCGGCCCGCCGCGTCCTCCCCGGCCGAGGCGGCCCCGCAGGGCTTCGCGCCGCCGGAGCTCGGCTCCTATTCCCGCCCGGCGATGAGCTGGATCGAAGGCGCCTATCTGACGCTCCGGCCTTCTTTCGAGGCGCCGGGCGCGATCTTCGCCTACCGCACCGACGTGCGCTGGTCGGAGGAGACGTCGCGGATGGTGTTCCAGGAGGGCGAGCGGACCGACGCGCCCTTCACGCAGCACGGCGAGATTTCAGCGCCGCACCAGTCGGGCCACATTTATCTCGTGACCAACCGGCACGGTCAGCACCGGCTGGTCACGCTCGGCCGGCCGACGATCGACGGCGTGATGCGCGGCGTGCTGTCGACGCTGCAGGCGGGCCGCGGCGCGCAGCTCATCCCGATCGCCGCCCCGATCGCGCTCGTGCCGCTGAAGGCTGGCGAGCCCGCGCCGCCGCTCGGCCGCATCCTCCCCGGCGCGCCCCGCCACGGCGACTATCGCGGGCTGCTGGACCGGGTGAAGGCGGAAGGCTTCGCGGTTCTGCTCTGACGCCCGGCGGCGATCAGGCGGGGGACGGCAGGGCCATGAACAGCCCGCCCGTCACGAGGGCGCCGGCGGCGAGCGCGTAGACGACCTCGTTCGCCCTGCTGCGGGTCAGCCAGGACGAGCCGCTGCGCTGCGCGCGGTCGGCGACCAGCACCATGAACGTGCCGGCCGCGATCAGCGCGACGCCGACCGGAAGAGCCGGCGCGAACGCCCCGGTCATCGGGGCCGCGGCTCCCGACGTGCGGGCGCATGGGCAGGCGGTTCAAGGGTCATCGACGTCATTCCGGTCCTCGCCGTTCCGACTAAGCCGCGGCGCCGCCTCGACGTTTTCGGTCTCGGGCGCCGGCAAACGGGTAGCAAGATCGGCGCCGCTCAGATCCTTCCGGAAGCGTTTTGGGTTACTTCTCGACGAATGCCTTTTCGATGACGAAGTGCCCGGCCTCGCCGTGGTTGCCCTCCTCGTAGCCGCGGTCGGCGAGGAGCTGGCGGGTGTCGCGGATCATGTCGGGCGAGCCGCACAGCATGAAGCGGTCGTTCTCGAGCGACATGTCGGGCAGCCCGACGTCCTCGAACAGCTTG
>QFPN01000011.1 GCA_003241695.1 Ancylobacter novellus | reverse complement strand
GCGCTGACCTTCAAGTCCAAGGACGTGCTCGACGTCGAGGACGTCCAGCGCAAGAAGCTCAAATGGCAGCCGGAACTCAAAGCCGTCGGATGAGCTGAGCGAATTATGCGGCGTTGACGATCGAAGGGCGGCTCGCCGCCGGGCTCAGGCCCGGCCGACAGGCCGCCCTTTTTCTATCGGGGAGTGACATCGTGCGGTGCGTTGCGGTGATTCCGGCGCGGGGCGGCTCCAAGGGCGTCCCGCGCAAGAACGTGCGTCCTCTCGGAGGCACGCCGCTCGTGGCCCGCACCGTCCAGGCGGCGCTCGCGGCGCGCCTCGTCGACGCCGTCTACGTCTCGACCGACGACGCCGAGGTCGCCGCGGTCGCGCGGGCGGCCGGGGCGGAGGTGATCGATCGTCCGGCCGAGATCTCGGGCGATGCGGCGTCGTCCGAGAGCGCGCTGCTGCATGCGCTCGACATGATCGAGGCGGAGGGCGACCCGGTCGACGTGCTCGTATTCCTTCAGTGCACCTCGCCCTTCACGACGCCGGAGGAAATCGACGCCTGCGCCGCCGCGATCGGCCGTGACGGCGCGGCCTGTTCCTTCGCCGCCTCGCCGAACCACGGGTTTCTCTGGGGCGTCGGTCCCGACGGCTTCGCGGCCGGCGTCAACCACGACCACACCCAGCCGCGCAAACGCCGCCAGGACTTGCCGCCGCAATATCTCGAGACGGGCGCGGTTTACGCCATGAACGCGGTCGCGTTCCGGGCGGCCGGCGTGCGGTTCTGCGGACCCGCCGCGCTGGTGAGCGTCGAGGCGCCGCCGGTCGAGATCGACCACGAGAGCGATTTCGCGCTGGCCGAGGCCATCATCGCGCTTCGTTCCGGCGCGACGCCGGCCCCGGGGCTTCCGGCGGGCTTCAAGGCGCTGGTGATGGACTTCGACGGCGTCTTCACCGACGACCGCGTGCTCGTCGACGAGAACGGCAGAGAGGCGGTCTTCGCCAGCCGCTCGGACGGCATGGGGCTCGGCCGGCTGCGCAAGCTGACGGACATCCGGCTGCTGATCCTGTCCAAGGAGCCGAATCCGGTCGTCACGGCGCGGGGCCGCAAGCTCGCGATCGAGGTCCGGCAGGGGATCGACGACAAGCTTCCCGAACTCGACCGCTGGCTCGCCGAGCATGGAATTTCGCGTGCGCAGACGATCTACATCGGCAACGACGTCAACGATCTCGACTGCATGAAAGCGGTCGGCTTCGCGGTCGCGCCCGCCGACGCCCGCCCGGAGGCCAAGGCCGTGGCGCGGCTGGTGACGCAGGCCGAAGGAGGCCGCGGCGCGCTGCGGGAGCTGTGCGAGGCCCTGATCGCCGCCGAAACGACGTTGCGCTGAGGGGCGAAGCCCCGAGCGGAGCGGGGCCGCCGGGCGTCGACGCCCGGCGGCCTTTTTCGTTTATCGGACAGGCACGCCGATGGTTTTCCGCACGCGCTTGTAGAACCAGTACATTCCGAGCTTGCGCGAGAACGACGCGACCGGGCCTTCCCTGCGCTCTTCGGGCTCGAAGATCGGAGCGACCGTTTTGACCGGTTCCTTAGCCGGAGCGGGAGAAGGCTTCTTCGAGGCGGGGGGCGGCGGCGTTTCCTTCTTCGGCGGTTTCGGCGGCTCCTTGCCGGCCGCCTTGTCCTGCGTCTTCGGCGCAAGAGCCGCCCGGATGAGCGAGGCGATCTTGAAGAGCGTGGCGCGCGCGTTCGCGGCCGCGTCGTCCGTTTCCGCGCCGCCGTCGCGGCCGAAATCCTTCACCGTCTCGTAGAGAGCGCAGATTTCTGTGGCGAGAGCCGGATTGTTCGTGGCGACATGCGCGGCGGAGACGAAGGACACGAAGGGCTGCGGCATCGGCCGTGACGGGTCGAACGCCTCGAGCCAGTCGACCAGCGCGCCCGGCGAGAACGGCGCGCCGTAGCCCATGCGCCGCATCCAGCGTTCGTCCGGCGCACGGATCGGCGCCTCGTCGAGCGACGGTAGGTCGCTCAGGCGCACGAGAAGGCCGCTGGCGAAGAAGACATGGGCGCCGTCGGCGTTGCGCAGGCCGAAATCGGTCGCGACCATGCTCGGCACGCCGTAGTCGAACGCGTCGAACAGGGCGGTGGACGAGACCGTGGCGAACAGATCCGCCCGGTCGAGAAGCTCGTCGAGCGGTTCGTACAGAACCTTCAGGTTCCTCGGCCGCTTGCGCACCTCCTTCACCAAGGTGGAGATGTGGTTCGGCTGCTGGTGGAACGTCTTTTCGTCCGGCTTGACGCGGGCCTTGATGACGACGTCCCAGTCGGGACTGGCCTGCGCCAAGCGGGCGAGGGTGGCGACGAGGTTCTGGCGCTCGCGCAGGCTCTTCGGAACGACCACCTGCTCGGCGAAAACGAAAAGCTTCCGCTGTTTCTCGGCGGTCGGCTGAAGCGGCGGCGCCGCGGTTTCGACGAGATCGACGGGAGCGGGCTCCGCCGTGGTTTCGGGCGCGTCGGACGGCGTCTTCTGCATCGACGGCGCCTCCGCCGCTTCGACAGGCGCCGTTTCGGCGGCCTTCTCCTCGAAGAGCGGAGGCGCGTCGGGCTCGCTCTCGGGAGCGGGGATCTTGAGAGGCCTCGGCGGCGTGTCGGTCTTGCGCCTCAGTCCGACGATGACGGAGGGCTGCCGCGAAAACTCGGTCGCGTGCAGGAAATCGACGAAGGCGTCGCGGTCGCGCGGGCCGTTCAGGCCGATGACGTCATAGCCGAGACGCCATGCGAGGCCTTCCTCGAACTTCTCGAACACGAGCCCGTTGAAGCCGCAGAACAGCGCGGGCCGCGGCCGCATCTTGATCCGCGCCGACAGCTCCAGCGTATGGCGGAACAGGGCCAGCCTGCTGCCGGTGACGAACACGCCCACGGCGTGGTGCCGGAACGTGTCTTCGTCCGCCGGCAGCGCGCCGATCGACCGTTCGATGATGCTGAAGTCGCGCGTCAGCCGCTCGACGATCAGTTGCGGCAGGGTCGCGGCGGACTCGATCGCGAAGGTCACGTCCCATCCGCGCGCCGCGAAGGCGAGCGCAAGGGGCAGCGCGCCGAAAACCTGACTGTCGAGATCGCAGGCGAGAAGTACGCGACGCTTCGTCATGCGCTTTTGCGCTCCGAAATTTAGTCAGCCGAACAACTTCCTTGAAAACCTGGAGCGGATCCAAGTTTCCTGCATGCTGCAAAGGACCGGTCGGGTTCTTTCAGGAGGCCGACGCCCCCGCGCCATGGCCTCATGCGCCGCAAGCGACGTCGTTCGGCGTCCCCCAATGCTGACCAGGACGCCGACAGCGCCGCAGATCGACCCGAAACCTCTTGAGTGCGGCGCATCATAAACAGGATGTCGGCGGCGCGGAAGTCCGTTCGCCCGCGACCGAGCAACTCAATCGCGAGCTCCGTCGATACGGTTCACGATCGGGCGGCCGCGTCGTATAAGGCCGCGTTTAAGCAGGTCTGCGCATCCCTTGAAAACTCACGCGCCCCATCGATTTTCCGTCGCCCCGATGATGGACTGGACCGACCGGCGCTGCCGTTCGTTCCATCGGGCGCTGACGCGCCGGGCGCTGCTCTATACGGAAATGGTGACGACCGGCGCGGTGCGTTTCGGGCCGCGCGAGCGCCTGATCGGCTTTTCGGAGCGCGAACGCCCGGTCGCCGTGCAGCTTGGCGGCTCGGAGCCCGCCGAGGTCGCGGAGGCTGCGAAGATCTGCGCCGACGAGGGCTATGACGAGGTCAACCTCAATGTCGGCTGCCCGTCCGATCGCGTGCAGGACGGGCGTTTCGGCGCCTGCCTGATGGCCGAGCCCGAACGGGTGGGCGACTGCGTCGCCGCGATGAAGGCGGCCGTCGCGATCCCCGTGACTGTGAAATGCCGCATCGGGATCGACGACCAGGACCCCGAGGAGGCGCTCGACCGTCTCGCCGACGCGGTCGTCGCGGCCGGATGCGACGCGCTTGTCGTGCACGCGCGGAAGGCTTGGCTGAAAGGTCTGAGCCCGAAGGAGAACCGGGACGTTCCGCCGCTCGACTACGGGCGCGTCTTCCGGCTCAAGGCGCGGTTCCCTGACCTTCCGGTCTCGATCAACGGCGGGATCGGGTCGCTCGAAGAAGCGCTCTCGCTGCTCGAGCCGCGCGAGGGCGTCGCGCTCGACGGCGTGATGCTCGGCCGGGCGGCCTACCAGAACCCGGAGCTTCTGCTCGGCGTCGACCCGCTGGTCTTCGGCGAGGCCGCCCCTCATGCGAGCGCCCGCGCGGCGGTCGAAAGCCTCTTTCCCGAGATCGAGGCCCATCTCGCGGCGGGCGGGCGGCTTTCGAACTATGCGCGCCACATGCTCGGCCTGTTTCCGGGGCGTCCCGGCGCGCGCGCCTATCGGCGCCTGCTCAGCGTCGAGGCGCCGCGCGAAAACGCAGGCCTCGACGTGCTTCGGCGCGCCCTTGACCTCATCGACGATCGCGGCTTTGTGAGCCGGCCCGAGGCCGACGCGGCCTGACCTCTCGATCGGGCGCAAAGTCCGACGAGTCTGGGAAGCCGCATGGAAGCCTTCGCGTCGTTGCCGATCGGCGAACTGGCGTCGCTTGGCGCGGGGCTCCTGCTGGCGGGCGTCGTCACCGGCGTTCTGGCCGGCCTCTTCGGCGTCGGCGGCGGAGCCGTCATCGTGCCGGTGCTCGCCGAGCTGTTCTCGCATCTTCACATGGCGAAGGGCCTCGAGATGCAGCTCGCGGTCGGAACCTCGCTCGCGATCATCATCCCGACCTCGATCCGCTCGTTTCAGGCCCACCGGGCGCGGGGCGCGGTCGACATGGCCGTCCTGAAGGCATGGGCGCCCGGCGTCGTGCTCGGCTGTTTCATCGGCGCGGCTGCGGCGTCGCTGTTTCGTTCGGAATGGCTCAAGGGCGTGTTCGCGGTCTTTTCGCTGCTGATGGCGGCGCGGATGCTGTTCGCGAAAGCGAGCTGGACGATCGCCGACACGCTGCCGGGCCGCCTCGGCATGGCCGCCTACGGGGTCTTCATCGGCGTCATCTCGGCGCTGATGGGCATCGGCGGCGGAACCTATGGCAGCCTGATCATGACGCTGCACAACCGCCCGATCCATCAGGCGATCGCGACCTCTTCCGGCCTCGGCGCGATCATCGCGCTTCCGGGGACGCTCGCCTTCGTGGTCGCGGGCTGGCCGCACATGTCGGAGCTGCCGCCGCTTTCGCTCGGCTTCGTCTCGCTGCTCGGGGTCGCCCTGATGGCGCCGGTCTCGACCCTCGTCGCGCCGATCGGGGTGCGGCTCGCCCATGGGCTGACCAAGCGGAAGCTCGAGATCGGCTTCGGCCTGTTCCTCGCGGCGGTGGCCGCGCATTTCGCCGTCTCGCTCCTGCTGTAGGCCGTCAGGGAACGTTGACGCCGATCGAGACGAGGAAGTCCTTGCCGTAGACGTAGAGCAGGGCGACCGCGGCGATAAGCGCGAGCCAGAGCGCGACCGCTTTCAGCGCCGCGTTGGCGTTTCCCGTATAGCGTCGAAGCAGGCCGGGACCGATCCAGACAGCGAGGCACATCATCGCGATGGCCGCCGCCCAGCGTTCGTTGGGGAAAGTTCCGAAACCGCCGGCGAGGTCGGCGACGATGAAGGTCGCGATCGCCGCGAGGACGACCGCGATCAGGATTTCGGAGACGCCGCCCTTCATTCCGCGGACTCCGTCGGTGGGGCGATTTTGGTGAACGCCTTCCGCCGCGCCAAGAGCAGACCCATCACGGCGTCGCGCTCGGCGACGGAATAGCGCGACCAGGAGCCGATCTCGGCGAGCGTGCGAAAACAGCCCTCGCACCAGCCGGTCGATGGATCGACGACGCAGATCTTGACGCAGGGGCTTTTGATGGGCGCGGGCTGAAGCATGCCGCGATGGTTGGACGAAGCCGCGCCGGCGCGCAACCGAACATCTCGTCACTGCGTCGTCGCAAACGCGGCAAGCCCCGCAAGCGCAGCGATCTCCGCGAGTTCGGCCGCGGCGCCGCAGACGTCGCCGGTGTAGCCGCCGAGGTGTCGGCGGGCGACGATCGAGACGCATGCGGCCGCTGCGCCGGCGAGCGCAAGGGCGGCGAGCGCAGGCGCCGGGCGAACAAGGACAAGGGCGATCAGCGCGGCGAGGCCGAGCCCGAAGGCGACCGCTTGGACCGCAGGCCGCGCCGAGCGGCCGAGGCCGTCGTCGCGGGCCGGCGGCAGGGTCAACGTCGGCAGGAAGGCGAGGGGCCTTGCGACGGCCGCCGCGACGACGATCGCGAGGCATGCGCCGGCCGCGCCCGAGCTCTGCGCGAGCGCGGCGACGAGGCTGATCCGCGCCGCCAGCGACAGCGCGAGCGCCGCGCCGCCGAAGGTCCCAAGCCGGCTGTCGCGCATGATGGCGAGCTTCGCCTCGCGCGTCCTTCCACCGCCGACGCCGTCGGCGAAATCCGCGAGGCCGTCGAGGTGAAGCGCGCCGGACAGCGCGACCGCGGCCGCGGCGGCGAACACCGCAGCGGGCGTCGGAGGCAGGCCAAGGGTAAGGCAAACCAGCAGGATCGCGGCGGAGCCCGCGCCCACGAGCGCGCCCGCGAGCGGCGAGGCTGCGGCGGTTCCCGACATCGCGCTTTCGGGCGCGCCGGCGCCGAGCCGCTCCGGAACCGGCAGGCGGGTGAAGAACCGCGCCGCGTCGGCGACGGCCGCGAGCGAACGAATGGAAAGGGTCTGCAGCGTTTCGGACATTCGGATGAACCCGGCGATCCGGTGGTGGATAGCGGGGTTCGGCGGCCAAGACGAGCGTCGAGCCCGATCTTCGCGTTCAAGCGGCGGGGTTGGCCGCCGCGCGACATTCGGTTATGCGCAACGCGCGATCGCAGAAGGTCATCGGACGGTCATGAACCTGGGAAGTGAAGCCACCGCGTCGCCGGGGACGCGCGGCCAGCCCTTCGACGACATCCGCGCGCTGCTCGCCCAGCTGCCGCGGCCCGACCGCGCGGCTGCGGCGCGCGCGAAGGCGCGCGAGGCGGAACTCGTCAAGCCGGCCGGCGCGCTCGGCCGCCTCGAGGACATCGCCGAATGGCTGTCCGCCTGGCAGGGCAAGACGCCGCCGACCGTCGCGCGGCCGCTGGTCGCGATCTTCGCCGGCTCGCACGGCGTCGCACAGCGCGGCGTCTCCGCCTATCCGCCGGCCGTCACGCGCCAGATGCTCGACGCCTTCGCGGGCGGAGGCGCGGCGATCAACCAGATCTGCAAGACGTTCGACATCGGCCTCAAGGTCTTCGACCTCGCGACCGACAGGCCGACGCCGGACATCTGCGAAGGCCCGGCGATGAGCGAGGCCGAGTGCGCGGGCACCATGGCCTACGGTTTCGAGGCGATCCACGGCGAGGTGGACCTCCTCGTGGTGGGCGAGATGGGCATCGGCAACACCACCGTGGCGTCCACGCTCGCGTTCGCGCTGTTCGGCGGCAAGCCGGAGGACTGGGTCGGCCGCGGAACGGGCGCCGACGACGAGACGCTCGCGCGCAAGATCGAGACGGTGCGGAAGGCCTGCGAATTTCACGCCGACGATCTCGGAGATCCGCTCGAGGCGCTACGCAGGGTCGGCGGGCGGGAGTTCGCCGCGATCGCCGGCGCGATCCTCGCGGCGCGCATGGAGCGCGTGCCGGTCGTGATCGACGGCTTCGTGGCGACCGCGGCCGCCGCCGTCCTTCACGCAATCGACGCGAGCGCGCTGGAACACTGCATGGCCGGTCATCGCTCGGCGGAAGCCGCGCATGGGCGGCTGCTCGACCGGCTCGAACTTCCTCCGCTGCTCGACCTCGGCATGCGGCTCGGGGAAGGCTCGGGCGGCGCGCTTGCGGTGGCGGTCGTGAAGGCGGCCTGCGCCTGCCACGCCGGCATGGCGACTTTCGCGGAAGCGGCCGTGTCGGGCAAGGACGCCTGAACGGCGATTCGCGCCACTTGCGGCGCCATCCGGAATTGCGGCAAGATCGTGGCGCGCAGCCTGCGGTCGTCCAGCCTGCGCGCAGCGGCGGGGGCGGGCCGTGGCGGCGTCGGGGCGTGCGCTTGTCTTGTCAGGGCTGCTTTGCCTTGCGACGGCCGATGGGGCCGCGGCGGGGGCGTTCACGCTCGACCAGGACGAACTGAAGCTGTTCGTCACCGGTCTGCTGACGTCAGGCGACCGCTATTTCGACCGCCGCGGCAGACTGCGGTCGCGCGGCGATTACCGGAAATACGATCTTCAGGCCTTCGCCGAATATGGCCTGCGCGACGGTTTCACCGTGTTCGGCTCGACCGCGCTCCAGAAGATCCGCGCCGAAGACGGGACGACCTATCGGCGCAAAGGCCTCGGCCGTTCCGAGATCGGCGCCCGGGCGCGCCTCTGGACGGACGGCGCCTGGATCGTGTCGGTCCAGGGCTCCGCCGTCATCGCGGGCGCGAAGAAGAGCGACGACCTCGCGGTAATCGGCGAGACCGACGATCAGGCCGACGGCCGGGTTCTCGTGGCGCGGAGCTTCGAGCTTTTCAACCGCCCCGCTTTCGTGGACGTCGCGGCGGGATACCGCTTCCGAAGCGGCGATCCGGCGGACGAGATCCGGCTGGACGCGACCTTCGGGATCAGGCCGACCGGACGCCTGCTGCTGCTCGCCCAAAGCTTCAACCAGATCGGCGCGGGGCGATGGAGCGGCCCCTACCGGCTGAAGCAGCGGATCCACAAGCTGCAAGGCGCGGTCCTCTTCGACCTCACCGAGCGCCTCCAGCTCGTATCCGCCGCGTTCTTTTCGCCGGCGGGCCGCGACTCGCTCGACGAGAAGGGCGCGACGATCGGATTGGGATTCAGGTTTTAAACCTCCGTCGAGCGCTTTTCCCGTCACGCCTTTGCGCCCGAACCACCGCCGTCATGCCCGGCGAAGCCGGGTATCCACGACGTCGGCTTGCGCGGCGCTCTATGGTGAAGTCGTGGGTACCCGCGCGAAGGCGCGGGCATGACGTGGAGAGGCGAGGCTGCCTTGAACTTTGACGGTGGCGTCCTCCATGGGCGGGCATTCGCGCCGTCCCGTCACCGTCCCCTCCCACCGCAGGGTCCGATCCTCGGTGTGGAAAACCTCGTTCTTCCGACCTCAGGGCCGAAAACCCTCGAAGACCATCTGGTCGGCGTAGAGCGCCGCCCGCGCCTGATCCTGCGGCGTCCGGACCGTCCAGGTCATGACCGGGCGGCCGAGCGCGCGGGCGACGTGCACGGCGCGGCGTTCAAGGTCGCCGACATGCCAGGAGAGGAAATCCGGCCGGGTCGCTGGCCAATGCAGGAGAGTGCGGGCGGCGGCGCGCCTCGCCGGCGAAAGGCCCGCCCAGTGCGGATCGTCGTGCGCGAAGGCTTCGCCGATGATCCCGCGCGGCAGACGCGGCGCGCGGCGTCGCAGCGCAGCGACCACGCGCGGATCGAAGGACTTGGCGGCGACAGGACCGCCGCGTGCGGACAGGCGCTCGGCGACCCGTGCGGCGAGGCGGAGGTCGGTTCCGAACGACGATTTGATCTCGACCACGAGCGCCTGCCGCCCGCCGACTAGATCGAGGCATTCGTCGAGCGTGAAGAAGCGATCGGCCGTCTCGCGGAAGGCGATCCGGCGAAGGTCGGCGAGGGCGCGTTCGCTGACGGGGCCGCTCGCCTCCGTCAGCCGGTCGAGCGTCTCGTCGTGGAAGACGACGGCCTCGCCGTCGGCCGTCATCTGAACGTCGATCTCGACCGCGTAGCCGGCCTCGACCGCGCGGTCGACCGAGGTCGGCGTGTTCTCGATCACGCCGGCCGCGCGGTCGTGCAGGCCGCGATGGGCGATCGGCCGCGCGAAGAGCCAGTCTAGCTGCCCCATCAGCCTCAGGCGATCTCGACGATCGCCTCGACCTCGACCGCCGCGCCGAGCGGAAGAGCGGCGACGCCGACGGCGGAGCGGGCGTGGCGGCCCTTCTCGCCAAGCGCCTCGGCGAGGAAGTCGGACGCGCCGTTCACCACCTTGGGCTGGTCGAAGAAGTCCGGCGCGGAGGCGACGAAGCCGGAAATCTTCACCACCCGGACGATGCGGTCGAGGTCGCCCGCCGCCTTCTTCACCTGCGCCAGGATGTTGATCGCGCAGAGCTTCGCGGCTTCGTAGCCGTCCTCCACCGAAACGCCGGCGCCGAGCGTTCCCTTGACCAGCCCGTTCGCCCCGACGGGAAGCTGGCCGGAGACGTAGATCGTCGAGCCCGAGAGCACGGCCGGGACATAGTTGGCGGCGGGAGCGGGGGCGTCGAGCAGCGTGACGCCGAGCTCCGCGAGCCGCGCTTCGATGGTTCCGGCCATGATCGTCTCCTCGGGACTGGTTTCCGCCGCACCGTCTCGCCCAGACCGGCGTGCTGCGCAAGCGCGACGAAGCGCCCCGAAAGCGACGCGATCGTTGCCTTTGGTCTGCGCCCGCGCGCATCTTGGGCGCGACAGACCGGACGAGGCCCGATGAACCTGACTTTCCTTCGCCCCGCCCTTACGAGCGTCGCGCTCGGCGCCGTCCTCCTCGCGGCGACCGCGGTCGCGGCGCCCGCCGGCGCCGACGTGACGCTCGCTCCCCACCGCGCGGTCTACGAGCTGAAGCTGCGGGAGAAGCGGGGATCGGCCGGGATCGATCAGGTGCGCGGCAGGATCGTCTACCAGTTCGCGGGCGACGCCTGCTCGGGCTACGCGCTGAATTTCCGGCAGGTGACCGAGATCGGCAACGGAGAGGGCCAGACCAACGTCTCCGACCTTCGCGCGGAGACCTGGGAGGACGGCGCGGGCAAGAGCTTCCGCTTCCAGGCCAAGAACTATCTCAACGACCAGCTCGACCGCGACACCGACGGCAAGGCCGAACGCGCCGCGGACGCCGTGAAGGTGATGCTGTCGAAACCGCAGAAGTCGTCGAACGTCTACGACGCCGGGACGCTGTTCCCGACCGCTCATCTCCTGAAGATCATCGACGAGGCGAAGCAGGGGCGGGTCCTGCTCGAAGCCGCCGTCTATGACGGCTCGGAGGCCGGCGACAAGAGCTACGACACCCTTACCGTCATCGGGAAGCCGCAGACCGGCGTTCCCGCCGACGTCGAGGCGGCGGCGAAGCGTCCGGAGCTTGAGACGCAGACCTACTGGCCCGTCGCCGTGAGCTATTTCGAGCGCGGCAAGAAGGTCGACGGCGAACAGACGCCCGACTACCAGATGAGCTTCGACCTCTACGCCAACGGCGTCAGCCGGGCGCTCCGGATCGATTACGGCGAGTTCTCGATCGACGGCGATCTGACCGAACTCGAGTTCATGAAGCCCGCCGACTGCAGGCGCTGACGCCGGGCCGCTTCGCCGTCACCCGTCGCGGGGCGGCCGTCGCGCGAAGGCGCGCTCGACCGAGTCCTGCCCGAACTTCGCCCTGAGGGCCGAAACCGCGGTCTCGATCGCGTCGAGCCGCTCGTTGCGGCGTTCGAGATCAGGCGGATCGGCTTCCGCGGCCGGGCGCAGATCCGAAAGCGACACGCCGATCAGCCGGAAGGCCGTGCCGTCGGCCTCCTTTGCGAGCATGCGCCGCGCCGCCTCGAAGATGCGAGCCGCGAGCCGGGTCGGCGAGGGCAGCGCATGGGCGCGGGTGCGTGAGCGGAAATCGGCGGATTTGAGCTTCAGCGTGACGACCGTTCCGGACGCCCCATCCTCACGCATGCGGCCCGCGACCTTCTCGCAGCAGCGGAACAGCCGAGCCTCCAGCTCCTCGAGGCCGACGAGGTCCGTGTCGAAGGTGGTTTCGGCTCCGACGCTCTTGCGCGCCCGGCCGGGCTCCACGCGGCGCGAATCTTCGCCGAAGGCGAGCCGCGAAAGGCGCAGGCCCTGCTCGCCGTAACGGCGCGCGAGATCGCGCGCGTCGGCGCGCTGCAGGTCTCCGATGGTCCTCAGCCCGTCGCGGGCGAGCGTCTCGGCGAAAGCGGGGCCGACGCCCCACAGGAAGCCGACCGGCTTCGGCGCCAGAAAGCCCGGCGCCTCGGAAAGCGACAGCGTGGCGAAGCCGCGGGGCTTGTCGAGTTCGGAGGCGATCTTGGCCAAAAACTTGTTGGAGGCCATGCCGATCGAGACGGTGATGCCGACCTCCCGCTCGACCTCGAGCGCGAAGCGCGCCAGCGCGATCGCCGGCGGCAGGCGGTGCAGCCGCTCCGTGCCGGCGAGGTCGAGAAAGGCCTCGTCGATCGACAACGGCTCGACCAGGGGCGTCAGCGCGAGCATTCGGGCGCGGACGGCCCGGCTCGCCTCGACATATTTGGCGAAGTTCGGCTTCACCACGACGGCGTCGGGACAGAGCTTCAGCGCCTTGAACATCGGCATGGCCGACCGCACGCCACGGATGCGCGCGACGTAGCAGGCAGTCGACACCACGCCGCGCTTGCCGCCGCCGACGATGACAGGCTTGTCGGCGAGCGACGGGTCGTCCCGCTTTTCGATCGAGGCGAAGAAGGCGTCGCAGTCGACATGGGCGACGGTCATCGCCGCAAGTTCGGCATGGCGCGCGACCCGCGGGCCGCCGCAACGCGCGCAGCGCCGGGCTTCGGCCTTCTGTTCGGCGAGACAGTCCCGACAGAAGGCGAGGGCGGCGCCGGTCACTGGCTCTTCCTGTATCGCGCGTCAGTCCTGCGTGACGTGACCGCCAAACGACTGACGCGCCCGCCCCACCGCTTCGGGGGGCAGGCCTTCGGCGTCGGCGAAATCGAGAAGAAGCCGCTCGTCGGACAGAATATGATCGAGAACGGCGGGCAGAAATCCGGGATCCTGCGCGGCGCTGCGGATCGTCGACGGATCGAGGCCCGAAAGGGCGAGGAAGCGGCCGAGCCGTTCAGGATCGCCCGCCAGAAAGGCGAGGGCGCGGGCGGCGATCTCGTCGGCGACGGGCGGACGAGCGTTCGGAGACTTGATCGGCATGCGCCTTTCTTAACACATCCGGGCTAAGCTCCGGCACGTGAAGAAGAGATCGCGCGCGTCCTCGTCGGGGAGATCAAGGCTCCGGGCGGGTTCGTTCGCACGAACGGCGACGGATCGCGCGCGTCCCTTGCGCGGAGGAGTGTTTCCGCCTCATGCCCACCCCCGGTTCGTCCAGTTCGGGTCCGACCAAGACGGTGCTGATCGTCGAGGACAACGAGCTCAACATGAAGCTCTTCCACGACCTTCTGGAAGCGCACGGCTACGCCACGATCGAGACGCGCAACGGCGTCGAGGCGCTCGAACTCGCCCGCGCGCATCTGCCGGATCTGATCCTCATGGACATCCAGCTTCCCGAGGTCTCGGGGCTCGACGTCACCAAATGGCTCAAGGAAGACGAGCGGACGAGGCCTATCCCAGTGATCGCCGTCACAGCCTTCGCGATGAAGGGCGATGAGGAGCGGATCCGCAGCGGCGGCTGCGAGGCTTATCTGTCGAAGCCGATCTCCGTCGCGAAGTTCCTCGAGACCGTTCGCCACTATCTGGGCGAGGACTGAAGACGCGCGATGACAGCACGGATTCTCGTCGTCGACGACGTCGCCGCCAATCTGAAGCTGCTCGACGACCGGCTGACCGCCGAGTATTTCGAGGTCGTCACCGCGCATGACGGGCCGACGGCTCTTGATCTCTGCGCGCGCTCCCAGTGCGACCTCGTGCTGCTCGACGTCATGATGCCGGGCATGGACGGCTTCGAGGTGTGCCGCCGCCTCAAGGCCGATCCGAAGACGCATCACATTCCGGTCCTCATCGTGACCGCGCTCGACCGACCGTCCGACCGCGTCCGCGGGCTCGAGGCGGGGGCGGACGACTTCCTAACGAAGCCCGTCGCCGACGCCGCTCTGTTTGCCCGCGTCCGCTCGCTCGCCCGGCTCAAGATGCTCGGCGACGAACTCCGTCTGCGCGCCCAGACCACGCGCGAGATCGGACTGTCCGACGCGCTGCTGGAGGCGGTCGCCGATTCTGGCGCCGGAGGGCGCGCTCTGCTCGTCGACGACCGCGAAAGCTCCTTCGCGCGGATCCGCGACATCCTCTCGAAAACCCAGACGGTCGACGTGGAGACGTCGCCGCAGGAGGCGGTGTTCCGGGCCGCCGAGGGCGGCTACGACGTCGTCATCGTCAGTCTTTCGCTTGCGAATTTCGACGCGCTCAGGCTTTGCGCGCAGATCCGCTCGCTTGAACGCACGCGCATGACGCCGATCGTCCTGCTCGCCGAGCCCGACCAGAACGCCCGCGTGCTCCGCGGGCTGGAGGTGGGCGTCAACGACTACGTCATGCGCCCGATCGAGCCGAACGAGCTGACCGCGCGGGTGCGGACGCAGGTTCGCCGTCGCCGCTACACGGACCGCCTGCGCTCGAACGTGCAGACCTCGATGGAGCTCGCGATCACCGACGGGCTGACCGGCCTGCACAATCGCCGCTATCTGGAGATGCACCTTCAGGCGCTTCTGGATCAGGCGGCGAGCCGCGATCGGCCGCTGTCCGCGCTCGTGGTGGACATCGATCACTTCAAGCAGGTCAACGATCGGCACGGACATGACGCCGGCGACGACGTGCTGCGCGAGTTCTCGCGTCGGCTGAAGGCGAGCGTGCGCGGCATCGATCTCGCCGTTCGGCTCGGAGGCGAGGAGTTCGTCGTGGTGATGCCGGAAACCGACGGCGCCGTGGCGCGCATCGTCGCGGAGCGAATCCGGACGCGGACGGCGACGAAGGCCTTCCCCATCCGCGGCGGAGAACTCGCGCTGGACGTCACGGTCTCCGTCGGCGTCTCCAGTTTCCTCGGCGCGGAAGACGACGCCGCGGCGCTTCTCAAGCGGGCCGACGTCGCGCTCTACAAGGCCAAGACCCACGGCCGCAACCAAGTGGTCTCCGACGCAGCCTGACGAATTTTCGGTATTTTCCTAACGTTTTCCCAATGTTGGCGCCGCGTCCGTGATCGGGGGTCCGTAGCATCCCGTATGTCCGGCGGGTTCTTATTCGCCTAGTATTTCTCCTGCCGGTTCCGCCGGCTCATGGTCCAGCGTTCCAATTGCAGGACGAACGCGCGCCCGCCGCTTTCGCGGCGCGGGAGGCGCTTGCGCGTGAGGAAGAGAGATGCGGAAATTCGGAACGATCGCCGCAGCGGCCGCTGCGGCGGCGCTTTTGACGATGAGCGCGACCGGGGCGCTCGCCGTCACCAAGAAAAACCAGACGCTCAACGGCCTCAAGGTGACCAAGTTCACCTGGACGGACTCGCAGGGGCTGAAGCGGAGCGTTTCGCTGAAACGCCAGGGCCTCGGCAACCCGGGAAACGGCGGCTACGCGATCCGCATGACCTATCAGGTCAGGGAGCCGTCCGGAACGCTTCGGACCGTGACGGCCGACGCCCCGGCGAACGAAGGCTTCGGCTATTTCGTCTCGCACGAGCGCTACCGCTACTTCAGCGACGGCTCCGAAAGGCCGATCTCGCGCAAGATCTTCGGCAAGGACGACTCTCCGCTCGGCAGAGGCTTTCCCGTCACCACGGTGGACGGGTTGGATAACGAGAAGCGCAAGAGCGTCATCTTCAAGCTGACCTATCCGCGCTACGGCACCAAGGCCGCAGGCGGAATCAACTCCGACACCGGCCGCGACCAGCCGCCGCTCGGAACGGCGAAAGGCCTGTTCGCGCTCTATGACCTGCCGGTCACGATCGAATGGACGTTTCAGGACGGCCGGGACTATCCGCGCATCACCACCGCGGTCAGCCTCAAGAAGCTGCCCGGCCCGGACCGTGTGAGCTTCGATCTGCGCGGTCCCTACGGGAAGCTCGATTTCGACGACGGAAACAATCCGATCTCGGGCGTGACCTGGGGCGACCGCTATCTGTTCCAGTCGAACGGATCGCCGCTGACCCGCAATTCGACCTGGACATGGAACCAGCCGAACGGCGGCGCGCGCTTCATCGGCATCACGGCCGGCGGCTATGAGATGGGCCTGCTCGAGCCCCGGACATATGCGACGTCGCAGATCAACGACGGCTTCGCCTACGGCCGAGGCGAGACCTCGGCGACGCATTCGACCGCGAACGCCGGCTGCCCGGGCCAGGAGCTGCCCTGCGACTACGAGTGGCCCTATCAGGCGACCAACTACGAACTGCCCTACGACAATCCGAACGGCTCGACGACCTCGGAGAAGATCGCCTGGGGCTCGACGCCCTTCTACGGCACGACCCTCGCCGGCACATGGGACGGCACGGGTTCGACGCCGCTCGACGGCTTCCCGGCGTCGAAGAAGCTCGTCTATTCCGTCTGCGTCGTTCTGGGAGAGACCGTCGCGGGAGGGCTGACGCGCTTCGTCGCGGAAGGCGGCGGCAACTACTCCTGCGCCACGAACTGATCCGAAGCCTCGCGCGCCGTCCGTCTCATGCAGCCGGGCGGCGCGCGTCGAGCGCGCTGCGGATGCGCGCGACCGCGGCTTCGGACATGCGGCCCGTCCTCACCCCCGAGCACAGCGCGCCGCGGAAGCCGAGATAGTCGGGCTTCAGGCTCGCGAGCGGGCCGACGTCTTCCAGTTTGAGCGAGCCGGCGAGGCCCGTCATCAGGCCGAGCGCGCGGGCGCGGCGCACGAACTCGCCCGCCGTGCGGTCGTCGAGATGGCGGCGCAGGCCGCCCGAGGCCTTGTCGGCCGTGTCGATCATGACGCCGGAAAAGCCGCAGCCGGCCAGTTCTGGAAGAAGGTCGAAGTCCGGCTTACGATCGGCGAAGAACACGGCGATCAGCTTTACATCGGCGGCGACGGGCGCGAGCGCCTTGAAGCAGGCGAGGGGGTCGCCGGCCGGGAACAGTCCGAGCTTGACGAGCGGAACGCCCTTGGACGCGACGCGCTCGACGGCCTCGACGAGGTCGTCCGGCTCCATCGGCCGATCGCCGATCGTGGCGCTGAGCAGGGGCTTCGGCTCGTCCCACGACCACCACAGCGTCACCGCCTCCTGCAGCGCCTTGATTTCCCATGCGCCGAGCGCGCCCCGCGCGGGATCCTTGAGGTCGACGATGTCGGCCCCGCCGGCGCGTGCGGCCTCCATCTCGCCAAGCGTCGCGACGCTCGCCAGGAACCCGGTCACGACGCGGCTTTCCGGCGGTGCGCCTCGACGGCCTCGGTGAGCCACTCCCAGGCCTCGCGCTCGTGCGGACCGGCGGTCTTGTCGATCGCAATCTGGAGATAGGCGAATTCCTGATCGATCTTCTCGGCCGACAGCATGTGAAGCCGGCTCGCCAGAACGGCGCCTTCGAGCACGGCCGCGACCGCGCGGTTCAGACCCGGAAACGGGCGGTGGTTCACGCGTTGGACGACCGAGCAGTAGAGCTTCGGCCGTTCTCCGTCCTCGACGCGCTCCACCCGCACCTCATGATGGGCGAGCGCGTGTTCGAGACGGACGGAATCGACGAGGTCCGCCTTTACGGTGGGCCATTCGGGCCGGCGCTTCGTGACGCAGCCCGCGAAGATCCGGGCGTCATCCGTGAAGTTTACGGACCCACAGCGGCTTGAAAGAAAATTCTCAAGCGTCGTCGAAGGACGGAAAGGCTGCAGCAGCCAGCCGTTCTCGATCGGCGTCGCGCCCATGGGGGCGACGTGGGGCCGGCCGTCGGCCGACGCCGTCGTCACGATTGTCTCGCGGATCACGCTTCGATCGTCCTCGTTCGTCCGTCCCGGCGCATGTCACGCGGACGCGGCTGGATCCCGGCTTTCCGCAACGCCGCCCGGCGCTGAAACGGCGCGGATTGTTAACGCTTCGTCAACCCGCGGCTCAAGCGACATCTTCGTCGACCGCGGATCCCTTGTTCTTCTTCGCGAGCGTCGAGCCGGCCTTCTTGAACTCGATCCGGTGCGCCTCCTCGGCGCTCTCGGAGGTTTCTCCCGCGACGCCGAAGCGCAGGCCTTCGTCCTGCGCGTAACGCTTGCCGAGCCGATAGGCGATCTCGGCCCGCGCCGTCTCGACGCCGAGGTAGAAGGCGTGGGCGCCGTCGTCCTCCACCTTCAGATGGGGATAGTGCTCGAACGGGTCCACCGCGACCCTGTGGCCGTCGCGATTGAAGACGTGGACGCCGGCTTCCGACACCTCGATGCGGAAGTTGCGGTCCCGGATCTCCTTCGCCAGCGCTTCGATGTCGGCGGCGCTCGAAGCGACGGGGCGGCGGTCGCGCAGCGCCATCAGCCCCTCGCCGTAGCCCTTCGGCAGGGCGCCGTCCTCGCGCGCCGCGAAGTATTCGCGCCGGGCGCGGTCGAACTCGCGCACCGCCGTGCGGCAATGCGGGCTGACCTGCACCGCGAGCACGGCCTGGATGCGAAGCTCCGAGATCATGCCCATGAGGATGGCGTTGATCCCCGTCGTGTCGGCGTCTGTGAGCTCGGTGACGTTGCCGATGCCCATGAGCATCGGGGCGTCGGGCCGCGCCTTTCGGAACTCGGCGTAGCGCACGACCGACTCGGTGAAGCCGAAATGGATCGGGTCGAGGATCGGGTCGGCGTAATAGGCGCGGCCCTTCGCCTCCATGGCGTCGACGGCGCGATAGAGAGAGGGCATGTCGCCCTGCGTCGCGGGGACGAGGATCGGGACGGCGTCGCCCTCGTCGGCGATCCGCAGGTTCCCCTCGCTGAGGCTGAGAAGGTACTTCGCGCCGGCGCGGTTCGCCCGGACGAGTTCGTCGTCGTTCGCGGAATCGACGCTGACGGCGAAGCCGCGCTCCTTCAGGGCGCGGATCGCGTCTTCGAGATGCGGGAACTCGGTGTCCGGCATGCAGCCGAGGTCGACGACGTCGGCGCCTTCGCTTTTAAGAAAATTGGACTTCGCCACGATCTCCTCGACCGACAGGGTCGTGGCGTCGACGATCTCCGCGAAGATGAGGCAGTCGTGCCGCGACAGGTCGGGCTCGAGGCCGCCGCGGCCGAAGAACTGCGGCAGATCCGCGAGCTCCTCCGGCCCGCGCTCGAACTTCACGCCGAAGCGCTCGGCGAGCCGTTCGAGGTCGCCGCGGAAGCGGCCGGGCAGAATGGCGCGGCCGACGGCCTCGGGCAGCTTCAGGCGTCGGTCGAGGATGTCCGTGGTCATCAGCGCCGCGACCTTGACGCCGACATTCACGACGATCGGTTCGAGCGCGTCGCTTTTCAGCTCCTCGGCGAGCCGCTGCAGGCGCGCCTCGGCGAGCGAACCGGTGATGAGCGCGACCTTCTCGCTCACGCGGCGCGCCGGACGGGGCTGGCGAGAGC
Organism: Ancylobacter novellus; assembly: GCA_003241695.1. Lineage (GTDB taxonomy): Bacteria > Pseudomonadota > Alphaproteobacteria > Rhizobiales > Methylopilaceae > Methylopila. The sequence goes on along the minus strand of QFPN01000011.1, from coordinate 103,510 downwards.
GACGGCGAGCGCGGCCCGCGTCGCCGGACCGACGAGCGCGATCTCGCCCGCGAAGGCTTCGGCGAGCCGGGGAAAATACGGATCGACCAGCTCGGCCTTGGCCCAATCCTGCGGTCCGCCTTCGGCTCCGTCGGATTTCAGCAGCACGAGCCGGTCCGCGCCGAGCGTCGCGGCGAGCCAGAGCGACAGGCTGTCGGAGGTGACGTCCCAGGAGGCGGGGAGGGGAGCGGCGAGCGCCATCGCGGCCGGAAGCCAGATCGCGCCGCGACCGCGCGCGCGCGCGGCGGCGAAAGCGGCCGCGTCCCCGCAGGGAGCGAGCGCAGGATGGAGGTCGGCCAAAGCGCGCGCGGTCTGCTCCATCGCGAGGATCGCCATGGCGTGGGCGGCGCCGGCGCCGAATCCGAGCCGTGGCTGCGCGGCGCGAACGGCGTCAGCGAACGGGCCTCCGCCCGGAACCACGATCGCGCCCGCCCGCGCCGCTTCGGCGAGCAGGCCGTCGCGCTCGGGCGAGCCGAGCAGGCTGCCGCCGAACTTCACCACCGTTGACATCGCCCTGCGAGGCTCCCTGCACCCTTCGAACGCGGCTCTCGAACGAGGCGCGGGACGCTATCAGCGCGCGTTCCGCTTTCCAACCGGCGGGTTCGACGCGCGCGCGGCGGAGGACTAAGACGGTCTTCGGACGACCGGCCGCCAAGAGCCGGCGAAGAAGCAAGAGACTGCGGAGAGGGAGAACGGCGATGGCGCGTTACGGGACTCCTGGATTGCTAAGGGCCGCTGTCGCGGTCGCCGCGCTTCTGTTCGCCGGCGTTTCCGCGCGGGCGGCCGATCCGCTGCCGGTGAGCGAGATCGCGCCGGGCGTGTTCGTCTACCAGGCCCCGTTCCAGCTTCTCGCGCCGGACAACAAGGGGGCGATCGCCAATGTCGGCTTCGTGGTCGGAACCGAAGGCGTGGCGGTGATCGACACCGGAAACACCGTCGAGGCCGGATCGCGGCTGCTCGCGGCGGTGCGGGCGCGCACGAGCCTGCCGATAAAATATGTGATCAACACGCACATGCATCCCGATCATGCGCTGGGCGACGCGGCGTTTCGTGGAACCGGGGCGAAGTTCGTCGCCCACGCCAAGTTCGCACGGGCGCTGAAGGCGCGCGCTGAATCTTACGTCGACGCCGCGAAGCGCCAGGCGGGCGACGGCCTCGCCCCAAAGCTCGAGGACATCGTGCTTCCCGACGTCGAGGTCGCGGACCGCGCGACGCTCGAGCTCGGCGGACGCAGCCTCGAACTGGAGGCCGAGCCGACCGCTCACACCGACAACGACCTCACGATTCGGGATTCGGCGACCGACACCTGGTTTCTTGGCGACCTGCTGTTCATGGGACATCTGCCGAGCGTCGACGGATCGTTCGAAGGCTGGGTGAAGCTGATGACGAAGCTTCGCGACAGAAAGGCTGCCCGCGTGGTTCCCGGCCATGGCCCGGCTTCGGCGCCATGGCCGGCCGCGATGGAGCCGCAGCAGCGCTACTTCGACCGGCTGCGGTCGGACGTGCAGGCGTTGCTCGACCGGGGCGCAAGTCTGCGGGAGGCTTCGGAAAGAGCGGGGCTCTCCGAGCGGGAGGCCTGGGCGCTGTTCGATGAATTCAATGCGCGCAATGCGATCGAGGTCTATCGCCAGCTCGAATGGGAATGATGCGACGCAATATAATAAGATAGCAAGTACAGCAAAATCATAATAACGCTCTTATATCTTAAAGTCCTGTTGCGCCCCCTATCGAAGCGGTCTACGGTCCGGCCAGTCTTCCGCTGCTACGCAGAAATCCCAAGGGATTGATGCGGTTCGTAGGGTTGCCAATGCGGGTCGTCCTTTGGCGGCGGAGCGACGGCATATCCGTGACACGAGGCTGAAGGCGCAAGTCCAACAATAACGATTCCGTCTCTCGACAGGGCAACGCTCAAGAGAGGCTGACTAAGGACTGCGTGAAAGAGGGAGAACTACGAATGCGCAAAGTCGCGATCGCGGCGGGCCTGATGGGCGCCGCCGCCATGGCTTGGCCGGTCATGGCCAACGACAGCGTTACGGACATCATCAAAGACCCCAAGCAGTGGGGCATCCAGACCGGCGACTATGCCAACCAGCGCTATTCCAAGCTGGATGAGATCAACGCCTCCAACGTCAAGAAGCTTCAGGTCGCCTGGACCTTCTCGACCGGCGTGCTGCGCGGCCATGAAGGCTCGCCGCTCGTCATCGGCAACATGATGTACGTCCACACGCCGTTCCCGAACAACGTGTTCGCGCTGAACCTGGACGAAGGCGGCAAGATCGTCTGGAAGTACGAGCCGAAGCAGGACCCGAACGTCATTCCGGTCATGTGCTGCGACACCGTCAACCGCGGTCTCGCCTACGCCGACGGCATGATTCTCCTCCATCAGGCCGACACCACGCTCGTCGCGCTCGACGCCAAGACCGGCCAGAAGAAGTGGTCGGTCGTGAACGGCGACCCGAAGAAGGGCGAGACCAACACCGCGACCGTTCTGCCGGTCAAGGACAAGGTCATCGTCGGCATCTCCGGCGGCGAGTTCGGCGTTCAGGGTTCGGTCACGGCCTACAACCTGAAGGACGGATCCAAAGCGTGGCGCGCCTACTCCGTCGGTCCGGACGACCAGCTGCTCTTCGACGAGAAGACCACCGAACTCGGCAAGCCGGTCGGCAAGGACTCCTCGCTCAAGACCTGGGAAGGCGACCAGTGGAAGACGGGCGGCGGCTCCACCTGGGGTTGGTACTCGTACGATCCGAAGCTGAACCTGTTCTACTACGGCTCGGGCAACCCCTCGACCTGGAACCCGAAGCAGCGCCCCGGCGACAACAAGTGGTCGATGACCATCTTCGCGCGTGACGTCGACACGGGCATGGCCAAGTGGGTCTACCAGATGACCCCGCATGACGAGTGGGACTACGACGGCATCAACGAGATGATTCTTACGGATCAGACCGTCGACGGCAAGAAGCAGCCGCTCCTCACCCACTTCGACCGCAACGGCTTCGGCTATACGCTGAACCGTGAGACGGGCGCCCTCCTCGTGGCCGAGAAGTACGATCCGGTCGTGAACTGGGCCACCAAGGTCGACATGGACAAGGACTCGAAGACCTACGGTCGTCCGCTGGTTGTCGCCAAGTACTCGACCGAGCAGAACGGCGAAGACGTGAACTCGAAGGGCATCTGCCCGGCGGCGCTCGGCACGAAGGACCAGCAGCCTGCGGCCTATTCGCCGGAGACCGAGCTGTTCTACGTGCCCACCAACCACGTCTGCATGGACTACGAGCCGTTCCGCGTGTCCTACACCGCGGGCCAGCCCTTCGTCGGCGCGACGCTGTCCATGTACCCGGCTCCGAACAGCCACGGCGGCATGGGCAACTTCATCGCTTGGGACGGCAAGACCGGCAAGATCAAGTGGTCCAACAAGGAGCAGTTCTCCGTGTGGTCGGGCGCTCTCGCGACCGCCGGCGGCGTGGTGTTCTACGGCACGCTTGAAGGCTACCTGAAGGCCGTCGACGCCAAGTCGGGCAAGGAACTCTACAAGTTCAAGACCCCGTCCGGCATCATCGGCAACGTCATGACCTACGAGCACAAGGGCAAGCAGTATGTCGCAGTGCTCTCGGGCGTCGGCGGCTGGGCCGGCATCGGCCTCGCGGCTGGCCTGACCAACTCGACGGACGGCCTCGGCGCGGTCGGCGGTTACGCCGCTCTCGCTCAGTACACCGCTCTCGGCGGCCAGCTGACGGTCTTCACCCTGCCGGCCAAGGACTGATTGGCGGCGGAATAATAAGGACGCGGTCCCTCGGGACCGCGTCCCGACTTCGGCCCGGCCTCCGGTTTCCCCGGCAGCCGGGCTTTTTCGTCTTGAGCCGCTGGCGTCGGATACAGGCGCGCTAGGTAAGGCGTCGCAAGGCGGCTCCGGATCGCCAAGGGACCGACACGTCCGTTCGAACCGCCGGCCGATCACCGGCCGCCGTCGCGGGGGCGACGCAAAAAGCATCGACCAGAAGGTTGGATATGACCAAGGAAACGATCTTCCTGCGATCATCTGCTCGGGCGCCGAGCCGCGCCGCGACCCGTCCGCTCGCCGTTCTCGCCTGCGCCGCCGCGCTGCTGTCCGGCGGCGCGCTCCCGGCTGCGGCGCAGACCTCGGATCTCGTCAACCGGGTGACGCTGCGCGTCTGCGCCGATCCCGCCGACATGCCGCTCTCGAACGAGAAGGGCGAGGGCTACGAGAACAAGATCGCCGAACTGCTGTCGAAAGATCTCGGCATCCCGCTCACCTACACTTGGTTCCCGCAGGCGACCGGCTTTTATCGCATGACGCTCGGGATCAAGCGCTGCGACGTCGTCCTTGGCGTCACGCAGGGCGCGGACCCCTATCTCAACACCAACGCGTTCGTGCGCACGACCTCGATGCTCGTCACGAAGAAGGGCGGCGGCCTCGACGGCGTCGAAGCGCTTTCGGACCCCAAGCTGCAGGGCAAGAAGATCGGCGTCACCGCCGGAACGCCCGCGGCGAGCCACCTCATCCGGTACGGCCTGATGGCCAAGGCTAAGCCCTATCCGCTGACCGTCGACCGCCGCTACGAATCGCCGGTCACCGATATGTTGAAAGACGTCGAGAGCGGCGTGATCGACGCCGCCGTCGTCTGGGGGCCGCTCGCGGGCTACTATGTCAGGCAGTCCGCCGACCTCGCGTCGGTTCCGCTCGTGAAGGAGAAGGGGCAGCCTCCGATGATCTACCGCCTGACCTTCGGCGTCCGTCCGGGCGAGGACAACTGGAAGCATCGGCTGAACGACTTCATCGCGAAGCATCAGAAGGAGATCGACCAGATCCTGTCGGATTACGGCGTCCCGCTCGTCGACGAGCAGGACAACGTGCGTCAGGCCTCGAAGTGAGATCAGGGCCGCGCTGGTTAAGGCTGGCGCCGGCCGTCGCGCTCGCGGCGGCCGTTGTCGCCCAGCCCGCCGCGCAGGCGCTGGCGGACGATCCGCGTCCGGCCACGGAGGACGCGATCGACGGGCCGCGGCCTGCGGAGCCGGCCGGATACAGGATGGACGGCTACCGGGCTCCCACGCCGCTTTCGCTCGCCGGCGCGAAGACGGTCGACACCGCCGAGGCGGAAGCGCTGTGGCGAGAGAAGGGCGCGGTCTTTCTGGACGTCATGCCGCGCGACATCCACCCGGCCAATCTGCCGGCCGGGACCGTCTGGCGCGACCGGCCGCGCGATCACATTCCGGGAAGCGCCTGGCTCGCCAATGTCGGTTACGGCGCGCTCAGCCCCGAAATGGAGTCCTATTTCCGAAGTTCGCTTGCGACGCTGTCGAACGGCGACAGGGATCGGCCGCTGCTGTTCTACTGCCGCGCGGCCTGCTGGATGTCCTGGAACGCGGGCAAGCGCGCGATGGAGTGGGGTTACACTCAGGTGATCTGGTACGACGCCGGCACGGACGGATGGTCGAAGGCGGCGCTGCCGCTCGAGAAGGCCGAACCCTACATCCTGCCGGAACAGGCCCGATCCTCTCGCTGAAGCGTGACGCTGACGACCGCCCGCCCCGGGCTCAGATTACGCGCGCTTCCGAAAGCAACGCCGAGACGCGCGTCGTCTCCTCGGCGATGAAGCGTTCGAACGAGGCGCCGTCTTCGTAAAGGTTCGACCAGAAGCGCTGTTGCAGCAGCTGCCCCCATCCCTTGTAGCCGGAAACCGTCATGGTCGCCTGGCCGAAGCGGTCGATCAACGCCTGGCCGACGGACGCGCGCGACGCGACGCCACGCCAGTTGATCATGGCGAGATCGACGCCCTGCTCCTTCAGGGTGGGCGTGTCGAGCCCCGGCGCACGGTCCGGCGAGGCGAGGGCGAGGGCGCGGAGCGTCCCTCCGAGGATCTGCGCCGCGTATTCGATCAGAGGGCCGGTCGCGACCTGGGTCTCGCCCTTCAGCGCCCAGTAGGACGCCTGCGCGGCGCTGTCGGCGGGGCGATAGGAGAGGCGCGCCATGTCGCCGCCCGCCGCCTTGGTCAGGAGCAGCGCCAGCTGGTGATCCGCGCCGCCGATCGGTCGCCCGGTCCAGGTGACGGAGGCCGTATCCCGCCTGATGGCCGTCATCAGATCGTCGATCGTGCGGTAGGGCGACGCGGCCTGCACGACGATCGGCTGTCTCTCGCCGATCAGGCGAGCGACGGGGCGGCATTCCGATAGCTTGTTGGGCGCGCGCGTGGCGAGCAGCATGCCGACGCTCGACAGTCCGATAACCATCAGCGCCGCGCGCGGCCGCTTCCCGTCGAGAAACTCGGAGAGCGCTTCGGCGTCCCGCTCCACGTTGACCGCGACCGCGCGCGGCAGCAGCTCGGTGACGCCGAATCCCTCCGCCACCGCCCGCGCAAGCTGGTCGTCGCCGTCTCCTGGCTTTCCTGCCGACAGGATCTCGAGGCCGACGGTCTGCGCGCGGCCGGGAGACGCCGCGACTGCGGCCACGGCCATGCCTCCGAAAATGGCCGACCGGCGATCGACCGGCCGCATGGGCGTCACCGACCCGCCTGCGTCAGATGCGCCTGGATCTCGCGTCCGATATCGAACGCGCGCTGCTCGAGCAGCATGGGGCTTTCGCAGACATAGGTGAGCTGCTGCGCGCGCTCATCGTAGATCCGGGTGTCCCAGTCGAGCGTCTGTTGCTGCTGAAGAGCCTCCGGCGTGTTCTGCGCGGCCATGTCCTTCTGCTCTTCGGCGACCTTCAGGCTTTCGGCCTTGATTTTCTCCGACAGCGCGCGCTGCTTGCGCGAATAGCGCTCGATGCCGTTCATGATCTGGGAGCGTTGACCGTTGATTTCGGTGAAGACCCCCGCGAAGAGCAGCGCGAGCTTCTCGTCGCGCTTGTCGCCGGCGGATCGCGCGAAACGTTCGATCAGAACCTTCGCTTCATCCATCTTGGTCCGGCGGGCGACGAGGTCGTCCACGATCGCGGTCACGTCCTGGTCGGCGTCCCAGGACTTCAGCGCGTCGTCGAGCGGCGGGCCGCCCCACATCTGCCCGTAGGAAAGTTCCGGCACCTTGACCTGCTGACACGGCCAGTCGGGATCATGCGCCGCGCGCTGCGCGCCCGGTTGGGCGGCTCTCGGCGCGTCGCGCGAGGGCAGGGGCGTCCTGGGGCCGTCCCCGGCGCTTTGTCCGGGCTGCGGGTCACGCGGCGCGTCGCGGGGCGGAAGCGGCGTCTTCGGTTGCGGCGAGGCGACCATGCCGGAATGGGGACCCGCGGGCTCGGGCGCCAGCACGGGCGTATCGGGGCTGAGGCCGCCCTGGCCGGGGCCGCCCTGCGCCGCCGCAGGAGCCGCCGCCATCAGCAGCGCCCCGAGCGCCGCGACGCTCCGCATCCGCAACGGCCTCCGGCCCGCCTTGAGCGTCGTCATGAGCATCTCCCGAAGTTTCGCGGCGTTTCCGCCTCCCGAGCGGAACCGCTCGCGGAGCGTCGTGCGTCGTTGATGGGCGCCGCCCTCATTTCGCGGCGTCCGGGCCGCCTCGGCGGGCGGTCAGGCCCGTCGCAGGATCGTAGGCGAAGACGGCCGCTGCGAGGAAGACGGCCGAGCAGCCGACCACGACGGCGAGCGAGGTCCATTCGATCTGGCCGTAGAGCGCGAAGCGGATGAGCTCGACCGCATGGGTGAAGGGATTGTAGCTGCAGATGGCGTAGAGCAGCTCGCTCGACTGCTGCACCCGCCACAGTGGGTAGAGCGCCGACGAGGCGAAGAACATCGGAAAGATCACGAAGTTCATGACGCTCGCAAAGTTCTCGAGCTGCTTGAACACCGACGACATCGCGAGGCCCATGGCGCCGAGCATGAAGCCCGTGAGGACGAGCGCCGGCAGCACGGTGAGATAGCCGATCGGATCGTCGGGCCGCACGTCCCAGAACCAGGCGACGAGCAGGAAGGCGTAGACCTGCAGCAGCGACACCGCGATGCCGGCGACGAGCTTCGAGACCAGCAGGAACCAGCGCGGATAGGGGCTGACGAGGAGGATGCGCATCGCGCCCACCTCGCGGTCGTAGACCATCGACAGCGAGGACTGCAGCCCGTTGAAGAGCTGGATCATCGCGATCAGGCCCGGAGCGATATAGACCTCGTAAAGAATGTAGGTCTCGTAGGGCGGGATGATCGAGACGCCGAGCGTCGCGCGGAAGCCGGCCGCGAAGATGAACAGCCAGACGAGCGGCCGCACCAGCGCCGACAGGAAGCGGCCGCGCTGGTGGAGAAAGCGCAGGCCTTCGCGCCAGACGATGCCGGTCAGGCAAACGAGATAGCCGCGCGCGGTGACGTCGCGGCCCGGATTGGGGGCGGGGGCGTCCGCGACCGCGCTCATGCCGAGGCCTTTCGGGCGGGAGCGGGCGCTTCGGCGCTCACGATGCTCAGGAAGGCCGCGCCGACGTCGTCGGTCTTCGCGCGGGCGCAGAGTTCGCTCGGCGCGCCCTTGGCCAGCACCTTGCCCTGATGGAGCACGACGACGCGATCGGCCGCAGCGATCTCGTCGGTGAGATGCGTCGCCCACAAGACCCCGATGCCGTCCTCGCGAATGAGGCGCCGGACCTCGTCGAGCAGCGTGCGGCGCGAGCCGATGTCGAGCCCGGTCGTGGGCTCGTCCAGCAGAAGGAAGGCGGGACCGTGCAGCAGCGCGCGGGCGATCTCGACGCGGCGCATCTGCCCGCCCGACAGCGCGCGCGCCTTGTCCTTCGCGCGATCGGCCAGTCCGACCCGGCCGAGCGCCGCTTCCGCCCGCCGCTTCGCCTCGCCGCGGCCGATGCCGTGAAGCGCCGCGTGATAGAGCAGGTTCTGCATCACCGTCAGCTCGAGATCGAGCGTGCGGGCCTGGAACACGACTCCGAGCCGCGACAACGCCCTCGCGGGTTCGCGACGCACGTCCGCTCCGAGCACCTGGATCGAGCCGCTCGCATTGTTGTAGAGCCGCGTGATCAGCGAGAACAGCGTGGTCTTGCCGGCGCCGTTCTGGCCGACGAGCGCGGTGAAAGCGCCGGCCGGCGCCTCGAAGGTGACGTCGTCGAGCGCCTTCCTCGATCCGAAGGCGTGGGTGACGCCGGAGACGCTGAGCGCCGCTGCGGCGACGTCCGGTCCGGTGTTTGCTGCGTCCATGAGCGTGTCAGGCCGTTGTGACCGGGACGGTTACGCCCCGACGCGCGGCGTCGTGGCGTAACCCGTGATGTAAGGCGAGGCGCACGGCCGTCGAGCGCGTCACGGCAGGGCGACCACGCCCCAGGGGCCGCGCCCGACCGCGATCGACTTCACCACCTTGTCGCTCTCGACGTCGATGACGGAGATGTCGTTCGAGTTGCCGTTCGTGGTGTAGAGCAGCTTCTCGTCGGGCGAGAAGGCGAGCTGCCAGACGCGCTGGCCGACGAGCAGGTACTTCTTGATTTCGGCCGTCTTCACGTCGACCACCGCGACGCGGTTGGCCGGGCCGAGCGCGACGAACGCGGTCGAGCCGTCCTTCGTGATGCGCACGCCGACCGGCTGGATCGCCTCGGCGTTCACGCCGGGAATCTCGAAGGTCAGCTTCTTCGTGATCTGGTGGGATGCGACGTCGATGATCGACACCGTGCCGCCGACCTCGGCCGAGACCCACACCTGCTTGCCGTCCGGCGTGAACTCGGCGAAACGCGGCCGCGTGTCGACCAGCACGTTCTCGACGATCTGCTTCGTGGTCGTGTCGATGAAGTGCGCCATGCTGGTGGTTTCGGAGGTGTTCACCAGGATCTTGCCGTCCGGGCTGATGCCCATGCCTTCCGGCTCGACGCCGACCGGGATCTCGCCGAGGACCTCGTTGGTCTTGGTGTCGACGATGGTGACGAGCGCGTCGTCCTCGTTCGCGATGTAGAGCGGATTGCCGGACGGATGCAGCACGAACAGCTCCGGATCCGGACCCGACGGCAGCGTCTTGATCAGCTTGTAGTCGTTCGGTTCGTAGACCTCGACGCGGTTGTCGTCGCTCGCGCACACATAGATGAGCTTGTTGTCGGGGCTGACCGTCAGGCCGCGCGGGCGCCGGCCGGTCTTGACCGTCTCGATCACCTTGAGGGTTTCGCTGTCGAGCACCGACATGGTGTGGTCGCGCTCGTTGGTGACGAAGATCTTGCCGGCCGAGGCGGGCGTCGCGAACGCGGCCAGCGCCGCGAAGGAGAACGCCGCCGCGAGCAGGCCGCTGCGGACGGGGAGGGGGCGGTTCGTCATGAAGCAAGTCTCCTGAACGCTCGCGGCGCGGCCATTGCGCCAGAGAAGGGGCGACGGCCGGAGGAACTCATTTGTCGGGGAAACGGCACTGCGACTCGGGTCTGTCGAAGCCGAGCGTGTCGAGCGGATTGACCTGGTGCAGGAAGGCTTCGTTCGGCGAGGCCGCCACCATGGCGACCGGCGAGGTCAGCACGATCGGCTGGCGGAGCTGGTGGTCCCACGGGCGGTAGGAAAAGGCGCCGCCCTTGAAGCCTGCGAGCTGGAAATCCGGGCCGAAGATGAACTCCTTCAGCTTCCCTGCGTCGCCGCTGCGAATGCGCGCCGACGCCTCGCCGATGGTGCGCATCGCGAGCCACATCTGGAAGTCGAGCGGCCGCATCCCCCGCTTCGACTGGCGCGCGAAGCGGTTCTGGATCTGCTCGGCGCCCCATCCGGTGACGGTCACGCTCCACGTCGTCGGCGTGAGCCCGGAGGTGCCGGCGGTCGGGCGCGGATCCCAGCTCCGATAGCCGATCAGCGGCCCGAACTCGCCGAGTTCGTCGGCGATGACGATCACGTCGTAGGAGACGCCCTGCGTGAACACCGGGATGATGTCGTTGCCGGTCTCGCGGGCGTCGGGGCCGAAGTTCCATGTGCGTTCGGCGACGATCTTGCCGCCGAACTTCTTGGCGGAACGCTTCACCGCCTCGGCGTAGAGCCGGTCGTCCTCCTGCCGCCCCGTGAGCAGCAGCCAGCTCGTCCAGCGCTTCGACACAAGATACTGCGCGAGCGCGTCGGTCAGCATCGAGCGGCTCGGCGCGGTGTGGAGAACGCCGAACCGGCAATCCTTGCCGCGGAGCCGGTCGTCGGTCGCGCCGACGTTGAACAGGATGACGTCCTTGCCCTTCGCCGCGTCGGCCATCTTGAGCAGCGCGTCCGCCGGCGCGGCGACGAGAATGAACTTCGCGCCGCTGTCGAGCACGCGCTGGAAAGCCGGCATCGGGTCCTGGTCGAAGGGCACCAGCTCCTGAGCCGCGATCCTGAAGGTCTGCTTCAGAAACCGGCCGGTCGTGTTGTTGTCGGTGACGCCAAGCGCGGCGCCGGCCACTCCGTCGTCCTCGGGCGGCAGGGTGACGATGTTGTTCCACCACGGTGGGTCCGGCGGGAACTGCCGGATGACGCCGAACAGGAGCTCCGTCGACTGGGCCGCGTTCTTCGTCGGCGCAGGCGTTGTCGGCGCGGTCTGGGCGCTTTCCCCCTGAGCCTGGGGGGCGGCGGGAGACTGGGCGAGGGCGGTCGGGGCGCCGCCGAGAAGAAGCAGCGCGACGCCGACGGACAGCCGTCGCCGCATGGTCGCCGTCGCTCCCGCGGCCGCGCGCCTCACGTTCCGGCGCTCCACGCCGCTTCGGGCGTCTTCGGCATCTCGTTCTCCCTGCGCGGCGGCTTGGAAACCGCTCTTCATCGCCACGGCCGGATCGCTTTCCGGACGTCGACCGTGCGACCGCAAGGTGGCCAAGAGGGTCGTTCCGTCAAGAGCGCACAGTCCCGCGGCGTCGGCGCGGCTGAATTCACGCCGCCGGCGCGGCGAAAGCAACGCATAAAAAAATAATAATATATGACAACTGGTTGATCGCTTCGCGGTCGATTGCAAATTCTTCCCGAATATGCGTGGTGGTCGCGGCTCGCGGGGCTTGCGCACGCCCGAAAAACAACGAACCGCGGCTCAGGGAGACACGCCATGCGCATGGCGAACCTAACGGCTTCCGTCGCGATCGCCGTCGGCGTCGCGACATCGGGTCCGGCCGCCGCGGCGCCGGTCAAGGCGGCAGTGTTCGATTTCGAACTGGTGGACACCAGCACCGAGGGCCAATTGCAGGGCGTCCGCGACGACCAGACCCAACGTCTCAGACGGACGACCGAAGACGTGCGCGAAGCTCTTGAAGGCGCCGGCCTGGCGTTGGTCGACATCGGTCCGGCCAGAGAGCAATTGGAGGACGTCAAGGCCGTCCACGATTGCGTTCCCTGCGCCAGAACGGCGGCGGAAACGCTCGGCGCGGATTACGCCGTCCTTGGCCATGTCCAGAAGGTCTCGAACCTGATCCTCAACATCAACGTGCAGGTCGTGGACGTGAAGACTGGCAAGACCGTGCGCGGCGGCAGCGCCGACATTCGCGGCAACACGGACGAATCCTGGGATCGGGGAACCCGGTATCTTATGAAGAACAGCATTCTGAAGGAGCCGCTGCCCGCGGCCGGGGCCCGATGAAGGGCTTTTGCGATCGCCTCAGCCGACGCGCGGCTCTCGCCGGCGGCGCGGCCCTGGCGCTGGCGAGAGCCGTTCCCGGCGCGCGCGCATCCGAGGCCGGGCCGCTCAAGATCGCCTCGCTCAAGTTCGGCACCGTCAACTGGCTGCTCGACACCATCAAGGCCGAGACGGACGCCAGAGGCGAAGCCGCGCCCTTCGAGCGCACCGATCTCGCCTCGACCCAGGCGCTCACCGTCGCGCTGCAGGCGGGACAGTGCGATCTCACCGTCAGCGACTGGCCCTGGGCGATGCGGCGCCGGATCGAAGGCGGCGAGGCTTTTCGCTTCGCGCCTTACTCCTCGGCGCTGGGCGCGCTCATGGTCGCGAAGGGCTCGCCGATGGCGACGCTTTCGGACCTGAAGGGCAAGAAGATCGGCGTCGCCGGCGGCCCCATAGACAAGAGCTGGCTGCTGTTCCGCGCCTACGCCCACAAGGAGGTCGGCGGCGACATCGCCACCATGGCCGAGCCCGTGTTCGGCGCGCCGCCGCTGCTTTCGGAACAGCTCCGCCTCGGCCGGATCGACGCCGCGCTCACCTTCTGGAACTTCGCCGCGCGGCTCGACGCCGACGGCTATCGCCGGCTTGTCGACATGGCCGAAGTCATGAAGCGTCTCGGCCTCGATCCGGCCCCGCCGCTCGTGGGATTCGTCTGGCGCGACCAGCTGTTCGAGAAGGCGGGTCCCGCTCTCGATCGTTTCTTCAGGGCGGTCGCCGCCGCGAACGAGACGCTCAAGACGTCCGACGCCGCCTGGGAACGGCTCCGGCCCTCCATGCAGGTCAGATCCGACGCGGAGTTCACGAAGCTCAGGGACTACTATCGGGACGGCGTCCACGGTCCATGGACGAGGGACGAGATCGCCTCGGCGCAGAAGCTCTACGGCTTGCTGACGGATCTTGGCGGCCCCGAATTCGTCGGTCCCAATCCGCGCTTCGATCCGGACCTGTTCTGGTCCCCGAAGGCCTGACGGAGGCGGCTCGCTCGATGGGCGCAAGTGTGAGAGCCGCCTCGCGGCTCGGCTGGTGGGCGGCGTCGCTCGGCGGTTTCGTGGCGGTCTGGTGGGCCGCCGCGCTGCTTTACGGCGACGAGAAGCTGCTTCCGTCGCCGCCGCTCGTGCTGTCCGCGCTCATTGCGGCGGCCAGGACCGGCGAACTCGTCTCGAATCTCGCGATCACGCTCGCGCGCGTCGCCGCGAGCTTCCTGCTCGCGATGACGATCGGCTCCGCGCTCGGCATCTTCATGGGCATGTCGCGCACCGCGGACCGGCTGCTCGGTCCGTGGGTCGTGCTGTTCCTCAACCTGCCGGCGCTCGTCATCATCATGCTCTGCTATGTCTGGTTCGGACTGGTGGAGGCGGCGGCGGTCGCGGCGGTCGCGATCAACAAAATTCCGAACGTCGCGGTGACGCTGCGCGAGGGGGCAGCGGCCCTGAGCCGCGATCTCGCCGAGATGGCCGCAATCTATCGCTTCGGCCGCTGGAAGACGCTGCGCCACGTCGTGCTGCCGCAGCTCGCGCCCTACTTCGCCGCGGCGGCCCGCTCGGGGCTCGCGCTCGTCTGGAAGATCGTGCTGGTGGTCGAGCTGCTCGGACGGCCGAACGGCGTCGGATTCGAACTTCAGACGGCGTTCCAGCTCTGGGACGTCGCAACGATCCTGGCCTACGCGCTCGCCTTCGGCCTGATCGTCCAGGCGATCGAGCTCTGCGTCATCCAGCCCTGGGAACACGCGGCCAACAGGTGGCGGCGATGAGCGGCGTGACCGTCGAGATCGACGCCAAGACTTTCCCTGCGGCGCGCGGCGCGCCGGAGAGGGCGCTCTATCGCGACTTCCGGCTGGAGATCGCGAACCGTTCCTTTGTCGCGCTGCTCGGTCCCTCCGGACTCGGAAAGACCACGCTGCTGAACATGATCGCGGGCGTCGACCGGGACTTCGCAGGACGCGTCGCCTTCGGCGCGGCGACGCCTCGAATCGGCTACGCGTTCCAGAGCCCCCGGCTGCTGCCGTGGCGGACCGTGCTCGAGAACGTGCTGCTGCCGCTGCCGAAGGAAGAAGGCAGCGAAGCCCGAGCCCGCCTCGTGCTCGACGAGATGGGGCTCGGCGACGCGCACCATGTCTATCCCGAGCGCCTGTCGCTCGGCATGCAGCGCCGCGTCGCCCTCGCGCGCGCTTTCGCGCTCGAGCCCGACATTCTTTTGATGGATGAGCCGTTCGTGTCGCTCGACGAATCGACGGCCGAAAAACTGCGCGATCTTCTCGCGGAATTGATCGAACGCCGCCCGACCACGGTGCTGTTCGTGACCCACGACAGCCGCGAGGCGGTCCGTCTCGCCGATCGCGTGGTGGTGCTCGCGGGACCTCCTGTCCGAATCGAGCGCGACGTCCGCGTCGAACTCAGTCCCGAGACGCGACGCCGTGCGGGCGAGGTCGACCGGTTCCGGGGCGAACTGCTTCTTAACGCAAGCTGAGCCGCCGAATAGGTTCGAAGGCGCCCGGGAGGCGCATGCCTTCGGAACCGTTGTCGGATCGCCGGATAAGGAAACGGCCCGAGGCTTGCGCCTCGGGCCGTCGCCGGCAGCTTACTTTCCAAACAAGATAGCGGCCAACCGCTGGAGCAGGCCTGGAGGCTTTGCTGCAGGCGGGTTCTGTCCAGGGTGGTTTCCGCTCTAGGCGTTCGCGGCGAAGGGGTGCTTGGCGGTCGCGGACTGGGCCACGACGTCCTTGGCCTTCGGCTCGCCGGCGATGGCGCGCTTGAGGGCTTCCTTGGTCGCTTCGTAGTTGTACTGCTGGATCTTGGCGTCGTCGGCCGCTTCCCAGTGGATGAACACGCCGACCGAGATGAACAGGTCGTCGGCTTCGTCTTCCGGGATGGTGCCGTCGGCGACGGAGTCGACGACCGCCTTGGCGACGCCGTACTGCGCCGGGCCAAACATCTGGACGGCCTGACGGGCGTCCTTGATGGTGACCTTGTTGAACAGGATCGTGTTCGGCTTGGCGAGCAGGTTCGGAGCCACGACCGCGAGAAGCGACGTGAAGCCGTCCTTGTTGTTCGTCAGCGCGTTAACGAAGGCCGACTCGGCCGTCGAGCCGCGCGGGCCGATGATGAGGTCGATGTGAGCGACTTCGTTGCCGTCGCCGACAAGCGATTCGCCGATAAGAGTCTTGGTGATCTTCGCCATAAAGAAGCATCCTCCCAGGTTGGTCCGTGGTGTCGCCGTCGACGCTGGGGGAGCGCCGTCCGGCCGATGCCCGTCTCTATCGTCGCGTCAGCGTTCGGTTGGGAAGCCGAACCGGTTGGCCGGATAGCGCTGTGCTTGGACATGCGGGCGCACACTAGTCGCGACCCGCTTCGCATCGCAAGGACTTCTTAGGGCGCAAAACCGCGCGGGCGAGCGACGCAACCGCAAGGCCTCATCCTTCCGGCGATAACGCAATGCAGCATAAAATATATTGCGACGCACACAAGAGGGCGTATCATCGACGCAGCCTCCGAGCATGGGGCGCGGAGGCGGCCGACGCGGCTCGCCGCGTTCGCTCTTCTGTTTCAGGAGACGTCCATGACTCTCGTGATGCTCGTCTGTCTCGCGTCCTCCCCGCAGATCTGCCGTGAAGAGCGGCTTCTCGCGGGCCTCGAAGCCGTCGATGCGCGAGGCTGCATGATCGCCTCCGTTCCCGCCATCGCCGAATGGGCGGAATCGAATCCGGAATGGCAGATCGCCCGCTGGAAATGCGGGGATGGCGAGCGGCTCGCGCGCAACGCCAACTAACGTCGAAGATCTCTGCCTGTGAGTCTCATCATAAGAAAACAATAAATTTCCTTCTTATAGACGGGAAAGTATTCGTTATTTAGTGTCCGAAGGAGTCGGACGAGACCCGGCCTTTCAATCGCCGACGCCCTGCGTGCGCCGGCGAGGGCTGGTCGTGTCCTGGCTCTGCGACCCGGACGAAAGGCGCGGTCGACGTCGAACGCTCGGCGCGCGAGCGGGGCGTGGAGCCGCGCTCGACCAGTTTCGCCGCTGGCGCAATAAGATGAGGTCCGTTAGAGGCCTCGCACAAGGGAGAGCCCGTTTATGTTCCGATCTCTATCGAGCTTCGCGCTGGCGACGGCTGCGCTGCTCGCCGTCGCGCCCGCCTCGGCGGTCGATCTTGCGAAAGGCCGCCAGACCCTGCCGGATCTGGTGCTTGGCGGGGATGGCGGCGACGACTACGCCGTTAGCCAGAAGGACTATCAGATCGAGGCCGGGAAATCCTATCAGCTCGACATCGTTTCGAAGGGCGGCAAGGAGTACAAGTTCTTCTCGCCGGAATTCTTTCGAAACATCTGGATCAATCAGATCGTGATCAATCATCTGGAGATTCACGGGCCGGGCTCGCCGCATCACCTCGAATGGGACGACGCCGGCGCGATCCGGATCGAGTTCGTGGCGATCCGTCCCGGCGAATTCAAATGGTGGATCGACGGTCTCGAATCGAAGGGCATGGCCGGAAAGATCGTCGCGAAATGACCGGTCTCCGCACGTTCGCAGCCTCACTCGCCTTCCTGTCGGCCTGCGTCGTCGCAGCGGGTTCCGCGCGCGCGGACGACGCCGCCGATTGCGACGCCGGCATCGAGATGATCACGGCGGAGATCGCCGGGGAGCATCCGAAGGCGACCGCCGACGCGCTCAGGACGGCGCTCCGGGTCGCCAAGCGTGAGAAGGGCGAGAAGGAATACGACGAGTGCCTCGACGCCGTCGCCGACGCGAAGAAGGCGCTTCGAAAATGAACGGCCGCGCCGCCGCCTCCGCCCGTCGGTCCGCCGACGGCGCGGCGGCGCGTCCTCCGCGCGGGTGAGCCCGGTCATGGCCGCGCAGCCCCGTCCGGGCCGTTCGAAACCGCAAGCGACGGCGCGGTCGTTGTTCCGCTCGCTCAGGGTGCGGCTCGGCGTGCTCGTCGCGACCGTGGTGCTGACCACCGGCGCCGCCGCCGCCGTGTTCGGCTTGAGTCTGTCGGTCGTGAACCAGCATGTTTCGGCGCTTTCCTCCGCCCAGCGACGGCTCGAGGATCTGTCGACGGCGTCGAGCCGCGTCGGCGACTACGCGCTGGCGGCGTTGCAGACGACAGAATCGCACGAGTTGCAGACGGATCGGCTGTCCCTGCCGCGGAAACGGATCCAGGAGGCGTTCGAGCGCTTCCGCCAGGACGTCGCCGAGGAGATCGACCGCCGCGGCGAAGAGGCGGCAGCCGCGATGTCGGCGTCTCGCGGACGGGCGCTCGCGTTCATGAAAGGCAGTTTCGAGCTGCTCGACCGGCAGGTCATGTCGGCTATCCGCGAAGGCAGGGAGCCGCGCGAAGGCGCGCTGCAGGCCGCCGAGGAGAAGGTGCGCGTGTCGCTCGACATGTTCGGCGGATCCTTCGGCCCGGCTCTTGGCCAGGCGATCGAGAACGAACGCGTCGCGGCGCGCGAGGCCGACGCGGCCATGGCGAAGCTTCGATCGAGGTTCGCTCCGATGGCGACGCTCGCGCTCGGCGTCGCGGCTCTGATCGCCTTCATGCTCTATCGCTGGATCGCGAGTCCTCTGCTCGCTCGCGTGTCGGACGTCGCGAGCGCGGCGCGCGAGATCGCGCAGGGGCGCACCGACATCCGCCTCGTCGTCGAGGGCCATGACGAGCTGAGCCTGCTGACGACCCGGTTCAACCGCATGGCCCTGCATCTGTCGCGGCGCGAAAGACGGCTGCTGTCGGCGCAGTCGCGCCTGCAGGAGATCGTCGACGCGAGGACTGCGGAGCTGCGCGAGGCGAACGAGCGGCTGTCCGACATCGATCTCGCCCGCCGGCGCTTCTTCACCGACGTCAGCCACGAGCTCCGGACGCCGCTCACCGTGATCCTCGGCGAGGTCGACGTCACGCTGCGCGGAAAGCCGGAGCGCGAGGATCTGGCGCAGGCGCTCGCCACGATCCGCGTGCGCGCCCGCCGCCTGCACCGACGCGTCGAAGACCTGCTCAGGGTCGCGCGCTCCGAGAACGGCCAGCTCGATCTCGACTTCGAGCCGGTTTCGCTCGCGGCCATCGTGGAGCAGGCGCGAGACGGCGTCGCCGCGGCGGCGAAAGCCCGCAACGTCACGCTCGGCTTCGAGCCGCCGGCGGACGATCCCGTCGTCGAGGCCGACGCCGAATGGCTCCGGCAGGTCGTCGAAGGCCTCGTGGCGAACGCCGTCCGACACTCGGCGGCGGGCGGCGCGATCCGGCTGTCGGTCGGCCACGGTTCCAACGGCGCGACGCTTAAGGTCTCGGACGACGGCGAGGGCATCCCGGAAGCCGATCTGCCGCACGTGTTCGAGCGGTTCTACCGCGGCGTGAGCGAGAAGGAGGGATCGGGCTTCGGCATCGGCCTCGCGCTCGCCCGCTGGATCGTCGAGCGCCACAACGGACGCATCTCGATCGAAAGCCGCACCGCGGCGCCGGGTCGCAGCTCCGGCACGATCGTCTCAATCACCCTGCCATCGCTGACCCCGCGCCTCGCAATCGGAGCCGGCTCATGACTATCCTTATCGTTGAAGACGACGCCGATATCGGCTCCGTGCTGCGCCGCGGCTTTTCCGCCGAGGACTACGAGGTCGAACTCGTGGGCGACGGCGAGCAGGCGCTCGCCGCGGCGACCGGAAAACCTCTCTGCGCGATCATCCTCGACGTGATGCTGCCGGGACGCTCCGGCATCGAGGTCTGCAAGGCGCTCCGGGCCGCAGGCCAGACCGCGCCGATCATCATGCTGTCGGCGAAGTCCTCCGTCTCCGAACGCACCGAAGGCCTGATGGCCGGGGCGGACGACTATCTGGTGAAGCCCTTCGATTTCGAGGAGCTGCTCGCCCGCGTGCGCGTGCAGGAGCTCAAGCGCGAAAACAGCGGCGAAGACCAGCGCCACCTCGTGGTGCCCCCGCTCGACCTTGACCTCGAGACGCGGATCGTGACCACCGAGGCGGGCTCCACGCGGCTGACCGAGCGCGAAGTCGACTTGCTCGCCCTGTTGATGCGGCACGCCGGCGAGCCGCTGAGCCGCCCGGACATTTTCGCGGCGCTTTGGGCCGGCCACGGCGGCGCGTCGCTCAACGTCGTCGACGTCTACATCGGCTATCTTCGCCACAAGCTCGGCGAGGCGACGCCGGACGGCGCCCGCCTCATCGTGACCGTGCGCGGGCGCGGCTTCATGTATCAGTCGGCCTGAAAGTCGAGGACGTCCACGCACGCCGAACCGATCGAGGCGCGACGAAAGCCGCGCGGCGAAAGCCTTGGCTTGGCCTTATTAGACATTGCATAATGCAGGGCAGAACAAGGGCCTGCGGGCGCGCGGAGCGCGACTGAAGGGCTCGTGCGATCGAGGAAAGCTTCCCATGTCCGTTTCGTTCCGGCTCTTCGGCGCCGCGCCGTTCGCCGCAATCGCCCTGATGGCCGCGACTTCGGCGACGGTCGCCGCGCCCGCCGCCGTCGACCTCGTCTTCTATGCGCCGCATTTCGCCAAGATCGAGAACGGCAGCACCGTCTCCTACCGCTTCATCCGCAAGAACGAGGATCCGAAGGGCGCGCCGTCCTTCGAGGACGAGATCAACGTCAAGGTGGGGCCCAAGGGCGCCGAGGACTCGCTACAGGTCGACCTCTTCACCGGCGCGCGCGCCGCGACGCTCCCCAACATGTCGAAGACCGGCAATCCGGTGATCGTCGCCGTGATGGAGCAGGACGTGAAGGACATGCAGAAGGCGCTCGGCGGCAGTCCCTTCTATTTCCGCAACCGCCTGCGGGAGGCCCTGTCGGCGCAGCAACCGGCGGAGCCGACCAAGATCGAGTTCGGCGGCAAGACGGTCGACGCCTGGAAGGTCAGCTTCAAGCCGTTCGAGAACGACGAGCAGAACAAGGGCAAGCTCCGTGAATACGCCGGACGCTCCTACGAACTCACTTTCTCGGACGCCGTGCCGGGCGGCCTCTACGCGCTCAAGGCGGTGACGCCGAAAGCCGACGGCGGGGAGCTCGTCTCGGAGGAGCTGGTCGTGAACGCCGACGTCTCGAAGGTTTCGGCGGAGCCGGCCGGCGGAGCCGCGAAGTGAGCCGGCTGATCCTGGCTGCTGCGGCGCTCGTCGCGCTCGTTCCCGCCGGGGCGGCCGCCGGGCCTTCGGACGACTATCCGACCGTCGAGAAGGCCGACTACATCTTCGGCTGCATGGCGGCCAACGGGCAGACGCGGGAATCGCTCGAGCGCTGCTCCTGCTCGATCGACACAATCGCGAGCATCCTGCCGTATCAGGAGTACGAGGAAGCCGAGACGGTGCTCCGCATGAACAAGGTCGCGGGCCAGTCCTCGGAGCTTTTCCGCTCGAGCGGCGATCTGCGCGACAAGGTGTCGAACATGCGCCGCGCCCAGGCCGAAGCCGAAGTGAAGTGCTTCCCGTGACCGCGGGCCGATCGGCCCGCCGCCGACTGTAGCGACGCTGGTTCTGATCCCGCGTTACGCTTTGCCTGGTTCCGGGCTCCTGAGCTGATCTCCCACCGCGCCCCGGACTCCCCCATCATGCCCTTGCGCATGACCCACCGCCGTCATGCCCGCGTCCTCGCGCGGTATCCAAGGCTCGGGTAGGCGCGGCGCTCCGTGATGAAGTCGTGGATGCCCGAGACAAGCTCGGGCATGAAGGGGTATTGACCGCGCGTTCCGATCGTCGATCGCAGCGTTCTCCACGAGCGAGACTTCACGCCTGAATCTCAGCCGACATGCCCGGCCGCAGGCGGGGTATCCACGACTTGGGCTCCCGCGCGCCCTACGATGAAGGCGGGGATGCCCGAGAAGGCGCGGGCATTACGAGAAGGACCGGCGGGCGTCCGCCTTCGAGAGCTGGGTACCCGCAGGCGAAATCTCGCGCCCGAACCACCGCCGTCACGCCCGCCGAAGCGGTATGATTTCCACTTAGAGAGCGTTGGCGTTGGCCTTGGCCGCGTCCCGCTGCTGTTCGGCGGAGAACTGCCGGCCTTCGGTGTCCGTTCCGGTCATCTCCAGCTTCACCCCCGGCTGGTCGCGATAGGTGAACTGGATCATCGGGTCTTCGCTGAGCGAGATCCCGCCGTCCATCGAGAACACGGTCTCGTCGCCCTGGCGCACGGTGACATGGTTCACGAACCAGGCCGGGATGTAGGTGCGGTCGACCACGTTCATCTGCAGGCCCGAATAGTTCGGATGCCGGATCATGAGCTGCGCCCGGTCGAAATGCGTCGTCTGCTCCTCGGGGGCGTTGCGATCGGCGATAGAGCGGAACCGCGTCTGCCCAAGCCGAGCAACCGACTCGTCCTGATCCTTCAGCGCAGGCGCGGAGCAGCCGCCGGACGCCTTCACAAAGCGGCCGTTCATGGCGAGCTTGCCGTCGCTGGTCTCGACCACGGCGCGCACCGTCGAATAGGCGTTGACGCGCAGCCGCGTCGACACGCCGAACTCCTTGCGGTTCTGGCCGATCGTGAAGGTCGCGGCGACCGGCGCCGGATTTTCGTCGACGACCAGCGTGACCTTCGAGATCGTGCGCGGATCGCCGTCCGGCAGAACCACGTCGACGTCGATCGGCACGACCGCGGCGTCCTCCGCTCGATAGGGCGCGTTCATGCGGATGAAACCGGCGTCCGCCGCGATCGGCTTGTCGCCGAAGGCGTCGACCCTGAAGCTCTCGAACGTCTTGTCGGTGTTCAGCCCCTGCTCGGACTGGGGCGCCTGCTGCGCGAAAGCCGGCGCCGCCGAAAGGCAGAAAGCGGCGGCGAGAGCGATCGCCGTCGCCGGAGCGCGAAGACGAGAAGCCATTTGCGTTCTCCCGTGTGACGGCGCGCTCTTGTTCTGGCTGCCAGGCCGGCGCGTCCCTGCGCCGACGCGCGTCGCGTGGGCAGGAGGAAATATATGCCAGGCTGCGCCGACCGCAATCGTCCGATCGGCAGGGCCTTTCAGCGGATCACCGTGATCCTTTTCGCCGCGCGGGTGAGGCCGGTGTAGAGCCAGCGGTCGCGATGTTCGCGGAAGGCGTAGCTCTCGTCGAACAGCACGACGTCGTCCCACTGCGAGCCTTGAGCCTTGTGGACGGTGAGCGCGTAGCCGTAGTCGAACTCGTCCGATTTCCGCCTCTGCGCGAAAGGTATCGCCTCGACGTCGCCCTCGAAGAAGGCCTTCAGCACCGAGACCGACACCGAACGGCGCGCGCCTTCCTCATCGGGGACGACGTCGAGCTTCACGCGCGTCGCGTCCGCGCTTTTCAGGCGCTGCACGATCCATGTGCCGCCGTTGAACAGGCCCTTGGTCTTGTCGTTTCTCAGACAAACAAGCTTGTCGCCGACGGCCGGCATCGGGTCGAGCAGCCCCTTCAGTTCGCGCAGCCGGCCGTTGTAGAGGCGGCGGGTGCGGTTGACGCCGACCAGAACCTGATCGGCGCGGGTCACGTCCTCGGTCGCGATGGCGCGGCGCGAGACCACGCGGCTCTCGCCGTAGTCGCCAAAAGCGAGGTCGCGGCCTTCCCGGACGTCGAGCGACATGCGGATGATCGGATCGTCGGCGGCTTGGCGATGGACCTCGGTCAGCATCGCGTCGGGTTCGGCCTCGGTGAAGAAGCCTCCGCCCTTGACCGGCGGAAGCTGCGCGGGGTCGCCGAGCACCAGCACCTTCTTGCCGAAGGAGAGCAGATCGCGGCCGAGCTCCTCGTCGACCATCGAGCATTCGTCGATCACGATGAGATCGGCTTCCGCGGCCGAGCCCTGACGGTTGATGGCGAAAGAGGGACCCTCCTCGTCGCCTCCGCGCGGCCGATAGATCATGGCGTGGATGGTCGAGGCTTCGCGGCAGCCCTTGGAGCGCATCACGAGCGCGGCCTTGCCCGTATAGGCGCCGAAGGCGACGTCGCCGTCGATGTCCTCGGCGAGATGGCGGGCGAGGGTGGTCTTGCCGGTGCCGGCGTAGCCGAACAGGCGGAACACCTGCTGGCGCGGCCGCGCCAGCCAGTCGGCCACGGCCTTGAGGGCGTCGTCCTGCTGGGGCGACCAGCGCATGAAGGCTCCACGGAGAGGGGATGGAAAAGAAGCTTGTATCGCGAGTCGGGTAGTTGGCCGTCATGCCCGCCAGGCGGCGCAGGAACCGGGGTCGTCTTCAGTCAGGAGCGGCTGACTCTCCCGCTCTTGTCCTGGCCTTGAGCCGGGACCCATGACCGCCGACAGGGCAAGATGGATCTTCGAAGCTCGGGCCTCATGCGGGACGCGCGGCGTTCATAGGTCCCGGCTCAGGGCCGGGACGCGGATGTGGCGGCTCGCGCGCGCCTCAACCATCCGAGCCCGTCCTCGGCGCGGGCGAGCGGCCGATACTCGCAGCCGACATAGCCCTGGTAGCTCAGCCGGTCGAGGGCGTGGAACACGGCGAAGTCGTCGAGTTCTCCGGTCCCCGGCTCGTTGCGGCCGGGAACGCTCGCGACCTGCACATGGCCGATCACGGGGAGAAGCTCCTCGAGCCCGCGGATCACGTCGCCGCGCAGGATCTGGCGATGGTAGACGTCGAACTGCAGCTTCAGGTTCGGGACGGCGAGCGCGTCGATCAGCTCCGCGGCCCGTTCGAAGCCGTTCAGGAAATAGCCCGGCATGTCGCGGCCGTTGATCGGCTCGATCAGGACGTCGACGCCGAGCGGTCCCGCGCGGTCGCAGGCGAAGGCGAGGGCGTCGCGATAGGCGGCGGCCGCACGGGCGTCGTCGGCGGGCGCGAGCCCGGCGAGCGCGTGCAGGCGCCGAACGCCGAGCGCCTCGGCGTAGACGAGCGCGCGATCCACGGAGGCTCGAAACTCCGCGACGCGGCCGGGCAGGGCGGCGAGGCCGCGCTCGCCCGCCTCCCAGTCGCCCGCCGGAAGGTTGAACAGCGCGACGTCGAGCCCGCAGGCGGCGCGCCGGTCGGCGAGCTCCTGCGGCTCGTGCGCATAGGGAAACATCATCTCGACCCCATCGAAGCCGGCGTCGCGCGCGGCGGCGAAGCGGTCGAGGAATGGGCGTTCCGTGAACAGGAACGAGAGATTGGCGGCGAAACGAGGCATGGCGGACGCTTCCGGAAAGCGCGGGTCCGCTTCGGATAAACGGCTTTGGCGGGGAAGGCCAATCGGCCCGCAAACCCGTTCCGATCAAAATTGAAATGCCTTTATTCCTAGGAATGATAAAGGCAAATCATCTTATTGGCGGCTCGGTTTCCTATGAATTTTCGCGTGTACGGTTTACCGAACGGCGCCTCCGGCTTGAAGTCGCTTATTTTTATTTTATGACTCTCTCACGTCCCTGTCAGATATATCGTGATCGTTATGACATTTCTGTTGAAGTCTTGGACATCGCGTGATGAGCGCCACGTTCCTTGAGCGTCGAACGCAGACGTCGCAAATCATCGGAAGCCGGATCGTCGATCCGGCGACGCTGAAGATCTTGCGTCCAAGAAAATGATTCGGAAGAGAGGGACGATACGATTATGAAGATCTTCGCGAAAACGCTTGCGGTCGCGCTCGGAGCCGCCGCCTTCGCCGCCGGTCCCGCGCTCGCGGTGACGGTGACCAACCAGAGCGACAAGGCTTGGGAGATCACCGCGGATCTCGGCGAGAAGGAGCCGAAGACCAAGATCGACGCCGGCAAGTCGGCCAAGATCGAGTGTCCGGAAGGCTGCGAGCTGCGGATCAACAGCGGCAACAGCTACGGCCTCTCGGCCACGGCGGGCGACAAGGTCGTGGTCGGCAAGGACGGCATGCTGGCCCATGCGGACGCCGCCGATAAGGAAGCGAAAAACGAGACCGGCAAGAGCGGCTCGAAGACCTCGGCGAATTGATGACGAGACGCAGTCCGAGACGGCGCGGCGTCTCCGGCCCACGTCGCCCGGGGTGGTCGCGACCTCACGTCATCCTAGGTGTCGAAACCGTCGGCGCGGACCTGCGTCGGCGGCTTTCGACACGAACCGGACCCGCGAGGCATGGAGGAGGCCCGTGACCGAGATTGATCGCCGCTCCGTTCTCGCCGGCGGCGTCGCAGTCGCCGCGACGGCTCTCGCGTTGCCCGCCCGCGCCTCCGCGTCGCTCGAAAAGACGATCCCGTCGAGCGGAGAGCGGACGCCGGCGATCGGGCTCGGCACGTGGATCACGTTCAACGTCGGGCGGGATCAGGCGCTGCGGGACGAATGCGCCGAGGTGATGCGCGCCTTCTTCGACGGCGGCGGGCGGATGATCGACTCCTCGCCGATGTACGGCTCGTCGCAAGGAGTCGTCGGTTACGGCCTCGAGAAGCTCGGCAGGCCCGAGGCGCTGTTTTCCGCCGAAAAGGTCTGGACCTCGTCGGGCCGGGACGGCCCCGTCCAGATCGAGGCGACGCGCGGTCTTTGGGGCGTTCAGCGCTTCGATCTGCTCCAGATCCACAATCTGCTCGCCATCGACGCCCATCTCGAGACGCTCGACCGCATGAAGCGCGACGGAGAGGTCCGGTACGTCGGCGTCACGACTTCCGAGGGGCGTCGCCACGCCGATCTCGAGAAGCTGCTTCAGAGTAGGACGCTCGATTTCGTCCAGCTCACCTACAATCCGGTCGACAGGGAGGCGGAACGCCGCCTGCTGCCGATCGCTCAGGAGCGCGGCGTCGCGGTGATCGTGAACCGGCCGTTCCGGCAGGGAGACCTGACGCAGGCGCTCGACGGAAAACCTTTGCCCGGCGTCGCAAAGGACCTCGGCGCGGAGAGCTGGGCGCAGCTGATCCTCAAGTTCTGCATCTCGCATCCGGCCGTCACCTGCGCCATCCCGGCGACGACCAGCGTCCCCCACGTGCGCGAGAACCTCGCCGCGGCGGCGGGACCCATGCCCGACGAAGCGATGCGCGAAAGGATCGCCCGAGCGATCGCCGCGGCGTGAGATGAGCGAGTGGTGGACGTACCGGCCGTCCGACTTCCTGCTGTTCTCGCCGCGGGTCTACGAGCGGCTGATCGAGAGCCACAACGCCTCGCTGGGCGCATGGCTCTGGATCGCGGCGGCGCTGTCCGTCGCGACGGGTCTGTGCGCCTGGCGAGGCGGCGACAAAGGTGCCCGCGCGGCGCTCGCGCTCGTGGGGGCTGGTCTGTGCTGGACGGGCTGGAGCTTCCTTTCGGCCCGCTATGCGTCGATCAACTGGGCGGCGGGCTATGCGGCGCCGGCGTTCTGGCTGGCGGGAGCCGCCTTCGTCATGGCCGCGGCCTTCGCCCGGCGACCGTTGCGCTCCGCGCGCGGGGACGTCGCCGCCATCACGACGCTACTCGTCATCCTGATCGCGTCGGCCTATCCGCTTCTCGCCGCGGTTTCCGGCAAGCCGTGGATCTCGGTCGAAGTCGCTTTCGTCATGCCCGACCCGACCGCGTTGCTTGCGCTCGGCGTCGCGGCGCTGATCCGCGCGCCCGTTCTCGCCTTGGGCCTCGCTTCGATCCCATTCGCCTGGACGCTCTACGCCACGATGACGCTCGCGACGCTCGGAGCGACGGCGCAGTCGATGACGCTCGCGCTCGGCGCAGGACTGGCTCTGGCCTCGCTCGCCTCCCGCCGCGTCATGCGTTGACGGCGGCAGAGAAAAATTTCGAAGCGCATTGTCGGGATCGTATCTTCCCGGCCGTCCTTTGGGGGCACGACCCACGAGGAGCTCTCCGATGCCCAAGCTTATCTTCGTCAACCTGCCGGTCGCCGACCTCCCGGCCTCAATCGCCTTCTACAAGGCGCTCGGCGCGGAGCAGAACCTGAACTTCTCCGACGACACGGCCGCCTGCATGGTGCTGTCCGAGACCATCCACGTCATGCTGCTGACGCACGCCAAATACCGCCAGTTCACGTCGAAGGAGATCCCGGACGCGAAACGCTCCGCCCAGGTGCTGCTGTGCGTTTCCGAGGAGAGCCGCGACGCCGTCGACCGGCAGGTGGAGAAGGCGACGTCCGCGGGCGGAACGGCCGATCCGACCCCGACCCAGGATTACGGCTTCATGTACGGCCGTTCCTACGAGGACCCGGACGGACATGTCTGGGAAGTCATGTGGATGGATCCCGCCGCGGCCTCCGGCGGACCCGAGGCCGCGCAGGCGGGCGCCTGAAGGAGAAAGACGATGTCCAAGATCTCCCCCTGCATCTGGTTCGAGCGGGACGGCGAGGAGGCCGCGAACTTCTACGTCACGCTGCTTCCCGACAGCAGCGTCGATCGCGTCTCCCGCAGCCCCGGAGATTTTCCCGGCGGCAAGAAGGGCGATGTGCTGCTGATCGACTTCACGCTCGCCGGCCAGACGTTTCAGGCGCTGAACGGCGGAAGCAAGCCGCAGCACACGGACGCAATATCGCTGTCGATCGACTGCGAGGATCAGGCCGAGGTCGATCGCGTCTGGAAGGCCATCAAGGAGAACGGCGGCGTGGAGATCGCCTGCGGCTGGATTCACGACCGCTGGGGCGTCCGCTGGCAGGTCGTTCCGCGCGCCCTCGCGACGTTGATGAGCGATCCGGATCCGGACGTGGCGGCGCGCGTCTTCGCCGCCATGATGGGCATGGTGAAGATCGACGTCGCGGGGATAGAGGCCGCGGCGGGCAAGCGGGCGGCGTGAGGCCGCCCGTTCAGCCGAGCGGCGCGGCGGCGTTCGCCAGCGGCTCAGGCGCCGCGCGCTCGCGCTTCAGCGCGTAGAGCCCCGAGGCCACGATCAGCGCCGAACCGAGCAGCGCAAGCGCGTCCGGCACGTCGCCCCAGACGAGCCAGCCGAGCGCGAGCGACGCGAGGATGACGCTGTAGCGGAAGGGGCCGACCACCGTCATGTCGCCGAGGCGGAACGCCATCACGATCAGCATGTTGCAGCCGACCACAAGGATCGCCGCCGTCGCGATCATGGCGGCCTCGACGCCGTTCGGAGCGAGCCACGCCGCCGACTGGACCGCGCCCGCGCCGAAGCCCACCGACGTGACCGCGATCGTGGAGCCGAGCGTCACCACCATCGAGGGCGCGGACGAGGGGATCCGCGAGGTCACGAGGTCCCGGATCGCCATGAAGCAGGCGGAGAGCAGGGTGAGGGCGGCGTAGACGTTGACCCCTTGAGTCGAGGGTTTCGCGATCAGCAGCACGCCGACGAAGCCGACTCCGATCGCCGCCCAGCGCTTCCAGCCGACCGTCTGCCAGCCGAGCAGCACCGCGAGCGCGGTGATGATGAGCGGCGTCGCCTGCACGATCGAGGTGAACTCCGCGAGGCCGAGATGGGCGAGCGCGGTCATGTAGGTGAGGCATGCCATCGCCTCGAGGCCCGAGCGCAGCGCGACCAGCGGATTGGCGAGCATCTTCAGCCGCCGGCCTTCGCCCATGACGAGCGCGATGGACAGAGCGAGCGTCACCGCCATCACGCCGCGCATCGCCATGATCTCGGTGGCCGGCAGTCGCGCCGCCGCGAGCTTGATGACGGTGTCGTTGAGCGCCTGCACGACCATGCCCGCCACCATGGCGATGACGCCGCGGACGGTTGGGTCGAGACCGGCTTTTTCGGACGGATAGGCGAGATCGGGGGCGGACATCAGGACGCTATGCGGATCGGAGTCTTGTGCAAGACCGCATCTCTAGCCCAAGACTCCTAACGCCGGTTAACGTTCGGCCGCGCTTTCTCGACATGTCGGCCATGCGCTCGAACCGAAGCCGCGCGCATGGCGTCCGCAGCGGAGCGCGGGATCGCGCTCGCGCCGTCAGTACTTGTACAGGATCTTCTCGATTTCCTTGGGATTCTGCGTCTTCGTCAGCGCGAGCGAAACCAGCAGGCGGGCCTTCTGGGGCGTCTGGTCGGCGGCGACGATCCAGTCGTTCTCGTCGTCCTTCTCCTCGCCGTTGTGCACAACCTGTCCTGAGCCGGTCCGGGTCGCGCGCACCACGATCAGGCCTTTTTTGCGGACTTCCTTGAGGGGCTCCTCCATGTAGTCCGCGACCGAGCCGTTGCCGGTGCCGCCGTAGATCAGCGCCTTGCCGCCGAGATCGGCGATCGCGCCGAGGACCTTCGGGTCCATCGAGGTGTGGGCGTAGAACACGTCGACCTTCGGCAGCGCCGTGATCTGGTCGATGTCGAATTCGGTGGCGGTGGTGTGAGGCCGCGCGGGCAGGCGGTAGTAATAGGGCTTCGACTCCACCACGACGCCGAGCGGCCCGTAGAGCGACTTGAAGGTCTCGACCTTGAGCGCGTTCGACTTGGTGACGTCGCGCGCCGAGTGGATCTCGTCGTTCATGACGACGAGCACGCCCTTGCCCTTCGATTCCGGGGAGGCCGCCACCACGGCGGCGTTGTAGAGGTTGAGCGGACCGTCGGCCGACAGCGCCGTGCCTGGCCGCATCGCGCCGATGATGACCACCGGCTTGTCGGTCTTGAGCGTGAGGTTGAGGAGGTAGCTGGTCTCCTCGATCGTGTCGGTGCCGTGCGTCACCATCACGGCGTCGACGTCGGGCTGCTTCACGAGTTCGGAGATGCGCTTCGCGAGCTTGAGCATCCGCTCGTCGTTGTAGCTCTCGGAGCCGATCTGGAAGATCTGCTCGCCTTTGACGTTGGCGACCTGCTTCAGCTCGGGCACGGCGGCGATGATCTTGTCGACCGCGACCTTGGCGCTGTCGTAGTCGCCGGTGTTGACCGACGAGGCGCCCGCGCCGGCGATGGTGCCGCCGGTCCCGATGATCACGATGTTGGGCTTCTTTGTCTCCTGAGACGCCTGAGGGGCCGCGGCCTCCTGAGCGAAGGCCGGCGTCGCCGGCGCCGCGAGGGCCAGCAGCGCCGCGCCGCCGATCGCCGCAAGGACGTGTGGGATGGGCCGCAGGGCCGAAGTCGCGGTCGCGCTTGTCGCCATGTCGTCTTCTCCGTCGCTCGGGCGATCCGGCTCAGGGGGCGGCCGGGTCCAGGCTGAGAGAGTGGCCCGACCGACTTAAGTCGGACAAGGCCTTCGCGGCGAAAGATCAGACGTCGAAGAGCGTTCCTTCCGCCGCGACGATCGCGCGGCCGCCGATCGTGGCCGATGCGAGCGCGCCGTTCTCGACCGTCAGGCCGAGCTCGATCACGCTCGGACGGCCCATCTCGAAGCCCTGTCCGACAGCGAGCAGGCGGTCGCCGTCCTCCGGGCGTTCGAAGGCCATCACGGCGCCGGCGAAAGCGGCGACCGCGGAGCCCGTGGCCGGATCCTCGCTGGCGTCGGCGCGCAGCATCCGGGCGCGGAAGGCGAGGACGGGATCGCCGGTTTCCCGCGTGTAGAGAAACGCGCCGCGGTCTGCGACGCCGGCGGCCCATCGGCTCGGTTCGACCCGCGCCCTGCCGAGCGCCTCGAGGCTGTTCACGGGCGCGAAGGTGAAGGCGTTGCCGGCGTCGAAGCGGGACGGGACGTGGTCGTCGAAGCCGATGTCCTTCGCCGACAGGCCAAGCGCCGGCGCGACCGCCTCCGCGGTCGGGGCAGGCGAGAGCGATACCGGCGCTTTCGGCAGCAGGAAGGCCGCCCGCGCCGAGCGCCGGCCCGTAGCCTCGACCTCACAGGAAACGACGCCGACCTGTTCCTCGAGATCGAAACGCAGCGGCCCGCGCTTTCCGGCCGCGGCGTCCATCAGGCCGAGAAGCGCGGCCGTCCCGACGGTCGGGTGGCCGGCGAAGGGCAGTTCGCCCTGCGGTGTGAAGATGCGGAGCCGCGCCTTGCGGGCCTCGTCTTCGGCCGGCAGCAGGAACACCGTCTCGGACAGGTTGAACTCTTTGGCGATGGCCAGCATCGCGGCCGTGTCGAGGCCTGCGGCGTCCAGCAGGACGGCGAGCGGGTTGCCCGCGAGCGTGCGGTCGGCGAAGACGTCGAGGACGACATAGAGACGCGACATGGCCGGGGCCGTAGCACGCCGGCCGTCGGGCCGCCATGCCGGGCGAGGAGGCTTGCGGGCGAATGGTCGAGTACGAACACGTTTGCTATCTCGACGTTCAGAAGACCGGCTCGACCTTCGTCCAGTCGTTCCTCGAACGTCACATGCGCGGCGAACCCCTGCGCGTCATGAAGCATGGCCGCATCGCCAGCCGCGCCGATCCCGAGACGTTCTGCTTCATCACCTGCCGCCGGCCGCTCGACCTCTATCTGTCGCTGTTCTCGTCCGGCTGCGACGGACGCGGCGCGCTTCGGCGCCGGCTGGTCCGGGCGGGCTTGAGCGACTTATACGAGCGGACGCCGGGCGGGCTCGCCCGCTGGCTGGAGTTCGTGCTGGAGGAGCGAAACGCGTCGTTTCTCGGCGAGGGCTACGCCGACGGCCGTGTCGAGCTCTACGGCTTCCAGACGCACCGCTTCCTGTCGCTGGCGCTCGGCGGAGCGGCGGCGAAGCTCTCGAAAGCCGAAGGATCAGACGACTTGCGCCGTCTCTTCGCGCGCAGAACAATCGTTGACGCCGTGCTGTCGACCGAACGGCTGGACGAAGGCCTAGCGGAACTCGCGCGCACGGATCTCCGCCCGCACCTCGTCGACGCCGACGCTGCGCTCGCGGCCTTGCAGGCGCCGAAACGCCTCAACGTGTCGACCCATGACGAACTGACGGACGTCGCCGGCGTTCCTGAGGCGCTCGTCCGCCAGATCGAGCGGCGGGAGTGGTTTCTCCACGAACTCATGGGCTATGCGCGCGGAGGCGAGGAGGCCTCCGGCGCGCACGAACGCCGCCCGGCCGTGCTGCGCGTCGCGACGCGCCGAAGGAGCGCGACGGGCGCGACGGGGTGATCCGCCTCTCTCAGCCGGCGCGCTTGATCTCGTCCTGTTCGGTTTCGGCTCTCCTCGGGAGACGCCAGTTCGGCCGCACGAAGTGACAGGTGTAGCCGTTGGGGAACCGCTCGAGATAATCCTGATGCTCGGGTTCGGCTTCCCAGAACGGTCCCGCCGGCGCGACTTCGGTCGCGACCTTTCCGGGCCAGAGGCCCGATGCGTCGACGTCTGCGATGGCGTCTTCGGCCGCCCGCTTCTGCGCGTCGTCCAGGAAGAAGATCGCCGAACGGTAGCTCAGGCCGACGTCGTTGCCCTGCCGGTTCTTCGTGGTCGGATCGTGGATCTGGAAGAAGAACTCGAGCATGTCGCGGAAGCTCGTGACGGCGGGATCGTAGACGATCTCGATCGCCTCGGCGTGCGTGCCGTGATTGCGGTAGGTCGCGTTCGGCACGTCGCCGCCGGTGTAGCCGACGCGGGTCGAAATCACGCCGGGCCGCCTTCGGATCAGATCCTGCATGCCCCAGAAGCACCCGCCGGCCAGGATCGCGCGTTCGGTCTTGTCGGTCATCGCAAGCTCCTTTGGGTCTCGATGGTCGAGCCCAATATCGGAAGCCCGGTCGCGATGTTCAAAGCATCCGAGGGCGATCCGCCGAAGGCGCTAGGGAACGGCTCGCCTGCGGTCGTCGAAAACCGTCAGTCCGTCCCGTGTGAAGAAGCGTCCGACCTCTTCGCTCGGCAACGCTTCGCTGAAGTGGAAGCCCTGCGCTTCGGTGCAGCCTTCCTGACGAACGCGATCAAGCTGGCACTCGGTTTCGACGCCTTCCGCGGTGATGGACGCGCCGCTTCGTTCGGCGAGGCCCACGATCGCCCGGACGATCGCCGCGACCTCCGGATCGCCGATCTCGACGATGAACGAGCGGTCGATCTTGATCTTGTTGAAGGGGAAGCGCCGGAGATAGCTGAGCGAGGAATATCCCGTTCCGAAGTCGTCGAGCGCGATGCGGATGCCAAGCGCCCGCAGTCGCATGAGGGACGACACCGCGAGCGTCGTGTTCTGCATGAGGACTGTTTCTGTGATCTCGAGCTCCAGCCGTTCCGGAGCGAGACCGGAAGCGTCGAGCGCGGCTCGCACCGACAGCTCCAGGCTCGCTTGCTGGAAGTGGATCGCCGATATGTTGACCGCGACGGTGACGTCGCTCGGCCAGCGCGTCGCTTCCGCGCAGGCTTGCATGAGCGTCCATTCGCCGATCGGCACGATCAGGCCGCTCTCCTCCGCCAGCGGCACGAAGTCGGCGGGCGAGATCCATCCCCAGCGGGGATTGCGCCAGCGCAGCAGCGCTTCGAAGCCGCAGACGCGGCCGGAGGAGAGATTTACGATCGGCTGGTAGCGCAACGTGAAAGCCTGCTCCTGGACGGCCTCCCGCAGATCGATCTCCAGCGCGTTGCGAGCCGTGAAGGCCGCGTCCATGCCAGCTTCGAAGTGCCGGTAGGCGGATCGGCCTTCGGCCTTGGCGTCGTAGAGCGCGAGATCGGCGTTCCTGAAAATCTGATCGGCGGGATCGCCCATGCCGAGGGCGACGCCGACGCTGACCCCGACGATCGCGCTCTGACCATCGATGTCGATGGGTTGGCCGATCGTGTCGATGACGCGCTGCGCCACCTCGCCCGCTTCGTTGGCGTTTGCGACGTCCGGCAGGATGATCGCGAACTCGTCGCCGCCCAGCCGCGCCGCGAACTCGTCGTTTCGAATAATCGAACGAAGCCGGTTCGCAACCGTTTGCAGGACCACGTCCCCTGTCGCATGGCCGCGGCTGTCGTTGACGGCCTTAAACCGATCGAGGTCGCAGGCGAGCAGGGCGAACGGCCGGCCCTTGGCCGCGGCCCGCGCCGCCGTCAGCCTCAGGTGCTCGCTGAAAAGCGCGCGGTTCGGCAGGCCCGTCAGCGCGTCGTGATAGGCGAGATGCTCCACCTGCAACTCGGCTTCCTTGCGCTGCGTGATGTCGATATGGGTGCCGACGATTCGGAGCGCCTTGCCGCTCACGGAGCGGGAAACGACCTTTCCGCGCGAAAGCGCCCAGACATAGTCTCCATCTTTGCGACGCAGACGGTATTCGCATTGGAAGGTCGGCGTGACGCCCTTGAAATGCGCGATCATAAGCCGGCGCGCGCGTTCCACGTCGTCGGCATGGAACAAGGCGGCGACGCTGGCGATGTCGCCCCGCGCCTCGCCCGGATCATAGCCGAGCGTCGCGAACCAGCGTTCGGAGAACTGGACCTCGCCGGTCTCCAGATCCCAGTCCCAGAAGCCGTCGCTGCCGCTCTCGAGGGCGAGCGAAAGGCGCTCCTCGCTGAGGCGCAGGGCCTCCTCGGCGTCGCGCCGTTCGGTGACGTCTCGCAGCGAGGCGACGTAACCGTCGAAGGCTCCCGTCTCTTCGTCTCGCGTCAGGCTGAAGGACACATCGAGCCAGATCCATGAGCCGTCCTTGCGGCGGTACCGGGATCTCGTAACAGCCTTGGCGATTCGGCCGTCCGTCAGCGCTTCCAGAAGCGCGCGATAGTTTTCACGGTCGTCCGGATGAACGAAATCGAGGGGTTTGGTTCCGACGAGCTCCGCCGGTTCGTAGCCGAGCAGCGCCTTCGAGGCCGGCGAGACGTAGCGACGCGTCGTGTCGAGCGAAGACAGCACGATCAGATCCGTCGTGTTCTCGGCGAGCAGGCGGTAGCGCGCCTCGCTGTCGCTGAGGGCCGAGAACAGACCCTTGCGATGCCGCAGTTCGGCCGCCGCCGGAAGCACGGTCAGGAAAGCGACCGCAACGAAAAGCTGGAAAAACTGCGCCCTGAAACCGGCCGATCCGTCGATCAGCATGAGCGGTCCCGAACCTTGAAGCGTCAGAGGGCCGCCGATCGCGATCAGCAGCGCCATGCATGTCGCGGCGCCGAGACGACCGAAGCGGAACGTCGCGAACAGGGCCGGCAGCAGCGTTACGAACAGGAGCGGAAGCCTGGTCTGCGAAAACACCGCGATCGTGACCAAGGCCATGGCGCCGACCAGCGCCGCCGCTTCGATGATCGCGCGCCGGTCCGCGGAACGGCGCCAGTCGCGGAACTCGCCCCGGCCGACGAGCAAAGCCAGAGGCATCACGGTGAGGGCGCCGAGGGCGTGCGCAGCGGTCCAGTTCAGGACGTTCGCTGCGAAGGGCGTCCCCGTGACCCAGGAAGCGGCCGCCGCGGCGAACGGCGCCGTCACGACTGGAGGGACCATGCCGACGGCCGCCATGAAACGCGCCACTTCGCCGATCGACGCGAACTCCCCCGGATGTTTCACCCAACGCGACAGCAGAACCGCGGCGAGGACCGCCTCCAGGACGTTGAGCGCGGCGAGAGGCGCCGCCGCCGCAGGGCCGAGACCAAAAGACGCCGTCGCGACGGCGCTCGCCGCGCCGCAGCCGAGCAAGGCGGCGCTCCATTCGCCGCGCGGGCGAAGAACGAGATAGCTGGTCAGGATCGCCGAGGCGATCCACACGAAAGCGACGCCGCCGCTGAAACGGGTAAGCCAGACCGTCAGCCCGGCCGCGAGCAGATAACCGAATGTCAGAATGATTGGCCGCAATCGGCTTGGCATAGTGGACCGTCTAGGACTGAACCGGTCGTGAAACTATACTCCGGGAGTTAAGAGGATCTCTCGCGCCGGCAAGAGAGAGTAGTTCGTTCTCCGGTTCCCGGATGCATATTTGTGAGGCTCAGACAACAAAGACACTGACGCAGCGGAACAGATGAAGGCGGAATTCGACGTCTGCCCCCTCGAAAAATGCGTCTGGATGGCCGGGTCGCATCATGTTATGGCCGCGCCGCGGCGAAACGGGGGCTCGCGGGTGGCGGCATCGGGGCAGGCATTGCGGCGGCGGATATGGGGCGTTCTCGCCGCATATCTGATCGTGCTGCAGGCTGCGCTCGGGGGCCTCGCGGCTGGAACGTCGTCGCCGGCTTTCGCCGATCCCTTCCAGACGCTTTGCGCCCAGAGCGCCTCCGACCAGGCGCCGACGCCGGACAAGCCGCATGGCGGCCTGCCGAACTGCTGCGTCGCAGGCTGTCTCATGCTCGTAGGCATGGCGCCGCCGCCGGACGGATCGCCGCTCGCGCCCGCCGACGCGATCACGCCGGTCGAATCCGGCGCGGCGGCGGTTCCCGACGTTTCAACCTCTCCCGATCAGTCTCCACGCAGCTCCCGCGGACCTCCGGCGGCGATCTGAGCGCGGCTTCGCCCGCGCTTCCGATCCGTTTCGAGCCGAAACCCGCTCGCGCGCCCCGCGCAGCGGGTCGTGATTCTGCGTGGAGCCTTGTCCCTTGTCCCGATACGTCCAGCCGTCGGCGCGCGTCGCACGACGTTCTTCATTCATGACGTCGAGCGCCTGCGCCGCGGCGTTGCTGACGCCCTTCGCCGCCTCGTGCGCCTTCGCCCAAGCCCCGGAAGCGGAAACCCAGCTCGAGGAAATTTCGGTGGAGGGGCGCGGCTCAGAGGATCCGTCCTCGCCGGCGGCTCTTCTGAAGACGCCGACCGCGGCCGCAAGCCGACTCGGCCTCACTGTCCGGGAAACGCCGGCGACCGTCGACGTCATTACCCAGAAGACGATGCAGGAGGAGGGCCTACGCACGCTGATCGAGGCCTATGACTCGGCGCCCGGCGTCGTCGCCGGCAACCTGCCGGGCGAGCCCGGCGTCACCGCCATCCGCGGCTTCTCGCGCGGCGCGGTCGGCTACATGGTCGACGGCTTCCGCGCGATCGACCCGCTGATCGCCTCACGGAACTACGACACCTATTCGTTCGACCGGATCGAGATCCTGAAAGGGCCGGCTTCGGTGGTGAACGGCTCCGGCGCGATCGCGGGAACCATCAACCTCGTCACCCGCAAGCCCGAACTCGACATCACGAAGTGGGACGCGCTGCTGTCCTACGGATCGTTCAATACGGCGCGCGCCGGCGCCTCGTTCAACGCCCCGGTCTCGGAGAACGTCGCCGTGAGCGCGAGCGCGCTTTACGGCCGCTCCGACGGCTATGTGAACGACACCGACAGCGAGCGGGTCCAGATCACGACGGGCGTCACGCTGAAGCCGACCGATCGGCTGACGATCACCGCGGCGTTCGACTATTTCCACGACGACTTCCGCACCGCCTATTTCGGAACGCCGCTGCTGCCGAAGGGCGCCGCGCGCGATCCGAGCGGAGTGGTTTCGGGCGGCGACTATGTGCTCGACAAATCGATCTGGAAGAAAAACTACAACGTCGACGACGGCGTGATGAAGTCGGACGCGATCTGGGCGCGGGTCGGCGCGGAATACGAACTGACGGATACGTGGAAGATCAGGAACGACTTCGCCTATTACGAGGCCGACCGGCTGTGGCGAAACTCGGAGGATTACACCTACAACGCCGTCACCAAGAAGATCGATCGGGGCCTGACGCTGATCACCCATGACCAGCAGTCTTGGACCAACCGCACTTCGGCGAATTTCGATGGTGAAGTCGCGGGCATGCGGAACCGCTTCACGGCGGGGTTCGAATATATGCGGACGGACTTTGGTTCGAAACGGCGGTTCGACAGCACCTATACGCTGATCGACTCGCTGGACCCGTTCGCGCCGGGCGGCGACCGCGGTTCGTTCCCGGACACCTCCGGCTTCTTCACGCGCCAGAATTTTGAGAGCAAGGCCGACAACGCCGCGGTCTTCCTCGAAAACGCGCTAAACCTTACGCCGGACTGGATCGTGGTCGGGGGTCTTCGGCGGGACTGGATCGATCTCGACCGCAACGTCGACGATCTGAAAGCTGGGACCTCCACGAAATTCGGCAATGACTTCGCCAAGACGTCGTGGCGCATCGGAACTGTCTACGATCTGACCCCGGGGATCAGCCTGTTCGGCCAGTATACGACGGCGATCGCCCCGGTGAGCTCGCTCCTGCTGATCAACGCTACCCGCGCGCCGCTAAAGCTCACGACCGGCAAGTCGCTCGAGGCCGGCGTGAAGGCGTCTCTGCTGGACGAACGAGTGGTCGCGACGGCGTCGGTCTACCAGATCGAGCAGAACGACATCGTCCAGACGAGGAGCGGCGGCGTGACCGTGCAGGGCGGCGACCAGCGGTCGCGCGGCGTCGAGTTCGACGTTTCCTTCGCCGTCACGGAGCAGTGGAAGATCAACGCGAACGCCTCCTTCCTCAAAGCCGAGTTCACCAAGCTCGAAGAGAGCGGGATAAGCCGAAAGGGCAATCGGCCGCTCAACGTCCCGGAACGGACCTTCAACCTCTGGACGACCTATCGGCTCGCCGAGGCCCCGATCACCTTCGGCGCCGGGATCCGGCATGTCGGCAACTTCTACACCGACAACGCCAACACGATCCGCGTCGCCGGGCGCACGCTGCTCGACGCCTCGGTCGCCTGGGACGTGCCCGCCGGCGGCACGCTCACGCTGCGCGGCCGCAACCTGACGAACAAGTTCTACGCCGAATGGTCTGGTTATTCGTCGAGGCAGGTCTATGTCGGCGCGCCGCGCAGCTTCGACCTGACGTACAGCGTTAAGTTCTGAGGAGAGCGTCATGGCTTTCTTTCAGAATCAGGCCATCTATCGTGCCGTCTGGCGCTGGCATTTCTACGCTGGCCTGATCGTCGCGCCCTTCATGCTGATCCTCAGCGTGACGGGCGCGATCTATCTGTTCAACGACGAGATCAACGACGTCCTGCACGCCGAGAAGCGGATCGTCGCGCCGCATGAGGCGACCGAGCCGCTCAGCCGTCTCCTCGCGGCGGCGGAGGCGAGCGTTCCGGGCGGCAAGGCGACGCGCATCGACACCTGGAGCGCGCCGGACCGCAGCGCGCAGATCTTCGTGACCGCCGGCGACGGCGCCGCGCTGCGCGTCTTCGTCGATCCGGGGACGGCGAAAGTCCTCGGCGCCTATGTCTACGAGCGCACGCTCGTCGGCTTCGCGGACCGGTTCCACGGGTCGCTGATGCTTGGGAAGTTCGGCGACGGGATCGTGGAGCTCGCCGCCTGCTGGGGCGTCGTGCTGCTCGTCACCGGCGTCTATCTCTGGTGGCCGCGCGGAACGCGGAGCCTCGGCGCGGCGCTCGTCCCGAAGCTCCGGGCGAAAGGCCGTCCGTTCTGGAAAAGCCTTCACTCCGCCACCGGCGCGTGGACCGCGGCGATCATCCTGTTCCTCATCCTCACGGGGCTTCCGTGGGCGAATGTGTGGGGGACGATGCTTCGCGCCGGGGCCGACATCGCGGGCGTCGGCTATCCGACGAGCCATCGCGGCCACGGCGCCGCGCCGGTCTCGGACAAGACGATGAAGCAGGCGAACGGTGAGGCGCCTTGGACGCTCGAGGAGGCGCTGATGCCGCGCTCCGACGAACACGCCGCCCACCATGGCGGACACGTGTCCCATCCGACGGGCTCCGCCGCGCCGATCAGCGTCGATCGCGTGGCGGGCATTCTCGCGGCGGAGGGCATGACGCATCCCTACCGGCTGTCGCTGCCCGCCGATCCGGCCGGCGTGTTCTCGGCCTACACCTATCCCGACAGACCGCAGGGCCAGCGCACGATCCAGATCGACCAGTATTCCGGAAGCGTCCTGAACGACGTCGGCTTTCAGGATTACGGGCCTGTCGCCAAGGCGGTGGAGCTGGGCGTCCAGCTCCACATGGGCAACTATTTCGGGCTCGCGAACCAGATCGTGATGCTGTTCGCCTGCGTGGGCGCGGCGGCGCTGTCGATCACAGGGCCCGTGATGTGGTGGCGACGGCGCCCGAAGGGCGCGCTCGGCGCGCCGCGCCCGATCGAGCCCGCCCGGCTCGGAACCGTGGCGCTGATCACCGCGGCGCTCGGCGTCGCGTTCCCGCTCGCCGGCCTCTCCCTGATTGCGGCGCTTGGCGCGGAGTTCTGCATCGGCCGGCTGGCGCGCAGGCGAGCCGCCGCGGCATGAGACGCGGAGGACGGCGCCGCAGCCTTTTTCACCCGTCCTTCGTGCGCGCCAGTTGCGAATGAATAGCACAACCATTCCAAATACTTAGAGTTTGACAGGACTCGTCCGGCGAGATACGTCGCGGGGCCTCGGCCGCCGCTGTCGGCTGCGCCTTTCCGAAGCGTCACCCAGGCTGGTCCATGTCGCCCTTCGCGATCGCCCTTCTCGCTGTTGGCATGTCGGTCGACGCCCTGATCGCGTCGGTCGGGCGCGGGGCGGCGCTCGGGCGGCCGAGCTTCGCGGAGGCGGCGCGCACCGGCGCGATCTTCGGCGCGGTCGAGACGGTGACGCCGTTGATCGGCTGGGCCGCAGGCGTGGTCGCAAGCCAGTACGTGCAATCCGTCGATCATTGGATCGCCTTCGGCCTGCTGGGCGCCGTGGGCGGCCGCATGTTCCTGCACGCCCTGAGGCGCGGCGAGGACGCCGGGCCGGCGCCGGCGTCGCGCTCGATCGGCCTCCTGATCGCGACGGCCGTCGGCACCAGCCTCGACGCCATGGCGGTCGGCGTGTCGCTCGCCTTCCTTCAGGCCAACATCGTGGTGATCGCGCTGTCGATCGGCTGCGCCACCGCGCTGATGTCGACCGGCGGCATGCTGGCCGGGCGGCTGCTCGGCGCGCGTTTCGGGCGCTATGCCGAAATGGCCGGCGGACTGCTGCTGGTCGGGCTCGGCGCCTCGATCCTGTTCGAGCACCTCAATGCCGGCTGAGGCCCGCTTCCGCGACACGCCCATCCGCTACGGACGGGTGACGCGGGCGATGCACGCCGTCACGGCCGTTCTGGTGCTGTGGCAGTTCATGATCGTCGCCCTCTACAAGATCTTCGGCGAGACGCCGCTGCTGAACGCCGTCGCGAGCCTCGGGCCGCACGGTTATGTCGGCATCGCCATTCCGCTGTTCGCGCTCGCGCGCATCCTCTGGGCGGTGGGCAACGCCGGCCGTCGTCCGGTCCCGGCGCCGGGGAGGGCAGGCGCGGCGGCGGCTGTCGCGCACAAGGCGATGTATGGCCTGATGCTCCTCATCCCCGGCCTCGCGCTCGCGCGGCTCTGGGCCAAGGGCGAAGGCTGGAGCGTCGGCGGCGTCGAGATCTTCGCGGTCGGCGCCCCGGTTCCGTTGGTCGTTGCGGCGGCGGACCTGCTCCACGGCCCGCTGTCCTGGTTCCTGCTCGCGCTCGTCGGCGCGCATGCGGCGGCGGCCGTCCTGCATCACGCCGTCTGGCGTGACGGAACGGCCGGGCGCATGATCGGCGCTCCTGCGACACTGCGATAATTCGGGACCATCCGATGGATGCGGACTTCTGGCGCCTCAGATGGCGCGACGGACAGACCGGCTGGCGACAGTCCGCTGCGCATCCGATGCTTACCCGCCACATCCCGGCGATCGTCGAGCCCTACGCGCGGGTGTTCGTTCCGTTCTGCGGCGACAGCGTCGACGTCGGCTGGCTGCGCGCCGCGGGATATCGCGTCGCCGGCGTGGAACTCGTCGAAAGCGCCGTCGAGCGACTGTTCGAAAACCTCGGCGTGGAGCCGGAGGTGGAGACCGCCGGCGCGCTCAAGCGTTATGCGGGCGAGGGGATCGACGTCTTCGTCGGCGACCTGTTCGATCTGACGGCGGGCGATCTCGGAACGGTCGACGCGGTCTACGATCGGGCGGCGCTCGTGGCGCTTCCGCCGGAAACGCGCCCGGCCTACGCCGCCCATGTGAGCGCGCTCGCAGGCCGGGCGCCGCAGCTTCTGATCAGCTTCGACTACGACCAGAGCCGGATGGCGGGACCGCCGTTTTCGGTTCCGGGCGAGGAGGTGAGCGCGCTCTACGAGTCGGCTTACGACCTCGAACTGCTGGAGAGCGCCGAGGTCGAGGGCGGCCTCAAGGGGCTCAGCCCCGCGACGGAGATCGCGTGGTCGCTGAAGCCCGTGACCTGAGAGCGTTTCGTCAGCCGTACAGGCCGGCGTAGCGGTCGCGCAGCACGTTCTTCTGGACCTTGCCCATCGTGTTGCGGGGCAGCTCGTCCACGAACAGCACGCGCTTCGGCTGCTTGAACTTGGCGAGTTTGCTTGCAAGCGCCGAGAGCACCGCGCCCTCGTCGATCGCCGCGCCCTTCTCGGGCACGACGACGGCGGTCACGCCCTCGCCGAAGTCCGGGTGCGCGACGCCGATCACCGCCGCCTCGACCACGCCGGGAAGGGCGTCGATCTCGCTCTCGATCTCCTTCGGATAGACGTTGTAGCCGCCGGAGATCACAAGGTCCTTGCCGCGCCCGACGATGTGGACGTAACCGCGGTCGTCGATCTTGCCGAGGTCGCCGGTGACGAAGAAGCCGTCGTCGCGGAACTCCGCCTTCGTCTTCTCGGGCATCCGCCAATAGCCCTTGAACACGTTCGGGCCCTTCACCTCGATCATGCCGACGTCGCCGTCCGGCAGCGGCGCGCCGGTCTCCGGATCGGCCACCCGCAGCGAAACCCCCGGCAGCGGAAAGCCGACCGCGCCCGCGATCCGCTCGCCCTCGTAGGGGTTTGAGGTGATCATGTTGGTCTCGGTCATGCCGTAGCGCTCGAGGATCCGGTGGCCGGTCTTCGCCTCGAAGGCGCGATGGGTCTCCGCGAGCAGCGGCGCCGAGCCGGAGACGAACAGGCGCATATGCGCGACCGCCTCGCGGGTCAGGCCGTCGTTCTGGACGAGGCGCACGTAGAAGGTCGGCACGCCCATCATGACGGTCGCGCGCGGCAGCAGCCCGAGGATCTGGTCGGCGTCGAAGCGCGGCAGGAAGATCATCGACGCGCCGGCGACTAGGACCGTGTTGGTGGCGACGAACAGGCCGTGGGTGTGGAAGATCGGCAGCGCGTGCAGCAGCACGTCGCCGCGCGTGAAGTCCCAGCAATCCTTCAGGGTGAGGGCGTTCGACAGCAGGTTGTCGTGGGTCAGCATCGCTCCCTTGGAGCGGCCGGTCGTGCCCGAGGTGTAGAGGATCGCGGCGAGGTCGTCCGCCCCGCGCTCCGCGTCGGCGAAGCCGCCGTGCGACTGCGCGTCGGCGAGAGCCGTGAGCGAACCCGATCCGTTCCGGTCGAGCGTTTCCAGCCGGGCGCCGCGGTTCGCCGCGATCGGCGCGAGCGCGTCGCGCGCCGCAGGGTCGACCACGAACAAGGCCGGCTCGGCGTCGCCGATGAAATAGTCGATCTCCGCGGGCGTGTAGCCGGTGTTGAGCGGCAGGAAGACGCCGCCTGCGCGCACCGTCGCGAGATAGAGGAGAATGGCTTCGACGCTCTTCTCGACCTGCGCGGCGACGCGGTCGCCGGGCTTCACCCCGGCGGCGACGAGCGCGCGGGCGAACTGGCCGGAGCGGTCGATCATGCCCCCATAGGTCAGGACGCTCCCGTCGGCGGTCTCGATCAAGGGGGCGGCGTCGCCCGGCGCGGCGGCGCGGACGGCGTCGAACAGCCAGTTGCTCATGCTGCTTTCTCGTTCTTTCGTTCCGCGCCCTTGCCCGCGCTCTTCGCGGGTCTGGCCAGCCGCTGCACCGAGCTCGACGCGGCGACCTCGCCCTTCCCGAAGAAGGCTTCGTGGTTGGCTTCGATCTCGGACAGCTCGTAGAGGTAATTGACCATCATGCCGTAGGCGCCGCGCATGCCGCGCCGCGAGCGGTCGGCGAGCGGATTGATCCGCTCCAGCCGCGCGCCGTTGCCGAGATGGAACCGGGCCACGGGATCGAGCGGCATGCCGTGCGCGTTCTTCGCCGAAACCAGA
Source organism: Ancylobacter novellus (assembly GCA_003241695.1). GTDB lineage: Bacteria > Pseudomonadota > Alphaproteobacteria > Rhizobiales > Methylopilaceae > Methylopila. The sequence goes on along the minus strand of QFPN01000011.1, from coordinate 59,520 downwards.
TAGCGGGCGGTCGCGCGGGCGAGGACGGGCAGCAGGATCTCGACGGCTTCCGGATCGTCGGTCCAGTCCGGCGCCTTGAGCCGCTCGAGGGTTTCGAGCTCTTCCGGCTCCATGTCCCCGGCGTTGCGGCGGCCGTCGAGCCATTCGGCGAAGCCAGGCGCCGGCGAAAGCGTCACGAAGGTCGCGAGGTCCGGCAGCTCGGCCCGAAGGTCTGCGGCCACCTGCTTGATCAGGAAGTTGCCGAAGGAGACGCCGCGCAGCCCCTCCTGACAGTTCGAGATTGAATAGAAGATCGCCGCCGTGGCGTCCTCCGCGCGGATTGGCGTCCGATCGCCGGCGAGAAGCTCGCCAATGGTCGAGGCCATCGTGGTGGTCAGCGCGACCTCGACGAAGATCAGCGGCTCGTCGGCGAGCTGCGGATGGAAGAAGGCGAAGCAGCGCCGGTCCTCCGGCTCGACCCGGCGGCGGAGCTCATCCCAGGAGTCGATCTCGTGCACCGCCTCGTAGCGGATGATCTTCTCGAGCACGTTCGCGGGAGTCGACCAGTCGATCCGCTTCAGGATGAGGAAGCCGCGGTTGAACCAAGAGCCGAAGAGATGCGCGAAGTCGGCGTCGACCGGCGCGAGTTCCGGATGACGACGCAGCATGCCGAGCAGCTCGGCGCGCATGCGGACGAGAGCGCCGACGCCGCCCGGCGCGAGATTGAGCCGGCGGATCAGCTCCTGCCGGCGCGGCTCGGCGGCTTCATGGAGGATGCGGGCGGTCTCGGGCGAGGGCGCCGCGCGATAGGCGTCGACCGCCGCCGAAAGCCGCGTCTCGTCGATGCCGAAGCGCCTGAGCAGCAGCGTCATGAAGCCGAGCTTCTCGTCCGCGGGAAGCCCGTTCCAGCGGTCGAGGACGAGGTTCGCCAGCGCCATGCCCGACGCCTCGCCGCGTCCGCCGAGGAGGCTCTCGCAAAGCTCCTCGAGGTTCGGCCCCTTCTTCCGGTCGGCGGCGGCCTCGCCGGACTGGCCGAGCGACAGCAGCAGCCGCCCACGCTCGGTGATGGTCTGGAGCATGTCGCCGAGGAAGGACTGTCCGCTCATTCTTCGATCGCCTCGCCGCCTGGGATCATCGCGTCGTCGGGAGAAGCAGGTCGGGCAGCCAGAGCGCGACGCCCGGGAAGACGCACAGGATCAGGATCGCCACCGCCATCAGGACCACGAAGGGCAGGGTGCCCCAGATGATGTCCTTCAGCGGAATGTCCGGCGCGATGTTCTTTATGACGAAGATGTTGAGCCCGACCGGCGGATGGATCAGGCCCATCTCCATCGTGATGGTCATCACGACGCCGAACCATACCAGATCGAAGCCGGCGTCGCGCAGCGGCGGCAGGATGATCGGCGCTGTCATCAGGATGATGGAGACCGGCGGCAGGAAGAAGCCGAGCGCCACGACCAGCAGCAGGATCGTCACGAGCAGCAGCCATGGCGACAGGTCGAGCGCCACGATCCCGGCGGCGGCCGACTGCGAGATGTGGAGGTAGCTCATCACGTAGGCGTAGAGCAGGGACATGCCGATGATGAGCATCAGCATGGTGGACTCGCGCAGCGTGGCGGTCAGGATCGGGTCGAGCTCCTTCGGCGTCCAGACCTTGTAGATCACGGCGATGAGCGCGAGCGCGAGCAGCCCGCCGAGACCCGCGGTCTCCGACGGCGTCGCGTAGCCGCCGTAGAGCGCGACCATGACGCCGGTGAGCAGGATGACGAAGGGCAGCACCCGCGGCAGCGTCGAGAAGCGCTGGCGCATCGTGTAGGCGTCGCCCTTCAGGATGGTCGACTCCTCTCCGGTCCGCTCGTACGCCTCCTTCGCGGCGGCGTATTCGCGCCGGTAGCGCCAGATCGACCAGGCCGCGAACAGCGCGACCAGCAGGAAGCCGGGGCCGACGCCCGCGAGGAACAGCCGCCCGAGCGACTGCTCCGCCGCGACGGCGTACAGGATCATGGTGATCGAGGGCGGAAGCAGGATGCCGAGCGTGCCGCCCGCCGCGATGATGCCGGCCGCAAATCCCGGCGAATAGCCGCGCTTGCGCATCTCCGGGATGCCGGCTGAGCCGATCGCCGAGCAGGTGGCGGGGCTAGAACCGGCCATGGCGGCGAACAGCGCGCAGGCGAAGACGTTGGCGATGCCGAGGCCGCCCGGAATCTTGCTCATCCAGGCGTGCATCGCGGTGTAGAGGTCCTGCCCCGCGCGCGACCGCCCGATCGCCGCGCCTTTCAGGATGAAGAGCGGGATCGAGAGCAGCGTGATCGACGCCATCTCCTCGTAGACGTTCTGCGTGACCGTATCGAGCGAGGCGGCCGGCATGAAGGCGTACATGAAGGCGAGCGCCACGAAGCCGAGCGCGAAGGCGATCGGGATGCCGGCCAGCATCGCGGCGAGGGTCGCTCCCGCGTACATCATGCCGATGGCGAAGACGCTCATGGCCGAACCTCCCCGGGCTTCGGGCCGTCGGCCGGGAGCCCTTTGTTGAGGTCCGCCGCCATGCCGATCTTCGGCGCGCCCCAGCCCGCGAGCTTCGGGCCGTAGAGGATGGCTTCGAGGATCTGCACGACGAACTGCACGGAGAGCAGGCTCATGCCGACCGCCATCAACGAATAGGGGATCCAGAGCGGCGGGCCCCAGGTCGACTGCGACGTCTGTCCGTCGACCCACGCCTCATGGAGCAGGATCCAGCTCTTCCAGGCGAAGAAGACCACGAAGGCGAGGCTGATCACGTCGGCGAGCAGGAGGCGCACGCGGTTGGCGCGCTCTGGCAGCAGACCGGAAACCGCCTCGATCGCCACATGGCCGCGCCGCGCCTGCACGCCCGCGGCCGACAGGAAGGTCGCGCCGACGATGAGGAACACCGCGGTCTCATCCTGCCAGTCGGTCGCCTCGCCCCAGAAGTGCCGGGCGATGACGCTGTAGCTGAGCACGGCGCAGGCGACGACGAGCGCGAGGCCGCCGAGAACCAGAATGACGTGGTTCAGCGCCTTCATCGCCCTGTCCACCACGCCGAGCGGACCGGGAACGCGCGGCTCCGCCGCCCTCGGCGCTTCGGCCGCCGCCGTGGCCGCGTCGAAGCCGTGGGTCACGCGACCTCCTCGGCGAGCTTGAGGAGTTCGGCGCAATTGTCGTTCTTACCGGCGTAATCGGCCCAGGCCGTCGCCTTGGCGATGTCCCGCCATTTGCCGAGCGTCGGCTCGTCCATGCCTTCGACCTTGGCGCCGGCCTTGGAGAAGATGCGCTCGACGTTGACGTCGTCTTCCTTGGCGCCCTGCTGGCCGAAGGCCTCGAGCTCGGCGCCGGTCTGCATGATGGCGTCCTGCTGGTCCTTGGGCAGACCGTCGAAGATCGCCTTCGACATCATGATCGGCTCGAGCATGAACCAATAGGCGCGTTCCCGGCCAGAGGTGAGGTGCTTGGCGAGTTCCTCGAGGCGGAAGGAGATCAACGACGTCGAGGAGGTGATCAGCGCGTCGCAGGCGCCGGTCTGCATGGCCGCGTAGGATTCGTTCGAAGGGATCGAAAGCGTCGCCGCGCCGGCCTGCTTCAGCATCAGGTCCATTTCGCGCGAGCCGCCGCGGACCTTCATGCCCTTGGCGTCGTCCGGGGAGACGAGGGGGCGGCCGCGGCTCGCGACCCCGCCCGCCTGCCAGACCCAGGAGACGAGCACGACGCCCTTCGCCTGCAGGATCTCGGTCAGCTTCCTGCCGACGGCGGCGTCCTTCCAGGCGACGGCGTGGTCGTAGGAGGTGACGAGCGCGGGCATCAGCCCGATGTTCATCTCCGGCACCTCGCCGCCGGCGTAGGGCGCAGGATAGAGCGACATGTCGAGCGCGCCCTTTCGCATCGCGCCGAACTGGGCGTTCGTCTTCATGAGCGACGAGCCCGGATAGACCTGCACCTCGACGGCGCCGCCGGTCTTCTCCTTCACGGCCGCCGCGAACTTGCGGCACATGCGGTCGCGGAAGTCGCCTTCGTCGATGGTTCCGCCCGGAAACTGATGCGAGAGCTTCAGCGTCGTCGCCGCGCGCGCGGGCTTCAGTCCGAGGCTGAGCAGGGCAGGGGCCGCGAGGCCGCTGGCGACGAAAATGCGACGATCGACTTGCATGCACTGTTCCTCCCGGATGGTCGTGATCAGCCGTTCCCTCGCGAAAGACGCGAACAGGCCGGCTCTTCGACGCAGATCGTTTGGAACGCGAGCGCCACCGCAGATCCGGCCTTGAGCCGTCGCCGGAGCGAGCCCGTCAGTTCCTCCCAGACACGAGCCTTGTGGCGGCCCTTCACAAAATCTTGCGCCCACCCTGCACGCGGTGTCAAGCTACGCGCACGCACAAACTCCGTAATTGTATACAATAACATCGGTTCAGGATTCCGGGATGACCGACAACGCCGTCCGCAAGGTGCGGGACGAGATCGAGAACGCCCTCGTTTCCGGCGCGTTCGCGCCCGGCGAAAGGCTCGACGAGGTGCAGCTCGCCACGCGTTTCGGCGTCTCGCGCACGCCGGTTCGCGAAGCGCTGATGCAGCTCTCGGCGATCGGAATGATCGAGCTCAGGCCGCGCCGCGGCGCCGTGGTGGTCGCGCACGGGCCGGCGCGGATCTACGAGATGTTCGAGGTGATGGCCGAGCTCGAAGGCCTCGCGGGCGCCCACGCCGCCCGGCGGATGACCGAGGAGGATCGTCTCGCCATCTCGGCGGCGCACGAGCGATGCCGGACCTCGGCGGAAGCCGCCGACCTCGACGGCTACTACTACGAGAACGAGGCCTTCCATCTCGCGATCTACGCCGCGAGCCACAGCGGCTTCCTGACCGAGCAATGCGGCGCGCTGCACCGGCGCCTGCGCCCGTTCCGGCGCCTGCAGCTTCGGGTGTCCAACCGGCTCAAGGTGTCGTTCGAGGAGCACGACCGGGTGGTCGCCGCCATTTTCGCCGGCGACGCCGAGACCGCGAAAGCGGCGCTGCGCGCGCATGTCGTGGTGCAGGGCGACCGGTTCGGCGACCTGGTCGCGGCCTATGAGAAGGCGCGCAACCGGCAGGCGGGATGACCGCGACACGGAAGCGCGGCGGCGCGAATGGCCCTTAGTCTGATTGCGTGCCGGAGATTCGCCTCCTAGCGTGCGCCCGTTCCCGACTTCGGTCGGGGGCTTCGATCACGCCGGCGCTTCGAAAGAAGCTTAATTGGGAACACGGTGAGGGCGGCGACGTCGCCTGATTCCGAGGCTGTCCCTGCAACTGTAAGCGGCGAGTTCGACGCGCGTTGGAGGCGAGGCGCAAGCCTTGAGCCTCCGGCCACTGAGACAGGGCTCCGATCCGGAGCCCGCTCGGGAAGGCCAGCGCGTCGGGCCGTGACCCGCGAGCCAGGAGACCTGCCGGCGTCCGATCGCTCTTGCCGCGGCCCAGGGGATGGCCGGGGCGCGGCTTCGTCCGTCTGAGCGAGAAACGGTGCGGCAGGGGTCGCATCGGTTCGTTCGGGCGGGCCAATGCGCCGATCCGTCCAGACGCGCCGACCGTCGTTCGCGACAAGCCCCTCCGCCGAAGTTTCGGCGCTTCGGGGACGGCGACGGCATGGGTTTCGGGACGAGATTCGGAACGGGTTTTGGCGCAGCGTCCCGCACGCTCGCGGCGGTCGCGGCGAGCGTCGGGCTGACGGCGCCGGCGCTCGGCCAGGACGCCGCGGACGATCAGGAAAGCACTCAGCTCGAAACCATCACGGTCGTGGGCGACGAGCCCGACCTGAAGGACATCCTGTCGCCGGGCGAGGTCTCCGTCGTCTATCCCGACGACGTCAAGGGCGAGCACAAGTCGCTTCCGGACCTGCTCGACCAGATCCCCGGCGTCTACGCCCGCCGCGTCGCGGGCACCGGCCAGTACGCCACGGCCAGCATCCGCGGCTCTTCGCCGAGCCAGGTGAACATCTACGTCGACGGCGTCCCCTACAACACGTCGAGCGAATCCGCGACCGACCTCTCGACGATCCCGATGTCGAACGTCGAGCGCGTCGAGGTCTATCGCGGCACGACGCCGGCCCGCTTTTCCGGAGCGCCGCTCGGCGGGGCGATCAACATCGTCACCAAGCGCCCGGACCAGGCGCGGACCAGCGTCTCGGCCGGCGCGCGCTCCTTCGGCGGCCGGCAGGCCTCGGGCAGCCTCGCGACGCCGCTTCTCGGCGGCTCCCTGCTGCTCGGCGTGGACGGGGAGAAGAGCAAGGGCGACTTCCAATACCAGAAATACATGCTGAAGTCGCTCCGCGGCATCGTCTACTCGAACGGAAAGACGCCGCGCGACTACGGCTACGACGCCCTCGGCCTGTCCTCCGACAGGCGGCGGCAGAACAATGACTACGAGAAGGCCAACGGCGTTCTCGAATGGCAGAACGAAAATCTGTTCGCGAAGTGGTCCTACAACTACATGGATCGCTATCGCCCGGAATTCGTCGGATTGCAGGACACGACGAAGGAAGACACCGACGATCCTTACTCGATCACCAGCGAGCGCCGCCGGCAGCGCGTCAGCGAGCACAACGGCGCGTTCGGGTGGCGCGACACGTTCGGCGACCTGACGCTCGGCGTGACCGGCACGGTCATGGACCAGTCGAAGCGCTACCGGAACCTCGACGCCGTCGGAACGCTGGGGGTCGGCAAGGCCTGGTCGGACTACCGGACCCGGCGCTACGGGATCTCGGGCGACGCCGCCTACGAGTTCGGCAAGGAGCAGGCGCTCGGACACAAGGTCGAGGTCCACGCCGAGCGTCTGTGGGAGACGCTCTACGCCGACGCCAGCAACCGCATTTCGTCGCTCGCGCGCCCGACCGATTTCTTCACGCGCTTCGAACGCGAGCGCAGCTCGCTCCAGGCCCAGGACACAATCACGATCCGGCCGCTGGGCGATCTCGAACTTACCCCGATCGGCCGGTTCGAACGGCTCGACGGTCCGGTCCTGGGCAGCCAGCTGTCGCCTTTGGGCGGAGCCGGAGGAGACTACGGCTGGAAACCGTCCTGGAGCCTGAGCGCCAAGAAGCGCCTGTTCGACGGCTGGGAAATCTTCGCGAACACCGGGACCTACAACCGCTATCCGAGCTTCTACGAACTCTACGGCGACGGCGTCTACATCTCGCCCAACGCCGACAGCAACAACCGCGTCACGCAGCTGAAACGGGAGCACGGCCGCAACTTCGACGCAGGTTTCGGCTGGACCGGCGCGCTCGGAAACGACTGGAAGGGCAGCGTCCGGCTGACCTACTTCCAGCGCCGCACCGAGGACGCCATCACGCTCTACGAGACGCCGGTCGGCGCCCGGTACATGAACACCGGCACGACCTTCACGCGCGGCCTTGAGCTTGAAGGAAACGTCGCCTTCTCGGACCGGGCGGACCTCCACTTCGCCGGAACGCTCCAGAACGGCCGCTACGTCAAGGGCACCTACTACTTCTTCGGCGGCGGAAACGCCGCCGAGCGCGTGAACGGCAGGCTGAAGGTCCTGCGGAACCCGGACTTCAGCGCCAACGCCCGCTTCAATCTCCACTTTCTCGACGGCGCTCTCACGACCTTCGCCGAGGTCCGGCATGTCGGCAGGGTCTACGTCGCCCAGTCGGCGGCGGGACAGTCCTACGAAGAGCCGCTGACGACCATCGACCTCGGCGCGCACTACACGTTCGACAACGGCCTCAAGCTTTCAGGCGGCGTCATCGACATCTTCGACCGTGGGCCGAAGCAGAGGGTGACCGGCCTCCTGCTGCATGCGGATCCTACGACGACGCAAGACAAGTACTGGGATCTGCGCCCGAACGTCTATTACCCGCAGCAGGGGCGGACCCTCTACGTCTCCGCCGCGATGACGTTCTGATCACAGCTCATCGGTTCGCGATCCGAGCGCGAAACGTCCCCCAATCAAAAGTTCTCTCGATTTCTGAAGACGCCGCGCCCCGCGGCCCGAACCCAAAAGGTCGACCGATGCGAACGACGATTTCCGCCTGCCTCGCCACCCTCTTCTTCGTCTCGGCCGCGCCGATCGGCGCGGCGGCGCAGGAGGCGGCCCGCGGATACGCGGCCTACACGGTCTACACCTACAATGGCGGCCCGCAGGGCATGGCCGGACGCATTCGAGATGCCGGAACCGCCATCACGCCGATCCGCAATCTCAGGACCGGGCTCAACGGCGATCCTCAGGTCGAGGGCGTCGTGCCCTCGGGCGAGAAGCTCAGGGTCGCGGTGACCAGCCGCGTCGCGGCGCCGGGGGCCGTTCCGCCGACCTACATCTACAACGCCGTGCCCGCCACCAACCCCACGCCGCTCGCGAGCGTCACCTGGCCGAACGTGAGGAACATGGCCGGGCTCGTCAGGGTCGGGAAATATCTCTACGCGCTCGACTACGACAACGCCCGGGTGGTGGAGATCAACCGCTCGACCTTCGAGGAGACCGGCGTCGCCTACACGCTGCCCGCGAGCCTCACGCCGAACGGCTACGTCGCGCACGGCCAGGCGATCGTCGAAATCGACGGCGCGCTCTACGGCTTGTTCTCCTTCACGGACAGCTCGTGGTCGAGCTACGCCAAGAGCCTGCTGGTGCGCTTCACCATCAAGGGCGGTTCGTCGATCAAGGTCGGCGCGAACAACGCCAATCCGAACTTCGTCGCCAACGCTTTCGGTCTTGCGGTTAGCGGTTCGGACCTCTACGTCGCCGGCCTCGGCGGGCCGCAGGTCAGCGGAACCTACAACAAGAAGTCCAGGCTCCAGAAGATCGCCTACGGCGCCACGGACCTTAGCGCCGCGAAGATCAAGACAGTGTTCAAGCCGAGCGCGGAAAATCCCTACGAGGTCCGCGACATCAGCTTCGACGGCTCGACCGCCTACATGCTGCTCGGCGCCTACAACGCGAGCTGGCAAATGAGCGGCAAGCTGGTGCGGACGAAGAACTTCACCAACCTCAAGACGATCAACGATTTTTCCGCCGGCGCCCCCGGTTATTTCTGGGCCGCGCAATACACGCCGGAAAACAACCGCATCTGGTTCGGCCGCGGAAACGAAATCCTGGTCTATGACGCCGCGAGCCCCAAGACGCCCAAGGCCGCGCTGACGCTGACCGCCGGCAGCCTGATCGGCTCCGGCGATCCTTACGACAACATCAACGACCTCGCTTATGTCGGCGCGAAGGGGGCGGTGACGACGGTGCGCGGCTATCGCTCCCCGGTCCAGGCCTCGCTCAGCCAGCGCGCCGCCGCGGCCCGCGCCGTGACGCAGGGCCGCCCGGAACTGACCCCGGCGGAAGCGGACCTGATCGGCGCGGAGCCGGCGCCCGCCGGAAAGTGACGGCCTGACGAAGGGCGGAGGCCGCGCGGGATGCGGCCTCCCGTCTTCGCGTCAGGGACAGGGCGTCTCAATGAAAGACGCCGCCCGGCGATGGGCGGCCGGGGCTTAGCCCGGCCGTCCGACCCGGCTCGCGTCGACTTCCGGGAGACCGAGCCATGCGGCCATGAGCGCGAGTTCCTCCCGCAGCGCGTCGCCGGCATGCGGCGGCGCGTCGGGCTCGAAACCGGCGCGCCGCACGACGAGTCGCCCGGCCTTGCGGTCGCTCTTCAAGTCGACGCGGGCCACGAGGCGGTCGCCGAGCAGGAAGGGCAGCACGTAATAGCCGTGCTCGCGCTTGTGTTCAGGCACGTAGATTTCGATCCGGTAGCGGAAGCCGAACAGCCGCTCGGTGCGCCCGCGCTCCCAGACCAGCGGATCGAACGGCGCGAGCAACGCCCGCGCATCGATGCGGCGGGGCTGGCGCGCGTCGCGATGAAGCCACGCGTGTCGCCAGCCCGGAACCGCGACGGGAACCAGGACGCCCTCCTCGGCGAGCGTCTCCACCGCCGTCCGCGCGGCCTCCGGCGACAGCCGAAAATAATCGCGAAGCTCGGCCTCGGTCGCGATCCCGTGGGCGGCCGCCGCGCGTTCGATCAGCGCGCGGTGAGCCTCGGAGGGGCTGGGCGTGGGGAGCGCCAGCACATCGGCCGGGATGACGCGCTCGGTGAGGTCGTAGACCCGCGCAAAACTGCCCTTGCGGGTCGCCGTTGTGATGTGCCCGGCCCAGAACAGCCATTCGAGCGCGCGCTTGACGTCGCTCCACTCCCACCAGCCGGACTGGCCCTTGTGCGCCTCGAAATCAGCGGTCGCGAGCGGCCCTTCGGCGCGGATGCGCTCGAGCAGCGTCATGGCTTCGGCGCGCCGCTCTGTCGCGAAGACGCGCATCGAGCCGTAGCACCGCTCGCCCCGATCGGCCTCCTGCATCCGCCAGCGCAGGAGCGGCTGCAGCTCGAACGGCAGCAGCGAGGCCTCGTGCGCCCAGTACTCGAAGAGTTTCTTCTCGCGCTTCTTCCCCCAGGCGAGCCTGTCGAACGCCGCGCGGTCGTAAGCCCCGAGCCGCGAGAACGCCGGGAGATAATGGGCGCGCGCGAGAACGTTGACGCTGTCGATCTGGAAGAGGTGGAGCCGATCTGCGAGCTTGCGGAGATGCGCCGGGGCGGGGGCGTCGGGACGTTTGACGCCGAACCCCTGCGCCGCAAGCGCGATGCGGCGGGCGAGGGGGAGCGAGACGGATTGAGTCATGATGTCTGCGATACGTTGCAGTTCAGCGCGAGCCGATAAGCCGATTTGGCTATTATCGTCGTGTCTGACCGCAGCCGTCATGCCCGGGCTTGACCCGGGCATCCATCACGCCGGCCGCGTCCGCGGCCGATGGACCGCCGGGTCAAACCCGGCGATCACTGCGGAGGGAACCAAGACGCTGAGCCTCAGGATGCAATCTCGTCCCAGAGATCGCGCCAGTTCGGGTTCATCGCCACGATCAGATCGATCTTCCACTCGCGCGGCCAGTGCTTGATGTTCTTTTCGCGTTGGATCGCGCCCGTGATGGTCTCGTGGCGCTCGAAATAAACGAGGTCTTTCACGCCGTAGCGCTTTGTGAAACCCGCGACAGCTCCGGACCTGTGCTCGAAGACGCGACGCACGATATCGTTCGTGACACCGACATAGAGCGTGCCGCCGGGGCCGCTTGCGAGAATATAGACCCATCCGCCCATTGCTGGATGATGCCTGTTGATCCCGCAGTCGTCATTCCCGAGCTTGTCCCGGACATGCATCACGCTGGCCGCATCCGCGGCCGATGGATCGCCGGGTCAAGCCCGGCGATGACGGCGGCGTGTCGGCCCCAAGACGCGAGACCTCTTCAGCTGCACCCGCTCGTCGACCCACACGTGTCGCACTTCAGGCACGTGCCGTTGCGCACCATCGTGTAGTTGCCGCATTCCGAGCAGTTGTCGCCCTCGTAACCCCTGACGCGCGCTTCCGCGCGGCGGGCTTCCGCCGTCTTAGCAGCGGGCGCAGGCGCAGCGGGGGCCTCCCAGGCGAGATGGCCGAGGGCCGGCGTCTCCTCGCGGGCGGGAGCCGGCTCGCGCTTCAGCGCCGTGGCGGCGGCGCCCGACGAGATGGCGGTCACCGCCGGCCGGCCGCCGATCGCCGTCACGTTCGAGGCGGCGGCTGACCCACGCGGTTCTCCGCTCGGCGAAGAGCTCGGCACCGCGGTCAGCTGGCGGCCGCGCACGAGGCCCTTGGAGACGGGGACGGGCGCGGGAGCCTTGTCCTCGGTCACGCCCTCGCCGAGCGCGTCGGGCGTGATGCTCGACGGGTCGACGTGGGCGAGGTCGTAGCGCGACAGATACGAGATCGCGAGCTCGCGGAACACGTAGTCGAGGATCGACGTCGCGTTCTTGATCGTGTCGTTGCCCTGCACGAAGCCCGCCGGCTCGAAGCGGGTGAAGGTGAAGGCCTCGACATATTCCTCGAGCGGCACGCCGTATTGCAGGCCCAATGAGACCGCGATCGCGAAATTGTTCATCACCGAGCGGAAGGCCGCGCCTTCCTTGTGCATGTCGATGAAGATCTCGCCGATGCGGCCGTCGTCATACTCGCCGGTGCGCAGGTAGACCTTGTGCCCGCCGACGATCGCCTTCTGGGTGTAGCCCTTGCGGCGGGACGGCAGCTTCTCGCGCTCGCGCACGAGCTGCACGCGCTCGACGATCTTCTCGATGACCTGGGCGGTGCGCGCCGCGGCCGGCTGAGCCACGAGCGTCTCGACGGCGTCGTCCTCGTCCTCGTCGTCCGCGATCAGCTGCGAGTTCAGGGGCTGAGAGAGCTTCGAGCCGTCGCGATAGAGCGCGTTCGCCTTCAGCGCGAGCTTCCACGAGAGATCGTAGGCCGCGGCGCAGTCTTCCACCGTGGCGTCGTTCGGCATGTTGATGGTCTTGGAGATCGCGCCCGAGATGAAGGGCTGCGCCGCCGCCATCATGCGGATGTGGCTCTCGACCGAGAGGAACCGCTTGCCCGTGCGGCCGCAGGCGTTGGCGCAGTCGAACACCGGATAGTGCTGGGTCGCGAGGTGCGGCGCGCCCTCCACCGTCATCGCGCCGCACACATGGGTGTTGGCGGCCTCGATCTCGGCCTTCGAGAAGCCGAGATGGGCGAGCAGCTCGAAGCTGGGATCCTCGAGCTTCTCGGCCGGCACCTTCAGCGCCTGCGTGAGGAAGGCTTCGCCCAGCGTCCACTTGTTGAAGATGAACTTGATGTCGAACGCCGACTTGCAGGCGGCTTCGAGCGTCTCGATCGCCTCGTCGGAAAAGCCCTTCGAGCGCAGCGTCGAGGGGTTGACGCCCGGCGCCTGCCGCATCGAGCCGTGGCCGACCGCGTAGGCCTCGATCTCGGCGATCTGGTGCTCGGCGTAGCCGAGCGCGCGGAGCGCCTCGGGGACCGCGCGGTTGATGATCTTGAAGTAGCCGCCGCCCGCGAGCTTCTTGAACTTCACCAGCGCGAAGTCGGGCTCGATGCCGGTCGTGTCGCAGTCCATCACGAGGCCGATCGTGCCGGTCGGCGCGACGACCGAGACCTGCGCGTTGCGGAAGCCGTGGATCTCGCCGAGCGCGAGAGCCTTGGCCCACACGTCCTGCGCCGCGGTCGCGATCTCGCGCTGCTTCACCGAAGCGACGTCGAGGGGGACGGGGAGGGTGGAGAGCTGCTCGTAGCCGGCCGCCTCGCCGCGGGCGGCGCGGGCGTGGTTGCGTATGACGCGGAGCATGTGGTCACGGTTCTCGGGGAAGCCGTCGAAGGCCCCGAGTTCGGCGGCCATTTCGGCCGAGGTCGCATAGGAGACGCCCGTCATCAGAGCCGAGAGCGCGCCGCAGAGCGCGCGGGCTTCCGGGCTGTCATAGGCGACGCCGGACGACATCAGCAGGCCGCCGATATTGGCGTAGCCGATGCCGAGCGTGCGGAACTTCCACGACAGCGCCGCGATCTGGCGCGAGGGGAACTGCGCCATGAGAACTGAAATTTCCAGAACGATCGTCCACAGCCGGCAGGCGTGGCTGTAGGCCTCGACGTCGAACGACTTATCCGCGCGGCGGAACTGCAGCAGGTTAAGCGAGGCGAGATTGCAGGCCGTGTCGTCGAGGAACATGTACTCCGAGCACGGATTCGAGGCGCGGATCGGGCCTGACGCCGGGCAGGTGTGCCAGTCGTTGACGGTGGTGTGGTACTGGATGCCGGGATCGGCGCAGGCCCAGGCCGCGTAGGAGATCTGGTCCCACAGGCCGCGGGCCTTCAGCGTCTTCGTCACCTTGCCCGTCGTGCGGCCGACGAGGTTCCAGTCCCCGTCCGCCTCGACCGCGCGCAGGAACTCGTCGGTGACGCGCACCGAATTGTTCGAGTTCTGGCCCGCAACGGTGAGATAGGCCTCGCCGTCCCAGTCGGTCGTGAAGGTCTCGAGGTCGATCTCGGCATGGCCCTGCGCGGCCTGCTGCAGCACGCGCTTGATCAGGTTGTCGGAGACTTGGCTCCTGCGGGCGAGCTTCACCTCGCGCTTCAGCGCCGGGTTCTTCTCCGGGTCGCAGCAGTCGCGGCCGGGGCCGTCGCAGTTCACGCAGGCCTTCAGGATCGCCTTGAGGTGCTTCTTGACGACCTTGGAGCCGGTGACGAGCGCCGCGACCTTCTGCTCCTCCTTCACCTTCCAGGAGACATAGGTCTCGATGTCGGGGTGATCGGCGTCGACCACGACCATCTTGGCCGCGCGGCGCGTGGTGCCGCCCGACTTGATGGCGCCGGCGGCGCGGTCGCCGATCTTGAGGAACGACATCAGGCCGGACGAGCGACCGCCGCCCGAGAGCCGCTCGCCCTCGCCGCGAAGCTGCGAGAAGTTCGAGCCGGTGCCCGAGCCGTATTTGAACAGGCGCGCCTCGCGGACCCAAAGGTCCATGATGCCGCCCTCGTTCACGAGGTCGTCCGAGACGCCCTGGATGAAGCAGGCGTGCGGCTGCGGGCGCTCATAGGACGACTCGGAGGGGCGCACCTCGCCGGTCTTGTGGTCGGCGTAGAAGTGGCCCTGGGAGGGACCGTCGATGCCGTAGGCCCAGTGCAGGCCGGTGTTGAACCACTGCGGCGAGTTCGGCGCGGCCTTTTGGGTCGCGAGCATGTACGCCAGCTCGTCGAAGAAGGCGCGGGCGTCGTCCTCGGCGTCGAAATAGCCCTGTCCCCATCCCCAATAGGTCCAGGTGCCGGCCAGTCGGTCGAACACCTGCCGTGCGTCGCGCTCGCCGGTGAAGCGGTCGGCTTCGGGCAGGGACTGGAGCGCCGCCTCGTCGGCGACCGAGCGCCAGAGCCAGGACGGAACCGTGTTCTCCTCGATCGGCCTCAGCTTTGCGGGAACGCCGGCCTTGCGGAAGTACTTCTGGGCGAGAATGTCGACCGCCACCTGGCTCCAGGCCTCCGGCACGTCGATGTCGGCCGCGCGGAACACGACCGAGCCGTCCGGATTGCGGATTTCGCTGGTCGCCTTGCGGAAGGGGATCTCGGCGTAGGGAGACTGGCCGGCCCTGGTGTAGCGACGGTCGATGCGCATTGTGCTCCCCAAGCTTCCAAATGGTCTGACAGGCGCCTTGCGACGCTGTCCGGGCCGACTGCGAGGCCGGCGACTGAAGGTTCGTCCGAGTCGCGAAGACGCAACTTCTCCCGCCGCGCAGGCTGCGCGGAGCCGGGCCGGAGGATGGGCTCACCCTCCCGGACGATCGTGATCGGTTTGAGCGTCGCTCTCTCGGCGAACCTTTGGACGGCCCCGGGCGACGCCACGGAAGGTAAAGCGAGTCTTTCCGCTGCGTCGAGTCCGGATTGGCCGTTATCCCAATCCCTCGTTGGCCCAGTGAATTGTCGACACTAGATATGGTGTGTCCGAGTCGTGAATCAAAGGTGTACGGCGGCGCCGGACGTTCGCGGAAAACCGTACGTCCCCAGTCGGAAAGCGCCGCTCCGGACAGATCGCGCGCCTTGTGGAAAAGATTGGGGACAGCCCGGCGTGGGTCGATCGACGCCACCGACGGCGCGCCTGTCGCCCAGTTCAGACCGGCGGTTTCGACGGCGTACGGCGCGTTTCTGGGATGGTTCGGCCGCCGACCGCACATGAAATGCGATCACGCGATTGCGATCGATCTCGCGGTATCCTGACGCCGCGATCCGTAGATCTGCGGATTGCGCCTCCCGGTGAGGTCGACATTCCCTTGCAGACAGAGGTCCCGCGCGAAGATGGGGCCGGGGGAGGATCCCATGCGGATCAGCAACTACGAGCTTCAGGTTTCGCCGCTGTTCGAAATCACCCGAACCGACGACGGGGTCGCGCTGCTCTTCGATTACGGGCTGAGCGGGTCCTATGATTCCGAGCAGGAGCTCTGGATCTGGGACGGCGAGATCCTCGCCGATCTCGGCGAGGACGCCGACGGCGTCTCGCAGACCATCGACCGGCCGATGACGATGGAGTTCTCCGCCGGGCTCGAGGACGGCGTGACCGAGCGCGGCAGCTACGAGATCCGCGACTACGGAGACCAGGGCGTCGACATGCGGGTCGAGTTCGACGTCACCGTCTACGCGACGGCTGGAACCTTCGTCGGCGAAGGCGGCGTCTCGCACTACGTCTTCGGCTCGGCCGAGGCGGATTCCGTCACTGGCGAACACGCCGCCGACATCTTCTTCGGCGGCCGCGGGAGCGACGATCTTTCGGGCCAGGGCGGCGAAGACAAATTGAGCGGCGGTCGCGGCCGCGACACGATCGACGGCGGGGATGGCGCGGATCGCCTGCGCGGCGGCCACGGCGCCGACAGCATCACGGGCGGCGCCGGAGAGGACAGGATCGCGGGCGGACCAGGTCGCGACACGCTCGAAGGCGGCTCCGGAAAGGACAGTTTCGTCTTCAAGGGTCCGCTCGGCGACGCCGACTTCATCACCGACTTCGTTTCCGGCGAAGACCGCATTCTTCTGAAGCAGGAGACGTTCGGCGCGATCGAGCTCGGTCGTCTCGACGACGGCGTCTTCGCCGTGATCGAGGGCGGGGTCGCGACCGAGGCCGGACAGCGCCTCATCTACGATCAGGGCGCGGGCCTGCTCTATTACGACGCCGACGGTTCTGGCGAAGGCGCCGCGGTGCTGATCGCGGAGCTGGTCGACTGGACCGCGCTCTCCGCCGACGACTTTAAAGTGATCTGAACGCGTCGGAGCGAAACCCGTCTGGACACGGCGGGCTCCCGGCTCCATACCGGGAGCCGTTTCGAAACGTCCGGACGGGCGGCGCCAATGTCCCTGATGAGCATCCTCACCGACATCTTCACCTGGTGGAACGGATCCACGATCGGCACCCGCGTGGCGATCGCGCGGGCCAAGGGAGAACTCGTCGGCGAGGACGAGTTCGGCAACCGGTATTATCGCCTGCCGAACGATCCAAAAAAGAACGCCGCTTTCGGGACGGAACGGCGCTGGGTGATCTACGCCGGTTACGCCGACGCGTCCGAAATTCCTCCCGGCTGGCACGGTTGGATGCACTACACGGTCAACGTGCCGCCCGCGAACGAGAACTACGCGCCGCGCGAGTGGCAGAAGCCGCATCTCTCGAACCGCACCGGGACGGCCGCCGCCTACCGCCCTCAGGGGTCGACGCTCTCGACCGGCAAGCGCCCCGCCGCGACCGGCGACTATCAGGCCTGGTCGCCCGGCGACTGAGGCCTTCGCCTCGCCGGAGCCCGAATTCCGGCGCTTGATCCGTCGCGTCGCGAGAATCGTTCGCGTATCCCGCGAGGTGGAGAGCCCTTGTCCTTCCGCAGTCTCCTGATCGCCTCCGCCTGGATCGCACTGCCGGTCGCGGCCTGGCCTCTGGCGGAAGCCACCGCCCAGAATCCCGGAACCTCGACGCTCGAACAGAAACCGAAGGCCGCTCGTCCCGAAGTGATGCAGCCGACGCCGCGGATCTCGAATCCCGTCGCGGTGTTCAACGGCCTCGACAAGATCACCGGTCGGATCACTGAATTTGACGCTCCGATCGACAAGACGTCGACCTTCGGCAAGCTCCAGGTCACGCCGCATGTCTGCTACACGCGGCCGCCGACCGAGGCGCCGAACACGACCTCCTACGTCGACGTCGACGAGGTCACGCTGACCAACGAACAGCGGCGAATCTATTCCGGCTGGATGTTCGCCTCGAGCCCCGGCCTGACCGGCGTCGAGCACCCGATCTACGACGTGTGGCTTATCGACTGCAAAGGCGGCGCCCGGCCCGAAGCGCCGCAGGGGCCGACGCTCGGCGAGTGAGACGATGTTCGCGGCGGTGAAGGCCCGTCTGGACCGTGGCTGCCGTCAGATGTCTCCCGGCACGTTGGCGCCGTAGGGCGGCCGCGGAATGTGCATGTGGGCTTCGCGCAGCGCTTTCGACCAGCGTTCGCGCAGATCAAGAAAATACTGGTCGTTCGGCTCGATGCGGAAATCGAGCTCGGGCGTCAGAGCGTCCTTCCGCAGCACCAGCACGTCAATGGGCGGCCCGACGCCGAGATTGGACCGCATCGTCGAATCCATCGAGATCAGTCCGATCTTCAGCGCGTCATAGAGGTCCGTGTCGTAGGTCACGGCGCGATCGAGGATCGGCTTGCCATATTTGTGCTCGCCGATCTGGAAGTAGGGCGTGTCCGGCGTCACCTCGATGAAGTTGCCGGCGGCGTAGATCATGAACAGCCGCAGCCGTCCGCCCGCGACCTGACCGCCAAACAGCATCTGGACGTCGAAGCGCGCCGTCATCTGCTCGAGGCTCGCGCCGTCGACCCGCCAGACTTCGCGCACCGCGCGGCCGACGAGTTGCGCGGCCTTGAACATGGTGGGCTGAGCCTCGAGCGTCTCGAGTTCGCCTGTCTCCTGATTCTCGACGCCCTCGGCGAGCATCGACAGCACCGACTGGCTGACTGAAAGATTCCCCGACGTCGCGATCGCGAGCGTGCGGCGGCCCTTCTCCGAGACGATCTTGAGCTTGCGGAAGGTCGCGATGTTGTCGATGCCCGCATTGGTCCGCGTGTCCGCGATCATCACGAGGCCGTCGCGGACCAGAATGCCGACGCAGTACGTCATGGATAAAAACCCCGAAGCTTCCGCGGGCGGGAAGCTAGCAAGGGATACGCGGCCCGCACAATGCGCGAAGGCGCGCCATGTCCTAAAGATCGGCGCCGGGCTGCGCCGCCGCCACGTCAAAGACGACGGGAAATACGGCGGGCTCCTGCGTTCTCGACCGAGATCTTCACCGTAAGCTCCTCGCCGACCCCGCCGTAACGCGATCCACGCGCGGGCGCCGCGCCGAGATGGTCGAGGCCGATAGCCACGCGCACATGCGCTTCCGTGACGCACAAGCCGAGCACGGGGTCGAATCCGACCCAGCCGAGACCCGGAACATGCGCTTCCGCCCAGACATGTCCCGGATCGCGCGGCGAGGGCTTCTCCTGCGCCTCTGCCGCGGGCGCCGTCATGGATTGGGCCTGCTCCTGCCCCGACTGATCCTGCGCCGCTGCGGCTTCCGCCTTCAGGCTTTCGAGATTCAGATAGCCGGTCACGAAGCGGGCGGGCGCGCCGAGCCTGCGGGCCGCGGCGAGAAAGACATGCGCGAGGTCCTGCGCCACGCCGCGCTTCAAGCCGAAAGCTTCCGCGGCGGTCGCGGCGGCCTCATTGCCTTCCGGATCGAACGCCACCGTCTCGTGCACGGCCGAAAGCAGCCGATGAAGACGGTCGAGCGGGTCGCTCGCGCCGGCCGTGGCGTCGGCGGCGAAGACCTGAATGTCGAGATCGGGCGTCGTGAGGTCGGTCTCGCGCAGATAGAGCGGCGGAGGAAAGCGCTCCGCCGCGCCGCGGACCACGCCGTTTACGTCCTGCGTGTCGACTTCGCCCTCGACAAGCACGGCGAGACTGTCGAGCGGCCCCTCGACCATGAAGACGTGGGTGAGGTTGCCGAAAGCGTCTTCCGAAGCGCGGAGGCGGCAGTTGCGGTCGACGTCGAGGCGCCAGCGCACGATATGCTGCCCGTCGAAGCTGCGCGGCGTGAGCCTCAGCGTCTGCACGACGGACGAGGGCGGCGTCTCGAAACCATAGATCGTCTCGTGACGGATCTTCAGCCTCATCGGCCCGGCCTCACGCGAGATACTGTTCGTGAATCGCCGTGCCGAGGCGGTTGTTGTCGCCGATGAAGCCGGTGATGAACTCGTGCAGCCCGCCCTGGAACACCTCGCGGATGTCGGCGTTCTCGAGCTTCACGCGGCTTGCGCGCGCGAGCCTCTGCGCCGGCCCCTGCCTGCCATAGGCGCGGGCGAGATCGTCGAGATGGCGCACAAGCTCGCCGTAGCAGGCGGCGAGCGAGCGCGGCATCTGGTCGTTGAGGATCAGGAGGTCGGCGACCAGCCAGGGCTTCAGGCTTTCGCGATAGACCCAGTGGTAGCTGTTCACCGCCGAGACCGCCCGCAGGATCGCCGACCATTGATAGTAGTCGAGGCCGCCGCCGACCGCGTCCTTGGCGGGCAGCAGCAGGTGATACTTCACGTCGAGGATGCGGGCCGTGTTGTCGGCGCGCTCGAGCAGCATGCCGAGCCGCGAGAAGTCGTAGATGTCGTTGCGGAGCATCGTGCGCGAGGCGGAGCCGTCGAAGCGCAGCGAAATCTCCTTCACCCAAGTGAGGAAGCGGCTGAGCTCCTCTCCGGCGAGCTTGCGGTCGGCGGTCCGGCGCAGCTCGATCCAGGCGCCGTTGATCGCATCCCACATCTCCATGGTGAGCGCGGTCCGCACCGAGCGCGCGTTGTGACGCGCGGTCTCGAAGCAGCTCAGGATCGACGACGGGTTGTCCCGGTCGAAGGCGAGATAGGCGACGACGGAATCGTGGTCCGCCTCGTCGTGCTTCGCGAAGAACGCTCCCGCGACGCCGGCCGTCTCGAGGGCGCTTTCCCATTCGTTCGTCTTGCCGCCATAGGCCGCCGGAAGCGAGGCGAGACGCTGGGTCGCGTCCAGAATGCGCGCGAGCGAGTCCGCCCGCTCCATGTAGCGCGACAGCCAGAACAGATTGTCGGCGGTGCGGCTCAGCATGGGCGGACGTTCCGGATGCGCGTGCGGGCTGAAATGTCGGGGATCCGGGTCATTCGTCCAGCACCCAGGTGTCCTTGGTTCCGCC
Organism: Ancylobacter novellus; assembly: GCA_003241695.1. Classification (GTDB taxonomy): domain Bacteria; phylum Pseudomonadota; class Alphaproteobacteria; order Rhizobiales; family Methylopilaceae; genus Methylopila. The sequence goes on along the minus strand of QFPN01000011.1, from coordinate 38,967 downwards.
GCCCTGGCTGGAGTTCACGACCAGCGAACCTTCCTTCATGGCCACGCGGGTGAGGCCGCCGGGCACGATGCGGACCTCGTCCGAGCCCGTCAGCACGAAGGGGCGGAGGTCGACGTGGCGCGGCGCGACGCCGGAATTGACGTAGGTGGGGCAGGTCGAGAGCGCGAGCGTCGGCTGCGCGATGAACCCGGCCGGCGACGCCTTGAGCTTCGTCCGGAACAGCTCGATCTGCTCCTTGGTCGCGTGCGGGCCGACCAGCATGCCGTAGCCGCCGGAGCCGTGAACCTCCTTGACGACGAGGTCCGACAGATTGTCGAGCACGTAGGAGAGCGCCTCGGGCTCCCGGCAGCGATAGGTCGGCACGTTCTTCAGTAGCGGCTCGGCCCCGAGGTAGAATTTGATGATCTCGGGCATGTAGCTGTAGATCGCCTTGTCGTCGGCGACGCCGGTCCCGACCGCGTTGGTCAGCGTGACGTTGCCGGCGTGGTAGGCGCTCATGAGCCCCGGCACGCCGAGCGCGCTTTCGGGCTTGAAGACCAGCGGGTCGATCCATTCGTCGTCGATGCGTCGGTAGATCACGTCGACGCGCTTCGGACCCTCGGTCGTGCGCATGTAGACGACGTCGTCCCGCACGAACAGGTCACGGCCCTCGACCAGCTCGACGCCGAGCTTGTCGGCGAGGAACGAGTGCTCGTAATAGGCGGAGTTGTAGACGCCGGGCGTCATCAGCACGACTGTCGGATCGGCCGACGAGGAGCGCGGCGCGATCGACCGAAGGGTCGCCAGCAGTTCGTCGGCGTAGCGCTCGACAGGCGCGACCCGGTGACGCGAGAAAAGCTCCGGAAACAGCCGGATCATGACCTCGCGGTTCTCCAGCATGTAGGAGACGCCGGAGGGCGTGCGGGCGTTGTCCTCGAGCACATAGAAGTTGTCGGCGTCGACCCGGACAATGTCGATGCCCGCGATGTGGACCCAGAGGTCGTGCGGCGGCCGCTTGCCGGCCATCTCTGGCCGGAAGGCCTCGTTCTGGAACACGAGGTCGTCGGGCACCACGCCGGCCTTGAGCACCTCGCGCGCGCCGTAGACGTCCGCGATGTACATGTTGAGCGCCTTGACGCGCTGTTCGAGCCCCGCCTTCAGCGTCGTCCATTCCGGCCCGGTGATGATGCGCGGAATGATGTCGAAGGGGATCAGGCGCTCCTGCGCCTGCTGGTCGCCGTAGACCGCGAAGGTGATGCCGATGCGGCGGAACAGCAGCTCGGCTTCCTTCACGCGGTAGTCGAGCAGGTCGGTCGGCGCCGCGTTCAGCCATTCAGAGAGCTTGCCGTACGCCTCGCGGACCGAGCCGTCCTGAAGCGTCATTTCGTCGAAGGCGAGGGGGGGCAAGCGGGGGACTCCGTACGGACCTGATTTGAGAGATGCTAATCCACCGCACGCCCGTGGAAAGGGGGCAGGCGCCCGTTTTTCAGGCGCCGGACGCCTTTCCACGCGTCAGATGAGCTTGAGACCCCGAAAGCTCGCATGCCCGTCGCGTCCCACGATCACATGGTCGTGGATCTCGATCCCGAGAGGCTTCGCGACGCTCACGATGGTGCGGGTCATTTCGATGTCGGCGCGGCTCGGGGTCGGGTCGCCGGACGGATGGTTGTGCACGAGGATGAGAGCCGTGGCCCTCAGTTCGAGGGCGCGCCGCACCACCTCGCGCGGATAGACCGGCGTGTGATCGATGGTGCCGGACTGCTGGATCTCGTCGGCGATGAGCTGGTTGCGCTTGTCGAGGAACAGGATGCGGAACCGCTCGCGGTCGTCGAAGGCCATGGCGGTGCGGCAGTAATCGATGACTGCGGACCAGGAAGAAAGAACCGGGCGCTTGCCGATCGCGCCCTTTGCGAAGCGGCGCGCCGCGGCCTCGATCACCTTGAAGTCGGTCGCGGTCGCGTCCTTCACGCCCTTGATCTCGACGAGCCGCTGATAAGGCGCCGCGAGCGTGTCGGCGAAGGAGCCGAAGGTCGCGATCAACTGCTTGGCGAGCGGCTTCACGTCTCCGCGCGGAAGCGTGCGGAACAGCACGAGTTCGAGCAGTTCGTAATCGGGCAGCGCTTCCGGGCCGCTTTCGAGAAAACGCGCCTTCAGCCGGGTGCGATGACCGAGATAATGAGGGGACGTCTCCTCATCCGAAGGCGCCGCCTTTTTGCGCTCGGCCGGCGCCTCGTCGAGGCCGGGCAGGGGGCGTTCGAGATCTGCGGACATGCGCGCTCGGGCGTCGAGGGTGACGGAGCGCATGGTGGCCCGAGGCGAAACGCGCGGCAAGGAACTCCGCGCTTCGAAACGCCTGCTCTCCGCCGCCTACTCAAGGTGAGGAGCGCAGCGACCTCGTCAGGCCGCCGCGAAGACCGGCCGCATCAGTTCCTTGGGCGACTCGGTGAAGATCTCGTAGCCATCTTCCGTCACGCCCACCATGTGTTCGTACTGGGCGGAAAGCGACCGGTCGCGGGTGACCGCGGTCCAGCCGTCGCTCAGAATCTTCACGTGCGGGCGGCCGAGATTGATCATCGGCTCGATCGTGAACAGCATGCCGGGTTTTAGCTCCGCGCCTTCACCCTTCCGGCCGTAATGCAGGATGTTCGGCTCGTCATGGAACAGGCGGCCGATGCCGTGGCCGCAGAAGTCGCGCACCACCGAGCAGCGCTCGCCCTCGGCGTAATCCTGGATCGCCGCGCCGATGTCGCCGGTCGTGGCGCCGGGCTTCACGGCAGCGACGCCGCGCATCAGCGACTCGTAGGTGATCTCGATCAGCCGCTCGGCCCGGCGCGGGATAGCGCCGATCGCGTACATCCGGCTCGAATCGCCGTGCCAGCCGTCGAGGATGTAGGTCACGTCGACATTGACTACGTCGCCCTCCCGCAGCGGCTTGTCGTTCGGGATGCCGTGGCAGACCACGTGGTTGATCGAGGTGCAGATCGTGTGGGTGTAGCCGCGGTAGTGCAGGCAGGCGGGCAGTGCGCCGTTGTCCATGCCGAATTCGAGCGCGAGACGGTCGAGCGTCTCGGTCGTGACGCCCGGCTTCACGTGCTCGCCCAGCATGTCCAGCGCCTCGGCGACGAGGCGGCCGGCCTTGCGCATGCCTTCGAAGGCGTCCGGGCCGTGAAGCTTGATCGCGCCCGTCTTGCGCAAGGGAGCGGTCTGGGCGTCGACGAAGGTCATTGGCGATGGGTCTTTGCGGCTTCGAATGAGAGCCGCAACATAAGCGCGAGGGCGCGGGACGCCAAGCGGAGGCGACGCCGCCATCGGGGAAGAGGCGCGTCATGCCCCGGCTTGTCCGGGGCATCCATCGCGTCGCAGCTCCGCTGCCTTACTGCAAGTCTGGATCCCCCGGACAAGCCGGGGGATGACGGCGGAGTGTCACGCGCCCTTCAGCTCGAGATATCTCAGCCGCTTCGCTTCGCGCCGGGCCTCGGCCACCGCCTCGACGACCACGCCACAGACGAGGCTGAGCACCGAAAGCTGCATCACGCTGGCGGCGAGCACCGCGGTCGGCAGGCGCGGCACTAGGCCGGTCTCGAGGAACTCCACCACCACCGGCGCGCCGAGCAGCATGCCGGCGCCCGCGAGCGCCAGTGCGATCGCGCCGAAGAATTTGAACGGCTTCACCGCGCGATACATCATCGCGATGGTCCACAGGATCCGGAAGCCGTCCCGGAAGGTCGAGAGCTTGGAGGCCGAGTTCTCGGGCCGTTTGCCGTAGCGCACCGGAATCTCGTCGACCGCGAGACGCAGGTCGAGCGCGTGGATCGACAGCTCCGTCTCGATCTCGAAACCGTTCGAGGCGGTCGGGAAGGATTTGGCGAAGCGGCGCGAGCAGACCCGGTAGCCCGAAAGGATGTCGGTGAAGCCGGTTCCGAACAGCCGGGTGATCATGCGGTTGAACATGACGTTGCCCGCGGCGTGTCCCTTGCGGGCCAGCATGCCTTCGCCCTCCCGCGTCGCCACCACCATGTCGAGCTGCTCGGAGACCAGCCGGTCGATGAGCAGCGGCGCGGCGAGCGGATCGTAGGTCAGGTCTCCGTCGGCCATCAGATAGACGTCGGCCTCGACGTCGGCCAGCATGCGGCGGACGACGTTTCCCTTGCCCTGCCGCCGCTCGCGCCGGACGATGGCGCCGGCCTCAAGCGCGCGCTCGACGGTGCGGTCCTTCGAATTGTTGTCGTAGACGTAGATGTCGGCCGCCGGCAGCACGGCGCGGAAGCCGCGGACGACGTCGCCGATCGCCGCCTCCTCGTTGTAGCAGGGCAAGAGGACCGCGACCTTGAGCGGAGCCGGCTGCGGCTTCAGGTTCGCGACCTCGTAGAGACGTTCAACGACCGGGGACATGAGCGAACATCCGTGAGGGTGCGGGAAGCGCCGCGCCGCGAGATGCGGCCAGCGCGAACAGAGCGAGCGTCGAAAGGAAGCCCAGCGGAAACAGGGTGAGCTCGGCGAGCGGCCGCGCGACGAGCGGCGCGAGCCACACGAGGCCGAGGAGCGACGCCTCATGGCGGCGGAAGCCGGTCCGGAGCGCGTCGCGGACCATGAAGGCGATCGCGGGCGCGAGGATCATCAGGTCGTAGTCGAGCGCGTACGGGGTGACGAGCGCGGAGCCCGCAAGCAGGGCCGCGGCCTTGACGTCGTAAGAGCTGTCGCCGCGCCAGAGCCGGACCGTGACGGCGAGCACGACCAGCGCGACGACGCCCTGCGCGGCGTAGGCCATGGAGACGCCGCCGCCGAGCGCCCGAACGGCCGCGAAGGCGCACATGATCTTGTGCCAGCCGGTCCCGCCTGTTTCGAGCACGATCGTGCGCGTGAAGGCCGCGCTTTCGCGGAAGGCCTCCCAGGTTTCCGGCCCAAAGGCGGCGAGCGAGAGGAGGCAGTCCGCGGCCACGGTCCCCGCGGCGGCGAATGCGGTCCGCCAGTAGCCCCCGGCGGCGAGCGCGAAGGGGATCAGCACGCCGAACTGCGGCTTGTAGGCGAGAAGGCCGAACAGGACCCCGGCGAGGATCGGGCGCCGGTTCAGGACCGCAAGGCCCAGCCCGAACAGGCCGGCGGTGAGGAAGCCGTTGTGACCGTGCGTGAGGTTCACGAACACGGCCGGGAAGGCGAGCCCGGCGACGAACAGCTCTCGGCGGCTTTCTCCGAAAACCTTCGCGAGCGCCAGAAGATAGAGCGGCAGTGTCGCGGCCTGCCAGACTACGAGCGCGCCGAGATAAGGCAGCGTCGCGATCAGGGCCGCGACGGCGAGGAACATCGGCGGGTAATGCCAGCCGTAGAACGGCACCCCGGCGCCGAATTCGCGCACCTGCTCGGCGTAATGGCGGGAAACGTCGTAGGCCGCCTGCGGCGCGCCTTCGAGGACAAGGCGTCCGGCGCTCCAGACATTGGAGAAGTCCGTGCCCAGCGGCCGGCCGGCGGCGTCGAGGCCGCCGCTGGACGTCGCCCACAGCGCGGCCAGCGCGACGCAGTAGCTCGCGATCAGCATGAAGCCGACGGGCAGCATGCGGGGCTGGATCGCGCGGGCGATAGGGTCCGGCGTCGACACGCCAAAGCTCTCCCGGAGGTTTTCTCGGGAGAGCTTGCCTCGGAGGTGCTTAAATCCGCGTTTAAAGCTCGGCGCGTTCCAGCACCAGGCCGCGATCGGTGACGACGACCCACTGGCCGTCGCGCCGCTCGATCGAGCGGATGCGGCCCATGCCCGGCGCGCGGGCGCCGCGCACCACCTCGATCAGGCCGTTCCGGCCTTCGAGCAGGGCGACGCCGCGGGTGACGTCGCGCACGGTCCAGTTGCGGACGATCTTGGCGGCGGGTTCATCCGGCTTGACTTCCGGCGCGCGAACGTCGCGCGAAACGCTTCCGGTCGTCGCCGGATCCTCGGCGCGGGCCTGGCGTTCGGCCGGGCGCTGGTCCGCCTGCCGCTTCTCGGCCTCCGCCTGCTTCTCGATGCGGTCTAGCCGCCCCTGCAGATCGGTCACGCGCTGGGCGTCGCCCCTGGACTGGTCGAGCTTCGCCGAAAGGTTTTCGATCTTCGAGGCCGCCTGCTCGCGCGTCGCGTCGAGCGTTTTCTGGAGATTGACGAGCTCCGCCTTGAGGCTGCGCACCTCGTCCTGATTGTTGGCGGCGGCGTTCGCGGCCGAACGCGACATCTGGCCCTGGTTCTGCTTCGCCTGGTCGAGAGCGCGCTGAAGACGCGTGATCTCGGTCTTCATCGCGCCGACGTCCTTGTTGAGCGCGGCGGCCTTCTTCTGCTGCCCGTTCGGATCGAGGCCGGAATCGAGGCCCATCGCGCGTGCGTCAAGGGCGGACACGGTGTCGAGCGAGTCCGTGAGCGCGGGCGCGGTGGCGAAGGAGGCGGCCGCGGCTCCCGCGCCGATCGCAAGCGCCAGCGCGATGGCGTAGGGCGCGAAGCTCCAGCCGCGCCGCTCGGGCACGACGGCGTCGCCGAAAGGCTCCCCCGCGGAGAACCCTTCGCTGCCGGAGGAGTTCTTCCAATGCGCGATGGCGCGGCTGAAAGCGGAGTCGGACGGCTTCGGGAGAGCGGCGGTCATCGGTAGAACCCTCGAGCGGGCGGCTACCGATCAGTAACCATCAAAGATCGTTAGCGAAGGGTTACCGCAACTCGCCGCCAAGGGCGGAGAGCGCCGTCCCCCCGTCGATCCGTTCGTCGCGCGGCCAGGCGAAGAAGTCGCCCTGCGTCGCAAGCGCGGCCTCCAGCATGCGGTGATAGTCCCGCCGCGGGGTCTCGATCGCGCCGAACCGCTTCAGGTGCTCGGTGACGAACTGGGTGTCGAGCAGGCGGAAGCCGCCCTTACTGAGCCGCGCGACGAGATGCACGAGAGCGACCTTGGAGGCGTCGCGTTCCGTGTGGAACATGCTTTCGCCGAAGAAGGCGCCGCCGAGCCTGACGCCGTAGAGCCCGCCCACGAGCCGGCCCTCGCGCCACGCTTCGACCGAATGGCAGCGCCCCGCCGCATGCAGGTCGCCATAGAGCTTGCGGATCTGCCGGTTGATCCACGTCTTCTGGCGGCCGGGCGCAGGCGCGGCGCAGCCCTCCATGACAGCCTCGAAGGCCGTGTCGACGCGGATCTCGAAATGATCGGCCCGGACGGTGCGGGCGAGGCGATCGGAAACGCGGAACTCGTCGAGCGGAATGACGCCGCGCAGTTCCGGCTCGATCCAGAACAGGCCGGGATCTGTCGCGCTCTCGGCCATCGGAAAGATCCCGCAGGCGTAGGCCTTGAGCAGGACCTCCGGCGTAATCTCGACGAGGACGTCGTTGATGCGGGTCATGGGAGTCAAGACTAGGATGGCCAAGGCGTCGCGACCAGAGCGGTCAAACACAACCTCTTGTCCCGGCCTTGAGCCGGGACCCAGAACCGAAACGGTCGAACTGACCCGGTTTCGTTCGATACGTATCTTCTGGCGAACGAAGCGCGTCTGGGTCCCGGCTCAAGGCCGGGACACGAACCTCACTCCTCGCCCGCGCTTTCCTCCAGCATCTTCTCGAGCCAGTGGATGTCGTATTCGCCGTCCTGGATCGACGGGTTCCTCACCAGCCGGCGGAACAGCGGCAGGGTGGTGTCGACGCCGTCGACCACGAACTCGTCGAGCGCGCGCCGCAGCCGCATCAGGCATTCGGTGCGGTTGCGGCCGTGGACGATCAGCTTGCCGATCATCGAGTCGTAGTTCGGCGGGATCGAGTAGCCTTGATAGGCCGCTGAATCGACGCGCACGCCGAGGCCGCCCGGCACATGATAGTAGGCGATCCGGCCGGGGGAGGGGCGGAAGGTCTCGGGGTGCTCGGCGTTCACCCGGCATTCGATCGCGTGGCCGCGGAAGATCACGTCTTCCTGCGCGATGCCGAGGCGGGCGCCGCCGGCGATCCGGATCTGCTCGTTGATCAGGTCGATGCCGGTGACCATCTCGGTCACCGGATGCTCGACCTGGATGCGGGTGTTCATCTCGATGAAGTAGAACCGGCCGTTCTCGTAGAGGAACTCGATCGTGCCGACGCCGCGGTACTTCAACTCCCGCATCGCCGCCGCGACCGTCTCTCCGATCTGCGCGCGCTCCTCGGCGTTGAGGGCTGGGGAGGGCGCTTCTTCCCAAACCTTCTGGTGGCGGCGCTGCAGCGAGCAGTCGCGCTCGCCGAGATGGATCGCCGCGCCGTCGCCGTCGCCCAGCACCTGCACCTCGATGTGGCGCGGCTTGCCGAGATACTTCTCCAGATAGACCGCGTCGTCGCCAAACGCGGCCTTGGCCTCGGAGCGCGCGGTCTGAAGCGCCTCGACGAGGTCGTCCTCGGTCTTGGCCACCTTCATGCCGCGTCCGCCGCCGCCGGCCGCGGCCTTCACGAGCACGGGGAAGCCGATTTCCTTCGCGACCCGCATCGCCTCGACGTCGTCGGTGATGCCGCCCTCGGAGCCGGGAACGACCGGAATGCCGAGGCGCTTCGCCGTCTGCTTGGCGGCGATCTTGTCGCCCATGATGCGGATATGCTCGGGCTTCGGCCCGATGAAGGTGAGGTTGTGCTCCTCGAGGATTTCCGCGAAGCGCGCGTTTTCCGAGAGGAAGCCGTAGCCCGGATGGACCGCGTCCGCGCCGGTGATCTCGCAGGCGGCGAGCAGCGCCGGGATGTTGAGATAGCTCTCGCGCGCGGCCGGCGGGCCGATGCACACGCTCTCGTCAGCGAGGCGCACATGCATGGCGTCGGCGTCTGCGGTGGAGTGCACCGCCACCGTCGCGATGCCGAGCTCCTTGCAGGCCCGCAGGATGCGGAGCGCGATCTCGCCGCGATTGGCGATCAGGACCTTGTCGATGCCGGCCATCAGTCGACGATGATCAGCGGCTCGCCGAACTCGACCGGCTGGCCGTCGGCGACGAGGATCTCGCGGACCGTGCCGGCGCGCGGCGCGGGGATCGCGTTCATGGTCTTCATCGCCTCGACGATCAGCACCGTCTGGCCCTGGCGGACGCTCTGGCCAACCTCCACGAAGGGCTTCGCACCGGGCTCGGGCGCAAGATAGGCGGTGCCGACCATCGGCGACGCAACGGCGCCCGGATGCTTCGCGGGATCGTCGGAGCCGGCGGCGGGAGCCGCGCCCGCCGCCGGCGCGGCGTAGATCGGCGCGGCGACCGGAGCGGCGGAGAGCTGGCGGGCGACGCGCACCCGGAAATCCCCGCGCTCGATCTCGATCTCGCTCAGGTTCTTCTCGTCGAGCAGCTCGGCGAGATCGCGCACCAGCGCGTGGTCGTCGTTGACGCGATCGGTGGATTTGGTCATCGGGCGAACTTCGTCATGGCGGTTGCTCCGTCTCGGCGCGCTCGGGGATCAGACGGCGATGGTCGCCGCCGGCGCCGGGCGGCGGATCCGCCGCGCGAGCGCCTGAAGGGCGAACTCATAGCCGTCGACCCCGAGGCCGACGATCACGCCGTCGGCGATCGCCGAGACGTAGGAGTGGTGGCGAAACCCCTCGCGGGCGTGGACGTTCGAGATATGGACCTCGATCAGCGGCTTCTCCGCCGCCCGGAGGGCGTCGTGGATCGCGACCGAGGTGTGGGTGTAGGCGCCGGCGTTGAGCACGATGCCGGAAGCGGCGGTTCGGGCCTCCTGGATCCAGTCGACCAGGACGCCTTCGTGGTTGGTCTGCCGGAAGTCGACGTCGAGCCCGAGATCCGCTCCGACCGTCTTCGCCCGAGCCTCGACGTCGGCGAGCGTCGTCGCCCCGTAGACCGACGGCTCCCGCTGGCCGAGGAGATTGAGGTTCGGTCCGTTCAGGATGAAGACGACAGGATTCAAGGAGCCGTTCGCTCGGTCAGGTTTCGGGACAGATCGTCCGCGCGGCGGAAGAGCGGCGACCGCGGATCGCCGCCCTTATAGAAAAGGCTGCGCGAAAGCCCAAGCGATTCCGGAATCGCGGGCGACGCCGGAACCGGATTTCCTTAGCACGTCGCCTTGCCGCACTGGCGCAGCGCCGCGATCCGTCCGGTGAGATCCTGCACGACCGAGCGGGTGTTCGGCACCACCGCGTCGCCGATCACGTAGGTCGGCGTCGCCTCGACGCCGAGGTCGTCGGCCAGCTCCTTCGACTCGATCAGGGTCTTCTCGACCTCCGGCGTGTTCATGGCGGCGGCGAGCTTGGCCTTGTCGACGCCGAGCTCGGCCGCCACGGCGAGCGCCCGGTCCTTGGTCGCGAGCGACTGGCCGCCGAGCATCTTGTCGTGGAAGGCGCGGAACTTCTCCGGCGCGATCTGGTTCAGCGCGATCGAGACCTGCGCAGCGCCGACCGATTCCTCGCGGATCACCGGCAGCTCCATCACGACGACCCGCAGGTTCGGATCCTTGTCGACGAGGGCGTCGATGTCCTTGATGGCGCGGCGGCAGAAGCCGCAATTGTAATCGAAGAACTCGACCAGCGTGACGTCGCCCTTCGGGTTTCCAAGCACCGCATGGAGCTTGGACGCGTCGATGCGCGCGACGTAGTCCTTCAGCACGGTCTCGCGCTTCTCGGCGAGCTTGGCCTGCTGGCGGCGGTTCCACTCCTGCTGCGCCTCGTAGAGCACATCGGGATTCTGGACCAGATACTCGCGCACGATCTTGCCGATCTCCTCCTTCTCCTTGCTGTCGAAGGCGAGCGCCGGGCCTGTCGCGGCGATCAGCGCGCCGGCGAGGGCGAGGCGGGTGAGGAACGTCATGGATCGGTCTCCGTGGGGATCGGCGGAGGCTCTTCGCCCCGCGGCTGTCGTTTGTCGTCGCCGCTCGTGTCGGAATCGCGGCGCCGCTCGTTTTCCGCCATATCCATGACGCTCAGGCGTCCCGCGTCGACGAACGCAAGCGCCGAACCGCCGGCGTCAGTTCATCTTCTGCGGCGTGTAGCTCGCGATGTCGTCGGCCTTCAGCCAGTTGGGCGTGCCCGGCTTCAGCCCCGTCTTGGCGCGGTTGGCGATCTGACGCGCGGTGCCGTAGTCGCCTTCCGCGAACGCCGCCTGGGCTGAGGCGAGGTCGGCCTCGGGGATCTTGTTCTTCTTTGCGAGCGCGATCGCGAGCTGGCGGAAACCCTCGGCGTTCTTCGGGTCGCGCGCCGTCGCGCGGGTCAGTTCCGAGACGGCGTCTCCGCCGCCCTTCGCCCCTCCGACATTGAGCGCCTGGCCGAGCATGGTGCGGATAAGCTCGGCGTTCGGCGCGAGCGCCAGCGCGCGCCGAAGCTCCGGCACCGCCTGCGCGGGCTTGCCGTTCTCGAGATAGGCCTGCCCCTTGAGCTCGTGGAAATACGGATTGTTGGGCTGTTCGCGGATCAGCCCGTCGATCTGGGCGACGGCGCCGTCGAGGGGCGAGGAGCGGTAGGCGGCGATGGCGCGGGCGTAGCGCGCCGGCAGGCTCATGTCGCTCGGCGGGTAGCGCCGTCCGACGCCCTGCGGCGTGTCCACGAAGCCGAACAGCTTCGCGCGCATCAGGTCGTGCCGCGCCTGAAGCGCCGGCGGGTCGAGCTTGTCGTAATAGGGGCTCTTCTTCGCCAGATCCTCAAGATTGGCGATGCGGTCCGCCGGCATCGGATGGCTCTGGGCGTAAGGGTCGATGAAGCGTTTCGAGAAAGCGATCTGGCTCTCGAAGCGCTGGAAGGTCGTCAGCATGCCCTTGGCCGACTGGCCGGTCTTGTTGAGATAGGTGACCGCCGCCCGATCGGCGGCCTGCTCCTCGCCGCGCTGGTAGGAGAGCAGCGACCGTCGGATCGCCTCCTGCGGAGCGACAAGGGCGCCCACCGCCGCCCCGCCGGTGCTGTCGCCGGCCCGGCTGGTCGCCATGGCGGCCGCCGCGCCGCCGATGCCGAGCAGCATCGCAACGATCGACATCGTCTGCGCCTGGTCGAGACGCTGGCGCAGACGCGCCAGATGGCCGCCCACGATGTGGCCGGTCTCGTGGGCGAGCACGCCGATCACTTCGTTCGGCGTCTTCGAATCCATAAGGGTGCCGACGTTGACGAAGATGCGGCGCCCGTCCGCGACGAAGGCGTTGAACTCGCGGCTGTTGATCAGCGTGATCTGGACCACGCCCTCGTTGATGCCGGCGGCCTTGAAGATCGGGCGCATGTAGTCGCGCAGCAGGTTCTCGATCTCGGCGTCGCGGATCACCGGCATGCCGGGAGGGGTCTGCGCGGAAGCCTGCGGCGCGACGCTCGACGCCGCGATCACGCCCGCGGCGAGGACGGACGTCGCCCGACGGAGCAGGCGGCCGAGGACGGTCGGCTCTCTGAGGGCGGTGCGGACCATAGCTTCCTTGCGCGTCGCTGCGTGCCGAGCGGCGCGATGCTAACCGCGCCGTCCGGGCCGGGCAACGCGACCGCATGCGAGATCCTTGCTCCGCGCCCTTTGCGCCGCCGACGCCCACGGGCTATTAGGGGCGACGGCCCAAACGCACGTTCCCGTGACGCTGCCGCTCGAACACTCCGAGCGGCGGACCGGCGCATGCGTTTCGGGCCGTTTGTGTGGACAAGGGACATCGCCCGCTCCCCGAATCGAGCGGACGTCGTCTAAGGCTGATCGGTCGCGGCGGCGCGCTTTCCGCCCGGCTTCGGCCGCGAACTCGAGAGACCGAATGGCGCGCTACGTCTTCATCACCGGCGGCGTTGTGTCTTCGCTTGGCAAGGGCCTCGCCTCCGCCGCGCTCGGGGCGCTGCTGCAGGCCCGCGGCTATTCGGTGCGGCTTCGGAAGCTCGACCCTTATCTGAACGTCGATCCCGGCACGATGAGCCCGACGCAGCACGGCGAGGTGTTCGTCACCGACGATGGCGCGGAGACCGACCTCGACCTCGGCCACTACGAGCGCTTCACCGGCCAGCCGGCCTCCATCAACGACAACATCACCACCGGCCGCATCTATCGCGACATCATCGCCAAGGAGCGCCGCGGCGACTATCTCGGCGGGACCGTGCAGGTCATTCCGCACGTCACCGACGCCATCAAGGCCTTCGTCCGCGAGGGCAACGAGGACTTCGACTTCGTCCTCGTCGAGATCGGCGGCACGGTCGGCGACATCGAGGGACTGCCGTTCTTCGAGGCGATCCGCCAGCTCGGCAACGACCTGCCGCGCGGCGACTGCATCTACATCCACCTGACGCTGCTGCCCTACATCCCGAGCGCGGGCGAGCTGAAGACCAAGCCGACGCAGCATTCGGTGAAGGAGCTGCGCTCGATCGGCATCCAGCCCGACATCCTGCTCTGCCGCTGCGACCGGCCGATCCCGCCGGAGGAGCGCCGCAAGCTCGGCCTGTTCTGCAACGTGCGAGAGAGCGCCGTGATCGAGGCGCGCGACGTCGACACGATCTACGAGGTGCCTGAGGCCTATCACCGCGAGGGCCTCGACGTGGAGGTGCTGCGCGCGTTCGGGCTCGAGCCGGGCTCGCCGCCGGACCTTTCCGGCTGGCGCAACATCACCCACCGGATCAAGAACCCCGAGGGCGAGGTCACCATCGCCATCGTGGGGAAATACACAGGGCTCAAGGACGCCTACAAGTCGCTCTACGAGGCGCTCGTCCACGGCGGCGTCGCCAACACCGTGAAGGTCAACGTCGACTGGATCGAGAGCGAGATCTTCGAGCGCGAGGACCCGGCGCCGTTCCTCGAGCACGTCCACGGCATCCTGGTGCCGGGCGGCTTCGGCCAGCGCGGCGCGGAAGGGAAAATCAAGGCCGCGACCTTCGCGCGCGAGCGCAAGGTGCCCTATCTCGGCATCTGCTTCGGCATGCAGATGGCGGTGATCGAAGCCGCGCGTAACCTCGCGGGCGTCGCGGAGGCGAACTCCACCGAGTTCGGCCCGACCCCGGAGCCGATCGTCGGCCTGATGACCGAATGGGTGAAGGGCAACGAGCTCGAAAAGCGCTTCGCGGCCGGCGACCTCGGCGGAACCATGCGCCTCGGCGCCTACGACGCCACGCTGAAGCGCGGCTCTCGCGCCGAGGCGATCTACGGCGAAACCAACATCTCGGAGCGCCACCGCCACCGCTACGAGGTCAACACCGCCTATCGCGATCGGCTCGAGGCCAAAGGCCTGATCTTCTCCGGCATGTCGCCCGACGGCCTGCTGCCCGAGATCGTGGAGCACGCCGACCACCCGTGGTTCGTGGGCGTGCAGTTTCACCCCGAGCTGAAGTCGCGCCCGTTCGAGCCGCACCCGCTGTTCGCGAGCTTCGTCGAGGCGGCGCTGACGCAGAGCCGGCTGGTGTGAGGATCGCTCCGCCCTCGCGTCTCGGCCTTGAGCCGGGACCCATGAATGCCCGCGTCTCCGGCGCTGGCGCGAAGCGTTCCGCTTCGTTTCAGTCGTCGCGTTCCTGGGTCCCGGCTCAAGGCCGAGACGCGAGGGCGAGCGCATGATCCAGCCCCGCGGCCTCGACCACCTGATCCATCTCGTCCGCGACCTCGACGCCGCAGAGGACGCCTATGAGCGGCTCGGCTTTTCGGTCGGCCGCGAAAACCATCACCCGTTCGGCACCAAGAACCGGATCATCCAGTTTCCGGGCGTCTTTATCGAGCTGCTGGCGATCGGCGACCACGCGCCGATCCCGGAGCACGCGCCGCAGGTCTTCTCCTTCGCGGCCTTTCACCGCGATCTGCTGGCGCGCTCGGGCGAGGGCGGCTCGGGCGTCGCGTTCGAGAGCCGCAACGCGCAGGCCGACGCCGACAGTTTCCGAAAGGCCGGGCTCGGCGACCACGCGCCGTTCCATTTCGAGCGGCGCGGCTTCACCCATGACGGGCGCGAGACCCATGTGGCGTTCGACCTCGTCTTCGCGGTCGATCTCCTCGCGCCGGACCTCTGCGTCTTCGCCTGCGAGCACGCGTTTCCGGAGAACTTCTGGAACGAGGCCGCCCAGCATCACGCCAACGGCGCGACCGGCGTCGCGGCCGTCGAGCTGACGGCCGAGAACCCGAGCGACCACCAGCTTCTTCTGAGCGCCGCGACCGGCGTCCGCGACTTCCGCGCGAGCTCGTCGGGCCTGTTCATCGAGACGCCGCGGGGCCGCGTCGAGGCGCTGACGCCGGAGGCCTTCGCGCGCTCGACGGGCGCCGGGGCCGCGCCCCGCGACGGACTGGGCTTCTCGGGCCTGCGCGTCGCCGTCGAGGATCTCGACCTCGCGGCCGAGGCCATCGACGGATTGGGCGGCCATGTCGAGCGGCGGGGCGACCGGCTGGTCGCGTCTCCCGCCGGAACGTTCGGGCTCGTGCTGTCGTTCGAGGCGCGCCGACCCGATTCTGGCGGCCTGCGCTGAAGCCTGTTAAGCCCGCGCCGCCGCAGACCTTGAGAGCCTTCCGATGAACGCGCCTGCCCAGAACCGTCCCAACGCGATCGTCGAAATCGGTTCCGTCCGCTTCGGCAACGAGCTTCCGATCGCCCTCATCGCCGGCCCCTGTCAGATGGAGAGCCGGGCCCATGCACTCGAGGTCGCCTCGGCGCTGAAGGAGATCACGGCCAAGCTCGGGATCGGGCTCGTTTTCAAGACCTCCTTTGACAAGGCGAACCGCACCAGCGCCAACGCCGAGCGCGGCATTGGGCTCGAAGCCGCGCTCCCGGTCTTCGCCGAAATCCGCGAGAGCCTTGGGCTGCCCACCCTGACCGACGTCCACGACGCCCACCAGTGCGCGCCCGTGGCGGAAGCCGTGGACGTGCTGCAGATCCCGGCGTTCCTCTGCCGCCAGACCGACCTTCTGCTCGCGGCCGCGGCCACGGGGCGTGTCGTCAACGTTAAGAAGGGTCAGTTCCTGGCGCCCTGGGACATGAAGAACGTGGTGGCGAAGCTCACAGGGGCCGGGAACCCGAACGTGCTGCTCACCGAGCGCGGCGCGTCCTTCGGCTACAACACGCTCGTCTCCGACATGAGGGCTCTGCCCGAAATGGCGAAGACCGGCGCGCCGGTGATCTTCGACGCCACACATTCGGTGCAGCAGCCGGGCGGGCAAGGGACCTCTTCGGGCGGCCAGCGCGAATATGTCGGCGTTCTCGCCCGCGCGGCGGTCGCGGTTGGCGTGGCGGGGCTCTTCATCGAGAGCCACCCGGACCCGGACCATGCGCCCTCGGATGGTCCCAACATGGTGGCGCTGAAGGACATGCCCGCGCTGCTCGAGCGCCTGATGGCGTTCGACCGGATCGCAAAGACGGCCTGACGACGGCCGTCATCCCGGCCGAGCGCAGCGAGAGCCGGGATCGTCCTCAGGACAAGACGCCATCATCCTCCGGCTCGACCGGACCATCCACGTCAAACGCCGAGCGCTACGCCGAAGATGGATCCTCCGGTCGAGCCGAAGGTGACAACGGAGGTTCGGGCGCGACGTCCGGAGGACGATCCCGGCTCGGCCTCCGGCCGTCCGGGACGACGCCTCGCCTCAGGCCTGCGCCACCAGCCTTCCCTCCGCCCGATCATAGCGGATCAGCGCCGCCGGCGAGACATGCGTGCCGCCGACCCAATGATCGGCGCGGTTCGCCACACGGTGGTCGATCCGGCCTGCGAGCACCGCGCGGCCGGTCTTGGTGAGGCGCAGCCGCGCGCGGGCGAACTCGGCGTAGCCGCGGTCGGGCGCGCCGCGCAGGCCGCAGTAATCCTGCGACGGTCCCGGCAGCCCCTCGATCAGGGGGCGCTCGCCGAAGGCGAGGCCGTCGAGCCGCCGGAAGAAGCTGGCGTCGCCGAGAAACTGCGCCTCGTCCTCTCCTGTCACCCGGCGGAACAGCTCCCCGGTCGTCGTCTCTTCGCGCGCGAGCTGGGACAGCGCGCGCTCTTCCGTCAGCGTCAGCCCCCGCAGCGGATCCGGCAGCTCGGCGAGAAGGCGCTTCAGCGCGCGTGCAAGATGCGGGAACGCGTCGGTGTCGAAGCGCGCGAGTTCCGCGAGACGATGCGGCGTCGGCGCGGTGAAGGCGGCCCAGGCCTCTCCTGCGAGCGCCTGCTGCGTCTCCGTCACCGGGGCTGCGGCTTCCGCAAGCCGGCGCATGGCGTCGGGCGGCTGCCGGCCGAGATAGTCGTCGGCCTGCACGAGATAGAGCCCGTCGAGCCTCCGCTCGCCACGGAAGAAGTCGAGGATCTGCAGCAACTGGAGCTGGTCGTAGAGGTCGTGCTCGAGCCAGATCTCGACGCGAGCGAAGCCGGAATGGCGGCGGATGGCGGCGTCGCGCGCGCGGAACTCCGTCGCGACCTCCTCCGCTCCGAGGCCGAGATCCGAGGCGATGAAGGCCGCGCGGATCGCCGAAAGCCGCTCGAGCCCGGACATCGCCGGCACGGGTCCGTCATGCAGCACGTCCCGCCACGGCACGATCTTGCCCGCGACCCTCGCTTCCTCGAGGCGCGCGACGGCGCTGTCCCCATTGGTGATGATCAGCACCTCGTCGGGGCGCCGGCGATCCTCGGTCATGGTCGTCACAGCCCGCGCTCCTTCAGTCCGCATGCGCATTTCGCGATGCGGGAAACTGGCTGCTTCGTTGGGCGTATTCGCGGCGGCGACGCTTCACCAACGCGCGTCCTAGGGCCTCTCGGCGCGAGAGTCCGCGGAGCGACCGAGGATGACGGTTCGACGACGGGCCGCCGCCGCATTTGCGCCAATTCCGTTTCCGAACAAGGGTCTGTTCAGCCTCGGCCGCGGTATGGCGGCACGCCCTGGTCCGGAACCCAGAGCCCCGCCGGCCGCTCGCCGGTTTCGAAGAACACGTCGATCGGAATGCCGCCGCGCGGATACCAGTAGCCGCCGATCCTAAGCCACTTGGGAGCGAGCTCCGCGACGAGGCGCTTGGCGATCGCCACGGTACAGTCCTCGTGGAAGGCGCCGTGATTGCGGAACGAGCCGAGATAGAGCTTCAACGACTTCGATTCGACGAGCCATTCGCCGGGCACATAGTCGATCACGAGATGGGCGAAGTCCGGCTGCCCGGTCACCGGACAGAGAGACGTGAACTCCGGCGCCGCGAAGCGCGCGACATAATCGACGTCCGGATGGGGATTTGGCACGCGGTCGAGCGCGGCCTCCTCGGGCGAGGCGGGGAGCGGCGTCTGCTTGCCGAGCTGAAGATCGCTCATGAGTTCTCCTGAAAACTGGCGCGATTTAGCGCAGCGGGGCGAGAAACGCGACCTTTCCGGCGGCGTCCTCATCCGGTAGAGGTGCGCGCGCTTCTCCCAGAACGACGCCGGAGCCCGAACGCCCATGACCGCAATCGTCGACATCGTCGCCCGCGAGATCCTCGACAGCCGCGGAAATCCGACCGTCGAGGTCGACGTCACGCTCGAAGACGGCTCAGAAGGCCGCGCCGCGGTTCCGTCGGGCGCGTCGACCGGCGCGCACGAGGCCGTCGAACTCCGCGACGGCGACAAGTCGCGCTATCTCGGCAAGGGCGTCACCAAGGCGGTCGACGCCGTAAACGGCGAGATCTTCGACGCGATCGGCGGCTTCGACGCCGAGGAGCAGGTCCGGATCGACGAGACGCTGATCGCGCTCGACGGCACGCCCAACAAGGCCCGGCTCGGCGCGAACGCGATCCTCGGCGTCTCGCTTGCGGTGGCGAAAGCGGCCGCCGCCTCCTCGCTCATGCCGCTCTACCGCTACGTCGGCGGCGTCTCGGCCCGCACGCTGCCGGTGCCGATGATGAACATCGTCAACGGCGGCGCGCACGCCGACAACCCGATCGACTTCCAGGAATTCATGATCATGCCGGCGGGCGCGGACAGCTTCGCCGAGGCGCTCCGCACCGGCGCCGAGATCTTCCACACGCTGAAGAAGCAGCTCAAGGACGCCGGCCACAACACCAATGTCGGCGACGAGGGCGGCTTCGCGCCGAACCTCTCCTCGGCGGAGGTCGCGCTCGACTTCGTCATGAAGGCGATCGAGAAGGCGGGATTCAAGCCGGGCAAGGACGTCTATCTCGCGCTCGACTGCGCCGCGACCGAGTTCTTCAAGGACGGCAAGTACGTCTACGAGGGCGAGGGCCAGACGCGCGATCCCGAACGCCAAGCCAAGTACCTCGCGAAGCTCGTGAAGAACTACCCGATCGTGTCGATCGAAGACGGCATGGCCGAGGACGACTGGGAGGGCTGGAAGGCCGTCACCGAGCTCTGCGGCGACAAGTGCCAGCTCGTCGGAGACGACCTGTTCGTCACCAATGTCGAGCGGCTCTCCAAGGGCATCAGGAAGGGCGTCGCGAACTCGATCCTGGTGAAGGTCAACCAGATCGGCTCGCTGACCGAGACGCTCGCCGCCGTCGACATGGCCCAGCGCGCCGGCTACACGGCCGTGATGAGCCATCGCTCCGGAGAGACCGAGGACGCGACCATCGCGGACCTCGCGGTCGCGACCAACTGCGGGCAGATCAAGACTGGATCGCTCGCCCGTTCGGACCGGATCGCGAAGTACAACCAGCTTCTGCGGATCGAGCAGCAGCTCGGCGCGCAGGCGGTCTACGCCGGAAAGAGCGCGCTCAAGGCGCTCGCCTGAGACCACTGGACCGCGACCTGATCGGAGACCCATCGTTTCCGATCCGGTCGTTTT
Organism: Ancylobacter novellus; assembly: GCA_003241695.1. Taxonomy (GTDB): domain Bacteria; phylum Pseudomonadota; class Alphaproteobacteria; order Rhizobiales; family Methylopilaceae; genus Methylopila. The sequence continues at coordinate 19,431 of QFPN01000011.1, read as the reverse complement.
GAGAAGGCAAGAAAAAAGCCTGCGGCGCGAGCCGCAGGCTTTTCATTTGAGCGGGAAATGCTTCCCGGCTCAGAACTTGTAGGCGACGCCCGCCATCACGCGGTTCTCGGTCAGCTTCGCGCCGCTCTTGCGGCCGTAGTCGGCGTAGCGGTACTCGACGCGGCCGAGCACGTTGTCGGTGAAGGCGTACTCGACGCCGCCGCCGGCGGTCCAGCCGGTGAAGGTGCGCGACGCGGAGCCGGCGCGGGGAGCGCTGACCTTGACCTTCGAGTAGGCGACGCCCGCAGCGCCGTAGACCATGAAGCGGTCAAAGGCGAAGCCGACGCGGCCGCGCGTCGCGCCGGCCCACTTGACGTCGGCCTTGGCGCCGTTGAGGCGCTTGTCTTGGTCCGACCAGTTGAGGTCGGTCTCGACGCCGATCACGACCGGCGAGTTGTCGAACTGGTAGTTGAAGCCGCCGTAGCCGCCGACGAGGGCGCCGTCGAGCGAACGGCCAGCGAGCTTATCCCAGCCGTAGCCGGCCTGAACGCCGAGATAGGCGCCGGTCCAGCTGAAGGACGGCACGGCGACGATCGCCGGCGCGGCTTCGTACGGCAGGTCGGCGGCGAAAGCCGGAGCGGCGGCGAGCAGCGCCGTCGCGGAGGCGGCGCCAAGAACGATATTGCGAAGCATATGCTGTCTCACATGTCCGAGCGCGGTCGACCCCCATGGACGCATCCGGCTCATGGCGAGACGGTATGGTGCGACGCTTTAACAAAGTCTAGCGCGAGTCAAAGACGCCCGACGATCTGAGACTTTTAAGCCACGCTTTGTCGCGCGATAATAAAGCAAATATTAAATCCGGCCCTTCGCTTTGAATCCCTTGACATATGTCAACGCCAAAAACGTAGCCGGCGTCTAGTTCTGAGAACGTAGCTTTTCGCTGCGGGATCAGGGGGTTCCGAAGATCATGTCGTCGCTTCGCGTTTTATCCTTGGCGCTGCTCGCCTCCGCGACCGCGCTCGGCGCCGCCCGGGCGGCCGACATTCCTGAAGCGACGACGTTCGTCGCGCCCGCGCCGGAAGACTGGAGCCGATTCATGGTGCGCGTCCGAGCCATCGGCGTGCTGCCGGACTCGTCGGCGAAGCTCAACATTCCGGGGAGCGCCCATGTCTCGCGGAACGTGATGCCGGAAATCGACTTCAGCTACTTCTTCACGCCGAATCTCGCGGTCGAGGTCATCTGCTGCGCCTCTCACCACAAGATCTCGGGTCGCGGCGCTTTGAGCGGCGTCAAGCTCGGCGACGCGTGGGTTATACCGGCGACCGTGACGGCTCAATATCACTTCACCAACTTTGGCGCGTTCAAGCCCTATGTCGGCGCCGGCGTGAACTACTCGATCTATTTCAAGGAAGACGACGGTCCCGGCATTTCGGGGTTGAGGTTGAAGAACTCGGTCGGCGTCGCAGCGCAGGTCGGCTTCGACTACATGATCGACGAGCACTGGGGCCTGAACTTCGATCTCAAGAAGATCTATATGGAGCCCAAGATCAAGCTGACGGCCGGAGCGGCCGACGTGCGCGGCAAGGCCAAGATCAACCCCTGGGTCACGGGCGTCGGACTCGCCTACCGTTTCTGACGGAGCACGCTTCGGACGGGATGACGCGGACCCGCTTCCGCGCCATCCTCGCACCCATGCAATGGACCGACGACGGGCTGATCCTGGGGGTGAGGCGCCACGGGGAAACCTCCGTGGTGCTCGAACTCTTCACCCGCGCGCACGGCCGGCACCTCGGCCTCGTGAGGGGAGGGCGCTCGCAGCGCCTGCGCGCGACGCTGCAGCCCGGCAACACGGTGCGGGCGACGTGGCGAGCCCGGCTCGACGATCATCTCGGCGCATTCGCGGTCGAACCGTTGGCTCAGCGCGCGGGGCGGCTGATGGAGCGCGCCGCCTCGCTCCACGGCGTCGGGCATCTCGCCGGACTGTTGCGGTTGATGGCCGAGCGGGAACCGCACGACGCCCTCTACGAAGCCGCCGAGATCGTGGCGGATCACCTCGACGATCCTGACGCAGCGCCGGCGCTGCTCGTGCGTCTCGAGCTTGCGGTGCTTTCCGAGCTTGGCTTCGGCCTCGATCTCGGCGCCTGTGCGGCCACCGGCGAGACCGAGGACCTGGCCTATGTCTCGCCGAAATCCGGCCGGGCGGTCGGGCGCGACGCAGGCGCGCCTTACGCCGAGAAGCTGTTCGCGCTGCCGCCCTTCCTGCTCGCGCGCGGGGCCAACGCCTCGCCGACGCCCGACGACGTCGCGGCGGCGTTCGCGCTCACAGGGTTCTTCCTCTTCTCCCGCATCTGGGAACCGCGCGGACTGAGGCCGCCGGACGCGCGCGCGGCCTTTCTCTCGAGCCTCGCAAGACGGGCGGCTTAAAGATTGCTCCGCGCGATCGATCAGCCGCAGGCGGCGAGTTTCGGCGCCGACCGCAGACCGGAAACCTCCGCAAGGATCTCGTAGGACCGCACCCGCGCCTCATGGTCCCAGATCGCGGCGGCGACGATGAACTCGTCGGCCTTCGTGCGCTCGACGAGTTGGTCGAGGCCTCGCCTCACCGTCTCGGGCGAGCCGACGACCGAACAGGCGAGCATGGACGAGGCCTGCAGCTTTTCGCGGGGCGACCAGAACGCTTCGATGTCGTCGATGGGCGGCGGAAGCTTGCCGCGCGTTCCGCGCAACATCCGCGCAAAGCTCTGCTGGGCGGATGTGAACAGCCGCCGCGCCTCCTCGTCGGTCTCTGCGGCGATCACGTTGACGCCGACGGCGGCGTAGGGCTGCGCAAGCTGGTTCGAGGGCTCGAAGCGCGCGCGGTAGACGTCGAGCGCCTGGTCGAGCGCGTCGGGGGCGAAGTGCGAGGCGAAAGCGTATGGCAGCCCCAGCATGCCCGCGAGTTGAGCCCCGAACAGGCTGGAGCCGAGAATCCAGAGCGGCACCTGCGTCCCGGCGCCCGGCACCGCCTGCACCTTCTGGTTTTCGCCCGCGGGCGCGAGCAGCGCCTGCAGTTCGAGCACGTCCTGAGGAAACGTGTCCGCCGCCGACGGATCGCGCCTCAGCGCGCGCAACGTCATCTGGTCGGTTCCTGGAGCGCGGCCGAGGCCGAGGTCGATCCTTCCGGGAAACAGCGTTTCGAGCGTGCCGAACTGCTCGGCGATCACAAGGGGCGAATGGTTCGGCAGCATGATGCCACCTGCGCCGACCCGGATGCTTTTGGTGCCGCCCGCGACATGGGCGATCGCGACCGCGGTGGCGGCGCTTGCGATGCCGATCATGTTGTGATGCTCGGCGAGCCAGAAGCGCCGGTAGCCCAGCGCCTCGACATGGCGCGCGAGATCGAGCGACCGGTGAAGCGCGACGGCGGCGTCGCCGCCTTCCGGAATGAAAGCGAGGTCGAGAACGGAAAGAAAGGGCATGGGGCGCGTCGCCTCCGATCGCTGCATGTTCAATTGCAGGTCGGCGCCTCGACCGGGGATCGCAAGGCGCCGCCACGCAAACCTCCGTTGCGCGACAACGTCCATCTGCGGGATGCGCGCCCGGAACGATTGCGGACAGCCCGCCATTGTGGACGAGAGAGGCGATTGCGGCGGCCGGCTCGACCCTGCCGCCGACGACGGAGGCGAAATCCATGAAGGCCCTGATCCTGACCCTCGGCGCGCTGACGCTCGCAGGCGCCGCGCACGCCGATCAGATCGTCACCGAAAAAACCACGAGCGGCGTCTATTCCGCGCCTGTCGCCGGCGCGACGCCGCAGGCGCGCCAGCATCCGGCCGAAGACACGACGATGGGCGAGGCCCACAGGAAGACGACCGTCGAAGAGGTTCCGAGCCGCACGGTCATCCGGCAGGGCGGCTCCGTGTCGGTCGACGTGGGACGCAGCCCGCGCGATTGACGACGCGGCGCCCGGCCAAAACCCCGGCTTTTCTTGAAGCGAATCGCAGCTCGGCCTAACCAAGGCTCATGAGCGAACTCGCGCCTCCGCCCGAAGACGGCGTCCTGCCGGTCGATCTAAGATCGGCGCTCGAGGAGCGCTATCTCGCTTACGCGCTCTCCACCATCACCCAGCGCGCGCTGCCGGATGTGCGCGACGGGCTGAAGCCCGTGCATCGCCGCGTGCTATGGGCGATGCGCGAGCTCAAGCTCGACCCCGGCTCCGCCTTCAAGAAATGCGCCCGCGTCGTCGGCGACGTCATCGGCAAATATCACCCCCATGGCGACCAATCGGTCTATGACGCGATGGTGCGCCTCGCGCAGGATTTCGCGCAGCGCTGGCCGCTGGTCGAAGGGCAGGGGAACTTCGGCAACGTCGACGGCGATAACGCCGCGGCGATGCGTTACACCGAGGCGCGCCTCACCGAGGTCGCGCGCCTGCTGCTCGACGGGCTCGACGAAAACGCCGTCGACTTCCGTCCGACCTATGACGGCTCCGAAGAAGAGCCGATCGTCCTGCCTGGCGCCTTCCCGAACCTGCTGGCGAACGGCTCCCAGGGCATCGCGGTCGGCATGGCGACAGCGGTTCCGCCGCACAACGTTGCGGAACTGGTCGGCGCAGCGCGGCTTCTGCTCGAAAATCCGAACGTCGAGACCGAGGCGCTGCTCGAATGCGTCCAGGGTCCGGACTTCCCGACCGGCGGCGTGATCGTCGACAGCCCCTCGGTCATCGCCGAGAGCTATCGCACCGGACGCGGCTCGTTCCGCACCCGCGCGCGCTGGTCGGTCGAGGATCTCGGCCGCGGGACCTGGGTCGCGGTCGTCACCGAAATCCCCTGGCTCGTGCCGAAGAGCCGGCTGGTCGAGCGCATCGCCGAACTCATCAACGACCGCAAGCTGCCGCTCGTGGTCGACGTGCGCGACGAGTCGACCGAAGACATCCGCCTCGTGATCGAGCCGCGCGCGCGTCAGGTCGATCCGGTCGTCATGATGGAGTCGATGTTCAAGCTCACCGAGCTCGAAACGCGCATCCCGATCAACATGAACGTGCTTGTCCGCGGCCAGACGCCGATGGTGCTCGGCCTTAAGGACGCGCTCCGCCATTGGCTCGACCACCGGCGCGAAGTCATTCAGCGCCGCTCCCAGCATCGTCTCGACGCGATCGTTCGCCGGCTCGAAATCCTCGACGGCCTCCTGATCGCCTTTCTCAACATTGACGAGGTCATTCGCATCGTCCGGCAGGCCGACGACCCGAAGGCGGACCTCATCGCGGCCTTCGCGCTGACCGACCTTCAGGCCGAATCGATCCTCAACATGCGGCTGCGCTCGCTCGCGAAGCTCGAGGAGATCGAGATCCGCCGCGAGCACGACAAGCTGACCAAGGAGGGCGAGGAGTTGCGCGCTCTGCTGGGCTCGGAGCGCCGGCAGTGGAGCCGGGTCGGCAAGGAACTCGACGGGCTGATGAAGTCCTTCGGGCCGGAGACGGCGCTCGGAAAACGCCGCACCACGTTCGCGGCGCCTCCCTCGGCCGCCGCGGCCGACGTCGCCGACGCCTTCGTGGAGCGTGAGCCGATTACGGTGGTGGTCTCGGAGAAGGGCTGGATCAGGGCGCTCAAGGGCCATGTCGCGGACGTGTCCGGTCTTTCGTTCAAGGCTGACGACCGGCTTAAGCTTTCCTTCCAGACGGAGACGACGGCGAAGCTTCTGGTCGTGACCTCAAACGGCAAGGTCTACACGCTCGACGCCTCGAAGCTGCCGGGCGGGCGCGGCGCGGGCGAACCGATCCGCCTCATGGTCGACGTCGACGACGGCGCGGAGGTGGTCGACGTCTTCGCCCACAAGGCCGGCCGCAAACGCCTGGTGGTGACGACCGGGGCGCGCGGCTTCGTGTCGGCGGAGGACCAGCTTTTGTCCTCGACCCGAAAGGGGCGGCAGGTGGTCAATCTCGAGACCGGCGCGACGGTGTTAAAGTTCGCGGACGCCGAAGGCGACACGGTCGCGATCGTCGGGCAGAACCGGAAGCTGCTGCTGTTTCCGATCTCGCAGGTGGCCGAGATGGCCCGCGGCTCGGGCGTCCGCCTCCAGCGCTACAAGGACGGCGGCGTCTCGGACGCGAAGGTTTTCGCGCTGAGCGACGGTTTGAGCTTCACCACGAACGGTGGCGTCGCGCGGCGGGTGCTGGGCGAGGAGCTTCGGGACTGGCTCGGGAACAGAGCCGAGGCGGGGCGGCTTCCGCCGCACGGCTTCCCGAAGTCGAACAGGTTTACGGGCTGATCCCGACGACCGCCCTCGCGCACTTAGGCGCGCGCCTCACTCGGGATACCGCGACGGGAAAGATAGCTTACGTCCCGATTCAGAAACAGCGACGCGAAGCGCTTCCGAAGCGTCTCAAGCCGTCCCGCCGAAGCTGACGATGAACTCGCGGATTCCAGACGCGATGAACTGGACGGCGACGCATGTCAGCAGAAAGCCCATGATCTTGGTGACGGCCTGGATGCCATGCTCGCCGAGAAACCGCGCGATCCAGGTCGCGAAGGACAACGTCACGAACGCGATGAGAACGGTGATCGCCACGCCGAGCAGCACGATGATGTGGCCTTCGATCGAATGGCCGTCCGGAATCTGCGAGCCGTAGCTCATCACCACGGCGATCGAGCCCGGCCCGGCAAGGCTCGGCATGGCGAGCGGAGAAAACGAAAAGTCGAGCTTGGCCTGCTTGATCTCTTCGGCGTCGTCCGCCTCGACCGGACCTTCCTGTCCTTCACCGGAAAACAGCATCCGGAAGGCGAGCACGAGGATGATAAGGCCGCCCGCGACCCGGATTCCGGGAAGCGAAATTCCGAACAGCGCGATGATGCCGTTTCCGAGGAACAGAAACGCGCACAGGATGAAAAAGGCGTAGAGGCACGCGAGACGCGCCTGACGCGCTTTCCAGTGCGGCGACATGCGCTTGGTCAGCGTCAGGAACAGCGGCACCGTGCTGAGGGGATTCATGATCGGCAGAAGGCCGAGCGTCACGAGCGGCACGTATTTGATCGCGTTCGAGATGAACTCCACGTCGTCCCCCAGGTCCCGGCGCGCCGGGACCTTCCCGCAGAGCGCAAGCGTTTCAGCGCCGCCGGATCGCGCCCGATCGAGACGGCCTCACTCCCCCTCCCGCAGCGTCCAGCCCATCGGCCCCAGGAACTCCTGCGGCCTGAAGCGGCGCTTGTAGTCCATCTTGGGCGAACCATCGACCCAATAGCCGAGATAGAGATACGGCAGCCCGAGCGCCTTTGCGCGGTCGATGTGATCGAGGATCACGTGGGTGCCGAGGCCGCGCTCGCTCTGGGCTGGATCGTAGAAGGAATAGACCAGAGACAGGCCGTCGGAGAGCCGGTCGACGAGCGCCACGGCGAGCAGCGGCCCCGCGCCGCGATCGGTGATCGCCGTGTCAGGCCCCCGGCGGCGGTATTCGACGATACCGGTGCGGACATGGCTGTCCTCCACCATGGTGGCGTAGTCGAGGACGGTCATGTCGGCCATGCCGCCGTCCGAATGGCGGCTGTCGAGATAGCCGCGAAACAGCGAATATTGCTCCGAGGTCGGCGTCGCGCCGATTTCCGAGCGCACGAGATCGCCGTTGATCGTGCGGTTGCGGCGGAAGGTCTTGCCGGGCGAGAACTCGTTCACCCGCACCCGGACCGAAACGCAGGACCGGCAGCTCTCGCAGGCCGGACGATAGGCGATGGTCTGGCTGCGGCGGAAGCCGCCATGGGTCAGGAGATCATTGAGGGCGGCCGCATCTTCGCCGACCAGATGGGTGAACACCTTCCGCTCGAACTGCCCCTTCAGATAGGGGCAGGGCGACGGTGCGGTCAGGTAGAACTGCGGCGTGTCGCGCGAATGAGCGGTCAAGGCGTCGTCCAGCCGAGCGACGCGGTCCCGCCCGCGACGCTTGCGTCGATCAGGATATCAGCCGCTTGGGAGACGGCAAGCGGCGCGCGTCAGCGCCGCCCTTCGAGCGTGCCGCGATCCACGAACAGCGTGCCGAGCACGAGGTCGTGCAGCAACTGCTTGCGGCGCGTGAAAAGTCCGACCGCAAGGATCAGCGGCGTGAGGAAGGTGATCGAGACGTAGAGGAAGACGACGTGCGCCGCGGCGATCACGAAGCCGGGCTTCGCGCCGTGCCACAGCCTACAGGTCAGGCCGGTGAGGCGCATGCCCCATGTCGCCGCGCGATCCCCGCCCAGGGTCATGCCGGAATAGAGGATCGCGACCGCCGGGAACACCATGCCGTAGAGCAACCAGGCGAGCCCCAGCGTGAAGATGCCGAGGAAGAAGATCACCACGCTCGCGAACAGGGTGAGCATCGCCACCATGCAGAAGTCGACGCAGAAGGCGAGAACGCGCCGGCTCAGCACCCCGTCATACAGGCGCGGCTCGACCAGCGGGTCGAAGACTTCGCGCGGCGGCTGGGCGGCCGGATAGAGCGGCGTGGAGGTTGTCATCGAAGGCGTCGGCTCCTCTGGGTCGACGGAAAAACGGCGGCGACGCCGCGCCAGATCATCTGGTGCGCCGCTAGGGGCCGCGCAAGGATCGGCGTTCGACACGGTCGCCGCAAGTCGTGATGCCACGCCGCTTGACCGCATCGACGGGCCGCGACATCGTTTCGCGGACATCCGAAAGCAGGGAGATCTGCCGCGTGCCGGCGATCGCGACCTCCGCCACCCGCGCTGTCTTACGATTTTCCAGCCTGGCGCTCGTCACGGCCGTTACGGGAGCCGCCTGCGCGACGGAGTTTGCGGCGCTCACCCCCGCCGCGGCGCCGGCTTCCCTGCCGGTCGAGGCGAAGTCGCTCGACGGCGCGCCGCTTCCGATCGCGACCGATCCGGTCCGCGTCACGCTGGTGCATTTCTTCGCGAGCTGGTGCGAACCCTGCGAAGAGGAGATGCCAGCCCTCGCGCGCTTCGCCCGCGCGGAAACCGCGTCCGTCCGCCTCATTGGCGTCGCCGTGGCGGAGCCTGCCTCACGCGCCGGCAAGTTCGTGGCGCGCTTCGATCTGCCGGGCGAGATCGCGAGCGATCCGGACAAGACGATCGCCACGACCTTCGCGGTTCGCGGCCTGCCGGCGACGGTGGCGCTTGCGCCCGACGGGCGCGCGCTCTCGGCGCCGGGCCCTCTCGATTGGACGTCGGCGGAGGTCGCCGCAGCGGTCTCCGACCTCAAGAAAGAACCTTGAAACGCCGGGAGACGAGACGATGCTTCATCGCAGGACTGTTCTGAAGACGGGCGCCGCGGCCGTCGCGGTCGCCGCCATCGGCAAGTTTTCCGCCGCGCGCGCGGAAGGCGGCTTCGCGCCGAAGCCCGGCTCGTGGCGCGACTTCGAGATCCGGACCCGGATCGAACTCGCCCCTTCGAAGGGCGCCGCCCGCGTGTGGGTCCCGACGCCGAGCTTCGCTGCCGACGCGTGGACCAGGCCCGGCGAAACGCGGTTCACGAGCAACGCGGACGACGCGCGGCTGGCGCAGGAACCCGCGGGCATGGTCGTCGCGGAATGGAAGAACGGCTCGGCCGCGCCCGTCCTCGAAGTGGTCAGCCGGGTTTCGACGCGCGACCGCGCGGTCGAACTCACGGGATCGAGCGAGACGTTGTCCGGCGCGGACCGGACGCTTTATCTCGCGCCGACCGCCCATGTGCCGACCGACGGCATCGTGAAGACTCGCGCCGACGAAATCGTGGGCGCCCGCACGAGCGACGTCGAGAAGGCGCGCGCGATCTATGAATGGGTGGTCGAAAACACCTTCCGCGACGCGAAAGTGCGCGGCTGCGGGCTCGGAGACGTCAAGACCATGCTCGAGAGCGGCAATCTCGGCGGCAAATGCGCCGACATCAACGCGCTGTATGTCGGCCTGGCGCGAGCTGCGGGGCTTCCCGCCCGCGACGTCTACGGCCTTCGGGTCGCGCCGTCGAAGTTCGGCTACAAGAGCCTCGGGGCCAACAGCGAGACCGTCACCAAGGCCCAGCACTGCCGCGCCGAGGTGTGGCTCGACGGCGCCGGCTGGGTTCCGGTCGATCCGGCGGACGTCCGCAAGGTCGCGCTCGAAGAGCCCCCGACCAAGCTCGCGATGGACGACCCGAAGGTCGTGGCGGCGCGCAAGGCGCTGTTCGGCTCGTGGGAGACCAACTGGATCGCGTACAACGACGCGCACGACGTCAAGCTGCCCGGCTCGGAGGCGGGGCCTCTCGGCTTCTTCATGTATCCGCAGGCCGAAACCGTCGCGGGACTGCTCGACTGCCTCGATCCGGACGGCTTCCGCTATTCGATCACGGCGCGGGAAGTCACGGCGTAATCCGCCGCCGTCGCGTCCCGGCCGACGAGCCGGGACGCGACGGCCCGGAGCCCGTCACGCCGCCGCGCGTTCCCGCTGGAACGCCAGCAGGTCGAGAACCGGGCTCGCCTCCGGTCCGCCGAAGCGCGTGACCAACGCATGCGCCTGCCCTCTGTGGTGTGTCTGGTGGTTGAAGAGATGGGCGAGGATCTCGGCCGTCGGCTGTTCGATCAGGTCCGGCGTGGTCACGCGGCGGTAGCGCACGACGCGGGCGAGTGCGGTCTCGTCGAACCCGGCGACCCAGCTTGCGATGCGCCGGTCCTTCCATGGCGCGGGCTTCGGAAAGCGAGCCCAGATCCCCGTGAAGAATCGCGTCGAGCCGGTCGGGCGCGTCTCCTTCGCCGGTGAGGCGCTTCATCCAGATCCTGTCGGCGACGAGCAGATGATTGAGGGTGCCACGGAGCGAACCGAAGAACGCTCCTGCCTCGGCGCGAAACGTCTCCGCCGGAAGCGCCCGAACGGCGCCGTAGAGACGGACGTTGGCCCACGTGTTGTAGCCGGCGAGCATGATCCAGTGCGCGGTCGACATGGCGGTTTCTCCACCTGCCGCGAGAAGGCGACGTGTCGCCTTGCGCCGCCTGCGGGTCTCGGACGACGGCGCGGCGCGGCCGCCAGCGCAGCGAGCAATTTATTCCCACCCTCTGGATTCGTCCGCCGTCCGCCCAACTTCTGCCTGCGACGGGACTTTTCACGGGAGTTGAGAAATGGAAGGCGTCGGTTGGTTCATGGCGATTATCCTCGGCGGCATCGCCGGGTGGATCGCCGAGCAGATCATGAAGTCCGAAATGGGACTTTTCATGAACATCATCCTCGGCATCATCGGCGCCGTGGTGATGAACGCGATCCTCAAGGCGGTCGGCGTGATCCCACCCGGCGGCTGGATCTGGCAATGCATCGTCGCGGTGGCGGGCGCCTGCCTGCTGATCTTCGCCTGGCGGGCGATCAGGGGACGCTCAGCCTGAGCCCTGCGTTTCGGACGCGTCCGCCCTGCGGGCGCGCCGATGACGAAAGCGTCCGCTTCGTCTAAAGTCTTAGGGAGAGCATGCGGTCACGCGTGCTCTCCTTTTTCATGGACAAGACCGGGCGGCCATTCGGGTCCTGCTCGGCGTCACCCGATCGCCGGAAGCCCATGGTCACGGTTCTCGATCGCACGAACGGCGTTTCCCGCGCCCGGCACCCGGAGAAGGCGCGCCGCCCCGACACGGAAGTGCTGCGCAAGCCGGACTGGATCCGCGTCAAGGCGCCGGGATCCCCGGTCTGGCGCGAGACCAACGAGATCGTGCGGTCGAACAAGCTCGTCACGGTCTGCGAGGAGGCCGGCTGCCCGAACATCGGGGAATGCTGGTCGAAGAAGCACGCAACCTTCATGATCCTCGGCGACACCTGCACGCGGGCGTGCGCCTTCTGCAACGTGCGCACCGGCCTGCCGGAGGCTGTCGACGCCGGAGAGCCCGAGCGGGTCGCGGACGCCGTCGCCAAGCTCGCGCTGCATCACGTGGTGATCACGTCCGTCGACCGCGACGATCTCGCGGACGGCGGCGCAAAGCATTTCGCGGACGTCATCGGAGCGATCCGACGCGCGAGCCCCGGCACCACAATCGAGGTGCTGACCCCCGATTTCCTGCGCAAGGAGGGCGCGCTCGAAACCGTGGTCGAGGCGCGGCCGGACGTCTTCAACCACAATCTCGAATGCGTGCCGTCGCTCTATCTCACCGTGCGGCCGGGCGCGCGCTACTTCCACTCGCTCCGCCTGCTGCAGCGGGTGAAGGAGCTCGACCCGGACATGTTCACCAAGTCCGGCATCATGGTCGGGCTCGGCGAGGAGCGGAACGAGGTGCTCCAGCTCATGGACGACCTGCGATCGGCCGAGGTCGATTTCCTGACGATCGGGCAGTATCTCCAGCCGACGCGCAAGCATCACGCGGTCGCGCGCTTCGTGACGCCGGACGAATTCCGCTCCTACGAGACCATGGCCTACGCCAAGAACTTCCTGATGGTCTCCGCGAGCCCGCTCACGCGCTCCTCGCATCATGCCGGCGAGGATTTCGAGAAGCTGCGGGCGGCGCGTCTCGCCAAGCGCGGGGGCTAAGCGTTCCGCTCCGCGCTTCGGGGTGACGCCGCTGCGAAGCTCCGCTAGCCTTCTGCGCGTGTAGGTCCACGCGCCGGTTCTCTATGCCTCTCCCTCCGCTTCTGGAAGGCCGCCTGTCGATCCCCGTGATCGGCGCGCCGATGTTCATCGTGTCTGGGCCCGAGCTCGTGCTCGCGCAGTGCAAGGCGGGCGTCGTCGGCTCTTTTCCGGCCCTGAACGCGCGCCCGGCGGAACAGCTCGACGTCTGGCTCACGCGGATCGGGCGCGAGCTCGAGGACTTCTCCGCGGCGAACCCCGACAGACCCGCCGCGCCCTTCGCCGTCAACCAGATCGTCCACGCGTCGAACGACAGGCTCGGCGAGGACATGGCGACATGCGCGCGCCATCGGGTTCCGATCGTCATCACCTCGCTGCGCCCGCCGAACGAGGTCGTGAAGGCGGTCCACGATTGGGGGGGGATCGTGCTGCATGACGTGATCTCGGTCCGTCATGCGGAGAAGGCGCTCGAAGCGGGGGTGGACGGCCTCATCCTTGTCTGCGCGGGCGCGGGCGGTCACGCCGGCGCGCTCAGCCCCTTCGCGCTGACGCAGGAGGTGCGGACGATCTTCGACGGCCCGATCGCCCTGTCGGGCGCGATCGCGACGGGCAGGGCGGCGCTCGCGGCGCAAGTCGCCGGCGCGGACCTCGCTTATGTCGGCACCCGCTTCATCGCGACGAAGGAAGCGAACGCCGACCCGCGCTACAAGCAGATGCTGATCGACTGCGCCGCCGACGACGTCGTGTATTCCTCGCTCTTCACCGGCGTCCGCGGCAATTATCTAAAGCCGTCCATAGCCGCCGCCGGGCTCGATCCCGACGCGCTGCCGGAGGCCGACAAGTCCCGGATGGACTTCGGCGCTGCTGCGAAGGCATGGCGCGACGTCTGGGGAGCAGGGCAGGGGCTCGGCGCGATCGGGGACGCGCCTTCGGTCGCCGAGATCGTGGAGCGGATGAGGGCGGAGTACCAAACCGCGAGGGCGGCGCTCGCCTGAAGTCGGGGGCGGGCCGATCCACGAGGCCGCGTAGCGCGGCGGCTCAAGCGCGACGCAGGAACTGTCGTGGAAGGGCGATCTCGCGCGATCGCCGCCGATGGACGCATGAGCCGGCTTCCAAGCCCCGATCAGATTGGCGCGCTCCGCCAGAGACATGGCGCCTCGCGCCAATCCAACGGCCGTCTTCGATCGCCATTCTCGGCTCCGCACAACAGCTGGGAGCCATATCATGGCGCACAAAATCTGGTTCATAACTGGCGCGTCGCGCGGCTTCGGCCGCATCTGGGCCGAAGCCGCCCTCGAGCGCGGCGACAACGTGATCGCCACGGCGCGCAATCTGTCTAGCCTGTCCGATCTGACCGACCTCTACGGAGACGCCGTGCTTCCGCTCGAACTCGACGTCACGGACGTCGCAGGGGTTCGACGAGCGGTCGCCGCCGCGCACCAGCATTTCGGGCGGCTCGACATCGTGCTCAACAATGCGGGTTACGCGCTCGTCGGCGCGATCGAAGAGCTGAACGAAAAGGATCTGCAGGCCGAATTCGACACCAACGTCTTCGGAATGCTGCGCGTCATCCAGGCGGCGCTGCCCTATCTGCGGGAGCAGGGAAGCGGCCATATCGTCAGCGTCTCGAGCGTTGCCGGCGTCGTCGCCCATCCCATCGCCGGCGCCTACCACATGTCGAAATGGGCGGTCGAAGCGCTGCATGAGGCGCTTGCGAAGGAAATCGAGGGTTTCGGCGTCAAGGTGACGCTGATCGAACCCGGCGCCTACGCCACCGACTTTGCAAGCGCGACCTCCCTGAAGATTTCGGACGGTCTGGACGTCTACGCCGAGCTTCGCCAGCAAGCCTTCGCCGCCGGAGCCAGGATGGCTTTCGGCGATCCCAAGGCCACGGTCACGGCGGTTCTCTCCATCGTCGACGCGGCCGAGCCGCCGCTGCGCTTCTTCCTCGGCACGGAAGGACTTCCCGTCGCCAAGGCGGCCTATGCCGCCCGCCTGGCGGAGTGGGAGGCGTGGGAAGACCTGTCCAACGCCGCTCAAGGCGGTGAAACCGAGCGGCGGATCGCTTCGCTGTGAGGCTGGAAAAACACGCTTTCCCGCCTCCCTCACCCTCCATTCCGAGGTGATGAATTTGCAAAGCGATGTCGTAACGTTCCTGAAGTCGTGGGCGGCGAACCCTCTCGAGGTCGCCGCAATCGCCCCTTCGGGGCGCGCGTTGGCCGAGTTGATGACGCGGGACATTGGTCCGGACACCGGGCCGGTGATCGAGCTTGGTCCGGGAACCGGCGTGTTCACGAAGAATCTTCTGGCGCGCGGGGTCGCGCCGGAAGACCTCACCCTGGTCGAATACGGTTCAGATTTCGCGCGGCTCCTGAATTCTCGGTTTCCGGACGCGCGCGTGCTTTGGATGGATGCGACGCGGCTTCGGAGCATAGAGTTCGAAAAGCCGAAAGCGGTGGGCGCCGTTGTGAGCGGATTGCCGCTTCTGAACATGCCGCCTCGAAAGGTGATCGCCATCTTGTCGGGCGCCTTCGAACATCTGAGGCATGGAGGCGCATTCTATCAATTCACCTACGGCCCTCGCTGTCCGGTGCCGCGAAAGATACTCGACCGCCTCGGCCTCAAGGCGAAGGTGGCGGGAAAAACGCTGCTGAACGCGCCGCCGGCGACGGTCTATCGGATAACACGCCGGGGACGGTTGCCGATTTTCGGGACGACGCCGGCGACCGCCTCCTGAACAGCCGGGAACTCCGCCTGACGAGCGCCTTCGTTCGAACACGCGCGGCTTCGGCGGACCATCGCTCGCGAAAACGCCGTCGCCACGGTTTTGGGGCGACGGCTCCCGTCCATGAGGTCGCGTCATGGACGTCTTGCGTCAGCAAGTTGGCGTGACGCGCAAAATATCTGGCGCGCATCGCCAATCCCGCAACGCATTTCCGCGGCTAGTCTGCGTTCCACAAGACGCGGCCATCCCACGAAATCGCAGACGACGCTCACCAGAATCGAAGGACCAGTCGCATGGCCGACAAAGTCGCACTCGTCACGGGCGCCTCCTCTGGCATCGGGGAGGCCGCCGTCCTCAAGCTCAAAAGCCTTGGCTACACGGTCTACGGCGCCGCCCGTCGCGTCGACCGCATGCAGCATCTGATCAAGTCCGGCGTTCACGTGCTCGCGATGGACGTCACCGACGACGCCTCGATGCGGGCGGGCATCGAGGCGATCATCGCGCAGTCGGGCCGCATCGACGTTCTGGTCAACAACGCCGGCTACGGTTCATATGGCGCGGTCGAGGACGTGCCGATGGGGGAAGCCCGCGCGCAATTCGAGGTCAACGTCTTCGGCGCCGTCCGCCTGATCCAGCTCGCTCTGCCGCATATGCGCGCCGAGCGCTCGGGCACGATCGTCAACATCACGTCGATGGGCGGCAAGATCCACACCCCGCTCGGCGCCTGGTACCACGGCACCAAGTTCGCGTTGGAGGCGATCAGCGACTGCCTGCGCATGGAGGTGCAGCCCTTCGGGATCGACGTGGTGGTGATCGAGCCGGGCGGCATCAAGACCGAATGGGCCGGCATCGCCGCCGACAAACTTCGCAAGACTTCGGGCCACGGCCCTTACGCCCCGCAGGCGAACGCCATGACGGAATCCATGGTCGGCGAGGCGAGCCGCAAACGTCAGTCCCCGCCGCAGCTCATCGCCGACACGATCGCCGAGGCGGTGACCGCGCGGAAGCCCAAGACGCGTTATGCGGTCGGGTTCGGAGCCAAGCCGATGATCTTCATGCGGGGCGTCCTGTCCGATCGCGCTTTCGACGGGATGATGCGGCAGGCGACCGGCATCTCGAAGGTCGCGTGACAAGGCTCAGCCATGGCTCAGGTCGACAAATGCAAGCTGCCGCAGGCCTTCTGGCGCGCAGTCGAGCAGATCGGCGTCCCGCCCGCCGCGCTGCTGCGGCAGGCGCGCCTGCCGGCGACGCTCCATCTCGGCGGGCAGTCCTACCTCACGACGGCGCAGTATTTCGTGCTGCTTCGGGCGCTGGCGGATCTTTCCGGCGATCCGGCGTTGGGCGTCCGCATGGTCCGCGAAGCCGACACGGCGGTGCATCCGCCGTCGAGCCTCGCGGCTTTCTACGCCCGCGACTATCGCGACGGACTTACGCGGCTCGCGCGTTTCAAACAGCTCTGCACGCCTGAGCAACTGCAGGTCGTGGAAGCTGGCGGAGAGTGCTCGATCTCGGCCAACTGGCCGTTCGCGGTCGAACCGGAGCCGGCGATTTCCGTCGACGTCACCTTCGCGACGCTGGTGGAGCTCGGACGGCGCGCCACGGGCAAGACAATCGCGCCGCGCCGGGTCGAGTTCACGCGGACGGGACCGGTGAGCGCGACCCATGCGGAGTATTTCGGCTGCCCGATCCGCGCCGGCGCGTCGCGCGACGTTCTGGTGCTCGACGCGGAAGATCTCGATCGCCCGTTCCCCGGCCACAATCCGGAGATGCTGGAGATGCTCACTCCCGCACTCACCGCCGCGCTCGGCGAACTCGAAGCGCAAAGCTCCATCGCCGAGCAGGTGAAGGTCGTGCTCAAACGCAGCCTGGCGAGCGGTCAGCCCGGCCTGAACGACGTCGCAAGACAGCTTGGAATGAGCGACCGCACCTTGCAGCGCCGCATCACCGAGGAAGGCTCGACCTTCCGCGATCTTCTCGCGGAGGCGCGCCGCGACCTCGGTCGCCGCCTGCTCACCGATCCGGCGACCGACATCGCCGAGGTCGCCTGCCTGCTCGGATATCAGGATACGACCTCCTTCTACCGCGCTTTCCGAGAATGGGAGGGCATGCCGCCGAACCGCTGGCGGGAGATGCATCTGCCGCGACGCGCGGTTGGAGTAGGCCTTCACTGATCCATGATAGTCGGGCGGAGACCGACGTTTCCCAGTCGCCGAGGCGAGGTGCTCCCCAAATGACAGAACGCGTCCTGCTCGCCGGGGGCACCGGCCTTGTCGGCGGCCTCGTCGGGGCGAGGCTCGCCGCGCGTTCCGACATCGACCTCATCGGCCTCGTCCGGCGTGGATCGTCCTCAGCCGGCCGCCCGATCGATTTCGAGCGGTTGTGCGAGGCGCCCGAGGCGACGCTGAAGCCGATCGCGCCAGACGGCGTCGACGTCGCCATTTCGTGTCTTGGCACCACGATCCGCGCCGCCGGGTCGCAGCCGGCCATGTTCAGGGTCGATCACGACTACGTTCTGGCCGTCGCCAAGGGCGCGAAGGTCCTTGGCGCGCGCCATCTCATTCTCGTGACGGCCGCCGGGGCCGGCGGTCCAGGCTTCTATCTGCAGACCAAGGGCGCGATCGAGCGCGCCGTCGCCGACGTCGGCTTCGATCGCGTCGATATCGTCAGGCCGGGATTTCTTGTCGGCAGCCGCAGCGAGCGGCGGGTCTTTGAGGCGATCGGCCAGCGCCTGTCCGTCGCGCTGACGCCCGTGCTGCTCGGCCCGCTCTCGCGATACGGCGCTATCCCCGCGGAGACGGTCGCGGACACGATCGTGCGTCTCGTCGCCCGCGACGAGACCGGAATTCATGTCCACCACAACGCCGACTTGCGCCGCATCGCACGTCCCGGGCAAACCGCGCCATAGGGCGCGCGCCGCGACGGCCGATCATCCGAAACATCAGCCACGTTGACCGTGCCGGGCCGAGAACGACGAAACGGAGAACTACGTCTACGCTATAGCCCTCCATATCCCTCCTGAATAAAGCTACGAACAAATGGCTCAAACGGCGTGACACCTGACTGGCAGCAACGGGGTGGATTCCCGAACGCAGCTTAGGAGGCGGAATCGCGGAATAGCGGCCGTTCAGCAAATCCGAACAGCAACGTCTTCGCAATCTCTCGCGCATTAGAGGCAAGCGCCTCATCCGGCAGTTCGCCGGCGGTCCAGAACGACAGAACCCCACGAAAGGCAAAGGCGAGCTGTTCCGGCAAACAGCGCAGCGCCTTCTGCCTGCTCGCCGCGATCAAGCCATCGCCGGCTCCCAGGGCCAGCGACCATAAGGTCGTGGAGTGCGTCATGACCTTTCCGGGGGACGGACCGGCCGTGCCGATCCACCCCATCACGGCTCGGTTTATCTCCGGCTCCTCCAGCATCACCTCGACCGCCGTGTCGATCGCCAACAGCACCCTGGCGGCTGCATCGGCAGGCGGAGACATCTCGGCAAATCGCTTGGCCATCGTATCGATCCGCCGCCCCGAAAGGGCATGCATGATCGCAGCCTTGCTCCCGAACTGATTGAACGGCGTTGCGAAACTGACCCCGGCTTCGCTGGCAAGATCGCGCATTGAGAAATCGGCCTTGCCCCGGCGGCCCCGGCGGAGCAGCCGTTCCGCCGCGTCCATCACGCGCTGGCGGAGCGGCTCCCCCCTCGCGGCGGTCGGATTTGCCTGGGTCTTGTTTCGTGTCATGTGTCTATATATATCATGATATATTTTTTATTACGACCCGGAGTTGTACCATGGCTTTCACCCCCAAAACATTCCTCGTCACCGGCGTCAGTTCCGGCCTGGGACGAGCATTTGCCTCAGGCGCGCTTGAAGCGGGCCACCATGTGATAGGCACCGTGCGGCGGGAGGGCGACGCCGAGACCTTCGCCGCGCTCGCTCCCGATCGCGCTCACCCGGTCACGCTGGACGTGACCGATTTCGAGGCGATCCCGGCGACTATCGCCGAAGCCGAACGGCAGGGCGGCCCGATCGACGTGCTGGTGAATAATGCGGGTTATGGCCATGAGGGCGTGCTGGAGGAATCGTCGATGGACGATCTTCAGCGCCAGTTCGCCGCCAACGTCTTCGGACCCGTCGCGATGATCAAGGCGGTGCTGCCAGGCATGCGCGAGCGGCGGCGGGGCCATATCGTCAACGTCACGTCCATGGGCGGCTTCATCACCATGCCCGGGATCACCTTCTATTGCGGAAGCAAATTCGCGCTCGAA
>QFPN01000001.1 GCA_003241695.1 Ancylobacter novellus | reverse complement strand
GATCATGGTGAACTCGCCGTTGCGGAAGCGGAACGAGGGGTCCCGCGTGGTGCGGAACGAGAACAGCGTCTCCGTCCAGTGACGCACATGCGTCACGCGCTCTTCCATGTACTTGCTCATCGGCGTCGGTCTCCGGCTTCGGGCGTGATGGGTTCGACTCCGCCGTCATGCCCGCCGAAGGCGGGTATCCACGACTTCGGGTTACGCTGCGGTTCGAAGGAAAGTCGTGGATGCCTGCGAAAAGCGGGCATGACGGCGGTGGTTCGGGCGCCTGCTCAGGCCGCGGCCGGAT
Organism: Ancylobacter novellus; assembly: GCA_003241695.1. Taxonomy (GTDB): domain Bacteria; phylum Pseudomonadota; class Alphaproteobacteria; order Rhizobiales; family Methylopilaceae; genus Methylopila. The sequence goes on along the minus strand of QFPN01000001.1, from coordinate 592,268 downwards.
CGGCGTGGCCGAACACGGCTTCGAGCTTGCCCGGCGCGCCGTCCCAGTCGGCGGCGTCGGCGGGCGGCTCGCCCTTTTCGGAGACGTTCGGCCAGACGGCGGCGTATTTGGCGTTGAGCGCGATCCAGCCCTCGAGGCCCGGCTCCGTGTCGGCCTTGATCGCTTCCGCCGGGCATTCCGGCTCGCAGACGCCGCAGTCGATGCATTCGCCGGGGGCGATCACCAGCATGGTCTCGCCCATGTAGAAGCAGTCGACCGGGCAGACCTCGACGCAGTCCATGTATTTGCAGCGGATGCAGTTTTCCGTGACGACGTAAGTCATCTTCGGTCCGTCCTCGATTGGAAGTCCTGAAAGACGCCCGCGCCTCAGAGCGCGCGGGCGACGTCGCCGTCGTCGAAGGTGGCGGCCAGCCCCTTCAGCGCGTCCTCGTTGATCTCGCCGCCCATGGCCTTAAGGCTCTCCTCGCGGATGAGCGACATCAGCCCGCGCCGCAGCGCCAGGAACTCCGACGACATGATCAGCGCGGGATCGCGCGGCCGCGGCAGCGGGACCGCGACCTCGGCCTTCACCGAGCCCGGACGCGCGGTCATGACGTAGACCCGGTCCGACAGGAAGATCGCCTCGTCGATGTCGTGGGTCACGAACAGCACCGAGATCTTCAGCCGCTGCCACATGTTGGTGAGGATCTGCTGCATGATCAGCCGCGTCTGCGCGTCGAGCGCGCCGAACGGCTCGTCGAGCAGCAGGATCCGCGGGCCCGTGGCGAGCGCCCGCACGATGCCGACGCGCTGCTTCATGCCGCCCGAGAGCGCGTCCGGATAGTGGTTCTCGAACTGCGACAGCCCCGCGAGGCCGAGCAGGGTGCGGGCCCGGCGCCTGCGCTCGGCGCGGTCGATCCCCTGCATCTTGAGGCCGAACTCGACGTTCTCGACCACGGTCTTCCAGGGGAAGAGCGAATATTGCTGGAAGATCATGCCGCGGTCGGCGCCCGGCCCCTGGATCGGCTTGCCGTCGACCAGCACCGTGCCGGAGGTCGGCTTCAGGAAGCCCGCCAGCGCGTTCAGCATGGTGGACTTGCCGCAGCCCGACGGCCCGATGATCGAGACGAACTCGCCGGGCTCCACGGTCAGCGACACGCCCGAGACCGCGTCGGTCTCGCCGTCGGCCGTGCGGTACTTCAGGCCGAAGTCGCGGATCTCGATGCGACCGCGGGCGCCGGGGGCGGGAGCGTCGGCGGGGCGCGGCGCCTCGGCTTCCGCGCGCTTGAGCGAGACGACGGTCATCGGGCGGCGCTCCAGGGCATTGCGAGGCGGCCGATCAGGCGGATCGCGAAGCTCGAGGCGAGGCCGAGCAGCCCGATCGTGATCATGCCGAGCGCGATGTCGGGATACTGGACGAGGCTGTAGGCCTCCCAGGTGAAGTAGCCGACGCCGAACTGGCCCGAGATCATCTCGGCCGCGATCAGCGAGACCCAGGCGACGCCCATGCCGACGGTCAGCCCGGTGAAGATCTGCGGCAGCGTCGCGGGCAGATAGACCTCGCGGAAGGTCGCGGCCTCGCTCGCCCCGAGCGAACGGGCGGCGCGCACCAGCACCGGGTCGACCGTCGCCATGCCGTGCAGCGTGTTGAGCAGGATCGGGAAGAACGAGCCGAGGAAGGTAATGAACACGATCGACTGCTCGTTGGTCGGCCACAGCATGATCGCCATCGGGACCCAGGCGATCGCCGGGATCGGCCGCAGCACCTCGGCGACCGGGAAGACGAACTCCCGGATCGGCCGGAAGCGCCCCATCAGCAGGCCGAGCGGAACCGCGATCGCCGCGGCGACCAGGAAGCCGAAGAGGATGCGCCGGCAGCTCACGCCCACATGGGTGAAGAACGCGCTGCTCGACAGCGCCGTCTCCGCGCTCGCCAGCACGTCGGCGGGCGAGGGCACGTTGGCGAAACGCACATAGGCGTTGACCCGGTAGGTCGTCAGCAGGTGCCAGGCGAGCACGAACAGCGCGAGCGAGACGAAGCCCGTCGCCGCCGCCCGCCATGGCAGGCGGCGGAGCCAGGCCGGCAGGCGCGGGGCCTCCCGGCGGACGGAGGACGGCGTCGCCGGGGCGATCGGCGGCCGTCCGGCGGCGGCGAAGGAGCCCGCCATCGCCGTCAGCCCTTCGTCGCGGCGGCGAGGGCGTCGTCGAACGACACCACCTTGCCGCCCGAGGAGGCCGCATAGGCCTCGGCGTCGGCCTTCAGCATGAAGGGCGCAAGCTCGCCCTTCTCGCTCGCGACGTAGAAGGCCTTGTCGGCGAAGAGCTTGATGCCGCGCGCCGTGTCGAACACGTAGGCGACGTTCATCGCTGTCCCCTTCGTCTGGAAGTCGCGATAGGCCCCGAGCGTGCAGGCGGCGGAGGAGAACGGCAGGATGTCGCCGTCCTTCACCCAGATCTCGCCGGCTTTGCGCGGCTCTGTGATCTTGGTCTTGCAGAAGCCGTCCTCGCCCTTGACCTCGTAGTTGGCCGTCGAGGAGAGCTGTTTGTCGTAGTCGAGCCCGCGGGCCTTGAAGGCGGCGCGCAGGTAGCTGTCGTTGACCCAGCCGTCGACGTCGAACTCCTTCATCCGCCCCATGTCCTGCAAGACCTTGGCGTCGACCTTGGCGGCTTCGACCAGCGGCTTCTTGATCGTCGGATCGACGGTCATGATGCCGCCCGGGCCAAGGAAGACGTAGACCACTTCCTTGTCGGTGCCGGTCCATTTCGAGATCATCTCGGCGGCGCGCTTGGGGTCTTGCTTGACCCATGCCGCCGCGTCCATGGCGGCCTGGAGATAGGCGTCGACGATCTCCGGATACTTCTCCGCGAAGTCGGTGCGGACCACGACGCCGTGGAAGGTCGGAAGGTTGGTCTGCACGCCGTCGAAGATCTTGCGCGCGAAGCCGCGGAACGGCAGCAGCTCGGCGAAGGGCACGAAGTCGGCGTGGGCGTCGATCTTCTGCTCCTTCAGGTTCGTGGAGCCGACCTCGGGGCTCTGGCTCACGAGATGGAAGAAGTCTTTCGGGAGCTTGGCGTCCTGCATCGCCTTCAGCACCATGCCGTGGGCGGCGGAGCCGAAGGGCACGCTCAGCACCTTCCCCTTGAGGTCGGCGAGCGAATAATAGGGGCTGTCCTTGTGGACCACGACGCCGTTGCCGGACCCGTCCATGTTGTAGGCCGCGACCGCGATCAGCTGCGACTTCGACTCGGCGTTGTTCTGAAAAGTGAAGCCGTTCACCACCAGCGGATAGTCGCCCATGCCGCCGAACTGCAGCTTGTTCGCCATCATGCCGTTGGTGACGGGCGGGCCGGAGGTGAAGTTCTGCCAGTCGAGCTTGATGTCGAGGCCGGCGTATTTGCCGTCCTTCGGCAGCCGCTTCTCCAGCAGCTTGAGCTCGCGGATCACCGCGCCGGTGGTGACCGTGTTGGTGGTGGTGTCCTGCGTGCCGATGCCGATGGTCAGCGTTTCGGCCAGGGCCGACGTCGCCGGGGCTGAGACAAGACCTGCGGCAAGCGCGAGCGCCGCAAGGGAAGTCGAACCACGGTTGAACCAGGATGCCGTCATCGCTCGCCTCGCTTTCGGAACCGGGGCCGCCGGTGGCCTCCGACGCGAGCATCATCGAAGCGGCCGATGCGGCCTTCAAATGAAGTCGGGGCAGGACTGTCGATTAGTTTCCGAGAATTTGGCGGGCGCCTCGAAGGGAGGCGGATCTGCTTCGCCATTGCACGAGGATTAGGCGTCGCCGCCGTGACGCATCTCGGCGAGCAGGTCGGGACGGCGGATCAGGATCTCGCTGCGCCCCGCCTCGACCACGCCGCGTTCGGCGAGCCGCTTCAGGCTGATGGTCACCCACTGCCGGGTCGCGCCCACGAGATGGGCGAGGTCGGCGTGGGTGAAGCTCGCGGCGATCAGCACGCCGTCGTCCTCGGGCACGCCGTAGAGGTCGGCGAGGTGGAGCAGGAGATGGGCGAGCCGTTCGGTGATCGAGCGCGTGCCGAGCATCTGCGCCATGGTCGAGTAGCACTTGCCCTTGAACACCAGGCCCTCGATCACGCCGAGGGCGAGCGCCGGGATCTCGAGCACGAGCTCGCGCAGCGCCGCTCCGGGAATGTGCAGCACGCTCGAATTGCTCGCCGCCATGCCGGACCAGACATGCGCGCCGCCGCCGAACACTTCCGGCCCGCCGACGAAATTGCCCGGATACCAGTAGGCGAGCGTGATCTCGCGGCCGGACGGCGCGGCGTAGAACACGCGGATGCGGCCGGACTCCACCAGATAGATGCCGTCATGGGAGGAGCCCTGGGAGAACAGGGTCGCGCCGCGATAGAGCACGCGCTTGCGGCCGCGCGCGACGACCTTCTGCTTTTCGGCTTCGCTCAATCCCTCGAGCAGCGGCCGCTGGCGCATGCGGCCTTCCGGCGCGCCTTCGCCTTCGGAGAGAAGAAGAGCCGCGGCGGCGGCTGGAAGCGCCGGGCGGGCCGACATCATCGGCGGCCAGGCGACGGCGGCGGTCGGAGCCATTCTCGGGTCCCTCGCATCGCTATGACGCGATGCAGCAAACCACGGAATCGTTCCAGTTCCAAGGTGAAAGGTCGGGCAGCGATTTGATGTGAAGCGGAGCGGGGATCTTTGCTTCTCCCCGGCGGAAACCTAAGCAAAACGTGCGCGACGCTTCCGCTCCCTTCCCGCAAGGGGCAGGGGAGAACGGCGCCTGCGCCGAGTTCGCGGACGTTTCCGCTGGGGGAGAAGAAGAGCGCGCGCAATGCGGGCGCTTTCAGAAGACCTGAGCCTCAAGCCTCTGAAAAGGTGATAAAAAAACGCGCCGGAGAGGACCTCCGGCGCGGCGTGGGACGGATCGGCGTCGTGGGAGCTCGGAAGGGAGCGCTCCTCACACCGCCTCGCGGCAGCGGCCGATCGCCCAACGAATGAGCTTGCGGACGTCCGGGTCGGGATCGTCCATCGCAGGTTCGAGCCAGTTCAGCGCGCGCGGCGCGGCGATCTCGCCGAGCGCCGCGGCCGCCTCCTTGCGGAGGTTGCTGATCTCGGCGCCGAGCGCCTCGCCCAGCGCGTCGACCGCGCTTTCGGCCCTGAGGCGCCCGAGCGCGTTCGCGGCCTTGACGCGCACCTGCCAGACCTCGTCGGTCATCAGGCCGATGAGCGCGACGGTCGCCTCCGGCAGCCGGATCTTGGCGGAGGAGACCGCCGCCTCCTCGCGCACCTGCCAGTGCGGATCGGCCAACCCCGCGACCAGCGTCGAGGCGCCGGGGCCGCCCGGACGGACGAACACTAGCGCCGACATGGTGGCGCGCCGCACGCTCGGGTCCGGATCGGACGCCGTCGCGATCAGCGCCGGCATGGCCTCCTCCGCCTTCAGCCAGCCGATCACGCCGAGGCCCTCGCGGCGCACTTCCGGCGCCGGGCTGCGGAGCGCGCGCAGCGCCGAGGCGAGCGCGTCCGGCAGGGTGAGCTCGCGCAGCGCGCGGAGCGCCGCGGCCTGCACGAAGGGATCGGGATGCTCGGCGCGCTCGATCAGAAGCGCCGCGCAGGACGGCTCCTTCTTCTCCGCAAGCGACTCCGCGGCGGCGAGCCGGACCATCTCGTCCTTGTCCTCGAGCGAGCCCACGAGGCCCTCGACGACTTCCGGACCGTCATGCTCGTCGAGCGCCTTGGCGGCGGCGGCGCGCACCTGCGGGTCGTCGTCGCCGAGGCCCTTGAGAAGCAGCACCACGGCCTCGGGGCCGACCTGCTCGGCGAGCTCCATCATGGCGACCCGCCGCACGCCGGCGTCGGGGTCCTGCGCGCGCTCCTTCAGGTCGTCGAGATCGTCGTCGAAGGCGTCGAAAACGGGCATGGGCGTGGTCCGTGGTTTCATCCTCGCGGCGCCCCGGCCTTGAGCCGGGGCCCATATCCGCGACGTCGAAGGAACAGGCGGCGCCGTCGACGCCTCGAGAAGCGATGCGGATGCGTTCCTGGGCCCCGGCTCAAGGCCGGGGCGCCGAGAGGGTCAGCGCAGCAGATAGGGGATGTTGACCTTGACCGCGCCCGTCGGGCAGTCGGCCTCGCAGGGCATGCAGTACCAGCACTCGTCGTATTTCATGAACGCCTTCTTGCGTCCCTCGTCGATCGCGAGGATGTCGAGCGGGCAGACGTCGACGCAGACGGTGCAGCCCTTCTCGGCGATGCACTTGGCGTCGTCGATGACGACGGCGGCGCTCTGCGAATGGGTGATGATCGGCATCTTGGTCTCCTCACTCGGCCGCTTGCGGGGTCTTCACGCGGAGCTGGTGGTAGGCCGCCATCTCCTCCTCCTCGACCGGCACCACATAGGGGTCGATCTCGCGCTTGCGGTGGGACATGCGGCCGTGCTCGTCCTTGAACAGCATGGTGTGGCAGTACCAGTTCTCGTTGTCGGTCTCGGGATGGTCGACGCGGAGGTGGTAGAAGCCCCAGCGGCTTTCGGTGCGGTAGAGCGAGGCCGCGGCCGCCATGTCGGCGCAGTCGAGGATGGTCTGCATCTCGAGCGCGCGGTGCAGCTCGTGGGGGTCGGTCGCGCAGAGCTGGTTCAGGTCCTCGCGGATCTCGGCGAAGCGGCGCTGCGCGATCTCCATCTTGGCGGTGACCTTCGGCGGCTCGAGATAGTCGTTCACCAGCCGGCGTGTCTTGAACTCCATCTCGAACGGCGTCAGCCCGTCGTCGCGGCGGGTGGGGGCGAGCACGCGCTCCTTCTCGGCGGCGAGATAGCCTTCGTCGTAAGCGGCGAGGTCGACGTTCGCGCAGTATTCGGCGGCGTCCGCGCCCGCGATCCCGCCGTTGACGAAGGCGCCCAGCATGTAGTTGTGCGGCACGCTCGCCATGTCGCCGACGGCGTAGAGGCCGGGGATGGTGGTGCGGGCGTTCTCGTCGACCCAGACGCCGGACGCCGAGTGGCCGGAGCAGAAGCCGATCTCGGAGATGTGCATCTCGACCGGGCGCTTGCGGTAGTCGTTGCCGCGCCGCTCGTGGAAGCGCCCGCGCGAGGGCCGCTCGTTGGTGTGCAGGATGGTCTCGATCTCGGAGATCGTCTCCTCGGCGAGATGGTCCATCTTGAGGTAGACCGGGCCGTTGCCCGACTGCAGCTCGCGCCAGAACTCCAGCATCATCTGGCCCGACCAGTAGTCGCACTCGATGAAGCGGTCGCCCTTGTTGTTCGCCGTGTAGCCGCCGAACGGACCGGTGACGTAGGCGCAGGACGGGCCGTTGTAGTCCTTGATCAGCGGGTTGATCTGGTAGCACTCGAGGTTCGCGAGCTCGGCGCCGGCGTGATAGGCCATGGCGTAGCCGTCGCCGCAATTGGCCGCGTTCTCGTAGGTTCCGAACAGGTAGCCGGAGGCCGGCAGGCCGAGCCGGCCGGCGGCGCCGCAGGCCAGCACCACGGCCTTGGCCTTCACCACCAGGAACTCGGAGGTCCGCGTGTTGACCCCGACCGCGCCGGCGATGCGCCCGTCGGGCGTCTTCAGCAGCCTCGTCGCCATGTAGCGGTTGGTGACCGAGACCTGCAGTCGGCGGAGCTGGCGGTACAGCACCTTCTTGACGTTGTGCCCCTCGGGCATCGGCAGCACGTAGGTCCCCATGTGGTGGACCTTGCGCATGTTGTATTCGCCGGAGCCGTCCTTCTCGAACTTCACCCCGAGCTTGTCGAGGTACTGGATCATCGGGAAGGAGCCGGTGGCGTAGGCCATCACGGCCTTCTGGTGCACCACGCCGTCATTGGCGACGGTGATCTCCTTCACATACTGCTCGGGCGTGGCGTAGCCGGGCACGATGGCGTTGTTCAGCCCGTCCATGCCCATCGAGATCGCGCCGGAGCGCTTCACGTTCGCCTTCTCCATCAGGACGACGCGCAGCTTCGGATTGGCCTCCTTGGCCTTGATGGCGGCCATCGGGCCGCCGGTGCCGCCGCCGATGACCAGCAGGTCGGTCTCGATGATCTCGGTCTTCGGTTCGTGGCTCATGGGTCCGGTCGTCCGTGTCTGTCGCGCCGAGGGAGGATCAGGCGGCCGCCGCGGTTTCGCGCGGCGCCGCTTCGTCCGCCGCGAGACGGCGCAGGAAGCTCCAGGGGAAAATTCCGCGGTCGTGGCCGTCGGCGAAGGTCAGGTGGACGGCGTAGCCGCCCATGGGCTCGACGGCGGCGAGCGCCGCGCCGTCGAAGGCGTCCGGGAACCGGCCGTCGGCCCGCGCCCTCGTGCACCAGGCGCAGCGGCAGGAGAGCCGCAGCCGCTCCGCCGAGGCGGAGGCCTCCGAGCCGTCGGCCCAGACCATCGTCAGTCGGCGGCCGCCGCGCGCCACCGTCGCCTCGACCGGCGTATCGGCCGGATCGAAGGGGGCTGCGGGCGAGGTCAGGTTCTGGAGCGGGTGCGTCATGTCGGCCCTCCGTCGTCTCGACCGTGAGGAGACGGCGAAAGCCGCCCGACAGACAGCAATTAGTTGCCGGCCGTCGTGCTTTGGGCCGCGGCGCCCGGCGCGGGCCGGGCCGCGAGCGCCACGCCGCCGAGCGTCACCGCGAAAGCCAGAGCGTCGAGCCGGCTAAGACTCTCGCCGAGGCAGATCCACGAGCCGACCGCGGCCCAGACCGGGACCAGCAGCATCCCGGTCGCGGCCACGGAGGCGGGAAGCGCGCGGACCGCGCGGAACCACGCCAGATAGCCCGCCGCCATCGGGCCGAGCGCCATATAGGCCCAGGCCGACCAGACGGCCGGCGACGGATCGGCCGCCGGACCGGCCTCGAGGCTCCACGACACGGCGACCAGCATGGCGCCGCCGATCGCGAGCTGCCACGACACGTCCGCGAGGGCGGGCAGGGAGCCGCCGCGGCGCGAGGTCGTCGCGCCGAGCGCGAACAGCCCCGCGGCGGCGAGCGCAAAGGCGACGCCCGGCAGGTTTTCGGGCCGCAGCGCCGAACCGGCCCCGCCGAGCAGGATCGAGACGCCCGTCATCGCGAGAACCAGCGCGAGGATCGCGGTCCGGCCGGGCCGCGCGCCCTGCAGTCCGAAGGACAGCGCCATCGCCCAGATCGGCATCGTGTAGACGAGGAGGGCGGCTTCCGGGATCCGCAGCCAGTGGACCGAGAGCGCCGAAAAGCCCATCCACGCGAAGACGTTGGTGAAGGAGCGCCAGATCAGCCCCGGCCAGCCGTCAGGCGACGGCAGGACGTCCTCCCGCCGGGCCGCCGCCAGCGCGAACAGCAGGACGCAGGCGGCGAGCGCGGCGGTTCCGCGCGCGGCCATCGGCGGGGCCTCGGCCGACACAACCTTGATCGCGGTCCAGTTGAAGCCCCAGCTCGCCGAGGCCGCGAGCAGGCAGCCGATCCCGATCGTCCGCTCGCTGAAGGCGCGCGCGGGAGCGAGCCGCAGGGCGGCCCGCAGCGCTCGATCGGAACCGGCGTCGGACAAGCGATCTCTCCCGCCGCGACCGCGCGGCGGCCGGACGAGAGCGTTTCGGGCGGCGTTCCGACAGCAATTAGTTGCCGGCTTCGGTTGCGTCGGCCGCGTCCGCGGCGTCGTCGTCGATCTCACGGATCCGCGGCTCCCGCCGCCGAAGATTCAAGGCCCCGTCAGGGCGGCGTTCGGCCGGCGGATCGTCATCCCCCGGTCTGTCCGGGGGATCCATGGACGGACGGCCGCTGCGCTCGCCGCAGGCCTGGACGCCCCGGACAGGCCGGGGCATGACGCGAACCGTTTCGAACCGGACGGATTCCGCTTTAAAACTCCGTCGCGGTCATGGACGGGCCGCGGAGCGGAGAGGCCCCATGGATCTCGTCTCGATCGTCATTCCGACCCTCGACCGGCCCGAGCCGCTGAAGCGCGCGCTTGCGAGCGCGCTTTCGCAAGAGGCGCCCAAGGTCGAGCGCGAGATCGTCGTCGTGGACAATTCCGCGACCGGCTCGGCGCGGGCGACCGTCGAGGCCGCGGGGCCCGGCGTCCGCTATCTGCCGGTCCCGACCCCCGGCGTCGCGACCGCCCGCAATGCAGGCGTCCGGGCGGCGGCGGGCCGCTGGGTCGCGTTCCTCGACGACGACCAGGAGGCGTTTCCGGGTTGGCTCGCCGGCCATGTCGCCGCCGCGCGGGCGAGCGGCGCGGACGCGACCTTCGGCCCCGCGGAGGCGCGGGCGGACGGGGGCGGCTCGCTCGGGCCGTTCGGGCCGTTCTTCTCCCGCGAGATCGACCGGCCGGACGCCGTCGACGTCACCGATCTCTGCGCCTATCTCGGCACCAACAATTCGATGTTCGACAAGGCCCGCTGCCTCGGCGGCGCGGAGCCGTTCGATCCTGCCCTGAACGCGGTCGGGGGCGAGGACAGCCTGTTGCTGAAGCGCCTCGTCGCCTCGGGGCGGCGCTTCGCCTATGCGCGCGAGGCGCGGGTGCTCGAATGGACGCCGCCGCGCCGGCTCACATGGGCCTATGTGAAGAAGCGCCGGTTCCTGAGCGGGCAGATCCGCAGCTTCGTGCTCGACATGATGGACCCGCCGCGCCGCGCCGAGATCGCCTGGTGGATGGCGGTGGGCGCCGTTCAGGCCGCGGCCGGCGGGGCGCTCGCCGTCGCGTTCGCGCCGATCGACCGCGAGCGTTCGCAGAAGGCGCTCGCGACCGCCTATGGCGGACTTGGCAAGGTTCTCTGGATGAAGCGTTTCCGGCCCTCGCTCTACGGGCCGGGGCTCGTCTCTTGAGGACAACGGCGCGGATTTCAGAACCGGGAACGCGCGGTCTGACCCGGCGCGCCGCGCTCGCGGCGGGCGTCGCGGCGCTCGCCGGGCCGCCGGCTTCCGCCCGTGGCGAGACCCGCGCCGCGGTCACGGTGCGCGACGACCGCGCCGGACGGCCCATTAGCCCGCTGGTCTTCGGCTCGAACGAGATCGGGGCGATGGACGGCGGCCCGCTGTCGGCCGAACTCGACGCGCGCGCCGGCGTCACGGCCCGCCGGCTCGGCGGCAACCTGATGACGACCTACGACTGGGCCACGAACCTGTCGAACGCCGGCAAGGACTGGAACTACGCCAACGCCTACCTGCTGCCCGACGCCATGCGGCTGTCGGACGAGGAGCGCGGACGGCCCCACGCGGTCATCGACGCCATGCTGGCCGCCTCGCGGCCCATGGACGCCAAAAGCCTCGTGACGCTGCCGCTCGCAGGCTTCGTCGCGGCCGACGCCGACGGCCCGGTGCCGCCCGCCGAGGCCGCGCCGTCGCGCCGCTTCAAGCCGGTGCGGTGGGACGGCCGGACGCCCGGCGACGCGCCGATCGATCCATCGGTCTGCGACATTCCGCAGCTTCTGGCGCGGCTCGTCGAACGGCACGGGACCGCGGCCGAGGGGGGAATCTGGGCCTATGCGCTCGACAACGAACCGGGCCTCTGGAGCGAGACACATCCGAGGGTGGCGCGCGAGAAGCCGACCGTCGCCTCGCTGATCGAGCGTTCGGTGAAGGCCGCGACGGTCGTGAAGGCGATCGATCCCGGCGCGCTGGTGTTCGGGCCGGCGAGTTGGGGGGCGAGCGAGTTCGCGACCTTCCAGGACGCGCCCGACTGGCCCGACTACGTCCGTTTCGACAGCTTTCTCGGCGCCTATCTCGACGCCTTCGCCAAAGCCTCGGAGCGGGCGGGGACGCGGCTGCTCGACGCCCTCGACGTGCATTGGTACCCCTACAGCCGCCGCGGCGACCTGTTCCGGACAGAAGATCCCCGTCTCGCCTCCGCGCTGCTCGACGCGCCACGCTCGCTCGACGAGCCGGGCTTCGTCGAGGACAGCTGGGTTCCGCAGGTCCTGAGGCCCGGCGCGGAAGAGGGGATCGGGCTGCCGCTCCTTCCCTCGCTGAGGCGCACGGTGGAGCGCTTCTTCCCGGGCGTCGGGATCGCGGTCACCGAATTCAACTATGGCGGCGCTGGGCAGGTCGCGTCCGGCCTCGCGCTCGCGGACGCGCTCGGGCGCTTCTGCGCGGGGGGCGTCATGTTCGCGAGCCATTGGGGCTCGCTCGCCGGCTTTCTCGGCGAGGCCTACCGGCTCTACCGCGCCGAGGGCGGCTTCGGCGGCGAGGCGTTTGGCGTCGAGGGCGGGGACGGCCGCCTGTCGGTCTTCGCCGCTCGGACGGCGCCGGGCGGACGGGTCGACGTCGTGGTCCTCAACAAGGCCGAAGCGCCCGTCGTGGTCGATCTGCGCTTCGCGGGAGCCCCGCGGGGAGGCGTCCCCGGCTCCGCGCAGGGTTTTGACGCAGCCCGGCCGGAGACGGGTCCGGTCGACGCGGCGGCCGAGGCCGTCGAAGGCGGGGTTCGGCTCGCGCTGCCGCCCCGCGCGGCGCGGCGCTATCTGTTCGGCTGAGCCGGCCCGAAGGTCCGCGCCAGCCCTTCGGCGAGCCCGATCATCGGCCGAAATCCGAGGCCGAGCGCCGCCCGCTCCATGGAGAAGACGGCGTCGCGCGCGAACAGCGCCTGCTCGCCCGGCGCCGGCGCGAGCGCGAGCGAGCGGAAGCCCGGCAGGCCGAGCCGCGCCCACGCCTTCGCGGGCAGGGCGAGCGCCCGGCGCGCCGCCGCTTCGACCGGGCTCGCCGGCCGCGGCGCCGGCGCGCCGGCCGCGCTCGCAAGCGCCGCGAAGTAGTCGCGCCAGGGCGGCGTCTCCGGGCCGACGAGGTTGACGGCCGAGACGCCGTCCCCGGACTCGAGCAGCAGCCGCGTCGCCGCCTCGATCGCCGCCGCGACGTCGTCGACATGGACGAGCGGCGCGGGGCCGGAGGCCGCCTCGCCGAGGTCGCCGAGCGCGCCGGCCTCGATGCGCTCGACCATCTTGTCGACCCAGAGCGCCGAGCCGCGGCCGTAGACGACGCCTGGCCGCAGCAGGACGGCGGCGCGTCCGGACGCCGCCGCGCCCCAGCGGCGGATCGCCTCCTCGCAATCAAGCTTGGCCCGCCCGTAGGGGCCGGGATCGCCCGCGGGGCCGTCGGTCTCGACGATCAGGCCCGTCCGCTCGCCATAGACCGCGATCGAGGAAAGCTGGACGAGCCGCGCGACGCCTTCCTGCTCCATGGCGGAGAGGAGGCGCCGGCATTGCGCCGCCATCGCGGCCTCGTCGCCATAGGCGGCGTGGACCACGAGATCGGCTCCCGCGACCGCCGCGCGGAGCTGCGCCGCGTCGTCGAGGTCGCAGGGCGTCGGCTCGATCGCGGGGTGGCCGGCGAAGGAGACCGGCGGCGCGGTCCGCCGCAGTCCCGCCCGCACCTGGAAGCCGGATTCGGCGAGACGCGTCGCCGTCGCGCGGCCGACGAGGCCTGCCGAACCGGTGACGAGGATTTTTCGGCTCATCGTTCGGCTCCTGTTCGCCCGAAGGCGCCCGCGAGGCTCGCCACCGTCTTCCGCGCGAAAGCGAGCATCAGCCCGGCGTAGACCGCGACGCCGAGCGGCACGGCGATCAGCAGCGCAACGAGATTCCCCAGTGACGACAGCCACATGAGGGCGGCCGCGACCACCAGTCCCATCGCGCCCGACAGCGCCCAGGGCGGCAGGAAGGCCTTGAGCCGCCCCGTCCGCGACCAGCCGAGCAGCCGGGTCGGCAGCCCGATCGCCAGCCCCGCCTGCACCCCGTCTCCGATCAGCCGCGAGAGGCCGACGGCGATCGGCCCGAGCGGGATCGCGGCGGCGAGCGTGACGAGGGTCGCGAGAAAACCCAACACGCTGGACAACAAGCCGAATTCCGGACGCCCAGAGGCCGACAGCGCCGTGAAGATCAACCGCGCGGGCACCGCCAGAGCGCCGCCGATCGCAAGGCAGGCGGCGACATGGATCGCCTCGTCCCAGCCGGGTCCGGCGACGACCGGAAGCAGCGCCGGCGCGACCGCGCCCATTCCGACGAAGATCGGCGTGATGACGTAGGCGGTCCGCGACGAGATCGCCGCGGCGCTGGTCTTCAGCCGCTCGCGGTCGTGGATTTCCCGCGCGAAAAACGAGAACGAGAGGTTGTGGGCGATCGCGATCACCGCGCCGCGGATCGGCTCGATCAACCGCATCGCCATGTTGACGTAGCCGAGGACCGTGACGCCGTAGAAGGCCCCGACGACGTAGTTGAAGGCGAGATAGGTCAGGTTGTCGGACAGTCGCTCGAGGAAGGAAAACCCCGCGAAACGCGAGAGATCCTTGAGATGCGGCGTCGACCAGCGGGGACGCAGCCGCGTCTTCAGCCGCATCTGCAGCACGACCGCGCGGGCGATCGCGACGAACAGGCGGATCCCGATCAGCGCCCAGATTCCGTAACCCGCGAAGGCGAGCGCGAGCGAGGCCGCGATCCCGATCGCATGGCCCGCGAGGTTCGCGAAGGCCACGTCCTCGAAGCGCCGCCGCCGCCGCGCGAGCGCGGTCGCGACGTCGGCGTGGCCGCTGAAGAAGATCGACGTCGCCGCGACCGGCATGAGCGCGGCCATTTCGGGCGCGTCGTAGAAGCGGCCGAGCGCGTAGCCGAGCGGAAACGAAAGCGCGAGCAACGCGAGCCCGACGGCCCAGGAAGCGGCGAGCGCGGTTTCGATGTGGGCGCGGCGCAGGCTCCGCCGTTGCGCCAGCGCCTCCTCGAACGGCGCGCCGACGAACACCGCCATGACGGTCGCGACCGTGAGCACCAGCGCCGTGACGCCGAAGTCGCGCGGCTCCAGCATGCGCGACAGGATCGCGGTCGATCCGGTGAGCAGGAGGATGCGGCCGACGGCGTCGAGCCCCGCCCATCCGATCCAGCCGAGGACTTTCGCGGCGGGGTTCGCTGCGCGGGACCGAACCACCGCGCTAGCCCGTCCTCGCGAAGCGCCGCGCGGGGCGGTCGACGACATAGGTCCGCGGCTCGTCCTGGTCGCGCTGTCCGCGGTCGGGCGCGCCGCGACGCGATTCGCGGCCAAGCGTCAGGAACGCCCAGAACGCCACGCATGCGAGCGCCAGCAGGACGCCGAAGATACCGCCGGCGATGGCGGCGATCACCCCCGCGACCATCCGCGAGCGTCCTTCGTCGGGTGTCGCGGCCGACGCCACGCGGACATTGGCGGGCGATACGCGGCTGAATTCGTCGGCCTCGCGGGAGCGCGTCTCGAAGGTCGCGAGCAGCTTGCGGTCGGCGGCGGCCTTCTCCTCGAGCCCGGTGAGCTCGACGGAGGCGCCGCGGTCCTTCGCGACGGCCGTCGTCAAGGTGGCGACGTCCTGCTTGAGCGAGTCCCGCTCGCCGCGCGCGCGTTCCAGATCGGTCCGCGCGGCGGAGCGGATGCGCGCGAACTCCGACTGGATGCGGCGGCCGATCTCGTCGACGCGGCTGCGGGCGCTGAGCAGTTCCGGGTGACGGGGACCGAGCTTGAGCTGCGCGTCGGCGAGCGCCTCACGCGCCGCGCTCTGGCGCTCGATCAGGTAGGAGATGGTGCGCATGTCGTCGACCGCGGTCAGCGGTCCGAGCGAGCCGAGCTCGGGCTTCGCCTCTTCGAGCTGCTGCACGCGCGCGTCGGAGCGCGCGAGACGCACCTCCGCCTGGCCGAGCGCGGTCACCGCCTGCTGCAGCCGCTGCTCGGAGACGAGTTGGCCGCCGCTTGGCGTGAGGCCGCGCTTGGCGCGAAAATCCTCGGCCGCCGCCTCGGAGGCGGAAAGCTGGGTTCTCAGATCCGCAAGCCGTCCGCCGATCTCGGCCTTGAGCCGCCGCCCGGCGTCGGCGCGGGAAGCGGCGTCTTCGTCCATGAACGCTTTTACGACGTCGTTGGCGATCTGCGCCGCGCGCTCCGGCGTCGAGGCTTTCGCAGTGACGTCGACGAGAAAGCTGCGTTCGCCGCGCTTGATCGTGAGGCGGCGTCTCAAATCCGCGATCCTGGCCGGGTCGACAGCGTCGGCGTCGAGGCTCGGCCGCAGCCCCGATCCTGCGTCCTGCCGTGGGGCGTCCCGCCGCTCGTCCTCAGCCCGAGCGACGCGGGCCAGCACGCGCTCGGAGGTCAGGAGCTGAAGCTGCGTCTCGACGAAGTTGATGCCGGCGTTGGCGTCGACGATCGCGCCGTTCTGATCCTCGGAAAAGACCTGGACCGATCGCGGGTCGATCATGAGTTGCGCGGTCGCCTGATAGCTGCGCGGGACCGCGACGAGAAGCAGCGGTCCCAGAACCGCGCCGCTCAGCCCGAAGACGAGGACGAGCGCCGCGATCGCCCGCCAGCGTCGCCGCAGCCATAGAACGAACGATGGCCGCGCGGGGCGTCGCGCCTCGTCGCGGTCTTCGAAAGTCCCGGCACTGTCGTCGCGCGGCGTCGTTCGCATGCGCTCATGATCGCAGAGGTTTGGCTGGTCCGTGAGGCGAGACCTGAAAAGCCAATAGAATGGAATACCGTAAACTAATCCTGACGCCAGAACCGCGAGCGCCTTCTGAATCGGCGTCGCGTGGCGGCTCGTCGGAGAGACAAGCGTTCAAAACGCAGGACAAGCGTTCAAGACGCGAGCCGGACGCGCCGGCACGATCGCGCAATGCGACGAAGGCGGCCGCCTCCACTTGGCTGCGCCGGCCCGCGTCCGCACGCTGCACGGCTGCAAGCGCGCGCAGGCGGCGCTTCGTCTTCCGTCTGTCGCCGGTTTCGAGATTTTCTGAAGAGGCGGCCCGGCCGTACGCGCCCGGCGGCCTGAAAGACACCCCAACCCCAGGACAAGAACCATGCCCTTCGTGACCACGAGCGACGGCGTCGAGATCTTCTTCAAAGACTGGGGGCCGAAAGACGCCCAGCCGATCATGTTCCATCACGGCTGGCCGCTGTCGTCTGACGACTGGGACGCGCAGCTGCTGTTCTTCGTCCAGAAGGGCTACCGCGTCGTCGCCCACGACCGGCGCGGCCATGGCCGTTCGGCGCAGGTCTGGGACGGTCACGACATGGACCATTACGCAGCCGACGCCTCGGCGGTCGCGCAGCATCTCGACCTGAAGAACGCCGTCCACATCGGCCATTCGACAGGCGGCGGCGAAGTCGCGCGCTACGTGGCCCGACACGGCGAACCGCAGGGACGCGTCGCGAAGGCGGTGCTGGTCAGCGCCGTGCCCCCTCTGATGCTGAAGACCGAGAGCAATCCCGGCGGCCTGCCGATCGAGGTGTTCGACGGTTTTCGCGCGGCCACCGCGGCGAACCGCGCGCAGTTCTTTCTCGACGTGCCGACCGGTCCCTTCTACGGCTTCAACCGCGAAGGCGCGAAGGTCGACGAGGGCGTGATCCGGAACTGGTGGCGGCAGGGCATGATGGGCTCCGCCAAGGCTCATTACGACGGGATCAAGGCCTTCTCCGAAACCGACCAGACCGAGGACCTGAAGGCGATCGGCGTTCCGACGCTCGTGCTGCACGGTGAGGACGACCAGATCGTGCCGATCGACGACAGCGCGAGGCTCTCGGTCAAGCTGCTGAAGAACGGGACGCTGAAAACCTATGCGGGCTTCGGGCACGGCATGCTGACGGTCAACGCGGACGTGCTCAACGCTGACCTGCTCGCCTTCGTCCAGAGCTGACGACGCAGATCCCCGCCGTCATGCCCGAACTTCGGGCATGACGGCGGGAATGGCAGGCCCGCTCGCAGGCCTCATTCGGCCGCCGTCGCCGTCCCGCGCGCCCAAGGGGCGGTGGAGAGATTGCGGACGAGAAAATCGATCAGCGCCGTGACGCGCGCCGGTCGGAAGGCGCCCGGCGGCGTGACCACGTGGAGCGCGATCGGGGCGAGCGACCAGCCGTCCAGAGCGCTTTCGAGCCGGCCGGAGACGATGTCGTCATAGACCACGAACTCCGGCTGCACGGCGACGCCGAGGCCGGCGACAAGAGCCGGCCCCAGGGCGTCAGCGTTGTTGGCGCGCAATGGTCCCGACACTGCGACCGTGGCCTCGTCCCCCCTCTCGTCGAAGAAGCGCCACCGGTCCCAACCGGGCAGATAAGCGTAGCCGAGGCAGGCGTGGCCCGCGAGATCGCGTGGATGCGTCGGCCGTCCAGCCCGCTCGAAATAAGAGGGCGCGGCCACGACCAGCCGGCGCACCTCGCAGATCCGCCGCGCCTTGAGACGGCTGTCGGCGAGCGCCGCGATCCTGAGGCCGACGTCGAAGCCTTCGCCGATCAGGTCGACCTGAGAATCCGCAAGGTGAAGATCGACCGTCACCTCCGGATTGGCCGCGAGGAAATCGGGCAGCAGCGGCGCCACATGGGCCAGCCCGAAGGACATCGGCGCGGCGAGCCGAACCCGCCCGCGGGGCGTCGCCGAGCCGGCGACGGCTTCCGCCTCGGCCTCCTCTCCGGCTTTCAGGATGCGCTCGGCGTTCTCCGCCGCGGCGCGGCCGGCCTCGGTCAGCGAGAGACGCCGCGTCGTTCGGTGGAACAGCGGCGTGGCGAGCCGACGCTCGAGCCGCGCCACCGCCTTCGAGACCGTCGCCTTGGAGAGGCCAAGTTCCTCCGCGGCGCGCGCGAAGGAGCCGCGGGCGGCGACGCGCGCAAAAATCGCCCAGGCTTCGAAGTCGGGGAGCGCCATAATAACCTTTTCAGAAATAGTAAGTTTCTATTGTTTCCGTTTTTATTTTACAGGCGATGCGTACTTTCGTTCCAACGAAATCTGCCGTCGGAACCCGAAAGGCCCCATGTCCATGCGCGTCTCCGCCCTCCATCACGTCACCGCGATCAGCGGTCCCGCGTCCCGGAACGTCCGCTTCTACACGGACGTCCTCGGCCTTCGCCTCGTGAAGAAGACCGTCAACTTCGACGATCCCGGCACTTACCATCTCTACTACGGCGACGAGGCAGGCAGCCCCGGGTCCATCCTCACCTTCTTTCCGTGGGACCATGTCGCGCCTGGTCGGGTCGGCGTCGGTGAAACCTCTCGTACGGCCTTCCGCGTTCCCCGCGCCTCGATCGGCTGGTGGGCGCATCGCTTCGTCGAGCGCGGCGTCGGCCATGAGGCGCCGACGACGCGCTTCGGCGAGACGGTCCTTGCTTTCCGGGATCCGGACGGCCTCTCGCTCGCCCTCGTCGGAGTTGACGGCGCCGAGAACGAGCCCGGCTGGTCGGACGGCGCGGTTCCCGCCGAACATGCGATCCGCGGTTTCCACGGCGTCACCCTGCTCGTTCGCGAGGCTGGTCCCACCGCCGCGGTGCTGACCGACGTCTTCGGCCAGCGCGAGGTTGGCCGGGAGGGAAGCGTCGTGCGCTTCGAGGCGCCCGGCGCGACGCAGGGCGGCTTCGTCGATCTGCACGAGGCGGGCGATTTCCTGCGGGGCCGGCCCGGCGGCGGCAGCGTCCATCATGTCGCCTTCCGCGCCGTGGACGACGCGGCTCAGGCCGAGATGGCCCGCAGGCTGGTGGAAGACCACGGCCTCGGCGTGACGGAGCAGAAGGACCGTAACTACTTCCGGTCCGTCTACTTCCGCGAGCCGGGCGGCGTGCTGTTCGAGATCGCGACCGACGAGCCCGGCTTCGCCGTGGACGAGCCGGCTGCGGAACTCGGCCGGTCGCTGATGCTGCCGGACTTCCTCGAAGGCCTCAGAACCCGCATCGAGGAGAGGCTGCCCGCGCTCGTCTGAGCGCGGAAGCCTGTCCCGCCCAACGACATCCAAAGCTGAAGGAGAGACGCGATGAGCGCGCATGCGCTGTCGTTCGTGCATGTTTTTCGCCCGGCCGGGCGGTCGGGCCTTCCCCCGTTGCTGCTGCTGCATGGAACGGGCGGAAACGAAACCGACCTCTTGACGCTCGGCGAGGCGGTCGCGCCCGGCGCGGCGCTGCTGTCGCCGCGCGGCCAGGTTCTCGAACGGGGCGCGCCGCGTTTCTTCCGGCGCCTCGCCGAGGGCGTCTTCGACGAGAACGACATTCGCCGGCGCGCGGCCGATCTCGCGCGGTTCGTCGCCGAGGCGCGGGACGCCTACGGGATCGAGCGGCCGGTCGCGCTCGGCTACTCGAACGGCGCCAACATCGCGGCCGCGGTTGCGCTGTTGCATCCCGACGCGCTCGCCGGCGCGGCGCTGCTGCGTCCGATGGCGCCGTTCCGCGATCCGCCGGCGGTCAGGCTCGACGGGACGCCGATCCTCATCCTGTCCGGCGCGGCCGACCCGATCGCGACCCCCGAAAGCGTGGCTCGGCTCGAGCGGACGTTCTCGGCGGCCGGCGCCGCGGTCTCGCACGAAACGACGCTCGCAGGCCATGGGCTGACGCGCGACGACCTTGCGGCGGCGTCGCGTTGGCTTGCGGCTGCGCCGGCTACGGCGTCATGACCGCGGTTCCGCCAAGACGCGCTCCCGCGCCGCGGCTTACGCCAGCGCGGGAGCGCATCGCCAAGGAGGCGTTGGCCGGCGGCGCTTCCGCGACCGATGCGGCCCGGCTCTGCGGCCTGTCGCGGAGCTACTTCATCAGCGCTTTCGCCGCGACCGCGGGTCTGCCGCCGCATCGCTGGGCGCGGGAGCTTCGTCTGCTCGCCGCCCGCAGGCTGCTCGTGGAGACGCAAGAACCGATCGCGGTCATCGCCGGTTGCTGCGGCTTTTCGGATCAAAGCCATCTAACGCGTGCCTTCCGGGCGCGTTGGGGCCGGAGCCCAGCCCTGATCCGACGCGACGCGGACCCGAAGCGCGACTGATCGGCGGCCGCCGAGGATCGGCCCGGTCCGAAAGCTTGCGTCCCGCGCGGCGCACGCTAATCGTCGTCGGCCATGGCCGTTCCAGCATGAAGCCCACGGGGCCAAACGCCGCCCAGTCGATCTCGCTCGCCGTCGCCGTCGCGCTGCTTCTCGCTGGCGTCTTGGCGACCGTGTCGACGCGCCCGGCCTGGCTTTTCGGATCGGGCGGGATTTTGCCTGGCGTTCAGGATCTCTTCGCCGGGCCCCCGCCGCCGGCGAAGCCGGCCGCTCCGGATCCGCTTGGCCGTCTGCCGACGAACCTCCGATCGCTTCTGACCCATGCCGGGCTCGACGCGCCTTCGCCTTTCATCCGGCTGGCGCGGGTCGACCCCGAGCGCTTCTGCAAGGCGCTCGCCGGGACGGGACTCAAGAACGCGACGTTCCAGAAGGCCGAGCCGCCCTTGCGCGGCTGGACCTGCGTGACCGATCTCGTGAAGCCGATCGACGGCGACGAAGCCCGCGTCTCCAGCCTGTTCGTCGCGGCCCGCGGGCTGGAGTCCGACCGGATCGACAACATCAGGATGAAGCTCAACCTGCTGGACCAGGCGACCTCGCCCATCGCGCGCGTGGTCGCTCGCGACGTTCTCTTCCAGCTCTGCCGCAGCCTCGGCTTCGATCCGCCGTCCGAGGTTCTGGAGCAGCTCGAAACCTTGAAAGAGGGGCGCGTCTACGAGGGCGGCGTGTCCTGGGACCTCAGGCGCGAGTTCGGGCCCGCGGATCGCTACAATCTGATCGCGATCTTCCCCCGGACGCTCGGACCCGGCGGCGAGGACCGCTTCGTCGCCGACCCGCGTCGCCAACCGGTGACGCGGTGAGGCCAATCACTTCAGCATCGATTCCGGCACGTTGACGTAGTCCTTCGGCTTCTCGCGCGCGTCGCGGGCGTAGATGTCGTCGGAGCGGACGATGTCGTCCTCGCCCACATAGGAGCCGATCTGCACCTCGATGATCTCGACCGCCTGCTTGCCGGGGTTCTCGAGCCGATGCCACTGCGTCGCCGAGATGTAAACGGACTCGTTTTCGCGCAGAAACCGTTCGGTCCCGTCGACCGTCACCCGCGCGGTGCCGCGCACCACCACCCAGTGTTCGGAGCGGTGATAATGCATCTGCAGCGAGAGCTTCCCCCCAGGCTTCACGTGCAGCAGCTTGACCTGGAAACGGTCCCCGATCGCGAGGCGCTCGAAGAAGCCCCAAGGGCGGTGCTGCCGGAGATGCACATGGGCCTCAGGACGGCCAGCCGCCCTCAGCGCCTGCACGAGGGCTGAAACGCCCTGCGCCTGCGCCCGGTTCGCCACGAGCACGGCGTCGCCGGTGGATACGACCATCAGATTGTCGACGCCGAGCGTCGCCACGAGGCGGTCGGGCGCATGAACCAGCGTGTTGGTGGTGTTCTCGAGCAACGCGTCGCCGGTCACGACGTTGCCCTGTTCGTCGGCGGGGCCGATGTCGGCGAGCGCGGACCAAGAACCGATGTCGCTCCAGCCGACGTCGATCGCGACGACGGCCGCGGCGTCGGTGCGTTCCATCACCGCATGGTCGATCGAGATCGAGGGGCAGGCCTCCAGCGCGTCCGCGTCCAGCGCCTTCACGACGCCCGTGGTCTTGGCGTTCGTGTAGGCGGCGATCGCCGCCTCGGCGACCTCGGGTTCGAACTTGCGGAGTTCGTCGAGCAGGGTCGCGGCGCGCATGATGAAGAAACCGCCGTTCCAGAGATAATCCCCGGAGGCGAGGTAACCTTCCGCGACCGTGCGCTGCGGCTTCTCGTGGAACGACGCAACCTTTCTGGCGTTACCGCCGGGCTCCAACGCCGCGCCGACCCGGATGTACCCGTAACCCTCGTGAGGCGTGTCCGGCTTGACGCCGAGCAGCACGATCTTGCCCTTCGCCGCGGTTTGGGCCGCGATCAGGACGGCGGCCGCGAACTCCTCCGGCCTTCCGACCATGTGGTCGGACGGCATCACCGCCATGATCGCCTCCGGATCCATCTCGATCAGGGCCGCCGCGGCCGCCGCGATCGCCGGCGCCGTGTTTCGGGCCAGCGGTTCGAGCAGGACGGCCTCGGCCGTCACGCCCGCCTTGTCGAGCGCTTCGGAAACCTGAAAGCGATAGGCCTCGTTTGAGACGACGAGAGGCTTGGAGAAGCCCTGTGCGGCGGACAGCCGCTCCAGGGTGCGGTCGAACAACGTGCCCTCGCCTTCGCCGAACAGTTCGATGAACTGTTTCGGCGCCTCGCCGCGTGACAGGGGCCAAAGTCGGACGCCCGAGCCGCCGCACAGGATGACGGGATGGATGTTCATTCAGGCGCCTCCGGGATCGTCAGAGAACCGCCTTCGCTTGCTTGTTGCTGCGAGTGCGAAGGCCGCATGTTTTAGACTGGAGGCGGGCAAGAAGCCAATGGCGGCGAAGCGGCCATGAGAGATCGCCGCTTCATTCGCTGATCACCTTGAACCGTTCGCCGGTCCGCAAGGTCTCGCCGGGAGCGAGCCCGTTCAGCACCGAGAAGCGCTCGACGGCGCGGTCCGAGACCGCCATGCGAGCGGCGACCGTGTCCTCGGTGTCGCCGTCCCGCACCCGTGCGATCGTGAGGCGAAGCGGCCGCGCGTCGTCGATCTCGGCCTGGGCCAGGCGGCGAAACGTCATCAGCGACTCCCGGAAGCCCGCGTCGATCGTCGGGGTCAGGTCGCGGGCGGCGAAGATCAGGCGGTAGACGTCCGGGCCGAAGCGGATCGCCGCGAAACGGAAGGTCCATTCGCGGCCTTTCGCGAGCACCGTCACGGCCTCCATGCCGTTGACGTCGAGCCGTTCCACCGGGCCGGGCTCCGTGCCGTCTATCCAGTTCTCCTGCACGTAGCCGTCGAGCGACTGCCCGGCCGCAAGCTTGGCCGCGTCCATCCGGAGAGCGCGGCCGTCGGCCGAGACCCCGAGCAGAGCCTCGGCGCTGTTGTCGAATGCGAAGCCCTCGGGCGCGACGAAAGAGAAGCCGAGCCGCGGATGCAGGAAGGTGCGCCCCCGCGCGAAGCCCTGGGCGGGATCGTCGCCATAGGTCATGCCGTCGATCGCCGTCAGATAGCCGTCGCGGTCGCGCTCTCCGACGCCCGGCGCGCCGATCTGCCGTGCGGCCGTCACCGCAAGCTGCACGCGTTCCGGCGTGGATGGGTGGGTCGACAGGAAGTCGAGCCCCGGCTGCGACGGCTTCTGGCCGAGCGCCGCCGTCCTAAGATCCGCCTGGCGCCCCATCGACAGCAGGAATCGTGAGGCGCCATAGGGATCAAAGCCCGCGCGGGCGATGTTCTGCACGCCGATCCGGTCGGCCTCGAGCTCCTGGCTGCGTGAGAAGCTCGCGAGCGACAGCTTGCCCTTGGCGAGCGCCACCTGGCTCGCCTGGCTGTCCTGAAGCACGTCCGACACGACCCGGCTGACCAGCAGCGCCTTGCGCTCCTCGTCGGCGCGCTGCAGCGCGTGGCGCGCGGTGACGTGCGCCATCTCGTGGGCGAGCACGGCCGCGGCCTCGGAACTGTCGTTGGCGACCGCGAGCAGTCCGCGGGTGACGTAGAGGTTGCCGTTCGGCAGCGCGAAGGCGTTGATGAGCGGCGAGTTGAGCAGCGTCACCTTATAGCGCAGGTCCGGCCGGTCGGAGGTCGCGGCGAGGCGGTCGGCGATCGCGTTGAGATGCGCTTCGAGGCGCGCGTTCTGGTAGACGCCGCCATAGGCCGCGGCGATGCGCGCCTGCTCCTGGCTGGCCGCGCTCGGGGGAGGGGGAGCGACCTTCGGCGCCGCGGCGGGGACCGCGGCGACGACCTGCGGCGCCGGTCGCTCCGCGTTCATCGAGCCGCATCCCGCAAGCGCGGCCGCCGCGACGAGCGCCGCGAGCCGCGAAGGAGCGAGAAGAGAGGCGATGATCCCCGGCATCACGGTTTCCGACTGTCGAGGCGCTCGATCTGGGCGGGTTCGGACACGCGAATCACGGGGCCGTTCCGCATCTCGACGACGCCCCGCGCCCGAAGCCGCGCTCCCGCCGAGACGCCCAAACCCTCGAACCCGCCGAACCTCCGCAGAGTCGCCTCCGAAAGGGACAGCGACAGCGCCGCGCGCCATCTTCGCCCGAAATTGACGTAGGCCCTGCCGGCCGACGTCCTTGCGCTCGCGACGCGGCCTTCCGCGACGACGAACCGCCCGTCGAGCGCGGCGAGCGCCGCACCGTCGGAAGCGTTCTGGACCTCGTAGTACGGTTCCGACCACAAACCAAGGCGCGCGGCGACCGCGGCGGCTTCAGCTTGGGCGAGCGTTGCGCGACAGTCACGCCCCGCCGCGTCGGCCGCGACCCGCAGCAGGCCGCGCTTCAGCAACGCCGTGGCAAGCCCCGCGTGATCCGGCTCGTCGAGGCCCGTCATATAACCTAGGACGCGACCGCGCCGGTCGGGAGAGGCTGCGGCCGTCCGCAGTTCGAACACGCGCCCGCCCGCTTCGCGCTGCAACGCGTCGTGCGCCGTCGCTTCGAGCGGCCAGTCCTGCGGCGCGAGTCCGAGCGGCGCCTTCGGCGCGGAGACGCCGGCGAGCCGGACGATCCGCCCGTCGTCGAGCAGCACCGCGTCGCCCTCGATCGCGCGTTCGACCGCGACGGTCTCCGCCGCGCCCTGAAGCGCGCAGGGAAGCGCCTGCGCCGCCTGCGGCGCGAGGCTGACGCCTGCCCATGCGGCGATCGCGAGAGAGCGGGGGGCGGGACCCATGGTTCGGCTTTCCGGAGCGTTCCGCACGGGGTGGAACGTCGGTCAGGATGCCGGCCGCATGGTGGACGAGCGGTTAAGCGCGGACGCCGTCGCCGCTCACAACACGACGATTCCAGCGTGCTTCGCCTTGTCGTCGGGCTCGACATGGATCGTCACCACCATGTCGGAGTCCTCTGCGTGCAGCGCCCGCTCGATGCGGTCGCAGATGTCGTGCGCGGCCGTCACCCGCATGTCGCCCGGCACCACGAGGTGGAAATCGACGAAGGTTAGGCGGCCCGCATGACGGGTCCTGAGATCATGGGCCTCGATCGCGCCGTCGGCGTTGGTCGCGATCAGGGCGCGGATCGTTTCGAGCGTCCGCTGGTCGGCGGCTTCGTCCATCAGGCCGCCCACCGAGGTCTTCACGAGCTTCGCGCCCGACCACAGCACGTTGAGCGCGACGGCGCAGGCGAGCGCGGGGTCGAGCCAATGCAAACCCGTGACCGCGACCGCCCCGACGCCGACGAGGACGCCGGCGGACGACACGACGTCGGTCAGCAGGTGCTTGCCGTCGGCCACGAGCGCGGGGGAGCGCAGGGCCCTGCCGCGGCGGAACAGCACGAGGCACCACAGGCCGTTGATCACGCTCGCCGCGACGTTGGCGCCGACGCCGAGCGGGGTGAGGTCGATCTCGCGGGGAGACCGGAACGCGCCCCACGCCTCGTTGAGGATCGCGATCGCGGCGACGATGATGAGCGACCCCTCCACGACCGCGGAGATGTATTCGGCCTTGTGGTGGCCGTAGGGGTGTTCGCGATCGGGCGGAGCCGCGGACAGGCGCACGGCGAGGAACGCCGCGATCGCCGCGGCGACGTTGACGACGCTTTCCGCCGCATCCGAATAGAGCGCGACGGAGCCGGTGAGCCAGAAGGCGATCGCCTTCAGGGCCAACACCACCAAGCCGATCGCTATGCTGCCGAGGGCGATGCGCTGCGCGCCGTCCATGCCGCCTGGCTCCCGTCGAAATGTCGCGAATGCGCTGCCGTTAGCCGCACGCGATCGTGAGGGCAACCGCTATCTTCGCTGTTGCGAGGCGCTAGCGTTCGCATGGCTTTCCGGCGGCGGCCGAGCGCCGCTGACGGCTTTGCCGCCGGCCGCCCTCATGGTAGGTGATGGCGCAGATCGAGGATCCGCCTCGCCGCCGGTCAGGTGCGCCGGTCGATCGCCGATCTTGAAGAAGAAAGGCGTTTCGGATCATGTGCCGATCGCCCGTTCGGTCGCTGCAGACGAGGCTTCAATCTCCCGGTAGCTCAGCAGGATAGAGCAACGGTTTCCTAAACCGTAGGTCAGGGGTTCGAATCCCTTCCGGGAGGCCAAAAACTGCTCATTTCTGAGCGTTTTCTGATTTCGCAGATAAGGGCTTTTCTGCACGAAGCCGTCGTGGGGCTGATCTGGGGCGACCAGGTCGCCGCGCACCGGTAATTCTTGGCTGGCGTCTGTTGCGATCCTTGCCGCGCGTGGCTCGTCGCAAGGATTGAGATAAGGTCTGGAAGCGACTCGGATTTCGCTTCTGCAGACACCACATCGAGCGGCTCCGCCGGCGTCGCGACGACACCCGACGCCCTAGCTTCGCCGCCCGCGGCGAAGGTCGAAAAGACGCCCGCCATGGACCTCGCCGATATCGGAAAGATCGAAATCAACGGCGGTCCGCTCGGACCCCTCGAGATCACGGTCTGGGACGCGGACTTTTCGGACTGGATCCGCAATCGCGCCGAGGCGGCCCTCGCCGGCGCCGGGTTCACCCGCGCGCTGCTCGGCGACCGCGTCCGCAAGGCGGGAGACGACGCGCCGCTCGGCGCCGAAACCGTCGCGGGCCTCGACGAGGCCGCGCTCGAAACCCTCGCCGAAGCGATCTTCATGGCCGGCGGCGAGATGCTGCGCCCGCGCTACATTGAAACTGGCCCAGGCCGCCGGAAGCAAGCGAGGCGCCGACGCAGCGACGAAGCCTTCCCGATGGCGCGCGAGCCCGAAGAGACCAGTTCGGACCGCCTCGCGCGCGTTCTCGTCGCTCTCGCCGACGATCGGCGACTGAGCTCCCGGGCGCTGCTTGACGCTGCGACCGGCCTTCACGGCTCGCTCGCCTCTGTTCTGGACGCCCACAAGGCGACCGCAGGCTCGCTCTACGGGGGCCTAGCCAGCCTGACGGCGCCGAACGGAGCGATGCGTTCGGTGCTTGAAGACATGAAGTCCTCCGCGCTTCAGTCTGCGCTCCACTCGATGAAGTCGCCGGTTCGCCGGGAGGCGCTAGATCTCGCCAGGACTATGGGATCGCTTGGTGTGGCCGACAGGGCGTTTCAAGGCGCGCTCGGCCTGTCCGGGCACGGCGCGGCGGTGGGCGGCCTTCTGTCGGAAATCGGCGCGATCGGCCGGTTCACCGAGCTGTCCGGCCGCGCCGCCGAGCTTGCCAGATCAATGTCGGGATATGCGCCCGGGCAGCGTCTGATCGATCAGACGCTTTTCGCAGGCGTCACCAAGGGGCTGAACGCAAGCCTTGACCCGACCCGCCGCGCGGCCGCCGGGATCGCTGGGCAGCTTTCCGGTTACGGCGCCATCCTTGAGGCGACGCGCATGTCGCGGTGGAGCGAAAGCGTCGCGGGTCGATCGATTGCTGAGATAACGCAGGCCCTCAGGCCAAACGCCACCCTGTTCGCAGAGGTCGAGCGGATGCGCGCAGACGCGCGCCAGATCACGCAGGGAGCCCAGGCGCTTGCCTTCTTCGGCGCGGGAAACATCGCCGGCCCGGCGGCGCTGGCTGCGACCTCGCTGAAGATGTCGGCTCTGGCCGGCGCGCGCGACGTCTTCGGCTCGCTTTCCGCCGTCGAGGGACTGGCGAACCGGGCGCTGCTGGGCGGTTGGGCCACGCGCGCCGATCTTCCGGAAAGGTTCTGGAGCGAGCCGTCCTATCGTAGCCGGCTCTACCGGGACGCCGAGGTCGACGAAGGGCTCATCGAGACCTCGGCCGGCGGCGCGATCGACGTGATGGTGACGAGCGGCCTGCACGGCGGCGTGCGGGACCAGGACGGCGTGACGGCGCTTGTGTTGCCGGTCGGCTCACTGCTGGTGTCGATCCGGAGCGACAACGTCGAGGGCGACGCCCGCCAGGCCGTTGCGGACATCGAACGCGCCATGCGCGCCTTCGTGGCGCGGAAACTCGAAGCCGCGCACGGCCCCGACTGGGTCCGGCACCGCACGCCCGGAGACATCTTCAAGAACGCCAAGCGCAAGCGCGAGGCTGCGCTGAAGGACGGTGAACCCAACAGGCCGTTGGTCGACTTCGTCGATATCGGCGAACTCATGGACACCGTCATCTGGGCGAAGAACTGGGCGTCGGTGTTTGCGGACGTGTTCATCGACGCCCAAATGTTCGCGCTTCGCGTGCGCGCGCTCAACGCCGTGCGTCGGCCCGCCGCGCATTCGCGCGAAGTGGACGGCGTTCAGTTGGTCGAGCTTTGTCTGCAGGCCTACCGTCTGGCGGCGCAGATGAAGGCCGACGGCGCCTGGAAGATCGCCGCCCAGTCAGATGTATGACCGTCACGGTCACCGTAGACGCCGGTCGGACACGTCCGATCCATCGGATTTTTCTGGACACGCGTGAGCGCCAGACCTCTGGACTGTCTGTCCGGCGCTCACGCGAGCCTGCCGCCTCAGTCCACGTCGTAATAGGCGGAGTCGTCAACCGATCCGGAGACATGCAGCACGGGCTCGAAATACACGGTTCGGCCTGCCGCGCGCGGCAAGGTCATGATCGCGTGGAACGTGATCTTGTCGCCCATGAACGTGCGATCTTGATCCTGCTCGCCATTGAGCTCGCCGGTCGCTTCGGCCACCACGCTGTCGACATGCGTAGTGACGTCGACCTCATCGACCATCAACTCGTCGAAGTAGGCGTTGGTCTCCGCCATTTCGCCCGACAGCTCATCGGTGAAAGTCGAGAAATTTTCGTGGAGATAGTTTTCGGCGATATAGGATTTGAGATCGCGCGTGAGCCAGACCGCCCCCACGAAGTCACATTCGCCGATCAGAAGGGCGATGAGTTGTTGAGCAAGATCTTCACTGTCGGCAAGATCATCGGGAAGATCCTGTAGAGCGCCTCTGCGCCGATCCATCAAGACAAGATCCGGGATCAGGACTTTGGCGTTTGCGACATTTTCGAGAGGGAAAGCCTTTTCGGCGCGTAGGGCGGCCGCTGCGCCGTAGCCGAAGAAGGCCGCCGTCAGTTCATGAGCGTGACCGGAGCCCAGGCGTCCGCCGGTCGCGGTCGCGTGGTTCTGGCGCAATCGATCTGCGCAAGCTTTTGCGATAGACATGACGATCCATTCCGTTCCCGGCGTCTTGTCGGTAGTCGCAAGCGCTTCATGACCACCGCGCGCCGACAGAATGGGTGTCGTCAGGGTGATGGATGAGCAGTCCGTCGTGCCGCCTTTTGGGTCGCTTGCAGCCCGGGCCATCGGCTCCTGACCCCGATATACGCCGCTGAGAACCAGCTGCAAGGGTCCCGTGTCGAAGGCTGCCCATGAAGAGCCAGGAGCGGAGTTCCGCCGACCGACGCTGCGAGCGTCGTCGTCGACGGTCAGATCCGGTTCAACGTCGCCAGATTGCGATAGTGGACGCCTGTCGCCGTCAACTTGCAGCCCGTCGCATTGACGGCGGCGTCGTACATGTGCTCGGCGTCGACCGGAACGACCAGGCCGTGACGGTTGCAGCTCTGCAGTTCCTTGAGAATAGCGACGTTTCCGGGATTGATCGGGATGTGAGCAAGACCGGGAACGTTGGCTCGGTTCTCCTCAAATGAGGGATCAAGTGCGAACACCGAGCCCTTCTCGGGGAAGTAGGTCGGCAGGCGGCGAAGGGTCTCGAGCGCCACTTTCGGCGCGACGTTGCGTAGAGACACGAAGTGCTGGACGTTGGCCTTGTAGATCGGTCGCTGTTTCCAGGGTCCGAGCGTTTGATCGACATGCGAGTAGAGCGCGGCGGGAGTGACGTTGCCGCAGATGTCGGAGCAGGCGCCGCTCAGACCGTCGAGAAAGATGCCGGTGAACACGCCGTGCCCGGCGGTCTCGCCCGCGGTCTGGTCGCGGTGGCTCGCCGCAAGAATGGTGACGCCGACGCCGATCACGGCCGTGTTCTTGGCGTTTAGAGCCGCAGACTCGCCCGCATAGCCGGAGTGGCAGCTGTCGAGGACGATGACGCTTGAACGGATTTTTGGATGGGCGGCGTTGGCGAGGCCGAGGAGCTCCTCGAGGGACACGCCCCAACGACCTCTTTCGACGTCGCTCGCGCAGAGGTAGCCGGTGTTGGTGTCGGGGCTGAGCAGGCCGTGACCCGCGAAATAGAGCAGCGCCGTTTCGGCCTCGCCGGAAAATAGCTCCGCGATGGCCTCTGACAGCGCGCCGGCTCTGGCGTCATCGCCCGGACTGACGAGGGTGCGGACTTCAAAATTCGGAGAGCCGTCGCCGTTACGCTCAAGCAGCTGGGCGACTGCGCGAGCGTCGTTGACGCATCCTGAGAGCGGCGTTCTGGCGTAGTCGTTGATCCCGATGACGAGCGCCCGCTTCACGATCAGCGCCCGCCTTTGACCAGGATTTTCAGGTTGTCCCAGGTCCAGTTGTAGACCTTGTCGCTCGGCGTCGCGGTGGTCGGCTTCAGCGCCGGCTTGCTGGCGTAGCCATGGAGCAGGAAGTAGGGTTTGCCCTCCTCCTGCGCGAGCTTGAGTTCGATCCCGACGCCCGTGGCGGTGTCGGTGTGCTGGCCGCAGATGACGCACACAACGTCGACCGAACGGATCCGGGTACGCGCCTTTTCGCGCCAGTTGCCGTCGATGTGCTCCTTGATCGACCAGTCGGCCAAGGTGAAGGGCGAATCCGGCAGCTTGGACTGGCCAACAAGCGCTTCCTTGAGGAAAGCGTCATGGTCGTAGTCGAAGCTGATGAACATGCGCGTCAGTGCCATCAGGAGAGCGCCTCGCCTTCGAGCGGGATGTTCGGATAAATCTCGCGGATGTCGCGCGAGATCGGGTTGAGGTGCAGGACCGGCATGCCGCGGTCGACGCAGTGCCGGACGACGTCGGCCGAGCCGCCGAGGCCCTGCGCAGGCTTGCCGTCCCAGATCGCGATGAGTTCGTCGGCTGAGTCGGCAACGATCCTGCCGGCGTCCAGGAACGCCTGTTCCTCGCTGGCGCTGCTCCTAAGTTCGAGCCGGTCGCACCGCGCCAGCAAGCGGCGGTAGCGCTGCAGCCCGTCGCCGTCGAAGCAACGCTCGTAGTCCGTGATCGGGATGACGGCGGTGACGGGGATTTCGAGCGAGAGCGCGACGTCGGCGAAGATCTGGTCGCTGCCGACCGCAAGACAGCTGAAGCCCCGCTCGACAGGACGGTCGGCGAGGATCCGCCGAAGCTCTTCGGCGACCCAGTCCCAATCCGCCCCCTCCCGCTTCTGGTGCCCGGTCACGGCCAGGCGAACCGGCCTCGTCATCGACCAAGGCTCGCTTTCATCGAGCGATAGAACTCCGTCGTGGACCGGCGACGCGAGGTGACCTCCGTATAGGTGGTGCGCGCCGTACGGAACTCGGACGCCGCCGCCTGGCTAGCGCGCGCATAGGCGTCGAGCTCTGCGTCGTTCCGCAGGTACGGCCACTTGCGCAGGTATTCCGGAGGCGGCGTCGGGCCGCCGGCGTAGGTCGCCAGCGGAAAATCCTTCTCGCTCGCCACCCCGATCTCCCATGGGACCCACCAGGACGTCTGCGTGCGATCAGACACTACGGCGAGCAGCTGGGTGCACTTGCCGAGCTCGGCGCGAACATGCGCCGCCAGATCCGCGCCTTGGGATCCGAAATTCTCATCGATGACGTCGAGATAGCTGTCGATTCGGTGATTGACCCGAAGGCGGGAGGCGATCCGGACCGCGAGCGCGGAATCCGTATGCTGGTGCGAAATGAAAACCTTCAAACGTTCCCCCGCCAGGCTCGGACGCAGCCCCTATATTCACGTTATGTTCGAATTTGGGATCGCGCTACGGAGATTGCAAGGACTGCAGACCGCAATTCCTGCGCTGCTCGTATGATCCCGCGCCTGCTCGAGGCTCGCCGACGGCCGGGCGAGGATTGAAATCGCCCATCGGGGCGCGCGCGGGGGGCCGGCGCCTCCATCAGACGGATCTCGTCTCAGGCTATGCTGTCGATCCGCTCCACGATGAACCGTGCGATTTCGCTCGGGGAGTATTGGCGCGCGTCGAGATAGCCGTCGTGCGGCAGGACCCCGTCGACGTCGTTGTCGCCGGTCTTCACGTACATCACCCGACTGTTTTCACGGCGTTTGATGATCGTGCGGATCGCTCTGAACTCGACCGCGCACCACTCCTTCAGCTGGTAGTGGCCGCCGATGAAGACGACGACCAGCTTCGCACGGCTCTTGAAAATGTCCTGCATCAGGAGGTCGATGCTCGGCCGGGCGAGCTGACCGGCGTAATTCTGGTCGTAGAAAACTTTGTCGGGACCAAGCCGCCGCTCGAGAAGACCGGCGATCGTCGCGACGAGAGACCGGTCTTCTCCCGGAAACGAAAGCGCAACGTCGAACTCATGGGTCTCGATGTTGACGCTCCGCCCGCCAGCCCACCCCGGAAGCACGATGCCGTGCGCAGCCAGTTCCCGACCGAGATCGACGTCCTTCACCGCCCAGTGGGTGCGGTTCATCTCGTGCTTTTCGATGCCGAGGTCGAACTCGAGATCGCGTAGGTCCGAGAACGACAGGAACGGGTCGAGATGTTCAAGCTCGTACTGGATGCGCACCTCATCACGTCTTGGTTTGACCTCGCGGATCCTGCCGAAAAACGGCGGCATCCTGTGGCCCGCCTCGTAGGCAAAAAATGCACGGCAGGCGCTTCAAAGCGGCGATCGCCTGAGGATCAAGGGCGCCATACTGTTCGGTCAGGTCGTCGGACGTGTATTGCCGAACGCATCGCGACAGCTCGATCTGAAACGGCTCGCCTTGCCATGCCTCGTCATTGCCGGACACCAACAGATTGTACATGCGCCGCTCGAGCCTGGTTGCGTGATCCCGGCCGCCCGGCGGCGTAGAGGCCTGCCATCCGGACGGGACGTATTTTCGATCCCCGATCACAGCGCCCAAGGCAAGACAGGCAGACAAGCGGCAAGCGTCGGACCGCATGTTCCTGCCGTATTGGTTGTGGGTATGCGGATTGACCCATGGTGACGGCTTACCGCCGCCGGCTATCGTCGCGCGTTCCTAGCGAACAGGCGGGGCGGTGATGGATTCGGGCACGGCGGCAATCTTCGGGCTCCTTCTCTTCGTCGTCATTCCTTTTCTGCTCGTGCTGACGACAGGTCTGTGGCTGCGGTCGCGTCGCCGGCTGAGCGCGCTCAACGCACGATTCGCAGGCGTCACGGCCGCCGATGAGGAATTGCAGAAAGTCCAGGGCGAGACCGACGAGCGACGCAAGGCCATGGACGCGCTCGAGGCGTCCTATGCCGAACTCTCGCTACGATACGGCGGGATCGTCGACGCCGAGCAGGAGGTCCGGATCCTCAAGGCGCAGGCCCAAACCGAGCAGGACCTCATCGAACGCCTGCGGGCGAGCTACGCTGAGAAGAAGCTCGTCTACGACCGGCTGATCCGGGAGGTTGCGATCTTTGACGACCGGCTCGCCTTCGGGGAGATGGGCGTCTACGAGCCGCACTTCGACTTCACCGACAGCGAGGCCTTCAAGCAGGGCATCGTCGAGGTCCGCGACGCGCAAAAGCGGATGGTCTCGAACAAGAGCGCGGTCGTCTGCTCGCGGCAATGGACCGTCGACGGCTCCGTCGCGAAGGGCACGACGATGACCAACCGCAACATTCGATTGACGCTGCGAGCGTTCAATAACGAGTGCGAAGCCGCGATCTCCAACACACGTTGGAACAACGCCAACGCCATGGAGAAGCGGATCCTAAATGCCCGGAAGCAGGTCGACTCCATGAACGAGTCGAACCTGGTCACGATCACTGAGGCCTATGTCGAACTGAAGCTGAAGGAACTTTTTCTGACTCACGAGTATCGCGAAAAGCTCAAAGAGGAGAAGGAAGAGCGCGCCGAAGCGGTTCGTGCCGCCCGCGAGGAGCAGAAACTCGAACGCGACATGGAGCGCGCCGAGGAGGAAGAGCGGCACTACGCCGAGATGCTCGCCAAAGCCAAGGCTGAAGCCGCCAGCATCAGCGGCGACCAGCTTGCCGCCTTCTCCGACCAGATCACGATCCTGGAGAGAGACCTCGCCGCCGCCCAAGCGCGCTTCGAGCGCGCCCAGGCGCTCGCCCAGCGAACCCGCTCCGGCTACGTCTACATCATCTCCAACATCGGATCGTTCGGCGAAGAGATGGTCAAGATCGGCCTGACCCGGCGACTTGACCCTTCGGACCGTGTCATCGAGCTTGGCGACGCCAGCGTACCGTTTCGGTTCGACACGCACGCGATCATCTACAGCGACGACGCGGTCGCGCTCGAGGGAGCCCTCCATCGCGAGTTCGACGCCGTGCGGGTCAACGCCCAGAACTACCGGAAGGAGTTCTTCCGCGTGTCCATCGAGGCGGTCGAGGAGGCGGTCGAGAGGCTCGCGCCAGGCGCGCCGTTCTTCCGTGACGTCGAGGCCCAGGAGTATCGTGAGACGCTTGCGAAGCGGCGCGCCCTGTTCGAACTGCCGGTCCATGACGACGTCGCCGTACTGCCGGCAGCGATCTAGGGGCGACCGATCTCGACGCGGCGCCCCGCGCTTGCGGCCTGGGCCGCATCGATGGGACCTGGGCATGGGTTGAGGCCAAGGACGGTAGGGGCGACATGAGCGGCGTCCAGGGGGAGCACGAGCGCGGATCTGCGAACGCCGAGGCGGCGGCCGTCGATGCGGGGTCGCGCAAGCCCAAACCCTATGGCGATGGACTGTGCCTCTCCGGAGGCGGTTATCGCGCGATGCTGTTCCATGCCGGAGCGCTCGCACGGCTGAACGAAGCCGGCATGCTGTCAAGGATCGAGGTCATCGGTTCGGTTTCTGGCGGATCGATCGCGGCCGCGGTGCTTGCGAAGGCCTGGCCGGACCTCGACTTCGATTCTCGCGGCGTGGCGCATGGCTTCAGACAGCGCGTCCTTGAACCCCTGCTCACCTTCTCTCAGGCGTTCGTCGACGCGCCCGCGCTCGTGAAGGGCGTTCTGCTGCCCACCTCTTCGGCTGCCGGCGAACTGGCGCGAGCCTATTCGCGAATGCTTTTTGGCGAGGCCCGACTGAAGGACCTGAATAGCGGACCGATCGTCATTTTCTGCGCGAGCAACCTGTCGACGGGGTCGCTCTTGCGGATGTCGCGAAGCTACGTCGCGGACTACCGCATTGGCGTGGCGCGGGACGCCGACTGGCGGCTTGCCGACGTGGTGGCGTGCTCCTCGGCCTTCCCGCCGTTCCTGTCGCCGCTGCGGATCGACCTTTCGCCCCATGATTGGGTCGACGAAAAGCGCGACGGTTCGGTCGGTCAGAAGGTTTCGCCACGTCGCGCCGTGATCACTGACGGCGGCGTCTATGACAACCATGGCATAGAGCCTGTCATGAAGCGGTGCCGTCGCGTGTTCGTGTCGGACGGCGGCGCGCCATGGCGGCGGTCCGGCTCGGGGCTCTGGGACTGGTTCAGCCAGCTGAAACGCGTCCTCGACACCACCGACAACCAGGTCCGTTCGCTGCGCCGGCGCGAACTGATCACGACCTTCCAAGCGGCGCGCGCGGCCGCCGGCGGCGGCGTCGACATCGCCGCGGATCCGGCTTTCACCCGTGGATGCTACTGGTCGATTGCCCCCAGCGCCGCGCTGCTCGCTAAGGCGAAAAACCTGGCGGCGTTCCTGGACCGCGCCGAGGTCAAGCCGATGGACATCCCGACCGTCCTCCACTTTCTGGGTGAGGCAGAGACCGCAACGGTCGTGAACTGGGGCTATCTGGTCACCGACCAGGCGCTTCGCGCGCATGTCGATACAACCCTTGCTCCCGCGAACGGCGAGATCGTCGACGCGCAGATGATCAAGCCGACGCGCGAGGCGAGGCTGAGCCGGGCGATCATGAGCAAACTGGGCTTCTAGTCAGCCGAAGAGCGACGTTCGCCTCGTGCTTTGAGAGAGCGCGATCGGCCGCCGTCATCGGGTCGTTGTTCGTTCGGCCGCGAACAGCTGGTTGAGGTAGGCCGCGGTGCGGACGCCCGCCTGAGCCAGACGCAGCTCCAAGGTCGCCAGATGCTGGAACCCATACTCGAAGCGCAAGTTCTGTCCCACTGGATAGAGCCCGTCGCGGATCCTTGCGCTTTCGGCCACCCACGTCATCGGATCGGGGTCGCTCCACTTCCGCAGCTGATCGGGCTCGATCCGCCGCGAGAGCTTGTCCGCCCATTCGGTGAAAGAGAGCTTTTCCTCGTCGATCAGAGCCTCGTCCCATAGAGCGTGCAGGGTCGTGTCCCGACCGAAGAACTGGTCGACGTCGTTGCCGCCACGGTCGGAGCCATTGCCGACATGGAAGGGCTGATGCAGGTCCTCTACGATGTGGACGATAAACCTCAAGGCGAGCTGCCGCTCCGGCAAAGGCGCCGCCGGATCCCGGACCGTAGCCGAGAAGCGCGCCAGAGCGGTGACGGCGTCGCCTTCTGCAGGCGCGCCCACATCCGCATAGGCCTTGCCCGGCGCGATGGTCACGTAGTGCCAGGGGCTCGCCGTACTGCGCCAGAACTCGCCTGGATCGGACCTCATGAAATCAGGCCAGGTCGACGCCTCGGCCAAAGTCTCGCGGCCCAGGATCGTCGCGACGCCGGCGATCGCCTGCGGGCTGAGATAGCGCTCCGCGATCGCGCTCGCGGCGCGATGGCCGGTTTTCCCCCAGGCCATCGCGGGGAGCGGATGAGCCGCCAGCAGCGCGGTCACGACGACGGCGAGGATCCTCATGATCGAAGCCTACCGGAAACACGTTGCGCCATGATGTCGGTCGCCTCGACGCTCCGACCTTCCCGGCAGCATCCCGGCCCCCGGATCACCAATCGTCGACCACAGCGGCAAGATCGTGAGTGCGTGAATAAAAATCCTGTTTTCAGACTTTATCATTTCATTCTTGAATTTTTTGTAGAGTTCTTGCATTGTTCGATTGAGGGGCGCATTGGTTGGCCATGGAGCATTTCGACATCATCCTTGCGCTTTCGCGAGCCGCGATCAGCGGCGGCGACCCGCGGGTCGAACATCAGGTCCGGCGGCTCAGCGCCGCGCTGGCCGCGACCGCGCCCGACCAGGCCGAAAAGGTCGCGCGCCTGCTCAACCGTGGCGAGCGACGCCAATCGGTCGCGCCGATGTCTCTCGAACAGATGCGGGGTCAATCACAGCGACCAGTCCTTCCGGGCGAGCGACTGAGCAAGAACACGCCCCTGCCGCATGACCGCGAGACCGGCACCCCCCTGGCGCGGATCATCTTTCCCGACGGAGACGACGAGGAGCTGCCGATCCTGTCGGAAGTGCTGCAGGACGCGCTCACCGACTTGATCGGCGAGTGGGGCAGGACGAGCGAGCTCTCGGCCCTGGGCGTGCAGCCGAACCTCCGCTGTCTTCTCTACGGGCGACCGGGGGTCGGCAAGACCATGGTCGCGCGCTTCATCGGCAAGCAACTGGAACTGCCGGTCGTTGAAGCGCGTCTCGATGGCCTGATGTCGTCGTTCCTCGGGACGACGGCCAGAAACATCGGCGCCCTGTTCGACTTCGTCGACCGATACCAGTGCGTGCTGTTCCTCGATGAGTTCGACGCGATCGCCAAGGCGCGAGACGACTCGCAGGAGGTCGGGGAGATCAAGCGTGTCGTGAACTCGCTGCTGCAGTCGCTCGACGCGCGCGGCAGGAAGGGTTTCACGCTAGCCGCGACCAATCATGACCATCTGCTGGATCAGGCGATCTGGCGCCGCTTCGACGCGCGCATCAACCTGCCGCTGCCCGACGCCCCGGCCCGGCGATGCCTGCTCGAACGCTTCCTCGCTCCGCTGACCACCGGCGAACCCGACATGAGAATGCTGGTCTGGATGACGGAAGGAATGAGCGGCGCCGACCTCCAGACGATGATCGCGGGCGGAAAGCGGTTCATCGTCATGAAGGAGGTGACGAACGGGCCGAGTTCGCGCCGGCGCGGCCTGCTGGCCGCCCTCAGGCG
Organism: Ancylobacter novellus; assembly: GCA_003241695.1. Taxonomy (GTDB): domain Bacteria; phylum Pseudomonadota; class Alphaproteobacteria; order Rhizobiales; family Methylopilaceae; genus Methylopila. The sequence goes on along the minus strand of QFPN01000001.1, from coordinate 553,669 downwards.
CCAGGCCACGCTAAGCGGGCAGCTGTTCGCCGCCGAGCGGCTGAAGCTGCTTCTCGGCCCCGACGACGAGCTGGCCTCCGCGCTGGCGAACGACGGGGGCCTGACGCAGCGAGAAGCCGGCCTGCTCGTAGGCATTTCTCAGAGCACCGTTTCACGCAGACGCAGGGCGCATGTCGATGGCTGAAGCGCTCAAACGCCCGATCCAGGTCTTTCTGGACACCCAGCGGCTCATTCAGGTGCAGCCGACAAAGAGTTTCGGGCCCAAGCGCGATTTCTTCAAGGGCGACGACGCCGGCTTCGCCCGCCACAAAAAGGCCCTCACGAAGCAACTCGTTCAGTCGAGCATGGCCCTGAGCGGACAAGGAGCGTCGGCCGGGTTCGTTCTCGTGCAGATGCGGGAGGAAGGCCTCGCCAAGAGCTACCGGCCGTTGAACGGGCTCTTCACCGCCTCCAACCGCTTCGCGCTCGTGGGAGGCGGCCAGACCGGCCAGATGTTTTTTCAAGCAACGCCCGACGCCCTGACGTCTCTGGCGAGCCTGATCGAGCGGAAGGCCGAAGCCAAGCCGACGCTCGGACGCGACCCCGCCACGGACGAAGAGGTCGAACGCGTCTCGGTTTATCGCAGCGAGCTGGGCGCGATCGAAGAGATCCGGATGCTGACGGCGGCCGACCGGCTGCAGTTTTCCGCCAAGGCGGCGGTCGAGTGGATTTCGGACAGGAACGTCATCGGCGGATACATCGTCGAGCTCTTCCGCCCCGACGCGCGCGTCACGCCCGAAGCGGTGCGAACGATGGCGGAGCGCTTCATCAAGCGGCTGCGTCCCATGGGCGGCCTGATCGCCGTGCCCTTCACGAAGCCCTTGAGTTCCGATCCTGTCGTCACCCTCTCCATCAGCCTGCGAAGCGACGACGCTCAGCTGATCGAGCTCCCCCTGCTTCAGAGACCCGACGGCGAGAGCGCCGCGCAACCGGACCGGCCGAAGCTCCCTGCGTCGGCGCCGGATCGGTCCGTCGCACGTCATCAGAACCTCCTTGAGATTCTGGCCCAGGAGCCGATGGTTCGGCGCATTGAGCTGCCGATGAGGATCGAAGCCTCCTCCGGCCAAGGCGGCGCGCTGGACGATGAGGCGACGATCGCTAAGCCCGCGCGCTCGCAGAGCTACCCAGTGGTGGGCATCGTCGACCGCGGCGTCGCCAGCAACCCCCAGCTCGACCCATGGCGGGCAGGAACGACGGGCTTCTCATGGCGGCCGACCGCGACGAAGCTCACGGGTCCTTTATCGCAGGACTTCTGGCGGGAGCCGGTCAGCTCAATCCGGAGGCGTCCGACGCTTTCGAGCCGACGCCAAGCCGCTTCTACGACCTTGATCTGCTGCCGCGTCCCGACCAACTCGACGCATATTACCAGACGCCGGACGAATTCTTCGACGAGCTCGAAACCCAGGTCGCGAAGGCGAAGGCCGACGCCGGGGTCCGTGTTTTCAACATGAGCTTTGGGTCTCCCGGCGTCCGGCAGGGCCTAGGCTACAGCGCCTTCGCGGCCAAGCTCGACGAGATCGCACGCGCGCATGACGTCATCTTCGTCGTCGCCGCCGGAAATCTGCGCGGACGCGACGCGCGCCCCGAATGGCCGAGCGCCGCCGACCGCGCGCTGCAGATGCTTGCGACCCGGGCGATCGCCGAGGAGCGGATCACCGCGCCCGGCGAACACCTCTACGGCTTGACGGTCGGGGCGATCAATCCGCCAAAGCTGAAGGGCGCCGCCGCGGGCGCCCCGACAACCTACACGCGACGAGGTCCAGGCCCGGGCGGCGCCCGCAAGCCGGAGCTTGCGCATTCCGGAGGCGCCGTAGCCAAGCCCGGATCGGGCACGGGACTGAGGTCGATCGCGCCGGACGGAAGTCTCTCGGAAGATTGCGGAACGAGTTTCGCGACGCCGCTCGTCGCCGCGTCGCTGGCCGCCGTCGACCACAGGCTCGAAGGCCAGGCTCCCCGCGAAACGTTGATGGCTCTCGCTGTCCACAAGGCGAGCAAGCCGTCGATGCTTGAGGCCAAACCCCTGCGCGCTGTCGCCCGCGACTTCGTCGGTTTCGGCGTCCCCCGACACGCGGACGTCTCGCTGACGGACGATCCGTACAGCATCACCTTGGTCTTCGCCGATATCCTGCCGCCACGCCGGGAACTGGCGTTCGAGTTCAGCTGGCCTCAGTCCCTCACGTCCCCGACCGGAAAATGCCGTGGCCGGGTGGACCTGACGCTGTGCCACACGCCGCCCATCGACGGAGCGTTCGACGCCGAATGCCAGCGTGTGCAGCTTTTCGCCGGTCTAGCCCAGCTTGAGGAGAAGCTGAACCGCGACGGCGAACTGGTGACTACGCCGGTGCAGCGCCTCAAGCCGCATGACTGCCACTTGCCGGACGACTTGCCGTACAGCGAGAAGTACCTGCTGGAGAGCGGCCTGAAATGGACGCCGATCAAGCGATATGGCTGCACGATGAACGGATGCGGCAGCAGCAGCGTCTGGCGTCTCACCTTGAAGGGACTGACACGGGCCGGCGCGATCTACCCTCCCGAGGGAGTGGCGTTTTCGATCCTGCTTACGATCGCCGACAACAAGAAGGAGGCGTCGATCTATCAGGAAGTGCGGGCTGAGGTGCTGCGTCGAGGCCTGCGGCTTGCAGACATCACTGTCGCTCAGCGCCTGCGCGCTCGAACCTAAGAATCAGCGACCGCCGCGGCGACGACGAAGTTGACTATCCCTGCTGCCAGACGACCTTGCCGTTCCGGACTCCAACGGACTTTCTCAAGCCCCCGGACTGAAGTTCAACGATCTGCGTCTGCTCCGCGCTCGCCGAGTCAAGGGACCATGCTCTTTCGACGACGTCATCTGCAGCGGCCCCGAGATACTTACGTCGGAGCGCCTGAGTCGAGGGTAGAACGACGTCACCGCGGTGCTGGTCGGCGTTGTCGGCCGCGAAATTCGCATAGGCGGCGCGCGGCTGCTCATTGACCTTCACAGCCGTCCAACCGCGCTTTTCGCTTTCGGCGATGGCCGCGGCGTCGACCGGTTTCGATGGCTTACGCGTCATCTGTCTCTCCATGCCGCGCGGTTCACGAGCCTACCATCCAAGTCCAAGGCACGTGAACTGCTTATAGATCTTTCTTTCGATGGCGATTTCAAGTGGCTCAGTCCGGCCATGCGGCAGGTCGTGCAGATATCGGACCTTCGAGTCGAACAAGGCCTGAGCCGGCGCTTTTCCCAGGTTGAGCTCCCGCCAGAACGCAGCGTGCATCGGGCCGCCGAAGAAGCCCCCTTCAGCGCCCGGAGAGTAGTGAGCCCCTGTGCATCCGATGAACGCCGTCACCCCGGCGGCCAGATACGACACGGCGATCGACTGCTCAGGCGCTTTCGGCGAAACGGCGATGCTCGCCATGCAGGCCGGCTCGTCAATGGTGAGGGCGCCCCAGCAAGCGCCTGTAAACACCACGCCACGCATCCGCGCTGGGATGTTGGCTGTCCGGATCGCCTCGATCGCGCCTTCGTCTTCGCCCCAAAGCCGGGATCCGTCCGCATAGTCGCCGTGCAGCATGAGGTAGTGCCGGTCGTTCTTGAACATGTCCGACGACAGCGCTCCGGACGTCGTGGGCCCGCTCTTGAGCATCTCGCCGCCGCCAGGGATCGTCATGAATATCGCGTCTGCGAAAGGCCGCTCGGAATTTCGCACGCCGAAGCGCGTGGCTCCGGGAGGAGTCGGCGCGGTAAGCGCCCCCAACAAGACGGAAGCTCTCCTTGCGTCCGGAATTCGAGAGACAGGAAGATCCGGCATGCCCTCCCCGGCGAGGTCGACATATTCGTCGTCGCTCCAGACGATGAACTGATCCGCTTCGCCCGTGATCCTGTGAGCGGGGATCGCCGTCCTCAGGCCGGGATCAAGGATATCGACGCGTGCGGACGGCAAAACGTCGTAGCCGCCGATCAACACGACGCCGTCGGCTGGCTTTGAGCCGAGATGACGGACGGTATCGATTCTCGCGGTGGACGACCTGGTCTTGAGCACACGCGCGCCGCCCGCCTCGACGAGCTCGATTGCGGCCGCCGCTTCCCGCGATCCAATGTTGCGGGCGAGCCGTTCCGGATCCGTCACGAACAGGATGTTCGAGACGTCGCGGCCGCCGGCGAGCGCTGGGCCGGAATTGTCGAACGTCTTGGTCCCTGCGGAGGCGCTCGGAGGTCGCATCGATCCTCTGGCGGATCGCTGAACGGCGACGCCTGGTTCGAAACCGTCGCCACCGATCACGACCTCAAAGCCGCCGAGGGACACGCGGCCTGGCCGATAGGGCAGCTTCACGAAGACGAGCTCGATCGTGTCGCTGGGCGCAGCGGCTTCCGGAGCCGCCGGTGGAGGCGCCGGCTGCTCCCACGCCTCTTCGATCGGCTCTTCCTGATCGTTCGCCCTATTGGGCGAGAAATCGTCGAGCTGGCCCTGTGAGATCATTATCGCGTCGAGGCCCGACAGGCTCGGATCCACTGTGACAAGACCATTCCGGTCGGTCCGCGCGAAGATGACGTCGACGCTGTCGTTGAGTCGGCCAAGCATGGCGAGAGAAGCCTCGTCAGGATGTCGAGCATCGTTGCTGCCTCCCGAATGCACCAACAGCCCTGGCGACCCCAGCCGCCCCAGCAGAAGCTCGTCGATGCCGTTGTAGCTCGTGTGATGGGTCATCTTGACGAAAGCGTACGGACCGTAACTCTGAACATCATGCATGAGCCGCTTCATGAACGGCTTCAGTCCGGGCGTCTCGGGACGGCAGAACTGCATGTCCGCGGCCAGAAGCGTGCGGTGACCGGGCGGCCCAAAAGCAAGGACGATGCTTTGGCAGTTCTTGGCGGCTCCGGATCCGGATCGATCGATTGGATCCGCCAGCGCCGAGCCGCGAACCATTGACCGGTAGATCTGGGCCGGCGTCATCGGAACATCGCGCCGCTCGATTGCATCGAGAGCGTCGCTGGCGGCGCGAGCGCTGGCCTGGATCTGCTCGGCGCACAATAGAAGATGATCCGCCGAGGGCCCGAGAATGGCGAGGTTCGCAGCCTTGAACTCCGTCAGCAACGGCTCGATTTCCGCCCGCGTGGCGCGGCCCCAGCGGACTACCTTGGCGCCATTCTTCGCCAAATTTTCCAGCATCGTCTTGTAGCCCTGCTCGAGCTCTCCGGCATCCGTCAGAAAGTCCTCGAGAGCGTCGTCGGGCAGGTCTGAGTGATCTTCCTCCAGAGCGGCGACGATCATCGCCCTGCGCATGGGATCGGCCGTGTCGAGCACGTCGAGATTGTCTTCCTGATCGCGCCCGAAACCCAACTTTTCGTCTGCGACCAGGGCCCATCGGGCAGTCAGAGATCCATCCGCCACAAGCTTGGGCAGGCAGCCGATGTGATCGCTGTGGCAATGAGTGACCACAAGCAGGTCCACATGCAGCTTTGGACCGGAGATCAGCCCGCTCAACTGATTGGGAATCGACCGGACATTTTGGCGATCTTTCCAGTCTCCCGGATGGCCGCCGTCGATCAAGATTTTGGTTTCGCCGAACCGAACCAGAATGCAGTCGCCGTATTTCGTCGATCCCATGTCGAGTAGATGGAAAACGCCGGCGCTCTCGCCGCCCAGATCCGGTTCAGCCACCTGTCCCTCCCCGACCTCTTGAACGAAGCGTCACACGCACGAGCACCAGTTTCTGAGCGGCTCTGTCGCGCCACAGACTCATTGGATAGCAGCGACGCCGGGAGGGGAAGCCCGACTGGCGACTAGCTCGTAACGACCATCGCCATCATCATGAACTGAGGGGCCAGACGAACCGGAAATCGTCGATGAGAGCAGCTTTGACGTTCGTTATGCTGGTCTCCGCGCCAGCAATGGCTCAGCCCGCTGACGACATTCGGCTGCTGCGACAGCTGGGCTATGTCGCCGGGCAGGCTGTGGCCTGCGACATCGAGCAGCCCGAAATCGCGGCGCAGGTCGCAACCGCCATGGCCGACGCGATGGGCCTGAAGGACGAGACCAGTCACAGGCTGATGACGGACCAAGCGCTGAACGCGGCGGCCGAGCCGTGCGCCGCTCCGGCCGGTCGCCTCGATGAGATCAAGGCGAATTGGAAATCCATGCGGAAGCGAGCGGGCATCGACTGACGCCAGTTCAGCTCAACGGAAATCGCGCGTCTTCACCTTGATCGTCTCGAGGTGGAGATCCCTGACATAGATGTCGCGCGGCCTCAGCCCCTTAGACCGCGGCCCCCTTGGGTCCGGCGTAGAACCGTGATGAACCTCGTCCCCGCGCCCGTGGGGCAGTGGGAACGCGCCGTCCCGCTCCCCGACGCTAGCTAACTCTGCAGACAGGTTCGTCAGTCGCTGCACGACCAGATGCACGACCTCGCCCTCGCGCTGAACCCGGCCGTAGACCGCGATCATGCCGGCGGACAGGATCGTTCGGCGGTTCTTCTCGAACACGTTTGGCCAGACCACGAGATTGGCGACGCCGCTCTCGTCCTCGAGCGTGATGAACATGACGCCTTTGGCGCTACCCGGGCGCTGGCGAACCAGCACCACGCCCGCGATCTCGACCCAGCGCCGGTCTCGCGCCTCCATCGCCTCGAGACAGGTCACCATTCGCCGGCGCTTCAGATCCTCGCGGAGGAACGCCACCGGATGGGCCCGCAGCGATAGACTGACATGGCGATAGTCCTCGACGACCTCGCCGCCGGCCGTCATCGGCCGGAGGGAAACGGCGGGCTCGGCGACCTCCGGCACGATCTCGTCCTCGCGCGCTGAAGCCGCGGCGAACAGTGGCAGTGGCTCATCGCGTAGGGCCCGGATCGCCCAGAGCGCCTCACGCCGCGCGAGTCCGAAGGACGACCGGAACGCGTCCGCCTCGGCGATCTGGGTCAGGGCCGCGACCGGAACGCCCGCTCGACGCCAGAGGTCATCCACCGACGCGAACGGGCGCTCGCCGCGGGCCGCGACGATCGCGGCGGCGTTCGCGTTCGACAGGCCCTTGGTCATCCGAAGCCCAAGCCTGACGGCGAAGCGGGTCTCGTCGTCCGTCGGCTCGAGCGTGCAGTCCCAGCGTGAGGCATTGGCGCAAACGGGGCGAATCTCGACGCCATGGTCGCGCGCGTCCCGCACGATCTGAGCCGGCGCGTAAAACCCCATCGGCTGGCTGTTTAGGAGCGCGGCGCAGAACACGTCCGGATGCCAGCACTTAAGCCAAGCCGAGGCGTAGGCGATCAGCGCGAACGACGCCGCATGGCTCTCCGGGAAGCCGTATGAGCCGAAGCCTTCGAGCTGCTTGAACGTCCGCTCGGCGAACTCAGCCTCGTAGCCGTTCACCACCATGCCGGAAACCAGCTTCTCCTTGAATTTCGAGACGCCGCCGGTGAACTTGAAGGTCGCCATCGACTTACGGAGCATGTCCGCCTCGCCCGGGGTGAACCCCGCGCACTCGATCGCGACCCGCATCGCCTGCTCCTGAAAAAGCGGGACGCCGAGCGTCTTGCCCAGAACCTTCTCGAGCTCGGGTTTAGGGAAGTGAACGGGCTCGAGCCCTTCCCGGCGACGGAGATAGGGGTGGACCATGTCACCCTGGATGGGCCCGGGGCGGACGATCGCGACCTGCACGACGAGGTCATAATAGGTCCGCGGTTTGAGCCGCGGCAGCATCGACATCTGCGCGCGGCTCTCGATCTGGAAGGTGCCAAGCGTGTCGGCCTTGCGGATCATCGCATAGGTCCGCGGATCCTCGGCCGGGATCGTCGCGAGGTCGAGGTTCGCGCCCTTGTGCTCGGCGAGGAGATCCAGCCCCTTCTTCATGCAGGTCAGCATGCCGAGCGCGAGCACGTCGACCTTCATGAACTTCAGTGCGTCGATGTCGTCCTTGTCCCACTCGATCACCTGGCGGTCGGCCATCGCGGCCGGCTCGATCGGCACGAGGTCGTCGAGCCGATCGTGGGTCAGAACGAAGCCGCCGGGGTGCTGGCTGAGGTGCCGCGGCGCGCCCATGAGCTGGCGCGCGAGGTCGAGCGTTAGCCGCAGCCTCCGGTCCGCAAGGTTGAGATTCAGCTCCTCGACATGACGTGGTTCGACCCCTTGCTCCGACCAGGACCAGAGCTGTCCCGACAGCGTGCCGATCAAGTCTTCCGGCAGCCCCAGCGCCTTGCCGACGTCGCGGAGCGAGCCTTTGGCGCGATAGCGGATGACCGTCGAGCAAAGGGCGGCGTGGTCGCGGCCGTAGGTGTCAAAGACCCACTGCATGACGATCTCGCGCCGCTCGTGCTCGAAGTCGACGTCGATGTCCGGCGGCTCGCGGCGTTCCTCCGAGACGAAGCGCTCGAACAGGAGGTCGTTGCGGCCGGGATCAATCGAGGTGATGCCGAGCACAAAGCAGACGGCGGAGTTCGCCGCCGAGCCGCGGCCCTGGCAGAGGATATCCTTCGACCGGGCGAAGCGCACGATCGAGTTCACGGTGAGGAAGTACGGCGCGTAGCTGAGCTTCTCGATCAGCGTAAGCTCGTGGGTGAGCGCCGCGCGGACGCTGTCCGGGAGACCTTCCGGATAGCGCTCGGCGGCGCCCTCCCAGGTCAGCTTGGCCAAGGTCTCCTGCGGCGTGAGCGTCGGGTCGTCGCGCTCCTCCGGGTACTGGTAGGCGAGCTCGTCCAGGCTGAAGCGGCAGCGGTCGACGATCTGCAGCGTTCTGGCGAGCGCTTCCGGGTAGCGCCCGAACAATCGACGCATCTCCTCCGGCGGCTTCACATAGCGGTCAGCGTGGCGTTCCCGGCGCTCGCCGAGCGCGTCAATCGTGACGTTGTGGCGGACGCAGGTGACGACGTCCTGCAGCATCCTTCGCGAAGGCTCGTGGAACAAGACGTCGTTGGTGACGACGGTGGCAACGCGCATCCGCGTCGCGAGGTTCGACAGATCGTGAAGCCGGAGTTGGTCGTTGGGCCGGCGGCGCAGCGTCAGCGCGAGGTAGGCTCGGTCGCCGAACGCGTCCCGCAGCCGACGCAGCCGCAGGCCGCACTCCTCGTCGGCGAGGTCCGGCACAAGGACCGCCAGAAGGCCTTCGCCATACGCAACGAGGTCCGGCCACTCGAGATGGCATTTGGCTTTGCCGCCGCGGCGCTTGCCGAGCGAGAGCAGCCTGCAGAGCCGCGAGTAGGCTGCTCGGTCGGTCGGGTAGACCAGCACCGACATGCCGTCGGCAAGATCCAGCCGACAGCCGACCACCGCGCGGACGCCCGTGACTTTGGCGGCCTCATGGGCGCGAACGATCCCGGCGAGCGAATTCTGGTCGACGACGGCGATCGCCTCGATCCCACAAACCGCAGCCTGCGAGAACAGCTCCTCGCAAGACGACGCTCCGCGCAAAAACGAGAAGTGGGAGGTGACCTGGAGTTCGGCGTAGCGAAGGCCGCTCATCCGAAGACGCCGTGCAGGAACCAGCGGTGCGATCCGGTCGACGCGTCCTCGCCGTCGCCGGCCCGGTAGAGCCAGTAGCGTTCGCCTGCGTCATCCTCGACCCGGAAATAGTCGCGGACCGCGGCAAGTTCGGCGTCCCGTGTCCACCACTCGCCGAAGACGCGTTCGGGGCCATCGGCCCGATGAACGCGTCTTCGGACACCGCGCCAGGTAAAGCTGACAGGCGGATGATCGGGGAGCAGCGCAACGGTCTCGACAGGTTCGGGCCGAGGCAAAAGCCGCGACGGCCGGGGCCAGTGCCCGGGCCAGTTTGCGCCAGTGTCCACCGACATCGCCGGCACGCGACAGACCGACCGCTCCGGCACATCGCTCGCGACCGGGGCGAAGCGGTAGATCGCCCGCTCACCCACACGGTTCATCAGCGTGTCGACAAGGTCGGAGACATCCGCGGCAGTCTCCTCGATCAGCGAGCTCGCGACCTGCCTGCGCCCGAACGGCTCGGCGACGGTTGCGGCGAGCGTCATCATCTCGATGCCGAAGCCCGGGGCGATCGTCTCGATCTTGTCGCAGAGCAGCCGCGTCAGCCGCTTCACATCTCGAACTGGCGTCGCCATGCCGACCCGGACTGCTTGCAGGTCGTTGTCGACGCGACGGCAGATGAGGTCGAGCCGTCGAGCGCCGAGGCCTCGATCCTCCAGGCGTTCGCAGAGCTGGACGACAAGCTTCCCAATGTAGCGAGCGATCGTTTCCGCAGCGCCGATCGGTTCGGCGAAGGCGCGGCGCACCTCGATCAGGTCCGGCGGGCGGACCGGCTCGATTGGTTCGGCCAAGTAGCCAAGGGCTTGATCAATTCGCCGTCCGAGCTCCGGCCCGAAGCGCAGGGTCAGCGGCGCCCGGGGTTGGGCAAGAAGGTCGGCGACGCGATCGAAGCCCAGCGTCCGCAGTGCGACCGCGGTCGGAGCCTGGATCCGCAAGGACTCGAGCGGAAGCTCGGCAAGGATCGACGCGCCATGCCTTGGGGGAGCGGCAGTACAGATCCCGGTAACGTAGCGGGCAAGCGCATGCGCCGCGCCCCAGGTGTCGGCGACCGCCGTGCGCGCTGCGACGCCCGACATCGCAAGCCGGCCGACCAGGCCGTCCAGCATCGCGGCCTCGCCGCCATGGAGGTGATCGGCGCCGGTCGTGTCGATGACGAGGCCATTCGGCGGATCGACGGCGACGATCGGCGAGAAACGCAACGCCCAGACCGCCAGACGCTCGAGCGCTTCAGCGTCGTTCGCTGGATTGGCGTCCTGGAGGATAAGGTCCTTTACGAGGACCTGGGCCTTGGTGGCGGCCATCCCGATCCGAAGACCCGCGGCGTACGCGGCCGCGTCCAAGGCCACGACCGCTCGCTTGCTCCCTTCGCGTCCGATGAGGACGAGCGGCGTCTCAGCCGGTGGCGCTACGTCGCCAGCCTTGCGCCGGAACCTGTCGGTGGACCAGGTGGGAAGGAAGAGCGAGACGACCCGTGCCATCGCACGCCTCCAGTTCAAAATCAGCGCTCTCGCCCGCACGGGCCCGGATCAGTTCAACGAGCCAGCGATGGCGCCCGACGCCCGGAACAGGCAGTGGCTCGGACGGGATCACCGAGATCCGCCATCGGGTCGTCGCCGCGGTCGGCTGCCCGAAATCCATCGCCTCCGCCTGTCGTCGCCAGCGCCGGAGCGCGATTCCGATCGAACCAGTCCCCTCGGCCGCGAGCTGGAGCCGACGAGAGGCTGTCATGGCGAGGCGTGCGAGTTCGCCGATCACGGCTCCGAGCCCGCCATGGCGCAGGCCTTCCTCCATGCAGGCGAGCACGGTCTTGTCGTCGCCGGCCTCGACGTAGATCACCCGATCGGCGATGAGGCCCGCCTGAGCGATGGCCGGCGCGAACAAGTCGGGCCGCGTCACGCACCAAAGAACCTTGCCCTTCGTCCGCGCGGCGACGCCTGCGCTGAAGAGGGCCGCAGCCGCACCGTCGATCGCGCCATTGCCGCCGCCGGCGACCTCATGGAGAGCGCCGAACGCCAGCCCGCCACTGGGCAGCCGTGAGTCGACTTCGGCGAGCCCGAACGGGAGCACCGACCTGGCGCGTTTAGAGCGACCTTCGATCCGCTCGATCTGGGCGCGCAACGTATCGATGGCGGGCTGCGGCCGCACGCTTTTCGCCCTCCGTCGCGTTCAGGCAGACAATCATGTTCGCTATCTGTTCTAATTCGGTTACGTCAGAGTCAAGACGCTATCTTTGGCTTGCCGCGTTCCGCGACCGGACGCGCCAGCAAACTCAAGGGAAGGAAGCCGTGGGACGAATTGTCCGCCGACCTGGCGACCCAGATCGATGAGCCGAGCGAAGCGGATCCTGGCGGCGCTCCAGGCGGAGGCGCATCGCGTCGACGAAGAGCTGCCGCGATGTGCGCTATGCGGACGAAGGATCCCCTCGTTCGCCAGACAGTCGGAGCACCACCTCGTCCCAAAGTCCCGAGGCGGCACGTTCGGGCCGACCGTCCTGCTCCACCAGATCTGCCACAACGTCATCCACGCGCTGTTCTCGGAGAAGGAGCTTGCTTGGCGTCTGTCCGACATCGAGGCGCTGAGGGCTGAACCTGAAGTCGCGACCTTCATCGCTTGGGTTCGATCCAAGCCGGACGACTTTCACGCGCCGACGCGCAGGGCGAAGGACAAGCGATAAGCGGCGCCGCTCGCAGATGGCGCCCGCGCCGGACGTGGTGCGGCCAAGACGCTCGCGATCTAGAGTGCCGCTTGAGACCGTGGAGATTCGTTCTGATGGCGCGACGGGCCGGCAGCGCCGACCTTCCTCTGCATGGCGGGCACGTCCCGGCCTGGCTTGGCCAGCGTATGACTAAGCTCGGCGCGGTCATCACCGAAGCCATCGTGCACCACTACGGTCGCGACGAGTTTCTCCGGCGTCTTGCTCATCCCTTCTGGTTCCAGAGCTTTGGCTCCGTCATGGGAATGGACTGGCATTCGTCCGGGGTGACGACCAGCGTCGTGGGCGCACTGAAACGCGGTCTGACCCCACTAGCGGGAGAACTCGGGATCCATGTCTGCGGCGGCCGCGGAAAGCAGTCGCGCCTGACGCCAAGCGAGTTGCTTGCGGTCGGGGCGCGGGTCGGGATCGATGCTCCGGCGCTCGCAGCCAACAGCCGGCTGATCGCCAAGGTCGACAGCGCCGCCGTTCAGGACGGCTTCGATCTCTACCTGCACAGCTTCGTCGTGACCGACGACGGCCGCTGGACCGTGATCCAGCAGGGCATGAATGGAGATCTCCGGCAGGCCCGCCGGTATCATTGGCTGTCCGAGGGGCTCACCAGCTTCCTCGACGATCCGCACGCGGCGATCGACGGCGAGACCGGCGGCTCGATCCTGAACCTTGCAGACCGCCGCGCCACGGCCTCGCGGGACGCGCAGCTCGATCTTCTGCGCACCACATCGCCCGACAAAATCGCGACCGAGGCCCTGGCGCTCGAACCGGGCGCGGAGAAGGAGGCCAAGCCCACCGACCAGATGACGCTGCCGCACCTGTCTATGCCGGGGCATCACGAGATCCGTGCGAGCGACGTGATTGCACGGCGTCTCCAGGGGGCGATCGCCGCCGCTGCGGAACGGGGGCCGGAAGATTTTGCAGATGTGCTGGCGACCCCTGGCGTTGGGGCCCGGACGGTTCGGGCGCTTGCGCTGGTGGCCGAGGTGGTCCACGGCGCGCCGTGCCGGTTCAGTGACCCTGCTCGGTTCTCGTTCGCGCACGGTGGCAAGGACCGGCACCCATTCCCCGTGCCCACGCGGGTCTATGACGAGACGATCGGCGTTCTGAAGTGCGCTGTCTCGAAAGCGAAGCTCGGCAATGACGAGCGGCTGGAGGCGCTCACGCGGCTCGATCGGGAAGCACGACGCCTCGAGTCTGTCGTCAGCGGGCCCGCTATCGACGACGTGCTTCGGGAGGAACGCGGGCGGTCGCATGAGTATGGCGGTCGCAGCACGTTCGGCTGGGAGCCCGCGTCCAAGGAGCAAAGCGTCGGCGCTGCTTGAAACAGCATGGCTCAGATGCGCCATGAAGCCGACCTGAATTCAGTCTTGGTCGGAGAGCCGTCCGAGCATCAAGGCCAAATCTTAGCTCGGCGGCGGGAAGCGTAAGCGGGTCGCATCTGGACCGATTCCGGGGAGGGACAGACATCGCTCGGTCGTACGACGCCCACAGGGGAGCCGACACGCGTCAGGCGTTTCTCGATTTTCTCGCTGAGCGCTTCACCAATGCCAGACCTGGCGCCAGAAACGGCCTTCAGGATGCGCCACAATGAACAGTGACCGGCCTTTAGTCGATGAGATCAGCTACTGCATCGACCGACACATTTTGCTTAACGGTTTCGATCAATGCAGAAACAAGTGGAACTATATTGCTTAGATTGAGCCAAATGAGAGCGAGATCGTGAGAATTTTCCTCGCTGTCGATTTCGATCATTTTTGCTGATGGAGCAAATGGAACATCTTTGATATTGCTCATCGGCAGCACAGTCGCCGCATCGCCTGCGGCGACACTGAGAAGAACTTCAGAAAGCATCTCGGACTGTAGAACTGGCTCAGGATTGACGCCCGCCGCCTGAAAACCAGCGTCGATCACTCTCCTCTCATAAGTTTGACGTGAAAGCAGTGACAATGGAAGTTGAGCGATATCCGCCCAGGCTAGAGAAGCGCGCTCTGCAATATCGAAGCTGTCGGGGATGATCGCGGACAAGCACTGGCGGCTGACTATGTGATGACCAAAGCGACGATTCTCCTCATCGAGAAATGTGATCGCGGCGTCGATCTGAAAGTCTTGAAGCTCGGTGGGAAGACGCTCGTGACGGACATGAATAACGTCGAATAGAACGGTGGGGTAAAGATCTCGAAAGTATTTAGCCACCCTTGTGACTGTGGCTGACGCGCTCGGGGCGACTCCGATGCGCAGCCGGCCGGACAGGCCGCTGCGCATCGTCGCCATTTCGTCGAGCATCGCCCGCTTGTCCGCTAGGATGCGGCGGCACCACTCTACGAGCCTCTCGCCCTCGGGCGTAAAACCATCGAACCGCTGATGGCGCTGGACGATCGGCGTACCGAGTTCGGCCTCCAACGTCTTCAGCGCGCTGGAAAGACCGGGCTGCGTAACGCCGCAAAGGGCCGCGGCCCGGCCGAAGTGCCGTTCCTGTGCGAGTGCGACCACATACTCCATGTGGCGGAGCAGCATTCGGCGGTTCCTCCGCCGCGTTCAATCGCGGCTTATTCTTCGCTGTCTTCACCGGCGCGTCGGCGACAAGGTTCTAGACGAAAACGGTTTCTCCCGTTGGCTCCAAGTCATGACGGACCACCTGCGCCATTGCGAAGCCGGTGGCGCAGGCCACCGTATTCGACATCAGAGCGGCGACCGTCATCGGACCGACGCCCCCGGGCACCGGCGTGATCGCCCCAGCGACGGCCAAGGCCGCATCGAACTCAACGTCGCCGACGATCCTGCCGGCGTCCCCGGAAGCCATGCGGTTGATTCCGACGTCGATGACGGTGGCGCCGGGTTTGATCCAATCGCCCTTGATCAGATGCGGCCTCCCGACCGCGACCACGAGAATATCGGCTTCGCGGCAGTAACCAGGAACGTCGCGCGACTCCTTGTGCGTGACGGTGACAGAGCAGTTTTCGTTGAGAAAGACCTGCGCCGCCGGCCTGCCGACGATCCGGGAGTGCCCCACCACGACCACGTCGAGGCCGGTCAGATCGGATCGCACCGACTTCACGAGCTTGAGGCATCCCAACGGCGTGCAGGGGACGATCGTCGGCTTGCCGACCGAAAGCGAACCGGCGTTTGCGGGATGGAAGCCGTCGACATCCTTTTCCCGCACGATGCGGCTCAGGATGCAGTCCGTCGAGAGGTGCGGAGGCAATGGAAGCTGAACGAGGATGCCGTGAACGGCCTCATCCTCGTTCAGAGAGTCGATGAGCTCCAACAGCTCTGCCTGCGTCACCGACACCGGCAGCACATGCTTCATCGACCGTATCCCAACCGCCGTGGCGGATTGAGTCTTGCTGCGGACGTATATTTCGCTCGCGGGGTCGTCGCCGACCAAAACGACCGCAAGGCATGGGGCGATGACCGCATCGCGCTTCAGTCTAGCGACCGCGAGCTTGACGTCGGCCAGCAGCTTGTCCGCTTCAGCGCGGCCATCGATGATCTGAGCGGTCATGGCGTCAGTCCGGAAACACCACGGTCCGCGGACCGTTGATCATGACACGATCGTCGATGTGGTAGCGGACCGCCCGGGCGAGCACACGGCGCTCGATGTCACGTCCCTTCCGCACCAAGGCGTCCGGCGTGTCACCGTGCGAGACGCGTTCGACGTCCTGTTCGATGATCGGACCCTCGTCGAGCTCGCCCGTCACATAGTGAGCCGTCGCGCCGATGAGCTTCACGCCTCGGGCATGCGCCTGATGATAGGGACGAGCTCCCTTAAAGCCCGGCAGGAACGAGTGGTGAATGTTGATGCAGCGGCCGGCCAGCCGCTCAGTGGCCTCGTCGGAAAGCACCTGCATGTAGCGCGCCAAAACGACGAGATCGGCCTCGGTCTCGTCAATGACCTCGAACAGCCGTTTCTCCTGCTCCTTCTTTGTCTCTTTGGTGATCGGAAGGTAATGGAACGGCGCGCCGTCAAAATCGAGGCGTGAGTAGGTCTCGCGCGGATAGTTCGCGACGATGCCCGCGATCTCCATATTCATTTCGCCGACGTACTGGCGATAAAGCAGATCAGCGAGGCAGTGATCGAAGCGCGACACCAGAACCAGGACGCGCTGCGGCCGCTTGTCGAACCGCAAGCTGCTCGTCATCTGGAAGTGCTTTTCAACGGAGTTAAGCCGCGTCTCGAGATCGCTTCGGGCGCCCGAACCGTCGAAGGCCACGCGCATAAAGAATTGACCGGTCTCATGGTCATCGTATTGCGCGGCTTCGCGGATGTTGAACCCCGCCTCGTACAGCATATTGCTGATAGTCGCGACAATGCCTCTCTTGTTCGGGCAAGCCAACTTTAAGATATTTGGCGCCATATCGCCATAGCAGAGATCCGAACTATTGACGCGAGACGCCTCCGTGGCCGCGGTATTCGTGTGACCCTGGCTCGCGGCACGGTCTGGAGTATCGTTGAGCATTTCAATCCCCAAGTTCTTTTGTGTGGGGATAGCTTAGTCCCCGAGCGAAACTTTCCGGAACCCGGCCGACGTGCATCGGGGTAGACCGCAGACGCATGCCCCTCATGCCGAGGCCTCCCGAGGAGCGCGGAAATCTGCCCGCGCCTCCGACATGAGAAAGCGCGTCAACGCCTCGATCCGGCGCGATCTTCGAACCTCTTCGGGGTAAACGAGAAAAGCCTCGACGACCGGTTTGCCCGCGTCCTGCAGGACCTCGACCAGATCATGCAGATCTTCCTGAAGGTAGGCCGGAAGTAGCCCCAGGCCTTGGCCGCTCTTCACAGCCCGAAGGATCGCATAGACGCTGCTCGCCCGCAGGACGGCGGGCCGCGGATGGTCGGCTGGCATACCCACCTTCACCAACCAATCCAGGTCGTGGACGTGCGCGGGCAGATAGTCGCCGTAGGCGATCAGATCGTGCGCGTCGAGATCGGCGACCGTGGTCGGAAGGCCTTTCCGCTCGGTGTACTCCCGCGACGCATAGACCCGAAATGGCAAGGTCATGAGGTGTCGTTGTATGAGGTTGGGCTGCGTCTGATTGAAGAAGCGAATGGCGACGTCGGCCTGACGGGTCGAGAGGTCCAGCTCAATATTGTCCGACAGCAGCAGGGTCGGACTGATGTCTGGAAACTCACGACGAAATTTTGACATTTTCGATGTGAGCCACGACGACCCGAACACCACGGCTGTGGCTATTCTCAGCGGGCCGGAGGCCGCGCCCCGAAAGTCGTCCATTCGCGTGAGCCCCATCGCAAGGCGCTCGAACATCGACGTGACGGTGGAATGGAAGATCTCGCCGGCCTCGGTCAGCGCCAGCCCCTGCGCGCCACGGTGGAACAGCGAGATCTTCAGCGAGGCTTCCAGGCCCGCGATCTGGCGGCTCACAGCCGATTGGCTCAGGCCCAATAGGGTTCCTGCCCGAGTGAAGCTTCCGGCGTCGACCGCGACGCGAAAGACCCGCAGCCGGTTCCAATCGAACTCGCCGAGATCGTCGTGAAGCGTGCGCCTGGCTGAGCAATTCATCTCGGGGAAGCCCTGAGTTCCGTCACGCCGTCATCCAACCGTTCAAACCTGATAACTGCGAGTTATGGGACGATTAGTTTAAGTGATATCGTGTGTATTATCTCGATACGCTTGCGGTTTCAAATTTCATTCGTCTAATGTTAGGTCAGCACCAAAAATGTCAAGCATGAATATCATGTAAAAGGTGCACACATACATAGGGAGTTCTAACGTGGATCCTGCGAAGCGTAAGAAAGTTACGATTAAATCGGTCCATGACAAGAAGAGGGCCGGCCAGAAGATCACGTCCATCGGCGTGTACGATGCGCCCATGGCTGCGATCGCCGATCGTGTCGGCTTCGATTTTCTGGTGGTCGGCAACGCCGGCCCGATGGCGCTCCTGGGCCATCCCGATCCGACGACGGTGAAGTTCGAAGAGCAGCTGGCGCTGACGCGCGCCGTCAGCCGCGTGACGAAGTATGGCTTCGTCGTCGGCCACATGCCTTACATGAGCTACCACGCGTCCAAGGAGCAGGCGATCACCAGCGCGACCCGGCTCGTCGCAGAAGGCGGAGCCGATTGCGTCAAGTGCGAAGGCAATCGCTACACGGCCGAATACATCGCCGAGATCGTTCGCGCCGGCATCCCGGTCATGGGCCACATCGGCATGCAGGCTTCCCGCCGCACCGAGCAGAGCGGGTTCGGCGTAAAGGGCCGCACGGCCGACGACGCCATGAAGATCATTGACGACGCGCGCGCGTTCATTGACGCCGGCGTCTTCGCCTTCATCGTCGAGCAGGTTCCGACCGACGTCGCCGCGTATCTCTCGCAGACGTTCGAGGCGCCCATGATCACGCTGGGCGGCGGCACCGTTAACGACGGCGTCTACCACATCAGCGGAGATCTGGTCGGTTACAGCGCTTTCCCGATCCCGAAGAACCGCGGTGCGTTCGCCGACGTCCGTCCCATCATCGAAACTGCTCTCACCGAGTATCGCGACGCTGTCGTGGCGGGCGCCTATCCGCTCGAGGATAATACCTTCCGGATGACGCCCGAAGAGAACGAGAAGTTTCTCAAGCGCGCCGGCGGCGCCAAGGGAGGTTTGGCCAGTCAGGCGGCCGAGTAGGAAATTCCCGCATGCAATAAAAAAGAAACTGAATGAGGAAACGTAATGGCGATGAAGCTCAACAGAAAACTGTGGGCGGTCACCGTCGTGGGGGCGCTCATCAGCGCCGGCCCGGCCACGGCCACCGAATACAATACGTCATCGTATGACGCAGTCGTCCAACAGGCGAAGCGTGCATCCGGCGACCCGGTCTCCATCAGCACCAACTTGTTCGTGGGCTGGACCGGCGCGTGGGACACCATCCTGATGAAGCAGCTTAACCTCTGGCAGAAATGGCTGCCCGAGGGGAGCAAAGTGGAATGGAAGCGTAACCTGCAGGGGCCGCCGGTCATCACCGACCTGCTCGCCAACAAGCAGCAGATCGGATACCTCGGCGACAACCCCGCCGTGCTCTCGACCACGAAGTCCGCAATCGCACCGGTCTACATGGTCGGCGTGAATGCGGTTTCGCCGAGCCGAATGTGCGGCGTTCTCCTGGTGCGGAAAGGCGCGCCCCAGTTCGCCACAACCGAAGAAGCGGTCAAATGGCTCGACGGCAAGACGGTAGGGGTCCCGAAGGGCAGCTGCGCTGATCGTCTCGCTCAGGGCGTGACCAAAAAGGCGGGCGTCAAGCCGGTCTGGCAGCAGATGCAGGCGGAGGTGATCGTCACCAGTCTGCAGGCTGGCCGCATCGACGCCGCGGCTGTCTATGAGCCTCACGCGACTAAGGCCGTGTTCGATGGTTACGCCGATTTCGCGGCGTCGTCGGCAGACCTTGGCGAGAGTGACGCCAACGCAATCCTGATGCGTGGCGACTTCATCGACAAGAACCGAGACGTTGCGGTCGCCTGGCTCAAGGCGAACATCGAAGCCCTCTACTACCTCCGCGACAAGCCGAAGGAGGCGATCGAAGCCCTTAAGAAGGAACTGCCGGACTACACGCGTGAAGAGCTGTGGCACTCGATCTACGGCAATCCGCCGGAGAAGGTGAAGCCGGCTCCGGTGGCGTTCAAGGCGATGATGACAGTCACGCCGGACGAACGAGCACTGGTCGGCCGCATCTACGAATTCCTAAAGGGCCTGAAGGTCGTCCAGGCGCCGTCGCTTCCCGACAGCGCCATCAGGACCGACCTCGTCGAGCAGGCATTCAAGGAGCTCAACCTCGATCCGACGAAGGGGCTGTTTGAACTCACCGCCAAAGCGGCGGAAGACTGTCCCTACAAGGGCGACCAACTCGTGTCGGGCGGCTGACTGGCAGCGCCGACGATCGGCCCGGACATCGACTGCCGCGACGTCCGGGCCATTCCGCCAGCACACGAGAGAGATAGGTCATGGCAACAACTCAGATCTCGGCGGGCCGAACGCACAACGCGGCGGTCGCACCGAGCTTAAATGATTACGACGAGCGCTTGAGGAGGTCGCCCGACTGGCCGATCGCCCGTGGCGCCCCGATGCTTCGTTTGCGCCGTGCGGCGTTCAGCAAGCCGGTCCGCAGGACCGCCTTCGGGTTCATCGTCTTCTTTATTCTCTGGTATCTGGCGACCGCCGTCTTCCAGCTGCCACGGTTCAACTTCATCCCCAATCCACTGTATCTGTTCGAGCAGTGGACCAGCCGTGAACCGCAATACGGCATCTCGATCTTCACCCCGGACTATTACGAGCACATCGTAACGAGCGTCCTGCGGGTGTATGTCGCCTTCTTCCTGTCGATCGCTCTCGGCGCGCCGCTCGGCATCATCATCGGATGGAGCAAGCTCGGCCGGAACCTGTTCTTCCCGCTCGTTGAGCTGCTGCGACCAATCCCGCCCCTGGCCTGGGTTCCGATCGCCGTCCTGATCTTCGCCGGAACGGAAACGCCGGTCATCTTCGTGACGATGCTCGCAAGCTTCTTCGCGACCGTGCTGAACACGTATCTGGGGGTGCGCTCGATCGACGAAAACTACTTCCGCGCGGCAAGCTGTCTTGGCTACTCGAAGCGCGCGGTGCTCTTCAGGGTAGTCGTGCCCGGCGCGTTGCCCTTCATCTTCACCGGCATGCAGATCGCCATGGGCGTCGCCTGGTTCTCTCTCGTCGGCGGCGAACTCATCGCCGGCCGGGCTGGCCTCGGCTACATGATTTTCGACGGCTACACTCAGGTGGCCATCCCCAACATCTTCATCGGCATGATCACGCTCGGCGTCCTCGGTTGGCTGTCCAGCGCGATGATCAGGGCCGTCGGCCAATCCCTGATGCGCTGGCAGCAGAAATCGAGAGGTGAGGCATGAGCGCTCAAGCCGAATCCGCCGCGATCACGCCCGCGCCGCAAGCCATCCGCCCCAAGGCCAAGAGCATGTCCATCAACTCGACCCTCCTGCAGCAGGCAGTCGGCATTCTGCTCTTCTTCGCCATCTGGCAGATGGTGCGGACCCTTGGTTACCTCGTCCTGCTACCGAGCCCCGTGGAGGTCGCGGCCGCCATTCCCTCGTTCGTCCAGCAAGAAGGCTACTGGATGAGCTGGGTGAGCAGCGCGCGACGCGTGTTCCTCGGTTTTGGGATCGCGGCAGCCCTTGCTGTGCCGCTCGGGATCTGGATGGGAACCTCCAACCGAGCTCGTCAGTCGGTCTTCCCGATTTTCGAGATCATCCGACCGATCCCCCCGGTCGCATGGCTGCCGCTGGCGATCCTCTTCTGGCCGTCGTCCGAGATGACGATGGTCTACCTGACCTTCATCGGGGCCTTCTTCCCGATCTTCATCAACGTTCTCGCCGGCATCGACAACGTCGACATCAGGTACATCCAGGCGGCGCGATCTCTCGGCGCCTCGCGCAGCGCCATGTTCTGGAAAATCCTCGTACCGGCCACCTTGCCCTCGCTTTTCACAGGACTGACGATCGCCATCGCGATCACCTGGGAAGTCGTCATCGCCGCAGAGATGGCGTCCGGAAGCGATGGCCTCGGCTATCTGACCTGGAACTCGTACATGAGCCAGTCGATGGTCGGCATCATCATCGGAATGATCAGCATCGGCGTCGCAGGCCTTCTGTCCAGCGTGGCGATGAGCTTGATCGGGCGCACTGCGGCCCCGTGGACCCGGCGTTGAGGCGGAGCGATCCCATGAACACTCGTGAAAACAGACTCAGCGTCCTCCGGCTCAACTCCTTCATGAGCCAGGCGCCCCGGCCGATGCTCGACGAGATATCCTACTATGCTCGCGAGGAGACGTTCGCCGCCCACGACTTCATTTTCGCAAAAGGCGATCAGGCGGCCGATTTCTACATTCTGATCGACGGGCGTGTCGGCCATCCCGAAGTCCGGCTCAATGACGACAACCTGTCGATCACGCAGGAGACCGCAACCGCCGGACAGCTGTTCGGCTACGCTGCGGCCGTCCAAGGCGCAGCCCGCGTTATCTCGGCGCGATGCGAGACCGAAACCAAGGTTCTCGCCATTGACGGCGGCCGCTTCCAAGAGACCTGCCAGCGCAATGGAGCCGCTGGCGAGGCGCTGATCCGCGAGCTCGCTAGAATCTATGCGAGCTACGAGTTCAGGACGACCGGCCAGTCGGGGTGGATTTCGATCCGCAACGCCTCGAAGGTCTATTCGCCCGGTCCGAACGCGGTGGTGGCCCTCGACAATTGCTCGATTGAAATTCGACCGGGCGAGTTCTGCGCCATCGTCGGCCCGTCCGGTTGCGGAAAGTCGACGTTGCTCAACGCGATCGCCGGCTTCGACGAACTCTCCGACGGCGTCGTTTATCTCGACGGCGAATGGATCAACCGACCGGGTTCGGCTCCCAAGCCTGGCCCGGACCGTATCGTGGTCTTCCAGAACGGCGCGCTGTTTCCTTGGGCCACGATCCGGGAGAACCTGATCAGAGGCCCGCTGCTGCGCGGCGTTGAGGACGAGGCCAGCGTCACGAAGCGCGCCGAAGCTCTACTCGCCCGTGTCGGACTGTCGGACGTGATGGATCTCTATCCGGGGATGATCTCGTCAGGCATGTGCCGACGGGTCGAGATCATCCGGGCGATCCTCAACAATCCGAGGGTCGTCCTGCTCGACGAACCGTTCCGCGGTCTCGACGCTCTGGCAAAGACCGTCACGCAGAACGCTCTCCTCGAGCTCTATGACATGTCGAAGAAGACCGTGCTCTTCATCACTCACGACCTTGAAGAGGCGATCTATCTCGCTGACCGCGTTCTGGTGATGTCCTCCCGCCCGGGGCGGATCAAGCAGACCATCTTTGTCGACCTTCCCCGCCCGCGCGACATCAAGATGCTCGGAACTCCCGAGTTTCTGCGCCGGAAGGAGGAAGCGATCGAGGCCGTGCACGAGGAGGCCGTCAAAGCCTTCACGGCCGGCGAACGTGAATTCGCGTGAGGGAGGCGACTGTGGGTCAAAACGGAAAGTCAATCAGCGCCGAACTCGACGGCGTGGGGAAAGTCTACTCTCGCGCCGGCGAGGCCGAGGTCGTGCTCCGCGATTGCTCCTTCAAGCTGGAGCCGAACAAACTGACTGTCCTGATCGGACCGTCGGGCTGCGGAAAGAGCACCATCGTCAAGCTGCTCGCAGGACATGAGAAGCCAAGCCTTGGAACCGCAAAGGTCAACGGATCGGACGTCCGCGGACCTGGCCCGGACCGCATGCTCGTCTTCCAGGAGACGGCGCTGTTTCCCTGGATGTCTCTGACCGAGAACGTCGCGTTCGGGCCCCTCCAGGCCGGACGATCGGCGAACGAGGCGCGTAGCGAGGCGAACACGCTGCTGAAAAAGGTCGGTTTGGGAGGTTTTGAAGCTCGGTATCCGAACCAGCTTTCAGGCGGTATGCAGAGGCGCGCCGAAGTCGCGCGCGCCCTGATCAACAAGCCTGACCTGCTTCTCCTCGACGAGCCCTTCCGCGGGCTGGACCACATGTCTCGTGGTCTGATGCAGGAGTATTTCGGGCAATTGTTTGAAGAGCATCGCACCACGACCCTGTTCGTCACCTCGGAGGTCGATGAGGCGATCTTCCTCGCGGATCAGATCATTGTTCTCAGCTATAAGCCGACCTGCGTGAAGGAGATCATCGATGTGCCGATCGCGCGGCCGCGTGACATGCATCTCTTCACCTCGGCGGAATATGGCGTGCTGAAGGAACGCGTGCTCGATCTGCTCTACGAGGAAGCCGTGAAGGGCTTCGCGGCGGGAGCGATCGCTGCCAAGGACATGGAGCGCGCTGGGGCTGTCGGAGTCTAGTCATGGATGACAAGGTCATCACGGCGCCAACTGGTCCTTCCGCACCGCAGGTTGGTGCGGAAGGACCCTCGAACGCGCTGCGCAGCGCGCTGAGAGATCGGCGGTTTTTCTGGTCGCTCGAATTCATCCCCTCGAGCCAGAAGGTCCTCAGGGACGATTTCAACAAGCTTGAGGAACTGGCCTCTGCGGTCAGCCTCATGCCGACGCTGACCGGTTTCTCGGTGACCGACCGGGTGATCTCGGACCACGATCCGGATCCGATTGCGGCCGCGAGCCACCTGATGGCCAAGACCGGCAAGCAGCCGTTGGTCCATTTCTCCGGCAAGGGCCGCGAGACGCATCACCTCGAAGACACGCTGCGTCGGATGCAGGACAACGGCCTCGAGAACATCCTCATGCTGACGGGCGACCGACTGCATGAGGAGCCTGTCGGATCGCGTCCGCGCTACCTCGAGTCGGTGCCCGCTATCGCGATGGCGAAGGCGTTCAATCCCAACATCTTCGTCGCGGGAGCCCTCAATCCGTTCAAATATCGCGAAGAAGACGGGATGGCCCAGTACCTGAAGCTGGGGAAGAAAATCAATGCTGGATGCGATCTTATCATCACTCAAGTGGGATACGATATCATCAAGCACGAAGAGGCGATGTACTGGATCGATGGGAGGAAGTACAATACTCCGATCGTCGCCAATCTCATGCCGATGACGGCTGCCAGAGCGCGTTACATTCGCGCCAATCAGTTGGCCGGCGTAACCGTTACGGATTCATTTTTGGCGCTGCTCGAGGCGGATGAGGCGCTGACTTCGGACCGAGGCGTCGCCCGGTCCATGAGGCGCCTCGCTCTTCAGATCCTGGGCGTACGCTACCTCGGCTATGCCGGGGTCCAGCTTACGGGCATCCACTCGCTCACCAAGGTCAAGGAACTCCAGGCGATCGTTCGCGAGTGCGCGGAGATCTGTCCGGACCGGATCACCTGGCGACGGGCCTGGGAGGAAGCATGCACGCTGCCGAGCAGCGATCGCGCCTCTCTCGCTCCCCGCGATACGCCCTGGTACCTGCTCAAAGGCACGACGCAGTTCGCCTCCGGGAAAGCGCGAGCGAAATATCACGTCATGAAGTTCGTTCACGACTGGGCGTTCGAGCGTGGGCCGGTGTCACGACTGTTCGGGACAGCTGTCCGCGCCATCGGCCGTCGGACGCCGGCGGGCAAAATCACCGAGCGCGTTGAGCGGGCGATCAAAAATCCGATCTTCGGCTGCGAGACGTGCGGGATGTGCCGGCTCGCGGCGACCCAATATGTGTGCCCTGAAACCTGCCCGAAAGGGCTGGCGAATGGGCCATGCGGCGGAACTGCAAAGAACCTCTGCGAATTCCGTGACCGCGAGTGCATCCACAGCGCGAAGTACCGTATCGCGAAGTCGGCGGGGCGGCTCGACGAACTCGAACGCCTGATCATCCCGGCCGTGCCGGCCGCGCTCCGTCACACGTCCTCCTGGCCCCCGCATTTCAGAGGTCAAGGCCCGGCGATCAAGGTCGCTCAGGACGGCAGGCTGTTCCCGCTCAACCCTCGAAACGCCGTCGACGACGGCGACCAATCGACCGGCTCAAACCCGGCGCTGACGTCCTAGCGCCACAACGTATCTGATCGAACATGCCTGGCACTGACATGCATCGCGCCGCTTCCTGCGCTGGAGCGGCGACGCTCCCTTGCGCCCAAAAATGCCGCCGCGATCGGGGGCGACCGTCATGACGATGACGTCGGGATGGTGGCGTCGCGTGACGCCACGAACCCTGCAGGCCGATGTCATCGCGGGCCTACTTGGCGCGCTGCTCGTGCTGCCGCAGGGCATCGCGTTCGCGACGCTTGCCGGCCTGCCGCCCCAGTACGGACTCTACAGCGCGATCGTACCGACAATCGTCGCAGCCGTGTTCGGGTCCAGCTCTCACGTCGTTTCGGGCCCGACCAACGCGAACTCCCTTGCGATGTTCGCCGCCATTAGTCCGATCGCCATCGCCGGCAGTTCGAACTACATCGCGCTCGCTCTGGCCGTGACGATCATGGTTGGGATCATCCAGTTCGCCGTCGGCGCGCTCAGGCTCGGCAGCCTGACCGACTTCCTGTCGCCCGCCGTCCTGCTCGGCTTCACCAGCGGCGCCGCGGCTCTGATCGCATGCTATGCGCTGCCCGACATGCTCGGCCTGCCGTCCGCCAGCGGCCATGGACCCGGAGCAGCTCTCCTCAGCGTCATCGAGAACTGGCGCTCGATCAATTGGGCGGCGACAAGCGTCGGCCTTGCGACACTCGCCGCCGCCGTAGGGCTACGCGCGATCTCGCGGAAGATCCCTTTCATGCTGATCGGTCTGCTGGTCGGCTGGGCCTTGTCGGAGGTCCTGAACCTCCGCTTCGGCGGAGATTCGGTCTCCGTCATCGGCGCGATCCCAACTGCGGTCCCCACCTTCGCGATCCCTGAGCCGCCGCTGCAGGATCTGGCGCGACTGGCGTCGGTCGCCGCCGCCCTTGCGGTCATCGCGCTTGGGCAGTCGGTTTCCATCGCCAAGGCGGTCGCTGCTCGGTCCGGAGAGCGCATCGACGTCAATCGAGAGTTCGTCGGCCAAGGCCTATCCAACGTCTTCGGCGGCCTGTCCTCCTCCTACCTGTCCTGCGGTTCGCTCAACCGCTCGCTCCCCAACTTCGAGGCAGGCGCTCAGACGCCGGCCGCAGCGATCTTCGCGGCGGTCGCTCTGATGGCTCTCGTCGGGGTCGCCGCCCCCCTCTTGCGGCAACTCCCAACCGCCGCCATCGCCGGACTGCTGATTTACACGGCATGGAGCCTCCTCGACTTTTCTCGCTTCGTCGAACTCGCCCGGCTGAACCGGGTCGACTTCGCGATCGCCGCGACGACGTTCGGCGCTATGGCGTTTCTGCCGTTCCACTTCGCCATAATGCTCGGCGCAGGAATGTCGCTTGCGGCCTATCTGCAGCGGACGTCGAGACCGCACTTCAAAGTTCTATTGCCGGACCCGTCGGACCCCTCGCGCCGCTTCTCGCCACTCGACGAATTCGAAAACCGGCCTGCAGAATGCCCGCAGCTCAAGATGTTGCGGATCGAGGGCGCCACATACTACGGCGCGACCCAGTTCGTCGGCGACAAGCTTCACGAGCTCAGGCTTCAGTCGCCCGGCCAAAAGCATCTTCTGGTCATGGCCAGGAGCATGAACTTTGTCGATCTGGCGGGCGCGGAGCTGTGGAGAGCGGAAGCAGTCCGTCGGCGCGCCGCGGGCGGGGATCTCTACTTTCACCGGCCCAGAACGCCGGTTATCGAGCTCTGGACGCGAACCGGCTTTCTAAAATGGTTAGGCGCTGACCACATCTTCAATTCGAAGACGCAGGCCATTTCTGAAATATATCGACGTCTTGATCCAAGTATCTGCAAGACCTGCAAGGTCCGAGCATTCCTCGAATGCAATTTGGCGGATCAACCTCGCCTTGGACCGGCAGAGACCGCCCCAGCGAACTCCATTTCCGGGTCGTTGACCGAGGTCCAGCAAAAGGCACGTCCATGATCGCTAGAATCTCGCCTGACCGCTTGGTAGCGGCCTCAGGACATGGATTGAGAAGCGCAGGCGCCCCCTCCGCGATGATCAGCGAGTCCCCCAAGCAGGCGCCGCGCCGAAGCGACGCCCTCCTTGCGCGCTTCCTACACATGCATCCAAAAGAGATCGAGCTCTCGCTAGGGCGAATGCAGCGCTTGCTTTCCGACCTTGGCCACCCGGAGAGACGCCTTCCTGCGACCGTGCAGGTAGCCGGGACCAATGGGAAAGGCTCGACGACGGCGTTCCTGCGGGCATTTCTGGAAGCTCGCGGATTGACCGTTCACGCCTATACCTCGCCTCATCTTCTCCGGTTTCATGAGCGCATCCGGCTTGGCGAGAAGGGTGGCGGCGCTCTGGTGACCGAAACGTTGCTTACAGAAAGCCTCGAAGAAGTTGATCGCATTAACGCGGGACGGCCGATCACCTTTTTCGAGATCACCACTGCGGCTGCGTTACTCCTATTCTCAAGGTTTCCAGCCAACATCCTTCTATTGGAGGTGGGGCTCGGCGGAAGATATGACGCGACAAACGTCATCCCGTCGGCGAAGGCGAGCGTCATTACGTCCGTCAGTCTGGACCATCGAGAGTTCCTCGGCGAGGATGTTGGCTCAATTGCAGGCGAAAAGGCCGGCATCCTGAAAACCGGGACGCCTGGATTCATCGCGACCCAACAACCGGACGCTCTTGCCGCAATTGAGCGGGCGGCCGCTAGGGTCGGCGCCAGCCTACATGTGGCCGGGCGCGACTGGCTTTCGAGAGAGACAGACGGCTCGCTGCTCTTCGAAGACAATAGGGGACGCCTCCGCCTTCCGCTGCCAAGCTTGATTGGTTCGCATCAGATCGAAAACGCAGGCTGCGCGATCGCGGTCGCGCGGGCATGCGCTGACTGGGCGATCGAGGCTCGTCATATCGAAGCTGGCCTATTGCGCGCGAAATGGCCGGCGCGAATGCAGTCGCTTCAGACTGGTCGGATCGCAGAGATCGCTCCGATGGACGCCGAAATCTGGCTCGATGGCGGCCATAACCCCGATGGCGGACGGGCGATCGCCCTTACGCTGGATCATCTCCAGCAAGGCTCTCCACGGCCGCTTATGCTCATCGCAGGAATGATGCGAACCAAGGATTCCGACGGGTTCTTCGAAGCCTTTGGCCGTCATGCGCCGGAAGTCCTTGCCGTGCCCGTGAACGCGGTCGCAAGCCGGCACCCTAGCGATGTCGTTCAGTCCGCCCGTAGAGCAGGTTTCGCCGCTGAAGCTGCTGGGTCGATAGCGGACGCTCTCCGTCTGATCGCGAGGCGAAAGCCGCAGGGTCGCCCCCGAATTCTGATTACCGGGTCGCTCCATCTAGCCGGCGAGGCGCTAGCGCTTGACGGCTTCGCGGTCTCTTGATTGCAGGCCAGTCTCGAAACGCAACGCTCGACGGCGCGATGGTCGCTGTGAGGTGTTCGCGACTGATGTCCCAACTGCAGACTTTCCGGAAGTCCGCAACGGGTCAGGCCGCGACGAGCGTTCGCGGCTGAGACGCGGCATCAGCGGACTATGGTGGCTTGTCTAAAAGCAGACTTTGGTTGACGTTGCGAACTGGACTTCCGCGGTCCCGCCTCGCCCAAACCGGGTCCATCCCTCAGATCGCGGACGTCATCACACTGCCCTTGGGGCAGATCCAAGCCCCAGCTTGCATGACACACGCTCATGTGGACCATGTGGGCTGCCGTCACGAAAATCCGGAACGGGGTTGATGTTCGAGCGCGTACTCTACAAGTATCGGGCCGACAGCGCTTTCACCGAGGCAGTGATCACGAGCGGCAAGGTCTTCCTCGCCACAGCGCATCAGCTGAACGATCCGTTCGAGTGCACGCTTCAAGACATCAGCCGAGAATGGATCGACGCGAACGCCAATGAAGCGATGCAGGCGGCGTTAGCTGGGTTTCTCCATTCATCCCAGCAGAAGCAGGAGCCCGGTGGACGCTTCTTCGGATTGCGGCCGGCGAGGGCTAAGGCAGCCGTCAAGAAAATCTTTGAAGGAGACGATATCGAGAGCTCCTACATTGCCATGCGGACCTTTATTAAGGAGCGCACCGGCAAACCACCGTCCGACTGCCGCACTATACTTCGGAAGATTGACGAACAGCTAACCCAAACCGGCATCTTCAGTCTCTCGGCTGATCCGGCCCAGCCGTTGATGTGGGCGCACTATGGCCAAGAGGACCGCGGCCTGTGTTTCGGCTTTCGCGCTGCTCCCGGCACACGGCTAGCCGATCCAGATCACTGCCTGCCGGTGACTTACTCAGACGAACTACCCCACATGGAGGATAGTGGCTTACAGGTCGAACTGACGATCAGTACCAGTAGCTCGGGCGCCCCGATCTTCGCACAAAGAGTGGCATTCACGGACAAAACCTTCCAGCGAGTGGTGTCGACCAAATCCAAGCATTGGGCTTACGAAAGGGAATATCGATACATCGAACCATTCGGGGGTCTGTGCGACTGGCCCGGCGAACTCGTCGAGTGCACATTCGGACTGAGGTGCCCCGAAAATCGCCGTCGGCATTACATTTCGCTACTCGAAATCAACGTGCCTCATCCAGTTCTGCTATTCGAAATGCAGCGCAATCCGGGAACTAATCAGTATCAGCGAGTCCCGCTGGACCCGCCAGTGACCGTGCCCACACAGGGCGACCCAAAGCCTTCGCCAGCAGACGAGGAAGTCCGCCGCCTTCCAGCTCAAGACTTTATTGCAAGAATGCAGCAGTTGCTACAGCAGCGGAACTACGGGGAAGTAATCTTCCAGGCCACCGAGAACCTTAAAGCCCATCCCGATGACCCGATAATAATGGATCTCAAGGCTACAGCCCATGGGCTAGAAGACGACCATGATCAGGCCTACGCGCTCTACGAGCAGATATCCATACTTTATCCTGACGCACCTGCCGGCTGGTACGGAATGTCCTGCGCCTTGCAATCCATGGGGCAGGTCGAACGATGTGTCGAGCTTCTTGAGCGCGCATACAAGCTCGATCCTACTGACCCGAGCTTTGCGCTAAATCTTGGCATACTCCTGCTCAACGACCCTCAGCGTCGCGCAGAGGCATTCGACTATCTGCATCAAGCCGAGAAACTGGGGCATCGCCGCGCCCAGCGGCTAATAAGCGAGGCTCAGCGGGCGGACGACGACGGCGATCAACAGACATAATTGGCGAGAGTGGCTCCTCCGAACTTAGAGTGCTCAGAAGATTTAGCGAACATCAGATGATGGTCAGGCCGGGACAAGCGCCTCTAGCCGAGACGCGCCAACAAGAGGCTTTGACGTTATCCCAGTAAGGGGACATGCCGAACTAAAGCCGCGTCAGCGCGCTCGATTTTACGCGCACGCCAGCTTTCCGCCAAACTTAAGAAGCGCGAGAGCATGCTCGTCTCCCTGCCGTAGCGCTCCGGCAGGTTGCAACCTTGGAGGTCGTTGAAGAACATCGCCTCACGCTATGCCGTGCCTACGCCGAGATCGAGCCTTGCCAAACACCGCTATCGCGGAGGTAGTAGCCACGGCCACGGTTGAGGAACGGCACGGCGAAGCATGGCGCGTATACGGCACGTTCAGATTCAGAACTTCCGGTGCATCCAGCAACTCGCCTGGGTTCCCTCGCCGGGAATTAACTGCCTGATCGGGCCAGGTGATTCGGGAAAGTCGTCGATCCTCGACGCCATCGACTACTGCCTCGGCGCCCGACGGACAGTCCAGGTGACTGACGCCGACTTCTATCGACTCGACGTCACGCACCCGATTGTCATCACAGTCACCCTGGGCGAACTCGACGATGTGCTGAAGAGCTTGGAGACCTACGGCAACTACCTCCGCAGCTTCAACGCGGCGATGGGTGTGATCGCAGACGAACCAGAGGCTGGCTCGGAAACGGTCCTCAGCATCCGTCTCACCATCGGCAGCGATCTAGATCCGGTCTGGACCCTGGCCTCCGACCGTGCCGAGGCCACCGGCCAATCTCGTTTCATGACCTGGAGTGACCGCACCCGGATTGCGCCAACTCGCATCGGTGCCCTGGCGGACCATAATCTGGCGTGGCGGCGCGGGTCCGTGCTGAACCGCATCTCCGACGAACGGCCCGAGATGTCGGCGGCTTTGGCGGACGCGGCGCGGACGGCGCGAGCCACGTTCGGTGACCTGGCCGAAGCGCAGCTCGGCGACGCGTTGAGGATCGTCGAGGCTACCGCGACCGAGCTGGGGATTCCGATTGGCGTGGGTCTGAAGGCGATGCTGGACGCCCACTCGGTATCGTTCAGCGGCGGGACCATCGCGCTTCATGGCTCAGACGGCGTTCCGCTGCGCGCCTTGGGGATCGGTTCTACCCGGCTGCTGCTGGCGGGCCTCCAGCGTAAGGCGGCTGAGCAGGCGACCGTGATTTTGATCGACGAGCTGGAGCACGGGCTTGAGCCTCATCGGATTCTTCGCCTGCTAGCCTCAATCGGTGCCAAGGAGGTCGTCCCGCCGATTCAGGCTTTCATCACCACCCATTCGCCGGTCGCCGTTCGAGAGCTTCGGGGTGATCAGCTTTTGGTCGTCCGGAAAACGGACGGCCGACATGACGCCACGCTGGTCGGCATGGATAACGCGACCCAAGGGACGATCCGGCTCTATCCCGAAGCGTTCCTGGCCCCGACCATCGTCGTGTGCGAAGGTGCCAGCGAAGTCGGCCTTCTACGCGGCTTGGACCTTCATCGGGCGGCTCAAAACCAAAAGTCGCTGACGGCCGCCGGTGTGGCCTGGGTGGACGCCAAAGGCGTCACGCAGATTTACGGTCGGGCAAACGCCTTCTGCAGCCTCGGTTATCGGGTCGCCGTCCTGCGTGATGACGACGCCCAGCCTGACGTAGCCGATGAAGCGGCTTTCATCGCCGCTGGGGGAGCTCTCTTCAAATGGCGGGCCGGCTGCGCCCTTGAAGATGAGCTGTTCCGTGGTCTGGGCGATCAGGGTGTTCAGGACCTCCTCGGTCGAGCGGTCGAGCTACTGGATGTCGATCTCGTCGGCGAACACATCCAGTCTGCGTCCAACGGGCAGTACAGCTACGCCGAGTGCGTCTTCGCGCTGACTGCGGAGCTGCGTGTGACACTCGGCGCGGCGGCCCGATCCAAACGCGGATCATGGTTCAAATCGGTGACCAAGATGGAGGACGTCACCCGCGACATCCTCTTGCCTAACCTCGCGCACGCCGATGAGACCCTTCGCGGGACCATGGCGGGGCTGGAAGCGTGGATGGTACGTGGAGCCTGAGATCGACCTTCTGGCGGTAGAGCGCGGGACGATCACGGCGCCGGCTGGCTGCGGGAAGACGCATCTGATCGCCAACGCGCTGTCGCGTCACACAGGGCTGAAGCCCGTCCTGGTCCTAACCCACACTAACGCGGGTGTCGCCGCCCTACGCGGTCGACTGGAACGCGCGCGAGTGCCGTCTTCTGCCTACCGGCTGGCGACCATCGACGGCTGGGCGATGCGGCTGCTGACCTGTTTTCCTCAGCGCTGCGGCCACGACCCCGACATCCTCAGTGTCACGAACCCGCGCAACCACTATCCGGCGATCCGCGCCGCCGCCCGCGGCCTATTGGCGGGCCGGCACATCAACGACATACTGGCGGCAAGCTATGACCGCCTCATCGTCGATGAATATCAGGATTGCTCCGTCCCCCAACATGAGTTCGTGGTCCACGCGAGCGCGGCCCTTCGGACCTGCGTCCTAGGCGATCCGCTCCAAGCGATCTTCACGTTCGCGGGTCCCACGGCGGATTGGGGGCGTCAGGTCAAGGCGGAGTTCCCTGACGCGGGGAAGTTGAACACGCCCTGGCGCTGGATCAATGCCGGTGAAGAGGCCTTCGGTCGCTGGCTGCTCGACATGCGCCATGTGCTGATCGGTAACGGGTCCATCGACCTGGCGGCGGCTCCGGCCAACGTCCAATGGGTCCGCCTGGATGGCGTGAACGATCACCGCATTCGGGTCGGAGCCGGATCGCGCCAGGCGCCCGGTGCGGACGGCCGGGTGCTCATCATGGCGGACTCAACCAATCCCACGGGCCAGCGCGAGTTCGCCGGTCAAATCCCCGGTGGCGTTGTCGTCGAGAATGTGGACATGCGCGACCTCGTCGTTTTTGGCGAGCGGTTCGACCTGACGTCCGCGAACATAGTCGAGCACGTCATCAACTTCGCGGGCGGCGTGATGGTCAATGTTGGCGCGACGGCCATGTGCCAGCGCATCGAGACCTTGCGGGCCGGCCGCGCCCGCAACCCGCCCACCGAAGCAGAGGCCGTTGCGCTCCGGTTCTGCGAGGCCCCAAGCTACGCGGGGGCCATCGAACTGCTCGAAGCGATCAATGCTCAAGGCGGCGTCCGCGCTCACCGTCCGGCGATCCTGCGCGGCGCCTACGAGGTGCTGAACGCCTGTCGCGGCGCCCAAGGCGCATCCCCGGCTGACGCGGCCGTTGCGGTTCGGGAAAGGTCCCGGCTGATCGGCCGTCCGCTGGCGAGACGGACGGTTGGAAGCACGCTGCTCTTGAAGGGCCTGGAAGCCGACGTGGCCGTGATCCTGAACCCGGCGGTGATGGACAATCGCCACCTCTATGTCGCCATGACCCGTGGCGCGAAGCAACTCATCGTCTGCTCCGCCAACCAGTACCTCGTCCCAGCTTAGCGCCTTGTTGAACAGCGGGGCTCCGACGACGTTCGAAGGTTGAATCTCTAAAAGCTGCGACCGGCGAAGGGGCAGACCTTTCAATGTTCGCAACGAGTCAGCCGCGGACGCACCGGATTTAGGTTCCGGTGCAGCCGGCCCTGCTCCTCCTCACAGCGGACCTTCCGAAGTTCGGAGATGGGTCAGGCCGCGACGAGAGTCTCTGGCCGAGATGCGCCAAAGCTGGACGGCCTTTTCAGGTCGGGCACCACCAGTCCTTAGCACGGATACGGCAGCCCGTTCTTCCTAGCCTCTTCACGCAGCTTCGCGCGGAACGGGGGAGGTTCACCAGGTCCCACCATCCAAGGTGGTCCGTCATAGGTCTTCAGCCCTTTCACCAGTCGATACACTCTCCTTAAAGTCTGATCCGAAGTGCCGCTGTAACTTTCAATTTCTTCAAGCGAATGCCCGCCGTAGAAGTAGTCGGTGACGCCGCTCTTTTTTAGTGTATGCATGAACTCAGGCTCAAGACCGGCGAAGGCCTGCGCTTCATTCCAGAATTTTCCAAAATAATCGCCTCGCTTCGATCCATTTTTATTTCGAACAATATATAAATATTCAACGTGTGGAATCTTACCTTTCTTGATGTCTCTTTGATCATTGCGCCACCACGAATTGACGAATGACGCTAACTTTCCGGGAAGTTTGGCATCGACAACCGGCTTCTTCTTTTTTCCATTCTCGACGGTTGGTCTGCGGACGAAACCTCTCGCTAAGTCGGTAGTCTTTGTGGCGTGCACCAGCGCTCTCTCGATGTGCCCATTCTCTTTTGACGGCGCATAACCAAGTTCGTGGCAATCAGTGGATCGAGTGGCAAGATGGTAACGCAACACGATGAGACGCCCCAACATCTTGCGAGCGTTCTTATTAGAGAAAGTTGGCTTCCACAGCTCCACATAGGGA
The DNA here is from genome assembly GCA_003241695.1 of Ancylobacter novellus. GTDB lineage: Bacteria > Pseudomonadota > Alphaproteobacteria > Rhizobiales > Methylopilaceae > Methylopila. Next base: position 518,420 of record QFPN01000001.1, on the reverse strand, counting down.
AATTCTTTATCTTCGTAAGGGCAATAACGAACATAGGGGTTATTTTCTACCTCGCGTCCGTATCTATGGTTCATGTTCAACGCCCAAAGAATACGAAATAATTCCGAGCGGCTATGACAGTGAAGATTGACTGGGTATACAACTGGCACCTTAAAGCCCGTACTCCAGCCATTGCCACAGCGTGCACCCCACAAGTCGAGGCCACTTAGAACAATGTTCGCCTTCTGTGCAGTCTCACAGTCTGAATTGGCGCCCTTGACGGGGGGAGCAGGAAGTATCCTCCCTCGAGGCGACATCGAGTTGCGCCCGGACAACCAGTCGCGGAAGAGCTTGACGGTTCCCACTTGCACTCTTTCGAGAGCGCATCCCTCCCAGAAAATTCTCGCCGCGAGAAATGCTATCTTATAGCGCGACCTCGAACTTGCGACGGAAGACGCATCTGGATTGGGTTCATGGTACTTTTCGTAGTATTCGGCCGCCTCCTCAAATGGAGTTTCGTCGGAGCTCACTATCTCACAAGGCGGCTCATAGTCAGGAAACCGCTCTTTCGCCCAAACGAAGGTTCTATCAACGCAAACCAGAGCGCCCTGATAGGGGTGGTCTTCATCGTAATTCGTCGAAAGATAGCGCCCACCTCGCGGGCGGGTTGCGATCATATTCGAGTGCGCCTCTTCGGCCTTCTTCCGAATGTCCAGTTCCGGTACGGCTGACCAAGGTTTGATCAGCGTCTTCATCTGTCGCGAAATGATCGCGATCTGATCGAGATGAAAGCGCAATTGAGCATAGAGGGCGAGCATTGAGGCCCTCACTTGTGCGATTGACGAAGAAGACATAGCTCTACCCATAGCGAACCAGCGCGCTGGTTCGCTTCTGTGTGTCGGCGGCTTTCCAAGGGCGAGCCGAGCACAGGTTGCCAATGACGGGCGCCGTCGATTCTACTCGACGGCGCCCGATCAATTTCGAGATACGCGCAGGTCTACTGCCGCGTGCGACCGATCGGTTTGCAGGCGGCCATCGTCATCAAGCTCCTGCGGGTGACGAAGTGTTTCCGAGCGATCTTGGCCACTTCGAGCTCCTTATTGCGGATGGCTGTTCGAAGCGTTGACACCGTCAGAGGCCCGGTAGGCCACATCAGTCCCACTGCCTCCTCCAAGGTCAAAAGTTCGTCCATTCCCCAGGCTTGGGGGTCGGGCCGTTCGGCGACCCTCCCGAGCACGCTGCGTTGCATGCTTTAGCTCCCGTACGAGCGATGAATGGTATGTGCAAGAACGAAATTGATGGTCCGCGTGATTTGAGACAGCAACCCAGATCGGCTCTAAACACCCTGATTAAAGGTTTTCTCCGACCCCCAAATTTTTGGAAGCCGAAAACCTTTGATCGGCGCAATTGGCATGTCTAATCCTTCTTGCAATCCGAATTTTTGATTTCAGGGGTGCCCCAAATCCCTCAACAAGGGTCTCGGGCGCACTCTTTCAATCCTTATCCGGACCGCCATGCGCCGCCACTTCGATTCGGCCGCCCAGCCAGCTGATCGCACCCACGAACTCACGAACTCGTGAACGACATTCATGTAGCGATGTCACGTCGACCGGGCCTCTTCTAGTCGCGGCCGGAGCATTTCGAGCGTGAGCCGCGACGCCTCGTCACCGCGACAGGCCATCACCCAAAGCTGGGTCAGCAGAACTCGAGCCAGCTCTGGGTTACTTGGGCGACCTCGATAGACGTGCTCCAGAGCCAAGGCGATCGCGCACCCAACGTCTCCATCCCGGGCTGCCAACCAACGCGGCTCACCAAAAACGGCGACGACCTGGAGTTCGGCGACAACCGCCCTGAATTTCTCGCTCGCAACCTCCACTAGAGGATCACGCCACGCGCTGAGAGCCGCGGAACGTCGACGCGTTCGATGTCCACAGATGCGCGGCAGCCGGACGACTTCGCCAACGCTCATTTCGACGGCCAGCGTTCCGCGCCCGCCTGCCGCCGGACCGCATTCGGCCCTAACGGCCGCACGAGGGGTGGCTTCACAGGAGGCCCTTCGTTCTCTGAGGTGGCGGCCACGCTTTTGAAGAGCAGTGGTACAGCGCAGCGAAGGGCCCGCCCGATCGCGTCCGTCATGCTGTCAATGCGATGAACGATAGGCGCATCGAAATGCGAGTCCAGATCCGCTCTACGAAGTACAAGTTCTTTCGAGAAGACCGCCTCATCGTAGTAGCTTACGATACCACTGGTCACGTGCTTGATGTTGGGGTAGCCAAGGCGAGCAGCTGTAGCGGACAGATTATTTCGTAGTGCTAACAAGTCACTCTCAAGCTGACGTCTACGAGCACCATCGATCGATCCTAATCCCCGTTTTACTTCATAGCCCCCGGCCCACATCGTATCGGGATCGATCACGAGGAGATCGAGCGAAAACGTCCGGCCATCTGAAAGCACAGATGGGAAGTTCGTCATGACGTGGTAACGCCCGGTGTCCTGCAGAGCCTGGGCGAGTTCCGACTGTATCGAAAATCCGTGGCGTCGGATGACAGACGCGACGATCGAAAAAGAGTGGCTGAGTTCGGCACCGATCAATGGATCGATTGGGAAGGACGTGCCTGCGGCCTTGGCGACCAGCTGAGTCGCCATCTCGTCCGTGCTGACAGTCCGCTTGTCGGAGAGATCTATCGTCAAACGCCCTTTCATGACGACGCCACTCCACGAGCGACATAGTCAGGGCAGCGCCCCGTACTCGCATATCCGATCAGGAAGCGACGGCGTCGACAACCGGCGGCGTGCCGCGGAAATGTCCGGGCGAAATCGCCGAACACGTTGCGGGGCTCGACGAGGCGCACGCTGCGCGACTGGCGCGCAGCTTCGCTTTCGAGATCGAACAACTTCGCCTGCAGGAAATCTCGGTCAAACGCCACTCCCGGCGCGGTGACGTAAACCACACTTAGCAACAGGCGGCTTGTCAGCGTTCGAAGCCCCTGGACCTCGGGGGCCACCCGACGCGCGATCAAGTCGACGATCTCGTCGCCTTCAGAGGTATATTCGCCGCCGGCGAGGAGCGTGGCCGAGAGAGCAAGGTGAATTTCGAGCCCCCGCTCTTCAAGCCTCCGGCGATGGTGATGTTCCAAAAGACCGTTTGAACTTGCGCCTGACGGCCGCTGAAGTTGCGACACGCTCATGTCGTCCTCCGCGCTATGCGGATCTCGGCGGCACACACTGCCCGAGGACGACACGCCGGACGTACCGACGTCGAAGGCTCTTATTCCCGATACGAAGGCCTTAGCCCCGTACACGATAATCTACATCGTCCAGAAAACCGCGAAAGTCAACTACGAATCTTAAATACTAAGTCATCACCAAATCCCACCTGATAAATTTCGCCATTCTTCCGGTAGCTTAATACCCAAGCACATGGCTGCTTATACTCCTGTCTTTGGATGAAAATGTGGAGGATTCTTCAGTACCTATATGCGCCTCGTCCGTCCGCATACCGAGGCGGTATGGGTCAAGACGGTCCGGCCGGACTCGCCGCAAAAATGCGGAAATGCAAGAACCTATTGTGGTTCTTAGCGACCTCCGTCGGCGTCCATCTCACCCGGCTTCAGAAGGCGCCAGGGCTCGACCGACAAAGCGGCAGCCAACCTCTCGACGACGTCGAGCGTCACGTTCCTGGCCGTTCGTTCGATATCTGACAAATAGGTGCGATGCATCCCGGCCCTGAAGGCGAGCTCATCCTGGCTTATGCCCCGCTGCCGACGGAGCGCCCTGATGTTTGATGAGAGCGCATCTCGAATGGTCGGGGAGCTCGCCTTGGCCGCAGGCCGACAGCGCCCGACCGTAGAATTTAAGTCGACAGAATATGAGTGACCCCATGTGAATTCCTTCGTCGCGGAGGCTCATGGGAACAGCTTCAGCGCGAGTGGCCAGAGGCAGGCGTCCAGCACTCAGCCGTCGGCAGCGTGAACCGCCCTGCGGCCGCGACGACCTCGAACGGCCCAATGCACGCCACCCCACTCTCAGGAACAGCACACCCAGATAGTCATGTATTTCATGTACATTAATGTGACACCGCCTTGCGCGACGTTGGGAGGGATACCTTTTCCGACCTACTCAACTGTCGACGCCGCCCGCACGCCGGCTCGGGACAGATTCCGACACAACGGAAGATTCCACAGGACGTATTTTTTCTATCAAAATCAAAGCTTTACACAGGAATTTCGAATGTTGTTAAGGACATCACCGCGCGCGCGCGAAGCGCGGATCCTTCGCTTTCAGAGAAAATCATCGTCTCACGTTTTCCCTCATCGCGTTTCGTTCACATCCAAACCGACACAACGGCTCTTGGCCCGAGACCCGCTTGGCCACGCAGGGTATCCCTTCCTCGCGCCGCTGGACCGGTTGTCAGATCGATGCATGAAGATGTATATATTGCGAGTTTTGTACAAGGGCTTTGTCGTGGCGAACATGATCGAAGGCGGGCTTCTTCAGGAGCTCACGGAACGCCTCAAGGAGGAGCAAGAGCGGCGGGAGAAGCTCGTCGCCCGGTTCCAGGATGACCTCCGGCAATCGGTCGAGACTGAGGTCCGCCTTCAGGCCCGGATTGATCTGTTGCCCCGCGCCCGGATAACGCCGGCCGCCCCGGATCTGGATGTAATCAAGGATTACAGAGGAGCGCCGGCGATCATCGTCGACCTGCTCGTCGCGGCCGGCGAAGACGGCCTGATCGGGTCCGAGTTGACCGCCCGACTTCTCGCGCGCGGCGTCAAGCGCAACACAGCCGAGCAGGCGAAGATGCGCCTGAAAAACACGCACAAGATCTACCTCGATGACCGACGCGTCTGGCGCCTTATGCCCGCGAGCGCGGCGCCTTCGGAGAGCGACAGCACTGAAGTCGAGGCTTCAAGGCGCACAAGGACGAGCGCCGGGTAGATCGCCGATCTTTGCGCCGATGCAAGGAACGGCGCCACACCCGGAGGCGTAACTGGTACAGCACCCGCCTCCCCCAATGAGCGAGTGAGCTTTCGGCGTCAAAGATTTCTATTCTTGACTATTGTAGCGGGCCTTATAATATATTTGAGAGCGTTCGGCCTGAGAACGGCCGCAGGCGGCCGTGGTGGTCCCACCGCGATCCCGAGTTCCGCACTGCGGAACTGTCGATGACCCCGTCGACGCCGGTGCTCGCGTGCCTGACCCACTTAATGAGCCAGAGATCTTCATCTCGTCGAAGGCGGTTTCGGTCGCCGACCTCATCGTCCGTGAGCATCTTCTCGCCGTCCTGCCTCGCCGGATCCAGAACGCCATCAAGCGCGGGGACCGGATCGTAGCGGCGCTTCGGACACCGAGCGACGCGTGGAGCAACAGGCTCAGCGAGATCGCCGCTGAGCTGGGCGCTGTACGGGTCGTCTTGGCGGTTCAACCGCGCGGAAAGCCTGTTCCACCCAATCCGGTTGCGGCTTCCGGGCCGGTTTTGGTCTTCAGCGCGGATCTGGAATGGGTCGCTCCTGCGCTGATCGCCAATGCCGACTTCCAGGCGACCATTCGACCTAACCCGCGTTGTCTGGAAAACGTTATCCGACGTGTCGCCGGGCGCAGCGCCCGCGTCCGGCCAGCCGACATCGCAAGCCTCGACCTCGCCGATCTCGCCTTCGCGATCCAGCCGGGCTCGGCCGCAGCTTGCGTCCGCCGGCTGCAGCGGATCGTGGGCGGCCGCTCGACTGGAGCGGCGGCGGACGGCGCGCCGGCGCTCGATCGTCTGGTCGGTTACGGCGCCGCGGCCGACCAGATGCGCATGATCGTCGCTGACATCGAGCGACTGCGCGCAGGATCGCTTCACGCGCGGGATTTGCCGAGCGTTTTGCTGCACGGCGCCCCCGGCACCGGCAAGACGATGCTGGTTCGATCCCTTGCCCGAACCGCCAGGTTGCCACTCGTAATGAGTTCAGTATCGACCTGGTTTGAAAATTCGGACGGCTTCTTGGGCGGCGTCGCCAAATCGGCGCAGCGGTTTTTCGCGGAGGTCGCCGCCTGCGCGCCAGCCGTCGCGTTCCTCGACGAACTCGACGCCTTGCCGGATCGCGCCCGGCTCGACGCACGCGGGCGCGACTGGTGGAATCCCATCGTGACCGGCGTTCTCCTGCATATCGACAGGACGCGAGCGCTCGACGCGGGGGTCATTCTGATCGCAGCCACCAACCATCCGAGCCATCTCGACGAAGCCTTGAAGCGTCCAGGAAGGTTCGACCGCCACATCGAGGTGACGGCGCCGCGCAGCGCGGGCGAACTCGCCGGCGTGCTGCGGCATCATCTCGGAGCTGATCTGGGCGACACTGATCTGGCGCCTTTCGCCTGGCTCGGCCTTGGCGCGACGGGAGCGATCGCAGAACAGTGGGTCAAGTCGGCGCGCGAGGCCGCCCGAGGGTACGGCCGAGAGGTCGGCGCTGAGGATTTGAGACAGGCGATCGCGCCGCCCGACGACCGATCGCCGGAGGAGCTTCTGCGCTGCGCGCTGCACGAGGCGGCCCACGCCATCGTAGGGGTCTCGTTCGGGGCGTCGATCGAACTTGTCTCCCTCGTCCAGACCACCGAGCGGTCCGGCGTGGCGCGCTTCAACGCGACGAGCGCCTTCACGGAGGCCGGATTCGAGGAACGGGTGGTCATCGCGCTTGCGGGGCGGGCCGCTGACGAACTCTTCGGCGGCGGCGCGGATAGCGGCGCGGCGCGCGATCTTCACTACGCCACCCGCCTGGTGATCGGCGCGCACGCCGTGCTTGGCCTGCGACAGAGCCTGACCTCGCTCGGCCTTATGGACGATCCGGATCTCATATTGCGCACCGACCCGTTTCTGGCGCGGCGCGTCGAGGAGGACCTCCAGCGTCTGATGGAAAAGACGCGGATCCTTGTCGCCGAGCTCGAAAAGCCGGTGCGCCGGCTCGCGGACCTTCTGATGACGAACCGGGTGGCGACGCCCGACGACGTCGACAGGCTGATGTCGGAGATTGATCCATCGTCCGACGAGGACCGAGGACCGGCCGGTGTGTGACGACGCCGATCGCCGGATCGCCTTTGCGCTACGTGAGATCGAAGCGCTCGGCGGAGGCGCGCCTGATCTTGCGGACGCGCCGGCGCTCGATCATTGGCGGCTGGTTCGGGACGAGGAAAGCGCGTTCCTTATCGGGATCGTCACCGGCCATCCACGGATCGCCGATGGTCGCCTGACGCGCACATCGCAGTTGGTCGCGATGAACCGCGGCCGCACGTGGGCGCGCACGCTTAGCCGGTTTTATCGACTCTACGCGCCGGCTGACGACGCCGGCTGACGAGGCTCGTGTCCCGGAAGGGGCGACCCGATGAAACTGTGGATCCTGTCAGACCTTCATCTGACGCCGCACGCCTGCGCTTTGTCCCCCATCAATCTCGCCGCGATGCCCCAGGCCGACGTGGCGGTTGTCGCCGGAGACGTCACCGAAAACGCCGATCTTGCGATCACCTTTCTGGGCCGCACGATCGGGCGCCGGATGCCGGTGGTCGCGGTCCTCGGCAATCACGAGTTTTACGGCAGCGACTACGCCCACGCGCGGGCAGCCGCGGCTCGAGCTGCTGCGCGAACTGGGGTGCGGCTTCTCGACGACGACGAGACGATCATCGACAACGTGCGTTTTGCAGGGGGCACCCTATGGACCGACTATGCGCTCTATGCCGCCGGCGACCGGAACGGCGTCCGCAACGCGATGCGGGCGGCGAGGACTGGCATGCCGGATCATAAGGCGATCGACGTCGACAGCGGCCTGCCGGACAGGATCGCCCGGCGGTGGGCGCCGCAGGATGCGGCTGAGGCGCACCGCCAGACCGTCGCGTTTCTCGAGCGCGCCTTCGCCGAGCCCCACGACGGCGCGACGGTGGTCGTGAGCCATCATGGGCCCCACCCTTGCGCGATCCCGGACCGATACGCGAACGACCCACTGTCGCCCGCCTTCGTCTCGGACCTGACTGGCCTCATCGTGCGCGGCCGGCCAAAACTGTGGATACACGGCCACGTCCATCAGCGCGTCGATCAAATGGTCGCCGACACGCGGATCATCTGCAACCCGCGGGGCTATCTTGGCGAGGCGAGCGGCTTTTCGTCGAGCCTCGTGGTCGAAATCTGAAGCGCGGCCGGGCCCGACTTGCCCCCGAGCCCTGGGATCGGGCGATGCGCGAGCGGAGCCGCCTGCGCTTCATTGCGTCTTTCGAGGACGCCCGCGCCCGGTCGGCGTCGCCAGGGGCGACGCGGCCGGTTTCCGACCTGGCTTCCCGGCCTGCTTGCCGCGGGACGTCTTACCCGACGTCGCGGTCCCCTTGGTCGCCGACGTCTTGACGGCGGACTTCGCGCCGGTCTTCGCGGCGGCCTCGGGGGCTAACGGCTCGGCCGGCGAGGGCTCGAGGGGCGACGCCGGCGCTGGCTCGGATTCGGCCGATACGGCCGGGGCGGAAGCGGCCTGCGCCGCGCCTGCCGCCGACGCCGTCATCGCCCGGAGCTGCTCGACCAGGGCGGCGAACTCCGACGTCTCGATCCCCTTCGCCTCGAGGAGGCGCGCGCGCTCGTTGGCCTGGTCACGCTCAGCGACGAGCTCTTTCAGCCGTCCGCTGGCGGCGCCGAGTTCGCCCTGCAGACGTTTGACCTCTGCGTCACGCTCCTCGAGACAGCTCTGCAGCGTCGACAGCACGTCATGATAGTTTTTCGCCTGCTGATCGCTGTGGTCGCTGGCGACCTCGTTGAACAGGGCGAACAGACGCCTGACGACATCCTCGCCGATCGCGAAGCCCTGCACGGGCGGCGTCGGCTTGTCGGCCTTCAGCTTGATCGCGTGCCTGCTGACCGCCGCGCGCAGGTGCTTGAGCACGGTTTCCTTGGAGCCCCCGACATCCTTGAGGATCGCATCGGCCGTGACCTTCTGACCGGCGCCGATCCGGCTCAGGAGAGCCTCTTCGACTTTCTCGTAGGTGGCGACGGTCTGGCTCATGACGCGGCCTCGCCCGGTGTCCGCACCGTACCGTACTTTCTTTGGTACGGTACGGACACGGAGCCGACCCTCGCGGCTTCGCCCTGAATCCCGTTTCGGCTCATCCGACGCCCTTTCGTTACCCGCGCCGTGGCGGCGCCCGCGCGGCCCGGAGAAGATGATCTGCGGCCCCGGACCACGCCGCAGCCATGGATCGTAGCTCCCAAATCATACAGATCAAGACGTCATCGCAGATATGTTTAATTCATCAGGTCGGCCGCCGTCGATCCACTCACTTCACTTCAAGATTTGAGGGATTAGTAATCCCTCAAATCTTGCATGCGGCCTATGGATTACTGAACCGCAGCGGAATGGAGAAATCCCTGATCGAAGCCGTGTCGGATCAAGGATTTCTTGCGCGCTCTAACGTCGACTTACCCCAAGAGACTCAGGCCTTCTTGGCCCGAACCTTTTTCGCGACCGGCGCAGGAACTGGCGCCGCCAGCGGCGTCTTGCCCGTCGCGGCCTCGGCTCGAGCCTTTTTGATCAGCGCCCTGAGGTCAGTTTCCGAGGGCAGCTCCGCCTTCGCCTTTGGCAGCGCCGCATCAAGGAATTCGCACCACGCCTGCATGATCGGCCATTTGGCGTGCATCCCGCGATGCAGCGCATAACGCGCCGTGACGTCCTGGCTTTCGCCGCCCTCGGAGTGGTCGAGGATCATGCGGGTCTGCGCGCGCGAAAAGCCCAGTATCGCTTCGCCATGCGTCGCAAACCCGTTTCTCAACTCATGCGCGGAAGCGAGCACATCGGGCAATTCGCGGATCCGATGCGTCAGGTCGTCGACATGGATGTGCGTGACCTCTTCGCCCCATTTGCGCGGGCGCGCGCCCGGAAACAGCCAATGGAGGTGTTTGGACTGGCGCACCCCGATCTGCGGAGGAACACGTTTGTGTCGGCCGCGGCCGGGTTTGACGGGCTCGGGCGGCGGCGCGTTGGCGTCGCGCTCCTCGTCGCTCGGCTGGCGCTCGAGCGCGCTTTTGATCTGGGGCTGGATCCGGGCCCAGATCGTCGGCGGCACCGGCACCACATGGGCCGAGTACAGGCCGCGCGTCAGCGCCGTCTTTCTGTGCGCCGCCGGGATCCACCACAGCGCCCCGCGCTCGCCCAGATCCTCGAAATCCTCAATCACGGCCGACGCCACCATCCGACGTCGCTGGCCGAGAAAGACCAGCATCGCGATCGCGACCGACATGTCGTCCGACATCACGCCGGCGTCGCAGATCGCGACGATGCGAGCGAGCTCTTCGGGCGGCGGCACATATTGGCCGCGCCCGATCTCGATCTGCCCCATCGCGCCGACGCGCCGCGATCGCTCCGGGGCCTTCAGGCGCTCCATGATCCCGACCTCGACGCCGGTCTCGCCGATGCGACTGTCGTCGGCCAGATACGTCCACATCGGCCTGAGCGTCTCGGCGACATGCTCGGCATGGCGCTCCGCCCCGCGCTCATGGATCCTGGCGAGCACGCCGGCGAACTCCTGCCGGGTGATCGTGCCGACGCGCCGTCCTTCGAACGGCGCGAGATCCGGCCCGTGAAGGATGTAGCGCCGGTCGCGCCAGGTCGCCTCGGCGCGCTTCTGCTTGACCCAGTCGAGATAGTGTTCTCGCGCCGTGGCGAAGTCCCAGGCTCGGATGGTGGCCGGCGTCGCGGCCTCGGCGGCGCCGGCGTCGGCCTTGCCGAGCCGGACGCGTTCGGCCTGCAACCAGGCCTCGTTGGGGATCCCGCGTTTGGCGCGCAGCAGACTGGTCGCGGCGGCGGCGACGTCGCGCGCCTCCGCGATCGACCACTCCGGCCATGGACCGATCGTCAACCGCAGCGTTTTGCGGTTGAGCACATGCTTCCAGGTCCAGGCCGCCCCGCGCGCGCCGACCCGCAGGATCAGGCCTTGGGTCCGGTCGATGACCTCGCGGCGTCCGCCTGCGGCGGTCTCGCGGATGAGGCTTTCGATGAGGAACTTCGTAATGTCGGTCGCCATGCCGGCCTGGGGCTGATCTGGGGCGTACGACACGCAGCCTGTGCGACCGCGTCGGAGCCCCAAGCGTCTCAGGGCAGGATTGCGTATGACCTCATAACAGAACGGAAATCAGCCGTTCGTCAATTCCTTGATTTCGGGCTTCGCGGATTTACGATCCGCGGTGTACAGCGGTTCCTAAACCGTAGGTCAGGGGTTCGAATCCCTTCCGGGAGGCCACTTTCATATCTCGCTGGCCTTTGAGGCGCGCCGGCCGCGCCCCATTGCGCCAGGGCCATGTCACACTCTCGCGTCTTCACTGGCGTCGCTTGGCCGGAGGTGACGCTTGCCCGCGTGATCATCGCGGCCGCGACCATCGCGGCGCTGGCGGCGATCGCCTGGTCGAGCCGGCGGGCTTGGGGCCAGATCGCCAGCGGGGGCGCGAGCGACACCTGCACGCCGGCCTGCGCCTCCTGCCACGGCCCGGACAAAATGGGCCAGAACACCGGTTATCCGAAGCTCGCCGGCCAGCACGCGTCCTATCTCGAGGACAGCTCGGCCTTTGGGAGAAAGAGCATGACAGCCGCGGCGGAAGCCCCTTCGCCGGGATCATGCGCAAAATCGCCTTTAGCATGACCCCGACGGATCAAGGCGTCGCAGACGAAGGCCGCGGCGCCGATCACATAAGTCGGAGAGGCGCGCCCGTGCCCGAACGTCGCGGCGTGGAGAATGTCGGAACGCCGACGAGGGGTTCAGATCGGGACTGCGGAGCGCTAAGAGGAAGATGCGGTTTCCTTCCACGAAAGACTGTTCCCGCGCATGGCCTCCGACGCGACGATCGAACATCTCGGCCGCCTGATCGGCTTCGACACGACCAGCCGGAACTCGAACCTCGCGCTGATCGACCATGTGGAGGCCTGCCTCGCCGGCTTCGGCGTCGCCTGCGAGCGCATCTCCGACGCGACGGGCCAGAAGGCGAACCTGTTCGCCACGATCGGGCCGGCGGACAAAGCCGGCTACGTGCTCTCAGGCCACACCGACGTGGTGCCGGTCGACGATCAGCGCTGGTCGAGCGATCCTTTCGACATGGTCCGCAGGGGCGGGAGGCTCTTCGGTCGCGGCGCCTGCGATATGAAGGGGTTTCTGGCGGTTTGCCTCGCGCTCGTCCCGGAAATGCTGGCCGCCGGCCTCAAGCTCCCTCTGCATCTCGCCTTTTCCTATGACGAGGAGGTCGGCTGCATCGGCGTGCGGGACCTGCTCGCCGAACTCGCCAAGCGGCCCGTGCGTCCCGCTGGCTGCATCGTGGGCGAGCCGACGAACATGCAGGTCGTCATCGGGCACAAGGCGAAGCGCACGCTGCGCTTCTGCGCCCACGGGATCGGAGGCCATTCCTCGCGAGCGCCGGAATGCGTCAATGCGGTGGAGTACGCCGCCCGGCTCGTGGTGGCGACGACCGGCATCGCGGCGCGTTTCGAGGAGAGCGGCGCCCGCGACGACCTCTACGACGTGCCGCACTCGACCGCTCATGTCGGCGTGTTTCATGGCGGCTCCACGGTGAACGTCGTGCCCTCGGAGGCCGTGCTCGATCTCGAGTTCCGAACCATCGCGGAGGACGATCTCGACGCGCTCTCCGACGAAATCCGTGAGGCGGCGGCGGCGATCGAGAGCGAGATGAAGGCGCGCGACGAGCGCGCTGCGTTCACCTGCGAGCAGGTCTCCGAAATTCCGGGGCTCGATCTTTCGGCGGACGCCGAGATTGTGACGCTGGCGAAGCGCCTCGCCGGCCGCAACGATCACGCGAAGGTGGCTTACGGGACCGAAGCAGGGCTCTTCGTCGAAACGGCCGGGATCCCGACGGTCGTCTGCGGGCCGGGCTCGATCGGCGAGGCGCACAAGCCCGACGAGTTCGTGACAGAGGAGCAGCTCGCGAAATGCGAGGACTTCGTGCGGAAGCTGATCGCGCATTGCGCGGCTTGAGTCGACGCGGCGTTCCCCGTCGTCAGTCGCCGGACGGCGGCGTGAGCATCAGCGCCGCGCCGGGCAGCGTTTCGTAGGTCAGCGGGCAGCGCTCTCGGGTGAGTTCTCCGTCGGTCGCGACCCAGACCCGGGTGCGCCGCGTCTTCTCGACCGTGACGGATCGTGCGGAGAACACCTCGATCAGCGGATTCTCCCGCCAGCCGCCGCGCACAACGTCGAGGCCCAGACGGAAGCGCTGCGCCCAGCCGCCGGAATGCGCGACGATCACCTCGATGCGGCCTTCGTTGAGGCTGGGGCGTCGCCACGAGTCGTCCGCAAAGGCGTTGTTGGTGACGAGCACCGCAGTCGCTTCGACCTTCACCGGCGCGCCGTCGATGACGAGCTGGTAGCGGGAGCGGCCCGATCGGAAGAAGGCGCGAAGCGCCGCATAGGCGAAGCCGGCGTAGCGCCCGAGGCCTTTCAGCCCCCGCGCAGTTTCTCGCGCGCGCGCCATCTGGGCGAAGAAGCCGAGCCCCGAGATCGAATGGAACGGTCGTCCGTTGATCGAGGCGAGGTCGACGCGCCGCGGTTCGGCGCGGGCGAGCGCAGAGATCGCGTCGTCCATCTCCTTCGGAACGCCAAGGTCGTTCGCCAGCAGGTTCATTGTGCCGAAGGGCAGCACGCCGAAGGTCTTGCCCGTCGCGAGCAGCCGCCCGAGAGAACGCGACAACGAGCCGTCGCCGCCGCCGACGATGATCTCGTCGTGGCTGTCGCCGCGCCCGACCTCCTCGAGCGCCGAACTGAGGTCCCGCGGCGGAACCATCCGGACGTCGACCTCCTTGCCGGCGGCGGCGAAGATCTCGGCGATCTTCTCGGCGGGGCTCTTCTGGCCCGAAGCCTCCTTCAAATCTTTCAGCGTGCCGGAACGAGGGTTGAGGAGGACGAGACACCGGGCCATCGACGGATACTGGGACCTCGGCGCTTGAAGGAAACGGAATGTCGTCCGCCATATAGAGCGGCGATCCGCGAGGGCGGCAAGCCGGCGCGGCGGGCGTTCAGGCGCTCCAGCCCATCGCCGCGAAGGTGGCGGCCATATGGGTCGGCAGAGGCGCCTCCGCGCTCACCGGAGGCTGGTTCTCGCGCATCGGCACGGAAATCGCGCGCGCATGGAGATGGAGCGCCGCGCCGCCTACGGGCTCCGAGCCATAGATCGGATCGCCGAGGAGCGGCAGGCCGATATGGGCGGCGTGCGCCCGGATCTGGTGCGTGCGCCCGGTCAACGGCGCGAACTCGATCCAGGACAGGCCTTGTCCGCGCGCCTTCACCCGCCATTCGGTGACGCTCGGCAGGCCGGCGGGATCGACCGCCATCCACCAGCCGCGATCGGGGCTGCGCTTGGCGAGCGCCGCCTCGATCCGGCCGGCGTCCTCGGCGGGCGATCCCCGCACCACCGCCCAATAGGTCTTGCCCACGCGACCCGAAGAGAACAGCTTGCCGAGGCGCGCCAGCGCCTTGCGATGGCGGCCGAGCACGAGGCAGCCGCTTGTGTCCTTGTCGAGCCGGTGGGCGAGGGCGGGGTCGCGCGGCAGGCCGAAGCGAAGCCCCGAGAACAGCGCTTCGAGGTTGGGGCCGCCCTTCGGACCGGCGTGGACGGGAAGTCCCGCCGGCTTGTCCACGATCAGCATCAATCCGTCGCGATGGAGCACGCGCGCGGCGAGATCTTCGGGAGTGAGCGGCGGCCGCGACGTCATCTCTTTCCTCGAAGCCTCGTGAACACGCTCGCCCGGCGCGGGCGCCGCACTATCTCGCGGGCGATGAAGCTTGTGTCCACCGTCTTCGAGGTCGAGCCGGAGCACGCGTCGGCTTTCCGCGCCGCCGCGCTCGCCAACGCGACGGCGGTCGAGCGCACGAATCCCGGATGTCGCGGCGTCGCGATCGCCGAGGATCCGTCCGCGCCAGGCTTCTTCCTCACCTCGGCGCTCTATGCGAGCGAGGAGGCGGCCGCCGAGCGCGACACCTGCGAGGCTGGCCGCGCCTTTGACGAAGCGGTGCGCTCCTTCGTCAAGCTGAAGCGCGAGCGCTTCGTGGACCTCGGCTGAGCGGATGGATCCGGATCTCCTCGTCGGCGACATCGGCGGGACCAACGGGCGTTTCGGTCTCGTCGACCCTGACGGACTGAGACCTCGTCGAGTCCTGGTCGAAGAGGGCGCGGCCCATGCGAGCTTCGCCGCCGCGCTCGCCGCCTATCTCGACAAGACCGGCGCCCGACCGAGGCGCGCGGCGCTCGCGGTCGCAGGCCCCGTCGGCGAGGACGGCCGCGCGCGCGTGACCAATCGGCCGAGCTGGGAGATGGACCCGCGCGACCTGAAGCGCCGCTTCGGATTCGACGACGTTCTCGTGATCAACGACTTCGTGGCGCAGGCGGCCTCCCTGCCCCATCTCGATCCGTCCGAAACCGTTCCGATCGGGGCGGCGAGCCCACGCGGGGACGTAAAGGCTGCGGTCGGGCCGGGCACCGGACTCGGCGTCGCGGCGCTCATCCCGGACGGCGGCGGATGGCGGCCGCTGGCGAGCGAGGGCGGCCATGTCGATTTTGCGCCGCTCGACGCCGTGGAGGCGGCCGCCTTCGAGATCATCCGCCGTAAGACAGGGCGCGTCTCGGCCGAGCACGTCGTTTCGGGGCCGGGCCTCGCCCGCCTTCACGACGCGCTGGCTGAAGCGGAGGGTCTGTCCCTCCCTGGCATCGCGCCGGGCGAGATCGCCGCCGCCGCGGCGGCGGGTGAGCCGCAGGCGCTCGCGACGGCGCGCCTGTTTCTCACGATGCTCGCCCGTTTCGCGGGCGACGTGGCCCTGACCTTCGGCGCGCGGGGCGGCGTCCATCTCTGCGGCGGCGTCACGCCCAATCTCATGCCGGTTCTCGACCCGGAGGCCTTTCGCGCCGCCTTCGAGGCGAAGTCGCCGCATGAGGCCATGATGCGGGGCATCGCGACGGTCGTGGTGACGTCTCCGGTCGCGGGGCTCGTCGGCGCCGCCGCCGTGGCGACGCGGGCGCGGGGGTGACGCGGGGCCTCGATCGTCGCACATCCGCCTCGCGCTTCATGCTATGAGGTCGGTCGAAATGGCGCACGCGGACTACAAGCACGATCTCTTCGCCGGACCCGGCCACGACCATCGCGCCTGCGCGGGGGCGGTGCTCGATCGCGCCGAGGCGCTCTGCGCGGCCCGCGGCGCGCGGCTCACCGACATCCGCCGCAAGGTGCTGGCCGCGCTGGCCGCCGACCATGCGCCCGCCGGGGCCTACGACGTGATCGAGCGGCTTTCGGCCAAGGGCGGCAAGCCGCCGGCGCCCATTACCGTCTATCGCGCGCTGGATTTCCTGCTGGCTCACGGCCTCGCCCACAGGATCGAGAGCCGCAACGCTTACGTGGCCTGCAACCACGATCATTCGGGCGCGGAGGGCGAGCCGACCGTCTTCCTGATCTGCGAGCGCTGCGGGGCGGTGGGAGAGGCCTCCACCAAGGCCTTCGCGGACGCGCTGGAGGCGCTCGCGCGCTCGTCGGGCTTCCATCCGCGCGCGCCCGTGATCGAGGTTTCGGGCGAATGCGCTCATTGTCGCGCCCATCGCGTGGAGACGCGCTCATGAACGATCTGCCGGGCGCGCCGCCTGAACCCGTCTCCTGTCCGTCGGCGCTTCTGCCGCGGCGGTCTTCGGTCGAGGTCTCTGTCGGCGGGATTCCGGTCGGCGGCGGCGCCCCGATCGTCGTGCAGTCGATGACCAACACCGACACCGCGGACGTCGACGCCACCGTCGCGCAGGTGGCGGCGCTGTCGCGCGCGGGCTCGGAGCTCGTCCGCATCACGGTCGACCGCGACGAGGCCGCCGCCGCCGTGCCGCGCATCCGCGACCGGCTCGCGGCGATGGGCGTCTCGGTCCCGCTTGTCGGCGACTTCCACTACATCGGCCATAAGCTGCTTTCCGAACATCCGGCCTGCGCCGAGGCGCTGGCGAAGTACCGGATCAATCCCGGAAACGTCGGCTTCGGCGCCAAGAAGGACAAGCAGTTCGCCCAGATCGTCGAGATCGCGGCGCAAAACGGCAAGGCTGTCCGGATCGGCGGCAACTGGGGATCGCTCGACGGCGAGCTGCTGACGCGCCTCATGGACGAAAACGCTGTCGCCCCGCGGCCGAAGGACGCCCGTGAGGTCACGCGCGAAGCGCTGATCCGCTCGGTTCTGCTGTCCGCAGGCCGCGCGGAGGAACTCGGCCTGCCCCGCGAGAAGATCATTCTGTCGGCTAAGGTCTCTGCGGTTCAGGATCTGATCGCTGTCTACGCCGAGCTTGCGCGCCGTTCGAACTACGCGCTCCATCTCGGCCTCACCGAGGCCGGCATGGGCTCGAAGGGCATCGTGGCTTCCTCGGCCGCGCTCGGCGTCCTGTTGCAGCAGGGCGTCGGCGACACGATCCGCGTGTCGCTCACGCCCGAGCCCGGCGGCGACCGAACGCTCGAGGTCAAGGTCGCGCAGGAGATCCTGCAGACCATGGGATTCCGCACCTTCGTGCCGCTGGTCGCGGCCTGTCCCGGCTGCGGCCGCACCACCTCGACGGTGTTCCAGGAACTCGCGAAGGACGTCCAAGGCTATATCGTCGAACGGATGCCGGTCTGGAAGGCGCGCTATCCCGGCGCCGAGACGCTGAACGTCGCGGTCATGGGCTGCATCGTGAACGGGCCGGGCGAATCCAAGCACGCCGACATCGGCATCTCTCTGCCGGGCACCGGCGAAGCCCCGACCGCCCCCGTCTTCGTCGACGGCAAGAAAGTCGCGACGTTGCGAGGGCCGACGCTCGTCGCCGACTTCAAGGCGATGGTGGAGGACTACGTCGAGCGCCGTTTCGGCCGAAGCGGGCGCGATGCGGCGGAGTGAACGCCGCCGCCGTTCCGGTTCAATGCGTCTGGTGGCCGGTCTCGGGCACGAACCATTTCTTCGCCCAGGCGGGAGCAAGCTCCAGGCTTGACGGCGACGGCCGCGTCGCGCCGCCGTCACGCATGCATTCGGCGACGAACCGAAGCGCCGCGCGCATTCCCCATTCCGTGTAAGGCTTGGCGACCGATCCCAGGGCCCCGGCGAAATCGTTCGGCAGCCGCCGCCGGTTCGCGGTCATGAACAGCACGGCGACGCCGTGCAGCGCGGCGGCTCGGCGCGCGACCTCCACGCCGGTCGGCCCATCGGCTAGATGGACGTCGAGCAGGACGAGTTCGGGACGGTGATCTTCGATCATCGTCAGGGCCTCCTCGCTCGAGATCGCGACGCCGAGGGTCTCCATGCCGGCTTCCGCGATCAGGAATTCGATTTCGGCGGCGACGAGAACCTCGTCCTCGACGACGAGCACGCGGATCGCCGCGGTCTCCACGATCAGGCCGACAGCGTCTTGACGGAGACCGGAATGGTCAGCCGCAGCGCGTCGGACGTGGTTTCGAGGCTTGCGGAAAGCTGGCGCGTCAGCAGATCGACGAGGCTCGCCTCGAAGCTTCCCGTTTCCGCAGGGCGGCGCTCGGCTCGACTGGCGGAACGCAGCTCGATCACGAGATTTTCGGCCCCTTGCCGGACGAAAAGCGTCATGCGGCCCGGTCCGTTGCGCAACGCATCCCCGAGCGCCGAGGTTAAAAGTTCGTTCACGATGAGGGCGACCGCCGACGCCTTCTGCGCCGGGATCGTCGCAGGCCGCTGATCGTGCTCGATCGTGACGTCGCCGCGGCCCGAAGCGTCGACGAGATCGGAGGCGATGTCGCGCAGGAAAGCGCAGACGTCGAACGAGGCCACGTCCTCGTTCTGGAAGAGGTTTCGGTGAACCGTCGCCAGCGCGCTCACCCGGTGCAGCATCGAGGTTAGCGTCTCGCGGGTTTCGGCGTCCGCGATCCGGCGGGATTGAAGCAGAAGCAGCGACGAGATGAGCTGCAGGTTGTTCTTGACGCGGTGGTCGACCTCGTGGAGCAGCGCCGTCTTTTGGTCGAGCGCACGCTGAAGATCATGGGTGCGGGCGGCGACAAGCGCCTCTGCCTCGGCCTTGGCGGCCTCGAGATCAGCGGCGGCGCGGTTGCGCGCCGTCACGTCGAGCTGCGAGCCGAAGAAGTGGGTGACGCGGCCGGAGTCGTCATGCACCGGGCTGATGAACAGCGCGTTCCAGAAGGTGGAGCCGTCCTTGCGGTAGTTCAGAATCTCCGCGGAGACGTGCCGGCACGCGGCGATCGCCTCGGCGAGGCGGGCGATCTCGGCGCGGTCGGTCTCGGGTCCCTGCAGGAAGCGACAGTTCCGGCCGATGATCTCGTCCCGCCGGTATCCGGAAAGCACGACGAAGGCGTCGTTCGCGAAGACGATCGGATGGTCGGGCTGCGCCGCGTCCGTGATCACGATCGGCATGCGCGTCGCGCGGATCGCCGCGCCGTAAGGGTCGCTCGCACCGCGAACTTCCTCGAGGCGCTCGCCTTCTCGCAGAGAGGCGCTGCGGTCATCCATTGGGGCGTGACTCGGGGCGAGGTCGAAGGCGGGGCGAAGGTATCTTCATGCGCCTGAACAGAAATTGGAAAGGCGCGCCCGTCGTCAAGCGTCGGAGCGTCGGACTTTCAGGCGAAAGCGATCACTTCTCAATCGAGGCGCGCCGGCGCGAGATGGTCGCCCTGAAGATAGGTGGCCCCCCATTCCTTCAGGATCTCCGCGACCTGTTCGCTTTCCACCTGCTCGGCGACAGTTTCGAGTCCGAGTTCGCGCGAGAGCGCGAGCAGAGCGCGCACGAACGCTCCGGCGTCGGGCGATCCGTCGATGTCGCGGACGAAGGAGCCGTCGATCTTGACGAGGTCGACCTTGAGTTCGCGCAGCGCCTTGAACGACGTATGGCCGGCGCCGAAGTCGTCGATCGCGACCTTCGCGCCGATCCTCTTGAGGTCCGCGACGAAGCGCTTCGTCGCTTCTAGGTCCCGGATGGCGGCGGTCTCGGTGATCTCGACGATCAACCTTTCGGCCAGATCGGGGCGGAGCGTCGTCCAGGCGTGAAGCGCCTGCGCCCAGGCGCCGTCGCCCGTGGTCGCGGCCGAGACGTTGACGGCGACGCGGGACTCAGGATTTCGGGAGAGATGGGCGACGGCGAGGTCGAGCGCTCGTCGGTCGAGCATATGGACGAGGCCGACCTCTTCGGCTGCGACCGCGAGCGGTCCGCCCGAAATCGCTTCGCCCTCGGCCGTCACGACGCGGGCGAGCGCCTCGTGCCAGCAGATGTCGCGCGTCGCCGCGCACAGCACTGGTTGGTAGGCGAGCAGCACGCGCCGTTCGTTGAGCGCGGCGACGAGATCGTCGGCGAGCTTCATGTTCGCCCGCCGGTTGCTCTCCTGGTCGGGGCCAGGCGCATAGATCCAGAGCGCCGAGGGCAGGTCTCGAGCGCGAGCGAGCGCGGCGCGGGCGCGGGACTGCGCCTGTCCCACTTCCCGCGCGTGGCGCGGCGCCGTCACGGCGCCGATGGCGACGCGGACCGCGACGGGCCCGGCGGAGGTCGTGACGGGCTCGTCGTGGACCGCTCCCGCGAGCCGCGCCAGCGCGACTTCGAGGTCCGCGCGATCGCACTCCTGCAGCACCATGCCGAAAGTGGAGGTCGAGTACCGGCCGAGCGTGTCGCCTCCGCGCATGGCGCATCGCAGGCGGCGCGACACCTCGACGATCGCCTCGTCGCCGACGTCGAAACCATAGGCCTCGTTGATCGCGCCGAGATTGGTGAGCGAGGCGAGCGCAAAGGACGTCGCGGTCTGCATGCGGGCGCCGGCGGCGAGGGCGGCGTCGGCGATCTCGATCAGTCTGGGGCGGGCGAGCTGCCCGGTCAGGGGATCGAAGCGGGACAGGACGGCGGCCTGAGCCACGGCTTCGTAGCGCGCACCGAGCGGGCGCACCACGCCGACCACGCGCGCGGGGCGCCCCTCCGCGTCGGCGTACCAGCGGCCGCGATCCTGAACCCACAGTCTCGACTGGCGCGCCCCGCGCATCAGCGGATACTCGACTTCGAAAAGGACGCCGCCGCCCCCGTCGGCATGTTTCGAGCCGAACACGGCTTCGCGCCGCGTGGTCAGGGCCTCGGGGTCGAACAGAGCGGCGAAGTCGGTCGCCGTGTCGATCCGGACGGCGCCGGCGAGGCCGAGCGCTTCATATGCGCCCGCGCTCCAGGACAGGCGGTCGGTCGCGACGTTCCAGTCATAGGCGACTTCGCCGACGGCGAGCAGAATCTCCGCGAGGGCGGCCGGCTCGTCGATCCCGGAGGCGCGTCCGTCCGCTGGTGGCGCCTGCTCGGCCATCATGTTCGCGCGTTCCGGTCGGGATGTGGAGGACGAATCGTTCGACTCGACTTTAGCGAGGATCCCTCTAGATTTCATCGCCGATGGTCGGAACATTCTATTGCCGATGGTCGGAACATTCTCGTGGACCAATACTTGGTTAATGTTCCTCGCAGGCTGATAGTTAAGGCTGTCGGTCGTTTTGTGGAGAGGCGAATACAGCCATGTTGATGCTGCCGCCGATCAGCGCCGGCGGAAAGGTTGAAAGACGCGTCCGCGCGCGCCGTATGGAAGACGGTCGCGTCCCGCCCGAGCAGCCCAAGGCTGCGGTCGACCCGATTCCGGCGACTGGACCAGAAGCCGAACCGGAAGCCCGGTCCACCCGAAAGTGGGGGCGGCGGGCTTCGGATCGTCAGCCTGCACAGGAACAGGACGCGCCTGGCGCGGCGACTGCGCGGGCTCCACGGGCCTATGCCCCGCTTGTCGCCCAGCTCATCGCAAGCGCTCTCGGCCTCGAGCAGACGCGGGCGAGGCGGCGAGGGTCCGTCGCCGAAGCGACGGAACTCTACAGGCGCAAGCGCGAGCGGCCCAGGCGTTCGCGCGGCGAGGCTTGATCGTCCGAAAGCGAACGGCCGGCCCCAAGGGAGCCGGCCGTCAGCCGATTTGATTGATCCGAAGCTGGCCTTGGGCCGGCGACGTCTACGATCAGGCGTCGCTCTTCGGCGACAGGATCTGGCGACCGCGATACATGCCGGTCTTGAGGTCGAGGTGATGCGGACGGCGCAGCTCGCCCGAGTCCTTGTCCTCGACGTAGGTCGGCGCCTTGAGCGCGTCGGCCGAGCGGCGCATCCCGCGCTTGGAGGGGGAAGTCTTTCGCTTCGGAACGGCCATTTCGAACTCCGTCGGATCCTTGAGGCGTCGCCTCAGAGGGCGCGCGAAACGTCGAGGCGCAGCCTATCGGCTCGCCGTTTGGCCGCGGCTTATAACGGCAAGCCGCGACGGACGCCAGAGGCGATGCGAAGTTTCTGCGCGCCGCCGGCCGTCATTTCAGGCAGGAGGCGAGGCCTCCCGCCGCCCGAGCCCGGCTCGCCACGATCGCGGCGTGCGCCCGCGCCCGCGCGCTCGGCTTCCGCGGATCGCGCAATATCGGGTTCGGAAGCGCGGCGGCCATCAGCGCCGCCTGCCGCGCGTCGAGCGCGGCCGCGCTCTTCTTGAAGGCGCGCCTCGCTCCGGCCTCCGCGCCGAAAGTCCCGTCCGGCCCCCATTCGGCGATGTTGAGATAGACTTCCATGATCCGCCGCTTGCTCCAGACGAGGTCGATCCAGAGCGCGAGCGCGATCTCCAGCGGTTTGCGCAGATAGGCGCCGCCCTGCCACAGGAAGAGGTTCTTGGCGACCTGCATGGTGATGGTCGAGGCGCCGCGGCCGGGGCCGTCGGCGCCGCCTTCGCGCATGACGGTGCGGATCGCGTCCCAGTCGACGCCCGCGTGCTGGCAAAAGCGCGCGTCCTCCGAAACCAGCGCCGCGCGGGGCAGGTTCGGAGAAATCTTGTCGAGCGGCGTCCAGATCCGCTCGACCGGTCGAAGCGTGGCCCAGCGGGTGATCATCAGGGTCGAGACTGGAGGAACGACGGCGTAGACCAGCGTGAGAGCGAAGGGCAGGGCGGCGATCACGAGAAGAGCGACCAGCGCTTTCCGCCAGGCCGGGGCTCGCGGCTTCAACAGCCGGGCCGTCGCCTTGCGCGCATAAAGCCCCATGCTGACCCCGACCGTTTTCCCCGGCGCGATCCTAACAGAGCCGCAGGTTCGCGCCATCCGAAGGAGGGGTGACAAGGTGGTGACGCGCCATACGCGGACGGCCGACGGTCACGCGCTGCAGCCGCTTGACCCGCGTGCGCGCTTCGGGCACGGCCGGTTCGTCGTCGTCCCGGAAGTCTCCCTATGCAGGCGCTATCCTTTGAAGCCTACGCCGCCGAAGTCGGCCCTCGCGTGGAGGCCGCGCTCGCGGCGTTGCTGGCGCCGGAGCCGGCCTCCGGCGAGATCGCCCGGCCTGAACGCCTGCTCGCCGCGATGCGCCACGCCATGCTTGGCGGCGGCAAGCGTCTGAGGCCGGCGCTGTTGCTCGCGACCGCCCAGCTCTTCGATTGCGAGGGCGACGGGCCCTTGCGCGCGGCGCTCGCGATCGAATGCGTCCATGGCTACAGCCTCGTCCATGACGATCTGCCGGCCATGGACGACGACGATCTTCGTCGCGGCCGGCCGACCGTGCACCGCGCCTTCGACGAGGCGACCGCGATCCTCGCGGGCGACGCCCTGCTGACCATCGCCTTCGAACTGCTCGCCGACGCCCGCGCCCATGACGACGCCTCCGTGCGCGCCGAGCTTGTTCTGGCGCTCGCCCGCGCCTCGGGACTGGGCGGGATGGCCGGCGGCCAGATGCTCGACCTCGCCGCGGAGGGACGGTTCGCCGACGGATCCCCCCAGCCGCTCGACGAGGCGGACATCCTCCGGCTCCAGTCGATGAAGACGGGAGCGCTGATCGCGGCCGCCGTCGACATGGGCGCGATACTCGGTCGCGCCCGCGCTGAAGACCGCGCCGCGCTTGCTGTCTATGCGAGCGCGATCGGCGCCGCCTTCCAGATCGCCGACGATCTGCTCGACGCCGAAGGCGCGTCGGCGGCGGTCGGGAAGGCGACGGGCAAGGACGCCGCCGCCGGCAAGGCGACGCTGATCGGCCTGCTCGGGATCGAAGGAGCGCGCAACAGGCTCGCCCGGCTGACCGACGAGGCGCTCGGCGCGCTCGAGCGTTTCGGCCCTCGCGCGGAGGCGCTGCGCGGCGCAGCCCGCTTCGTCGCCGAGCGCAAGGCCTGATCGACGGGCGGGGATGACGGATCGGCGTTCTTTGCCGTAAAACCGTGCCCGTTCTTTATCCGGCCCGAGTTTCCATGCCCGCTCCGAAAATCGTCGTCTTCGCCGGTTCCGTCAGAACCGGTTCGATCAATCAGAAGCTCGCCGTCGCCGCCGCGCGCGGGGTGGAGGCGGCAGGCGCGTCTGCGACGCTGATTTCGCTGAAGGATTACGCGCTGCCGCTCTACGACGGCGACCTCCAGGAGCGCGAGGGCGTCCCGGACGCCGCGAAGAGGCTCGTCGAGCTGTTCTTCGAGCATCAGGGCGTCTTCGTCGCGAGTCCGGAATACAATTCGAGCTTCTCGCCCCTGCTCAAGAACACGCTCGACTGGATGTCGCGGGTCGCTGTCGAGGGGCGGCCGCCGCTGGCGGCCTTCAAGAGCCGGGTGTTCGCGCTCGGCGCCGTGTCGAACGGCGCGATGGGCGGCTATCGCGGCCTCACCCAGCTGCGCAGCATGATGGAGCTCGGACTGGGGGCGCTGGTTCTGCCGGAAATGGTGGCGGTCGGAAACGCGGCAAGCGCCTTCGCCGCCGACGGAAGTCTCGCGAACGAGAGGACCGCGGCCCTGCTGGGCGGCGTTCTCGAACGGCTCGTCTCGACCGCCGGGAGCCTCGCGTGACGGATCCGCGCGACCGCCTCATCGTCGGCCTCGACGTCGCGAGCCTCGAAGAGGCGGACGCGATGGTGGCTCGGCTCGGCGACGCCGTGACGTTCTACAAGATCGGGTTCGAGCTCGCGGTGGCGGGCGGCCTGACGCTCGCCGAGCGGCTCGCCCGCTCGGGCAAGAAGGTGTTCGTCGACCTCAAGCTCCACGACATCGGCCAGACGGTCGAGAAGGCCACGCGTCAGGTCGCGCGGCTCGGGGCTTCGTTTCTCACGGTTCACGCCTATCCGCAGACGCTTCGGGCGGCGGCGGAAGGGCGTGGCGACAGCGGCCTCAAGATCCTCGGCGTGACGGTCCTCACCTCCTGGGACGCGAGCGACGTGGCGGAAGCCGGTTTCGCGATCGGTCCGGAGGCGCTGGTCGAGAAGCGGGTCGGCCATGCCCGCGCCGCGGGCGTCGACGGCGTCATCTGCGCCCCCACCGATCTCGCCTCGGTGCGTCGGGTCGCGCCTTCGCCCTTCCTCGCGGTCACGCCCGGCGTTCGGCCCGCGGGCGCCGCGCTCGGCGACCAGAAGCGTGTTGCGACGCCCGGCGAGGCGATCCGCGCCGGCGCGGATTTTCTCGTCGTGGCGCGGCCGGTGATCGCGGCGACGGATCCGCGGGCGGCCGCCGAATCGATCGTCCGGGAAATCGCGGAAGCCGAACGGTGATTGTCGCATTCTGGATCATACCAACTACACATCTGGCCATCCGGTGATCTGCCCTGTACTGGAACCCTTGTCGTCGTTCGAAAATTAACGGTTGACTAAGTAAGCGCTTGCCTTGTTTTGCTCCTTCGAGCAGTGGTGGGCGGTAGGCGGAAACGGGGCCTCCCCCGTAAGACACCAAATGCGCGTGGGGGCGCGGAATGGCGTCGGAGCGTGACAACGGCCGGATTGTTTGCGTCGTCGACGACGACGAGGTGATTCGCGACGTCCTGTCCGCGGTTTTCGAGGCCAATGGCTTTCAGGTCGAAACCTTCGACAGCGGTGATCGTTTCCTCGGCCGGCTCGACGGCCCGGCGCCCGCCTGCGTGCTGCTGGATGTGCTGATGCCGGGACGTTCCGGTCTCGACGTGCTGCGCGAGCTGAACGGCCGCGGCGGCGGGGCGCCGGTCATAATGATCTCGGGCTCGGCCGATATTCCGATGGCGGTCGACGCCATCAAGCAAGGCGCGCTCGACTTCATCGAGAAGCCCTTCGATCCCGAGACCATTGTCCGGCGCGTGACCGCGGCGCTCGACGCGAGCGCGGCGCGCGCGGAGGCGAGGGCCCAGACCGAGGACGCGGCCGAGATTCCGGGGTCGGATGCGCTCACCCCGCGCGAGCGCGAGGTGCTCGGCCTCATCTCCGGCGGACAGTCCAACAAGGAGGCGGGGCGCGAGCTCGGCATCAGCCCGCGCACCATCGAGGTCCATCGCGCCCGCATCATGGAGAAGCTCGGCGCCCGCAACGCCGCGGATCTGGTGCGGATCGTCCTGTCTGCGAGCGAAGGGCGTTCGCACGACCACGCCTGAGTAGGTCCGGGCGGACGCCCGGTTCGGGGCGTGATACGCCTCTCGCCATGACAATCGTCACGTCGATTGCCGAACTCGAGACGCTCTATGGCCGTCCTGCGGCGCCGTCGCTCGTCAAGGAGGTCGACCGGGTCACGCCCGAATACCGCGCCCTCATCGAGGCCTCGCCCTTCGCGGCCCTCGCGACAGCCGGTCCCGAAGGACTCGATTGTTCGCCGCGCGGCGATCTGCCGGGTTTCGTCAGGGTCGACGACGACCGCACGCTCGTCATGCCCGACCGCCGCGGCAACGACCGGATCGACTCTCTTCGCAACATCGTGCGCGATCCGCGCGCCGCGCTGCTGTTTCTCGTTCCGGGCGTCGGCGTGACGCTGCGCGTGAACGGTCGTGCCTCGATCTCGATCGACGCCGAACTGCTCGCGTCCTTCGAAGTCGAGGGCAAGCGTCCGCGCAGCGCGATCGTGCTGTCGGTCGAGGCGGTCTATTTCCAATGCGCCCGAGCGGTGGTCAGGTCGCGCCTCTGGGATCCCGCAAGCCACGTCGATCCCGCGCTCCTGCCGACCCCCGGAGGTATTCTCTCGGCGATTTCCGCGAACGCGGTCGGCGGCGAGGAATACGACAAGGCCTGGCCGGCGCGCGCCGCGAAGACGCTGTGGTGAAAGCGAGGCTGCGCGCGATATCGTGATCGGAGATGAGGCCGGGAAGTTAACCACGAGCCCGGCACTGTCCCCGGCGCATCAGCGTCGGGATCTCCATGTCACTCTTCCGCCAACTCGTTGAAATCGCGCTCGACGATCCGAAGCCAGCGGGCGCCTCCCATCCCGTTTTTACGACGGGCTCGCTCGCCGCGATCGAACTCGATCCCTCGCCGATCGAGCCGTCATGGATCATTTCGGGCGATCCGCAGGCGAGCGGGAAGCTTCACTCGGCGAGCGCCGACGCCCTGTCCTCCACGTCGATCTGGGCCTGCACCGCCGGCGCGTTTCGCTGGAACTTCGTGTGGGACGAGACGGTCCACATCGTCTCCGGTTCGGTCGACGTCACCGACGAGACCGGGACCCGGACGACCCTCGTCGCCGGCGACGTGGCCTATTTCGCCGCGGGAAGCTGGGCGACGTGGGAGATCCGGGACCACGTCAAGAAGATCGCCTTCTGCCGCCGGCCTTTTCCTCGTCCCGTGCTCGCCGCGATGGGGATGAAGAGGCGGGTCGCGGGGCTGCTCCGAGGCGGCGCAGCGCCTGCTCCGCAGGCCGGCGCCGGGCTCGCCCAGGTCACGGCGAAAGGATCGTGAAGCAGTAGGTCGCGAACAGCACGAGGTGGATCAGCCCATAGAGGATGTTGGTCCGTCCCGTGCCGAACGTCAGCAGCGCGACCGCGAAGGTGACGAACAGGATCACCGTGTCCTTCGAGTCGAGCCCGAGTTCGAGCGGCGCCCCATAGGCGAGCGACAGGGTCGCGATCGCCGGGATGGTCAGGCCGATGGTCGCGCAGGCGGAGCCGAGCGCGAGATTGACGCTCTTCTGCAGCTTGTTCGCCCGCGCGGCCCTGACCGCCGCGCTGAACTCCGGCAGGAGGATCAGGAACGCGACGATGACGCCGGCGACCGCCGCGGGGGCTCCGGCGGCGTTGAGGCCGACCGAGACCGTCGCGGTGAACGTCTTCGACAGCAGGATCACCACGCCGAGCGAGGCGAGCAGAAAGCCGAACGAGATCATCGTGGCGCGATTGCTCGGCACATGGGCCTTGTCCGCCTGGTCGTCGCCCTCGATCACCACGGCGAAATATTCGCGGTTGCGGACCGTCTGCGTGTAGAGAAAGGCGAGATAGATCGCGAGCGTGGCGAAGCCTGCGAAGGCGAGCTGGCTCGGCGAATAGGCGCCGCCCGGAGCGGCGACCGTGTAGTTCGGCAGCACGAGCGAAAGCGTCGCGAGCGGCATGAGCACCGCGAGATAGGCGTTGGCTCCCGTCACGCGGAAGCTCTGCTCCTTGTGCCGCAGGCCGCCCAGCAGGATACAGACGCCCACGAGCCCGTTGCCGACGATCATCACGACCGCGAAGATCGTGTCGCGCGTGAGCGTTGGGTTCGGCTTCTCGCCGAGCAGCGCGGATGCGAGAAGCGCGACCTCCATCACGGTCACGGCCATGGCGAGCACCAGCGTCCCGTAGGGTTCGCCCGTGCGGTGGGCGATGAGTTCGGCATGGTAGACCGCCGCGAACACGGCCCCGAACAGCACCGGCACGAGAGTGATCGCAACGATCAGGCTCGCCGAGCTGCCGTCATAGCCGGCGTCGAGACCCATCGCTTTCAACGCGCCGACGAAAGCAAGGCCGACGAGCGGCGGCGCCCAGGCCATGATCGGCATCTTCGGATCTTGGTGCGCGTGGGCGTCGATGGCCGCAGCCGTCATCGCGTGCTGGCTCCTCGTGGTCGGGCGCGCGGAAAAGGACCGCAGGTTCGGCTCTCGCCTCTGCGGCCCTTGCGGCCTGTTGAAGATCGATTATTCCGGACTGTGTTTAGGACCCGCGCGCGGTTCGTCCAGCCGCGCAATGATGGTTCAACGGAATTGTGAGCGCATGACAGTCGCGTCGACCGACATCCGGACGCCCTCCGACATTCTGCGAGCGGCGCCGCGTCCGGACCATATGCTGGTCTGCGAAATGGTCCAGTCCGGATCGCGCGTCCTCGACGTCGGCTGCGGCGACGGCGCGTTGCTGCGCCTGCTGACGGAGCGGCGCGGGGTCGACGGACGCGGCATCGAGCTGTCGCAGTCGGGCGTCAACGCGTCGGTGGCGCACGGTCTTTCGGTCGTGCAGGGCGACGCGGACGCCGATCTCGCGCACTATCCGGACGACGCCTTCGATTACGTCATCCTGTCCCAGACGCTGCAGGCGACGCACCGGCCGAAGCACGTCGTGGAAGATCTGCTGCGGATCGGGCGTCGGGCGATCGTGTCGTTTCCGAACTTCGGGCACTGGCGCACGCGCCTGCAGTTCGTCGTCAAGGGCCGGATGCCGGTGAACTCCAACCTGCCCGACCCCTGGTACGAGACGCCGAACATCCATCTCTGCACGATCCGCGACTTCGTCGATTTGGTGGACATGCTCGGCGCGCGGATGGAGCGCGCGGTCGCGCTCGACTCGTTCGGGCGTCCGGTCCGGGTCAACGCGCCGTGGTGGTTCTGGAACCTGTTCGGCGCGCAGGGGGTGTTCCTGCTGTCGCGGGACTGAAGTCGCTCAGAGCTGCGGAGCCGGCGCCGGGGCGCCGACCGGGGCCGGCCTCAGCGCGGGGGCGACGCGGGCGCGGCGCGGCGAGCGGGCCGGGATGGCGCGCATCGCCTGCTTCGACGCCTCGACGACATGGACGCCCGCGAACGGCCCCCAGAGCCGCGCCCCAATCCGTTCGAACGCCATGGCCGAGCGCAGCGCGAGCCTGCCCTCCATCGGCGGCATGAACAGGGCCTCGTCCCAGCCTTCGGGCGCGAACAGCGCCTCGCGCATCAACTCGGTGAGCTGGCTGCGGCTGAACGGGCGGCCGTGGCCGAAGGGCGTGGCGTCCGACTGCGCCCAGGCGCCGCGTCGGTTGGGCGCGATCGCGATCAACCGACCGCCCGGAGCGAGGCAGCGCCAGGCCTCGCGCAGGAAATCGACGGCGTTCTCCGACGTTTCGAGCGCATGGACCGCGACGATGCGGTCGACGGCGGCGTCCGGCAGCGGCCACATGCCGTCGTCGACGAGAGCGGCGGCGTTGGGCCGGCCGGCCGGCCAGGACGAAACGCCCGTCTGCGCCGGGCAAAAGGCGAGCAGACGTTCGGCGTCGTCGCGGAACGCGCCGAGATAGGGCGTCGCGAACCCGACCCCGAGCACGCGCTGGCCGCGCAGGTCGGGCCAGCGCGCGCGCAGCTTTCCCCGCAGCACGCGCCGGGCGATCTCGCCCAGCGGCCGCGCGTAAAAGTCCCGAAGATCGACGACGTCGAGTGCCATGAGCGTGTTCTAGCGGGGCGCGGGGCGGCCGGCGACTCACGCCGCGGCGAGCGGTCGAATCAGCGCCTCGGCCATTCCCAGCGCGGACGCTCGTCGTCGCTCGCCAGCACTGTCTCGCCGAGAGATTTTTCGAGCTCGATCCGCCGCGCGCCGACGTCCGTGAGCGCGTCGACCAGCGGCATGGCGTGCGAGACCACGACGACCTGGGACCGTTCGGACGCAAGAGCGATGAGGCGCGCCAAGGGGCCGAGCAGGTCCGGGTGGAGGCTGGTCTCGGGTTCGTTCAGCACCATGAGCGCGGGCGGGCGCGGCGACATCAGCGCGGCGACGAGCAGCAGATAGCGCAGCGTGCCGTCGGAAAGCTCGGCGGTGCGCAAGGGACGCAACAGGCCGTGCTGGCGCATCTCGACCTCGAACCAGCCGTCGTTCGAGACGATCTCGACGGCGGCGCGCGGGAAGGCGTCGTCGATCGCATCGCGCAGCCCCTGGTCGTCGCCGATCTGGCGAATGGTCTGGAGCGCGGCGGCGAGGTTCGCGCCGTCGCCGTCGAGCACTGGCGTATAGGTGCCGATCTGCGGCCTTCGGGACGGCGCGTCCCTGTCGGTCCTCAGGTGATCGTAGAAGCGCCAGTCCCGCATGCGTTCGCGCAGCAACAGCAGCTCGATCGCGCCGCGCGGGTCTGCGCATTGGGTCATCATGCTGTCGAAGGTCGCAATCGAGGTCGCGGCCTGGGCCCACCCGCCGGTCGCTTCGCGAATCCGCACGCCCGGGCCGTTGCGGAGCGCGAAGGCGTTGGCGCGGCCGAGGAATTCGCCGGTCCAGAGCGCCTCGGCCTTGATGTGCGGATCGAGCGAGAACATGCCCATGTCGCGCGGCGACAGGCCAAGGTCGATGGCGTAGCCGTAGTCCTCGCTGGCGAAGCCGAGCTTCAACGCCGTCGGTCCGCTCCGGACGACGCCCGTCACCGGAGTCTCGCCGCTTTTCATTCCGCGCGAAAAGGATTCGGGTCCCGCCCAGAGCGTCGATTGCACCCCGCCTTCGCCTGCGAGCGACTGGATGACCCGTCCTTGGGCCACGTCCGCCAGCAGCCGCAGAGAGCGGTAGAGGCTCGACTTGCCGCTGCCGTTCGCGCCGGTGACGACGTTGAGCCGCCCGAGCGACAGGCGGAGATCGCGAAGCGAACGATAGCCGGAGACGGCGAGGCGCGTGATCATTCCGCCAGTCTAGCCCGGCTCGGCGAAGCCCGCCTCTGCCCGGAACGGGCTTCGACGTCGCGCCGGCTTGACCCGGCCGGCCCCGCCGCTAGCCTCTCGGCCCCGAACGCCGGAGCCGTCATGCCAGCCGAAATCGTCCTCGTCCCCTGCCTTTCCGACAACTACGCGGTCCTGCTGCACGAGGGCGACGCCACCGTCCTGGTCGACGCGCCGGAGCCTGATCCGATCGCGAAGGCGCTTGCGGAACGCGGCTGGCGGCTCACCGACATCCTGATCACCCACAAACACGCCGACCACGTGCAGGGGATCGCGCCGCTGAAAGCCGCGTCCGGCGCGACGGTGTGGGGGCCGAAGGCGGAAGCCGACTCGATCCCCGGCCTCGACCGGCCGCTGGCAGAGGGCGACGTCGCGGCGATCGGGCCGTGGAGTTTCGAGGTGATCGCGACGCCCGGCCACACCAAGGGCCATGTCGTGTTCTTCGAACCGCGCGAGAAATGGCTGTTCTCCGGCGACACGCTGTTCGTCATGGGCTGCGGACGCCTGTTCGAGGACACCCCCGCCGCGATGTGGGCCTCGCTCTCCAAGCTCGCGCGGCTGCCGAACGAGACGCGGGTCTGGTGCGGGCACGAATACACGCTCTCGAACGCGAAGTTCTCCGCCGGCGTCGCTCCGGGCGATCAGGCGATCGCGGAGCGTCTCGCAAAGATCGAGGCGGCGAGAGCAAAAGGCGAGCCGACCGTGCCCACCACGATCGACGCGGAGAAGGCCACCAACCTCTTCCTGCGCGCCGCCGAGGACAAGGTCGCGGCCGCGGTCGGCCTCGACGCCAGCGATCCCGCCGCGGTGTTCGCGGAGCTGCGCGAACGCAAGAACCGCGGATGATCGACGTCGAGGGCCTGTCGGCCGAAGCGATCGTCAACCTGCTCGATCTGGAGCCGCATCCCGAAGGCGGTCATTTTCGCGAGACGTTCCGGGATCCGGCGACGGACGGGAGCGGCCGCGCCCGCTCGACCGCGATCTACTTCCTGCTTGCGGCGGGCGAGGTCTCCGCCTGGCATCGGGTCGACGCCGTCGAGGTCTGGCATTTCCATGCGGGCGCGCCGCTCGCGCTGACGCTCTCGGCGGACGGTCGCGGCGTCGAAACGCATCGGCTGGGGCCGAACCTCTCCGCCGGCGAAAGGCCGCAGGTGGTCGTGCCTGCCGGCTGGTGGCAGTCGGCGGAGCCGCAGGGCGACTGGACGCTGGTCGGCTGCACCGTCGCGCCGGGCTTCGAGTTCTCGGGCTTCGAGATGGCGGAGGCCGGCTGGCGGCCCGCTCCGCGATAGCGGCGCTCAGGCCTTGGCGGGGCGGCGCAGCCGTCCGCCGAGCGTCGCGAGCGCCGCGCCGCCGACGATGAGCGCGCAGGCGAGCCCGAGCGAGAGCGAGGCCTGCGCGTAGCCGAAGGCGACGAGCAGCAGCGTCGACATGAGCGGCGCCGCATAGGCCGCGACGCCGAGCAGCCGCACGTCGCCATGCTTCATCCCGACGTCCCAGACGAAGAAGGCGAGCCCGACCGGCCCGAGACCGAGGCCTGCGATCGCGAGCCATTGCAGCGCTCCTTCGGGCCAGACCGTGGTTTCGAGCGCGAGGTGGCAGAACGCCGCGAGCGCCGCCGTTCCGAGGCAGAAGCCGGCCACCGCTTCGGTCGGCGTCTTTGCGAAGAAACGGCTCGACACCGAATAGGCCGCCCAGACGATCGCGCAGGCGAGCGCCGACACATAGCCGAGCAGGTCGCCCTCCTCGAAGGACAGGCCGGAGCCGGCGCGGGCGCCGATCAGAAGCGCCGTGCCTGCGAGGCCTGCGGCGGCCCCGACGAGATGGCGCGCCGCCAACTTTTCGCCCGGCAGCGCCGCCGAGAACAGCACGATGAGCAGCGGCCAGAGATAGGCCACGAGGCTCGCTTCGGCGGGCGGAGAGAGCTTCAGCGCCGTGAAGTAAAAGAAATGAAAGCCGAACAGCCCGCCGACGCCGTGGGCCCAGGCGGCGAGGGGCTGGCGCAGCGCCGCGCGCAGCCCGCCCGGCCGAAACGCCGCGACCGCGCAGCCGGCGGTCCCCGCGATCGCGAAGGTCATCGCCGTGAGTTCGAATGGCGGCACGGCGCCGGTCGAGGCGGTGAGGATCGCGAGCGTCGCCCAGAGCGCGATCGCGGTCAGGCCGATGAGCGTGGCGGAGCGGGACGTGGGCGTCATGCCGCGCTGTCTTAGCGGCGTCGCAGGCGTTCCTGAAGAGGCACAGAGCTTCAGCCGCCCTTGTCCGGGGCTTGAGCCGGCGCCCATGAACGCGGCGGCTCCTGGAAGAGCGGCCCGGGGCGACCAGATCGGAAGCCGCGGAGGTTATGGGTCCCGGCTCAAGGCCGGGACAAGAGGGCGCGCTCGGCGCGTCGTCCCGGACGGCCGGGAGGCCGATCCGGGATCGTTCGCGGCGCCGGCCTCAGATCAGGCGATGTACTGGCCGCCGTTGATCGTCAGCGTCGAGCCGGTGACGAAGCCGGCCTTGTCGCTCGCGAGATAGACCACCGCCTCGGCGATCTCGTCCGACTCGCCGAGGCGGCCGACGGGGATCGTGGCGATGATCGACTCGCGCACCTTCTCGGGCACCGCCATCACCATCTCGGTCGCGATGTAGCCCGGGGCGATCGCGTTCACGGTGATGCCCTTCTTGGCGTTCTCCTGCGCGAGCGCCTTGGTGAATCCGATCACGCCGGCCTTGGCCGCGGAGTAGTTGGCCTGGCCCATCTGGCCCTTCTGGCCGTTGATGGAGGTGATGTTGATGATGCGCCCGAAGCCGCGCTCGCGCATGCCGTCGATGACGGGCTTCGTCATCGTGAACATCGAGTCGAGGTTGGTCGACATGACCTCGCGCCACTGCTCGAAGGTCGCCTTGTGGAACATGCCGTCGCGGGTGATGCCAGCGTTGTTCACCAGCACGTCGATCGGGCCGAGCTCGGCCTCGACCTTGGCGATGCCCGCGGCGCAGGCCTCGGCGTCGCCGACGTCCCACTTGAACACGGCGACGCCGTGCTCGGCCTTGAAGGCGTTGGCCTTCTCGTCGTTGCCGCCGTAGTTCGCGGCGACCGTATAGCCGGCGTTCTTGAGCGCGATCGAGATCGCCTCGCCGATGCCGCGGGTTCCGCCAGTCACGAGCGCGACGCGCGCCATGGTTCTCTCCCTTGAAAGTTGAATGGACGGCCGGGCTTGTCGCCGCCCGGCTCGGGACGCGGGGACGACCCCCGCGTCCGCCGGTGACGGATCAGTCGCGCTCGAGGCACATGGCGATGCCCATGCCGCCGCCGATGCAAAGCGTGGTCAGGCCCTTCTTGGCGTCGCGCTTGCCCATCTCGTGCAGCAGCGTGACCAGCACGCGGGCGCCGGACGCGCCGATCGGATGGCCGATCGCGATTGCGCCGCCGTTGACGTTGACCTTGGAGACGTCCCAGCCGAGGTCCTTGTTGACCGCGCAGGCCTGCGCCGCAAAAGCCTCGTTGGCCTCGATCAGGTCGAGATCGGCGGCCGACCAGCCGGCCTTTTCGAGCGCCTTGCGCGAGGCCGGGATCGGGCCGGTGCCCATGACCGACGGATCGACGCCCGCCTGCGCCCAGCTCGCGATGCGGGCGAGCGGCTTCAGGCCCTTCTGCGCTGCGAGCGCGGCCGACATCACGATCAGCGCCGCGGCGCCGTCGTTGATGCCCGAGGCGTTGCCGGCCGTCACCGTGCCGTCCTTCGAGAAGGCGGGGCGCAGCTTGGTCATGGCGTCGAGCGTCGCGCCGTGGCGAATGTACTCGTCCTGGTCGACGATCACGTCGCCCTTTTTGGACGAGATGGTGACCGGCGCGATCTCGTCCTTGAACTTGCCGGCCTTCTGGGCCGCTTCCGCCTTGTTCTGCGACTGGACCGCGAACTCGTCCTGCTGCTCGCGGGTGATCTGGTACTGGGTCGCGACGTTCTCGGCGGTCGTGCCCATGTGGTAGCCGTTGAAGGCGTCCCACAGGCCGTCCTTGATCATCGTGTCGATGAACTTGACGTCGCCCATCTTGGTGCCGGAGCGCATGTGCGCGGCGTGGGCCGACTGGCTCATGGACTCCTGTCCGCCCGCGACCACGATCGCGCTGTCGCCGTTCTTGATGGCCTGCGAGGCGAGCGCCACGGCGCGCAGCCCCGAGCCGCACACCTGGTTGATGCCCCAGGCGGCCGCCTCGATCGGGATGCCGGCGGCCATGGAGGCCTGACGGGCGGGGTTCTGGCCCTGCGCGGCGGTCAGCACCTGCCCGAGGATCACCTCGGACACCTCCTTCGGGTCGACGCCGGCGCGCTCGAGCGCCGCCTTGATCGCTACCTTCCCGAGTTCGTGGGCGGGCAGCGAGGACAGGCCGCCCGAGAAGGAGCCGACCGGCGTGCGCGCGGCTGCAACGATGACGACGTCGGTCTCGGCCATGTGACTAGTCTCCTGAAAGCTGGAGGTTTTCGCGGGGGCGGCCTGCCGGCTCGACCCGAGACGGCGTGTTTTCGGTTAAAGGACGCCGGCCGAGACGCCGTCAACACGACCTATGTCGATGACGCTGCGCCGCAACCTGGGTCATGCGATCGTCAGCCTCCGATCCGGGCGCTCGACCCGCAGCGGAAGCCGGCCGCGCTCCGTTCGACGATGGCGCGGGCCCGGTCGTTGGCGCCCGGTTCGCGGATCGCCGCCATCACGCAGGATCGACCCGACGGTTCGAGACGGTAGACGACGAGGCGGCTGTCCTTGAGCGCGCCGACGCTCGGCCCGACCTTGTAGCGCACGATCGCCGCGGCGGGCCCCGGAGAGCCGTCGAGATCCACCCATTCGATCTTCGACGAGGGTTCGTAAAACGATCCGATCCCGAGCGGCTCGTCGAGAGGCGCGCGGCCGATCCGGAGCGTCGCCGCGTCCGGCTCGGCCACGAGCGTCACCGGCAGGCCGGCGGGGCCGGCGCACACCCGCACGTCGATGACGCCGGGTTCGGGCGAGGGGCCTTTCGGACAGGCGTCGTAGCGGTGCTCGGTGTAGGAGCTCGACGGGGCGGCGGCGACGGAGGGCGCGAACGCCGAGGGCGCCCAGACCATGAGCAGGGCGGCGGCGAGGCGAGACAGGCGCTGACCGTGCATATCCACGTCTCCCGCCGCGACGGCTAAGCGCGCCCCGGCTCGTTCGAAGGTTTTACTCCGCACTGCACAAAAAAGTGGCCGCGGCCGAAATTTCGCCCTATCGTTTCAACGTTTGGAGGGCTGCCGCGGCGCCGCGCGCCGGAGCCGCCCAGGCTTTGCGCGAACGGGCGGAGACCAGCGCGAATGGCGAGCACGACCGACCCGATCACGATCAAGAAGTACGCCAATCGCAGGCTCTACAACACGGGCACCAGCACTTATGTGACGCTCGAGGACCTCGCCGTGATGGTCAAGAAGGGCGAGGATTTCCAGGTGGTGGACGCCAAGACCGGCGACGACATCACCCATCAGGTGCTGACCCAGATCATCTTCGAGCAGGAGAACAAGGGCCAGAACCTGCTGCCAATCAATTTCCTGCGCCAGCTCATCCGCTTCTACGGCGATCAGGTGCAGAGCTTCGTGCCCAAATATCTCGAGCTCTCGATGGGCGCGCTGACCCGCGACCAGCACAAGATGCGCGAGGCGATGGGAAGCTTCGGCGCGGCGCCGTTCCAGACTGCGGTCGAAGAGCAGATGCGCTCCAACGTCGCTATGATGGAGCGCGCCTTCCGTATGTTCTCGGTGTTTCCGGGTCAGCCCGAGGCTGCGGCGGAGCCGAAGCCGGCCGAACCCGCGCGCGAGGCCAAGGGCCCGGGCGAACTCGACGACCTGCGGCGCGAGATGGCCGAGATGCGCGAGCGGCTCGACCGCATCGGCGGCGCCAAGGGCTGAGACGAGCGTTCGGCTCCGCGATGCGAGCGGGGCTTCCCCGCTGACCTTCGGCCTGAGAGCAGGACGGCCTCCCGTCTTTCCGTCGTCGCAGCCGGAACCACCACCGTCATCCCCGGCCTGAGGCCGTGCATGACGGGCGACGTGGTTGAGAGCCGTGCGCGCGTGATCGCCCGCCGGGCCTGATGTCCCGCGGGGCGCGTCTCGGCGCTTGTCACGCAAACCTTCACAGTCCTGACCTCACGGAAGGGCGCGGGACGCCGTTCGACCGCAGATGCCGTAGTCTTCGGCGGAGCCGGTCTCCCGGCGCCCCGCGCGCGACGTCTTTGTCGTCCCCTGCGGACGATGTCTTGGACGCCAGAGCCTCTCCCGGAGCCTTTGAGCCGCCGGCGGACGCCGACGGCCTCGGAGCTCCTCGGGCGTTCCGCCCGCCTCCGGCCTTTGGAGCCGGGGGCTGCGGTCCGCCGCCTTGCGATCCTTACGCCATCTCCAGGCGCATCCGGTCGTAATGCCGAACGGATCTCATCACGGGTCGGCCGCCTCGCCCCCAGCCCCGTGAAGAGCCGGAAGACGCGCGCGCCGCCGGCGCCGCAGCCGGACGTCCCGGGGCGGTCGGATCCGGACCCTCCCGCCGCAGGCGCCGCTTCCATCCCCTACGCGCCCGGCCGGTCCGGATGCGCCTTCCGCGAGGGGCGGAACGAAGCGAGGAGAACATGAGGGGAACGCAAGTGTCAAGGAAATAATTCCTTGACGGGTCGGCGAGGAGCAGCGGCCGAGGCTTGACGGGACCCATCGAGAGGTTCTCGGGACGCCTCGCGCCCCACCGCCGTCATGCCCGCTCAGGCGGGCATGACGGGGAGAGGCGGCGTGCGCCGCCGTCTGACCGCGCCGTACGCGGCAGGCGAACAGCGCCGGCCTTGACCGACAGCCGCCGCTCAGCGCAGCGGCGCGGCGGCGGGGCCGCCGGGGGCGACGTCGAGGCGGCCCGTCTCCTTCAAAGTCGAAGCGTCGAGCACGTGCATCACGATGCGGCCGCCGTCCTCGACAGTGACCAGAAGGCGCCCGTCGCCCGCCGCGGTCGACAGCACCTTTGCGCCCGGCGTGATCGACAGATGCCCCGTTACCGGCCCGTTCGCGCCCGGACTGGACTTGACGAGCCGGTAGGCGATCACCGACATCACCGACAGGAAGCCGACGCCCATGGTGAGCCCGCCGATGAGCGTGAGAAAGCGGAGCCGCCGATAGACGCGCTGGATGCGCGGGTCGTCGTCGTCCGCGATCTCGTCGAGCGACGGCGAAGGGGAGCGGGGCTGCGCCGTCATGTCTGAAGAAATCCTCGAGTCTGGAGCCGATGGTTCCTGCGACCGCCGCGTCGTGGTGGCGGAAGCGGCCGACGCCGGCGAGCGGATCGACCGCTTTCTCGCGAGCCGCCTGCCGGACCTGTCGCGCGCCCGCGTCCAGGCGCTGATGCGCCAGGGCGCGGTCACCGCGGGCGGCCGGACGCTAGAAGACCCCTCGGCCAAAATCAACGCGGGCGAGATCGTCGTCGCCGTGCCGCCGCCCGCGCCGGCCGAACCGGTCGCTCAGGACATACCGCTCGAGGTCGTGTTCGAGGACGACGCTCTGATCGTCATCGACAAGCCGGCGGGCCTCGTGGTTCACCCCGCGGCGGGTCACGCCGACGGGACGCTCGTCAACGCGCTCATCAGCCATTGCGGCGCGAGCCTGTCGGGCGTCGGGGGCGTGGCGCGGCCCGGCATCGTGCACCGGCTCGACAAGGACACCAGCGGCCTGATGGTCGTGGCGAAGACCGACACGGCGCACAAAGGCCTGAGCGCCCAGTTCGCCGACCACGGCCGCACGGGGCCGCTGGTGCGCGCCTATCTGGCGCTCGTCTGGAACCCGCCGCACCGCCCGCGCGGCACCGTCGACGCCCCGCTCGGCCGCAGCGTGAAGAACCGCGAGAAGATCGCGATCCGAAAGGACGGGCGCGAGGCCATCACCCATTGGGAGATGCTGGAGCGCTACCCCGACTTCGACGCCGGGCTGATCGAGTGCCGTCTGGAGACCGGGCGCACTCACCAGATCCGCGTCCATCTCGCCTCGATCGGCAGCCCGCTGCTCGGCGACGCGGTCTATGGCGCGAGCCACCGCACAAAAGCGTCGAAGCTCTCCGGGAACGCCCGCGCGGCGCTCGACGCGCTCGGCCGGCAGGCGCTCCACGCCGCGACGCTCGGCTTCGCCCACCCGCTCACCGGCGAAACACTTCTGTTTGAAAGCGAACCGCCGGCCGATCTCGCCGGATTGATCGACGCGCTCGGAACCTGACGCAGGGAAATGCGTTAGCGTGCGTGCATGGCGTCGACGGGGCGCCCTGCGGGTTTCCATGCATCTCTGCACATCAGCCGCTCGCGTAACAATGAGCGCGCCTCCGTCGAATTGCGTTATAGTGCACACAAGCGATCGGCTTACCGCGGTCGCGACCCGGGCCTGCCGCGCAAGGCGGGGGTCCTGCCGAAGGAGGCGCAATCTTATGGCGTCAGCCGCACTTCCGATCCTCGTTTCAGACGGCGGCCTCAGCCGCTACCTGGACGAGATCCGCAAATTTCCGATGCTCGAGCCGCAGGAAGAGTACATGCTCGCCAAGCGCTGGCGCGAGCATGGCGACCGCGACGCGGCGCACCGGCTCGTCACGTCCCATCTTCGTCTCGTGGCCAAGATCGCCATGGGTTATCGCGGCTACGGCCTGCCGATCGGAGAGGTCGTGAGCGAGGGCAATGTCGGCCTCATGCAGGCCGTGAAGCGGTTCGAGCCCGAAAAGGGCTTCCGCCTCGCGACCTATGCGATGTGGTGGATCCGGGCTTCGATCCAGGAATACATCCTGCGCTCGTGGTCGCTCGTGAAGATGGGCACGACCGCGAACCAGAAGAAGCTGTTCTTCAACCTGCGCAAGGCCAAGAGCCAGATCTCGGCTCTGGAGGACGGCGACCTGAAGCCCGATCAGGTCAAGCAGATCGCGACCAAGCTCGGCGTGACCGAGACCGACGTGGTGGACATGAACCGCCGCCTCGGCGGCGACGCCTCGCTCAACGCGCCGCTGCGCGAGGACGAGGGCTCCTCGGAATGGCAGGACTGGCTCGTCGACGACAGCGACAGCCAGGAAATCCGCATGGCCGAGAACGAGGAGCTGGACAATCGCCGCTCCGCGCTCGCGGGCGCGCTGACGGTGCTGAACGACCGCGAGCGGCGCATCTTCGAGGCGCGCCGGCTCTCGGACGAGCCGCTGACGCTCGAGGAGCTGTCGGGCGAGTTCAACGTCAGCCGCGAGCGCGTGCGCCAGATCGAGGTCCGCGCCTTCGAAAAGGTGCAGGACGCGGTGCGGAAGAACGTCGCGGCGCTCGAAGCGCGCGCCTGACGCGCGGTCCGGACGCAGGACATGAAAGAGGCGTCGGGCGATGCGTCCGACGCCTTTTCGTTTGTCCTGAAGCCGAAGCGGCGTGGCTTCCGGTCGGGCCTCGTCATGGCCGCGCCTGCCTGAACATCCGCGACGTGGCCGTGAGCGCGGCGATCCACGACGGCAAGTCGCGGATCGCATGTTTGCGCGCCCGTCTTCGGAGGCGCCTCAGCTCTTCGGCCGGGCGGAGGCCGGGTCGTAGAACGGCTTCAGCGACGGCGTCGCCGGAACCCGGACGCCCGCCACGTCGAGCTCGTAGGCGCCCGAGGTGACGAAGGCGGCGTCCACCCCTTCGGCGCGGCGCACATAGCCGTAGCCCACCGGCTTGCCGATCGTGTGCCCGAAGCCGCCGCTCGCGAGCCAGCCGACGCGCTCGCCGTCGCGCAGGATCGTCTCGCGGCCGAGCAGGATGACGTCCGGGTCGTCGACGGTGAAGCCCGCGAGCAGGCGCGGCAGCGGCTTCGAGGCCTTCTCCACAAGCGCCTCGCGGCCGAGGAACGGCGCGTTGGACTTGAGTTTCACGGACCAGCCGAGCCCCGCCATCTGCGGCGTGTGGTCGGGGCCTATTTCTGCGCCCCAGGCGCGATAGCCCTTTTCGAGCCTCAGCGTCTCGATCGCGCGGTAGCCGGCGAGCGCGAGCCCGTGAGGCTCTCCGGCCGCCATCAGCGCTTCGTAGACGGTCGCGGCGAATTCGGTCGGGACGTGCAGCTCCCAGCCGAGCTCGCCCACATAGGTCACGCGGAGCGCGAGCGTCGGGGCGCCCGCGATCGTGATCCGTCGGCAGGTCCCGAACGGAAACGCCGCGTTCGAGAGGTCGTCGGACGAAACCGCTGCCAGCACGTCGCGGGCGCGCGGGCCGAACAGGCTGAGCACCGCGCGCGAGGAGGTCACGTCGACGAGATGAGCGTCGCAATCGGCCGGAATGTTGCGCGCGATCCAGTCGAAGTCGTGGGTCGCGAAGCCCGTTCCGGTGACGACGTAGTAGCGGTCCTCGGCGAGGCGGGCGACGGTGAGGTCGCATTCGATCCCGCCGCGGGCGTTCAGCATCTGGGTGTAGATCAGCGAGCCGACGGGCTTCGCGACGTCGTTGGCGCAGATCCAGCCGAGAGCCCGCTCGGCGTCGCGGCCGACCAGCAGGAATTTCGCGAAGGACGTCTGATCGAACAGCGCGACGCGCTCGCGGCAGGCGACATGCTCGCGCGCGATCGCCGCCGTCCAGTTGGGCGCGGTGAAGGAGTAGCGGTCATGGGCCTCCTCGCCCGCGCCCGCGAACCAGTTCGGGCGCTCCCAGCCGAGCTTCTCGCCGAACACTCCGCCGGCCGCCTTCAGCCGGTCGTAGAGCGGCGAGCGCCGCAGCGGACGGCCGCTGTCGTGCTCCTCGGAGGGCCAGGCCATGGTGTAGTGCTTGGCGTAGGCCTCGAGCGTGCGGGTCTTCACCCACTCGCCGTCGAGATGGTTCCGGCCGAAGCGACGGATATCGACCGGCCAGAGATCGTAGGGCGCCTCGCCCTTCGCGACCCATTCGGCCAGCGCCATGCCGGCCCCGCCGCCCGCCGCGATGCCGAAGGCGTTGAAGCCGCAGCCGACGAACACGCCCTTCGTTTCCGGCGCCTCGCCGAGAATGAAGTTGCCGTCCGGCGTGAAGCTCTCGGGCCCGTTGATCAGCTCCTTGATCCCCGCGGTCTCTAGCGCCGGCACGCGTCCGAGCGCGAGTTCGAGCGTCGGGCCGAAATGGTCCCAGTCGGCGTCGAACAGCGAGAACGAGAAGTCCTTGGGCGGGCCGCCCGGCGTCTCCCAGGCGATCGGGTTCGGCTCGTAGCCGCCGAGCACGAGGCCGCCGACCTCCTCCTTGTAGTAGGTGAGGCGGTCGGGGTCGCGCAGCGTCGGCAGGCCGCGGGCGACGCCCTCGATCGGCTCGGTGATGACGTATTGGTGCTTCACCGCCTGAAGCGGGATGTTGACGCCCGCGAGCTTTCCGAGCTCGCGCGACCAGAGGCCTGCGCAGATCACCAACGTCTCGCAGGCGACGCGGCCCTGGTCGGTGACGACGGCGCGCACCCGGCCGCCCTCGACCTC
Source organism: Ancylobacter novellus (assembly GCA_003241695.1). Classification (GTDB taxonomy): domain Bacteria; phylum Pseudomonadota; class Alphaproteobacteria; order Rhizobiales; family Methylopilaceae; genus Methylopila. The sequence continues at coordinate 475,458 of QFPN01000001.1, read as the reverse complement.
GACGCCCGTGACCGAGACACGCTCGCGGATCGAGACACCGGCCCGCCGCGCGCCGCGGGCGAGCGCCTGGGTGATGTCGGACGGGCTCGCCTGCCCGTCGGTCGGCAGGAAGGCCGCGCCGATCACGTCGTCGACGGTCATCAGCGGCCAGAGCTCCTGCGCCTCCTTCGGGGTGAGCAGGTGCATCTCGAGCCCGAAGGAGCGCGCGGTCGTGGCCTGCCGCTTGACCTCGATCCAGCGGTCCTCGTTGCAGGCGAGGCGCAGGCCGCCGTTCATCTTCCAGCCGGTGGCGAGCCCGGTGTCCTCCTCGAGCGTCTTGTAGAGACGCACCGACTCGCCGAGCAGCTGCGTGATGTTTGCGCTGGTCCGGAGCTGGCCGACGAGGCCCGCGGCGTGCCAGGTCGAGCCCGAAGTGAGCTGGTCGCGCTCGATCAGCAGCACCTCGAGGCCGAGCTTGCCGAGGTGATAGGCCGTCGAGCAGCCGACGATGCCGCCGCCGACGACGACGATCTTCGAGGAGGCGGGCAAATCGCTCATGCGTGGTCCATGCTTTCGAAGCGTTCGAGCGCGCGCTCGAAGCGCGCGAGGTTCTCGGCCGTGTAGGCCCGGTAGTCGAAATCGAGGGTGGAATGGAGCTCTGAGACCATGCTCCAGAGGCTCTCGCGCAGCAGCGACGCCACCATCATGCCGGCGAGCTTCAGCCTGTCGGCGTCGCGGGCCTCGCGGCCGAAATAAAGCCCGATCAGCGCGTCCCGCCCGGCCTCGTCGAGGCCGTTGTTGGAGGCGAGGTTGCCGAGGTCGAACCAGGGGCTGTTGAAGCCGCCATAGTCCCAGTCGATCAGCCAGAGCCTGTCGCCGTCGTCGATGAAGTTGCCGGGCAGCAGGTCGTTGTGGCCGTAGACGATCTCGGTCGGCCCGACCGCGGCCTCGATCCGGTCGGCGACGTCGGCGAGCCGCGGCAGTTCGGCGGCGAGGCGGTGTCCGCCGTCCTGAAGCGTCGCGACGTAGCTCCTGAGGATGTGGAAGGTCCAGAAGGCGAGCGCCGGACCGCGCAGGCGCCGCGTCACCTCGCGATGCGCGGTCCTGACCAGCGCCGCGACGCGCGGCAGCTCCGCGCGCACGTCGGCCTCGGTGAAGGTGCGGCCCTCGACATGGTCGATGACCATCAGGCCGGGCTCGACATGGCGCACGGCAGGCGACACGCCCGCGGCCTCGGCGGCGGCCGCCGCCGCCTGCTCGTTGAAGCGCAGGCAGTTGTGCAGCGGGATGTCGTCGCCGAGCCGCACCACGAACTTCTTTCCGGCGTCCTCGACGACGAAATTGCGGTTGGTGATGCCGCCCGTAAGCGGGCGCGGCTCGACGGCGCCTCGCCAGAACGACAGCGTCCGGACGCGCTCGACGCTGGCGTCGGTCATCGGGCGCGCCCCTCTGACGCGGCGCCCTCATGGGATGAGCAATCCCATATGGCGCGACGCCGACCGCCCCTTCTCCCGCTTGCGGGAGAAGGTAAGGATGAGGGGGCATGGCGCTGCGGGTTCAAGACAGCGGCCGTCCGCGCGGACGCGCTCCATTCTGAAGCTTCGGCGCAAAGGCCCCTCACCCTTACCTTCTCCCGCAAGCGGGAGAGGGGAGCGGCCGACCGCGCCGCCTTTTTCCCCGCGCGCTTCGTCCGGCCGTTTGCCCTCATGCCTGCCCCATCCGCCGCTTGAGCTTCGCCGCCGAGGCCGAGACCAGACGGTCGGCCACGATCGCGATGACCGCGACGCAGAGACCAGCGACCAGCCCCTTGCCGACGTCGGCCTTGGCGAGCGCCGAATAGGTCTCCTGGCCAAGGTCGCGGGTGCCGACGAGCGCGGTGATCACCAGCATCGAGAGCGCCAGCATGATGGTCTGGTTCAGGCCTAGCAGGATCTCGGGCAGCGCGAGCGGCACGCGCACCCGCGTCAGGATCTGGCGACGGGTGCAGCCGTTCATGACCGCGGCCTCGATCAGCGTCGGAGGCACGCGCGCGACGCCGTGGGCGGCGTACCGGATCGCGGGCGCGACGGCGTAAAGCACGATCGCGATCAGCGCCGTGAAGTCGCCGACCCGGAACAGCATCACGATCGGGATGAGGTAGACGAAGGACGGCAGCGTCTGGAGCAGGTCGATGACCGCCTCGACGGCGCGCCAGAGCCGCGGCCTCGTCGCGGCCGCGACCCCGATCGGGATGCCGATCGCCGCCGCGACCAGCACCGCGACGCCGCAGAGATAGACGGTCAGCATCGCGACCGGCCACAGCCCGACGGCGGCGACGAAGCCCGAGAGCGCCGCGAGCCCGAGGCCGAGCCGCCAGCCGCCGAGCCGGAAGCCCGCGATCGCGACCAGCGCGATCACCCAGGGCCAGGGCAGCGCCAGCATGAAGCGCTTGGCCGGCGCGAGCAGGTTGAGGAAGGCGAAGGCGCGGATCGCGTCCAGCGTCTGGAAGAACTCGACGTTGATCCAGCGGACGAGGTCGCTCCAGTAGGGCGCGGTCGAGAGCCGGAGCGCCTCCGGATAGGTCGCGATCCCGGGCTTCAGCGCCGCGAGGAGCCAGAGCGCCCCGGCGAGCGCCAGCGCGCCGAAGAGGATGCGCCGGCGGGCCGCGGCCAGCGCCTCGTCGCGTTCCGGCGCTTGCGCCGTCCCCGCCGCGAGCGCCTGCGCGAAGCGGTCGAGCAGGATCGCGAGCACCGTGATCGCGAGCCCGGCCTCGAGCCCGGCGCCGATGTCGAGACGCCGGAGCGCCGACAGCACGTCGAAGCCGAGGCCGCCCGCGCCGATCATCGAGGCGATGATCACGACGTTGAGCGAGAGCATGATGACCTGGTTGACGCCGACCATCAGCGCCGGCAGCGCGCTCGGCACCAGCATCTTCCAGGTGAGCTGCGCCCTCGTGCAGCCGGTCATGGCGCCGAGCTCGCGGATCTCGTCCGGCACCGCGCGGATCGCGAGGATCGTGACCCTGACCATCGGCGGCATGGCGTAGACGATGGTGGCGATCATCGCCGAGACCGGGCCGAAGCCGAACAGGATCAGCATCGGCAGCAGGTAGGCGAAGACTGGTACGGTCTGGGCGAGGTCGAGCAGCGGAGAGACGGCGCGCTCGGCCCATTTCCAGCGTACGCAGGCGAGGCCGACCAAGAGCCCGCCCGCCGCCCCGAGCACGCTCGACACCAGCACCGAGGCGAGCGTGACCATGGCGCCGGCCCACTGGCCGAACACCGCGAGATAGAGCAGGCCGCCGCCCACCAGAGCCGCGAGGCGCAGGCCGCCGACCGCCCACGCCGCCGCGACGCCCGCGATCAGCGCCGAGAACCACGGGATCGCAGGCGCGAGCCGCACCTCCTCCGCGCCGCGGCCCCAGCCGATCCCCTCGGCGAGCAGGGCCTTGGCGGCCGAAAGCGGCAGGTCGAGCACCCAGGCCATCCCGCGCGTCAGATCGCGCACGGTGAACAGGCCGAGGCTCGCGGTCTCCATCAGCCAGCGCATGAAGGTCGAGATCCAGGCCGCGACTGGGACCTGCCACGCCATCGGATACTTCGTCGCCCACGCCGGCAGCGCGCCGTTCGGCAGCGAGACCAGCACGATGGTCGCGACGAGAAGCGCCGGCCAGAGCAGCCGCGCGAGCGGCGGACGCGCGCGACGCTCGGCCGCCGCAGGAAGCGCCGCGTCCGTCATGGCGCCGCGCCTTCCTGGCCGAGATTCCGTTTGCGTCGCCTCTGCGGAACGGCGACGGCGTTTCCGCTCCCTCCCCCTTGTGGGGAGGGTAAGGGTGGGGGTGGTTCAGAATGGAACGTCTTGCGACGGCGTGGAGCGGTTTCGTTCGTTTCGCCCCGTCCGGAGCCACCCCCACCCCCGACCCCTCCCCACAAGGGGGAGGGGGGAAGAGCGCCGCCCGCGCGGACGGACTCCATTCGGAAAGTTCGAGGCAAGGGCCCCTCACCCTTACCCTCTCCTGTGAACGGGAGAGGGGAGCGGCCGAGCGCGTCGCCCTCGTGTGCGTCCCGCACGACCCCGCTCACGCCGCGGCCTTCCGTTCGCGGCCGACCAGCACGTCGATCATGGCGAGCCGGTCCACCAGCCCGATCACCCGGCCGTCCTCGACGACCGCGAAGGGCTTCTCCGAACTCTCGACGTCATGCGCGAAGGAGGCGATGCGCTGGCCGGCCTCGATCTCGCCAGCGAAGTCGGCGCCTTCGCCCGCTGGCGCCATCACCGAGCGGGCGGTCAGGATCTTGGCCCGCGGCGCGTCGCGCGTGAAGGCGCGTACATAATCGGTCGCAGGCGCCAGAACGAGCTCCTCGGCGGTTCCGATCTGCGCCACGCGGCCGTCCTTCATGATCGCGATGCGGTCGGCGAGCCGCACGGCCTCGTCGAAGTCGTGGGTGATGAACACAATGGTCTTCTTGAGCATCGCCTGCAGGCGCAGCACCTCGTCCTGCATCTCGCGGCGGATCAGCGGGTCGAGCGCCGAGAACGGCTCGTCGAGGAACCAGAGGTCCGGCCCGACCGCGAGCGAGCGCGCGATGCCGACGCGCTGCTGCTGGCCGCCCGACAGCTCGCGCGGGAAGCGGTCCTCGCGGCCCGACAGGCCGACGAGCTTCACCATCTCGCGAGCGCGCGCCTCGCGTTCGGCCCGCGGCCGCCCCTGCACCTCGAGCGGGAACGAGACGTTGCCGAGCACGGTGAGGTGCGGCAGCAGCGCGAAGTTCTGGAACACCATGCCCATCTGGTGGCGGCGGAGCTGGATCAGCTCCTGCTCGGTCATCTTCGCGAGGTCGCGCCCCTCGAACAGCACGGCGCCCGCGGTCGGCGGGATCAGCCCGGCGAGGCAGCGCACCAGCGTCGACTTGCCGGAGCCCGACAGGCCCATGATGACGAAGGTCTCGCCGCGCGCGATCCCGAGCGTGACGTCGGCGACGGCGGGCACGAGGCCGGCCTCGGCGAGTTCCGCCGCCGAGGCCGTGACGCGGCCGTCGCGCACGAAGCGTTCCGGCTTCGCGCCGAAGAGCTTCGTGACGCCGCGGGCGGCGAGAATGGGGTCAGCCATGGCGTCGGCCCTGTTTGAGGTTCCGCATCCCTGCGCCGTCATGCCCGCGCCTTCGCGGGCGTCCACGACTTGGCCATAGAGACTTGGCCGCGGAGCGCTACGTTCCCAGGAAGTCGTGGACGCCCGGCTTCCGCCGGGCATGACGGCGGCGGAGACGGCGCCCTTAGGCGCCGAAGCTCACTGCAGCCACTTCTTCCAGCGGTCCTCGTTCTTGGCCATCCAGTCGTCGACCACGGCCTCGACCTTCTGGCCGTCGAGGTCGACCTTGGCCGCGAGCTCGCCGATTTCCTTGTTGTCGAACGTATAGGCCTTCACGGCCTTGTAGGCGCCCGGCCACTTGTCCTTCAGGCCGCTCCAGGCCGCCTTGTAGATCGGGCCGCGGGGCTTGGCGCAGTCGTACTTCATCTCCTTGTTCACGCCCCAGGCCGGATCCTCGTAGCAGGCCTTCTCATAGGGCGGGAACTTGACCCACTCGCCCTTGAACTTGATGGGCGCCCAGTGCGGCGCATAGATCCAGAGCAGGATCGGGGCCTTGCGGTCGTAGGCGGACTGCAGCTCGGCGAACATCGCGGCGTCGGTGCCGGCGTGCACCACCTCGAACGGCAGGTCGAGCGCCTGGACGCGCTCCTCGTCGTAGCCGCCCCAGGTCACGGGGCCGCCGAGATAGCGCCCCTTCGGCGCGGTCTCGGGCGTGGAGAACGCCTCGCCGCACGCCTTCAGCGCCTGCCAGTCGGGCAGGCCCGGGCACTTCTCCTTCATGTATTCGGGAAACCACCAGTCCTCGATCGCCTGCATGCCGGTCTCGCCGACGTTCTCGACGCCGCCGGCCGCGATCGCCTCGTCCATCGCCTCCTTGGCGGTCGTGGCCCAGACCTCCATCGCGACATGCAGGTCGCCGGTGCGCATGCCCGCGAACTGGGCGAGGTAGTCGGCCTGGACGTATTCGACGTTGTAGCCGGCCTTCTTCAGCGTCTCGCCCATGATGCGGGCGGTGATGAGCTGGCCGGTCCAGTCATGCAGCGTGATCTTGATCGGATCCTTCGATTCCGGGGCGGCCGTCGCCGCTCCGCCGGTCAGCGCGAGGGCGAGAAGCCCTGCCGCAAGCGCGCGCGTCGTCTTGTGAAGCATGCCCGTCTCCTGAGGCTCGCCGTGGTCGCAGTCCGCACACGACAAGCAGTTTGGGCGCCAATCTGCGGCAAGTCCACACAAGATGTGGTTTTCTCGTTGAGATCGGGCGGGAAATCCCACAGGCTGCCCATAGTTTCAGCGATCGGGGCGCGGCCGATGAACCAGAATGACCGACAACGCGCCATCGTGGCGCTCGTGCGCGACGAGGAGATCACGCGCGTGACCGACCTCGCCGGGCGGCTCGGCGTGTCGGACGAGACCATCCGGCGCAACGTGAAGAGCCTGGTCGAGGGCGGGCTGCTCACCAGGAGCCACGGGGCGGTCGCGCTCGCGGAGCCGTCGCAGGAGGCGCCGTTCCGCCGCCGCATGCGCGTCAACGCCTTCGCCAAGAAGGCGCTCGCGCGCGCCGTCGCCGAACTTGTGACAGACGGCCAGACGGTGATGATCGACACCGGCTCCACCACGGCCTTCGTGGCCGAGGCGCTCGCGGCCAGGAAGCGCCTCACGGTCGTCACCAATTCGCTGGAGATCGCCCGCCGGCTCGTCGGGACCGACGGCCACAGGGTGTATATGGCGGGCGGCGAGCTGCGCGCCGACCTCGCCGCGGCGGTTGGCTCCGAGGCGGAGAGCTTCATCCGCCGCTTCCGCGCGGATCTCGCGATCCTGTCGATCGGCGGCGCGGATCCGCGCGCCGGCTTCACCGATTTCGACCTCGAAGAGACCCGCATCGCCCGCGCCATGATCGACTGCAGCGACGCGAGCGTCATCGCGGCCGACGGCGCGAAGTTCGGGCGCCGCGCGACCGTCGCCGTGTGCGAGCCGTCGGAGGTCGACGCCGTCGCGACCGACGCGCCGCCGCCGCCCGACGTCGCGGAGTGGCTCGCCGCCGAGGGCGTTCCCGTCCTGCTGCCGCCGGGGGAGGGCGGCCGCGCCTTCAAGGAGCCCGCTCTCGAAGCGTGACGGCCGGTGATCACGCCCGGCGACGCTTGCGGCGAGCGCCCGCGCGGCGTCACACGGGCATGTCATTCGCAAAATCTCGTCGCGCGCGCCTCATTGTCCTAAGATGTCCGCATCGGCCTCTCGCCCGCGCGCGGCCCGGCCGAGCGGCCGGACGGCGTTCGCCTCCGGTTCGCGCGTGAAGGAGGTCGTCCCGGACCGTTCATGGCGAAACGCACGATCTTCGTCCTCGCGCTCGCACTCGCCGCAGGCGGCGCCTACGCGGCGTGGCGCGCCCATGACGGCGCGGACGCCGCGACCCCGCGCGCGGCGGCGCCCGCCCGTCCCATCCCCGTGACGACGGCCTCCGCCCGGCGGACCGACGTGCCGGTCTCTCTCGTCGGGCTCGCGACCGTCCAGCCGCTCACCGTGGTGACGGTGCGCAGCCGGGTCGACGGAGAGGTGATGAGGATCGGCTTCGCCGAGGGGCAGATGGTGAAGGCGGGCGACGTCCTCGCCGAGATCGACCCCCGTCCCTATCGGGCCGCGCTCGACCAGGCGAAGGCGAAGCAGGCGCAGGACGAGGCGCAGCTCGCCAACGCCGAGCGCGACCTCGCGCGGTCCAGCAGGCTCGCCCAGAGCAACTTCGCCTCCCGTCAGCAGGTCGACGCCCAGACCGCGACGGTTGCTCAGCTCAAGGCCCAGATCGAAGGCGACAAGGCCGCGGTCGAAACGGCGGCGCTCCAGCTCGACTACGCCACGATTCGCGCGCCCATGGCCGGACGGGCCGGCTTCCGGCTGGTCGACCAGGGCAACCTCGTGCGCGCCACCGACGCGACCGGCATCGTCACGCTCTCGCAGATCCAGCCGATCTCGGCCGTCATGACCCTGCCCGAACGCGACTTCGGCGAGGTGTCGGAGGCGATGCGGCGCGGACCCGTGAAGGCGGTCGCGACCGGTCCCGGCGGTCGGGAGCTCGCGACCCGCGTCCTCGAGGTGCTGAACAGCCAGATCGACCAGCAGACCGGCACCTTCCGCGCCAAGGCGACCTTCGCCAACGAGGACACGCGGCTCTGGCCCGGCCAGTCGATCAGCGTGCGGGTCTTCGTCGACACGCTCCGCTCCGTCGTCGTCGCGCCCGACGACGCGATCCAGCGCGGGCCGGACGGCTATTTCGCCTTCGTGGCCAAGGCCGACGGCGTGGCGGAGCGGCGCACCCTCACCCTCGGACGGCAGGCCGAGGGAATCGCGGTGATCCGGCGCGGCGTCGAGGACGGCGAGGAGGTGGTGGTGGCCGGCGCCTCGCGGCTCAGGGACGGCGCGCGGGTGGAGGCGCGTCGGTCCGGCGAGGTGGCCCGGATCGGCGGCCCGGACGCCGAGGGCCCGGGCGCGACGCCATGATGGCCGGCGGCGGGGCGGGCGGCTTCTCCGGCCCCTTCATCCGGCGCCCGATCGCGACCTCGCTGCTTATGGCGGCGATCGCCCTCGCCGGGATCGCGGCCTTCCTGCGCCTTCCCGTGGCCCCGCTGCCGCAGATCGACTTCCCAACGATCCAGATCACCGCGAACCTTCCGGGCGCGAGCCCGGAGACGATGGCCTCGTCCGTGGCCCAGCCGCTCGAACGGCAGTTCGCGCAGATCCCGGGCCTGACCGAGCTGACGTCGGTGAGCGCCATCGGGGCGGTCACGATCACCGCCGAGTTCGAGCTTGGCCGCGACATCGACGCGGCGGCGCAGGACATTCAGGCGGCGATCAACGCGGCCGGCGGGCAGTTGCCGCCGAACCTTCCCTCGCCGCCGAGCTACCGCAAGACCAACCCCGCCGACAGCCCGATCCTGCTGCTCTCGGTGCGCTCGGACACGATGCCGCTCATCGAGGCGAACGACATCGCCGACAGCCGCATCGCCCAGCAGATCAGCCAGATCGCCGGCGTCGGCCAGGTGACGATCGCGGGCGAACAGAAGCCCGCCATCCGCGTCGAGATCGATCCCGCGAAGATCGCGGCCAAGAACCTCACGCTGGAGGAGATCCGCGGCGTGATGGCGACGGTCACGACCGACAGCCCGAACGGGACCATCGACGGCAGCCGCCGCGCCTTCACGATCTACGCCGACGGCCAGCTCACCGAGGCGGGGCGCTGGAACGACGTGATCCTGGCCTATCGCGACGGCGCGCCGATCCGCGTGCGCGACGTCGGGCGTGCGGTCGCGGGTCCCGAGGACCGCACGCAGGCGGCCTGGATCAACGGCCAGCGCGGGTTGTTCATCGTCATCCGAAAGCAGCCCGGCGCGAACGTCGTCGAGACGGTCGACCGGGTGAAGGCCGAGCTGCCGCGCCTGGTCGCGGCGCTGCCGCCCGCGCTCCAGGTCGAGATCATGAGCGACCGGACGGCGACGATCCGCGCCTCGCTCGAGGAGGTCGAGCTCACCCTCGCGGTGACGGTCGCGCTCGTGATCGCGGTGATTTTCCTGTTCCTCCGGAGCATGTGGGCGACGACCATCACGGCGCTCGCGGTGCCGATCTCGCTGCTCGGCGCCTGCGCCCTGATGTGGGCCTTCGGCTACAGCCTCAACAACCTGTCGCTGATGGCGCTCGTCATCGCGGTCGGCTTCGTGGTCGACGACGCCATCGTGGTGATCGAGAACATCGCCCGCCATGTCGAGGAAGGGATGAAGCCGATGCAGGCGGCGCTGAAGGGCGCTGGCGAGATCAGCTTCACCATCGTGTCGATCAGCGTCTCGCTGATCGCCGCCTTCATCCCGCTGCTGCTGATGGGCGGCATCATCGGCCGCCTGTTCCGCGAATTCGCCATGACGGTCGCGATCACCATCGCGGTCTCGGCCGTGGTGGCGCTCACCCTCACGCCGATGATGGCGGCCCGCTATCTCAAGGACCCTCGGCGGGAGACGCATGGCCGGTTCTACCGCGCGATCGAGGCGGCGTTCGACGGACTGCTGCGTCTCTACGGGCGCGGGCTCGACGCGGCGCTGCGCTTCCGCGCCCTCACGCTCTTAGTCTTCTTCGCGACGACCGCGGCCTCCGTCTGGCTGTTCGTTGCGATTCCCAAGGGTTTCTTCCCGCAGCAGGACACGGGTCTGATCACCGGATCGAGCGAGGCGGCGCAGGACGTCTCCACCGCCGAAATGGCGAAGCTGCAGGAGGCGCTCGACCGGATCGTGATCGCCGACCCCGCGGTCGCGACGGTGGCGAGCCTGATCGGCGCCGGCGGCGGCGCGCAGGCCCCGAACGCCGGCCGCGCCTTCATCCAGCTCAAGCCGGCCGACGAGCGCGACGCTTCGGCCGACGAGGTCATCGCGCGGCTCAGGCCGAAGCTCGCCGAGGTCGAGGGCGCGACGCTGCTGCTGCAGGCGGCGCAGGACGTGCGGCTCGGCGGCCGTCGCACCCGCACCCAGTACCAGTACGCGCTTCAGGACGCGAACCTCGCGACGCTCGACGAGTTCGCGCCCCGCATGCTCGACGCCATGCGCAAGCTCCCGCAGCTACGGGACGTCGCCTCCGACAGCCAGGCTTCCGGAGCCACTCTCCAACTCAGGATCGACCGCGACCAGGCCGCCCGCTACGGCATCCAGCCGCAGGCGATCCAGGACACGCTTTACAGCGCCTTCGGCCAGCGGCAGGTGGCGCAGTTCTTCACCCAGCTCAACAGCTACCGCGTGATCCTCGAGGCGCCCTCGGCAGAGCGCGGAGACGTCGAGACGCTGAACCGGCTCTATGTCCGCTCGCCCGCCAACGGCGAGCAGGCGCCCCTCTCGGCGCTCGCCTCGTGGACCACCGCCGAAACCGCGCCGCTCACGATCAACCACCAGGGCCAGTTCCCGGCGGTCACGATCTCCTTCAACCTCGCGCCCGGCGCGTCGCTCGGCGAGGCGACCGCCGCGATCGAGAACGCCAAGCGCGAACTCGGCGCGCCGGCTTCGCTGTCCGGCGCCTTCGCCGGCACCGCGCAGGCCTTCCAGGCCTCGATTTCGACCGTGCCGCTGCTGATCCTCGCGGCGCTGCTCGCGGTCTACATCATCCTCGGCGTGCTCTACGAGAGCTACGTCCACCCGCTCACGATCCTGTCGACGCTGCCCTCCGCCGGCCTCGGCGCGCTCGGCGCGCTCTATCTCGCGGGCTTCGAGTTCGGCCTGATCGGGCTGATCGGCATCGTGCTGCTGATCGGCATCGTGAAGAAGAACGGGATCATGATGGTCGACTTCGCGATCGCGGCCGAGCGGGGCGAAGGGCTCTCGCCCGAGGACGCGATCCGCAAGGCCTGCCTGCTGCGCTTCCGCCCGATCCTGATGACCACCATGGCGGCGATGCTCGGCGGCCTGCCGCTGATGCTTGGCACGGGAGTCGGCGCGGAGCTGCGCCAGCCGCTCGGCTACGCCATGGTGGGCGGGCTCGCCGTGAGCCAGCTCCTGACGCTGTTCACGACGCCGATCGTCTATCTCTATCTCGACCGCCTGACGCGCCCGCGCGGCGACCGCCCGGAGCCGGCGGCCGTCCTGGCGGAATAGGTCGCGGTCGCTCGAAATGATCAGCTCCCGTCACGCCCTGGCGCAACTGGGCATGACGGGGAGGCGCCGCCTCAGTACGCCGCCTCGTCGAGCCCGTTCAGCGCGCGCACGAAGCCAGATGGCGCGCCGGCGCCGGCGGTTCTCGCCGCGAGCGCGACGCGCTTTTCGCGGCCGGGGACGAGATGGAGCCAGTTCTCCGCCGGCCGCCACGCCTCGTCGGCGACATGGACCGACTGCGCGAAGCGTTCGGTCGCGAGCACGAGTTCCGGCGCTTCGGCGTCGCCTTCGATCCGCGCCGTGAGGCCGAGCGGCAGCCGGGGCAAAGCGCGGCCGAGCGGAAAATGGAACGCCTCCGCGATCACGGCGCCGGTTTTCGCGCAGGTGAGCGCCGCGGACGTGACGTCGTGGCTCGGTGGGCCGAACTTGTAGGCGTAGGAGATGTCGAAGAACCGGCCGATCAGGTCGAAGGCCGAGAGCGTCTTCGCCTCCCGCGGCGCCACGACGACCGCGCGCGAGGCCGTCACGACCGGCGCCGCGCCGTCGCGCCAGCAGGTGAGGGCCAGCTCGGCTTCGAGCCGCTCCGGCTGTTCGTTGATCACATGCAGCGCGAGGCCGTTGACGCCCTCGTCGGTGATCGAGAGCTGCGCAGGACGGAAGGCGCGCTTCAGCGCGTGCCAGGCGGATTTCGGTTCGCCGTCGGACGCGATCACGCCCCAGCCGGCGCCAGGCATGAGGTCCTGCAGCAGCCAGACCAGCGCGCCGCGGGTCGGCGAACCAGGTCGGCGGAATTCGGCGAAAGCCTCCTCCAGCACTTCCACGACCGCCGCGCGGGAGAGCGCGAGATAGCGCTCCGGATCCTCGCGCTTCAGCTCCAGAACCGAGAGGCCGTAGAGGCGCTCGACATAGTGGTCGCGCACGTCCTCGAAATCCCACGACGCGCCCATGTCGCGCGGCACGCCGCGCTTCCAGTCGGGCGCGTGGGTCACGGCCGCGAGCTTCGCCTTGTGGAGCGAGACGTCCTCGGGAACGTTGGAGAAGGCAAGGCATTCGGAGGCGAAGCGCACGCGGGCGCGGCGGGCGTCATCGAGCGGGCGGCGATAGGCCCCGACGCCGTAGTAATGCGTCACGCCCTGGTCGGCGACGAAGGGCAGCCAGCCGCCGGAGGGCGAGTTCGGGACGTAAGGAACGTCCGGCCGAAGGCGTTCGAGCGCCGCGGGCAGCACCTCGTCGAACGCCGGCCCGCCCCACGCCTCCGGCGGCGCGCCGAGCATGGCGGCCTGCTGGAACACTTCCGAGCCGCCGCAGAACACCGCGAGGCAGGCGTTGGCCTGCGTTCGGTCGAGGAAGCTCTCGGCCTCGCGCCGGACGGACCCGCGAAAGCCTTCGTCGGCCTGCGGATAGTCGAAATTCGCGAGCATGGCCTCCTGCCAGACCATGATCCCGAGCTCGTCGCAGAGCTCGAAAAAGGCGTCGGTTTCGTAGGCCATGACGCCGGGAACGCGGATCATGTTCATGCCGGCCTCGCGCGCGAGGCGCAGGAACGGCTCGTAGGCTTCGCGGGAGCCTGCAAGCGAGACCGCGTCCGCGCTCGACCAGCAGGCGCCGCGGGCGAAGACGGGGACGCCGTTGATCACGAGGCCGAAGCCCTGCCCGTCCGCGTCGCGGTCGACCGCGATCGAGCGGAAACCGATGCGGCCGAGGTCGAATGTCTCGCCGTCGAGGGTGACGGAAAGATCGTGCAGCGCCGGCTCGCCATGGGTGTGCGGAAACCACGGGGCGATGTCCGGGAGCGCGAGGTCGGCGGTGCGCCGGCCGTCCGCGTCGAGGAGGAGAGGGGCGGTCAGGCCGGCGCACCGAACCTCTCCGTCATGCCCGCGCGCAGCGCGGGTATCCACGACTTCGGCTGACGCTGCTCCTGATGTCGAAGTCGTGGATACCCGGCCTTCGGTCGGGCATGACGGCTGTGGTTCGAGCGTCACCTTGAGGCGCCCGACGCCGTCTTCGTAGGACGTCCGCACGTCGATCTGCGGCGCCGGGCCTTCCACCCTCCACACCGGACGCCACGGCCCCGTCGGCTTGCCCGCCGGGCTCCAGCCGGGCGTCGAGCCGAGCGCGGTGGTGCGGAAATGCCGAAGCCCGTTCGGCTGGATCATCTGCGGCCGCCAGCGCGAACGCCGGGGGGCTGCGGCCGCCAGCGGCCCGAGCGCGCGGAAGCGGAGCGCGATCTCGGCGCCCTCGGCGAGATCGACGTCGAGCGTGACGGGGGCGAACATCGAGCGGCTTTCGGCGCGCTTTTGCCCGTCGATCCAGATCTCCGTCACGGTCGCGAGCCCGTCGAAGACCAGCGCGCCGGCGAGCGGGGCGTCGAGCGTCGTGCGAAGCCAGTGGTCGCGGGTCTCGATGGAGAGGGCGGCCTCGTCGGTCAGCTTTCCCTTGGCCCGTAGCGCGCCCGCCACCGTCCCGGGGACCTCGAACGGCGCCCAGCCCTCGTCAGGAAGCTCAGCCGGGGAAAGACATGCGTCGGCGGCGGTCGCCAGACAAGTCCAGCCAGTGATCGGCGCCCGGTTCGGGGTGCGGTAGGACGCCATGGATCAGGCCGAACGCGACGATAAGCGAGGCGCGACGTCGCCAACCCCCTCCCCCTTGTGGGGAGGGTAAGGGTGGGGGTGGTTCAGAACGGAGCTCTGAAAGTCGGCGTAGAGCGGCGTCGCCCGCGCCGCCGCATTCGGAACCACCCCCACCCCCAACCCCTCCCCACAAGGGGGAGGGGGGAAGAGCGCGTCGGCTCCCATGCTCACTCCGGAAAGCGCGCGACGAGCGTCGCGATCAGGCGGTCATGCGCGGCCTCGACGCCGGCAAGCGCTCCGTCGAGGCGGGCGAACGACAGCTGCCGCACGGCGCGCGCGAGATGGAGCTGCGCGACCTTGGCGCCCTCGGCGATCTCGATCGCGGCCGCCTTCGCTTCGTCGAGCCCGTCGACGCCCTGCGCCGCCAGCCAGCCGAGATGGTCGGCGTAGAGCTCGAAATTCGCGCCGAGCTGGCGCAGCGTGTTGAAGGCGTAGTGGTGGAACGCCTCCGTCTCGCGGGCCGCGAGCGCCGCGCCTTGCGCCGCCACGACCTTGCGGAACGCCGCCACCGGGTTCGCCTCGGGGCGCCGGCCGATGTGGCGCACGAAGATCGGCAGCGCCGCGGCGGCGGTCTCGGCCGCGCTCGGCAGCCGCGCCGGCAGGCGCACCATCTCGGCGTAGGGATACTGCCGGTCCTCGCGCGCAAGGCCGGGAAGCAGGCGGAACAGCCCGTCGAAGTCCTCTCCGCTTGCGCGGAAAAAACCCTCGTTGTGGAAGTAGTCGAGCTCCTTGGCCGCGACGTCGATGCGGTTGATCGCGACCGTGGTCTTGCCGTGGCCCTCGCGATAGGTGACGCCGCGGGTGTCCGGCAGGTAGTGGCTGTCGAGCTCGATCAGCACGAGGCGGCCGCGTGCGGCCTGCAGCTCGAGATGGCCGACGAGATCGTCGTAGAGCGCGAGTTCCGTCGCCCGCAGGCCATAGAGCGCTTCGAGGTCTTCGAGCGGCGGCTTGAAGAAGGTGAACTGGTCGCCCTCGAAATCCTGGGAGATCGCGAAGCCGAAGCAGGCCGCGGGCTCAAGCCCGAGCGCGCCGAGCGCTTCGATCCAGAGGTCGGCGTAGCAGTTGGTCTGCGGCCAGTTGCGCTCGGGCGCGTGCATCCGGTGGCTGACCCAGCCGATCGGGTCGATCGGCAGAACCCGCGCCGCAGCCGGGGCGCGGGGATCGCTGAGGAGGGCGTAGGCGGCGGTCATGGAATCACACTCGGTTCATGCGAGGCATGAAGCAGCCCCGTCCGATTGCGCGCCCGAAAGCTCGGTCGAACGCATCGTCTCCGATCCCCTCCTCCTTGCGGGGAGGGCAAGGGCGGTCTCCCTCACCCCCAGAGCGTCTGGCGGACGCTCTTCGGCCAGGCCTCGACGTCGAAGCCGTGATGCTTGAACAGCGCGAGCGCGACGCGCTCCAGCCCGAAGCCGACGCAGGCCGTGTGGGCGGTCTCGCCGTCAGCGTCGATCAGGCCCCAGGTCGTTCCAAAGTGGTCCTGATGGTAGTTGAAGGAGAGGCAGGCGGTCGGCTTCTCCTCGCTCTCGATCGGGATCAGCATCTCGAACTTGAGGCCTTGGTCGCGCTGGTTGTTCTTCAGCATGCGGCCCGAGCGACCGAAGAACGGGTCGTTGGCGAGGTCGACATGTATCGGCACGCCGAGCTTCTTCATCATCGTCTCGCCCTTCTCCAGCCAGGAGGAGCGGAACGCCTGAACCTGCTTGGGCTTTCCGAAGCGCACGAATTCGCGCATGCGGAACATCTGCATGCGCGCCGGATCCTTCGAGGGCTCGTGGCGGAAGCAGTAGGACTGGAGGTCGAACAGCGCGCCGTCGGCCTTGAGCGGGCCGCGCTTGGCGACGATCGGATAGAGCGTGTAGCAGGCGGCCGGCGTCAGCACGACACCGGTGGTCTTCTGCTGGCCTGTCCAGTCCTCGTTGTTCTGGAGCTTCTCCAGCAGCTCGAAATGGCCGCGGTCGTCGCCCATGAACGAGTGGATCGTGCCGGCGAGCTGCGGGAACGACTTCATGTAGCCGGACCGCTCGAAGTGGAAGCGGTTCATGGCCGGCGGAAAGCGCATGACCTCCGGGGCCATCGGGTTCGCGCCCTCGGCCCCGGTGCGGGTCACGAGGTCCTCGAAGCGCGCGATCACGTCCTCGAACACGCCGGAGCGGCCGTAGATGCCGTCGATCCCGGTGTCGATCAGGATGCCGTGGGAAATGAGCTGGTCGAGCAGCGTGGTCGGTTCGACGTCAGCGCAGACGACGCACATAGGCGTTACCTCAGCAGGCTGGCGTCGTGCTTGTACACGGCCAGAAGGTTGGAGACGTTTCCGAGGATGCGGTCGTTGTTGATCATGATCGGCGACGACAGCGCGTCGCGCATCGCGCGGGCGAGGCTGTAGGGGCTGTCGTTGCGGTATCCGAGGATGCCGCAAATCAGGAACGCCGCCTGCACGATCTCGCAGACGCCCTGACTGGCCGAGAGCTTGATTGCGTTCATCGCGACGCCGAAGCCGATCGAGGTCAGCTCGTCGGGGTCGGACTTCGCGCGCTCGTAGCGGTCGATTCCGGCCACGACCAGCGCCTTCATCTGCTGCTGCTTGGTGAGCAGCTCGGCGAGGCGCAGCGCGCTCGGCGGGGTGGCGCCGGGGCGCTTGCGGGCCTCTGCGCGCACGAAGGCTTCCGATCGCGCGACCGCGTCCGACGCGACGCCGTGCCAGACCGAGGCCCACAGCAGATGGGCGTAAGGCAGCATCGACTGGGCCGAAATGTCGGCGAAGGGCGTGGCGATGATCTGTTTGGCCGGCGCCCTGCCGTCGAAGGTGAAGTTGTCCGAGCAGGTGCCGCGCATGCCCATGGTGTTCCAGGCGCCGGTCTTTTCGAGCCGGTACTGGCCGGCGCGCATGACCGCCATCACCTGGTCGGAGGCCGGGGCGTCGGGCGTGCGGCGGGACGTGATCAGAATCGCGTCGGCCTGCGCGCCATAGGAGATCAGGCAGCCTTCCTTGACGAGCGCGAAGTCGTCGCCGTCGCGCTCGACGCCGCAGATCGACTGGCGCATGTCGCCGCCGACGCCGCCGCCCTCGGTGGTTGCGGAGGCGAGCAGAAGCTGCTCCTCGGCGCAGGCGCGCATGAAGCCGCGCATCCAGTCGTCGTCGAGGCAGTGCTCGGTCAGGCTCGACGTCTTGATCTGGTGCATGGAGTAGATCATGCCGGTCGAGGCGCAGCCCTGCGCCAGAACCGAGCAGATCTCGGAGACGATCGCGACGCTTGCGCCCTCGCCGCCGAGTTCGCGCGGGATCATGATCCCGAGCAGCCTCTCGCGCTTCAGCGCTTCGAACGCCTCGTGCGGAAACCGTGCGTGGGCGTCGACGTCTTCGGCGTGGGTCGCCGCGATCTTGGCGATGGCGCGCGCCTTTTTCACCAGCGCGCGTTCGTCGGCCGCCGCAGGGGCCGCGGCGCCCGGCATCACCAGCGCGAGCGCTTCCGCGACCTCGTCGCGGCGGACGACGGCCGAGCTCACGCGGCGGCCTCGGTCCGCACCGTCTCGACCGCGTTCGCGATCGCCGAGATCGACGCGAAGTTGCGGCGGTTCAGCATGCGGTCGGGAAACTCGATGTCGAAGGTCTCTTCGAGCGCCATCATCACCTCGACGGAGCCGAAGGAGGTGAGGCCCGCCGCATGAAGGTCGGCGTCGTCGGCGAGCGTCTCGACCGCGACCGGCAGCCGGCCATGCTTCGCGAGAATGTCGCGGATCGCGTCTTTCATCCTTGTCTTTCCCCGTCTTCGGGCCGCGCGGACGTCGGGCGGATCGCGCCCGGCGGTCCGACGACCTCGCCTGTCATGAGGGCTCACCATAGAGGCCGGGACTTAACGGCGGGTTGCGGCGGTCGAGATTTTATTCGAGTTTTACTGTACAGACGTAGTATATTTGAAGTTAAGATGATCAGTCGATTTCTGGCGTTTTCCGTGCGCTCTCCAGGGCGATGAGGGTGGGCTCAACTCTCATCATGTAATTGTTATTATTGAGTTTTATCGTGATCTGACGCCGGGCGGCGCGACGCGGAGCCGGAAAAATTCCGTGATCCGGTCAATGCGGCGTTTACCGTCGCGGTAAAATCAACCGGGGCTTGCGCGATCCGGTCTCGAAAAATCAAGTAAAAATCGATCATAAACTGCCCGTGATCGGAAGAGGCGTCGCGCCGCGGGCGACGACGCTTTCGCCGCCGAACAACGCCAGGGGGCTCATGATGCGCAGCGTCGGCCGGCAACTCGAGGATCACAAGGGCGTGGGGCCGGGCTTCGACGCCGTGCGCATCGGCCTCGCCTTCCTGATCCTCTACATCCACTGTTCGCTGCTGAACCCGGACCCGGCGCTCGAGGCGGCGCCGGCCTTTCCCTACGCGCCGTTCGCGCGCTGGGCGGTCGACTTCGCGGCCTTGCCGATGTTCTTCGCGCTGTCGGGCTTTCT
Source organism: Ancylobacter novellus (assembly GCA_003241695.1). GTDB lineage: Bacteria > Pseudomonadota > Alphaproteobacteria > Rhizobiales > Methylopilaceae > Methylopila. The sequence goes on along the minus strand of QFPN01000001.1, from coordinate 456,724 downwards.
GGTCGCGGCGAGCGTCGAGCGCCTGCCGCTCGGCCAGTTCCTGACGAACCGGGCGCTGCGCATCTTTCCGGCGCTCGGCGTCGAGATCACGCTTTCGGCGCTGATCCTCGGGCCGCTGCTGACGAGCGTCGCGCTCGGGCAGTATTTCTCTGACCCGGCTTTCTACAAGTATTTCCTGAACATTCTCGGCTCGATCCACTACGAGTTGCCGGGCATGTTCCTGTCGAACCCGCATCCGGCCATCGTCAACGGCGCGCTGTGGACGGTTCCGCACGAGCTCACCTGCTACGCGCTGCTCACCGTGATGGTGCTCTGCGGCGTCTATCGGCGGCGCTGGCTGCTGCTCGCCGCGACCGTCGCTTTGCTGGGCGTTTCGATCGCGGTGTTCCTCGCGCCGCAGTTCGGCCTGCGCCTGCCGGGCCAGGACGCGCTCAACTATCTGTTCGTCACCCGCGGCGCGGCGCGGCTCGTGCCGCTCTTCCTGGTCGGGCTGCTGATCTACCGCTTCCGCCACGAGATCCCGTATCGCGGCGAGATCGCCGCGCTCGCCGCCGTGTCCTACGTGGCGCTGTCGCAGTTCGGCTCGCCCGCCTGGCTCGCCAATCCGCTGTTCTCCGCGGCCACCGCGCCGCTGCTCGGCTACGTCGTGATCTATCTCGGGCTGTCGCCGCGGCTCGAGTTCAAGATCCTGAAGGGCCGCGACTATTCCTACGGGGTCTATCTCTACGGCTACCCGCTGCAGCAGACGATGATCCAGCTGTTTCCGGGCGTCACCAGCGTCGCGACCTTCTTCGCGATGTCGGTCGCGGCGAGCCTCGCGATGGCGTCCTTCTCCTGGAACGTGATCGAGAAGCCGATCCTGAGGCTTCGCCGCCGCTGGTCGGTCTCGGCGCAGATCCATGTCAGCCCGGAAAAGAGCGAGGAGCCCGCTCCCGCCGCCCGCCCGGCGACCGCATAACCCGGAGGGCGCGACGCTCCGGAATCCCCTCTCCCGCACGCGGGACAGGGCAAGTGTGAGGGGATCTCGCGCTGAAGTTTCAGGATGAAGCCCCGTCCGTGCGGACGGGCGCCGCTTCTGGACCCGCAGCGCCACGGCCCTCATCCTTGCCTTCTCCCCAAGCGGGAGAAGGGGGCGGCGGGCGTCGCGGATAACCGGGTTTCAGCCCGTCGCGGCCGCTGGGCGATACGCGGCGCTCGGCCTCGCACGGGCGGCCGCCGTCTCCGGCATCCCGCCGGCGACGCCGAGCATGAACCAGAGCAGGGCCGCGGTCTTGATGGTGTAGACCGAGTCCGAAATCAGAAGCAGCAGGCAGATGTAGGTCGCCGCAGCCGCCTTGAAGCGGAAGGCGCGGCGGCTCCCGTCCGGCAGCAGGATGAACAGCGTCCAGAGCCCCGCGAAGCCGATCAGCCCGATCTGGTTCAGTGTGTAGGCGTATCCCGAATCCGACAGGAACGGCTTGTCGGGCGAAAGCCCGAACACCGCCGCCGGGCTGAGCGAGCTCAGCAGCATCGACGTCCAGAGGATCCTGCCGCCGAAATCGTTGCTCCAGGTCTTCTCGGCGGTGGTGAGGCCGTAGACCGCGAGCGCCGCGAGGATCAGGAAGGGCAGCGCCGCGAACGCCGCCTTGGGCAGCCGTCCCGAGACCATGAATGCGAGCGCGGCCGCGATCGAGACGGTCGCCCCGAAACGCGCGTCGGCCAGGATGATCGACGCCGCCCCCATCGCGGCGAGGACGAGCCGGAACCGCATGTCCTTCCGGAACAGCGCCCAGATGATCAGGATCGCGCCGAAATTGCCGGTCGAGACCGGCTCGAGGAACACCGACGAGGCGCGGTGCGGCCCGAGGAACGGGAACAGCGCCCTCGCGTCCGGCCGCATGCCGCTCTGGAACAGCGCGCCGGCGTCCTGCCCGACGTCGCTCGGCGCCACGGTGCCGCGCGCGACATAGTAGCGGATGACGTTGAAGAACTGGATGTAGGTGTCGAGCGCCATGAACTCGAACAGGCCCATCGCGACGACGATCGCGCCCGACCACAGCGCCGCCCGGTCGGCGAGCCGCGGGTCCGGCATGCGGCGGCCGAGCGCATAGAAGGCGATCGGGATCATGACGTCGCGTACGGCCTTCGGGTCGATCATCGGCCGAAGCGCCATCAGCAGAGCGGCGTAGGACAGGAAGGCCGCGAGCAGCACGTAGAGCCCCAGCGTGCGGCCGAGCGCGAACGAGAACGCGGCCACGAGGATCACGCCCTCGGCCCCCATCACCAGCGTCTCGTTGACGGCGAACAGGTTGGTGTTGGCGAAGCAGAGGACGGCGTTGAACGTCAGCGCGCCGAGCAGGACGAGAAGCGTCGCGGCCGGATGCAGCCGGTCTCGGAAGCCCGGCCGCGCCGCCGCGGCGATCATGCGAAGGCCTTGCGTCCGCGCCCCGGGAAGGGGAGGGCGATCGGCAGTCGCGCGCCGCTGGAAGGCGCGACCGCCACGACCGCGACGATGCGCTCCGCCGTCGGGTCGAGCGTGGCCACAAGGTCTCGCAGCGCCCGCCTTGGCGTGCGGCCTGCGGCGAAGACGACGAGGATGGCGTCGGCCGAACCGGCCGAGTCCGCGAGGCCGGCCGGGTCGTCGTCGCTGAAGAGCAGGTAGTCCGCGCGGGTCGAGCGGCTCGCGGCGCGGGCCTCGAGCACGCCTCTCGCCTCGCGCTCGGAGGGCGCGTGCGGCGCGGTCGCGCCCCGAAGCGCCGCGGCGCGGGGCGGCGCGATGCGCTCGACATGCATTGGCGCGCCCGGCGCCTGCTGGCGGCACATCCAGCCGCCGTCGCCGAGATCCGAAAGGGCGCGGCCGAGCGCCGCCACGATCGCGCGCGTCGCCATCGGATCGAGCCGCGGCGCGCCAGCGACCATGACGATTGCGGGCTCGTCGCCGCTCACCCGCCGCTGCAGCCGCCGGGCGATCGCCGCGAGATGGCCGCGGTCGCGGTCGTCAAGTCGCCCGCCCGCGAGTCGGACGTCGGCGAAGGTTTCGACGCCGAACATCTCCGCGGCCGAACGCGCATTGGGCGCGGCGCCCCGCAGCAGGTCCATAAGGAAGGCGAGCGCGAGGCCGAGGCTGGCTCCGAACAGGAGGGCGGCCGGAAGCACGATCATGGCCGGGGCCTTGGACGGCCTCACCGGCACGGAGGCGGCCGAGATCAGGCGCGAATTGCTGGTGTCGATCTTGGCCTGCTGCTCGAGCTCCTTGGCGCGGCCGAGCGAGGCGTCATACACGGCGCGCACCGCCGCGGCCTCGCTTTCGAGCTGGCGCAGCCGGATCTCGGACTCGCTGCTCGACATCTGCGAGCGGGTCAGGCCGTTCGCGCGCTCCTGCAGCTTCGCGAGATTGGCCTTGGCCTGCTCGTAGTCCTGGCCGACCGAGCCGCGGATGCGGTCGAGCTCCTCGGCGAGCAGCTTCCGCGCGGCGGAAAGCTCGCCGCGCGCCTCCATCAGCCTTGGATGTTTCGGCAGCAGCGTCTCGGCCATGCGCGCGGCCTCGCGGGCCGCCGTCGCGTACTGGGACCGGAGCGCCGTGATGGTCGGCGAGGCGATGGCCTCGGGGATGCGGTCGGCGAGCAGCGAGTCCGGACCGAGCCGCGCGATCTGCTCCTTGCGGGCTCCGACGCGCGCGAGTTCGGTCTCGGCAGCGGTGATCTGGGCGTAGAGATCCTTGAGCTGCTGGTTCACGATCAGCCCGGCCTCGCCGGTCGAGATCAGGCCGTTGTCGCCGCGGAACTTTTCCACCGCCGTGTCGGCGTCGTTGAGCTGCCGGCGCAGATCCGCGAGCTGGCCGAGCAGCGTCTCGTTGGCGCGCCGCACCGCGGCCCCGCGGCCTTCCGAACCCTGCCGGAGGTAGATCGACGCGAGGCTGTTGGCGATCGCCGCGGCCTTTTCGGCGTCCGGATGCGAGACGGTGATGTCGAACACGAGCGAGGCGTCGACCCGGCGCACCACGACGGCGCGGCGGAGATTGTCGAGCACGGTCGCGCGGGTCGACGGCGCGCCCGGCGAGCCGGTGAGCCGCGCGAGAAGGCCGCGCCCGCCGCGGAAGACAGGGTCCTGGTCGAGCTTCAGCTCGTCGATGAGCTGGTCGAGCACCGAATTCGAGACGATGACCAGCGCCTGGCTGTCGATGTTGGCGAAGTCGATCGAGGCGGCGACGTCGTTGCGCAGAATGTCCTTGCCGACGACCTGCAGCGCGGCCGGATCGACCAGGATCTCGGCTGTCGCGCGATAAAGCGGGGTTTGGGTTGCGAGATAGGCCGCGGCGAGCAGCGCGCAGCCGACTGCGCAGCCCGCGATGAGGCGGGCCCCGCGGCGCGCCAGGCCTGCGAAGTCGGAGGCGCCGATCGCGATCGCCTCCTCGGTCGACGGCGGCGCGATGGCGCGCGTGGCGGCGGGCTCTGACACTCGGTCTCCGTCCTGCTCCCCTCGGCCGAACCCTTGCGGGGAGCCGCACCCGAAGCGACGACAGGAAGGTCCTCGATCATGGTTAATTTTTTGCAAACCATGATCTATTTCTAGAGTTAACAAATATTTAATTAGTATTTCAATGTTTCTGTATAATCTTTCAATGTTTATTTGATCGACGCGTGCAATTACTGCGGCCACGACGTAGGGAAAATATAGCTCTGGAAAACGGCCGCCGGGCATCGCCGCGACGGACGGGTTTCGAACAATCTGGAAACCCTCCCTGTGAAGCAAGATTCCTATTCCGGGCCCGAGCGGCGCGAGACGCAGCATTTCCTGCGCATCGGCGGCTTAGAGATTCCCTACGCCACGCGCGAGCGCGCGATCGCCGCCATCGACCGATCGTTCGAGGGAGCCGGGCCGATCCGCGTCGCCTTCTGCAACGCCAACACGATGCTGATGGCGCTGGATTCGCGCGATTACGCTCAGTCTTTCTCGTCCTTCCTGGTTTTGAACGACGGGGTCGGGGTCGACCTCTGTTCCCGGCTGTTCAACGGGCGGCCGTTCGAGCAGAATCTCAACGGCACCGACTTCGTGCCGGCGTTGCTGCGTGAGAGCCGGCACGTCTTCCGGATCTTCCTTCTCGGCGGCAAGCCGGGCGTCGCCGAAGAAGCGGCGGCGAAGTTCGCCGAAGATCATCCGAGGCATTCGGTCGTCGGAACCCGCGACGGTTACTTCTCCGATGAGGAGACCGCCCACGTGGTCGCCGAGATCAACCGGTCGGGGGCTTCGCTGGTGCTGGTCGCGCTCGGCAATCCCCGCCAGGAGGAGTTCGTCGCCGCCCATGGAAAGGCGCTCGAGGCCGAGGTGGTGCTCATGGTGGGCGCGCTGTTCGACTTCGTCGCCGGCCGCGTGGTCCGCGCCCCGAAGGTCATGCGGGCGGCGCGGGCCGAATGGCTGTTCCGCTTCGCCCAGGAACCGCGCCGCCTCGGTCGCCGCTACACAGTCGACGTCGTCCGCTTCCTTGCGCAGATCGCGTGGCTCAAGGCGATGCGGAAGGGGCTGCAGTCCGTCACGGGGCGGCGTCTGCGGCCGGAGCCCTGAAAAACGGCGCGGAGAGCCCGCGTCCGCCCGCGCATTCGCCCGATCTTTACGCCTTGCGCGCCAGAATGGCGGCGCAGTCAACTTTCAAGGCTTAGATGTCCGAACCTGCGACGATACGGGACGGCGGCTCGCGCATCCTGATGGCCTGCGCGGCCTTCCCGCCCTTCATCGACGGCGGCGGACCGATCTCGGCCATGATGGTGGCGAAGCTGCTGATCGCGGCCGGCCACGAGGTTTTGGTCGTCAACGTCTCCGGCGAGGACAAGCGCGAGATCTTCGACGGCGTCCCCGTGCGTCGCCTGAAGAGCCTCAACGTCGACTGGAATTACCGGCTGCCCCGACCGGCATGGAAGAAGGCGCTCTGGCACGCGCTGGAGAACTTCAACCCGCGCGCCTTCGTCGTCATGCGCCGCGAGATCCGGCGGTTCCGGCCCGACGTCGTGCTCACGGACTCGATCGAGAACGTGAACGTCGCGACCTGGGCGGCGGCGAAGTCCTGCGGAATCCCGACGGTGCACATTCTCCGCAGCGCCTTCCTGCTGTGCTGGAAGGCCAGCATGCGCAAGGGCGGCGACAACTGCGGGCGCGCCTGCGGCTCCTGCCAGGCGACCTCCTACGGCAAGAAGCTCTCTTCCCGCTTTGTCGATGCGGTCGTCGGAGAGACAAATTTCATCGTGGGCCGCCATCTCGAGCACGGCTACTTCCCGAACGCCTCCGCCCATGTCGTTGCGGGCGCGGTGCCGCCGGTTCAGGGCGCGTCCGCTCGTCCCGCTCCGGACGGGCGTCCGGTCCGGTTCGGCTTCATCGGCGTGCATGATCCGGTGAAGGGCCTCGACACGCTCGCCGCCGCAGCCCGTAGGCTCGAAGGCGAGGCCGGAATCGAGTTCGTGATCGCGGGCTCCGGCCCGGAGGACTACGCCCGGCGGCTTCGCGCGGCGTTTCCCGACAAGACCCGCTTCCTCGGCTGGACGAAGCCGGAGGATTTCTTCCCGCAAATCGACGTGCTGGTCACGCCGTCGCTGTTCCGCGAGCCGTTCGGCCGCGTGGTGATCGAGGCCTTCGCCAACGGCGTGCCGGTGATCGGCGCGCGCTCGGGCGGCATCCCGGAAAGCATCGAGCCCGGCGTCAGCGGCGGCATCTTCGAGCCCGGCGACGACGCGGGTCTCGCCGCCGCGATTTCGGCGCTCGCGGCCGATCCGGACGAGATCGCGCGGCTCTCCGCCGGCGCGCTCGCGGCGGCCGAACGCTACCGCCCCGAGGCGATCGCGGCGCGTTTCGACGCCGTCTTCGCCTCGCTGAGGGCGACACCGGGAGCCGCCCGGCGCTTCGGCGAAGCGGAGGCGCGCGCATGATCGCGCTGCTGCGCTCGCCGAGATTCGTCGAATGGCGGCGCTTCGCCTCGGCCTTCACCTCGCGCTTCGGCTCGACCTTCCTGAGCTTTCTCGTGCTGCTGGTCGCGAGCAAGCTGCTGACCATCGACGAATACGGCCTCTACGTCTTCCTGTTCTCGATCGGCAGCGCGCTGGGACTGATCGCGGTGCTCGGCCAGCAGATCCTCGTGGTGAAGCACTATCGCCGCGACGCGCCCGCCGGCGACGCGCTCAACGGCGCGCTGCTGCGCGTCAACGCGCTCTGGCTCGCGGGCGGCTGCGGCGCGCTCGCCGTCGCGGCGGCCGGGGCGTTACTGTTCAGGAGCCATCTGCCGCACCCTTACGAGTATCTCTGGGTCGCGCTGCTGTTCGCCGCAATCTTCGCCGCGAGCGAGTATCTGCAGAACTATTTCCGCATCCATGGCCGCATCACCCTGTCGCTCGCGCCGCGCGAGATCGTCTGGCGGAGCGCGTCGGCGGCCGGCTTCTGCCTCGCGGCGGGCGCAGGGCTGCTGTCGGGCGGGGCGGCCGCGATGGCGGTCGTGACGCTGCTGCTCGGGCTCGCGACCGCCTATCAGATCGCGCATTTCTTCAAGGACGAGGGAACCGCCTGGCTGAAGGCGGAGGGGCGGCCCGCGCCGCGCGAATGGCGCGCCGAGACCGGCTACTTCATCGCCAACAACGTCCTGAACTCGGCCCAGGCCTATCTCGAGACCATCGTGATCGGCGCGCTGCTCGGGCTCGACAAGGCGGCGTTCTATTTCGTCGCGCTCAGGATCGCGATGCTGCTCACCTTGCCCGTCACCGCGATCGACACGGTGGGCATCCCGCTGATCGCCGCTCGCTTCCAGCAGGGCGACCGGGCGGGCGCGCAGAAGCTTATCGGCAAGCTTTCGCTCGGCGCATTCTGCATCTCGCTGTTCGGCGCGCTCTGCCTCGCGATCGTCGCGCCCTTCGTGCTCTACCTGTTCAACGCCGAATTCGTGCAGCATTCCGACGTGCTGGTCGTGCTGTGCGCGCTTGCGGTCGGTCAGGCGTTCTTCGGCCCCGGCTCCTGGCTGCTGATGATCGGCGGCGGCGAGCGCTTCTTCCTGATCGTCCGGCTCGTCCTGTTCGTGGTCTATCTCGGCCTGCTCTACGTCTCGGGCGTGACGTTCGGTCTGATCGGGATCGCGGCCGCCGGCCTCGTCTTCTCGCTGGCCTCGAACTACGCCGCGGCCCGCTGGATCGCCGGGGCCTGGGGCATCGACAACATGGCGACGGCGTTCTTCCGCCCCTTCCTGTTCGGCGGCGCGCCCAAGGACGGCGCCTTCGCGAATTCGGCGGCGCTCCGCGCCCGGCTGGAGCCGGCCGAATGACCTTTTCAACCATCGCACCGCAGACGGAGACGACCCGATGATCCCGGCAGCAGGCGTCTTGGCCGCGGACCTGGCGTTTCTTCCGGCGGCGCGCGTCGCCGGGGTCTCCGTTCCGGAGGCCGGCGCCGAGGCGGCCGTCGCGCTCGGAACGCCGGTCGTGTTCGACGGAACGATGGGTTTTCTCTATCCGGGCGACGCTCCGCTCGCCGTGCTCATGATCGGCGCGGTCGGCTATGAGGAAATGTGCGTCCGCACCACATGGCGCGCGCTCGCCGAAGAGATCTCGGCGGCCGGCGTTCCGTGCCTGCGCTTCGATCTTCCGGGCGTCGGCGACGCGCTCGAGCCGGAAAACCCGTCCGGGATCGACGACTGGCGCGCGGCCGTCGTTTCCGCGGCCCGCTTCCTGCGCGAGGCGACCGGACGTCGGCGCATCGCGATCGTCGGGCAGGGCGTCGGCGGCGCTCTGGCCGCGCTCGCCGCGGCCGACCTCGGCCCGCTGGCCGGCGCAGCCTTCATGGCGCCGGTCACGAGCGGGCGCATCTATCTCCGCGAACTCGCTCTCTGGGGCGCGATGCTGACCGACGTGATCGGCATCGGGCCGGACCCAGATCACGAAGGCGGCTGCGTGGTGGGCGGGATCGCGATCGATCCGGGACGCCTGCCGGCGCTCAAGGCGCTGGACATCCGGGAACTGGCCGAAGCGCCGGCGCCTGCGGCGCTGGTTGTCGGCCGCGCCAACCACGGCGGCGACGAGCGTTTCGCGGAACGGCTTGACGCTCTCGGCGTCTCAGTCGACCGGCTCGCCTACGAGGGCTACGAGATCCTCGCCACCGACCCGACCCAGGCGCGGCCTCCGCTGCCGCTGCTGCGCAAGGTCGCGGCCTGGCTCGCGGAACTCGTCGCTCCGGCCGAGGCCGCGCCGCGGCCCGAACCCGTAACGGCGGGCGAACTCCTCGGCGAGGGCTTCAGCGAGCGTCCCGTGCGCTTCGGCCCGGACGGGCGCCTCTTCGGCGTGATCTGCGCGCCGGACCGGCCGTCGGGCGGCCGTGCGATCGTCTTCGCCAATGCGGGCCGCGACTATCACATCGGCTGGGGCCGGGCGACGATCGAGCAGGCGCGCGCGCTTGCGTGTCTCGGGATCGCGTCGCTGCGCTTCGATTCCGCCGGGATCGGCGACAGTCCGCCTTCGCCCGGCGGCGCCGAAGAGGTCCTGTATTCCGACGGGCAGGTCGACGACGTCCGCGCCGCGGCGGCCGAGATGCGGGCGCAGGGGTTCGAAAACGTCGCGCTGATGGGACGCTGCAGCGGCTCCTACGCCGCCTTCAACGCCGCCGTCCGCGACCCGCTCGTCACCGACCTCGTAATGATCAACACCGAGCGGTTCGTCTGGGACCCGCGCGAGGACATCCACGAGGCGCTGCGCTACGCCCACCGCTCGATCGGCGACTTCGGCGCGACGCTCTGGAAGCGCAACGGCGTCGTGCGTTTGCTGAAGGGCCAGCTCCGGGTGGTTCCGGCGGCCAAATACGTGACGCAGCGGCTGTTCCGGAAGCTTTCGGTGCGTTTCGCGCCCGTGCTCGGGGAACTGACTCCCGAGGCGAAGCTCTATCGCGAGGTCCACCGCCGCTTTCAGTCCCTGGCGGACCGCAAGGTCAATGTCTGGGTGGTCTATTCGGAGGGCGACCTCGGCCTGCTCGAACTCGACACCTATTTCGGCAAGGGCGGGCGTCGCCTCGCGCTCTATCCGAACGTGAAACGCGCCATGGTCGCCGACTCCGACCACAACTTCACCCACAAGGGCGCGCGCGCGCGCCTGCTCGCGACGCTGAAGGACGTCTTCGCGGCGTGAGGCGGGCCGCCGCGCTCGCCGCCTCCCTGATCGCGGCGTCGCCCGCGGTCGCGGAGCCGTGCCTGCGCGGCGTCAACGTGGCGGGGGCCGAGTTCGGCGACCTGCCGGGACGTCCGAACTTCGACTACGCCTATCCTTCGTCCGAGGCGCTCGCCCGGATCGCCGCGACCGGCGCGACGGCGATCCGGCTGCCGTTCCGCTGGGAGCGCCTGCAGCCGCGGCTCGGCGCGGCCTTCGACGCAGCCGAGCTCAAGCGGCTCGAAGACGCGGTCGACGCCGCGAAAGCGGCCGGGCTCGCGGTCGTGCTCGATCCGCACAACTACGCGCATTATCGGGGCGCGATGATCGGCGCGAAGACCGCGCCGCTTTCGGCCTTCGCGGATTTCTGGAGCCGACTCGCGATCCGCTTCAAGACGAAGCCGACCGTCGTGTTCTCGCTCATGAACGAGCCCTACGACATCGGAGCGGCGGAATGGGCCGAGGCCGCGAACGCCGCGATCGCGGCGATACGGAAAACCGGGGCGCTCAACTTCCTGATCGTTCCGGGCACGGCCTATACCGGCGCGCACAGTTGGGGGAGCGCTCTCTCGACCGGGCGCAACGACGTCGAGATGCTCGCCGTCTCCGATCCGCTCGGCCGGATGGCCTTCGACTTCCACCAGTATCTCGACGCCGACTTCTCCGGCCGCTCGCCCGATTGTCCGGCGGCCGACCGCGCGATCAAGGCGATCGACGACGTGTCGGCCTGGCTGAAACAGAACGGCCTGCGCGGTTTCCTCGGAGAGGTGGCGGCCTCGTCTCAAGCGCCTTGCGTCGAGGCGATGAAGACCATGATCGGCAAGCTCAACGCCGCTCCCGACCTCTGGATCGGCTGGACCGTCTGGAGCGCGGGGGCGTGGTGGCCGAAGGACTACATGTTCAATCTCGAGCCGACGGCTTCGGGCGAAGCTCCCCAGATGGCGGCGCTGAAGCCCCTGATGGCCGGCGGCTCGGCATGCGATCTCTCGGCAAGGCCATGAGGAGGCGATCGTGAATGCGCCGATGAAGAACCCGAGCCTCGCCGCCGCGGTCCCGCTCGACCGTCTCTCGATCGTCCACATCGTGCGGCAGTTCCATCCGAACCGCGGCGGCCTCGAGGACGTGGTGGCGAACCTCGCCCGCGAGCAGATCCGCCTCGGATCGTCGGCCAGGGTGCTGACGCTCGACCGCCTCTTTTCGAAGCCGGGCGAGACGCTGGCCCCCGTCGATGCGCTCGGCGAGATCCCGATCCGCCGCGTGCCCTTTTCGGGGTCGAGCCGCTATCCCATCGCGCCGCAGGCTTTCCGGCATCTTGGCGGCGCCGATGTCGTCCACGTCCACGCGGTCGACTTCTTCTTCGACTGGATCGCGCTCGCCAATCTCGTGCGCCGCGCGCCGATCGTCGCCACCACCCATGGCGGCTTCTTCCACACCGGCGACTTCTCGGGGCTGAAGAAGCTCTGGTTCAACGGACCGACCCGGCTCACCGCCAATCTCTACGACGCCATCGTGGCCTGCAGCGAAAGCGACGCGACGCAGTTCTCCACGATCGCGTCCTCGCGGCTGACGATCGTCGAGAACGGCGCCGACGTCGCGAAATTCGCGGGCGCGTCGTCGCCCGAGCCGGTTCGGCGGATCGCCACGCTCGGACGCTTCTCGAAGAACAAGCGCCTCGACCGGCTGGTCGCGGCCTTCGCGGAGCTTCGTCGCCGCGATCCGTCCTGGCGGCTCGACATCGTCGGCGGCCCCTCCGACTGGTCGGAAGCCGACATATGCGGAATGATCGCGGCGGCCGGCGTCGCGGACGCCGCGACGCTCCATGTCGGCCTCGACGACCGCGCGGTCGCGGACGTGCTGCGCGGCTGTTCGCTGTTCGCCTCGGCGTCCGAGTTCGAGGGCTTCGGCGTCGCGCTGATCGAGGCGATGAGCGCGGGGCTTGCGCCCGTTGTCCATCCGAACCCGGCCTTCGCGGGTCTCGCGCGACGACACGAGGCGATCGTCGCGGCTGATTTTTCGAACGCCTCCGCTGCCGTAGACGCGCTCGAAGCCGCCTATGCGGCGCGCGCGGCGGATCCCGCGCTGCCCGAACGGCTCATGGGGGAGGCGCGCGGCTACGCGTGGCCGGCCGTCGCGGCCCGCTATCTCGACGTCTATCGCGCGGCGATCGAGCGGCGCGCGCGCTGATCGTCTTCGCCTCGGAACGTCTCTACACAAACGTGATCCGATCGTGATGATGATCGGGGCGGCCGCGCGCTATAGTTACGCCCGCATGATCCAGAACGACTGACTCTCGATCGCAGAGACCGCGCCGCTGCCAGGCGCGCGCGTTCGTCATGCGTCATCCCTATCGCAAGACATCATGGCGACGCCTCGGGCGGCGGCGGAAGACTTGCGACGTCATCACAGGATTTGGAGACGAACCGAAATGGAGACCCAGGACCGCCAGGCCATCGAAGGGCTGTTCAGCCGCCTCGGCGAGGTCGACCGGCGCAGCCCGCCGAAGGATCCGGAGGCCGACGCCCTGATCCGCGACCGGATCGCGGCGAGCCCCAACGCGCCCTACTTCATGGCGCAGACCATCGTCATGCAGGACTACGCGCTGCAGCAGGCCGAGCAGCGCATCGCCGAGCTCGAGCGCCAGGCGAGCGAGCGTCCGGCGCCGGGCGGCTTCTTCTCCGGACTGTTCGGAGGCGGTTCGCAGCCGGACCGGTCGAGGACCTCCGTCCCCGTGTCGCCAGTGCGCTCCGCCGTGGGCGCGCCGGCGAACGCGCCGATGGGGGCTCCGACGGGCGCGCCGGGCGGAATGGCGGCCGGACAGGCGCCGGCCCAGCCGGGCCGCGGCGGCGGGTTCCTGGCGGGCGCGGCTCAGACGGCGATGGGCGTCGCCGGCGGCGTGCTCATCGGCAACGCCATCGGATCGATGTTCGGCGGCGGCGACGAAGCCAAGGCCGCGGAGGCGCCGGCCGCGGCCCCGGAGCAGCCTGCCCAGACCGCCGCCGCCGAGCCCGAGGCGGACGACGGCGGCGGGATCTTCGGATCGCTCTTCGGCGGGGATGACGAAGACGTCGGCTGACGGATAGAAAACCGGCGGCCGGGGACGATCGTTTCCGGCCGCCGCTATTCAGGGCCCGTCGCCCAGGACCCCATGCCCCCGACCGACGCCTCACGCATCAAGGCCCTCGCGACCGCCGCCGTCGGCGGGCGACGGCGGCGGTCGCGTTCGATCCCGTTCGCCGACGCGGCCCGTTCCGTGATCGATTTCCCCTCAAATCCCTGAGCCGAAAGGACGGCGGGGCGCGAACCGCGCCTGCGCCGACGCGCCATGCTGTTCGAATGGATCGCCGATCCCGCCGCCTGGGCCGGCCTCGCCACCCTGATCGTGCTCGAGGTGGTGCTCGGCATCGACAACCTCGTCTTCATCGCGATCCTCGCCGACAAGCTGCCCGAGCATCAGCGCGACAAGGCCCGCCTGCTCGGCCTGTCGCTCGCGCTCGGAATGCGGCTGATCCTGCTCGCTTCGATCTCCTGGATCGTGACGCTCACCGAGACGCTGTTCACGGTCTTCGGCTCGGAGATCTCCTGGCGCGACATCATCCTGATCGGCGGCGGCCTGTTCCTGCTGTTCAAGGGGACGATGGAGCTGCACGAGCGGCTGGAGGGCGCGACCCATCACAAGCAGCGCGGCGCTGCGGACGCGGTGTTCTGGCAGGTCATCCTGCAGATCATCGTGCTCGACGCGGTGTTCTCGCTCGACAGCGTCATCACCGCGGTCGGCATGGTCAGCCACCTGTCCATCATGGTGATCGCGGTGATCGTCGCGATGGGCGTGATGATCGTGGCGTCGAAGCCGCTGATGGCCTTCGTCGGCCGCCATCCGACCGTGGTGGTGCTGTGCCTCGGTCTGCTCCTGATGATCGGCTTCAGCCTCGTGGTCGAGGGCCTCGGCTTCCACATCCCGAAGGGCTATCTCTACGCCGCGATCGGCTTCTCGATCCTGATCGAGGCCTTCAACCAGATCGGCCGGCGCAACGTCCGCAGGCGCGTGACGACCGCGGATCTGCGCGACCGCACCGCCGACGCCGTGCTGCGGCTTCTGCGCGGAGGGAGGGGCGAGACGAACGCCGACGCGCAGGCCGAGGTGGCGGCGCTTGCGGAGGCCGGCGGCGGCGAGGTGTTCTCGCCCGCCGAAAGCGAGATGATCGAGCGCATGCTGACGCTCGGGAACCGCTCGGTCCGCTCGATCATGACGCCGCGCCGCGAAGTCGCGTGGCTCGACGTGAACGCCGACCTCGCGGCGTCGATCGATACGGTCCGCCGGAGCGGCCGCTCGCGCTTTCCCGCATGCCGCGGCGAGATCGAGGACGTGATCGGCGTGGTCCACGCCAAGGACCTGATCGGCGCCAGCGTCGGCGGGATTGCGGAGGCCGTGCGGGAGCCGGTCTTCGTCATCGAGACCATGCCGATCCTGAAGCTGCTCGACCGCTTCAAGACCTCGACCGTCCATATGGCGGTCGTGGTGGACGAGCACGGCGTCCTTCAGGGCGTCGTCACGCCCGCCGACATTCTCGCGGCGATCGCGGGGGAGTTGCCCGAGCGGGAAGGCGAGGAGGAGCCGGACGCGGAGCGGCGTCCGGACGGATCATGGCTTCTCGACGGGCGCATGAGCGTCGACGACGCGGAGCGCGCGCTTGAACTCGACGGCATGCGGGAGGCGGGCGACCACGAGACGCTTGCGGGCTTCGCGCTCAGCGTCCTCGGCCGTCTTCCGGAGGACGGCGAAACCTTCGACTGGGGCGGACGCCGCTTCGCCGTGCGCGGCGTCGACGGACGCCGGATCGAACGTCTGGAAGTCTTCTCGGGCTGACGCTCCGGGCCGTCCGCTCCGCTCGCGCAGCAGCGTGGCGGTGGGGCAGGGGCCGCGCCGAGGGGCGAACGCGATCGGTTTCGTCTCCATGGGGCTATGATGATCGTGGAGCGGGGCGCGGTCCTTGCGGCAGATCAAGGACGAGAGGCGCGCTTGATCGGGATCAAGGACCGGCGCATGTCTCGGTCGGAGCTTTCTTCCATCGCAAACGACGGGAGACCTGCAATGACCGAGACCACGCCCCGCCCCACGGGCTTCGCCACCGTCATGGCGCAGTTCGACCTCGGCCCCTACGCCGAAGCGCGCGGCCGCCTCGCGCTCGATCTCGCCGACCGCTTCGGCGCGCGCTTCGTGGGCGTCGCGGCCGAGCCCGCCCTCGCGCCGTCGGTCGCCGATTTCGAGGCTCTCGGCGTCCAGGCCTCGGCCGAGGAGGAGCGCCGGTTCATCGAACAGGACCTCGCGGTCGCCAAGAAGGCCTTCGAGGCGGTGACGGCGGGGCGCAACGACGTCGAATGGCGCGGCGGGATCGCCATTCCCGACCGCTTCCTGATCGAGCAGTCCCGCGTCGCGGACATCGTCGTGGTCGGACGTCGCGCAAGCTACGACGTCCACGACCTGCGGCTCGGCGTGCGTCCCGGCCTCGTCGCGATGGAGTGCGGCCGCCCGGTGCTGGTCGTGCCGCCGGAGAAGGAAGCCCTGGTGGGCAAGCGCGCCGTGGTCGCCTGGAAGGACACGCGCGAGGCGCGCCGCGCAGTGCGCGACGCGCTGCCGATCCTGAAGCGCTGCCAGGAGGTCGCCGTGGTGAGCGCATCCGCCTCGATGCGCGACGAGAGCGCCGAGGACGTCGCAGGATGGCTGCGCCGCCACGAGGTTCCGGCCGAGCCGCGGATCATCGGCGGCCAGATCGCCTCGATCGCCGAGGAGCTGCTCGACGTCGCGGGAGAGATCGGCGCCGACCTGATCGTTTCGGGAGCCTACGGCCACAGCCGCACGCGCGAATGGTTCTTCGGCGGCGTGACCCGCGACCTGCTCGAGACGAGCCACGCCTGCCTGCTGATGTCGCACTGACTGACCACGGCCCCGCGGGGGGAGGGCGACGCAAAAAGGGCGGCCGAAGGGCCGCCCTTTTTCGTTCGACGCTGGCGCCGCTGCCGTCCGGCGTCAGTCCGGCAGCGCGGTCTTTCTGGCGTCGTTATGGAGCTCCAGCCACATCGCGTTCAGCACCGCGAAGGCGCTCGCGAAGCCGAGCCCGAGGATCCAGGCGAAGTACCACATGAGAGGGCTCCTTCAGTACGAGGTCGGGTCGGCGGAGACGGAGGCCGCGGTCACGCGGCCCCGCATCACCCAGTAGGCCCAGGACGTGTAGGCGACGATCATCGGCAGGAAGATCACCGTCGCGACCAGCATCACGCCGAGCGTCGTCTCGCTCGACGAGGCGTCCCAGACGGTCAGGCTCTGGGCCGGCGCGATGGTGGAGGGCAGCAGGAAGGGGAACAGCGTGACGCCCGCCGTCGCCACCACGCCCGCGACCGCCGCGCCGCTCGCGACGAAGGCGAGGCCCGGCCGATTCTTCGCGAGCAGGAGGGCGGCGAGCGGCGCGCCGACCAGCACGAGCAGCGGGGCGGCGGCCATCCAGGGATGGCGGGCGTAGTTCGCGAAGCCGCCGCCGAGCACCACTTCGACCTGCTTGAGGGTGGGGTTGGAGGGGCCGTCGCCCGCGACGTCGCCCACGATCCGGTAGGCGTCGACGCCGAGCCCCATGACGATCCCGCCGACCACGAAGGCCGCGAGCAGCAGCAGAGCGGCCTGCCGTCCCGCGAAGGCGGCGCGGGACGCGACCGGCTCGTCCGCCTTGAGCGCGATCCAGCAGCCGCCGTGCATGGCGAGCATCAGCGCGCTCACCACGCCGCAGAACAGCGCGAAGGGGTTGAGCAGGCCGAGGAGGTCGCCCTCGTAGATCATCCGCAGGTCCTCGTCGAAGCGGAAGGGCACGCCTTGCAGCGCGTTGCCGACCGCGACGCCGAAGATCAGCGCCGGCACGAAGCCGCCGACGAACAGCGCCCAGTCCCAGAACGAGCGCCAGCGCGGCGAATGGATCTTGGAACGGAACTTGAAGCCGACCGGCCGCAGGATCAGCGCGCAGAGCACGAGGAACATCGCGAGGTAGAAGCCGGAGAAGGCGGCGGCGTAGAGCGGCGGCCAGGCGGCGAAGATCGCGCCGCCGCCGAGGATCAGCCACACCTGGTTGCCTTCCCACACCGGGCCGACGGTGTTGATCACGATGCGGCGCTCGGCGTCGGTCCGGCCGACGAAGGGCAGCAGGATGGCCGCGCCGAGGTCGAAGCCGTCCATCACCGCGAAGCCGATGAGCAGGGCGCCGAGCAGGAGCCACCAGATCAGGCGAAGCGTCTCGTAGTCGAACATGGTCGTCGATCCGGATGCGTCAGAGGGCCGGGGAGGGGACGGCGGACGGCTTGCGGACCGCTGTCGGCTCGGGCTTCAGGCCGAGCAGGGCGTCGGGACCCATGCGGACGGACTTCACCATCAGCACGAGGTCGACGACCGCAAGCGCGGAGTAGAAGACGACGAAGCCGATCAGGGTCGTGACCACGTTACCGGCCGAGACGCTCGACACCGCGAGGAAGGTCGGCAGCACGCCTTCGATCACCCAGGGCTGGCGGCCGATCTCGGCGACCGACCAGCCGAGCTCGCTCGCGATCCAGGGAAGCGGCAGGCTCGCGAGCGCGATCCAGAGGAACCAGCGGGCGTCCGCGATCCTGCGTCGGCTCGCCAGCACGAAGGCGGTCGCGAACAGGGCGATGAAGAAGAAGCCGAGCCCCACCATAAGGCGGAAGCTCCAGAACAGCGGGGAGACCGGCGGCACGGTGCCCCAGGCGGCGCGCGAAACTTCCTCGTCGGTCGCGTTCTCGACGTCGGGCCGGATCTTCTTGAGCAGCAGCGCGTAGCCGAGCTCCCCCGACGTCATCCTGAGTGTCGCCCGCGCGGTCTGGTCGCTCCGGTCCGCCTTGAGCTTGCGGAGCGCGTCATAGGCCATGAGGCCGACGCGGATGCGGGCCTCGACCTGGGAGACCAGCTCCTCGATGCCCGGCACCTCCTTGCTGATCGACCGGGTCGCGATCAGGCCGAGCATCCAGGGGATCTTGACCTCGTAGCGGGTCTCGCGCGTCTCGGCGTCCGGGATCCCGAACAGCGTGAAGGAGGCCGGCGCGGGCTCCGTCTTCCACATCGCCTCGATCGCGGCGACCTTCATCTTCTGGTTCTCGCCGGCCGTGTAGCCGCTCTCGTCGCCGAGCACGACGACCGAGAGCGCCGAGGCGAGGCCGAAGCTCGCGGCGATGGTGGCGGAGCGGACCGCGAGCTCGCGGTGCCGGCCCCTGAGCAGGTAGAGCGCGCTGATCGCGAGCACGAACACCGCGCCCGTGACGTAGCCGGCGCTCACCGTGTGGACGAACTTCGCCTGCGCGACCGGGTTGAAGATCAGCGCCGCGAAGTCGCTGACCTCCATGCGCATCGTGTCGGGGTTGAAGACGGCGCCGACCGGGTTCTGCATCCAGCCGTTCGCGATCAGGATCCAGAGCGCCGAGAGGTTGGTGCCGAGCGCGAGCGCCCAGGTCACGCAGAGGTGCCCGACCCTGGACAGCCGGTTCCAGCCGAAGAAGAACAGGCCGACGAAGGTCGCCTCGAGGAAGAAGGCCATCAGGCCTTCGATCGCGAGCGGCGCGCCGAACACGTCTCCGACATAGTGGCTGTAATAAGCCCAGTTGGTTCCGAACTGGAACTCCATGGTGACGCCGGTCGCGACGCCCATGGCGAAGTTGATGCCGAACAGCACGCCCCAGAAGCGGACCATCGTCTTCCAGATCTCGCGACCGGTCATGACATAGACCGTCTCCATGATCGCGAGCAGCACCGCGAGGCCGAGCGTCAGCGGCACGAACAGGAAGTGGTACATGGCCGTCAGCCCGAACTGCAGCCGGGAAAGCGTGACGACGTCGAGATCGGCGAGGGTCATTGCGTCGGACCTGGAAGGGGGGTGACGGGTCCGTCCGACAGCAGCCGCGCCTCGGCCTTGGGCGGGTCGACGCGCAGCCGCTGCGGCCCGAAGACGAGCCAGCCAGCCGTCACGACGACCACGATCTTTATGGCGACGGTGAGCAGCGCGGCGCGCGCGATCGGATGGGACCACATGGAGCCGCTTGTCCGCCCGTATTCGGTCCGCCGCAGTGACCTATGTCAAAAGTCGCATGCGATCCGCCGAGGTTCGTCCCATCGCCGCGTCCGAGCTCGGTCGGCGCCGGATCCGTCGCACAGGAAAATTATCCAGAGTGGCGCCGCTGCGACATCCATATGACCGGCGCCGGTCGATAATGCGCGGGCTCTCGGATATCTGAGACGCCGGATCGCGCGATGTTGCAAACCGCCCGGCGGCTGATCGTCTTCGCCGCCGCCTATCTGCTGATCTTTCAGGCCGCGGCCACCGGCGTCGCCGCGATGGACATGCGCGCCGGGCATCTGCCGGGCGCCTTCGGCGTCCTCTGCGCATCGTCGCATGACGGAGGCGCGGCGACCGAGCCGCAGAACGCGTTTCTGTGTTGCGGCGCCGGTTGTCTGGTCGGCGCCGCTGCGGTTCTGGCGGCTCCGGTCCTTTTCGCCGCCGCGCCGTATGGGCAGGTTTATCGGATATCCGCGCCGGTCGCGGCCGCCGCGCCGCCCGCCGGCGCTCGGCGCTTCCAGCCGGCCCGCGGACCTCCGCCGCTCGCCTGACGGCGCAGGATGACGCCGCGGGCCGAAGAGCGTCCGCTCATCTGACTTTCCGATTTGTTTCAAGACGTCCGGCCCGGCGCGAAGCGCCGTGCGCCAGGCGTCGTCACGTCCGGTCCGCGCCGGCCGCGTCTGCGCGCCGCGCCGCCGTTCATCCAAGGCGTTTCGAAATGCATGCTCCTTATCCGCGCTCCGACGCGCGCGCGCTCCGCAGGCCGTCGTTTTCCGGCCTCTCGTCCTCCTCTGTCGCTGCGCTGGCCGTGGCTGCGGCCGCACTTTCTGTGCCGTTCGACGCCCATGCCCAGGAAGAGACGCAGCTTTCCGAAATCACCGTCATCGGGGCGGTCGGAGAGACGACGCTGACGCGCGAGGACATCCGCGCCGCGGGCCTCGGCACAAGCGACACGGGCTCGCTGGTCGACGCGCTTCCCGGCGGCGCCTCCCTGGGCGCAGGCCGCGTCTCGAGTCTGCCGGCGATCAACGGCATGGGCGCGGATCGGGTGCAGATCATGTCGAACGGCATGATCCTCAATCCGGGTTGCCCCAACGAAATGAACCCGCCGCTGTCCTTCGCCAATCCGGACATGGTGGATAGCCTCAAGGTCTATTCCGCCTCCGCGCCCGTGAGCGCGGGCGGCGACTTCACCGGCGCGAAGATCGAAGTCGCGGTGACGGAACCGAAGTTCTCGCAAGGTCCGGACTGGAAAACCAGCGGCTCCGTTTCGGGCTTCTATCGCAGCAATGGCCACGGCGTCGGCGTCGACGCGTCGGCGACCGTCAGCAACGACGAATACGCTTTGGCCTACCGCGGAGGCTGGTCGAAATCATCCGACTATCGGTCCGGCTCGGGCCGGCGGATCAAGTCCACCATGTACGAGACGCAGAACCATGCGCTCAGCCTGTCGCGCAAGACGACCGATCATCAGTTCACGCTCGAGGTCGGCGGCCAGTACATGCCGCGCCAGGGCTTCGTGAACCAGTACATGGACCTCGTCGACAACCGCAGCCTCCACGCCAACGCGCGCTACGAAGGGCAGTTCGACTGGGGCTCGGTCGACGCCAAGGCCTTCGTCAGCCGGGTGCGCCACACCATGGGCTTCATCGAGCCGGACAAGACCGGCGCCATGCCCATGGACACCCGCAGCACGGACCTCGGCTATACGGTCGACGCCACCATCCCGAGCGGTGAGCACGACGTCTTCCGCTTTGGCAACGAGCTCAACCACAACAGCCTGAACGACTGGTGGGATCCGGTCGCCGGCTCCATGATGATGGGGCCGGAGAAGTTCCTGAACATCAATGACGGTCGCCGCGGCCGCGTCGGAACCTATGCGGAATGGGAACGGCACTGGTCGCCGCAATGGACCAGCGTCGTCGGCGTCCGCAACGACGTGGTGTGGATGAACGCCGGCAAGGTGCATGGGTACAACGCCATGATGTACGGCGCGGACGCCGCCGCCTTCAACGCCCGCGACCGTTCGAAGACCGACGTGAACGTCGACGGCTCCGCCCTGATCCGCTACCAGCCCGACGCCGGGAGCGCCTATGAGCTGAGCGCGGCGCGCAAGACGCGCTCGCCCAATCTTTATGAACGCTACACGTGGTCGACGAACGCCATGGCGATGTCGATGATCGGCTGGTTCGGCGACGGAAACGGCTATGTGGGCGACGTCGATCTCAAGCCGGAGAAGGCGCACACGGTCACTTTCTCCGCGTCCTGGCGCGATCCGGACCAGGATCGGTGGAGCCTGCGCGTCGCGCCCTACTACAGCTACGTGCAGGACTTCATCGACGTCGACCGGTGCCTCAGGCCGAGCTGCCTCGCGGCTCAGCCCGCCAACCCCACGCTGCGGAACGGCTTCGTCTACCTGCAGTTCGCCAATCACGACGCCTGGCTGGCGGGCGTGAACGTGGACGGCAAGGTCCGGCTGTGGAGCGACGACGCCTGGGGCGTGGGAGAGCTGACCGGCTCACTGAACTATGTCCGAGGCAAGCGGACGGACGGCGTGAACCTCTACCGTATCATGCCGCTCAACGGTTCGATCGGGCTCAACCACCGCTATGGCGGCTGGACGAGCGGGGTGGAGCTGCGGCTTGTCGCGCCGAAATCGAAGGTCAACCAGGTTCACAACGAAATCGAGACTTCCGGTTATGCGCTCGTGAACCTGCGCACCGGCTACGAATGGGAGAGCGTCAAGATCGAAGTCGGGTTGAACAACCTGTTCGACAAGAATTACGTCCTCCCGCTCGGAGGCGCGGACCTCGTCACTTATGGCGGAGCCTGGGGAGACGGCGTGCGCGGTCCCGGCCGTTCGCTCGACGGGCGGCTGACGCTGAAGTTCTGACGGCGTTGTGGGAGCGTGCGGCCGGCGCCGGCCGCGCGCTCGCGTCTTCCTTCGATCAGTCGTCAGGCCGCGGCCCCGGAGGCCGCCGTTTCCGCGTCGCGTGGCAACGGACGGAACACGACGCCGCCCGCCGCCTCTTCATAACCGACGAGCGCTCCTTGTCCGATCCGGAGCGCGCCGGGGAGTTCGATCATGACCATCGCGCAGTCGAGGCTTCCGGCGAGTCGTTCGGCGAGCGTCGCGATCTCCGGAAGCAGCGAATCCGCCGCGACGTCGGCCGCCACGATGTCGGACAGCCTCAGGATGCGCGCTGCGCTCTCGGCGGCCGCGGCGACCAGCGACGGCCGGTCGTCGACCGCGTAGCGGAACATGGCGTGGGGATAGCCGCGCCGGTCTTCGAGAAACATGATCCCGGTCCGATCCTGGTTCGGCCGCGCGGCGCGCTTCAGGTAGCGGACCCAACCGCCGTAAGTGAGCCGCGGATGCGCGAGGCTCGCCAGCGCGAAGGCGCGCCGCGTCGCGGCCGCGTCCGACAGGACGGTTTCCGCGCACAGGGTCCGGGCGATGAAGACATCGTTCAGGGGGACGTTCGCGGCCAAGGTTCGGCTCATCGAATGGGTCGGCTCATGGGCGGGCGCGGCTCTCAGGACTGCTCTTGGCGCGACATGACAGCGGCGTTTCGCCCGCGGCTTTGATGGAGATCAAACCGCACAGCCGTCTATGATCTAGGACAAACCCGGGCGGCCGGTTCGGCCGCTCTCCGAAGGAGAGCCGAGAGCGATGAGCGAGGCGATGGAGATCGGCCGCACGGCGGGCTGCGACGGCGCGGCGCGCGCGATGGGACGTTCGCGCTGTCCAGGCGCGTCCTGCTCTGATTGCGGCGTGCGCGGCGTCAGCGTCTGCGCCGCGCTCGAGATCGGCGAGCTCGACGAGCTGAGCTTCCTCGCCGACAAGACCGGCTTCTCGCCCAAGGAGACGCTGTTCATTCAGGGCGACGAGGCGGACGCCGTCTACAACGTCACCTGCGGCATGCTGCGCCTCTACAAGCTGCTGCCGGACGGGCGCCGCCAGATCGTCGGCTTCCTGCTGCCAGGCGACTTCGTCGGCCTGTCGCTCAGCGCCCGCTACGGCTTCTCGGCCGACGCGATCGATCAGGTCTCCGCCTGCCGCTTCGACCGCTCGGCCTTCATCGCCTTCGTCGACCGCAAGCCGCACTTCCTCCGTCGCCTGCACGAGGCCGCGACCCACGAGCTGACGCTCGCGCAGGACCACATGGTGCTGCTTGGCAGGCGCGCCGCGGAGGAGAAGGTCGCGGCCTTCCTGCTCAGCATGCGCGAGCGGCTCGGCCGTCTCGGCGCGAGCGTCGTCACCATTCCGCTGCCGATGTCGCGGCAGGACCTCGCCGACCATCTCGGGCTGACGATCGAGACGGTGAGCCGGGTGATCTCGAAGCTCGTGCGCGACAAGGTCCTGCTCGTGGTGCCCGACGGCGTGCGGATCCTGGACGCGGGCCGTCTGGAGGCGCTTGGCGCGAGCTGACCGCTCAGCAGGTCCCCAAGATCCGGCGGATTTCGAGCCGCTGCGGGGCTCCGCGGTAGCGGCCTTCGAGCATGAGGCAGGCGCCTGTCCGCCAGGCTTCGGTCGCCGCCGCGACGTCGGCCGCGGCGCCGGTCATGGGCGGCGGCGCAGAGCTCGCGAACAAGGGTCGGCCGTCCGCCGCGATGGCCGCCAGCAAGCCGATGCGCGGGCAGGGCGCGCGCAGGCACATGACCGTCTCGCTTTTGATCCGCAGCCGTCCTTCGGCGTCGGCTTCGCCCGCCGAGGCGGGGACCATGGTGACGAGCGCGAGCGCGAGAACCGGCGCGGCCGTTCGCATCGTCATCCGGGGGCCTCCCTTCGCTGAGCGCGACGATCGCGCCTTTTGCGCGGCGCGTGAAGGGCCTCGCCGCCGCGACGTCGCATTCGTGGGTCAGGAATTTCGAATGAACGGTCCATGATGAAGACCGTAGATTCCCATGCTGCGTCACATGCGCGTGAGTAACGCTGGCGTTACCGTCCGACGAGTTTTCGTTGACGTCGATTTACCATGTGGCCTGCAAGCATCACCGGAAGCGGATCACGCTTTTGCTTCGTCCGCGCCCGTGTTCAGCCCGAATCCCGGTCGAACTGAAACCTTCAGAGATTGCTTCGGGAAGCGCCCCGCTTCGTCCGATCCCTGCGAGACATGTCATGCGTACATCGTTCCGTCCCACCCGCCGCGGCTTCGTCGGCGGGGCGTTGTCGCTCTCCGCTCTCGGTCTCGCCGGCTGCGCGACAACCGGCGCGCCGGGGCCGAAGCTCCCGATGCACGACGCTGCGACGGTCGAGCGATACGGCGCGCGTCCCGACGAGCTTTATCCTCTTCCGGCGACCGACATCTCGAAGGTCGAGCCGGTATGGCTCCGCCAGCAGGTCGCCTACGCCGCCTATGAGCCGCCCGGCACGCTGATCGTCGACACTCGGGCGCGCTTCCTCTACCTCGTGCAGGATGGCGGCATGGCGATGCGCTACGGCATCGGGGTCGGCAAGGCCGGACTCGAATTCGAGGGCGAGGCGCGCGTCGGCCGCAAGGCCGAATGGCCGCGCTGGACCCCGACCGCCGATATGATCGCCCGCGAGCCGGACCGTTACGGTTCCTATGCCGGAGGCGTCGCGCCGGGCCTCGACAATCCGCTCGGCCCCCGCGCGCTCTATCTCTACCAGGGAAACCGCGACACGCTGTTCCGCATCCACGGCACGTCCGAGCCCTGGTCGATCGGCCGCGCGGTGTCGAGCGGCTGCATCCGGCTGTTCAACCAGGACGTGATCGACCTCTACGGTCGCGTGCCGACGGGGTCGCGCGTCGTGGTGCTGCAGGACGGTCCGGCGGTGGCGGCTCGGCCGAATGAAGAGCTGGACGGGGTCTGATTTCTCGAAAAGCTCGACGCTGGCCGCACCTTCTCCCGTTCACGGGAGAAGGTGAGAATGAGGGGAGAGAGCGCCGCCGGTTCAGAACGATGTCCGTCCGCGCGGACGCGCTCCATCCTTCAAGTTTCTGCGCTGACGCCCCTCACCCTCACCCTCACCCTTGCCCTTACCCTCTCCCGCGCTCGGGAGAGGGGGACTGGAGAGCGCGCCGCCTTTTCCCTCACAGCCGCAGTCGTTGCGACGTGACCGCGTCGTAGAGCGCCGCGTCGAGCGGGACGTAGCGGCCGGTCGCCGGATGGGCGAGGAACATCGCATCGTCCACCGTCCGCGGGTCGCAGCCTTCGCGCACGAGGTCGACCTTGCGCTGCTTCAGCGTGCCGGTGAGGTCGAGCGCGCCTGCGATCCGCAGCACCGCTGGGCGGGCGAAAGGCGGAAGGCTCGCGGCCACATGGGCGTGCAGGCCGTCGAGATCGAGGCCCTCCTCCTCGGGCACGATCGTCGCCATGCCGGCGCGGCCGTCGTAGCCCGGCAGGGCGACGCCGTAGACGTTGACGTCCTTTACGCCGGGAAACACCGAGATCGCCTCGGAGACCTCCGAGGTCGCGACGTTCTCGCCCTTCCAACGGAACGTGTCGCCGATGCGGTCAATGAAGAAGAAATAGCCGCGCGCGTCACGCCGCATAAGATCGCCGGTGCGGAACCAGCGGTCGCCCTTCTCGAACGCGTCGGTCAGGATCTTGCGCCTGGTCGCCTCCGGATCGGCGTAGCCCTCGAAGCGGGCGGACGGCTTCGACGGATCGTTCAGGATCTGCCCCACGGCTTCGCCGACCTCGTCAGGGGCGCATTCGACGCACAGCCCGTCCGGTCCCCGCACGGGTTCTCCGGCCTCGATGTCGAAACGGACGATCTTCACCGGGAACTTGCGCTTCACGTACCAGGCGATGCGGCCGATCGCGCCCTCGGTGCCGTCGAAGTTGAACAGCGCGACGTTGCCCTCGGTCGCGGCGTACCATTCGAGGATCACGGGGATGCGGAACCGCTTCTCGAACTGCGGCCAGACGTCGGGCCGCAGGCCGTTGCCGCAGACGAGGCGCAGCGAGTGACGCTTCTCCGCCTCGCATTCGGGCGTGTGGACGAGGTATCGGCAGAGCTCGCCGATGTACTGGGCGAGCGTGCAACCGCTCTCCACGACGTCGTCCCAGAAGCGGCTCGCCTGGAATTTCTCGCGGATCACCACTGAGGCGCCGGCGATCAGCGGCGAGCACGCCGCGATGACCCCGCCGGCCGTGTGGTACATCGGCAGGCAATCGTACATCCGGTCGTCGGGTCGGATCCCCATCGCGCCGCAGAAGCCGTGGGAGATCGCCATCAGCCGGTAATGGTTGATGTTCGCGGCCTTCGGCAGGCCCGTGGTGCCGCTCGTATAGATGTAGAGCGCCCGGTCCTCGATCGTGAGCGCGGGCAATTCGGCTTCCGGCAGCGCGTCCTGCGGCAGCTCAGCCGCCGCCTCGTCCACGCGCGGCCAGCCTTCCTCGCCCGGTCCGTGCCGCCAGACCTTCGGCGCGGGCTCCGACGACACGAAGGGCAGGGCTGAGGCGTAGGCCGCCTCGAAATCCGCGCCGACGACGACGTGCTTCGGCTTGACGATGGAAACGCAGTGGGCGAGCGCCTGGCCCGTCAGGTTGGTGTTGAGCAGCGCCACCGCGCCGCCGACGCGCAGGACGCCCGTCCAGAAAGCGACGTAGTCCGGCCGGTTCGCCATCATCAGCGCGACCGTGTCGCCTTTGCCGACGCCGTTCGCGCGCGCCCAGCGCGCATAGGCGTTGGCGCGGCCGTTCAGCTCCTCGTAGGTGAAGGTCTCCCGCTCGGAGATCAGCGCCGTGCGGCCGCGATGCGTGCCGGCGAGCTCCGCCAGGACGTGCGGGAAGACGCGCGACCGGTTCCTGCCGATGTGGGTGGTGGCCTTCAACGCCCGCAGCATGCCGGCGAGGCAGGCGATTTCCCGCCCCAGTCTCGACCTTGCGGCCATCTCGTCTCCCCGGCGCGTCCGCTTCGGCCCGAGGGCGAGGGACGTCTGTTGGTTACGGCCATGGAAATCCGCGCCAGCGCGCGCTGTCCAGCCGTTTTTAGGGTCGCGCGCCGGTCAGCCCAGCAGGCCGCCGGATCGCGGCGCGAGCGGGTTGTCGACGAACGCCGTCCGATCCGGACGGTCGACGGACGTCTGCCCGGCGAAGGCGGCGTAGAGTTTTGCGAGCAGATCCGGAGCGAGGCCTTCGCCGATCGCGACCAGCCTCGTGCGGCGGTCGTCGTCGGGCCAGCCGTCGAGAAAGCGCGGCTCGGCGAAGACGTGCCGGACGCCCTGGACGACCAGCGGGCGGTCGGGTTCGCCCGCGATCTTCACCAGCCCCTTCAGCCGCAGCAGCTTCGGCCCGTGGGCGGAGCGCAGCAGCTCGATCAGCAGGTCGTAGGCGTCCCGCGTCAGCGGCGCCTCGCTCGCGAGCGACACGGCGACGATCGACCCATGCCCGACCGGCTCCCCGATGACGTCGCGGGCGGCCGGCGGCGCCTCGGCGAGCAGCGCGTCGGCGGTCGCGGCGGCCGCCTCCGTCACCGGCGCGAGCGGGTTTACTTTCGCGAGAAGCGCGCGCGTCGCGGCGGTTTCGGCCGGAGACGCCGCGTCGGTCTTCGACAGCACGATCCGGTCCGCCATCGCGATCTGGCGCAGCGCCTCGACATGGTCCCCGGCTGCGGTCGGTCCCTCGGCGGCGCTCACGACCGTCACGACGGCGGCGAGCCGGTAGCGCATCGCGAGATAGGGGTGGAGCGTCAGCGTCTGGAGGATGGGGCCGGGATCGGCGAGGCCGCTCGTCTCGAGCACAAGCCGGCCGAAGGCGGGGATCCGGCCGTTGTCACGGGCGCGCAGAAGGTCCTCGAGCGTCGCGATCAGGTCGCCGCGCAGCGAGCAGCACAGGCAGCCGCCCACAAGCGCCACGACGCCCTCCGCGACATGCTCGACCAGCAGATGGTCGATCGCGATCTCGCCGGCCTCGTTCACCACCACGGCGGCGTCGGAGAGCGCGGGATCGCGCAGCAGGCGGTTGAGCAGCGTGGTCTTTCCGGCCCCGAGGAAGCCGGTGAGCACGGTGAGCGGAATGTGGTCGGGGCGGGCGGCGGTCATGTGCGGAGAAGTACGCGGAACGGAGAAGCTCAGAACGCCTTGCCGTCCGCCGGCGAGGCGTTGCGATAGATCGCTCCGGAGGTCGGCTGCGCGCCGTTTCCGGCGGCGCTCGCGTCGACGGCGGGCTTGAGGTCGATCTTCGTCTTCCCCGTCTTCTCGCCGGGCTTGGCCTTCGCCGCGGATTTGGCGGCGGGTTTCGCGGTCGGCTTCTTGGCTGTCTTCGCCGGCGCCTTCAGCGACTTCACCTTGGCCGAGCCGGGCTTCACCGTCTGGCCGGCGATCGCAGGCGTCGTGCCGGGGCTCGGCGCGAAGGCGGCCGGGGCGTCCTCGTCGACGCCGCTCGGGGCGGCCGCGACGGTCGGCTGGCCGGGCGCCGGCGTGGCGTAGACCATGACGGGCGAGACGACTGTCTTGGCCTTGAGCGTTTCGGCCCAGGGGTGGGCGTCGAGCAGCAGGCGGCGAGCCTGACGCGTCTTCGCGCCCGCCTTGCCGCACATCTCCTCGCGCAGATCGACCGGGAAGGCCGCGACGACGCTCGGCAGGCCGGCCAGCGTCCCGATCGCCTTGGTCGCCGCGAAGCCGCGCTCGAAGGCGTCGACGGCGATTTCGGAACGCTCGAGCGGCGAATAGGCGCCGAGCACGACCGTCACCAGCCGCCGGCCGCCGCGGGTCGCGGTCGCGACCACGTTGTAGCCCGAGCCGCAGACATAGCCGGTCTTCATGCCGTCCGCGCCCGGATAGCGGCCGATCAGGCCGTTGTGGTTCCTGAGAACCCGGTCGCCGATCTTGATGGCGTCGAGGTTGAACAGTCCCGCCATCTGCGGGAAGTCGCGGTAGAGCGCGGCCGCGAGCAGCGCCATGTCGCGCGCGGTGGTGCGCTGCAGGTCGGGACCCGGCCGCACCGGAAGGCCGTTCGGGTTGACGAAATTGGTCGAGCGCATGCCGAGAAGCTGCGCCGTGCGGTTCATCTCGACCACGAAGTTCTCGACGGAGCCCGAGACGCCTTCGGCCAGCAGGAACGCGATGTCGTTCGCCGACTGCACCATCAGCATTTTCAGGCCGTCGTCGACCGTGACGCTCTGGCCGATCTGGAAGCCCATCTTGCTCGGCGGTTCGAGCTGAGCGCGCGCGCTGTAGACGAGCGGCGTCTGGAGCGAAATCTTGCCGGCCTTGATCGCGTTGAGGACCACATAGGTGGTCATCAGCTTGGTGAGCGAGGCGGGATACCAGGGCGTCGTGGCCTCCCGCGCCTCGATCACCGCGCCGCTCTGGACGTCGGCGACGATGACGGGATTGGCGAGCGCGCCTCCCGCCGGCAGCGCGACCGCAAGGAAGAGGGCCGCGACGCGGCGGCGGAGCGAGGCGGTGGGGAGCAAACTCGAAACCCGTGCTGTGAGTCGGGCCGCGCCCGCTGCGTGGGCGCGCAGCCGCCCCGCAGCCGCATCACGCGACAGGCCGCCGAGTTTTACCCTTTCAGGCCCCGATTGCCAATCGCGCGGGCTTCACGGGACCTCGACCGCGCCCTCGCGCGCCTCGCGCGGGCGGCTCAGCTCCTGAGCGGCGACGAGCCGCGCGAAGGGGCCGGCGGCGGCGGCGAGCGCCTCGAAGCCTCCGCGCTCGACGATGCGGCCGTTCTCGAAGACGAGGACGAGGTCGGCGCTTCTGACCGTCGCGAGCCGGTGCGCGATGACGAGGGTGGTGCGTCCCTTCCGGGCGGCGTCGAGCGCCGCCTGCACGCGGGCCTCGGTGCCGGCGTCGAGCGCGCTGGTCGCCTCGTCGAGCACGAGGATCGGCGGGTCCTTCAGCAGCGCGCGGGCGATCGCGAGGCGCTGGCGCTCGCCGCCGGACAGCGAGGCGCCGCGCTCGCCGAGGAGCGAGTCGAAGCCCTGCGGCAGGCGGCGGATCACGTCGAGCACCTCGGCCTTGGCGCAGGCGGCCTCGAGCTCCTCGACGGTCGCGTCCGGTTTGCCGACGCGCAGATTGTCCGCGATCGAGCGGGCGAACAGCATCGGGTCCTGAAACACGACGCCGACATTGCGCCTCAGCCCTTCGAGCGTGAGGTCGCGGATGTCGGCGCCGTCGAGCGTGATCCGCCCCTCGGCCGGATCGAAGGCGCGGTGGAGCAACGCCAGCGTGGTCGACTTGCCGGAGCCGGTGGCGCCCACGAGCGCGACCGTCTCGCCGGGGAGCGCCTCGAAGGAGACGTCGGTCAGCGTCGGGCGGTCGGGCTCATAGGCGAAGGAGACGCGCTCGAAGGCGACGCGGCCCGCGGCGCGGCCGGGATCGCGCGCGCCCTCCCGGTCGGAGACTTCCGGCCGTTCGTCCAGCACGTCGAGCAGCTCGGCGATGCGTGGCGCGTTCAGCATCAGCATGTTGACGAGCCCGACGGCCTCGCCGAGCTTGCCGACGGTGAGCGTCGCAAGCGCCGCGAAGGTCACGATGTCGCCGACGCTCGCGAGCCCGCGCGAATTGAGCTCCGCGCCCGCCAGCACCACGCCGAGCACCGTGATCGTGCCGGCGGCCGGCGTCGCGGCGGCCGCGTAGGCCCACCAGGACAGCACCGGCATCTGGGCGTCGAGCAGCCGCTTCATCACGGCGCCGAGCGCCGCCGTTTCGGCCCTGGCGCGGGCGAAGCTCTGGACGACGGCGACCTGCGAGATCGCGTCGGCGGCCTGCTGGGCGACGTCGGAATGGTAGCTCTCGACGTCCTCCTGCCGGTTCTGGGTCTGGCGGGTCAGGATAGTGATGGCGGCGCCGAAGACGACGAGAAGCGCGATCAGGATGCCGCCGAGCCACGGATTGAGCGCGAGGCTCGCCGGCAGCAGCGCCGCGAGGCCGATCAGCGTGGCGCAGCCCGACCGGAAGAACGTGAGCCAGACGTCCGCGAGCGCGTTCGCCCCCACCACGAGCGCCTTCACGACGCGTCCCGAGTGGGTCCGCCGGTGCCAGCTCAGCGACAGGGTCAGGGCGTGGCCGAAGACCTCCGTGAGCGCCGCGAGCCGCCGGCGGTGCGACAGCCGATCCGCGTTGAGCCCGACCGCGACGCGGCCCGCGATCGCCGCGAGCGCGATCCCGGCCCAGAGCGCAGCAAGCGGGGCGATGGCCTCTCCGCCGCGGGTCAGCCGATCGATGATCGCGCCGAACAGCACCGGCTCCGCGAAGGTCGCGCCGGCGAGGGCGACGTTGCCGGCGACGAGCCATGCCGCGAGCCGCCGCTCCTCGCCGAGAAGGGCGATGGTTCGTCGATAGATCGCGAACGGGCCGCGGCGGGGCTTTCGGGCGGGGGAGGAGGCGCTCACGCCACATCTGTAGCGGCGGCGGCCGGCGCCTCGCCAGCGGTCAGAACGGCGCAGGGAAATGGTTAATTTCCGTCAGGAACCGCTTAGCGATGGGTTAACCATTAACGCCTTGTTTACCGTATCGGGCAAAAGTCTCGGACGGCGGAAGGGCGCGTCGCGCCCGGCACCGGCCAAGTTGTCCTCCGCGCCGGAAGGCGAAGCGGAGGCGCTCCGGGATGGACCCAATGAGCGTGCGCGATCCGAGGAGCTGGCCCGGCGACCGTCGAGACGGCGAGCGGCGGGACCGCAATCCTCTGGCGGATCTGTCCGAGCGTCTCGCGGAGGCCCGCCGCGCCGGAGAGCCTGCGCCGGAAGAGCTCGAACGGCTGGTGTCGCTTCTCGCGCAGAGCGACTACGAGCCCGGCGAGCGCCTGACGCGCGCGCTCGAAGGCCTCGTCCGCTGGACCGGAAGCGCATGGACGCCGGAGCCGGCCCCGAGACCCGTACGCGAAGCGCCGCGCCGCCAGCCGGTGCCGGCCGAACTCGAAGCCCGCCTCGTCGAATTCGCGAACTCGCTCGGCGACCGGAAGAGGACGCCGCCGCAGCCGTCCCCCCGACGCCCCGAACGTCGCGCTGACCCGCTGACGCCGCCGATCGCGTCGCTGCGCGCGGCGCTCGCCGAGATTTCCGAGCGCCAGAAGGCGCTCGACGAGGAAAACGTCGCTCCGCGGCGTCCGGCCGCTCCGCGCCCCGCGGCCCCGGAGCGCGCCCCGGCGCCCGAGCGGCGGCCGGAGGTCGAGCCCTATCGCACCTACGCGCCCCAGGCCCAGAAGCTGGCGGTGGACGCCGCCTCCACCGCGATGGCGCGGGAGCTTCGTACCGAGATCGACCGGCTCGGCCGCTCCGTCGCCGACCTTCCGACGCGTCGCGAGGTCGATGGTCTCGCGCGCGAAATGAACGAGCTTGCGAGCCGCTTGTCGTCCGACCGGCCCGCGAGGCTCGACCGCGAATCGCTCGGCGCGATCGACGCGCTCGTCGCGGAGGTCGACCGCATGCGCGGCGACGCCGCGAGCCCCCAGATGATCGCCGGCCTCGCCGAAGAGCTTCATGTGATCTCCAGCCGGCTCGACGCGCTCGGTCCGTCGAACTCGGGCGCGATCGAGGCGCTGGCGCGCCGGATCGACGAGGTGCGGACGGAACTCGCGCAGTTTCCCCGCGCCTCCGCGGTCGACGTGCTCGCCTCCGAGATCCAGGCGCTGATCGACCGTCTCGACGAGCAGGAGCGGGCCGCCCAGCCGACGCGCCAAGCCGTTACGGGCCTGTCGCACCGGGTCGAGACGCTCGACGGCAAGGTTTCGGCGATCGCTCAGGCTTCGGTCGCGCATGACGACGCGATCGCGCGGATGGGATCGTCGCTGCGCGCCGAATTGGGCGGTCTTCCCCGCGCCGAAGCCTTTTCGGATCTCGGCCGCCAGATCGACGCTCTGACCGAAAGCCTGAAGAACCGGTCCGCGATCGGCCCGGCGCTCAAGGCCGTCGAAGGGCTGAGTGGCAAAGTCGAGGCCATCGACGGGAAGATCGAGGCGATTGGCGGCACGATCGAGGCGTTCGCCCGCAACCGCGGCGGCGAGCTTCAATGGCTCTCCGAGACGATGCGCGACGAGATCGCCGCGATCGCGCGTCCCGACGCCTTCGAAGGACTCGAGCGCCAGATCGAGGCGCTGTCCTCCAAGATCACCGGCCGGCGCGACGACGACGTCGCCCGTGACGTCAGGGCGCTTTCGGGCCGGGTCGAGCATCTCGGCGATCGCATGCAGGCGGCCGCCGAGGCTGCTGGCGCCCGCAGCGACGCGCTCGAGCGCGTCGAGGAATCCGTCCGCGTCATCGCCGAACAGATGACGGGACCGCGCGCCGAAGCGTCGGCGCGCGACGGATCGGTCGCGCTCGAAAGCGAAGTGCGCCGTCTGGTCGAAAGCTTCGAGGACAATGACGGCCGGCTCGACGACCTGAACGCAGCCTTCTCGGGTCTCGCGGCGCGCATCGAGCGGAGCTGCGCCGATCTCGGCGCTCATTGCGTCGAGACGGCGGTGGCCGCCGCGCGCGACGCGGTCGCCGCCCCCGGTCAGGAGCCGCGTAGCCGGATCGACGACGACATCGTCCGTTCGCTCGCCGATCTGCGCGCCTCCGCGGCGAGCAGCGAGCGCCGCTCGGGCGAGGCGCTCGACGCGGTGCGCTCGACGCTCGAACGCCTGCTCGACCGCATGGAGCGCATCGAGGCGTCGCCGCGTTTCGAGCCCGTTCCGGAGTTCGGCCGGCAGGCCTCGGCTTTCCGCGCGCCCGTCGAGGAGACGAGGGCGCCGGAGACCCGCGTGGACGCCGCCGAGGCCGCCCGCGCGGCGGCGCGGCGGGCGCTCGCCGAGATCGCGTCCGGGGAGGAGACGCCGCCTCCTTACGCCGAGCCGGCGCGGTTCCGCTCCTTCACGGAAGAGCGCGCGGACGAGCCGATCGAGCCCGGTTCCGGCGCGCCGCGGAACGAGCCCGCCTCCGGCCAGACGGCCGCCACCTTCATCGCGGCGGCCCGCCGCGCCTCGCATCCCGTCGACGCGGTGGCCGCCCCCGACGCCGCCGAAGCGATCGTCCGGACGGCGCCGCAGCCTTCAAGGTTCTCCGGCGCCATCGCGCGGCTCAAGGCGAGCAAGCGTCCCTTCATGCTCGGTCTCGCTGCGACGCTGATCGTCTTCGCGGCGCTCTACGTCGCGAGCGGCATGACGGGCGAGCCGGCCGATTCCGCCCCGCCGCCTGCGCCGCAGAGCCGGCTTGCGCCCGATCTCGAGCCGCGCAGCGATCTCCAGCGCCCGACGGCCGCGCTTGGCGAGCGGGCCTCGGCCGACGCGCGCGCCGCGGCGCATGACGAGGCGGAGGCGCTCGCCGACGCGGCTCCTCCACCCGAACCTTACGGAGACGCCGAGCCGGCGAAGTCCGCCGAAGCCGAGCCGGTCGCGCCCGCGCCGAAGGCCGTCGCGGAGGTCGCGCCGCCGCGCGCCCCCGCCAAGGACCTCACCCCCTTCGCCTTCGGAGACGCGGCGTCGCTTCCGCAAGGCCGCAGCGTGGAGTGGAAGGTCGGCGAGCCGGTCACCACGGGCTCGATCGCGAAAAAGGGCCCAGACGGCCTGCCCGACTCGATCGGAGGTCCCACGCTCCGGATGCGCGCCGTCTCCGGCGATCCGTCCGCCCAGCTCGAGATCGCCGACCGCTTGCTCGAAGGCCGCAATGTCGAGCCCGACGCAAGGACGGCGGCGGTCTGGCTCGAGAAGGCCGCTTCCCAAGGGCTCGCCCCCGCGCAACACCGTCTGGGCAGCCTCTACGAGAAGGGGCGCGGCGTGGCCCGCGACCTCCAGGCCGCGCGCCGCTGGTACGAACAGGCGGCCGCCTCCGGCAACGTCCGCGCCATGCACAATCTCGGCGTGGTCCACGCCGAAGGCGGGCTCGGCAAGCCGGATTACGCCGCCGCGGCCGTGTGGTTCCGCATGGCGGCGGAACGGGGCCTGGTGGACAGCCAGTACAATCTCGCCGTGCTCGACGTGCGGGGCCTCGGCGGCAAGCGGGACCTCGTCGCGGCCTACAAGTGGTTCGCGCTCGCCGCGGCGCAGGGCGACGAGGACGCCGGGCGCAAGCGCGACGAGGTGGCCAAGACCCTCGGCTCGCAGCTTCCGGCCGCAAAAGCCGCCGTCGAGACCTTCCGGCCGCGGCCGGTGGACGCCGCGGCCAACGAAGTTCCCGCGCCTCCCGGCGGGTGGGACCGCGTCGCCGACCGCAAGGCCGCGTCCGCGCGATAGAGCGGGCTGCGGCGCGGAGGCGGCTGGCCGCTCCGCCGCAATGCGTTATTCTCGACGCCCTGTAGGCAAACCTCCGGGTGACGCGCCGATGACGCTGATCGCGTCGGAACCGGTTTCCGACGACCGCGATATTCCTTTTCTGCCCTTAGCCCTCGGCCTCGCGGGGCTCGCGCCTTTCATCGCGCTCGCCTTGACGATCGCGCTCGGCGGCTCCGGGGCGGCGGGCTTCGATCCTGCGTCCGCGCTCCTCGCCTATGGCGCCGTCGTGCTGTCGTTCCTTGGCGGCGCGCACTGGGGGCTCGCGCTCAGGCATCCGTCGCCGGACATCCGGACTGCGCTCTATCTCGGCGCGGCGCTTCCGCCGCTCTGGGCCGTCGCGGGGCTCCTCCTCGGGGGGGCCGTCGGCCTCGGGATGGTCGCAGTGGGTCTTGCCGCGCAGGGCGCGGTCGACGGTCTCCGATCGGGCCGGTTCGCCGCTCCGCGCTGGTACGGACGGTTGCGGGCGCTTCTTTCCGCGCTCGCTGCGGTGGCGACCGCG
This sequence comes from Ancylobacter novellus, assembly GCA_003241695.1. Taxonomy (GTDB): domain Bacteria; phylum Pseudomonadota; class Alphaproteobacteria; order Rhizobiales; family Methylopilaceae; genus Methylopila. Next base: position 420,821 of record QFPN01000001.1, on the reverse strand, counting down.
GCTGCCGCAGTTGTCGTAGCGTCGCAACAGATGTGATAGGAAATCGCCTCGAAGGCCGCCTTCCGGGCGCCGGGTCGTTTGGCCCCGAGGCTTGGAACTGTTAGCGTCGAGCGGTGTTGGTGGGCCTGCGGCGAGAGTTTGGGGGCGTCTTTATCGTGCGTGTCGGTCTGAAACCCGCGTGGGGCGTCATGAGCGTCGCGTCCTTCGCCGCTTCTTTCGCCGTGGCCGTTCCGGACGCGCGCGCGGCCGACGTCATGGAGCCCGCCCCCGTGGTCTCGGTTCAGGCGCCGCCGTCCGAAAGCGGCTGGAACTTCGTTTCGCCCTTCAGCCCCTGCGAGATGAACTGCACCGCAACGATCTTCGTCGGCCGTTACATCTCGACGCCGATGACGGACATCTTCCTGAAGTACAAGACGCCGCCGTGGCACTGGAAGACCAAGGACTCGACCCTCGTCAGCGGCGCGTTCAACCGCGAGATCGTGACCTACAGCGACCTCTTCGCGTTCGAGACCGAGGCGGGCCTCGGCAAGCGCTTCGGCGAGCAGGACGAGTGGGAGGTCTGGGGCGCGCTCTACGCCCGCTGGAAGAAGTTTCCCTGGAACGACTATCTGCGCACGACGGTGGCGGTTTCGACAGGCCTGAACTATGCGAGCGGAATCTCGCGCATCGAGCGCGAAAAGTCCGAGAAACATCAGTCCAGGGTGCTTCACTATCTCTCGCCGGAAATCACCTTCGGCCTGCCGGACCGTCCGGATCTCGACCTCGTGTTCCGGTTCCATCATCGCTCGGGCGGCGATCTCGGCGTGTTCAACCACACCGGCGGCGGTTCGCAGTATCAGACGGTCGGCCTGCGCTACAGGTGGTGAGACGGGGAGATAAGTCCGTGCAGGCTTCCGGATCGTAAAGCGCGACCGTCATCCCCCGGCTCGTCCGGGGGATCCAGGCCTGGTCATGGAACGCCGCGTGAACTCAGCGATGGATGCCCGGGACGAGCCGGGGCATGACTGGCGAGGCTCCGGCGTTCAGACGTGATCGAGGCCTTCAGTCCGGCCTCAGGCCCCATCCGGCGATGGCGTAGACGCCGGTCTCTCCGAGCATCCAGGCGGTAAGCGCGTTCGCGGCGAACAGGCCGTCGAAGGCGCGGTCGCGGACGTTAAGCCCGCCCGCATAGGCCCCGAAGGCCGGCAGCACCACGCGCGCGCCGTCGGTCGCGAAGCAGCGGCGACGCAGGCCCCGGCCACGGATCGCGACCTTGGCGACGGGGTGCAGGTGACCCGCGAGCTCGCCCGCCGCCGCGCCCGCCACGGGTTCATGGCGAAGGATCAGCGCGCCGAGCGTCATCTCGGCCGCGGTCTCGCCCTCGAGGCCGGCGGGCGGCTCGGGATCGTGGTTGCCCGAAATCCAGATCCAGTCGCGCCCGCTCTGGAGCGCCGCGATCGAGGCGCGGTCGGCCTCGCCGAGGCGGGACGCGGCGGCACGGTCGTGGAAGGAATCGCCGAGCGCGATCACGGCGCGCGGCCGGTAGGTCTCGACGAGCCGCGCGAGACGCCCGAGCGTGGTGGCGGTGTCGTAAGGCGGCAGGAACTGCCCGCGCCGGGCGAAGCTCGACCCCTTCTCCAGATGCAGGTCCGCGACGATGAGCGCGCCCGAGCGCGGCTCGTAGAGCGCGCCGGCGGGATCTGCGACGAGCGCGACGCCGGCGACGGACAGCGTCGGCTCGACGGCGTCGTTGCGGAGGAGGGCGGAGAGAATCATTGTGTGAGAACGTAGCAGGAACTCAGCGCTCTTGTCCCGGCCTTGAGCCGAGACCCAGACGCGCGCCGTCTCCCAACTGAGGCGCGATCGGGGCGAACGGCGAGGTTATGGGTCCCGGCTCAAGGCCGGGACAAGGACTGCGCATCCTCCCCCATCGCCTCCGCCACCAGCGTCTCGGCCGCTTCCCTGAGCAGCGCGTCCTGCGCTGCGCCGTAGACCGGCTCGCGGCCGACCTCGAGCAGGATCGGCACCGCGAGCGGCGAGACGCGGTCGAGCGGCCGCCAGTCGATGTGGCCGTTCGCGCGCTTCAGGAAATCCGCCACCCGCCACAGGTCGATCAGCCCGCGCGAGGCGTCGGCGCGGGCGGCGCGCAGCAGGATGTGGCCGGGCTCGTGGCGGCGGAGCACGTCGTAGATCAGGTCGGTGGACATGGTGACCTGCCGCCCGGTCTTGCGGTTCGCCCCGATGACGTTGCGCTCGATCAGCCCTGCGATGATGGCGCAGTTGCGGAAGGTGCGCTTCATCAGCGCGCTCTCCTCCATCCAGGCTTCGAGATCGTCGCCGAGCATGTCCTCGTCGAACAGCCGGTCGAGCGAGAGCAGCCCGCCAGAGATCATCGCCGAGACGTCGGCGAGGCACCAGATCGCGAGCGAATAGTCGCTCGCCACGAAGCCCAGAGGCCGGGCGTGAGCGCGTTCGAGCCGCCGGGTGAGCAGCATGCCGAGCGTCTGGTGCGCGAGCCGGCCTTCGAACGGATAGGCGATGAGGAAGTGTTTTCCCGCCCGCGGAAAGGTCTCGACCAAGAGCCGATCGCGGTCGGGGATCACCGAACGGAGCTGCTGGTAGCCGAGCCATTCGCGGGTCTGGGTCGGGAGCCGCGACCACGAAGCGGGATCGTCCAGCATGGCGCGCACGCGCGCCGCGACGTCGGTCGTGAGCGGCATGCGGCCGCCGACGTAAGTGGGCACCTTGGGGGCGTCCGACGAGGCGCGCGACACGATGACGTCGGTGTCGATCAGCGCGTCGAAGCGCAGGATCTCGCCCGCGAACATGAAGGTGTCGCCGGGCGTCATGGTCTCGACGAAATACTCTTCGATCTCGCCCAGCATCCGCCCGCCGAAGCCCGCCTGGCCGACCGCGCCGCCGGCCGTGCGCCGCACGCGGCCGAGCTTCACCTTGAGCGTCGTCGCCTCGATGATGGTGCCGACATTCATGCGCCACGCTTGCGCAGTGGCGGGGTTCGCCACGCGCCAGAGCCCGTCCTTGGTCTTGCGGATCTTGGCGAAGCGCTCGTAGCTCTTCAGCGCATAGCCGCCGGTCGCGACGAACTGAACGATCTGCCCGAAGGTCTCGCGGTCGAGATCCGCGTAAGGCGCGGCGGAGGTCACCTCTTCGTACAGCGCGTCCTCGTCGAAGGGCGCGCCGCAGGCGCAGCCGAGAACGTGCTGGGCGAGCACGTCGAGGCCCCCGGGCTTGGTCGATTCCGCGTCTTGCTCGCCTGCAAGCGCGGCTTCGCGCGCGGCCTCGCACTCGATCACCTCGAAGCGGTTGGCGGGCACGATGATGGCTTGGCTCGGCTCGTCCAGCCGGTGGTTCGCGCGGCCCGTGCGCTGGAGCAGGCGCGAGGCGCCCTTGGGCGAGCCCATGTGAACCACGAGGTCGACGTCGCCCCAGTCGATGCCGAGATCGAGCGTCGAGGTCGCCACGATCGCCTTCAGCCGCCCCTCGGCCATCGCGGCCTCGACCTTGCGGCGCTGGCCGACGTCGAGCGAGCCGTGGTGGAGCGCGATCGGCAGCGTGTCCTCGTTGATGCGCCAGAGCTCCTGAAAGGTGAGCTCGGCCTGCGCGCGGGTGTTGGCGAAGATCAGCGTGGTGGTGCGGCGTTTGATGGCTTCGTAGATCTCCGCCATTGCGTGCCGCCCGCCGTGGCCGGACCACGGCAGGCGCTCGTCGGTCTCGTGGATCGCGATCTCGGGCGCGGCCCCGCCGCGGATCTCGACAAGGTCGGCGAGCGGCTGCCCGCGACGCGGGTCGACGAGATAGCGGCGAAGTTCGTCGGGCGTCTTCACCGTCGCCGAGAGGCCCACGGTCGAGAGCTTCGGCGCAAGCGCCCTGACGCGCGACAGCGCGAGCGCGAGCTGGTCGCCGCGCTTGGTCGGCGCGAGCGTGTGGAGCTCGTCGATCACGACGCGCCGCACCGTCTCGAACAGGCGATGGGCGCCCGGATCGCCGATCAGCAGCGCGAGCTGCTCGGGCGTCGTCAGCAGCAGGTCCGGCGGCCGTTCCTTCTGCCGCTTGCGGCGCGACGGCGGCGTGTCGCCGGTGCGGCCCTCGACGCGGACGGGCAGGCCCATCTCGGCGATCGGCGCCATGAGATTGCGCGCCACGTCGACCGCGAGCGCCTTCAACGGCGAGACGTAGAGCGTGTGGAGGCCGGCGTCCGTCTCGCGGCTGTCTGCAAGCTCCACGAGGCTCGGCAGGAAGCCCGCAAGCGTCTTGCCGGCGCCGGTCGGGGCGATGAGGAGGGCGTCGCGATCCTTTTGCGCGAGCGCCAGCAGATCGAGCTGGTGGGCGCGGGGGCTCCAGCCGCGGCCGGCGAACCAGCGGACGAAGCGGTCGGGAAGGATCGTGGCGGGGCCGGGAGAGGGGCGGGTCACGGGATGTGAAATAGGCGCGGCCCGCATGAAGAGCGAGAGGTCCGGCGGAGACGAACTGCGTGCTTCGAGACGCGCATTCGGCGCTCCTCAGCATGACGGAGGTTTGTGCGCTCCCACGGTCCTCATGGCTCGAGGAGCCCGCGTCAGCGAGCGCCTCGAAGCACGCAGTTCGTCTCCATCTGTTCCCCGCTCCGCGCAGCCTTATCTCCCCTCTCGCATGCGCCCCGAAGACCTCCTCGTGCCCACGCCCAAGGGCCTCTACTGCCCACCGGCCGACGCCTATATCGACCCGATGCGCCCCGTCGACCGCGCGCTCGTCACCCACGGCCACGCCGATCACGCCCGTCCCGGCAACACGGCGGTGATGGCGACGCCAGAGACCCTCGCCATCATGGCGGCGCGCTACGGCGAGGACTTTTGCGCCTCCCGCCAGCCGGCTCCCTACGGCGCGAAGACGCGCGTGGGCGAGGTCGAGGTGAGCTTCCATCCCGCCGGCCACGTGCTGGGCGCGGCGCAGATCCGGCTGGAATGGAAGGGGTTTCGGGCGGTCGTCTCCGGCGACTACAAGCGCGCCGCCGACCCGACGGCGCAGCGCTTCGAGGTCGTGCCCTGCGATCTCTTCGTCACCGAGGCGACTTTCGGACTGCCGGTCTTCCGCCATCCGGACGCGGGCGGCGAAGTCGCGAAGCTGCTTGATTCCGTGGAGCTCTTCCCCGAGCGCGCCCATCTCGTCGGGGCCTATTCGCTCGGCAAGGCGCAACGGCTGATGAAGCTCCTGCGCGCGGCCGGGTGGGAGAAGCCCATCCACCTCCACGGCGCGATGGTTCGGGTGACAGAGTGCTACGCCCGGCTCGGCGTCGATCTCGGCGAGACCGTCCAGGTCATGGCGGCCGACCGCAAGGGGCTCGCGGGCGCGATCGTGCTCTGCCCGCCCTCCGCGCTCCGCGAACTCTGGGCGCGCAAGTTTCCAGACCCCGTCACGGTCGCGGCCTCGGGTTGGATGCGGGTGCGGGCGCGAGCGCGCCAGAAGGGCGTCGAGCTGCCGCTTGTCGTGTCGGACCATTCCGACTGGGACGAGCTTCGCCAGACGATCCTCGACACGGGCGCGGAGGAGATCTGGGTCACCCATGGCGAGGAGGACGCGCTGGTCCACTGGTGCGGGACGTCCGGGCTGAAAGCGCGGCCGCTGCGGCTGGTGGGCTATGGCGACGAGGGGGAGGGGGGCGAGGAGACTGCGTCTCCAGAGGAGGCCGTCATCCCGGCCGAAGGTTCAGCCTTATGAGATCAGAAGGAACCTCGTCATGCCCCGGCTCGTCCGGGGCATCCATGCCGAACGTAGGCGCTGAACTCACAAAGTCATCGCGTCCGATCGCTCCATGGATGCCGCGGACGAGCCGGGGCATGACGCGGACCCGCCTGAACCGAGGCCGCTTAAGGCGACGCGATCGATTCGGAGAGATCGTCCCACTTAAGGTTCTCCCGCTCGATCAGGTTGATCTTCCAGTCGCGAGGCCAATGCTTCAGCCGCTTTTCGCGACGGATCGTCGCTTCGGCGGTCGCGTGAACCTCGAAGTAGACAAGTCTGTGCACGCCGTAGAGCTTCGTGAAGCTCTCGACGACGTTTTCCCGGTGCTGCCAGATGCGGCGCACCAGATCGCTCGTCACTCCGACGTAGAGCGTCCCGTAAGGCGCGCTCGCGAGGATGTAGACGTAGAACTGGCGTTCGTCGGACATTTCGCGCGCATCGTCCTCAGCCGTCATGCCCCGGCTTGTCCGGGGCATCCATCGCGGGCGTCGAGCGGTGCGCCCTATCGTTCGCCTGCGAGCATAGCTCGACCATGGATGCCCCGGACAAGCCGGGGCATGACGAGGGTCTGCATGAAAGGCCGGCGGAGATGAACCGCTTCGCTTTCCTGCTCGACCGCCTCTCCTATGAGCCCCGCCGCAACGCCAAGATCCGGCTGATGGCGGACTATTTTCGCGAGACCCCCGACCCCGAGCGCGGCTTCGCGCTTGCGGCGCTGACCGGGGCGCTGTCGTTCCGGCACGCCAAGGCCGGGCTCATCCGCGGGCTCATCATGGAGCGCGTCGATCCGCAGCTGTTCGCGCTGTCCTACGACTATGTGGGCGACCTCGCGGAAACCGTCGCGCTGATGTGGCCGGGCGAGACCCGCGCCAACCGGACCCCGCCGCTCTCCGAGATTGTCGAGGGACTGACCGCGACCGCCAAACTTGATCTGCCGAAGCGGCTTGCGAGCTGGCTCGACGCGCTCGACGAGACCGGGCGCTGGGCGCTGCTGAAACTCATCACAGGGTCCTTGCGCATCGGCGCGTCGGCGCGGCTCGCCAAGACGGCGGTCGCGGCGCTCGGCGAGGGCGTGAAGGCCGACGACGTCGAACTGGTCTGGCCGGGGCTCGAAGCCCCTTACGAGGAGCTGTTCGCCTGGGTCGAGGGACGCGGCGAGCGGCCTTTGGCGGACGACCCCGCGCCGTTTCGCCCGCCGATGCTCGCCCATCCGCTGGAGGACGCGAATTTTCGCGCGTTCGATCCGGCGCAGTTCGTCGCCGAGTGGAAATGGGACGGCATCCGCGTGCAGGCCTCCGCGGGCCGGGGCCCGGACGGTCGCCACGTCGCGCGGCTCTGGAGCCGCTCGGGCGAGGACGTCTCGAGCGCCTTCCCCGACCTCCTCGAAGCGCTGACCTTCAACGGCGCGATCGACGGCGAACTGCTGATCCTGCGCGAGGGCCGCGTCCAGACCTTCAACGTGCTGCAGCAGCGGCTGAACCGGAAGAGCGTCACGCCGAAGCTGCTGGCGGAGTTTCCAGCCCACATCCGCGCCTACGACCTGCTGTTCGAGGGCGACGAGGATCTGCGCGAAAAACCCTTCGAGGAGCGGCGCAAGCGGCTCGAGGCGTTCGTCGCGCGCGAAAAGAACCCGCGCGTCGATCTCTCGCCTCTTGTTCCGTTCGATGACTGGGACGGGTTGGCTGCCGCTCGCGCTGATCCTGCGTCGGCGGGCGCGGGTGAGGATGCGGCGGCTGTCGAGGGGCTGATGGTGAAGCGCCGCGACAGCCCTTACGTGGTCGGGCGGCCCAAGGGTCTTTGGTTCAAGTGGAAGCACGACCCGATGACGGTCGACGCCGTGATGATGTACGCCCAGCGCGGCCACGGGAAGCGGTCGTCGTTCTATTCGGACTACACGTTCGGCGTCTGGACCTCGGATGCGGAGGGCGAGCGGCTCGTGCCCGTCGGCAAGGCCTATTTCGGCTTCACCGACGAGGAGCTCGCCGAGCTGGATCGCTTCGTAAGGAAGAACACGACCAACCGCTTCGGGCCGGTGCGGGAAGTGGTCCACACGGCCGACCAGGGGCTCGTGCTTGAAGTCGCCTTCGAGGGCATCGCGCGCTCGGCGCGGCACAAGTCGGGCGTGGCGATGCGGTTTCCGCGCGTGTCGCGCATCCGCTGGAACAAGCCGACAGCGGAGGCCGATCGGCTGGAGAGTTTGGAGAAGCTGATCGAGGAAAAGGAAAACGGGTGAGGACGAAGACGCGTCGTCCTCAGGCCGCCGCGTCCTCGGCGACCAGCCGGCGCACGAGGTCGAGATCCTGCGGCTTGTCGACGTCGATCGCGGCGCGGCCGAACGGCATCTCGACCACGTCTGCGGTGAGGCCTCCGGTCATCCGTTCGACTTCCTTGGCGACCCGCGTCGTCGTGAGGCGGCCCGTGGCGTAGGCGAGAATCGCGCTCGGCCCGAGCTTCTGCAGCATCTTGAGCGGCTGCTTGCGCAGCTGCTCGAATTCCCGCCAGAGATCGATGCCCTTCAGCGCGTTGAGGTCGCGCATGTAGAACAGGTTGCAGCCGGAGAACGAGCCGTCGGCGAGCTTGATGAAGGTGCGCTTCGTATCGGGCGCCGCCTGCATCACGGTCTCGGCGCGGGCGAGCGCGAGCGCGCAGTCGACCGGGGGGGCGTTGTCGAGGAAATAGCGGATCCATTCCGGCTCGAGCAGCGCGTGGTCGGCGGTGGTGATGAGCACCGGCGCGCCGAGAACGCTCACGCCCTCCGTCACGCTTTCGGCCAGCGTCTTCGAGGAACGGATGACCTCGACGCCGGGGAGACGGATCTGCCTCGGCTTGTTGATCGAGACCAGAATGCGGTCGATGCGGCCGGAGGCGCGGATCGCGTCGACCACGCGGTCGATCATCGGCCGCCCGCCGACCTCGATCAGGGCCTTGTGGGTGACGCCCTCGGCTTCCGCGAGCTTGTCGCCGCCGCGGCGGGTGCCGGCGAGGATGAGAGCCGAGGTCATGGTCGCAGAGCCTTCGAGTAGACGCGGTATGTCTTGTAGGCGGCGCCGCCCCCGAGCGCCTCGCCGATGTGGCGCATCGGCGCGTTGCTTTCCAGCACCCACGACATTTCCACGTGCTTGACGCCGCGGGCGCGGCCTTCCTCGCGGAACTTTTCGAAAATGTAGAGCGGCATCGTCTTGCCGAGATAGCTGCGGTGATGCTCGCGCCGCACCCCCATCAGGACCACGCGCCCGGAGGTGTAGGAGCGCTTGACCTTGAGCCGCCAGACGAGCTTGGCCCAGCCGAAAGGCAGGAGCCGGCCGCCGAGATCGGCGATCATCTGGTTGAGGTTCGGCAGCGCGAGGCCGAAGGCCGCGGGACGGCCGTCGACCTCGACGAACCAGAGCAGCCGCTCGTCGACCAGCAGCTTCATGGATTTCGCCATGTGGTCGAGTTCGGCCTCGCCGATCGGCAGGAACCCCCAGTTCTCCGACCAGGCGTCGTTGAAGATGTCGGCGACGGTGGCGAGCTCCTCGTCGTAGCGCGACCAGTCCATGTGCCGCACCGTCACTTCGGGCGGGCGCGGCCTCGAGAGGATGCGCTCGATCGCGCGCGGGAACGGCACATCCGTCTCGTGAAGATAGGCGAAGAGGTCCATCGTCTTGGCGTAGCCCTCGGCCTCGATCCGGGGGGCGACGTAGGGCAGGTCGTGCGGCATCAGCAGCATCGGCGGGGTGTCGAAGCCGTCGATCAGCAGGCCGGTCTCCTCGTTGATCGAGAGGTTGAACGGGCCGCGAACCTCGGTCTTGCCCCGGGCCTTCAGCCAGGTCTCGGCCGCGTCGAACAGGGCGTGGAAGACGGCCTGATCGTCCTCGGCCGCGATCAGGCCGAACTGGCCGATCTCGCCCAGGCGCGGATCCGCCTGCGCGCTGATGCGGCCGACCGGACGGCCGTCGCGGAACGCCAAGAAGAATTGCGCGTCGACGTGGCGGAACAGCGGGTTCTTCTTGCGCGACAGGGCGTCCCTCCGCTCCATGTCGAGCGGCGAGACATAGGTCGGGTCTGAGGCGTGCAGGCGCTTGGGAAGGTCGAGGAAAGCGCGGGATGCGCCCTCGACCGGCCTGACGTCGATTCTGGTCATTGCTTGGACTCCGCGAGCCGGCCCCCGCGAGGGGCCGGGCGCAGGCGGCCGGGCTTCCAGCCGGCGTCGATGCGCCAGACCCGGAAGGCCCCGAAGGCCGCGAACAGGAAGAGCCCGGCCCATGCGCCCACGGCGGGCCGGACGATGCCGGTGAGGCCGAGCGTGGTCAGCAGACCGTCGGCGAGCAGGAAGCCGAGGCCCGAAAGCAGCGCGAAGGCCATATGGCGGGTGGAGCGCACGTCGCGCCAGTTGAGGAGCGAAGCGGGCATGGCGAGCAGCACCATGACGATCAATCCGAGCGGGGCGGCGTAAACCCGCTCGATCAGCGTCTGGTAGAAGGGCAGCGGGGCGTTCGGCGTCTGCTCGCCCGCCACGACCTTGCGGGCGGCGGTGAGCGACACGCGGCTTTCGGGGATCAGCGCCGCGAGCACGTCGTCGGGCGTCATCGTGGTGCGCCAGACGCCGTCCGCCGAAGACCGCTGGTTCAGCGTCTCCTTGGCCCAGGAGACCCGTTCGGCGCCGGACAGCGTCCATTCGCCGTTGCGGTAGCGCGCTTCGGCCGCGGTGGTGCGGGCGGTGACGATCTTGTCGCCGTCGCGGTCGTAGATGCGCACCTGCTTCAGCTTGCGGGCCTTGTCGCTCACCCGGTCGAAGGAAACGACGGCGTCGCCGATGCGCAGCCATGTCGTCTTGGGGTTCTTGCCCTGCTCTTCCGCCTTCTCGAAACGCTGCGTGACGCGGATGGCGAGCTTCGCCTCGGTTCGCGGAGCGACGACGTCGATCAGCGTCGAATGCACGATAACCAGCGCGAAGGCGCCGGGGGCCATGGCGACGAACATGTCGAAGGTGCTGCGCCCGGCGGCGCGCATCGCCACGATCTCGCTGTTGCGCGCGAGCAGCGCGAGCGTCAGCAGCGCGCCGATCAGCGCCCCGAGCGGCAGCGCGTGGACGAGCAGCGTGGGAAAGCGCAGCGCGACATATTGCAGGATGCCCGGCACCCCGTCGCCCTGGTCGAGGATGTCGCCGGCGTTGTCCACCAGGTCGAGCACCTCGGCGATGAAGGCGAGGATCAGCGTCGCCGTGATCGCGAGCTTGAACAGCGTGACGCTGAGATAGCGCGAGAACCGCATCTCAGCCCCTCGCCGGCCGCAGGCGGCCCCTCAGGCCGCGGAACAGGCCCGACAGGGCGTTCCCGATCCTGTCGGACATGCGCGAGATGGCGGTGTCGCCAGGCCTGTCGGTGCTCGTCGCGAACATCCAGACGGACAGCGCGAGGAACAGGACGAACGGCGTCCAGCAGGTGAGCCACGCGGGCGCGACGCCCTTGTCGCCGAGCGTCTCTCCGATCTGCAGGGAGTTGTGGTAGAGCACCGTCGCGACCGCGGCAGTCGCCATGTTCACGATGCGGGCGTTCCGCCGCATCGTCATGGACAGCGGCACGATCAGAAGCGGCAGGAAGATCAGCGACAGCGACCTCGCCAGCCGGGAATGGAACTCGGCGGAGAGTCGCGAATAGGGCGTGGTCGGCAGCGGGTTGTTCATTTCCGACCACAGTTCGGTCAGCGTCAGTTCGCGCTCGCTGCCGCCGCGCGGGCGGAACGGAGGCGCGGTGAGGTCGAACTTCTTGTCGAGCACGAAGTCCTGGAAGCGCAGCGTCGAGGGACGCTCGGCGCCGTAATCGCGGATGATCGAGCCGTTCTTGAGGCGAAGCTGGATCTGCAGCTTGTCGGGCGTCAGCTCCAGCTCGCCGCTCTCGGAGCTGGTCACCACGTCGACATTGTTCTCCCGGTTCTGGATGAACACGCCGCGCAGCTTGCGCCCGGTCTTGTCGACCTCGTCGGCCGTGATCGTCAGGCCGTCCTTGACGCTGATGAAGGTCGCGGCCGGCGCGTGCGCCCGCCAGGCGTAGGAGACGCTCTGGTTGATGATCTCGCGGTAGGAATAGCGGCAGTAGGGCGCGGCGTAGCCGACGACCACGAGGCTGACGACGCTGAGCAGGCAGCCGAGCAGGACGAGCGGCCGCACGAGCGTGCGGACTGAAACCCCGGAAGCGAGCGCGGCCTCGAGTTCTGCGCCGAGGCTGAGCTTCGAGACAGCCGAATAGACGCCGAGCGCGAAACCCGCGGGCATCGCGAAGCCGAGATAATGCGGCACCAGATTGGCCGCGAGCGCAAACGCGATGAACACCGGCGCGCCAGCGGTCGCCAGGATGTCGATCAGCCGCAGGATTCGCTCGAGCAGCAGCGCGGACAGCACGACGGCGAGGCAGATCGCCATCGGCTTCAGCGTGAGCATCAGCACGTAGCGGTCGAGAATCCGCATGCGCGGCGCGATGCTCATCAGGCGGCCGCCCAGCGCTGCTTTAGTTCGGCGGTCAGCGCTTCGAGCGCCGCGTCGTGGAGATCGACGCCGGATCCGAGACTCGGCGGCCCCGGCCAGCCGGCGTCGGCGAACGCGACCCCGCCGAAGGTCCGTGCGCCTTCGTAGCGTGGGATGACGTGGAAGTGGACGTCGGGATCGACCATCATCAGCATCAGGTAATTGATGCGGCCGTAGTCCACGAAGCCCTTCAGCAGGCGCTCGATTCCCGAGACCGCCTCCCGAAGGTCGACGAAGGCCTGCGGCGAAAGCTCGGCAAACGCCTTCGCGTCCTCCCGGCACACGAGCACGAGCGAGCCGAGCGCCGGCTGCTTCGGCCGGACGAGAATCGACCAGCTTCCGACCTCCGCGATCGCGGAGCGGGGATGGCCGAATTTCTCCATCGTGGCGTTCGTCATCGGAGGGTCATCGATCTTCGGCGGGGAGCCATGCGCCCCAAATGGGCGCGCGCGCTGGCACCATACGGATTTCGCGGCTAAACGACAGGCCCGATAGTCCCGCGGGCAGGAGACGCGCAAGAGGAATGACGGTTCAGGCGAACGCAGGCGGAGAGCCGCGGCAGGCGAAGACGGCCGTGCTCGTGGGCTTCTCGATGGTCTCGATTTGGGGCATGAGCGCGGCGGAGCGGCTCAGGCGGCAGCTCGCACGCGCCGGCGTCGCCGACGTCCGCGAGACGGCGCAAGGGCTTGAAGGCGCAGGCGACGTCGTGATCCTGAGGCTCGACTTCGCCTATGAGCAGCGTCTGATCGATGCGCTCGTGACGCGTCCGGGCGCCACGCTGCTCGCGGACGGCGTTCCGGCGGCCGCGTGCGTCGCCGGACACGAGGCGCAAGACGCCGCTGGCGCCCTTGCAAGCGGCGCGGCGCCGGCCGGAACCGAGCTCCTCGATTCGGAGGGGCTCGCGGGCTCCTACAACCGCAAGCTCCGCAAGCGCGAGATCGCCTATGTGATCCCGCTCGACGCCGCGAGCGTCGCCGAGGTCGAGGCGAAGAGCTTCGCAGGCTCCTACAAGGGCGTGACGGACTTCGTGACCAAATACTGGTGGCCGGCGCCCGCCAAGGCCGTGACGAAGTGGTGCGCGGTCCGCCGCATCACGCCGAACCAGGTGACCTATCTCGGCCTGCTGCTGATGTTCGTGGCCCTCGGCCTGTTCTGGGAGGGCTGGTACCTGCTCGGCCTGATCCCCGCCTGGATCATGACCTTTCTCGACACGGTCGACGGCAAGCTCGCGCGCGTCACCATGACGTCGTCGAAGTTCGGCGACGTGCTCGACCACGGCATCGACCTGATCCACCCGCCGTTCTGGTGGATCGCCTGGATCATCGGGTTGCCGAAGGCGGGGCTGCCGATCGCCCATCCGGAACTCCTCGTCTGGATCATCGTCGGCGGCTACATCGTGCAGCGCGTGTTCGAGGGCGCGTTCATCCGGCTCTGGGGCTTCCACATGCATGTGTGGCGTCCCTTCGATTCGTTCTTCCGGCTCTACACCGCGCGGCGGAACCCGAACCTCGTGATCCTGACCGCCTTCACGCTGATCGGCCGGCCGGACTGGGGCATGATCGCGGTCTGCGCCTGGATCGTGCTCTCGCTGGTCGTCCATCTCGTCCAGCTCGTGCAGGGCTTCGTCCAGAGCCGCTCGCGGACGCTGACCTCCTGGCTCGACGCCGCATGACGAGCCGCCCGCGCACATGAGCCGTCGCCGCACATGAGTCGTCTTGGCGTCGTCGCGAACGCGCGAAGCTGGCGGAACCGGGCGGAGGCCGACCGGGCGACGCCCTCGGCCGACATGCTTCACGCCATTCCTGAGACGCTCGACGATTACCCACGCGTGCTGGCGGAGTTCGCGAAAGCCGGCGTCGACGTGCTTGCCGTCGACGGCGGCGACGGCACGTTGCGCGACGTGCTGTCGGCGCTGCCCGCCGCCTATGGCGACCGCCTGCCGATGATCGCCCTGATGCCGAGCGGCAAGACCAATGTGGCGGCGCTCGACGCCGGCCATGTGGGCCGCGGGGCCGGCGCGCTGGCGCGGCTCGCCGGCAGGATCGCGTCGGGCGCGCCGCTCGAGACCCACGCAAGGCGGCCCATCATGGTCACGACCGACGGCTGGACGCGCGCCGGCTTCGTGTTCGGCCTCGGGGCCTACGAGCGCGCGACGCGGCTCGTGAACGAGCGGGTGCATTCGAAGGGTTTCGCGCAGAAGCTCGGCGTCGCGCTCGGCGTCGTCGGTTCGGTCGCCGCCGCCTTCGGCAAGGACCGCGAGAGCTGGCGCGCGGGCGTGCCGCTGTCCATCGCGGTCGACGGCGGCGAGCCGCGGGAGGGCGCGAGCTTCGTGCTGCTCGCGACCTCGCTCGACCGCCTGATCCTCAGCCTCTGGCCGTTCTGGGGGGAGGGCGAGGGCGCGATCCGCCTGACCGAGATCGCGGCGCCGCCGAAACGTCTCGCCCGAGGCCTCGCGGCGATCGGCATGAGTAGGAAGCCGAGCTTCGCCGACGAGGCGGGCTATGCGAGTCTGCGGGCCGACCGGGTCTCGCTGACGCTTGCCGAGCCGTTTATCTTCGACGGCGACACCTTTGCTCCCGGCACAGACGGACGTGTGGAGCTGACGACGGGGCCGCTGGTGAGGTTCGTCAGGCTGTGACGAGCGTGGCTGAGAGGGAGCACATGTTTCGAGACGGTCTCCAGACCGCCCGTTCGCTTCTCCAGCCGTCATCCCGGGCTTGTCCCGGGATCCATTTCCTCGACGGCTGCGAAAGACAACGAAGGTCGCGCCAATGGATCCCGGGACAGACCCGGGATGACGGCGGCGTGTGGGCGAGCCTTTCATGACCGCGCCGCAAGCCGCCCTGACCCGCTTCGTCGCCGAAGAACTCGTGCGCCCTGTTCCGACCGCCGTCGCGGCCTTCGCGGCGGAGCTTGCGGCGCGGGGAGGGCAGGGGGTCGTCGGCGTGGTTTTCTACGGCTCGGCGCTGCGCACCAGCGCGACCGACGGGCTCCTCGACTTCTATATCCTGCTCGACCGGCTCGAAGCCTGGGACGCCTCTCCGGCGCTGCGCTTCGGCAACAAGGTGCTGCCGCCCAACGTGGAATACGCCGAGACCACCGCGGCCGGCATGACGCTGCGCGCGAAGCTCGCGGTGATGACGCTCGAACAGTTCCGTCGCCATGCGCGCCACGAGAGCCGCGACACCACCATCTGGGCGCGCTTCGCGCAGCCCTGCGCGCTCGGCTGGTCGCGCGACGCTTTCGCGGCTCAGTCCGTGGCGGAGGCGGTGTCGGTCGCGGTGAGGGGCGCCTCGTGGTGGGCGGCGCATCTCGGACCGAAGACGGGCTCGGCGACGGACTTCTGGCTCGCGCTGTTCTCGCGCACCTACGCCTCGGAGCTGCGCGTCGAGGGCGCGTCGCGCTCGGGCTCGATCGTGGAGGCCGCGCCCGAACGCTACGGGCGGGCGCTCCGCCTCGGCTGGGCGGCCGAAGGGATCGCGTTCCGAGAGGCGATGGGCGAACTCGCGCCCGACATCTCCGACGAGGCCCGCCAGAACGCAGAAGGGGCCTGGCGGACGCGCAAGCGTCTCGCCAAGCCCCTCAATCTGCTCAGACTGGCGAAGGCCGCCTTTAGCTTCTCAGGCGGCGTGGACTACATCGCCTGGAAGATCGAGCGGCACTCCGGCCACCGTGTCGAAGTCACGCCATTCCAGCGCCGACATCCGCTGCTGGCCGCAGGGCCGGCGCTTTGGCGGCTCTGGCGGAAAGGCGTTCTGCGCTGACGGCGCGCGCCGGGAACGGCGTGACGTTGTCGGGCAGCAGGCCGAACTCGCGGCCGACGCGGGTCATCAGCTCGACCGCGAAGTCGATGTGCTCGAACGAATGCGCGGCGCTGACCGACGACCGCAGGAACGCCTGATGGCTCGGCGTCGCGGGCGGCAGCGCGAGGTTTAGATACATGCCCTCGTCCACGAGCCGCTTCCAGAACGCGACCGCGACATCGACTTTGTCGAGGATCACGGCGACGATCGGGTTCGCCTCCGGGCCGACCTGGAAGCCGGCGGACTTCAGCCCGTTGTAGAAGCGGTTCGCGTTCGCGTGCAGCTTCTCGCGGCGGTGCGGCTCGGCGCGCAGCGTCTCGAGGGCGGCGGTCGTCGAGGCGATGATCGCCGGCGGCAGCGACGCCGTGAACATGTAGGGGCGCGCGGCGATGCGCAGGATCTCGAACCCGTCGAGATTGGAGACGCAATAGCCGCCAACGCTGGCGAGGCTCTTCGAGAAGGTGCCGACCACGAAGTCGACGTCGTCCTCGACGCCCTCGCGCTCCGCGAGGCCTCGGCCGTTCTCGCCGAGCACGCCCATCGAATGCGCCTCGTCGACCAGCAGATAGGCCCCGAACTCGCGCTTGACGTCGACGAACTCCTTCAGCGGAGCGGTGTCGCCGAGCATCGAATAGATGCCTTCGACCACGATCAGCTTGTCGCCCGGCTGGTCCTTCAGACGGTTGAGGCGCTTGGCGAGGTCGTCCGGATTGTTGTGGCGGAAGCGCACGACCGGCGCGTGGCCGAGACGCGAGGCGTCGTAGATCGAGGCGTGGCTGTCGGCGTCGAGGAACAGGTGGTCGTTCTGGCCGACCAGCGTCGAGATCATGGCGAGGTTCGCCTGATAGCCGGTCGAGAACACCATGCAGTGCCGCGCGCCGTAGAAGTCCGCGAGCGCGGCCTCCAGCTCCTCATGACCCTTGTACGAGCCGTTCGCGATGCGCGAGCCCGTGGTGCCGGTGCCGTGCATGCGGATCGCCTCGACGGACTTCTCCACCGAATGCGGGTCGAAGGTCAGGCCGAGATAGTTGTTCGTGCCGAACAGGACCGTGCGGCGGCCGTTCACCACGGCCTCCACAGACGAAATCACGTCGTCGAACTTGATCGAGAACGGATCGGCGCCGCTTTCGCGCATCCGCGCGTAACGATCGGCGAGGGGCGAGAACTTCGAAAGAATGGACATTACGCTTCACTCCGCAGCGCCGCGATCGTCTTCAGGAGGTCCTGAACGGTCACGACGCTGGCCATGTCATGCAGCGGGATCGAGATGTCGAACCGGTCTTCCAGAGCCATGGTGAAATTCATCACGGCGATCGAGTCGAGGCCAAGGTCATTAACGATGTTCATTTCCGGCCGTAACTCGACTTTTCTGTTCAGGACGCTCTCGAGCGTTTCGGAAATCTCGGCGATCAACGCTGCCTGGTCTTCACTCATCTTCGTGCCTTGGCGCGACGCCATGGCGCCTTTGGTCGAAGCCGGAACCTATGCAGAGCCCCGAGGGCTGTAAAGTTCACGCGACGGCTTCGAAAACACTAATCAATGCAGCTTGTTACACGATCGTAACCGCTGCTTTTCTCGAACAAGCCACGAGTCGGCCCCGGCCTGAAAGGGCGCCGGCGAACGGCGCTCTCATGTGTTGCCGAAATGCCAGTTTCGCTTCATGCGGCTCCCTTCCGCCGCGTGAAATCCCGCGCCGCGCCTTCGAAATGCGGGGCCTCCTCTTCGGCCTCCACGATTTCGCCAGCATTTGAAGCGACTTAACCGCCATTGACCGAACCGTTCGGTCAATGGCCTGCACGTGGCGGTCCCGACAAGGAGAGCGCCGCAGACCTTTCAGATCGGTTGAAGGGCGGGGAAATGCTGCAGGATTGAAATAATCCGGCGCCGAATGTGTTCATTCGGCAAGCGGCGGAGGCGCTCGGATTCGACGGGGTGGCGGGTTTTGCGCGAGCCCCGCGCGGCTTCGGATCGTAACGAAGCGTGAAGCGTCGCGCGGAGGAGAACCGGGGAAGGCGCCGCCGTTTTGTAACGCGCCGCCGTCCGCTTCACTCCATCGCCAGAAACATCGTCTTCGCCTTGGCGCGGCTCAGTTTGCCCGACGAGGTCACGGGCAGCGCGTGCGCTCCGACGAGGCGCACCGTCACGGGCGTGCCGAACTTGAGCCGCAGCACCTTCGAGACCTCGTCGGCGAGCGCCGCGCGGGCGTCGGCGTCCTGCGTCCGGCACTGGACGAGCGCGACCACCTCCTCGCCCTCCGCCCGGTCGACCGAAAACACCGCGACGTCGCCCGAGCGCAGGCCGGGAACGTCGGCCTCGACGGTCCATTCGAGGTCCTGCGGCCAGACGTTGCGGCCGTTGACGAGGATGAGGTCCTTGGCGCGGCCGGTGATGACGATCTCGCCCCTAGTCAGGTAGCCGAGGTCGCCGGTGTCGAGCCAGCCGTCGGCCGAAAGCGTCTCCGCGGTCGCTTCCGGTTCGCGGAAATAGTCGCGCAGCAGGCTCGGCCCCTTGGCGAAGATCCGGCCGACGCGACGTTCGGGAACGACCTCGCCGGAGGGGGAGCGGCATTCGATCTCATGGCCGGGGAGAGCGGGGCCGCACAGCACGAACTCCCGCTCGCGGGTCGTTTCCGGCGTCGGCGCGGCCGCGACGCCGTCGCGCTCCAGCTGGTCGAGGTCGACGATCTCGGTCTTCAGGCCCTCGCCGAGCGGCGCGAAGGAGAGCGCGAGCGTCGCCTCCGCCATGCCGTAGCTCGCGACGTAGCGGTCGAGGTCGAAACCATGGCCGCGGAAGCGGTCCGCGAAGCGGCGCAGCACATGCGGGCGGATCATGTCGCCGCCGATGCCGGCGCAGCGCCAGGAAGACAGGTCCAGGCCGCCGAGGTCGACCGTCTGGGCGCGCTGGGCCGCGAGCTCGAAGCCGAAGCTCGGCGAATAGGAGATCGTGGCCTTGGCCCGCGCGATCATGTCGAGCCACAGCAGCGGGCGGCGGGCGAAGTCGCGGGTCGCGAGATAGTCGACCGAAAGCCCCGCCACGATCGGCGACAGCATGAACCCGACCAGTCCCATGTCGTGGTAGAACGGCAGCCACGAGACGCAGCGGTCGCCCTCCCGCGTCTTCAGTCCGTCGCGGCTGATGCCGGTCGCATTCGCCATCAGCGAGCGGTGGGTGACCGACACGCCCTTCGGAAAACGCGTCGAGCCGGACGAGAACTGGATGTATGCGAGGGCGTCCGGGTCGGGGACCGGCAGCGGCTCGTCCGCCGCCTCCACCGCCGCGAGGTCGGCCGCGACGCCGACGAGGCGGAGCGGCAGCCCCTGCGCCGCTTCGGCCAGCCAGTCCTTCATCGCCGCCGGCGCGAAGGCCGCGGAGGCGTCCGCCACCTGGATCATGGTCCGGATATGCGCGAGATAGGTCTCGCGTCCTCCGAAGGCCATCGGCAGCGGCATCGGCGCCGGGACCGCGCCGGCATAGGCGCAGGCGAAGAACAGCCGGACGAAGTCGCCCTCGGTGTCGGCGATCAACGCCACCCTGTCGCCCGACGCGATCCCTGCGCCGCGAAGCTTCGTGGCGAGCGCGCGGGCGTCGCGGGCGAGGGCGGCGTAGGGAACCGCCTCCGTCAGGACGCCCTTGCCCGAATGGAAGTTGAAGCCTTCCTCGCCGCGCGCCGCGGCTTCGAGCGCATGAAGGATGGTCGTCACGCCGCCGGTCCCAACGCCACTGGCTCCGCCTGGCGCTCCTCGCGCCGCTCGATCCGGGTGATCTTGCCCTCGGCGAGATGCACCACGTTGTCGGAGGCCTCCGCCCAGGCTGGCTGGTGCGAAATCGCGATCACCGTGAGGCCGGTGGTGCGCGTGAGCTCGATGACGTTCTCGACGATCGCGCGCTCGGTCTCGGGATCGAGCGCGGTGGTGGCTTCGTCGAGGATGAGGATCTGGGGCCGGTGGATCAGAGCGCGGGCGATCGAGATGCGCTGGCGCTGGCCTCCGGACAGCCGCGTGCCGCGCTCGCCCACGACGGTGTCGATCCCCTCGGGCAGTCCGGCGACGAACTCCGCCGATCCCGCCTGCTCGAGCGCGCGCATGACGTCGGCCTCGTCGAAATCCGGCTGGCCGAGCGTCACGTTGGCGCGCAGCGTGTCGTGGAACAGCATCAGCTCCTGCGGCACGTAGCCGGTCATCCGCCGCCAGGCCGCAAGGTCGAGATCGGCGAGCGGCCTGCCGTCGATCAGGATCGCGCCGCCGGTCGGTTCGTGCAGGCCGAGCAGCAGGTCGACGGTCGTCGTCTTGCCGGCGCCCGAGGAGCCCGTGATCGTGGTGACCTTGCCTTTCGGCGCGACGAAGCTCGCGCCGCGGATCACCGGCG
The DNA here is from genome assembly GCA_003241695.1 of Ancylobacter novellus. Taxonomy (GTDB): domain Bacteria; phylum Pseudomonadota; class Alphaproteobacteria; order Rhizobiales; family Methylopilaceae; genus Methylopila. The sequence goes on along the minus strand of QFPN01000001.1, from coordinate 400,433 downwards.
CGTCGCCGAAACCGAAGTTCACGTCGCGGAACTCGAGGCCCCGCTCGAAGGTCGGGGTCTCGCCGCCGTGCGACTGCTCGCGCATCGCGCGCGCCATCTCGATCGTGTTGCTGATGGCGTTGAAGCCGGCCTGGGTCAGGCGGACGTTCTGGAACGCCTGCTGCGCCTTGCCGATGGTGGAGACGGTGCGAGCGAGCAGCAGCGCCATCACGATCACCTGTCCGGGCGGCTGCTGCATCACTCCGATCGACAGCCACAGGCCGCCCGCCAGCACGATCGCGAGGATCGGCTCCTGCAGCGCCTTGTTGGTTTCGCGGGCGAAGGACTGCTTGCGCTGCGCGCGCCGGATCTGCTCGGCGTCGCGCTCGAAAAGCGTCTGGAAGCGGGCGTGACGGCCCATCGCCTTCATCGGCTTGATGCCGACGAGCAGGTCGGTGAGGCCGCCGACCATCGAGCTGATGCGCTTCTTCTGCTTGCGCGCCTGCCGCTTCGCGGAGGTCACGAAACGATTCAGCGTCAGCACCATGAACAGGCCGACGCCGAGCGACAGCAGGCCGAGCTGCCAGGAGAACAGGAAGACGATCAGCGAGTAGGTGAGGACCTGGATCAGCTCCGCCAGGAACTTGGCGAGCGCGTTGTAGGCCTCGCCCGCCTGCATCGCCTCGATCGACAGCGAGGCCGAGAAGCGTCCGACCGGCTGGCGCACGTAATAGGACCAGCGCGCCGCGAGCAGCGCGTCGATCAGGTCGAGCCGCATCTTGGTCTGGACGTCGGCGCCGGCGCGGCCGACGCGGCTCATCGCGATGATCGTCAGCCCGGCCTTCAGCGTCATGCCGGCGATCAGGATGATGACGAACAGGCCGATCGAAGGTTCGAGCCCGATGCTCTCGATCGCCTCGGCGATCTTGGCGCTTATCCCCTTGGTCGGCTGGCCGCCTCCCGGACTCATGAACGCGGCGAGCGGCAGCAGGCTCGCGATGCCGAGGCCTTCCGCCGCGCCCGCGAGCGCGAGCAGGAGCATCGTCGCGAGCGTGCGGCGCAGCGGAATGACGGTCGCGATCCGCAGCAGCGTCGGGCGCCGGCGCGGCGTCGGATCGGCGGTCGTTTGGGGCGTGGGCGCCATGAGGCTCGTCTTTGCGGCGCGCGCGGCGCGCGCCTCCGTGTCGGGGCGCTTTCTATGGGCATTCGAACGCCGTCTCAAGCCGCGCGCCGCGCGGCGGCGTTGACGGAGGCGCATGGGAGGGCTCATGAACCGCCGGAAATCCGGGCGACTTTGATGGACGACCCGCAAGGCATGGACGATCCGAAAGGCTCAGCCGGACGCTTGGTCTGGCTCCTGACCGACGACCGGCCCGGCAACCGCAGCCAGGCGATCGGGACCGCGCGCGCTCTCGGCTGGCCCTATGATGAAAAGCGCCTCGTGTTCAACGACCGCTCGAAGCGCGCGACGCCGCGTCTCGGCGCGACGCTCGAGACGCTCGACGAGGCCTCCCGCGTGGCGCTCGCGCCGCCGTGGCCCGATCTCGTGATCGGCGCGGGCCGCCGCGTCGCGCCGGTCGCGCGCTTCGTGGGTAGGGCTAGCCGAGGGCGGGCGCGGGTCGTGCTCGTCGGCCGGCGCACGCCGAGCGAGGACGTCGATCTCGCGATCCGCTGCGCCTACTTCACGCAGGTTCATGGTCCGCGCGTGCTGGAGCTGGCGCTCCCGCCGACCAAGGTCGACGCGGCGGCGCTTGCGGCGGCGGGGCGCGCGCCTGATCCGTTCGAGGGCCTTGCGCGGCCGCGCTGCGCCGTTCTGGTCGGCGGCCCGACGGGCGCGCATCTGTTTGACGCGGCCTTCGCCGAAGCCATGGCGCGCGATCTCGCCGCCGCCGCGCGGGACGCCGGGGCCTCTCTCGCCTTCGTCACGAGCCGTCGCACCCCCGCCGACGCCGTCGCCGCCATGCGCCGTGGCGCGCCGGGCGCCCTCGTCCGCGAATGGCGGCCGGACGGCCCACCCGACGCGATCCTGGCGGTGTTCGCGCAGGCCGATCTGCTCGCCGTGACGGGCGAGAGCGAGTCGATGCTGGCCGAGGCGGTCGCTTCGGGAAAACCGCTCACTATCCTGCCGCTCGCCGAGCACAGGGCAGGCTGGAAGCAGAGGATCCGCGACCGCGTGGCGCGCGCGGCGCTCGGTTCCGGCCCTCTCGCCGGCCTCTGCGCCAAAGCGATGCGCGAGGGCTGGGTCGCGCCGCGCCGGGATCTTTCCGCGCTTCACGCCGTCATCGAGAGCCACGGATGGGGCAAGGTCTTCGACGGCAGGCTCGACGCCACGGCGCCCGCGCCGCGCGACGAGGACCGTCTGGTGCGAGAGCGCATCCTCGCGCTGTTTCCGCACGCCGGGGAGGCGACGACGTGAGCCGGATTTCGCAGGCGTTCGCGGCCTGGCGGGATGTTCCGTCAGACCGCGTCTTCTCGCTTTGGGTGCTGGGCGAGCGGCGCGAGGCCTTCGAGGCGGCCGCGCCCTTCGTCGAGGCGGTGCAGGCCGCGCAGGGACGCCTGCGGGTGATCCTGACGGGACCCGAGGCGCTGCGTGGCTGGCTCGCGGAGCGCTTTCCGCAGGCCGCGGTTCATCGCGCGCCGCCGTCCTTCGGTCTCGCGATCCGCCGCTTCCTGTCGCGCGCGAACCTGCGCGGCGTGCTCGCGCTCGACAACGCAGGCCCCGAACCCGCAGTCCTCGCCGCCGCGCTCGCCCACGGCCTGCCGTTGATTGCGGCGCGAAGCTCGGTCTTGGCTCCCCCGGCGCGGAACGACGTCGTGCGCGAGGCCGCGCTTTCGCTCGATCTCGCCGTCACGCCGGTGTCCGACGCCGTCGCCCGCCTCGGCGTGACGATCGCGCGCGACCACAAGCTGCTGCGCCAGTCCGACCGCCGACATTTCACGCCGTCGGCGCTTGCTCTCGCCGCGACGCGCGGCGGCTTCGGCCGGACGCTCGTCGGCTGGCGCCTGCGCCGCATCGACGACGCCGGAGCGCTGTTCGAGGAGCTCGGGCGGCCGGACACGATCCTGTGCCTCGGCAACGGCCCGTCGTCGGAAGATCCGCGGCTGAAGGATCTGGCCTACGACGCGCTCTTCCGGGTGAACCGGTCCTGGGCGACGCGCGGTTTCCTCACGCGGCCCGACATGATCTTCACCGCGAGCAAGACTGCGATGGCGGAGGCCGGCGACGCGATCCTGGGGCTGCGCTCGGAGGCCTCCGAACTTCGCCTCGTCCGCGCCCGGACCTTCGATCCGCGTCGCGGGCCGGCGCGCTTCGCCCGCGCCGACCTGATCAGCGCGGCCCTCACGGCCTACGACTGGGGGCCGTTCCGTCCGACCAACGGCGCGACCATGCTGGCGGTCGCGACGGCTCTGAAGCCGCGGAGGCTTGTCGTCGCGGGGATCGACATGTTCAGCCACCCGGCGGGGGCATATCCGGGCGACGCGGCGACGCCGAACGCCTTCGCGCCCGCGCACGATCCCGAAGCGGAGCGCGACTTCCTGCTGTCCCTGTTCGAGGCCTATGACGGCGAGCTGGTCATTCTGGGCGACGTGCTGCGCGAGGCCTGGGAGGCGCGCCGTGCGCGCGGGGGCGGGAAGCGCTTGCCTCCCGGCGACGACGCGGCGTAGGGTCCGGCCGCCTGGCCCGAGAACGGCCGCAAGAGATGAGAGGCGCTCTAAACAAGAGCGTGCGAGCAGTGGCGAAGACCGCGGATACGCGCAAGAAGTTCAAGACGCGGTGGTATCACCGCCACCCGAAGTATTGGCTTCGCAAGGACCGTCCGCGCCCGCCCGGACATCGTCAGGCGCCGGAAGTGGTGCGGATCGATCCCGAGCCCGGCGTCTCCGCGTCGACGAAGCCTCCGGTCCGGATCTTTCTCGGCACGGAGCCGCTGCAGGCGCGCGCCGAGCGCGTATTCGTGTGGTCGGTGCTCAAGACGCGCGACCCGGGCCGCGCCTACGAGATCCATCTGATGAAGAACCTGCGCGGCTTCGACCGCACGGGCTGGACCACGGGCTTCACCAACTACCGCTTCGCGATCCCGACGCTCGCAGGCGGTCAGGGCCGCGCGATCTACAACGACGTCGACCAGATCTATCTTGCCGATCCGTCCGAACTGTTCGACCTCGACATGGGCGACGCCTCGATCCTGTGCGTCGAGGAGGACGAAACCTCGGTCGCCCTGATGGACGCCGCTAAGATGCTGCCGCACTGGCGCGTCGAAGACGCGCAGCGGGGCGGCATGAAGCGCGACTTCTTCCTCGGCATCATGAACGGCCGAGGCCTGTTCGGCCGCATGGGCGGCGAATGGAACGCGCGCGACAACGAATTCACGGCCGACCGCTCGAAGTGCTTCCACTTCACGACGCTGCGCACGCAGCCCTGGAAGCCGTTCCCGGACCAACTCCGCTACGAGCCGCATCCGGAAGGCGAGGTCTGGTACGCGCTCGAGCGCGAGGCGGACGCCGCGCGGTTCACGACCTTCACCCGCGAGCGGCCCGGCTCCGGCTTCGCGGCGGCGGTCGCGCGCCTGTCGAACGGGGCTCCCGCCGCGGCGGGACCGGAGAAGCGGCTGCAGTCCGAAGTCGGCAAGCTCGTCGCTGCGACCGGCGCTAAGACCGTGCTCGATTATTCGCTCCCCTCGGCCGAGGGCGGCCCGCGCCGGTTCGGCGCCGCGACGGTCACGACGCGTTCGTCCGCCGAGGCGCCGTTCGCTCGTCCGGTCGAAGGTTCATATGACGGCGTCGCGGCGATCGACGCCTTGACCGGCGTGCCCGAAGAGGACGTGCCCTGGGCTCTGGACGAGCTGTTCGCCGCAGCGAACCGTTTCGTCGCTGTGGCGGTCGCGATCGACGCCGACCGGACCGCGAACGGCGCAGCGCCGCTGCCGCCCGAATGGTGGAAGCTCCAGATGGAGCTTGCCGGCGCCCGCAATCCCGGCGTCCGCTGGTCGTTGGCGGTCGCCGAAAAGGGCGGGCTCGGCGCGCGTCTTCAGAGCTTCGCCGGAGATGCTCACGCCGCCGCGGCGGCGTAAGAAGCCCTCCGGGCGCGCTCCGATCAGCCTGCGGCGTTCGCCCTCAGGTCCTCTTCGAAGACGTGGCGAATCCGGCCGTCGCCGAGGCATTTGACCCGATAGCCGGGCTGGCCGTTCTCGTCGGGCAGTCGGGCGACGATCTCCGCCGCCTGCGGTTTCGCGCCGACGGGGCTGCCGACGTAGTGGGTCTTCTCGCCGATCTCGAACTTGTGCATTCTGGTCTCCGGTCCGCGTGGCCTCCAAATGACGCGCGGCCGGCCGACGGCCAGTGCCGTGTGGCAAGTTTATCCGCGCGACCGCGGGGAGGCGGGCGTCGACTTCCCCAGGCGCTCGCGGTACCGTGAACCGCAAAGCCGTCGCGATCGCGACATGATTTCGGGCGACCACGCTCCGGCGAAACCCGACCGTCCGTCTCCCATCGCGAGCCGACATGAGCCTAGCCGCCTCCGCCAAACTCCAGAGCCGCGCCATCATCGCGCTGGTGGTGAGCCGGATGCGCTCGCGCTATCTCGGCTCGCGCGCCGGCTATGTCTGGGCGATCGTGGAGCCGATGGCCTGGGTCTTCGTGCTGAAGCTCGCGCTCAAGCACAGCGGCACCGACCGCCCTCCCGTTGGCGACAGTTTCGAAGTGTTTTTCGTCACCGGCATCGTCATCGCGCGTATGTGGCGGAACGTCGTGTCGAGCGTTTCTCAGACGCTGGTGTCGGGCCGTTCGGCGCGTCTTCCGGGCCTGATCCGCCTTGACCTCTGCTACGCCGCCTGTGTGTTGGAGGTGGTCACTGCGGGCGTTGTTCTGACGCTGTGCCTTACCGTTTTGCAGATCTTCGGATTCGACGCGGTTCCGGGCGATCTGTTCCATTGCATTGTCGCGTTCTTCGCCTTGGCGATCTTCAGCCTAGCGTTTGGTCTCGCGCTTGCGCTTCTGCTGCACGCTGCGCCGGGCCTTCAGCATTTTAGCAATCTTCTGCTGATGGCGATGTTCATCACGTCCGGATTCGCCTTCGTGGTGGACCGGATGCCGCCGGCGACGCGCGACATCGTGCTCTGGAATCCCCTGGTGCACTTCGTAGAGTGGTTTCGCATGGGGTTCTTCAGCGGTTACATCTGCCGATCGCTCGACCTGAACTACGTGTTCGCGTTGACGGTGGTCTTTCTGGCTCTCGGCCTTGCCGGCGAGCGGGCGTTCCGGCGCAGGGCGGGACGCGAGATCGAGGCCGCCGACGAAACCGAGATCTGACATCCGTCGCCTCAGGCGAGGCCCGCCCGGCCGAATTTCTGCACCAGCGCGCGCTCGGAACTGACGCCGGCCTTGCGGTAGATCCGGATCCGGTAGTTCTTCACCGTTCCCTTGCTGATCTCGAGCCGCTGGGCGATCGAACCCGTCGTCGCGCCGGCCATCACGAGGTCGAAAATCGCGCGCTCGCGCAAGGTCAGGACGCGCTCGAGTTCGGCGAGGTCGTCGGCCGATACGTCGTCGGGAGACGCGGCTTCGGGCTCCGTCAGCACGAACATCCGGCCGGACGGGGCGAGCGGGAAATACTCGTCGAAGCGTTCGATCTTGAGCATGTGCCCCGCAAGCGCCACGGCGCGTTCGTCGCGGACGGCGGCGATCGCCTCTGCGATCGAAGCGTCGGCTGCGACCGCTTCCCGCCAGGAGGGCGTCGCGAAAATCTCGAGTCCGCGGCGGTCCTGAACGAGCGTGGGGCGGCTGACGAGTTCGCTCTCGTTGGCGTCGCCGGCATAGCGTAGGCGGTCGAAGATCCGGCCGATGTGGGTCTTGTGGAAGCCGTCCAGCACCGGAAACATCAGTTTCGCGCGGGCGACCTCGGCGGCGGTGAAATACCCTTTCTCCCGTTCGAGGAAGAGGCCGAGAGACGAGTGGCCGACGGTCGAGAAGAACATGCCGAGCTCGTCGGTGATCCGGGCCGCCGGCTTGAACAGGCGGTTGTAGGGGCGCGGATCGATCGCGGCTTCCAGAGATGCGAAGCTCTTCAGCGTGCGGACGCCGGGCTCCTCGTGCAGTTTCCAGTGCGCCGAGAACGGATCGAGGTCCGAACAGTAGGCGGAATAGACCTCCACCACCTCCGGCGCCACGTTCCATGTGTAGATCACGTCGGGCGGCGCGACGCGCGAATAGCGGATGATCCAGCTCGCGCAATGATCGAAGGTCGCGCCGAACAGTTCGACGAGCTGCTCGTGGAACCGGTCGGTCCCCATCGACGAGGCGACGCGCCCGATCCGCCGGAACCATTCGTCCTGGCCAAGACTGATCGGCGCCTGAGCTTTCATCCCAAACCGTCGGTCGCGTGGTCAGCTCGGCTCATAGAGTGGCATGAACTTCTTGACAAGCTCGCGTTCCGTCGAGACCTCGGCCTTCCGGTAGAGCCTCATCTTGACGTTCTTCACCGAGCCGACGCCAATGTTCAGCCGCTCGCCGATCTCGGCGCTGTTCATCCCCCGCATCGCGAGATCGAGGATGTCGCGCTCGCGCGGCGTGAAGATGTCGAGCACGCCGGACAGGCTTTTCAATCGGTCGGCGCGATAATGTGAAGCGTCGCGCTCCGCAACCACCATCCGGCCTCCGGGAGCGAGCGGGAAGTCCGCGCCGAGCGCCTCCGATTTAAGCACAAGGGCGCCGAACTCGACGGCGTCGGCGCCGCCGGACAGGGTCGCGAGCGCCGCGGCGAGCGACGTTTCGGCCTCCGCGAGGGCGTTCCAGCCCTCGCTGGCGTAGACCGTCTGGCCGGACCGATCCTGAATCAGCGTCGGCCTGTTGATGAGGCCGCTGGCCTCGGGCGCGTCGGCGTAGCGCAGCTCGTTGAACAGCCAGCCGAGATGCGCGCGATAGAAACTTTCGAGCGCCGGAAATATCAGACGCGCGCGTGCGACCTCGCTTTCCGAGAATAGCCCGTGTTCGCGTTCGAGGAAGAACGCAAAACAATTATGCGCCGTGACCGGAAAGAAGACGCCGAGCTCGTCCTCCATTTCCGCCGCGCCAAGGAAAATCTTCGTGTAGAGAAGGTATTCGACGCTTTCGTCGCGAAGCGTCGCGAGCGTGAAGACGCCGGCCTCACGCCTAGTCTTCCAGCGCATCGAGAACGGATCGACGCCTGAACAGCGCTCGTCGTAGATCTTGCGGACGCTGTCGGGCACGTTGTGGGTGTAGACCACGTCGGGCGGCGCCTCGCCCGAATAGCGGATGATCCACACCGCCTCGCTGCGGATGCTGGCCTCGAGCAGCTTGATGAGCTCGCGGTGGAAATACGCCGTTCCAATCGACGCGATTGTCTCGCCCGCGAGCGCGAACCACTCCGGACCGTCGATGGAAGGCAGTCTCGAACGCGCGATCGCCGAGGTCATGCCTGAAACTCTAGGAGTTTCAGGCCTCGAAAGATAGCGGCGGAGACCCGGGAGGCCGCTGCTCGCCGGGATAGTGCCACTCGTCACCATTGCGCGACCAGCTCTATCGATTGATCATCATGCAAAATAAAGAAATCCGAGGAAACGCATACCAGGGCTGAAGGACGACTTCGAACCCCTCCTAGAAATGGTGGGGACGGTCGGCGGCGTGCGCCGCAAATCTTTTAGTCTATCGTCAGTTCGTTCGCCCTTTTGGCGGGTCGATCGCTTGTGCGTCGGCTCATGATGACATGCGTCCGTCTTTGCGGAACGTGGCGCCGCAAAGATTGGCGTGTATGCCTACTTTTTATCCAGAAGAAAAATATTTGACATAGAATTCATTTGTTGCATCATTTGGGTCGTGGTGACGAAAGCGACCCGAGAAGCTGGGCGGGCAGGACGTTCGATTGTCGACGCGCCTCACTGTGGAGGGGTGAGCGTGTCGACCTCGGATTTTACTCTTGTGTCGACCGCGTCGTCAGGCGCTGTCGTCAGCATGAGGGCGGCCGCATTGAGAAAATCGGGCGTCATCGTCTCTGTTTATGGCTTCGGAATTTGAGGTCCGGGCGTAAGAATACTTCAAGGGGAACCATAAATGACGATGGCAGCGACAGAGGCCGGAGCGGGCGCCGCAGGCGACCGCCAGCTGGTCAGAAGCATCAACTGGACGGGAGCCTTCTGGGTCGCGAGCGGCGTGCCGCCGCTCGTCCTGTTCTCGATCGGCGGCATCGCGGGCACGACCGGCACGGTCGCCTTCGCGATCTGGGCCGCCTCGATGTGCATGGGCTTCCTGCAATCCTTCATCTACGCCGAGATCGCAGGTCTGTTCCCGAACAAGTCGGGCGGGGCCTCGATCTACGGCGCGGCCGCCTGGGTGCGCTACGCCAAGCCCGTCGCGCCGCTTTCGGTGTGGTGCAACTGGTTCGCCTGGTCGCCGGTGCTGTCGCTCGGCACGTCGATCGCCGCCGGCTACATCCTGACCGCGATCGCGCCTGACGCGGCCTCGGGGCTGCGCACCTGGACGCTGTTCTCCGGCTCGCTCGGTCCGGTGTCGTTCTCGCTCAACGCCGCCTTCTTCATCGGCGCGGCGCTGATGCTGATGACGTTCTGGATTCAGCATCGCGGCATTCTCGACACCGCCAACACCCAGAAGTACATCGGCCTGCTGGTCATCATTCCGCTCGCGATCGTCGGCATCGCGCCGCTGCTGCAGAACGGCGTGAACTGGGCGAACTTCACTCCGTTCGTCCCGCTCGCCGAGGCCTACAAGCCCGAGCCGGGCGCATGGAACATCGCCGGCTGGACGCTCGTGCTCGGCGGCATGTTCATCGCGGCCTGGTCGACCTACGGCTTCGAGACCGCGGTCTGCTACACCTCAGAGTTCAAGAATCCGGGCACCGACACCTTCAAGGCCATCTTCTATTCGGGCCTGCTGTGCATCGGCTTCTTCGTGATCGTGCCCTTCACCTTCCAGAGCCAGCTCGGCCTGACGGGCATGCTCGAAACCCCGATCGTCGACGGGTCCGGCGTCGCCTCCGCGCTCGCCCACATGGTCGGCGGCGGCCCGATCATCGAGAACGCGCTGGTCATGCTCATGATCCTCGCGCTGCTGCTGTGCCTGATGACCGCGATGGCCGGCTCGTCGCGCACCCTCTACCAGGGCTCGGTCGACGGCTGGCTGCCCCGCTACCTGTCCTACGTGAACCACAACGGCGCGCCCACCAACGCCATGTGGACCGACCTGCTCGTGAACCTGGTCCTGCTCGCGATCGCCTGCGCCGACGCCACCTCGTTCTTCTTCATCCTGGCGGTGTCGAACTGCGGCTACATCATCTTCAACTTCCTGAACCTGAACTCGGGCTGGATCCACCGCATCGACAACGGCCACATCGACCGGCCGTACAAGGCGCCGACGGTCATCATCGCGATCGGCACGATCTTCGCCTTCGTCAACGCGGTCTTCATGGGAGCGGGCGCGAAGGTCTGGAACCCGATGGCGCTGTGGGCGGGCCTCGCCACCGCCGCGCTCATCGTCCCGGTCTTCCTCTATCGCCACTACGTGCAGGACAAGGGCAAGTTCCCGGCCCGGATGCTCGAGGATCTCGGCGTCGGCGAACAGCACCTGATCAGCAAGCGAAAGGCCGGCGTCCTTCCCTATCTGACGCTCATCGCCGGCGTCGCCACCGTGCTCGTCTCGAACTGGATCTTCCAGCTCTGACAATGACCGCCCGGGACCCTGGCGCGGTTGCGCCGGGGTCCCGCAGTGCAAAGCGCATCGTAAGGGTCGACATGCTGGTTTCCGAAAACAAAAGCCGCCCGGTCTATAAGGGCCTCGAACTCGACGAGGCCGCGCGCCGCCACATCGTGGCGGTCGAAGGCGAAGGAGCGCTCGCGGCGATCGAGATGCTCTCCGGGCGCCCGGACGCCGCCGCCCACGCGACGATCGTCTACACGCCGGGCGCGTCCGCGGGACAAGGCCATGAGGCTGCGCTCGAAGCGCTGGGCCCCGAGGCCCTTCACGTCCTGCCGTCGGTCCCGACGGCGCTCGTCCGCATCAACGGACTGCTCGCGACCGCCACCATGGGGACGCGCCTCTACGCCGCCGGCGTCGAAGGCTTCGTCGGCCAGACGGTCGCGGCCGGCATGGAGCATGGGATCGACCCGTTTTCGATCCCGATCGAACATCGCGGCTCGCTCGCGCGCCGCGTCCAGTGCGTCCATTGCAAGGGATTCACCGAGAACGTGACCGTCTCACCCGTCACCTGCGCCCATTGCGGCCTCTCGCTGCTGGTGCGCGACCACTATTCGCGTCGGCTCGGCGCCTTCCAGGGCGTGTGCGTCAACGCCGAAGAGCCCGGGGTCACCCCGCCGGCCGAGGAGCTGTTCGCATGAGCGGCGGCGTCGAGATCAGGGTCCGGGTCGTCGAGGTCGAGCAGGCCACCGACACGGTCAAGCGCTTCCGGCTCGCGCCCCTTTCGGGCGAGCCGCTGCCGGAGTTCTCCGCCGGCGCCCACGTGGTCGTCACGATGGAGGCCGACGGGCGGAAGATCAAAAATCCGTACTCGCTGATCGACCGCTCGCCCGACGGGTCGAGCTACCGCATCGGCGTGCTGCGCGTCGCGAATTCACGCGGCGGCTCGGCCTACATGCACGAGCGGGTCGCCCCTGGAACCGAACTGACCATCACCATGCCGGTGAACCTGTTCCCGGTGAACCGCACCGGCCGCAGGCATCTGCTGATCGCCGGCGGCATCGGCGTCACGCCGATCCATGCGATGGCGGCGGAGCTGAAGCGCCAGAGCGCGCCTTACGAGATTCATTACGCCATGCGCTCGGCTGCGCACGGCGCCTTCGTGGAGGAGCTGAGGGCCGAGCACGGCTCGAAGCTCAAGCTCTATCGCGACGACGAGGAGGAGGTCATCGTGATGGACCAAATCCTGAAGAACCAGCCGCTCGGCACGCATCTCTACGTCTGCGGGCCCGAGGGCATGATCGACGCGATCCTGCGCGGCGGCCGCGAGGCCGGATGGCCGGAGGAGAACCTCCATTCCGAGCGCTTCCTCGCGCCGGCCGGCGGCGAGCCGTTCTCGGTCGTGCTGCGGCGCGCCGGGATCACCGCCGACGTCCGCTCCGACCAGAGCCTTCTCGAGGCGATCGAGGAGGCGGGCGTCGACGCGCCGTATCTCTGCCGCGGCGGGGCCTGCGGCCAGTGCGAGACCGAGGTCGTCTCCTGCGACGGCTCGCTCGAGCACAAGGACCACTACCTCACCGAGGAAGAGCACGCCTCGGGCAAGAAGATCATGATCTGCGTCTCGCGCCTCAAGGGCCGCGAGCTCGTGCTCGACCTGTGAGAGGCCGTCAGCCATGACCATCCAGTTCAAGAAAGAAACGTTCCGCGACGACTTCACCTTCTCGAACTCGCCGGAAGCGATCCACCGCTTTCCGTTCCCGTTCGACAAGGACGAGTACATGTATGCGGTGAACATCGAGCAGCACATGCCGGGGCCGAAGAAGAGCCCCTTCGAGTTCCCCATCGACATCGACGAGCACTACGTCGCCGAGATGGAGGACAGGGCGCTCGTCCTGAAGCAGGACCCGCTGCGCTGCCAGTCGCTGCCGCACATGATCACGGCGGAATGGGACCTCGTCGAGCTCCTGATGGAGTCGATGGCGAAGAACTATCCCGAGCACTTCCAGCTCACCCGCGACGGCGACGACTGGCATTGGGTGAACAAGCCGCTCGGGATCGACCAGCGCTTCACCTTCGGGGATGCGGCGACGCTGCCCTATCCGCCGATGGAGTACATCACGCGCCAGTGCCAGGGCGACTTCTGCCTGTGCGACCAGCGCAACGACGACCTCTGGATGGACGCCGGCATCGTCACCACCCAGGCCGACTGGTCGCTCGATTTCGACGTCGGCATGAGCTTCAAGGAATGGCACGGCCCCGTGCCGCTCGCCCATGACCTCGGCGTGTTCGACCGGGCGCTCAAGTTCCTGCTCAACCTGCAGCAGGGCCGCCCCGTGCGCCGCCTCAACTGGACGATGACCATCAATCCGCGGCTCGACACCAGCCCGGAGAACTACCACAAGTGGGGCATCGACCGGACCACGGTCACGCCCGAGAACGTCGGGAACAAGGTCCATCTCAGGGTGGAGCTTCAGGCGCTGTGGCGCCTGCCGCGCTCGAACGCCGTCCTGTTCTCGATCCGCGCCTACATGATCAAGATGGAAGAGCTGGTCACGATCCCGAAATGGGGCCGCCGCTTCCACCGCGTGCTGCGCGACCTGAAGCCGGAGCTCGCCGACTACAAGGGCCTCACGCGCTTCCGCCAGACCACGATCGACTGGCTGTCGAAATACGACGACGGCGCGCCGACCTCGCCGGGCTTCTTCCCGGACTGAAGAGAAGCGCCAGAGAGGAATTTCGTGCTTCGAGACGCGGTCCTTTCGGACAGCTCCTCGGCATGAGGAAGAGCGGCGCTCCTCTTCTCCGGCGCCCTCGCCAGTCCTCATCCGAGGAGGCCCGTCGGGGCCGTCTCGAAGGACGCACTTTCGCCGATCCAACGAAACTTCAGAAACGAACGGACATACCCATGGGCCCCGCAGATTTCCCCCGCAAAAGCGCGCTCGAAAAGATCCACATGGCGCTCGGCTCGAAGCTCGACAGCGAGTGGAACGGCATGCCGATTCCGCAGCATTATTCGACCTGCCCCTATGAGGAGACGGTCATCGTCCGCTCCAAGGCCGGCCTGTTCGACGTTTCCGGCCTGCGCATGATCGACGTTTCGGGCGCAGACGTCGTCGCGGTGCTCAACAGGATGTTGACCACCGACGTCGACAAGCTGAAGCCCGGCCAGTCGGCGATTTCGAACATCGTCGACGAGAACGGCTCCCTGATCGACGACGTCCTGGTCTATCGCGACGGCGCGACGGAGTTCCGTCTCAGCCACGGCGGCGGCAATCTCGAAGACGTCATCGACGGTTTCTTCGCCGGCTCGCAGTCGACCTGGGCCAAGGACGACGACGTCCACATCCTTTCGCTGCAGGGGCCGCTCGCGCTCGACATCCTGAATCCGCACGCCGACATCGACCTCGCGACGGTCAAGTATTTCGAGCATGCGCGCGCCAAGCTGTTCGGCAAGGACGTCTCGATCGGCCGCGGCGGCTATTCGGCCGAGCGCGGCTACGAGGTGTTCTGTTCGGCCGCCGACGCTCCCGTGCTGTGGGAGAAGATCATGGAAGCCGGCAAACCGTTTGGGGTCTGCGCCGCTTCCTGGGACTGCCTCGACATCGTCCGCGTCGAGGGCGCGCTGCTGTTCTTCCCCTTCGACATGCCCAACGGCGACGAGACGCCGTGGGAAGTCGGCGCCGACTGGACGGTCGACCTCTCCAAGGCCGACTTCAACGGCAAGGCCGCGCTCGAGAAGCGCAAGGGCGACGTCCGCTACGCCAATGTCGGCCTCGAGATCGACGCCCATGAGGCGATCGAGCCCGGCGCCAAGCTCGTGAAGGACGGCAAGGAGGTCGGCACGGTAAACTCGACCACCTACAGCCGTTATCTGATGAAGTCGCTCGCGCTCGCGCAGACGACGCCCGATCTCAAGGCGATCGGAACGACGTTCAAGGTCAAGTCCGAAAAGGGCGAGTTCGACGCCCATGTCGTGCGTACGCCGTTCTACGATCCGCACCGGCTTCGCACCCATCCGCTCGAGGAACGCGCCTGATCCGGCGCGACGTTCCTTCGAAGCGACACTGAACAGGGGTTAGACATGACGAAACGCATTGCAGTCATCGGCGCCGGACCGAGCGGCCTCGCGGCCCTCCGCGCCTTCGAATCCGCCAAGCAGAAGGGGGCCGAGGTCCCCGAGCTCGTCTGCTACGAGAAGCAGTCGAACTGGGGCGGCTTGTGGAACTACACCTGGCGCACCGGCCTCGACGAGTTCGGCGAGCCGGTCCACGGCTCCATGTACCGTTATCTGTGGTCGAACGGCCCGAAGGAGTGCCTCGAATTCGCCGACTACTCCTTCGAGGAGCATTTTGGCCGGCCGATCCCGTCCTACCCGCCGCGCGCCGTGCTGCATGACTACATCGCCGGCCGCGTCGAGAAGTCGGGCGTCCGCAAATACTGCAAGTTCAACCACGCCGTCCGCAACGTCTCCTATGACGAGGCGACTGAGAAGTTCACGGTCGAGGTCATGGACCTCGTCAACGACAAGCGCATCTCGGAAGAGTTCGACTACGTCATTGTGGCGAACGGCCATTTCTCCACGCCGAACGTCCCGACCTTCGAAGGCGTCGACAGGTTTCTCGGCCGCGTGCTGCACGCCCACGACTTCCGCTGCGCGGACGAGTTCAAGGGCAAGCATGTCGTGATGATCGGTTCGAGCTATTCGGCCGAAGACATCGGCACGCAGTGCCACAAATACGGCGCGGCGCGGATCACCTTCAGCTACCGCACCAAGCCGATGGCCTTCGACTGGCCGGAAGGCTTCGAGGAGAAGCCGCTGCTGACCAAGGTCGTCGGCTCGACCTGCTACTTCAAGGACGGCTCGAAGGTCGACGACGTCGACGCCATCATCTTCTGCACCGGCTACCTCAACCACTACCCGTTCCTGCCGGACGAACTGCGGCTGAAGACCAAGACGAGCCTCTATCCGGGGAACCTCTACAAGGGCATCTTCTGGCTGCAGAATCCGAAGCTGATGTATATCGGCGCGCAGGATCAGTACTACACCTTCAACATGTTCGACGCGCAGGCGTGGTACGCCCGCGACGTGGTGCTCGGCCGCATCACGCTGCCGGACGCCGAGACGCAGAAGGCCGACGTCGACAAGTGGGTCGCGCTCAACGCGGCGCTTGAGAACCCCTATCAGGCGATCGACTTCCAGACGGAATATGTGCGCGAGCTGCTGGCCGACACCGACTATCCGAAGCTGGACGTCGACGAGGTGGCGCGCCTGTTCAAGGAATGGGAGCACCACAAGGTCGAGGGCATCCTGACCTACCGCAACCGCTCCTACCCCTCGACGCTGACCGGCACGATGGCGCCGACGCATCACACGCCCTGGATGGACGCGCTCGACGACTCGCTCGAGGCGTTCCTGCACCAGCCGGGCCAGCAGGCCGCGGAATAAGGCGGGACGCCTGCCGCCGTCTTCCGGTTCGGGAGACGGCGGAAACCGGGCGGCGTCGATGGCGCCGCCTGCAAGCAGACCCTCGTCCGTACCCTCTCCCGCAAGCGGGAGAGGGTACGGACGCCGTCGCGCTTCCTTATGAATCGAGGAGAACCATCATGGACGCTCGAAACCCCGCCGCGTCTTCCTCGCGACTGGTTTCGCTCGTGGCGCGCGGCGGCGAGGCGGCCGTTTTCGGTCTCGCAGCCGGCGACCGCCTGCGGATCGAGGACCCGGAAGGACGCCAGCCCGGCCTGCTGTTCGCGCCCCAGGGCGCGATCGACGGCGGCCGGCTGGAGCCCGCCGCGGAGGAGGAGGCCCTGGCCGCCAGGGCCGCCTTGGCGGCGCGCGGACTGGATGTCGAGGGCCTCGTCGGCTTCCGCCTGTTCGGCGAAGAAGGCGAGCCCGGCTCGGCGGTCGACTTCGACGTCGCGTCCGACGCCCTTTGCGCGCTGATGCCGGCCGGCGGCGCCATGGCGCCGGACGAACAGACGCCGCCCACCGAGCTTCGCGTCGTGATCGAGACCGCGGGCGAGCCGAAAGGCGTCGCGCCGGCGCCGCTCGCCGAGCCGAAGCTCGACCTGCGGGTGAAGGCCGCGACGGCGGAGCCCTATCGCGTCAAGGCTGGCGACTACATCCAGATCATCGACGTCGACGGCCGCCAGTGCTCGGATTTCCTCGCCTTCGACGCCGCCGCGCTGGAGCGGGGCGACGAGACCGGGATCGACCCGACCGTCACGCGCACGCTGATGGCGACCGCCAATCCCGGCCCGGGCCTGCACTCCAAATATTTCGACGCGCGGCTGGTTCCGCTGGTCGAGGTGGTGCGAGACACGGTCGGCCGGCACGACGCCTTCCTGCTCGCCTGCAACTCGAAATATTACGAGGACATGGGCTATCCCGGCCACGACAACTGCACGGACAATTTCAACCGTGCGCTGGCGCCCTACGGGATCAAGCCGAAGGCCGGCTGGCCTGCGATCAACTTCTTCTACAACACGACCGTCAACGCGGACGACTCGATCACCATGGACGAGCCGTGGTCGCGTCCCGGCGACTACGTGCTGCTGCGCGCGCTGACCGATCTCGTCTGCGCCTCGTCGTCCTGCGCGGACGACATCGACCCGGCCAACGGCTGGGAGCCCACCGATATCCATGTGCGCGTCTACGACGCCAAAGAACACTTCTCACGAGGGATCGCCCACCGCATGACTCCCGACGCCGCGCCGGTGCTGACGCGCGAAACCGGCTTCCACTCCCGCACCTCCGCGCTCACCCGCAAGCTCTCCGAATATCGCGGCTTCTGGCTCGCCGACTGCTATTCGGACAACGGTCCCATCGAGGAATACTGGGCGTGCCGCGAGCGCGCCGCGATCATGGACCTCTCGCCGCTCAGGAAGTTCGAGGTCATCGGCCCGGACGCCGAGGCGCTGATGCAGCTCGCCGTCACGCGCAACATGAAGAAGCTCGCCGTCAATCAGGTGGTCTACACCGCCATGTGCTACGAGCACGGCGGCATGATCGACGACGGCACGGTGTTCCGCATCGGCCAGAACAATTTCCGCTGGATCTGCGGCGAGGACTATTGCGGCGTGCATCTGCGCGAACTCGCCGCGAAGCACGGCCTCAAGGTCTGGGTGAAGACCTCGACCGACCAGCTCCACAATGTCGGCGTCCAGGGGCCGCGTTCGCGCGAGATCCTCGAAAGCCTCGTCGTGTCGCCGCCGGCCGAGCCGACGGTGCGCGAGCTCAAATGGTTCCGCTTCACGGTCGGCAGGCTTGCGGGCGTTCCGGTGGTCGTCTCGCGCACCGGCTATACTGGCGAACTCGGCTACGAGGTGTTCTGCCACCCGGACCGAGCGCCGGAGGTCTGGGACGCGATCATGGCTGCGGGCGAGCCGCACGGGATCAAGCCGCTCGGGCTCCAGGCGCTCGACATGCTGCGGATCGAGGCCGGGCTCGCTTTCGCGGGCTACGAGTTCTGCGACCAGACCGACCCGTTCGAGGCCGGCATCGGCTTCGCCGTCCCGAAAGAGAAGACCGATCCCTATGTCGGTTCCGAAGCGCTCGCGCGCCGGCGCGAGACGCCGGCGAAGAAGCTCGTCGGGCTCGAAATCGCGTCGAACGAAGCGGTCGGACACGGCGACTGCGTCCATGTCGGCCGCGCCCAGATCGGCGTGGTGACGAGCGCGACGCGCTCGCCGATCCTCGGCAAGTCGATCGCGCTCGCGCGCCTCGACGTGACCTATGCGGACCTCGGGACCGAGGTCGAGATCGGCAAGCTCGACGGTCAGCAGAAGCGCATCAAGGCGACGGTGGTGGCCTTCCCGCATTACGATCCGACGAAGTCGCGGGTGCGCGCCGACGCCTGAGGAGGAATTGCGCGCTTCGGGACGCTTCGCCCTTCGCGAAGCGTCCCGGCGTGAGCATGGTTCGTGTTCTCGAGAACTTTCGGCATTCCGGGGAGCAGCCAAGGAGGTCGCGTCCCGAAGCACGCGGCATTGTTTGCGTCGCGCCGCGTTTCGGCCGCAGTCACGCTCGACAACCCCGTGTCCGCGTCGGTACGGGGATCGCATGGCCGTCACACGATTCGCCCGCGCCGCGGCGCTGTCCTGCGTCGCCGCAGTTCTCGCCGCCGATCCGGCTGGCGCCCATCCCCACGTCTTCGTCACGGCGCGCAGCGAGATCGTCTACGGCCCCGACGGCCGCATGACGGCGGTTCGGCACGCCTGGATCTTCGACGACATGTTCTCGTCCATGGCCGTGCAGGGCCTCGACGCGAACGGCGACGGCCAGTACTCGCGCGACGAGCTCGCGCCGCTCGCCGAGGTCAACGTCACCTCGCTCGACGAGTTCAAGTTCTTCACATTCGGCAAGGCGGGCGAGGCGCGCGTCGCCTTCGACAAGCCGCGCGACTACTGGCTCGAAATGCTCCCGGACAAGCGGTTGGAGCTGCATTTCACCCTGCCGGTGAAGGAGGGCGCGCCCGAGAAGGGCGCTCCGTACCGGGTCGAGGTCTATGATCCGACCTATTTCGTGGCCTTCGAATTCGCGAAGGACAAGCCCGCGAAGCTCGTTTCGGCCCCTGCGGGCTGCGGCGTCGAGCTCGAGCGGCCGCCGGCGCCGGACGCGGGCCAGCAGAAGCGGCTGTCGGAATCATTCTTCAGCGGACTTTCGCCCGGCTCGAATTTCGGGGCGCAGTTCTCGAACACGCTGCTCGTCGCCTGCAAGTGAGCGGCGCGTCGGCACGGCGCCGCCGGCAGCCTTCCGGCAGGGAGGAGCATGGTGGGCGGACAGCGCGTCTCGCCATGCTGGCGCTTGCGGTCGCGGGGCTGTCGCTGCTCCTCGCCGACCACGCGCTGGCCCAGGGCGCGGCGGGACCGTTCGGCGTCGGGCGGCCGGACGCGCCCGGCGCCTGCGCCCCCGACGGCCTGTTCGCCTGGATCGCGGCCAAGCAGTCCACTTTCTATCTCCAGCTTTCCGGCGCCATCCGGGCGGTGAAGACCGATCCCGCGGCGCTCGGACTGCTCGCGGGCCTGTCCTTCGCCTACGGGATCTTCCACGCGGCGGGACCGGGCCACGGCAAGGCGGTGATCTCCTCCTATCTGGTCGCGACCGGCGAAGGGTTTCGGCGCGGCGTCGCGCTGTCGGCGGTCGCGGCTCTGGCGCAGGCGGTCGCCGCCATCGCGCTGGTGGGCGTCTTCGCGATCGCGCTGAAGGCGACCAGCATCGCGATGGCCGGGGCGACCTGGTGGCTCGAGGCCGCGAGCTACGCCGCGGTGCTGACGGTCGGCCTCGCGCTGCTGTGGCGCAAGGGCAGGGGGCTCGTCCTCGCGCTCCAGGGCAAGCCCACGCATGTCCATGGTCCCGACTGCGCCCACGGCCATGGCGTCGACCCGCAGGTGGCGGCCCGCGGAAACTGGCGGCAGGCGGGCGCCGCGGTGCTCGCGATCGGACTGCGGCCCTGCACCGGCGCGATCGTGACGCTGGTGTTCGCGCTCGCGCAGGGGATCTTCTGGGCCGGGATCGCCGCGACCTTCGCGATGGCGGTCGGCACGGCCGCGACCGTCGCGGTCATCGCGGCGCTCGCGGTCGGGGCCAAGGCGACCGCGCTCCGCATCGCTTCCGCCCGGCCGGGGATCGGGGGCGTGGTGGTGGCCGGCCTCGAGGCGCTCGCAGCGGCGATGATCGTCGGCCTAGGCGCGCTGCTGCTCGGCGGCCTTCTCGCCTCCGGCACGGTCTGCGGCGGCTGAGGCGCGCGGAGGCGGCATTTCCTCGGCGAAGAAGCGGCGGCCGGCTGCGGTCACGTCGACCGTGCGGCCTTCCCTGCGCCGTTCGAGATAGCCGCGCGCCAGCAGAGCCTTAAGCAGGGCGGCGCCGAGCGCGCCGGCGAGGTGGTCGCGCCGCTCGCTCCAGTCGAGACAGCAGCGCGCGAAGGCGCGCGTCGAACAGCGGGCACGGGCGACGTCGACTCCGAGCGCGCGGAACCAGCGCTCGCCCGACAGCGTCGGTTCGAAGCCGTCATGGCCCCGGCGGAGGACGTCGCGCCGGACCAGCGCTTCGACCAGATCCAGCGCGAGACGTCCAGCAAGGTGGTCGTAGCAGGTGCGCGCATGGCGGAACGCCTCGTCCTCCGCGCCGCGCGCACGGTTTCCCGGCCGCGCCAGGGCCGCGAGCGTCATCAGCCGTTCGAGGATTTCGGCGACGTGCGGACCGGCGAGCCGGACATAGCGATGCCGCCCTTGTTTCGCGACGGCGATCAGCCCGGCGGCCGTCATCTTGGCGATATGACCGCTCGCGGTCTGGGCCGAGACGCCGGCGAGCCCCGCCAGCTCCTTGGCCGTGCGGGCGCGGCCATCCATCAGCACGCCGAGCATCGCGGCGCGCGTCGGATCGCCGATCAGGGCGGCGGATTCCGCGATCAGCGGGTCGGGGACGATCCTGCTCATGGGGCGAGGCTACGCCGCCTATCGTCCGCTTTCGAGCCGGAACGCTTCGGCGACGACCGAAGCGTTCCGGCTTGTTTTCCGCCGCCGAAGCCCGATCCTCAGGTGGAAAACGCGAAAGGAGAGGAAGCGCGATGATCGCCGTGATCTTCGAGGTCGAGCCTGCGGAAGGCCGCGCGGCCGACTATTTCGCCATGGCCATGCGGCTGAAGGCCGACGTCGAGCAGGCCGACGGCTTCATCTCGGTCGAGCGCTTCGAAAGCGTGACGAGGCCCGGCAAGTTCGTCTCGCTGTCGTTCTGGCGCGACGAGGAGGCGCTCATGAAATGGCGCGCCCATGGCCGCCATCAGACGATGCAGAAGGCCGGGCGGGACGGCGTCTTCGCCGACTACCGCCTTCGCGTCGCGAGCGTCATCCGCGACTACGGCATGTTCGAGCGCGGCGAAGCCCCGGAGGACGCGGTCGCGCTGCACGGATGAGGCTGGCGGGCGTCACGCGGCGAAGGGCAGGCCTTCGAAAATGTCTTCGGCTGACAGACGGCAGCCGATCCCGGGCAGGTCGAGGACGGCGTCGAGCGTCTCGTGATGCTCGACCGTCCAGAGATCGCCCCGGCGGACATGCAGGGAGAGCTGCGGCTTCTCGGTGTCGACGAGCAGGATGTAGGCGAGCGAGGGGACGGTCTTGTACTCGTCGAGCTTCCGGACGCGGTCGAAATTCATCGTGCTAGGCGACAGGACTTCGATCGCCATCCTCGGCTCGACCGCCGCAGTTCCCCTCGGGTCGGTCGGGCCGCATTCGACCAGCACGTCGGGACGCCGGACGTTGCCTGCCGGGATCTTCAGCGCGATGTCGTCGGTGGTGGGCCTGCAGGGCTTCCGGCGCAGTTGGGTCGCGAGTTCGCGGATCAGGTTCACGGTGACGCGGTCGTGCGCGTGGCTCGCCCCGGTCATCGCCTTCAGCGGCAGCACGGGGAGGCCGTCGACGAGCTCGTAGTTGCGGTCCTGCGACCGTTGCCAGTCGAGGAATTCCTCGGCGGTCATGCGCTTGAGTTCGGGCTCGCCCATCGCTGCGATCCTCACGGCGTCCGGGCCGTAGCATAGCACAGGCCGCGCCGGGATGACTTCCGGCCGCGACGCCTCTATCTACCGCGCCGGAAGCCCACGGAGTTCCGCACCGTCCGATGAACGCGCCCCTGTCCCCGGGCGACGCCGAAGCGTCGCGCCTGCCCGCCGGTCATCCGCCCGTGCGCCATGGACGCGTCGGCGTGCTGCTGGTCAATCTCGGCACGCCGGACGGGACCGACTACTGGTCGATGCGGCGCTACCTGAAGGAGTTCCTGTCCGACCGGAGGGTGATCGAGACCTCCCGGCTGATCTGGTGGCCGCTGCTGAACTTCGTGATCCTGACCACCCGGCCCGGCCGCAAGGGCAAGGACTACGCCTCGATCTGGAACCGCGAGCGCGACGAGAGCCCCTTGCGGACCATCACCCGCAGCCAGGCCGAGAAGCTCGCCGCCTGTCTCGCAGACAAGGCCCCGACGGTCGTGGTCGACTGGGCGATGCGCTACGGCAATCCGTCGATCGCCTCGCGCATCGAAGCGTTGCAGCGCGAGGGCTGCGACCGGCTGCTGCTGGTGCCGCTCTACCCACAATACGCCGCAGCGACGTCCGCCACCGTCTGCGACAAGGCGTTCGACGCGCTGAAGGCGATGCGCTGGCAGCCGGTGCTGCGCGTCGCGCCGCCCTGGGCGGACGATCCTGTCTATATCGACGCGGCCGTGACTTCGCTGAAGGCCGAGATCGCCAGGCTCGACTTCGAGCCCGAGGTGATCCTCGCCTCGTTCCACGGCGTGCCGCAGAGCTATCTCGAGAAGGGCGATCCCTATCACTGCCAGTGCCAGAAGACCGCGCGGCTGATGCGCGAGGCGCTCGGGCTCGACGAGGAGCGGTTCCGCATCACCTTCCAGTCGCGCTTCGGACCGGAAGAGTGGCTGCAGCCCTACACCGACAAGACCGTGGAGGCGCTGGCGAAGCAGGGCGTGAAACGGCTCGCGGTCTGCATGCCGGGCTTCACGGCCGACTGCCTCGAGACGCTCGAGGAGATCGCGGGCGAAAACGCCGAGATCTTCCTGCACAATGGCGGCGAGAAATTCGCCGCGATCCCCTGCCTCAACGACGGCGTCGAGGGCATGCGCGTGATCGAGCACGTGACGCGGCGCGAACTGATGGGCTGGGTTTGAGGATGGAGCGTCATCCATCCGACCGGATCGGACCAGACCAGTCACGGAAAGGATCGGCCGCGTCCGCCTTCGTCCTCCGGTTTTGACCGGAGGACCCACCTCCGGCGTGGCGCTCGACGCCCGAGGTGGACGGTCCGGTCAAGCCGAGCTATGACGACGCTTCAGGTCGATCGAACGACGGTCTATCGACCGGCGCTCTTACGCCCTCCGCGCGAACGGCCCGCGGCCGCGCGGTGTGGCGAAAGTGGTGAGCTGGATCAGGTAGCGCCCGGCGCCGCGGCTTTCGGAGGAAGCCTTCCTCCCGCGACCCCGCTTTGGCGACGTCGCGGCCGGTTCATCCGCCGGGATCCAACGTCGTCCGACGACCTTGCGCATGAACGCGCGGAAGACAGGTCGGGCCTGAACAGGCTCTCTCATCATCGTTCCGGGTCCTCGATACGATCATCGACGCCGCCGGCCGCCCAGCCAGCGGAAGGGTCGTCCCGGACGGGCTGCGCCCGGGACGGTCTCCGTCGGCGGTTTCAGCCGCCGTCAGAAGCAGTCCTTGCAGCTGTTGTACGCGCTACCCAGGCAGGCGACGCAGGCCGCCGACCCAATGCCCGATGAACAGGCGCCGATGCAGCCGGCCACAACGGTCGCGCATCGCCACCACTCGCATCCGCTCTGAGAGAAAGCGGCGGCCTGTCGGCTGCGTGCGAGACCACGCTGGACCGGCGACGACTGCGCCGGGATTGTCATTGCGGACGCTCGTTTCATGGTTTGCGCCCTCCGTTAGCAGAATGGGGATTCGACGAGGCAGATCGGTCCAGCCCAAAAGCAGCAACCAGACTGGGTCGTCCCGCTCCCCGAAGCGACGGACGTCGCTCGTCGGGCGACCGGAGCGGCCTGCATGGGAGATTTCATCGTTGATTCTCCTTCCTCGGTTATGCGCCTCGCCGTCTTGGTCGACGTGGGGCGCGATGGCCGCCGCGCTGGCGCGGCGGATCTCTCCCCCGCGTCAGAGCGAGGCCGCGAGCGGGGCGTTCCAGGCGCGCATGACGCCGACGGTCACGGGCAGGACTTCGCTGACGTCGACCGTGTAGCGGTAGAAGCGGGCCGCGCGGCGCTCGTTCTCGGGGTCGAACATCACGAGCTCTACGTCCCAGCAGTCGGATTCCGGCCGACAGATCGGGCTTTTCCTCACCGCAATTCTATGGAGTTCCAGCTTGCGTTTCGCGGCGTCCCCGAACGCGATCGCGGCCTGATAGGCGTTGGTCGCAGCGAAGTTCATCGCGCGCTCCTGTGGAGCGACCCCGAGGTTGCGGAGTTCGTCATAGACTCTGGTCAGAAACTCGAAGATGACTGAAGGCTGAATTTCATTATCGCCGACGGCTTTGCGGGCGGATTCGACGAGTTCTGCGACTTTCCACTTCACCATGCCGCGAATGTCTGGGTAAAGGACGGGAACGGTCATGCCGTTCATCAATCGCGTGGTTCCGCTCATCAGCCCGGGGACGGCGACGCGCTGCATCTCGCCGGAAGGCGCGAGCCCTTCGACCATCGCCTCGATCATGCTGCGATAGACCTCGACGGCGAACGGACCCGAAGGCTGCACCGCGTAGATCGGGATCTGGTCCTGCAACAGCACGAAGGTGACGCCCGCCGCGAAGGCGATGTTCTCCTCGAGGAACGCGAACAGCCGCGTCGGGTCGTTGGCGGCGACCGGATCGTTCATCTGCTGGACGATCGCGTCGTAGCGGGCCTCGCTGCCGAAATCGAACCACAGCGCCCCGATGGCGTAGACGAGCTGCGGCTCGGATTTCGACTGGCAGCCGCAGCCCTGCTGCGACATCGACGGCTCCGCGCTCTGGCGGGCCTTCGGGCGGTAAGCGGCTTCGTCCTCGGCGTCCTTGGGTTTCGATTTGCACCCGCAGGAACAGCCCTGCTGGCTCGCGCCCTCTCCGGGACCTGCGCCGGCGAACGCCGTCGCGGGGGCGATCTCGATGCTGCGCCCCAGAACCTCGGTCATTTCGATCCCCCTTGTCTCAAAGCTGTCGATGGCGGACGGCGGAGCCGCCGCCGGGTGAATGAGGCGCGCCGCCCCGACCTCGTGCAGGCGGGCGAGCGCGGCGCGGACGTCGAGCCGGCCGGCGAGGATCCGGCGGCAGTCGCCGTCGGCGGCCGGGTCGCAGGGCGCGGCGGTGTCGACCAGCAGCCGGCCGACGTCGATCGCGTCGAGGCCGTAGGACTGTTGGCGCGCGATCGACAGCAACGTCGCGGCGACCGCGCTCACGACGGCGGTCGCGAAGCTGGTGCCCGACCGGCGCACGGCCGCCCCGCCGGTCGAGACGGTTTCAAGCTCTCCGCCCGGCGCGAGCAGGCCGTCGGCCGCGTATGCGCTTCCCCAGTTGCTCGGTTCGAGCGGGGCGCCGTCGTCGTCCATGGCCCCGACTGCGAGCACGCTCGGCATGGCGGCCGGAATGTGGATGCAGGGGCAGCCGTCATTCCCCGCGGCGGCCACGACCAGGACACGGCGCTCGGCGCAGAGCGCGACCGCGTCGGTGAGGTGGCGGGCGGCCTCGGGCGAAGAGGCCTTCTGGCCCGCGCTGACGTTGACGACGTCGCAGCCGCGCTCGGCTGCAAGCGTCAACGCCCGCGCCATGTCCATCTGCGAGGCGGCGCCGATCCGTCCGTCGCCCGGCCGGCGGAAGAAGATCGGCAGAGCGAGCCCTCGCGCGCCGTGAGCGAGGCCGAAGGCGCGCCCGAAGATCAGGCTCGCGATCTCGGTTCCATGGGCGTCGGGCTCCGCGGCGCCGTCCGGCAGCATGAGCGCTTCGAGCGCGAGATCCACGCCGTCGAGGTCGGGCGATGCGAGGTCCGGCGTCCCGTCGACGACGCCCACCAGCGCGTCGATCGTTTCGCCGCGCATGGCGGCGAACAGGCTCCGGATCCGGGAAGCGCCGTCGGGCCTCATGGGTCGCGCATTCTCCTGCGGCTGAAGCGGTTCAGCGTGCGGCTCAGTGTCGAGATGCGATCAAGAATTGTATCATTAATTTAGACACCAAAAAGTTGCATTAGCAAGGGCGTTGAACCGCACTCGGCTCATTTTCGAGGCGAGAGCGGTGGTCATCCGATCAGCGCTTGCGAGGCGGCGACGGGAAATCCCGGCGTCTACGCCGAACTACGGATGCGCGCCGCCCCGGCGCGCTTTAGCGTGCGCCCGAATGCGAAAGGGAGAGGGCATGAGGGTCTGGGCGAAGGCGGCCGCGCTCGGCTGCGCGCTCTCGGCGTCCGCGCCGGCGCTTGCGATCGATCCGTTCTTTCCGGAGTTCGGCAACAGGCGCATCGACGTCGACCATTACGCGCTCGACCTCTCGGTGACGCCGCGGCCGTCCCGGCTCGAGGCGACCGCGACCCTCACGGTCGTCGCGCTCGACGACCTCGACGCCTTTCGTCTCGATCTGTCCGGGCTCGACGTTTCGAGCGTGCGGGTGAACGGGACGCCGGCGGAGTTCCGCCAGAAGGACGGCAAGCTCGCCGTCCGACCGAAAGCGCGCATCGCCGCGGGCGACGCGTTCGAGGTGGTGGTCGCCTATGCGGGCGCGCCGAAACCGATCGAGGATCCGACCGATCCCGCCTATCGCTTGGGCTGGTTCGCCTTTCGCGGCGGAACCTACGTGGTGAGCGAACCGGTCGGCGCCTCCACCTTCTTTCCGGCCAATGACGAGCCGACCGACAAGGCGACGTTCAGTTTCGCCGTCACCGTGCCGGACGGCTACGAGGCGGTGGCGAACGGGGTGCTCGAAGGCGCCGGCAGGGTCGCGGGCGGCCGGCGCTTCGTCTGGCGGATGGACCAGCCCATGACGACCTGGCTCGCCACGGTGCAGGTCAACAGATACGCGTTGCTCAAGACCTCGACGGCCGGCGGCCTTCCGCTGCGGATCTACACCACCGCCGGCGCGGGGCCCGACGACGACGAGCGCTACGCCCGCGCCAAGGCGATGATCCCCTTCATCGAGACGATCGCCGGCCCCTATCCGTTCGAGAGCTACGGCAGCGTGACGGTCGACGATCCCATCCTCAATTACGCGCTCGAGACGCAGGCGATGTCGACCTTTCCGTCCGGCGCGGCCGATGAAGGTCTCGTGGCGCACGAACTCGCCCACCAGTGGTTTGGGAACGCGGTCTCGGTCCGGCGATGGGCCGACATCTGGCTCGCCGAGGGCTACGCCACCTATTTCGAGACGTTGTGGCCGAACCGGCGGAACGCCGCCGATTTCAACCGCGCGATGCGCGGCCTCTACGACTTCGCGGTCGACCGCAAGCTCGGTCCGGCCGTGGTGGAGGACGGAACGCAGATCTTCTCCGACCGGGTCTATGTGCGGGGCGCGCTGACCCTCTATGCGCTTCGCCTGAAGATCGGGCCGCAGGCGTTCAACGCCGTGACGCGGGCCTTCGTCGATCGGTTCCGCGGCGGGAACGCCACGTCGGAGGATTTCATCCGCACCGCCGTCGAGGTGAGCGGCGACGGGAGCGTCCGCGAACTGCTTCGGGCGTGGCTCTACGACCAGCCGGTCCCGCCGCTTCCCGGAGACGACGCGGGCGCGGCGCGCCGACGGGCGGGGCCCGTCCCGCGGCCCGCCCTTGTCGGGCTCGGCTGCGGGCGCGGCGCGCATCGCGGCGCTCCCGCCGTGTGCCCGGGGAACGGCGCGCCGGGCGCCGACTGAGCGAAGCCGCTTCGGCGGGCGGCTGCTTGCCATCGGCGCGGCTCTCGGGCCTCATGCCCGCCGCTGATACGCAGGACGGGACGCGGACATGAACGATTTCGGTCTTTCGGGCCTCGACATTGCGGCGCTGGTCGTCGCCGCGCTCGTCATCTTCGTGATCTTCGCCGGGGTGAAGACCGTCCCGCAGGGCTACAACTACACCGTCGAGCGTTTCCAGAAATACACCCGAACGCTGCATCCCGGCCTCACGCTCATCGTGCCGTTCATCGACCAGATCGGGCGCAAGATGAACATGATGGAGCAGGTGCTCGACATCCCGAGGCAGGACGTCATCAGTCGCGACAACGCGATCGTCCAGGTCGACGGCGTGGCGTTCTTCCAGGTCGTCGACGCGGCGCAGGCCTCCTACGAGGTCACCAACCTCGAACGCGCCATCCTCGCCCTCACGATGACGAACATCCGTTCGGTGCTGGGCTCGATGGATCTCGACCACATGCTGAGCCAGCGCGACGAGATCAACACGCGCCTGCTGCACGTGGTCGACGCCGCGGCGAGCGCGTGGGGCGTCAAGGTCACGCGCATCGAGATCAAGGACATCACGCCCCCGTCCGACATCGTGACGGCGATGGGCCGGCAGATGAAGGCTGAACGAGAGAAGCGGGCGTCCATCCTCGTCGCCGAGGGTGCCAAGCAGGCGCAGATCCTGGAGGCCGAAGGCCGCAAGGAGGCGGCGTTCCGCGACGCCGAGGCGCGCGAACGCGCCGCGCAGGCCGAGGCGACCGCGACCGAGATGGTGAGCCAGGCGGTGGCACGCGGCGACATGGCCGCGCTCAACTACTTCATCGCCCAGAAATACGTGGACGCGCTCAAGGCGATGGCGGCCTCGCCCAACCAGAAGACCATGGTGCTGCCCTACGAGGCGACGGCGCTGCTGGGCACGCTCGGCGGCATCGCCGAGATCGCGCGCGACAGCTTTGGCGGCGCGGGGGCGGCGACGGCCGCGGCGCGTGCGACCGCTCCTGCGAGGCCGGCCGTCCCACGGGGCAGCGTGCCGCCGAGCGGGCCGCCGGCCGGGGAGGCTTGAACCGGAGATGATCTTGGGCTTCGTCGAAGCGCTTGGGCCATGGCGCTGGATGGTGCTGGGGCTCGTCCTGCTCGCGCTCGAGCTGATCGCGCCGGGCACGCTGCTGCTCTGGCTCGGCATGGCGGCGATCGCGGTCGGCGCGATCGCGCTGCTGGTCGATCCGGGATGGCAGATCGAGGTCGTGGCCTTCGCCGTGCTTGGCCTCGCGGCGGCGGTCGGCTGGTGGTTCCTCGGCCGGCCCGACAATGCGGCGTCGAGCGATCGGCCGATGCTGAACCGGCGCGCGGAACGCCATGTCGGCAAGGTCTTCACGCTCGACGAGCCGATCCTTCATGGCGAGGGCCGCGTCCGCATCGACGACACGGTCTGGCGCGTCTCGGGGCCGGACCTGCCCGCCGGCGCGCGCGTGCGCATCGTCGCGGCGGACGGCGCCGCCCTCGCGGTCGCCGCCGTGGAATGAGGCGACGTCAGTCGAGGTCGAACCGCACGCCCTGCGCGAGCGGCAAGGCGCGGCCGTAATTCACCGTCGCGGTCTGGCGGCGCATATAGGCCTTCCAGCTGTCCGAGCCGGATTCGCGACCGCCGCCGGTTTCCTTCTCGCCGCCGAACGCACCGCCGATCTCGGCGCCCGAGGGGCCGATGTTGACGTTGGCGATCCCGCAATCCGAACCGCGCGCCGACAGGAAAAGCTCGGCCTCGCGCAGGTCGTTGGTGAAGATCGAGGACGACAGGCCCTGAGCCACTGCGTTGTTGATGCGGATCGCCTCGTCGAGGCCGGATTCGCGCACGACGTACAGGATCGGCGCGAAGGTCTCCTCCAGCATCGGGCCGGCTTGCCGGTCCATCTCGACGAGCGCCGGCCTGACGTAGACGCCCTGCGGCGCGCCCGGAACCTCGATCCTCTCGCCGCCGAAGACGCGCGCCCCGAGGTTTAGGGCTTCGTCGAGGGCGCCCCTCATCGCGCCGAGCGCCCTGTCGTCGATCAGCGGGCCGATCAACGCTCCGTCCCCGCGCGGATCGCCGACTGAAACGCCGGCATAGACCTGCTTCAGCCGCGGGACGAGCGCGTCGTAGACGTCGTCGTGCACGATCAGGCGGCGCAGCGTCGTGCAGCGCTGGCCCGCGGTTCCCATCGCCGCGAAGGCGACCGCCCGCAGCGTCAGGTCGAGATCGGCGGACGGACGCACGATCGCGGCGTTGGCGCCGCCGAGTTCGAGCAGCGCGCGGGCGAAGCGCGCCGCGAGCCGCGGGCCGACGCGGCGGCCCATGGCGGTCGAGCCGGTGGCGGAAACCAGCGGGACGAGGGGATGGTCGACCAGCGCCTCGCCCGCCTCCGCCCCGCCGATGACGACCTGCGACAGGCCTTCCGGTGCCTCGCCGCCTTCGGCGCGGAATCGCGCCACGGCGCGTTCGAACAGCGCCTGCGTGGCGAGCGCGGTCAGCGGCGTCTTCTCGGACGGCTTCCAGACCACGGCGTTTCCGCAGACGAGCGCGAGCGCGGCGTTCCACGCCCAGACCGCGACGGGAAAGTTGAACGCCGAGATCACGCCCACGACGCCGAGCGGAAGCCAGGTCTCCGCCATGCGGTGATCCGGCCGTTCGCTCGCGATGGTCAGTCCATGGAGCTGCCGCGACAGGCCGACCGCGAAATCGCAGACGTCGATCATCTCCTGGACCTCGCCGAGGCCCTCCGAAACGATTTTTCCGGCTTCGATCGTCACCAGCCGCCCGAGCTCGGCTTTGGCTGACCGCAGTTCCAGCGCGAACAGCCGGACCAGTTCCCCGCGCCTTGGCGCGGGGACAGAGCGCCAGTCGAGGAAGGCCGCATGCGCCGCTTCGACGACGCGCGCGACGTCTTCGGAGGAGGCCTCGGCGAGACGGCCGATCTCCAGCCCGTCGATCGGCGAGCGGGCGACGAGGCCGCCGCCGGCGAGCCGTTCGCGCGGCGCGCCGAGCGCGTCGAGGATCGTCAGGGCTTCGCTTCGGGGGGAGGGCAGGGACATGGTGCGAGCATAGCAGCGCGAATGGCTTGGCGCAGGCTGCGGCTCTTCCCTCGCCGCGCCTTCAGCCGCCGGCCTTCCGCGCCAGCGCGTCGAGCGCGGACTTGGCGTCGCCGACGTCCGGTCCCTCGATCCGCCGCCAGCGGGCCTGGACGAAGCCGAACGCCCCGAAGGCCGCGAGACCGAGCGCGGTGAGGCCGAGCAGCGCCCACCCAAAGGGTTGCCGGCGCAGCGCCTCGAGCGCGCCGCCGAGGCCCTTGGCCTCGCCCGAATCGCCATGCAGCGCGGCGACGATCAGGAAAACGCCCATGACGCCGAACACCACGCCGCGCGCCGCATAGCCGAGCCGCCCGAAGGCGAGCGCCATGGCGCGTTTGTCGGCCGGCACGGACAGGCGCTTCAGCATGTCTCCGCGCCACGCCTTCACGAGGTGGAACAGGCCGGCGCCGATCACTCCGAGGCCGACGGCCGCCACGAGCCAGCGCCCGAAAGGCTGAGACAGGAGAAAGCGGGTCCAGTCCTGCGCCGCCGCGTCGTCTCCGCCGCCGGAGCCCGCCCCGACCGCAAGGCCGAAGGCGGTGAGCGCGAGGCCTCCGTTCACGAATCCCGAGAGGGCATGGACGGCGCGGACGCCGAGCCCCTTCGCAGACGAGCCGTGCCGGTCCGGATCGATCGCGGCGCTCGTCAGCCGCCAGGCGCAGAAGCCGAGCAGGCCGACGCCGATCGCCGCGAGGGGAAAGAAGCCGAGCGGTTCGTTGAGCAGGACGCGCAGCGCGCTTCCGCCGCCCCCGACCCCGCCGCCGGAGCCGATCGCGGCCAGCGCCGCGAGGCCGCCCACCAGCACATAGACCGATCCGCGGGCGGCGAGGCCGGCGCGGGCGAGATGTTCTAGGCCGACGTCGGAAATAGCCTTCATGAGGCGATCATCGGGCGGAACGGGGCCGCTTCAAGCGCCCTGCCCACGAGCGCAGTTCACGGGCCGCCCGAATTTTCGCCGTGGACAAGTTTTGCGCGAGGGTTGCTGCGGTTGCGAAGGCGGGCGAAGCGCCCCATCTTCGACCCGTCGTCAACGAACCGAAAGGAGGTGATCCAGTGTCTCATTGCCACGATCAGCGCTCGATGAGGGCTGCGGCCTGGATCTCCCCGCGCGGGGGTCTGGCCTGATCGCTTGACGCGACAGGCGGGTCGCGAGTCCTTCGAGACCGCGATGTGCAATGGGAGGGGTCGCCGCCCGAGAGGGCCGCGGCCCCTCCGTCTTTTCGGGCGCCTCCGAGACTGTTTCGCGCGCCCCTTCGGCGGGCTAAAGATCGGATGAAGAACGGCTGAAAGCCGTCCGATCCGGGAGCCGCCGCCCATGTCCTCCTACGCCGACCTTCACGCCCGTTCGCTCGCCGACCGGGAGAGCTTCTGGCTCGAGGCCGCGGAAGCCGTCGACTGGATCGAGAAGCCGCTGAAGGCCTTCGACCCGACGGCCGGCGTCTATGGCCGCTGGTTCCCGGACGGCGTGCTCAACGTCTGCCACAATCTGCTCGACCGTCATGTCGAGGACGGCCGCGGCGACGAAACGGCGCTGATCTACGACAGCCCCGTCACCGGCGTGAAGCGCAGCTACAGCTTCGCCGAACTCGCGCACGAGGTCTCCCGCTTCGGCGCCGTGCTTCAGGACTTCGGCGTCGGCAAGGGCGACCGCGTCATCGTCTACATGCCGATGGTCCCCGAGGCGGTGATCGGGATGCTGGCCTGCGCCCGGCTCGGCGCGATCCATTCCGTGGTGTTCGGCGGCTTCTCGGCCGCCGAACTCGCCAAGCGCATTGACGACGCGCGGCCCAAGCTCGTCCTCACAGCCTCCTGCGGGATCGAGCCGACCCGCAAGGTCGCCTACAAGCCGCTGCTCGACGAGGCGATCCGGCTTTCGGCGCATGCGCCGGCCGCCGTGATCCTGCTGCAGCGCCCCGAGCTTCGCGCCGAGATGACGGAAGGGCGCGACCACGACTGGGAGGCGCTGCGCGACGCGGCGGCGGGGCGGACCAGCGAATGCGCCCGCATGGCGGCGACCGACCCGCTCTACATCCTCTACACCTCCGGCACGACCGGCCAGCCGAAGGGCGTGGTGCGCGACTGCGGCGGCTATCTGGTGGCGCTCGCCTGGACCATGCGCGGGCTTTACGACGTGAAGCCCGGAGAGACCTTCTTCTGCGCCTCCGACATCGGCTGGGTGGTCGGCCACTCCTACATCGTCTATGGGCCGCTCACGATCGGCGCGGCGACGATCCTCTATGAGGGCAAGCCGGTCGGCACGCCCGACGCCGGCGCCTTCTGGCGCGTTATCTCGGAGCACAAGGCCGTCGCGCTGTTCACCGCGCCGACCGCCTTCCGCGCGATCCGCAAGGAGGATCCGAAGGGCGCGCTGCTGGAGGGCTACGACCTTTCCGGTTTCCGCGCGCTGTACCTCGCGGGCGAGCGCGCCGATCCCGCCACGATCGAATGGGCGGAGGAGAAGCTCGGCGTTCCCGTGATCGACAACTGCTGGCAGACCGAGACCGGCTGGGCGATCGTCGGCAACCCGATCGGGATCGAGAAGATGCCGGTCAAGCACGGCTCGCCTACCGTTCCGATGCCGGGCTACGATCTGCAGGTCTTGGACGACGAAGGCCATGAGGCGCCGCGCGGCAAGCTCGGCAACATCGTGCTGAAGCTGCCGCTGCCGCCCGGCTGCCTGCCGACGCTGTGGAACGACGAGGCGCGCTTCCGCGAGGCCTATCTCTCCGGCTTCCCGGGCTTCTACCAGACCTCCGACGCCGGCTTCCTGGACGAGGACGGCTACGTCTTCTTCATGTCCCGCACCGACGACATCATCAACGTCGCGGGCCACAGGCTCTCGACCGGCGGCATGGAGGAGGCGATCGCCTCCCATCCCGACGTCGCCGAATGCGCGGTGGTCGGGGTCGCGGACGCGCTCAAGGGCCAGGCGCCGGTCGGCTTCGTGGTGCTGAAGGCGGGCGTCGACCGCCCGGCGGGCGAGATCGAGCGCGAGATCGTCGCGCGAGTGCGCGACAGGGTGGGACCTGTCGCGGCCTTCAAGACCGCGCTGACCGTGCACCGCCTGCCCAAGACGCGCTCGGGCAAGATCCTGCGCGGCACGATGCAGAAGATCGCCGACGGCGAGGACTGGAAGATGCCGGCGACGATCGAGGACCCCTCGGTCCTCGACGAGATCGGCGACGCGCTGAAGGGGCGGCTGGGGTGAGGGGGGCTGCGGATCGGCGCGATCGCGAACTCGCCTCTCTGTTTGCTTGATCCGGTGGCGCTATGGCGACCAGAGTACGCACAAACACGTATCACTCTTCCAATGCTTGCCTGTACTTGAGCCGTCATTCTAGTTTCAGAGGAGAGAAAGTGAAACTATAGGATGGTATTGGAATGCGTCCGGATCCTTGTTCTTTTTTCCTTACGTTGATCTTTTCGATCTGCATGGCGACCTATGCGGCCGCGCCCGTCCGGGCGGACGCAATTGTCGACAGGCTGGATGTCTTCAAAGGCTTGAACGGGGCCGTGCCCGTCGGCCGTCTTGCGATGGACGAGGATGGCGCGATCTACGGCGCAACGTGGAGCGGAAACAGAAAAGCCGATAGTTACCCGTTTGAGGGCGGCGGGGTCGTCTACAAGCTGACGCCCCCTCGCGACGGCTCCGCGCCATGGACCCAGACGACGCTTCACAAATTCGATGACGCCCCCGGTTCGGTGGCCAAGACCCCGCTGGCCGGCGTGGTGCGTGATCCGGCCACCGGCGAACTGTTCGGAACCACGGCGGCGTCCGGCTTCGGACGTGGCGCGACGGTCTATCGTCTGTCGCCGCCGGAACGACCCGACGGGAAATGGAAATTCAAAATTCTGATGACATTTGAAGATCCCTACATGTTCCCGCCTGGCGAGCTTTTCCTTTCACCAAGTGGAAAGATCTATGGATCCCTCACGAACCATTTCCAAGATTGCGGCGAAATTTTCGAATTGGCGCCGCGGGCGAGCAAAAATGGAAAGTGGATCTATCGGAACATTGCCAATCTTGGCGGAAGCCCGAACTGCGTGACGTCCGGCGCGCTTGCGATGGACGAGCGGGGCGCACTTTATGGCGGCGCGTCTAGGGGCGGTGATCCAAGCTGCAATTGCGGCATGATCTTCAAGCTGGAACCGCCGAAAACCGACGCCGGCGCCTGGAAGAAAAAGGTCATCTATAAGTTTAAAAACACTCTGGACGGCGGAGATCCGAGAAGCGGCGTTATCATCGCGCGCTCCGGAAAGCTCTATGGCGCCGCTCATTCAGGGGGGCGCGTTCAGGGAACGATTTTCGAACTGGCTCCGCCGAACGACGGCGGCGATAAATGGGCGTTTCGCGTGATCCGTCAGTCAGATCCCGAGCGCGGCTTCGCATTCGAAGCGCCGTTGACGGAGGATGCGAACGGCGCGCTCTATGGCACGGGGGTAGACAGCTCGATCACCAGCGTCGTGTTCAAGCTTACGCCGCCAGCGGCTGGCTCGAACAGATGGACGTATGCGATCGTAGCGCCGATACCCGGCGGCTCGATCAGCGCTCCAGTGACGTTGAGCGGCGGCGCTCTCCATGGCGTGGCCGAAAATGGCGGCAATAAAAAATGCAATTGCGGGTTCGTCTACCGCGTTCGGCCGGAAGGGAGCTGACGCCCCCCACGGGACCGCCGCATTTGACGGCCGTTCGGCGAAGAGCGTGTGGGGCGGCCTCTCAACCGACCGGCCGCAGCCGTAAAGCCGCGGCCGGTGTCGCTTTGAAGAAGTGACGCGCCTCAGACAGGAGGGCGATCCAGGCTGGTTTCGCGTCTCGCGTCGACGGGGACCGAGGCCGATCAACGCCGCCGGTAGTCGTCGTCCTCGTCTTCCTCGTCCTGGTCCTCGCGCTTGAGCTGCTTGAGCTTGGCGAAGACGCTCTGGACGTCGAGCTCGGCTTCGCCTTCCGCTGCGGTCGTGACCTCGGCCGGGAGCAGCGTCTCCTCGGGCTCCTCCTTGCGCAGCACCAGGTCCGGGTTCGCCTTGGCGGCCTTCGTCACTTCGAAGTCGAGGTCGATCTGCGAGCAGAGGCCAAGCGTCACCGGGTCCATCGGCGTGAGGTTCTGCGAGTTCCAGTGGGTCCGCTCGCGGATCGCGGCGAGCGTCGTCTTGGTGGTGCCGACGAGGCGCATGATCTGCGCGTCCTTCAGCTCCGGATGGTTGCGCACCAGCCAGAGGATCGCGTTCGGCCGGTCCTGCCGGCGCGACACCGGCGTGTAGCGGGGACCCTTGCGCGGCTTCATCGGCGGCAGGCGGACCTTCGAGACCGAAAGCTGGAGCCGGTAGTCCGGGTTCTTCTGGCCCTTCTCGATCTCCTCGCGGGTGAGCTGGCCGTTGGTGATCGGGTCGTGGCCGCGGATGCCCTGCGCCGCGTCGCCGTCGGCGACCGCCTTCACCTCGAGCTCGTGCAGCTTGCAGAAGTCGGCGATCTGCGCGAACGACAGCGATGTGTTCTCGACGAGCCAGACCGCGGTCGCCTTCGGCATCAGCGGCGCGTTCGACATGATGCAAATCTCCTCTCGCTCCGGCCGCCGTGGGAGCGGCGGAGCCCTGACCGATATATCGATGACTGGGGTTGGGCGCAGATATAGGCCTTTCGCGGCCACGGCGCAACGCGAGGCCAGGCGTTCGAGGCGGGGCGCTTGAAGGTCGGCGTCCGGAGCCGGGCCGCCGGTCCCGGAGCGGGACGTCGTCTTGCCTCGCCCGTCCCGACGCGGTACGGCGGCGGTCGGGACCATCAAGGGAGCGACCCGCCATGGCCGTCTTCGACGACGAACCCGGCGCGCCTGCGGCCCGCAAGGTCGAGCATGAGATCGGTCAGGATCTCTCCCGCCTCTCCGTCGACGAACTCGCCGCGCGCGTCGCGTTGCTACGGGACGAGATCCTGCGGCTCGAAACCGCCGCCGCCGCAAAGTCGGCGCAGCGCAGCGCCGCCGACCTGTTCTTCAAGAGCTGACGGTTTCGACCGGCGCCGGCGGCGCTTTCACGGCGTGTTAAGCCGGCGTTAACCTTCCTCGATTACTGCTGAAGTCGGTCCAGTTTCTGGATTGCGAGTGGTTCCTGTCCACTCTGTTTGACGCCTCCCTGTCATCGACTTGTCGGGCCGCCTTTCGGGCGGCCCTTTTTTGCGCGCGGCCGGTAACCATGACGCCTTGTCGGTTGGGGATAAGCCTTCCCTTGGCGCGCCGATTGCCCTTCCTCGGCGGTTGATGCGATGCTGAAGCGTCTATGTATGTCGCTCACGCGGTCGGGCCCGGTCGGAGAGGCGCCAGAATGACGGACGGTTTTGGACGCCCCGAGCAGGTTCCTGCGGTCTCGTTCGGCGCGCGGCTGGTGGGCTCCGCCGGCTTCATGGCGCTGTTCCGCGAGGGCATGGCGCTGGTGGAGGAGACCGCGGCTTATCTCGACGGCGACGGCCGCGCGGAATCGCGGTCGCTTGGGCGACCCGAATCGATCGCCTACGCCACCGAGAGCATGCGCCTCACCACGCGGCTGATGCAGGTCGCCTCGTGGCTTCTCGTCCAGCGCGCCGTGAACGAGGGCGAGATGTCGTCCGATCAGGCGCGGGACGAGAAGCGCAAGGTCAAGCTGTCGGCGATCGCCTCTACGCTCGCGCCCGAGATGTTCGAGCGCCTGCCCGTCCGTTTGCGCGACCTGGTCGAGCGCACCGCGCGGCTCCAGGAGCGCGTGCAGGTGCTCGACGCGCAGCTCGACGGCCGGTCTGCCGGCGAAGAAACGGCGGGCAACCCGCTTGAAGGCCAGATGGAGCTGCTGCGGCAGGCGTTCGGCGGTCGGCGCTGATCTGAGAAAGGCCGGAAGGCGGGTCTGACGACCTCGCCTATTCGCGCCGCGATCCTTCACCGAGTTCCGTCGCGAGCCGCTCCAGCCGCTCCGCCGCCGCCGCGAGCTGGTCGGCGACGTCGGCGTGCCGGGCGTCGAACTGCTTGGCGACGTCGTCCCCGGCGAGCCGGAGCGCCGCGATCTCGGCTTCGAGCGTCTCGTGCCGTCGCTTCGCCTCGCTCAGCTCGTCGGCCATCATGATCGCGGTCATGACCGAGAGGCGGATGTCGCCGACTTCGCCGAACTGGCCGCGAAGCTGGGCGAAGCGCTCGTCGACCATGCGGCCGAGAGCGGCGAGATGCGCTTCCTCGCCTTCGCCGCAGGCCATCTTGTAGTCGCGCCCGCCGATCTGGACCGTCACCTGGGGCATCGGCTCAGGCCCCGGCTTCCGCGAGCACGCCCTGAACGAGGCTCGTCGCCGCGTCGATTCGGCGGCCGATCTCCCGCTCGATCTCGCGATGCTTTTCCTCGGAGGCTTCCGCCTTGGCGGCCGACAGGTCGAGAAGCTCGGCGAGGCGCTGGCGGTCGTCGGAGAAGGCCTGCAGCTCTTCCTCGCGAACGCGTGCCGCGTCCGCTTGGTCGAGCGCCCGTGTCGCAGCGGCTTCCGCCGCCTCGAGGGCGGCGTTGAGACGCCTCAGCGCTCTGTCGAGATCGCTCACCCTCGGCCCCCGTCTCGCGGCGACCGAAAAGCCCGGATGCCGCAACGCCTTGCCGCGCGACATTAGGGGAGCGCGGCAAAAGCCGTCAATCGCTCGGGCGCGGCCGTCCACCATGATCGGAAACCGGACGGCGGCGCCTCCGCTCGCGGGAGCCGAACCGTCTCGCGGCGCTTTCGCGGCAAGAGCCGGGGGCGTCCCATGTTGACTCGCGCCAAGGCGGTCTTAAACGTCCCGCGCAACATCGCGCGGCGCTTCCGGCCCTCGCTTCCTTTTCTTCCGGCGCCGACGCGGAGCGCCGCCCGAACCGATCGGACCTGCACCATGAGCGACGCCGCAACGCAACGCCGGATGGCGAACGCGATCCGCTTCCTCTCCATGGACGCGGTCGAGAAGGCGAATTCCGGCCATCCCGGCATGCCGATGGGCATGGCCGACGTCGCGACGGTGCTGTTCACCAAGATCCTGAAATATGACGCCACTGATCCGCACTGGGTCGACCGCGACCGCTTCGTGCTGTCGGCGGGCCACGGCTCCATGCTGCTCTACTCGCTCCTTCACCTCACGGGCTCGAAGGAGATGACGATCGACGAGCTCAAGAACTTCCGTCAGATCGGATCCAGAACGCCCGGACACCCCGAGCGCGGCCACACCGAAAGCGTCGAGACCACCACGGGTCCGCTCGGCGCAGGCATCTCGAACGCGGTCGGCCTCGCGCTCGCCGAGCGCATTCTCGCCGCCGAATATCCGACCGTCTTCGATCACCGCACCTTCGCGCTCTGCTCCGACGGCGACCTGATGGAGGGCATCAGCCAGGAGGCGATCGCGATCGCCGGCCATTACCGGCTGTCGAAGCTCGTCTTCCTCTATGACGACAACGGCATCTCGATCGACGGCCACACCTCGCTCTCGGATTCGGTCGACCAGATCGCCCGCTTCAAGGCCTGCGGCTGGAACGCGGTCGCGATCGACGGCCATGACGCCGTCGCGATCGAGGAGGCGATCCGCGCGACCGAGGGCTCGACGCGGCCGACGCTGATCGCCTGCAAGACCACGATCGGCTACGGCGCGCCGAACAAGGGCGGCACCGAGAAGGTCCACGGCTCCCCGCTCGGCGCCGACGAGATCGCCGCCGCCCGCAAGGCGCTCGGCTGGGACGCCGCGCCCTTCGAGGTGCCGCAGGACCTGAAGTCGCTCTGGCTCGAAGCCGGCCGGCGCGGGCAGGGCGTCCGCAAGGAGTGGGAGAAGCGGTTCGAAGCGATGGACGCGTCCGTGCGCGCCGATCTCGAGCGCCGTCTCCATGGCGACCTGCCGGACGGCTTCGGCGAGGCGATGGCCGCCTACAAAGCGACGCTCTACGCCGAGCCGAAGGAGATGGCGACGCGCAAGGCCGGTGAGGCGGCGCTGTTCGTGGTGAAAGGCCAGCTTCCGGAACTCGTCTCCGGCTCGGCCGATCTCACCCCGTCCAACAACACGCTGACCAAGAACATGAAGGTCATCACGCCGGAAGACTACGGCGGCTCCTTCATGCATTGGGGCATCCGCGAGCACGGCATGGCGGGCGCCGTGAACGGCATGGCGATCCATGGGGGGATCTTACCCGTAGGCTCGACCTTCCTGGTGTTCTCCGACTACTGCCGCCCGCCGCTGCGTCTCGCCGCGCTGATGGGCCTGCGCGTGGTGCAGGTCTTCACCCACGACTCGATCGGCGTCGGCGAGGACGGCCCGACCCACCAGCCGGTCGAGCATCTCGCCGCGCTGCGGGCGATTCCGAACCTCAACCTCTTCCGCCCCTGCGACGGGATCGAGACCGCGGAAGCGTGGGAGATCGCGGTGGCGTCGACGAAGCGCCCGAGCGTCTTCGCGCTCACACGCCAGAACCTGCCGCAGCTTCGCCTGAAGGACGCGGGCGAGAACCTCACGGCCAAGGGCGCGTATGAGATCGCGGCCGCCGAGGGGACGCCGAAGGTTAGCCTGTTCGCGAGCGGCTCCGAGGTCAGCCTCGCGGTCGAGGCCAAGAAGGCGCTCGACGCCGCGGGCATCCCGACGCGCGTGGTGTCGGTCCCGTGCATGGACCTGTTCTTCGACCAGCCGGGCGCCTATCGCGCGGAAGTGATCGGCGCCGCGCCGGTCAAGATCGCGATCGAGGCGGCGATCCGGCAGGGCTGGGACGCGATCATCGGCTCGGACGGCGGCTTCGTCGGCATGTCGAGCTTCGGCGAGAGCGGGCCGTACAAGCAGGTCTACGAGAAGTTCGGCATCACGGCCGAGGCCGTCGCGGCTCTCGCGAAAGAGATGGACGCTTCAGCGGCGTGAATAAGTGCCGAGACTAAATTTCATGCGCGTTTTGTAGGCGTTCGCTTTATAGGACGGAAGCGAACGTCGTGGGCAAGTCGAGCAACTCGCAGAGGGATCGTTCGCGTGGGCAATCCTAGCGATCAGCCAATAGTGCAATGCTTGGTATGCGAGCAAGGCAGGCAATTTGCGCACGATGCGCACTACGTTCCGGGTTGGAAAGGCCATGTTTGTACACGCTGCTTACAGGCCAATCTTGACGGTATTCCATTGAGGTTATCCTCTCTATTAGGCCGTCACCTTTCCGAAAACGCGATAGAGCCGGACTTGAACGAGAACGGGTTTGTCGTAATTCCGCGCTAGACGTTCCAACAGCTAAATGAGGGAAGAAACAAAAATGGCGGTGAAGGTCGCGATCAACGGCTTCGGGCGCATCGGACGGCTGGTGCTTCGGGCGATCGTGGAGTCCGGGCGCAAGGACATCCAGGTCGTGGCCATCAACGACCTCGGGCCGGTCGAGACCAACGCCCACCTGCTGCGCTACGACAGCGTGCACGGCCGCTTCCCGGCCGAAGTGACCGTCAACGGCGACGTCATCACGATCGCCGGCCACGGCGACATCAAGGCGACCGCGATCAAGAACCCGGCCGAGCTGCCGCATGGCGAACTCGGCGTCGACATCGCGCTCGAATGCACGGGCATCTTCACGAGCAAGGAAAAGGCCTCGGCGCATCTCACGGCCGGCGCCAAGCGCGTGATCATCTCGGCGCCCGGCGACGGCGTCGACCTCACGATCGTGTTCGGGGTCAATCAGGACAAGCTGTCGAAGGACCACGTCGTGGTCTCGAACGCCTCCTGCACCACCAACTGCCTCGCGCCCGTCGCCAAGGTGCTCAACGACGCCATCGGCATCGAGCACGGCTTCATGACGACGATCCACTCCTACACGGGCGACCAGCCGACGCTCGACACCATGCACAAGGACCTCTACCGCGCCCGCGCGGCGGCGCTGAGCATGATCCCGACTTCGACCGGCGCGGCGAAGGCCGTCGGCCTCGTGCTGCCGGAGCTCAAGGGCAAGCTCGACGGCGTCTCGATCCGCGTGCCGACCCCGAACGTGTCCGTCATCGACTTCAAGTTCGTGCCGAAGCGCTCGACGACGGTCCAGGAGGTCAACGACGCGATCAAGGCGGCCGCCGCCGGCCCGATGAAGGGCATCCTCGACGTGGTCGACGCGCCGCTCGTCTCCAGCGACTTCAACCACAACCCGCACTCGTCGAGCTTCGCGCTCGACCAGACCAAGGTGCTCGAAGGCAACTTCGTCCGCGTGCTGAGCTGGTACGACAACGAGTGGGGCTTCTCCTCCCGCATGTCGGACACCGCTGTCGCGATGGCGAAGCTGATCTGACGGACAGTGCGTGCTTCGAGACGCGCGTCTTGCGACGCGCTCCTCAGCATGAGGAACGTTGAGTTGGCCCCAGGCCGAAACCTCACTCATGCTGAGGAGGCCGCGCCAGCGGCCGTCTCGAAGCACGCAGTTCGGCTCCCTCAGCCATGATCGTCTTCCCTTCGCCCCGCCCCATCACCGCCCGCTGGCGTTCCCTCGACTGCGGCGGGCTCGACCATGCGGTGATCGCGCCGGAAGAGGGCCGCATCGTCGTGCGCGGCACGATCGTGGGCGCTCGCGGCGGCTGCGCGCCCTACGGCGTCTACTACCGGCTCGATCTCGACGAGGCCTGGCGGGTGCGCGAACTCGCGCTCGGGACCGCGGACGGGCGGGGGCTGCATCTGCTCTCCGACGGCGCGGGCCACTGGGCGAA
This sequence comes from Ancylobacter novellus, assembly GCA_003241695.1. Taxonomy (GTDB): domain Bacteria; phylum Pseudomonadota; class Alphaproteobacteria; order Rhizobiales; family Methylopilaceae; genus Methylopila. Next base: position 357,643 of record QFPN01000001.1, on the reverse strand, counting down.
CGGCGCCGGCGAGCATCTTGCGCAGTTCGACGGCTGCCACGACGTCGATCTCGCGGGCACGCCCTTCACCAATACGCTGCCGATCCGGCGCAGGCCCTGGCAGGCCGGCATGCGCGCCGAGATGCGGATGGTCTATGTGCCGTTCGACAGTTTCGTGCCGGCGGTCGACGGGCAGATCTACACATGCCTTGAGGGAGGCGGCCGCTTTCTCTACGAAGCGGCCGACCGCAGCTTCTCAGCCGAACTGTCCATCGACGGCGACGGCCTCGTGACCGACTATCCCAGCCTCTTCCAACGGGTGCTCTGATGGCCGCCTTCAAGACCCTCGACGACGTCGACGTCGCCGGCAAACGCGTTCTGGTCCGCGTCGACCTCAACGTTCCGATGGATGGAGGGCGCGTCACCGACGACACGCGGCTGCGCGCCATCCAGCCGACGCTGAACGAGCTCGCCCAGAAGGGCGCGAAGACCATCCTGCTCGCCCATTTCGGCCGGCCAAAGGGCAAGCGCGACGAGAGCCAGTCGCTTAAAGTCGTGGTCCCGGCGCTCGAAAAGACGCTGATGCAGGACGTCCAGTTCGCCGACGACTGCGTCGGCGAGGCGGCGGAGGCCGCGGTCCGAAAGCTCGCGCCGGGCGACGTTCTGCTGCTCGAAAACACCCGCTTCCACGCGGGCGAGGAGAAGAACGATCCGGAGTTCGCCACGGCGCTCGCGAAGCTCGGCGACCTTTACGTCAACGACGCGTTTTCGGCCGCCCACCGCGCCCACGGTTCGACCGAGGGGATCGCGCGGCTGCTGCCGTCCTACGCCGGCCGCGCCATGCAGGCGGAACTGGAGGCGCTCGGCAAGGCGCTGTCGGCGCCCGAGCGCCCGGTCGTCGCCGTCGTGGGCGGCGCCAAGGTCTCGACCAAGCTCGATCTGCTCGGCAACCTCGTCTCCAAGGTCGATCATCTCGTGATCGGCGGCGGCATGGCCAACACCTTCCTCGCGGCCCGCGGGATCGACGTCGGCAAGTCGCTCTGCGAGAAGGACCTGATCGGCACCGCCAGAGAGATTGAGGAGAAGGCCAAGGCCGCCGGCTGCGCGATCGTGCTGCCGTCCGACGGACGCCTCGCCAAGGAGTTCAAGGCCAACGCCGAGAACCGCGTCGCTCCCGTCGAGGATGTCGGCGCCGACGAGATGATCCTCGACGTCGGCCCGCAGGCGACGACGGACGTGTCCGAAGTGTTCGAGAAAGCGAAGACGCTGGTCTGGAACGGCCCCTTCGGCGCGTTCGAGATCGAGCCCTTCGACGAAGGCACGACGGCGGCGGCGAAAAAGGCCGCGGCGCTCACCGAGGCCGGGCGGCTGCTCTCCGTCGCCGGCGGCGGAGACACGGTCGCGGCGCTCAACCATGCGGGCGTCGCCGACAAGTTCTCCTATGTTTCGACGGCGGGCGGCGCCTTCCTCGAATGGCTCGAGGGCAAGGAGCTTCCGGGCGTGGCGGCGCTTTCGAAGTAGGCGTCATCCGGCCGAAGCGCAGCGCAGAGCCGGGATCGTTTTTCGCGAGGCGCGGTCTTTCCTGACGACGATCCGGATCGACGCTTTGCGTCGTCCGGGATGACGGCGTGCCTCCGTCGGCCAAGACAAACCGCCGCGCCCGCTCTATAACGCCCCGACACGACACCAGACCCGAACCGCCGAGAGGACGATGAACGTCTCGACCCCGATCGCCGCAGGCCGCCGCCTCGCCATCACGCCGCGCGTGCGCGAAATCCTGTCCTGGTACGAAAGCGACAATCCCGGCACGAAGGGCAATCTCGTCCGCCTGCTGATGACCGGCAAGCTCGCCGGCACCGGCAAGCTCGTGATCCTGCCGGTCGATCAGGGCTTCGAGCACGGCCCCGCCCGCTCGTTCTCGGTGAACCCCGCGGCCTACGATCCGCACTACCACTTCCAGCTTGCGATCGACGCCGGGCTCAACGCCTACGCGGCCCCGCTCGGCATGCTGGAAGCCGGCGCCGACACCTTCGCGGGCCAGATCCCGACCATCCTCAAGATGAACAGCGCGAACTCGCTCTCGCGCCTCAACGAGGACGCCGACCAGGCCGTTACGGCGTCCGTGGCGGACGCCGTCCGCCTGGGCTGCTCGGCCATCGGCTTCACGATCTATCCGGGCTCCGACCAGGCCTATGACCAGATGGAGGAGATCCGCGAGCTCGCGGCCGAGGCGAAGTCCGTCGGCCTTGCGGTCGTGGTGTGGTCCTACGCGCGCGGCGGCGAGCTGGACAAGGCCGGCGAAACCTCGGCCGACGTCATCTCCTATGCAGCGCACATCGCGGCGCTGCTCGGCGCGCACATCATCAAGGTGAAGCCGCCCACCGAGAAGATTGCGCTCGCGCCGGCCCAGAAGGCCTACGAGAAGGGCAAGATCGAGCTCGGGACTCTCACCGACCGCATCCGCGACGTCGTGAAGAGCTGCTTCAACGGTCGCCGCATCGTGATCTTCTCGGGCGGCGAGGCCAAGGCCGACGCCAACGCCGTGCTCGACGAGATCCGCCAGATCGCGGCCGGCGGCGCGTTCGGCTCGATCATGGGCCGCAACGCCTTCCAGCGCCCGCGCGACGAGGCCATCAAGCTGCTCGACGACATCATGGACATCTACGCCAAAGCGTGATGCTCGGGGGCCGGCGCGGCGCTCTTCGGAGATGTCGCGCCCGCCCCTTCCACCATGGGCTTCGCCCACGGTTCTCCTCCCCCGTGCCCCGCACAGGGGAGGATCTGAGCGTCGAGCGCTTCGCCTCCTCCTGATCCTCCTCTGCGGAACGCGATGGTGGGGGAGGGCGGCGCAGGCCTCACGGAACCATAGCCCGCCCCGATTTCGCCATCTCGCGGCGTGACACAGCGCCCTCCGGCCAGCTCAGCTGTCGATTTCCAATGACCGACGCGCCCATCACCCGTCTCCTCCTGATCACGCCCGAGCTTTCCGAGACGGAGGTTTTCCTTCCGTCCTTCGAGGCCGCGCTCGCGGCCGGCGACGTGGCGGCCGCGGTCATCCGGCTGGCGGCCGCAGACGACCGCACGCGTATCGCGCGGGCCAAGCCCCTGCTCGCGGCGGCGCAGGCCGCCGGCGCGGCTGCGCTGATCGCGGGCGAGGGCGTCGAGGACATCGTCGGCAAGTCGGGCGCCGACGGGCTCCACGTCGCGACGGCCGAAGCCGCCGTCGATGCGGTTGAGCGCTTCGCGCCCGAGAAGATCGTCGGCTGCGGCCCCTTCGTTTCGCGCGACGACGCCATGACGGCGGGCGAGGCCGGCGTCGACTACGTGCTGTTCGGCGCGGACGACGCGGACTTCGACGCGACGCTCGAGCGCGTCGCCTGGTGGGTCCCGATCTTCCAGACGCCCTGCGTCGGCGTCGCGCCGGCGGTTGGTGACACCGCGACGCTCGCGCGCGAGGCGGTCGAGTTCGTCGCGCTGTCGGACGCCGTCTGGCGCAGCACGGACGGTCCCGCCGCCGCGGTCGCAGCGGCCGAAGCCATGCTGGCGCTCGCGCGGGCGCCCCGGTCATGAGCCGGCTTTCGACCGGCTTTGCGATCGCCGTGCTGGCCGTCGCGCCGGCGGCGGCGGTCGAGCATCAGAAGAAGCCTCCCGCGCCCCAGCAGCGGCCCGTTCAGTCCGCGCCGGCGCGGACGGGCGCGGCGCCGGACTTGGCGCGGCCCGAACTGCCGATACCGAGCTTCCGGGACATGATGCGGATCACGCCTCACGGCGTTCCGTCGGCCCCGCCGGAAGGCGTGGCGGAGGAGACGGCGGCGCCCGCCGAGGACCCTTTCGACCCGAACGCGGACGTCGCCTTCGGGGCGTACCAGCGCGGCCTCTATCTGCGCGCCTACGACGAGGCGAAGCGGCGGGCCGAGGCGACGCCGCCGGATCCGGCCGCCATGACGCTGCTCGGCGAACTCTACGCCAACGGCTACGGCGTCTCGCGCGCGCCGGAGACGGCCGTCGGCTGGTACGCCCGCGCGGCCAAGGCCGGCGACCGGCAGGCGATGACGGCGCTCGCCCTCGCCAGGGTCGAGGGCTTCGGCGGCCCGAAGGACGAGAAGGCGGCCGCCGCCCTGTTCGAGCAGGCGGGCGAGAAGAACGAGCCGGAGGCGCTCTACAATCTCGCGGTGATGAAATTCGAACGGGGAGGGGCTCCCCAGCAGGCGGTGGCCGCCCGGCTGATGAAGCGCGCCGCCGAACTCGGCGAGGCCGCGGCCCAATACGCCTATGCGGTGCTTCTGAAGGACGGCCGGGGCGTCGAGAAGGATCCTTCCGCCTCCGCGGAGTGGATGCGCCGCGCCGCCGAGCAGGACGACGTGGCCGCGCTCGTCGAATACGGCATCGCCGTGTTCCAGGGCGCGGGCGTGGTCAAGAACGAGGCTGAGGCGGCGCGCCTGTTCCGCCGCGCCGCCGACCGCGGAAACGCCATCGGGCAGAACCGTCTCGCCCGGCTCTACGCCTACGGCCGGGGCGTTGAGCGCGATCCGGCGAAGGCTGCCGCGTGGCATGCGCTCGCCAGCCGGCAGGGGCTTCAGGACCCCTGGCTCGAAGGCTTCGTCGAGACGTTGCCGCCCGAAGAACGCGAGGCCGCGAGCAGGCTCGTGGCGCGTTGGACCGAAGGCTTCGGTCCCGTGGCGCGCGCCTCGGAGAGCGACGCGCCCCCGTCGACCTCGCCTCAACCCTCGGCCGCCGCGGCTCCCGCAGCCTCGAAGCCTTGACGTCGGAGCCTCGCGCGGGCAAACGACGCGCGACCGCCATGGTTCGACGAACGGCCCCGGCGTCCATCAAGCGCCCGAAAGCACCTGTCTCATGAAGATCAACGGCAACCAGATCACGCCCGGCATGGTCCTCGAACACGACGGCGGCCTGTGGGCTGCGGTCAAGACCAACGCCGTGAAGCCCGGCAAGGGCGGCGCCTTCAACCAGGTCGAGCTCAAGAACCTGATCGACGGCCGCAAGCTCAACGAACGCTTCCGCGCCGACGAGACGGTGGAGCGCGTGCGCCTCGAGCAGAAGGACTTCCAGTTCCTCTACGCCGAGGGCGACGACCTCGTCTTCATGGACACCTCGACCTACGACCAGATCACGCTTGCGACCGACTTCGTCGGCGAGCGCGCGGCCTTCCTTCAGGACGGCATGACCGTCACCGTCGAGATGCACGAGGAGCGCCCGATCGGCGTGAAGCTCCCCGATCAGGTGACGCTCCAGATCGTCGAGGCCGACCCGGTGGTGAAGGGCCAGACGGCCGCCTCCTCCTACAAGCCCGCCAAGCTCGAGAACGGCTTGCGCGTGATGGTGCCGCCCTTCATCTCCTCGGGCGAGCGCATCGTGGTGGACACCAACGAAGTCGCCTATCTCCGCCGCGCGGACTGAGGCTCGCGCGTCGTCCCGGCCGAGGCGCGACGCCGAAGCCGGGATTCCGCCAGGAGACGCCATGCCCCTCGTTCTTCCCGTCCTCTACGGTTCGGTGCGCACGGAGCGTCAGGGGATCGCGCTCGCGCAGCACGTCGCCGAGGCGCTGCGCGCCCGCGGTCACGACGCGCCGCTCATCGATCCGGTGGAGCGCCGGCTTCCGCTGCTCGACCGGATGTACAAGGAATACAAAGGCGACGCGCCGCCGGTGCTGGAGGAACTCGCGGAGATCTACCGCGCCGCCGACGGCTTCGTGATCGTCTCGGGCGAGTACAATCATTCGATCCCGCCGGCGCTGTCCAATCTGCTCGACCATTTTCTGGAAGAGTATTTCTGGCGGCCGTCCGCGATCGTCAGCTATTCGGCGGGAGGCTTTGCGGGCGTGCGCGCCGCGATGCAGCTCCGCTCGATGCTGGGCGAACTCGGCATGCCGTCGATCCCCTCTATCCTGTCGGTCGGGCGCATCGGTAAGGCCTTCGACGAGTCGGGGCAGCCGACCGACGACGGTTTCGCGAAGCGCTTCGACAGGTTCGCGCGCGAACTCGAATGGTACGCCGAGGCCCTCAAGGCCAAACGCGCCGAGGGCGTGCCTTACTGACGTGAAGGCGCGACGCTTGGGCCCCCTTCTCCCGCTTGCGGGAGAAGGTAAGGATGAGGGGCCTGCCGCACGCGTCCTCGACAGACCCTCACCCTTACCTTCTCCCGCAAGCGGGAGAGGGGGCGGCCTACGTCCCGCTCCTTTCTGGAATTGAAAGTTCAAAATGGCCCGTTCCCCCGTCATGCAGGTCATGGTTCAGGCCGTCACCAAGGCCGGCCGCCTGCTTCGCCGCGACTTCGGCGAGGTCGAGCAGCTCCAGGTCTCGATGAAGGGGCCGGGCGACTTCGTCTCCGCCGCCGACCGGAAGGCCGAGGACGCGCTGCGCGCCGAACTCTCCCGCGCGCGTCCGGGCTACGGTTTCCTGATGGAGGAGAGCGGCCGCATCGACGGCACCGATCCCGACCATCGCTGGATCGTCGATCCGCTCGACGGCACCACGAACTTCCTGCACGGCCTGCCGGTCTTCGCGATTTCGGTGGCGCTGGAGCGCGCCGGCGTTCTCGTGGCGGGCGTCGTGTTCAATCCGGTGACCGACGAACTCTACACCGCCGAGCGCGGCGGCGGCGCCTTCCTCAACGACCGCCGTATCCGCGTCGCCGCGCGCCGCGACCTCTCGGACGCCGTCGTGGCGACCGGAATCCCGCATCTCGGCAAGCCCGCTCACGACCGGTTCCGCGAGGAGCTTGCGGCGGTGCAGTCGAAGGTCGCGGGCGTGCGCCGTTTCGGCTCGGCGGCGCTCGACCTCGCCATGGTCGCTTCCGGCCGTTTCGACGGCTTCTGGGAGCGTCACCTCAAGGCGTGGGACGTCGCGGCGGGGATCGTGCTGGTGCGCGAGGCCGGCGGCTTCGTGACCGACGCGCAGGGCCACGACACCATGCTGTCGAGCGGGACGATCGTGGCCGGCAACGAGGCGATCCACGGCGCGCTTCAGAAGCTCGTGAAGCAATAGGCGGCGAAAAGCCCGCAGGGGACCGCCTTCCCCGCGCGCTTTTCGCAACGGCGAAACCGTGATCTATGGTCGGCTTCGTCTTGAAGGCAGACCGCAGCCGGACCGCCGATGTCGTTCACCGAGCTCGATCCCTATAAGCTGTCGTCGCCCCGGGTCTTTCTGCTCCGGATGGTGATATTCCTCGCGCTCTCGGGCTTCGTGGCGCTGATGCTGCACCAGCAGATCAGCCGCGCCTTCCTCGCCAATCCCGGCCTCAACGGCCTGATCTTCGCCGTGCTCGTGATCGGCGTCCTGCTGGCCTTCCGTCAGGTCGTCCGGCTGTTTCCCGAGGTGCGCTGGGTCAACGACTTCCGCATGTCGGAGCCGGGGCTCGCGCTGCGCGAACAGCCCCGGCTGCTGGCGCCGATGGCCTCCCTGCTCGGCGATCGGCTGTCGAACGGCGCGCCGATCGGCACGGCGCTGATGCGCTCGATCCTCGATTCGATCGGCACCCGCCTCGACGAGGCGCGCGAGATCGGCCGCTATCTGACGGGTCTGCTGGTCTTCCTCGGCCTGCTCGGCACCTTCTGGGGCCTGCTCGAGACCGTCGGCTCGATCTCGAACGTCATCACCTCGCTCGGCGGCGGCGGTAGCCAGGACACCGGCGTGCTGTTCGAGGAGCTGAAGTCCGGCCTCGCCGGTCCGCTGTCCGGCATGGGCACCTCGTTCTCGGCCTCGCTGTTCGGCCTCGCCGGATCGCTGATCCTCGGCTTCCTCGACCTCCAGGCGGGGCAGGCGCAGAACCGTTTCCACAACGAGCTAGAGGACTGGCTCGCCGCCGCGGTCTCGGCCGCCGACGCAGACGCGGAGGGCGAGCGGGCCGCCGTCCCCGCGGCCGCCGCGTCCTCCGACGTCGCCGCCGCGCTCGACCGGCTGAACAAGAGCCTCGCCGAAGGCGGCTCCTCCAAGGCCGCGAGCCAGGCCACCGCCCATCTCGCCGAAGGCATCCAGGGTCTCGTCAAGCACATGCGCTCCGAGCAGCAGATGATCCGCGACTGGGTCGAGGCGCAGGCCGCCCAGCAGCAGGACGTCAAGGCGCTGCTGGAGCGGCTGCTCGATGAGCGCGAGAAGAGGCCGGCGGAGTGAGCCGCTCATGGCGCTGAGCTCGCGCCGGCGCTACCGGCCGGTCGACTACTGGCCGGGCTTCGTCGACGCGCTGTCGACGCTGCTTCTGGTCATCATCTTTCTGCTGACCGTGTTCATGATCGCGCAGTTCCTGCTCGGCCGGGAGGTGACGGGCAAGGACACCGCGCTGCAGCGCCTCAACGCCCAGATCGCGGAGCTCACGGAGCTGCTCGCGCTCGAGCGCGCGGGCTCGCGCTCGGCCAAGGACGAGATGTCCAATCTTCAGGCCGGCCTCGCCGTGATCGAGGCCGAGCGCGACCGGCTCAAGGCCGACGCCGCGAGCGGCGCGGACCGCGCCCGCGTCGAGGGCGGGCGCGCCGCCGAGCTGTCGGGCGCGCTCGACAAGGAGCGCGAACTCTCGGCCCAGGCCCGCAGCCAGGTCGATCTCCTCAACCAGCAGATTTCCGCGCTCCGCCGCCAGATCGCCGCGCTCGAGGACGCGCTCAACGCCTCCGAAAGCCGCGACCGCGAAAGCCAGGCGAAGATCGCCGATCTCGGCTCGCGCCTCAACGTGGCGCTGGCCCAGCGCGTTCAGGAGTTGTCGCGCTACCGCTCCGACTTCTTCGGGCGCCTGCGCCAGATCCTCGCCGACCGACCCGGCGTGACGATCGTCGGCGACCGCTTCGTGTTCCAGTCGGAGCTGCTGTTCGACACCGGCCAGGCCGAGCTCAGCGACGCCGCGCGGCCCGAACTCGACAAGCTCGCGACGGCGCTTCTGGAGCTCACCAAGGACATTCCGCCGGACATCAACTGGGTGATGCGGGTCGACGGCCACACCGACGTCAGGCCGACGCGCGGGGCCTTCCCGTCGAACTGGGCGCTGTCGTCGGCGCGCGCGATCGCGGTGGTGCAGTATCTCGTCTCGAAGGGCGTGCCGCCCCAGCGCCTTGTCGCGGCCGGCTTCGGCGAGTTCCAGCCGCTCGATACGGCAGAGACCGAGGACGCCTACCGCAAGAACCGGCGCATCGAGCTGAAGCTCACGGAGCGCTGAGCGCCTTCTTCAGGAAATACCGCGTCCTGCCCGGCGGCATGCCGTCGAGCGCGCCGAAGACTTCGAAGCCGCAGCGCTCGTAGAAGCCGCGGTTCTCCTCGCCGAAACAGTCGATCCACGCGGCCGTCGCGCCCCGCGCCGCGGCGGCGCGTTCCGCCTCGGTCATCAGCGCCGCGCCGAGCCCGCGGCCTCGCAAGTCCTCGGGAACGAACAGCAGCTCGACATAGAGCCAGCCATAGGTGGTGCGCCCCCAGAGGCCCCCGACGGTCTCGCCCGCCTCGTCCCGGATCAGAACGGCGAGGGGCTCGATGTTCGAAGGGCCGAATGTCCGATCGTTGAAGTCGACGAGGCCGCGCAGGATTGCGGCGCGGTCTTCGGGGGAAGGGGCGTTCGCGACGGCGATCCGGTGCGCCACGGCTCAGCCCGCGGCCGCCTCGGCGCGGACGGACGGCTCGCCTGCGCCGAACTGCAGTTCCGCGAGACGGGCGTAGAGGCCGCGGCGGGCGACGAGTTCGGCGTGCGAGCCCTGCTCGACGATGCGTCCCGCCTCCATCACCACGATCTTGTCGGCGGCGAGAACCGTCGCGAGCCTGTGGGCGATGACCAGCGTCGCCCGGTCTCCGCGCGTCGCGGCCAGAGCTTCCTGGATCAGCGTCTCGCTTTCGGCGTCGAGCGCGGAGGTCGCCTCGTCGAGCAGCAGCACGGGGGCGTCCTTCAGCAGCGCGCGGGCGAGCGCGACGCGCTGGCGCTGGCCGCCCGAGAGCGTCACGCCGCGCTCGCCGAGCTGCGTGGCGTAGCCGGCGGGCAGCGCCGACACGAAGCGGTCGACGCCCGCGAGCCGCGCCGCGGCCTCGACCTCGGCGTCGGTCGCGCTTCCGCGGCCGAGGCGGATGTTCTCCGTCACGCTGGCGGCGAACACGACGGGATCCTGCGGTACGAGCGCGAGGCGGTCGCGCACCGCGTCGAGCCGCGCCTCGCGCAGATCGACGCCGTCGATGGCCACGCGCCCGGCGTCGGGATCGTAGAAGCGGAGCGCGAGGTGGAACAGCGTGCTCTTGCCGGCGCCCGAGGGGCCGACGATCGCGACCGTCTCGCCGGGGGAAACGTGAAGCGTGACGCCGTCGAGCGCGGGCGCGCCCGCGTCAGGATAGGCGAAGCGGACGTCGTCGAAGGCGAGCGCGCCGCGGGCCGGCTCGGGCAGCGGGCGCGGATGGTCGGGGTTCTTCACCATGGGTTCTGTCGCGAGCAGCTCGCCGAGCCGCTCGGCGGAGCCCGCGGCCTGCGTGACCTCGCCCCAGACGTTCGAAAGCTCGCCGATCGCGCCGGCCGCGAACACGGCGTAGAGCACGAACTGGCCGAGCGCGCCGGCGGACATCGCGCCGTCGAGCACCAGCGTCGCGCCGTACCACAGCACGAACAGCACGCTCGCGAAGACGAGAAGGATGCCGACGCCGGTGAGCAGCGCGCGCGCCGTGGTCGCGCTGCGGGCGGCGCCGTAGGCGTTCTCGACCGAGAACGAGAAGCGGTCGAGCGTCCGGCGCTCGGCGTTGAAGGCCTGCACGCCGCGCATCGCGCCGATCGCCTCGCCCGCGACCGCGGAGGCTTCCGCGAGCCTGTCCTGCGCGGCGCGCGACCGGCGGCGCACCGAGCGCCCGAAAGCCGCGAGCGGAAGCACGATGACGGGGATCGCGCCGAGCACCAGCGTCGAGAGCCAGGGGCTCGTCACCGCCATCATCACGGCCGCGCCGAGGAACAGGAACAGGTTGCGCAGCGCCTGGCTGGCGGTCGCGCCGAAGACGGACTTGATCTGGGTCGTGTCCGCGGTGAGCCGCGAGACGATCTCGCCGGAGCGCTGACGGTCGTAGAAGGCCGGGGTGAGCTCGGTCAGCCGCTCGAACACCGCCGTGCGGACGTCCGCGACGACGCGCTCGCCGAGCGTGGTGACGAACCAGTAGCGCGCGGCGCTTGCGACCGCGAGCACGGTCACCACCGCAAGCATGGCGCCGAAATACTGGTTCACCATCTCCGGATGGTCGGAGGAGAAGCCGTGGTCGATCAGGCGGCGCACGGCGACCGGGATGGCGAGCGTGGCGGCCGCGGAGGCCACCAGCGCGACGAAGGCGCCGAGAATGCGCCCCTTGTGGCGCGTCGCGAAGGGCGCGATCGCGGCGAGCGGCTTCAGGGACCGCGATCGGGGCGCGAGGTTCTGGGTCGCGTCGGCGGCCGGTCGGCGGCGGGCCATCGGGTTCCTTGGCTTCTTCTCGTTCCAAAAACGCGAGCGTTATGGAGCGGCGGAGGAGGCGAGCACAACCCCGACTTACGCGGCCGAACGAAGCGGAGACTGGCTGCGGCGCCCCGTGCGCGCCCGCTGTTGTCGCGGGCGCGGCTTTGCGCTATAGGCTCCGCTCTTCACGCCATTCTCTTGCAAATGCTCGCGGGCCCCGGCGGCCGCGCATCGCCGAACGGAACATCGCAATGAAGGCCGACATCCATCCCGACTACCACACGATCAAGGTGGTGATGACCGACGGGACCGAGTACGAGACCCGCTCCACCTGGGGCAAGGAGGGCGACGCCCTCCAGCTCGACATCGACCCCAAGACCCATCCGGCCTGGACCGGCGGCGCCCAGCAGCTCACCGACCGCGGCGGCCGGCTGTCGCGCTTCAACAAGAAGTTCGCGAATTTCGGCGTCGCCACCAAGACGTGAGCGGCGGCCGTCAGGCGCCTGTCCGACCCCGGCCTTCGCGGCCGGGGTTTTCGTTTGAGCGCCGTGCGGAGCCTCGACGTCCATGGCGAAGCGCATCGTAATCGGCGTTCTGATCCTCGCGATCGCGGCGCTCGGCGTCGCGATCTGGCGGTTCAACACGGCTACGGAAGGCCAGCCTCTGTCCGGGCGGACGCGGGCGGATTTCGTGCGCTCCGCGCAAGACGGCTGCGCGACGCGACAGCGCGAGGCGGACGCGTCTCTCGACGCCGCGCTCGTCGCCAAGTTCTGCTCCTGCTACGCCGAGGGGCTGGCGCAGCGCGTCACCACCGCCGATCTCGACAGGCTCACTGGCCGCGCCGCCTCCGAAATCCAGGCGGACATGCGCGCCAAGATGGAGGACGCCGACCGCGTCTGCGCCGCGAAGGTCGAGGAGGGCGCGAACTAGCGGCTTGTTCCGAAAACGCTCTGGCGCGGCGGCCTCCGGTCCCCTATCTTGGCGTCGCGGTGCTGCGGGGCGCGTCAGGACAACTTGTATCCCCGGGCCCTTACGATTCCGAACGGGAGCTGTCCCTGGCCTCGACCGTGGTCTTGGCCAAAACGGCGCCCACCTACTCTGTAGGTGTCCCGGGATCGAACCGTCCAACGGCCATCGTGGCTCCGCGCTTTCTTTTTCCCCGGTCATGACCTCAACCGACGCTCCGACCTCAGACGTCGCCGCCGAGAAGGCGGCGCTCCGCAAGGCGGCGCTCGCCGCGCGCGCCGCGCTCGGCGAGGACGAGCGGCGCGCCGCGGCGCTTGCGGTCGCCGAGCTCGGCGCCGAACTTGTGGCGCGGGAAAAGCCCGCCCGGGTCTCGCTGTTCATTTCCGTGAAGGGCGAAATCGACATGGCGCCGCTCGCCGAACGGCTTGCGGCCTTGGGCGTCAGCCTCTGCCTGCCCGTGATCGCCGCGAAGGCAGCGCCGCTCGTCTTCCGCGACTGGCGGCCCGGCGACGCGCTCGAGGACAAGCCCTTCGGCCTGAAGGAGCCGCCCGCGAGCGTCGCTGAGGTCGCGCCCGATCTTCTGTTCGTGCCGCTGGCGGCTTTCGACGGCGACGGCGGGCGGATCGGCTATGGCGGCGGCTTCTACGACCGCACGCTGGAGAAGCTGAGGGCCGAAGGGGCCGCGCTTGCCGTCGGCGTCGCCTTCGCGGCGCAGGAGATTTCGCGTGCGCCGGTCGAGGTCCACGACCAGCCTCTCGACTACGTGCTGACCGAGACGGGACTTCGCTCCCTCGGCGCGTGAACCCGGCCTGATCGTCCGGGAGCCAGAACCAAATACCCGCTCGCGCGTTCTTCCCCGCCGGGAGGCGCGATCGGCGCTTCCGCGCCTGTCGTCACGGGAGAATTTCCATGGGCCGTCTGTTCGTCGTCGTCGCGCTCGTCGCCAGCACCGTCGCGCTCGCCGCGTGCGCCAACACCGTTCGAGGCGTCCGGAACGACGTCACCGCCACCGGCAAGGCCGCGACCGGCCGCTGATCGAACGCGTCGGTCCGCGGCGCGCATGGCGCAGATCGCTTCTTTGGGATAGCAAGGCGCGCCGGCCGTCGGGGCCGGAGCGCCTCGCCTTCCGGAGCAGCGGATGCGTCTTCTCTTTCTCGGCGACGTCGTCGGCCGGCCAGGCCGGACCGCCGTCGCCGAGCGCCTGCCCGCTTTGCGCGAGCGCTGGGCGCTCGACATCGTGGTGATCAACGGCGAGAACGCCGCCGGCGGCTTCGGGATCACCGAGCAGATCTACGAGGATCTGCTTGCCGCCGGCTGCGACGCCGTCACGCTCGGCAACCACGCCTTCGACCAGCGCGAGGCGCTCGTTTTCATCGAGCGCGCCGAACGGCTCGTCCGTCCGGTCAACTTTCCCAGAGGCACGCCCGGCCGCGGCGCGACGATGGTCGAGGCGCGAAACGGCGCCCGCGTTCTCGTCGTCAACGTCATGGGCCAGTCCTTCATGGCGCCGACGCTGGACGATCCCTTCCGCGCCGCCGACGCCGAACTCGAGGCCTGCCGGCTCGGCGAGGGAGCGGACGCGATCGTCGTCGACTTCCATGCCGAGACCACCAGCGAGAAGCAGGCGTTCGGCCATTTCGCCGACGGCCGCGCGAGCCTCGTGGTCGGCACCCACACCCATGCGCCGACGTCCGATCACCGCATCCTGCCGGGCGGCACCGCCTTCATGTCCGACGCCGGCATGTGCGGCGACTACGACAGCGTTCTCGGCATGAAGAAGGACGAGCCGGTCCACCGCTTCCTCAGGAAGCTCCCCTCGGGTCGTTTCGAGCCGGCGGAAGGGGAGGGCACGCTGTCCGGGATCGCCGTCGAAATCGACGGTCGGGGGCTCGCCGCGAAGGTCGCGGCGGTCCGCGTCGGCGGTTGTCTCAGCGAGGCGCTGCCGACGTTCTGGGAGGGCTGACGCCGCAATTCCTCGGGCAACGCGTCGACAGGCGCGCGGCTTCGGTCGGGGTCAGAGCGATCGGGCGGCCAGAAAATCGACGAACGCCCGGACACGCGCTGGGACGGACGCTCCGCCGACGAACACCGCGTGGATCATCTCGACGTCGCCGGGATTGAACTCCTCGAGGATCGGAACAAGCCGGCCGGCGGCGATTTCGTCCGCCACGCTGAAGGCTCCGACGCGCGTCACGCCCATCCCGAGCGCCGCCAACTGCCCGAGCGTCTCGCCGTTGTTGGCTTCGATGCCGCCTTTCACCGAAAGAGCGAAATCCCTCCCGTCGCGGCGGAACGGCCAGGTCGGTTCGATGCGCCGAAAATTGAAGTTCAGGCAGTTGTGGCGGTGCAGGTCCTCCGGGACCTGCGGAACGCCGCGGCGAGCGAGGTAATCGGGTGACGCGACGATCACCCGGCGCGTTTCGCCGAGCTTGCGGGCGGTCAAGGCGCTGTCGGGCAGCGGCCCGAAGCGGATCGCCACGTCCGCCTGGCCCGCGGCGACGTCGACGAGCGCGTCGGTCAGCGCGAGGTCGATCAGGATGTGCGGGTGCAGCGCCGCGAACTCGCCGAGCAGCGGAACGACGCGGAGCCGGCCGTGCGACTGAGCCGCGCTCACCCTTAAGCGACCTCGGGGAGCGCCCTGGTCGGCGATCTGCTGCTCGGTGTCGTCGAGGTCCTTCAGGATTCGCCGCGCCGCCTGCAGATAGGCCTGCCCCTCGATGGTGAGCGAGAGCATGCGCGTCGAGCGAAGCAGCAGCCGCACGCCGAGCCTCGCCTCGATGCGATCGATCGCGCGTGCCACCGCCGAGGGGCTCAGATCGAGAACCCGGCCGGCGGCCGAGAAGCTGCCGCCTTCGACGACGGCTTTGCGTGCAACGTTGAAATCCTCTGCGCCGGAGGCCGATACCCAAACGACAAGTCCGCCGTCATCTATGCGCTTGAAGCAATAAAAGGTGCAGCATGAAATGTCGGCGACTTGCTCCCGCGCGCTCGCGCGCGCCGCGTCCTGCGTTCGGTTTCGTACGCCTCGCGGGGCTTCTGTCTTCTCCGGCGTCGGCGCCCCCGTCCCTTGGGTCGGGCAGGCGCGCGGCTCCCGATCCCGGAACGGCTTGAGGCGATGCGGATGAAGCCCAATCTCGGACTTCTCGCGCTGTCCGTCGGCGCTTTCGGCATCGGCGTCACCGAGTTCGCGCCGATGGGCCTGCTGCCCGTCATCGCTCAGGATCTCGGCGTCTCCATTCCGACCGCCGGTCTGCTCATCAGCGCCTACGCGGTGGGCGTCCTTGTGGGCGCGCCCCTGATGACGCTGACCACCGGTCGCGTCTCGCGCAGAACCCTGCTGATCGCGCTCGCCGCCGTCTTCACCATCGGCAATCTCCTCGCCGCCGCGTCTGACAGCTACGGAATGCTTCTCGCGGCGCGTTTGATCACTTCGCTCAACCACGGCGCCTTCTTCGGCGTCGGGTCGGTCGTGGCGGCGGGGCTCGTGGCACGCGATCGCCAAGCCAGCGCGGTCGCGGCCATGTTCATGGGATTGACCATCGCCACCGTGGTCGGCGTTCCGCTGTCGACGTGGCTGGGCCAGCACCTCGGCTGGCGCACGTCGTTCTGGGGCATCGCCGGCCTCGGCGTCGTGACCATGGCGGCGCTCCGGCTGACATTGCCGCCGCTTCCCGCGCCGAAGGGCGTCGACGCCCTGGCGGAGGTCCGCATCCTGGCGCGCGGCAGGGTGCTTGGCGCGCTCGCCCTGACCGTGATCGCATCGAGCGCCATGTTCACGGTCTTCACCTATATCGCGCCGATTCTGCGTGACGAGACGCATGCGTCGCTCGGCTTCATGACCGCGATGCTCGTCGTGTACGGCGTCGGCCTGACGGTGGGCAACTGGCTGGGCGGCAAGTTTGCGGATCGGTCGGTCGATCGAACGCTGATCGCCACTTTGGCGTCGCTGACCGCGATCCTGATCGCCTTCGCGATGCTGATGCCGTTCGCGGCTCCCTCCGCGGTCGCGATCTTCCTTTGGGGCGTCGCGAGCTTCGCTCTGGTGCCGCCGCTGCAGGTGCGGGTGATGACCGCCGCGTCGGACGCGCCCAATCTCGCTTCGGCGGTGAACGTCGGCGCCTTCAACCTCGGAAACGCCATCGGGGCGGCGTTGGGCGGCGCCGTCATCGCGGCGGACCTGGGCTACCCGGCGGTCGCTCTCGCCGGAGCGACGGCGTCAGCGATCGGTCTGGTCGCCGTGCTGATAGCTGCGCGCGGCGCGTCGTCGATCCGGTCGACGGCGCCGCACTGCCCATAAGCCTCGTCGGCGCCGTTCCTCGAAAAGGGGCGGCGTCTCAGGCCGCCGTCCCGCGGTGCAGGGCGGCGCCGGCGTCGGTGAGCTCCAGACGCATGCGCTGGCTGCGGGGGCTCCGCGCCACCACCTTCAGCAGTCCGCCCTCGAGCGCCGAAGCCGCCCGGAGCGCCAAAGCGTGACCGACGCCGAAGATGCGTCCGAAGCTCATCGTGTCGCGCGCGACGCCTTCGCCGACCGCCATGACGAGCGCGGCCTCAAGCGCCGACAGGCCGCCGCCGCGCCGCGACAGATCCTCGACCCGCGCAAGGAAGACCTCCGTCTCGCTCACGCCGCGGCCCTCCGGCGGAACGTCACCATGGTCGACTTCGACAGGGGCGTGTCGGAGCCGTCGCCGGCTTTGGTGAAGGGCACGACGGCGTTGAGCTCGGGATAGTAGCCGGCGACGCAGCCGCGCGGGATGTCGTAGGCGACGAGGCGGAAGTTCTCCGCGACGCGATCCCGGCCATCCTCGGAGCTGCCCAGCACGTCGACGCGGCCGTTCGGCTCCGCGCCCATGGCGGCGATGTCGGCCGGATTGACGAACACGACCCGGCGCTCGCCGTAGACGCCGCGATAGCGGTCGTCGAGGCCGTAGACCGTGGTGTTGTACTGGTCGTGGCTGCGGAAGGTCTGCAGCACGAACTGGCCGTCGCGCCCGCGCGCCTGCTGGTGCTCGACCTCGGCCGGCAGCGGCGACGACGAGAACTCGGCGCGGCCCGAGGGGGTGAGCCATTCACGCTCGGAGGCGGCGTTGCGCAGCCGGAAGCCGCGCGGCTGGCGGACCCGCACGTTGAAGTCCTCGAAGCCGGGTATCACGCGGGACAGGCGCTCGCGGATCAGGTCGTGGTCTTCGGCCATCGCGGCCCAGTCGATGAGGCCGGAGCCGACGGTCGCGGCGGCGATCCCGGCGATGATGGCGACCTCGGACTTGAGATGAGATGACGCCGGCTTGTTGATGCCGCCCGACCCGTGGACCATCGACATCGAGTCCTCGACGGTCACGATCTGGATCTTGCCGGCGGCGTTTCGGTCGATTTCCGTCCGGCCGAGGCAGGGCAGCAGATAGGCGACCTCGCCGACGGCCATGTGCCCGAGATTGGGCTTGGTCGCGATCTGGACGGTCAGCCGGCAGGACCGCAGCGCGGCCTCGACCACCGGCGTGTCCGGGGTCGCGCGGGCGAAGTTGCCGCCGAGGCCGATGAAGGCCTTGGACCGCCTCTCCACCATCGCGTGGATCGCGTGGAGGACGTTGTGGCCGGGGTTCCTCGGCGAGGCGACGCCGAATTCGCGGTCGAGATTGTCGAGGAACCAGGCCGGAGCGTTCTCGTTGATGCCGACGGTGCGGTCGCCCTGGACGTTCGAATGGCCGCGCACCGGGCAGAGCCCGGCGCCCTCGCGGCCGACATGGCCGCGCAGGAAAAGCAGGTTCGCGATCTCGCGCACGGTCGCGACCGAATGCTTGTGCTGGGTGACGCCCATCGCCCAGGTGGCGATGACGCGCTCGGCCCCGAGATAGACCTCGGCCAGCGTTTCGATCTCGTCGTAGGTGAGGCCGGACTGGTCCTCGATCTCGCCCCAGGACGTCGCCTCGACCGCGGCGCGCCAGGCGTCGAGCCCGTCGGTGTGCTCGGCGATGAAGGCCTCGTCCAGCAGGCTCGGCCGCCCGGCCGCCTTCTCCGCGTCGTCGCGGGCGAAGACGATCTTGGCGACGCCGCGGATCGCCGCCATGTCGCCGCCGAGCTTCGGCTGGAAGTAATGGCTCGCGATCGACTGCGAGCCGCCGCGAATCATCTCGATCTTGTCCTGAGGGTCCGAAAACCGCTCGAGGCCGCGCTCGCGGATCGGGTTCAGGACGGCGACGCGCGCGCCGCGCATCGACGCCTTGCGCAGATCGCCGAGCATGCGCGGGTGGTTCGTGGCGGGGTTCTGGCCGATCACGATGATCGCGTCGGCGTGGTGGAAGTCCTCGAGCAGCACCGTGCCCTTGCCGACGCCGATCGACTGCGTGAGCCCGACGCCGGAGGCCTCGTGGCACATGTTGGAGCAATCGGGGAAATTGTTGGTGCCGTAGGCGCGCGCGAACAGCTGATAGAGGAACGCCGCTTCGTTGGAGGCGCGGCCGGAAGTGTAGAATTCGGCCTCGTCGGGGCTCGCCAGCGCGTTGAGTTCGGCGGCGATGCCGGCGAAGGCCTCGTCCCAGCTCACGGCGACATAGCGATCGGTCATGGGATCGTAGCGCATCGGTTCGGTCAGCCGGCCGACGTTTTCGAGGTCGTAGTCGGTCCAGCCGCGAAGCTCGCTCACCGTGTGCCGGGCGAAGAAGGCCGGCGTGGCGCGACGGGCGGTGGCCTCCCAGGACACGGCCTTCACGCCGTTCTCGCAGAATTCGAAGGACGAGCCGTGCTCCGGATCGCCCCAGGCGCAGCCGGGGCAATCGAACCCATCCGCTTGGTTCGCCTTAAGAAGCGTCATCGCGCCGGTCAGCACGGAGCCGCTCGCAAGGAGATGCTTGCCGCAACTGCGAAGAGCGCCCCAGCCGCCGGCGGCTTTGGATTTCTTCAGCTCGGGGATGACGTCAGTCATTGATATTATCAATCATTCGAGTTGCCCTATGGGCGCGTCCATGCTGTCGAAAGCTAGGAATAACGCGCTATTTTGACAACGAAATGTTGTAATCGTCGTGGCCGATAGAGCGATTGGCCTTGCCTTTCGGCTGAGCAGTTTCGAACTGTAGAAAGCCGATATCGATCGCGGAGTCCGATCGTTCTCTAATGGCATGCCAGGAGTGCGCCAAATTCTGCGGCTTCGCTCCGGAGGAAAAAACGAAGGTTGATGCTGCTAAGCAGCATAGGTCCGTCGCGCGCAGCGCATGGCGTGCGCGTCGGCCCGCGCAGCCTGGCGCGTCCGCCGCGGCTTCCTTTCGGCGGCGCGGCCCTCTATAAGCCCGCAATTCCCAATCCTGCGGCCGCCCGCCGCGCGCGTCCGAGGGCGCCCCGGAGCGTCCGCGAAACGCCGGAGAGCGTCCCGTGGCCGGGCATTCGCAATTCAAGAACATCATGCATCGCAAGGGCCGCCAGGACGCGGTTCGGGCGAAGCTCTTCTCCAAGCTCGGCCGTGAGATCACGGTGGCGGCGAAAGCCGGCCTGCCGGATCCGGACATGAATCCGCGTCTTCGCCTCGCGGTGGCGGCGGCGAAGGCCCAGTCGATGCCGAAGGACAACATCCAGCGCGCCATCAACAAGGCGGCGGGCGGCGACACCGAGAACTATGAAGAGGTGCGCTACGAGGGTTATGGCCCCGGCGGCGTCGCCATCATCGTCGAGGCGCTGACCGACAACCGCAACCGCACGGCGTCGGCGGTCCGCTCCTACTTCACCAAATCGGGCGGCGCGCTCGGCGAGACCGGCTCGGTCGCCTTCATGTTCAACCGGGTCGGCGAGATCGTCTATCCGGTGAAGGCCGGCTCGGCCGACAAGGTGCTGGAGGCCGCGATCGAGGCCGGGGCCGAGGACTGCGAAAGCTCCGAGGAGAACCACGTCGTCACCTGCGCGTTCGAAGACCTCAATGAGGTGTCGAAGGCGCTCGAGGCGTCGCTCGGCGAGCCGGAGAGCGTGAAGGCGGTGTTCCGCCCGAACGTCACAACGGCGCTCGACGAGGAGAAGGCGATCAGCCTCATGAAGCTGCTCGACTCCCTCGACGAGGACGACGACGTGCAGAACGTGCACGGCAATTACGAGATTTCCGAAGAGGTGATGGCGAAGCTGGGCTGATCGGAACTCGCCGTCGCGGGCGTCGCTTCAAGAAGGCGCAGCGACCGAATTGTTCAGCTTTCGTTAGGACTTGAGGTCGGAGGACCGTTCCCGCTCTGATCAGGCCGGAACGAATCGGGACGCGCGGGTTTGTTCTCGCCCGTCGCCTTACGGGCGGATCCGGAGGCGATCCGGATCCGCCCGAGGGCTTCACTTCGCCGGTGCGGGCTGCGCGCCGGCGTCGCCGCGCTGGGTCTGGAAGAAGCGGTCGAGCTTCTTACCCAGTTGCGCGATCATCGACATGTTGAAGAAGTGCGTCGCGCCGAGCACCAGCATCACGAGGCCGACCTTGAACGACAGCGCCTCGAGCACTCCGTCGATCGTTTCCGGCTTCTCGCCGTAGCTCATGGCGAGCGTCGCGTAGCCGAGGTTCACGAGATAGAAGCCGACCACCAGCAGGTGGTTGATCGAGTCCGCAAGCGTTTCGTTTCCGCGCAGGAACTCCACCAGAAACACGCGTCCGCGGGTCGAGAGCGTGTGCGCGACCCAGATCGTCAGCGCCGCGCTGATGGCGATGTAGGCGATGTAGTTGACGGTCGCGAAAGTCATGTCCGCTCTCCTTCGCTCTGGGGCTGCGGCCGCTCCTCGGCCGCTCCGCCCCGTCCGCCCGGCATGAACCGGGCGATCTTCGCGCCCATCCGCATCAGGCCCCTGAGGGTCCCGATGGGGAGGCGTTTGATTTCGCGGTACCAGACGTCGAGCTCCTGCCCGAAGGCGGAGAGCTCCACGATGCGACGCCGCGTGATTTCGGGCGTCTCCGCGTCGGCGCCGGCCTCCTCCGAGAGCGCCTTCAGCGCGTCGAGGGTCGGCTGGATCTCGCGCTGCCGGCGCGCCTCGGCCACCTGCATCGCCATCTCCCAGGGGTCGCCCAGCGTTTCGAAATGATCCTTCCGATCGCCGACACGATGAACGAGTCGCGCGAGACCGAGCTGCTGGAGCTCCTTGAGGCTGCCCGAGACGTTGGAGCGCGAGATCGCGAGTTCGCGCGTCAGTTCGTCGGCGTCCACCGGGCGCCCGACGATGAACAGGTAGCCGTGGATCTGCGCGACCGAGCGGTTCACGCCCCAGCGCGCGCCCATCTCCCCCCAGTGCAGGACGAAGCGTTCCATCAACGGCGTCATCTGTAATTTCCGTTATTTCAGTCAATAGTGAAATTACTGAAATGACAGATGATGTCAAGGGCTGGCTGGAGCCCCTCCCGTTCTCTTCGCTGCAGCCAAACGGAACGCCGGGACGCGCTCCCGCAGCCGCCGGGAATGTCTGGGGCGGGAATGGATTCCGCGACACGCCGGGATGACCGGCCGAGGGCGATCCAGCGCGGCGGCTTGAGATGGGCGGGCGCTTTCCGTCCGTGGGGCTCCGGCGCTTCGACTCTGGACGGCGGTCGTCATGGGGGCTAGGAGAGCCGCCCTCCCAAAGAACTGCGACCCGCCATGACCGCCTGCGGCCTCGATTTCGGCACGTCCAACACCACCCTCGGCGTGACCGTCGGCGGGCGGCCGGCGCTGCTTTCGCTCGAAGGCGTCGAGACCACGATCCCGAGCGCGATCTTCTTCGCGCCGCAGGCCGCTCCCAAGGTCGGGCGCGCCGCGATGTCGGCCTATCTCGACGGCGAGGCCGGCCGGCTGATGCGCAGCCTCAAATCCGTGCTCGGCACCAGCCTCATCGACGAGGCGACGCAGGTCGGCCGCGAGCGGGTGAAGTTCCGCGAGGTCATCGCCCGCTATCTGGCGATCGTGAAGCGGCGCGCCGAAACCGTGGCCGGGCGTGAGATCGACTGCGTGACCCATGGCCGGCCGGTCCATTTCGTCGACGGCGACGACGAGGCCGACGCCCGCGCCGAGGAGACGCTGCGCGAGATCGCGTCGTCGGTCGGGTTCCGCGAGGTGTCGTTCCAGTACGAGCCGGTGGCCGCTGCGCTGGACTACGAGCGCGAGGCGGCGCGCGAGGAGCTTGCGCTGATCGCGGACATCGGCGGCGGCACGTCGGACTTCTCCGTCGTCCGCATCGGCCCCGACCGGAAAGGCCGCGACGACCGGCGCGGCGACGTGCTCGCCAACGAGGGCGTGCGCGTCGGCGGCGTCGATTTCGACCGCCGGCTGTCGCTCGGATCGGTGATGCCGCTGCTCGGCATGGGATCGCCGATGAAGCGGCGGGAACTCGAGGCGCCCTCGGTCTATTTCCACGACCTCGCCACCTGGTCGAGCATCAACCGGCTCTATGACGGCCGCGCGCTCCGCCAAATTCGGGAGGTCCGGCGGGACTCGGCCCGTCCGGACCTCATCGACCGGCTGATCCGGGCGGTGGAGGACGAGAGAGGCCACGGGCTCGCGGCGGCGGTCGAAGGCGCGAAGATCGCGCTGTCCGACGGTCAGGAGACCGAGATCGCGCTCGGCTGGGCCGAGCCGGGTCTCTCGGCGTCCGTCCGCAGGGAGGCGTTCGAGCGTCACACCGAGGCGCTCGGCGGCAAGATCGCCGAACGGATCCGCCGGTGCCTCGCCTCCGCCGGGCTTGCGGCCGATCAGATCGACGCGGTGTTCCTCACCGGCGGATCGACCCGCATTCCGCATGTGCGCGCCGCGATCCTCGCCGAGACCCCGGACGCCCGCGTGGTCGAGGGCGACATCTTCGGCGCGGTCGGAACGGGCCTCACCATCGAGGCGGCGCGGCGCTACGGCGGATAGGCGTCGGCCTGTTCCGCTTGTGTTCCGCTAACGATTGGCCGCTAGTCTCGAGCGTATGAGCGCGCTTCCGATTCGCATCCTGGGCGTCGATCCGGGCCTTCGCCGCACCGGCTGGGGGGTGATCGCGGCCGAAGGCTCGCGGCTGTCCTTCGTGGCGGCTGGCGTCGTGCGCTCGGACGACGCCGCCCCGCTCGCCGACCGGCTCGCCGCGCTCCACGCCGGCCTCGTGGAGGTTCTCGACCGGCATGCGCCCCACGAGGCCGCGGTCGAGGAGACCTTCGTCAACACCAACCCGCACTCGACGCTGAAGCTCGGTCAGGCGCGGGGCGTGGCGATGCTGGTTCCGGCGCTGGCCGGTCTGCCGGTCGCCGAATACGCCCCGAACCTCGTGAAGAAGACCGTCGTCGGCGCGGGCCACGCCGAGAAGCGGCAGATCCAGGCCATGATCGCGATCCTGCTGCCGACTGCGCGGGTTGCGAGCCCGGACGCAGCCGACGCGCTCGCAGTCGCGATCTGCCACGCGCAGCACCGCGGCGCCGCGGTCCGGCTCGCCTCCCTGAAGGTTTCCGCATGATCGGCAAGCTTACGGGCACGGTCGATTCCGTCGGCCCCGACTGGGTCATCCTCGACGTCGGCGGGGTCGGCTACGTGGTCTATTGCTCGACCAAGACGCTCTCGCGCCTGCCCAAGGCCGGGGAGACCGCGCGGCTCTCGATCGAGACCCATGTCCGCGAAGACCGGATCCAGCTCTTCGGCTTCATGGCCGATCTCGAGCGCGAGTGGTTCCGCCTGCTCAACACGGTGCAGGGCGTCGGAACCAAGGTCGCGCTCGGCGTGCTGTCCGTCCTCGAGGCGCCCGACCTCGCGACCGCGATCGCGTTGCGCGACGTCGCGGCGATCTCGCGGGCGCCGGGCGTCGGACCCAAGGTCGCGGCGCGGATCGCAGCTGAACTCAAGGACAAGGCGCCGCTGTTCGCCGACGTTGATCCGGGCCTCGCGCGGGTCGCAGGCGAGGCGGCCGAGGGGAAGGGGCCCGCGACGCCCGTGCGCGACGCGGTCTCGGCGCTCGTCAACCTGGGCTACGCCGCTCCGCAGGCCAGCGCCGCGGTCGCCGCCGCCCGGCAGGCGCTCGGCGAGGACGCCACCACCGAACGCCTTATCCGCGGCGGGTTGAAAGAGCTGGCGAAGGGGTGACGGTCGAGCCGTCGTGGCGCCCTCTTATGGAAATTCGGCGCTTATCCGGCCGGGCTTCCGGATGCCTGGAGCGTTGAGGACGGCGCGGCGTTCGTCGACGTTCTTGATGAGCCCGTCGATGAACTCGTTCGTCACGTCCTCGATCTCGGCGCGTTCCGCGGGCGGCGCAGCCTCGATGTCGTAGACGCAACGTTCCTTGGTGGAGGGACGCACGTTCTCGAGCCAGCTCGAGCCCCAGACCCGCTGCGCCAGGCGCTCGTTGGACTTCGCGAACCGATCCTCGATCCGCTTAGCCATTTCGGGAGTCGGGCCATAGAACGGCTTCTCCGCCCAGCCGCGGGTCGCCGTCAGCTCACGGAACTGACGGCCAAGCTCGCGATAAAGTCCGAGATCGGCGAGCTTGCCAGCTTCCACGCCTTCGCGGAGCTTTCGGGCGACGACGAGCGCCGCCGCCATGGTGCGCGCGCCCGGCGTTTCGTTCCGGAACGGTTTCTCGTCGAAGCCCGACCAGTCGAAGTCAGGGCGTCCGATCTGTTCGCAGAAGTCGCCGATCAGGCCCTTCGGCCCGAGATTCTGCAGCGGCCGGACAACGACCTCGACTTCTTCCTGCGCGAGCACGTTCCTGAACAGCCGTGCGTTGCGATGGATCAGAAGAGGCGAGCCCATCATCTTCTCTGCCCAGCCGTCGAAATCGAGCTCGGTCAGAAAGCGCTTCGCCTGCTGGGTGTAGTTCGCGTTGTAGAACCCCGCGGTGTCGCGGACATAGGCGATCATCTTGAGCCGCACGCCGCGCTCGGCGAAGAAACGGCGGACGAACGTAATGTTCTTCTTCTCAGTGAAGATGGCGAGAAACGCCTCTCTGGAGATGCAGAGATCGCCATCGGTTTCGGCAAGATGGCCGTCGAGCCATTTCCAGGCTTGGGACTTCGGGACGGAAGGATTTTTCTCCCGCTCCAGAGACTTGGAGATCCTGACGCCGCCCGCGAAGATGTCCTCCTGTTCGAAGGTCGGCAGATCCAGGCCGGTCGCCTGGAGCGCGTCGCGATAGACGTGCAGGAAGCCCTGGATGGTGGTGCTGCCGGCTTTGGGCGTGCCGATATGCAGATAACAGGTTCTCGTCGCCGGTTTGGTGACAGCCATCGAACGTTTGCGTCTCCGATCGGACGCCGGTCGGAAAAGACCGCCGTGCTCCGTTTGCTTGGCGCCACCTTTACCGTATCACCATGGCCGAAGCCAATCCGAGCGTCTGAGGCGAATGACCGCCGCGAGCCCCATCCGAGATCCCGACCGCCGCGGCGACGACGCGCTCGAAGCGACGATCCGACCGCAGACGCTCGCCGACTTCACCGGGCAGAAGCAGGCGCGCGAGAACCTCAGCGTCTTCATTCAGGCGGCGAAGGCGCGCGGCGAGGCGCTCGACCATGTGCTGCTCGCAGGCCCCCCCGGCCTCGGCAAGACGACGCTCGCCCAGATCGTCGCGCGCGAGCTCGGCGTCGGCTTCCGCGCGACGTCGGGGCCGGTCATCGCCAAGGCCGGCGACCTCGCCGCGCTGCTGACCAATCTCGAAGAGCGCGACGTGCTCTTCATCGACGAGATCCACCGGCTCAATCCGGCGGTCGAGGAAATCCTCTATCCGGCCATGGAGGACTTTCAGCTCGACCTCATCATCGGCGAGGGGCCTGCGGCGCGCTCCGTCAGGATCGATCTGTCGAAGTTCACCCTCGTCGGCGCGACCACCCGCGCGGGGCTGCTGACGACGCCTTTACGCGACCGGTTCGGCATTCCCGTGCGGCTGAACTTCTATGACGTCGACGAACTCGAACTGATCGTCGGGCGCGGAGCGCGCGTGCTCGGCCTGCCGATGACCGCCGAAGGCGCGCGCGAGATCGCCCGCCGCGCCCGGGGAACGCCGCGGATCGCCGGCCGGCTGCTGCGCCGCGTGCGCGACTTCGCGGCCGTGTCGGGCGAGGCGGAGGTCACGCGCGCCTCCGCCGACCGGGCGTTGCGGCTGCTCGACGTCGACGATCTCGGCCTCGACGCCATGGACCGCCGCTACCTCACCGCGATCGCCGAGCATTACGGCGGCGGGCCGGTCGGCGTCGAGACGATGGCGGCGGCGCTTTCCGAGCCGCGCGACGCCATCGAGGAGATCATCGAGCCCTACCTGCTCCAGCAGGGCTTTCTCCAGCGCACTCCGAGAGGCCGCGTTTTGACGCATACCGCCTATCGCCATCTCGGTCTTGCGGCGCCTGCGAACACGGCCCAGATGCCTCTCTTCGACGGGGAAGAGGGCTGACCATCGTGACCGCAGACGTGACCGACGGCCTCGGCGGCCGTATGGAAGGCGTGCGCCACGTGTTGACGCTGCGCATCTACTACGAAGACACTGATTTTTCCGGCTTCGTCTATCACGCGAGCTATCTGCGCTTTCTGGAGCGCGCCCGCACCGAGATCCTGCGCGCGATCGAGTTCGATCACCGTCGGCTGTGGGATGAGAAGCGCGAGGGCTTCGTCGTGCGGCGCATGACGATCGACTATCTGAAGCCGGCGCTGATGGACGACGTCATCGCCGTGACGACGCAGGCCGAGGAGGTGAAGGCGGCTTCGCTCGTGCTGCGCCAGATCGTGACGCGGGGCGGCGAGGTTCTGGTCGCGGCCACGGCGCAATGCGCCTATCTGCGCGACGGCCGCCCGGCCAGGATGCCCGCGCGCATGCGCGAGCAGATGATGCGGACGGAGTAGGAGGGGCTCAGCCTTCCGCGATCGCTCGCAGGAAGACGTCGCCGAAGGCCTCGAGCTTCGCCGCGCCAACGCCCTTCACTCGTGCGAGTTGGTCCAGCGTGCGCGGTCGCGCCGCGGCCATCTCGATCAGCGTGCTGTCGGCGAAGATCACGTAAGCGGGCGCCGCCCTGGCGACCGCAAGTTCTCGCCGAAGAGCCTTGAGCCGCGTGAGCAGTCCCTCGTCCGCTCCGGAGAGCCGAACCGCCTGCGCGGTCATCGCGCCGCGCCGTTCACGCCGCCGCGGCTTGGGCTTCGCGATCGAGATCCGCTCCGATCCTGCGAGGACGCGCTCGCCCTTTTCCGTCAGGATCAGGCCGCCATAGGCGCCGGCGTCGACTTCGAGGGCATGGACGGCGACCAACTGGCGCAGGATCCCGCGCCATTCCGCCGCCGGCCGGTCGGCGCCGCGGCCGAAGCCGGCGAGCCTGTCATGGCCGCGGGACGTGACCGTCTCGCTTTCATGCCCGACCGCGAGCGCCGTGACATGGGACGCGCCGAAGCGCTGTCCGGTGTCGCGGACGAGCCCGAGCAGCAGCCGCGCCTCTTCCGTGCCGTCGACGACTTCGGGCGGGTCGAGGCAGACGTCGCAGTTGCCGCAGGGGCCGGTCGTTTCGCCGAAATAGGCGAGCAGCGCCTGCCTGCGGCAGGCGGTGGTCTCGCAGAAGCCCACGAGCGCGTCGAGCCGGCGGCTTTCGACGCGCTTGCGCTCGGGTCCCGAGTCCTGCTCGTCGATGAAACGGCGGCGCGTGCGGATGTCCTCGAGGCCATAGAGCATCAGCGCCTCGGCCGCCTCGCCGTCTCGGCCGGCGCGGCCGATCTCCTGATAGTAGGCCTCGAGACTGCCCGGCGCGTCGCCATGGACGACATAGCGCACGTCCGACTTGTCGATGCCCATGCCGAAGGCGACGGTCGCGACCATGACCACGCCGCGTTCGGCGAGGAACGTCTCCTGAGCGCTCGCGCGGGCCGACGCCTCCATGCCGGCGTGATAGGCCAGCGCGTTGACGCCCGCAGTCTTCAGCCGCGCGGCCGTTTCTTCGACCTTCTTGCGCGAGATGCGGTAGACGACGCCGCTCAAGCCCGCCCGCGCCTCGACGTAACGTTCGATCGCGCTCATCGCGTCGCGCTTCTCGGCGACGGCGATCGAGATGTTCGGCCGGTCGAAACCCGCCACGAAGGTCTCGGCGCGTCCGTCGAACAGCTTCTGGACGATGTCGTCGCGGGTCGACTGGTCCGCGGTCGCCGTCAGCGCGATCATCCGCGCCTTCGGCAGCGCCGCGCGCGCCTGCCCGAGAGCCAGATACTCCGAGCGGAACGAATGACCCCATTGCGAGACGCAATGCGCCTCGTCGATCGCGATCAACGAGACGGGAAGCCGGCCGAGCGCCGTGAGCATGCGCTCCGTCATTAGCCGCTCAGGCGCGAGATAGAGCAGCCGCGCCTCGCCCGAGGCGACGCGACGCCAGGACGCGACATTGTCCTCGCGAGAGCGGCCGGAATGGATCGCCTCCGCCACGACTCCGTCGAGCCGCAGTCCCGCGACCTGATCCTCCATCAGCGCGATCAGCGGCGAGACCACCACCGCAAGGCCGCCCATCACGAGCGCCGGCGCCTGATAGCAGAGCGATTTTCCAGCGCCGGTCGGCATTACGGCCAGCACGTCGCGGCCCGCCAGCAGCGCGTCGATCACCGGCTCCTGTCCGGGCCGGAAGGAGTCAAAGCCGAAAGCGGATTTCAGGACGCGGTATTTTTCGGCCTCGAGGGTGGGGGCGAGCATGAACCGGTAGGGCCGAGGCTCACATCTTGTGGCCGGAATGATCCATCGCGTCGGCGGCGGGCTTGGAGCCGGCGGCCTCGACGTTGAAGTCCACCTCGACCTTGCCGGCCTTTTCGAAAACGAGCTCGCCCTTCAGCTTCTCGCCCTTGGTCAGCGGCTGCTTCAGGCCGATGAACATCAGGTGCTTGCCGCCTGGCTCGAACGCGACCGTCGCGCCCGGCGCGATCGCGACCCCGCCTTCGATCTCGCGCATCTTCGCGACGCCGTCCTCGACCGAGCTCTCGTGGATCTCCGCGCGCTCCGCGAACGGAACCTGAACCGAGACAAGCCTGTCCGGCTGGGATCCGTGGTTCATGATCGTGAGGTAGCCGCCGCCGACCTTCACGCCCGGAACCGTGGCGCGCGACCAGGGGTGGCCGATCATTAATTCGCCAAGGGTGTATTCATGCGCCTGGGCGACGGGCGCCATCAGCAGGGCGAAGGCCGCGAGCGGGGCGAGGAAACGGCGTTTCGACATCGGAAGACGGGCTCCGTCGGATGTGCGCTGCGACGCGCGAGACGCGTCGTCCAGCGGGACGGTCATAGACCGTGCGGGTGCGTCGCGCCACGGTCTTGGCCGATCTCGGCGTCGTCTCCGGGCGCCTTTTCGGCAGCGGACCGGCGCGGCGGCGCGGGCGTCACGGCGATCCGCCCGTCCTCGGACCAGACGATCTGCGCGCCCGCGAGCGTGCTCGCGCCCGAAGCGCGCGTCACGATGCGGTCGGCGAGCCGCTCCAGCCGTTCGAGCGCGATCTTTGCGCCGCCGACCTCCGAGACGACGCGCGCCAGAACCCTGAGCTTCACCTCGTCGGGCGCGCCGGCGAGTTCCGGCGCGAGGGCGACGCCGCGATCGTGCTTGCGCGCATGAGCCTCGAAGGCCACGTCGACCGCGGCGTCGACCGCGGCGTTCACGCGCGCCATGCGGAAGGCGAAGACGCCGAGGCGCTCCGCCGTCAGCCCTTCGCGTTCGAGCGCCTCGCGGGCGGCGCGCAGCCGCGCGCGGGCGAAGCGCGGATCGGCGTTCATCCGGTCTTCGGCCCAGCCGAGATTGCGCGCCTGAAGCGTCGCGACCAGCCGCGCCTTCGGCATGTCGAGAAACGGACGGACATGGACGACGCCTTCGCGCACGACCGCGGGCCTCATCGCCGCGAGGCCCGCGGGGCCGGAGCCTGCGGCGAGCCTCATCAGCACCGTCTCGGCCTGGTCGTCGAGCGTGTGGGCGGTGGCGATGGCGTCCGCGCGGATCGCCCTCGCGCAGCGATAGAGCGCGGCGTAGCGGTGATGGCGGGCGGTCTCCTCGATCCGCGTCTCGCGCGGTTCCAGGCCCGCCTCGAGCAGGGTGAAGGGAAGACCGTAGCGCGCGGCGAGTTCGGCGACGGCGGCCGCTTCTTCGCGGGCCTCGCGCCGGAGGCCGTGGTCGACGGTTGCGACCGAGATCTTCGGCGCTCCGGGATTCTGCGCCCACTCGCCCGCGAGCACGAGCAGAGCGGAGGAATCCGCGCCTCCCGAGACGCCGAGGAGGATCGAGCTCCGGCCGGCGAAGGCCCGCTGGAACAGCTCGACGCATTCGACGCCGCCGATCGGGTCGGGGAGCGGCGGAGGCGCCGCGGCCTCGCCGGGCGCTTCCGCGCCGCGCCGGGCCTTGTCCCGCCCGCCGCTGGTCGCCTTGTCGGTCATCTTTTCTCCCGCTCCGGCGCGGGGGCGCGCGTGGTCCGCCTCAGCAGGAGATGCGCTTCAGCTCGCGGTCGGACTGCGCCTTGATGCGCGCATATTTGCGGCCGGCCTCGGCGATGGTCGCGCAGGCCTCTTCCTTCTTGCCCATGCCGTTGAGCGACATGCCGAGCTTCAGCATGCTCTCGGGCGCCTTGGCCGAGTTGGGCGCGTCCTTGTAGATGGTGAAGAAGCTGTCCGCGGCGTCGGTGAACTTGCGGCGCTGATAGAGGCTCTCTCCCAGCCAGTAGCGGGCTTCGGCGGCCTTCGGGTCGCTGGGATAAGAGCGCAGGAAGTCGCGGAAGGTCGCCTCCGCTTGGCTGTAGTCGCGCCGCTGCACGAAGCCGACGCCGAGCGCGAACTGGTCGTTCGGCCCGCCGCCCGCGACCGTCGCGGACGGACCTGGGTCGCGCGCCGCCATGCGATCGCCGACGGGCGCGCCCGAAGCCTGGCCGCCGCCGCTGAGGCCGGGCGGCCGGATGCTCATCGGGGCGTTGGGGTCGTCTTCGAGCAGGCCGCCGATCGAGTCGGGGCCGCCGCTCGATCGGGAGGAGCCGAGCGAAGCCGGCGGAGCGCCCGGACCAGCGTCGCGCGACGCCGTCGAGATCGAGCCGCTTGTTCCTCCGCCCGCGCCGCCGAGGTCGCCTGCGTCGCCGCGCCGGTTCGGTGACGGCTTGGCGCCGCCGCCCTTGCCGCTTTCGAGGTCCTGCAGGCGGAAGTCGACGTCGCCCTGGAAGCGCTTCAGCGCCTCGTCGTTCTTGCGGCCCTGGAACTGCAGCTCCTCGATGCGGCCGTTGAGCTGGCGCATCTGGTTTTCAAGCCGGTCGAGCCGGACCGCGATGTCGGCCATCGAGGCCTGCGCCGGCTGCACGACGTTCGGGGTCGCGGCGCGTTCCTCGCGGCCGCCGAAGAAGGCGAGCTTGTTCTCGAGGCCCTGCACGCGCTGTTCGAGCCAGGACGGCGCGTCGTTCGCGCCCGCCGTCTGGGCCGCCGCAGCCTGCGCCGACAGGCAGGCGAAAACGGCGCCCAGCGCGAGGCGCCGGGCGGTCTGGAAGCGCGAGAGGTCTGGCATGTCGGAGAGAATCCCGGCCGAGGAAAAGCGACGCGTTCTTCACATCTTGCGTCGCCAGTTCGGCCGAAATTGGGCTGGTCCGGCGGCGGACGCAAGAGCCGCCGGACACAAGTCGGAGAGCGTCGTTCGGCCTCGGGCCGGGCTTACATGCCCGCGCCGCCGCCGAGCACGGTGACCGCGCGGCGGTTCTGCGACCAGCAGGAGATGTCGTCGCAGACCGCGACCGGGCGCTCCTTGCCGTAGGAGATCGTGCGCATCTTGCCGGCGGCCACGCCGCGGGCGGCGAGATAGTCGCGCGTGACCTGGCTGCGGCGGGCGCCGAGCGCGAAGTTGTACTCGCGGGTGCCGCGCTCGTCGGCATGGCCTTCGACGGTGATCGCGTAGCGCGGATAGCGCGATAGCCACTGAGCCTGCTTGTCGAGGGTCGAGCGGGCGGTCGAGGTCAGCTCGGTCGAGTCGGTCTCGAAAAACACGCGGTCGCCGACGTTCACGACGAAGTCCTGCTGGCTGCCGGGAGGGCCGCCGCGTCCGCCGGCCCCGTAGCCGCCGGCTCCGCCCGCGCCGTCCATCCCGTCGCCGGGCTTCTTGGCGCAGGCGCCGAGGGCGAGCGCCGCGCACAGCGCGACGGCGATCTTGGCGCTGCGGCCGATACGCATGGTACGCAACATACCCGATGACTCCTTGTGGCTGTCGGTTGCGCCACCCATAGCATTCTCCCCGTTAACCGAAGGTTCCGTTAGGCTTAAACAAGGGTTTATTTCACCCTTGAGACAGTCGAGCCGCGAACCGACAGAACCGCCCGCCGAAGGCGGCGCGACCGTGGCGCCGCTGCGGCGGGAAGGGGATCGCGAGGTCCTTGAGTCTTCGGCGCCACAGCGGGCGCGCATCGTCCCAACGCGCCGATTTGAGCGCCGCCTCGTGACCCTCCTCCGCTTGCGGACGAGGGAGACCATGCGTCGGCTCGGAGGATGAGGCTGGCGCGACGTGTCCGTCCGGCGGATGAAACCCTGTCCCCGAACGACGCTCCCAACCCCTCAGTTCAGCGGCGGCGACCATGCGGGGTCGGAGGCGAAGCCCTGCGTCGGGATCTTGCGCTCGTTCCGGCCGGTGATGTCGATCGAGTAGATCTGCGGGCCGGCGCCGACGTCGCGGAAGAACATCAGGACGCGGCCGTTCGGAGCCCAGGTCGGGCCTTCGTTGTGGAAGCCCTCGGTCAGGATGCGCTCGCCCGAGCCGTCCGGCTTCATCACGCCGATCGCGAACTTGCCGCCCGCCTGCTTGGTGAAGGCGATGAGGTCGCCGCGGGGGCTCCACACCGGCGTCGAATAGCGGCCCTGCCCGAAGGAGATGCGCTGCGCGCCGCCGCCGCCCGAGCTCATCACGTAGATCTGCTGGTTGCCGCCGCGGTCGCTCTCGAACACGATCTGCGAGCCGTCGGGCGAATAGGACGGCGAGGTGTCGATCGCGCCGCTGTCGGTCAGCTTGGTGGTGGCGCGCGAGCGCAGGTCCATCACGTAGATCGACGAGTTGCCGCCCTGTTCGAGGCTCATCGCGACCTTCTGGCCGTCCGGCGAGAAGCGCGGCGAGAACGTCATGCCGGGGAAGTTGCCGACCGCCTCGCGCTGGCCGGTCTCGAGGTTGAGCAGATAGACCCGCGGGTCCGCCTGCCCGAACGACATGTAGGTGATCTCCTGGCTGGTCGGACTGAAGCGCGGGGTCAGCACCAGCTCGCCGCCGGCCGTGATGAAGCGGTTGTTGAAGCCGTCTTGATCCATGATGGCGAGGCGCTTCACGCGATTGTTCTTCGGCCCGGTCTCGGAGACATAGACCACGCGGGTGTCGAAGTAGCCCTTCTCGCCGGTCAGCCGCTCGTAGATCATGTCGGCGATCAGATGCGCGACCCGGCGCCAGTTCTTGTCGGTCAGGAACTGCTGGCCTTCGAGCTGGTTGCCGCCGAACACGTCCCACAGGCGGAACTGGGTCGAAACCCGCCCGTCGCCCTGCCGCACCACCTGGCCGGTGACGAGCGCCTGCGCGTTGATGATGCGCCAGTCGCCGAAGCGCGGCGGCGCGTCGAAGCTCGAGATCTTCTCGATGAAGGCCTTCTGGTCGATCGGGGCGAACAGGCCGGAGTTCTTGAGGTCGGCCGTGATCACGCCCGCGATGTCGCGCGCGAGCTGAGGGTCTGAGCCGTTGGCGAGGAAGTCCGGGATCGCGATCGGCAGCGGCTGGACGTTGCCCTGGTTGATGTCGACCGACACCTGCGCGCGCGCCGGCGCCGCGACCAGCGCGAAGGCCGCGATCAGCGCGCCGAAGGCGGCGACCCAGAAGGCGGTCCTGAACAGTCGGGAGGCGAGGAGCGGCATCAGGCGGTTCCGGAATGGGCGCGGGACGGCGCTTGAGGGGAAGTGGGGGCGAGGACGGCGCGCGAGGTCATCCGCCCATCATGTCCCTAGGATCGAAGTTGATGTTGACCTGACGCCAGTAGTCGTAGGCCTCGGGCGGCAGCTTGAGCGGCGCGCAACGCTGCACCGCGCGGGTCGCGGCGCCGGCCGCGGCGCGGAAGGCGGGATTCGACGATGAGTTCGTCACCGTAGGTCCATCGGCGAGCGTGCCGTCGGCGTTCAGCGTGAAAGAGACCTTCACCGCGAGGCTGCCGTCATTGGCGGCGCCGACCGGCGGGTTCCAGCACTGCATCACCTGTTCTTTCACGGCGTTGTCGATGCCGGTGCGGGCCGACATGGACAGCTTGGTCGCCGTGCCGCGGCTGGTGCCGGCGGTCGTTTCGGGAGCGTTCTCTCGCGCCGAGGCCGCCTTCCGGCCGGGGTCGCGCACGTCCTTCATCGCGCTCTGGCTTGACGACGGCTTGTCGCCGAGCAAGCTCGCGATCTTCGACGGGTCGAACTTGCGTTCGGCGGCCTTGGCCGCTTTCTCCGCGGCTTCCTTGTCCTTCGCGGCCTTCTCTGCCTTTGCAAGGCGCTCGGCTTCGGCCTTCTTCTCGGCTTCCGCCTTGGCGAGTTTCTCGGCCTTTTCCTTGGCCGCCTTCTCGGCGGCGGCTTTCTCGGCCGCGAGCTTGGCGGCCTTTTCGGCCTCGGCCTTTTCCTGAGCGAGCTTTTCCTGCGCGGCCTTCTCGGCCGCCGCCTTCTTCTCGGCTTCGGCCTTGGCGCGCAGCTCCGCTTCGGCTGCCTGGGCGAGCTTCTCCGCCTTCTCGGCGGCGGCCTTTTCCTGAGCGGCCTTTTCCTGAGCGGCCTTGGCCTCAGCGGCTTTCGCCTGCGCGGCCTTTTCGGCCTCCGCCTTGGCGGTCTTCTCCGCCGCCGCCTTCTCCTGCGCGGCCTTCTCGGCCTTTTCAGCCTTCACGGCCTCGGCTCTCGCGGCCTCCGCCTTGGCGGCTTCGGCCTTCGCCTTTTCCTGCTCCGCCTTGACGATGGCGGGTTCGGGCTTGGGCGCGACCTCCGCCTTCTCGGTCGGCTGCGGCGGCGGAGGCGGAGCCTTCACGTCTTCCTTGGCGATCGGAACGTCGTTGTCGACCGGTTCGGAATCCGCTTCCGCGACCTGCTCGGCCTTCTGCTGAGGCGCGTCGACCTTGGTCGAAGTCTTCGAGCCCTTGGTCATGGCGTCGAATTCCTGCGGGGTCAGGATCTCGATCGGCAGGGCCTCGGTCGGCCCGATCTCGAACGGCTTCGCCGAGCTCAGGCCGACGATCGCGTAGACGAGCAACGCCGCATGGGCCGCGGAGGAGAGGAGGATCCCGGGACGCACCTGCATGGGCGTCAGTTCTCCTGCTCCTGTTCGGTGACGAGCGCGACGCGCTTGAAGCCCGCTCCGGAGAGCGTGCCCATCACCTTCATGATCGGGCCGAAATTCACGTTGCGGTCGCCCCGGACGTAGATCCGTTCCTCGTAGCCGGAATTCGTGATGGCAATGAGGCGCGGCGCAAGCTCTTCGACCGTGACGGGCGTCTCCTGCAAGAACACTTCGCCCTTGGCGTTGACCGAGATCGTCAGCGGCTCCTTCTCTTCACTGAGCGGATTGGCCGATGTTTGGGGCAGGTCGACCGGAACGCCGACGGTGAGCAGCGGCGCCGAAACCATGAAGATGATGAGCAGGACCAGCATGACGTCGACCATCGGCGTCACGTTGATCTCGGCCATCACCTGGCTGCGGCGGCGCCGTCTCGCGCCGTGCGCGCCCTGCGATCCGCCGCCTCCGCTCATGCCCATGACGCGTCACCCATTGGCGTCAGCCCCGCTCGTCGATCTGGCGGGACAGGATCGCCGAGAACTCGTCGGCGAAGCCCTCCATCCGGGACGCTTGGCGCGTCACCTGGTTGGAGAACTTGTTGTAGAAGATGACGGCGGGGATGGCCGCCACGAGGCCGATCGCGGTCGCGAACAGCGCTTCCGCGATGCCGGGCGCGACCACGGCGAGCGAGGTGTTCTTGGAAGCCGCGATCGACTGGAACGACGTCATGATGCCCCAGACCGTGCCGAACAGGCCGATGAAGGGGCCGGCGGACCCGACCGTGGCGAGGACGAGCAACTTGGATTCCAGCCGCTCGACCTCGCGCGCGATGGTCACGTCCAGCACCTTGTCGATGCGCTGCTGGAGGCCGGCGACGGAGCGCGAGCCGCTCTCGTAGGATCGCTTCCATTCGCGCATCGCGGCGACGAACAGGGCCGCCATCCCGGAGTTCGGGCGGTTCAGCAGCGAGCGGTACAGGTCCTCGAGGCTCTGGCCGGACCAGAAGATCTTCTCGAACCGGTCCATGTTGCGCTTGTTGCGCGTGAACAGGAGCTGCTTGTCGATCACGATCGCCCAGCACCAGACGGACGCCGCGAGCAGCCCCAGCATGACGAGCTTGACGACGAGGGCGGCCTGGAGGAACAGGCCCCACAGCGACATGTCGGGCGTTGGCATCGTCTTTCCGTCGTCTCCCGTCACGGCGACCGAAGCCGCGGAGCCGCACGTCGCGCGCGGTCCGGCGATGACCGTCGCGCCCGTGCGTCGTTCGACCCTCAAGGCTCGGAGCGACCGCGCGTTTGGCCGGTCAATGTGTTGAAACTGCGACCCGATCCCGCAGGGCTTGCTCGTTCATCGCCCGTCAAGGTTAAGACCTGGTTACTATGACAAGACTGTTGCCCTTCCGCGACACTGCGTCCCGCCTCGGCGTCGTCGCCTGTCTCTGCCTCGTCACGGCGCCCGCCCTGGCGCAGGGGGCGGCCGAGGCGGCCGCCGCCGCGACCGTTTCGGTGCAGGCCGTCGAGCCGACCGGAGACGGCCGCGCGAAGGTGGCCGACTGCAGCGGCGCGCTGATCGGTCCGGATCTGGTCCTGACCTCCGGACACTGCCTCGACGGCGCGGCGGGACCGACCCGCGTCGCGGTCTTCGCCTATCGCGGCGGGCGGCCGGTCCCGCAGCCGCTCGCGGTCGCGGCGATCGCGCGCCATCCGGCCCATGTGATCGGCTGGCGCGAGAAAGCGGGAGACCCGGAGACCCGTCAGCGCGAGATCGCCGCAGACCTCGCGCTCCTGCGCCTCGCCGCGCCGGTGGACGGAGCGAGGCCGCTCCCGCTCGGGGCCGGGGAGGGCGGCGCGATCGCCGGAACTGGCGCGGTCTCGCCCGGCGGCCGGTCCGGCGTCATGAAACGCGCCGCGCTCTCCGCCGTGCGCGCCTCGACCGGCGCCGGCGCCCGCGTGGTGTTCGCGACCGCGGCCGTGACCATGTGCGGCGGCGATTCCGGCGGTCCCGCGGTCGGGACGGGGACAGGCGGCGAGCCGGTCCTCTGGGGCGTGACGGCGGCCGTTCTCAAACCGAAAGGCGGCTGCGGCGCGAGGATCGCGGTGACGCCGGTCGATCCCGCCTCGGACGGTTTCCGGGCGATGCGGGCGGCGGTCGGGCGTCCCTGAGCGGGTGTTGTCGCTCGACGGACACAGGCGCCGTCCCGCGACGCCGACGTCCGATTTCGTGTTCGCTCCGCCCAGACGGCTCGTGCCAAGGTGCCTGCGACTGGATGCGTCGCCGCGCTCCTCTCGCGGCCTGATCGGGATTTCGGAATGCGTTTCCCTGCATGGCGGCTCGTCGCCGCCCTGAGCCTCGTCGTCGCGACGGCGGTCCCCGCCGCGGCGCTGTCCGGAGGCTCGCCGGCCCGTCCGGGCGACCGGCTGACGAAGGCGACCGTCTTCATCACGAGCCTGACGCCTTCGGGGCGCAACAAGGCGCAGATCAGCAACTGCACCGGCGTGCTGATCGAGCGTCAGCTCGTTCTGACGGCGGGCCACTGCCTTTCCGAGCTGGATGGGCCGAGC
The DNA here is from genome assembly GCA_003241695.1 of Ancylobacter novellus. GTDB lineage: Bacteria > Pseudomonadota > Alphaproteobacteria > Rhizobiales > Methylopilaceae > Methylopila. The sequence continues at coordinate 319,611 of QFPN01000001.1, read as the reverse complement.
CTCGTGGTCGCCCAGTTCTTCGACCGCACGAACAAGATCTCGACCACGATCCAGGTGGCGTCGGGCGCGCTTCATCCGGACTACGCCGGCCGGGCCTCGGCCGACGACCCCAAGCCGGAACTGCTCGGCGCGGACCTCGCAGTCCTGAAGCTCGCCGAGCCCGCCCCGGCCGACCGGGAGCCGATCGCGCTGTCGCGCAACTCGGTCGAGGCCGCCAAGATGAAGTCGGTGCTCGCGGGCGCTGGGCTTCGTGTTCCGTCGGACGAGGGATCCGGCGGCCAGCTCCGCGTCGCGCGGGTCTCCGCCGAGGTGGTGACCAGGGGGCCGACGGCGGTCGCGCTCGGCGCCGCCGGAGGTTCGATCTGCCGCGGCGATTCCGGCGGGCCGGTGGTGTCGTCCGGCGGGCTGTGGGGCATCGTCATCGCCATCGTTCGTCGCAAGAGCCTCTGCAACTCGACCGTCTTCATGGCGGTGCTCGATCCGAGCTCCCGGTCGTTCCGGACGATGGTGTCGCGCGCCCGGCGGAGCTGACGACGCTACCCGCAGAACGGCATCCTGTCGGTTACGTCCGCTCCTGCTGCCGGACATGACGGCCGAGGCTCATCGGCTCGTCAGCGCGTAGAGCGCGACCGCGCCGGTGGTCGCGACGTTCAGGCTGTCGAAGCCGGCCGCCATGTCGATCCTGACCGTCTTTGCGCGCGCCATCAGGTCGGCGGGCAAGCCCGGCCCTTCCGCGCCGAGCATGAGCGACGTGCGGGGCGCGCGGACCATGTGGCCTAGTTCGGCCGCGCCCGAAGGGCTGAGCGCGAGCGTCTCGAACCCCGCCCCGTCGAGCGCGTCGAGCATCGCCTCGCCGCTTCCGCCGCGCGCGAAGGGCGTGATCAGGCTCGCCCCGACCGAGACGCGGATCGCCTTGCGGTAGAGCGGGTCGCAGCTCGATCCGTCGAGCAGCACGGCGTGGGCGCCGAAGGCGGCGGCGTTGCGGAACAGCGCGCCGACATTGTCGTGGTTCGCGATGCCGACGAGCGCGAGCACGAGCGCGCGCTCCGGCAGCGAGGCGAGGAGCGCAGCGGCGTCGGGCGCCGGCGCGCGCCGGCCGATCGCGAGCACGCCGCGATGAATGTGGAAGCCGACGACCGCGTCCATGACCTCCTGGCTCGCGGCGTAGAGTGGAACGTCGTCGGCGAGCGGGGCGAGCAGCTCGACGAGCGCAGGCAGACGGCGGTCGAGCACGAGCACGCTTTCCACCTCGTGGCGGCAGCGCGGCCCGAGCAGCAGGCGCAGCACGACCTCGCCCTCGGCGACGAACCGCTCTCCGCGCCCGACGACGTCACGCTCCCGCACCGCGCGATAGGCCGCGATGCGGGGGTCGTCGGGGTCGGTGACGGGGAGGGGGATTGGCAAGACGGGGTCTACGCCGGAAGGGCGCGACGGTCGGGGCCCCTTCTTCCGCTTGCGGGAGAAGGCAGGGATGAGGGGGCGTCACGACGCGGCGCCACGCTGGACAGCCCCTCACCCTTACCCTCTCCCGTCGCAAGTCGGATGTTTCCGACTTGCGCAGCCAAAGTGGACCAACTCCGCAAAAGCGGAGTTGGTGGGGAGAGGGGAGCGGCAGGCGTGGCGCTCATCCTGCGAGCTCCTCGCGCATCATTTCGAGCTCGAGCCAGCGGTCCTCCGCCTCAGACCGCTCGCGGGCCTTGGCGCCAAGCGTGGCGGTCGCGGTCTCGAACGCCTTCGGGTCGCGCGCGTAGAGGCCGGCGTCCGCAAGCTTCGCCTCGAGCGTCGCGATCTCGGCCTCGAGTTTTGCGATCGCCGCGGGCAGAGTGTCGAGCGCGTGCTGGTCCTTGAACGACAGCTTCTTCTTCGGCTGCGGAGCCGAGGGCCGCGCCGTCTCCTCGCGCTCCTTCTTCGCGCCGGCGCCCGCCGCCTGCTTGGCGTCCACGCCGCGGCCGCGCTGCGCGACCATGTCCGAATAACCGCCGGCATATTCGACCCAGCGTCCCTCGCCCTCGGAGACGATCACCGCCTCCACGGTGCGGTCGAGGAAGTCGCGGTCGTGGCTGACGAGGATCACGGTGCCGGGATGATCGGCGATCATCTCCTGAAGGAGGTCGAGCGTCTCGAGGTCGAGGTCGTTGGTCGGCTCGTCGAGCACCAGAAGGTTCGCGGGCTTCGACAGCGCGCGGGCGAGCAGCAGGCGGCCGCGCTCGCCGCCCGACAGCGCATGGACGGGCGAGCCCGCCTGATCGGGCGAGAACAGGAAGTCCTTCATGTAGCTGACGACGTGCTTCGTCGAGCCGCCGACGTCGACCGTGTCGCCGCCGCCGCCCGTCAGCGCGTCCTTGAGGCTCATATTCGGGTCGAGGCTCGCGCGGCGCTGGTCGATCGACGCGATCTCGACGCTCGCGCCGATCTTCACCTTGCCGCTGTCGGGCGGGAGCGCGCCGGTCAGCAGGTTGATCAGCGTGGTCTTGCCCGCCCCGTTCGCGCCCACGAGCCCGATGCGGTTCCCGCGCGCGATGCGGGCGGAAAAATCCTGCACGATCGGACGCTCGCCATAGGACTTCGAGACCGAGATCGCCTCGATCACGAGCGCTCCGGAGCTTTCGGCCTCGGTGGTCGTGAGCTTCACCGAGCCCTGCGCCTTCACGGCCGTGCGGCGCGCTTCACGCATGTCGTCGAGGCGGCGCATGCGGCCCATGTTGCGCTTGCGCCGGCCGGTCACGCCGTAGCGCAGCCAGTCCTTCTCCATCTCGATGCGGCGGTCGAGCTTGTGGCGGTCGAGCTCCTCCTGCGCCAGCGTGTCGTCGCGCCAGGCCTCGAAGGCTGCGAAGCCCTGGCCGAGCTTGCGCGTGCGGCCGCGGTCGAGCCACAGCGTCGCGCGGGTGAGGTTTTCGAGGAACCGCCGGTCGTGGCTGATGAGCACCAGCGCCGAGCGGGACGCTTTCAGCTCGCTTTCGAGCCATTCGATCGCCGGCAGGTCGAGATGGTTGGTGGGCTCGTCGAGCAGCAGTACGTCCGGTTCGGGCGCGAGCGTGCGGGCGAGCGCCACGCGCCGCGCCTCGCCGCCCGAGAGCTTCGTCGGGTCGCGGTCGGGCGCGACGCCGAGCGCGTCGAGCAGATAGGACGCGCGGTGTTCGTCGTCGCCCGGCGCGAGCCCGGCCTCGACGAAGGCGAGCGCCGTCGAGAACCCGGAAAAGTCAGGCTCCTGCGCGAGATAGCGGATGGTCGAGCCCGGCTGCAGGAAGCGCGAGCCGTCGTCCGGCTCGACGAGGCCGGCGGCGATCTTCAGCAGCGTCGACTTGCCCGAGCCGTTGCGGCCCACAAGGCCGAGCCGCTCGCCGGGCGAGACCGAGATTTCCGCGCCGTCGAGCAGGGGCCTGCCGCCGAAGGTCAGCCGGATGTCTTTGAGAAGGAGAAGGGGAGGAGCCATGGCCGCCGGTTTAATGCGCCGGACCTCGGCGCGGCAAGCGGCGAGCGCATGCTCTCGGCATGGGGCGGCCGGAGCGGGATCAGCCGGCGCGCGACGTCATCCCGATCGTCGGCTTTTCGGAGGCGAGCGGAGCGACGATGCGGACCGAACCGTCGTCGCGTTCCTCGATCGCGGTGCCGAGCTGATCGGCGTAGGCGCGGATCAGCCGGTGCGACAGGCCGGCTTCGGGCAACCAGCCCGGCGGCGGCCCGGCGATCAGCAGAGCGAGGCGGCCGTCCGGACATGAGCTTCCGGTAATCGTGGCGCGAGCTGCGACGCTCGCGGCGGCGGTCAGCAGCTCCATGACGAGCAGCGCGAGCGACACCGCCCGGTCGAGGTCGATTTCTCCCGCGTCCTTGTCGAAATGCGCCGAGACCTCGAAGCTGCGCGCTCCCCCGGCCTGACGCGCCTGGCTCGCGACGTCGCGGACCAACTCCGCGACCTCCACATGGCCGATCTCGCCTGATGCGTATGAGACCTTGTAGGCCGCGGCCATCGCCCGGACGCGGTCTTCGGGCGGCCGCAGGATGGAGCCCAGCGTCTCGGGCGCTTCGTTGCGCTGGAGAGCGAGCAGGCTGGCGATCATCTGGAAATTGTTCTTCACGCGATGGTGCAGCTCGCGCAGCAGCTTGTCTCGGTCCTCGACCGCGGCGCTCAGCGCCTTGGAGCGCTCCTCGACGCGGTTCGACATCGACTCGAGCGCGTCGCCGAGTTCGACGAGTTCGAAGGGCGCGCCCTTCAGCGCGCCGGACGAGGCGGAGAGAGCGGCGCCGTCCGAGCCCGCCGCCGCGGTTCGAAGCGCGCGGATCCATCGCAGGACGAACCGTTCGATGCCGAAAAGCACGAGCCCGACGCAGAGCAGGATCATCAAGGCGGGCAGCACGAGCGCCAGCATCAGCCACTGCGTCCTGGAGCGGTTGAGCAGGTCGAAGGGCGAGGCGACGATCGCCAGGAGATCGCTCCCCTTCACCGGCGACAGCGCGTAGCGGTAGGCGCGCCCGTCGGCGGCGCGCGCCTTCAGGATGCGTCCGTCCTCCCTGACGGAGACGGTCGGCAGCCCTTCCTTGGGCAGCCACTGCTGGCCGAAGGGCGCGACCTCCCGATCCTGCGCCACCACGGTTCCGTCGGGGCGCACGACGGCTGCGGCGATCTCCGATCGGGAGCTGCGATCCTTGAAGACGGCGTCGCGCTCAGGCCCGTCGAGGCCGTCCGCCGCCATCCCGCTCGCGCGCGCGCCGACGAGCGCCGCGGCCTGGACCAGACGGTCGCGATCCGCCACGTCCGACATCGCCGACTGATTGAAGCCGATCGCGACGGCGAGAGCGATCACCGGCAGATTCGCGGCGACGAACAGGAGCGCGATGCGGCTTCGAAGCGTCTTGAACACTGGAAGAACCATGGATCCGCGGCCGCGGGCGCGCTTCAGCCGCCTCCGGTTCCAGAGGACGAGCCGAGCGCCGCGCGCAGCTCTGCGTCGAGGCCGATCTCGCCGACTTCGAGGTTGAGGCGCTTGGCGAGCGCGTTGCGCGCGCGGTTGACCCGGCTCTTCACCGTGCCGACAGCGCAGCCCGCGATCTCGGCGGCCTCCTCGTAGGAGAACTCCGCGGCGCCGATGAGGATCAACGCCTCGCGCTGCTCCTCAGGAAGGTCGTCCAGCGCCTCGCGGAAATCCGCCAGGTCCATATGACCGTTCTGCTGGGGCGCGACCGCGACGCTTTCGGCGAAGACGCCGTCGGTGTCCTGCACCTCACGGCGTCGCCTCCGGATGTCGGAGATGTAGACGTTGCGCAGGATGGTGAAGAGCCAGGCGCGCATGTTGGTGCCCTCGGTGAAGCTGCCGAGGTTGCGCCAGGCCTTGACCAGCGTCTCCTGGACGAGGTCGTCGGCGCGGTCGATCTGGCCGGACAGCGACACCGCGAAGGCGCGCAGGCTCGGAATGTGGACGAGAAGCTCGTCCCGAGGCGCAGGCGGGGGGGCGTCGGTCATCGAGAGCGGTTCTGCCGGACGTCCTCGTCGGTCTCGCCGCATCCCTCGCGACGGTCCAGCTCCGCAAGCAGTTCCAGAAATCTCTCCGGCACGGGTTGGTTCAGGATGTCGACATATCCGGCCCGAAGCTGGCGACCGATGTGGGCCTGCACGTCGGTGTCGAGCTCGGAGGGATCGCCCTTGCGCTGCGTATTCATTCAGAACGTTCCTTTCGCAGCCCGCCGCCCGCATTGGCGGGGCGCGACGACATGCAATTGCCTAACCCGAATCCGCCGCCCAAGACCCCAAGGTCGCGGACGGCGGTTGACGATCCGCTAACGCTGTTGAAACGCGATCGGTACAAGGACAGATCGTCGCGGCTTTCGAACCGTAGCGCGGCGGGGTCAAATCCTCTCATCGTCCGCCGGCGAATGGAGATTCGGGACTGAACGGCGACGCCGCTCCTTTCTCGATCGTCGTGACGCGATTTGCAGTGTCCGCCACGAACGAGGATCCGGCCTCCGCGGCAGGCCGCACCGCTGAGATTCTGTCGCTCTTGGCCGCGGGACCTTGCGCGGCCGCGATCCCGCCAGGCTCCGTGAGCGCGAGGATCGCGCCTGCGGCGACGACCGCGATAAAAGCCGACTTCAGCGCGCCGTTCATAACGTCGGACGCCGAAGCGCCGCTGAACATACGAAATTCCCGAACGGTCCCGTGGCCCAGGTAAGCCATCTTCCGCTCCTCTGTCCTCGCTTGATCCCAGTTACCTGCGCCCGACCTCAGTCGGCCACCACCGCCTTCAGCATCCACACCGCCTTCTCATGGAAGGCGAGCCGCTCGGTGAGCAGATCGTGGGTAACGAAGTCTTCGAGTTCTTCCGCCTCGCCGGCGGCCTCCCGGATAAGACGGGAAAGCGCTTCATGGTCTTCGATCAGTTCCTCGACCATCGCGAGAGCGCTGGTGCGGCCGCCGATGGAAAGCGCCTTGTCGAGGCCCACAGTCGCCTTGCCGGTCGGCACAGGGAAGCCGAGCGCGCGGATACGCTCGGCCAGCGTGTCGATGGCGGCGAAGAGCTCGGAATAATGCCGCTCCGTCAGCTCGTGGATCGGCTGGAACAGGGGGCCGACGACGTTCCAATGCACCACTTGGGATCGCAACAGGGTGCGATAGGTCTGAACGGTTATCTCGCTCAGCATCTCGGCCACGACCTTGCGGTCGGCGTCCTTGACGCCGTTCGACAGATCGACGACGCGCGGCGTCGCCTTCAGCACGGAAGCGCTTGTCGACATGCACAATCCCGTCATCGAATTCTTGTAGGAACGGTGGCCGTCCCTGCTCTTTGCGAGCTTCGATGACGAGAACGCCGCAACGCGGCAAAAGTTTCATCGAGTCCGTTGGTACGTACTTCTACGGATGCGGGGACCCCCGACGTCGTCCGCCGCGGGTCTGCAATGCTCCGATTTGGAATGCCCAGCCCGCTTGCTCAGCCGCGCGCGCGGACGTCTCCCGCCTTGGCGCGGGCGCCGAAGAACAGCGCCTGGCTGACGATGGCCTTCACCGTCGAAGTCTGGAACGGCTTCGTCACGAGGAAGACCGGCTCCGGACGTTCGCCCGAGAGCAGGCGCTCGGGATAGGCGGTGATGAAGATCACCGGCACCTCGAGGTTTGGCAGCATTTCCTGCACGGCTTCGAGGCCGGAGGAGCCGTCGGCGAGCTGGATGTCGGCGAGCACGAGGCCCGGCCGGTGCTTTCCAGCGAGCGCCACCGCTTCTGTGTGGGTGCGCGCCGTGCCTACGACGCGGTGGCCGAGACCCTCCACCAGTTTGGCGAGGTCCATGGCGATGATCGGCTCGTCCTCGATGATAAGAACGTCGGTCGCGACCTGCTCGGCGATTTCACGGCCCGCGTCGTCGATCGCGCCGGAGACCTCGTCTTCGGTCAGGTTCAGGATGCGGCCGGCTTCGGCCGGCGTGAAGCCCTCGACCGAGACCAGCAGGAACACCTGACGGGAGCGCGGCGTCAGCGCCTCGATGGTGCGTTCCGACTGCACGGCCTCCATCCCGGACTCGACGTTCAGCGCGACCGAGGACCAGATTCGCGAGAAGATGCCGTAGAGACCGACTCGCGGGTCGGCGTCGGTCGGGAAGATGCCGGGATCGGCGATCAACGCCTTCAGGACGGCGGCCACATAGGCGTCGCCGCTGTCCTGGCGGCCGGTGAGCGCTCGGGCGTAGCGCCGCAGGAAGGGAAGATGCGGAGCGATCGTGTCGGCGAGAGCCATGAAGATATCTGTCCGGGCGTCGGTCTGAAAATCGTGGAGCCGCCGCATGGCGACGGTCCAAATCTCGGCGCAAGATGGCGCAGTGTGCGCAATGAGCAAGGCTCCGCGCGCGAAGTCAACGTGCCGTCGGCTCCGGGGGCATGAAGACGTCCGTCGTAAGAGGGCCGGAAGCCGCCCGGTCGATGCGTCCGTCGAGGCTGCGTACGAGGCTGTCGGCGATGGTCGCGCCGAGATCGGACGGGTCGCGCCGGGGGGTGACGCCCGCGGGTCCGGTCTGAACCAGGCGGATGGCGATGCTTCCATCAGCGGCCTGTTCGATCGAAATCTCGGCCGAGCCGGACTCGTGCCCAACGAAGCCGCGCCGTGTCAGTTCGATGATGAGTTCCGCGATAATCTGCGCGACAGCCGCCGCGCGTTTCGGCGTCGCCAGGATTGGCGCTCCCTTCACCGCCACACGGTGGCGGAAATCGGGGTCAAGATGCCGCGAGATGCGGCGGGCGAGTTCGGCGAGGTCGACTTCCATGCGTCCCGAAGCGTCTGGCGCGACGTCGTCCGGCGGCCCGAAGGTGACGGCGTCAAAGCGCGCCCTCAGATCCGCGAAGGCGTCTCGGCCCTCGCCGTCCGGCAGCCTGCGGCCGAACAGGCCCACAAGGCTCGTCATCATCTGGATCTGGTTGCGGAACAGATGCCGGACGGCGGCGACGGTCGTGGTTTCCCCGTCGACGTCGTCGCGCAGCGGGGGGTGGAGATCGGTTTTCATGGCGATGGGATTTATCGCCTATTTCCATCCGCCCCTATGTGCTTTGACATAGCGGGGCGTGTGAAACTGTCGAAATGTCGTCGCGGCTTCCTGCAGACTTAGCTGCATTCTCCCGGTTCCAAAATGTACGTCCGATGCTTCCTGTGTCCCTTGCGCCTCAAGCCGGCCTTCACGCCGAAGAGCGAAGAGGATGTCGCCCTGATCGACTCGCTGAAGAGCGACCACCTCGTCGTTCCGGCGGGAGCGGAGTTCATCCATCCCGAGCAGCCTGACTCCGAACTCTACACGCTCTTTTCCGGCTGGGCGTTCCGGTACAAGGAGCTCGCCGACGGACGGAGGCAGATCCTCAGCTTCTGCCTGCCGGGCGATCTGATCGGGCTGCAGGGAACGATGTTTGAAAAGTCGGCCTATGGCGCGATCGCGCTCACCGACGTCGAGCTCTGCGTCATTCCGCGGCGGCGGTTGTCACGCTTCTTCGAGCGGGCCGCCGAACTCGCCTATGAGGTGACCTGGCTCGGAGCCCGCTCCGAAGCGCTCGTAGATGAAAATCTTCTCACCGCCGGCCGCCGCGGGGCGGACGAGCGGATCGCCGCCCTGATGTGCTCGCTCTACAAGCGCGCCGAGACGCTCGGAATGGTGGAAAACGGCGCTCTCGAACTGCCGCTCACCCAGCAGCACATCGCCGACGCGCTCGGACTGTCGCTCGTTCACACCAACAAGACGCTCGCCAGATTGAAGAAGCAGGGCCTGTTTTCGCTGTCGAGCGGCCGGCTGATCGTCAGCAACCTGCGCGGTCTCAGCCGCTTCGCGCAACACTTCGAAAAGGATCTCGCTCCGCGCCCGATCCTTTGACGACGGGCGGGACGAGGCGGCGTGATCTTGAAGCTTCGTCCGCGAGGCCGATCTTCGACCGCGCAGACGGCCCAGCCACGAACTGAGCGAGGTTCTCGATGACCGTTCTTGTCACCGGCGGCGCCGGATACATCGGCAGCCACATGACGCTCGCGCTCGTGGACGCGGGCCGGCCGGTGGTCGTGCTCGACGATCTCTCGACCGGTTTCCGGTCCGCGGCGCCCGAAGCGGTTCCCTTCGTCCAGGGCTGCGTCGGCGACGAGGCCCTCGTTACGCGCCTCATCGCCATGCACGGCGTCGAGGCGATCGTGCATTTCGCCGGTTCGATCGTCGTGCCGGATTCGGTGACCGATCCGCTCGGCTACTACCTCAACAACACGGTCCGTTCGCGCGCGCTGATCGCGGCGGCGGTCGCGGGCGGCGTGAAGCGCTTCGTGTTCTCCTCGACCGCCGCGGTCTATGGCGAGGCTTCGGCTGAGCCGCTGTCGGAGGACGCGCCCCTCGATCCCGTCTCGCCCTACGGCGCCTCGAAGCTGATGACAGAGCGCATGCTCGCCGACGCCTCGAAGGCCTACGGCCTGTCCTACGCCGCGCTGCGCTACTTCAACGTCGCGGGCGCCGACCCCGCGGGCCGCGCCGGGCAGTCGGCTCCGCGGGCGACCCATCTCATCAAGCTCGCCTCGCAAGCCGCCGTGGGCAAGCGGGACAGGCTTCAGATGTTTGGCGACGACTACCCGACCCGCGACGGAACCTGCGTGCGCGACTACATCCATGTGAGCGACCTCGCCAAGGCCCATATGCTCGCGCTCGACCATCTGGCGAAGGGCGGCGAGTCGCTGGTCGCGAACTGCGGCTACGGAACCGGCGCCTCCGTGAAGGAGGTCGTCCAGTCGGTGAAGCGCGTCTCGGGCGTCGACTTCATGGTCGAGAACGCGCCGCGACGGGCGGGCGATCCGGCTTCGCTTGTCGCAAATCCGGCGCGGGCGCGCGGCGTGCTCGGCTGGACGCCGGATTACGCCGATCTTGACGTGATCGTCGGCCATGCGCTCGCCTGGGAGAAGCGGCTGACGGAGCGGGACGAGGCTGCCTGAGGCCACGCCCTCGCGCCTCATCGCTCCCGCGGCTCCTCGCCTTCCGCAGCCTGCATCGTCCGCGCGACGATGCGCCGTGCGCCTGCGTCGCCTGTCGTCTCGCCCCGGATAACGACGCGTCTGCCTGACAGGCCCGCGGCGGCGTTCCGCAGCGCGGGGGCGATCTCGAGGGGGACGCGGGCGCCGTCCGGATAGGTCAGCGTGAGCTGAAGGCCGCCCGCTCCAGAGCGGCCCGGTTGCGGGTCTCCCCATACCGTCGTCAGAAATCCGCGGTGTTCGTCGCTGTGCGGCGCGGGCTGCCCCGCCGCGACTGCGTGCGCGAGAGGAGCGGCCGCAAGAGCGAGGATCAGCGCGGTCGGCGTTCGGATCGTGGTCATCGGCCGTGCTCTCGCAGCCGTCACTTTCGCGTCGCCCTTGCGCCGGACTGCATGAGGCTTTCCGAGCGCGGACGCAGCACGAATGCTGGGCGACGATCGCGGCGGATCTTCGGCGCGCGGCAAAACCAGAGCCTCGACGCGCGGACGCCCGCGGATGTCGGCCGCGGGCGTCCGGTCTCTTCGTCGGCTTGGGCGCGTCCGACCTGACTATTTCGACTTGGTGACCCGCACCCGATAGACGTTGTCGGTCTTCTTCAGCACTTCGACCTTAACGCCGAGGCGGCCGTCGTTGAACGTCTGGCCCACGCCATAAGCGAGATTGCTGAGCCCCGCGCCGCTGCAGGTCGAAGGGTCCCAATCCCCGGTCACCGCGTCGTACGGCATGGCCCAGCCGCTCTGGCTATTGAAGTAGCAGGAGCCCGACACCGGCGCGCGGTCCATCTTGACCTCATGGATCACCAAGCCCTCGCTCGGCACCGCCGTGTCGGAGGCCGCGGCGCGCGTCTTGACCTCGACGGTGAGGAAGCGGCCGTTCGACTGCGCGGACGAGCACGGGCTGCCCTGCAGGCACACCACCACGACCTTCAGCTTCGTCGACAGCGGAAGCGCGTTCGCCTCGATGTCGTAGGCCTTGGTGGTCTTCGTGCTGTGCACGGCCTTGCGCGCCTCAGGCACCCAGCCGAGCTTGTCCTGATGGGCCATGATGAACCCGCCGCCGGGTTCGCTGCAGAAGATCGACGTGTTCGGCCCGCCGAAATTGACCGAATTGTACGTACCGCACGTCACCGTCTTGGCGTTGCTGCCGCGGCTCATCTGGTCGTGGCCGCTGTCATAGGCGTAGTAGCGCCAGCCCGAATGCGGCAGGCCGAGGCTGTGGCCGAGTTCGTGCACGTAGGTGCCGGCTTCCTGACCCCACGGCGGCTCCCAGGTCGCGCCCCAGGATCGGCTGCCGTTGCTGTAGCCGCCGCCCCAGGCGCAGCAGTCGAGATCGTTGTTGAAGACGAAATTGATGTTGTCGAACGCGTTGACGTCGACGTCGGCCTTCACGAGCTGCAGCGCGTCGTCGCCGAGCACGCTGAGCTGCGGCGCGAAGCATGAGCCGCCCGACCCGCAGTTCGCATATTGCGTGCGGGTCTTGGGCAGCGTGTACCACTTGTTGCCCGCGACCGCGCCCGACCACTGGAGCTTTCCATACGACACCCTGTCGTAGAAGCCGTTGATCGTGCCGGGAATGCCGGCCGACGCCGTAAGCGGGTTCGTCAGCTTTTTGAAGAAGGTCGGCTTGTGCGGCGTCTGCGCGTCGCCTTTGAACTTCAGCAGGATGAACAGCACCTTCTTCGTGCCGGTCACCGCCGCGGCCGCCTGCCGCTCGACGCCCGCCGCCTCGATGGCGCTCGCCGCAATGCGTCCGGCGTCGCTTTCGCCGCTCTGCGCCGCGACCGCCGCGCCGCGGACGATCACTGTCTTGCCGGCGAGCTGGACCGCTTGGCTCTCCAGGGCCGGCGCCACGTCGACCGCGGCGCGCGATCCGTCCGGATAGGCGAGCGAGAAGTAGATCTTGCTCTGCGCGGTGGAGGCGGGGTGCGGATCAGCCCAGACCGCGGTAAGAATGCCCTGGAACTGATCTCCGGACGGCGCCGGTTGGGCCGTCGCCGCGCGCGGGATGAGCGCGCCTGCGAGGCCTGCGGCCAAAACGGCGAACGCGACTGTCAGCTTTCTTGTTTTTGACATGCGTCCTCCCGAGAAATCGCGAATCTCCGCCGAGTGACGGCGCAAAGTAAGCGAAAAATTTCCTGATCTCCAAGATGAACTTTTGATTTTATCATACGTTTACTTACGCTTTGACTTCGGGGGACGAAAGGCGGCGAAAAGGGGACGTGAAGCGCGAGGCGAAATGACCGAACGATCCGGCGAGACCCGCACGGTCGAAATCGACATTCCGGCGCGGATGGACCGGCTGCCCTGGTCGCGGTTTCACTGGCTGGTGGTGATCGCGCTCGGCGTGACCTGGGCGCTCGACGGGCTCGAGGTCACGATCGTGGGCGCGCTCGGGCCGCGGCTTCAGGATCCGGCGTCGCTCGGCCTGGCGGCGGCCGACGTTGGCGCGCTCGCTTCCGCCTATCTGATCGGCGCAGTCGGCGGCGCGCTCGGCTTCGGCTGGCTGACCGACCGCCACGGCCGCAAGCTGATCTTCTTCACGACGCTCGGCATCTACGTCGTTGGCGTCTTCCTGTCGGCCTTCGCCTGGGACTTCTGGAGCCTCGCTCTGTTCCGCGTGCTGACCGGCATCGGCATCGGCGGCGAATATGCGGCGATCAATTCGGCGATCGACGAGATCGTCCCGGCGCGACTCAGGGGGCGCGTGGCGCTCATCGTCAACGGCACCTACTGGGCCGGGGCGGCGGTCGGCTCCTTCGCTTCCGTGATCCTGCTCGATCCGGACTGGTTCGCCGTCGATCTCGGCTGGCGGATCGGCTTCGCCCTCGGCGCGGCGCTCGGCCTGCTCATCCTTTTCACCCGCCGCTTCGTTCCCGAAAGCCCGCGCTGGCTCGCCTGCCACGACCGCGTTGAGGAGGGCGAGCGCGTCGTCGCGGAGATCGAGCGCCGGGTGGAGGCGGAGACAGGCCGGACGCTCCCGCGCGCCGAAGGAACGATTGTCGTCCATCCGCGCAGGACCTTCGGCCTGAAGTCGGTCTTCGCCGCCATGCTGGGGCTGTATCGCGGCCGTTCCGCGCTCGTGCTGCTGCTGATGATCGCCCAGGCGTTCCTCTACAACGCGATCTTCTTCAGTTACGGGCTGATCCTGACGAAGTTCCACGGCGTCGCCGAGCAGCATGTCGGGCTCTATCTCGTGCCCTTCGCCATCGGCAACGTGCTCGGGCCGATCGTGCTCGGGCCGTTCTTCGACACGATCGGGCGGCGGAAGATGATCTTCGCCACCTATCTCGTTTCCGGCGCCCTTCTCGCGGTCACGGGGTGGCTGTTCGCCGTCGGCGCGCTGACGGCCGTCACCGAGACCGCGGCGTGGTGCGTGATCTTCTTCTTCGCGTCGGCGGCCGCGAGCTCGGCCTATCTCACCGCAAGCGAGGTGTTTCCGCTTGAAATGCGCGCCCTCGCCATCGCCGTTTTCTACGCAATCGGCACCGGCGTCGGCGGGGTGGCTGCGCCCTATCTCTTTGGCGCTCTCATCGGCGGCGGCGACGTCTGGCCGATCTTCTGGGGATATGCGGGCGCCGCCGCGCTGATGGCGGTCGCAGGCGGGGCCGCGCTGCTCTACGGAATCGACGCCGAAGGCAAGGCGCTCGAAGAGGTCGCGCCGCCCCTGTCACAAGCGCGCTGACGGCGCTCGACTTTTGACCGGACGGCGCCACTTTGCTCCGATCGGCGTCGTCCCTCGGGGCGGAAGCTCCCCCGCGAAACCCACGAAGGACAGATGACCGACGCTCCGTCCTCCAAGACGCCCGCCCAAAAGACGCCCGCCGGCGCCCCTTCCGTGGAACGCTCTCCTGCCGCGGCTCCCTCGTCGCGCGACTGGCGCATCGATTTCTGGCGCGGGCTCGCCATCGTGTTCATCTTCTGGAACCACTCGGTCGACAACGTCATGAGCTGGTTCACGACGAAATATTACGGCCTGTCGGATTCCGCCGAGCTGTTCGTGTTCCTGTCCGGCTTCGCCATGGCGAGCATGTTTCTCGCCAAGTTCCTGCCGCGCCCGCTGATGGCCGCGCCATATGCGGTGAGCCGCGCCTTCACGCTCTACATCCACCACATCACGGCCTTCGTGGTGATCGCGACGCTCGCCGCCACGTATCGCGGCTGGGCCGGATCCAGCGTGATGGAGCGCGACCTGTTCGTGCGGCCGTTCTTCGTCGCGACCGAAACCGTGCTGCCGAAGCTCGCGACGCTCGCCTATCTGCCGCCGTTGCTCGACATCCTGCCGCTCTACATTCTTCTCACGCTGCTCGTGGGCGTGATCTTTCCCGTCTTCCGGGATCGCTGGAAGCTCTATCTGGGCTTCGCCGTCTCGGTCTGGCTGTTCGCCTATTTCACCGGCGCGACGCTGTCGTCCTATCCCGACACGCGGCTCTGGACGTTCAATCCCTTCGCCTGGCAGGCGGTGTTCCTCGCCGGCTTCTGCGCCTGCATCCTGCGCGACGCGCCCTGGATGAAACGGATCGTCTCCGCGCCGGCCACGCTCGCGCTCGCCATCACCATCGTCATCGTCGGGATCTTCGCCGCCGCGCCGTGGGCGACGCTCGGCCTGCTCGACTGGCGGCCGCTGACGGCGCTGACCGACATCGCCGACAAGGCCAACGCCTCGCCGATCCGGCTGCTGCACTTCCTGTCGCTCGCGCTGATCGCCTGCTGGCTCGTCCCGCGCGAGAGCCGCCTCGGCGCGACCCGCTTCGGGCGCGCCATGGTGCTGATCGGCCGCCGAAGCCTTCCGCTGTTCGTGATCTCGACCGTCTTCGCCGCGATGAGCCACGGCGTGTTCGACTGGTTCGGCCGTTCGATTCCGGTGCAGGTGATCTATGCGGTCGGCATGGCGGGCGTGCTCGTCGCGCTCGCCTTCATCGCCGACGCCCTCGGCAAGGCGACCAAGGGCGGGCCGGGAGCTTCGGCCGGATCGAAGACCAGAGAGCGAACCGCGGCGCCGGAGGCGAAGCAGGCGGCGAGCGGGACGGTCGGCGCCACCGCCGCCGCGCCGCGTCTGGCGTTCGATTAGGCTTAAATGGTCTTTCCGCGCGCGGACCAACGCAGTCTTCGCTAGTCTCTGCGGCAATCCGGTATGGATCGTCGCCGGCTTCGAGGGCGGAATGCGCGTCAAGACCTTGTGCGGCGGCGTTTTTCTTGTCGCTGCGATGTTCGCGCCCGTCGCGGCGGACGCCCAGTCGGGCTCGGGCCTCGCCGTCAACCGCAACAGCGGCATGTGCGTGGAGCCGCCGGGCGCGACCGCGCAGGCCGGCGCGGATATGGTTCAGGGACGCTGCCTCGACCTTCCGCGTCAGCAATGGAGCCTGCGCGACGTCGCGGGGCGCCAACAGATCGTCAACGGCGCGAACCGCCTGTGTCTTGAGGTCAAGGGCGGTTCGAAGGACGACGGCGCGGTGGTCGTGCAGGCGGTCTGCTCCGGCAGGGCGCGGCAACTCTGGACCGCGGTCGCGAAGGACGACTGGAACCAGGTCGTCGCCGCGCATTCGGGCAAATGCCTCGACGTCCGCAAGGCCTCGCTCGACGACGGCGCGAAGCTCGTCCAGAGAACCTGCGGAACGGCGGAAAGCCAGGCCTGGACGCTGTCGCCGGCGGCGGCGCCGTCCGCGTGGTCCGCGAAGATCGCGCTGCCGATCATCCCCGTCGCCGCCGCGACGCTGCGGAACGGCAAGATCCTCGCTTGGTCGGCCTATGACCGCTTCAACTATTCGAGCGAGGACAAGGGCAAGACCTTCACGACGCTCTACGATCCGAAGACCGGCCAGGCGACCGAGCGGCTGGTTTCGAACACCGGCCACGACATGTTCTGCCCCGGCACGGCGACGCTGCCGGACGGCCGGATTCTCGTGAACGGCGGCTCGTCGAGCGCGAAGACCTCGATCTACGATCCGAAGACCAATCAGTGGACCGCCGGAGCGGAGATGAACGTCCCGCGCGGCTATCAGGGCGACACGGTGCTCTCGAACGGCGACGTGCTGACCGTCGGCGGGTCGTGGAGCGGCGGCGTGGGCGGCAAGATCGGCGAGGTCTGGTCGAAGGACGGCGGCTGGCGCAAGCTGCCGCGGATCGTGGCCGACGACATGGCGGGCCCCGATCCGCGGGGCCTGTTTTACGGCGACAACCAGATGTGGTTGTTCGGCGTCGCCGACGGCATGGCGTTCCAGGCAGGGCCGGCGGCCGAGATGCACTGGCTGTCGACCGAGGGCAGAGGCGGCATGACGAGCGCCGGCCTGCGCGCCGACGACGGCTACGCGCAGAACGGCAACGTCGTGCTGTACGACGTCGGCAAGCTTCTGAAGATTGGCGGCGCCCCGGCCTACGACCGCGCCAAGGCGAAGAACACGGCCTATGTGATCGACTTTTCGAAGGGGCCGTCGCAGCCGGTCGCGGTCGCGAAGCAGAAGCCGATGACCTTCCCGCGCTCCTATTCGAACGCGGTCGCGCTGCCGACCGGGCAGGTCGTGGTCGTCGGCGGCATGTCCTACGCGGTCGCGTTTTCGGACGACCGATCGGTCATGATCCCCGAACTCTGGACGCCCGAGACAGGCGCCTTCGCGCGGCTCGCGCCGATGCAGACGCCGCGCAACTATCACAGCGTCGC
The DNA here is from genome assembly GCA_003241695.1 of Ancylobacter novellus. GTDB lineage: Bacteria > Pseudomonadota > Alphaproteobacteria > Rhizobiales > Methylopilaceae > Methylopila. Next base: position 302,500 of record QFPN01000001.1, on the reverse strand, counting down.
GACGCTGATGCTCGACGGGCGGGTGTGGGTCGGCGGCGGCGGCCTCTGCGGCGAGGGCTGCTGGGCGAACCATCCGGACGCCGAGATCCTGACGCCGCCCTATCTCCTCAAGGCTGACGGATCGCCGGCCGACCGCCCGACGATCACGGACGCGCCGTCCTCAGCGAAGCTCGGGGAACGGATCGAGATCACGACCGACCGTCCCGCGACCTCCTTCGCGATCGTGCGGATGTCGGCCGTCACCCACACTGTGAACAACGACCAGCGGCGCGTGGCCCTGCCGATCCGTTCAGTCGAGGGGCTGACCTATCGCCTCGCTCTGCCAAAGGATCGCGGGACCCTGATCCAGGGCGACTGGATGCTGTTCGCAATGACGGCGGAGGGGACGCCGAGCGTCGCAAAGGTCGTGAGGATGAAATGAGGCGGGTCCGGGCGGCGCTGCGCGTCGCGCTTTACGCCGCGCTCGCCGCGGGGACGCTGCTGGCGCTGTCGCTCGCGGCCGAAGCCGGGCCGGAGCGGGAGCCGGCCCCAGCCGTCGCCTCGGTCGTGACCCCCGGTCCGTTCGCGCTTCGCCGTGCGGATGGGACGACGCTCGACTCCGTGGACCTCGACGGCGTTCCCTACGGACTGATGTTCGGCTTCACCCATTGCCCCGACATCTGCCCGACCGCGCTCGGCGAGCTGACCGCGGCGCTCGCCAGGGCGTCCGGATTGCCAGCCGGCTACAGGATCTATTTCGTGGCGGTCGACGACGCCCGCGACACGCCCGAGGCGGTTCGTGCCTATCTCGCCGCCTTCGACGGTCGCATCGTCGGGCTGACAGGCGGCCGCGAGGAGATCGCGGAGGCGGCGCAGGCCTTCGGCGCGGTCGCGCGCCGGCGCGACCATCCGGACGGCGGCTACGCGATGGAGCATACCTCGGGTCTGTTCCTGGTCGACCAGAACGGCGTGATCGCCGACCGCGTCGCTTTTACGGACGCGCCGGAACGGATCGCGCAGCGCATCACGGCGGCGGCCGGCCGCTGAACGGCTGAGGAGCCCGCTCATTGATGCGGCGCTCCCCGATTCTTGTATAAGACTCGACGAAGGGCGTATCTGGAGGCTTGCCAGCCCGTTCGCGATTGCGAACACTGCGGCCTGCCCTCGCCGGCCGGCGAGGGCGGTTCCCCTCATCGTGGATGCGTCCCCTTCATGACCGTCGCGCCTCGCAAGATCACGAAGCTTCTCGTCGCGAACCGCTCGGAGATCGCCATCCGGGTTTTTAGAGCGGCGTCGGAACTGGGCATCCGGACGGTCGCGGTCTATGCGGAGGAGGACAAGCTGTCGCTCCACCGCTTCAAGGCCGACGAGGCCTATCAGGTCGGCCGCGGCATGGGGCCGCTCGAGGCCTATCTGTCGATTCCCGAGGTGATCCGGGTGGCGACGGACGCGGGCGTCGACGCCATCCATCCGGGCTACGGCTTCCTGTCGGAGAGCCCGGAATTCGCCGAAGCCTGCGCTGAGGCTGGGATCATCTTCATCGGGCCGAGCCCGGAGACGATGAAGGCGCTCGGCAACAAGGTCGCGGCGCGCAATCTCGCGATCAGCGTCGACGTGCCGGTGATGCCGGCAACCGACCCGCTGCCGGACGACGACGCCGAGGTGAGGCGGCTGGCGCAGGAGATCGGCCTTCCCGTCATGCTCAAGGCCTCCTGGGGCGGCGGCGGCCGCGGCATGCGGGTGATCCGCGATCTCGACAAGCTTGCCCAGGAGGTCAGGAACGCGCGGCGCGAGGCGAAGTCGGCCTTCGGCAAGGACGACGTCTATCTCGAAAAGCTCGTCGAGAAGGCCCGCCACGTCGAGGTGCAGATCCTTGGCGACCGCCACGGGAACGCCGTGCACCTGTTCGAGCGCGACTGCTCGGTGCAGCGTCGCCACCAGAAGGTCGTGGAGCGCGCCCCGGCCCCCTATCTCGACGAGAAGACCCGCCAAGAGCTGTGCGCGAGCGCGCTCCGGATCGCGAAAGCGACGGACTATGTCGGCGCCGGCACGGTCGAATACCTGATGGACGCCGACACGGGGCGCTTCTACTTCATCGAGGTCAATCCGCGCATCCAGGTCGAGCACACGGTGACCGAGGTCGTCACCGGCGTCGACATCGTGAAGGCGCAGATCCGCATTCTCGAAGGCGCGGCCATCGGGACGCCCGAAAGCGGCGTGCCGGCGCAGGACGAGCTCAGCCTCAACGGCCACGCGCTGCAGTGCCGGATCACGACCGAGAATCCGGAAGACAATTTCATCCCCGACTACGGCCGCATCTCGGCCTATCGCGGCGCCATGGGCTTCGGCATCCGGGTCGACGGCGGCACGGCCTATTCGGGCGCGGTGATCACGCGGTTCTACGATCCGCTGCTTGAAAAGGTCACGGCCTGGGCGCCGACGGCGGAAGAGGCCGCCAAGCGCATGAGCCGCGCGATCCGCGAATACCGCATCCGCGGCGTCGCGACGAACCTCGCCTTCCTCGAGAACGTGGTGGAGCATCCGGTCTTCCTCGCCGGCGAGGTGACGACGCGCTTCATCGACGAGACCAGGGAGCTGTTCGCGTTCGAGAAGCGGCAGGACCGCGCGACGCGGCTTCTCACCTACGTCGCCGACGTCACCGTCAACGGGCATCCCGAGACCAAGGACCGCGCGAAGCCGAAACCCGGAGCGCCGAAGCCGGTTCCGCCGGTGTTCGCCGAGCCGAAGGGAACGCCCGCCGAGCCCGTCAATCCAGACGCGGGCGCGCCCACGGGCGGCAGCGAGCCGCCGGCCAAGGTCGGGCGCGGCGCGAACGACCTGCCGGCCGGCTCGCGCCAAATGCTCGAAAAGCTCGGGCCGAAGGCGTTCGGCGAATGGATGCGGGCCGAGAAACGCGTCCTCGTCACCGACACCACCATGCGCGACGCCCACCAGTCGCTGCTCGCGACGCGCATGCGCACCGCCGACATCGCGGCGGCGGCGGCGTCCTACGCCTCGGGTCTTCCGCAACTGCTCAGCCTCGAATGCTGGGGCGGCGCGACCTTCGACGTCGCGATGCGCTTCCTGACCGAGGATCCTTGGGAGCGGCTCGCCAAGATCCGCGAAGGCGCGCCGAACCTGCTGCTGCAGTGCCTCGTGCGCGGCTCGAACGGCGTCGGATACGCGAACTATCCGGACAACGTCGTGAAGCGCTTCATCGAGCAGTCGGCCAAGGAAGGCATGGACGTCTTCCGCGTCTTCGACTGCCTCAACTGGATCGAGAACATGCGCGTCACGATCGACGCGGTGAACGAGGCCGGAAAACTCTGCGAAGGCTCGATCTGCTACACGGCCGACCTGCTCGATCCGTCGCGCTCGAAATACGACCTCAAATACTACGTGACGCTGGCGAAGGAGCTTGAAAAGGCCGGCGCGCACGTCTTGTGCGTGAAGGATATGGGCGGCCTGCTGAAACCCTCCGCCGCCGGGATCCTGATCAGGGCGTTGCGTGAGGAGGTCGGGCTGCCCTTGCATCTGCACACCCACGACACTTCGGGCCTGTCGGCAGCCACCGTTCTGGTCGCGATCGAGGCGGGAGCGGACGCCGTCGACGCCGCGATGGACGCGCTTTCGGGCATGACCTCGCAGCCCTGCCTCGGCTCGCTGGTCGCGACGCTGAAGGGCGGAGAACGCGACACCGGGCTCGACCTCGAAGCGATCCGCGCGGTCTCGCTCTACTGGGAGGCGGCGCGGGCGCAATACGCCGCTTTCGAGAGCAATCTGCTCGCTCCGGCGTCGGAAGTGTACCTGCACGAAATGCCCGGGGGCCAGTTCACCAACCTCAAGGAGCAGGCGCGCTCCATGGGGCTCGAGAGCCGCTGGTCGGAGGTGGCGAAGACCTATCGCGACGTCAACGACATGTTCGGCGACGTGGTGAAGGTGACGCCGACCTCCAAGGTCGTGGGCGACATGGCGCTGGTCATGGTGTCGGCCGGCCTCACGCGCGAGGACGTCGAGAACCCGGACGTCGAGGTGTCGTTTCCCGAGAGCGTCGTGCAGCTGATGAAGGGCGAGCTCAGCCAACCCGAGGGCGGCTTTCCGGAGAAGATCCAGAAGAAGGTGCTGAAGGGCGAGAAGCCCCTGACGGAGCGCGCCGGCGCCCTGATGCCGCCGGCCGATTTCGGAGCGGTGAGGACGGAGGCCGAGGACAAGGTCGGGCGTACGATCTCCGACGCCGAACTCGCCTCCTACCTGATGTATCCGAAGGTGTTCGTCGACTACGCCTCTGCCGAGAAGAAATACGGGCCGGTGTCGTGCCTGCCCACTCCGGTGTTCTTCTACGGCCTGCCGTCCGGCGAGGAGATTTCGGTCGAGATCGAGCGCGGCAAGACGCTGGTGATCCGTTGCCTCGGCGTCGGCGAGACCGACGAGGAGGGGCAGGTCAAGGTCTTCTTCGAGCTGAACGGCCAGCCGCGCATCGTCAAGGTGCCGAACCGTTCCGCCGCCAATGTTCGCGAGGCGCGGCGTAAGGCGGAGGAGGGCAACCCCGCTCATGTCGCCGCTCCGATGCCGGGCGTTATCTCGACCGTCGCCGTCAAGCAGGGCCAGAAGATCGAACAGGGCGACGTGGTGTGCTCGATCGAGGCCATGAAGATGGAGACCGCGATCCATGCGGAGCGCGGCGGAACGGTGAAGGAAATCCTCGTCACGCCCGGCACGCCGGTCGACGCGAAGGACCTTCTGATCGTCGTGGAGGACTGAAGCGGGCGGACTCCCGCCGCGCCATGAGACCGGCTAGATTTCCGGCATGCTGGATCAGCCGAGCGACGACCTGCCGCCCGACGACGCCCGGAGCGCGGAACCGTCCGCGCTCCGGGCGTCGCTCCGCCGCGCCCGCGCCGAGGCAGCCGAACAGACCGACGTGGTGATGGACTTGCGACAGGCGGAGATCGCGCGGCTCGAAATCCTGAAGGAGGCGCTCGATCCGGTCTTCGCCGAGGCACCCGAGGAGGTCGATATCTTCGACGTCGGCCTCGTTCCGGGGGAACGGCCTCGCCTGTTCGTTGACATGGTGGCGTTCGTCGAGATGGGGCGCGACCGTCGCACCTACCGCTTCATGCGCGACGGCCGCCATGGCCGGGTCTGCGTCGCGGAGAGCGAGCAGGTCGGGCCGATCGTCGAGGCCGTCACCGCCTATGTGGCCCGCAGGCTGGTGGAGCGGGAGCGGCTGCTGGTCGACGACGATCGCCTGGCCGCCGTTGCGGCCGCGCCGCAGCCCGACGTCGCGGGGCCGATGGCGACGGCGAACGCTCCGGCTCCCGCCGCGGAGACGCCCCGGCCCGCCGAGGCCGCGCCCGTCGTGCCCCGCCCGCCGGAGAAGCCGTCCGGGTCGCGCTGGCTCCGGGCGCTCGCGATCCTCCTGGCCTTCGCGTTCGGCGCGGGGCTCGGCGCGCTCATGGTCGGAGCGCTGCTCCTCGCCGCCGCCAAGGGCAAGCTGCCGCTGTAAGACCGGATCGGCCGCGGCTCGAAGGACGGAGGCGAGCCTCCGTCCTTCGAGCGTTTCGGGACCGTCGGACGCGCGGCGGCGGTTCGGCCCGCCGTCGCGCGCCCTGTGGTCGGCTCAGTCGATGTTCATGCAGATCGCGTAGTAGGTGACCGGCGCCGCCCAGTCGGAGAAGATGCCGCGCACGCCGACGTCGCGGGCGAGCACGTCGATGACGCGCATCAGGTCGCCCTCGCGCGTGATCGCCGGCTCGATCGTCTGGTAATAGAAGTTGCCGTTGAGGTCGGCGAGAACGCCCGAGCGCTCGAGCGACCACGTGATGATGTCGAGCCCGGCGGCCTTGGCGTTCTTCGCGGCCTTCGACGCGACGATCTCGTTCTTCCCGTTCAGGCTGAGCAGCGCGAAGGTCGGGGGAGCCCAGATCCGGATGCCCTGCTGGCGATAGCTTTCGAGATCGGCCGCCGTCGGAAGATCAGCCACGGTGTTGGCGTCGTCGAGGAACACGGCCTGCCGGCCGAAGGCCGGCTCGTTCTGGATCCAGTACAGGATGTCGTTCTTGTCGAAGGACTGCGGGAACACGTCGCGCGCCTTCACGCCGGCGGCCTTGTACTCGTCGATCATCTTCTGCGCGTAGTCCGCCTGGCTGAAGCCGCGGAACGGCATCGGGACCACCGGACTCTTGAGCTCCGGGGTCATCTTCACGCCGAGCTGCTTGAACAGCTCGATGCTTTCGCGATGGGTCATCAGGTGGCCGCTGGTCGGGCCGGCGTAAAGGTCGGTGCGGAACGAGGCGGTTCCCCCGACGAACTCTTCGACGGTCTTGGCGCGCGGATTGAAGGCGTCCATCTTGCCCCGCAGCGTCTTGAACTCGGCGAGGGTGATGTCGCTGGTGCGGCACTCGGCGCTCGCGGCCGAGACCAGCGCGCCGTCGGCGCCGAAGGTCGCCGGCGTGAAGCCCTTGGCGCATTTCTTCGCAAGCGGCGTCAGCAGGATGTTGGTCGTCGTGTGCAGGTCGTTCTGCGCGTGCCGGCAGACCAGTTCGAGGTCCTTGGTGAAGGCGACGTCGCATTCGAGCACGCCGGCGCCCATGCGCGCGCCCGCCTCGTAGGACTCGCGGGTGTGCTCGGGGAACTGCAGCGGCGCGCCGCGATGGCCGATCGAGAACGTGCTCGGCCGAAAGGTCTTGTTCTCGCACTGCTTCAGCTTTCGCTTCAGCGCGCTGTCGTCCATGTCGTTGATCAGGAAGAACGGGCGCGGCCCGAGCTGCACGTTGATTTCGCGCCTGGACGCCGTCGCGTCGACGTCGTCGGCGATGGCGCTCGTCGTCAGGCTGACGGCCGCCGCAAGGCCGGCGGCTGCGGCGAGCCCGAATGTGAAGAACTGCTTGCGCATTGCGATCCCCCGTTTCACAATACCGGGACCATTCCGGTAGCGCCGGGACCGTAGGAACGCGCGCTGACGCGGAAGTGACGATGCGGCGACGTCCGAAGACACGAAATCAAAGCCGGCGCCTGCCGAGGAGGCCGGGAACCCAGCAAAAATTCCGCATAGAGGCGATCGTCGGCGCGCCGAACACGATCTCGTGACCGACGTGGAGAGTTCCCTTACGCCACGCGGAAGCGGTCGGTCTCCTTGATGTCTCCTTCGCGGGTGAAGCCGCGAGTGACGCATTCGCATTCCCACGCGCCGGCTTCTCCGGAGACGCGGTAGAGGTTGTAGGCGGCGAGCGGCTCGTGGCTGAGCAGGCCGGTCGAGCAGGAGGGTACGGCGATGACCGGCACCTCGCCCTCGGGACCCGCGATCGCGGCGCGGGCCGGCTCGTGGTTGTGGCCGTGCAGCACGAGCTCCGCGCCCTCGCGCGCGATGATCTCGCGCAGCTCGACCGCGTCGCGCAGCCGGCGGAGCCAGGGCGTGCCGTCCTCGGCGACCGGATGATGCACCATCACGATGCGGAACAGCCCCTCGTCCTTGAGGCTCTTCAGCAGAGGCCCGAGCGCGTCGCGCTGGATCGCGCCGACCTCGCCGGTCGCGGCCAGCGGCCAGGTGGGCACGGCGGAAGAGAGCCCGATCAGCGCCGCGAGCCCGTGGCGTCGCACGTAAGGGAAACCGACGCGGCCGTCGTCGCCCGACATATGCGCGCCCCACACCCGCGCCGGCGCGCCTGCGACGTTCCGCACATAGGCGTCGTGGTTGCCGGGGATGGCCGCGACCTTCTCGGGCGGCCCGAGCCGGCCGAGGAACATCGCCGCGGGAAGGAACTCGCCCTCGAGGCCGAGATTGGTCAGGTCGCCCGTGACCGCGACCGCGTCCGGCTGTTCGTCGAGCACGTCGGCGACCAGAAGGTCGAGCACGCGCATGTCGTGCCAGCGCCTGCGGCGGCGCAGATAGTTGATCGCGCCGAGGCCGCGCTTCGACAGCAGGTCGAAGGGCGAAAAATTCGGCAACGGCCCGAGATGGGGGTCGGAAAAATGCGCGATGACGGTCACGGCGGCGGTTATAGCCGCCTCATGCGCCGGGGCGAAACCAAAACGCCGGCCCGCTTGTCGCGGGCCGGCGTCTCGTCGTTCGATCCTGATGAAAAGCCGTCAGTCTTTCGAAAAGGTCCGGAGCGCCGCGACCGCGGCGCCGCTCGGCATCGCCAGAGCACGCAGGAAGGAATGGCCCGCCAGACGCGAAAGCGCGCCGCGACGGAACTGGAAAAGCCAGAACATGATGGTCCTCTTGCCGCGACGCCCCGCCCCCACGGGCGCTGCGGCGTCGCGATCGTCTTCCGATGGCGGCCACACGGCGAGGCGCCGGTCGCCGCGATCAGGCGGGGAGGGCGCGGCCGCTATGCGTTTCCGCGCGAAACCCATATCACGGCGAGCCATGACGCGGGAGAGGGGCGGCCATGTTCCGATCGAAGCTCGTCCGCACGGCCGTCGCGCGCTGGGGCCGCGCCCGCCGCGGCATGACGCTCGGCGTCCGGATCGCGGCCTGCGACGAGGCGGGCCGCGTTCTCCTCGTGCGACACGGCTATGCTGCGGGCTGGCATCTGCCCGGCGGCGGGGTCGAGGTCGGCGAAACCGCCGAGACGTCCGCCCGGCGCGAACTTCTCGAAGAAACGGGACTGCGCGCCGAGATCCTCGTCTTCGCGGGGCTCTACTTCAATCCCGCGTTCGGCGGCCGGGACCATGTCGCGCTGTTTCGGGCGGAGCGCTTCGAGCGCGGGCCGGAGCCGGCTCCGAACCGCGAGATCGCGGAGCGCGGATGGTTTTCGTTCGACGTCCTGCCGGAGGAGACGACGCCCGCGACGCGCCGGCGGCTGGCGGAGCTTTACGGCGACGAGCCCGGCGACGGTCGGTGGTGAGCTGCGCCGCCTTCAACTCCTGGCTAAGACCTGGACGCGGAGGCCGCGTTATCCGAGCCTTTCCCGTCCGTGCGGCGCGGAGAGGTCGAGGTCGGGGCCGAGCGGCACGATCCGCGTCGGGTTGATGGTCGTGTGCGACCAGTAATAGTGCGTCTTGACGTGCGCGAAGTTCACGGTCTCGCCGAAGCCCGGCGTCTGGAACAGGTCGCGCAGATAGCCGGACAGGTTCGGATAGTCGGCGATGCGCCGGCGGTTGCATTTGAAGTGCCCGACATAGACCGCGTCGAAGCGGACGAGCGTCGTGAACAGGCGCACGTCCGCCTCGGTGATCGCCGCGCCCACGAGATAGCGTCTGTCGGAGAGATGCGCGTCGAGGGCGTCGAGTTCTTCGAACAGCGCGGAGAAGGCCTCGTCATAGGCGCTCTGCGTCGTCGCGAAGCCCGCGCGGTAGACGCCGTTGTTGACCCGCTCGTAGACGCGTGCGTTGAGCGCTTCGATCTCCTCGCGCAGCGGCGCGGGATGGAAGTCGGCTTCGTTGCCTGTCAGCCTGTCGAACGCCGAATTGAACATGCGGATGATCTCGGCGCTCTCGTTCGAGACGATGGTCTCCCGCTCCCGGTCCCACAGAACCGGCACGGTGACGCGCGTGGTCGCGTCGGGTTTCGCCTTGAGATAGACCTCGTAGAGCCGCGACGCTCCGTTCTCGCCGTCCGGCGTCGCGCCGGGAAAGTCGCCGAAGATCCAGCCTTCCGAGCCCATGCGCGGGTCGACCACATAGACGTCGACCAGACACTCCAGCCCCTTCAGCTTGCGGAAGATCAGGGTGCGGTGAGCCCAGGGGCAGGCGAGCGAGACATAGAGGCAGTAGCGTCCGGCCGCGGCCTTGAAGCCGCCGTCGCCGCTCGGGCCGGCCGCGCCGTCGGCCGTCACCCAGTTGCGGAACTGCGACGCCTGCCGCTCGAAGCGCCCGCCGGACTTCGACGTGTCGTACCATGCGTCCCGCCACGCGCCGTCGACCAGCAGCCCCATGCGTCTCTCCCGCCTCTTCGGCGTCGGCGCCGAGACGCCGACAGATAGGGCGCAGGGCCCGCCGCGCCTCGCTGGCGCATGGACGCAGGGCGTGATATGCGCCTCGCCGTCATGATCGCGCTCATCCTCCGTCTCCGACGACGCTCCCCCCGGCGCCTCCGCGCGCCGAACGCACGCGGCTGAGCGCGCCCGTCCCGGAGCGCGGGCGGCCTTGAGACGGCCCGATCGACGATGACGCTCCCATGACCTCGCTTCCGCTGACCATCCTCCACGAGCAGCCCGCCGACGCGCCCGCGATCGAGCGCCTGCAGGAGCGCGCCTTCGGCCCCGGCCGCTACGCCCGCTCGGCCTACCGGCTGCGCGAAGGCGTGAGGTTCGATCCGACGCTCTCCTTCACCGCTCAGGTCGGAACGCTGCTGGTCGGCTCGAACCGCATGACGCCGATCGTCATCGGCGCGACGCCCGCCATGCTGCTCGGCCCGCTCGTCGTCGATCCGGCGTTCCGCGACCGCGGCATCGGCCGCGCGCTGATCGCGGCGTCGATGGACGCCGCCGCGGCGATCGGCCATGCGCTCGTCATGCTGGTGGGCGACGAGCCCTATTATTCGCGGATGGGCTTCTCGCGCATTCCCGAGGGCCGCGTGACGATGCCAGGGCCGGTCGATCCGGACCGCATGCTGTGGCGCGAACTGCTGGCCGGCGCGACCGAAAACGTCTCGGGCGCGGCCTGGAAGGCGTTCTGAGCGGTGCTCACCGCGCCTCCGCCGCGACCTCCGGGACGAACCGGCCGAGCCCCGCGGTTTCGGCCGCCACGATGCGGTCGAGGTGCCGGTCGAGCAGCGGCGCGAGCGGCGACAGCCCGACCGGCTCGCGATAGCAGCGCTGGATGAAGGCGAAGTCCATGTTGGCGTTGCCTTCGAGGATCGTGGGTCCGTCCGGCGTCGCGGCGATGTCCCATCCGACGAGGGCGCGCGAGCGGAAGACGTCATGGGCGCGCCGGGCCGCCTCCGTGACTGCGGGCCAGCAGCCGAGGGGCCGGCCGGCGACCTGCTCTCCGGTGATCGGATGCCGGTCATGCCAGACGCCGCAGGTCTCGGCGACGTCGCCGGTCATCGGGCCGAGCGCGCCGGTCTCGAGGTCGATCGCCGCGCCCCATTCGTGCTCCGGATAGGCCGGCCACTCCGGCTCGAAGCGTCTCAGCACGCGCAGCACCCCATGGGTGACCCGCGGCTCGTTCCGCTCGTCGAGGCAGGTGACGACGCGGAACACCACCAGCGACGAACGGGCCAGCGGGGCGACGTCCGGATGGTTGGCGAGCTTGGGCTGCACGATGAGCCGGCGGCCCTCGGCGAGCCGAGCGACGTCGTCGAACACGGCTGCGAGCGTCGAAAGCCCGCCGTCCGGCGTGCGATAGAGGAAGGGCGCGACGCGTTCGAAAGCGAGCGTGAACTTGCCGCCGCGGCCGCGCCGGTCCTTCACGAAGAGATCGCGGTCGAGCGCCGCGCGATCGGCGGCGAAGACCTCGAACTTGCATCCGTCGAACCAGCCGAGGATCGGCGCGGACGCGACGCCGTTCGCGTCGCAGATCCGCCAGAAATCGAGCTTGTCGGTCATTTCCGACGGCGCGGCCTCGCGCCGGCCGACGGTCTGGATCGCCTTGTTGAGTCCGTTCTTGGTTTCGAACCGCGTGATCGCGGCGTTGGGTGCGGCGTCGCGGCGGTAGAGGCCGAGCAGATAATAGCTCACCGGATCGACGCCGCGGACGGCGCAGCGCGCGAGGTCCGCGATCTGCCGAATAGCGGGAGGGCCGCCGTCAGCCCTCGCGCTCGCCGCGCTGCGCGGAATGAACCAGAGCGCCATGGCGAGGAAGGTCAGTTCGCGCGCGACCGGGCCATGCAGCGCGCGATAGGGCGTCGGATAGCGGGCGATCCGCTCGAGCCCGAAATCCGCATAGACCTCCCGCGCCTTGGCGCCGATCTCGGACGTCGGCCGGCGGTAGGACTTCAGCGGGGCAAAGGCGGTGAGCAGCAGCGCGAACACATAGGTCATCGCCGCCATCAGCTCGCCGATCTCGCTGACGGTGTCCGTGAGCGTCGCGTGTCCATGGGCGCGGAGCGGCGCGGTGACGAGAGCGAGCAGCACCAGGCCATGGGTCGCGAACTGGATCGCGAGCGCGCCGCGCATCGTCGCCATCACCGAACGGCGCATGGCGTAGAGCCGGCCGCACGCGAAGATCAGCGCTCCGGCCGCAAGCCACAGCGCCATCGTGACCGCGAGTTCGGCGACAGGCTGCCCGGCGAAGGAGACCAGCCGCTCGGCGTTGTCTTCGAGCACCAGCAGCAGCATGCCCGCGCCGGCGCCGCTCCAGGCCCGCCGCGCGGCGGCGTCGCGCCGGAACGTCCAGAGTTGGATCGCGCACCAGGCGAAGCCGGTCAGGGCGATGAGCTGGTTTGAAAGGACGACGGGAGCGAACGGCTCCCACGGCTTTTGTCCGGACAGGATCTGGGCGGCGGCGACCGAGAACGTCGTGGCCGCTCCGAGGATGAGCGGCGCGCGGGATGACGCGAAGAATGCGGCGGCGAAGGAGCGCGGCGCGGCTTCCATGGTCGAAGTCCTGGCGGGAAACGGTCGCGCGGGCGTTCCAGCCGATCGTTGCGGTCGCGCGGCGTCTCATCAACCGCCCGCACCATGGCCGAAAGATGATCGAAACGGCGCGGCGCGAAGGCGGGTCAGCAGGCCACGGCCTCGACCATCTGCAGCAGCCAGCCGACCACCACGAGGAACAGGCCGATCGGGATGATGAACAGGCCGATGAGGTATTTGAGCGTCGTGACGCCGAACTCGACCACGCGCCAGCCGAACGCCGTGGTCGCCTTGCCGCGGCCGCAGCTCTCGTCCTTCTCCCGTTCGGCGACGCGCGGCTGAACGGCCGCGACGGCCGCGCGTTCCGCGAAAGCCGGGGCGGGTCCGATCGGGCCGCCGGTCGCCAGCAGGATCAGGCAGAGCAGGGCGCGGAACGCGGCGCGCGCGGACGCGAAGGTCATCTGATGTCCCCGAAGTCGGCCGGTTCAAGCAGAGATCGTCCGCCCGAGGCAAGCGTGCGCGTCACTGATGGAAGCCGATCCCGGCCATGCGGAAGACGTCGAGCACGCCGTTCAGCGTGATCTGGACGCCGACGCAGAGAAGGATGAAGGCCGCGAGCCGCCCGATGATCCGGACGCCGCCCTGGCCGAGCAGGCCGGTGATCCAGTCGGCCGAGGAGTAGGCGAGCCACACCGCGGCGGCGACCGCGATCGCCGCGGCGGAGGTTCCGAGACCGAAGGCCACGAGCGCCGCGCCCTCCGGATGGTTGGCCCCGAGCGCGATCGCGACCGAGATCGTGCCGGGGCCGGTGGTGAGCGGCATGGTGAGGGGAAAGAAGGCGACGTCGTCGCCGTCTCGGGCGCCCTCGGCCTGTTCCTGCTTGTGCTCCTCGTTGCGTTCGGGGGCGGTAAGCAGCCGCCATCCCGAGACCGCGACCACCAGCCCGCCGGCGATCCTGAGCGCGGCGACCGAGATGCCGAAGAAGGCCAGCACCGCCGAGCCGAGCCAGAGCGCGATCAGCATCACGACCGCGGAGTAGACGCCGATGCGGCGCGCGAGCGACAGCCTCTCGCCGTGGCTGCGACCCTTGGTGACCTGGGCGAACAGCAGCGCGCCGCCCATCGGGTTGACGATGGAGAACAGCGCGGAGCCGGCGAGCAGGAAGCTCTGAAGGACGTCGACCCACCAGCCCAAGATCGCCCCCCGGCGATGACGAAACGGAACTTCCCGCTTCTACCTCACCGCCCCTCGCGAGCCCAGGCGGCCGCGAAGGCGCCGACCAGCAGCAGAAGGCCGAGAACGCCGGAGAAGATCGGCAGGATGCCGATTCCGCGCACGACGCTCGCCTCCGCCTGCCGCACGCCGATCCAGTCGGAGCCGAAGGCCCGTGCGCCGGAGGCGACCGGCACGACCCGCGGCACGTCGATTTCCGCGCCGGGCTCCGGTTCGAGGCGGCGCGCCGATCCGCCGGTCTGCGCCGCCAGCGGCGCGAGCCGGCGGTCGGTGCTCGCGACCTCGGTGAACTCGCGCGGGTTCGGCGGCCCGACGTTGAACAGCGTCGTGAAGGTCCCGTCGGTCGCGCGGTGCAGGCCGAGCTCGGGCGTCTCGAAGGTTCCGCGCCAGAGCCCCGGCTCTTCGCGGGCGAGCGTCACCTCGCGGGTCTCGCCGTTCGGCAGCACGACGGTCACGGGCGCGGCTTGATCCTTGAGCGTCTGTCGCTCGAACGTGACCGTGCGGCCGGTCGCCTTGGCGCGAAGCGCCTCCTCCTCGAGGTCGGGCTCCTTCATCAGCCAGTGAGACAGGCGCCGGAGCAGGTCGACATGCGGGCCGCCGCCGTCGAAGCCGCGCGCCCACAGCCAGGCGTGATCGGACAGCAGCAGCGCGACGCGGCCCTTGTCCTCGCGGGCGAGCACCAGCAGAGGGCGATCCTCCGGACCGTGCAGCACCGCCTCGCCCTCCCGCAGCCGCGAGTCGACCATGCGGAACCACGGCGCCCATTCCGGCGGGTTCTTTTCCGAACCGGGAAGTCCGCGCGTCACCGGATGCTTGCGGCCGACCTCCGAAAGCTCCGGCTTGAACGCGCGCTCGACCACGCCGCCCATCGGCTCGGCCGGCAGCACGGAAACGAGCGGCGTCTCGTAGAGCGAACCGGGTTCGGAATAGTCCGGACCGCCCGCGACCAGCACCGCGCCGCCGTCGCGGACGTAACGCGCGATGTTGTCGAAATAGACGATCGGCAGAATGCCCTGTCGCGCGTAGCGGTCGAAGATGATGAGGTCGAACTCGTTGATCTTCTGCGCGAACAGCTCGCGCGTCGGGAAGGCGATCAGCGACAGCTCGTTGATCGGCGTGCCGTCCTGCTTCTCCGGCGGGCGCAGGATGGTGAAATGCACGAGGTCGACCGAGGCGTCGGCCTTGAGCAGGTTGCGCCATGTCCGCTCGCCGGCGTGCGGCTCGCCGGACACGAGCAGCACGCGAAGCTTCTCGCGCACCCCGTCGATCGGAACCACGGCGCGGTTGTTGACGGTCGTGATCTCGCGCCCGGCGTCCTCGGCCTCGATCTCGATGAAGTTGACGCCGGGATGCGAGACCGGCGCCTCGATCGTCGCCGTCTGGCCCGGCAGGACCTCGATCCGCTGGATCTCCTCGCCGTCGCGCCGCACCGTGACGGGAACCGGCCGGCCGAGCCCGTCGCCGGTCTCCTCGACCCGGAACCCGATCGTCTGGGTCTGGCCGACGATGCCGAAACGCGGCGCGAGGGTCAGCGCCACGCGGCGGTCGCGCTCGTCGGGCCGGCCCGTGATCAGGCCGTGGACCGGCGCGGAGAAGCCGAGCTCGCGGGCGCTCGCGTGCGTGTCGTGAATCACGCCGTCGGTCACGAACAGCGCGCCGGCGACGCGCTCCGGGGGCACGTCCGCGATCCCGTTGCGGAGCGCCGCGAACAGCTCGGTGCCGTCGGTCGCCGTGCCGTCCTGTCCGGCCTCGATCCAGCGGACCTCGATGTTCTTCAACCCCTGCAGCCGGGCCTCGAGCCGCTTGCGCGCCTCGTCGGTCTGCCGGGCGCGGCCGTCGAGCGACTGGCTGCCGGACCGGTCGATCACGACCGGCAGGACGTTGGTCAGCGTCTCCCGGTCCTCCCGCGTGAACGAGGGATTGGCGAGCGCGAGCAGCAGGCAGGCGATCGCCCCCGTCCGGAGCCATGCGCCACGGGTGCGTCCGAGCACGCAGAGCGCCGCGACGACCGCGCCGGCGAGCGCGAGGGCGATGAGCGCGGGGAGCGGGATGAGGGGCGCGAAGGCGACGTCGACGGTCATGCGGCTGGCCTTTCAGCCGCGCCCGCTCGATGTCCCGCGGTCATCCCGGCCGAAGCGAAGCGGAGAGCCGGGATCGTTTTCAAGACGAAGCGCCGGTCTTCACCTCTCCCCAGCGGGGAGAGGTCGGCGCGCAGCGCCGGGTGAGGGAGTCCTGACCTTTCCGGAAAGCGCGCTTCCCCCTCACCCGCTCGGCTTCGCCGATGGACCTCTCCCCGCTGGGGAGAGGTGAAGACCGGCGCCTCATCCTGGCGACGATCCCGGCTCGCGGCCTGGCGGCCGCGTCCGGGATGACGCTCTGCGATCGCTCCCCTCATTGCCCGAGCCTTTCGAGCAGCGCGGGCACATGCACCTGATCCGCCTTGTAGTTGCCGGTCAGCGTGTACATCACGATGTTGACCCCGACGCGGTAGGCCATCTCGCGCTGGCGTTCGTCGGAGGAGGTCGGGAACAGCGGCATGCCGTCCGATCCGACGGCCCACGCGCCGGCGAAGTCGGCGGCCGTGATCAGGATCGGCGAAACGCCGTCGCCGGCGCGCGCAGGTCGGTCCTCGCCCTCGTCGGCCGGCGGCAGCGCCTCGACCCAGAGCGGCGTTCCGGCGTAGCGGCCGGGAAAATCGTCTAGCAGATAGAAAGCTTTGGTCAGAACGTGGTCCTTCGGGGCCTTCTCCAGCGCCGGCACGTCGAGGCCGTCGAGCAGCCGTCGGAGCGCCGCGCCCTGCGGGCCGCCGGCGCCCGAGGTCAGGGCGTCGCGGGTGTCGAACAGGATGGTGCCGCCCTGCTTCATATAGGCGTCGACGCGCGCGAGCGTCTCGGGCGGCAGCGGCGCCGCGCGATCGGTCACCGGCCAGTAGATCAGCGGGAAGAAGGAGAGCTCATCCTTCGCCGGGTCGACCGCCATCGGCGCGCCGGGTTCGAGCGCGGTGCGTTCGGCGAGCGTCTGGGTGAGGCCTTCGAGCCCGGCCTTCGAGATCCGGTCGATCTCGGAGTCGCCGGTCGCGACATAAGCGAGCCGCGTCGAGAGCGTGGCCTCGAGGGCGAAGCGCTCGTCGTAGGGCTGTTTTTGCGTCGCCGGCGAGGCGGGCGTCTGGGCGAGCGAGGGCGCGGCCGCGAGCGCAAGGCAGACGCCCGCGAGAAGAAGCGCGGCGGCCTGCGGCCTGCGGCGCCCGATCAGCGCGGCCCCGCCCGCGAGCAGGAACACCACGAGGCTGTCGAGGATCGCGAGCAGCGCGGCGGCGGTCAGGAGCCACGGCGCGACCGGCGTCGGCTCGACCGCGACGAGCGGCGCGTCGTCGAGGCCGGAGAGGTCGAGCCGCGCGAGGCCTGCGTCGGCGGGCAGCAGGTTCACGGCGATTCCGGCGTCGACGGGTCCGTAGAAGCCCGGCGGGTTTTCGCGCGTCGCCGCGGGGCGGCCATCGGCCGGCGCGGGCTTCGCGGTCGCGGGCGGGCTGCGGAACGCGCCGAAGCCGTCGAGGGTGCGGGTCGGCGGCAGGGTCTGGGGACGCGACGCCGCGGAAGGCGGAGCCGCGGCCTCGCCTCTGGCGGGCTGCCCTGCGGCGGTCGTGGCGGCGCCGGCCGCCTCGCCCTCGGGCTTCGCTGGCGGGTTCGAGCCCGCGAGGTCGACGATCCGGCGCAGCATGTCGACGAAGGCGCCCGAGAGCGGCAGGTTCGACCAGCGCGTGTCGGCGGTGACGTGGAACAGGACGCTCAATCCCTTGTCCTGCCGCACGCCGGTGACGAGCGGGGTGCCGTCGCCGAGCGTCGCCCACACCCGGTCGGGAAGGTCGGCGTCCGGTTCGGCGAGCACCTGCCGCGTGACGGTGACGTCCTTCGGAGGCACGAGCGGGGCGAACGGGCTTTCGGCGGCGTAGCTCGCGAGCGGCTGCGGCGTCTCCCAGGCGAGCGCCCCGCCTAGGATGCGGCCGCCCTGGCGCAGGCGGACGGGCGAAAGATCGTCCTGCGGCGCGCCGGCGAGGCGAGGGCCGGCGAAGCGGATCAGCACGCCGCCGTTCCTCACCCATTGCGACAGGCGGTCATGCGCCTCGCGCGTCAGCGCGCCGACGTCCGCGAGGACGATCACCGGCAGCTTGTCGGCGACGAAGCGCTCGACCGCCTGGCTCGCGCCCTCGCCGCGCGCCTCGCGCACGTCGGCGAAGGGTTTCAGCGCCTTCGCGACATAGTAGGTCGGGGAGAGCAGCGGCTGGGCGACGTCGGCGGTCGCGCCGGTGACGAGCCCGACCGACCGACGACGGGAGCGCTGGTCGAGAAGCTGCACCGCGCCTGCGGTCTTTGCGCCGACGATTTCGAGCCGGGCGATGTCGTTGCGAAGCTCGACGGGCAGGTCGAAGGACGCGGTCGTCTCGCGCGCGCCGACCGGGAAGGCGGCGTCGACCTCGGCGAGCGGCCGGCCGCGCAGGTCCGAGGCGCGCACCCGGAACGGCTCGACGCCAGCCGCCTCGGCACGGAGCGCCTTGACCGTCATCGCGCCGGGCGTGTTTTCGGCGGCGACGAGGGCGCGCGCGGAGCCGGTCCGGTCGACCCGGATCGCGAGCGCGCGCGACCCGAGCGCCGCTTTCAGCCCCTCGGCGAAGGCGCGCGCGTCGCCGCCCGCGAGCCCGTCCGCGATCCAGATCGCGTCGGCGGTCGGATTGGTCTTGAGGAACGCCTCGACTGGGGCGAGCAGCGGCGCGCGGTCGGACGCGAAGGGCTCGGGCGCGAGCACCCGCAGCCGCTCGACCGCTGCTTCCGCGGTCCCGAGACCGATCTCGCGCGGCGGGTCGGCGGTCGCGACCAGAGCGACGGGACGGCCAGCGTCGCCCGCCGCCTCGAGCGCGCCCTGCGCCGCCGCGACGCGCGCGTCCCATTCGGAGGCCGCGGCCCAGCCGTTGTCGATCACGAGCAGCAGCGGCCCCGATCCCGCGCTCGCGGCCGGCGGCGGATTGAGGATCGGCTTCGCCAGCGCGAAGATCAGCAGCGCCGCGAGGCCGAGCCGGAGCAGAAGCAGCCACCAGGGCGTGCGCGCCGGCGTCTCGCGCTTCGCCACCACGTCGAGCAGCAGGCGCAGCGGCGGAAAATCGACCCGCCGCGGCTTCGGCGGCGTGAGGCGCAGCAGCAGCCACAGCGCCGGCAGCGCGATCAGCGCCGCCAGCATCCAGGGCGCAAGGAAGGCGAGGGGAAGCGCGCTCATGACAGGGCGCTTTCGAGCGTTGATATGAGGCGATATGCCGGTCGCCCTCTCTCCCGCGCGCGGGAGAGAGTAAGGGCGAGGAGGCCTCGCTCCGGAACTTCAGAATGGAACTCGTTCGCGCGGGCGGACAGCGTTCTGGCCCCGCGGCGCAGTGGCCCCTCATCCTTACTTTTTCCCGTGAACGGGAGAAGGGGACGGCGAGAGTCGCGCCAGATCGAACGGCTCCACCGGGAGAGGGCGACGCTCATCGCTCCGCCTCGCCGAGGCGGGCGTGGAGCGCGAGCAGCGGTTCGGTGGCGGGACGATCGGTGCGGTGGATGATGAGGCTCCAGCCGTGGCGCCGCGCGATCTCGGCGAGGGCGGCCCGGTGGCGCGCCAGCCGCTCCTCGTAGCCCGCCCGCCATTCCTCGGCGCGGCCGGCGACGAGCTTCGTCGACGCGTCCGGATCGAGGAACTCGGTGCGGCCCGAGAACGGAAACGTTTCTTCGACGGGGTCGAAGATCATCACCATGTGGCCGCGCCCGCCCCGCCCTGCGAGCGCCGCCACCGAAGCCGCGATCTCCTCTTCGGGGGCCAGCAGATCGCCGATCAGCACCGCCTCCGCGAGGCGCGCGATCGGGAAGCCGACGGGGGGCAGCCCGCTCGCGTCGTCGTCCGCGTGCGCAAGAGCCTCCGCGAGCCGTTCGATCGCAAGCCGGCTCGCGGTCGGCCGGGTCAGGCCGAGCAGCCCTACCCGCTCGCCGCCGCGCACCAGAAGGTCTGCGACCGCAAGCCCCAGCACCACGGCGCGCTCAAGCTTCGAGGTCTCGGCGAGGCTCGATCGGAACGCCATGCTGCGCGAGCGGTCGATCCAGAGCCAGATGGTGTGGGCCGCCTCCCATTCCTGCTCGCGGATGTAGAGGTGCTGGTCGCGCGCGGAGCGGCGCCAGTCGATCCGGCCGGGAACGTCTCCCTCGGTGAAGCGGCGGAACTGCCAGAAGTTCTCGCCGACGCCGGAGCGCCTGCGGCCGTGCAGACCGTGGACCACGGTGGCGGACGCGCGTCTTGCTGCGACCAGAAGCCGGGGCAGCGCCGAGGCGAGGCCGAGCGCCGCCTCCTCGTGGCGCGTCGTGATCGCGGCTTCGGACGGATCGATCAGCCCGGCGCGCGCCGCCATCCGCGTCAGCCGAGCCGCTCGACGAGCTTCGAGACGACGCCCGACAGCGTGTCGCCCGACGAGCGCGCGGAGAAGGTCAGCGCCATGCGGTGCTTCAGCACGGGCTCGGCGAGCGCCGCGACGTCGTCGATCGAGGGCGCGAACCGTCCGTCGAGCAGCGCGCGGGCGCGCACCGCGAGCATCAGCGACTGGCTGGCGCGCGGACCCGGACCCCAGGCGATCTTGTCCGCCATCGTCTTGTCGGCGGTTTCCGGGCGCGCGGAGCGCACGAGGTCGAGGATCGCCTCGACGACGCTTTCGCCGACCGGCAGGCGCCGGACTAGCCGCTGTGCGCTCATCAGATCCTCAGCCGAAAGTGCAGGCCGCGCCTTCGCCTCCTCGGCGCCTGTGGTCGCCATGAGGATCCTGCGTTCCGCGTCCCGCGACGGATAGTCGACGTCGATCTGCAGCAGGAAGCGGTCGAGCTGCGCCTCGGGCAGCGGGTAGGTGCCTTCCTGTTCCAGCGGGTTCTGGGTCGCGAGCACATGGAACGGCCGCGGCAGGTCGTGGCGCTGGCCCGCGACCGTGACGTGATACTCCTGCATGGCCTGCAGCAGCGCGGACTGCGTTCGCGGGCTGGCGCGGTTGATCTCGTCGGCCATGAGCAGCTGCGCGAACACCGGGCCGCGCACGAAGCGGAAGGAGCGCCGGCCGTGGGCGTCCTCCTCCAGCACTTCGGAGCCGAGGATGTCGGAGGGCATCAGGTCCGGCGTGAACTGGACGCGGCGGGCGTCGAGGCCGAGCACCGTGCCCATGGTTTCGACGAGCTTGGTCTTGGCGAGGCCCGGCACGCCGACCAGCAGAGCGTGGCCGCCGCAGAGCACGGTGAGCAGCGCGTGGTCGACGACCTTGTCCTGGCCGAAGATGACCTCGCCGACCGCCGCGCGCGCCGCGGCGACATGGCCGCCGATCGCCTCGGCCCCGCGGATGATCGCGGCGTCGAGGTCGGTTGCGGCTTCGGCCTGTGACATCGATCGATCTCTCCTTCGCCTCGCGGTGAGGACGCATCCGCTCTCATCGGACGACCGTCTTGCCCGCAATGCAAGCCCCGCGAGCGGGCGCCCGCTGTCCGGCAGGCGCGACGCCGGCCCTTATCCACTGTGCAGGAACGCCTTAAGTTCACCCCACCCCACGTCCCGAAAGGGGCGAGAGCAAGGCTTGCGAGACCACAGGAGCGACCGGAGATCGTGACGGAGACGGACGAGGCTGAGTCGGGCGCGGCCCGCATGCGGGCGCTGGCGGAGGCCGCGCGCGACGCCTCGTCGCGCGGCCCGGCGCCGGTGCATCTCTGGAATCCGGCGCATTGCGGTGCGATCGACATGGTGATCAAGGCCGACGGGACGTGGCTCTACAACGGCTCTCCGATCGGCCGGCCGGCGCTGGTGAAGCTGTTCTCGACCGTCCTGCGCAAGGACCCCGAGGGCTTCGTGCTCGTGACGCCGGCCGAGAAGCTGTCGATCATCGTCGAGGACGCGCCGTTTCTCGCGGTCGAGACGGCGAGCGAGGGCGAGGGGCGGGGACGGCTGATCCGCTTCCGCACCAATGTCGACGAGACGATCGACGCCGGTCCCGGCCATGAGATGCGGTTCGAGGAGGATTCGTCCGGCGGCTTCCGGCCCTATGTGCGCGTGCGCAATGATCTCTGGGCGCTCGTGGCGCGGTCGGCGGTTTACGATCTCGTGGCGCTCGCGGAAGAGAAGGACGGCCGGCTCGGCGTGTGGTCCGGAGGAGAGTTTTTCGAGATGCAGGGATCGGATGACTGAACCGCGGACCTGCGGCGGCATGCTTCGCGTGGCCTCTCCTCTCCGCGTCGCTGAAGCAGATCGGGAAGGCGCGGGCGGCCTTGCGCGACGTCTTCCCTGCGCGAGGCGTCGTGTAAGGGGATGGCGCGGCGCTGGACGCGTCGCCTGATGACGCTCGCCGATACGCTTTCCATGGCCGACTTCCGCGTCCGCGCCGCCGTGCGGCTGCTGCCGTCGCCGCCAGATCCGGACGATCCCGACACCGTTCCGATCGGCGAGTTCGCGTTGCTTGCACCGGACCGGGTTCCGCGCGCGGCCGCGGTTCTCATCGGCGTCGTCCCCCGCGAGGAGCCGCAGCTCCTGTTCACGCTGCGGGCGAAGCATCTGAAGGTCCACCCCGGCCAAGTGTCGTTTCCGGGCGGCAAGCGCGAGACGGACGATCCGTCGCCGCTCGCGACGGCGCTGAGGGAGGCGAACGAGGAGATCGGTCTCGATCCGGCGCTCGTGACGCCGCTCGGCTATCTCGACCTCTACGTCACGAATTCGGGATTCGGCGTCGTCGGCGTCGTGGCGGAGATCGATCCGTCCTATGTGGTGAGGCTCGAGCCCTCGGAGGTCGACGACGCTTTCGAGGTTCCGCTCGATTTTCTGATGCGGCCCGAGAATCACCGCGTCGAAATGCGCGAATGGCGAGGCGGCCTGCGCGAAGTCCATCACATGCCGTGGCGGGAGCGGCACATCTGGGGCGTCACCGCCGGCATGGTGCGGAACCTCCACGAAAGGCTCTACGGCCGATGAGCCGCATCGCGTTCCAGCTTCTGCTGTTCCTTCTTCCGTTCTTCGCCTACGCCGTCTGGCTCCACCTGACGAAGCGCGGATGGCGCGCGCCCGAGCGCTGGCGGGGCGTGCCGCTCGTCTGGCTCGTCGGCTGCGGCGTCGCGCTGACGCTCGGCAGCCTCGTGTTCCTCGCGCTCACGACCGGCGGTTCGACCCGCTCGATCTACGTGCCCGCCCATATGGAGAACGGCGTGTTCGTGCCGGGCCGCATCACCGAACCCGATCGGAAATGAGCGAGGCGACGACGAGGCTCGCCGACGCCGGCTGGCTGGAGCGCCGCCCGCTCGCCGAGCTGCTCGCCGTCCTCGACCGCGACGGCGAGGAGGCGCGGATCGCCGGCGGCGCGGTGCGTGACGCGCTGCTCGGCGCGACGATCAGCGACCTCGACCTCGCCGCCACCGCGACGCCCGACGAGGTGACCCGTCGCGCCGAAGCCGCGGGATGGAAGGTCTCGCCGACCGGAATCGGCCACGGCACCGTGACGGTGGTGATCTCGGGCGAGCCCTTCGAGGTCACGACGCTGCGCCGCGACGTCGAGACCAACGGGCGTCGGGCGGTCGTCGGCTTCTCGCGCGACTGGGCTGAGGACGCGGCCCGGCGCGACCTCACGATCAACGGCCTCTACCTGTCGCGCGACGGCGTCGTGCACGACCATGTCGGCGGTTTGCGCGACCTCGAGGCGCGCCGGGTGCGCTTCATCGGCGATGCGCGGGCGCGCATCCGCGAGGATTATCTGAGAACGCTGCGCTTCTTCCGTTTCCACGCCCGCTTCGCCGAAGGCGCGCCGGACCGGGAGGGCTTCGCCGCCGCGGTCGCGGAGCGCGAAGGGCTGCGGCGGCTCTCCGCGGAGCGGGTGCGGGCGGAGCTCATGAAGCTCCTCGTCGCACGCCGCGCGCCGAAGACTGTCTTGGCCATGGCCGGCGCCGGCCTGTTCGCGCCTCTCGTCGGGGGCGTTCCCCGCCCGTCGCGGCTGGCGCGCTTTGCCTTGCTCGACGCCGCCGCGCCCGACCCGCTGCTGCGGCTCGCGGCGCTGTTCCAGGCGACCGCCGAGGACGCCGAACGGCTGAAGGAGCGGCTGCGGCTGTCGAACGCCGAGGGCGCGCGGCTCGCCGCGATCGGCGACATGACGCCGGGGCTCGATCCCGCGAAGGGCGAAGGCGACGCGAGGGCCGCGCTCTACCGGCTCGGAAGCCGGGCGTTCCGGGACCGTGCGCTGCTCGCCTGGGCGGATGCGGGCGCGGGTCCCGAGGACGAGGTCTGGGCCGCGCTCGCCGCCTTGCCGGATTGCTGGACGGCGCCGAAGCTTCCGGTCGCCGCGGCCGACCTCATGGCGCGGGGGCTGACGCCGGGCCCGGAGATCGGGCGAAGGCTGAAGGCGATCGAGGAACGCTGGCTCGCCGAAGGGCTGCCGACAGGGCGGTCCGAGATCGAGGCGCTGATCGACGACGCCATGCGCTCGTCATCTGGGGAAAGAGCAGGCTGAGACCGACTGCGTGCTTCGAGACGCCCGCTGACGCGGGCTCCTCAGCATGAGGACGGGATGAGCTTGTGACCTGTTTCCTCCAACGGTCCTCATGCTGAGGAGCGCCGAAGGCGCGTCTCGAAGCACGCAGTCGGTCTCAGCCGGATCGAACGTCTCCCCCGTGTCGCCGCCTCACGGCCATGCGGCGTGCGGCGGCAGCGAGGACAGGATCGATGCGACGTTGCCGCCGGTCTTCAGGCCGAAGATGGTCCCGCGATCGTAGAGCAGGTTGAACTCGACGTAGCGGCCGCGGCGCACGAGCTGCTCGGCGCGGTCGGCCTCGGTCCAGGGCGTCGCGAGATTGGCGCGCACGATCGCGGGGTAGGCGTCGAGGAACGCCTCGCCGACCGAGCGGGTGAAAGCGAAATCGGCGTCGAAGTCGCCGCTGTCGAGCCAGTCGTAGAAGATGCCGCCCACGCCCCGCGGCTCGTTGCGGTGCTTCAGGAAGAAGTAGTCGTCGCACCATTTCTTGAATTTGGGGTAGTCGGCGACCGCGTGGCCCTCGCAGGCGCGGGCGTAGGCGGCGTGGAACGCGACCGTGTCTGGATCGTCCTGCGTCCTGCGCCGGTCGAGCACGGGGGTAAGGTCGCCGCCGCCGCCGAACCAGGCTTTCGAGGTGACGACGTAGCGGGTGTTCATATGCACGGTCGGAACGTTCGGGTTCCACGGATGGGCGATCAGGGAGATGCCCGACGCCCAGAAGTCCGGCGATTCGGACGCGCCGGGGATGTCCTTCCGAAACTCAGGCGCGAATTCGCCGTGCACCGTCGAGACGTGGACGCCGACCTTCTCGAACACGCGGCCTTTCATGAGGCCCATAACGCCGCCGCCGCCGTCCGCGCCGGTGTGATCCGTCCTCGACCAGGGCGTGCGCTCGAACCGGCCTGCGGGGCCGTCTCCGTCCGCCTCGTCCTCGATCGCTTCGAGCGCAGCGTGGATTCGGTCGCGCAGCGCCTCGAACCAGGCGCGGGCCGCGGTCTTGCGGGCTTCGAGGTCGGGGAGGGGAGCGGTCATCGCGAACATCCTTGCTGCGCCGGTTCAAGCATCCGCAGGCGGCCGGGGGAAGCCGTCCGTCTGGCGCAGCGCCTCTCCAAGGATAATCGCCGCCGCCGTCGCGACGTTGAGCGAGCGCAAATCCGGCCGCATCGGAACCGCGATCCGCAGATCGGCGGCTGCGTGAACGTAATCGGGCGCGCCGGCCGATTCGCGACCGACCATCAGCGCGTCGTCCGGCCGGAAGGCCGTTTCGACATACGACGCGGCGCCTTTTGTCGTCAGCAGGACGAGCCGGCGTCCGACCGCGCGTCGCGACGCTTCGAAAGCCTCGAAGGAGGCGTGGCGGACGATCTCGACATGGTCGAGATAATCGAGGCCCGCGCGCCGGAACGCGCGGTCGGACACGGGAAAACCGGCCGGCTCCACGATGTCGACCGCGACGCCGAGACAGGCCGCGAGCCGCAGCATCGCGCCTGCGTTCTGCGGGATGTCAGGCTGGAACAGGACAAGTCTCATAAGAGACCCTTCAATGCGCTCCGCCGAAATCGTGTCAGGAAAACAGCGGCGACGTGCGACACGGTGTCATGGCATGCCCGACGGGGTTGGACGAATTGTCCACCCGTGTCACATAGCCATCGTCTTGAGAGCCATTCCAAAAGGAGCCGCTCCCAGACCGGCCGAGGGGTCTTAGATCCGGTTCCGGCCACCTGACGTAGGTAGCGGCGGAGACGGACAAGTGACGACCACCGAGCACGCCGAAGAACCGAACCGCCGCGATTTTCTGTATCTGACGACTGGCGCCGCCGCCGCATGGGGCGCGGCTTTCCTCGCTTGGCCGTTCATCGACCAGATGAACCCGGACGCCGCGTCACTCGCGCTTGCCTCGACCGAGGTCGATCTTTCGCAGATCTCCGAAGGCCAGGTCGTGACCGTGAAGTGGCGCGGCAAGCCGGTCTTCATCTGGAACCGCACGAAGCAGCAGGTCGACGAGGCGAAAGAGACGCCGATGTCGCAGCTTCCCGACAAGAACGCCCGCAACGCCAACCTGCCCGCCGACGCCGAGGCGACCGACGCCAATCGCGGCGCCAAGGGCAAGGAGAACTGGCTGGTCGTGACCGGCGTCTGCACGCATCTCGGCTGCGTGCCTCTCGCAAACGCCGGCGAATTCGGAGGCTGGCTCTGCCCCTGCCACGGGTCGCATTACGATGGCGCGGGCCGCATTCGCCGCGGACCCGCGCCCGAGAACCTCGCGATCCCGCCTTACGCCTTCGAAGGCGAAACCAAGATCAAGATCGGCTGAAGCCGGCGGCCATTCGGCGTTTCCAGGGATGAGACACCAGAGTCATGCAAGGACATTCGGTTTACGCCCCTAAAGGCGGCGTCGCGAAATGGCTGGAGGACCGGCTGCCGATCGTTGGCCTCGTGCATTCGAGCGCGATCGCCTATCCGGTCCCGCGCAACCTGAACTATCTGTGGACCTTCGGCGGCATTCTGACCTTCATGCTGGTCGCGCAGATCCTGACCGGCGTGGTGCTCGTGATGCACTACACGCCCTCGGCCACCATGGCGTTCGAGTCGGTCGAGAAGATCATGCGCGACGTCAACTACGGCTGGCTGCTGCGCTATTTGCACGCCAACGGCGCGTCGATGTTCTTCCTCGCGGTCTTCATCCACATTTTCCGCGGCATGTATTACGGCTCCTACAAGGCGCCGCGCGAAGTGCTGTGGATCCTCGGCGTGGTCATCCTGCTGCTGATGATGGCGACCGCCTTCATGGGCTACGTGCTGCCCTGGGGCCAGATGTCGTTCTGGGGCGCGACCGTCATCACCAACCTGTTCTCGGCGATCCCGGTCGTCGGCCCGCACATCGTGACGTGGCTGTGGGGCGGCTTCTCGGTCGACGACGCGACGCTCAAGCACTTCTTCTCGTTGCACTATCTGCTGCCGTTCATGATCGCGGGCGTCGTCGCGCTGCACATCTGGGCGCTGCACCATGTCGGGCAGAACAATCCGACCGGCGTCGAGGTCAAGGACATCCGCCGCGACACCGTTCCGTTCACGCCCTACGCCACGCTCAAGGACGGCTTCGCCCTCGTCTGCTTCATGATCTTCTTCTCGTGGTTCGTGTTCTACACGCCGAACTACCTCGGTCATGCGGACAACTACATCAAGGCCAACGCGCTCGTGACGCCAGCGCACATCGTTCCGGAATGGTACTTCCTGCCGTTCTACGCGATCCTGCGCGCCGTCCCCGACAAGCTCGGCGGCGTGATCGCGATGTTCGGCGCGATCGCGGTGCTGTTCGTGCTGCCCTGGCTCGACACCTCGAAGGTGCGCTCGGGCAAGTATCGGCCGCTGTTCAAGCAGTTCTTCTGGGCGTTCGTGGCTTGTTGCATCCTGCTCGGCTGGCTCGGCTCGAAGCCGCCGGAGGGCCTCTACGTCACCCTGTCGCGGATCGCGACCATCTATTACTTCGCGCATTTCCTCGTGATCCTGCCGCTTCTCGGGCGTCTGGAGACGACGAAGCCGCTGCCGGCCTCCATCGCCGACTCGGTGCTCGACAAGGAGGATCGCGCAAACGCGCCGTCGGCCCTCGCCAATCTCGCCGGCGCCGAGGAGGCGAGACGATGAGCCCCCGCCTTTCCCTACGTCCGTTCCGGGCGGCCCTGCTTGCGCTCGGCCTCGGCGTCGCCTTCGCGGCGCCGGTGTCCGCCGCCGAGGGCGTGCATCCGCCCCGGCAGAGCTGGTCGTTCTCCGGCCCCTTCGGCACGTACGACCAGGCTCAGCTTCAGCGCGGCTTCAAGATCTATCGTGAGGTCTGCGCGAGCTGCCATGCGCTCTCGATGGTCGCGTTCCGCAACCTCGCCGACGAAGGCGGGCTCGGCTTCAACGAAAAGCAGGCGGAGACGATCGCCTCGGAATACACCGTCAAGGACGGCCCGAACGACAGCGGCGACTTCGTCGACCGGCCGGGCAAGCTCTCCGACTATTTCCCAAGCCCGTTCCCGAACGAGCAGGCGGCGCGCGCCGCGAACGGCGGCGCTTATCCGCCGGACTTTTCGACCCTCGCCAAGGCGCGCACCTATGAGCGCGGCTTCCCGACCTTCCTGTTCGACATCCTGACCCAGTTCCAGGAGCAGGGGCCGGACTACATTCACGCGCTGCTCGTCGGCTACGAGAACCCGCCCGAGGGCGAGAAGCCGCCGCGTCCCGGCCTGCACTACAACGCCTACTTCCCCGGCCACTGGATCTCGATGGCGCAGCCGATCCAGGAGGGGCAGGTGCAGTACACGGACGGAACGCCCGCCACCGTCGACCAGTACGGCAAGGACGTAGCGGCCTTCATGATGTGGGCGGCCGAACCCCACATGCTCGCCCGCAAGCAGATGGGCCTGAAGGTGATGTTCTTCCTCATCGTGTTCGCCGGCCTGCTCTATTTCACCAAGAAGAGCGTCTGGAGCGGCCTCAAGGCGAAGACGGCGTAACGCCGGCCTGACGCGCCGGCCCGGCGTCTGCTATCGAAGCGGCGGATCCTCGATGGATCCGCCGTTTTTCGTTTCGGGGGATACGCACAATGGCCAGCGCGACGCTCGGCGTGATCGGCGGATCGGGGATCTACGACCTGTCGTTGCTTTCGGACGCGCGCGAACTCGATCTCAAGAGTCCCTGGGGCGAGCCCTCGGCGAAGCCGATCGCCGGCGCGATCGGCGAAACCCGCGTCGTGTTCCTGCCACGTCACGGGGCCGGGCATCGGTTCGGCCCGTCCGACATCAACTACCGCGCCAACATCGACGTCATGAAGCGCGCGGGCGTCACCGACCTCATCTCGATCTCGGCCTGCGGCTCCTACAGGGAGGAACTGCCGCCCGGCAGCTTCGTGCTCGTCGACCAGTTCATCGACCGCACCTTCCGCCGGGAAAGTTCGTTCTTCGGCGCGGGCTGCGTGGCCCATGTCTCCTTTTCCGATCCGGTCGCGCCGAACCTCGTGGCGCGGATCGCCCGTGCGGCCGCGGCCGAGGACATCCCGCATGTGGTCGGCGGCGCTTACGTCTGCATGGAGGGGCCGCAGTTTTCGACCCGGGCCGAGTCGATCGCCTACAAGGCGATGGGCGCCTCCGTGGTCGGCATGACCAACATGCCGGAGGCCAAGCTCGCCCGCGAGGCCGAACTCGCTTATGCGACCGTCGCCATGGTGACCGACTATGACGCGTGGCGGCCGCACGAGGACGGCGTGGGCGTCGCCGAGATCCTCGGGGTCATGCGCGAGAACGGCGAGCGGGCGCGTCGCCTGCTCGAGCGGCTCGCGGCGGAATTTCCCGCCAAGCATGAACCGTGTCCGATCGGCTCCGACCGTTCGCTCGATTTCGCGCTCGTGACCGCGCCAGAGCATCGCGACCCGGCGCTTCTCGCCAAGCTCGACGCCGTGGCCGGGCGGGTGTTGACGACGCCGCGCTGAAGGCCGCCGGCCACGCCGCTATGCCGCCGGCCGGCTCTCCACGAAGGCCGTGCTGGTGAAGCGGAGCACCTCGACGCCGTTCTGGTTCACGGCGGTGTTGAGCGCCTTGAGCAGGCCCCAGCCGGGCCGCGAGGCGCTCGGCCGGGTTTCGACCACCTCGGAGAAATACGTGATCGTGTCGCCCGCCATCACGGGCGCGCGCCATTTGAGGCCGGTGAAGCCGGGGGACGGGCCGGCGCGTCCGACGGGCAGCCCGGCCGCCATGCGGTCCTTCGCCATGCGGATCTGGAACGCGACCATCAGTTTCATCCATACAGCGCAAGTGTGCCAGCCGGACGCCGCAAGTCCCTTGAACGGTCCTGCGAGACCCGCCTCTTCCGACAGGTGGAAGGGCTGCAAATCGTATTTCGACGCGAAGCGCACGATCTCGTCGGCGGTGAACAGATGGCTGCCGAGTTCGGCCTTCGCCCCGGGCTCGTAATCCTCGAGATGCATCAGGCGGCCCTCGCGCGACGGCCGATGAGCTTCGTGCTCTCCTGCCGCATGACGACCACATCGTTCTGGTTCAAGACCTCGAAGGAGAACTTCACCAGCCCCGCCTCCGGCCGTCCGGGAACGCCGCGGGCCGACAGAACCTCGCGGCGAACCGTCAGCCGGTCGCCGGCGCGGACGGGCGCCCGCCATTCGACGCTGTCGGCGCCGGGCGAGCCGAGCGAGAGCGCGTCGAGCAGAAAAGCGTCGCAGTTCATTCGCATGAGGAGGGCGGCGGCGTACCAGCCGGAGGCGATGAGCTCGCCGAGCATCGAGCCGCGCGCGGCGTCTTCGGAGAGATGCATCGGCTGCGGATCGAACTCGCGCGCGAATTCGAGCATGTCGTCGCGGTCGACGGTGACGCCGCCATAGGTCGCGACGTCGCCGGGGCGGAAGTCCTCGAAGGCGAGAGCGGGCTCGGTCATGAAATCCTCGACGTCATGCCCGCCTTCGCGGGCATCCACGACTTGGGGTCTCCGACACTCCATGATCAAGTCGTGGATGCCCGAGACGAGCTCGGGCATGACGGTGGAGCCTCAGTTCGCGAAGCGGAAGTGGAGCACGTCGCCGTCGGCGACCACATAGTCCTTGCCCTCGAGCCTGAACTTGCCCGCCTCCTTCGCGCCGGTTTCGCCTTTCAGCGCGACATAGTCCGGATAGGCGATGGTCTCGGCGCGGATGAAGCCTTTTTCGAAATCGCTGTGAATCACGCCCGCGGCCTGCGGCGCGCGGGTGCCTTTCTCGATCGTCCAGGCGCGCGCTTCCTTGGGGCCGACGGTGAAGTAGGTCACGAGCCCGAGCAGCTGGTAGCCGGCGTTGATCAGCCGGTCGAGCCCGGTCTCCTCGAGGCCGAGAGCCTCAAGATACTCGGTGCGCTCCTCGGCCGGAAGCGTCGCGATCTCGCTCTCGATGCGCGCCGAGATGACGACCGCGACCGCGCCTTCCTTTTTCGCCTGATCCTCGACCTTCGCCGAAAAGTCGTTGCCGCCGGCGGCCGCCGCCTCGTCGACATTGGCGACGAACAGGATGGGTTTCGACGTGAGCAGATTCAGCGCCTCGAAGGCGGTCCGCTCGTCGTCCGAGACTTTCGCCGCGCGGGCGGGCTTGCCGTCGCGGAGCAGCGGCAGCACGCGGTTGACCAGTTCGAGCTGCTCCTTGGCCTCCTTGTCGTTCCCGCGGGCGCGCTTCTCGAGCGCGACGACGCGCTTCTCGAGGCTTTCGAGATCCGCGATCATCAACTCGGTCTCGACGGTCTCGTAGTCCGAGAGCGGGTCGATCTTGCCCTCGACATGGGTGATGTCGTCGTCTTCAAAACACCGCAGCACATACGCGATGGCGTCGACCTCGCGGATGTGCGCGAGGAACTGGTTGCCGAGACCCTCGCCCTTGGAGGCGCCGCGGACGAGGCCGGCGATGTCCACGAAGGTGAGGCGCGTCGGGATGATCTCCTTGGAGCCCGCGATCGCCGCAAGCGCGTCGAGGCGCGGATCCGGAACCGCGACCTCGCCGACATTCGGCTCGATGGTGCAGAACGGATAGTTCGCGGCCTGGGCGGCGGCGGTCTGCGTCAGCGCGTTGAAGAGGGTCGACTTGCCGACGTTCGGCAGGCCGACGATGCCGCATTTGAAGCCCATGGGAGAGTTGTCTCGTCAGTTCGGAAAGGGGAGGTCGAGAGGGGACGTGAGAAATGGGTTGAGGATCGTCACGCCCATGACCGTCCGCTCGTGCTGCATGTCCTCAGAGAGGAAATAGTCGCATTTTTCAAGATGAGCTGTCGCCACAAGCAGGCTGTCCCACCACCCATAGCCGGTCAGGGCGCGAACGGCCCATCCAACTTCGATGATCTCCCAGGACAGGGGCCGGTCGCCGAGTGGGACGAGCGATTCGATAATCTCCCGGACGCTGCCATGGGCAAGGTCCGCTCGCTTGTTGAGCAGGATGTTGGTCATCTCGTTCAGAACCTGAAGCGAAATGACCAGCGCGTTACGCGGAGACAGGTCACGAACGATTGCGCTTGCCTTCTGCGCTTTCCGAGGGTCGTTCCGGTCCAGCGTGTACAGAAGAATGTTCGTGTCCATGAAGAACTTCACGCCGATAGTTCTCCTCGCGGCTTGGAAGTCGACCATTCTCGTCGGTGAGAGGTATTTTCGGCATCGACAAGAACTTCTCGATCGCCGCGATCTGTCGGGCGCGCAGGTTTGTCTTTGTGTCGAGCATGTCGGCAATGTAGCGCGACATGCTCTTCCCTTCCTTCGCGGCCTCGACACGAACCGCAGAAGCGAGTGCGTCGGGAAGCGTGATCGTGACGTTCTTCATGGTCGCATCCTCTCGAACACGAAGTTCGTGTTTTCGTGTCCTGAGGTCAAGGTCGCTCGTCGCCCGGCTTCTTCGGGTCGCCGAAGCCGGCCGCCTCCATTCTGAGATGGACCTTGTTCTGAAAACTGTTGTCCTCGCCCTTGGCGAGCAGGTCGGCGGCGTCCGCGACCGCGTCGTTCAGCTCTCCGACCCAGGCCATCTCGCCTCTGCCGAAGTCGTTGAGCACGTAGTGCAGCACGGCGTCGCGGCCGGGATGGCCGATGCCGAGACGCACGCGGCGATAGTCGTTGCCCATATGGGCGGTGATCGAGCGCAGCCCGTTGTGGCCGGCGTTTCCGCCGCCGGTCTTCACGCGCATCTTGCCGGGCGCGAGGTCGAGTTCGTCATGGAACGCGACGATGTCGGCGAGCTCGATCTTGAAGAAGCGGGCGGCCTCGGCGACCGAGCGGCCGCTCTCGTTCATGTAGGTGCCCGGAAGCAGCAGCAGCGTCTTGATGCCGGCGATCGAGCCCTCGGCGGTCACGCCCTGAAAGCGGGCGCGCCACGGGGAGAACCCGTGGCGCGACGCGATCCGGTCCACGGCCATGAAGCCGATGTTGTGCCGGTTCTTCTCGTATTTCGGCCCCGGATTGCCGAGGCCGACCAGGAGCAGCATGAGGGGAGGCTCCCGCAGTGTCCGAGATCAGTCCTCGGACTTCTTCTCGTCCGAGCCTTCGGCGGCTTCGCCTTCGGCAGTCTCCTCGACGGTTTCGCCGGCCTCTTCCGCAGCCTTCTCGGCTTCGATCTCGGCCTGCTCTTCAGCCTGCTCCTCGGCCACGACCGTCGGGGCGGCGATGGTCGCGATCGTGAACTCTTCGAGGTTCTCCTCGACGAACTCGACGCCCTTCGGCAGCGCCACGGCGGTGCCGTGCACGATGTCGCCGATGTCGAGACCCGCGAGGTCGACCTCGATCGCTTCCGGTAGGTTGTCGACGCCGGCCTTCACCTGAACGGTGTGGCGCACGACGTTCAGCACGCCGCCGCGCTTGAGGCCCTTGGACTTGTCCTCGTTGAGGAAGTGCACCGGAACCTCGACCTCGACGACCGAGGAGGCGGTGACGCGGAAGAAGTCGACGTGGATCAGCGTGTCCTTGACGACGTCGCGCTGGTAGTCGCGCGGGATCGCGCGCTCCTTGCCCTTGCCGGTGTCGATTTCGAACACCGTGGTCTTGAAGCCGCCGGCGTGCAGCAGGCGGAACATCTCGTGGCCGTCGAGCGTGATTGCGACCGGGGCCTTCTTGCCGCCGTAGATCACGGCGGGAATCTTGCCTGCGCGGCGGAGCGCGCGGGCGGCCCCCTTGCCGGCCTTCTCGCGCATCTCGGCCTTCAGGGCCTTGGGAGCGGACATCTGATCGTTCTCCGAAAACAAAGAGCCGCCCGTCACGGGCGGCCTACATGGGCTGGCTGACGCGGACGAACCCCTCCAGGGGTGTGGGACGGCCGCGCGGGCGCGTATAACGGAAATGAGCCCAAGGCGCAACGCAGCGGCGTCCTGGGAGACGTGGCCGAAGCTAAAGGCGGTCGTCGCGCATAAGAAAAGAGGCGGCGTCGATGCGACGTCGCCTCCAGCGTTCCGGCGTCGAGCCAAGAAAGCGCGACAGACTTTCGGAACCGTCAGGCGGCTCCCAGCTTGCCCTTCACGCGAGCCTCCGCCGCAAGGGCCGCGGCTGCGATCGCCGGGTCAGGGGTCCGCGCGTCCGCGGCGAGGCGGGCGGTGGCGAACCCGCGATACACGGCCTGCTCCTGCGCCGAGGCGACGCCGAGACGGTTACGGTGGTCGATGATCGCGCTCCAGGCGCGGTCTGGATGATCGCGGCTGAAAAGCTCAGCGGCCAGCGTGTCGATGGCTTCCCGGTTCGCCGGATTGACCATGCGCATCCCTCCCTGCTGACGTTTTGAACAGCGACAACATACGAAAGTTTCATAAGCCTGCGACATTTTTTTCACGCCCATGGCGGAACGATGGCGTGAATGCGCGTTCCGCGTGGCGGCCAAGCCGTCCTGTCGGGACTTTCCGGTTCCCGCGCCTGCACGAAGCCGATCGCCGGTCGGAGCACGAAAGTCCGAAGCGACGCGCCGGTCAGCGGCTGGAACACGTGTCACGACGCCAAAACGACGACGGGCCCCGTGAGGGGCCCGCCGCTTTTTTGTGTGTCTGCTCCGGCAAGAAGCGGGGCTGGATCACGCCATTGCGGGCTTGCCCGACAGCGCTTCTGCTTCCTTCGTCTCCTGCGCCTTCAAGGCTGAGGAGTAGGCGACGTGCTGCTTGAGGATCGGACGGAGCGCCACGACCGCGAGGAAGGCCGCGAACAGGTCCATACAGGCCACGGTGTAGAGCACGGTCGACCAGGTGCCGGTCGCTTCCATAAGCAGGTTGCCGACGGGGACGAACAGCGCGCCGATGCCCTTGGCGCAGTAGAGCACGCCGTAGATTTTGCCGATGTGCTTGGTGCCGAAGGCGTCGCCGGCGAGCGCTGAGAACAGCGAATAGACTTCGCCCCAGGCCAGGAACACGACGCCCGACAGGATGAGGAAGGCGTACGGGTTGTGGCCGAAGTATCCGAGCGCCACGATGCCGAAGCCTTCGAGCGTGAAGGCGATCACCATCGTCTTCTCGCGGCCGATGTTGTCCGAGATCCATCCGAACAGCGGGCGCGAGATGCCGTTCATGATGCGGTCGAGCATCAGGGCGAGCGGCAGGGCGGCCATGGTGAAGAAGTACAGGTTGACCGAGTAGTTCTTGACGCCGAGGTCCTGCGCGATGACGCCGAGCTGGGCGACCGCCATCATGCCGCCGGTCACGACGCAGATGAACATGAGGAACAT
Source organism: Ancylobacter novellus (assembly GCA_003241695.1). GTDB lineage: Bacteria > Pseudomonadota > Alphaproteobacteria > Rhizobiales > Methylopilaceae > Methylopila. The sequence continues at coordinate 267,099 of QFPN01000001.1, read as the reverse complement.
CAGCCAGAACAGCTTGGTGCGCATCGCTTCGGTGAGCGTGTAGTCACGGCGCGACTGGGCGAGCTTCTCGGAGACCTTGACCTCGCCGGCCTTGGGCGAGCGAAGGAACATCGCCGCGATGAAGGCGAGCACGCCCTGCAGGATCCCGAAGAACAGGAAGGTGGCCTGGAAGCCCGACGAGCCGATCATGGAGGCGATCGGCAGGATGGTGGCGGCCGAGCCCATGCCGTAGCCGCCGGCGGTCAGGCCGACCGCGAGGCCGCGGCGATCCGGGAACCACTTCAGCGCGTTGTTGATGCAGGTGGCGTAGATGCAGCCGACGCCGATGCCGCCGATGGCCGCGCCGAGGTAGAAGCCGCTCAGGGACGTCGCCTGCGAGTTGATGACCCAGGACAGACCCATGAACACCGCGCCGAACGCGACCATGGCGCGCGGGCCGTACTTGTCGATGAAATAGCCCTCGATGGGCGTGAGCCAGGTCTGGACGAGAACGAAAATCGTGAAGGCGATCTGGATCGACGCGCGATCCCAGCCGAAGGTCTGCTGGATTTCCGGGACGAACAGCGTCCAGGCGTACTGGATGTTCGCCGTCGCGATCATGCAGATCACGCCGACGACGATCTGCAGCCAGCGCGTCTTCTCTGAAACTTTTGGTTGAGCGTCCATAACTGCGGTGGGACTCACTGGCGTTCTCCTCTTTCGCCGTATCTTTCAGATTTTGTGGCGTTATGCATGCCAGTCTTTCAGCTGGCTTGACGTAATCCCTGCGGGTTCGCAGGCGTCGAAACTCTCCGGATCGAGCTCCCGGTTAAATTGCAGGCCAAGTCGGAGGACAGCTTCTCTGAGCCGTCCCGAAAGTCAGATCCGCCCATCACGGGCCTTCACGGACTTCTGTCCCCCAGACAGCCATGCAAGGGAGCATGTCTGGCATGCCAAACATGGCATACCAGTTTGTCGCAGGTAAAGAGCCACGAACCCTTGGGGAAAAGTGCCGAGAGGCGGCGCCGGGAGGGCTGTCATACCGCTTCATCGATTGATCAGATCGATCATTCAGCTCTGCGATAGAAAGATGGCGCCGCGACGCACATTCGGTCGGATCGGACCAGTTCGGCAGTCGGCGCCCGAACTCGTCCATCGTGTGATGTTGCGTCGCACCACGTGAGAATGATGCTTTCCGGCGGGATAAGAAAACGCCGGCCCGGGAGTTGATCCGGGCCGGCGTCACGGGAATGTGATAAGAATGCGGCGTCTTTTCAGGACGTCGTGAGAACGTCAGTCGTCGCGATACACCCGCTCGCGCCGCTCGTGGCGCTCCTGCGCCTCGATCGACAGGGTCGCGATCGGCCGGGCGTCGAGCCGGCGCAGCGAGATGGGCTCGCCCGTTTCCTCGCAATAGCCGTAGGAGCCGTCGTCGATGCGCGCGAGCGCCGCGTCGATCTTGGAGATCAGCTTGCGTTGCCGGTCGCGGGCGCGAAGCTCGATCGCGCGGTCGGTCTCCGAAGAGGCGCGGTCGACGAGGTCGGGATGATTCTGATTCTCGTCTTGGAGATGCTCGAGAGTTTCCCTGCTCTCACGCAGGATCTCCTCCCGCCAGGCGAGCAGCTTGTCGCGGAAATAGCGCCGCTGGCGCTCGTTCATGAAGGGCTCGGACTCGCTCGGCCGATAGTCTTCTGCCAACTCGACGCTCATCATCAGGGCCTTCTGCCATGCCGCAGGCGGTGTGTCGGTGGGGGCGGAATATAGCGATAACGCTGTCGAGCGACAATCTCTCTCTGCGTCACGAAACCTTTGAAATCAGAGGACATTTCGCTCCTACGCAGTTTCACGGACTCCCGATCCGCGTGAAGCCCGGGCTTAGCCGCCACGCTTTGCGATCTCGACCTCGGCGCGCAACTCGATCGCTGCGATCACCTCGTCGAGCCCGGCGTCGCCGGTCCCGCCGGGTCGGTCGCGAAGGCCGGCGACGAGTCGGCGCAGATCCGAAGGGTCGTTCGTCCCCTGAACGAGAGCAAGCTTCATGCCGTCGAGCGCGTCGAGCAGGCTTCGGCCGCGCTTCACGGCGCGCCTGCGCTTTTCCGACATGCTTTCCGGAGCGACCGCCTGAAGCGCGATCAGCGCGTCGAGCCCCGGCGCCGCGCGAGCGGGCGTCGAGGCGCGCGCCGTCTGAGGCTCCATCGCGTCCGAGAGGCGGAAGCCCGTCGCCGCCGCAGGGCGCGTGGATCCGCCGCCGCCGATCGCGCGCCCAGGTCCCTCGATGCGCATGATTGTCCCCCGCGCGTCCCCGTCGCCAAGCGTTGCGGTCCTCATGGTTAACCCGCGCTTAACAGCCGGCAGAATTTGCCGGGCGAGGGGCGGGCCTTGCCGGGCGCCAGAGGACGCAGCCGGCGCTCCGTCGCCGCAACCGCCTCGAAATGCAGGCGATGGGCCATCGGCACGGGCTTCGCATGGGGAGGCGGACATCTCCGCTGGTCGAGCCTTTCATGCCGTTCCTTCTTCGCCGCTTCGCTTCGGGCCTCGCCGCGGCCGTCCTCGCCGCCGCAAGCCTCGCGCCTGCCTTCGCAGCCGACGCGCCGGCCGGTCCCGCGTCCCGCGGGCAGGCCGTAGCGCGGGAGGCCGGCGGCGCGCGGGTCCAGATGGTTTCTGTGAAGCGCGCCTTCGCGGGCGAGGACGACGGCGGCCCGAGCCGCGGCGGCGTCCAGTCGCGCATCAAGGACCTCACGGACATCGAGGGCGTGCGCGAGAACCAGCTCGTGGGCTACGGCCTCGTGGTCGGCCTGAACGGCACGGGCGACAGCCTCAACGCCGCGCCCTTCACCAAGCAAAGCCTGCAGTCGATGCTGGAGCGGCTCGGCGTCAACACCCGCGGCCAGACGCTGCGCACCAAGAACGTCGCGGCCGTGATGGTGACCGCGAACCTTCCGCCCTTCGGAACGCAGGGAACGCGGATCGACGTGACCGTCTCCGCGCTCGGCGACGCCACGAGCCTTCAGGGCGGCACGTTGATCGTCACCCCGCTGATGGGCGCGGACGGCGAGGTCTACGCCGTGGCGCAGGGGTCGGTCGCGGTCATCGGCTTCAACGCGCAAGGGGAGGCGGCCCAGGTCGTGCGGGGCGTGCCGACGGCGGGCCGCATCTCGAACGGCGGCCTGATCGAACGCGAGATCCCGTTCGCGCTGAACAATCTGCCCTCCGTCCGCCTGGCGCTCCGCAACCCGGACCTCACCACCGCAAGGCGCATCGCCGGCGCGATCAACGCCTTCATGGGCAAGGGCGTGGCCGAGCCGAAGGACCCTTCCACGGTGCAGCTCGAGGTGCCGAAGCAGTACAAGGGCAACATCGTCCAGCTCCTGACCGAGATCGAGCAGCTCAAGGTCGAGCCCGACCAGCTCGCCAAGATCGTGATCGACGAGCGGTCCGGCATCATCGTGATGGGCCAGGACGTGCGCGTCTCGACGGTGGCGGTGGCGCAGGGCAACCTGACGGTGACCATCACGGAGAGCCCGATCGCGAGCCAGCCCGCGCCGTTCTCAGACGGCGAGACGGTGGTGACGCCCCGCACCGACATCACGGTCGACACCGACAAGAACCGCCGGCTCGCGATCCTGAAGGAAGGCGTGAACCTACGGCAGCTCGTCGACGGACTGAACGCGATCGGCGTCGGGCCGCGCGACCTGATCGCGATCCTGCAGGCGATCAAGGCCGCGGGCGCTCTCCAGGCCGAAATCGAGGTGATGTGATGGCGACCGCGACGTCCCCCGCCGCGACCTCGTCGGCGGCTTCCGTCTTCGCCGCGGCCGACGCGGCGCGGCGAAGCTACACAGCCGCAGGAGCGACTCATGCGCCGAGCCGGATCGACAAGACGGCGGAGGATTTCGAGGCCGTGTTCCTGACCCAGATGATGGAGCGGATGTTCGCGGGGCTTGGCGGCGACGGGCCGCTCGGTTCGGGCGAAGCCGGCGGCGCCTATCGCTCCATGCTCGCCGACCAGTACGGAAAAACCATCGCGGCCGCGGGCGGGATCGGCGTCGCCGAAGACGTCCGCCGCGAACTCATCGCGCTTCAGCAGGAAAAATCGTCATGACGCCACGCCGCCGCTCCGTTCCGAACGTTCCGGCCCGCGCGCCCATGACCCCGCAGGAAGCCGCCGACCGCATCGCCCGCATCGCCGACACAGTCCAGCGCCTCACCGCGGTGATCTCCGAGGAGACGCGTCTCGTGCGCTCCGGCTCCTATGGGGCTGCGAACGCGCTCGCCTCGGAGAAGAGCGAGCTGTCCGGCCGCTACATGCTCGACGTCGAAGGCTTGAAGGCGCAGGGCGAGGCCGTCGGCGTGCAGCCGCGCGAGGCGATCGAGGAGGTGGGCGAGCTTCATTTGGCTTTCCGCGCCGCGCTCGAGGAGAACCTGCTGGTGATCGGCACCGCGCGTTCGGTCGCCGAGAGCCTGATGCGTGGCGTCGCGGAAGAGATCGGCGCAAAGAAGCAGCCGGCCGCCTACGACCGCTCCGGCGGCGCCTACGGCCAGCGTCCGGCGGCGGCGCCGATCGCGGTGTCGCGCGGGGCGTAAGCGAACGTTTCTAGGCGTTTCCGAAGCGCGGCGTTAACCGCATCTCCTAACATCGGATTAATCCGCGGGGGCTATTCTCCGGAAGAGCTTCCTCAAGGGAGTGCGGCTTCACCGTGGAGTGAGGAGATGGACGCCTCGATCGGATCCCTGACGACGCCGGTGGCGCGGGAGCGCCGGCAGCCGGACTCCGTTCCGACGCCGCCAGCGGCGCCGGCGCAGGTCACGGCCGAGACGGCGCGCCCGGTCGTTGCGATCGACGCCCAGCGTTCGGTCGAGCGCGACCAGACCACGGGGAGCCTCGTCTACCGTCTGGTCGACGTCGCGACGGGCGTCGCCGTGACGCAGACGCCGAGCGAGGCGCGGCTGAGGCTGCGCGCCTATATCGACGGCGTCATGTCGGTGAGCGCGCCGGCGCGCGGCGTCGAGGTCACGGCCTGACGCTCGAGGCCGGAATCCAATTTTTCTTTATAAAGCAGTGATTTGCCGGCGTCTCAGCCGCGCAGTCCCTCGGCGATGTTCCGGTTGATGTCGATCAGCGCGGGCAGCAGCTCGGGCTTCGGATCGACCTCGACCATCGACGAGCGGCGCATCACGAACAGCGCGATGTTGCGCAGGTTTTCCTTCGTGGTGGCGTCCAGGGGATTTTCGGGACGGCTGACCGCGCTGTGGAACACGGTCCAGAGCTTGCGGTTGAACTCGGCGGCGGCGCGTGCGCCGGCCCGGTCGAAGGGGGTCGCGGTGTGGGCGGCGGCGAAGCGGGCTGCGGCCCTCAGCAGCATCTGGGCGTCCCGCTCACGCGGATTCGCCGTCGTCTGCGCCATCCGCGCGTAGGCTTGCGCCCCTGTTTGCATGTTTGAAGATACTCGCCTCGTGCGCGACCAGCTTCCGCGCTTCCCGGAAAGCTTTGTAAAGCTGCCCGGTTAAGACGTGGTTAGTCGCGCCCTCGACGAGTCCGATCATGCTCGGCGCGGCCTTCATGACGTCGCGCGCGAGTTCGGTGTAGGCGGGCAGCAGCGCGTCGGGCGAGCCGGCGAGATACATCATCTGGACGACGTAGGCGATGCGCTTGGCGGGCGTGTCGGCGTCGCTCTCCTTCAGGATGTCGCGCTCGCGCAGCACCGGCTCCGCGCCGTCGATGAGAAGCGTCGACCGCGTGGCGCCGTTGGTGACGACCGAACGGCCGACGACGATCCGTTCGCCGGGCTTCAGGTCGACCTTGAGCGTCATCGGCGCTCTCCAATGGTTCGCGTGACGAGGGTGGGCGGACGCGGGGGCGATACGCCGCGATGAGACCATCATCGCATGGCCGGCGCCGCTCCGGACGCTACGCCATAGCGCAGCAGAAAGACAGGAGAGCAAGCCCGCATGCCCAACCCCGACGCGATCGCGCCGCAGTCGCCGACTCTGCCGTCGCCCTGGGCGACACCCGAACGGGTCGCGCTGATGGAGGAGGCGAGGACCTTCGCCCGCGACGTCGTGCTGCCGCTCGCCGACCGGCTCGACCGCGACAAGGCCGAAATGCCGCGCGAGCTGATCGACGCCATGGCGCAGAAGGGCTGGTTCGGGATCACGATCCCGGCCGAGCACGGCGGCATGGGGCTTGGCGTTTTCGAATACTGCCTCGTCTCCGAGGAGCTGGCGCGCGCATGGCTCTCGGTCGGCTCGATCCTCGCGCGCGGGCAGGGGCTCGGCACGCAGACGCTCGACGACGAGCGGCGGAAGGCGCTGCTGCGAAAATCCGCGCGCGGCGAATGGATCGGCTCGATCTCGCTGTCGGAGCCGACAGCGGGCTCCGATCTCGCGGGCGTGCGGACCCGCGCCGTCCGCGACGGCGACCATTGGATGCTGACCGGCCGCAAGCGCTGGGCCGGCTTCGCCAAGGGCGCCGACTTCATCGAGGTGCTGGCGCGGACCCGCGATCCGGAGGAGGGGGAGCCGCGCTCGGCGGGGCTCGAGCCCTTCCTGGTCGTGAAGGAGCGCGGCCGCTTTCCCGCGGGGATCGTCGGAACCGTGATCGACAAGATCGGCTATCACGGCTTCGAGACCTTCGAGCTCGAGCTCGACGGCGTGCGGGTGCCGGAGGGCGACCGGCTCACCGGCCTCTATGGCGACGAAGGCGCGGACGCCGATTCCGGCGGCTTCGCCTCGGTGCAGCGTGGTCTCAACATCGCCCGCGTCCACACCGCGGCCCGCGCGGTCGGCGTCGCGCAAGGGGCGGTTGAGGACTGCCAGCTTTACCTGCAGGAGCGCGAGCAGTTCGGCCGCCCGATCGCCGAGTTTCAGGCGCTGCGTTTCGCCCTCGCCGACATGGCGGCGGAAGTCGCTCAGGCTCGGGCGTTCCAGCGGCAGGTCGCGCATCTGCTCGACCAGGGCGAACCGGCGGAAAGCGAAAGCGCGATGGCGAAGCTGCTCGCGACCGAGATGGCGGTGAAGGTCACCAATCAGGCGATGCAGCTCCACGGCGGAAACGGCTACACCACCGAGCGCCGCGTCGAGCGCTACTGGCGCGACGCCCGCCTGACGACGATCTTCGAGGGCACCAGCGAGATCCAGCGGCGGATCATCTCGGACCGGATGCTGGGAAAGGGATGAGGGCGGCGCGGGACGTCCAGAAACGAAGACGGGCGGAACCGCGTGGGTTCCGCCCGTCTTCGGAGACCTCTCGAAGGTCGTCGGGCTTACCGGAGAAGCTGGAGAACCGCTGATTCCTGCTGGGTCGAGATCGACAGCGAGGAGACGATCAGCGACTGGCGGGTCTGGAGGGTCGCGAGGTTCGCCGCTTCCTCGTTGGTGTCGGCGGAGGTCAGCGCATGGGCGCCGTCGTCGAGGGTGCCGATCATGTCCTTGGTGAAGACCTCGCGGGTCTGCACGATCTGGAGCTGCGAGCCGAACTTCGCCGACTGCGCCTCGATCGTCTGGAACGCCGCGTCGATCCGATCGAGCACGGACTGGATCGAGCCGGAGTCGTAGAACTGGTCTTCGGAGATCTGCGCGAGGCCGACGCCGTCGGCGTCGAAGGTCACGCCCTTCACGTTGAGCTTCGAGGAGCCGTCCTCGTTGAACACGACCTCGAGATCGTCGCCCATCAGAAGGTTGACGCCGTTGTAGTTGGCGTCCTTCGCGAGGTTGTCGATCTCCTTCATGGAGTCGTTGAAGTCGTCGGCGAGGTTCGCGCGCTTCAGGGCGGCGTCGGAGTCCAGCACGGGCGAGGTGAAGGAGCTGAGTTCGAACGGCTTGCCGGCGCCGACCACCGATCCGCCGATGTCGAGCGGCGTCGAGTTCGCGATCGAGTTGTCGGCCGAGAGCTTCAGCGTGCGGTCGTTGACGTCGAAGGTCGCGTCGAGCAGGACGTCGTTGTCCTCGAAATACTTGTTCAGCGCCTCGATGCTGCTGATCTGGCCGGTTCCGGAGCCGAAGGTGACCGTGACGTTGTTGTCGTTCTTGTCCTTGACGACGAGCGTCTTGCCATCGAGCACGCTCGGGGTGGTGACGGCCGCTACGCCGGTTCCCGACGCGTTGCCGAGGCCGGTGGCGTCGGTCGTGTCGTTGTCGGCGTCGGTTTCGGTGTAGTTCGAGATCGCGATCGAGGAGGTCGCGCCGGCGGTGTTCGAGGAGATCGTGACCGCGTTGCCCGTGCCGCCGATGGTGACGTCGGAACCGAGCAGGTTGCCCAGGATGGTGCGGAGTTCGGTGGCGCTGTTGATCGTGGAGTCGCCGTTGCCCACGGCCTGCACGGCGGCCTGGTCGATCGTGATCGTCTGGGTCGCGCCGCCGTCGACCGCGATGTCGAAGCTCAGCGTGTCGGCGGCGTCCGTCAGCGTGGTGGCGGAGCCGAACGTGAAGCTGACGGAGCCGGAGGTCGCGGGATTGTCGACCGCGCCGCCCAGCAGGTTCTTGGCGGTCGCTCCGGTTCCGAGGTCGCCCGAGGTCACGCCCGCCTTCTCGGACACCGCGAGCGGCGACTGCATCGCGGCGCGGGCCGTGGCCTTCAGCCCCTGGACGATGTCGGTGATCGCCTTGATGCCGTTGTCGGCGGCCTCCAGCGTCTTGACCGAACTCGACACGCTGTCGAGCAGGCTCGACAGGTCCGTGGAGCGCCGGCTCAGCGCGTTGGCGGTGAAGAAGCTCGCAGGGTTGTCGAGCGCGGAATTGACCTTCTTGCCGGTCGCGAGCCGCTCCTCGGTCTGATTGAGGAGTTCCGTCGTCGACTGCAGGGTGCGAAGGTTCGAGCGAACCGCTGAATTGAGAACCACATCGGCCATGGCCAGAGCTCCAATCGGGAGACGCCTCCGATGGGCGCGACTGGAACAATAGGCTGTTAACCTTAATCAGGAGTTAATGGTTAACGGGCTTAAGAGGTTGGATTGTTAAGCCTTGCTCGATTGGACGGGGAAAGGCGATCCTTGGGAAACGCTCGACACGCGTTCGGAAGTCCACGGACTCCGGCAGGGTCGCCAGCAGCGGATCGATGCACGAGGCCTACGAAGCGTGGGCCGTCTCCTGCGGACCTTCGAAAGCCGTTCGGGTCGGTGCGGACGTCGCCAGTTTGTCGGCGAGATAGTCGACGATCCGTCGCGCCATGATCTCCCCGTACTTTTCATTGGCGTGATGTCGGTCCCGCACGTCGGGGTGGCGGAACTCGGCCAGCATGAAGCCTTCTGCATCGACGCACTCGTCGGGCGTGGCGATGACGTCGATGTCGCGGGCCGCGAGTTCGTTCAGGATATACCTGCGATATTCGCGGTCGAGATGCATCAGAACGTCCTTCCGGCACTGTTCGAACATCGGATGATGCTGGAAGGGCCGCGGGGCGTCGATGACGAACACCTTCATGCCGAGGCTCTTCATCGCGTCGAGGAAAGCCAGAATATATCGCTGGTCGGCCTCGAAGAGCTTTTGCATGAAGCCGAGACTGACCGCGTTCTCCCGCTTCGCGGTCGGCGACGGAGCGTAGTCCCGCCAGTCGATGTCGCGCAGGACGCGGATGGTGTGGATGTTGCCCGAGAAGCCATACATCGAGACGTCGCCGTCCATCGGAAGGACGGGGATCCGGCGCTTGTAGACACGTTCGAGGATGGTGATCTTGCCGTCTGCTTTCTTGAAGAACGGCGACGTAAGATGGCTGCCCGCGCCCAGAGGCTGGATCGATATGTCCAGATCTTTCGGGAGGGCCCGCGCCTGCTCGAGAATGGAGAGGCCCTGTCTGAGGGCGGCGGTCTGCGAATCGCCCGTAATCAGAACTTTTTTCATCGCGGCCTCGCTCGATCAGTTGCCGAATACGGCCAGCAGCTCTTCTTCGCAAACGACGTCGTCGACATTCTTCGCGGGCTTGGCGGGTTTCTTCGATCCGGGCTTCTTTTCCGCAGGTGCGGCGACGGGTTCGCTGGCGACGCCGCCGCCGAATTTCTGGCTCAGGCAGCTGAAGAACATGTCCATGACGTGATCGACGCCCGCATGATTGACGCTGCGCTGATTGGGTTCGAAGAACGATCCCCTGAACGGCGAAGAGTTTATGATCTCGTAGGACGGAAAATAATCGACGAACTGGAAGTGATTTCGAATGTTTCCGGCGATGGCGCGAAGGATCGACTTCGATTCCATGGTCGCCACGAGGATGTGGTTTCCGGACATCGTCGCAGTCAGAGGAACCGGCGAGACCGTAAGGAGAATTTTCAGCTTCGGGTTCTGCTCCCGGATGGTCTTGATCGTCTCGATCAGGGTTTTCCGTATGAAGCCGAAGTCCTGATTGACGAATTTGTGCCGGTCGGGGTCGAACTGGCCTGCGACCGTGCCGGGGCACATCGGATATTCGTAGCCGTGCGGCTCGTTGAACCAGCTTTCCGTCAGCCCGAGCGTGAAGACGAAGACGTTGGACTCCGTCAGCGACCTGCGGAAGCAGGCGATCGCGGTCCGCCGCGACGCGAGCAGATCATCCTTCGAGGCGAAGCCGTTCGGTTCGATGTTGGGGCGGAAAGGATCGTAGAAACGTCCGCCCTTCTCCCAGATTTCCTCGGGAGGCGAAGCGCGCTCGAACGCCCAGTCGACCCACTGCTTCAGCAGGGACGCGGTGTAGATATTGCCGGTCCGCGCGGTGAAGACGCCATAGTTGTAGGTCTTCAGCAGTTCCGGATTGGCCCCGGCGGGGCCGGTCTCGGTGATCATCCAGTGGAAGCCGCGGCTCTTCAGCGCCCTGCCGATGTGCTGAGCGAAACACGAACCGTATGTCGCGACCTTGGCCTTGCGGTCGATCGCGTGCCGCGGATCCCATAGCCCGGCGATGTCGAACATGTTCCGTTTGGCGACGGCGGACGACCAGAAGAACCGCTCGTCGAGATTCTCGTAAGGATGCATCAAACTCTTCCAATCCTGGCTGGAAAAGGAGCTGAGACGTCGAAGATGGCCTTTTCGTGCGCCAGATTGCAGGCTGGAGCGCGCGAAAGAAAGGCCGGCATCAGGCGCTTTGCGCCCGATCGCCGGAATGAAACAGGTCGTGACCGGCTTCGACGACTCGGTCGATCGCCGCGGAAACCTCGCTCGCTTGTGTCCGAACCTGCGGGTCGTCGACGTCCGGACGCTTTCCGCCAAGGTTGCGGCGGCCGCCCCGGTCGAACCTGTAGACCGACGTCCACGCTTCGCCCTTGGCCTCGACCAGATCGATCAAGGCGCCGATCGCTTGGTCGAGGGCCGCGAGGCGATCAGCTTCGAACAGAACGTGGAGGTCGTGCGTCTGCTCCTCGGGCGCGGCCTCGGCTTCCGCGGCGGAGAGCGCCGAGACCAGCAGGGGGGCGCCTGTGAAGAACTCCGCGTCCATCACCCGCGCGTCACGCTGATAGCGGGCGTTGATCTTCCTTGCGAGATCGCGGTGAAGGCGGACGCGGCCGCCCATCGCCCTGCCTTTTCTCGCCGCCGCCAGAGCGTCGGCGAGGGCCGCGCCGAGCGGCACCCCGGTCTTCGGCGGAAAGCCCCGCCGCTGCACGTCGCTCTGGACACGGCGGATGATCGCGAGCTCGTAGACCTCTGCCGATTCATTCGTTCGCGGGATCTCCTTCAGCGCGAACTGCGCGCCGTCCAGAACCTCGTGCAGGAAATCCTTGACGACGTCGCCGTCCTTCAGCTCGGAGCGGATCATCGGCTTGAGGATGAAGCGGTCGCCGAAGACCCGCCTCCAGTCGCCAAATCTCGGCGCGTATTCGAACTTCTCCGTGCGGCTCACATTCTCCGCGAATTCCGTCAGGGTCTGCGGGGAGGTGCCGCTCTTGGCCCGCTGCGTGTAGTGCGAGACGATGCTTCCCGGATGGGGCCGCACATAGGCGAGGAACTTCGCGGTCTCCGCATGGTCGGGCAGGAAGCGCCCGGTCATCCGGTTCAGAAGCTGCGGCTCGACGTGACTGAAATGCTCCGCGGAAATGACCGCGACGTCGCCGGTCGCCCCCGACAGCCAGTCCGCAGTCTCCTGAAACAGGTTCTTCCTTCGGCGGCGCATCGCCGGAACATAGAGCGCCCGCGCCAGGCTCGCCGCGCTGATGTAAGGAGGATAAGCTAGACTGCGACTGTCGCAGACCCAGGCGCCGTCGAATAGCGCTCTTTGAATGGAAGAAGATCCGGTTTTGTGATCTCCCACATGAAAATATAACTGCATTGCGACGTGTGCTCGCATGTCGGAAAGATGCGCTTATCCGCAGAGTAGGCGCGAGATAACTGCCGCGCAAGGTGCGGAACGTCGCGCTGACATGAGCGAGAGATTTAAGAAACGGCGAGAATTCGACCGAGCGTGACGAGCCCTGGTTCTCGCCGGGCATGGTCGCGGTTGCGCCAAACACGAAAAAGGGCGGAAGCCGAAGCTTCCGCCCTTCCTTCGTTCGCGTGGGAGGCGGCGTCGATCAGCGGAGGAGCTGAAGGACGTTCTGCTCCTGGCTGGTCGAGATCGACAGCGCCGAGACGATGAGCGACTGGCGGGTCTGGAGGGTCGCCAGGTTCGCGGCTTCAGCGTTGGTGTCGGCGGAGGTGAGGGCGGCCGAACCGTCCTCGAGAGTGCCGATCATGTCCTTGGTGAAGGACTGACGGGTCTGCACGATCTGAAGCTGCGAGCCGAACTTCGAGGACTGTTGCTCGAGCTTGCCGAACGCCGCGTCGATGGTGTCGAGCGTATCGTTGATCGAGGTCTTGGTGTTGAAGTCGCCGTCGGCGAGCGCAGCCAGGCCAAGGCCGGCGGCGTCGAAGGTGGTGCCGGTGACGTCGAGCTTCGACGAGCCGTCCTCGTTGAAGGTGATCTCGAGGTCGTCAGCGTTCAGCAGGTTGACGCCGTTGAACGACGCATCCTTTGCGAGGCTGTCGATCTGCTTCAGCGCGTCGTTGTAATCTTTCAGGTAGGCGTTGCGCTTGTCGACCGCATCCTGGTCGATGACTGTGGCGGCGGTCGTGGCGGCGGTGAGGCCCGTGCCCGTGACCGTGCCGGCGATGACGATGTCTTCGTCCGAGGTCAGCTTCAGTTCGCCGTCGACCACGGAGGCCGAGACGTTCAGGCCTTCGGCGTCGTTGATCTTCGTCGCGACCTGATCGACCGTGTCGCCGGCGCCGAGGGTGACGTCGACGCCGTTGATGGTGAGGTCGGCGGCCGTGGTGGTGCCGAAGCCCGAGCCGGTGACGGTCGCTTCAGTGCCCTTCGGCGACTGCAGCGCGCTGCGGGCCGAAGCCTTCAGGCCTTCGACGACCTTGGAGATCGCGGTGATGCCGTTGTCGGCGGCTTCGAGCGTCTTGACCGAGTTCGACACGCTGTCGAGCAGACCGTTGAGGTCGCTGGCGCGACGGTCGAGGGCCTGGCTGGTGAAGAAGCTGGAAGGATTGTCGAGAGCGGAGTTGACCTTCTTGCCGGTCGAAAGACGCTCTTCGGTGCGGTTCATCAGGTCCGACGTCGACTGCAGGGTGCGCAGGTTCGAGCGAACGGCGGAGTTGAGGGTGATGTCGGCCATTTGAGTTCTCCTGTCCTAGGAGTTTGAGACGCCTCGTCCTGAGGCGCGCAAGGACAGTCGGACCGTTCCGGCTAAGCAGAAGTTAATCCGATCCCGCGTGTTCCTTCCCATCCGGGAGAAGTTTTCCGCATGGTTAGCGGATTGTTGTCGGACCTTCGCGCGCCCGTCGGACGCCGACCGGACCGGATGCTGGAAAAGAAGCCGGCTTTATAGGAAGTTGACGAGCGTGAGCTGGCTGAGGCTCGCCGTCACCTGGTAGCTCGCCTGGAGCTGGGTCTGCAGAGCGAGGATCTTGGCCGCCACCTCCTCCTTCGACGCGTTCTCGACGCCCGAGATCGCGTCCGAGGCCATGTCCTTGGCGACGCCCTGGCGCGTCGTCGCGGCCTTGATCGCGGTCGAGGTCGAGGCGAGGTCGACCGACATGGTCTGGATGGCGGAGGTGGTCTTGGCGTCGCCGAGCGTGGACGAGACCCGCGAGGCGAGCGCCGAGTAGCGCGCCTGCGCGTCCTCGTCGTCGGCCGAGAACGTCATCGACGAGAACACCGCGAGCGTCTGAACGACCAGGCGCGGCCCGGTCTCGTTGGCGCGCGCGCCGTAGGCGACGGAGACGCCGTCGTCGATCTGGGCCGCCGAGGTCTTGCGCGGATCGTCGCCGGCGTCGTCGCCGACATACCAGGAGACGGTCTTGTCCTTCGTGCCGGTCGTGTCAAGCGAGGTGGCGGACTGCAGCGCCGCGATCCGTTCGGCATCGGTCGCGTAGCTCCCGTCGAAGCCCGCGACGCGCGCCGGCTCCGCGCCGGAGGCGACGTTGAAGAAATCCTCGCCGGCCTGCATGGCGGAGGCCGCGGTGAGGTCGGTCGAGGCCGTGGTCTTCAGCGCGGCGTCGAAAGCCGCTTGCATGTTGGCGGCGGTCTCTTCCGCCGTCGCGCCGATCCTGAACTCGCCCTCGTTCAGCGCCGCGGTCCCGTCGGCGGCCTGCGCGGTCAGCGTGATTTCCGTGGTGGTCCCGTCTGGCAGCGTCAGCCCGACCCGCATCTGCTGGCCCCCGGACGGCTGGCCGGTGAAGCCGAGCGTGATCGAGGGCGGGGTTCCGGTCGGACCGGTCGCGACCCCGTTGGTCATGTCGGAGGAGAGCGACGAGATCTTGAAGCCGAACGGGCCCGCGCCGGTCTCCGAGACGCTGAAGCTGCCGCCCGACGCGTCGGAGACCGTGAGCCGCCCGCGGCCGTCGGCGCCGAGGTCGGCGAGCTTGCGTTCGGCGATGACGGTGCGCAGCCCCGCCTTGGTCCCGTCGTCGGCCAGCATCGCCTCGGCGGAGATCACCGGCTTCACGTCGGTTGAGCGGCCGGAGAAGGCGTAGCGGCCGCCGACGTCGAGATTGAGCGCTGCGATCGCCTCCTTGAGGTCGACCGCCGCCTGGCTCTGGCCGATCGTGACCGACCCGCTGGTGAGGGTGAAGTCGTTCGCGTCCGTCAGCTTGTATTCTGCCGCGAGGTCGTCGAGGCGGGCGAGCGTTGTGTTCATCATCGAGACGCGGGTGTTCACGGTCGTGTTCGTCGCCGTGTAGGCCGCGATCGAGGCGAGGCGCGACCGCATCGCGAGCGAGGTCGCCGCGCCGTCGCCGAGGCCGGCGTAGCTCGTCGATTTCTTGCCGCTCGCGAGCTGGGTCGTGAGGTCGTCGAGCTGGGAGTTGAGGTCGGACAGAGCCTTCATCAGGCTCGGCCGTCCGACGCCGCTCGCGGAGTAGGGGCCGATCGAGGTCATGGTCCCCTCCTTCAGACTTGCATCAGCATGTCCATCATCTCCTTGACGGCGGAGATGACGCGGGCGTTCGCCCCGTAGGCGGTCTGGAGCTGGATCAGGCGGCCCATCTCCTCGTCGGTGTTGACGCCGGAGGCCGCGGAGTAGCTGTCGCTCAGCGTCGAGACGACCAGCGACTGGCCCTCCGCGACGCGGGTCGCGGCGGCGCTCGCGCTCGCCTGCGCGCCGATGATCCCGTTGGCGAACTCGCCGATCGAGCCCGAGAACGGCTTCGACGTCGCGCCGAGGCCGCTGTCGAGGCTGTAGGTCCGGTCGCCCGACAGCGCGTCGCGCAGGAACTCCGCGCGGGTCGCGTCGCCCGCCGCCGTCGAGGAGGCGTAGGCGGTGAGCTTGGCGTCGTCGGCGACGAGCGCGGGGTTGACCGTGATGCGGCCGGCGAAGCCGGTGCGCTGCGAACCGCCGTCGAGGCTGCCCGAATAGGGCGTTCCGCCGGCGCCGTCGACGAACAGCGGAATCGCGACGCCGTCGTCCTGGAGCACGGTGGCGGTGAGCTTCGACGAGCCGCCGCCGATCGTGAGCGAGGCGTCGGATGTCGTGAAGGCGAAGCCGGTCGCGCTCGCGCTCGCGTCGATCGGAAGTCCCTTCGCCGAAAGCGCGGCGCTGAGGTCCGCGGCGGCGGTCGGCGAGGAGAAGTCTACGCCGATCACCGTGTCGTTCGGGTCGGCCGTCAGGCTGTCGTCGAGCGGCAGCGCCGACGGGTCGCCGACATTGACGATCGTGAACGTCTTCGTGACGCCGCCGACCGTGTAGGACAGGCTCAGCCGGTCGCCGGGCAGCGCGCCGTCGGTCGTGAGGTCGACGCCGCCCGAGATCGCGGTTCCGTCGACCGTGTTGGTCCCGAACGCCTGGGCGAGGTTAGCGGCGAGTTCGTCGAGCTGGGTCTGGGCCGCGGGCAGAGTCTTGTCGCGGAGGTCGGCGAGCGACTTCAGCGAACCGGAGCGCAACTGGCCACTGGCGAGGAGGTCGACCGACGAGCCCGAGGGGCGCGTCAGCATGATCGTGCCGAGCGTTCCGTCGCCCGCCGAATAGGCGTCCTCAGCGCCGATGGTCGCGCTCTGCTCGAAGGAAAGGCGCGACGCCGCGCCGTTCTCGAACAGGGTCAGGCCGCTCTGGGTCTTCAGGCGAAGCTGGCCCGAGCCGAGATCCTCGACCTTGACGTCCATCAGGACCGAGAGCGTGTCGATCGCCTGGTCGCGCTGGTCGAGCAGCGCGGTCGGGGTCTGGCCCGTGGCGTAGGCGCGCGTGATCTTTGTCGTCAGGTCCTCGATCGTCTTCAGCGCCTCGTTGGCCTGGTCGACCCCGGACTTCATGCCGAGATCAGCCTGCTGGCGAAGCGCCTGCACGTCCTCGGTCGCGGAATTGAGCTGCTGGGCGAGGATCTGCGCGGCCTGGATGACCCCGGACCGGGTCGCGTCGTCGTCCGGCGTCGTCGCGAGCGAACTGAGCGAGGAGCCGAGATTTGCGATCAGCGTGTCGAGCGACAGCGCGCCGCCCGGCGTGCCGAACACCGACTGGAGCTGGTCGAGATAGGTCGCGCGCGTCGAGGCGTAGGCGGCGCCGGCGGACTCGGAGCGGAGCTGGCGCTGCAGATAGGCGTCGAGTTCGCGGCGGACGTCGTCGACTCGCACGCCCGTCGTGACGCCGCCGGTCGAGGTCTGCGAGGTGACGAGCGTCCGCTTGACGTAGCCGGCCGTCTGGGCGTTCGCGACGTTGCTCGCGACGACGTCGAGGCCCGCCTGGCTCGCCTTGAGCCCCGACAGGGCGGCGCCCAAGGCGCTCGACAGACCCATGGTCGACGTCTCCTTTTGCGTTCAGCGTCCGCTCGCGCGCCGCCGGGCCGCCCGCCTCAGCGGATCATGCTCAGCGTTTCCTGCAGCATGTCGTTGGACGTGCTGATGACGCGGGTGTTCGCCGAGTAGGCCTGCTGGGTGACGATGATCTTCGAGAACTCGTCTGCGATGTCGACGTTCGAAAGCTCGATCGCTGAGCCTTCGATCTCGCCGACGCCGCCGTTCGTCGGCGCGCCCGACGCGACGGTCTGGGCGTAGGCGCCGCCGTCGACCTGAGCGAGGCGGTTCTCCGAGGGGAAGGTGACGAGCGGCACTTCGAACAGCGTGCGGGTCTTGCCGTTCGAATAGGTGGCCTCGACTTTGCCGCCGTCCGCGATCGCGATGCTCTGCACCGTGCCGGAGGCGTTGCCGTTCTGCGTGATGGCCTTGGTGACGGCCGTCCCGCCGGTGTCGGCGTAGCTCGTCAGGCCGGTCCCATGGGTGAGCGCGACGTCGCCGATCGCCGCGCCGTTCAACGTCATGCCGGAAATCGCCATGTCGGACGACGAGGTCAGCGCGCCGGTGGAATCGAAGCTGTAGTCGCCGACCTTGGTCCAGGCCGTGTCAGTCCCGGTCGCCGTGGTGTCGGACTGATAGAACAGCGCCCACGTGTCCTCGGTCGCCGGGGTCGCGGTCGAGTCGCCGTTCGAGACCTTGCCCCAGCGGAACTGCACGTCGTGCGTTCCGCCGCTCTTGTCGTAGACGGTGATCGCGTCGCCCGAGATCGTGCTCGCCATGAAGGCTTCCGACTGATCGGCCGTGACGGTCGTGCCCGTGATCGAGGAGTCGAGCAGCCAGGAGCTCGAATCGGTCGCGTCGTAGTTCGACGTCTGCGGGACGGTCGGCAGGTTGGCGCGGTAGTCGATCGAGCTGGTGACGGCTGCGGGATACATGTCGTTCGCGAGCCGGATCGGCTCCGGCGTGGAGCCGACGCGGTTGCCCGTGACGGGGTCGATTGCGACGCCCTTCAGGTAGTAGCCCGCGCCGTTCACCAGATAGCCGTTCTTGTCGAGTTCGAAGTCGCCGCGGCGGGTGTAGAGGTCGCTGCCGAAATTGACCTGTCCGTTGGATTCGGTCCCGTCCGCGACCATCAGATAGCCGGCGCCGTTGACCGCGATCGACGTGCCGGAGCTCGACGCCTGCACCGTGCCGTAGAGGCTGTTGGTCTGCTGCGAATAGGCCATCACCGAGCCGGAGGTCTGCCGGCTGATGTTCAGGTTTCCGCCGCTGACGAGGTCCTGGAACGACGTGTCGGTGCGCTTGTAGGCGGCAGTCTGCGAATTCGCGATGTTGCCCGAGATGTTCTCGAGCGCGAAGGACTGAGCCTGCAGGCCGCTCACCGCGGTCGTCAGCGCGTTGAAGATACCCATTGCCGTCTCCCGATACGCAAGCGGTGACAAGGGGGGCCGGAATGACCCACACGACCTCTCGCAAAGCGGACAGCAAGCTGCGGGCCACATTCGTGGCGAGCGATTTCAGTATGTTAGCCCGAGGCTGCTGGCCGTTCGGGCGCGTTTTTCCTGCCGGCCGGCATTTTCTGCCGGCGCGAAACGGCCCGGTGCGCGCGGGACGGCCGAACGCGACCCTCGGCGCCGTTGACCCTTCGCGGGTCATTCCGCCACCGTCGTGATTCGAAAAAGGGAGAACGCGATGGCGGACGGGCGCGGCGGGACGGCCGGAACGGAAGAACGCCGCGGTCTCTATCCGCCGATCGAGCCTTACGACCGCGGCGTGCTCGACGTCGGAGACGGCCACGGCGTCTATTGGGAGCTGTGCGGAAATCCGGACGGCGTTCCGGCCGTCTTCCTCCATGGCGGGCCGGGCGGCGGCTGCAGCCCGGCGCACCGTCGCGCCTTCGATCCCGAGCGCTACCGCGTGCTGCTGTTCGACCAGCGCGGCTGCGGGCGCTCGACGCCGCACGCCTGCCTCGACGCCAACACCACCTGGAACCTCGTCGCCGACATCGAGCGGCTCCGCGCGATGTCGGGCGTGGAGCGGTGGCTCGTCTTCGGCGGATCCTGGGGCTCGACGCTCGCGCTCGCCTACGCCGAGACGCATCCCGAACGCGTTTCGGCGCTGGTGCTGCGGGGCATCTTCACGCTGCGCCGCTTCGAGCTCGACTGGTACTACCAGCGCGGCGCCTCGCTGCTGTTTCCCGACAAATGGGAGCGCTTCCTCGCGCCGATCCCGGAGGCCGAGCGCGGCGACATGATCGCGGCCTATCGCCGTCGGCTCGCCGGCGACGATCCCGCGGCCCGGCTCGAGGCGGCGCGCGCCTGGAGCGTCTGGGAGGGAGAGACCGTGACGCTGCTGCCCGATCCCGCCATCGCCGGCCAGCACGGCGAGGACGCCTACGCGCTCGCCTTCGCGCGGATCGAGAACCACTACTTCACCTATGGCGGCTGGATGGAGGAAGGCCAGCTCATCCGGAACGCCGGCAGGCTGAAGGACATTCCCGGCGTCATCGTCCAGGGGCGCTACGACGTCGCGACGCCCGCCGTCACCGCCTTCGACCTGCACAGGGCCTGGCCGGAAGCCGCGTTTCATGTGGTGAACGACGCCGGCCACGCTTTTTCGGAGCCCGGAATTCTCGACCGCCTCATCCGCGCCACGGACGATTTCGCCGACCGGCTGACGCGGGCGTGACTCGTCGTGATTTGACCTTGATGGAAGCGAACATATCTGGCGCCTCTGACCCGATTTCCGAATCCGAGACGCCGCTCCCGGCGGAGGAGCCCGCCATGGCCTTCAACTTCGCATCCCGCAGAACCCTGATCGCCGCGACCGCCGCGGCGGCGCTCGCCGCCGGGGCGACCTTCGCCCTCGCCCAGTCGAATCAGTCGAAGAAGGCCTCCGACGTGATGGCCTCGGAGAAGCAGGCCTTCTCGGTCGAGACCGTGGCGGAGGGACTGGAGCGACCCTGGGGCCTCGCCTTTCTGCCGGACGGGCGCATGCTCGTGACCGAGAAGGCGGGCCGGATGCGCATCGTCTCGCCCGACGGCCGGCTGTCGCCGCCGATCACCGGACTTCCGAAGGTCGACACGCGCGGGCAGGGCGGCCTGCTCGACGTCGCGGTCGCGCCCGACTTCCCGCAGACGCGCGCCGTCTATTTCACCTTCGCGGAAGCGGGCGAGGGCGGCGTGAACGGCACGGCGCTCGGGCGCGGCAAGCTCGCGGCCAACGGCGCCCGGCTCGAGGACGTCGAGGTGATCTGGCGGCAGGCGCCGAAATACGCCTCTATCCGGCATTTCGGCTCGCGCATCGTGTTCGCGCCCGACGGCATGATGTTCGTGACGACCGGCGAGAGGTCCGACCGCCAGTTCCGCGACAAGGCGCAGGCGCTGGACGAGACGCTCGGCAAGGTCGTGCGGCTCACGCGCGACGGCTCTCCCGCGGCCGGAAATCCCTTCGCGGACAACAAGGGCGCCAAGCCCGAGATTTGGTCGTACGGCCACCGCAACATCCAGGGCGCGGCCATGAACCCGGCCGACGGCGCGCTCTGGATCACCGAGCACGGGCCGCGCGGCGGCGACGAGCTGAACAAGGCGGAGGCCGGAAAGAACTACGGCTGGCCGGTCGTGACGTATGGAAAGGAATATTCCGGCGAGGACATCGGGCCGACCGAGAAGGCCGGCATGGAGCCGCCGGTGCATTACTGGGTCCCCTCGATCGGGACCTCGGGCCTCGTCTTCTACACGGGCGACGCCTATCCGGCCTGGAGTGGCTCGGCCTTCGTCGGCGGCCTCGCGATCCCGACGCTCGCGCGCCTCGAACTGGACGGCGAGAAGGTGACGCACGAGGAGCGGCTGCTGTCCGATCTCGGAGAGCGCATCCGCGACGTCCGGCAGGGACCGGACGGTCTGCTCTATCTGCTCACCGACAGCGAGGAAGGCCGTCTGATGAGGCTGAAGCCGGAGAAGGCGCCGAGCTGAGCGGGGAAGCGAGCCGGAGAAACGACGATCGGGACAATTGCGAGCCCGGTTGGACATCGCGCCGTTGTCGGCGAACTGACCGTCGCTTTTGGATGAAGCGCGGGAGGTGACGGTCCTGCGACCAGCGAAGGGCTTCGAACAATTGATCAACCATCGGATCATGTTGATGCCGCTCCGGATCAACAGCTTACGCCGAAGTCTCTGCAACTTTTGATTGTTCCCTGCGTCCGAGATGTTACCTTCGGCGATCTTTCTTGGGGGATCGTCCGAATGTCCGATATGCAGTCCTACCCGGCTCACCAGCCGCCGAGCTACAACGTCTCGACATTCTTCGAGGCGGTAAGGGCGTTTTTTGCGAAGTATGCTACATTTTCTGGGCGTGCCAATCGTCCAGAATATTGGTATTCTACCTTATTTATCTTTCTTTCAAATATTATTTCCGCAATTGTCGATCGTGTATTGATTTATGATAATTTCGGATACGATTTAATGTCGCCTATCGTTACGCTTGTTCTCTTCATTCCCAGCCTGTCGGTGTCTGTGCGCCGGTTGCACGACATCGACAGAACCGGCTGGTGGCTGCTTCTCGGACTGATCCCGATCCTCGGATGGATCGTCCTGATCGTGTTTGCCTGTCAGAAAGGGACTGCGGGAGCGAACCGCTTCGGCTGAGGCCGCGTCAGCCCGCGCCGCAACGATAAGGCTGCGGCCGCCGGGGGGAGCCGGCGGCCGCCGTCGCTCTCCTGCCGAGGGCGGAGAGCGTTTCGCGCAGGGCCGGGTGGAGCCGCCCCGAGCGAAATACTCGTCGTGAACAAGGCGGTTCAGAACGGCAGCAGCACGTCCATCACCTGCTGGCCGTAGCGTGGCTGCTGCACGTCGGTGATCTGGCCGCGGCCGCCATAGGCGATGCGCGCCTGCGCGATCTTCTCGCTCGGGATGGTGTTGTCGGCGTCGATGTCCTCGGTGCGCACGATGCCCGCGACGATCAGCTCGCGGATCTCGAAATTCACCCGGATCTCCTGCTTGCCCTCGATCACGAGCGAACCGTTCGGCAGCACCTGCGTCACGACCGCGGCGACGTTGGTGGTCAGCGTCTCCTTGCGGTCGACCGAGCCCGCGCCCTCGCTCGAGGACGAGGACGACGCGTTGGCGAGGTTCGAGGGGTCGAAGCCCTTCGGAAACACCTTCGCGACCTTGGTTTCGAAGCCGAGCAGGTTGTCGACGCCGGACTGCTCGGAATTCGCCCGCGAGCGCTTGGTCGCGTTCTCGATTTCCGCCTTGTCTGCGATGTCGACCTTGACGGTGAGCAGGTCGCCGACCTGCTTGGCGCGGGGATCCTTGAAGAATCCCTTGGCGCCGCCCCGCCACAGCGAGTTCGGCTGATAGGACACCGGCTCGATCTCCGGCATCGGCATCTTCACCGGCTTGTAGCCCGGCTGGGTGGTCGGGTTCTCGATCGCCGACAGCGACGGCTGCTTGCCGATCTGCGACAGGCGGTCGGCCGTGTTGCAGCCCGCGAGCAGCGCCGCGGCGCAGCAGACGAAAGCGAGGCGGGGGGCGAGGCTCATCTCGGTCATCCTCAGCGGCGGGCGAGCGCGGTCGGGGCGGCGGTCACGGTGACCTCGGAGGGGCCGGTGACCACCCCGTTCACCACGCGCTTCGACTGCAGGTTCTGGACGGCGACGACGTCGCCGGCCGCGCCGCCGCCGAGCGCGCGCGCCTTCAGCGACAGCGAGAGGCCCGACGAGGCGTAGATCAGGGTGACGAAGTCGCCGCGGCCGACGTGACGCGGGGAGGCGAGGTCGCCGGATCGCAGCGGCTGGTCCTCGCGCAGCGACCGTCGGGCTGCGAGCCCCACGGCCTCGGCCGGCGCGACGGCGTCCTGCGCCTGCGCCTTCGGGCGCCGGTCGGAGCGGATGTCGGCGGCGGAGACGATGTCGCCGCGGGCGAGCGCCCTCGCGAGCGTCGCGACCTCGATGGTTTCGACCGCGGTTCCCGTGACGCGGATCGGGGCCGCGCCGCGCGGCTGGCCCGCGGTTTCGAGCAGCGCGTCGAAGCGGCCGGTCTTCGGATCGAGCGTGAAGCGGGCGACGGAGAGCGCGCCCGTGCGGCTTGCGTCGAGATGGATCGGCGCGGTCTCGTCGAGCGTCGCCTCCACGGCCTCGACGTCGCAACCGTAGTCGGTCGCGGCGCGCGCCGTGACCACGCCCGAGATCTGCTGGGGCGTTATCTCGCGGCTCGCGCGGGTGACGAACACCTCGCGCACGCCGTTCGCCTCGACGCCGTTCAGCCCGATGCGCTTGGCGGCGGCGATGGCGGCGGCGGCCGGCAGCGGGCCGGTCTGGCCGGGATCCGGCGCGCGGAACAGCGCGACGCCTTCAAGCCCGTGGGCGCCGTCGATCAGGTCGCCGACGGTGACGATCTCGTCCGTGACCAGAACGTCGGCGCGCAGAGTCGGCTGGGCGAGGGCGGGATGGGCCGCGAGCAGGGGGAAGAGCGCAAGCGCGCCGAGGAGACGGGTCATGGCGCTCACCGCAGCATGTTGGAGGCGTTCTGGAGCATCTGGTCGGCCGAGGAGACGACCTTGGAGTTCATCTCGTAGGCGCGCTGGGCCGCGATCAGGTCCGAGATTTCGGTGACCGCGTTGACGTTCGACTGCTCGAGATAGCCCTGCAGCACGTTGCCGAAGCCCTCGCCGCCGGGCACGTCCTGAAGCGGCGTGCCGCTGGCGTCGGTCTCAAGGAACAGGTTGTCGCCCTTGGCCTCGAGGCCCGACTTGTTGATGAAGCGGGCGAGCTGGAGCTGGCCGAGCGCCTGGGTCGCGGTCTGGCCCGGGATGGTGGCTTCGACCTGTCCCGTCGCGCTGATCGAGACCGCGGTCGCGTTGTTGGGCACCGTGATGCCGGGCAGCACCGTGTAGCCGTCGGCGGTGACGAGCTGCCCGTTCGGATCGAGCTCGAACGAGCCGTCGCGGGTGTAGGCCGTGGTTCCGTCCGGAAGCTGAACCTGGAAGAAGCCCTCGCCGCGGATCGCGACGTCGTAGGTCTTCTCCGTCTGTCCGACCGTGCCCTGGCTCATGACGCGGGGCGTCGCCACGAGCTTGACGCCGGAGCCGATGTCGACGCCGGTCGGCAGCACGGTGCCGGCGTCCGAGCTCGTCGAGCCGACGCGCCGCATGGTCTGGTAGAGCAGGTCCTGGAACTCGGCCCGCTGGCGCTTGAAGCCGGCGGTGCGCATGTTGGCGATGTTGTTCGAGATGAGCTCGACGTTGAGCTCCTGGGCGGCCATGCCCGTGGAGGCGGTGTACAGCGCGCGCATCAGGCGGCCCTCTCGGTCATGGAAAGAAAGATCACGCCGGCACCTCTGCGAGCTTCTCGATCGCCGAGCGGCGGACGTCGTCCTGCTTGGAAAGGAGCGCCGTCACGCTCTCATAGGCGCGCGTCACCTCGACCAGCCGGCTCATCTCGAGCACCGGCCGCACGTTCGACTTCTCGACCGCGCCCTGGACGAGGCGGATGCGGGCGGTCGGCTCCTCGGGCGTGGCGTCGGTCCGGAATCCGCTGGAGCCGTCCTTGGACAGGTCCTGAAGATTGGCGAAGCGCGCGATCCGGAGACGGCCGCGCACGCCTTCGTTGGTGGAGATCGAGCCGTCCGCGGCGATCGTGAGGCCGTGCTCGTTCGGACCGAACTGGATCGGTCCGGAGGTCGAGAGCACCCGCGCGCCTTCGCTCGTCACGAGCTCGCCGGTCGCGTTGATCTGGAACGCGCCGTTGCGGGTGTAGCGGGTTCCGCCCGCGCCCTCGACGACGAAGAAGCCGTCGCCGTCGATCGCGACGTCGGTCTCGGCGCCGGTCGACTGGATGACGCCCGCCGAATGGTCATGCCAGGTCGCGACGTCCTCGACGAAGGACATCGGCCTGTCGGCGCGCCGTTCGAAGGTCTCGTCGCGCGCCTTCGGCATCAGATATTCGCCGAACGCCATCTGCTCGGCCTTGAAGCCGGAGGTGTTCATGTTGGCGACGTTGTTCGCAATCATGTCGAGTTCGCGCCTCAGGACGACCTGACGCGAGAGCCCGACCAGAGAGGCGTTTTCCACCACACGCTCCCGAGCCGCATGTCCGCGGGCGCCGACGCCGATCCTCCCCGACCGACGCGCCGCCCGGCCGGTCCTGTGCAGCGGCCGTGCCAGACTGCGAATGTGCTGAGAAACAACGGATTTTCGTCGTCTTTGCCGTCGTCGCGGGGAGCCGCGGAACGCCGCGCGGCGCATTTTGCCCGGCAGCTTTTGCCGGGTCGCAAGGCTTCGTTAACCTTTCGAACCTATTCGTTAACCATGGCCGGCGAACCCGTCGGCCGCGACGGTGCGCGGCGTCCTCGGGGGCGTCCGTGGGGGCGCGATGGCGGACGATCTCAACGACGGCGACGACGCCAAGGCGAAGCCCAAGTCGAAGAAGAAGCTCATGATCATCGGCGGAGCGGCCGCCGCGGTCCTGCTGCTCGGCGGGGTCGGCGGCTGGTTCGTCTTCGCCGGCAAGGGCGAAAAGGACGAGGCGCACGCCGAGGCGTCCGAGCACGGATCCGCCGAGGGCGAGAAGAGCGAGAAGAAGGGCGCGGCCGAAACGCCCGCGGCCGCCTATGTCGAGCTGCCCGAAATGACGGTCAACCTCGCGACCGCCGAGAAGGAGAGGCAGCGCTACGTCCGGCTCTCGGTCGCGCTCGAGGTCGACGAGCCGAAGGCCGCCGAGGCGATCAAGCCGATGATGCCGCGCGTGCTCGACAGCTTCCAGACCCATCTCAGAGAGCTTCGCCCGGACGACATCCGCGGCTCCTCGGGGGTCTACCGTCTGAAGGAGGAACTGCTGCGCCGCGTCAACACGGCGGTCGCGCCGGCCAAGGTCGACGCGGTTCTGTTCAAGGAGATCGTCGTCCAGTAGGGCGGCGCGGGGGCGGAGCGCGAGATGGCGGGCGGAGACGACGACATCGCGGCCGAATGGGAGGCCGCGCTCGCCGAACAGGTCGGGCCGGTCTCCGGCGACGTCGCCGCCGGCTGGGCCGCGATGCTCGACGAGCCGAAGACCATGAGCGCGAGCGGCCGCAAGGCCGCCGACCGGGTGCTCAACCAGGACGAGGTCGACGGCCTGCTCGGCTTCGACCCGACCGCGCTCGGCCTCGCGGACCAGTCTGGAATCCGGGCGATCATCGACTCCGCGCTCGTCTCCTACGAGCGCCTGCCGATGCTCGAGATCGTGTTCGACCGGCTGGTCCGGCTGCTCACGACCTCGCTGCGCAACTTCACCTCCGACAATGTAGAGGTCTCGCTCGACGGCATCCGCTCGGCGCGCTTCGGCGACTATCTGAACTCGATCCCGCTCCCCACCATCCTGTCGGTGTTCAAGGCGGAGCAATGGGACGGTTTCGGCATCATCGCGGTCGACGCGCCCCTGACCTATTCGATCATCGACGTGCTGCTCGGGGGACGGAACGCCACCGTCAAGATGAAGGTCGAGGGCCGCCCCTACACCACGATCGAGACCTCGATCGTGCAGCGCATGATCGAGGTCGTGCTGGAGGACGCCGAGGCCGCGTTCCGTCCGGTGACGCCGGTTCGCTTCTCGCTCGACCGGCTCGAGACCAACCCGAAATTCGCCGCCATCACCCGGCCGGCCAACGCCGCGATCCTCGTCACCCTGCGCGTCGACATGGAGGAGCGGGGCGGCGTCATCGACATCGCCATTCCCTACGCCACGATCGAGCCGATCCGCGACGTGCTGATCCAGCAGTTCATGGGCGAGAAGTTCGGCCGCGACGCGACCTGGGAAGGCCATCTCGCGACCGAGATCTTCGCCGCCCGCACAGAAATCCAGGCCGTGCTCTACGACCAGCGGCTGCCGCTCAGGACCATTCTCGATCTCGACGTCGGCGACACGCTGATGCTCGACGTCAAGCCCGACGCGCTGGTCGAGATCCGCTGCGGCGAGGAGGTGCTCACGCAAGCGCGGATGGGGCGGTCCGGCGAGAAGGTGGCGGTCCAGATCGCTGCGCCGCTCCGTCGCTCCCGCACCACCCTCGCGGCGTTCGAGGCGAGCGCCGAGCGTAAGGAGGCTTCGTGATGGAGAACGTCGTCGGTCTCGCGATCGAGTCGCTCGTCGCTGTGCTTCTGGTCGCCACCATCGCCTATTGCGCCGTGCTCGACCGCAAGCTCCGGCGTCTGCGCGCCGACGAGGCGACGATGCGCGACACCGTCACCGAGCTCGTCGCCGCGACCCATGCGGCCGAGCGCGCGATCGCGGGACTGCGCGCGACCGTCGCGCAGAGCGAGGAGACGCTCGCGGACCGGCTTGGCCGCGCCGAGGCGCTGTCGCAGCAGATGGCGGGGCAGCTCGACGAGGGCGAGGCCGTGGTCGAGCGCATCACGCGGATCGCGAAGGCGGCGCGCGAGCACGCCGAGCGCGAGTCCGCGGCCGGCGAGGTCGAGCGCATCAAGGCCG
Source organism: Ancylobacter novellus (assembly GCA_003241695.1). GTDB lineage: Bacteria > Pseudomonadota > Alphaproteobacteria > Rhizobiales > Methylopilaceae > Methylopila. The sequence goes on along the minus strand of QFPN01000001.1, from coordinate 239,497 downwards.
CGCGCGAGGAGATCCGCCTGGAGGCCCGCCGGCAGGCTGAGGCCGAAGAAGAGCGCCGCCGCGCCGCCGCGAAGGCCGCGGACGCGCCGGTCAGCGCTTCCGCCGCCGCGGCCGCCGCGGCCGAAATGCTCGCGAGCCGCATCCGCGCGCTCAGCCTCGGAACCGCGTCGTGACCGCCGGGCCGCGCCTGAGGCTGATGCCGGTGGTCATGACGGCCGCCGCCGCGCTGCTCGTTCTCAAGGTCGCGGGCCTTGCGACCCACAGCAGCTACCTGTTCGTGCAGCCGGCGGCTGCGGCCGGCGCTAAGAACGAGAAGCCGGCGGTCCCCGACGATCACGGCGCGAACGAGCAGACCGCTCAAGCGAAGCGGCCTGTCGAAACGCCGCCGCTCGATCTCAAGGGCGTGCTCGCGGCCGAAGAGAGCGCCGCGCCCGCGCTCGCCGAGGCGCTGAACAAGCGGCGCGAGGCGATGGACGCGCGCTCCGCCGACCTCGACCTGCGCGAAACCATGCTCAAGGCCGCCGAGCAGCGGCTCGACGACCGGCTCGCGGAGCTGAGGCGCCTCGAAGCCGCGATCGGCGACGCCGACAGGCGGCGAGCCGACGAGGAGGCCAACAAGCTCAAGGAGCTCGTCATTCTCTACGAGGGCATGAAGCCCAAGGAGGCGGCGCGCATCTTCGAGAAGCTCGACCCGCAGGTCCTGCTCGACGTCGCGTCGCGCATGAAGCCCCGCACGCTCTCGGTCGTCATGGGCCTGATGGCGCCCGAGGCCGCCCAGAAGCTCACCGTCTCGCTCGCCCGCCGCGAGGTCGCGACCCCTGTTTCGGCCGCCATGGCCGCGACCGATCTGCCGAAGATCGAGGGCAGGCCGGCGCCGTAACGCGCAAGATGGCCTCGCCGCGGTAACGGCTTGCCAACGGCTTTGCGCTTAACTCCCCTGCCGGAGGGCGCCGGATGCGCCGTCCGTCTGATGACGGGAGCCGCAGGACGTGGCGTTTCGAACGCGCGCGACGATAGCCGGACTGACGCTCGCGTTCGCGCTCGGCGCCTCTGCGCCCGTCGTGGCCGAAGCGCCGGCTGCCGTCGTTTCCGCCGCGATCGCGCCGGAAGGATACGCCCGCATCACGCTCTCTTTCGACCGGCTGCCGAAGCCCGACGTGCGGATCGTGAACTCGATCCTCGTCATCGGTTTCGACCGGCCGGTGACGCTTCAGGCCGAAAGCCTCGCGCGCGGTCTCGCGCAGCTCGCGGGGGTGGTGCGCCGCGATCCGGACGGGACCGCAATCCGAATCGCGCTTCAGAAGCCGGTGAAGCTGCAGGTCGCGGAGGCCGGCGAGACGCTGTTCGTCGACCTTCTGCCCCCGACGTGGAACGGCATGCCGCCGCCGCTGCCGAAAGACGTGATCGAGGCGCTGTCCCGCGACGCGCGCGCCGGGCGCGAGATCCGCGCCGCGGAGGCTCGCCGCGCCGTCCGGCCGCTGGCGCGGCTCACCGTCGAAGGCGCGACCCACCCAACCTTCAGCCGCCTCATCTTCGGGCTCGGCGGCGACGTCGACGTCGACTTCAAGCGGACCGGGGGCACGGTGCGCGTCGCAATCGGAGCGCCGTACCGCTTCGACGCGGCGGCGGCGCGCGCACTGTTGCCGACCGAATTCTCCGGTCTGACCTCCGAGATGGTCGGAGACCGGCTGGTCGTCACCGTGCCGGTCGCGGACGCCAAGGAGGTTCGCGGCTTCCGGGAGGACGAGGAGTTCATCCTCGACGTCGACCGCGGAACGGCTCCCGTCGCCGATCCGTCCGCTGCCCCGGAGCCCGCCGCCGCGCCCGAGCGCGCAGCCGCGCCGCAGCCGGTTCCCGCCGCGCCCGCGCCGGCCGCCACGGCTCCGCGAGCGCACGTCGCCGATCCCGAGACCACCTCGACCGCCAGTCCGAGGCCTTTGGTCGTCGCGCAGGACGCGCCTCCCGTCGGAGCAGCTCCGCAAACGCCGATCCCGGCCCGCAGCGAAACGCAGTCGGCTTCGTCCCAGCCTTTCGTGCGGCGCGCGGGCGACACGTATCGGATCGTCTTTCCGTTCGCCCGCCCGACGCCCGCGGCGATCTTTGTGCGCGGACGGACGCTTTGGGCGGTGTTCGACGACGACAGGCCGCTCGATCTTTCGGCCCTCTCGCGCGACTCCGGCGGGCTCGTCGTCGCCGCGGACCAGACGCCGCTTCCGCGCGGCCGCGCGGCGCGCCTCAAGCTCGCGGACGAGCGGCTGGCGTCGGTCGCGACCGAGGGCGAGAGCTGGATCGTCTCGCTCGGCGACGACGTCCTGGCGCGCAGCGCGACCGTCGACCTGAAGCCGAGCTTCGATCGGGACGGGCGAGCGGCGATGCAGGTCGATGCGCCCGGTCTTGGCTCCGTTCGCCGGGTGCGCGATCCGGAGGTCGGCGACGAGATCACAGTGGCGACGCTCGCGGGACCCGCCCGCGGCTTCGCGCGGCCGCGCGCCTTCGTCGAGTTCCAGACGCTCGCGACCGCCCATGGGCTCGCTTTTCTTTTCGGAGCGGAGGACGCCCGCGCGGTGGGTCGGCTCGACCAGCTCTTCGTCGAGCGCGACGGCGGCCTGATCCTGTCGAGCGCCGCGGCGACGGAGCCGGCGTCCGAGGGCGGCGCCACCCTGATGAACGCAGAGACCTGGCGGAAGGACCACGACGCGCCATTCGCCGATCGTGAGCACGAACTGCTCGGGGCGGCGGCCCTGTCGTCGCTGCAGGATCGTCCCGAGGCGCGTTTCGATCTGGCGCGGTTTTACGCCGCCCACGACAGGTCCGCGGACGCCAAGGCCATCCTTGAAGCGATCGTCGAGGACGGCGGCCTGACGGAGCGCGACGACCGTCTCTCGATCCTGAGGGCCATGGCCGAGGTCAGGCTCGGCCGGTCTCAGGAGGCGCTGTCGATTCTCGCCGCGCCGGCGCTCAGGCTTAATCCGGAAGCCGCGCTCTGGCGCGCCGCCGCCGAGGCTGCCGAAGGAAGCGTCGGCAAGGCGCGGATCTCGCTCCGGACCGGAGATTCCGCGCTCGCCGTCATGCCCTCCGCTTTGCAGGCGCGCTTCGTCGGGCTGGGCGTGAAGCTCGCGATCGACGCCGGCGACAGCGCCACGGCGGCGGCCGAGTTCGACAAGCTCGACGTGCTCCCCGCCGTCGAGGGCGTCGCCGCGCGCGACCTCATCCGCGCCCGGCTGGCCGAAGCGCTCGGGCGCGCGGACCGGGCGCTTGCGGCCTATGGGACGCTTGCGAAACGCGGCGACAGCGCGGCGTCGGCCGAAGCAGAGCTGCGTTCGATCGATCTCGGGCTGAAGGTCGGCAAGGTTGACCGGGCGGCCGCGATCGAACGGCTCGAGCGTTTGACGATCGGCTGGCGAGGCGACTGGATCGAGGCCGCGGCGCTGGCGCGGCTGATCGAGCTCTACGGCGACGCCGGCCGCTGGCGGGACGCCTTCTCGACCTTGCGCGTGGCCGTCCAGGCCTTCCCCGACGCGGACGGCACGCGCACGCTTCAGGATCGCATGCAGGAGCGCTTCACCGATCTGTTCCTCGGCGCCGGCGCGGACAGTCTGCCGAAGCTCGACGCGCTCGCTCTGTTCTACGATTTCAAGGAGCTGAGCCCCGGCGGCAAGCGCGGCGACGAGCTGGTGCGCAAGCTCGCGGACCGGCTGGTCGAGGTCGATCTGTTCGACCAGGCGGCGGACCTGCTCGACTACCAGATCGACAACCGCCTCTCCGGCGCGGCGCGCGCGCAGGTGGCGGCGCGGGCGGCGCTTGTCGACATGATGAACGGCAAGCCCGCCAAGGCGCTGGAGGTTCTGCGCAAGACGCGTCAGGCCGACCTTCCGGCCTCGCTCCTGCAGGCGCGGTTGCGTCTCGAGGCGCGCGCGCTCGCCGACACCGGCCGGGTCGACCTCGCGCTCGAGATGGCCGACGGTCTTGCGGGCGCCGACGCCGCGAAGCTCAAGGCCGACATCCTCTGGACGGCGCGGCGCTGGCCGGATGCCGGCGAGGCGCTCGAGACGACGCTCGGAACCTCCTGGCGGGCGGCGACCCCGCTCGACGACGGACAGCGGGCGGACGTGATGCGCGCCGCCATCGCGCTTTCGCTTGCGGGCGACGGGCTGGGACTCGACCGGATCCGCCAGAAGTTCGCGGCCAAGATGGCCGAAAGTCCGCAGTCCGCGGCCTTCGAGGTGGTGACGGCGCCGATCGAGACGCGCGGCGACGCCTTCCGCGAGATCGCCCGCTCGATCGCCGCCAGCTCGTCCTTCGACGCCTTCGTGAAGGAATATCGCGCGCGCGCCGCCGAGGAGACCGCCGCCGAGAAGCCTGCGCCCGCCTCCGCGCCGGCGGCGCCGGGAGAGGCCGGCTCCCGCGCCTGACCGCGCGTCAGGCCTACGTCCCGTAGCTCTGCACCAGACTGCCGGCGACGAGATTCCAGCCGTCGACCAGCACGAAGAAGATCAGCTTGAACGGCAGCGACACGATCGCCGGCGGCAGCATCATCATGCCCATCGACATGAGCACCGAGGCGACGACGAGGTCGATCACGAGGAAGGGCACGAACAGCAGGAAGCCGATCTCGAACGCTCGCCGGAGCTCCGAGATCATGAAGGCGGGCACCAGCACCCTGAGGGACACCTGGTCGGGCGTCTCCGGGTTCGGCTCGCGCGACAGGCCCTGGAACAGCGACAGGTCCTTCTCGCGCACATGGCTCAGCATGAAGGTGCGGAACGGAGCGGCTGCGCGCTGGAACGCGGTCGCGTCGTCGATCTGGCCGGCGAGGCGCGGCTGCACGCCGTCCGTGTAGGCCTGCTGGAAGGTCGGCCCCATGACGAAAGCCGTGAGAAAGAGCGCGAGCGCCGTCACCACCGCGTTGGGCGGCGCCGTCTGCGTGCCGATCGCGGTGCGGAGCAGCGACAGCACGACCACGATCCGCGTGAAGCAGGTGACCATCACGAGGATCGAGGGCGCGAGGCTCAGCACCGTGATGAGCGCGACGATCTGGAGCGCGCGCTCGCTGACGCCGCCCTGTCCGAGGTCGAGCGTCATGGTCTGGGCCGCGACCGGCGCGGCGAGGAGCAGGCCGGCGACGACGGCCGCGGCGCCGGCCGCCCGCCTCAGTCCGCGAAAGCGGACCGCGCCGGGCTGGCCGCGCGTCGCGTCATTTGCCCTTGCCGACATCCCGCCCGAGCAGGTTCGCCATGTCGGCCTCCAGAGAGGCGAGCAGATCGTCGTCGGCGAAGGGATCCGCGGCGTCGCGCGGCTCGGGCTTGACCTCGGGCGCGGCGGGCGGTTTCGCGGCGGCGGGTTTCGGCGTGTCGGACGGGGCGGGAGCCTCGACGCTCATCGCCGGCATCTCGCGCGGCAGATCGGCCTGCGGCGCGGCTGGCTTCTCGGCGACCGGCGCGGGACGGAGCGCCGGCGAGACGGGCCGCTTCAGCGCGGCCGCGAGCCGCTCGGCGAGCTCGCTCGAACGGTTCGCGGGTTCGAGGGCCGGAGCGGCAGGAGCCGCAGCCGGCTGCCGGACGGCCGCCGGCTGCGGAGCAGGCGCCGGTTTGGCGACGACGGGAGCCGGGGTCGGAGCAGGCGCCGGTTTTGCGGCCGGTTGCGGCATGACGGCAGAGGGCGCCTCCGCTCTCGGCGCCTCGGCTTTTGGCGGCTGCGGCTTCGCGGCTTCGGGCTTGGGAGCTTCGGGCTTGGGCGCTTCCGATTTGGGCGCGTCGGCCTTGACGGCTTCGGGCTTCGGAGCCTCCGGTTTCGGAGCCTCGGGTTTGACGGCTTCGACCGGAGCCGCCGGACGGACGGCCGGAGCGGGCGTCGTCGGCCGGACCGGCTGGACCACAGGCGCCGCCTGAGCGGCGGGCCGCTGGGGCGCCACCACGGGCGGGGCGGCGGCAGGGCGGACGGGAGCGGTCGGCGCTGAGGGCTGCAGCGGCGGCGCAGCGACGACCGCCGGTCCTTCGGCGACCCTCGGCTGGGCGCGCTGCGGCTCCAGTTGCGGCGCGGTTGGCGCAGGCGCGCGCGGAGCCTGCGGCGCGGGAACGGGCTGCGGCGGCGTCGTGCGGGCCGGCTGCGCTTCGACCTGCGCCATCGGCGGCGCCTCGCGCGCGACCTGCATCGCCGGCGGCTGCCGCAGGATGCCGCTTTCGACCACGACGTCGTTCGGGCCGCCGATCATCACGAGATGTTCGACATTGTCGCGCCGCACGATCACGAGCCGTCGCCGTCCGTCGATCGCCAGCACGTCGAGCACGCCGAGCCGCGGCTGCCGCGACCGGCCTGCGCCCGCGGCCGGACCGAAGCGCTGCCCGCCGAATCGCCGGATCAGCCAGGCGGCGACGAAAATCAGCAGGATGACGACCACGAAGGCCAAAAGGAACTTGAGGGGCGTCGGGACGTCGCCCAGGAACTGGTCGAACACGCGAGATACCTCACTCTCGAAGGCGCAGACCGTAAGTCGGCGCGGCCGGCGCGGACCGGGCTTGGTCGACCCGTGAAACCATCACACGACCGCGACCGGCGTTTTCGTCATAGCCAGAGTCACGCGCAAGGTGAATGGAAACTTAACGTTCTTAACGGCTCATTAACCATCCAGGCGGCAGATTTTGCCGGGCGGCGGCGCAAATCGCGAAAATGGAACGCCGGACCGCGACTGGAGAAAGACCCTTGTCCGGCATCTCCGAACCGTCGTTGATCGCGGCCCTGAAGACAAAGATGCGCTGGCACGAGGTTCGGCAGGGCGTGCTCGCCGAGAACGTCGCGAACGCCTCGACGCCGAACTTCCGCGGCCAGGACCTCGCGCCGCCGGAGCTGTCGGAGCCAGGGCCCGCGCCGACGCGCACCGACGCGCGCCACATGACGCTCGCCTCGATCCAGGAGGAAGGCAGGGCGCGAAACGTCGATGGCTTCGCCCGGACGCCGGACGGCAATTCGGTCACGCTCGAGGAGCAGATGGCGAAGGCCGCCCAGAACCAGATGGATCACCAGATGGCCGCGATGCTCTATTCCAAGAGCCTCGGCCTTCTCAGAACCGCGCTCGGTAGGCGCTGAGGGAGCACGCCCATGGACCTCACGCGCGCCATCGGCGTCGCGGCCGCCGGCCTCAAGGCCGAGGCGGGCCGCATGCGGATCATCGCCGAGAACATCGCCAACGCCGATTCGACCTCCCGGACGCCGGGAGGCGAGCCCTACCGGCGCAAGGTGCCGACGCTCAAGGCGAGCTTCGACGACGAACTCGGCGCGCAGGTTGTCAAGCTCGGCCGCGTCGGGCGCGACCAGTCGGAGTTCCGCGTCAAGCACGACCCCGGCAACCCGCTCGCCGACGCCAAGGGCGACGTGCTGCTGCCGAACGTCAATTCGCTGATCGAGCAGACCGACATGCGCGAGGCGCAGCGGTCCTACGAGGCGAACCTCAACATGGTGGGCGCGGCGCGGCGCATGATCGCCCGCACGCTCGAAATCCTGCGCGCCTGAAGGGATAGCGGCCGATGACCAGTCCGATCTCCGCGGCGAACGCCTACGCCTCGATCTCGAGCCTCGCCGGCGGCCTCGCGGGCGGCGCCTCGCCGCTCGCCGCGCCCAAGGGCGGCGGCTTCGGCGACATGCTGGAGCAGGCGATCTCGGGCTTCGCCGAGCAGGGCCGCCAGACCGACGCCAAGGCCCTCTCGGCGATCTCGGGCAAGGGAGACGTGGTCGACGTCGTCACCGCTGTCGCCGAGAGCGAGCTTGCACTCGACACGCTCGTCAGCGTCCGGGACAAGGTGATCTCGGCCTATGAGGAAATCATGCGCATGCCGATCTGATCGGCGGCGCGGCTTTCGGTTCCAGAACGTCTTTTCGCAGGTTCGACCCCCATGACCGGTCCCGAAGTCCTCGACGTCGCGCGCGACGGCCTCTGGACGATTCTCAAGGTCGGCGGCCCGCTGATGGTCGTGACGCTCGTCGTCGGCGTCGCGGTCTCGCTGCTGCAGGCGCTGACCCAGATCCAGGAAATGACGTTGGTGTTCGTGCCCAAGATCCTCGCGCTTTTCGCCGCGATGCTGCTCGCGCTTCCCTTCATGGGCGACGCGCTTGCCGGACATATGACCCGTATCGCCGAGAAGATCGTCTCGGGCGGGTGAGACTCGGATAGGGATGGGCGGTCAGTCGCCCCGGCCGCCCCATGACCCTCGAGTTCCTTCCGAACGAAGTCGCGGCATTCGTGCTGATCCTCGCGCGGGTCGGCGCGCTCGTCATGCTGCTGCCGGCGCTCGGCGAGGAGAACGTCTCGCCGCGCTTCCGGCTGACGATCGCGGTGCTGCTCGCCTTCGTGTTCTGGCCTTTCGCCCGGCCGCTCTATCAGGTCGACGCGACCGATCCCGCGCGCCTGATCGGACTCGCTTTGTCGGAGGTCGCCGTCGGGCTTATGCTCGGCCTCGTCGGGCGCTTCGTGATGTCGGCGCTCTCGGTCGCGGGCAACGTGGTGGCGAACCAGCTCGGCCTCGGCTTCGTGATGACGGTCGATCCGACGCAGGGCCAGCAGAGCGCGATCGTCGGCGCCTTCTTCAGCCTCGTCGGGATCGCGCTGATCTTTGCGACCGACCTGCACCATCTCGTCATCGCCGCGATCGCCGAGAGCTACGAGGCGTTTCGACCGGGCATGATCCCAGAGACCGGCGACGCCGCCAAGCTCGCCCTCGGCGCCGCCTCCGACGCCTTCCGCATCGGGGTGCAGGTGTCGGCGCCGTTTCTGGTGTTCGGCCTCGTGTTCAATCTCGGGCTCGGCGTGCTCTCGCGGCTGATGCCGCAGCTCCAGGTGTTCTTCGTCGCCGCTCCCCTGACCCTGTTGGCGGGCTTCGCGCTGCTCGCAGTCACGCTCGGCGTGCTGATGGGCGTCTTCCTCGACGGCGTCGGCGACACGCTGCGCCTGCTCACGGGGCGCTAGGCGATGGCCGAGTCCGAGGGCGGCGAAAAAACCGAAGAACCGACCCGAAAGCGCCTCGACGACGCGCTGAAGCGGGGCGACGTCGCCAAGAGCCAGGAGCTCAACGTCTGGTTCGGCCTCGCAGCCGCGACGCTGGTGATCTCGATCTTCGGCGACGGCGCTGCGGCGAGCCTCGGCCAGGCGCTGACCCGCTTTCTCGCCGCGCCAGAGACGATCGCGGTCGACGGCCTGTCGCTCCGCGCCATGGCCGGCGGGCTCGGCCTTGCGATCGGGGCCGCGCTCGCGCTGCCCATGCTGTTCCTGACGCTCGCCGCTGTCGCCGGAAACCTCGTCCAGCATCCGCCGCTGATGACCGGCGAGCCCCTGACGCCGAAGCTCTCGAAGATCTCTCCGCTGTCCGGCTTCAAGCGGATCTTCTCGGTCGAGGGCCTCGTCAACTTCGGCAAGGGGCTCTTGAAGATCGGCATCGTCGGCGCCGTCATCTGGAACGTCGCCTGGCCGGAACGCACGCGCCTCACGACCCTCGCCGAGGCCGACGTCGGAACGCTCCTGCCGCTTCTGAAGACGCTGAGCCTCAGGGTGCTGGTCGCCTCGGTGGCCGTGTTCGCCGTGATCGCGATCGCCGACTACCTGTTCCAGCGCCATCGCTGGCGCGAGCGTCAGAAGATGACGCTGCAGGAGGTCAAGGACGAGCACAAGCAGCAGGAGGGCGATCCGCACGTCAAGGCGCGCATCCGGGCGATCCGGCAGAGCCGCTCGAAGAAGCGCATGATGGCGGCGGTGCCGGGCGCGACGGTGGTGATCGCAAACCCGACCCATTACGCGGTCGCGCTGAAATACGAGCCCGGCATGAACGCCCCGACCTGCGTGGCGAAGGGCGTCGACGCTATCGCGCTGCGCATCAGGAAGATCGCCGAGGAGGCGGGCGTGACGGTGATCGAGAACCCGCCGCTCGCCCGCTCGCTGCACGCCGCGCTCGAAGTCGACCGCGAGATCCCGCCGGACCACTACAAGGCCGTGGCCGAAGTCATCGGCTTCGTCATGCGGCGCAAGGGGCGGGGATGAGCGCCGCAGGCGGTCATAAATGCTTAACCGTCGCCGGATAGGCTCGTGTCATGTCCGGCCTGCGCGTCGGGCGATCGTCTCTCGCGGCCGACCACGGATGTACTGGCGGCCGCGCTTCGAGACGACAGGGAGAAGGTCGGGCTCGTCCCGGCCTTTTTTCGTTCTTGACCGACCGGAGAGGCGCCCGAATTGCCGAGACGCTCGTGTTGCGCGTGCGAAGCGGATGTCTGATAGGAAGGCTCGTCCGATCGATCACGGGAGCCGATAATGGCCGATCTTCGTCTGCGCCGCAGCGTTCTCTACATGCCGGGATCGAACCAGAGGGCGCTCGACAAGGCGAAGACGCTCGCCGCGGACAGCCTGATCCTCGACCTCGAGGATGCGGTCGCGCCGGACGCGAAGGAAATCGCCCGCGAGCAGGTGTGCCGCGCGGTGAAGGAGGGCGGCTACGGCGACCGCGAGATCATCATTCGCGTGAACGCGCCGCAGACCCCGTGGGGCGAGGCCGACCTGCAGGCCGCGATCGAGGCGAAGCCCGACGCCATCCTGATGCCCAAGGTCTCCTCGACCGCGGTGCTCGAGCACATGGCCAACCGCCTCGAGGCGCTCGACGCGCCCGAGAGCATCGACGTCTGGGCGATGATCGAGACGCCCGCCTCGATCCTCAACATCCAGGAGATCGCCAAGGGGCGCCGCACTGTCCCCGGCTCCCGGCTTTCCTGTCTCGTGCTCGGCACCAACGATCTCGCCAAGGACACCTGGGCGCAGCTCGTGAAGGGCCGCGCGCCGATGATGCCCTGGATCATGTTCGCGCTCGCGGCGGCGCGCGCCAACGGCCTCACCATCCTCGACGGCGTGTTCAACGACATCGAGGACGTGGACGGCTGCCGCGAAGAATGCCGCCAGTCGCGCGACCTCGGCTTCGACGGCAAGACCATCATCCATCCGAACCAGATCGAGCCGGCCAACACCTGCTTCGCGCCGAGCGCCGAGGAGGTCGAGCGCGCCCGTACGGTGATCGAAACCTTCGACATGCCGGAGCACGGCAAGGCCGGCGCGCTCAAGATCGGCGGCCGCATGTACGAGCGCCAGCACCTCGGCATGATGCGCCGCGCCGTCTCCTGGCACGAGGCGATCGTGGCCAAGGGCACCTGAGGCTCGCCAAGCCGGCCGGTCCCGCAAAAAGACCGGCAGGTCCTGTCGGCGCGCGGCGGCGGCGGCCGTCCTTGGGGGGAAGCGCAAGGAGAGCCGCGATGACCGCCCCGACCCATGACCGCGAACTCGTTCTCGACCGTCTGCTCGACGCGCCGAGGGACAAGATCTTTCGCTGCTGGACCGAGCCTGCGCTGATGAAGCGCTGGTTCACGCCCGCGCCGTGGACGACCACGCACGCGGAGGTCGACCTTCGCCCGGGCGGTTCGACCCTCGTCGTCATGGCCGATCCGGACGGAAACGAACATCCGAACCGCGGGGTCTATCTCGAGGTGGTCCCGAACGAGCGGCTCGTCTTCACCGACGCCTTCACGAGCGCATGGGAGCCGTCCGAAAAGCCGTTTTTCGTCTGCGAGCTTTCGTTCGCCGATGAGGGCGGCAAGACCCGCTACGTCGCGCGGGCGCGGCACTGGACGGTCGAGGATCGGCAGGCCCACGAGGCGATGGGCTTCCACGAGGGGTGGGGCGTCTGCGCCGACCAGCTCGAGGCTCTCGCCAAGACGCTGTAGCGCCGCGCTCCGTCGAACCTGCGCGTTCCCCACAGGACCGAGCGACGCCTGAAATGCGGCATGGCGCCGGTCGCCCGGCGACGGTATCACGGGACGAGGGGTCGATTCGGGGAAACGCATGCGGGTTCTGATCGTCGAGGACGACATGGTGGTGGCCGGCTCTCTCGGCCCCGTCGTGACGGCGGCCGGTCATGAACTCGTCGGCCTCGCCGCGGATCGCGACACGGCGGTCGAGCTCCTCGCCTCCGCCGGCGTGCACCTTGCGCTGATCGACCTCAGGCTCGCCGACGGCTGGACCGGCGCGGACGTCGCGCGCGCCGCCGCCAGGCACGACGTCGCCGCGGTGTTCACGACCGCCAATCCGACGCTGTTGCCGAGCGATTTCGCCGATGCGCTCGGGGTGATTCCGAAGCCCTATTCGTCGCAGCAGGTGAAGGCCGCGCTCGACTACATCGCCGAGCGGATGGCCGACGAGGCCCACGACGCCGTTCCGCCTCGCTGCCTCCATCTCGGCCCTCGCTGGCTCGCCTCAGCCGAGACGGCCTGAACGCGGGCAAAGCGGCCGGCGGAACGTTCGTTTCGCATCTGTTCCGGGGCGCGCGCCGGAGAGGGGCGTCAACTTTTCGTTAACCATGCGCCGTTTCGGGTCGTAACTGGTCGCCCCCTCGCCGCGTTTCGCCGCCATGACAGCGCGTCCGGGCGCGACGGCCCCGCGACGCTTTGGACGAGAACCCGAGGAGGCAGGATGCGAGCCGGAAACGGTCGCGCCGGATCAGCATGGCATATCGCGTGTTCCCCAATCGCGAAACGAAACCGGAAGACGAAACGCCGAGGTCCTTCGGCCGACGGAGCGGTTTCGTCGAACCCGCGGTTCATCGTCTGACCGCGGGCCGCGTCGTGAAGGCGCTGGCGCTGGGCCTTGGCATTGGAACGCTGGCCGCGCTGATTGCGCCGGGCTTTTGGCTGGTCGTTTGACAAAAAGCTTCTCCTGAGGTCTTCCCGCGTTCGTGAGCCCGGTTTCCGCCGTTCGGGCGAAACGAGAGAAGAAGGAGCTGGAATGCGGATGGAGATCTTGCGGCCTGCGCGTCGCGCCGCTCTCGGACTGGCGCTGATCGGCGGCGCTCCCGCGTTGGCGGAGCCGCTGAAGATCGAAGGCGTCGGGATCAGCCGGGACATCGATTGCGACGGCGAAGACGTCGGCGTCTATGGCGCGGAGAACAGGATCGCGCTCACCGGAAATTGCGGGCGCGTAGTGGTGCATGGCGCGGATCACGAGGTGACGTTCGAGCGCGCGCGCGACCTTCTCGTCTCGGGCTCCAAGCTGAAGGTCCGCGGCGGCGAGGCTGCAAGCCTTTCGGTCGAGATCGACCAGAACGAGGTCGAGGCGACGATGAAGCCGGCCGAGGGCGCGAGCGAGGTCAGGATTTCGGGCGCGGACCAGAAGGTGACGCTGACCTTGGCGGGACCCGTCACGCTCGGGGTCCACGGCGCCGACAACGAGGTGGTGTGGTCGCTGGCTGCCGGCGCGCCGAAGCCGAGGATCTCGTCGAGCGGCGCCGCCAACGCCGTGAAGCAGAAGAAATGACCGTTACGCCCGACCTCGCGCGCTCATGGCGGGCAAAACTTGGTTCTTCAGCCAGTTGATGAGTTCGGCGCGTCTCAGCGCCGGCTCCAGCACGGATTGGGAGACGCCGAGACGCCAGGCGAGGTCCTTGCGGCCGGGCTCGGCGTCCAGCGCGACGAGGTCGGCGATGTAGGTCGCGGCCTCCCGATCGTCGCGGAAGAAGCCCTCCTGCATCATGATTGGCGTGTAGCGGGTCAGGATGCCTCCGAGCTCCGCGAAGGTGTACTCGGGATGGTACTGGACTCCCCAGAACACGCCGCCGCCGTGACGGATTTCCGCCGCCTGCACGGCGCAGAGCTCGTTGGTGGCGGTGACCGCCGCGCCTTCCGGCAGCGCCGCCACCTCGTCGGAATGGATCGCGGGCGCGTCGAACACGTCGAGGCGCCCCTCGTGCATCGGATGCGCGCGGCCGGCCTCGGTGAGGCGTATCGAGCGCGCGATGCCGATCTCGCGGCCCGCGGGATTGAGCTTCACCTCGCCGCCGGCCGCGACCGCCGCGACCTGAAGGCCCCAGCACGAGCCGAAGAACGGCAGCCCGGAGGCGAAGACGGCGCGAGCGAACTCCACCTGCGCGAGCGATTCCGGCTCCGCCTTCCAGAGGTTCAGCCCTGAGCCGGTGATCGCGACGCCGTCATAGCCGGCGAGGTCCTCGCCTGACGGCAGGTTCGCGCCCTCGTCGGCCGGGAAGCAGATGTCGATCAGCGGCTCCTGGCCGAGCCCGCGCGCGAGGACGCCGAGCACGTCCGCGTAGAACGCGCTCGGCGTCTGGCCCGAGGTTTTGGCGTGGCGCTCGCGCATCGCCGGCGGGTTGCCTTCGGCGACGAGCAGACGGATCGGCCGGCTGCTCACGGCTTCGACCAGCGCTGCGCGAGCGACCTCGCCTCGTCGAGGTCGCCGCGGATCGAGGCGCGGAACAGGCTCGCGAAGTCCTCGGCCTTGAAGGGCAGGGGGTTGCCGCCGGTCGAAGGATCGCGCTCCGCCTTCTCCGCCATCTCGTCGATCTTCGTCTCGTCGACGCCGAGTTCGGCGAGCGTGTCGGCGACGAACAGCTTGGCGCGGAACGCCAGGATCCATTCGATGAAGCCGTCGAAGCCGCCGTCGATGTCGAAGGATTTCGCGATCCGGGCGAACCGCTCCTCGATCGCCGGGCGATTGGCGAGAAACACGTAGGGCATCACCACGCCGTTGGTCAGGCCGTGATGGGTGTCGTAGAGCGCTCCCACCGGATGCGACATCGAATGGATTGCGCCGAGACCTTTCTGGAATGCGGCCGCGCCCATGGAGGCGGCGGCCAGCATGTTGGCGCGGGCCTCGATGTCCGAGCCGTCCGCGACGGCGCGCGGCAGATAGGTCTTGATCAGCCGCGCGCCGTTGACCGCGATGCCGTCCGCCATCGGATGAAAGCCCGGCGCGGCGAATGCCTCGAGGCAGTGGGCGAGCGCGTCGAAGCCGGTCCAGGCGGTGAGCTTGGGCGGAAGGCCGATCGTGAGCTCGGGGTCGGAGACCACGATCGCGGGCAGCATCTTCGGATGGAAGATGATTTTCTTCTCGTGGGTTTCCTCGTTGGTCACGACCGCCGCTCGGCCGACCTCGGAGCCCGTGCCGGCGGTGGTCGGCACGGCGACGATTGGGGCGATCTTCGAAGCGTCCGCCCGCGTCCACCAGTCGCCCACGTCCTCGAAGTCCCAGACGGGGCGCGTCTGGCCGACCATGAAGGCCACGAGCTTGCCGACGTCGAGCCCCGAGCCGCCGCCGAACGCCACCACGCCGTCCGCCTCATGCGCGCGGAAGGCTGCGACGCCCGCCTCGACGTTCGCGTTGGTGGGGTTGCCCTTCACTTCGGAGAACAGCGTGACCTTCAACCCAGCTCCGTCCAGCAGGTCGAGCGCGCGGCAGGTGATGTCGGCGTCCTTCAGCCCGGCGTCGGTGACGAGCAGCGGGCGCTTGATCCCGGCGGTCGCGCAGGCGGAAGCGAGATCCGTGATGCGGCCGGGGCCGAAGAGAACGCGGGTGGGATAGTTCCAGGCGGAGGTGAGGGCGGTCATGGGATGTCTCGGACGTTCCGTTGCAGACGTCGCTCTTGAAACTCCGCCGTCATCCTCCGGCTTGACCGGAGGATCCATGGCCGGCGTCGAGCGCTACGCCACCGATGGGTCCTCCGGTCAAGCCGAAGGATGACGAGCCTTAGTCTGAAGCGCCCGTGAGATTCACGACGCCTCGCGCAGGTGGAAGCTTTTCGGACGCGTGAGCTGGTGGAAGCCGATCTCCGAGAGCGAGGCCCCGCGGCCGGTGTCCTTGACGCCCGTCCAGGCGAGCGCCGGATCGAGATAGTCGCAGCGGTTCATGAAGACGGTTCCGGTCTCGATCTGCTCTCCCAGCGCTTCGGCCGCCGCCATGTCCTTCGTCCAGATCGAGGCGGTGAGGCCGTAGACGCTGTCGTTCATCAGCTTGAGCGCCTCCGCGTCGCAGGAGACCTTCATGATCCCGACCACGGGGCCAAAGCTCTCCTCGCTCATCACCCGCATGGTGTGGTCGACGTCGGTGAGAACCTGCGGCGCGAGATAGGCCGTGCCTTTCTCGTCGGCGGGAAAATCCTTCGGGTCGAGATGCGCCTTGGCGCCGGCTGCGACCGCCTCCGCGGTCTGGGCGCGCACCACGTCGGCGAAGCGCCTGTGCGCCATCGGTCCGAGCGTGGTCGCGTCGTCGAGCGGGTTGCCGAGCACGTATTTCGAAGCGAGCTCCACCGCGCCCTCGACGAAGTGGTCGTAGTGGTCCTCATGGACGTAGACGCGCTCGACGCCGCAGCAGCACTGGCCGGAATTGTAGAACGCGCCGTCGACGAGGTTCTCGATCGCGAACTCGAGGTCGGCGTCCTTGCGCACGTAGAACGGATCCTTGCCGCCGAGTTCGAGGCCGAGGCTCGCGAAGGTCCCGGCCGCGGCCCGCTCGACCGCCCGGCCGCCGGCGACGGAGCCGGTGAAATTGATGTGGTCGATCGCGCCGGAGCCGATCAGCGTCGCCGACTGGTCATGGTCGAGCACGATGTTGCGGAACAGGCCCTTGGGCAGGTTGACCTTGTCCATCGCCTCCTGGAAGCGTTCGCCGACCAGAATGGTCTGGGCGGCGTGCTTGAGCAGCACGGCGTTGCCAGCGATCAGCGCCGGGACGATCGTGTTGACGGCGGTCAGAAACGGATAGTTCCAGGGCGCGATCACGAACACGGTCCCGAGCGGCGTGCGCCGGATGAAGCGCTTGAAGCCGGGCTTCTGCGGCGGGACGACGTCGGCGAGCGCGGCCTCGGCGGTGTCGACGCAGTGCTTCACCCGCTCCTCGACGCCGCGCATCTCGCCGCCGTAGCGCACGGGACGGCCCATCTGCTGGGCGAGCTCCGGGACGATCTGCTGGTTGAGCGAGAGCAGCTCGCGCAGGAAGTCGAGCATCTTCGCGCCGCGCTCGGCGATCGGGACGGCGGCCCACTCGGCCTGCGCCCGCTTGCCGTTCGCGACCGCGGCTTCGATTTCGGCCGGCGAGGCGACGGACCGGCGGGCGAATTCGGTTCCGTCGATGGGCGAGATGCAGATCTGGTCGGTCATGTGTCTCACGTCGTCATCCCGGCCGCAGCGGCGTCGCCGCGAAGAGCCGGGATCGTTGTCAGAAGGAGCCGCGTCATGGTCCGGCTTGACCGGACCATCCATCTTCGGCGTCGAGTTCGGCGCCCGAGATGGATCCTCGGGTCAAGTCCGAGGATGACGGCGGTGGTGCATGCGCATTCTCAGGAAGGCGATCCCGGCTCGGCCTGGCGACCGTGCGGGATGACGCTCTCGGCTCAGATAATCTCAAAATACCGCCCGAGCTCCCAATCGGTGATCGCCTTGTTGAATTCGCGCTGCTCCCAGTCGCGGGTTGCGGCCCAGTGCTCGACGAAAGCCTCGCCGAACAGCTCTTTCGCAGGCTTCGACGACGCGAATTTGGCCGCCGCCTCGCCGAGGGTGCGCGGCAGCGCGCGCTTCGGCTTGTGCTTCTGTTCGTAGGCGTTGCCCTTCACCGGCGCGTCCGGCTCGATCCGGTTCTCGACGCCCCAGAGCCCCGAGCCGATCGCGGCGGCGAGCGCCACATAGGGGTTGATGTCGGCCGCCGCCACCCGGTACTCGACCCGCTGGCTCTTCGGGCCGCCCTCGATCACCCGGAGGGCGCAGGTGCGGTTCTCGATCCCCCAGGTGGCGTCGGTCGGCGCCCAGAAGCCCGGAATGAGACGCGTATAGGCGTTGACGGTCGGCGAGACCATGGCGAGCAGCTCCGGCATCAGCGCCTGCTGGCCGCCGATGAACCAGCGCATCACGTCGGACATCGATCCCGTCTCGCCGTCCTCGTGGAAGGCGGATTTTTCGTCCTTCATCAGCGACATGTGGAGATGTCCCGACTGGCCCGGCCAGTCCGGCGACCACTTCGCCATGAAGGTCGCCATCAACCCCCGGCGCTGGGCGAGGATCTTGGTCATCGTCTTGAAGAGCGCCGCCCGGTCCGCGGCTTCGAGCGCGTCCGAG
The DNA here is from genome assembly GCA_003241695.1 of Ancylobacter novellus. Classification (GTDB taxonomy): domain Bacteria; phylum Pseudomonadota; class Alphaproteobacteria; order Rhizobiales; family Methylopilaceae; genus Methylopila. The sequence continues at coordinate 221,587 of QFPN01000001.1, read as the reverse complement.
ACCTCGATCGCAGCTTCGATCACGCCCGGCCCGGTCTCCGTGTGCAGGCCTTCCAGCGGGAACCGCATGTCCTGCCCGAGCTTGAGAAGGTCGGCGTAGAACTCGGCGTGGACGCCCGAGCGCAGCACCGAATAGCCGAAGAAGCCGGGCGTCATGGAACGGAGGTTCCGGAACCCCTTCTCGCGGACCGAATGCGGCGTCTCCTCGAACAGGAAGAACTCGAACTCGGCCGCGGCCTTGACCGAGAAGCCCATCGCGTCCGCGCGGTCCAGCACCCGCCGCAGCGTTCCGCGCGGGCAGACGGCTTCGGCCTCGCCCGCGAATTCGGCGAGCACGAACACCATGTCGCCTTCGAGCGAAAGATCGCGCGCGGTTTCGGGCAGCAGGCGCACGGCAGCGTCCGGGAACGCGGTGTGCCAGCCGGTGAAGCTGGCGTTGTCATAGAGCTGGTCGTTCGAGTCCCAGCCGAAGATGACATCGCAGAACCCAAAACCTTTCTCGAGCGCCGAGGCGAATTTCTGGCGGCTCATATATTTGCCGCGCAGCACGCCGTCGGCGTCGGTGACGCCGACTTTGACGTGGGAGAGGCCGCGGCCGTCGATCAGGTCGAGCAGATCCTTGGCGGATTTTTGCTGCTTGCTCATCGGGGTCTTGGCGCCTCGTTTCTGAACGGCGACGCCCCTCACCCAGCCCTGCGGGCCGATCTCTTCCCACAGGGGAGAGGCGTAAGGGGCGGCGCTGCTTGCCTCTCCCCGGCGGGGAGAGGGCGGAGGGCGCAAGCCCTCCGGGTGAGGGGGCCTCCCGGCCTCCGGTCAGTGGGACTCGTAGGCGTCCTTGCCGCCCGACTGGGCGAATTTCTCTTCCGGCGACAGCACCAGCTTGTGACGGCCGATGAGCGCGAAGTAGACGGTCATCACCGCGAACCAGACCAGCACCCAGAGCACGCCCTTGGTGAAATTCGGATCCTGCACCTGGTAGCCGAGCGTCACCACCGCGATCACGATTGTCGCGACCGCTCCGGGAATTCCGAGCGGCGACTTGTAGGGCCGCTCGATGTGGGCGGCGTTCTTCCGCAGCAGGATGAAGGACACGGCCTGGGCGATGTAGGAGAACATCGCGCCCGACACCGCCATGTTGAGCAGCACCGAGCCGATCGAGGCGCCGGCCTGCTCCGCGCCGAGCGCAAACCAGATGATCAGCATCACGCCGAGGCCGACCAGGGCGCCCGTGATCATGGCGATGTGCGGCGTCTTGAACGCGGAATGCGTAACGGAGAGCCCGCGGGGGAAGTAGCCCGCGCGCGACAGCGAATAGATCTGCCGGCCCTGCGCGTAGATGATGGTGTGGAAGCTCGCGATCAGGCCGGTCAGAGCCACGACGCCGAGGATCACGACGCCGGAGTCGCCGTAGATCGCCCTGAAGCCGTCGAGCAGCGGCTCGAGCGACGTCGACAGCTTGAACGTCCCCACCCCGACCACTGACGGGTTCAGCAGCACGATCATGAAGGCGGAGATGATCAGCGTGATGATGCCGAGGATGATGCCCCTCGGCATGTCGCGCTTCGGATCGACCGATTCCTCGGCCGCGAGCGGAAGCTGCTCGATCGCGAGGAACAGCCACACGGCGAAGGGCAGCGTGGCCAGCACGCCCGAGAAGCCGAAGGGGAAGAACGAGCCGCCGCCGTCCGGAAGCTCCACCGCCTTGCCTTCGGCGTCGACGCCGATGTTGAGCGCGAAGCGGGTGAAGTCCATGTGCGGGATGGCGCTGAACCAGAAGAACACCAGCACCGCGAGCGAGATCAGGGTGATGGTCATCGTCACCTTGAACGACAGCTCCAGCCCGAAGACGTTGAGCGCGACGAAGATGATGTAGAAGCCGACCCAGATCAGCGGCGAATAGGCCGCGTCGATGCCGACGATCGAGTTCACGTAGGAGGTTATGAAGGTGACGATGACCGCCGGGGTGATGACGTATTCGACGTTCTCGCAGAGCCCGGTGAAGAAGCCGCCCCAGCGGCCCATGGCCGTGCGGGCGAAGCTGTAGGCCGCGCCCGTGTGCGGCAGCGCCGCCGACATTTCCGCGATCGATAAGGTCAGGCCGAGATACATGACCGCGATGATCATGCCCGCGACCAGCATGCCGCCCCAGCCGCCGGTCGCGAAGCCGAGGTTCCATCCCGAGAAATGGCCCGAGATGACCGCGCCGACGCCGAGCGCCCAGAGGCTCGCGACGCCTGCGTAGCGCGTGAGGCCGCGCTTGGCGAAGTAGTCCGCGTCGACCGTTTGATAGGTCGCGCCAGTCCCTGTCGGCTCTGCCATGTGGATCCGCCCCGTTGCGGGCGACGGAGGCCGGGCCTCGGGGGTCCGCTCCGTCCGTCGCGTTGCCCCCGCCTGCCCGCCTCCTCCCGCCGGGCAGCGATTGGAACGAACGTTCCGTTGGCCGGAGAAATCTGTCAAGATGGAATGAAACGGTCGCCAAGCGCCAAGTAACGAAAATGGGAGGACGAGGTGGGACCCAACGCCGAAGGAGCGACGCCTGCGACCGTCGCCCAGGCGCTCGCGACGATCGCTTCCGAACTCACGCCACAGGAGCGCAGGGCGGCCGATCACCTCGTCGCGCATTATCCGGTAGCGGGGCTCGCCCCCATGGCTCGGTTCGCGCGAGCCGCGGGTGCGAGCTCCCAGACCGTGCTGAGGCTGCTCGCCAAGCTCGGCATGACGAACTGGCGCGCGCTTCAGGACAGGCTGCGCGCGGAGCTCGCCGTCGAACGGGGATCGCCGCTCGGCCGGTGGACGGCGCATCGCGCCGCGGTTCCGCCGGCGCCAGGCGGCGACCGCCTGCAGGCGTTCGGGAGCCAGCTTGCGCTCAACGTGCAGAACGCGTTCCGCGATCTCGACCGGGCCGCGTTCGAGAGCGCCGCACAGCGCATCGCCGATCCGCGCCGCAGGGTGCTGGTGGTGGGCGGACGCTTCAGCCAGTCGCTCGCGCGGCTCGCCGTGCGGCATCTGGAAATCGTGCGGGGAGGGGTCGAGGAGATCGGCTCGCTGTCGTCCACCTGGCCCGACCGGCTGATCGACGTGGGACGTCGGACCGTGGTGCTCGCCTACGACGTGCGCCGCTATCAGCCCGACGTGGTGCGGCTCTGCCGCTTCGCGGCCGAGCGCGGCGCTTCCGTCACGCTGTTCACCGACGCGGCCGACGCCCCGGCGGCGGCCTACGCCGAAACGGTGCTGACCGGCGCGACCGAGAGCGTGGGCGCATGGGATTCCTTCGCGAGCCTGCTCGCGCTGACCGAGGCGTTGCTCGCGCGGGTGACGGAAATGTCGTCGCAGGAGACAGCGGAACGCCTCGCGCGGCTCGAGCAGATCCGCTCGAAGGTTCTGGACGAGGACCGAGCCGGCGTCAGCCCGGCGGGCGCTGCAGGAAGCCCAGATAGATCGCGATCCCGACGATCACCGCCACCGCCGCGACCAGCATGATGCGGCCGACGGATCCGCCGCCTTCCTTCGGGCTCTCCGTCGCTTCCGCCACGGCGATCGCCACGGGGTCGGGCACGTCCGGGATATGGGTCGGAGCGATCGGAATCGACTGCGACGGCAGGACGCCGTCGGCGAGCGGGGGCGCGTCGGAGGCGGCCTCTGTCGCGGGTTCGGCGGGTTCCTCATGCACGAGAGGCGGGGCGTCTGCGAGCGGAGGCTCGATCGCTTCCGTCCTCGGCGACGGTTCGTCCGCCGGCGGAGCGGCGACCTCAGCCTTCTCGGCGAGGTTGGTCAGAAAGGTTTCGATCGACTGCCGGGCGACGCCGGATACGAGGCGAGAGCCGAGCTGGGAGATCTTTCCTTCGACCTCGGCCGTCCCTTGATAGCTCAGCAGCGCGCCGCCTTCCGCCTCGGATAGCGTCACCGCGCCTTGGCCGCGGCCGGAGCCGGCGGCGGAATCGGCGCCTTGCGCCGAGAGCGACCAGCCGTCCGCGGTTTCGATCGCCGTGACGGTTCCGGCGAATGCGGCGCGGATCGGCCCGATCTTGGTCGCGACCGTTCCCTCGAAGGCGCCGCCGGCCGTGCGCTCCAGCCGCTCGCAGCCGGGAATGCAAGTCTTCAGCATCTCGGGGTCGGCAAGCGCGGCCCGGACGGCGGCGATCGGAGCGGGGATGAGGCGGGAGCCTGAGAGATCCATCGATCGGCCTTGCAGTTCATGCGCGGAAGCGGAGGGTCCGTCATCTAGGGCGCCGCCGCGGCTTGCGCCAATGAAACATCGGAGCGGCTTGCCTCCCGCCGTTCCGAGGCGCACAGACGTCGGGTCTTCGAGGAGTGGACCATGCCGACCTACGTCTTCGAACCCGCTCCGCAGGCCGCGGTCGCGGTGCGCGGAACCTCCGCGCTCTTCCCGGCGCGGCGGGTCTATTGCGTCGGGCGCAACTACGCCGCCCACGCGGTCGAGATGGGCCATGATCCGAACCGCGAGCCGCCGTTCTTTTTCATGAAGACGCCGGACTCGCTGCTGCCCGATGGATCGGTCTTCCCCTATCCGACGGAAACCTCCGACGTTCACCATGAGATCGAGATGGTGGCGGCGCTTTCCGGCGGCGGCCGGAACGTCTCGGAGGAAGAGGCGCTCGGCCTCGTGTTCGGCTACGCCGTCGGCGTCGACTTCACGCGGCGCGACCTGCAGGCCGAGGCGAAGAAGCTTTCCCGGCCCTGGGAGGTCGGAAAGGCCTTCGACCACGCCGCGCCCTGCGGCGCGATCGCGCCGGCGGCCGAGATCGGACATCCGGCCAAGGGCGCGGTGACGCTCGACGTGAACGGCGAGCGCCGCCAGACCGGAGACCTCGACCAACTGATCTGGACCGTGCCGGAGATGATCGCCGGGCTCTCTCGCCTGTTCGAGCTGCGACCCGGCGACCTGATCTTCACCGGCACGCCTTCGGGCGTGGGTGCGGTGAAGAGGGGCGACCGGCTGGAAGGCCGGATCGAGGGCGTGGGGAGCCTGACGCTCTCGGTGGGATAGGACTTTCGGCGGTTCGCCGCGGCTTGGGGCGCGTTCAAGGTTTCATCGAACCGTCGTACGGCATGGGTAACGATCGCGTGATCGGCTGGCCGCCTGCGTTCGTCGCGCTGGGCGGCCTCCGTCATGCCCGGAACCGCGACCATGTCCCATACGGCTTCTCATCCCGCCCTCGCCGAAAAGAAGGGTCCGCGCGGCGGCGCGAGCCTTGTCGCGACCGGGGCCTTCGCCGCTATCCTTCTGATCGGACTCGTCTATTCTGGCGTCAGCCTGCTGCGCGACCTGGAAGCCGTTCCTCCCTCGGGCGCGCTCGTCTACCTGCTGCTGTTCCTCGCGCTGCTGATCGCGCTCGGCTTCGAGTTCGTGAACGGCTTCCATGACACGGCGAACGCGGTCGCGACCGTGATCTACACCCACTCGCTCAAGCCGACGCAGGCGGTGGTGTGGTCGGGTTGCTGGAATTTTCTCGGCGTCCTGACCTCCACGGGGGCGGTCGCTTTCGGCATCGTGTCGCTGCTGCCCGTCGAGCTGATCCTCAGCGTCGGCTCGGACGCCGGCTTCGCGATGGTGTTCGCGCTGCTTCTCGCCGCCATCATCTGGAATCTCGGCACCTGGTGGTTCGGGCTCCCGTCCTCCTCCTCGCACACGCTGATCGGTTCGATCATCGGCGTCGGCCTGATGAACCAGCTCATGGCGGGCGGCCATGGCGGAACCTCGGGCGTCGACTGGAGCCAGGCGCTCGGCATCGGAAAGTCGCTGCTGCTTTCGCCGATCGTGGGCTTCGTCGCGGCGGCGCTGCTGTTCCTCACCATGAAGGTCCTGGTCAAGCGGCCCGATCTCTACGCCGAGCCCAAGGGCGCGACCCCGCCGCCGCTCTGGATCCGCGGCATGCTGATCCTGACCTGCACCGGCGTCTCCTTCGCCCACGGCTCCAATGACGGGCAGAAGGGCATGGGCCTCATCATGCTGATCCTGATCGGCACGGTGCCGACCGCCTACGCGCTGAATAGGGCCGTCGAGCCCGCCCAGATGAGCGCCTATGTCGGCAACGCCGAAGCCGCCCGGAACGCGCTCGCCGCGCACGCCGACGGCGCGCCCGCCTTCGCCGGAGATCCTCGGGCCGAGGTCACGCGCTATGTCGGTTCGCGCGAGATGACGGCCGCGACGATCCCCGCTCTGCAGAGCCTGATCGGCCTCACAGCGCAGGAGGTCGCCGGCTACGACAAGATGACCGACGTGCCGCCGCAGAAGGTCGGCAACGTCCGGAACGACATGTACCTCGCCTCGGAAGGCCTCCGGCTGATCCAGAAGAGCGGCTCGCCGGCTCTCTCGCCCGACGAGGCCAAGGCGGTCTCCGCCTTCAAGGGATCGCTCGACAACGCCACCAAGTTCATCCCAACATGGGTGAAGGTCGCGGTCGCGATTGCGCTCGGGCTTGGAACGATGGTGGGTTGGAAGCGCATCGTGGTGACGGTCGGAGAGAAAATCGGCAAGACGCATCTCACCTACGCGCAGGGAGCGTCGGCCGAACTCGTCGCCATGACGACGATCGGCGCCGCCGACGCCTTCGGTCTGCCGGTCTCCACCACCCATGTGCTGTCCTCCGGCGTCGCGGGAACGATGGCGGCGAACCGGTCGGGGCTCCAGGTCGCGACCATCCGCAACCTCGCCATGGCCTGGGTGCTGACGCTGCCGGCGTCGGTCGCGCTCGCCAGCGCGCTGTTCTGGATCCTTCGCCACGTCTTCTGAGGCGCGCGGGGTCCAGAGCCTCGACGACCCGCGGCTCATCTGCGGTTTCCGCGCCGGTCCGGGCGGGATCGAGCGCGTGGAATGGGCGGAAGCCGGGGAGGCGCTAGCGCAGCCGGGCGGATTCCTCTGGCTGCATCTCGACGCCTCGGACGTCCGCGTGCAGCGCTTCCTCACCGACGAGGCGGACCTGCCGGCCGAGGCTCGCCGCGTTCTGCTGCGGGCCGACGGCCACGTCGTCCTGAGGGATGCCGGCGGGGGGGTGGCCGGCATGCTGAGCGATCTCCGCCACGATTTCGACGACGATCCGTCCGCGGTCGGGACGCTGCGGATTTATTTCGACGAGCGCCGCATCGTGACGACCCGCAGGCATGCGCTGCAGGCGATCGACAGGCTGCGCCGCACGGTCGAGCGTGGCGGCTGCGAGCCCCGCACCCTGCCGCTCGTCGCGACGCTGCTGCATCACCTCTCCGAAAGCTTCGTCGAGCTGATCCGCGAGGCGACCGTCGATCTCGACGCCGTCGAGGCGGCGGTCCTCGACGACGCCGCGGAAGGGGCGGCCGACCTCGGTCGGGTGCGGCGGCTGCTCGCGCGCATCCGTCGCCATCTCGGGCCGCAGCGCCTCGCCCTCGGTGCGCTGGCCGCCCGGCTCCCGTCCTGGGCCTCGCTCGAAGACGCGGCGGCGCTACGCGACGCCGTCGCGCGGCTCGACGCGGTCGGGCACGATCTCGACCTCGCGCAGGAGCGCGCGCGCCAGCTTCAGGACGAACGCGCCGCGGCGCTCGCCGAGATCACGAACCGCAACCTTTACGTGCTTTCGATATTCACCGCGATCTTCCTGCCCATGACGCTGGTGACCGGCGTGTTCGGCATGAACGTCGGCGGCCTTCCGGGCGTGAGCGAGGGCAACGGCTTCTTCTGGACCATGGTGCTGATGGGCGGCGCGGGACTGGCGACGCTGGTCGTGCTCAAGGTCGCGCGCATCCTCTGACGCTTGTCCGGCGCGATCAGTCGATCGCGTCGTCCGTTCTCCATGCGAGGTGCTGGCCGCCGTCGACGGGCAGCATCGCGCCCGTCACGCTGCGCGCTGCGAGCAGGAAGGCGACGGCGTCCGCGATTTCCTCGGGGGTGGGTCCGCGACCGAGCGGCGTCGCCGCCGCCTGGCGGGCGAAATCCTCGCCCGACTGCCGCGGATTGGGGAGGGTCGGGCCAGGTCCCACGGCGACCACCCGCACCTTCGGCGCGAGCGCCTGGGCGAGGGTCGTGGTGGCGGCGAACAGCGCGGCCTTCGACAGCGTGTAGGACACGGCGCGCGGCGTGAGCTTCAGCACGCGCTGGTCGAGGATGTTGACGACGCAGGCGTCCACGCCGTCCGGAGCCTGCGCGGCGAAGGCTTCGGCGAGAAACACCGGCGCGCGCAGATTGACCGCCATCTGCCGGTCCCAGAGCGCGGCGTCGAGCGCTCCGACCGCATCGTCCGCGAAGGAGGAGGCGCAGTTGACGAGCGCCGTCAGCGGACCGAGCGCGGCGGCGGCTTGCGCGACCAGCGCGCCGGGCGCGTCGGGCTCCGCGAGATCGGCCGTGAACGCGGCGGCCCGGCCGCCACAGGCCTCGATCTCGTCCGCCAGCGCTTGCGCTTCCGCAAGCGAAGCCCGGCAATGAAGCGCGACCGCGTAGCCCATTTCGCCGAGCCGTCGGGCGACCGCCGCGCCGATGCGCTTCCCGGCGCCCGTGACGAGCGCGACCTGGGTCATGGCAGCGTCCCCGGGGCGACGCCCAATGGTTGAAAGTGCTGGTTCATGGGCGGTCCGTCGGCGCGTCGTCGCGGCGTTATACGCGAGCGCCGGGCCGGAGGCGCGCTTTTCGGTGCGGTTCCTCCCAGCCTCACGTTCACGTCACGACCCGCCATCGCCACATCGGCGACGCTCCGTCGTCACAATGGCGCGCTTTCTGGGGCGACCCGCAGGACTGTCCCGATCGCGACGTGGAACCAAAAGGCTTGGACCGCGTTATTTCCGAGGCCGGCCTACGGGGGTCCGGCCGCTTCCAACCGGAGCGGCCGTCGGGAGTCGGATTGAAGATGCTTCGCGCGATCGGCTTTTCCAGCGTTCTGGCGCTCCTGACGACGGCGGCCCACGCCGCCGACGCGCCGACGTTCGAGCCGGCTGCGCCCGTCGCCGTCCCGTCGTTCTCGTGGTCGGGCCCTTACGTCGGCGTCCAGACCGGTTACGACTGGTTCAAGGCTGAGGACCGCGCGGGCGGAGCCTCGCCGACGACCCGGCCGGACGGATTCACGATCGGCGGCTTCGCCGGATACAATCACCAGCTCGACAATTCTCCTATCGTCCTCGGCGTCGAGGCGGACATCAACTACTCCGAAGCCCGCGACGGACGCGTCATGCGCGCCTTCACCGGGCTTCCGAACGCGTCGATTCGCGACGAGATGAAGTGGACAGGCGCTGTTCGCGGACGGGTCGGCTACGCGTTCGACCGCTTTCTGATCTACGGGGCTGGAGGCCTCGCCTTCGCGGATCACGAGATCAAGGCGCGCGGCGCAGTCGGCGGGTCGGACGACACCGTGGCGGTCGGATGGACGATCGGCGGCGGCGTCGAGGCTGCGCTGTCCGACAATGTGACAGCCAGAGTAGAGTACCGCTATTCCGACTATGGCACCGACAGATTTAGCGTTTCGAATGCTCGCGTTCGATCGGACGTCACTGACAATCGCATTCTGTTCGGGTTGGGATACAAGTTTTCGACTGACTGGTGACAGTGGATGCAGGTCTGTGATTGTGGCTGTTCCGAGTCTTCCTTGAGACGAGGTCAAGGCGAGCGGTCACAGAAACGTCGCCGCGCGGAAGTCTGCGCGGTTAAACCGGGGTTAAGGGTCGGGTGTAAGTGTTGCTGGGACGCCACGGAGCCTTTTTTGTGGTCAGACTCAGCTATCCGATCTGCTGTCCCGGCGTTAAATTGGGGCAATCGAACGAATTGAGGTGTAGGATTATGATCCGCAAAGTTCTTCTCGGGGTCGCCTCGGCCGCCGCGCTCTCCATCGCCGTCCCGGCCGCTCAGGCCGCGGATCTCCCCGCCTACGAGCCGGCTCCCGCCGTCGTCGCTCCGGTTCCGTCGTTCTCCTGGAGCGGCCCGTACATCGGTCTGAACGCCGGTTACGCCTGGCAGCGCGCCGCGAACTCCCGCCCGGACGGCTGGATGATCGGCGGCTACCTCGGCTACAATGTTCAGCTCGACAACTCGCCCGTCGTGTTCGGCGTCGAGACCGACCTGAACTTCGCCGACATCGACTCGAAGCGTCCGTCCCGCGGCGGCACGCTCAAGCAGCAGAGCGACTGGAACGGCGCCACTCGCGCCCGCGTCGGCTATGCGTTCGACCACTTCCTGGTCTACGGCGCCGGCGGCGTGGCCTATACGGATCGCGAAGTGAAGCGTCCGAACGGCCTTGGCAAGGGTGACAAGACGGCGGTCGGTTGGACCGTCGGCGGCGGCCTCGAATACGCCGTCACCGACAACGTCGTCGGTCGCGCGGAGTACCGTTACAGCGACTACGGCAGCGACAAGTTCGCCGGCGCCAAGTCGTCCGCGACCGAGCACCGCGTGATGGGCGGCGTCGCGGTCAAGTTCGACTCGCCGTTCTGATCCCGTCGGCCGCCAGACGGCCGTTCACGAATGCGAAACCCCGCGACGAAAGTCGCGGGGTTTTTCTTTACGCCGGGTCAAGCTTTACGCCTCGCTAATGATTGGCTCCTAGGGTGCCGGAAGACGCCCTCGCCCTCGGTTCGAGCGAGCGGCGATCGCTCGTGTTCTCCGTTTTGTCGCGTTCCGGACGCTCCCCCGGTCCGGCCTGAGTATCTGAGGTTTCGTCATGTTGCGTATCGTGTCGCTGGCGGCCGCGGCCGCCGTCTTCGCCGTTCCGGCCTACGCCGCGGATCTGCCGGCCTACGAGCCCGCCCCGGCCTACGCCGCCCCCGCTCCCGCCTCCAACTGGACCGGCGCCTATATCGGCGCGCAGGCCGGCTACGGCTGGGGCCGCGCCGACAACAAGGGTGGTCGTCCCAACACCAAGCCCGACGGGGCCGTGGTCGGCGGCTACGCCGGCTACGACTATCAGTTCGACGGTTCGCCGGTCGTCGCCGGCGTCGACACCGACCTCAACTACAACAACGCCCATGACCGCGCCGGCCGCGTGCGCAACGAGCTGAACTGGTCGGGCGCGACCCGCGGCAAGATCGGCTACGCGATGGACCGCGTGATGGTCTACGGCGCCGGCGGCGTGGCCTACGGCGGCGTCAAGGCCAAGACCCCGCGCGGCTCCGACGACAAGACCGCGGTCGGCTGGACCGCCGGCGGCGGCGTCGAGGCGCTGGTCGCCGAGAACGTCACGGCGCGCGCCGAATATCGCTACACCGATTACGGCACCGACCGCCTGAAGACCGGCGGCGCCGTCGTGAAGTCGAACCTGACCGAAAACCGCGTCACCGCGGGCGTCGCCTACAAGTTCAACGGCTTCTGAGCATTGTGGGCCCGTCGCCGCGGCGACGGGAAACGATCGCAAGGCCTCGCTCGGGCGACCGCGCGGGGCCTTGACGCGTCCGGATCGTCGTTAAAGCTTTATTGACTCCGTCGATTGCTAATCGTCTCCGCAACGATCCGTTAACCCGATGGTCGCGTTTTCCGGGCGACCGTCGTGCGAGGGCCGAGTGCTCGCCCGAGCTGCAACCGGAATGCTGATGGCCGCTGTTCTTCCGAGATCGATCTGCCTGCTGCTGGCCTTGTCGGCGCCCGCGACGGCTGCGGATCTTTCGGGCGAACCGTCCGCTCTTCGGTGGAGCGGCCCCTGGGCCGGCCTGCTCGTCAGCGGGGGCGAGATCGGAGGATCCGGCGCGCTTGGCGGGGTCGCCGCGGGCTATTCGCTTCAGTTCGACCGGCTCGTGGTCGGGGTCGAGGGCGATCTGTCAGGCGGCGGTCTCGACGCCCGGCGTCTCGGCGGTCGATACGACGTCGAGGCGTTCGGCGCGATCCGCGCCCGCATCGGCTATGCTTTCGACCGCTTCGTCGTCTTCGGGACCGCGGGCGCAGCCTTCGCTTCGGCCGAGTTCGCCCGCAACGGCGAACGGGACCGGCGGCTGCAGGTCGGATGGACGGCAGGCGGCGGCGTCGAGATCGCTTTGACGGGGGAACTCTCGGCGCGGGCCGAATACCTCTACGTCGACCTCGACCGGAAGAGCTTCGATGTCGGCGGGGGAACGTCCTTCGCGCCTTCCGGCGGTCTCGCCCGGCTCGGTCTCAATTATCGCTTCTGAGCGGACCGTCGTCCCCTTTTTCCGGCTTCGCCGAGCGCTAGTTCCGACCGCCCTAACATTGCGAAAGGCAGGGGGAAATGGGCGTTTTCGATTTCATCAAGGATGTTGGCGAGAAGCTGTTCGGCTCGAGCGAGGCGAGCGCTGCGCCGGCCGACAAGATCAAGGAAGAACTCGCCAAGCATGGCCTCGACGCCGATGACGTCAAGGTCACGGTCGACGGCGACACGGTCAAGATCGACGGCGCCGTTCCGTCGCAGGAGGTTCGCGAGAAGATCATCGTCGCGGCCGGCAACACGCTTGGCACGGCGAAGGTCCAAGAAAACCTGACCGTCGCGGGCGGCGGCAAGGAGCCGAAGTTCTATACGGTGAAGAAGGGCGACACGCTTTCGGCCATCGCCCAGTCCCAGCTCGGCAAGGCGGCCCGCTACAACGAGATCTTCGAGGCCAACAAGCCGATGCTGAAGCATCCCGACAAGATCTATCCGGGCCAGGTGCTCCGCATCCCCGACTGACGCGGGAGAAGGGCCGTCTCTTTGAAAAACCTGCTGTGGCGTCGCCGCAGCGGGTTTTTTTCTCGTCGGCGTCGAACGCAGCCGTTTCTCAGTGCGCGGCGGTCTTGTCGTAGGCCGGCGTCGCGTCCCGGAAGGCGTCGAGCCAGGCGACGAGCTTCGGATGTCCGTCGCGCCAGCGACCCTCGAAGCGCAGGTCGAGATAACCAAGCGCGCAGGCCGTCGCGATCTGGCCCACGCGAATGTCGACCGGCGGCGGAGCGGCTTCGAGCGCCGCCAGCGCGCGCGTCACCTTGCCGGACTGAAGTTCGAGCCAGCGATCGGAGCGCTGATCCTCGGGCCGCAGCCGCGCCTCGTAGACCTGGAGCAGGGCGGCCTCGGTCAGGCCGTCGGCGAGCGCCTGCAGCCGAAGCGACGCGAAGCGCTCCCGAGGTTCGGCGGGAATGACGGTTCCTCCGCCTGCGAGCCAGTCGAGATATTCGACGATCACGCGGCTGTCGAAGAGCACCGTTCCGTCATCGAGTTCGAGCGCCGGAATCTTGCCGAGGGGATTGAGGGCGCGGATCGGGTCGTCGGGGTTGGTCGTGTCGGTCCGGACGATCTCGATCCTGTCGATCAGGTCGAGGGCGTGCGCGGCGATCTTCACCTTGCGGCCAAAGGGGGACGGAGGCGAGGAGCGCAGCACGAGCATCATGGAACCCTTTCGCGGGACGCGCCTCGCGAGACGCGAGCGCTGGACGCCGTCATGCACGACCGCGGTCGCATCATCCACGATTATCTGGCTGGGATCTGCGGAAGCTCCGCGCAAAAAAGCGAACGCCGCCGGCGCCCAAAATTAGCGCAGACGGCGTCACGTCGATTTGACGCCGGACAAGGCGTTGGCCTGTCCGGGCGGACTTATCAGCCTACCGTAATGTTGACCGCTTTGGGCCCCTTGCCCTTGCGGTCCGGCTCCACGTCGAAGGAAACCTGCTGGCCTTCCGACAGCGTGGCGAGACCGGAGCGTGTCACCGCCGAGACATGAACGAAGATGTCCGCGCCGCCGTCGTCCGGCTTGATGAAGCCGTAGCCCTTCTCAGTGTTGAAGAATTTGACCGTACCGCTCTGCGCCATCGCATTTCCCCTGGCAGTCGTCCGAAGCTTGCTCTGAGCTTCGGGCGGCGCCGCCCCCGCGCGCCGCTGTGGCCCGACGTCAGTAAAAACATGCGGGCTCGTCTTGGTAACGACTTCGGTCGAGGGATGGCAAGGCGAAAAAATGGCGCGTTCCGGCGCCTGAACGCCTCATTCCTAAACGGTTGTGGTTTCGACCTGCGCTCGGGCGCCTTCTCCCTGGGCGAGCGCGCGGGCGAGATCCGGCAGGCCCGCTTCGAGTTCGGCGGCGAGCGTCCAGGGCGGATTGGCGATCACGAGGCCGGATCCGGCGAGGAGCTTCGGATCGCCGGGCGCGCGCACCAGCAGTTCGACGCGCAGGAGCTTTTCGATCCCGGCCTCGATCAGCGGCTTCAGCAGCGCGCCGACGTCCCGCGGATCCTTGACCGGGTGCCAGAGCGCGTAGGTTCCGGTCGGCCAGATCCGGTGCGCCTTCACCATGGCTTCGCCCATGCGCGCATATTCGCCGGGCTCCTCGAAGGGTGGATCGACCAGCACGAGGCCGCGGCGCTCGCGCGGCGGCAGCCAGGCGTTGAGCGCGGTCCAGCCGTCGATCTCGGTGATCTTCACCCGGCGGTCGCGGCCCATGGCGGCGATGAGGGCGTCGGCGTCCTTCGGGTGCTTCTCGCAGAGCCGCAGCCGGTCGCCGGGGCGAGCGAGGCGGCGGACGATCTCGGGCGAGCCCGGATAGAGTCCGGGTCCGACCTCGGCGAGAACGGCGCGCCATGGCTCGAGCAGCGCTTCGGTCGCAGGCGCAAGCGTGCGCCCGAGCAGGCGGCCGACGCCGTTGCGCCACTCGCCGGTTTTTTCAGCCTCATCCGAAGCGAGGTCATAGAGGCCGACGCCGGCATGGGTGTCTAGGCAGCTCCACGGGGACGGCTTCAAGTTGAGATGCGTGACGATCTTCGCGAGCACGACGTGTTTCAGCACGTCGGCGAAGTTTCCGGCATGGAAGGCGTGTCGGTAATTCACGTTCTCAAGGCTCGTCCGTCTCCTCGGGCGGCGGCAGCATGACCACGAAATCCTTGGAGCAATCTTCGAGGACGGTCCAGACGCCGGAGAAGCCGGGTTCGAGCACCAGCGCGTCGCCCGGCCCGAGCGGAACCGGCTCGCCATTCTCGGGGATCACGACGCAACGGCCGGATCGCAGGCGGCACCATTCCCACTCGTCGTAGGCGACCTTCCACGATCCCCTGGTCGCCTCCCAGACCCCGGTGATCAACCGCCCGTCCGGCGCTTCATAGTGCACGGCGGTGCGGAAAGAGGGGGAGCCGTCCACCACGCGGTCGGCCGGCGGGACGCTCTCCTCCCAGTTTTCCTCGACTCCTGGCCGGTGAAGCCGCATTGCGGCGATCGCGTCGTGGTCCATCATTGGCTCCCCGGTGCGGGCATGGAGACGCGCGAGGCGCGGCAGGCGCGGCGGTCGACCTCGGCGCAGGGCCGGAAGGAGAGGTTCTTGCTCATGCAGATTCTCACCTCCTGAAGGTCGCCGCCGACGCAACCCACCGCGATCCCGGCGGGTTTCAGGCCGGGATTGGCGTCGATGAAGGCGCGCTCGATCTCGGCCGGCGAGACGTCGCGCTCCTGGTCGAGATTCTTGAGGCCCTCCGGAACGGCGACCCGGCCCGCGGCGGCGCGCACCGCGTCGAAATAGCTCCTGGGGTCCAGGCCCGAGCAGGTTCCATGCTTGCGCCACTGATGCCGCACGAGGCCGGGACTTGGCATGATGTCCAGCATGGCGTCGACCTGGGCGCGGGTCGGGTTGCGGCCCGTCACCCGGCAATCGCTCGGAAAGCCGCGCTCATATTGCGGCCACAGGCCATGGACCACGAAGCCGAAGCGCTTGCCCATTCCGCATTGGGTCTCGTCGGGCCGGGAGCGGGAAGCGCAGTAGCTCGGCGACCAGGACAGCGACAGGACATAGAAGTCGAAGTCGCCCGCCTGGCCGCCGCGATATTGCGCGGCGGCGGGGCTGCAAAGCGCGAGCGCCGAAATCGCGGCGGCGACCCAGCGCCAGCTCCGGAAAGCGCCTGCCCTCACGGGCGCGCCATCTTGCAGTCCGGCGCGTAGGAATGATGGCGGTCGAGCCCGCTCACGCACCATTCGACGCCCCAGGAGACGCCGCTGAAGCCCTGGTTCTCGCGGATATTGTAGGAGACCCGCCGCTTCCGGCCGTCATTGGTGAGGACGTGGGCCGTGCAGAACCGCCGGGGAATGAAGGAGCTCCCCCAGCTTCGATAACCGATCTCGACAGGCCGCACGAAGGGCGAGAGCTCGAGGCCCGATCCCCAATACTCACGTTCCGTCGCCGCAAAGCCATGGACGACGCGGCTTTCGACGGCGGGATCGGCGCAGTCGGGGAGCAGGCCGGAATAGCCGCGGGAGATCGCCGGATCGACGGGCTCGCCATAGACGACGCGCCCGCGCGGCGCGTAGTCAGCGGCGTCCGCCTGCGACGCCAGTCCAAGTAGAGCCGTGGCGAGACCCGCGGCGAACACGGAACACGTTCTCATCGTCGCTACTCTCGGCCGGGAACACATAAGGCGACAATCCTTCGCTGCCCGGCCCAAATCAAGCGCGAGCGGGGACCATGGTGAACCGCTTGTGGGAGCGGGCTCGCCGCAGCCTCAGCGCAGCAGCTGGTACTCGGTCGGATTGTCCGGGCAGAGGCCGCCGCCGCATTCGAGCACGGTGGAGACGCCGTTGCCGAGGACGAGCAGTGCGGCGAGGGCGAACGCGGCGACGCCCAGCGCGGGCAAAAGCGTTTTCGCCTCCGGGGTTTCGAACTGACGGTCGAACAGCAGCAGGATCGAACAACCGACGGCGATCAGGAAGAACAGCAGCAGGGCCCAGGTGTAGAGATGCAGGCCGAGCAGCGGATCTCCATAGCCGGCGTCGCCGGGCGCGATGTGGAGCAGTACCTGCCGCGTCGAGATCACCCCGCCGACGAGCGCCGACAGGATCGCCACGCCGTAATGGCTCGGCCGCGGGCCGCAGCGCAGGTTGAGCGCAAGGCCGAGCGCCACGCCGCAGAAGCCCGCGCGCTGCAGGATGCACAGCGGGCAGGGCAGCTCGCCGCGCGCGAATTGCTCGAAGAAGGCGGCGGCGAGCACGGCGGAAACGGCCAGAAGGCCGAGGCCGTTCAGGAGGCGGGAAAGCGGGGCGGAGATCATCGGTCGCCTCCGTTTCAGAAGGACAGCGGAAGGCTGTCGGTCGCGTGCGCCCTGAACAGCAACAGCAGCGCGGCCATCGACGCGATCCAGAGCGCGAGCGCCGCCCGGCGCCGGTCGGCCCAGGCGAGGCAGAAGGCGGCGAAGACGCCGAAGAACGGCAGGCTCATCATGACGCGGGTCGCTCCGGCCGCGGGACGGCGCAAGCCGGGAGGCGCCAAGGGATCTCGCAGCCGTCTCAATTAAGGCTCCCCGGACTGAAGGAACCGTTGACGGCGGCGGAGCCGTCAGCGCTCGCCGCGGAAAACGATGGGAAACTGCTCCGGCGCGCCGACGCCGTCGCATTCTTCCTTGGCGCGGTATTCGATCATGCGGAACGCCGCGCCGACCCATTCCCAGACGCCCACCTGTCCGCAGTCGCCGGCGCTGCGGCCTTTGTCGAAGGCCTTCAGCTCGCGCTTTTCGGGGTCGTAAGAGACGTTCGCGAGCGTGTCGGTTCCGGTCCAGCCGATCGACTCCACGAAGGCCGCGAACAGCAGCGGATCGAACCGATCTGCGGCCTTTGAGGGATCCTCGACGAACAGCGCGAAGTCTGCGTTGTAGGCGCCCGACGCGCAGACGACCGCCCAGAGCGTGCGGCCCGCGCCGAGGTCGGCCGCGAAGGATTGTTCGGCAAGAAAAGACGGACCTGCTTCCTGCTGGTCCCAGACCGGGCAGTCGCGCTGCACCATGACCTTGCGCAGCGTCTCCGGAACCTGGTCTCGACCGACGTCGCGCAGGCGCCCCGACAGGGCGGCCGGACTTGCGCCGCCGATGACGGCCGCGAGCGCGTCCTGACGGTCCGCCCGGCCTTGGCGCGCGTCCATCTCGGCGGCGGCCGCCGGAAAGCCTGGAAGCGGCACCTCTGCCGCGACCTGCTCGCCGCCTTCGCCCGAAACGGTCACGTGCATGATCTTGCCGCGTCTCAGGAAGGGGAGCAGCCGCCTGGTCGCGGCGTCGGAGAGCCTCAGTTCCGTCGAGCCGGCCTGCGGGGAGGGGCCGCTCGAAAGATCTGAGCCCGAGGCGAAACGCACCGGCGGTCCCCCGTCGACGGCGAGCGCGACGCGCGGACGGGGAGCGGCGCGGACGGGATCCACGAGCACGATCACGAGCCGGGGCGGCGCGTCGCGCGCGGGCTCGCGGACCACGGACAGCCGCACGGCGCCGGCGCCGGCGGCCGGCGCCTCGGTGAAGGCGCGGCAGTCGCCGGGCTGCTTCGGGGCGGCGCAGACCGTCGTCCAGTATTCGAACGTCGCCTCGCTTGCGTTCGCGGCGAACGGGATGAACGTCGCCAAGGCGATCACAATCCGTAGAAGTACGGGGCTCATGGGCAGCGACCTCCGATCACGAATTCGTTACCATGGGGCTTGGAGGCGCAGCGAAGGGCGGAACGAGGCGGCGCGTTTCACGCTGTATACCGAGGTGGGGCGGCGCCTTGAACGCGTCTTTCGGCCTCGCCGGCGGAGGCTTTCGTCGGAATGGCCGAGACGCCTGATAGAAACCGGAGAAACCTATGAAGAAGGCCATCATCTACGCAATCGCCGGCGCGGTGGGCGTCGTCGGCGTCGCCGAGACCGTTCCGCAGGCGAACGCGGCAGAGAACGCGCCGCGTTCGCTCGAGCAGATCCGCCAGCAGGTCCGCGCCGAGGCGATGACCAGTCTCGCCAACGGTCAGGTCGATACGGTCCGCTATCGCGGACGCAGGGGCTATCGCGGCGGCCGTCATTGGGGCCCGCGGCGCTACTACGGCGGTCGACGCTACTATGGTGGCCGGCGCTTCTATGGCGGACCCCGCTATTACGGGTACAGGCCCTATTACGGCCCGCGCCGCTATCACTACCGCCGCTATCGCCCCGGCATCTACTTCGGCATCTACTGAGCCGACCCGGCGTCGCTTCGACGTGAAAAGCCCGGCGCGCCCGTCGCGTCGGGCTTTTTCATGTCGGATCGCGGGGCTCCGTTCGCGCCTCACGGTTGTTTGAGGCAACGGAACCGGCCGTCGGGTGTTCTCCAGCAATAAGAAAATTACGGTCGGCCACGGTCGGCCGAAGACAGGAGAATGCTGACCGATGAACAGGACATTCGTCGTCGCGATCGCCGCAGTCATCGGCGTCGCAGGCTACGCCGAGACCGCGCCGCGCGCGCAGGCGGCCGAAAACCTGACGGCGCCGCGATCTCTCGACGAGGTTCGTGCGAACGCTCTCGCCGAGATGCGCGCAGGGAACCTCATGACCGTCGGCAAGCGCGGCTGGCGCGGCGGAAAAAGAGCCCATGGCCGCCAATGGCGGGGCGGCGGTCGAAACTGGCGGGGAGGCCGCCACTACGGCGGGCGCCACTATGGGTCTCGTCGTTATTATGGCGGTCGCCGCTATTACCATCGTCGCCATCGCGGTCATGGCGCGGCGGTCGCGGCCGGCGTCGCTGGCCTCGCGATCGGCGCCATGGCGGCAGACGCCAACGCGCGTGCGTATCGTGGCGGCGGCGCCCGTTCGAAGCAGTGGTGCGCCAACCGCTACAGGTCCTACGATTGGCGGTCGGGCACCTTCATGGGATACGATGGCGTTCGCAGGCGTTGCCCCTGACGAACCAACCGGACCCGGTCTTTTACGGCCCCGGCGCGCATGTCGCGCCGGGGCTTTTTCACGTCGCGCGCGCTTCCAGCCCCGGCCTTCGGTCGAACCGTCAACCTTGATTGAAGACCGGCGCGCAGCAGGTATTGGAAGGTGGTGACGACGGATTTTCCCGCCCTAGTTCGTAACGAGCCCCTCGCGGAGTCGTGACGGGCCGGGCCGCATGGCGCGGTTCGGTGGTCGCCATGATCATGTGTTTATGCACATGCGGGACGGCGGGAGAGAAACCATGAAGAAGACGTTCCTCTACGCCCTGGTCGGAGCCTTCGCGCTCGCAGGCCTGACGGAAACGATGCCGGCGCAGGCGACCGAAACCGGCCAGGCCGCGCCGCGTTCGCTCGAGCAGATCCGCGATGCGGTGCGCGCCGACGCGCTTACGGCCCTCCGGCTCGGCGACACGCAGGCGGTCGCGCATCAGCGCTGGCATCGTCGCCGCGTCGTGCGTCGCCATTACGCCCCCCGGCGACGCTATGTCCGCCGCAACGTCATCCGCAGTCGTCCGCTCGCCCGCATCCATCGCCGCGGGGCCTGGTGCGGGAAGTGGGTCGGCCGTAGGTGCTATTACACTCCTCGTGTCCTGCGACCCTTCAGGCATCGTTGACGGCCCGAGCCGGTCGACCGTTCCGGCGTGATCCTGAACGGCCTTCGAAGCTGCGTTTCGGTCAGGCGCGCGCGTTCGCCTGACCGTCCTGCTCCAGCCGGTCGAGATGCCCGCGGATGTGGGCCGCCTCGGCGGCGCTGTTGGCGAGCGCGATCGCCCTGTCGAAGGCGGCGCGCGCCTCGACCTTGCGGCCGAGTTCGAGCAGCAGCGCGCCGGTCACGCCGTGGAAGTAGAAATATCCCGAGAGCCTCTCGCCGAGCGGCGCGATCAGTTCCAGCGCCGCTTCCGGTCCCGAGACCTTGGACAGAGCGACGGCGCGGTTGAGCGTCACGACCGGCGAAGGCTGGAGGCGTTCAAGCGCCTCGTAAAGCGCGTCGATCCCGCGCCAGTCGGTCTCGCCATAGGTCTCGGCGCGCGCATGGGTCGCGGCGATCGCGGCCTGGATCTGGTAGGGGCCGGGCGCGCGATGGCGCATTGCCTTGTCGATCAGCGCAAGCCCTTCGGCGATCTTGGGGCGGTCCCAGAGGCCGCGGTCCTGATCTTCGAGCAGCACGACGGCGCCGTCCGGGGCGTGACGCGCTTCCGAGCGGGCGTGCTGGAGCAGCATCAGCGCCGCAAGACCCATGATCTCCGGCTCGGCGGGGAACAGCCGCAGCAGCAGGCGCGCCAGTCGGATCGCCTCGTCGCAGAGCGCCGCCCGCGCCGCGACTTCCTCGCCGGAAGCCGAATAGCCCTCGTTGAAGACGAGATAGATCATGGCCGCGACCGCGCCGAGCCGCCCGGCGCGTTCGTCGGCGCCCGGCGCTTCGAACGGCGCGCCCGCCGCGGCGATCTTCGCCTTGGCGCGAGTGATGCGTTGCTCCATCGCGCTGTCGCCCACCAGAAAGGCTTTCGCGATGCGGGCGACGGAAAGCCCCGAGACCACGCGAAGCGCGAGCGCGATCTGCTGCGTGGCCGGCAGGTCCTTGTGGCAGCAGACGAACAGCAGCCGGAGGATGTCGTCGCGATAGTCGGACTGGTCGAGCCGCTCGGCGAGGTCGGCCTCGGCGTCTTCGACGTCTGAGATCGCCTCCTCCTCGGGAAGCGCCGTCTCGCGCGCCGAACGCCGTTTGGCGTCGATCGCGGCGTTGCGTCCGACGAAGATGAGCCACGCGGCCGGATCGCGCGGCGGGCCCTTTTCGGGCCAGGTCCTCAGCGCTTTGAGGCAGGCCTCCTGAAAGGCCTCTTCCGCCGCGTCCAGGTCGCGGAAATAGCGCAGCAGCGCCGCGACGGCCTGCGGCCGGGCCGCGACCAGCGCCTTGTCGATATAGGCGATGTCGGCGAGGCCGGTCTGGGTCACGGCGCGGCGTCCTTCCCAGGCGTCGCCGGGTCGTAATAGCCGACCGGGCGGATTTCGTACGAACCGCCGGGATTGACCTTGCCGAGTTCGCGCGCGGCGTCGAGCGCCTCGTCGAGCGACGCGACGTCGAGGATGTAAAGGCCGAGCAACTGCTCCTTGGTCTCGGCGAACGGGCCGTCGACGACGAGCGGCGGCTCGATCGACTTTCTCAGGGTGGTCGCCGTCGTGGTGGGCAGCAGCCGCAGGTTCGGCCCGAGCTTGCCTTCCGCGGCGAGCTTCGCCTTGACCGTCTGGATCTTCTCCATGACGGCGGCGTCCTCTTCCTTCGACCACGCACAGACGGTCGCTTCGGAATGATAGCAAAGGATGGCGTAGAGCATCGGCGCGTCTCGCTTTCTGACCCAAGGACGCACGAGACTAGCGGCGGCCGACAGCGGAGCCGAGTTTTTCGGCGGGATGAGTTTTTCGGGTCAGGCCGCCCGGCCGAGCCGCGCGACCGCGCGCAGCGACGCCCGCGCGGAGGCTTCCGCGGCCGTTTTCTCGGCATGGGCCTTCGTGTTCACGACCTGCAGGTTCCCGAGGCCCCAATAAGACAGGAGTTCGGCGTAGGGCGCCGCGCGCCGATCGCGCCAGACCTCGTGCAGCGGAACGCGGTGATCGAGCTCCGCGCCCCTGAGCAGTCTCTTACCGGTCAGGGCGCAGCGATGGCGCTGGATGCGGGCGACCAGCTTGCGCGCGGTCTGGGGCGCGAGCCAGAAGCGCCATGCGGCGACGCAGGCGGCGTGCCATCCGGCGCGCGCGTTGGGCGCGCCCTCGTTCCAGAGGTCCTCATGCCAGCCGAGCCTGAAGACCGGTTGGCCGCATATGGCGCAGCGACCTGGGCCGGCTTCGCTCTCGACGCGGAAGGGCTGCGGCGGCAGACGGAAACCGGCGCGGATTTCCGGCGCCGTCCAGCGCCATCCGGACGGAGGCTCGCTTTTCGCCGCGAGCGCGCGGGCGAGCCTGTCGGCCCGCAGAGGATGGGCGCGCCAATAGCCGTCCACGGCGGCGCGGGCGGTTTTGGGAACCCAGCGACGCTTCAGCGCATGGAGCAGGACCGGAGGAGGCGGCGCCGTGCGCGCCAGCGCAAGGCGGGCCGCAGCCGCGGCGTTCCAAAGCAGTCTGCGTTCGTCGACCGACATGGCTTTTCACGAATGATTCGTGGCATAACCATGAGGCGGTGCGGTTAGCGTGTGGTTTCGCCGTCGAGCGGCGCGCGGTTGATTGGGGCGCGTCGCATTCGCATGCTTCGCCGGCATGCGGTTTCGACGGACGCTGCGACCGTCCGGCCAGACGTGGACAGACAACCTATGCCCGAACGCACAGCCAGCCCAGCGCAACAGCAGGACGCCTACGACCAGCTTCGGCTCGAGAACCAGCTCTGCTTCGGACTCTATGCGGCCGCTCACGCGATGAACCGGGCCTACCGCATTTCGCTGGGGCCGCTCGGCCTGACCTATCCGCAATATCTGACCCTGCTCGCTCTCTGGGAGGCGGACCGCCAGAGCGTGTCGGAACTCGGGGAACGGCTGAGGCTCGACTCCGGCACCCTGACCCCGGTGCTGAAGCGGCTCGAGAGCGCCGGGCTCGTGAAACGCGCCCGCAGCCGAGCGGACGAGCGCGAGGTCGAGATCAGCCTGACGGACCGTGGCCGCTCGCTTCGCAACGACGCGCTCGACGTGCGTCACGAGATCGTTTGCCGCCTCGGGATGTCCGAAGACGAGATTGGCCGGCTTCGGCGCGAGATCGACATGCTGCTCGACCGGCTCGACGGCGGGGAGAAACGCGTCGGCGAGAGCGCCGGTCTGGCGTGACCCGATCGATGTCACGGTGCGAGCGAAGGACGTCATGACCGACAACGACGCGCAGGAGCGCTGGCGGATCTCATCGGCCGGCCTGTCCGCCGTGGTCTCGGCCGCGGGCGGGGAACTCGTCAGCCTGAAGGACGCCGCCGGCGTGGAGCTGCTGTGGCAGGCAGGCCCCGAATGGCCGCGCCACGCGCCGACTCTGTTCCCGATCGTCGGCCGCCTCGCGGGCGACGCGCTGCGGCACGAGGGTCGGGCCTACCGCGTCACCCAGCACGGTTTCGCGCGCGACCGGCGCTTCGCCTGGATCGAGCGCTCCGCGACGCGCGCGGCGCTCACGCTTTCGGACGACGAGACGAGCCGGGCGATCTTTCCGTTCGCCTTCCGGCTCGACGTGACGGTTTCGATCGAGGGCGCTGCGCTCGCAGTCGTGTCGCGCGTGTCCAATCCCGGCGACGTCGACCTGCCGTTCTCGATCGGCGCCCATCCCGGCTTCCGCTGGCCGCTGGTCGACGGCGTCGCGAAGGAGGCGCACATCCTCGAATTTGAGGCGCGCGAGACCGGGCTTCGCCGCTCGGTGGTCGAGGGCGGCCTGCTCGGCCCGGAGACGGAGCTGCCCTTCGACGGCGTGACCCTGCCGCTTTCCGAGGATCTCTTGGCCCGCGACGCGCTTGTGATGCCGGACGTCGCGAGCCGCTCGGTGCGCTACGTGGCGCAGGGGCCGGAGGGCGACGAACTCCGCGCGCTGACGATCTCGTGGCGCGGCTATCGCGACCTCGGCGTGTGGTCGGCGCCGAAGGGCGCGCCGTTCCTGTGCGTCGAGCCGTGGCGCGGCATGGCGAGCCCGGCCGACTGGGACGGTGAGTTCACGACGAAGCGCGGCGTCGTGCTGCTGCCGCCGGGCCACGCCCAGATCTTCGAGTGGCGCGTCGCGGTCTGAGGATGACGCGGCATCCTCCACGCCGGGCGCGACAGCCGCGCGATCCGTGCTAGAGACCCGCCGCGAGACCGAAGATCTGCGCCGGAGCCGCCCATGATCCCCCGCTATTCGCGCCCTGAGATGGCCGACATCTGGTCGCCCGAGACGCGCTTCCGCATCTGGTTCGAGATCGAGGCGCATGCGGCGGACGCGCTCGCCGAGATCGGCGTGATCCCGAAGGAGGCGGCGAAGACCATCTGGGAGAAGGGCGGCGCCGCGACCTTCGACGTCGACCGCATCGACGAGATCGAGCGGGTGACGAAGCATGACGTCATCGCGTTCCTCACCCATCTCGCCGAATTCGTCGGGCCGGACGCGCGCTTCGTGCATCAGGGCATGACGTCGTCCGACGTGCTCGACACCTGCCTGTCGGTCCAGCTCGCCCGCGCCTCCGACATCCTGATCGCCGACGTCGACCGGATGCTCGCCGCGCTCAAGGTCCGGGCCCTCGAGCACAAGTTCACGCCCACCATCGGCCGCAGCCACGGCATCCACGCCGAGCCCACCACCTTCGGGCTGAAGCTCGCCGGCTATTACGTCGAGTTCGAACGCGCCCGCGAGCGTCTCGTCGCGGCGAAGAAGGAGATCGCCACCTGCGCGATCTCCGGCGCGGTCGGCACCTTCGCCAACATCGACCCGCGGGTCGAGGCGCACGTGGCCGAAAAGCTCGGCCTGACGGTCGAGCCCGTCTCCACGCAGGTCATCCCGCGCGACCGCCACGCGATGTTCTTCGCCGTGCTCGGCGTCGTGGCCTCGTCCTGCGAACGGCTCGCGATCGAGATCCGCCATCTGCAGCGCACCGAGGTGCTGGAGGCAGAGGAGTTCTTCTCCGAGGGCCAGAAGGGCTCCTCGGCGATGCCGCACAAGCGCAACCCGGTGCTGACGGAGAACGTCACCGGCCTCGCCCGCATGGTGCGGTCCTATGCTCTGCCGGCGATGGAGAACGTCGCGCTCTGGCACGAGCGCGACATCTCGCACTCGTCCGTCGAGCGCATGATCGGGCCGGACGCGACAGTGACGCTCGACTTCGCGCTTAACCGTCTCGCCGGCGTGGTGGAGAAGCTGCTGATCTATCCCGAGCGCATGCAGGCCAATCTCGACCGGCTCGGCGGCCTCGTGCACTCGCAGCGCGTGCTGCTGGCGCTGACCCAGAAGGGCGCGAGCCGCGAGGACGCCTACCGGCTCGTCCAGCGCAACGCCATGCCGGTCTGGCGCGGGCAGGGCGACTTCCTCACCTTGCTCAAGGCCGATGCGGAGGTGAAGGGCTTCCTCTCGGACGCAGAGCTCGAGGAGGCCTTCGACCTCGGCTACCACCACAAGGCCGTCGACACGGTGTTCGAGCGGGTGTTCGGCGACGCCTGAGACGCGAATCGGCGCAAGGCGGACGCCCGTTCGCCCTGCGCCGACCGCTAGCGCTAGCGTCCCGAACGCGCCGCGGCCCTATATGTTCCTATTGTGTTCTAAGAACAAAAACGGTACATCTGATCGCGTTGAAGCCCGGAAGCCGACCGTGCCATAAGGAGCGCCCGCGATGCCCCCTCAGCCCTCGCTTCGCCTCGTCGAAGGAAGCTCCATGGACAAGACCAAGGCGCTCGACGCCGCGCTGTCTCAGATCGAGCGCGCTTTCGGCAAGGGCTCGATCATGCGCCTCGGCGCGGGTCAGGCGGCGGCCGAGATCGCGACCGTTTCGACCGGCTCGCTTGGCCTCGACATCGCGCTCGGCGTCGGCGGCCTGCCGCGCGGACGCATCGTCGAGATCTTCGGCCCGGAAAGCTCCGGCAAGACGACGCTCGCGCTTCACACCATCGCCGAGGCCCAGAAGAAGGGCGGCGTCTGCGCCTTCGTCGACGCCGAGCACGCGCTCGATCCGGTCTACGCCCGCAAGCTCGGCGTCAATCTCGAGGATCTGCTGATCTCGCAGCCTGACACGGGCGAGCAGGCGCTCGAGATCGCCGACACGCTGGTGCGCTCGGGCGCGATCGACGTGCTGGTGGTGGATTCGGTCGCGGCCCTCACTCCGCGCGCCGAGCTCGAAGGCGAGATGGGCGAGGTGCAGCCCGGCCTCCAGGCGCGCCTGATGAGCCAGGCGCTGCGCAAGCTGACGGGCTCGATCTCGAAGTCCAACACCATGGTGATCTTCATCAACCAGATCCGGATGAAGATCGGCGTGATGTACGGCTCGCCCGAGACCACGACCGGCGGCAACGCGCTGAAGTTCTATGCCTCCGTCCGTCTCGACATCCGCCGCATCGGCGCGATCAAGGAGCGCGACGAGGTCGTGGGCAACCAGACGCGCGTGAAGGTCGTCAAGAACAAGGTCGCGCCGCCGTTCAAGCAGGTCGAGTTCGACATCATGTATGGCGAGGGCGTGTCGAAGACCGGCGAACTCATCGATCTCGGCGTCAAGGCCGGGATCGTGGAGAAGTCCGGCGCCTGGTACTCCTACGACAGCCAGCGTCTCGGACAGGGCCGTGAGAACGCCAAGGCTTACCTCAAGGAAAACCTTGAGGTTGCGCATCGGATCGAATCCGAGGTGCGGCAGGCCTCCGGCATCATCGCCGAGAAGATCTTCGATCAGATCGACCCCAACGATCCGGACGTCGACGCCGACTGACGGATCGGGGTGGCGCTCCGGTCGCAGGACCCGCGGCGGCGGCCGTTTTCTCGCCGCCGCGTCCCGTCATCGCCCGGATCGGGATTTCTGGACATCGCCGAAGGGCCTTGAGTATGGTGCCGCCGCGCCCTGCGGCGCGGCCTCAGTCTCGCCGCGCAGCGGGGCGCCGGTCGTTTTCCGGCCGCATGGGGCCGACCCGTCCGGGCGGCCGCGTCCTTCCGAAGTCAGGCGAATCCGAGCGCGATGAGCGGCGTCAACGAAATCCGCAAGACCTTCCTGGACTACTTCGCGGGCGAGGGGCACACGCCCGTCGCCTCGGGTCCGCTGGTACCGCGCAACGATCCGACGCTGATGTTCACCAGCGCCGGCATGGTCCAGTTCAAGACCCTGTTCACCGGCCTCGAGAAGCGCGCTTATTCGACCGCGACCACGGCGCAGAAGTGCCTGCGCGCGGGCGGCAAGCACAACGACCTCGACAATGTCGGCTACACGGCGCGCCATCTCACCTTCTTCGAGATGCTCGGCAACTTCTCCTTCGGCGACTACTTCAAGGAGCGGGCGATCGAGCTCGCCTGGAACCTCGTCACCAAGCATTTCGACATGCCGGCGAGCCGCCTGCTCGTCACGGTCTATATCGACGACGACGAGGCGGCCGACCTCTGGAAGAAGATCGCCGGCTTCTCCGACCGCCGCATCATCCGCATCGCCTCGTCCGACAATTTCTGGGCCGCGGGCGAGACCGGTCCGTGCGGGCCGTGTTCGGAAATCTTCTTCGACCAGGGCGAGGGCGTGCGCGGCGGGCCGCCCGGCAGCCCGGACGAGGACGGCGACCGGTTCCTGGAATTCTGGAACCTCGTCTTCATGCAGTACGATCAGGTCGGCCCCGACGACCGCCGGGCGCTGCCGCGGCCCTCGATCGACACCGGCATGGGGCTCGAGCGCATGTCGGCGCTGCTGCAGGGCGTGCAGTCGGTGTTCGACACCGATCTGTTCCAGGCGCTGATCCGCGCGAGCGTCGAGGCGACCGGCGTGAAGGCCGAGGGCGAGGCGGCCGCGAGCCACCGCGTCATCGCCGATCATCTGCGCGCGTCGAGCTTCCTCGTCGCCGAGGGCGTGCTGCCCGGCAACGAGGGCCGCGGCTACGTGCTCCGCCGCATCATGCGCCGCGCCATGCGCCACGCCCAGCTCCTCGGCGCGAAGGATCCGCTGATGCACCGCCTCGTTCCCGCGCTCGTGCGCGAGATGGGCGGCGCCTATCCCGAGCTCGTGCGCGCCGAGAGCCTCGTGGCCGAGACGCTCGAGCTGGAGGAGACCCGCTTCCGCCAGACGCTCGCCCGCGGCCTCGGTCTGCTCGACGATGCGGCCGCCGACCTCACCTCCGGCGGCAGCCTGCCGGGCGAGACGGCGTTCAAGCTCTACGACACCTATGGTTTCCCGCTCGATCTGACTCAGGACGCGCTGCGTCCGCGCGGGATTTCGGTCGACACCGCAGGCTTCGACGCCGCCATGGCGCGGCAGAAGGCGGAGGCCCGCGCCGCCTGGGCGGGCTCTGGTGAGGCCGCGACAGAAACGGTCTGGTTTGGCGTGCGCGACCGCGCCGGCGCGACCGAGTTCCTCGGCTACGCCGAGGAGCAGGCGAGCGGCGCGGTGGTCGCGCTGGTCAAGGACGGTCAGGAGGTCGAGCGTCTGAAGGCGGGCGAGACCGGTCTCGTCGTGCTCAACCAGACGCCGTTCTACGCCGAATCCGGCGGACAGGTCGGCGATCACGGGACGATGGCGGGCGACGGAGCGAATCTTCGCGTCACGGACGTCGCCAAGAAGCTCGGCGATCTCTTCGTCCATTCGGTCGAGGTGCTGGACGGCGGGGTTTCCATCGGCGACGAACTCGAGCTTGAGGTCGAGCACGTCCGCCGCAGCGCGGTGCGGGGCAACCATTCCGCCACCCATCTGCTGCACGAGGCGCTGCGGCTCACGCTCGGCGACCACATCGCGCAGAAGGGCTCGCTCGTCGCGCCGGACCGGCTGCGTTTCGACTTCAGCCATCCGAAGCCGATTTCCGACGCCGAACTCGGCGAAGTGGAACGGGTCGCGAACGCCGTCGTCTGGCAGAACGACCCCGTGGTGACGCGCGTGATGCCGATCGCCGACGCGATGGATTCGGGCGCGCGCGCGCTGTTCGGCGAGAAGTATGGCGACGAGGTTCGCGTCGTCTCGATGGGCCGCGCCGAGGATGGCGCCAACAAGGCGTTCTCGGTCGAGCTCTGCGGCGGCACCCATGTGGCGTCGACAGGCCAGATCGGGCCGATCACCATCGTCGCGGAA
This sequence comes from Ancylobacter novellus, assembly GCA_003241695.1. GTDB lineage: Bacteria > Pseudomonadota > Alphaproteobacteria > Rhizobiales > Methylopilaceae > Methylopila. The sequence continues at coordinate 192,323 of QFPN01000001.1, read as the reverse complement.
TCCGGCGTCGCTTCGGGCGTCCGCCGCATCGAGGCGCTGGCCGGCGAGGCCGCGCGCCTCCATCTCGAAGGGCAGAACGCCCGCGTCGCCGATCTTGCGGCGCTGCTGAAGGCGCCCGAGGCCGAGGTCGTCGCCCGCGTCGAGGCGCTGGTCGAGGAGCGCAAGCGCCTCGAACGCGAGCTGGCCGACGCCCGCAAGAAGCTCGCAATGGGCGGGGCGGGCGGCGGCGCGCAGGACGCGACGCGCGAGGTCGCCGGCGTGAAGCTCTTCGCCCGCACGGTCGAGGGCGTCGAGATGAAGGATCTGAAGGGGCTGGTCGACGAGGCGAAGAAGTCGCTCGGTTCCGGCGTCGCCGCGATCGTCGGCGTGACGTCGGAGGGCAAGGCGGGCGTCGTGGTCGGCGTCACGTCCGATCTGACCGCGAAGTTCAACGCCGTGGATCTCGTTCGCGCGGCGTCCGCGGCGCTGGGCGGCTCCGGCGGCGGCGGCCGTCCCGACATGGCGCAGGCCGGCGGCCCCGACGGCGCGAAGGCGGCGGAGGCGCTCGACGCGGTGGCGGAGAAGCTCGCGGCGGCCTGAAGCGTTTCCAAAGCGTTTTCAGATAGGCTCCAACCGATCTGGTGATGCCCGAGCTTGTTTCGCGCGCTCCACGGCTGTCCTGGGTCGCTGAGCCGGACGCAGCGGTCTTGCACGCCTGTGCGACGACGTAGGCATGGGCGGGAGATCGGTCCCGGATCGTCACCCACCTCCGGGCTTTTCTGCGCTGCGGCTGTTTCTGTCGCCGTCGATCAGGCCTTCGCTGAGTGCGCGGCGGATCTGGGTGCGCGGTCGGAGCGCGCGTCGATGCGGGGCTCATGCGTTTCCGCGAGTTCCGCGCGGCGTTCGGCGGCGGCATGAGCCGACGGGCTCCGCGTGACGTCCGCAGCCTGAGCCGCCGCGCACGTCATCGCCGCCGTGAGAAAACCGAAGAAGAGAGCTGTAGGGCGAGCGGTCTGGTCCATCATCAGGCCTCCTTCCAAAATCCATCTCGTGCTTTGATGTCAGGCTAGAAAGCCGAAGCAAAACGACGGATGAACGGATCAAGGCCGAATGACGATCTCTTCGTGGCGATTATTCTGTTCCGCCATGAATGATCGTTCATCATCATCTTGAGACCTGATGCGTGGGGTTGGGGTGGCTATGCGCTGCGTGTTGCGGAGCGCGATTTGACGCCGGAGGGCGTCCTGCGACGCAGGTTCACGTTCACCGCGAATAAGCATTTGCGTCTTAAGACACTCGCATGGACGCAAGGTCGGCGTGATGGTTCGTCTTCAGCATCTGCAGTGGGGTTCGGCGGCAGCCGTCGCCGTCTGCTGCCTTCTTCTGGGCGGGGTCGCGCTGCACTCGAACTACCGCGAATACGCCGTCTATGAGCAGGGCCTCCGTGAGCTGGATCGGCTCAAGACGGTGACCGCGGCGGCGGTCCAGGTCGCGGCCGAGCGAGGCCCCGCCAATGTCGCGATGACGGCCGCGGCTGAAAACGCGAAGGCCGCCCGAGAGGCGCTTGCGGCCAAGCGGGCGCTCGTCGACGCCGGCGTCGCCGCTGCGGCGGAAGAGCTTGCGGGCCAGTCGCAGGAGCGTGCCCTGCTGCTCGCCGGGCTTCGCCAGCGGCTCGCGGCCGCGCGCGCGGCGGTCGACGCCGTCGTCGCTGCGCCTGCGGCCGATCGAGGCTCCGGATCGACGCTCGCCGCGATCGACTCGATGTTCGCCGCAGCGGATGCGGCCGAGGCGCTTCATCTGGAGATCGGACGCGACATGATCGCGGAGGTCCCACGCATTGCGCTAGAAGTCTCTCTGGTGACGCGCGCGACCGAGCTCAGGGATCGCGCCGGCCGTCTCGGTTCTCAGGTGGTCGCCATGCTGGTGGCGGCCGGTCCGCCGGACGAGGCGCGGTACGAACGTTTGCTGGAGGAGGCTGGCAAGCTGGCCGAATACCGGGACGCGTTGAAGAATGTCGGCAAGCCTTATTTCGGACCCGGCGCGCTCAGCGACGCCATCGAGGCCGTCGATCGCCGCTATTTCAACGACGGTCTGACATGGGCGGTGGAGGTGGCGCGTTCGAAGGGCTGGGCGAACGGCATGGGGGTGGGTGACTTCACGCAGCGCTATGTTCCGAGCCTGCAGCCGGTCGAAGCCTTCCGCCTGACAGTCGGGCAGGCGTCGAGCGATCGGTTGGCGTCCTATAGGGACGACGCCTGGTTTCACATGATCTTCTCGGCGGTGCTGGCGGCGACGGCCTGCCTGATCATGATCGTGATCGCGATCGCGTTCCGTCGGGCTCTGTTCGGCCCGCTGAGCGAGGTTCGCGATCAGCTCGCCGCGATCGCTGGAGGTGATCTGTCCGACCGCTCGAAACGCAGGAGGGTCGGCCGCGAGATCCGCGACATGTTCGAAGGCCTCGAGGTGCTGCGCGTCGAGCAGCGCCAGAAACGCGCGCTCGAAAGCCGGCAGTTCCTGCTCACCCAGAGGCTGAAGGAGCTGTCGGAGACCGACATGCTGACGGGGCTCCTGAACCGCAGGGCGTTCGAGGAGCAGGCCGCGGAGGCGCTCGCCTGGGCGGAACGCGAGCGCAGGCCGTTCGCGCTTCTTCTTTTCGACATCGACCGTTTCAAGGCCATCAACGACGGCTTCGGTCACGCCGCAGGCGACGCGGTTCTGCGCAAGGTCGCGCGCTGCGCGGAGGCCCGGCTGGGGCTGGATCGCCGCCTTGCGCGGATCGGGGGCGAAGAGTTCGCCGCGTTCGGCCCGGTCGAAACCGAGACGGCGGCTGCGGCGTTCGCCGAGGCCTTGCGGGCCCAGATCGCCGAGCTCGATCTTCCCGAGACCGGGGGGCTCGCCGTCACCTGCAGCGTCGGCGTGGCGTTCCTGCCGGCAGGCGCGGATTTCGGCCTCACCGCATTGCTCGCCACCGCCGACCGCAGACTTTACGCCGCGAAAGCTGCGGGCCGAAACCGCGTCGTGAGCGTGGACGTTTCGGCCGCGCGGAGAGGGCGCGGCGGCTCGGAAGCCGCCGCCTGATTTCTCAGGCCATCGCCCTTTGCAGGTTCTCGTCGACCTTGTCGAGAAAGCCTTCGGTCGTCAGCCACTTCTGCTCGTCGCCGACGAGCAGGGCGAGGTCCTTGGTCATGAAGCCCGATTCGACGGTCGCGACGCAGACCTTTTCCAGCGTCTCGGCGAAGGTCTTCAGGGCGGCGTTGTCGTCGAGTTTGGCGCGGTGGCTGAGGCCGCGCGTCCAGGCAAAGATCGAGGCGATCGAGTTGGTCGAGGTCGCCTTGCCCTTCTGATGCTCGCGATAGTGCCGGGTGACGGTGCCGTGCGCGGCCTCCGCCTCCATGATCTTGCCGTCGGGCGTTGTCAGCACCGAGGTCATCAGGCCGAGCGAGCCGAAGCCCTGCGCCACCGTGTCGGACTGCACGTCGCCGTCGTAGTTCTTGCACGCCCAGACATAGCCGCCGGACCACTTCAGTGCCGAGGCCACCATGTCGTCGATCAGGCGGTGCTCGTACCAGATCTTCGCCGCCGCGAACTTGTCCTTGAACTCCTCCTCGTAGACAGCCTGGAAGATGTCCTTGAAGCGGCCGTCATAGGCCTTGAGGATGGTGTTCTTGGTCGAGAGATAGACCGGATAGCCGCGCGCGAGGCCGTAGTTCAGCGAGGCGCGGGCAAAGTCCTTGATCGACTCGTCGAGATTGTACATCGCCATCGCGACGCCCGAACCCGGCGCGTCGAACACCTCGTGTTCGATCGTCTGGCCGTCCTCGCCCACGAACTTGATCGTCAGCTTGCCCTTGCCGGGGAATCGGAAGTCGGTCGCGCGGTACTGGTCGCCGAAGGCGTGGCGGCCGACCACGATCGGCTGGGTCCAGCCCGGAACGAGCCGGGGCACGTTCTTGCAGATGATCGGCTCGCGGAAGATCACGCCGCCAAGAATGTTGCGGATGGTGCCGTTCGGCGACCGCCACATCTTCTTCAGGCCGAATTCTTCGACCCGCGCTTCGTCCGGCGTGATGGTCGCGCACTTGACGCCGACGCCGTATTTCTTGATGGCCTCGGCCGCCTCGACAGTCACCTTGTCCTCGGTCGCGTCGCGGTGCTCGACGCCGAGGTCGTAATAATGCAGGTCGAGGTCGAGATAGGGGTGGATCAGCTTGTCCTTGATCGCAGCCCAGATGATGCGCGTCATCTCGTCCCCGTCGAGCTCGACGACGGGATTGGCGACCTTGATCTTGGACATGGGGCGTGGATCCTTCGGACGGCAGAGGATGGTGCGCCGCACGCTCTACCATGAGGCGTCGGCTCAGCCAATCTGCTGGCTCCGTTCAGTTTTGCTTCAGGTCATCGCGTCCGGCGCGGGCGTGGGCGCCGCCCGAAGCGCGGCCGCCATCCGGACCAGCTCGTGTTCGCCGCCGATGTCGAGCGAAGCGAGGCGTCTCCGGCCCATCCGGCGGTCAAGCACGGCGAGCGCCCGAATGAAAGGATGCGGACTCCGTATCATCTCGTCGATGGAGTGGTTGAGCGATTTGATCGCCGCCGCGATGAGCGACCCATGGCTCACAATTCCCCGGGACTGCAGTTCGAGTTCGGCGGCGGCGTGCACGGCCGCCGGACGCCAGTCAGACGAGGGCGGGGCAAGTTCGCTCAGGCCCTTTATGAAGGCGTAATAGGAAGATCCGTAGATCTTCTTCCCGTCGATCGTCATCCACAGCTCGCCCTCCTGGTCGGGGGCGCCGTGATATCGCGTGACATGGATGGCGACGCGCTCCCGCACGGGCGCGGCGAAACGATTTTCCAGCGTCTGTCGTGTCTTGGACCACCGCATGGCGGCATCGTAGCCCATTGGCCGTCCGCCGCGTAGCCAATTCAGGCTAGGGAGGCTCTCGGCCTCATCGAACGACAGCTGCCGCGTCTCTCCGGGCGTTCAGCCTGACGCGCAAGACGTCGCTTGCATCGGGATGTCTGGCGGCGCGCGGCACCGAGCTTATGTTGCGCCGCAGCGATCGTCTTCGACGCCGCGTTTCCGGAGGCTCAGATGTCCCAGGCCGCAACCATGCGCGCCACGCCCGCTCCCGGCGAGGCTGGAGCCGGGCGTCTTGTCGTGTTCGCCGCGGCGGTCGCCTGCGGCGTCATCGTCGCCAATCTCTATTACGCCCAGCCGCTCGTCGACCTGATCGGGCGCGACCTCGCGATCTCGCCGTCGGCCGCGAGCGCGATCGTCGCGCTCACCCAGATCGGCTACGCGGTCGGCCTCGTTCTGGTCGCGCCGCTCGTCGATCTGTTCGAGAGCCGTCGGCTGCTGACGGTCACGCTCGGCTTCGCGACGATCGCCCTGGTTCTGGCGGCGACGGCGCCCGCGGGTTCGGTTTTCCTCCTCGCCGCGCTGCTGATCGGGGTCGCCTCCGTCGCCGCGCAGATGCTGCTGCCGCTCGTCGCCGGCATGGAGCCGGAGGCGACGCGCGGGCGCGTGGTCGGGACGATCATGAGCGGGCTTTTGTTCGGCATCCTGCTCGCTCGGCCGGTCGCGGGCCTCGTGGCCGATTGGCTGGGCTGGAGGGCTGTGTTCGGCCTCTCGGCGGCCCTCACCGTCGCGACGGCGCTCGCGCTGCGCGTCCTGATCCCTTCGCGGCGGCCGGAAGGCGGCATGGCATACGGCGCCTTCCTAGCCTCGATGGCGGCGCTGCTCAGGGCGCATCCGGTCCTGAGGCGCAGGGCGCTCTATCAGGCCAGTCTGTTCGCGGCGTTTTCGATGTTCTGGACCGCGTCGCCGATGCGGCTCGCCGAGACCTACGGCTTCTCGCACAGCCTGATCGGGTTGTTCGCGCTGGCGGGGGCGGGCGGGGCGCTGGTCGCGCCGCTCGCCGGGCGGCTCGCGGACGGCGGCCTGACGCGGCCCGGAACGCTCGCCGCGATCGCGAGCGTCGCGCTGGGTTTCTCGGTCGCGGGCGCTGACGGCGCCTTTGCTCCGGCGTGGCTCGGCGTCGGCGCGCTGCTGATCGGCGCGGTCGTGCTCGACATGGGCGTGCAGGCCAACATGATCTTCGGGCAGCGCACGATCTACGCTCTCGATCCGGCGGCGCGGGGCCGGATCAACGGGCTCTATGTCGCGATCCTGTTTCTCGGCGGGGCGTTCGGCTCGGCGATCACCAGTCCGCTGATGACGCATTTCGGCTGGGGCGCGACGGCCGCCGTCGGCGCGGCCCTGCCGCTGGTCGCGCTTCTCTTCGCCGCCGTGGAGCGGCCGGCCCGATAGGCCTCCCCGGCCGCGGCGAGCCGTGCTATCGGCTCGGCCGCCAGACAGAGGAGCCCGATGGCCGGAACCGACCGAACCAAGACCGACCTCGCCGCCTCGCTTCCGGCGGGACCCGTGATCGTTCTCGTCGAGCCGCAGCTCGCGGAGAACGTTGGCTCGGTGGCGCGCGCCATGGCGAACTTCGCCCTGGCGGAACTGCGCATCGTGCGCGGCCGCGCGAAGGCTTCCGACGAGAAGGCGCGCGTGTTCTCGGCCGGGGCGCATCACGTGCTGGAGGCCGCCAGGGACTTCGACCGCGTCGAGGACGCCGTCGCCGACGCGACCCTCGTCTTCGCCACCACGGCGCGGGAGCGCGGGCAGGCCAAGCCCGTCGACGGACCGGAAGAGGCGGCGCGGCGCGCCGTCGCCGAGACGATGGCCGGCGGCCGGGTCGCGATCCTGTTCGGGCGCGAGCGCACGGGGCTCGAAAACGACGAGGTGGCGCTCGCCGGCCGCGTCGTCACCTTTCCGGTCAATCCGGCCTACGCCAGCCTCAATCTCGGCCAGGCGGTGCTGCTGATGGGCTACGAGTGGTTCAAGGCGGCGACGGGAGGGCGGCCGGCGTTCGACATGCCGTCCCGCGCGCGCCCGGCGACCCATGAGGAGCTGGTGGCGCTGTTCGCGCATCTCGAGGGCGAACTCGAAGACGGCGGCTTCTTCCGATCGCCCGACAAGCGCGCTTCGATGACGCGCAACATCCGCAACATGATCCACCGCATGGAGCCGAGCCTGCAGGACGTCCGCACTTTGCACGGCATGGTCGCGGCCCTGTGCGACGGTCGGCCCGGACCCGAGGGGCGGGGGCGGACCGTGTTCAAGCCGACGTCGGCCGGGGACGACGGCGACGCCTGAACGGGGGTCGCTTCAGATCTCGTAGACGAAGCTGTCGATGCCGGGCGCGCCGAGCGCGCTCATTTCCTCGAGCGAGGTGCGGTCTAGGACGTTCGCGATCGCTTCGCGCACTTCGAGCATCACGAGCCGCACTTCGCATCGGTCCTGGTCCTCGCAGTCCTGACAGGCCGAGAAGGCCGAGCGGCTGGCGCAGCCGATGGGTGCGAGCGGACCGTCGAGCACGCGCAGGATCGAGCCCACCGGGATCTCCTGCGGCCGTTTCGCGAGCATGTAGCCGCCCGTCTTGCCCTTCTTGCTCCAAAGCATGCCCGCGTTGCGAAGCTCGCCCAGAATGGCGTCGAGAAATTTCTTCGGCGCTCCGGCCGCCTCGGCGATGTCGGCGACATAGGCGGAACGCCCCTGGGGAAGGCGCGCGAGAAACGCCATGGCCTTGAGGCCGTACTTGGCCTTCTTGGTCAGCATTGCCGGTCCGCCCTCCTTCCAGTCTCTCGCATGCGCGGCGCGATCCCAGCGGTCGCCGAGAGGGATCGTCGCGCCAAGACGACGATCCAATATTATATTATCTATCGAAATTATCAAATTTGATTTGAGAGAGGCGCTGGCGCGCGTTTGCGACGCTCAGTCTTCGATGCCGGCGCCCCGGCCATCTGGCGCTGCCGGGAAAGCGAGATCCTGCGGGCGCGGCATCCGATCGGAGATGCGCTTGATCAAATCCTGATTTGCCGGCGTTTCGGCCACGTTCCGCCATTCCCAAGGGTCTGTGCGGTGATCGTAGAGTTCGAGGTCGCCGTTTCCGTAACGAATCAGGCGATGGGTCTGGGTTCGGGCGCTAAAGTGGACGTCTTCGCGCCAGTTCGGGCCATCCGCGACCGAGAAACCTTCCTCGATGTCGAGCGCCCAGGATGAGAGGGCCATGTTGCGTTTGCTGGCGGAGTCGCCACGGATCATGGCCGACTGGTCGAGCCCATCGAGATCGTCCGGCGCGTCGATCCCTGCGAGGCCGCAGAGAGTGGGATAGATGTCCAGCCCAGAAAACGGGTCGTGGCGTCGGCCGTTTGCTATGCCGGGCCCGGCCATGACGACGGGGATGTGGAGAGCGCGTTCCCAGAGGGTGTGCTTCTGCCAGACGAGTTTTTCGCCAAGCTGCCAGCCGTGGTCGGACCAGAGCGCTACGATGGTGTTGGCCGCGTTGGGGCCGTTTCGCAGGCCGTCCAGCAAGATGCCCACCGAATGGTCGGCCGCCGAGCAGGCCGCGAGATAGCCCTGAACCGCATTGAGCCACAGCCCTTTGTCGGCCTTGAAGGCGGCGTGGGTCGCGAAGGTCTGCCGCGCCATGGCGCGGCCGGCCTTCGGCAGATCCGCGACGTCCTCGTTTTTGAGAAGCCGATGATGTTCGACGTCGAGGGCGCCAAGGGGATAGACGACTTCGTCGAGGGGATGCAAATCGAAATAGTGTTGCGGGACAGACCACCTCAGATGCGGCTTGTTTATGCCGGCGGCGACGAAGATCGGACGATCATGTCGTTTGTCGAGTACGTTTGAGACAAGCCACTTCATCCTGAGGTCGTCAGTGGTGCGATCGACCTGCCCGATCGCCTTGTAAGAATATTTGCCGCCAGATCCTTGCGGCTGGATGAACTGATCGAGCGGTTCGAACTCGCTCCATGCGCGGGGGTCGTTGTGAGCGTCAAGGCCATGACGGCTGCTCCAGCCGACATGGAACGTCTTCCCTGTGCCGAAGGTCTTGTAGCCCTGATCGCGGAAGCAGCGCGGCAGCGACGCCCGGCCGTCGAATGCGGGGATATCCGGCCAATCCACATTGTCGTTCGTGTAGCAACCGGTCGACCACGGAGCCTTGCCGAACAACATGGCGTTGCGAGTCGCGAGGCAGATCGGGACGACCGTGTAGGCGCGCGTCATCGCGGCGCCCGCAGCGGCCAGGCGATCGATGTTCGGCGTCTTCGCGGTCGGATAGCCGCCGAGCCAACCGACCCAGTCATTCAGGTCGTCGATCGATATCAGAAGAACGTTGGGGCGATCGCGCCGGCTCCCGTTGCGCAGGACCGCCGGAGCCGCGATCGATGGCGCGGAGATGAGAGAAGCCACCGAGGCAAGGGCGCCACGGCGCGTGAATGAAATTGATGTCAGGATCGGCACTCCTTTTAGCCACGACGAAATGTCGGGCCGGAAACGCTGCGCCGCATAAAAAATACTTATTCGATCAAAATAGTCAAATTATGCTTGACGCTCGATCCGGCGCCGGGCAGCATGATCCTGCGCCGACCCGCTCCCTGTCCCCGGGAAGCGATCGGAGCCGCGGTTTTTGAACGGGCAGCTTGCGCCGCGACCCAGAAAAGCTAAAGCGCCACGATGCGTGTCGACGCTTCGTGGATCCCACGGAGCGTCGACATGGCATTCTCCCTGAACGTCTCGTTCTCCTCCCTGATCACCTTCGAGCCTCGGCGCGACGGCCGCGGACGATGTCGGCCCTGATCGGCCGTCGGCGTCCGGCGGTTCCCGCCGGGCTCATTTTTCAGGTTTTTGGAATTCGATCAGGGAGCGCGCCGCGTCGGCGCGTCATCAGCGGTGAGCGCAGCTTTCGTCATTGAGGTTCGTGGCCGTCAGGCCGGTCTCGTCGTGCGCGACGATACGGGACGATTCCGCTTCTTTGCGGCCATAAGGGAGGCTTTCTCCCTGGAGGGGCGCACCTTCCGCAGCGCGGCCGACGCGCGCTCCGCCGTCGGCGCCGCGCTCGCCGGGCCGAAGCGGTGAAAGAAGCCCGGCGGCGCGCACAGGCGTCGCCGGGCCGCCGGCCTCAGGCCGCGGAGGAGAACAGGCTCGACAGAGCGTCGTCCAGGAACGAGGTCGAGGACGACGCATAGGCCGTCTGCGCGCTCATCATCTCGGAGAGAGAGGCGAGCAACTGGCTCGTCGTGTCTTCGTCGTCATCGCTGTCGTCGGAAGACGACGAAGCGCCCGATGGCGGCGCCGGCGGCGGTCCGCCCTGCGGGCCGCCCATCCCGCGCGCCTCGCGGAACGTCTGGTCCTCGTCCGACGAGATCTCGCCGTCTCCGTCCGAATCGATCTCCGAGAACAGGGACTCGGCGTCCTCCGACGAAACCGACTGCGGACCCGCCGCCGTGAACTCGTCCAGCGAGACCGAGCCGGAGGCGTCCGCATCCGCTTCGGCGAAGAAGCCGCCGCCGCCGCCGGGCGGGGGAGGCGGCGGTCCGCCGGCCTCCTGCGCGCCGAGCAGCGCGCTCGCGCTCTCCTGCGAGAACTTGGCGAGGCCTTGGGCGATTTCGCTTTCCGTCAGCGAGCCGTCGCCGTCCTGGTCGAGCGAGGAGAAGGCGCTTGAAAGCGCTTCCTCGCTCTGGTCGAAGCTCGCGTCGGAGACGCTCTGGCCGACGGAGGTGAATTCCTCCAGTGACGCCGTCCCGCTTTTGTCCTGGTCGAGCGCCTTCATCAGGAGGCTCGACATCATCGAACTGCCGCCGCTGATTGCTCCTATGCTCATCTCGTCAAACCTTCGGGTTCGAGGCTTCGTCGCGTCCTGATCAGGGACCTGCGGCCGGGATTGGCGGCAGCGAAGCGTCGTGAACCGGAGGGTCGGGCGCGCGGCCTCACGCAATGTTAAACAAACGGCTCCCGAAACAACTTCTCACCGCCGGCAACACTCGGTTACGCGAGCGATCGGAGGGTTAACGGCGGCGTCTTTGTCAGTCGGCGGCGGCCGCCTGCGCGAGCGGAAGGGTCACGACCTGCACGAGGCCGCCCGACGGACGGTTCGCGATGGTGAGCGAGCCGCCGTTCCGGGCCACGATTTCCTTGGCGATCGCGAGGCCGAGGCCGGCGCCTGGAGTGGCGGCCTTGCGTGCGGGGTCGACACGGAAGAACGGCTCGAAAGCGCGGTCGAGCAGATCCGGCGGAATGCCCGGACCCTCGTCCTCGATCGCGATCGTCACGCGGTCGCGCGTCGCTTCCACGGCGATCGTCGCGGACTGGCCGTGGGTCGCGGCGTTGACCATGAGGTTGCGGAGCGCCCGCTTCATCGCGAGCGGCCGGACCGACGCGAGCGCGGGCGCCGCGCGGGCGACGCGCGCCGGCAGCCGGATCTCGACGAGTTCGTCGGCGATCTCACAGACCATCTTCGCGACGTCGACGATCTGAGCGGCGTCCGGGTCGACTTCCTCCCGCACCAGCCTGATGGCGCTGTCGGCGATGCGGTCGAGCTCCTCGAGGTCGGCGAGCCATTTTCCGCGCTCCTCCTCGTCGGTCAGGAACTCGGCCCGCAGCCGCATGCGGGTCATCGGCGTGCGCAGGTCATGGCCGGCGGCGGCGACGAGCCGCATCCGGCTCTCCATCGCGCCCTTCAGGCGAAGCGAAAGCAGATTGATCGCGCGCGCCGCCGTGCGCACCTCCGGCGGCCCTTCTTCGGGAAGAGCCGTGAACTCGCCGTCCGGACCGATGGCCGCGACCGCGCGTTCGAGCACGGCGAGCGGCCGCGTGGCGCGGATCACCACGAACGCGACGAGACCGGCCACGCCGCCTGCGATCAGGATCAGCCAGAAAGCGAACACGGACCATTCGCGCCTTCCGGGTCCCGGAGGCGGCCCGGTCTCGACGGAAAGCCATCGGCCGTCGGGCAGCTTCACCGCAGCCGTCGAGGGGGCGTCGCCCTGCGGCTCCACCACCCGGGCCTCGCCATGCGCGCCTTCGCGCCTCAGCGCCTCGGAAAGACGCGCCGACGCGCCTTCGATTTCCGGCCCTAGCGGCGGCGCCGGAGCGACCGTGATCGCCCCGCCCGCCACGAGCTTGTCGAATTCAGCCGTCGACAGCCGCTCGACGGCGCGCACCGCCATCGCGAGCTGCGCCGCGGCGCGGCGCGGGCCGCCCGGCGGGGGCGGCGGACCGAGAAGCTGCAGCGCGAGCACGGTCGCGGCGCCCACGACGAACAGGATCGCAAGCGTGAGCAGGACCGAGACCCGCAGGCCGAGGCCGCTCATTCGGGCGCGCTTTCGGTCTCGACGCGGGCCGTCATCTGGTAGCCGCCGTTGCGGAGCGTTTTCAGGATCTGGAACGCGCCCTGGTCGCCGAGCTTCCTGCGGACGCGGCTCACCAGCACGTCGATCGAACGGTCGAACGGTCCGAGGCTTCGCCCCTGGGTGATGTCGAGCAGCTGTTCGCGCGACAACACCCTGCCCGGCCTTTCCAGAAAGGCCATCAGCAGGTCGAACTCGCCGGCGGTGAGCGGGGTCTCCGCGCCGGCCTCGTCGGTGACGCGGCGGGCGTCGGCGTCGGCCGTGAAGCCGGCGAAACGGAACAGGCGCCCGGAGGCGGACTGGGGCTGCGGCTGTTCGCCCACGCGGCGAAGGACGGCGCGGATGCGCGCCACGAGCTCCCGCGGATTGAAAGGCTTGCCGACATAATCGTCGGCGCCGATCTCGAGCCCGATGATCCGGTCGACGTCCTCCTTGAGGGCGGTCAGGAGAATCACGGGAATCGTTGAGGTCGCGCGCAGGTCGCGACAGAAGTCGACGCCTGAACCGTCCGGCAGCATCACGTCGAGAACCACGAGGTCCGGCTTGCTGCGCAGCAGACGATCTTTCAGCTCCTTCAGGCTCGCGGCGAGCGAGACCCGAAGTCCCTGGGTCTGCAGATAGCGGCCGAGAAGCTTTCGGATCTCCTCGTCGTCGTCGACCACGAGGATGTGCGGGGAGGTGCTCAAGGTCGGCGTTCCGGACGGCGGGGCGACGGCTTCTTTCTACCGGAACGGAATCGCCCTTGCGACGTCCGCGCGTAACCGAGCGTCTCTCCGGCCGCGAAACGAAACGTCCGGAAACCAAATTCGCGCTCGAAGAAACCTTGCGAAACCGCAGCGACGCATCGGGGCAACGTGGCGCGTTCAGGATGCGCGCCATCGAAAGGAGACGCCATGCACAGATCCGTTCGTCTCGCCTTTGCGGCGGGACTCGGCGCCGCTCTCGTCGGCTGCATCGCCTGGGCCGCGCCTTCGCCGCAGGGTCCGAAGGACGAAGCGCGCGCCACGACCACTGTCGCCCGCGCCGATTTTGACGCCGCAGGGCCGCGCGGCCCCGAAGGCGGTCCCCATCGCCGCGGCGCGCGTCCGTTCGGCCCGCCGCCGGGCCACGGCTTCGGTCCGGCGGAGGGGCGCTTCCCGCCGCCGCCGCCGCTCGCGGCGCGGCTCGCCGAACAGGAAACGGCGATCGGAATCAGGTCGAGCCAGCTCGATGCCTGGAGGGACTATTCCGACGCGCTGCAGGCGACGCTCGCTCCGCCGAAGCGTCCCGAAGGCGCTCTTGATCGCGACCCCTTCGCACGCCAGCGCGCCATGGCCGATCACGTCGAGGCGCGCGGTCAGGCCGCTTCGAGGCTCAAGAGCGCGATCGAGGCGCTCAAGGCGAAACTGACGCCCGAACAGCTCGAACGCGTCGCTCAGGCCGCGCCGCTTTTGCCGCATGGTTTCGGCGCGCCGAAGGCGCCGCCGCCTCCGCCCGCGGCGCCGCCCCCCGGCGCCGGCGAGTTGGGGGGAGGGCCGGCCCAGCCCGGCTGACCCTCTCTTCAAAGGCGGGCGCGGCGTCCCCCACACGCCGCGCCCGCCCGATGTCTCCGCTGTCATTGCGGCCGCGGTCTGCGCCGCCGCCAACCGAATCAGTCTCTTTTCCATAGCCGCGCCCGCCCCGTCGCCGCGGAAAAACGGCTTTCATGCGGCCTCGATCGCGCAGGTTGCTCCGCGCCGATCCAACGCAACCGCACCAAAATGTCGCGACGCGAGGCCGAAGGTGCGGAAACTCGGGCCTTCGCATTCCTCCCGTGGCTCCGGCCCGCTATTGTGACGGCGTTCGTCACGCAGCCGGGGCAGCCGCATGGCCAGGAAGACGTCGAGAGGCGCGCAGGCGCTGGTGCCGGTCGTCGATGACGCCGAGGATTACCTCACGGGGTCGGGCGCGCCGGCGGCGCAGGACAGGCGCACGCTCGAACAGGCGATCGGCCTCCAGATCCGCCATCACCGCAAGCTCATGGGGCTGACGGTGGCCGAACTCGCGGGCGCGGCCTCGGTGTCGACCGGCATGCTGTCCAAGATCGAGAACGGCCAGATCTCGCCGTCCCTCACCACGCTCCAGACGCTCTCCTCGGCGCTCAACATGCCGATCAGCCTGCTGTTCTCCGAATTCGAGGAGCGGCGCGACTGCTCCTTCGTGCCCGCAGGGCAAGGCGTCGTGATCCAGCGTCGCGGCACCAAGGTCGGCCATCACTACGAACTGCTTGGGCACATGCTCGGAGGGCCGGTCGCGGTCGAGCCGTACCTCATTACGCTGACCGAGGACGCGGCTCCCTTCACCGCCTTCCAGCACGAAGGCACGGAACTGATCCACATGCTGAGCGGAGAGGTGATCTACGCCCATGCGGGCAACAGCTACCACCTCAGGCCGGGCGACACGCTGCTGTTCGATTCCGGCGCGCCGCACGGTCCCGAGCGGCTCGTGGTCAAGCCGATGACCTATCTGTCGATCATCATGTACGAGAAGGACTGACGGCCGGAATTGTCGGCGAAAGCCTCGAAGTCGCCGTGATCGGGGCTCTTGATCGCCGGAAGAATGGGCGGGTCGTCCGCGATGACGCTGGACGCCGGGCTTGTGGCGCAGGCCTGCGGCGTCCATCCTGCCCGCCGCTTCGCGCGTCGCCTGCGTCGACCGCCGTCTGGACTGTTTTCGGGAGGACGACCGCCTCGTGACCGTTTCGCTCCGGCGCCTCGCGCCGATCGCCTTCCTCGCCGGAATGCTCGGCGCGGGGCCTGCGCTCGCCAATCCGAACGACGCCGCCGACGTGGACGCGCTCGCCTCGCGCGGGTCGCTTGCGGGCAACTATCTCGCCGGCCGCGCCGCGGGCGCGACGCGGGACGCGGGCGCCGCCGCGACCTTCTTCCGCGCTGCGCTGAAGGACGATCCGCGCAATCCAGAGCTTCTCGAGCGCACCTTCCTGCTGACGCTGGCCGACGGCGACGGGGACGCCGCCATGCGGCTCGCCGAGCGCGTCGTGGCGACCGATTCGTCGAACCGCATCGCGCGTCTTGCGCTCGCCGCCCGCGCAATCCGCGCGCGCAATTTCGGCGCGGCGCGAATGCATCTTTCGCGGGGCGCCAAGGGGCCGCTCGCCGACCTCACGACGCAACTTCTCACCGGCTGGGCCTGGCTCGGCTCGGATCAGCCGGCCAAGGGAATCGACGCGGTCGACAAGCTCCGCGGCGCGGACTTCTTCGGCACCTTCCGAGACTATCACGCCGCGCTGATCGCCGATCTCGGAGGCCGCAAGGAAGAGGCGGCGAAGCGCTTCACCGCCGCTTTGTCCGGGGACGGGTCGGCGCTGCGCATCGCCCAGTCCGCCGCGATCTTCCGCGCCCGCTCCGGCGACAAGGCCGGGGCGCTCAAGGCGCTCGCGGATTTCGAGAAGGCTTCGCCGCGCCACCCGCTGATCCGCGAGACCCGCGAGGCGATCGAGCAGGGCAAGGAAGCCAGGCGCGTCGTGCGCAACGCCGCCGACGGCGCGGCCGAGGTGCTTTACGGCATCGGCGGCGCGCTTGGCCGGCAGGGCGGCGAAGACCTGTCGATCGTCTATCTGCAGCTCGCGCTCTATCTCGAGCCCGAGCATCCGATGGCGCTCGTCACGCTCGCCGATCTCTACGACCAGCTCAACCAGTACGCCTCGGCCATCTCGGTCTACGGGCGCGTGCCCGCGACTTCGGCGCTGAAGCGCAACGCCGAGATCCAGAGCGCGATGGACCTCGACCGCCTCGACAAGACCGACGAGGCCAAGGCCAAGCTCAAGGCGCTGATCGACGCCGATCCGACCGACCAAGAGGCGATCGTCGCGCTCGGCAACATCGAGCGCGGCCGCGAGCAGTTCCGCGAGGCAGCCGAAACCTACAGCCGCGCCATCGCGCTGATCGAGACCCCGCCGGCCTCCGCCGCCGGCAAGCCCGAGACCCTGAACGCGCTCGCCTCCGGCCCGGCCCAGCCCTCGGCCGCCGCAGCCGGCCAGCCCGCCGGCGCCGCGCCGCCCGCCGACAAGAGCAACTGGTCGCTCTATTACGTGCGTGGCATCGCCTACGAACGCTCGAAGCAGTGGGCGAAGGCCGAGAGCGACCTCAGGAAGGCGCTCGATCTGGCGCCCGATCAGGCGCTGGTGCTGAACTATCTCGGCTATTCCTGGATCGATCAGGGCGTCAATCTCGACGAGGGCATGAAGCTCATCAAGAAGGCGGTCGAGCTGAAGCCGGACGACGGCTACATCGTCGACAGCCTCGGCTGGGCCTATTACCGGCTCGGCAAATATGAGGACGCCGTGCGGGAGCTCGAGCGCGCGGTCGAACTGCGTCCGCAGGATCCGGTGATGAACGATCATCTGGGCGACGCCTACTGGCGCGTCGGACGCCGGCTCGAGGCGCGCTTCCAGTGGTCCCACGCCAAGGATCTGAACCCCGAAGCCGCGGAGCTGCCGAAGATCGAGGCGAAGCTCAAGGACGGTCTCGAGCCCGACAAGAAGACCGACGCGGCCGAAGCGCAGGACAAGCGCGAAGGCGGCTGAGCGCGAGGCTGCTCCGTAGCCGCTGGCGCGGGCGGGTGCTAAGGCGCGGGTGATGTTACGCTCCCGCGCCCCCGCCAAGGTCAATCTGACGCTGCACGTGCTCGGCCGCCGAGCCGACGGCTTCCATGAACTCGACAGCCTCGTGGCCTTCGCGGGCTGCGCCGTAGACCTGCTGACGCTGGAGCCCGGAGGACCGCTGTCGCTCTCGGTCCAAGGGCCGTTCGCGCAGGCGGCCGGCGAGGACGGCGACAACCTCGTGCTGAAGGCCTCGCGCGCCGCCGCGTCCCGCATACCCGGCCTCGTGCTCGGCCGCTTTTCGCTCGTGAAGCGGATTCCCGTCGCGGCGGGCCTGGGGGGCGGCTCGGCGGACGCCGCAGCCGCGCTCAGGCTGCTGGCGCAGGCGAACGATCTCTCGCCCGACGATCCGCGTCTCGCCGCCGCCGCCGCCGCGACCGGGTCCGACGTGCCCGCCTGCCTCGTCTCCCGCGCCGCCCTGATGACGGGCCGCGGCGAGGGCGTCGCCCCGATCGAAGGCTTCCTCCCTTTCGCCGCTGTGCTAGCCAATCCGCTTCGGGCGGTTTCGACCGCGGAGGTGTTTCGCCGGCTCGCCATCGCGCCCGGCGGGACGTTCGCGCGACCTCCGGCGCAGCAAGGACAGGGCGGATTTCTCGACGAGGTCGCTCACGCCCGCAACGATCTCGAGCCGCCGGCGCGCGAACTGCTGCCGGAGATCGGGACCGGGATCGACGCGCTCGCGGGAATGGCGGGCTGCCGGCTCGCACGGATGTCTGGCTCCGGCGCGACGGTCTTCGGCCTCTACGACGACCAGCGCGCGGCCCGCCGCGCGGCGCGGGAGTTGAGGGCGAGGCTCCCCGGCTGGTGGGTCATGCCGACACTGCTGAGGTGAGGGGGCCGCGCCTCGCCTCGTGGGGCGAGACGCTGGTTTCCGGACGCGTCGTCGTGCAAGACGGGAGCGATCGTCGGGGAACGCCTTTGATGACTTTCGCAGTCTACGCCGCCGCGGCCGCGGCCGAGATCGCCGGCTGCTTCGCTTTCTGGGCGGTGTTTCGCCACGGCGCGGATCACCGCTGGCTTGCCGCCGGCCTCGTCTCGCTCGTTCTGTTCGCCTGGCTGCTGACGCTGGTCGAGACCGAAGCGGCGGGCCGCGCCTATGCGGCCTATGGCGGCATTTACGTCGCGGCCTCTCTCGCCTGGCTTTGGGGGGTGGAAGGCGTACGGCCCGACCGCTGGGACGTCGTCGGCTCCGCGATCTGCGTGGCGGGCGCGGCGGTGGTGCTGTTCGGGCCGCGGGGTGGATAAGGTTGTCTTGCAGGCACGAGAAAGAAAAGGCGGCTCGGGGTTCTTCGCTTCGGCGCACCGCAGGCTGACGCGATGATCCGTCCCAAACCTGCGATCTTCGAAACCTTCGCGGCCGCTTTCGGCGACGTGGCCGACTTCACGCTCCGGGCGCCGGGGCTGATGGTCGTGATCGTATTGGCTTCGGCGTTGGTTTACGCGCTCGACGCGTTGGTCGCGGCGCGGTTCGGAACCGCAGGGGCGGTGTCGGCGCTGTGGTTCGTGTTCCCCTCCCTTGCGGCAAGCTGCGCGATTTACGCGCCCCTCGTAACCCTTCTTTCAAGGCGCGTTATTCTGTGGGAGGAGCCGAGCTTAGTGCCGCTTCGACTGGATCTTTTCGGCGAGGTGTTCGTCGCAAGCTGGCGCTTGATGGCGGTCGCTGCTGCGCCGTTGCTGATCTTGGTTCTGGTTCTGTCGGAAGGGAGCCTCTTTCCGCCCGATGGGGAGGCGGATGTGGCGGCGACGGTGGTCGCCGGCGTAGCCCTGCTTTGCGGGCTCGCCAGCCTGGCATGGGCCTTCGTCGCCTACGTGCGGTTCTTCCTTCTCGTCACCGCGGTTGCAGTGGAAGAGCGCGGCGCCGGCCTGCGCTCGGCCTGGGCGGCGTCGCGCGGCCTTACCTGGCGCATCTGTGCGTTGATCGTCCCGGTTTTTGCGGTTCCGCTCGGAATCTTGCTGTGGCTAGACGGAGATCCGCCGTCCGCTTCCGTGACGCGCTGCCTTCTGCTGGGCGTGTCGGAAACAGCCGTGACGACGTTCCTGACCGCGCTTGCGGCGCGCGTCTATCTCTGCCGGTCGTCGCCGCTTGCATGACAGGCCGGGCAAACGAAACGGCCGCGATGGACACTGCAATCTGACAGCCGCCCTCAATGCGCCCGAGCCGTGACGAACTCCACCACGTCGATTAGCGCCCGCGCCTCCGGGCGGTCTCGGAACAGGCCGAGGGCGTCGCGGGCGATCGCGCCATAGTGGCGGGCGCGGGCGATCGTGTCGTCGATCGCGCCGTGCTTCGACAGCAGCCGCATCGCCTCGCGGAGGTCGGCGTCCTCAGCCTCTCCGTTTTCGAGCGTGCGCTTCCAGAAGGCGCGCTCCTCGGCCGTCCCGCGACGATAGGCCAGCACCACGGGCAGCGTGATCTTGCCCTCGCGAAAATCGTCGCCGACCTTTTTGCCGAGCTTGGCTTCTCGCCCGCCATAGTCGAGCGCGTCGTCGACGAGCTGGAAGGCGACGCCGAGATTCATCCCGTAACTGCGGGCGGCCGCCTGTTCTTCCTTCGGGCGGCCGGCGATCACCGGGCCGACCTCGCAGGCGGCGGCGAACAGCTCCGCGGTCTTGCCGCGCACGACCGCGAGATAGTCGTCCTCTGTGGTCGCGGTGTTCTTGGCGGCGGCGAGCTGCATCACCTCGCCCTCGGCTATCACGGAGGCCGCCTCGGAGAGGATGCGCAGCGCCTCTAGCGAGCCGACCTCGACCATCATCTTGAACGCCTGACCGAGCAGGAAGTCGCCCACCAGCACGCTCGCCTCGTTGCCCCACAGCATGCGGGCCGCGAGCTTGCCGCGGCGCATCTCGGAGCCGTCGACCACGTCGTCGTGGAGCAGGGTGGCGGTGTGCATGAACTCGACGGAAGCCGCGAGCTTCACGTCGCCGTCGCCCTCGTAGCCGCAAAGGGCTGCGGTCGCGAGGGTGAGCATCGGCCTGAGCCGCTTGCCGCCCGAAGAGATCAGATGGTTCGCGACCTCGGGGATCATCTCGACGTCGGAGCCGGTGCGCGACAGGATGAAGGCGTTCACGCGACCCATGGCGGGGGCCGTCAGCTCGACGAGGCGATGAACGCCCGCGTCGCCGTCGGCCGCCTGCCGCTCCTCCAATGGCACCACCACGCCCAAACCGCGCCGCTCCCCAGCCTCTCTCGACGGGGCCGGACCGTATCGGGCGCCCCGCGGGCGGGCAAGCTGGAAATGGGAAGGAAGCGGCCGTCTCAGCCGCCGAGCACGGCGCGTGCGGCGAAGAGCTTCTCGGAGGCGAGCATCAGGAGCAGCAGGGCGAAAGCCAGGGCGGCGAGCTCGGTGCGCATGTCTGCTCCGTCGGCGTCACGTCACGGTGTCTCGACATGCCCGCTCGGCCGGGCCGAAGTTGGGCGCGGCGAAGGCGTTTTTCGCCTTATCGATGAAGCTTTGATAACCACGTCCGGAAAGAAGCTCCCTGACCATCGAGAGGCCCGATCGCGTGCATGAGATCCTGCGGACCAACGATCCCGTCCTGTTGTCCTTCGCGCGCGCCGCGCTCGAGGAGGAGGGGATCGCGTTCGTCGTCGCCGACGGCGCCATGAGCGTGCTCGAGGGCTCGCTCGGGATTCTCGCCGCGCGCGTGCTGGTGCCGGAAGCGGAGGCGAAGGAAGCGCGCCGGGCGCTCGGCGAGCGCGGTCTCGCGCATGAACTGCGCCCGGAGAGCTGATCGGAACGGAGGAGGACGCCCGTGAGCGAGGAGGTCTCCGACGACGGCTTTCTGGGCCGGAGGCTCCGGTTGCTTCAGCCGAAACGCGGGCACCGCTTCGGCGGCGACGCCGCGCTGCTCGTCGCGGCGGCGCGCTCGGTCATGAAGGACGGAGACGCGGTGGCGGATTTCGGCGCGGGCGTCGGGGCGGTGGGGCTCGGCCTCGCGCTTCTGGGCGCAGGGCGCGTCGTCCTTGTGGAGATCGACCCGGCGCTCGCCGCGATCTCGGCGCAGAACGCGGACCGGAACGGACTGCGGGAGCGGACGGAGACGGCCGTTTGCGACGTCGCCGCGCTCTGCAGGCCGGGCGCCCCCGCCGACGTCGCGCCGGACCGTTTCGATCTCGTCGCCGCCAATCCGCCTTTCGACGATCCGGGCCGCTTCCGGCCTTCGTCCGGTTCGGGCAGGGCGCTCGCCCATCTCGGAGACGACGTGCTGTTCGCCGACTGGGCGTCGGCTGCCGCGCGGGCGCTGAAGTCGGGCGGCGCGTTCGTCGCGATTCATCGCCCGGAGGCGCTCGCCGGAATTCTCGCCGCGCTCGACCGCGCGTTCGGAGACGTCCGACTGAAGCCGGTCCATGCACGCGCCGGAGCGCCGGCCGGCAGGCTGCTGGTCTCGGCGCGCAAGGGCGGCCGCGGACCGCTCGAGATCAGGCCGGCGCTCGTGATGCATGCAGACGAAGGCGGCTTCACCGCGGAGGCGGACGCCGCCCAGCGCGGCGAGGCGGCGCTTGACCTCGCCTGAGACGCGAAAAGGCCGGGGCGGCTGTCGCGCGCCCCGGCCTTCGGGATCAGTTCGAGACATTATGCGGGATCAGCCGCAGACGCGACGGCCCCAGCGGTTGATCCAGCAGCGGCGGGCGTAGACCGGACGCGGCGCGACCACCACGCCGAAGGCCGGGCCGCGGCGATAGCCCCAGCGCGGGCCGCGATAACCCCAGCCGCGGCGATAGCCCCAGCCGCCGCGACGATAGTAGCCGACCGGCATGATCTGGGCGTGGGCGGCGTCGAGCGTCACGCCGACGGTCGCGGGCGCGGCCGAAGCGGGGGCCGGGGCCAGAGCGAAAGCGCCAGCCGCGAGCGCGGCGCCGAGAACGTAGTTACGAACCATGGCTCACTCCTCCTCAGGACTGCCCGTAGGACGGCCGCGGAGCGGTTTACGCTCGGTCGTCCCCCTCTCCGCACAGCGCGGAGCTCGAACGGGGGCCATCTTTCTCCGAAGCTAGCGGGCCTTGCCTGAACCGCCTCCGCCGCCCGCGTTCAAGAGGCGTTCATTCGCCTCACCCGGGCCGGTGGCGCCGGGCGAGGCCGACGCTATCTTCTGCGCCATGAACGCATCCGGCGCCGGCTCCCTGCGCAGCAGGCTCAATCCGATTTTACCGTCATGGTTAAGGGACGATCGACCGATCGTTCCGGTCGTGCGGCTGCAGGGCGCGATCGGCGTCGGAGCGCCGTTCCGCCCGGCGCTGACGCTCGCCGCCGTGGCGGGGCCGCTCGAAAAGGCGTTCAAGACCAAGGGGGCCAAGGAGGTCGCGCTCGTGATCAACTCGCCGGGCGGCTCGGCCGCTCAGGCGCATCTGGTCTACGCCCGCATTCGCCGGCTCGCGGCCGAGAGCGACCTTCGCGTCTCGGCCTTCGTCGAGGACGCCGCGGCTTCCGGCGGCTACATGATCGCCTGCGCGGCCGACGAGATCGTCGCGGACCCGGCGTCGATCGTGGGGTCCATCGGCGTCGTCTCGGCAGGCTTCGGTTTCGACCGGGCGATCGAGCGCCTGTCTATCGACCGGCGACTCTACACGTCGGGCGAGAACAAGGCGATCCTCGATCCCTTCAGCCCCGAGAAAGCGGACGACGTCGAGCGGCTGAAGGAGATCCAGCGGGAGATCCACGAGCTCTTCATCGATCTGGTGAAGGAGCGGCGCGGCAAGGCGCTGTCGGACGACCCGGATCTTTTCACCGGCGCGTTTTGGACCGGCCAGACGGGGTTCGGCCTTGGCCTCGTCGACCGGATCGGCGACGTGCGTTCCACGTTGCGCGATCGCTGGGGCGACAAAGTCGAGCTCAGGTCGATGACGCCGAAGGTTTCGTTGCTGAAGCGTCTCGCCGGCCGTGGCGGATCGGAGGGCGTCGGCGCGAGCCTTGCGGCGGGGCTCGCGGACGATGCGATGGCGAGCCTCGAAGCGCGCGCGCTCTGGGCGCGCTACGGCCTGTGAAGAGACAAACAGCAGTTCGCCATCAGGACGCCAAGATCCCTTTCGAGGCTGCCTTCGCCCGCGGCCGTCCGGCCGACGGGATCTTTACGCCCCATGGAGCCATTTCGCCATGCCGCCCTTGATCGTGGTCGCAGCCGTCGCCGCCGGGGCGCTGTTCGGCGTGAAGGCGCTGAAGCGCGAATGGGCGCGCGTCAATTCCCGGCTCGACGAGGCCGAACGCGCCGACGCCGCTCGCGACCGCGTCGCGCGCCCGACGCTCCGCAAGGATCCGGCAAGCGGCGAATGGCGTCCCGAGTGAGCAGCTTCGGCCGGCGCGCCGCGCCGGCCAGTATCCGAACAACGACCTGGAGAGACTTCTCATGACAAAGAAGTTGCCGATGCTCGCGGCCTTGGCGCTCTGCGCCGCAATGGCTCCGGCCGCCGTCTACGCGCAGCAGGGCGGGGGCGCGGCCAGAGGACCCGAGAAGGCGTTCGAGAGGCTCGACCGAAACAAGGACGGCGTCGTCGACGAGAAGGAAGCGGCCGCGCCCGGCGAAAAGCTGTTCAAGCGCATCGACAAGAACCGCGACGGCGTGATCGACGCGGATGAAGTCAAGGCTTTTATCGAGAAGCGGCGGGAAAGGAACCCACAGGCGGCCGAACGCATCGAGCGCAAGCTCAAGCGGCTCGACAAGGACGGCGACGGCAAGATCACCGAGAAGGAGGCGACCGAGCCGCCCCGCTGGTTCGATCGTGCCGACAAGGACAAGGACGGCAAGGTCACCAAGTCCGAGATCGAGGACTTCGTGGCCAAGCGCGCCGACAAGGTCGACAAGAAGGCTGACAAGAAGGCCGAGAAGAAGAAGGCCAAGGACGACGCCGCCGACGTCGATGACGACGCCGATGACGGGGACGACGGCGACGACGGCGAAAACTGAGCCGGCGGAGCCGAGGCTTCCAGGCTGAACCATCGGGCTCGCGCCGTCTCCCGTCTCGGGGCGGCGTGAGCCTTGACCCCCCGGAGGGTCGCCACTAGCGTCCGCGCGCCTTCCGATCCTCCCGACGCGCGATCCGCTTCATGACCGACGATCCCTTGAGCCCCTCCCGCTCGTTCCAGGGGCTCATCCTGACGCTTCAGCGCTTCTGGGCCGCCCAGGGGTGCGTCATCCTGCAGCCCTACGACATGGAGGTCGGGGCCGGCACGTTCCATCCCGCGACGACATTGCGCGCGCTGGGCCCGCGTCCGTGGAAGGCGGCTTATGTCCAGCCGTCGCGCCGCCCGAAGGACGGCCGCTACGGCGAGAACCCCAACCGGTTCCAGCACTACTACCAGTTCCAGGTCATCCTGAAACCGAGCCCGGACAACCTGCAGGACCTCTATCTCGAGAGCCTCGCGGCGATCGGCCTCGACGCGCGCCTGCATGACGTGCGCTTCGTCGAAGACGATTGGGAGAGCCCGACGCTCGGCGCCTGGGGGCTCGGCTGGGAGTGCTGGTGCGACGGCATGGAGGTGAGCCAGTTCACCTATTTCCAGCAGGTCGCCGGCGTCGACTGCGCCCCGGTGTCGGGCGAGCTCACCTATGGGCTCGAGCGGCTCGCGATGTACATCCAGGGCGTCGACCGCGGCTTCGACCTCAACTTCAACGGCGGCGAGGGCGCGGACAAGGTCACCTATGGCGACGTGTTCCGGCAGGCGGAGCAGGAATATTCCCGCTTCAATTTCGAACACGCCGACGTCGAGATGCTGAAGCGCCATTTCCGGGACGCAGAGGCCGAGTGCCAGGCGCTGCTGGAGGCCGGCGAGGCCGATGGCCGTCACCTGATGGCGATGCCGGCCTACGACCAGTGCATCAAGGCGAGCCACGCCTTCAACCTGCTCGATGCCCGCGGGGTGATCTCCGTGACCGAGCGGCAGAGCTACATCCTGCGCGTCCGAGACCTCGCCAAGGCCTGCGGCGCGGCTTGGCTGAAGACGGAGGCCGGCGGGGCCGTCGCTGCGTGACTGCTTTCCGCACGCGGGTCGTGACAGTGCCGGAGCGCGACGGCGTTCTGGACACTGTCTCCCCGGCTTTGTACGACCCCAAAGGTTCTGGTGAGCGCTCAGCCGCTCCCGCCACAGACCCCTCTCCGCATGAGTGAGGGGAGTAGAGCGCCCTGAATGCCCGACCTTCTTCTCGAACTCCTCTCCGAAGAGATCCCCGCTCGCATGCAGGCGCGCGCCGCGGACGATTTGAAGCGGCTCGTCACCGACGCGCTGGTCGAGGCCGGCCTGCTCTACGAGGGCGCCAAGGCCTTCGCGACGCCGCGCCGGCTCGCGCTGGTGGTCGGCGGCCTGCCGGCCCGCCAGCCCGACCGCGCCGAGGAGCGCAAGGGGCCGCGCGTCGGCGCTCCCGAGAAGGCGCTCGAAGGGTTCCTCAAGGCCGCGGGGCTCGGCTCCATCGACGAGGCCGTGGTCCAGTCCGACCCCAAGGGCGACTTCTACGTCGCGCGCACGACGAAGCCCGGCCGCGCGACGGCCGAGGTCGTGGCCGAGGTCGTCCCGGCCGTGATCCGCGCCTTCCCCTGGCCGAAGTCGATGCGCTGGGGCTCCGGGTCGCTGCGCTGGGTGCGGCCGCTGCATTCGATCGTCGCGACGTTCGGCAGCTCGCAGGAGGATCCCGAGATCGTCCGCTTCGACGTGGACGGCATCGCAGCCGGCGACGTGACCCGCGGCCATCGCGTGCTGTCGCCCGAGCCGTTCCGCGTGCGCCGCTTCGAGGACTACGAGGCCGAGCTGCTGCGCAACCGCGTGGTGCTCGACGCCGAACGCCGGCGCGACGTCATCCGAGCCGACGCGCGCACGCTCGCCGAGGCGCAGAACCTCGAACTCGTCGAGGACGAGGGCCTGATCGAGGAGACGGCCGGCCTCGTCGAGTGGCCGGTCGCGCTGATGGGGAGCTTCGACGAGGAGTTTCTCGACGTCCCCGACGAGGTCATCCGCGCGACCATCCGCGCGAACCAGAAGTGCTTCGTGCTGCGGCGGAGCGGAAACGTGCGGCCCGCTCCCGAGGGGCGCGTCGGCATGGGCTTCGGCTCGCTCACTCGCAGGCTAGCGGCCAGTGCGAGCGGGGAGGCTGAACCCGCCCAGAAACCCGGCCGGCTCGCCAACCGCTTCATCCTGATCTCCAATCTGGAGGCGCCCGACGGCGGCGCGGCGATCGTCCACGGTAATGAGCGCGTGGTGCGGGCGCGGCTCTCCGATGCGCGCTTCTTCTGGGAGACGGACAAGAAGACGAAGCTCGAGGACCGGCTCGAAAAGCTGAAGTCCATCACTTTCCACGAAAAGCTCGGCACGCAGTACGAGCGCGTCGAGCGCATCGCGCGGCTGGCGAGAGAACTTGCGCCGCTGGTGGGCGCGGATCCCGAGAAGGCGGAACAGGCGGCGCGGCTCGCCAAGGCCGATCTCGTCACCGAGATGGTGGGCGAGTTCCCGGAGCTGCAGGGCCTGATGGGCCGCTACTACGCCGAGGCCGAAGGCCTTGATCCCCAAGTCGCCGCGGCGCTTGAGGAGCACTACAAGCCGCAAGGGCCGTCGGACCGTGTTCCCGCAGCGCCGGTCTCGATCGCGGTGGCGCTCGCCGACAAGATCGACACGCTGGTCGGTTTCTGGGCCATCGACGAGAAGCCGACCGGTTCGAAGGACCCCTACGCGCTGCGGCGCGCGGCGCTCGGCGTGGTGCGGATCGTGCTGGAGAACGGGCTGCGGCTTAGACTTCTGGAGACGCTCGACGGCGCCGTGGCGGAAGACTTGTTGGGTTTTCTCGCCGACCGCCTGAAGGTCCAACTGCGCGAGCAAGGCGCGCGGCATGATCTCGTCGACGCGGCGCTTGGCGCCGTGTCGGCGGAGCAAGTCGCTTCTCCGCTACCAACGTCCGCGAACGACGACCTCGTGCTCGTCGTTCGCCGCGTCGAGGCGCTTGGGACGCTGCTCGCGACCGAGGACGGCAGGAACCTGCTGGCGGGCTATCGCCGCGCTGCGAATATCTTGAAGGCTGAAGAGAAGAAGGACGGCGCCGGCGCCTTCGAGGGCGCGCCGGACACAGCTTTGTTCGCGGACGAAGCCGAGACCGACCTCTTGACCAAGCTCGACGCTGTCGAGCCAGCGGCGGCGGAAGCCCTGCGACAGGAGGATTTCGCCTTCGCGACCAGCGCGCTCGCGACGTTGAGGCCCAAGGTCGACGCCTTCTTCGATCAGGTCACGGTCAACGCGCCCGATCCGGCGCTGCGAGCCAATCGCCTGAAGCTGCTGTCGCGCCTGCGCCGCGCGACCAGAGCCGTCGCGGATTTCGACCGGATCGCGGGGTAGGAAGGCCGGGCGCACGTCGCGCTCCGGCAGGCGGACGTCGCGGAGCCGATCGAAGCGCCGCGACCGTCATGCCCGAGCTTGTCTCGGGCATCCACGACTTCGGTTCGCGTAGCGCCCTACGATCAAGTCGTGGATACCCGCGCGTGCCGCGCGGGCATGACGGCGTGAGATTCCGCCCGATTTTGATCTGCGGCGTCAGCCGTAGGGAAGGGACGCGCCCATCCTCAGTCGAACAGGCTCGACACGCTCTCTTCGGAGGAGGTGCGGGCGATCGCCTCGCCGATCAGGGTCGCGATCGACAGCACGCGGATGTTCTTCGCGACCCGGACCGCCTCGGTCGGCACGATCGAGTCGGTCACGACCATCTCCTTGATCCGGCTCGCCGTGATGCGGGCGACCGCGCCGCCCGACAGCACGCCGTGAGTCAGATAGGCGTAGACGTCCTTCGCGCCCTTGGCGATCAGCGCGTCGGCGGCGTTCACCAGCGTGCCGCCGGAATCCACGATGTCGTCCACGAGGATGCAGGAGCGGCCCTCGACGTCGCCGATGACGTTCATGACCTCGCTTTCGCCCGGCCGCTCGCGGCGCTTGTCGACGATCGCGAGCTGGGCGTCGATGCGCTTGGCGATCGCGCGGGCGCGCACCACGCCGCCGACGTCGGGCGACACCACCATGACGTTGTCGGTCGGCAGCCGATCCTTGATGTCGCGCACCATCACGGGGGCGGCGAACAGGTTGTCGGTCGGCAGATCAAAGAAGCCCTGGATCTGGCCGGCGTGGAGATCAAGAGTCAGCACGCGGTCGGCGCCGGCCTGGGTGATCATGTTGGCGACGAGCTTCGCCGAGATCGGAGTGCGGCCGGAAGAGCGCCGGTCCTGCCGGGCGTAGCCGAAATAGGGCATCACCGCCGTGATGCGCCGGGCCGAGGAGCGGCGCAGCGCGTCGATGATGATGAGCAACTCCATCAGGTGGTCGTTCGCCGGGAACGAGGTCGACTGGACGACGAACACGTCCTCGCCGCGCACGTTTTCGAGGATCTCGACGAAGACCTCCATGTCGGCGAAGCGTCGCACGTTGCAGCGCGTCAGCGGCGTCGCGAGATAGGCCGCGATGGCTTCGGCGAGCGCGCGGTTGGAGTTTCCGGCGACGACTTTCATGCCGTTGATCCGTTGCAGGCGCTGGGAGGCGCGCGTCTGGTCGTCCGGCCGTCGATCACAGGCCGGTGTCCGTTGGGCGACCGGCTCTTAACAGCGATTCCAGGGAGCCTCAACCGATCGACGCCATGCGCCGGCTTCAGTGCGACATTTCCGTGTCAGCAAAGCGCGATGGCGGCGATCATCCGGCCGTAGTCCGGCTCCGCGCGATGGGTCGTGCGGCGGAAGGAGAAGAAGCGCCTCTCGTCCGAATAGGTGTCGAGGCCGAGGTCGTCGACCTCGGCGAGGCCGGCCCGGCGCAACCGCTCGACCACGTAGCCGCCGAGCTCGAACATGGCGTGGCCGGGGCGCGCCGACGGCTCGAAGAAGCGGGCGTTTTCCGGATCTTCGGCCGTGAAGCGGGCCGCGAATTCCGGGCCGACCTCGTAGGATCTCTGGCGGATGCAGGGGCCGAGCGCCGCCACCGTGTCGGCGCGCCGCGCGCCGAGCTCCTCCATGCGGGCGAGCGTCGCCTCCAGCACGCCGCCGATCGCGCCCTTCCAGCCGGCGTGCGCGGCCGCCACCACCCGCGCCTTCGGGTCGGCGAACAGGATCGGACAGCAGTCCGCGATGGTGACGGCGACCGCAAGGCCGGGCGTCGCTGTCGCGACCCCGTCGACATGCGGCGAGGTTTCGCGCAGCCACGGACCGTCGGTCGCGACAGCTTCCGCCGAATGCACCTGCCACGGCACCGCGAGCCGGCCGGGCGCGACGCCGAGCGTCGCTTCCATGCGGCGGCGGTTCTCCCGGACGGCCTCGGGATCGTCGTTGGAGCCGAGGCCGCCGTTGAGCGAGGCGTAAATCCCGCCGGAGACGCCGCCCTCTCGGGTGAAGAAGGCGTGGGAAACGCCGGGCAGCGCCGAAAGGACGGGCGAGGTCGCGGTCGGGACGATAGGAGCGGAAGCGTCCATGGGCTTTTACGATCCTCCAGGGCCGTGTCGGCGAGCGGGTTCGAACGCCGGCGGGGTTCCGATCCGCGGATCGCAGATCGCGAGCGCCTTGAACAGCGCGCCCATGCCGCGGGGCGCGCGGTCGGTTAGCCGGCGGGCGGCGGCGAAAATCTCGTCGCGACGGTCGGGCGCGGCGCGCGACAGGGCTTCGGCGCGGGCCGAAAGGCCGAGCCGTTCGAGCAGATCGGCTTGGTCCAGCAGGCGCATGACCGCCGCGCCCTGCGCCTCCCCCGCGCGGGCGAGCGCGCCGAAATCCACATGGGCGGTGAGGTCAGCCTCGCCGGGCGCGTCGAGCGGATCAACGAAGGCATGAGATTTCATCGCCTGAAACGTATCGCCGAGCCCTGCGCCGTAACCGTAGTCGATCGCCAGCATGGCGCCGCCATGGGCCGTGACATGGCCCGCGGCATGGGCGACGACGTCGAGGCCCGGCGCGCAGATTTCGCGGATCTCGCCCTCGGGGCCGTCCGGCAACGCGAGATCGGAGGGCGCTTCCGCCGCGAGGCCGAAGGCGAGCCGGCCGTCGATCAGCCCCACGAGCCGCTCGCGCCAGCCGCGATCCGTGCGCACGAACTGCCGAATGGGCAGCGCGTCGAAGAATTCGTTGGCGATCACGATGGCCGGGAGGGCGGAGAGCGCGACGCTTCCGACCCCTCCCCCTTGCGGGGAGGGTAAGGGTGGGGGTGGTTCAGAATGGAGCGCTGCAGATCGGCGTGGAGCGGCGTCACCCTCGGCGTCCTTTTCTGAGTCATCCCCGACCCCTCCCCGCAAGGGGGAGGGGGGAGGAGTCCCTTCGTTTCCGAGCGCCTCCTCGATGGTCGCGACCCAGCGCACGCGCCGTCCGGCCAGCGCCTTCGCCTGGACCTCGCGCAGCGTCGGGCTGGTTTCGACCAGCACGATCTCGGCGGCCTCTATGAAGCCCGGCGCGGCCCTCGCCGCGCGCGTCATGTCCGCCATCAGCGTGCCGCGGCCGGGGCCGAGCTCGACGAGCGAGAACCGGGCAGGCGAGCCGGACATAAGCCAGACTTCGGCCGCCCACAGGCCGATCAGCTCGCCGAACATCTGGCTGATCTCGGGCGCGGTGACGAAGTCGCCGTCGCGGCCGA
The DNA here is from genome assembly GCA_003241695.1 of Ancylobacter novellus. Classification (GTDB taxonomy): domain Bacteria; phylum Pseudomonadota; class Alphaproteobacteria; order Rhizobiales; family Methylopilaceae; genus Methylopila. The sequence goes on along the minus strand of QFPN01000001.1, from coordinate 161,906 downwards.
AGGGATCGCGGGTCGCGTAATAGCCGTGCAGCGGGTGGCCGAGGCAGAGCGCCATGTAGCGGTCGAGCCGCATCGGCCCGGCGGCCGCGATCGCGCTTGCGATCTCGCGGCCGAGCGGCGTCATCCGGCGGCGGGACGGCGGAGGAGCGCGTAGAGCGCGAGGCCGAGGCCGAGCGGGATCATTGGAAGCGACAGGATCATGCCCATGGTGAGATCGTGGGCGTAGAAGCCGAGCTGGGCGTCCGGCTGCCGGAACAGCTCGCCGACGCTGCGCGCCGCGCCGTAGCCCGCGACGAACAGGCCCGAGACCAGCCCCGGCCGCTTCAGAGCGCCGAAGCGCACGGCGATCTGGACCAGCGCGAACAGCACGAGGCCTTCGAGCGCCGCCTGATAGAGCTGGCTCGGATGGCGCGGCTCCGGTCCGCCGTTCGGAAACACCATCGCCCAGGGGACGTCGGTGGCGCGGCCGTAGAGCTCGCCGTTCACGAAGTTCGCGATGCGGCCGAAGAACAACCCGATGGGCGCGACAGCGCTGCCGAGATCGAGCGTCGGCATGAGCGGCAGCCCGCGGGAGCGCGCGAACAGGATCGCGCCGATCGCCGCGCCGACCAGCCCGCCGTGGAAGCTCATTCCCCCGCGCCAGATCTTGAAGGCCTCGAGCGGGTCGGCGAGCAGCTCCTCGATGCCATAGGGCAGCAGCACGTAGCCGAGGCGCCCGCCGAGAATGACGCCGAACGCCACCCAGACGATCAGGTCGTCGACGTCGACGGCCTTCGGATGGGGCGTCGTTCCCCAGAGCACGTCCTTGCCGCAGATGCGCTTCGCGAGCCACCAGCCGAACAGGAAGCCCGCGATATAGGCGAGCGCGTACCAGCGGATGGCGAGCGGCCCGACCTCGACCGCGACGGGATCGATCATCGGGAAGGGAATGGCGAAGAAGGGCATCGGCGACGTCGTGACTCGAAGGACGATCGGCGCGCGAGCCATGAGCGACCCGGCGCAGGGGTGTCAAGCGCGGAGCCGCTTCGGCCGCCGCGCCCGACCGGCCTCACCGCCAGAACGGCTTCGCGTCGGAGAACGCTTTCCGGGCGGCCTTCGCCTCCTCCATCAGCGGTTCGGCGCGAGCGTCGACGTCGGCGGCCGTGACGCCGGCGGCGAAGGCGGCCGAACGGGTTCGGCCGGACCGCGCGGCGTCGGCCATCAGTTCGTGGCCGTTCGCGACGTCGTTGAGGTCGCCAAGACGTCCCTGCAGCTTCTTCACCGCCTTGAGGAAGTCGACGCGGCGCTTCTCGCGCTTCGGCTTGTTTTCAAACAGCGTCGAGAAGAACTCCACGCCGTAACGCAGCTTCTTGGCGGCGATGCGGACCTGATGCCGCTCCTCGTCGCCGATTTTTGCGATCCGGCGGCTCTTCTTGCGGAGCCTGGCGAAACGCTTGTCGAGCACCGACGCCGCGAAGTTCCGCGCCGGACCCTCGACCAGCGCGCGCCGCTCCGGATCTCGCGGGGAGAGCCAGGCGCCGGCGTTGATCCAGCCGGCGAGGTCGACGACGAGGCGGCGCCATTCCGGCGAGCGCAGCGTTTCGAGCGCGGCGTCGTAGGCGCGCGATTTCCTGATCTGGATCTGCTTTTCCAGCGCTTTCAGGCCCGGCTCTTCCGGCCGGCGCTCGCGTTCGTCGGTCAATGCGCCGGCGAGGAAGACGTCGAGGTCGCGCGCCGGCCCCAGCGGCTCGGACAGCCGCTTCAGCTCCGCCTTGAGCTCCTCGAAGCGCGCATGGTCGAGCAGCGGACCGAACAGGGAGAATGCGGAGCGCAGCCGGCGGATCGCGACGCGGAGCTGGTGCAGCGCGTCGGGATCGCGTCGGGCGAGCATCACGTCTTCATTGACGCGAAGCTGAGTCAGACAGGCGTTGGCGACGCTGCGGAAGGCGCCGGCGGCCGTTTCGTCCTCGGCGAAGACGACCGGATTCGCATGGGCGACGTCGCTCAGGCGACCGTCGAGCAGAGCATGGCCTCGTGCGCTCTTCGTGACGACGCCCAGCCGAAGCGGCGCTGCCTGCATCAGCACGCCTGCCAGCGAAAACAGGTCTTCGGCCTTGCCGCTCTTGAGTTCCAGCTCGATCTCGCAGATCGGAAGCGACGCCTCGGGGTCTTCCGACTTGAACACCCGCCCCACGTCGATCGCGACCTCGACGCTCGATCGCCGGTGGCGCACGCGGCGGATCGTACGTTCGACGGAGACGGTGAACAGCGCGTCGAGCGGATCGTCGCCGGCAATCAGCCCGGCGACGGGCGTGTCGGCAAGGAGCGCGATATCGGGGTCCGGGGTCGTGACGTCCCGCTCCCACTCGCCGCGCTCGAACAGGCCGTCGCCGGCGGTCTTGACCGTCTGAACGCGCCGTCCGTCGCCGAGATCGCGGATTCTCAGCGTCGCGCGGGCGCCGGCGAGACGCCGGTCATGGGTGTCGAAATAGGTCGAGGACAGCCGCGTCGTCTCGACGCGTCCCACGTCGGCGAGCGCAGGCGAGCGCGTCAGCGCGTCGAGAGCGGACGGATCGCAGGCGAGCTTGAGCTCGATCTCCCGGTCGGGCGTCATGGCGCGCCGTTCAGAGCGTTCGGGCGAGCAGCATGACGGCCGCCACGGTCATGACGAGGAACGTCGCGATGACGCCGCCGCCGCGGCAGGCGAACTGCCGCGGCGAGTTCTTCGGAGCGAGCATGCCGACAGGATGGAGAAGGCGCGCGATCAGGAGAACGACGAGCAGCGTCGCGACGATCCCGCGGCTCGCACCGGAGGCTTCGAGCAATCCGACAAGGATCAGCGTGAGGGGAACATATTCGGCGAAGTTGCCGTGACTGCGGATGCGCTTGAGGAGCGTGTTGTTTCCGCCGTCGCCATGAAGCACGCCGCCCGACAATCGGCCTGCCACGACCCAGGCCGACAGCCCGACATAGACCAGCGCGAGAAGGGCTGCGAACAGCGCGGTGGTCGCAGGAAAGATCACGGGATCGGTCTCCTCGGACGGGAGGTCGGGCGGCTGACGCGCCGAACATAGCGCGGTCGCGGCCCCCGACCGCAACAATCCGAGGAACAAATGTCGCGGCGCGGTCTTTCAGGCCGCCTTCGCTTGCTCCAGCAGGTCGGCGAGCACGCCGTCCGAGACCGTGAGGCCGTCCGTTTCCGCCGCGCGGCGAAGCGCGACGCGGCGGGCGCCGGGAAGCCGCGCGCCGTCCTGCGCCTCGATCGCCTCCGCGAGGACCGCGAATCGCTCTGGCGCGCCGGCCGAGAAGGCCGTGGGGTCGAAGACGACGATAAGCTGGCCGGTGCCGGGCGGATCGCCCTTGTCGTCGAGGAAGCTCGACGCTTCCGTGGCGAAGCGCGAGCCGGTGAGGCCGGCGGCCAGCAGCTCGACCATCAGCGCGAGAGCGACGCCCTTGGCGCCGCCGAGCGGGGCCATGGTGCCGGCGAGCGCCGCGGCCGGATCAGTGGTGGGGCGTCCTTCCGCGTCGAGCGCCCAATCGTCGGGGATCGGCTCGCCGCGCTGCTTTGCGGAGAGCACGTTTCCGCGCGCGACCTTCGAAAGCGAGAGGTCGACCACGATCGGCGGGCGGCCGGGCAGGGGGCAGGCGAAGGCGATCGGGTTCGTTCCGAGCGCCGGAAGCTTGCCGCCCCAGGGCGCCATCGCCGCCGGCGCGTTGGCGAACAGCAGCGAGACGAGCCCGGCTTCGGCCAGAGCCTCTACCGGCTGCCCGGCCGCGCCGCAATGATGCGAGCGGCGGATCGAGGCCGCGGCGAGGCCCTGTTCGCGCGCGACCGCGGGCAGCGCCTCGACGGCGAGGTCGAGCGCCGGATAGGCGAAGCCGAAAGCCGCGTCGATCGCGACCACGCCGGGCTTCGGCCGGGTCACGACCGGAACGGCGTGTCCGTCGATCTTCCTGGCGCGGAGCTGGGCGGCGTAGGTCGGCACGCGCGACAGGCCGTGGCCTTTCAGGCCGTCGGCTTCGGCTCCGACCAGCGCGCGCGCGACGCTTGCGGCGTTGATCTCGTTCGCGCCGTTGCGCGCCATGGCGGCGGCGACGAGGCCGTGGGCTTCCGCGAGGCTCAGGGTCGGCATGGCGCGTCAGGCTCCCTTGAGGCGGCGGGCGACGGACCGGGCGGTGACGTCGGACACGCGCACGTTCGATTCCGCCGTGACGCCCGCCACATGGGGCGTGAGGATCAGGTTGGGAACGCCCTCGAAAATCTTTGCGGCGTCGCCCTTCAGCGGTTCGGCGTCGAATACGTCGAGCGCCGCACCGCCGAGGCGACCCTCTTTCAGCGCGTTCGCGAGCGCGGCCTCGTCCACGATCCCGCCGCGCGCGGCGTTGATCAGGATGGCGTCGGTCCGCATGGAGGCGAGCGCGTCCGCTCCGATCAGGCCCTTGGTGCCCTCGGTCAGCGGCACATGCAGCGAGACGACGTCGGAGGTCCTCAGCAGTTCTTCGAGCGACATCGGGATAACGTCTCCCCAGGCGGGGGAGTCGGCGGGAACGTAGGGATCGCGCCCCGCGACGCTCATGCCGAGCGCGAGCGCCCGGAGCGCCGTCTCCCGCGCGATCGAGCCGAAGCCGACGAGGCCGAGGCGCTTGCCGGAAATTTCGCGGCCCGAGGACAACGCGTTGCGCGGCCAGCCGCCCTCGGCCATCGCAGGCGTCGAAAAGTAAGCGCCGCGCAGAAGGACCATGGCGGTCCCGACGACGTATTCGGCGACCGAGACGTCGTTCGCGCCGGTGGCGGGGAAGACGTCGATTCCGCGGGTCTCGCAGGCGGCGACGTCGATGTTGTCGAGCCCGACGCCGAGTCGCCCGACGCAGACGAGTTTCGCAGCCGCCTGAAGCAGTGCGCCGCGGACCTGCGTTCGGTTGCGCACGATCAGCGCGTCCGCGTCGGCGGCTTCACGCGCGAGGCGCTCGGGCTGGTCGACGAGGTCTGGGTCATAGACCACCTCGAAGCTCCCCAGATGCTCCGCGATCGCGGCTTCGTCCATGAACTCGGAGATGACGATCTTGGGCAAGGCTCACCAATGGAGTGCGTGCTTCGAGACGCCTCGGCCGCCGCCGAGGCTCCTCAGCATGAGGGGCGCAGAAGAGATGCGGGATGGAGCCCTCGGCGGGCCTTATGCCGAGGAGGCCCGAAGGGCCGTCTCGAAGCGCGCAGTCCGCGCGTCCGGGACGGCCCGCTTCAGGTCAGGCGCTGCGGTAGAGCTTCGTCATGACGAACTCGCGGTGGCCGAGAGCTTCAGCTGCCGTGAGGCGGCCGTTGGCGGTGCGGATGATCATGTCGATCAGCGCGTCGCCGGCCTCCGGGATCGTCATCTCGCGACGAAGCACGCCCGAAACGTCGACGTCGACATGCTCGCCCATGGTCCGGACCGTGCGCGGGTTGCCCGTGATCTTGATCACCGGAACGATCGGATTGCCGATCACGTTGCCCTGGCCGGTCGGGAAGGTGTGGACCACGTAGCCCGCAGCCGCCATCAGGGTCACGCATTCGGCCGCGGCCGAGGAGGTGTCCATGAAGTAGAGGCCGGGACCCTTGGCCGGGGCTTCGGCTGGCTGCAGCGCGTCGATGTACTTACACTCGTGGCCGATCTTCTCGAGGTTTCCGAGCGCCTTTTCCTCGATGGTGGTGAGGCCGCCCTCGATATTGCCCTTGGTGGGCTGGCTGTCGGAGAGGTCGTCGGTCTTGTGGGCTTCGATGACGTCGTCCTGGTAGGACTTCCACATCTTGAACCACTTCTCGGAGATTTCCGGGCTCGCCGCGCGCTCCTTGCAGAGATGCTCGGCGCCGGTGATCTCGGAGGTCTCGCCGAACACGCCGTAGATCCCGTGCGGGATGAGCTTGTCGTACATGTTGCCGACCGTCGGGCAGGACGACAGGCCCGTGGTGGTGTCGCTCTCGCCGCACTTGGTCGAGATCCAGAGGTCGGTGATCGGGCACTCCTCGCGCTTCAGCTCGGTCGCCCACTGCACGTATTTCTTCGCCGCGTAGCTCGCGCGGGCGATGGTCGCGATGTCGCCATGCTGCTCGATGCCGAAGCCGACCACCGGCTTGCCGGTCTTGGCGATGCCGTCGACGACGCGCTTGGTCCACTGCTCCTCGATCCCGATCACGACGACCGCCGCGACGTTCGGGTTGGAGCCGATGCCGATCAGCGTGCGGAAGTGGATCTCGAGATCCTCCCCGAACTGCAGCCGCCCATAGGCGTGGGGCAGGGCCATCGTGCCCTTGATGTTGTTCGCGACCGCCTCGCAGGCCGCGTTCGACAGGTCGTCGAGCGGCAGAATGACCACGTGGTTGCGCACGCCGACCCGGCCGTTCTCGCGGCGCCAGCCGGTGAAGGTCGCGTTGACGAAGTCCTCGGAGGCGCGCTTCTGCGCGATCTGCGACGTGAAGTACTGGTCGGGAGCGCCGCCGACGAACGGGCTCTGACCCTGGGGCAGGACGTCAGCCATTGTCGTTTCTCCTCACCAGCGCTTCGTCTTCATGTTGTGGGTGTGGACGTGTTCGCCCTTGGCGATGTCCGCGACGATCCGGCCGACGTCCTGGCCGTACTTGATGACGGTGTCGCCGGCCTTGAGGTCGATGAGCGCGACCTTGTGGCCGATCGGAATGTCGTTCTTCACGAACACGCCGAAGCTCTCGTTGTTCTCGGTGACCACGCCAAACGCGTCGGTGTCGGCCTTGAGGCCCTCGATCACCGCCACCGCCACGTTGTCCTTCGGGCTGTGGGCGAGCACGTGGGGAATGCGCCCGTCCCCGTTGCCGTTGCTGCTCATCGTTCGGCGATCCTCCCTGAGGTCCGTTCGGCGGCTGCGTCGCCGCCTTTCAATCTTGTATAAGACACAAGACCCGTGAGGCGTCAACGGGCGCTGAAATTCGTCCCGATCATATCTTGACTCTAACTGTAGAAAAAAACGAATGTGGCATGCCAATCGCGTCACGTGGCTCTAGTCTTATATAAGAGATATGATATCGTATCCGGGTCGCAGCCGCTCGGCTCGACGTCGGCGCGCAGGCGGAACGCCTCGCGCGGGCGGGTAGGCGGACGAAAGAGATCCGCCGCCGCGCCCGAGGAAACTCAACCTGCCGGGAGGCCCCGCATGCCATTGAAGACCCGCATCTTGTCCATGTTCCGGCCGACCGCCGTGGTGGCCGCAGCCGCCGCGCTTGCGCTCGGCGCCGCCGTCGCTCCGGCCCACGCCGCCTATCCGGAGCGCGTCATCACGCTGGTCGCGCCCTATGCTGCCGGCGGCCCGAGCGACATCATCGCGCGTCTCATCGGCGACTCCATGTCGAAGACGCTCGGCCAGCAGATCGTCGTCGAGAACGTCACCGGCGCGGGCGGCACGCTCGGCGCGGCCCGCGTCGCGCGCGCCGATCCGGACGGCTACACGCTGCTCATCCACCACGTCGCGCTGGCGGCCTCGGCCTCGCTCTACAGCGATCTGACCTACGACACGGCGACCGCTTTCCGTCCGCTCGGGGTCATCAACGGCGGTCCGATGCTGCTTGCGGCCAAGAACGGTTACCCGGCGAAGGACGCGCGCGAGCTTCTCGCCAAGCTCAAGGCGGAAGGCCCCTCCATCGCCGTCGCGCACGCCGGCGTCGGCTCGAACGCCTATCTCTGCGCGGTTCTGCTACAGCGCGCGCTGGACGTGAAGTTCAACCTCATCAGCTATCGCGGCACCGGACCCGCCATGAACGATCTCATGGGCGGCCAGGTCGACGTCCTGTGCGACCAGTCCACCACCGCCGTGCCGCCCGCGCTCGCCGGCAAGATCAAGCCCTACGCGGTGTCGTCGAAGGAGCGCCTCGCGGCGGTCAAGGACCTGCCGACGCTGGACGAGGCGGGGCTCAAGGGCTTCGAGTTCACGATCTGGCACGGCCTCTACGCGCCCAAGGGCGTGCCCGACGAGGCGGCGGCGAAGATCAACGCCGCGCTGAAGATCGCGCTCAAGGATCCGAAGATCGTCGCCCGTTTCGCCGAAGTCGGCACCACGGTGTTTCCGGACGCCGAGCAGACCCCCGAGGCCCACAAGGCGCGTTTCGAGCGTGAGATCGAGGTCTGGCGCAAGGCGCTCGCCGGCGCCGAGGAGCAGAAGGCCCAGAAGTAGCGCGGTGGTCGGGGCCGCGCGTCAGCGCAGCTCCGACAGATAGTGGATGCGCTCGGTGAGGCACACAGAGACGCGCCATTCCACCGGCTGGCGTTCGAGCGAGAGCGCCAGCCGGTCGATCTTGAGCGTCGGCGCGCCCGCGGCCACGCCGAGCGCTTCGGCGTCGGCGGGACCCGCGGCGACGGCCTTCAGCCGTTCCGTGGTGCTGGCCACTGTCCGGCCGAAATGCATGGCGTAGAGCCCATAGAGATTGTTGGGCAGCTCCATCGTCGCGATCCCCGGAAACAGCGCCTCCGGCAGCACGATGGTCTCGACGATGACCGGCGTCCCGTCGATCGAGCGCAGCCGCCTGATGCGGACGACCCGCGCGTCCTTTTCGAGCTTCAGCGTCTCGCGCTCCGTCGCGTTGGCCTTCGCGGCCTGGACCGAGGTCACGCGGCTCTGCGGGAAGGTGCGGCTTCCGTCGTCGCCCACCAGCTTGAAGAACTGGAACATGATGCGTTCTTCGTCGTGGCGGGCGACGAAGGTGCCGCGGCCCTGCCGGCGCACGACGAGGTTCTCGGCCGCCATCGCGTCGAGCGCCTTGCGCACCGTGCCCTGGCTGACCTTGAGTTCGGCCGCGAGCTGCATCTCGCTCGGCAGCGGCTCGCCCGGCGCCCAGACGCCGTCCACCAGCCGGCGGATGAGCCGGTCGCGCACCTGGGCGTAGAGCGGACGGAAGCCGAGCGCCTCCGCCTCGCCCGGCGGACCGTCCGCTTCCGCGCTGCGTTTGGTCGTGGCGGCGTCCGTCATGCCGGGCTCGGTCCTCCGAATGCGGCTTCGCCCGGCGAGACTCAGCCGGACCTCTTCCGACTTATATCAGAGGTCCGGCCGCGGGCCCGTCAGCTTCCTGGCGCTTTCAGCACGGCGATCGCCACCACCATGGCGACGAGGGCGAGCGCATAGAGCGCGATGACGACGCGCAGTCCGGCAGGCGGATCGCGCAACGCTTTCGCGCTCGACTGGTTCGCCGGGCTTGCGGCGACGTTGGTGGAAAAGAAGGGTTCGGGCGGAGTCCGGGCGTCGGCCATCGTGCATTTCCTCCTTCGCCGCCCCGATGCGCGCCCCTTTTGCGGGGCGTCGTCCGGGCGGTCGGTTCGGTTCTTGACTGCGCCAGCATGACGCGCATCGCCGCGAAGCGGAAGGCGCGAACCGCGCCGTTCTCGCCGCAGAGGCCGGTTCTGGGACCGCATTTCGTCGAACGACCGATGACAGCGGCCCCCGCTTCGGCTTATTTCCTCCGGCAAGGGCCTGTAGCTCAATGGTTAGAGCCGACCGCTCATAACGGTCTGGTTGGGGGTTCAAGTCCCTCCGGGCCCACCAGATTCTTCAATGGCTTGTGGCGGTAGGGCGGCCCGAGGTGTTCTGCTTCGCAACGAAATGCGCAACGAAACCTCGCCCTGCCGCCTCATAGCGCCCGCCCTTAATCAGGCGCAGCCTCGACGCGTCGGACGGCAGGTCCGGAGGCCGGCGCGGCCCTTTAGAATCCGGCAGGTTCGGAGGTTTCCAAGAAAGTCTTGGGATTTTTACTTCCAAACCTCGAAAACCTGCTCTTTGACTTGCAAGCGCTTTTTCGGCGGCTTCCCAAACCGCTTGCCCCCTGGATCGGACCGGTGTGTGCGTCACGCACGCCGGGCGGACCAGAAAGCGCTGATCACTTCTGCGCACCTTCTTCTCTATCGCGGCGGTGTCGCTGATTGATCCATTGCGGAAGCGGGAGGCGGCTGCATCGAGCACGGTTGGGGATCACGAGGCCAGATCGCCCGAACTACGCATGGCGCGCGCGATCTGGGTTCAATCAATGGTATGAGCCCCAGATTCCCCCTAGCGGTGAATCGCGATAGACAGTGACCTCGCAAAGGGTTCGGATGCTCGCCGGGACCGTCAAAAATGGCGTTCGATTTCGCTGACCTCAAGATTGTCTCCCCAAAGCGATCCCAGAGAGCTCAAACGGGTTGGGAAGGCTTCTTTCCTTATTACGCTGGGTATCCGGAAAGCTTCGCTCGCGAACTCCTAAATTCCGCCGGACTGCCTAGGGCATCTTGCATTCTCGACCCTTGGAATGGGAGTGGTACAACGACTTTCGCCGCTTCGGCGCTGAAGCTTGACGCGATTGGGGTCGACATCAATCCGGTCATGGCGATCGTGGCGCGGGCACGGACTCTGCCGTCTTCAGAGAAAGACGCCTTGGTGCCCCTCGGACGCGAACTTCTTGAAAAGGCGGATCGCTACGATGGTTTTGAGCCTGCGGCGGACGCGCTTCACAGCTGGTTTGGGCCTTTGACGGCCGGATGGATACGCAGGCTTGAACGGGCTATCTCCACTACGCTCGTGAGCGACAACACCCGAGCTGCGGGTGAGATCCAATTGATCTCCGCCTTCGCAGCCACCTACTACGTTGCCCTATTTGCCCTATGCCGCGAACTTGCGGCGACGTTCCAAACTTCAAACCCGACGTGGCTGAAAGTTGCCAAGCCAGGTGAGCGCCGCGCCTTCGCTGATCGTCGGAAACTGGCTGAGCGCTTTAATGCTCTCGTAACCGGCATGGCCTCAACTTTGACGCACCAGGACGGCGAGACGACAGATATGTCATCCGTTGACCTAATGGTGGCGGATACCGCGGCAGGCCTGAACATCCAGCGACCGGTCGACTTCGTGCTAACGTCCCCACCCTATTGTACTCGGATCGATTACACCGCCGTTACCCGCCTGCAGCTTGCCGTCATTGAACCGCTTTTAACGATAGAAAAGTCGGATCTGAGCCGGAGTATGTTGGGAAGCGTTCGAGTTCCAGCACGTTCTATCGAGCAGTCCGACGAGTGGGGACCTGCGTGTAACGCTTTCCTTGATGCCGTGAAAAGCCACCCGTCGAAAGCCTCTTCCGGATACTACTACAAAACGCACCTTGACTATTTTGAGAAGATGTATCGGTCCATTCGAAGCGTATCATGCGTGATGAAGGATGGGGGGGTAGCGGTTTTGGTAGTTCAGGACTCGTTCTACAAAAATATTAACAATCCGCTTCCAAATATCGTTACGGAAATAGCTGGCGCACACGGACTTCGTCTTAGGCGCCGAGATGATTTTCATTTGAGTAAAACGCTCGCTGGGAGACATCCTCATTCTAGGGCCTATAGACAAACTTTTGAGGCCGTTGAAGCCGTCCTTTGCTTTGAAAAAATCAAATGACGCGCATCATGCGCCCCAGAAGGCTCATTCAATTACCGCTGGCAGCCGGGTAACTGCGTTTTCGCTCAGCGGTGTTACCTGACCAGCATTCCGCAAGGGGTGTCGTTTCGATTTCCTGAGGATTGGATCATGCTCGCTGTTTATTCGCCAATGTCAGTCGGTGACTACTGCAAGGCGCTCAATGACGGACTGATTAACGTAAACGATGACTACCAGAGAAACGCAGGCATCTGGGCATCGTATGCGAGATCATTTTTCATCGAATCGATTTTGCTTCAGTATCCGATACCAAAAATTTTTCTATACTCGAAGGTAGATCTTCGAACTCGAAGCACTATCAAGGAGATTGTAGACGGGCAGCAGCGTAGCCATACGTTGCAGCAGTTCTATAATCGGCGGTTTAAACTTTCATCCAAAATTGAAACCGAAGAACTGAGAGGAAAAAATTACAACCAACTCAGCGAGGAGTATCAGTCTAGTTTCATATCATACAGTTTACCTATTGATGAGTTTCGTGGAGTTCGACCGGAGGAAATCCAAGAGTCATTTAGACGAATGAATTCGAGCAACGTTCCTCTAAACGACGAAGAACAACGCAATGCGCGTTTTCAAGGCCCATTCAAGTGGTTTATCCAGCGTGTTGGACACAGATTTTCTGAGCCCCTCCGCTCTGCTGGCGTCCTCAGCCGACGAGACATCGTTCGGATGGCAGACAATGGGCTTTACGCAGAAATTGTCCACACCATCCTCAACGGCTTCGTTACGACAAAAGCGACCCAGATTGACTCTCTATATAGAAGGTTCAACACCGTCTTCGAGGAGGAAGACCAACTCTTTTCCTACCTCGATTACGGGCTCAATCGCGCACTTGCCGAAGCAACGATAGGCGAACGTGAACTCCAGCGGGGGTACATGTTCCAAACTCTGACAGCAGTCTTTATTGATCGACACTTCAACTTGGGGCTTGCGCATCGAGCAGCTGAAGTGGCTCCGGATGTCGCCGCCACTATTCGGGGCGATCAACTGGACATCGCGGCCTTGATTGACGCTTTGAGGGATCCAGAGAGACATCCGCTCTTGAATGAGTTTGTTGAGGCTACGAAAGGAACCAACGTAGCGCGTGCAAAGGCCGTGCGGTTCCTCTATCTAGATGCGGCTCTTTGAATGCAGTGCGTCACGGACTTAGTGAAGCTTCGGGACGCGGTGATCTCTCGTTCCCGCTATCTCCGGATTATTACTAGAGGAATTTCGGCTCCGCTGGCGCCAGAGGAGCTGCGCGCGCTGGCCTACGCCGCGATTGAGCTCGACAACCTAGTCGTAACTGGGCTTCGACAGTACGCGAAGAGTTCATTACTCCGAAGCCGAACTGCCGCGGGCTCCCGTGTAACTGCAAACGTGACCCCGAATTCCCCTGAGGAGGCGGCAGCCCTAGTTTTTAGGTCCGTCAATCCAACAGGGTTCCAGAAAGCCAGAAACCCGACCGCGATCAGCGAGCGCTCAGAGGCAGCGATTCGGGATCCTAAGCAGGTGGAGAAGGTGCTAACCGACTATGCAGCTTCAAATCTAAGTAATATCACTCTCGCGCTTTCGTTGAACGCTGATGTCTTTGCCGAAGTGAAGGTATTCCGGCATTTTTTTGCACACAGAGCACGAAACACTGCCAATGAAGTTCAAGACTTTGCCGCAAGAGTAGGAGTGGTCGGAAAGTGCCGGCCTGAACACCTGCTAGTACGTGGCCGGCCTGGGACCGGGGTAAGATTTCTTGATGGTTGGCTTGCGGATATTGAAAATTTCTTTGATTTGGCGACTTAAGCCCGAACCTCACTCGGCGGACTCACAGCGTCTTCTCGACAATCAGTGAATGTCCGGGTTTGGCGCCAAACAGTCCGGATTCCTCAGCCTGCGGCGACGCCGCTATCTTTCTTCTCCCTCCGCGCCACGATCACCAGGGCGTCGTCCGGCAGCTGCCGCTGCAGCACTTTCGCTTCCCACGGCGCGTCCATCCAGACGTCGATTTCCTCAGCCGCCGTGAGAATGACCGGCTCTGTCCGGTTTCGCGCTTACTCTGCCGCGTCCTTCGGCTTGTCGCCAAGGCCGCCCTTGATCACACGCAGCCGGCGCAGACCCGGCGGCAGATCCGGAGGCAGGCGCGGCCCGACCAGGTCGGGCAGATAGGCCTTGCAGTTCGGAACGTATTTGCGCTCGCGCCGGCGCGGGGCCCCGCCGCGATACGGACAGTCGAACGTCACGCGCTCGACGACCTCGTCGAGCGTCGCCTCCGGGCCGAGCTTTGCGGCGAGCCGCGCCAGGCGGTAGGCGTGGCGGCGCGGGCAGAGCTGGCACGCGACCCGCACCACCACCCACGGATAGCCCGCGAGCCTGTCGGAGATATCACTCACGCCGGCCGGCGCGCCGGCTGCCGCCCGCGCACATAGCCGGTCGACGCCTTGGCGCTCGCGGCGGCGAGTGCGGCCGACAGCTCGCCGATCTCGACGAGCAGCGCGCGAACGGCCTCGCGGGCGCCGCCGGCACGACGGATCGCCTCGTCGACCGCCGCCTCGCCGGCCGCTATCGTCTCGTCTTCGAAGGGAAACTCGCGCGCTCGGCCCATGATCGTCGCTCCGGTTAAGCGACATCGATTCCATGAGAACAAAATGAGAACAAGGGGGGCGGGTGAGGCACCGAAACGCTACAACGGCCAGTACGCAGAACCGGCCCCGGTATCATATGCGCCAATAATCCGGCATGCTGGCGATTACGTATCTTGCAAGCTTTAGTTTCAGCGATAATGTCTTGGCATGTCGCGAACGCACAAATTTGTCACGTGGATACCGGGTGGCTTTGCCGCCGGTATCGCGCTTGTGCTCACGGCATCTGCGGTGTCAGATCGATTGAGATCCATCGTTGAACCAATTATTTCTTTCCTACTTCAGAACTGGATACTAGCAGTTATAATCGCGGTATTGGCTGCTATCATATGGTATTTTACTTGGCACCTCACCAATCAGGAAGGGATTCTAGCGATGACTTCCAATGGCGAAAAAAAGGGAATATTCAATTACGGCAGCAATTACGGTCAGCAAAACTATCATGAGGCACCAAAACAAAGAACTCTAACTCCGGAGTTTAAGGCGGAAATCCTAGACGCCATACCGAAAGATCGGAAAGTGTCTGTGGATGCAATGATGGGAGACCCCGAGTCAATTACATTTGCTACGGAAATACTTATATTCCTGAGAGATAATGGGTTCGATATAGAATCGACGATGCCAAACCAAGTTATATTCGGACATCCGGTTAGGGGAATTATATTCGAGGAAGATAAGAATCGGATTGTAATCGGTTTTCCGCAAGCCACGTAAATATTAATTACGTTACCGCACCCGGCACTCGAACATGTCGCTCGCGCGGCCTACGATCCCGCCCGTCGCGCCTGATCCCTCAGATCCTCCACCTGCTTCTCAAGACGCTGGATAACGTCGCGGACGCCGTATGTTGATCCCTGCGCCTGCTTGATGTCGTCGATCTGCCGCTGCAGCGCGAGGTCGGCCGCCGCCTCCGACTGCCAGACCCGTTCATGCTCGCCGCGCGGCACGATCTTCGCCGCATCCTCCCGAGCGCGCTTCTCAAGCTCCGCGACCTTTTCCTTCAGCTCGAGATATTGCTCGTCGCGGCGCTTGCCCGAGACGGTGAGGCGGTACTCCATATCGTCGCGCGTCACGAACAGATCGCGGGCCCGGTCCTTGTCCGCGCTCACCCTCTCGACGAGTCGGTCGACCGTGGTCGTCTGCTTTTCGATTGCCTCCTTGATCGGGCTGATGCCAGCCGTCCAAAGCGCCCCGACGATAAGGACGCCCATGCCGCCGCAGGACGCGAGCACGGACGCGATCACCTGCCATTGCGGGATCCGAGATTTCGCCGCTTGCACCTGGGCGTCCGCCATCTCGCTTCGCAAGGTGGAAACCTGCGTCGCGATCCGGTCATCCGTCGAGGTCAGGCGATGGTCGACCTTGGCGGCAAATCCGTCAAACGACCGGGCGAGCGTGCTCACCTGGTCGGAGAGCTGCGAAACCCGCTGCGAGACGAGCTCGACGCTTTCCGATGTCGTGGGGGATCGACCATTTGGCATCGTGGTCTCCGTCACCTGTCACCTCGTCCTGCGCATGCGGTCGGTCGTAACCGGTCAGGCCAGCGGACGGGTCGTGGTCTCGCGGCCGTACCAGGCCCAAAGGCCCGCGACGATCGAGACGAGCGACGTGGCGATGATCGCGCCGTCGCCCTCGGCGATCGGGACGCCGAGCTTGCGGGCGACGACGAGTACCAACGGCGCGAGCGCGGCCACGAACACGCCTTGGAGCGTCTCGCTCTTGAGCCGCGACACCGGCTGCAGCGCCGGCGCGATGGCCGGATCGGTCACGACGCGGCGGGCGACGTCGGACGGCGGGGCGTCCGCCGGCAGGGCGCGAACGGCGCTCTCGACGGCGTCGGCGAGCGTCGGCTTCGTGATGGCCTTGGTCATGGATCAAATCTCGTTTTCGGTGATGACGCCCGTCGCTTCGCCCATGGCGGCGACGATGAGCGGCGACGTCTTCGGCCAGCGCAGGCCAAGAAGCCGCGACTTCGCGATCCGGCTCACGCTGATCGTGTTCGACTGGTTGCCGCCGAGGATCGACAGGTAGGTCGCGTCCTGGCCGACCACGAAGCCGACATGGCCGGACGTTCCGGTCTTCGATCCACGCCAGAACACGGCGACAGCGCCGACGACCGGCTCGGGACACGACACGCCGAACTGCAGCCAGTTCCGGGCGAGGTAGGGGTTCGTCGGGACCGGCTCGTTCGGGAGTGCGAGGCGAATGCAGGTCTCGACGAAGTCACCGCACCACGGGAGCAGTTCCGGATCGCCGAGCGTGCGGCCGTCTGACTTGAGCCACGCCTTGAGCGCCGGGTTGCTCTCGTGCAGCCCGAGCTTGCGGCGGCCTTCCTGCACCCAGATCGGCTCGCCGACCGTCGCCTTCGGGGCGCCGCTGCCTTGCGCGTTGAAGGCCGCGACCGTCTTCGGCCCGACGATCCCGTCCTGCACGAGGTTCACGGATCGCTGGAAAGCGATCACGGCGGCGCGCGTCCGCGGCCCCCACGCGCCGTCGAGCGGCCCCGGATCGAAGCCGAGCGCCTTCAGTCGCAGCTGGATGTCCAGCACGGTCATGGGTCTTCTCCAGAAACGAAAAAGCCGCCTCGGAGGCGGCGGGTCAGGTCAGCGATGCGGCGGGAGGGTCAGGCCTTCACCGTCACCGGCGTCGGGCGATCGGCCTGGCGGCCGACGATGCGGCCCTTGAGCGCGATCATTTCGGCCAGCGTCATCCGCCAGGGAAAGAACACGGCCTCGAACAGCGTGACGCCGCCCTGCCAGGACGACTGCTGATAGTAGATGTTGCCGAGCGCGATCAGCTTGTTGTCGGTCGACGGCAAGTAGGTTCGCGGCGCGCTGTCGGCGAGATAGTCGTTCGGGCCGCCGCGCTTCTTCGAGCCCGGACAATACATCGCGATGCCATGGGCGTTGTCCCAAGACCACATCTGGATATAGGGGTCGCCCTCGGCGAGCCCGGTCGTGAAGCCGGCGGCTTCGCTGCGCAGCTGCGCCGCCGAGCCGCGAGACAGGAACGCGGTCGCGTTGCCGGCCTCGGCGCTGTTCGCCAGAAAGCCCATTTGGCCGCCGTCGCCGTTGACAGTCGTGGCCGTCCCCCAGGCGATCTTGGACCCGGCGAGATCTTCGTGGCGCAGGCAGAGCGCGACCGTGCCCTCGCCATAGGCCGCGTCGCGAAACGGCGTGTAGAGCCCGTGCCGGCCGGCCGACGAGATCGTCATGGAGCCGGGCGCGACCGTGTCGAAGGCCGGCGGCCCGCTCGTGGGCGAGGCCGGCGTCAGCGCGACCGACGGGCTCGTCAGCGAGACGAGGCTCGCCGCGTCGCCGCCGAACACGAAATGGCCGGAGGCCTCGGCCTCCGCCCCGCCCGGCAGCGCGGAGCCGACCACGCCATCGACCAGCGGCCAGGCGGGATTGTCATAGGTCGTCGGGATCAGCTGGACCTGCGTCTTCAGCGTCATGGAAAGCCCCTGTGTAAAGGCGAAGAGGAACGGAAGGTCGGCCGAGAACGGGCGTCAGTAGACGCTCTTGACGACCGGGACCATGCAATGCGCCGCCCAGCACCGCATGACGTTCTGCTGAAGAACGTCATTGTTATCGAGGTAGACGAAGGCTTCCTCGGTGCTGTCGCGGATGTTGGTCGACGCGCCCTGCGTGAAGCGGACGCCGCTCGCGCGATAGTCGAAGCCGCAGCGCATGATCGCGCCGGCGGGCGGCTCCGCGGCGACGGAGTGGTACATGGTGACGCCGTCGTTCCCGATCGTCGGCTGCGACGTGAACGGGATCTGGACGCCGGCCGCCGTCACGAGCCTGAGGCCCATGTCGGTCGCCGGGTTCAGCGTCGTGACGTCGAACTGGAGCGGGGCCTTCCGGACTTCCCAGCGCGTCACGATCTGGAACCCGTTCCAGGTCGCCGAGACCATCTTGCAGCGCCGCGGGAAGATCCGATCGACGAGCAGGTCATAGAGGCTGTAGCCGAACTCGACCGAGAGCCGGCGATAGCCGTGATTGATGAGGTGCGTGAAGTCCGCGTCGGGCTGGTGATACTTCCCGCCGAGCAGATGACAGTCGTCATGCTCCATCGACAGCTCGTACATGGCCTGCGCCGGGCCGCCGTCGCCCGCCGTGATCCCTTCGCCGGGCTGACACATGACGAAATGCGGGCGCCTGGTCTGGCCGATCGTCGCCGCGAGGTACGCGCCGATCTGGTCGAAGTAGCGCCGCTTCTTGGCCTTGTATTCGGCCTTCGGCATCAGCTTGTCGAACTCGCCGTGATTGTCGAGGAACACCGGCGCGACCAGGTCGCGGCTCTCGATCGCGTCGAGCCCCGTGACCGTGTCCATCAGGATCTGAGACAGACGCTGCGTCCGGCCGCTTTCCAGCGGAGCGTCGAACTGGAACAGATCGATGCCCGTGCCGCCGCGCCCGCAGGTCGCGCCGAACAGCGGAAACGACGCCGGCGCGATACCCTTGCGCCGCCAAGCGAGGTCGACCAGCGTGTTGAGCGCGCCCGAACAGACGGTCTCGACGTTCTTCTCGGCGAGCGGCGCGACCGCGACCATGGGGTCGAGATTGTTGTCGCCGCCATAGCCGTTGCCGGTCTTGCGCGTCTTCGGCCCCTGCGGCCAGCTCAGGTTGCTGAACGGCTGCGCGTCCGAGAAAGGCGGATCGCCCTTCGAGCCCTCGGTCGTCGACTGGCCGATCAGCGGGATCATCCACAGCGACGTGACGGCGTCGTAGACGCCGAAGTCGAGATCGGGCGGCAGCGCGACGTCGAACGAGCCGCCGCCGACCGAAGCGCCGCCGCCGATCGCGCTGTCGGTCCGAAGGCTCGGGATCACGATCGTGTTGTCGACCATGTCGTAGGAGATCGCGAGCCGACCGCTTTCGAGCACCGCGAGCGGAAAGTAGCGCGACCCGGCGACGTCGACCTCGCGCGAGAGCTGCGCCGAGCGGAAGAACGGGAAAACGGAAAGATCGAGATTGTAGACGAGCTTACCGATGCGCTGGTCCCAGTAGCCGTGCATGCGCTTGTTCGTGTCGACGACGAGCGGATGCTTGGTCGCGGACGCCGAATATTCGGCGAAGCCGACGAAGGGCAGCGTCTTTTCGGTCTGCTTGAGGGTCGCGACCGTGGGCTCGACGACGTTGAGCCGGTTGTCGAGCGCCGGGATCGTCGCGGTCGACACCCTGGTCGGCTCCGTCGCCGTGTCGGGCCGCGTCCAGAGCCCGGCGTCGAGCCCCGACGAGATCTGGCCGACCAGATAGGCGGTCGCCTTGAAATCGTTCAGCGTGGCGAAGGGCAGCGCGCCCGTGGCGGAGACCAGCACCGCCCCGTCGCGCGCGGCCTCGGCCGCCGACCGCGCCGTTACCGTGAGGGCGCGGTCGGCCGAAACCGCCGTCCGGTCCGCCTGCGTCGCCTGCCGGTCCGCCGCCGTGAGCCCGCGGGCCTCGTCGGTCGCGACGCGGTCGGCCGCGGCCTGTTCCGCCGCCGACTGCGCGACAGCCGCCGCTTCGGTCGCACCCTCGGCCGCCTCGGACGCCGCGGTGAAGTCGATGAACTCGTCCCAATCGGCTTCCGACCCGGCTTCGCCCGGCGTCGACGCCGTCGCGCGCTTGGCGAACCACAGCTTGCCGCCGAGACTGACGACCGAGCGCGGGTCGACGCTGTCGCCCGGCTCGTAGGTCTTGCGCCAGGTGACGCCCGCAGGGCCGGGCGAACCTGCGCTTCCGACAATGTTCATGAGATCAGCTCCGGAAACGGCGCAGGCCCGACGCCCATGTGAGCGTCAGGCCGTCGCGGGCGGCGATGAGGTCGAAGCGGTAATCGCCTTCGGCGAGGCGCTCGGAGACGAGCGCGGCAGGCGCGCGCACGATGACGGGCACCCGCCCGTCCGCCGTGCGGTCGCCGAAGATCACGAACGCGCCGGCGGTCGAGCCTTGAAGCGCGGGCGCGGCCTCCGGCCGGTAGGCGTCGCGCAGCTCGGCCGAGACCACGAGCCCGACCAGGTCGACGACGTCGTCGAGACCGGACGGGCGCAATTCGGCGGTCTCGACCCAGTCTTCGCCGAGCCGGCGCGTCTCGGGCGGCAGGTCCATCGGCATGGGCGGCTCGTCAGTCGAGGGAAAGGGCGCCGCTCCGCGGAAAAGCGCGCGGACGGTCGGGATGCGGCGGCGATGCTCGGGGGAGACGGCGAGGCGGCTCAGTAGAACCGCATGCGCCGGATCTGCTTGCGGTTCAGCGTCGTCGGGACCGCATAGGCCCCGGCCGAGACCGCGACGCTCTGTTCGCTCGCGTCGTCGAAGGTGAAGATCATCGTCGAGACGCCGGCGGGCAGGGTGAGCGAGACGTCGTCGGCCGTTCGCGTCACGGCCGCGCCGGCGGTCTCGATGATCGAGCTGGCCACGGCGGCCTTTTCGAGCTGCGGCTGGCGGAACCGCAGCGTGAAGTCGACCGCCGGATTGCCCGGCATGTTGAACAGGAAGGCCGGGGCCACGGACGCGACCGTCGCCTGGTCGAGCGTCACCGGCGCGGACCAGCGCCGCAGGGTCGCGTCGAGCGAGGCCTTCAGCTCTGGCCCCTGCAGGACGGAGAGCACCGAGCCGCCGCCGCTGTATTGCGCGACCAGGAGGCGGACGCTGCCGACCGGCCCGAGGCTTCCGGCGATGAGCGCGACGTCGAGGCTTGCGCTCCAGGCCTCGCCGACCGCCGCAGCAGCGATCCCGCCGGCGTCGAAGAACAGCCGGTTGACCGTGTTCGACGCGGTCCCGACCCAGCGGATGTCGACATATCCGCTCCCGACCGTGATCGTGCGCGTCAGGCCGCCGAAATTGGTCGTCGACCAGTTGGTCGGCGGCGTGCCGGGCGAACCCGAGGCCGCGCCGGCCGCGACGCTGTTGCGGACGACGTTGGTCGATGCGGGCTCGATCAGCCGGCCCTTGTCCGAGCGCCGACCCGCCGACCATGCGCCGGCGATATCCTGCACGCGGCCGTTCGCGCCGCCCGAGATCGTGAGCGCCGGCCCAGAAGAGACGTCGGCCGCGAAGTCGTAGTCGCCGCCCAGCACCTCGATCGAGGCCGAGATCGGCGCGCCGGACGCGACGCCCGAGCCGTTCGCGGTCTCGGCCCAGATCCGGTGGAGGCCCATGGCGAGCGCGGCCCGCTTCGAGATCGGCTGGTTCGGCCCGGCGTTGCGCTTGAGCAGCGGGGTCGCGCCGGCGAAGCTCGCGCCGTCGCGGAATTCGATGCTCGCCGTGTTCGCGCTGTCGCCCGTCGTCGCGCCGTAGCGCACCTGCGCGCCCGAGATCTCGGCGAACACGTCCTCCGGCGGCGACGGCGGCGAGGCGTCGGAGATCGCCGGAATGTTCTCTTCGACGGCCCAGTTGCCCGGCGTGCCGGACGGGAGCGTCCAGCGCATCTGGACGTCGTAGCGCAGCAGGTTTCCGGCCTCGTCGCGCTCGGCCACCGGGCCGCTCTCGGCGTTGAGGTGGTCATAGGCGATCGCCATCGGATACCAGCGGTCCGCGTCGGCAAGCGAGTATTCGCATTGCGGCTCCAGCCGCCGCGCCTTGCCCTCGTAGTTCGGGTCTTCCTCCCAGGACGCGACCAGCACCGCGACCGACGCGCCGGTCGACAGCTTGCGCTGCTCGCAATGGGCCTCGAAGTTCACCGGCTCCGGCGTGTCCTGCGGGTCGAGGTCCTGCGGGTCGACCGGCTCGGTTCCTTCCTCCGTCTCCGGATCGAACGCGAAGGCCTCGGCGTCGAGCGAGGCGATCGTCATCGTGACTTCCATCTGCTCGTCGTCGAGCGAGATTGCGGTGATCTCGAAGCTCTCGGCGACGATGTCGAGCTCCTCGATCGTCAGCCGGACCGTCCACTGATCCCAGCACTGCATGCCGAACAGGGTCGTGCGGATCTGCCCCTGCCAGCGTGGGGCGCCGCGGCGGGCCGTGATCTTGGCGATGCGGCGCGCGTGGTTGTGGTTCTGGATCTCGTAGGCGTCGATCGGGACGTTCTTGATCAGCCCCATGTCGGAAATGTCGTCTTCGTCGCGCCACGGGTCGGACGTCGCCTCGCCGTAGCGGCTGGCCGGCTTCGTGTACTTGACGACGACTTCGTTGGCGTCGCGCAGCGGGCCGGACCGGTCGTCGAGATCGTAGAAGGTCAGATGCTCTTCGGTGATATGGATCTCGGGCTCGATCCACTTGCCCGGCCAGACGCCGATCTTGCCGTTCGGCTTGAGGAACAGCCGTCCGGCGAAGGCCTGCAGCAGCCGCTTGACGTTGTCGCCCGGCTCCATGTCGAAGTCGTATGAGAACTGCCCGTAATAACGCTGCGTCGAGCCGCCGCCCTTTGTCGCGATGATCTCGTCGGCATAGTCGGCCGCAAAGCAGAAATTGCCATACTCCGCCGGATCATCCTCGACATAGGCGGCGTCGATCTGCGCGCCGTCCGGATCGGTCAGGTACTCGCGCAGGATGAGCGGCAGGTTGCGGCCAGGGTTCTTGGTCGCATCGTCGGGGTCGGACCATCGATAGGAGCCGACGCGCGGGTCGAACACCGGACAGGCCCGCGCGACAAGGGTGATCTGCCCGTAGCGGTTCGGCCAGACCTTGCCGAACGACTTGTCCGACGTCATGCCCTGACGGAAAAAACCGACCACCATGCCGCGGCAGCGATGCGCCGACGTATAGATCGTCGGCGCCAGCGCGATCATCTCGGGAAAGGCCGTCTGGTCTTCGGTCCCGAGCTTTATCTTCAGCGTAAGATGATTGTCGCCGTCGAGATCGACATAAGGGTTGTTGAGCGCGCCGCCCGCCGCCGTGCCGTCCGGGTTCAGCTCGACATAGCGGTCGTCGGCGTAGTGCTGCTCGACGCCGTCCCATGGCCCTTGGCCGAAGTAGGGTATGTGGTACAGGTCTCCCTTGATCGTCTCCAGCGTGAGCCATTTCGAGCCGACCCGCAGCCGGCCGTAATGCTTCGACCGGACCGGCACGTCCTGCCGCACCACCGCCTTCTGGGCTTTGGGCTTTGGCGGGTCTTTCCGGAAGATCGCGCCGAGACCGAAGGTGATCCCGAGGCTGATTGCGCCGGCAAGCGCCGATCCGAGCGCGGTGAGCCCGGTCGCGGTCGCGAGGCCGGGGACGCCCGCCGCGGCGACCAGGAGCACAAGCGCCTGCGGGCTCACGCGCCGACGCTCCAGGCGGCGACGAGACGGTCGACCCGCTCGGGCCGGACATGGCTCAAACCCGGCCCGCGCTTCACCGCCCACCAACCCGTTTCGGTCATGATCGCCCCCGCCCACACGCCGAAGACGCGGATCACCGCGATGTCGCCGGCGACCGGACGGCGCGTTCGGCGCGCCCCGACCGCGGCCGCGCGCTTGGCGACGAGG
Organism: Ancylobacter novellus; assembly: GCA_003241695.1. Taxonomy (GTDB): domain Bacteria; phylum Pseudomonadota; class Alphaproteobacteria; order Rhizobiales; family Methylopilaceae; genus Methylopila. The sequence goes on along the minus strand of QFPN01000001.1, from coordinate 138,488 downwards.
CGCGGCAGGCAGCCGTGACGAAAAAAGATCTGCTCGACCTCGGCCTCGCTGGCGTAGTCGGCGCGCAGATCCGCCGCGGGGTCGACGCCATGCACGGCAAGCCACCAGTCGGCGAGCGACAGGCCGCAGTCGACCGATCCCAGCGCGAAGTCCTTTCGCCTGAGGTCGGAGAGAAAAGCTTTCAGCATCAGGTCGGGAACTCGATCAGCTTGCTTTCGAGGCCCGGCGTACGCTCGCAGCCGCGGTCGCCCGGATAGCGGGTCTGCTGGTCGCGGTCGGTGCAATAGCCGTTGCGCGGCCGGCGCTTGGTCTCGCCGAACGGCGTCTCGGCCTTGATCGTCACCGTGCGGACGACCACGTCGTCGTCGACCTCGCGACGCACCTTCATGCCCCGCATTTTCGCCCAGACGATCGCAAAGGGCGCGTCGAGCGTCTGCCAGCTCTCGTCGAAGAACTGGCTGAACACGATGACGGCGCGATTGAGATATTCGGCGCTCTCGCCCTTGACCCTGTTGGCGAAATCCGGGTCGACGCCCGAGACGGACAGCAGGATCTCCGGGGCGCTCCCGTTGATCGCCTGGGCGAGGCCGGAGACCGAACCCAGGCCGAAGAGACCTTCCCAGATCTTGCCGTCCGACGTCTGGAGCGCGCCCTCGCCGTTCCACACGCGCTTGACGCCCGAGGCGAAATCGAACTCGACCAGCAGCCCGCGCCGGATCGTCTCCCCGGCGAGCTGGGCCGCGATCGCTTCACTGAAGTTCATCAGAGGCCCTCGAAGCTTTCTTCGAGTTCGAGCGACGGCTCGCCGTGATAATTGCCTTCGAGCTTCAATCGCCCGGTCTTCGGATCGGCGAGCCGCCAGGTGCCGCGCGGGTTCGCCATCTCGACCGGCTCGCCGGACGATCGCGCGGCGCGCGCCGGCGGCCAGAAGGTCACGTCGAACAGGCCGCCGCCGAGATCCTCCGGCGGGCGTGTGATGAGGCTGAGCCGGTTGCGGATCGAGAAATACATGCCGCGCTTCAGCGTCCCGGCCGCGGCGACGGCGAAGCGCGCCGTGGTGGCGCGAAGCGCGAGATCCGCGCCGAGCGCGATGTCGAGCGGCGCGCCCGTCGTCGGGGCCTGGCGCTCGTCGAACACGCCCATGCGCACGCTGTTCAGGCCGCCATCCAGAAACGCGACCATGGCCCGCCAGTCGAGCAGCTGGTCCATGGTGAAGACCTGAAACTCGGCGACCAGCCCCCAATGGCCGGCGTCCGGCGCGGCGCGCTGCTGACGGCCCGAAAGCGTCCGCGGCCCCGCCTGCGTCAGCGTGACGGGATGGACGTCGATCGACTTCGGCCGGAACGAGGCCGGCCAGGTCTCGATCATTCGAACCGCCAGGCGTTTTCGCGGTCGCGCCGTTGCTGCTCGGCCATGGCGCGGTTGTTGCGCTTCATGGCGGCCTCGAGCGCCGGCATCGTGTCCTTGGTGACGTTGCCCTGGACGATCACGTCGCCGCCGCGATAGCTGACGCCGCCGCCCATCATGGCGGCCGTGTCGCGGCGGCCGACGATCGAGGCCGGCCCCTTGATGATCTCCGGGCCGCGCTCGCCGGCGATCCCCCATTGGTTTGAGCCGAGGGAGCCGCCCTCGTCGAAGAAGCCGCCGAACAGGCTGAACAGCCCGCCGAGAAGGCCCGCGCCGCCCTGTCCGCCGCCCCCGCCGCCAATCGCCGAGCCGAGCTGGCCGAGACCCTGGCCGAACGTCCCGAGCCCCTGGGTGCTCGTGTCGAGGCCGGACGTGAACTGGCCGACCTGCGCCGTCGACTTCTGCAGGGCCTCGTTCTGCTGTTGCTGCAGCCGCGCGAAGGCGTCCGCGCCCGGCGTCAGCGTCCCGCCCATGCGACGGCCGCCGATCGGCTCGACATGCCAGGGCTCGTTGCCCATAGGGAAGCGCAGGCCGTAGGAGCCCGCATTGTCATGCGCCCAGCTGCGCGCCTCGGGACTGGCGTAGCGCAGATCCGCCGCCTCGCCGAAATTGTGCATCGACCGGCCCGGAGGCGCGACCCATTTGCGCGCCGCCTCCGGCGAACCGTATTTGGCGAGCGCCGCGCTCCAGAGCGCCGCCTGCCGCTCGGGCGACCGGTAGCCCGAATAGATCGAGATCCCGCCGCCGGGCGCGTCTGCGAGGAACTGGTACAGCCGTCCGGCGAAGACCGGGTTGAAGCCGTCGACATTCGCGCCGCCGCTGCGCGGGAGCCGCAGCGCCGCGTTTCCCGCGGCCACGACCGAAGACGTCGGAGACGACGCGCCGAACTGCTGGTTGAGCAGGTTCGACCCCGCGGAACCCATCAGCGTCCCGACGCCCCCGCCGCCCATCACCACATGGAACGGGTTCGCGGCCGACCCGTCCGGGCGGCCGCCCAGAAGCCCGCCGAAGCCGGGGATCTTGTCGAGGCCCGTCAGGCTCCCGAAACCGGACCAGGCCTGATTGAACAGGCCGTCCGAAGCCCGCTTGCCCATATTGGCGAGCAGGTTGCGCCCCGCGCCTTTCGCCGAGGCCGAAAAGCCGTCGCCGCGCTCGAGCCCGTCATAGAACGTGTCCCAGGCGTCCTTCGACATGTCCTTCATCTGGCGAAGGCTGTCGGTGAGCCGCATCGTGTCGTCGATCCTGCGGCCATAGGCCGAGGCCGGGTCGACGCCCGCCTGGTGCTGCGCGTTCATGACCGAGACGTCGATCGGAGAGCCGAACACGCCGGCCCGGTCGCGGCCCATCTGGAACGCGACGTTCTGGATCGCCTTCTGCTGACGTTCGAGCGCACGGGTCGCCTCGTCGCGCGCGCGCTTCGCTTCTTCCTGCGCCTTCTTCTCCGCCTCCTGCGCGGCCTTGTGCTCGAACAGCGCGATCGTGAGGCGACGGATTTCCTGCCCCTCGGCGCTCGCGGCCGAGGCCTTGGCCTGATGCAGCGCGATCGAGATCTGACGCTCGACGTCGGACATCTGCGCCTGCTGATATTCGAGCCGCAGAGTGTCGACATAGGTCCTGAGCGCCTCCGCGGCGGCCGTTGTCTTCTGCGCCTCCCGCTCGCGCTCCCGCGCCTGCTCGTCGCGATAAGTGTTGACGAAGCCGGCGGCCGTGGCGTCGCGCTGCTCGCGCAGCAGCACGGTCGGATCGCGGGCGATCTTTTCGGCCGAGGGCAAGGCGGACTGGAGCTTCGCGCCCTCGGCCGTAACCGCCGCCACGTCTTCGTAGAGCTTTCGATAGACGCTGCTCTGCGGGTTCCGGTTGTAGGCCTCGGCGACCGTCTGGCGGAGGGTCAGAAAATCCGGCCTTCCCTCGCGAACGGAGGCGCGGAAGGCCTCGACCGCTTCGGCGGCCAGCCGATACTGATGCGCGACTTCCGGCATGGAGCCAGGGCTGTCCGCCGCCGGCCCTGTAAAGAGGCCCGAAACCGCGGTTTCTCCGCTCGCCCGCCATCCGGCCTGCAGAACGGAGAGGTTCGCCGTCGCATCCGCCTGCTGCAGCGACGGCGTGATCGAGAGATAGGCTTGTAGCTTCTGCCCGGCCGCGTCATAGCCGGCCCCGATCTCGCGCACCATGCGCTCATGTTCCGTCAACGCCGCCGTCAGCTTCTCGACGTCGCTTTCGCCACTGCCGAGCTTCTGGAACAGAAGGCCCGCGCCCGAGGCCGCGAGACCGAAGCCGACGACGGCGAGGTTGAGCGGGTTGGTGACGAAGGACATCAGCCCACTGCCGAGCGCCGCCACCGCCCCCTTCAGCCCCCGATCGCCGAGCTGACCGGACAGCTGCGAGCCCTGCTGCATCATCACGAGGAAAGGCGACTGGCCGCCGGCGAGCTGGACCGCGATGTCCGAGAACTGCGCGCCCATCTGCGAGATCTCGTGACCGGCGAGCCGTGCTCCCTTGCCTACGGTTCCGAACCGTTCATTCACGAGCGCCAGCGCGCGGCTGTGATAGTTGGTCGTGATGACGCCTTTCGCGAGCGCGTCGTTCAGCGTTCCGACGTGGCGCGTCAGCTCGACGTCCTTCTTGGCCGCCACGTCGATCGAGGTGACGAGCCGAGCCATCGCGCGTTCGAGGCTCGCGGTCGAGCGCTCGACCTTTTCCTGTCCTGCGGCGACCGCGTCTTCCGCGCCCGCGAGCGTCCGCAGCCGCCCGGTCGCCTCGTCGACGCCGGTCGTCTTGTAGCGGATCTCGTATTCGCGGAATTCGGAAATCGAGACCATCAGCGATCCCTCACGATGATGACCGGCGTCCGGTCGCGCGCCCGGCGTTCGCCCGGCGCGCCGCGGCCTCCGGAGGCGTTCGGCGTCAGGCCGAACTCGCCGAGGCCGCGATAGCTGAAGCGCACGACGAAGCGGTCGCCGTAGAGCCGGGCCGCGAGCGTCGCGACGGCGTGGAAGAAACCGTCCGGGGCCTGGTCCGACGCCCCGCGCTCCAGCTTGCCGGCGTAGGGCAACGGCGACATCACGAGATATTCGTCGGCCCGCGGCAGGGCCGCCCCGGCCTCGATCTGGCGTCCGCCGGCGTAGAGCCGGAAGCTGTCGGCGAAGCGGCCCGACTTGCGCGGCGCGTGCAGCACGAGCTGCTCGGCGACGAAGGTCAGGACGTCGTTCGGCCCGACGTCGAACAGGAACACGATCCGCCCGCCATTCGGGTTGACCGTGTCGAGCGCCGCCCCGACCCGTCCGTCGACGACCTGCCGATGGGGCGGCTCACGGCCGGTCGCCCGCCGGTTGTGATCCTTGACCTCATCGAGCTTCTGGCGAGCATAGGCGGCCGCGGCCTCGCGCTGCGCCGCCGGCGACAGGTCGCCGCGGATCAGCGCCTCGACCGTGCCGCGGACCGGGCGGGCTGGAGCCATGGAGAACCTATGAATAGGGTAGTTAAAGGCCTGGTCGCTCTGGCCTGCATAGCCATCGTCGCGCTCGTCGGATGGCGAGTAATCGCGGCGATCAACGAGCGGCAGATACGGGACTACGTCCGAGACGCAGAACAAGGCGCGGCCTGTCTCCGCGCGCGCGAGGCCGTGGCGCTCTTGGACGAAGGCAGGATGCTTCCGCTGGAATTCGAAAGCGAAGCGGTTGCGAGAGCGGAAGCGCGATCGTGCGAGACGAGAGCGAAGCCCTAACCTCGCACGCCCTTCATCCACTCAGCGTCCATCGCCCGGACGAAGCGCTTCAGCCGATCGAAGCCATCGACGTCGTCGACCCTGTAGCGCCGCGCCCAGCGGTCGATCGCCGAAAAGCCGATCGGCCTTGGCCCACTGAGGCCGACCTCGCGCTCGGCCGACAGATCCGAGAAGGCGCGCCAATAGAGGCCGAGGCCGCGTCCGATCGCGGGCTTGCGCGCCAGCGCGGCGGGAGGTTCGCCGCCCTGTTCCTCCCAGAGGCTGATCAGCCAGGTCTCGCGCTCGCCCCACTCGACCGACCAGGCGAGCGCGTCGATCAGTTTTTTGCGGCGGCCTCGTCGTCGCGACGGCCGCGCTCCGTGACGTTGCCCGCGGCCCAGGCGACGAAGGACCGGAACAGCGAGGCGTCGTCCGACAAGAGAGCAAGCGCGCGCTCGGGGGAGAAGGCGATCGGCGTCCCGGCGTCGTCGGTGAGGTTCCGCCAGTCGACCAGCACCGCGGTCGCGAGCAGATCGAGCGAAATCCGCTTGTTCGCCTCCGGCGTCAGCTTTCCGCCCGGCTTCTCGGCCGCCGGGGCCGCGGCGAACAGCTCCGCCTGCCGGCGCTCATAGTCGCCGTTGCCGAACGCCCGAACGCACAGCTCCAGATCCTCCGCTCCCGGAATGCCCGTCACCCATGCGCCAAGTTCGTTGCGGCGGCCCTTGGCCTCGATCGTCGAGAGCTTCACGCGTCGTCCTCCAGGTCCTGCGGGTCGGTTTCGGGTTCGGGGTCCGGGTCGCCCGCCGGGAGCGCATCGGGGACCGGGAGGGCGCCGCCCCCCGCCTCGGCGAGACCCTTTCCGACGACGAGGTCGACGAAGTCGCCCTCGCGTTCGTAGGTCCGCCCGGCCTCGAACAGCTCCTTCGTGCGCCCGTCCGGATAGGCGTAGAAGGTTGCGACGACGGCGAAGGACTTCATGCCGCGTTCCTCGTGATCTGGATCGAGCCGGCCTGCGCGACCGCGTAGACGCCGCGAAACGGGATGTTGACCATCACGTCCTGGTCGTTCCGGCGCGGGGTCCGCTCGCCGTCGAGCATCTGGAGTTTCGGCAGATTGAAGCGGTAGCGCTCGTTCGCGACCGCGCCGACCTTGAAGCTGAGGTCGGAGGTCTCGTGATCGAGCATCTTCTGATAGAGCGCCCCGTTGGCGAAATAGGCCTCGATCCGGCCCGTCACGTCGAACCGCCCCTGTCCCATCTCGGCCGAATACAGGTCGCCGACGACCGGGCGCGGGCGGGTGTTGTTCTTGATCTCGATCTGGACGCGCCGGAGCGCGGCCGTCCCGTCCGCCCCGAAGCTGAGCGACCCGACATGCGCCGAGGCGGTGAGCACCGGATTGGTGTTCGGCGCGGCGTAGGTCGCGCCGGCGATCGGCGCTTCGGCCACCACCTCGCGCTTGCCGACCAGCGCCATCGATCCCTTCACGACCTGCTCGGCCGTGACGTCGAACGAGATGCTGTCGATCGACTGGCCGACGAAGCGCGAGAAGCTGTCGGTGGCGCCGAGTTCGTAGGTCTCCTCGATCGTCGCCGTGCGGTAGTCGACGCCGTTCACGAGCACGTCGGTCGACCAGCTCGAGCAGAGCGCATGCGCGAGCAGCTTGTCCATGGAGCCGCGCGACAGCTCGAACTCCAGATTGCCCGACGTGCGCTGGCCGAGCTGGAACTCGTCGCGGATGTTGCGGTCGGCCTGCAGCTCGTCGGAGACGCCGGTCGCCTTGTTGGTCCGGAGCGTCGAGCTGACGACCCGCAGGATGTCGAAGCTCGGCGTCGCCGGCGTGACGCCGTAGGACGCCTCCTGCACCCATGCGACGCGCGTGCCCGCGCCATTGGCGAAAGCCATGTCGTTCTCCTCTTGCGCGGGGACAGTCAGCCGACGAGGTCGGCCTGATAGGGGACGGCGACGCTCATCACGAAGAACAGCGCCTTGTCGTTGCGGTCGTCGATTTCGGCCCCGGACGGCGCCCAGCACTGGACGCCGTCGAACCATCGGCCGCGGAAGATCGCCGCGACCGCGTCGGCCTGCTCGATCGCGAGCCTGAACTTCGCCTTGGGCTGATGCACAAGAACCGAGAACACGCCGACGTCCCGCCAGACGTTCGCGCCCGGCGCGCCGAGGCTGATCTGCTCGGCGTTCGTGATCGGATACTGCACCAGAAGATGCGCGCCGCCGTTCGCGGGCCGCGCCTCCGGATTGAGAACGCCGACCACCGGCGTCGAGGCCCATTGGCTGGCGGACCACGCCGCCTTGAGGCGCGCCTCGACGGCCTCGATCGTCGCGAGCCGCGCCATCAGTAGCCCGTCGCCGTGATCTCGTAAGCCATCAGCACGCCGCCAAGCCGCCGCGTGCTGTCGTCGATCGCCTCGACGTTGAGCGGCGCGCCGCGGACCACGATCCGGTCGTTCTTGACGATTGCGGGCCCGCCGCCCTCCGTCGCCGGCCAGAGCCCGAGCGCCACGGCGCGCTCGACGTCTTCGGCGAGTAGGATGACCTTGCGCGCGCCCTGGTCGACGCCCGACGCCAGCTCTTCCGGCCGGAACCCCGTGACGCGGGCGCGCAGGTTGCCGACCTCGATCGCGCTGTCGGCCGTCTCGCGCCGAAGCCCGACGATCTCGCCGACCGTCCCGATGTCGCGGGCGTATTGCCGCCGGGTCGCCGCGACGCTCACAGCCGCCACACCTTGAAAGGCGAGAGAAGCTCGTCAACGGCGTCCGAAACAAGCTTCGCGGCGAGGTCGGACACCACATAGGTCCTGGTCGAAACGCCGGGCGTTTCGACCGAGCGCAGGGAAAGGTCTTCGGTGGAGAGCGCCCGGAGACGAAGCGCGCCAAGAACGACGGCCTGCCGAACTGGCTCTATCGCAGCGCTACCCTCAGGATGGCCGGCGCGGTAGCGGATGCGGACTGCCTCGGACGCGCAGGCCGTCGCCGGCCAGGACCGCCCGGCGCGCAGCTCGATCGCCGAAGACGACGTGTTCATGCCGACCTTGCGCCAGACATCGGCCGGGAGCGTCTGCTCCGCGCCGCCGGCGTCGTCGAACTGGACGGATATGACGTCGACGACTGGCGGGAAGGGGAGGGGGATGCGCCGGTCGCAGCCGAAGCCGTCGAGCCGCGCTTCGAGCGTCTGGAGACCGAAAGACGCCCCGACCCACGACTTCGGCGGCTCGATCGCCGCCTGCGACGCGGCGAGCAGCGCCTTCACCCGCATGTCTTCGTCGTCGCCGAACACCGGCGCCCAGAGCTTCGCTTCCTCGAAGCGCACCAGGGCAGCCGGCGGCTCGACGACGACGACGGACATCAGGACTTGGTCTTGTTCTCGGGGGAGGGCTTGCCAGCCTTGTTCTCGGGGGACGCAGCGGCGGCCTTGTGCTCCTGCGCGACCGATCGCAGCGCGCCCTTCGGCTTGTCCGCGGCGATAAGGCCGCGCTCCTCAAGCGACTTGCGATCGGCGGCGCTCGCCGGCTCGATCTCGTCGCCGGGGTTCACGATCCTGCCTCCGTAATAGAAATGGTCCTGCGCATAGTCGGTCACGGTCTCAGCCCTTCCTGCTCAGCGCGTCGTCGATGAATTTCCGGGTCTCACGGCGGACGGCGTCGACGCGCTCGACGAGCTCGCCGTCGTAGGTCGCGGTCACGAGCGCGCGGACGCGGCGCTCGGCCTCCTCGGCCGACGCGGCCATGATGCCGAAGCCGGCTTTTCCGCCCTCGAAGTCGTAGGTGAAGAGGTGCTCGCGGAGATCCTTGGACATGCGAGCACCTCTTCAGGGTCAGGCCTGCGCCGGGATCGCGCCGCCGACAAAAGCCGACGGGCGGTAGACGGTGAGCGCGAGACGCTCCTCGCCGCGCAGCGTCAGCATGTTCTTGACGAAGTTGTCGCGGTCCTCCGAGGAGATCTGGACGTTCGCCTGCTCGCGGTCCCAGATCTTGGCCGCCAGAGCGAACGCTCCGACGAGGAACGTGCCGGGGGCGAGCGCGTCGCTCTCCACCACCCGCATGCCCCACAGGCGCGGCTCGGCGCCGGAGGTGACGGCGGCGTGCAGGTAGCGGCCGTCCGCGTCCTTCATCATCTCGATTTCGGCCCAATCCTCGGGGTTGAGGACCACGCCCGTCGCGGGGAAGAAGGATTTGCGGACCTGCAGCTTCGCCCAGCGGACGTGATCGACGACGTCCGCGCTCGTGCCGCCGGGAATGCCGGTCGCCGAATAAGCGGTGCGCTGGGTGTAGAGGCCGTTCATGTGGCCGGTCGTCCCGGCTCCAAGCAGAAGCTCGTTCTCTTCCACCTGTTCGAGCCCGACGCGCAGCTCGCTGTCGATGTAGGAGCGGAGCATCGGAACGTCGTCGTAGACCTGCTTCGCCACCGGGATCCAGTGCGCGATGGTCACCGTGGCGGCCTGCGCCATGCTCCATGCGAGGGCGCTTTCGGGCTTGAGCGCGCCTTCCGCCGTGACCGCGGCGTTGTTCGTCAGCGGCCCGGCGACGCCGTACTCGATAAGGTTCGTCGAGACGGGGCCGCTCGGGATCAGATCGCGCACCATCAGCGGACGATCGACGCGGGTCACCATCGGCGCCTGCGTGGTGGTCACCAGCGGATGGCGAGCGGAGGGGGCGGCAGGCGTGGTGATCGCCTTGCACTCGATGTTGACGGTGCCATTGCCGCCGCCCTTCTTCGCAATCGCCTTGAAGCCTTCGTCTTCCGCGAAGATGTCGGCGGCGTGCTTGGTCTCTTCGCCGCGGGCAGGACCCATGAGGCCCAGGCGGTTCGCCTTGCGCTCGATCTCGTCGGCGCGCTCGGCCGATTTCTTGATCTCGGCCTGCATGTCCTTGATGCGGCCGTCGATGTCGGTCGTGCTGGCCTTCTCGCCGATCAGCTTCTTCGCCGCGTCGATCGCCTCGGCAAGGTCGGAGGTCTTCTTGTCGAGGGCGTCATAGGTGGACTTCACCTCGGCCTTCACGGCCTTGACGAATTCCTCGCTGGACTGGCCGCCGCCGCCGCCATCCGGCGGCGCGAAGCAAATCTGGGCGCCGCGGTAGCCGCTGGCGAGGGCGAGGGCGCTGACCGCGCCACAAAGGGAGGGATAGCGAAGCATGGTCAATTCCTGGCGTTGCGGATGGCATCGAGGAGCGCGCTCTTCAGCGCGTCCGGCTCGCGCTCGCCGCCAGCGTCCCGCATGGCTTTGAGGCCTTTGAAACCGTGCTCCATGAAAGCCTCGGCTTCGGTCCGGCTGAGTTCGACGCCTTGCTCCCGCAGGCCCTTCACGAACAACGTCCGGAATTCTCGAAATTGGAGGTCGGAGGCTTTCACCGCCTCGACCAAGGCGCTGGCGTCAGCCGGGTCCCCGACCACGGAAATCTCGCGCAAGACGACGGTCTTCAGCTCACGCACTCCGTCGGCGCGCTTCGTCGAGCCGCCGGGCGGAACGCGATATCCGATCGACAGCCCGTCGACATGGCCCGCCTTCAGGGAGGCGTAGATGTCCTCGGCGAGGCTATGGCCCGGAGTGAGGTTGCCCTCGACATAAAGGCCTTTGCCGTCTTCCCGGACGGTCTTCCAGCGCCCGATGATGTGGTCGGGATTGTGCTGGTAGAGCATCCGGAAGCCGCGCGCCGGAGCGGAGGCGACCGACTGCTTGTAAGCGCCGGGTACGACCGTGTCGTTGTAGCTGTCGACGCCGCCGAAGACCGAGGCGTAACCCTTGATCTCGCGCGTCGCGTCGACGACCTCGACGTCGTCGAGGCCCGTGAACTTGAATTCCATGGCGATCTTCCGATTGGCGGGGAGATGCGCTATAGTTCTGCCCATGCCGCGCGTCGTTTCGGACGTGTCAGCTCTGGCCTCGAGCAGTGAGCAGCGCGGTTACTTCTTCCACATCGAGACCATGTCGATCCGGCGCTTCCCGCTCCGGATCTCGCCGACATAGTTGTGCTCGACCCCCTGCAGCGTCGCGACGAGATGGATGCGGCGGGGACCGAATGGTCGCTGCTTGGCCGCGACAAGCCGCCCATGCCTGACGATCTCGGGCAGCCTTGCGAAATCGGCCGCCGTCACCGCGATCTGCCCCCGCGCTCGTTCTGTCGCCGGATTGCCGTGCTTCGCGAGAACGTGCCGCATCGCCTGGTTGCCCGCCGCGTGCCGGAACCCCTTCACGTCGACGCCCGTCATCTTCCTGATCGCCGACGGACGCCGGACGGGCGAGAACGCGACGTGGATCGCATTCGTCAGACCGCCGCCTTGCGCCAGGCCGAGCAGCCTCGCGACGACGGAGAGCCAACGACCGTCAGGACCGCGCGGCTGGCGCAGGTTGAACGCCTTGTCGTCGTCGTTCTCGGGATCGAAAGGGAGGGCGGCGTTCGGCCCACCTCCATCGACCGCGTTTCCGGCGGACGCCTGCTGTCCGAGATTGAGCTCATCGCCGTCAGGGTGCGGATCGAGTTCCTCGAGCGCGCGGACCTCGTTGGCCGTCATCCAACCACGCGAGCCCGGAGCCCCCAACGCGCGGGCGTAGTATTCCGAACGATCGACCGCAGCGGCGCGCAGCAGGCCCTGCATGACGAAGTTGGCGTAGGTCGTCTCGTCAGAAAGCAGGTCTCTGTCGATCGTCTGCTCCCAACGCTGCACCCACGGATGCAGGGTGTGGATGTCGTGGGCCTGAAAGAACTGCTCCGACGAGGCGTAGGACGCGGTCTTGTCCGACTGCATCATCATGAGCGGAAGGACGCGCCAAATGCGGCCGATTTCCTCGATCTGGAAGCGACGGTTCTCGATGAACTGCTGATCGACTGCAGACATCAGCAACGGCGTGAAGGTCCAGCCGCGGTCGAAGACGGCGATGCCCCCTTCGCCGGTCGGTCCGAATTTCTTGTTCCACTCCTCCCGAAGGTCGGACTTGGCGTCAGGACCAAGCGTCTGGTCGGTCGAGAGGACGCCGGAAGGCCGACCGCCCTTCGCCTGAAGCTCGATGTGGCTGTGTTCGAGCGCCGACGCCAGGCCAAGAACGTCCCGCGCGAGCCGAACGATCGGGAGTCCCAGAACGCCATCCATGGAGGGGCCGCGCAGGTGGAAGACGTCGCGCTTGTCGAGTTCGATGATCCGCCCGTTCACCGTCGCGCGGTAACTTATCTCCCCGTTCTCCAGCTTCACCTGCATGCTGTCCGGATGCACTGGGATCAGCTCGTCGAGCCTGCCGTCGACGCGCGAAATGATCGAATACGCGTTACCCGTCAGCGCGGCATGGACGGTCATCAGCTCGCGCCATTCGAACGACGTCATCCATGCGTTCGGGCGTCGATGCAGCAGCCGATAGGCCGGATCGTCAGTCGCCGGCCGCAGGAACGTGCGACCCTCTCGCAGCTCTTCCCGCATCACTTTCAGGGGCTGCTGAGCGACCCCCTCGGCGATGACGCGCACGGCGCAGAGCACCGCCGCAAGCTGTAGCGCCGTGTCGATCGTGACGGGCAGGCCGTGGCGGCGGGCTCCCTGGACCCAGCCTTCCGAGTGATTTCGGATAAAGTTGTCGGCGTGCGATGCGCCCTGACCCCATGTCCAGGGCTTCCACCAGCTCGCCATATCGACCCCGTCTCAGAGGACCAGAAGGGGCGACGTCTCGAGATACGAGCGCTTGGCCTTCGGATCGAATGGCTCCGGATTGCGGAGCATCACGAACACCGCGTTGAACAACGCGATGGCTGGGTCGATCTTCGCGTCGCCGGCGTTCTGCTTGGTGGCCCGGATCATGGTGGCCAACGCCTCGATCTTCAGGTTCGAGACGCACCACGCCATCAGCTTCGAGCCGTCATGCACCAGCAGGAGGCGGGCGACCATGCGCTCGGCTGACTTGATCGCGGTCATGAGCCGGCCGCCCTGCATGACGCCGATCAGCAGACCATTCTCTTCCGTGAGCCCAAGACCTTCCATCGCGTCGAGCATCTCGCCGATCGCGGCCGGATCGATGCCGACGCCCCCGAGCAAGCCGGAATTCAGGACCAGCTCGACGATCTCGACGATGCCCGAGATGTCTTCGAGCCGGTCGTCGACGATCGTCAGCGTGCCCTCTTGCTGAAAGTCGAGCAGCTGCGCCGCGATCGACTTGCGGTCTTCGAGCACGCCCTCGTGCACCCAGCCGCACGACCAGGACAGGAGCCGACCGGTTTTCCTCTCCCGGCCGAGCACGCTCAGGCCGAACAGGTCGTCGAGGCCGCCGCCGTCGATCCCGATCGTCACGACCTCGCTGACGGAGAGCAGCCAGTCGAGACCGGCGCGACCGCCGGCGAGCCTCGGCTCCTCCGCGCGCGCCCAGTACCGCGCGCCCTTCCAGCCGTCGGACTTCATGCCGACGCCGATTTCGATGTTCAGATGCTGCGACGCCCAGATCCGGATCGCATGCTCGCCCTTCGAGCGCTCGCTCTCCCAGTCCTTCACCAGGCTGCCGAGATGGATCGAGCGGCCGAGGTTCGGCATGACCAGCGGCCAGTTGTCGACGTCCTGCCAGGCGGTCGGCTCGCGGGCGATCTCGTCGGGAAACTCGAACAGCACCGGCAGGAGCGGCCTGACGTTCTTGCCTCGGAACTCCCCGTCGCGCGTGCGCCGCGCGAGCTTCAGTTCGTCCTTGAACGCGCCGGCCGGATTGTCGTCGCTCTGCGTCGTGGTGATGAGGAGGAAGCCCTCCTCGGTCTTTTCGAGGCCGCCCCGGATCTGGCGCAGCACCTTCGTCGTGTGCGCGTTGCGGCCGAGAAGGTGAAGCTCGTCGAGCAGGACGAAGATCGGGATCGAGCCCGTCAGGATGCTGAGATCGAACGTTTTCACCTTCATCTCGGCCTCGTTGACGAGGTCCCGGATCTCCTTGCGATGCTCGACCGGCTTGAAGCGGCGCTTCAGCTCGGGCGAGAGGTTGATCATGCCGACCGCCTGGTCGAAGGCGCGGTCGGAAATCGCCTGCGTCGGGCCGACGAACAGCATTTCGGCGCGGGGCCGCTGGTTCATCACCATGGCCGTGACCATCAGGCCGGCGCTGTAGGACGTCTTCGACGATCCCTTCGGCGCGAGCACGAACATGTCGCGGATGAAGCGCTCGCGCGCTCCCGGATCCCACGACCCGAAGACGGCCCGGACGATGTCGCGGAACCACTGGCCGCAGGCGTCGCCGAGGCGCGGCGTCCCGACGACGTCGGGGAGCTGCAGCTCGTCGAAGATCGCGAGCGCGAGATCCGCCTCGCTTTCGATCAGCGGCAGGGTCGGGATCAGCGACTGTCCGGACCGGAGCCGATCGGCCCAGTCCGGACAGCTCAGGTCCCACATGGCTCAGTTCGCGCCCTTCGAAGCCATGCGCTGCGCCATCAGCTCGCCGAGCGTGGAGCCGAGCGCCGGCGTGTGCGCGTCGCGGAGCTGCGCTTCCTTCTTGCCGAGCTTCGGCTCCGGGGCCGGCTTATCCGCCCGCGCGACCGGCAGGCCGAGCATCATGTCGTTCCGCTCGACCATGCGCTGGAATTCTTTGATCGCGCCGACGTTGCCATCAAGCGCCGCCTCGTAGCAGCGCGCGAAGAGCGAGCCGAACACCCGGTCGCGCGCCTCGTCGCGGACGGCGAGTTCGCGAAAATAATTCTTCCGGAGCGTGGGCGCCGTGATCGACAGCGCGCGGGCGATCCGGTCGTTCGACCATCCGAGCCCGAGCAACATGATGACTTTGCAACGGTTTTCGCGGGTCGCGATGTGCTGAGGACGACCGCGACGCCCGTGACCTTCCGGGATCGGGTCGCCGAGCAGGTCGAAAATCTCGGCCATCGATAAAAAATCCCCGGCTGAGACCCCATGCGGTTGAGGCCCCTTGGCCTTCCAGACTTTCGACCGGGGGGGAGGGGTCAGGCTCGCGCCCGCTTCGCCCGCTCGGCGATCGTCTTGCGGGTGTGGTGCGCGCCGCAGAGCGCCTGCCCGTTCTCCGGGTCGAGCGGGTCGCCGCCGTCCTTCAGCTCGACGATGTGATCGGCGTAGAGCCGCGTCGTGTAGACGGTCGCCGTGCAGCCCGGATGCTGGCAGCAGAACATCGCCCGCCTCAGCACCTCGGCGCGCCAGGCGCGATGTTCGGCCTTGCCGTAGTGCGCGTCGGCGATCTTCGGCCCGACGCCGAGGCGACGCCCGTCCGTCGCCTTGAGCCGGGAGCCCGCCGTCTTCACCGCGACGCCCTCCGACCCCCGAACGCGAAGCGCCCGCCTCGGCGGGACCGAAGCGGGCGCAAATCCTGAACTTGCATTAATGACGCACAATGAAGGGTGATTTGCGCGCCCCGTCAAGCGCCCTCAGCCGCCTTCCCGCAGTTTTTCGCTTTCGGGAACCGCCACAGTTCGCGGCCGTCCAGCGCCACGCGGAGCGGCCTGAGGCCCGGCTCGCTCGGCCTACCGGGCTCGCGCGGCTCGTCGCCGCCCGGCTCCGCCAGCCCCCACCGCGCGGCGAGACGGCGCAGCGCCATGCGCACCACCACGGCCTCGGCCTCGCCTTGCGGATCGACCAGCTCGCAGGCGACCCGCATCAGCAGCGCGAGCCCGGCGCGGGAGCCGCCGAGGGCGGCGAGCGCGGCGTCCTTCGCCTCGGCCCATTGCTCCCGAACCCGCTCGCGGCGCTCCGCCGGCGTCTCGGGCCGGTCGCTGCGGTTCTCGACGAGGCGCTCGGCGTCTTCGCTCCGCAACGTGTTCGCCACCATGGCGGAGCCCGCCGAGCAGGCGACGCGCGGCCCGTCCAGCTCGGCGAGGAAGGCCGCGCGCCGCGCCCGCAGCCGCTCGCCGGCCTGATGCTCGGCCGAGGACAGCCGCCCGGTCAGCAGCATGCGGCCGAGCGGGCTCTCGGCGCGGCTGTCGCGGGCGGCTTCGCCGGCGAGCCCGCGCCGCCGCCGCTGCTCCAGCGCGACCGTCATCACCCGGTCCCGCTCGGCGACGCGCCCGCTGCGCTGCTGCCGCCCGTTCCTCTCGCGCTTCGAGACGTTCTTGCGCTTCCGACCAGATTTCGCCATCGCCGCGCCCCTTACCCCAAGTCCCGCGAGGGTCGCGAGGGTTCGCGATGGTCGAAACCAAACCCTCGCTGACCGATTTGTTCTTTGTATTTCATATATTTATCTACTCTCTTACGAGGGTTGCGAGGGTTTATAGACATACACATAAGAAAAACGATCATTCTCCCGCCTCCTAAACCTCCCATGCAGGGGCGCGCACAAACCCTCGCAACCCTCGCAACCGCCTCAGTTCTCAGCCCCGCAACCCTCGCCAGAACCCTCGCGCAACCCTCGCAACCCTCGTCGCGCGAGGGTTGCGCCTAATCGGGCCACGCATCGCCGGGGCTGCGGGGCGCGCCGCCGTCGCCGGGAGGCGAATGGCCGTGCGCCCGCTCGGGAACGTCGACCAGCGCCACGTCGCGATAGGTCCGCACGCGGCCGTCCTCCCGCTTCAGCTTGGTCTTCATCACCTTGCCGAAAATCGTTTCGGACCGGGGCCTTAGGCCGGACGCCTCGGACCACGCCTTGTAGGCCTCGTACATCTCGCGCCCCGTGACGGAGCCGCCCGG
This sequence comes from Ancylobacter novellus, assembly GCA_003241695.1. GTDB lineage: Bacteria > Pseudomonadota > Alphaproteobacteria > Rhizobiales > Methylopilaceae > Methylopila. The sequence goes on along the minus strand of QFPN01000001.1, from coordinate 121,776 downwards.
CGCGGCCACGACGCAGGCCGCGACGAACAGGCCGATCGGGTCCATCTCGTCGCGATAGTCCTGCGTCGCGGCCTTCACCGCGTCCGGCTCGTGCAACCCTTCGGCGAGATAGGCGACCGCGCCCTCGATCAGCCAGTTGAGGATCCCGGAGGCCTCCTCCATGAACTCGCCGACCACGTCGGCGAAGTTCCGCTGCCGCTCGGCCGCCAGCGTCACCGGCCACTCGACCACGGCCATGCGCCGCCAGATCCCGTTGTCGGTGCCGTCGATCCGCGGGAACCCGTTGCCCGACATGTGCGCCTTCGCGACGGGCACGAACTCGAACTGTCCCTTGAACAGGTTGCGGACCGGGATCGCCTCGCCGCCTGTCAGCTTCTTGACCAGCGCCTCGCGGATCGGTTCGTCCTGGGGGAGTTCCGGCACGCGCACGCACCATCGGCCGTAGAGCCGGGCGAGGTCGGGCGAGGCCTGCTGCGCCGAGCGCTCCGCCATGCCGGTCACGGTCTCGCTCTGCAGCGTCATGGCGAGGTCGCCGAGCACGCGGCAGAGCACTTCGAGAAAGACCGACTTGCCGTTCGCGCCCTTGCCGTAGTGATAGATCAGCTTCTGGATCGGCAGGCCCGTCAGGCCGAGGCCCGAAAACACCTGCACGAAGCGGCGGACCTCGGCGTCCGGCAGGAACTCGGCGAGAAACGCCTCCCAGCGCGGGCAGCGCGCGGCCGGGTCATAGTCGACCGGCAGCGCGCGGCTGATGAGATGCGCGCGCTCGTGGCCCTGGACGGCGTCGAGGCGGGCCGAGAACACGCTGCTGTCGCCCTCGACAGGCTCGCGCGAAAACGTCAGCGTGTGGCCGCGGGTCGCGAGCCGCAGCGGGTTCGCGTTGAAGGCCTCGGGCGGTCGCGTCAGATAGGGCGCCGCGCAGGCGAGCATCGCTTCGAGGCGGCTCTTGTTCTTCGACGAGACGCCGAACTTGCGGCGCGAGATCTGCCGCGCCTCGTAGCACTCGGCCGCCTCGATCGCGGCCTTGCGCCAAGCCTTCATGGCATCGGCGTCATCCTCGAGTTCGGCGCGGGCGAATTCCTCGATCGGCTCGCGCTCGAAGCTCGTCAGCTCCATGACCTTGGCCTCGGCCATGATCAGCTCGCCGAGCTGCTGGGCGAGCCGGAAGGCCGCGTCCATGCCGGTCCGCATGTCCCAATGCGTCCCCGACCAGGTCACGAAATCCATGTTGCGCGCGCCCTCGGCCTCCAGCACCAGCAGGTCCTGGCCGAAATGCGCGATCAGCCGCCGTCCGTTGTCGGTGTCCGAATGGTCGAGCCCGGCGCAGGCGATCAGCGCGCCGAGCCTGCGCTCCCGCTCGGACGCCGCCTTCGCCCGCGCGGCCTCGTCGAACACGGCGTCGATCGCGGCCGGCCGGCGCTTGTCGGCCGGCGCTCCCGCCGCCGCGCTTCTGCCCCCTGCGGGCTCCCCATAGGGCGGGGGCTCCGGGGCGCGCGGGCTGGAATAGCGTGCCGCCTTGTCGGCGGCGTCGCGGCGGATCTCGTCGAGCTTCAGAGCGAGCGGCCCGGTGTTGCCCCGGCCGGCGTCGAGCCCACGGCGGATCTTGGCGTCGCGCTCCTCCCGCCCGTCCGCTGCCGTCAGGCCGGAGACGTCGGCCGCGTCGCGCAGGGCCGCGAACACCTCGCGCTCGGAGAGATGGCCGAGGCCGACCAGCGGCGCGACGCCATAAGCGGCGGCGTTCAGCGTGTGGCCGCGTGTGCCCTTCACCGCGCCGGCGACGTCTGCGACCGCGCGGTCGAGCGCGGAGACCGCATAGGCCCGCACCCGCTTTTCACCCGGATCGTCGAGCCGCGCCCGCACCTGCGCGAGATTGCCGGGCTCGAGCCCGCGATCGGCCGCGTCGCCCGCGCCGGCGTCGCGCGCAAACTCCCCGCGCTTGAAGATCAGGTCGAGCAGCCGCGGCGGCGCTGGCTCCAGCGGCTCGAAACTGTCGACCTCGGGGCCGAACAGCCCCGGCTCGAACGCGAACTGTTCCGGCGCATAGAGCCATTCATAGGCCGCGCCGTCGCTCATCACGGACGGCGGAACGATCACGTAGCCGCCGTCGCCGCGCCAGTCGACGCCCTTCAGCCGGCCGGCCGAATTCTTCGGCAGATCCTCGCCTTCGGGCAGCCGGAACCACATGTGGTTCCCGCCCGACTGCGTCAGCGACTGGACGCTGCAATGGAACTCGCCGACCGTCTCGAACAGCCGTTTCACGACAGCGTCGAGGCTTTCCCCGCGCGGATCGAGATCGACCACGAAGGCCCCAATGCGCGAGCCGGTCGGCACGCCGATCAGCGCATGCGGCATCCGTCCCCACCAGGCGCGGATCTGGGCCTCGTCGGTCGTCGCGCGCCACAGCCCGCCGGTCTTCGGGATCGTCTTGCCGGCCGCGTCCTTGTCCGCGCCGGGCACGAGCGGGCGCTTGGCCCGTTTCCTGGGGGGCGGCGTGCCGGGCGGGTCCTGCCGCGGATCGCAGGGAAAGACGGGCCATCCCGCCCGCGCATAAGCGAGGGCGGCGTCGAGCATGGTCATGTGTCGTTCGGCCTAGAGAGGTCGGGGAGGCGAGGGGAGCGCAGGGCCGGGCGGATCGGTCACAATCCGCACCCCGCTTCGCAGACCTCTAGAAGACTCCCCTGCCCACGCTGTTCAGGTGTCGACAGATCGACTTCATCGAGAGGTTTCAGACTGGGATGCAGAAAGCCGGGGACGCGCAGATGACCATGGCTGCGCACGTCCTTGTCTACGGCGACCGCCCTGCTCCAGCTCTCCGGTTCGTTCGCCTTCATCCAGCGCCATTCGGCGTTGGTCCGGAACGGGCAGAAGACGCACTTGCTCCGTTGCGGCACTGGATAGCCGTGCCGCTCTAGCCACGCGATGCAATCGTGAACCGACATTCCAAGTTCGAGGAGTGGGAACCGATGCACGACCCAAGGCGAGTACGCCGGCCCGGCACGAATAACTTCGTCGGTCGAAAATCCGATCCAAACCTCGGCGGACTTCGGAGGGATGCGCTGGCGGGGCTTAAAACCCAGAAGATGCCTTAACCTCTTCTCTATCGGCTGGACTTTGAACTCACGGGTGCACTGCCGGCGAGCCTGTCCGCGTTCTGTGAAGAACGGGATGGACACGCCGCGGCCGGTCCCCTGCGCCCGCGCTCGAAGATCCTCGGAAAGCAAGCGTCCGTTGCCGGTCCGGTCGATTGGAAACGGCAGCACGTTGCCCGAACTGAGGAAGTCCGTCTGCCGTTCAGTCGCCTCCAGCTCTTCCATCTCTGCTAGGAGGGCGAAATCCGGAGCGGGCCCCTCGATTTCGCCGTGGGCAGCCATGTGCGCCAAGGTCGACGACTGGATGCCGGACCCAAGCGACAGCACGCGGATTTGGGCGCTCTCGACGGGCCCCCACGACCAGCCGCCGCGCCGGACGCGTCCAAGGCCGCGCGGCGCAGGCTCCGATAGGGCGAATGGAGCGTTCACCCCCGCCACTCCGGTGCAAACGGAATGTCGTCGTCGAACGACCCGCGCGAGCCGCCCGAGCCGCCGCCCGTCGAAGGCCCGGCCCCATAGGCGTCTTCGCTCGGGGCCGGCGGCCGGTTCCCGCCGCCGAGCAGGATCAGTTCGCCGACGAAGGGCCGCAGCACGACCTCGGTCGAATAGCGGTCGACCCCGTCATTCCCCGTCCATTTGCGGGTCGAAAGCTGGCCCTCGACAAAGATCTTCTGGCCCTTCCTGACGTGTTTCTCGATCACGCCGCAAAGGCCGTCGCCGAAACAGACGACCGAATGCCATTCGGTCCGCTCGCGCTTCTCGTCGGTCTTCTTGTCCTTCCAGGCGTCGGTCGTGGCGATCCGGAACGAGGCGACGGGCGAACCGTCCGTCATGCGGCGGATCTCGGGGTCGGCCCCGAGATTGCCGATCAGCTGCGCGCGGTTCAGCGAGGCCATGGCGACGTCCTTTGCTCGGGAAGGGGGGAGCGCGCCGCCGCGAGGTCGTCCAGCATCGCGCGCATGTCGTCGGTCCGGGCCAGCGGCATCCGGAAGGCGTCGGCGACGCGCTGGATCTGCGCCTCGCGGGCGGCGATCCCGGCTGCGGTCGCCGCGCTCCCCGACGAAGCCTGCAACGCCGCCGCCGCGCGCGCCTCCTGCAGCCGCCCGACCGCGGCGGCGAACACGACGCCGGCCGAGAACAGCTCAAGCTCCGCCTGAAACAGTTTCAGGTTCGCGGCGAGCGCCGCCGCGGCGTCGGGCGAGAGGCCGGTCGCGCTCATGGCCGCGGCTCCGGATAGGCGTCATGCAGCATGCCGTCGAGCAGGCGACCGGCGGCCTTCTTGCCCACGCGGATCATCGCGCCGCCATTCCGGTCGGCGGCGTCATACGGATGCCAGCGATCGCCCTTTGGCCGGCCGAACCTGTCGAACATCTCCGGTCCGGGGGCCATCCGCTGAGATGTTGCCACCCGCTCGTCGAGCCAATCGCCCCATTGCTTGAACAAGAACGGCACGTCCGCGGCGGCGCATTGGTCGCGCAGGCTTCGCACCCAATCCGGATGCATCGGCCGCGCGTTCGGCCCGCTCTCGCCGCCGGCGACGACCCAGTCGAGCCGCGGCGTCACGATGTCGGCCGGGTCGGTCGTCTTCGGATCGTGGAACGGCAGAGGCTCGTCGCACGACGGGCAATCAAGCTGCGCGTCGTCTTCGGCGGTGAAGATGAAAAGATACGGCAGGAGATCGATCGGCCCGAGCAGCGGCTCGGCCGAGATCCAGCGAACGGCCGCCGGCGTCGCGAGCAGCTCGGGAATGCGCTCGTCGGCGCGCGCCTGATCCTCGACGCTGACGCCGAGCCAGACGTTGGGGAGCGGCGCGGCGAACGGCGCGGGGTCGATCAGATCCCACAACTGCCACTCGCCTGTCGGATGCGGCACGCGCGCCGCCATGATCTGGTCGAGCCGCTCGCCGATCGAGGACACATAGGCCCGCATCCGCGCCGGCCGCTTCGTCAGGATCTGGAACGTGTGCTGCGGACAAAGCGCCATCACCGCGAACACGCGGTCGATCCAGGCGTCGGGCGCGCTCTCGTGGAACAGGTCCGACATCGAATTCACGAAGATCCGCCGCGGGCGCCGCCAGCGCAGCGGTTCGCCGAGGCGGCGCTCGACGAGACGAAGCGCCCCGGTCCAGACCGGCCCGGCCTTGCTCGAACGTGTCAGCCGGCCGGACGCCCCGGCCCAGGGCGCGCCGGTCGAAAGCTCTTCCGTCCGCGGCGCGAGCCGCATCGCGTAGCAGTTCGTGCAGCCCGGCGAGACGACCGAACACCCGGCGATCGGGTTCCAGGTCGCGTCCGTCCATTCGATCTTGCTGCGGTCGCCCATCAGATCCGCGCCCCCGCCTCGGCGACGAAGCGCGCCGCCCCGTTCTCGACGACGAGCCGGTGCGGGATCGGGTCGGACCAGCGATAGACCGCGGTCCTGACGGTCTCGCCCGGCGAGGCGTAGCCGTTCTCGATCAGGCCGGCGACGAACTGGTCCACGCTCTCGCCGAGCGTGTCGATGTCGCCCTCGGCGCAGAAATGCGTGGCGTCGGCCGGGATGTCGTCCGGACAGCTCCAGCCGCCGTCCGCGAGGGTCTCGATCTCGAACGCGCCATAGTCGTCGAAGGCGCAGAAGGTGACGACGCCGCCTTCCGGGATCACGATCCGGCAGGCGTCCGCCGGGCCCTCGTCGCGGCCGTCGATGTCGGCGAGCCGCCAGCCCTCCGCCCCGTCGCGGCCGACGATCCATGCGGTCGGGCTCTCGCGCGGCTCCGGCACGACCTCGTCGAGATAGTCTTCCGGGGTCCATGCGCTCATGGCTCGCGCGCCTCGATCTCGGCGATCCGGCGCGCGATGAACCACTGCGCCTTCAGAAGGTCCTGCCGCTCGAACGCGCCGTGATCCTTGAAGCGGGCGCGGAACAGGTACTGCGCCGCCTGCGCCTCCCAACGGCCGAGATCGAACGCGTCGATCACGTCGGCCAGCTCGACGCCGTTGCGCTTGTAGTGCGAGGGAGAGTTGACGACGTCGCTCACGCCGCGCCTTCCGCAGCGTCGGCCGCCGTCTTCGCCGCCAGCAGCCCGGCGACGTAATCGGCCAGCTCGCCCACCGTCGCGAGCGAGCGCGCCGCGGGCTCGTCGTCGTCGATCTCGACGTCGAACGCCTCCTCGAGCGCGATCACCAGCTCGACCTGGTCGAGGCTGTCGGCCCCGAGATCTTCGCCGATCCGCGTCCCGCGCGAGATCCCGGCCGCATCCGCCGCCAGAACCTCGGCCACGACGCCCGCGACGCGTTCGAACAGATCCGTCATGCCGCTCCTCCCGCTTTCGCGGCCCGGAAGGCCGCGGCCTTGCGCTCCGCCTCGGCGCTCGCCGCGGCGGCCGGAACCCTTAGCCTTGTCCATCGTCCTCTCCGATGCTGCGTGCATCGGAGAGGGACGCTTTGGAGAGCGCGGCTGAGAGGAGGCGAGAGCGAGCGCTGTCATGAGCGACCCGCCCCCGGCGTCGGGAAACGCCGGATTGTTGACGACGATAGAAAACGCCGCGCCGATCGGGCTGCCACCCGACGACGCAGAACGAAACGACGATCGCGCGCCGCGCAGTCACGGGAAGGCTGCCGGCGGCGCACGCCGCGCGAAAGTCGATGCCCGACGGCCGTAGCGGCCGCCTGCTCCGCCGTCGTAGATCTGATGAGGTAAGGTGCTTCAGAAGACACAGCCGAGACGACGGCATGGCCGCAGAAATCGCCGAGAGCCAGATCACCGGCCTGGTGACGACGGCGGCCGATCTGGTCGCTCCGCTGGCGCTGCTTGTCTCGCTGCTCTCTTTGTTCATCGCCGCACGAAGCTACCGGGTGGCGCGAGCGGCGCACCGGTTGAGCGTCAGCCGCGGCAAGCCGGAGGCGCTGCCGCACATCTATTCCGCCGGGCGGCGCGGTTGGTTCGTTCTGGCCCTGTCCATCCGCAGCCGAGACCAGCGGACCTACAGCGCCGAGCGCATCGCGATCGATCGCCCAAGAGGCGCTCGGCTTCTGCCTCACGCCTATTCGATGTTCGAAGGCCAGGCGGGCGGCGACGGGAGCTTGAAGGAGGAGATCCGCGAGGACAGCGGTTCGAAAAGCGTTGCGATGCACGTCGAGGTTTCTCACAGCGGATCACCTTCGACATGCTTCTTTGTACTGTTCGTGCCGTCGTCTCGCCGCGCGCTCTCTTCGCTCGCCTTCTGGCGATCGGACTCGTCGATGCGATTGAAGATGCGCGTTACGCTGCGTTCCAGCGATGCAAGCGAGGCGGACATCACGGTGCCGGTCGTCAGCACGCTCAACGTCGCAGACGCGAACGCCGCCGCGATCGACAGATAGGCGATGATCGCCTGCCAGCTCAGCAGATCGCAGACGCAAAACAGGGGCTGGAGGGGCTCGGTCAAGACGCGGCCGCCGCGCGCACTGACTTGGAGTGCGCTCGTTCAAGCATTTCTCGACTGAGTTGAAAGCCGCGTGTGGCCGCGGCTTTGAGAACCCCATCCCAATATCGTGCAGGGATAGAGTTTCTCAGCCGCATGACGCGGCCGTGCGAGCGATGCTTCAGGCCGATGTCGTCGGCGAAACGCTCAGCGCTGGGCCACAAGGAGATGATGTCGGCAGGGGTCATTTCGCAGCGATACATTTGTATCGAATTGCCGTCAACACCATTGTATCGATACGGCATGGCATCGGTGATGCATGAGTATCGATGACCAAGCGGCCCGACTGACCTTCGCGATGGAGCGGGCCAAGATTGGCAGTGCCGCAGAACTCTATCGATCTTTGGACGGCCGGGAAAAGCGGCCGGCGCTCTCCACGCTTCGTGCTTACGCGAACGGAGGCCGGCGCGCGCCACTAGATGTCGCTATCCGAATAGGTCGCACATTAAAGGTCAGCGGCCAGTGGCTATTCGATGGGTCGGGTACCATCGATGACCCCAATCCACTGCCAAGGTCTAGGCTGTTACTTCCTCGATCACGCACCCCGGCATTTTTTGAAGTGCCATTGGTTTCGTGGGTGAGCGCGGGCGATCTAGTTGATCCGGGACATATAGCAAATGAAACGGAGGCGCTGATCCCAGTTTCTGGACTTGGAGCAGGTGATTACTTCGCTCTTAAGGTAAAAGGAGACAGCATGGATTTGCTGTCTCCAGAGGGTTCGACGATAATCGTTGATCGTTCAAGACGAACTTTGCGGAACGACTATCCTTATGTCGTTATTAATGGATCAGAAACCACTTACAAGCTTTGGAATAGCGAGCTTCACGCACTACAGCCTTGGTCATCAAATAAAATGCACCGCCCCATACCGGTCCGCGACAATCGCTTCCATGTGATCGGGCAGGTTCGCCGTACGATGCTGGACTTTGGCTAATGGGGAAAAGACGTACGTTGTTTTATGCAGAAGTAAATGGATGCAAACGTGTTTTATTTAGTGTAAAACAAGGAGATAATACCGATCTTACTATTGTTTCTGAGGTAATGAAAAGATACATTGACAATAAAAATTCAGAATTTGATTTTGATAATCAGCATTATTCGGTGCACTGTGCAAACGAAGGAAATGATACGCTAATAACACAAAAGACAAAATTATTTGATGGTTCTCATCGTTCTAACACTGCATATATTCATCAAACCGCGAAGCACTTATTGTGGCCAGTGTTCGCGCGAAGAGTTCCTTCCAAAGAGATAAAGCTTTTCAAACCTCGCGACACAGATAGGATAATTTGTCTTTCTAGATATAGGTGCAGTCGTTCTATCCTAATGTATAGCGTTTTCGTCACGAAGCCGCCGCTCCCGTTTATAAAAGCGGAGTTTTCTGATGCGAGCGTTATTACGGTCCCATTCGATAGATATATCTTAATTGTGATTTCGACATTCTTGAATATTCCCTCGCCGGATCGAGGGGATGTAGTTATGTGGGGAACGAGCACAACAGTCATAGATAATGTCAGAGATGAAAGCCACGTTCAGGTTCGGACTGAGTCGCTTAATTTTGATCATATGTATGATGTGCATAAAATAATGATGGATCAGCTGCGTGCATCATTGATGCAGTTTTTGCCGTCATTGCTCCCATCGTCCGGCCCGGCGCGTCAGTTAATCGACTACAACTTGTCATTCTATACGCGTAAGCCAATCTTGCCGGTTGATTAGCAGCTTAGCTTTTGGCGAGAAGCCGGAAAGCCGAAAATCTGCGATCGATACATTTGTATTGACATCTGTTACGATACAAATGTATCGGTCTGCTCCGTCACAACCGACGGAGGCATTCATGTTCTGCACGCCCCGCCCTCTCGCGAAGCGCCAGCGCCGGGCCTCGACCCGCGAGGAGATGGCCGAGGCCGTCCGCGCGCAAATCCAGCTCAACGGCTGCGTCCAGAAGGACGATCTGATCCGCGCCGGCTTCACGCCGGCCGAGATCGAGACCTACGGCCAGAGCGCCGTGGCCGACGTCCGCAAGGCGTCCGTCCGCGATGCGGACCGCCCCCTGACCCTCGACGCGTGAGGGCGGGGCCATGTCGCACGCCCCCAACGCCGTCGACGTCCATGTCGGCGCGCGCATCCGCGCCGCCCGCGAGACCCGCGGCATCAGCCAGACCGCGCTCGGCGAGGCCTACGGCGTCACCTTCCAGCAGATCCAGAAATACGAGAAGGCGACGAACCGGGCCTCGGCCTCGGCGCTGCTCGCCTTCGCGAAAATCCTCGGCGTCTCCGTCGACTTCTTCTTCGAGGGCCTCGACGCCGACGCCGCGGACTGCGCCGAGGCGATCGACCTCGACCTGATGCGCTCCGACCCGAAGCTGGTCCGCGACATCGCCGGGCTCAGCCTGCACGACCGCACGACCGTCCGCCGCGTGGTCCAGAGCCTCGCCGAGGCCGCCGAAGCCAAGGCCGCCTTCGCCCGCCGCGTTGAGGCGATGGCGGAAGACGGGAGGGCCGCGGCATGAGCGCGGCCCGACACGACGACCACGACGACCGCAACGCGCAGATCCAGCGCGTCGCCAATGCGATGGTCGACGTCTCGATGGCGACCTTCCAGCGGGAGTGCGGCCCGCTTGCCGATCACGAGGCCTATGTGGCGACGTTCTGCGCGCTCGCTACGCTCGCGGGAACCTGCATCGCGACCTTCGCGCTGACGAGCAAACGGACGGACGGCGGGACCACGACCGCGACCCTCGGCGACGAGGCGTCGCAACTGCATAAGCACGTCGTCGAGATCGCGCGCGAGATCCTGTCGCGCCACGCCGACGCCCCGAGGCCGCTCCAGTGAGCGGCCTCGTCGACCTGCCCATCACCCTGCTCACCACCGGGCGCGACTGCCTGGTCGTGAGGCTCCGCGGCCATGTCCGGCGCGTCCCGCGCGCCGGCGTGGCGGCATACTCGACCGACACGCTCACTTTGACGGCCGAGGCCGCCGAAGCCCTCGACGCCGCCGTCGCCGAGCGCCTCGCGGCCGAGCAGAAGAAGACCGAGGCCGCGGCCCGCCGCCGCGCCTCCAGAAGTCCCGACCGCCGTCCCGATCGCCGCCGCGCCGCCCGCCTCCACGCCCATTTCGCGGAGCCCCGCCACGATGATTGAGAGCGCGACTGACGTCACAGTCTCGAACCTGCGGTCCGCCATGGGCCGCGAATTCGCCGCCATGGACGCGGGCCTCGCCGCCTGCGAGGGCGCCGCCGCCGCGCTCGGGGAGCGCTCACTAGTCGGCGCGTCTCAGGCGGTCCGCAGCCGCGAAACCGCCCCGCCGGCGACGCTTCCCCCGTGCCCCGAATGCGGGGGCGCTCCGGCCCCTTCGCTGCAGGGCCACAACAAGCGGTTCTGTTGCTCCCGCTGTTCGTCGGCCTTCAACAACCGCCGCCTCACGCGCGGGGCGCTGCTCCATGATCTCTTCATGACGCTGCGCTACGAGCGCGGCCTTGCGGCGCGGCTCAAGGTGTGGCGCGCCATGTGTCGCCTCGCGGCCGAATGGCGCGACGAGGACAACGCGGCCCGCGCCGGCCGCGCCTCCTGGAGCCCGGCCGCGGCGGTGTTCGACCGCCTGCCGTATCTCCGCGCCGAGCGCGGCCCGAACCTGAGGGGAGGGCGGCGATGAGCGGGAAGCGCGAGAAAGAGATCGCCCGCCTGCGGAGCGAGGCGGACGCCGCCGACGTCGCCTCCACCTTCGCGACATGCGCGGCCCAGGCCGCCGATTGCGACCGGCGGGCGTTCAGGCTGCGCGCTCAGGCCGAGGCTCTTGAGCGCATTGCCGCGCCGGCGGAGACCGCAGACGTCATCGCGCACGCGCCCGGCTGCGCCGCGCTCGACCCCGCGGCCGAGCCGCAGGTCTGCGACTGCGGCGGGGCGAAGCGATGAGCGATCCGCGCATGTCGATCACGCTCGCCGACCTCAAGGCCGCGGCCCGCGGCGAGGCTCCCGCCGAGCCGCAGCCCGAAGGCGCGCCCGTCCCGAAGACGACGGGCACGGCGCGGGCGATCGGCTACACCGGCGACGTCTGCGGCGACTGCGGCGGCTTCCGCATGCGCCGCACCGGCGCGTGCGTCGTCTGCGACGACTGCGGCCGGTCGGGAGGCTGTTCGTGAAACCCCGGCCCGCGTCCGACGTCCTGCTGAGGCTCGACGCCGTCGTCGAGATCATGTTCCCGTGCGGCGGCATGACCGTGACCGGCTTGCGCAAGGAACGCGATCGCGGGACGCTCGACGTCGTCAGGGTCGCGGGCCGCGACTTCACCACGCTCGCCGACGTCGAGAGGATGATCGAACGATGCCGCGACCTGCAAAAGCGGCCCGCTTGTGGCTCCGCCCGGCCGAGCGACGCGCCGGCGGCCTCGCCCCCGCGACATGGGTCATTCTCGACCGCGGAAAGCAATATCGCACAGGCCTCGGCGCTCATGAGGGTGCGGAAGCTGAGAGACGGCTCGAAGAGCACATCGCGGCGAAGCGCCGACCGGCCGCCGGCGGCGAGCGTCATCCCTCTCAGGTCGTCGTAGCCGACGTCCTCTCCGTCTATATGGACGACCGCCCGCCGTTCCAGGACGGCGCGGCGCAGGCCCGCTTCGCCGGCCGCATGGATCGACTGATCGCCTTCTTCGGCGACAGACCGCTCTCGGACGTCTCCTCGAAACTCTGTCAGGACTACGCCGCGGCGCGCGCGAAGGCGAAGCGCGGCGACGACGAGGGCGGACGGCGCGGCGGTCCGGGCGGCGCACGACGGGACCTCGAGGACCTGCGCGCGGCCGTCGCCCATCACGCCGATCGCCGGCTTCACGTCGGCCATGTCGAGACATGGCTCCCGGAAAAAGGAGAGCCGCGCGACCTCTGGCTGACGCGCGGGCAGGCGGCGAAACTGCTCTGGGCATGCTGGCGCGCCCGCGAGACGCAGCGCCGGGAGCGCGACCCGAAAACCGGAAAGGCGAGGGGCGCCGCGGTCCCGACCGGCAAGCACACGCTCCGCCACGTCGCGCGCTTCGTGCTGCTCGGCCTCTACACCGGCACGCGCGCCGCGGCGCTCGCCGCAGCCTCCTACCAGCTCGCGCCCGGCCGGGCCTATGTCGACCTCGAGACGGGCGTCTTTTTCCGCCAGGCGCACGGCCGCCGAAAGACGAACAAGCGCCAGCCGGCCGCGCCGATCCCGCCGCGCCTGCTCGCCCATATGCGGCGCTGGAAGGCGGCCGACGAGGCCGCGAGCCGGAAGGCGGTCGCCCAAGGCAAACCGCCGACGACGAGCGGCTATGTGGTCGAGTATCAGGGGCGGCCCGTGGCGAGCGTGAAGACCGGCTTCGCCCGCGCCGTGAAGCTCGCCGAGCTGCCGCCCGCGATCACCCCGCACGTCCTGCGGCACACCGCGGCGACATGGCTGATGCAGATCGGCGTCTCGCAGTTCGACGCCGCGGGCTTCCTCGGCATGTCGCCGCAGACGCTCGACCGCGTCTACGCCCACCAGGACCAGCGCCATTTGCGCCACGTCGCCGACGCGATCTCGAGGAAGCCGGCGCGCAACGTTTCCGCAATGAAACGCGGTACAGGCAGCGAACGGATCAGCAACGAGGCGGGCTGAATATCGTTGAAAACTGAAGGCTTTCGTCCTCAATCAGGGCGCTCATAACGGTCTGGTTGGGGGTTCAAGTCCCTCCGGGCCCACCAGATTGTGCAATGGGTTAGGGGTACGTGTTGGTTTCAGAGGGGGTGAGCTTCGCAATGATATTCACGGTATGCCTCGCTGATAATCCTCGACCTAGCCGCGATGCATCAGCCCGAGGCTACCGCAAGGCAGCACAATGCGCGCTCGACCTCGTCGAAGTATTGCTGATCGAACCGCTGAGCGAGATCGCCGCGGTCACGTAGCGCAGCAGACTGCACCGCCTGCAGGTCGACATACGGTCGGGCTCAGAAAACACGAAGCCGGCGGCGGCGATGGTTCATTTCGATGAATAGACCTGCGCTCTACGAGCCGAACGGAGCAGTTGCGGTTACCTGCGGCTGTGTATGATACGCACCATGTACTCTCAGTGAGAGCAGTCGGGGCTAGTATGTCTGACGACAACGTCATCCCGCTCTTCGGCCCCCAAACGGAACATGCTGACGGCGTATTTCTTTATGAATTGGAAAGACAAATTCGACGGGTGATGAAGCATTCGGAAGATTTACAAAAATTATTTGATAATAGATCATCGTCTAACGATAGTTTTGTTGAAAATGTTATCGAATCGATCGACGACATTGTCGATCATGCAAGCCGTGCGAGCCAGATTATATACCCTACGCAAGACCGCAACGGCAGCTTTAAAAGAGCCGAGCGCCTGCGCCAAAAGCTTGGTCTACCGGACAACGCAGAGGGTAGCTTAGAATTTCGGAAGCTTCGTCACCATCTTCAGCACTATGATGAGCGGCTTGATCAATGGGCGAAGGCAACCATAAATGGTAATATCGCACATTCGATCATTTCAGGGCGGGATCCTATATGTGGACCGATGTCAATTATGAGACACTTTATCCCCGATGAAGGGGTATATATATTTGCTGGCGAAGAATTTAATATCTTATCTGCGATAGTATTCTGTAGGAATTTGCTAGAGCGTCTGCAATCTTCACGATCTGCAAGATCCACCTGACGCCTCACCGTACCCGGCATTTTAGCGCGTCGGCCGAGTAATACGCTCTGACCTCCGTGAGTTTATACGAGGTCGCCGCCCATGACGCGCCGCGGATCAATGACCAGCGCTAAGCGAACCTCTGCGCGCGCCATTTGGCTGGCGATCTCCTAAGGTCGTTTGTCTCGCAATGCAAACCGGCAGGCAACGCGCTTCCAAGACCCTAGGAAATAGACGCTCGCTTCATAAATGAGCGTTCAACAGAATTCGCCCGCGGCCATTTCGCATGCCGCGATCATCTCCACGCTCGCCGAGGACTTGCCACAATGGCCAAGAAGCCGTCCGCTCGCCAGCACGCGACCCGAAACGACACTCCATCGAACGCGAAAAAGGTTGCGATCGAGACGTTGAACGCCCGCCTCGCCGACGGCGTCGATCTGGCGCTCGCGGTCAAGCAGGCGCACTGGAACCTGAAAGGTCCGCAGTTCATCGCCGTCCATCTGATGCTCGACGGCTTCCGCAAGGAGCTCGACGGCTTCAACGACGACATGGCCGAGCGCGCGGTGCAGCTCGGCGGCACGGCGCTGGGCACCACGCAGATCGTCGCGCAGAATTCGAAGCTCGCCCCCTATCCGACCGACATCTACGCGATCGCCGATCATGTCGCCGCGCTGATCGACCGCTATGCGACCTTCGCGAGCGCCGTTCGCGAAAACATCGACGAGGTCGACGAGGCCGGCGACGCCGATACTGCGGATCTGCTGACCGGGCTTTCCAGGGCGGTCGAAAAGCAGCTCTGGTTCATCGAGGCCCATGTTCAGGAGCCGATGGGACAGCCGCGCGACGGCGACGGCAAAGGCGCCCGTTAAGGTCGCGCTCCGCCGTCGATCGCCGGCCGCTCCAGCGAGCGAAATGCGTCCGTCCACCGGACCCGCGGAGGCTTTCGCGGGATCCGCCGTTGCTTTTGACGCCCGGAACCCTCACCTGAACGGAGCCGCAGCCTGTCGGCGGCTCCAGTTCGCCGGAGAGACCTGACCATGACCGAAGCCCGCGGACGCGTGTTCGACGAACTCGGCCGGCTGATGACCGACGCCGCAGGCGCCGCCGCCGGCGTGCGCCGCGAGGTCGAGACGGCCGTGCGCGCGCAGGCGGCGCGCGTGCTGTCGGAGCTCGACGTCGTCCGCCGCGACGAGTTCGAGGCCGTCAAGGCCATGGCCGCGAAGGCCCGCGAGGAGAACGAGCGGCTCTCCGAGCGCCTCGTCGCGCTCGAAGCGGAGCTTCTCCGGTCGCGGCCGGACGCCGCGGGCGGCCCGGCCGCCGAGGCGGCGCCGCAGGGCGATCCGGGCTCGTCCGACGATTGATCGGACGATCAGGAGCGGCTTTGACGCAACATTTCCCGCGCGCCGGACGATCGGCCGCAATCTCTCGTGTGCAGCGCGAAATCTCGCGCCATATACTGTGTTCGGCGGCCCGAATCGGCGGAGCGAAACTCCGGCGGTTGCGGGCAGCGGTTGGCGGGCGGCTCGCGCCCGCCCGTCACGCGTGACGTCGTTCCCACGCCCGCCGGACGGGCCTCACCCGGGGAGGAGCTCATGGCTCTCATCGACGTGGACGCCGATCGCCAGGCCCATCCTGTCGACATGATCGAACGCATCGCGACGTTGAACGACTGGTCCTTCGACCGGTCGGGCGACGACGAGATCACGATCTCGATCGACGGATCATGGTCCGACTACCACGTGTCCCTCACGTGGATGGGCGAACTGGAGTCCCTGCATCTCGCCTGCGCCTTCGATCTGAAGGTTCCCGATCGTCGCAAGCCGGAGGTCTACCAACTCTTGACGCTGGTGAACGAGCAGCTCTGGCTCGGTCACTTCGATCTGTGGAGCCAGGAAGGCGTGGTGGCCTATCGCCACACGCTCCTGCTCGCGGGCGGCGCCGAGGCGAGCGCCGCGCAATGCGAAGCCTTGCTGGAGGCGGCCCTCGAAGCCTGCGAACGCCACTATCAGGCGTTCCAGTTCGTGGTCTGGGCCGGCAAGGGCGCGAAGGAGGCCATGGAGGTGGTGGCCTTCGAAACGGCGGGGGAGGCGTGACGACCTCGGTTTCGCGATGAACGCGCATTATTCCGGGCCGCTCGATCCGGGCGGCCCGGTCCTTCTTCTCGGCGCCGGAAAGATGGGCTCGGCCCTGCTCGAGGGCTGGCTCGCGCGCGGGCTCGACCCGCGCTCCGTCTTCGTCATCGACCCGGCGCTTCCCGACGGACCGCTCGAAAAGCTGAAGGCCCGCGGCGTGACGGTCGCGCCGCAGCCCGGCGCGCTGTCGGATCCGGCGGCGATCGTCGCCGCGGTCAAGCCGCAGACTGCCGAGGCCGCGCTGCCCGCCGCGGCCGCCTTCGCCGGTCCGTCCACCGTCGTGGTCTCCGTCATGGCGGGCGCGACGCTCGCCACCCTCTCGCGCGCCTTCGCCGAGGGAACGGCGATCGTCCGCGCCATGCCCAACACCCCTGCGGCTGTCGGGCGCGGCGTCACCGGCGTCTTCGCGCCCGAAACTGTTTCGGAGCGCCAGCGCGGGGTCGCCCAGAAGCTTCTCGAAGCGGCGGGCGACGTCGTCTGGGTCGCCGAGGAGCCGTTGATCGACGCGGTCACGGGGGTCTCGGGCTCGGGACCCGCTTACGTGTTCCTGCTGGTCGAGGAGATGGCGAAGGCCGGCGTCGCAGCTGGGCTTCCCGCGGACGTCGCCGAGATCCTCGCACGCAAGACGGTCGAGGGCGCGGGCGAACTGCTGCGCCGCTCGCCCGAGACGCCCGAGATCCTGCGCCGCAACGTCACCTCGCCGAACGGCACCACGGCCGCGGCGCTCGAGGTGCTTATGGCCGGCGACGGCCTCGGCCCGCTGGTGGAAAGAGCGGTCGCGGCCGCGACGCGCCGCGCGCGGGAGCTTGCTGGCTGAGCGCTTTCAGTCTTCCGGTCCGCAGTCGCCGACGCGCACGCTCGTGAACGGCATGACGTAGCGGATCGGCGCGGCCGAGCCGTCCTCGCGCTCCACCGTCGAGCGGACCATGCCCCGCAGCTCGCTCGAAAAGTCGCCGGCGATCTGGAGCTTGCCCTTCAGGACATAGCCGCGGGTGTGGCATTCGGCCTGCATCATGTAGCCGATCAGCGGCTTCTGGGTCGATTTCGTGCAGGCGTCGATCCCGACCGTATCGACGAAGGCCGAGCGCTCGCCTTGGCGAAAGCATCTCAGAATGACCTTGTAGCGCCCCTTGATGACGGCGCGCGTCTCCCAGAGGCCGGGCTTTCGCGGCGGCAGATCCACGGCGAACGCCGGCTGCGCGACGAGAAGCGCGGCTGCGATCGGTACGAGACGAAGGGTCATGTGCGGCGCCGGGGCTCCTGTCGCCATCACCCGCTGCTGCGCGACGAGGCTCACGCCCGTCGGCCGCGTGGAGTGTGCCGCCCAAATCCTAGTCTGGCGTCAATCGCGGCGAGACCAAGGTGGCGTCGGCGTCAAAATCCGGGCGCGGGATTGGACTTTCGTCGGAGGGGGAGCTTGCCGGCCCTTATCCTTCTCTGTCGTGGAAGAAGTCGTAGACCGCCTTCGCCACGGCCTTGCTCACGCCCGGCGCTTTTTCGAGGTCGGCGAGCCCGGCGCGCGCGACGGCCTTCGCCGTGCCGAAATGGCCGAGCAGCGCCCGCTTGCGCGTCGGTCCGACGCCGGCGATCTCGTCGAGCGGATTGGCGACGAATTCCTTGGAGCGCTTCGCGCGGTGGAAGCCGATCGCGAAGCGGTGGGCTTCGTCGCGCAGGCGCTGAAGGTAGTAGAGAACGGGATCCTTGGGCGGCAGGCGGAACGGCGTGCGGCCTTTCATGAAGAAGGTCTCCCGGCCGGCTTCCCGGTCGACGCCCTTGGCGACGCCGACGAGCGGCACCTCGTTTTCGAGGCCGAGTTCCGCAAGCGTCTCGCGCGCCGCCGTGAGCTGCCCCTGCCCGCCGTCGATCAGCACGAGATCCGGCCAGGGCGGGGAGCCTTCGGGCGTCCGGCCCTCGGCGTCTCGCGGCGACTCCTTCTGAAGCCGGGAGAAGCGGCGGAGAAGCACCTGCCGCATCATCGCGGTGTCGTCGCCGGCAGTCAGTTCGTTGGGGCGGATGTTGAACTTGCGGTAGTGGGTCTTGGAGAACCCTTCCGGCCCCGCGACGATCATGCCGCCGACCGCGGCCGTCCCCATGATGTGGCTGTTGTCGTAGACCTCGATCCGCGCCGGCGGCGCGGCCAGGCCGAAGGCTTCGGCGACGCCGGCCAGCAGCTTCGCCTGGGTCGAGGTTTCGGCGAGACGCCGGCCGAGCGCCTCGCGCGCATTGTCGTGGGCGCGCTGGACGAGCTCCCGCTTCTCGCCTCGCGCCGGAACGGCGACCTCGACCTTGCGGCCGGAACGGAGCGTGAGCGCTTCGGCCAGCAGAACGCGGTCCTCGACGTCCTCCGACAGCAGGACGAGGCGGGGCGGCTCCTCGGAATCGTAGAACTGCGCGAGGAACGAGCCGAGCACCTCGCGAGGCTCGAGGCTGCGGTCGGCTTTCGGGAAATAGGCGCGCGCGCCCCAGTTCTGATAGGCGCGGAAGAAGAACGCCTCGACGCAGGACTGCCCGCCCTCGGCATGGATCGCGAAGACGTCGGCCTCCTCGACTTCGCGCGGGTTCACGCCCTGGCTCGACTGGATGGCGGCGAGCGCCGCGATGCGGTCGCGATAGACCGCGGCGCGCTCGAAATCGAGCGCCTCGGAGGCTTGGGCCATCGCCGCGTTCAGTTCGTGCTTCACCCGGTCGGACTTGCCGGTGAGGAAGTCGCGCGCCTCGCCGACGAGTTCGCCGTAGTCATCGAGCGAGATCTCGCCGGTGCAGGGCGCCGAGCAGCGCTTGATCTGGTGCAGCAGGCAGGGCCGCGTCCGCCGCTCGTAATAGCTGTCGGCGCAGGAGCGCAGCAGGAAGGCGCGCTCCAGCGCGTCGATGGTGCGCCCGACCGCGCCCGCGCTCGCGAAGGGGCCGAAATAGTCGCCCTTGCGGTTGCGCGCTCCGCGATGCTTGGCGATCTGTGGGGCCGGATGGTCGGTCGCGATCAGGATGTAGGGGAAGGACTTGTCGTCCCGCATCAGCACGTTGAAGCGGGGCCTGAGCCGCTTGATAAGGTTCGCCTCGAGCAGCAGAGCTTCCGTCTCGGTCTTGGTCGAGACGAACTCCATCGAGCAGGTCTCGGCGATCATGCGGCTGATGCGCGTGTTGTGGCCGACCCCGCGGGCGTAGTTCGCGACGCGCTTCTTCAGCGACCGGGCCTTGCCGACGTAGAGCACCTCGCCCTTGCCGTCGAACATGCGGTAGACGCCGGGGCCGTTCGGCAGGTGCTTGAGCTGCGCCTTGATGACCTCCGCGCCGCGGCGCAGATTTTCGGGCGCGGCGTCGAGTTCGGCCTCGGCTGCCTCGATCTCGCGCTCCTCGACGACGTCCGAGTCGTCGAGGTCGGGGTGCTGCGGGGGACGGTCCTGCTCGGTCATCGGCCCCACATCTAATGGGACGCCGCCCGGCGCGCGAGGGGAGAGCGGTCGGGTTTCGGCCTTCGCCGCATTGCCTGCGCGGTCGTCTCCGGTCTATGCCGCGCGGGCCTTCCCAGCGTCGAAAGCCAGAAGTCCCGTGTCCTCTTCCTCCCAGCGCCCCTTGAACTCGCCCGCGCGCGTGCTGTTCGCGAGCCTGATCGGCACCACGATCGAGTTCTTCGACTTCTACATCTACGCGACCGCCGCGGTTCTGGTGTTCCCGCACCTGTTCTTCCCCGGCGCCGATCCTGCGACCGCGACGCTGCAGTCGTTTGCGACCTTCGCCATCGCGTTTTTCGCGCGGCCCGTCGGCGCGGCGCTGTTCGGCCATTTCGGAGACCGGGTCGGCCGCAAGGCGACGCTGGTCGCGGCGCTGATGACCATGGGGCTTTCCACAGTCGCGATCGGCCTGCTGCCGACCTACGAGCAGGTCGGGTTGCTGGCTCCGGCGTTGCTGTGCCTCTTCCGCGTCGGCCAGGGGCTCGGCCTCGGGGGCGAGTGGGGCGGGGCGGTGCTGCTCGCGACCGAGAACGCGCCTCCCGGCAAGGAGGCGTGGTACGGCATGTTCCCGCAGCTCGGCGCTCCGATCGGCTTCCTGTGCTCGACCGGCAGCTTCCTCATCCTGACAGACATGCTGAACGACGCCGACTTCCTGGCCTGGGGTTGGCGCATTCCCTTCGTCGCGAGCGCGGCGCTCGTCTTCGTCGGGCTATGGGTGCGGCTCAAGATCGCCGAGACGCCGGCGTTCCAGAAGACGATCGACCGGGAGGAGCGCGAGCGCGTGCCGTTCGCCGCGGTGTTTTCGGGCCATGCCGCGACGGTCGCGATCGCCACCGTCGCGGCCGCCGCGACCTTCGCCATCTTCTATCTCATGACGGTGTTCACGCTGAGCTGGGGATCGTCCGTCCTCGGCTACACGCGCGGCCAGTTCCTGCCGATGCAGATGATCGGCGTGCTGTTCCTCGGCCTCATGATTCCGATCTCGGCGCGGGCCGCCGACCGCATCGGCCGCGAGAACATGCTCATCATCGCGAGCCTTGGAATCGTCGCCTACGGGTTCACCTTCGAATCGCTGTTCGTCGCGGGCGACGCGACCTCGGTGATCGTCTTCCTGTCGCTCGGCCTCGGGCTGATGGGGCTGACCTACGGACCGCTCGGCGCGGCGCTCGCGGAGCTGTTCCCGACGGCGGTGCGCTACACCGGCGCCTCCGTCGCCTTCACGCTCGCCGGCATTCTCGGCGCCTCGCCCGCGCCCTACGTGGCGACCGAGCTCGGCAGGACCTACGGCCTGCACGCCGTCGGCCTGTACCTGTCGGCGGTCGCTGCCTGCGCGGCGCTCGCCTTCTGGGCGATCAAGCGGCGCAGGTCGTACGCCGCGAACGCGGTGGGGCGATTGGCGGCCTGATCCCGGCGAGATCCTGCCTATGGCTCGCCGGGAGGTATTCTTAACCAGAGCCGTCTTAGCTTCGCGCGCACCCCCCAAGGCAGAAGCGCTCGATGATCCGTCCTGGCCCGCAGACGATTTCCCGTAGGCAGATCCTCGCAGGGGGCGTCGCGGCGGCGGCCGCCGCCGCGGTTCCGCTGGCTGCGCCCGCGTTGGCTCAGGAGAAGAGCCGCTCCCGCGAGATCCTTGTGCTTGGAGCGGGCGTCTCGGGCCTGACCGCCGCGATCGCGTTACAGCGGCGCGGGCACAAGGTGACGGTCATCGAACGCCAGAACCGGATCGGCGGACGGCTGCTCTCAGTGCCGCTCGGAGACGGAATGTTCACGGAGGCCGGCGGCGGGCATTTTCGCTCCAACATGCCGCTCGTGCTCGACTATGTGAGGCATTTCAACCTGCCGCTGCTCAGCCTGAACGACGGACTGCCGCTCTATATGGTCGACGGCAAGAGCGTGAAGTCGGCTAATCTGGCCGACTGGCCGTGGCGGCTCAATCCGTCGGAGCGCAACGTCTCTATCGCCTCCAGCCTCAACCAGTATCTGTTCCGAGCGGGGCTCGACACCCAGAGCGTCCTCGACGCCAACTGGCCGAACCCCGACGTGCTCGAGAAGCTCGACAACATTCTGCTCGGCGATCTGCTGCGGCACGTCGGCGCGTCGGACGACTTCTGCAAGCTGCTTGGCGCTCACGGCGGCACCTTCACGCCGTCGTCCCAGGCGCTCGGGATCATCGCCGACCTCGCCTACCATTTCGGCGACCAGAACGTGTTCCGGATCCGCGGCGGCAACGTGAGGCTTCCGCTTGCCATGGCCGCGGCGATCGGTCCGGACAAGGTGGTGCTGAACGCCCAGGTCACGGAAATCGACCAGACCGGCGACCGAGTGCGGGTGAGCACGAGCGACGGCAAGCAGTTCGTCGGCGACGCCGTCGTCTCGACCATCCCTTTCAGCGTGATGGACGAGGTCACGGTCAAGCCCGAGTGGTCCTCCGGCAAGGCGCGGATGTTCGCCGAGATGGAATGGGACAAGACGGTCAAGATCATCGTCAAGACCAAGTCGCCCTCCTGGCTGGCGCAGAACGTCCGCGGCTGGCCCATGGCCGGCGGCGACCGGCCTTGGGAGCGCTTCATCGACATTACGGGCAACGAACCTGGCGGCCACGGCAGCGGCTTCTTCTATCTGAACGGCGGCAATGCGGACGCGGTTCTCGGCCTGCCGCGCGCCGATCGCGGACCCCGCATTGTCGAACAGTTCGAGAAGGACGCGCCCGGCCTGCTCGGCGAGATTCTAAGCGTCAGCGATTTCGCGTGGAGCGAACAGCCCTGGATCCGCGGCTCGTTCGGCGGAACGCCGGTCGGCGGCGGCTGGATGATCCGGGAATGGACCGCGCCCGAAGGCCGGATCCATTTCGCAGGCGACTTCACGACGCTGAAGACCGGCTGGGTCGAGGGCGCGATCGAATCCGGCCTACGCGCCGCCAAGCAGATCGACCCAGCCTCCGAGGCGCTGTCCGGCGGCCGTTAGGCCCGCGGCGGCGGCGTCTTCGGCTCGAACGGGCACAGGTCCTCGATCAGGCAGCGCCAGCATTCGGGTTTGCGCGCCTTGCAGACGTAGCGGCCGTGCAGGATCAGCCAGTGATGAGCGTGCCGGCGGTAGCGGTCCGGCACGCGCTTTTCGAGGCCGAGCTCGACGGCGAGCGGCGTCTTGCCCGGTGCGAGCCGCGTGCGGTTGCCGACGCGGAAAAGATGGGTGTCGACCGCGATTGTCGGCTCGCCGAAGGCCGTGTTCATCACGACGTTCGCGGTCTTGCGGCCGACGCCGGGCAGAAGCTCGAGCGCGGCGCGTGAGGGCGGCACCGCGCCGTCGTGCTCGGCGATCAGGCGCTCGGAAAGCGCGACGACGTTTTTCGCCTTGGTGCGAAACAGCCCGATGGTGCGGATGTGCTCGCGCACTTTATCTTCGCCGAGCGCGACCATGGCCTCGGGCGTCGCGGCCTCGGCGAACAGGCGGCGCGTCGCCTTGTTGACCCCGGCGTCAGTCGCCTGCGCCGACAGCACGACCGCGACCAGCAGCGTGTAGGGGTCCGTGTGCTCGAGTTCGCCCTTGGGCTCCGGGTCGCGCGCCTCGAAGCGGCGGAACATCTCCTCGACCGACGCCGCGGGCAGGAGCTTCGGCCCCGCGCCGCTCCGCGGTTTCGCGCCGGCTGATTTCTTCGCGGGGGGAGACTGACGGTCGGCCATGAGGCCCTTATACTGAGACCATGACGGAGCGCGCCAGCACCGACGACGAGGTCGCCGACAGGCCTGTCTTCGCGGCCGAGATTCGGCCGCACCGGTCGCTCGGTCCGAAAGGCTTCGCCGTCGTCATGGCGGCCTTCGGCGGCCTCTCTGCGATCGTCAGCGTTCCCTTCTTCCTTATGGGCGCCTGGCCGATCGTCGGCTTTCTCGGCCTCGACGTTCTGGCGCTGTGGTTCGCCTTCCGCTTCTCCTTCGAACAGGCCCGCGCCTGCGAGCAGGTGGCGCTCACCTATGTCGAACTGCTCGTCCGAAAAATCTCGCCGAAGGGCGTCGCCCGCGAATGGCGGTTCAACCCGCTCTGGGTGCGGATCGAAACCGAGCGCGACGAGGATTTCGGCATGACGCGTCTCGCGCTCGCCTCCCGCGGTTCGACGCTCGACGTCGGCGGCGCGCTGTCGCCGGAGGAGCGGGCCGACTTCGCCGAGGCTTTCGGCCGGGCGCTGGCGAGCGCCAAGGCCGGCCCGCGGCTGACGGCGCCGAACGGCTGACGTCTCGTCGGCGGCCGATTGCGGCGAAAATCGGAAAATCAGGAATGAAGTCCGGAACCCGCCGGGCGCCCGGACGTTTCCACAGCGCGGCGGCGCGTAAATCGGGAGCGTCCGGCGCCTGGCATCGTCCCGAGAGCGCGTTCTGCGAAAGGATTAGAGGATGGCTTCGCCGCTGATCGGAATTCTGATTACCGTTCTGGTGATCTTCCTCGTGCTTTATCTCGTCGGCATGCTGCCGATCGACGGGCGCGCGAAGCAGATCATCCGCATCATCGTCATCATCATCGGCATCATTTCGCTGCTGAAGTACCTCGCGGTCTTCTAAGCGGGGTTCGATCGAAGCGGAGCGTCATCCCCCGGCTTGTCCGGGGGATCCATGGACGGACGGGCCGCCGCGGTCAAAGTATGCCTGGATGCCCCGGACAGGCCGGGGCATGGCGCGAAGCGTTTCGGACCTGACGGATCGCGCTTCAAGCAGCCGAGCTGCTGCGGGTATCGCCGCCGCGCCGCCTCGTCTTCGCGGGGCGGCGCATGTCGGTGACGCGTAGGCGCTGTTCGAAGCGTAAAGCGTCGCCGACTATGAGGTCGAGTTCGGCTCGTTCCGGCCGCCAGCCAAGCGTCTCGCGGATCGCTCCGGCGTCCGCGATCGAAAGGTGAGGGTCGCCGGGACGGGCAGGCCGGTCGCGCACGGGAAAATCGGCGCCGGAGACGCGTTTCACCGCAGCGATCACCTCACGGACGGAATATCCGTATCCATAACCGCAGTTGAGCGTGAGGTTTCCGCCGCCCCGTCGAAGGTGGGCGAGAGCGGAGACGTGGGCGGCCGCCAGATCGCTGACATGGATGTAGTCGCGTACGCCGGTGCCGTCGGGAGTCGGCAGGTCCGTACCGAACACTTCCAGTCCGTCGCTCAGGCCGAGCGCCGCCCTTATCACGACGGTGATGAGGTTCGTCGCCTCGGACGAGCGCTGTCCGGCCCGAAGCGAGGGATCGGCGCCCGCGACGTTGAAGTAGCGCAGCGCCACGTAGGACATGCCGTGAGCGGCCGAGACGTCGGCGAGGATGCGTTCCGACATCATCTTCGATGCGCCGTAGGGCGAGGCCGGTGCGAGCGCTGCGTCCTCGCGTGTGGGCGTCGGCGGCGATACGCCGTAGACCGCTGCTGTCGACGAGAAGATGAAGCGCTTGACCTTCGCCTCGACGAGCGTTGCGAGCAGCGTCGACGTGCGGAACGTGTTCGCCGCGTAGTAGCCGAGCGGATCGCGCACGGAGTCGGGCGCGACGATGCGGGCGGCGAAATGAGCGACTGCGTCGACCCCGTGCGCGGCGATCGTCCGACGGACCAGAGCGTGATCCGCGACGTCGCCGATCACGAGCGGGACGCCCTCGGGCACGGCGTCCGCGAAACCGGTCGACAGATCGTCGAGCACGACGCAAGGCTCTCCGGCGTCGTGCAGGGCGAGCGCCATGTGCGACCCGACATAGCCTGCGCCGCCTGTGATGAGGACCGCCATGCGCGAGGCTCCCGACCCGGCCCGCCGGGATGGGGCGCGGTCCGTCGAACCTGCCACGTTCTTCTTTCGATTTGGTTGAAGCTCAAGCGTTTCAACGCTTCGGCCATGCGGGTCGAAGGCGTTTTTCGCGCCGTCGCAACCGTTCGTTCACCGTTTGCGGAGATTGTCGTCGCACCACGGATTTTTGTGTCGACATGCGGTTTGGATTCACGTTTCGGGCGGACTCCGGAAACGGCGCGGGAGCGCGCTGGTGGCGGAGTCTTGCGGCTCGCGCGACGCTGGTCGGCGGCTTGCTCCTGACCGCTCTTTCCGGTCTGCTCATCCTCATCAACGCCGCCGACACGCGTGACGTCGCGAAGGCCGTCGTCGAGCGCGCCGCCGCCGCCGAGGCCGACCGAGTCGCGGCCGCGATCGGAAGCGCTCCACTTGACGAGGTCCGCTTCGAGCAGACCGTGAAGGCCGCGGGGTTCCGCTATGTCTTTCTTTTAGACAAAGGCGGGGCCCTCATCGTCGGTCGTGCGCCGTCGACGCCGTTGCCCGCGCTGTCGACGGAACGGGTCGCAACGACGGGCGAAACGTCGTTTGCAGTGATGGCCGAGCAGGATGGCGTCGCTCACGGCGCGAAATCCGTCCGGCTCGCGACCGGCGGCGAAGCCGTGCTGCGTTTCGGGGTCTCGCTCGCTCCTGCGGCCGATGCCGGGTTCGCTTCCGCCGCGCGTGGGCTGATCGCCGCTCTCGCCTTCCTGGCGGTGTCGCTGCCGGCGCTCGCGCTTCTGGTCGATCGGGCGACTTCCCCGCTGCGGGCGCTGACGAGAGCCGTGGTGCGACCGGGGGCGGCGCAGGCCGCGGTGCGCGCCGCCGGCGCCCGCAGCGACGAAGTCGGAGCGCTCGCTCGCGCGCATCTCTCCATCGCCCGCGACCTCGCCGAGAACGCCGACGCGCTTCACCGCCTGACCTTCGGCGATCCCGTCACCAGTCTGCCCAATCACGCGAGCCTGACGAGCCGACTCGCGATCCTGCTTCAGCTCGGCCGCAAGGTCGCTTTGGTGCGAGTGGAGATCGACGGGTTGAGCCGCGTCGCCGCCGGACTGGGAGAGGATCTCGGCGACGAGACGCTCCGCGCCGCGGCGCGACGCCTCCGGGAGGCGACGGAGGCCTGGGCGCGCGGTCGTCGCCAGGACGAGCCCATGCTGGCCCGCGCCTCTGATCACGGCTTCGAACTGCTCCTCGAGGAGGGAGATAGCGCGTCCGCGCAGTCACTCGCCGAAAACGTGCTTGCGGCCTTCGAGACCCCGCTCATCGTCGGCGAGCACCGTGTGGCGACAACCCTCGCCATCGGCGCAGCGCTCGCGCCGCAGGACGGCGACGAGGCGGGAGCGCTGATCCGCAGCGCCTCCGCCGCCGTATCCGCCGCCCGCGCCGTCGGGGCGTCGGCCGTCCGTTTTGCGGGCGCGGAACTGAACCGCTTGGCCTACGGACGGCTCCGCCTCGAACAGGATCTGCGGCGAGCGATCGAGAACGGCGAGATCGAGCTTCATTTCCAGCCTCAGATCGCGCTGCGATCCGGCGCCGTGTCGGGGGCCGAAGCGCTGGCGCGCTGGCGGCATCCGACGCGCGGCATGGTGCCGCCGGGCGAATTTGTGTCGGTCGCGGAGGAAAGCGGGCTGATCGAGGCGCTCGGCCGCTTCGTGCTTGCAGAGGCGAGCCGTACCGCAGCGGACTGGCACGGCCGCGGGATCGATCTGCGCGTGGCGGTGAACGTCTCGCCGATCCAGTTCCGCCGGCCGGGCTTCGCGGACCGGACGCTCGACATCATCCAGTCGGCAGGCGCCGACCCGTCGCAGATCGAGCTCGAGATCACCGAAAGCGCCGCGATGGGGGATCCGCAGCACGCCGCGCGCGAGCTCGCGCCGTTGAAGGCCGCGGGATTGCGCGTGGCGATCGACGATTTCGGCACCGGCTACTCGAACCTCTCGGCGTTGACCCGGTTGCCGTTCGACGCGCTCAAGATCGACCGCGAATTCGTCCGTGACGCCCTGGAGAAGAGCGGCGCCCGCGTCGTCGTCGGCACCGTGATCGGGATGGCGAAAAACCTCGGCTTCGAAACCATCGCCGAGGGCGTCGAGACCGAGGAGCAGCTTCGCTTCGTGACCGATCACGGCTGCACCTACGCGCAGGGCTATCTGTTCGGCCGTCCGATGCCCGCGCTCGCCTTCGAGGCCTGGCGCGCTGAACGGCTGGTCACGGAGCTTCGCGCGATGGCGGTCAAGCACCGGCCGGACGGCGTCCGGTCCGCCATTGCGGCCGGATGAGGCGAGCGCGTCATTGAGCCGTCGCTCATGACCGTCTAGAACCCGCGGCCGAACCGCTTTCTCTCCGAGGGAAGACGCGAGGCCGATGACCGCCGCTCCGAACCCGCACGACACCGCCCGCATCCTCGTCGAGGCGCTGCCTTTCATGCAGCGCTACGACGCCGCGACCATCGTGGTGAAATATGGCGGCCATGCCATGGGCGACGCCGACGCCGCGCGCTGGTTCGCGCAGGATGTCGCGATCCTCAAGGAGGTCGGCATCAACCCCGTCGTCGTTCATGGCGGCGGCCCGCAGATCGGCAAGATGCTCGACCGGCTCGGCATCCAGTCCGAATTCAAGGCGGGGCTTCGCGTCACCGACCAGGCGACCGTCGAGGTCGTCGAGATGATCCTCGCGGGCTCGATCAACAAGGCGATCGTGGCCTCGATCAACGCCGAAGGCGGGCGCGCCATCGGCCTGTCGGGCAAGGACGGCGGAATGGTCACGGCCCGCAAGGTGACCCGCTCGATGATCGACCCCGAAAGCCGCATCGAGCAGGTGGTCGATCTCGGCTTCGTGGGCGAGCCCGACCGGGTCGACCGCACCGTGCTCGACTGGGTGATCGCCTCCGACCAGATCCCGGTGGTGGCGCCGGTCGCCTCCGGCTCCGACGGGGCTGCGACCTACAACGTCAACGCCGACACCTTCGCGGGCGCGATCGCCGGCGCGGTCGGGGCGAAGCGCCTGCTGTTGCTGACCGACGTGCCCGGCGTGCTCGACAAGGACAAGCGGCTGATCGACCAGCTCTCCGTCGAGGAGGCGCGTCGCCTCATCGCCGACGGCACCATCTCGGGCGGCATGATCCCGAAGGTCGAGACCTGCATCTACGCGGTCGAGCGCGGCGTCGAGGGCGTCGTGATCCTCGACGGCAAAACGCCGCACGCCGTCCTGATCGAGCTTCTGACCGAGGGCGGCGCGGGAACCCTGATCACCCGCTGACGCAGGATCGAAGCGCGAACCGAGACCATGAACGTCGTTCAGTTCAAGCGGCCTGAGCCGAAGGACGCCAAGCCCGCCAGGACCCGGCGGGGCCTTGCCGAGTTCGCGCTCGTGATGGGCGTGATTGGACTGGCGTTCTTCCTGCTGCCGACGATCTGGGAGAGCGTTCCGCAGGCGATGCTGGCGGTGATCCACCTGCTCGTCGCCGTGGTCTACTACCAGCAGGGGCCGCGGATCGCCGCCGCCGTCTGGATCGCGCTGACGATAGCCTGTCTCGCGCTCAC
Source organism: Ancylobacter novellus (assembly GCA_003241695.1). GTDB lineage: Bacteria > Pseudomonadota > Alphaproteobacteria > Rhizobiales > Methylopilaceae > Methylopila. The sequence goes on along the minus strand of QFPN01000001.1, from coordinate 92,705 downwards.
CGGCGCGCCGTCGCCCGTCACCTACGGCCTTTCGCGCGCCGCATGGGCCGTCGACGCGGCGGCGCGATGACGGCGGGTCGGGCGCGGCGCCTTGGAAAAGCCGCGGCGCTCGCCGAGAACGCGGCGTTCACCGCGCCCGGGCGAGGCTCAGGCGTCAGGAACCGCGCCGGCTGAACCACGATCCATGGACCAAATCCTCAAGACCCAGACCTTCGACGGCGCGCCCACGATCGAGGAGCACGCCCGCGAGGCTGAAGCCAAGGGCTTCGACCATGTCGAGAGCTGGATCTTCGACCTCGACAACACGCTCTATCCGGCGTCGGCCCGGCTGTTCGACCAGATCGACCACAAGATCACGGCCTTCGTCATGGAGCGCACCGGGCTCGACGGTCTGTCGGCGCGGGCGCTGCAGAAATACTATTACCGGCGCCACGGCACGACGCTCGCCGGGATGATGACGGAAGACGGCCTCGATCCGCACCATTTCCTCGCCTTCGTGCACGACATCGATCATTCAGTGCTCGTGCCGGCGCCCGCTCTTGCGGCTGCGATCGCAAGGCTGCCCGGACGGCGCTTCGTGCTGACCAACGGCTCGCGCCGCCACGCCGAAAGCGTGATCGCGCGGCTCGGGGTGGCGGATCTGTTCGAGGACGTGTTCGACATCGCCGCGGCCTCCTTCGTTCCGAAGCCCGAACGTGCGACATACGAGTCGTTCCTGAAGCTTCACGGCGTCGAGCCGTCGCGGGCCGCGATGTTCGAGGATCTCGCCAAGAATCTCGTCGCGCCGCACGCGCTCGGCATGAGGACGGTGCTGGTGCGGCCGAAGGACGGCGAACCGGACGCGCTCGAACGCCTAACCGCCCCCGAGGACGCGGAAGCCGGACCGCATGTCGATCACGTCACCGACGATCTCGCCGGCTTCCTCGCGGCGCTCGCGCTGGTCGCGAGGGGATAGGCGAGCGAAGCCTTCCGGCTACATTCTCTCCGCCGCCCAAGGCGTGCGCACGTAGCGGAACCGGCCGAGCCATGCGCTGCGCAGCCGCCTGAGACGCCAGCGCACGCTCTGGTCGTATTTGATGGCCTTCGATTCCACGCTGAGCTTCACCGCATGGGCGTCGCGCGAGCGCTTGGCGGGATCGGCGTAGAACTCCGCGATCTTCGACGTCGGCATGCCGGGGGTCGCGAGCCATTTCGGGATGTGATCGCGGCAAAGCAGCGTGACGTCGTTGAGCGCCTTGTCGATGCCCGTGCCGGTGATGGGGCAGACGCTCATGAAGGCGTCTCCGACGACGACGACGCCGTCGCGTTCGACGCCCGTGGAGCGCGCGAGATCGATCGGGCGGATGGTCACGGGGCCGTCGACCGCGAGTTCGCCGAATTCTCGTTCGAAACCGGGGATCATGGCGTTCAGGGTCGGGTCGGGGTCGTCGCGCAGCGCCTTCGTCCAGTCCTCGAACGGCGAGCGATAGACGAAGAGATTGGCGCGGGTCGCCGTCCCGATGGGAAACAGCGTCAGGTATGACAGGCGGGGATCGGTCCAGCGGTCGCCCGCCCACACGAGCGAGGGCCAGGGAAAGTCCGAGATCGGCCGGTTGAGGTCGAAGCCCGCGGCCAGCGAATGGTGGCGGCTGTAGGTGTCGCGTCCGATCCCGACCTTCTTGAGCGCCGCCTCGCTGAGGCCCGTGGCCATCACGAGCAGCCGCGCCCGCGCCATACGCCCGTCGGAGAGCGTGAGACGCTGCTCCTCCGGACCCGTCTCGATGGTCTCGACGCGCCCGATCATCTGCCGCACGGCCGGAGGGAGGCCCGCGCGAAGGGCGTCGACGAGCATGGCGTAGTCGCCGCCATATTCGCGTTCGGTCCCGCGCTCGACCTCGCGGCCGAACCGGCGCAGCCAAACGCCGTCGAACGTGGTGAGAACGGCGCGGGCCGCCGGCCCGAGACCGGCGCCGTCGAACATCGAGACCTGCTGTTCGCCAATCTTCTCGGCGCGGAACTCCGGCGGGTGGCGAGGGTTGTTCGCGATCAGCACAACCGAGACGCCGCGGCCGGCGAGCGCCGAGGCCGCAGTTGCGCCCGCCGCGCCCGCGCCGAGGATCGCGACGTCGGCCGCAACCTCGCTTTCCTCCGTCACGCCGCGTCCTCCGGTCCAGAGGCGCCCTTCGGCTCCGGCTCACGCCGCAGCTTCCGCAGCACGACCCATTTGAGCGGCCTCAGCCGTCGCCACAGCGGCGAGGCGCGGAGCCTCCGCATGCCGTCGGCGCGCGCCAGGAACAGCCGGCCCATGACGGTCTCGGCCTCCGTCAGAACGGTGAGGCGGAAATGGAGGTCGCAGTGGTCCATCTTGTAGGCCTCGTCCCCGACGCCGAGATCGGCGATCTCGATCCCGTCTTCGTGGAGGCGCTTCAGCAGCATGAGGTAGAGGACCTTGCCAGGCGAGTAGCGGGCGTAAGTCGTCGGGTCGAAGCTGCCGACGAGGGCGTAGTAGCGCCCGCCGTGGACGAGGCTCCATTGCGCCGCGACGATCTCCTCGCCGAAAACCAGCGCGGACAGATGCAGCGCGCCGGCCTGCGCCATCGCGTCAGTGGCCCGTACGTAGAAGTCGCGCTTTTCCGGTTGGGCGTCGAAACCCGGCACTCGCGTCTCCTCGAACCGGCGCTGCTTCTGCTCGAGCAGGGCGGCGAGGATGCGGTCGCGCGATGCGCGGTCTTGCGCTATCTCCATGCGCACCGGCGTCGTCTCCTCGATCGAGGCGATCCTGCGCATGCGCTTGCCGTAGAACACCTGGCCTTTCTCGACCTCGGCCCATGGACGCCGAAGATCGGTGGCGTGGGTCGATTCCGTGTTTTCGCCGGTCGACAGCAGATGGAGCGGATTGACGATCCCGCCGACCGTGGCCGGCATCTTGTCGAACAGCGCGACGTCGAAGCGCGGCAGCGCCGTCTTGATCGCGCGCCACGCCTCGGCGGCGTTGCGGGGCGTCCAGTCCCAGGTCGTTGGGAACAGAGCGGGGGCGTTGTAGTCGGCCGCCCCGTCGTCGGCGAAGGTCAGGATCCGGGCGCCGAACCGCCGCCAGAGCGCGAACGGAACGAGCATCGCGAGGGCGCCTTCGAGGTCGCGGACCTCGACGAAGAACGGGCGGGCCTTGCCTGCGCGCGCGAACGTCTCGACCCAGACTTTCAGGAATTCGACCGTCTGGAACACATGGCAGCGAGCCTCGCCCGGCGCGCCGCTCCGCGGCCAGCAGGCCGGCAGCGCGTCGACGTCGGCGTGGATGCGCACAGAGAATCGTTGGGCGTCCGCGTGGAGCGCGCGTCTCGCCGGGGGGGCGAGCGGAACTTCGATCGTGCTGGCGGCCGGTCGCGTCATCACAGCGTTTCGCGCATGGCGTCGGCGGCCGCTGGCCGTCTGGAGGGCGGCATCCTGTGCCTCACGTGGGAGACTGGCAATCGATCGCTCACGACGCGGTTGATCGGTCGTTAAAGTTTTAGACGAATTGCGCCGACCGGCTTCGGAGACCGCCGGAAACGGGCGTCCGTGGGTACGAAAACCAATCTAGGCGCGTCCCGTCTGGAAAAGATCGCCGAAATCGGGCGCAATTAAAGCATTGGCGTCGACAGTTTTTTAGCGACGCAGCCGCAAGGATCCGCGCCGGAAGAAAATCGCGACTCCGTGCGTTTCACCAAGGCGGAGCGGTAATCTGGACGCCGACATGACCGTCTCCGTCATTATGAAGACGCTGAACGAGGAGCGCAGGATCGCAGCCGCGATCGAGAGCGCGCTTAAAGCGCTCGATGCGGTCGGCGGCGGCGAGGTGATCGTGGCCGACAGCGGTTCGAGCGACAGGACGATCGAGATCGCCGCCGCATATCCGGTCAAGGTCGCTCAGATTGAGGCGCCGGCGCGCCCGAGCTGTGGGCTCGGGCCCCAGCTCGGCTTTCAGTACAGCGAGCATCCGTTCGTCTGCCTGATGGACGGCGACATGCTGCTCGACGAGGGCTTTCTGCCGGAAGCGCTCGCCTATCTGGCTGCGCATCCGAAATCCGCCGGCGTCACCGGCCACGTGGTCGAGATGAGCGTCGAGAATCTGGAGTTCACGCGCCGCGTCCGCCGCGTCTCGCCGGAAAACCGCACCGGTTCGATCGACCGCATGAACGGCGGCGGGCTCTATCGCCGCGAGGCGATCGAACAGGCCGGTTATTTCTCGGACCGCAATCTTCACGGCTACGAAGAGTTCGATCTCGGGGTGCGGCTGCGTTCGCAGGGCTGGACCCTCCACAGGCTCGACCGGCCCTTCGTCCAGCATTTCGGACACACGCTGAACGCCTACGCGCTGCTCGTCCGCCGATGGAAATCGAAATATCTCCGCGGCGTCGGGGAACTGCTGCGGGCGTCGGCGGGGAAGCCCTGGTTCGGTTTGATGCTGAAGGAGCTGCCGGAGCTCAGGCTGTGGGCGCTGGTCTATGCCTGGATCGCCATCATGATCGCGCTTCCCTTCGTCCTGCCGAGCTTCGCGCTCGGGCTCCTGGTCGACCTTGCGCTGATCGCGATCGTGGTCGGCGCGATGAGCCTCAAGCAGAGGAGCCTGTCGCTCGGCGTCTATGCGGTCGTGGCCTGGCTGTTCCACGCGGCCGCGCTGCCGCTCGGCTTCCTGCAGCCGCGACGTCGGCCGGAGGAGTGGATCGAGAGCCGCCTCGTCCACGAGCCTCGGTAGAGGAACGTCACGCCGGCCGGCCGTTCGCAGCGGCTTCGCTCTTGCGCGCCATATGCAGCAGCATCGCCCAGGTCGCGGCGGTGACGCCGATCTCGACGACGTAGAGCGCCACGAAGGTCCCGGTCGGCGGCCAGAACCACGTTCCGAGCGCGACGAGCCCCGCGCCAATGATGCTCGACGTGTTGATGATGGCCGCCCGCGCGCCCTGGTGGCTAGACGCGCCGAGCACGTCCATCGCGACCGACCAGATCGCCACGAAGACGATCAGCCAGCACATCGTCCGCACGAAAGGAACGAGCGAGACGTAGTCGTGGCCGAAGAGATACGGCAGGAACGGCGCCATCAGGAACAGGGCCAGCCCCGTTCCGACTCCCAGGAACACCGCGCCGACGAGGATGCGGCGCGTCAGCGGCATGGCGTTGTGGACGCCGTGCTGGCTCGCGACCGCGAACCGCGGATAGACGAGGCGGTTCAGCGCGTCGATCGACAGGTAGCTGCTGTCGAGGATGCGCCGCGCGACGCCGTAGCTGCCGACGACCTCGATCGAGGAGACGAGTCCGAGGATGAAGAGGTCGCAGTTCTGCCGGATCGCCCGGAAGATGAACTGCGAGCTGAACAGCGCGCCGGGCTTCACCTCGTCCCGGACGATGCCGAACACGGGTTTCCCCAGCTCCCGCACCTTCCAGGCGAAGTAAAGCGCGACGACCACGTGGCCGAGAAACTGCCAGAAGGCCCAGCCCTCGAGCGTCGTGACGTCGAGCACGGGGCAGGCGATGGCGGCCGTGGCAGTTCGCGCGAAGGCGAAGACGATCACCGCCCGGTTGGCTTCGGCGAACATCGAATGGCTGATGTAGGCCTGCTCGGCGAGCAGGATCGCGCGCACCAGCACGATGTTGCTCGCGAGCAGCAGCCCGATGGCCGTCGCGTTGCGGACCGGGTTTTCCGTCACCGTCACCACGAGAGGCAGAATGGCGACGCCGGCCGCGACGAGGATCGAGCCGGTGAGCGCAATCAGCGTCAGTGCGTGGCCGAGCATGCGGGGATACATCGAACGGTCCCGCGCGACGCGGCGGATCAGGCTGTCGGACGAGCCGAGGCCGCAGAGATGGACCGCGATCGTCGTGATCGCCGTCACCTGCACGAACAGGCCGAACTGGGAGGGACCGAGCCAGCGCGCCAGAAGAGCGAAGGTCAGGAGCTGCGCCGCGTTCGCCGCGACGAGCGATCCGCTCGAGGCCGCGTAGGACAGGCCGATGGGCGCAAGCTGTCTCAGCCGCGCGATATGGGTCCGGAACTGGCGCACGGGGCCGTTCTACCGTCCTAGGCGTTCATGGAAGGATAAAGCGGGCGCGGGTTGCGCGCGCGATTTCCATTAACCAAATCTTCTGGCGGCATGGATAATTTAGCCCCTCGATGCGGACGGCCGGCGGCTCCGCATGACGAGGACAAGGTCAGAGGTCGCCTCCGAATGTATACGCTTCGGGACGCTGCGCGGGCGGCGAAGCAGAGCGCGTCCGGGCGCTCCGCCGAACGTCCCGTCGCGCCTGCACGTTCGGAGACGGTGCCGCCTCCCGCCGCGTCGACCCCTGCGCCTCCGCCTTCCCCATCGCCACGCGCGCCGGCCGCCGGCCGCGGCTGGGTCATGGCCGATCGCCGCTCGCGTTATGTTCCCCGCAGGCCCTATGCGGCCGATCCGGCGCCTGGCGTAGACACTCAGAGCGCCGCTTCCGCGCCGCAGGCTGCGGCTCCCCGCGCGGCCCAGGTTTCCGAAGCCGTCGGCGCGAAGTCGTCCGTCAAGCCGCGCTTCGCCCGCATGCCGCAGGTCGACGTCGACGATGCGGTGAACTGGCTGCTTTCGGGAAAGCGCTGGATCCTGCTCGGGAGCGTTGCGGGCCTGCTCGCCGGGGCCGCGTTCGGCATGCTGGCTCAGCCGCGCTACACGGTCTACACCGACATCCTCGTCCCGCCGTCGAACCTTCAGGTCGTGAACAACGACCTCTACGCCTCGAGCCTGCAGAGCGACGCTCAGGTGCTCGAGGTTGAAAGCCGGATGCGGGTGCTGACATCCGGCAACGTGCTCCGGCGCGTCGCCGAGCGTCTCGATCTGGAGGACGACGAGGAGTTCGTTGGGCGGCCGAAATGGTGGGACGTCCGCGCGCTGATCTCTCCGAAGCCGGCGTCCGGCGATCCGCTTCTGCCCGTGGTCCGCGCCCTGTCGGAGCGTATCAAGGTCGGCCGGCAGGAGCGCTCCTATCTCGTGACCGCTTCGGTGTGGAGCTGGGCGCCCGAAAAATCCGTCCGCATCGCGAACGCGCTGACCGAGGCGTTCCGCGAGGAGCTCGTCAGGGGCGATGCGAGCGGGGCCGCCCAGGCCGCGCAGACGCTGACCGACCGGCTGAGCGAACTCAAGAGCGCCGTCACGCAGGCCGAGGACAAGGTCCAGTCGTTCCGGCGCGAGCACAACCTGCAGCAGAGCGGGACCGGCCAGCTCGTCAGCGCGCAGTCGATGGGGCAGATCAACGCAAAGTTGATCGACGCCCAGGCGCGCGAGGCCGAGGCCGCGGCGCGGTATCGCGAACTCAGCCAGGCGCGGGCCGGCGCCCTCGATCCGTCGAGTTCGTTGCAGTCCCCGACGCTGACGCAGCTTCGCGTGCAGTACGCGGAGCTGAAGCGGCAGGTCGAGTCGATGTCGCTGACCTACGGACCGCGCCACCCGGCGCTCACCACGATGCGTACTCAACTTCGCGCGATCGAGCGGGAAGTCCTGAACGAGACCGCCCGCATGATGACCGCCGCGAAGGTCGATCTGGACCAGGCGCGCGCGGCTCTGAAAAGTCTCGCGGCCGACACCGCGAAGGCGCGCAGCTCCGTTTCGCAGGACGACGAGGCGCAGGTGCGCCTGCGCGAGCTCGAGCGTGACGCGGCCGCAAAAAGCTCGATCTATCAGTCGTTTCTCGTTCGCGCCGGCGAGGCGACGCAGCGCGAGCGCGTCGACGCGACGAGCGTGCGCGTGGTGTCGAGCGCAGCGCCCCCCGAACAGCGCAGCTATCCGCCGCGCACGCTTTATCTCGCGCTCGGCGGGCTCATCGCCGGTTTCGTCTTCGGTTGCGCGCTGGCGGTCGCGATCGGCTTCGCGGGCGCCTACCGGCGAATGCTCCGGGAGACGTGATCCCGGCGTTAACCCCCGCTCGGTGATCGGGAGACGACAATCTTAACTTGCGCTATGTGAGGTCTTGTTCTCCCGCATGCGGCGGGCGCTGAACGACGGCGGCTCCGTCAGGTCAAGCGGGACCGGTCCAGTGGGAATTTTCCAAGCGGCGGATGGCTTGTACGGACGCGCGGTCAATCGCGCGCTGAGGTTGCGTCCTTTCCGCCCCGCGATCATTTCGACCGCGACGCCGATCGTCTCCTTCACCTTCGACGACGTGCCGGACACGGCGCTCTCGGCGGGCGCGACGATCCTCGAGCGGCACGGCGTCCGCGGGACCTTCTACATCGCCGGCGGTCTCGCCGGACGGATCGAGCCGCGACGCCGTCTGATCGATCTCGACGGCTGCCGGGAACTCGCGGAGCGAGGCCACGAAATCGGCTGCCACACTTTTGCCCATCGGCCGGTGCGGCGCCTGCTCGGACAAACGCTGCCGGCCGATCTCGATCGCAACGCCGATTATCTCGAGGCGATCGACGGCGGTCGCGGCGTCCGCAACTTCGCTTTTCCCTACAACGCCGGCTCGTTGACGGCGCTCGGCGAACTGTCGAGACGCTATCGGGCCTGCCGGGCGGGCGGCGACGGGATCAATCGCGGAACTGTCGATCTGTGCTTCCTGAAAGGCATGGAGATCAGGCAGCCGGAGGAGAGCGCCGCGGCGCTGACCGGCCGCATCGACGAGGTCGTCCGCGAGCCGGGCTGGTTGATCTTCTTCACTCATGACGTCACGGCGTCGCCGACCGACCATGGCTGCCGGCCGGAAACGCTCGACCGCCTCGTCGCCTATGCGCTGTCCGAAGGCTGCGCGGTCCTGACGGTCGACGCCGCGCTCGATCGTCTCGGTCTTGCGGGAGGCGTGTCTTGAGCGCGCCGCGGTTGCTTGCGATCAACAATTACTTCTATCGGCGCGGCGGAGCCGAGGCGGTCTTCCTCGACCAGATGCGCATGTTCTCCGAGATCGGCTGGGACGTCGCGCCCTTCGCCATGCGCCATCCCGACAACAATCCCTCGCCGTTCTCCGAGCATTTCGTCGACGAGATCGAATACGGGCGGGAAAGCGGGCCGCTCACGAAAGCCGTGCAGGCGGCCAAGATCATCTATTCGTTCGAGGCGCGCCGGAAGCTTCGCGCGCTCATGGACAAGGCCCCGCCGGACGTCGCTCACGCCCATAACGTGTATCATCACATTTCGCCGTCGATCTTCGACGCCCTGAAGCGCGCCGGCGTGCCGACGGTGATGACGGCGCATGACCTGAAGCTCGCCTGCCCGGCCTACAAGATGCTGTCGCACGGCCGTGTCTGCGAGAAATGCAAGGGCGGCCGGGTTCATAACGTGTTGCTGAACCGCTGCGTTAAGGACTCGGTCGCGCTGAGCGGTCTCGTGCTGGTGGAGACGGCGACGCACCGGGCGCTCGGGCTCTACAGGGACAAGGTCGACCGCATCGTCACGCCGAGCCGCTTCTATCGCGAGAAACTGATCGAATGGGGCTGGGCCCCGGAGAAGCTCGTCCACATCCCGAATTTCGTCGACGCCGCCGGCATGTGGTCGGATTGGACGGAAGGGGACTATTTCGTCTTCGCGGGACGGCTCGGTCATGAAAAGGGACTGGAGACGCTGGTGCGCGCCGCGGCCCATTCCCGCTCGCGCGTCGCGATCGCCGGGACCGGGCCTGAAGAGGCGGCGCTGAAGCGGCTCGCGGAGGAACTGGACGCGCCCGTCGAGTTCCGCGGCTACATGTCGGGCGAGCCCCTGGCGAGGCTGATCGGCGAGTCCAAGGCGCTCGTGCTGCCGTCCGAGTGGTACGAGAATGCGCCGATGAGCGTGCTCGAAGCCTATGGGCTCGGCCGCCCCGTCGTCGGCGCCGAGATCGGCGGCATTCCCGAGCTGATCCGCGAGGGCGAGACCGGATTCTCCGCTCGCTCGGGAGACGCCGGAGACCTCGCCCGCGCGATGACGCGCATGACCGAAGTCGGGGCCGCGGCCCGCGCCCGGATGGGCGTCGCAGGCCGCGCCTGGGCATTGGAGGACTTTTCTCCCGCGGCGCACCGAGACCGGCTGCTCGGACTATATCGCGAGTTGGGAGTCGCGGCGTGAGCGGCGGGAGGCCCAAGGTCGTGTTCCTCGGGCTGCGCGGCGTGCCGCGCGTTCAGGGCGGCGTCGAAGCGCATGTTCAGGCGCTCAGCGAACGACTCGTCGCGCGCGGCTGGGACGTCGAGGTGCTCGGCCGCGCGCCCTATCTGCCGGCGGGCGGAGCGCGGATCTGGAAAGGCGTGAAGGTCACGCCGCTCTGGGCGCCGAAGCATTCGAGCTTAGAGGCGATCGTCCACACCGCGCTCGGCATGCTGGCGGCGCGGCGGATCTCGCCGGACATCGTCCACGTGCACGCGATCGGGCCGTCGCTGCTTGTTCCTCTTGGGCGCGCGCTCGGCCTTCGTATTGTCGTGACGCACCACGGCTTCGACTACAATCGCCAGAAATGGGGGCGGGCCGCCAAGGCTGTGCTCAGGCTCGGAGAGCGCTTCGGAATGCGCTTCGCCAACGGCCGCATCGCCGTTTCCGACGAGGTCGCGCGCTACGCGGAGAAGCGATACGGCCGGCCGGTGCGGTTCATTCCGAATGGCGTCGAGGTCGAGCCGAAGCCTGAAAGTTCGTCGGCCCTCGAACCCTTCGGCCTTGAACCCGGCCGCTATGTCGTGCTGGTCGCGCGGATCGTGCCGGAAAAGCGCCAGCTCGATCTGATCTCGGCCTTCGCGAAGCTCGGCGATCTCGGCTTCAAGCTTGCGCTCGTCGGCTATGCGGAACATGGCGGAGATTATCTCAGGAAGGTCGAGGCGGCGGCCAAGGCGACGCCCGGCGTCGTGATGACGGGCTTCCGGATCGACGAGGAACTGGCCCAGCTCTTCGCGCATGCGGCGCTCTTCGTGCTGCCGTCGAGCCATGAGGGCATGCCGATCGCGCTGCTCGAAGCGCTGGCGGTCGGCGTGCCGGTGCTCGCGAGCGACATCTCGCCGAACCTTGCGCTCGGACTGCCGGCCGAAGATTACTTTCCTCTCGGGGACGTCGGCAGACTGTCCGAGGCCATGCGGGCGAAGCTGCTTGATCCGCCGTCTCCGGAGATCATGGCCGCCCGTATCGCTGAGACGGCCCAGATCTATGGCTGGGGCCCGGTGGTTGAGGCCACCGCGGAGGTCTATGACGAGGCGAGACGGCGCTAGACGCCGGTGACGGGGCGGGCGCGGCATGGCTCTTCAACCGACGTCGCGGGCGCGGATCGCTCTGTTTTCAATCTTGGCGTTCTTCGCCTTTGCGGTCTGGCGGCTCGTCCCCCCCGAAAGCGCCTCGGCCGAGGATGACTGGGTCGCGGTGCGTGAAACGAGCCTCGAGGTCGCGGCGGGTAGTCCGCTCGATTTTTCAGCGTTCCTGAAGAACGCGCCGGTCGAGCCTTCGAACCGCATCGTGGTCGACGCCGCCGGGCGTCTCATGCGGGCCGACGCGCTCAACAGGCCGGCTCGCCTGATGTGCGCTTCGCTCGCCTGGAGTCCGGCTTCGGGAGGCTTCCCGGATCATGCGACGGCGGACCGCTACGCCCTTCAGCTCAATCGTCACGGTTACGACGTCGCGCGGTTCCATTTCGTCGACGCGGCGCTGATGGAGGGGCGTCGAAGGGACTTCGATTTCGATCCCGACGTCCTGGACCGCGTCCACTATCTTATGGCGGCGCTGAAGCGGAACGGGATCAGCTGGATCCTCGACGGTCTTTCGTCATGGCGCGGCGCCTATGGCGGCTATGACGACCGCTGGGATCCGACCTCGGATCTCAAGCTGAGGGTTCTCCTCGATGACGACGCCTTCGATCACTGGCGCAGGATCGAGAAGAAAACCCTCCAGACGAGGAACCCCTATACCGGCCTCGCGCCCGTCGACGATCCGGCGCTCGTGCTTGTCATCCCGGTGAACGAGGGCGGGATCGAGTTCGACAGCATTCTGCGCGAGAAGTCCGGGGTCCCGCATTATTCGCCGTTGCTGAAGCCGCGCTGGAACGCCTGGCTGAGCGGCCGCTACGGCTCGACCGCGCAGCTCTCCGCGGCATGGGGAGGCTCGCCGCGCGGCGAGCGGCTGGAGGACGGCTCGATGGGCCTGCCCGAAAGCCGGTCCGAAAAAAGCGCGCGGATGCGCGACCTTCAGGCGTTCTTCGTCGACGTCGAGACCAAGGCCGCGGACCGCATGGCCCGCGCGCTTCGCGACCTAGGCTACAAGGGCCTGATCGCGCCGTACAACAACTGGCCGATCCTGCAGACGGCGCTCACCCGCGAACGCCAGGACGCGGTGGCGCTCAACGCCTATGAGGACTGGGTCGGCGGCTATCAGCCGGGCAGCGCGATCGGGCAGGTGAGCTCGATCGCGGACGGCGCCGCCTATGTCCGCGCCATGGCGGCCGGGCGCTGGCTCGGTCGGCCGTTCTTCATCTCGGAATACGACCACCTGTTCTGGAGCCGGGCGCGCTACGAGGCGGGGCTCGTGTTTCCCGCCTATGCCGCGCTGCAGGGCTGGGACTCGATCTGCCGCCACGGCCATGGGCCGATCGCGCTCCGCTACGGCGAGGATTTTCCGCACAAGCGCCAGATGCTGCCCTACGCCATCGCGCTCGATCCTGTGGCGCGCGCCGGCGAGACGCTCTCGGCCCTGCTCTTCCGCCGCGGCGACGTCGCCGAAGCCAAGACCCTGATCCCTTTCGCCGTGCGGGGAGAGGCGGATCTGACGGACTCGATCCAATCCCGCGAGCCCGACCGGCTGACCCGGATCGCGCTCGTCAGCCGCATCGGGCTGAGGGCCGCGGACGAGATCGCTCCGAGCGAACTCGCCGTGCGCCAGCCGCGCGATCCGGATGCGGGCCTCGCGATCCTCGCCGCGCTTCGCGCGCGCGGGCTCGCGGGCGACGCCGACCCTTCGAGGGGCCTCTATGTCAGCGACACCGGCGAAATCCGGCTCGATGAGCGGCGCGGCCGCATCACGGTCGACGCGCCGCGAACGGCCGCGATCGCGTTCGGGGCGCTCGACGAACCCGTGACGGTCGGGCCGATGACGCTCGCTCGCGCCGAGGGCGGGGGCGCGCTCGTCTCCATCTCGGCTCTCGACGGCGCCCCGTTGTCGAAGAGCCGGAAAATGCTGCTGATCTTCGCGACCGACGCCCGGAACACGGGCATGCGATTCCGGGACGGGGCCGAGAAGGTCATCGACGATTTCGGCCGGCTGCCGGTCCGCATCCGTCGCGGCGCCGTCGATCTCAGGCTCGCGGGGCAGGGGGCGTGGCTGCTCTCCCCCGTGGGCCTCGACGGCGCGATCGGAAAGGCGCTGGCGACGGGCGACGGAGAGCTTGCGACACGGCTTTCCAACGTGACTCCGGGCGGCCCGACGACCTACTTTCTCGTCGAACGGCCCCAAGGGCTGTAATTCGTTCGCGAGGCCTCGGTTAACCGAAGCTTTCGGAACGTGCGGCTAGAACGGAGCGCCGGGATGGCTGTCCGGCTGGCCGAAAGGGCGGGAGCCGACGCGATGGGCGTTCGCAGCGAGACCTTGCGGAACCAGGTCACCGCCCGGTTGCGGGTCGTGCGGTGACGACGACTTTCGACCCGTCGCCGGCCGCCCGTTCGGAAGACGACGCGACCTCCTTCGGCGCGCTGGTGCTCGGCGCGACGCTGCTGTTCTTCTTCATCACGACGACGCCCTTCGCCGACCTGACGGCGCTGACCTCCGTGGACGCGGCGACCGAGCGCTCGAACCTCGTCAACCAGCTCGTGTTTCTCGGCCTGACGGCCGCCACCTGGATCGTCGGGTTCTCCTCGCCGACGCGATCGGAGATCGCGCGGCCGCGTCTGCTGCTCGGCCTCATGCTGTTCTGGTTCGTGGCGGTTTCGCTGATCTCGCCGTATCCGACGAGGGCGCTGAAGCAGGTCGTTCTCGCGGCGCTCACGATCGGCAACGCCGGCATGTTCCTCCTGCTGCCACGGACCGATCGTCAGTTCGCGCGGCTGCTCGCCTTCGCGGCGCTTGCGACGCTCGCCTTGGCCTATTGGGGCGTGGCCTTCATGCCGCGCTACGCCATCCATCAGGCGGACGAGATCCGCGAGCCGATGAATGTCGGTCTCTGGCGCGGCCACTTCGTCCACAAGAACGTGGCCGCCGCCGTGATGGCGCTGCTGGCCTTCGTCGGCCTGTTCGTCCGGCGCATGGGTCTGCGCGTTCAGGGCGGTCTCATCGTGGTCGGGGCGCTCGTCTTCCTCGCCCACACCGGCGGCAAATCGGCGACGGCGTCGTTGCCGGCGGTGCTCGTCATCGCCTGGATGTTCGAGCGGTGGCCGATCACGCGTATCCCGATCGCGGTCGGGGGCGTTGCCATGTTCAACTTCGTTGCGCTCGGCGCGGCCGGGTCTCCGGCGATCCGCGAACTGGTGGAGGGCCTCGGCGTCGACCCGACCTTCACCAACCGGTCGGACGTCTGGAGCGTGGGCGTCGCGGCGCTCGCGGACCGTCCGCTCACGGGCTACGGCTTCCAGATGTTCTGGCAGACCGACGCGATGCTCGCCCGCGCGGGCCGCGGCGAGGACTGGGCCTACGCGGCCTTCAACGGCCACAACGGCTATCTGGACGCGATGCTCACGACAGGCGCGCCCGGCCTGCTGCTGACGCTGATCTGGGTGTTGTTCCTTCCGCTTCGGGACGTGTCCCGCGCCGAAGGCAACGGCAACAATCCGGCGCTGACCACCTTCTTCGTCAGGGTCTGGCTCTATGGACTGTTCCAGGCATGCATCGAGAGCGTGTTCTTCCAGTCGGGCAGTCCGCTCTGGTTCTTCATGATGGTCGCGATCTTCGGCCTGAGGTTGCAGGCGAACGCGGCCGTGGTGGGCGACGCTGCGGCGACCGCGAAGAGGTACGTTCCCACATGACGTCGTCGCCGGCTGCGGAAACTAAATCCGACCAATAAAGTAGGTAATTGCAGGCGGAAGCCAGCATTGAAAGATCGGGACTTGCGTTTTCTTAAGTCCTGTCCTTGATGTTTTGCCATGTCGTTTCCGGCCGCTTTTCCCTCAATTCGATCGGTCTGCTCTTACGGGCGGCGCCTGACGCCGCTGGTAGGGTCGCGATGCGCCTGACGTCGGGGTGGGAGCGGGACGTCACCCCGCAGACGATGCGCGCGGACGCGCTGGCGGGACTTCTCGGCGCCTTTCTCGTGCTGCCGCAGGGCATCGCCTTCGCGACGCTCGCCGGGCTGCCGCCGCAATACGGCGTGTTCAGCGCGATCGTGCCGACTATCGTCGCCGCGGTGTTCGGCTCGAGCCTGCATGTCGTGTCCGGACCGACCAACGCCAATTCGCTTGCGGTGTTCGCCGCGCTCGCGCCGCTGGCGGCGGTCGGGAGCCCCGACTACATCGCGCTGGCGCTCGCCGTCACGATCATGGTCGGGATCATCCAGTTCTCGGTCGGGGCCTTCAGGTTCGGCTTCCTCACAGACTTCATGTCGCCCTCCGTGCTGCTCGGCTTCACCAGCGGCGCGGCTGCGCTCATCGCCTGCTACGCCTTGCCCGATCTGCTAGGCCTCAAGAGCCTTGGCCTCCACGGCCCGTTCGGCGAAGTCTTGGCGATCGCGCATCGGATCGGCGAGGCCAATCCGGCCGCTGTCGTGATCGCAGCCGTCACGCTCGCCGTGACCTTCGCCGTGCGGCGGCTGATCCGGCCCGCTCCCTTCATGCTGTGCGGGCTGCTCGCGGGCTGGGCGGCGTCCGAGGCGCTTCGCTGGCAGATGGGCGATATCGGCGTTTCTCTGGTGGGCGCCATCCCGAGCCCGGTCCCGTCCTTCGGCCTCCATCTTCCGCCGCTCGAGAAGCTCTCGGCGCTCCTGCCGGTGGCTGGCGCGCTCGCGGTGATAGCGCTCGGCCAGTCGGTCTCGATCGCGAAGGCGGTCGCCGCCCGTTCGGGCCAGCGCATCGACGTGAACCGCGAGTTCATCGGGCAGGGACTGTCCAACATCGCCGGCGGGCTTTCGTCCTCCTACGTGTCCTGCGGTTCGCTCAATCGTTCGGTTCCGAATTTCGAGGCCGGGGCGAAGACGCCGCTCGCCGCGGTGTTCTCGGCGCTTTTCCTGATCGCGCTGGTGGCCGCGGCTGCGCCGATCCTGCGCCGGATCCCGACGCCGGCCATCGCCGCGCTGCTCGCCTACACGGCCTGGAGCCTGTTCGACGCCCGGCGCTTCGTCGAGATCGCACGGATCAGCCGAACGGAGTTCGCGATCGCCGCGGCGACCTTCGCCGCCATGCTGGTCGCGCCGTTCCACATCGCGATCCTCACCGGGGTCGGCTGCTCGCTCGTCGCCTATCTCCACCGGACCTCGCGCCCGCGCATTCACGCGCTCGCGCCCGATCCCAATTCCGAGACGCGTCGGCTGACGCCGCTCGACGAACTCGACGCGCCGGTCGAATGCCCGCAGCTCAAGCTCATCCGCATCGAAGGTTCGCCCTATTTCGGCGCCGCGCAGTATGTCGGCGACCGGCTGCATGAGATGCGGCAGCGGCGGCCCGGCCAGAAACGTCTGCTGGTCATGGCGAAAAGCATGAACTTCATCGATCTCGCCGGCGCCGAGCTCTGGGAGCATGAGGCGGTCCGGCGAAGACTGATTGGGGGCGATCTCTACTTCCATCGGCCGCGAAGCGCCGTTCTCGACGTCTGGCGCAAGTCGGGCTTTCTCGAACGGCTCGGCTCCGACCACATCTTCGAGTCGAAGCGTCAGGCGATCGGACGGATCTACGCCGACCTCGACCCCGCGATCTGCGCGACCTGCACCGCGCGCATCTTCCGGGAATGCGGCCCGGGCCCGGCCTCGGCGACCCTCGACGCGCCCCGTCAGGAGGGAGACAGCGGACGGTTTCCGGCGACGGGAGCCGGGACGTCCGTTCCGGGATGACGCGCAAAGCATGGCCGGTTGCGCGCGGGGCCCGCATCCGGTTCTCTGGCCCGCGCCGCCGGTCGGGCGGTTCTCGAAAGGCCTCTCGGTGACGCTCGAACAGCTCCGCATCTTCGTCGCAGTCGCCGAGCGCGAGCACGTCACCAACGCCGCGAGCGATCTCCATCTCACGCAGTCGGCCGTGAGCTCGGCAGTCGCCGCGCTCGAATCGCGCTACGCGGCCCGGCTGTTCGACCGGATCGGCCGCCGCATCGTGCTGACCGACGCCGGCCGCAGCTTTCTCGTGGAGGCGAGGGCCGTGCTCGCCCGCGCCGCGGCGGCGGAGGCCGTGCTGAGCGATCTCGCCGGCCTCAAGAAAGGCCGCCTCGCGCTCGCCGCGAGCCAGACCGTCGCGAGCTATTGGCTGCCGGCCTTCATCCATGCGTTTCAGGAGCGTTTTCCGGGCGTCGCCGTCACGCTCGACATCGCCAACACCGAAGCCGTCGCGGCGGCGGTGGTCGAGGGCGAGGCGGATCTTGGCGTCGTCGAGGGCGAGGTCGACGACCCGGTGCTCGAGGCCACGGTGGTGGCGGACGACGAGATCGTGGTGGTGGTCGGCCCCCGCCACCCCTGGGCCGACGGCAGGCCGCTGCGCGGGCGCGACCTGACGGAGACGCGCTGGATCATGCGGGAGCCCGGTTCCGGCACGCGCGCAGTGCTGGAGCACGCCGCGGCGGAAGCCGGGCTCGGCCTAGACGATCTCGACGTCGCGATCGACTATCCGTCGAACGAGGCGGTGCGCGCGGCGGTCGAGGCGGACGCCGGCGCGGCGGTGATGTCGCGCCTCGTGGCCGCGGCGTCGCTCGCTTCGGGCAAGATGGCGGAGGCGGCCTTCGCGCTGCCGAAACGGCGGTTCTTCGCGCTGCGCCACAAGGACCGCTACGTCACCAAGGCGGTCATCGCCTTCCAGGAGCTGATGCGCGACGGTCCGGCGGACGCGCCGGAACCCATTCAGCCCGCAGCGGAAAAACGCCCGAAGGCGCGCGCGACCTCAGCGTAGGTCGCCCGCTTGAACGGCGCGACGATCTCCGCCGCGCGGTCGAGCCGTTCCCAGCGCCATTCGGAGAATTCCGCCGGGACGTTCTCGGTCGAGCGGGTCACGTCGATCTCGTCGTCTAGGCCGTCGAAGCGCAGGGCGAACCAGCGCTGGCGCTGGCCGCGGAAGCCCGAGAGGCGATGCGGCGGACCGGAATAAGGCGGGAAATCGTAAGCCAGCCAGTCCGGATGGACGCCGAGCAGGCTCGCGCTCGTGACGCCGGTCTCCTCCCGAAGCTCGCGGAACGCTGCGATTGCAGGGGTTTCGCCGGCGTCGATCCCGCCCTGCGGCATCTGCCATTCGAAGCCCGGACCGATCACCTCCGGGCCGTCGTCGGACAGGCGGCGCGCGATCAGCACGCGGCCGGCGCGGTTGAACAGCGCGATCCCGACATTGGGGCGATAAGTCAAACCGGGGGTCATACTGCAGTCAATCCGGGGTCAATCCTGAGTGCATTGTACTCCATGCGGCTTGCGCGCCAGCCGGACAAGGCGGTCTTGCCACCCGCGCGGCCGCTCCGCATGCTGCGCGCCCCCGGAGGTCCCGCCGATGCCACGCCCGATCGCCGCCCGGCGCCTGCACGAGATCGTCGAGAGCGTCGAGGCGGCCAAAAGCGTCAGCGTCGAGGAGCTCGCCGAGCGGTTCGGCGTCTCCCGGGAGACCATCCGGCGCGACCTGAAGGCGCTCGCGGCGCAGGGGCGGCTCGACGTCGTCCATGGCGGCGCGCTGAAGCGGGGCGTCGGGGAGCCGCCCTACGCCGAACGGGCGAAGGAGAACGCCGCCGGCAAGGCCGCGGTCGGTCGGCTCGCCGCCGCGATGGTCGAGCCCGGAATGGTGGTGCTGCTCGATTCCGGCGCGACCACGCACGAGATCGCGAGCCGGCTCGCCAAAACCCCGCCGAAGGACGTGACCGTGCTCGCGACCGCGCTCGCCGATGCGCTGATGCTGGCGCGGGCGGGCCTGAAGGTCGTGGCGCTCGGCGGCGAGGTCGACGCCGACGACGAGGCGACCACGGGCCCGGACGTCACGGCGACGCTGCCGCGCTACCGGGTGGACCTCGCCTTCGTCGGCATCGGCGGGCTGACCTGGGACGGCGACGTCACAGTGTTCCTGCGCGGCGCGGCCGAGACCCGGGCGGTCATGCTCGACTGCGCGGCGCGCGGCTATTTCGTCGCCGACCGGTCGAAATTCGGCCGCGCCGGCCCCGCCCGGATCGCGCCCAGGCGCCCGCCCGCCGGCGTCCTCGTCGACGTCGCCCCGCCCGCGCGGCTCGAAGCGGGGCTCGCGGCGAGGGGGCTGGCCTGCCTTGTGGCGGATGGGCTTGGCGCGCTGGCGGATCGGCGACCCCGAACCGATTGATTGGATGTCGCCAGATCGCTCATAAGTCGATCGCACGACGTGTGACTGTATTTTTGGCCCTGCGACTGCGAAATGGCAGCTCAGATAGGTAGTTCCCCGAATAGTCGCGCGCCGTCGAATCAAGAGACGGTCGAACGCTTCATTCAGGGAGGCGGCGCCGTGGGCCCAGTCAAGTTCCTCGTCGGAATGTTCGCCGCGCTTCTCGCGGCGTCTCCGGTTTACGCGGAAACGCTCATCTTTCGCTCCGGGAGATGCCCGAAGGGCGACGGAAGTTGCTTTTACAGTTTCGGCCCCACGGTCGAGACGCCGCTGTTCACCCAGATCGTGGAGGTCAACGCGGCGAGCCCCGGCGTGGCGACCGTGACCGTCAACGGCTCCATGCAGTGCGCGTACAACAGCTACGCGCAGGGAGACCTCGGGGTCGTCGACCTGACCGGGATCATCACCCAGGGGCAGGAGACGCCGCAGGTCGGCGGGATGGGGACGGTGCGGATCGCGATGCGCATCCCGCCGCCGCCCGGCTCCGTGACGCCTGCGTTGAGCGTCGCCGCCAATCTGGCGTCGACCCAAGTCGTCAAGATCACCAAGACCGGCAAAACCAACTTCAAATACTGGATCGTGCGGAACCGAATGGACGCCAATACGTCCTGCACGATCTTCGACGTAACGATGACCGCGACGTTCAGCCAGTAGCGTTCCGGCGGCGCGGCCGGCCGGTCGCCGGGTCGCGTCAGCCTTCCGGCCCGCTTGCGCTCGACGCGCGCGCGAGCAGCCTCGACGCTCCTGGTTCCCGCGCTCGCCGACGTCGTGCCGACGAAGCGACGCTCTCCAGCCAGTCGCGCGATCTGAACTCCAGATTGGCGGTCAGATGGTGGGGAGGAGCTACGAGTTTCGACGTTGGCCCGAAATCCGGCGGGGCGCCGTTGATGGAGAGGTACGTCGCGCCTTGGGGCGACGGCTCGCCGTCATGCCCGCCTAGGCGGGCGTCCGCGACTTCCTGGGATCGCAGCCGTCTGCGCCGAAGTCGTAGATACCCGCGCGGAGGCGCGGGCATGACGGGACGGGCGGAGCCGAAATCGTCAGGTTTCAAGACGACGTTTCTCAGGTCGCCGACAGCTGTCCAAAACGGGCGGTCGACCCTTAATGTGGTTTTTTGTGATTTTATGATTGATTTCGAGGCGGGGCGCGCCTAGCGTCCGGACGCCGATTTCCACCCCCGAGCCGTCCGCTTCGGATCGTCATGGAACCCCATGTCTTCCTCGCCGTTCTGGCGGCCGCGGCCATGCACGCCGGCTGGAACGCCTGCCTGAAGCTCAGGATCGATCCGTTCCTCGCCATGGTGCTGGTGACGATCGGGGCGGGGGTCGCGGCGCTGCCGGGGGTGTTCGTCTTCGGCCCGCCGCGCGCCGAAGCGTGGCCGTGGATCGCGGGCTCGGTCGCGCTCCATCTCGGCTACAATCTCGCGCTCACCGAGGCCTATCGGCGGGCCGACATGAGCCAAGTCTATCCGATCGCGCGCGGCGGCGCGCCGCTGCTCACCGCGCTCGGCGGCGTCGCGCTGATCGGGGAGCGGGTGTCGGCCACGCAGGCGCTCGGCATCCTCGCGCTCGGCTGCGGCGTGATGCTGATCTCCCTGCTCGGCCGCCGCAAGGGCGCGCGGTTCGACCCGGCGGCGCTCGGCTTTGCGGGGCTGACCTCGGTCATGATCGCGGGCTACACGCTGGTCGACGGCCTCGGCGCGCGGGCGGCCGGCGACCCGCACGCCTTTTCCTCGACGCTCTTCGTCGTCAACGGCTTTCCGATGCTGCTGGTGGCGCTGTGGCGCCGCGGCGCGGCCGGTCTCGCGCCGATGCGGCCGTTCCTCGCGCAGGGGCTCGCCGCCGGGACGATGTCGCTCGCCGCCTACTGGATCGTGATCTGGGCCATGACGGTCGCGCCGATCCCGCTGGTCGCGGCGGTGCGCGAGGCGAGCGTGCTGTTCGCGGCGCTGATCGCCTTCTTCCTGCTGAAGGAGCCGCTGCAATGGGGCCGCTGCGCAGCGGCCGGCGTCATCGTCGCGGCGCTCGTGCTCATGCGGATGGGGTGAGGCGATCGCGCGCCTTCACGAGGGCGATCGCCTATGGCGCGACATAGGCCGCCCCTTCTCCCGCTTGCGAGGGCTTTGCAAAACAAGCGCAAGCGCTCTTCGCCCCTCCCCTTGTGGGAGGGGTCGGGGGTGGGGGGTGGTTCCGAAAGAGCCGCAGCGGACGAAGCCGCTCTAAGCCCACGTTCGAAGCCCAATCCTGAGCCGCCCCCACCCTCACCCTCCCTGCAAGGGGGAGGGAGCGGATCCGTAGCGGGCGCTTCGCAGAGTCCTCGCAAGCGGGAGAGGGGAGCGGCGAGCCGCGCCGCCTTGGTTCCGGTCGCATGGCCGCCCACGTTCACATGCGGTCCCGCCTCGGGGAGGCGTCCCCGCGCCTCACTTCGGCGGCGCGCCCTTCTGCCTGTAGGGGTCGGCGTTCGCGAAGGCCGGCAGCGCCTCGCAGGCGGCGACGATGCGGTCCACGGTCGGGATGTCGGGAACCGTCACCTTGAACACTTGCATCACGGCCGGAATGCTCGCGAGGCAGACGTCGGCGATCGTCGGGCTGTCGCCGTGGCAGAACACGCCGGTCTCGGCCTCCGAGGCGAGGCGCTTCTCGACCGCCTGCAGCCCGGTGGTGAACCAGTGCACCTGCCAGGCGCGCCACTGGTCGGCGTCGAAGCCCGCTTCGGTCAGGTAGCGGCGCACCCGCGGCGTGATCAACGGATGGGTGTCGGCGGCGAGCATGGCGGCGATGGAGCGGACCCGCGCCCGGCCCCAGGGGTCGGCCGGCAGCAGCGGCGGCTCGGGCGCGATCTCCTCGAGATAGTCGAGGATCGCGAGCGACTGGGTGATCGGCGCCCTGTCGTCCGCGACCAGGGCCGGCACCGCGCCCATCGGGTTGATCTTCAGGAATTCGGGCGAACGGTTCTCGCCGGCGTCGATGTCGACGTTGCGCTCCTCGGCCGAGAGCCCCTTGAGCGCGAGCGCGACCCTTACGCGGTAGCCCGCGGAGGTGCGCCAGTAGGCGTAGAGCGTGAGCTTCGGCTGGTCGGACATCGGTCGGCCTCCTCGGGCGATCCTTTCGGCCGATAAGGCGCGGGGGCCGGGCGGGAGGTCAAGCGGGGTCTTGGCCTCTCCTCGGCGGTCGCCTTCTTGCGCGAACGCGGCGCGCCGGCTAAATGCCGGTCAGCATCAGGAGTTGGGACGACGCCCCAACGCCAACCTGCCTGTTCCGGGCAAGGTGGCGCTTCCCTTCGGGGAAGGATGCGGCCGACCCGGCAACCAAACGGATCACGCCGCAGCATTCCGCGTCCCTCTCCGAAGGTAAGGACGCGAAGGCGATGCCGATCAAGATTCCCGACGATCTCCCGGCGGTCCGCACGCTCGAGGCGGAAGGCGTCGCGGTCATGCGCGAGGCCGACGCGGTCCGTCAGGACATCCGGCCGCTCCGGATCGGCCTTCTGAACCTCATGCCCGACAAGATCAGCGCCGAGACGCAGATCGCCCGCCTGATCGGCGCGACGCCGCTGCAGGTCGAGCTCACCCTCGTGCGGCTGTCGAGCCATGCGCCGCGCAACGCCGCGCCCGACCACATGGCCGCCTTCTACCGCTCCTTCGACGAGATCGAGCACGAGCGCTTCGACGGCTTCATCGTCACCGGCGCGCCGGTGGAGCGGCTGCCGTTCGAAGAGGTGCGCTACTGGGAGGAGCTCGGCCGCATCTTCGACTGGACGCAAGCGCACGTTCACCGCACGCTCGCGATCTGCTGGGCCGCGCAGGCGGCGCTCAACCATTTCCACGGCGCGCCGAAGCACGAGCTGTCCGCCAAAGCCTCGGGCGTCTTCCGCCAGAGCGTGGTTCAGCCCGCCTCGCCCTATCTCCGGGGCATGTCCGACGGCTTCGCGATCCCGGTCTCGCGCTGGACCGAGACGCGCAGGGCCGACCTGCCCGAGGAGGCGACGGTGCTGGCCGAGAGCGCGGAGACGGGGCTCTGTCTGGTCGAGGAGGCGGCGCGGGGCCTGCTCTGCTCCTTCAACCACGCCGAATACGACACGGCGACGCTCGCCAACGAGTATTTCCGGGACGCGGCCCTCGGCGACACGCCGGTTCCCGCGAACTATTTTCCCGACGACGACCCGACCCGCCCGCCCGAGAACGGCTGGCGAAGCCACGCCCATCTGCTGTTCGGCAACTGGATCAACGAGATCTACCAGACGACGCCCTACGAGGCGGCGGAGATCGGGCGAGGCCGCAGAGAGGGCTGACGCGGGAGCTTCCGGCGAGGTGAAGTCGCGTAGGGCGCAGCGGGCGCGGCCCCTTCTCCCACCTGCGAGACCTCTGCTCCCGCAGGCAAGGTCTCTGCGAGACGCCCGCGGGCGCTCTTCTCCCTCCCCCTTGCGGGGAGGGGCCGGGGGTGATGGCAGCTC
Organism: Ancylobacter novellus; assembly: GCA_003241695.1. Classification (GTDB taxonomy): domain Bacteria; phylum Pseudomonadota; class Alphaproteobacteria; order Rhizobiales; family Methylopilaceae; genus Methylopila. Next base: position 68,902 of record QFPN01000001.1, on the reverse strand, counting down.
CGGATAAGGCGCAGGAAGCGAAGCCGCTTTACGCCCACGTTCGGGGCCCCATTCTGAACCACCCCCACCCGTACCCTCCCCGCAAGGGGGAGGGGGCGGAGACGTCGCGGGCGTTTCGCAAAGCTCCCGCAGGCGGGAGAGGGGAGCGACCGGGCGCGACGCCTGAAAGCCGCGCGCGGCGGGTCACGGTCAAATGCGATCCTCCCGCCTGCAAGGGAGGGTAAGCATGGTCCGGATGGAGCGTCGCGAAGCGGCGGCGCCCCGAACCGAACTCCGTATGAGCCCCGGGAGAGCCCATGACCGCGTTCCGATCCGCCGACGATCTCAGGGCCTCGCTCCGCCGGGCGGGCCTCGAGCCCTTCGCCGACGCGATCGTCTGTTCGTCGAAGCCCGTCCTGCTGTTCCTGCGCCGGCAGGCTCTCGACGACTCCTTGCCGGCGACCAGCAAGATCGGCGGCTTTCCCGACCTTCCGGAAGACTTCGCCTGGCCGACGCGGCCGCCTTATCCGGACGCCGCGCGACGCGCAGCCGCCGCGCTCGACTTCGCCCGCACGACGGCGGCGAACTGGGAGCCGCAGGTCGACGGCCCGCTCGAGCCGCACCAGCGCCGCATCCCGCGCGCGGAGGTCGACCGGCTGGCGGTCGCGGCGGATGCGCGCGGACGCGCCTTCGCCTCGGCGTTTCCGCTCGCCTTCGTCGGGCAGATCGATCTCGCCGCGCTTTCGGGCCAGACGGGCTTTCCGGCGGAGTTTCCGCGCTCCGGCGTCTTCAGCGTCTTCGAGGACGTGACCGCCGAAGGCGTCGAGGGCGCGCCCGCGCTGTTTTATCACGATGTCCCGCGCGACAGGCTGAAGCGCACGCCGCCGCCTGACCGCCTCGTCGAGCATGTCGACCTTTGCGGCGGCTACGGCCTCGGCGGCGTCGAGCCCTGGGCGAAGCTGACGCTCGCCGAGACGCTCGAACCGTTCCCGGCGCTCGCGGTCCCGCATCACTGGAAATCGGCGTTCCCGGCCGGAAGCCTCGACTGGGAGCGGATCTGGGACTGGTTCCAGTCGGGCGACGGCGAATACGTCCCGCTGGCGCCGGCCGCGGAAGACGAGAGCGCCGACGCGCTTCAGGCCGGTCATTTCGGCGACCGGCTCGGCGGATGGCCGAACCCGATCCAGGGCGATCCCGAGACCGAACTCGACGGCGTCAGGATCACGACGCCGGGCAGGACGCCGTGGCGCCAGCTCTTCGCCTATGGCGGGGAGTTCTATGCGGGCACGCGGCGGATGGGCTCCGACGGCAAGGGCGACGGCGCGACCTACCATCTGATCGACGCCGGCGCGCTCGGCGACCGCCGTTTCGAGGCGGCGCGCTGGACCTACCAGATGGACTGAACGGCCGGGGCGCAGCCTTAACGGGCCGTAACTTGCGGCGCAGCGCCGCCGGGTCTAACGCTCGCGCCTGATTTTCAAGCGAGGCGGAAGCGTTCGATGTTCCAGTCCTTCTTCCCGAACCCGACCAAGCTGTTCTTCTCCTCGGTCGCGCTCTGGACCGCGATCGCGATCGGGCTGTGGTACGGCGGCGGATCGGAGTGGGGGCAGGCCTTCTTCGCCTATCCGGCCGCGGACGCCGCCCCGATCATCGGCCCGCAGGTGTTCGTCTCCGGCCCGTTCCTGTGGTTCTACGCCTATTACGCGGTCGCGGTCGCGGTCTTCGCCGCCGCCTGGATGATCCTGCGGCCGCATCCCTGGGCGGTCTGGTCGATCCTCGGCTCTGCGCTGATCATCTTCGTCACCTATTTTCAGGTTCAGGTCTCGGTCGCGATCAACGACTGGCGTGGTCCGTTCTTCGACATGATTCAGGCTGCGATGGCCAAGACGAGGCCCGTCAGCCTCGAAGAGTTCTACGTCGGCATCGCCCAATTCATGAGCATTGCGACCGTCGCCGTGGTCGTCTACGTGCTCACGCGTTTCTTCGTCAGTCACTATATCTTCCGCTGGCGGACGGCGATGAACGACTTCTACATGTCGCACTGGCCGAAGGCGCGGAACGTCGAAGGCGCCTCGCAGCGCGTGCAGGAAGATACGATGCGCTTCTCCACCCAGATGGAGACGCTCGGCGTCAGCCTGATCGACGCCGTCATGACGCTGATCGCCTTCCTGCCGGTGCTGGCCGCGCTGTCGAGCCACGTCTCCGAACTGCCGATCATCGGAGCGGTGCCCTATCCGCTGGTGTTGCTTGCGATCGCCTGGGCGGCGTTCGGCACCGGGCTGCTCGCGCTGGTCGGCGTAAAGCTGCCGGGGCTCGAGTTCCGCAATCAGCGCGTCGAGGCGGCCTACCGCAAGGAACTGGTCTATGGCGAGGACCATCACGACCGCGCGCAGCCGCCGACGGTGAAGGAGCTGTTTCACAACGTTCGGATCAACTACTTCCGACTCTATTTCCACTATATGTATTTCAACGTCGCTCGCATCGTCTATCTGCAGACTGACAACATCCTGATCTACATCGCGCTGGCGCCGACTATCGTGGCGGGCAAGATTTCGCTCGGAATCTTTCAGCAGATCACCGGCGCGTTCAATCAGGTCAGCAACTCGTTCCAGTATCTGGTCAATTCCTGGACAACGATCATCGAGCTGATGTCTGTCTACAAGCGTCTGCGCGGCTTCGAGGCGGCGATCTATGGCGAGGAGCCGCCGACGCAGGACAAGGAGCGGCCCGAGGCCGAGGTGACGGCCGAGGGCGTCGCGACCTGAGGGCGGCGAGGCCCGCGGCCGCCGGACGCTCTCTTCATTCTCCGCGAAGGCGGGGCGCCGCGCTCTCTGCGACGCCCTTCGCGGGGGAGAAAGGGACCCCGCGGCGCGTTTCGCCCAGTCAGCCGGTCTTCGCGACCTGCTTGTCGACCTGTTTGGCGACCTGCTCCCTGGCCTTGATGAGGATCACGGGCTCGGCAAGCACGGGATTGACGATGCGGTAGAATTCCGCGCATTCCGCCGAATTGTTGTGGGCGTCCATCGCCGCCTGGCTGATGTAGCGCTCGTAGGTCGTGTAGATCGTCGGGTCGCTGGTGTCCTGCGCGACGTAATATTCGATCGTTCCTGGCTCGTTGGTCTCGACGAAGGCGACGATGTCGTGAAGCGCCTTCTGCAGGATGTGTTCCTGCCCCGGCTTCGCCTTCAGGATCGCGGACAGCGAATACATCACGTCCTGTTCCGGCGTTTCGGCGCGGGCGTTCGGCGGCGCCGACGGGCCGGACGCGGCGTCGGCGGCGAAGGCGATGGACGGCTCGGTGCGGCTGCGCATGGTGACCCTCGTGTCGAGTTGTTCCCCGAGGGGCGAGGTTACGCGGTCGCCCGCCTCGCGCGGCCGCGGCGTCGCGCCGCGTCATGCTCGTCGAAGCCTGCGAGCCTCCTAGGTTTCGGCCATGGCCACGCTCTCCGCCCCACGCCGTCCCTGGCTCTCCCCGCGCTCGCTCGGCGTTCTGGCGCTGTCGCTCGTCGTCTGCTTCGGGGCGGCCCAGCTCGGCTCGCTCGCGACCACGCCCAATCTGGCGCCGTGGTACGCCGGGCTCGAAAAGCCGTGGTTCAACCCGCCGAACATCGCCTTCCCGATCGCGTGGTCGATCCTGTTCGCGCTGATGGCGGTCGCGGCCTGGCGGGTCGCCATGCTGTCGGAAGGCGGCGAGAGAACCCGCGCGCTCGGCGTCTTCGCGCTCCAGCTCGCGCTCAATATCGGCTGGTCGTTCTGTTTCTTCTGGGCGCGCTCGCCGCTGCTCGGGATGATCGAGGTCGTGCCGTTCTTCCTCGCGATCCTGTGGACGATCGCCCGCTTTAGGCCGATCGACGGGCTCGCGGCGGCGCTGCTTTGGCCTTATGCAGCGTGGGTCGCCTTCGCCGCCGCGCTGAACGCGGCGATCCTTCACCTCAACGGCTGACGCGGGCGCGCCCGCCGCCGTTCCATCCCAGGGGCGCTCATGGCCGCGGCGATGTCCGGAGTTCTGGTGCCCATCGCGATCGGCGCGGTCATCGTCGTGCTGCTGCTCGGCCTCGTCAACATGATGCGGGGCGGCGACCAGAACCGGTCGCAGAAGCTGATGCGCTGGCGAGTCATCCTCCAGTTCGTCGCCATCGTCGTGATCATGGCGACCATCTGGGTCATGGGGAACCGGCCCTGATCCGCGACGCGTCATGCCCGGCCGAAGGCCGGCTATCCACGAGTTGATCGCTGGCCTCGGCGCAAAGTCGTGGATGCCCGGGACGAGTTCGGGCATGACCGCGGCGACGGACCGAGCCCTGCCGACTGAGAGCGATTTCGATGGTCAAGCTCAACAAGATCTACACCCGCACCGGCGACGACGGCACCACGGGGCTCGCGGTCGGCCCGCGCCGCGCCAAGCATGACCTCAGGATCGAGGCGTTCGGCACGGTCGACGAGACCAACGCCGTGATCGGCCTCGCGCGGCTTCACGCCGACCCCGAGATCGACGCCGTTCTGGCGCGCGTCCAGAACGAGCTGTTCGATCTCGGCGCCGACCTCGCGACGCTCGACGACGGGACCGACCTCGGCTACGAGCCGCTCCGGATCGTGGACGGCCAGGTGGCGCGGCTCGAGGCCGACATCGACGCGCTCAACGCCCGGCTCGAGCCGCTGAAATCCTTCGTGCTGCCGGCGGGGACGCCGCTCGCCGCCCATCTCCACGCCGCCCGCACCGTCGCGCGCCGCGCCGAGCGGCTCGCGACCGCGCTCGCCGAGCGCGAGCCGGTGTCGCCCGCGGCGCGGCGCTACCTCAACCGGTTGTCCGACTTCCTGTTCGTCGCCGCCCGCGTCGCCAATCTCGGCCGCGGCGACGTGCTGTGGGCGCCCGGAAAGACACGCTGAGCGGACGAACGGTCCGCGGTTCGCGCCCGCCGCTTGGAGTCAAGGGCGGGGCTCGCCATAGTCCTGGTTGAAGAGGCGCGCGCCGGCGCGCCCGCGAGACCGAGACGCGAGCCGATGTTCGTCCCGATCCTGGACGACGCCCCCGTTCGCCGTATCAGGCGGCCATGGGTCACCTACGCCTTCATCGCCGCCTGCGCCTTGATCTATGTCGTGTTCCAGTCCGGCTGGTTCTGGCCCGCGCGGTCCGGCGCCGTGGTCTCGCTCGGCCTCATCCCGAGCGTGCTGTTCGGCGAGGCGGTGCTGCCGGCCGGCTATGAGGCCGTGCCCCCGGTCGCGACGCTCGTCACCTCGCTGTTCCTGCACGGCGGCGTCCTGCATCTCGCCGGCAACCTTCTGTTCCTCTGGGTGTTCGGCGACAATGTCGAGGACGACCTGGGCCATCTGCGCTACGCGGCCTTCCTGCTGCTCTGCGGCGTCGGCTCGGGCATCGCCCATGCGGTCGGCGCGCCCAATCCGGACGCGCCGCTCGTCGGCGCCTCGGGCGTCGTGGCGGGGGTGGTCGCGGCCTATGTGATGCTGCATCCGCAGGTGAAGGTGTGGGTGCTGCTGTTCTACCGCGTGCCGCTGCGGCTCCGGGCCTTCTGGATCATCGGCGCCTGGGTCGTTTTCCAGGCCGGCAACGCGCTGATCGCGGGCGAGAGCCAGGTGGCCTGGTGGGCCCATGTCGGCGGCTTCGTCACCGGCGCGGTTCTGGTCGTGGCGCTGAAGCGGCCGGACGTGAAGTTGTTCGACCACGATCTCCGCGCCCGCATCCAGCGCAGGGGCGAGAGGCCGGAGCAGGAGCCGGCCTAACGGGCCTGTCCGGAACGCCCGCCGGCTCGAGGATCGACGATCACGTCGGAGCGCCCGCGTGGACGCGTTGGTCCGAGCGCGGCTCATGACGTCTGTTCGACCCTGTTCCGCTCGCGCCGGCTAATCGCCGCGCTGCGCCGAACAGTCGGAGCTGCAAATTTCGTTACAAAAATTTACGCTACAAATTCCCCACGTCATTCAAGGCTATTCTCCCTGCGGATTCGGGGGGCGTGCGTCGTAATTTGGGATGATCTTATCTTATAGGCACAAATTCACATTTCTGCATTCGCCCAAAAGCGGCGGAAGCTCCATCAAGCTTGGCTTCGCGCCCCATCTCGGTCCGCGCGACATTCTTCTCGGTGCGAGATCTGAACGCGAGGGCGGGCGCGTCAGGCCGAACCTCCGCGCCCGCCTCGACGCGGCCTCCACGCTGACGCCGGGCGGCGTTCTCGCCGCGGTCGGGCTGCGCTCCCATCGCAAGCTCATCAGCCGGCAGCAGAGGGCCTACGCCCGCCATTTCGGGGCTTCCGTGGATCACCCCAGCGCCGAACGGCTGCGTTTCTTCGACCGGCGGTCCTGGGACCGCAATTTCAAGTTCAGTTTCGTCCGCAATCCCTATGAGCGGACCGTGTCCATGTATCTGTTCCTGACCCGCGGCGACGAGGAGCGGCGGCCGTCCTTCGGCGTCTTCCTCGAGCGTCTGATCGAGGGCGGCGGACGTCACGCGCGGTGGCGCCGGCTCGTCGACCAGTGGGAGATCCACGCCATCGCGGATCGCGTCGCGGTCGACTATGTCGGGCGGCACGAGACCTTCGAGCGCGACATCGCGGTCATCTGCGGCGAGATCGGCCTGCCCTGGAGTGCGCCCGCCCGCGCCAAGGCGGCGCGGCCCTATGATTTCCGCGACTTCTACGACGCGCGGACCCGGAAGACCGTGGCTCGCTTGTGCGAGCGCGAAATCGACTATTTCGGCTACTGTTTCTGACCGGCGCCGAGGCGCGCTCGGGCGCCGAGGGACGCGTCGCCGAGCGCGGTTCCGGCGAGCGGCGACGCCGTCCGGCGATTAGACCATCGGACCTTTTCGCACTGCACACTCGGCGTTGACGAACCTCGCGGGCGGCCCATAGTGTCCGCCGCGCGCAGCGTCCGCTCCGGCGGCGCAGCATGTCGCCCCTCTTCGCCCGCCGCGTTCCGCCGGCTCCGGGCGCGCAGAATTTCCCGAGGTGAACGTCGCGATGAAGGTCCTCGTCCCGGTCAAGCGCGTTGTCGACTACAACGTGAAGATCCGCGTGAAACCCGACGGTTCGGGCGTCGAACTCGCCAACGTCAAGATGTCGATGAACCCCTTTGACGAGATCGCCGTCGAGGAGGCGCTGCGCCTCAAGGAGGCCGGCAAGGCGACCGAGGTCGTCGTGGTGTCGGTCGGTCCGGCGCAGGCGGCCGAGACGATCCGCAATCCCGGCCTCTCGATGGGCGCCGACCGCGGAATCCTGGTCAAGGTCGACGGTCCGGTCGAGCCGCTCGCCGTCGCCAAGCTCCTCGCCAAGATCGTCGAGAAGGAGCAGCCCGGCCTCGTGATCATGGGCAAGCAGGCGATCGACGACGACTGCAACCAGACCGGCCAGATGCTCGCCGCTCTGCTCGACTGGCCGCAGGGCACCTTCGCCTCGAAGGTCTCGCCCGACGGCGACAGCGTCTCGGTCACCCGCGAGGTCGACGGCGGCCTGCAGACGGTGCAGCTCAAGCTGCCCGCCGTCGTGACCACGGACCTGCGCCTCAACGAGCCGCGCTACGCTTCGCTGCCCAACATCATGAAGGCGAAGAAGAAGCCGCTCGACGAAGTTTCCGCCGCCGATCTCGGCGTCGACCTCGCGCCGCGGCTCGAGGTGCTCAAGACGGAGGAGCCGCCGAAGCGGCAGGCGGGCGCCAAGGTCGGCTCCGTCGCCGAGCTCGTCTCCAAGCTCAAGAACGAAGCCGGAGTGATCTGACATGGCGACCCTGCTGCTCGCGGATCATCACGAAGACGCTCTCGGCGACGCGACCGCCCGCGCGCTGACCGCCGCCAAGGAGATCGGGACGCCGGTCCATGTCCTCGTGGCCGGCAAGAGCCCGAAGGGCGCGGCCGAACAGGCGGCGAAGCTCGACGGCGTCGAGAAGGTGCTGGTCGCCTCGGGCGAGCAGTACGCCCACGGCCTCGCCGAGCCGTTCGCGGCGCTGATCCTCGGCCTGATGGACGGCTACGACGCGCTCGTCGCCTCGTCCTCGACCACGGGCAAGAACATCCTGCCCCGCGTCGCCGCCAAGCTCGACGTGATGCAGGTCTCGGACATCCAGAAGGTCGTTTCGCCCGACACATTCGAGCGCCCGGTCTACGCCGGCAACGCGATCCAGACGGTCAAGTGCGCCGAGCCCAAGAAGGTCGTCACGGTGCGCACCTCGACCTTCGCCGCGACGGGCGAGGGCGGTTCCGCGGCGATCGAGGAGATCTCGGCCGCGGCCGATCCGGCGCTGTCGAGCTTCGTCGGCGAGGAACTGACCAAGTCCGACCGTCCGGAGCTCGGCTCCGCCAAGATCATCGTCTCGGGCGGCCGCGCCATGGGCTCGGCGGAAAAGTTCAAGGAAGTCATCGAGCCGCTCGCCGACCAACTCGGCGCCGCGATCGGCGCGTCTCGCGCGGCGGTGGATTCGGGCTACGCGCCCAACGACCAGCAGGTCGGCCAGACCGGCAAGGTGGTGGCGCCGGAGCTCTACGTGGCGCTCGGCATTTCGGGCGCGATCCAGCATCTCGCCGGCATGAAGGACTCGAAGGTCATCGTCGCGATCAACAAGGACGAGGAGGCGCCGATCTTCCAGGTCGCCGACTACGGCCTCGTGGCGGATCTCTTCACCGCCGTCCCGGAGCTCAGGGAAGAACTGGCCAAGGCCGGAAAGTGACGGCCGCGACGGTCCGGTCGACGGATCGTCCCACGGTCGACTTTGGTCGGTATGGCCCTCTCGGCGCTGGCGTTGTGCGCCGCGGTACGTAAGATCGCGGCCGAAACGGATCTGGCATGCAAGGGAGCGGCCCGCAGGGGCCGCATGTGGCGAGCGACATGGCGAACGACATTCGCAAGATCGGCGTGATCGGCGCCGGCCAGATGGGCAGCGGCATCGCGCACGTGTGCTCGCTCGCCGGCCTCGAGATCGTGCTGAGCGACGTTTCGATGGAGAAGGCGGAGAACGGTCTTCATGTCATCGACGGCAACATGCAGCGGCAGACCGGCAAGGGCGCGATCACCGAGGCCGACCGCAAGGCCGCGCTCGCCCGCATCGCGCCGGTGGAGGGTCTGAAGCACTTCGACGACTGCGAGATCGTGATCGAGGCCGCGACCGAGAACGAGCAGGTCAAGCGCAAGATCTACACCGAGCTCTGCCCGCTGCTGAAGCCGGCGACGATGCTCGCGACCAACACGTCGTCGATCTCGATCACGCGTCTCGCCGCCTCGACCGACCGGCCGGAGCGCTTCATCGGCATCCACTTCATGAATCCGGTGCCGCTGATGCAGCTCGTCGAGCTGATCCGCGGCATCGCGACCGAAGACGAGACCTTCGACTACGCCAAGGGGCTGATCGACAAGCTCGGCAAGACGGTCGCGGTCTCGGAGGACTTCCCGGCCTTCATGGTCAACCGCATCCTGCTGCCGATGATCAACGAGGCGATCTACACGCTCTACGAGGGCGTGGGTTCGGTCGACGCCATCGACACCGCGATGCGGCTCGGCGCCAACCACCCGATGGGGCCGCTCCAGCTCGCCGACTTCATCGGCCTCGACACCTGCCTGTCGGTGATGCAGGTGCTGCACGAGGGGCTCGCCGATCCGAAGTACCGGCCCTGTCCGCTGCTGGTGAAATATGTCGAGGCTGGCTGGCTCGGCCGGAAGACCCAGCGCGGCTTCTACGACTATCGCGGCGAGCATCCGGTTCCGACGCGCTGATCGGCCGGATTCACCGCAGTTTAACCTCCCGATTAACCATCGGTTGACGCGGCTCTGCGCATGGTCGTCCGTCAGGACATGACCGGGAGGGCCGCGTCCCATGGAACTGTCTTCGCTCGCAGCCTCCGCGGTCGCCTCGACCGCGAGCCAGACCCGCGACGGCTTCGCCATCGCCGCGCTCAAGATCGCGAACGAGCAGCAGCAGATGATCGCCGACATGGTCTCGCAGTCCGCCGAGACCATGAAGGCCATGACCGCGCCCGGCGTTGGCGGCCTGCTCGACGTCGAGGCCTGAGGGCCTACGTAGGAATACGCATGCGCGCGTCGTGAATTGACGCCGCGCTCCGGGCCGACGAGCCTCCCGTCCCGTTCCTTCGGGACCAAGAGGCTCAAAAACACCATGAAGACCATTGCCGCGCTCGCCGTTCTGGCGTCGGCCGCCTTCGCCTTCGCTTCCGTCGTTCCGATCGCTTCGGCCGCCGAACTCGCCCCCCGCGCCCCCGGCGCCAAGGCGAGCTACCAGGCGATGGTCGCGCAGGGCGCAGCCGATCGGGTCACGGTCAAGTTCCGCGAAGGGCGCAAGGTGCGCCTGAAGGGGGCGGCGCTCGACGGTCTTTCGGGGGCCGAATCGAAGGCGTTCCGGACCGCGCTCGAAGCGGCCGGGGCCGGCGGCGGCGCGCTTTCGAAGCTCCATAGCGTGCCCGAGGAGACGCTCGACGCCCAGCGCGCGGAGGCTCAGGCGGAGGCCGGCGAGGAGATCGCCGACCTCAACCTCTATTACGTCCTGCAGCTTCCCGCGGGCGCCAACGCCGCCGCGGTCGCGGACAGGCTGAACGGCCTGCCCTTCGTCGAATACGCCGCCCCTGCGCCGCGTCCGGCTCCCCCGCCCGTGGACATCGCGCCCACGACGCCGAAATTCGTGTCGCAGCAAGGCTATCTGAAAGGGCGGAACGTCGGCGTCGGCGCGCTGTCGCCCGACGTCTATCCGGGCGGGAACGGGAAGGGGATCCGCGTCGTCGACGTCGAGTACAGCTGGCGGCTCGACCATGAGGACCTCGAAATTCCGGCCGATCGGGTCCTGACCGGCGGGCAGACGGCGAGCGATCCCTTCAGCAACGATCATCACGGCACGGCGGTGCTCGGCGAGATCGTCGGCAAGAAGAACGCCTACGGCGTGACCGGGATCGCGCCCGGCGCGACGGCCTATGTCGCCCCCGCCATGACGACGCCGGCCGGCTACACGCCCGCCCGCGCCATCATCACCGCGGGCCAGCAGCTTCGGCGCGGCGACGTGCTGATCATCGAGCAGCAGTACTGGGTCTGCGGGTACCCGACGAGCCAGAACCGCTACGGCCCGCTCGAAACGCTCCAGGACGTGTTCGACGCCGTCTCGACGCTGACCGGCCGCGGCGTGATCGTGGTCGCGGCCGCCGGAAACGGCGCCGTCAATCTCGACGCGCCGGAATGCGCCGGCCAGTTCGACCGCAAGGTCCGCAACTCCCGCGCGCTCATCGTGGGCGCGAGCTCCTCGACCGATCATTCCCGCCTGTCGTTCTCGAGCTACGGATCGCGGGTCGACGTGCAGGGATGGGGCGAGAACGTCGTCACCACCGGCTATGGCGATCTGTTCTTCCCGGCCGACATACGGCAGGCCTACACGTCGGGCTTCAACGGGACGTCGAGCGCGACCCCGATCGTCACCGGGGCCGTCGCCGCGATCCAGGGCGTGCGCAAGGCCTGCGGCCTCGGGCCGCTGAGCCCGAAAAACATGCGCAAGGCGCTGGTCTCCACCGGGACGCCGCAGGGCGGCGACGCCTCAACCGCCATCGGCCCGCTGCCGCGCATCCTGCCCGCGCTGAAGTCGACCGACGCCAGGCCTTGCGTGCGCGCGCTCGAACGCGCCGCCGCGCCGGCCGACCGCACGGCGTCGCTCGACTGAGGACACGACGCGCCGCCGCCCGGCCGCATGCCGGGCGGTGGAAAACCTCCCCGTTCCACCCTTCGTTAACGCTGACGGAGGCTTACTGAACCCACGCGTCAGGGCGGCGGATCCGCCCGGCTCCGGGGTTCAGTTTCATGCGTTTTTCAGGCCGTCCGCCTTTCTCCGACGATCAGACCGCGCGCGGAGGCCAGGAGGCGGGACGTCCGCTGCCGCCGTCCCAGGTGCGCTCCGTCCGAACGCCCGATCATGTGCTGCAGGCGCGCCGCGCGCAGGGGACGGCAGGCTGCGACGACGCGCTGGCGGTCTCGGTCGAACGCCAGGCGCAGCCTCTCCCCGACGCGACCGAGACCCCGAGCTGGCTGAAGCCCTTCGCGAGCGGCCCGAACATCCGCTTCACCCGGACGCCCGACAGCATTCTGCGCGGCCGCAACCGGGTGGCGGGCGCCGAGACCGACGAGGAGCAGCCGATCGAGCCTCAGGCGGCCGCCGACGCGATCGCCGGCATGGCGTTTCCGGGCGGGGCGGCCGCGTCGCGCCGGGCCGCGCCGGCGACGATCCAGCGGCTCGCCGGAACCATCCGCATCGGCGAGCCGAGCGCCGTTCCGGCCGATCAGGACAACGAGCCGCTCGAGGGCGTCGCGCCGCCGCCCGAGACGCCGTCGGCGACCGTCGGCTCCATGATGACCGGCTCGCTCGGCCAGCCCTTCACGAGCTTCGCGCCGGTGACCTACCGCGCGTCCTTCGGCTGGGGCGACCTGCCGCCGGTGGTCGCCGCGCAGCCGGCGGCCCAGCCGCCGGTCGAGGCGCCCGTCGTCGAGGAGCCCGCCGCTCCCCCGCCGCCTCCCGCGCGCAAGCCGCTGCTCGCGGCCGAAGCCCGCGCGGCGCGCGCCGAGCGCCTTGCGGCGGAGGCGCCGAAGCCTGCGCCCGTCGTCCATGTCCAGCCGTCCGCGCCGGCGCGCTCCGAGCCCGCGGTGCGCCAGCACGCCGTCGCGTTCGCCCGTCCGCCGCTCAGCCTCGAATACGAGCCGCCGTCGATCGAGCTTCTCACCGCCGCGGCCTCTTCGGAGCCTTCGCCGGAACTCTCCGAGGAGGCGCTCGAGAAGAATTCGGTGAAGCTGCAGCAGACGCTCGCCGATTTCGGCGTGCGCGGCGAGATCATCGACGCCAATCCCGGTCCCGTGGTCACGCTCTACGAACTCGAGCCCGCGCCCGGCGTGAAGTCGAGCCGGGTCACCGCGCTCGCGTCCGACATCGCAAGGTCCATGAGCGCCGTCTCGGCCCGCGTCGCGGTGGTCGAGGGTCGCAACGTCATCGGCATCGAGCTGCCGAACGCCAAGCGCGAGACCGTCTATCTGCGCGAGCTGCTCGAAGACCAGAGCTTCGAGGCCTCGCCGCTGAAGCTGCCCGTCTGCCTCGGCAAGACCATCGGCGGCGAGCCGGTGATCGCCGACCTCGCCAAGATGCCCCACCTGCTCGTCGCCGGCACCACCGGCTCGGGCAAGTCGGTCGCGATCAACACCATGATCCTGAGCCTGCTCTACCGGCACGCGCCGGAGAAGTGCCGGCTCATCATGGTCGACCCGAAGATGCTGGAGCTCTCGGTTTATGAGGGCATCCCCCACCTGCTGACGCCCGTCGTCACCGACCCAAAGAAGGCGGTGATCGCGCTCAAATGGGCGGTCCGCGAGATGGAGGACCGCTATCGCAAGATGTCGAAGCTCGGCGTGCGCAACATCGACGGCTTCAACGCCCGAGCGGCGGAAGCGACGGCGCGCGGCGAGACCGTGACGCGGCAGGTGCAGACCGGCTTCGACCGCGAGACCGGCCAGGCGACCTTCGAAGACGAGGTCATGGACCTCACCCAGCTTCCCTACATCGTCATCATCGTCGACGAGATGGCCGACCTGATGATGGTGGCGGGCAAGGAGATCGAGGGCGCGATCCAGCGCCTCGCCCAGATGGCGCGCGCGGCCGGCATCCACCTGATCATGGCGACGCAGCGTCCTTCGGTCGACGTCATCACCGGCACCATCAAGGCGAACTTCCCGACCCGCATCTCCTTCCAGGTGACCAGCAAGATCGACAGCCGCACCATCCTCGGCGAGATGGGCGCCGAGCAGCTTCTCGGTCAGGGCGACATGCTGCACATGGCCGGCGGCGGCCGCATCACCCGCGTGCACGGGCCGTTCGTCTCGGACGGCGAGGTCGAGGCGGTGGTCGACCACCTCAAGACGCAAGGCCGGCCGGAATATTGCGACGCGGTCACGGCGGATGAGGAGGAGGTGGCCGCGGCGGCCGAGGAGGGCGACGACGCGGCGGTGTTCGACGCCGGCGAGTTCGGCGAGGAGACCGGCGACCTCTACGACCAGGCGGTGGCCGTCGTGCTGCGGGACCGCAAGGCCTCCACCTCCTACATCCAGCGCCGCCTCCAGATCGGCTACAACCGAGCCGCCTCGCTGATGGAGCGCATGGAGACCGAAGGCATCGTCGGCGCCGCGAACCATGCGGGCAAGCGCGAGATCTTCAAGGGGCAGTGAGGCGGAACCTCGGCCGATCCCTTCTCCCGATCGCGGCATCTTCGCGAAACGCCCGCGACGGTTCCGTCCCCTCCCCCTTGTGGGGAGGGTAAGGGTGGAGGCGGCTCAGAACGGGGCTTCGAACGTGGGCGCAGAGCGGCGTCATCCTCTCCGCCTTTTTCGGAGCCACCCCCACCCCCGGCCACTCCCCGCAAGGGGGAGGGGAGAAGAGCGCTTCGCCCGTTTCACAGGGCCTCGGAAGTCGGAAAGGGAGCTTTACAGCCGGTCCCTCAGCGCGAAATAGCTCATCGCCGCGACGAGGATCGGCTTGCGGAGCAACGTCCCGCCGGGGAAGGGCGGGACGGGCAGCTTCGCCAGCAGGTCGAAGCCCGACAGGCGGCCCCGGACGGCCTCGGCGAGGATCCAGCCGAACATCGGGCCGAGCAGCACCCCCTGTCCGGAATAGCCGGCCGCCGTCAGCACGTTGGGCGCGATCGCGCGCACATAGGGCTGGCGGGTCGGGGTGACGCCGAGCACGCCGCCCCAGGCGTGCTCGATCGGAACGTCCTTCAGCTGCGGAAACACCCGCAGCATGTGGCCCCGCACGATCGGCGCGACGTCGGCGGGCAGCCGCGTCGAATAGGTCTCGCCGCCGCCGAACAGCAGCCGGCCGTCCGGGGTCGGGCGGAAATAGTAGACCACGAATCGGCTGTCCGAGACCGCGGCGCGGCTCGTCAGGACCTCGCTCATCCGCTCGCCGAGCGGCGCGGTGGTCGCGATGTGGTTCGCGATCGGCATGACGTGCGACTCGACGGCGGGCTCGACGCCCTCCAGCAGACCGTCCGTGCAGATGAGGACGGCGTCGGCCGAAACCTCGCCCTCGGCGGTTTCGAGGACGGGCCGCGCGCCGTGGCGAAGCCGTCGCACGCGCGCGCCCTCGTGGATCGCGGCGCCGGCGGCTTCCGCGGCGCGCGCGAGGCCGAAGACCAGCGCCAGCGGATCGAGATGGCCGCCGCGGCGGTCGATCGAGCCGCCATGATACTGGTCGCTCCTGACGAGCGCGCGGAGTTCCTCCCGGTCGAGCGGCTCGACATGCGGATAGCCGTAGTCGCGCGCGAGCTTCTCGGCGTAGGCGTGCGTTTCGCGGACATAAGCGGGCTTGTGGTCGGCGTGGATCAGGCCGCTTTCATAGGCGCACTCGATCCGGTGCTCCTCGATCAGCCCGCGCAGCAGGGACTTGGCGTCCTCCGCCATGTCCCACAGCTTGCGGGCGTCGTCCTTGCCGAGGAGGCGCTCGAGTTCGTCCTGCTCATGGCGTTGGCCGGTGTGAACCTGACCGCCGTTCCGTCCCGACGCGCCCCAGCCGACGCGGGCCTGTTCGAGCACGACCGCCTTCAGCCCGGCCTGCGCGAGGTGCAGCGCCGCCGAAAGCCCCGTGAAGCCGGCGCCGATGATCGCGACGTCGGCCTTCGCCGCCCCTCGCAGCGGCGGCCGCGGCTCGGGCGCGGGATTGACGGCGGCGTAGTAGGAGCGGGCGGGGAGGAATTCGGCCATGCGGCCCTTCGCGCTTGGGAAGGGGAGCGCGAAGGCTAGCAGAGGCGCGAGGCGGGCGGGAGGCGGCTGCGACGCTTTGCGTCTCCGCGCCCTTCGCTCTATCGTCCCGGCGCAGTGACCGCCGACCGGATCCTCACGAAGTCTCAGCTCGACGCATCCCTCGACGCGCTCTGCGCGCTCGATCCAAGACTGGCGGCGCTGCGCCGCGAAGCGGTCGAGCCGCCGCTGCGCACGCTGTCGGGGGATCTTGCGGGGCTGGTCTGGCTGGTCAATTCGCAGTTGATCTCGGTCGCCGCCGCCCGCGCCATCCAGGGGCGTCTGGAAGCGGCGCTCGGGGCGATCAGCCATGCGACGCTCTCCGCCGCTCCCGACGACCTCTACCGCGCGGCCGGCCTGTCGCGCGGGAAACTGAAGACGGTCAGGGCGCTCTGCGCCGCGGTCGACGGCGGCCTCGACGTCGAGGGACTCTCCCGCCTCGAGGAAGCGGAGGCGCGCGCGAAGCTTCTCGCGGTGTCGGGAATCGGGCCGTGGACGGCTGACGTGTTCCTGCTCTTCGCACACGGCCGGGCGGACTCGTTTCCGGCCGGAGACGTGGCGGTGCAGGCCGCGCTCAAGGAGGCGTTCGGGCTCGACCGGCGCCCGGACCGGGCGGAGGCCGAGCGCATGGCGGAAGGCTGGCGACCTTTGAGGGGAGTGGCGGCGCAGCTTCTCTGGGCTTATTACCTCAGGCGCCGCGGCGGACGAGACGCCGCGCCGGCGCCGAATGCGCCGGCCGCCATCGAGGAGACAGCATGAGCCAGCCGATCGACGGCCCGCGCCTGCCGCCCGCTTCGGGAGCCGCCAAAGGGCTCGTCGTCTTCCTCCATGGCTTCGGCGCAGACGGCAACGACCTGATCGCGATCGGCTCGGAATGGCGCAAGGCCCTGCCCGACGTCGCCTTCGTCTCTCCCCATGCGCCCGAGCGCTGCATGGCGGCGCCGACCGGCCGGCAATGGTTTCCGCTGACCTTCCGCGATCCTGACGAGCGCCGCCGCGGCGTCGTGGCGGCCCGGCCGACGCTCGACGCCTTCCTCGACGCCGAACTCGCCCGGCACAACCTCACCGACGACAGGATGGTGCTGGTCGGCTTCAGCCAGGGCACGATGATGGCGCTCCATGCGGGCCTGCGCCGGCGCAACGCGCCCGCCGGCATCCTCGGCTTCTCCGGAATGCTGGTGGACCCGGAGGCGCTGAAGCCGGAGGCGACCTGCAAGCCGCCGATCCTGCTCGTCCATGGCGACCGCGACGAGGTGATTCCCGTCGACGCGCTGTTCGCCGCGGCCGACGGGCTGGCGGCGGCGGAAATTCCGGTCGAGTGGCATCTGTCGCCCGGCCTCGGACACGGCATCGACGGGGAGGGGCTGCGCCAGGGCGCGGCCTTCGTCGCAAGCGCCCTCAAACCGCGGAGGACAAGCCTTCGATCATCTTCACAAGGTTGACGCACAACATATAGATTGTTCCTCCAGCGCAGGCCGATGCGCCGGCGCGCCGATGAGGAGTGCGCGGTGACGGTCCTCGTGTCGCCTGAAGCGTGTCCCGCGCTGGTGCTCAACGCGGACTACCGTCCGCTCAGCTACTATCCGTTGTCGCTCTGGTCGTGGCAGGACGCCATCAAGGCCATCTTCCTCGACCGCGTGACCGTCCTCTCGAATTACGACCGGCGCGTCTCCTCGCCGAGCTTCCAGATGACGCTGCCGTCCGTCGTCTGCCTCAAGACCTATGTGAAGCCGGCCCGGCACCCCGCCTTCACCCGTTTCAACGTCTTCCTCCGCGACCGCTTCTCCTGCCAGTATTGCGGCGCCCACGAGGAGCTGACCTTCGACCATGTGATTCCGCGCTCTCGCGGAGGGCTCACCACCTGGGAGAACGTCGTCGCGGCCTGCTCGCCCTGCAATCTGAAGAAGGGCGGCCAGATGCCGGACGACTGCGGCATGCATCCGGCGCAGACGCCGTTTCCGCCGTCGGTCCACGACCTGCACCGCAACGGACGGCTGTTCCCGCCCAACTACCTGCACGACAGCTGGCTCGACTATCTCTACTGGGACAGCGAGCTGGAGCCGTAAGGTTCGATCGATGGCCGAAGCGCGCGCGCTTGCCGGCGCCTGCTACTGCCGCGCCGTGGCGTTCGAGGCGACCGGGGATCTTGCCTTCGTCTCCGACTGCAACTGCTCGATCCGCGAGATGACGGGGCTGAACTTCACCTTCGTGCCCGCGGATGCGTTCCGCGTGACCGCCGGCGAGGATCTGGTGACCGAGTGCCGCTTCAACAAGAAGGCGATCGGCCACCAGTTCTGCCGGGTGTGCGGCGTCGAGCCGTTCGGTCGTGGGACGAGGCCCGACGGAGCCGAGATGGTCGCGCTGAACGTCCGCTGCATCGACGGGCTGGACTGGAAGGCGCTCGAAAAGAAGCCCGTCGACGGGCGCAGCTTCTAGAGTCAAATCCATCCATTTGGTGTGGGTAGTAAATAGGCTGATCCTGCTTGATTTTGTAATTCAAAAGAAATTCGTGCAACGTTTTCGTTGTTCTCGAAAATAAAAACATCATGGGGCAATGACGGTAGGTCTGACGTTCTGATTTCGATATCCTGCAGCTCTATGGTCGAATAAACTGCCCAATCAACTTTGATTTTTTTGTATTAGGATCGGGGCGTGAAGGGTAGGCAACAAGAGCGCTCCCATTTCGTAGCGCAAGAATCTGATATATGTCATTGGTCGGCAGTGTCACGCTCCCGCCGACTTGTTGAAGAGATTGATTAAACCTTATGAGCTCATGGCTCCTTGTTGATGTGCTCCAATCATCATGGATACGGATGGAAATAAAATCTCCGCCGGGAAGAGGGGTCGTAGCCAAGGTATATCCCGCGCCGGAATACAATTTCGTTCGTGGCGTTACGATATCGCCGAGCTGATTTCGTATTTCAACAAATGTAAAGGTATCTGGGGACGGATCTTCAAATTCATTCGTGAGTATGAGTTGATTCCCACCCTCCAGTGTAGATACGTTTGGGTCCTCGCACCATCGACACAGCGTGAAAAACCGGCTTCTTGCATCGACTGGTTTGATGTTTTCGTCGAAGGTCTGGGCCGAATAGTTGGTGGTTCTGCTCTTGGGCGCCCATCGCTTGGTTACGATTTGGAGGTCGTCTCCTTGCGGCATGACTCCGATGGGATGATTGCCGTCTTTTGAACGGAAGATTTCCGGTTTCTGAACGTCGCCGGCCGCATCTACAATATTAATTCCCATTGCGTGCTTACTTGTTGCGCTTCCATAATATTTATGCCATATAAACATGTTTTTGTATTGTGTTTTTAATAAATATCCTCGAATATTGCGTTGTACTTGAATATTGTCTTGGATAGGGCGAGGCTTCACCGATGTAATTTTTTTCCATGGGCCTGAAAGACTTCCATTCTGAACCTTTTGGGTAAACACTCCTGCCGCCCTGTCATAATAAGAAACCAATATGCTGCCGTCCGGTAAGTCGATCAATCCAGACGGTATTAATTCCGTATCTTTTGGGGGTTTCCGTTTTATTAAAATTGTTTCCAATTTTTTTGATCCGTGTTTGTTCAATATTTTTAAATAAAGATTTGAAACATATCCAGGTCTGGTGTTTGAAGCCTCGTATTTTTTAAAATATACTGGAATATCTCCGGATTCAGTTTCGTAAATAATTGTCCGTGCGTTGCTTGGACGGAGCTGATAACCCGGATTCACTCCGGTCAGGTCACGCAAAATGACGAAACTTTCGCCTTTCAGTTCGATCGCGGACACCGCCGAGGCGGAGGCAAGTAAGATTACGACCGCTGTAAACGCTGAAATCCGCATTGCTCTCTCTAAGGCTGAACATTGCTTTGCCGACCAAAACACAACCGATGGTGCGGATGCAACGGCATCTGACGGCGTAGTGGCCACCTTCGACGAGACAGGCCCGTCCGATGTCCGTCGCGAATGTCGAAAGCGCGAGCAGTCGACGTTATCGAGAGCACAGGGACGCCGCCGGGACGAACGACCTTACCGTCCGGGCCGCCCGGAGCTTCGCAGTCCGGCTGCCGCCAGCGCCGCCAGCGCGGCCGAGATCAGCGCGTTGTAGCCCGCGAGCGAGATGCCGAGCACGCGGAAGGCGGCGGCGTCGCACGGGACGATCCGGGTCGTGCGCATCTGGTCGAGCAGGCCGCCCGCCGAGGTCGGGGCCGCGTTCGCGCCGGCGCAGCTCGCAGGACCCGGCCAGAAGCCCCACTCGACGCCGGCGTGATAGGCGCCGAGGCCCGCGCCGCCGAGAAACAGCAGACCGGCCAGCACGAGGCAGATTTTGGCCGCGCCGCCGTTTCCGCGCCAGGCGAGGAAAGCGGCGAGCAGCGCGAGCGGCGCGCCGAGATAATGCGGCCAGCGCCCCCACAGGCACAGCATGCAGGGCACGTAGCCGAAGCCGTGCTGCATCACCAACGCGGCTCCGACCGTCAGCGCGGACAGAAGCGCGACGGCGAGGGCTGCGGAGGCGGGGCTCAGTCGGGCGGTCATCGCGTCTCGTTATGGCGGTGAAGGGCGGCCTTGTCGCGGCCCGCGCGGCGATGTGATGCGGGCCGGCTTCGCTCGGCTCAGATCACGTATTTCACCAGCACGAACCCGCCCACGACGACGACGAGCAGCAGGATCGCCGACAGCTCCAGGCGCTTCTCGATGAACTCCCGCACCGGCTCGCCGTAGCGCCGCAGCAGCCACGCGACCGCGAGGAAGCGCAGCGTGCGAGAGACCAGCGACAGGCCGAAGAACAGGAAGACGTCGTAGCCCGCGAACCCCGACGTGATGCTGACGAGCTTGTAGGGGATCGGCGTCAGGCCCTTGAGCAGGATGATCCAGAGCCCCCACTCGGCGTAGGCGTGGCGGAAGGCGTCCATCTTGTCGCCGTAGCCGTAGAGCTGGATGATCCAGAGGCCGAGCGTGTCGTAGAGCAGCGCTCCGATGGCGTAGCCCAGCATGCCGCCGAGCGTGGAGGCGATCCCGCACAGGATCGCGAGCCGGTAGGCCCGCTGCGGCTGCGCGATCGTCATCGGCACCAGCAGGATGTCGGGCGGCAGCGGAAAGAACGAGGCCTCGGCGAACGACACGCCGAAGAGGGCGACGTCGGCTCTTGGACCCGCGGCGAGCGAGAGCGTCCAGTCGTAGAGGCGTCGAAGCATGGAACGGTCTTTCGGGCGGGCCGGCGCGCTTGCGGGCGCGCCATACGCTGGGCAGGCGGAGACGAAGCGCCTTCCGCGCCGAAATGCAAGCGTTTCGAACGCTTCCAGCGTCGGGACCGTCCGTCTTTTCCGGTCCGAAGCCACTGGACGCGGCGCCTCCCGCCGTGCGATTTCAGGGCGCGCGATTTGCGGGTGTGGTGGAATTGGTAGACGCGCCGGACTCAAAATCCGGTTCCGAGAGGAGTGTCGGTTCGAGCCCGACCACCCGCACCATCGCCCGCGGCGATGCTTCACAACCTCTTCGGCGACGAAATGGCCGGAACCGAGACCTTCGAGACCGAAGCCGTGCCGCTCCGGGCGCTCTGCGTCGGAGACGCGCGCCCGTTCGGCCCGCAGGGTCAGCCGAGCGCGATCGACAAGCGGCCGGCGCCCGGGCCGGTCCGGCTCGGGCGCGAGGGGCTTTCGGGCGACGTCCAGGGCGACCGGCGTCATCACGGCGGTCCGGACAAGGCGCTGCATCACTATGCGTTCGAACATTACGCCGTATGGCGGGCCGAGATCGGGGCGCGCGACGCGCTCGGCGAACCCGCGGGCTTCGGCGAGAACCTGTCGACGCTCGGTCTCGTCGAGGAGACGATCGCGGTCGGCGACGTCTTCCGGCTCGGCTCCGCGACGATCGAGGTCAGCCAGGGCCGCCAGCCCTGCTTCAAGCTCAACATACGGTTCGGCGTCCCCGACATGGCGCTTCGCGTCCAGAAAAGCGGGCGGAGCGGCAGGTACTACCGGGTGATCGAGGAAGGGCTCGTCAAGCCGGACGACAGCCTCTCGCTTCTCGACCGGCGCTCCCCCGGCTGGACGCTCGCGCGGCTCCACCGCGCGCTTTACGTCGCGACGCTCGATCGGGACGAGCTTGCGGGCATGGCGGCGCTCGCCCATCTCTCGGAGAACTGGCGCAGGCTCGCCGAACGCCGCCTCTCGTCGCGCGCCGTCGAGGACTGGGCCCCGCGCCTCGAAGGCGCGCCCGGCGGCGTCGCGCCCGCAAAGGTCGGCTCATGAAGACGTCCGCTCTCGCCTTCTGTCTCGCGCTCACGGCGGCGACGCCCGCCGCCGCGGAAGTGTCCGTCGAAGCCCGTCCAATGGGCGACGCCTCGACGCTGGTCTGGCGGTCACCCACCGAGCGCGACGCGCTGTTCCGTCATCTCGCGCGCACACTGACGACGCTCGGCGAGCGCGATCTGCCGAAAGACCGCAGCCTCGAGGTCCGGCTTCTCGAGGTGCGCCCCGCCGGCCAGTTCGAGCCGTGGCGGCCCGGCGCCGACACGGTCCGGATCCTGCGCGACACCACGCCGCCCGTGGTGAAGCTCAGCTACCGCCTGACCGAGCGGGGCCGGACGCTTGCGGCGGGCGAAGAGACCGTCACCGACATGAACTATCTCTGGAGCCCTGCGGCGCGCTCGTCGCTCGGGACGTTTCCTTACGAGACCGAACTGATGCGCGACTGGTTCCGCGACCGCATCGTGCGGCTTAAGCCGCAGCGCTCCTGACGCCCGATGCTGCGCCGCGGCGAACGTAGCGTTTCGCGCGGCCGGCTTTCCATGTATGCGATCCTGTCGTCGGCCATCAGCCGGCGGAAGCATTTCGGAACCGACCCATGGCGTTTGCGGAACTGGCATCGACGGTGGAGCGCGCGGCCAAGCGCACGCACTGGACGCGCGCGGCCGCGAAACGGCTCTACGACCTGCCGTTCGCCGACCTGATGTTCGAGGCGCAGACGGTTCACCGCCGGAACTTCGATCCGAACCGCGTGCAGATGTCCCGCCTGCTCTCGATCAAGACCGGCGGCTGCGCGGAGGACTGCGGCTATTGCAGCCAGTCGGCCCGCATGCCCGGCGAGAAGCTCAAGGCCTCCAAGCTCATGGAGGTCGAACGCGTCATCGAGGAGGCGCGCAAGGCCAAGGACGGCGGAGCGACGCGCTACTGCATGGGCGCGGCCTGGCGCAGCCCTAAGGACCGCGACATGGACATGGTGCTGGCCATGGTCGAGGGCGTGAAGGGCCTCGGCATGGAGACCTGCATGACGCTCGGCATGCTGAGCCCCGAACAGGCGCTCCAGCTCAAGGACGCGGGCCTAGACTACTACAACCACAACCTCGACACTTCGGAGCGCTACTACTCTGAAGTTATCACGACCCGCACCTTCGCCGACCGGCTGGAAACGCTCGACAACGTGCGCTCGGCCGGCATGAAGGTCTGCGCCGGCGGCATCCTCGGCATGGGCGAGACCGCGGAAGACCGCATCGACATGCTGGTGACGCTCGCCAATCTCGAAGAGGCGCCCGAAAGCGTGCCGATCAACATGCTGATCCCGATCCCCGGCACCAAGCTCGAGAACGCGGCGCCGATCGATCCGCTCGACTTCGTCCGCACCATCGCGCTCGCGCGGATCATGATGCCGGAAAGCCATGTGCGGCTCTCCGCCGGGCGCACCGAGATGTCGGACGAGATGCAGGCGATGTGCTTCCTCGCCGGCGCGAACTCGATCTTCGTCGGCGAGACGCTGCTGACCGCCGACAATCCGGGCGAGGATCACGACGGCGCCCTGTTCCGCAGGCTCGGCATCGAGCCGGAGACGCTCGACGGAGAGTGAGCGGCGATCTTCGGGCGCGCCGTTGACGCCGCCGATGCTTTTCATCGGAAGATAAATTCAAGGTTCCTGCCCTCTGATTGCTTCATGACCGAAGTCTCTGTAAGATAGTCTCCATCGAATTCTTCGGGTCGATGGGGCGGGGCGATGGTTCGAGGCGGAACGACGGCGCGAGCCAGGTTCTTGGGCGTGGCGATCGCGCTTCTTTTCTCTCTTCCCGTCGGCGCCGAGGCCGCCTCGACGCGCATCCTTCACAGCTTCAACAACATCGACGGCTCGGTCCTCGACGCGGGCCTGACGCCCGACGCCGACGGGAGCTTCGTGGGCGTGACCAGCCAGGGGGCTTCCGACGGAAGCCTCGGCAACGGCTTCCTCTTCCGGATCCAGCAGAGCGGCAGGTTCAAGATCCTGCATGAATTCGCCGGCGCGGACGGATCGTCTCCCCAGGGCGAAGTCGCGATCAACGGCAAAGGCGCGATCTACGGGACGACGCGCTTCAGCGGAACCGCGGACGGGGGCTGCGGCTGCGGCCTCGTCTACAAGCGCGGTCCGAAGGGCGACTTCAGCGTCGTCTACCGGTTCAAAGGCGGCGCGGACGGCGGATATCCGCACAGCGCGCTGCTGCTCGACGGGAGCGGCGCGCTCTACGGCTCCGCCGAAGGCCTTTCCGGCATCACCGCCGCCGTCGTGTTCAAGATCGCGCCGGACGGGACCGAGACCGTGCTGCACACTTTCACCGCCGCGACCGGCGATCATCCGGACAGTTCCGGCGTCGTCATGGACGCCGCGGGCGCGCTCTACGGAACGACGTCCCGGGGCGGCGATTTCGGCGACGGCGTCGTCTACAAGATTTCGCCCAAAGGCAAATACACGGTGCTGCATCACTTCGCCGGCGGTCCCGGCGACGGGGATGGGCCGAGCGACGGCGTGACGCTCGCTCAGGACGGATCCCTCTACGGCACGACGAAATTCGGCGGATCGTCGGGCGGCGGAGTCGTTTTCAAGATCAACGCGAAGGGCAGGTACAGCGTCGTTCACGCGTTCGAATCGTCGAACGGGCGGTTTCCCATCGCGCGGCCGTTCCAGGGTTCCGACGGCGCGCTTTATGGAACGACCTCCCAGGGCGGCGGCTCCTGCGATTGCGGAGTGGCGTTCAAGCTCACCCAGAAGGGCCGTTATTCCGTCCTGCACCGCTTCACGGCGAATCCGGACGGCCGCGAGCCCGCCGCCGGCCTTGCGGCGGACGCGAAGGGGCGTCTCTACGGCACGACGCATTTTGGCGGAACGAGCGACAGGGGGACCGTCTTCCGCGTGATCCCCTGACGGCGAGGCTACGGTCGGTCGAGGGAACCGGCGTCAGCGGCGGAGATCTTCTCCTGGCCGGCGAGTTGGCTTAGGTTCCGCCCGCCATCATGACGTCGCACCGCCTCTCCCGTTTCGCCGCCGTCCTGGACGGGCTCGCGCGCAAGGACCGCCTTCGGCGGCTCGCGCCGCGCGAGGGGATCGACTTCGCCTCGAACGACTATCTCGGCCTTGCGGCTTCTCCGCGTCTCGCCGCCGCGATCCGGGAGGCGCTCGATCGCGGCGTTCCCGCGGGCGCGGCGGGCTCGCGGCTGCTCCGCGGCAACCACCCCGAGCATGAGGCGCTGGAAGCCGAGGCCGCCGCCTTCTTCGGCGCCGAGAAGGCGCTCTATTTCGGCGCCGGCTTCTCGGCCAACGTCGCGCTGGTCCAGACGCTTCCGCAGCGCGGCGACCTGGTGGTCTTCGACGAGTTGATCCACGCCTCGGTGCATGACGGCCTGAAGGGCTGCCGTGCGGAAGCCGTCGCCTTCGCGCACAACGACGCCGGCGCGGCCGAGGACGCGATCCGCGCCTGGCGGGCGCGCGGCGGGACCGGCGCGCCCT
Source organism: Ancylobacter novellus (assembly GCA_003241695.1). GTDB lineage: Bacteria > Pseudomonadota > Alphaproteobacteria > Rhizobiales > Methylopilaceae > Methylopila. The sequence continues at coordinate 43,429 of QFPN01000001.1, read as the reverse complement.
TCGTCGCGACCGAAAGCCTGTTCTCGATGGACGGAGACCGCGCCCCCGTCGCCGAGCTTTTGGCGCTCGCCGAGGCTCATGGCGGCTTCCTGCTGCTCGACGAGGCGCACGCGACGGGCGTCTACGGACCGCGGGGCAGGGGGCTCGGAGAGGGGCTCGAGGGCCGAGAAGCGCTGGTCTCGACCCACACCTGCGGCAAGGCGCTGGGCTGCTCTGGCGCGCTGGTGACGGCGTCGGCGGCGATCGTGGATTTCCTCGTGAACCGGGCCCGCCCCTTCATCTACGCCACCGCGCCGTCGCCGCTCGCGGCGAGCGCCGTGCGCGAAGCGCTCCGGATCGTCGAGGACGAGCCCGGCAGGCGCGCGGCGCTCGCGGCCCGCGTCGCGGTCGCCGAGGCGAAGCTCGCGAGCCTCGGCCTTCCCGCGTCGGGCTCGCAGATCCAGCCGGTCGTTCTCGGCCGCAACGCCCGCGCGGTGGCGGCGGCGCGGCGGCTTCGGGCGCAAAACTTCGACTGCCGGGCCATCCGGCCCCCGACCGTGCCCGAGGGCACCGCGCGTCTGCGGGTCTCGCTGACGTTGAACGTCGACGAGGCGGCGGTCGCGGCCCTGTTCGACGCGATCGGCGAAGAACTCCGCGAGGCCGCTGCGTGAGCGGCGCCGTTCAAGGTTTTGCGCGACCTCTCCGCTCCCTCCCCCTTGTGGGGAGGGTGAGGGTGGGGGTGGTTCTGCAGTCCGGCGCAGAGCCGCTTCGCCCGTGTCGCCTCATTCTGAACCACCCCCACCCCCGACCCCTCCCCGCAATGGGGAGGGGCGAAGATCGTCTCGTTTCCGCAGGCCGTTCATGAGCGCAATCCGTCTGGTCGTCACCGGCACCGACACCGACGTCGGCAAGACGATCTTCGCCGCGGGCCTCGTGAACGCGCTCGGCGCGAGCTACTGGAAGCCGGTCCAGGCCGGGCTCGAGGGCGAGACCGACAGCCAGACGGTCGCCCGGCTCGCGCGGCTGCCGCCGGAGCGGGCGCTGCCGGAGGCGTGGCGGCTGCGGACGCCGGCCTCGCCGCATCTCGCCGCCGAGATCGACGGCGTCGCGATCGACCCGCAGGCGCTGACGCCGCCCGAGGTCGCGGGGCCGTTGGTGATCGAGGGCGCGGGAGGGCTGTTCGTGCCGCTGACGCGGGAGACGCTGACGATCGACGTCTTCGCCCGCTGGCGGCTGCCGGTCGTGGTCGTGGCGCGGACCGCGCTCGGCACCATCAACCACACGCTGCTGTCGCTCTCCGCGCTCAAGGCGCGCGACGTGCCCGTCATCGGCGTGGCGTTCGTCGGCGAGGAGAACGCGGACTCGATCCGCGCCATCGCGACCTTCTCGGGCGCGAAGGTGCTGGGCCGCCTGCCGCCGGTCGTTCCGCTGACGCCGCGGACGCTCGCGGAAGAGTTCGGGAAGGCGTTCCGGCTCAGGGATTTCGGCGGCTGAAACGGACCGCGCGCAGCCCGCTTCTCACAGCCCCCGCTTGGTCCAGCCTTCGGTCATCTTGACGCCGCGGTCGAGGTCGGCCGGGAAGTCGAGCTCGCTCCATTCGAGCCCCTCGATCGACCGCACGCCGACCGCGCCCGCGTGATAGCGCGCGATCCCGTCGATCGCCGACAGGTACCAGCGCTTCAGCCCCTCCTCGGAACGCAGCAAGCGCTCGATCTCGGCGACGAAGATCTTCGCGCCCTCGTCGGTGAAGCGCAGGCAGCCGATCGACTCGCCAGTGACGAGGTCGTGCGGCAGCGTCTTGCCGATCGCGAGCAGCCGGTCGCCTTCGTCGCGGACCTTCATGTCGTCGCTGTCGTAGTCGCCCTTGCGGTCGATCGTGACGGTGATCGGCGCGGTCGCGGGATCTGCGAGCACGCGCTTCGCGATCTCGGGCTCGATCATCGTGTCGCCGTTGAGGATCAGGAACGGCTGGCGCATCTCATGACGCGCGATCCAGCAGCTCGCGAGATTGTCGGCGAGCTCGAAGAACGGGTTGTGGGTGGTGCGAAGCGTGACGCCCGGCAGCGAGATCGCCTCGAGCGCGGCGTCGACCTTGGCGGCCTCGAAGCCCGTCACCACCACGACCTCGGTGACGCCCGCGGAGGCGAGCGAGCGCACCTGCCATTCGAGCAGCGGCCGCCCTGAGAACGGGATCAGGCACTTCGGCGTCTCGGCGGTCAGCGGAAGCAGACGGCGGCCCTGGCCGGCGCTCAGGATGATGGCTTTCATGGGAAAAGGCCTCGAACGAAAGAGGGGCTCCGATAGCGCGATCGTCCCCGCGGATCAAACCGGGATGCGCCGCCCTCATGTCCCGGCCTTGAGCCGGGACCCAGAACCGTCGACGGCGCAAGGCGCTTGAGACGTTTGTGTTGATGGGTCCCGGCTCAAGGCCGGGACAAGACGTAATCGCTTCAGAAATCGAGATCGGCGTAATGCGGCGCCGGCGCGGTTCCGGCGATGGTCTCGCCGAGCAGCGGGCGGAACGAGGGGCGCGACTTCACGCGGGCGTACCAGTTGCGCGCGGTCTCGTCCTCGTCCCACGGCACGTCGCCGAGATAGTCGACCACGGAGAAATGCGCCGCCGCGGCGAGGTCGGCGTAGGTCAGCCGGTCGCCCGCGAGCCAGCGGCGCTGGCGGATCAGGTAGCCGACATATTTGAGGTGGTAGCGGATGTTGGCGCGGCCCGCGCGGATCGCCGCCATCTCCGGCGCGCCGCCGCCGAGATTGGTCGGCATGAAGCGCTTGTAGATCTTCTCGGTGACGAGGTGGTTCGAGACTTCCTCGAAGAATTTTCGGTTGAACCAGTCGGTCAGCCGCCGGGTCTCCACGCGGTCGCGCGGGGATTCCGGCAGAAGCCGCCGGTCGCCGAGCGCGAGCCCGCGGGTTTCGTCGAGATATTCCGCGATGACGTCGGCGCCGGGCACGGAGGGCATCGAGGCCTCGACGAGCACCGGGGTGGCGCCCGCCGGATTGAGCGTCAGGAAGGGCTCGCGCCGCTCCCAGATGCGCTCCTCGACCAGATCGGCGTCCAGCCCGTATTCGGCGAGAGCGAGGCGCACGAAGCGCGAATGCGGGCAGAGCGGATGATGATACAGGATCGCCATGGATGCCGGAGGGTCTCGCGCGGCGAGGTGAGGTGTGGCCGACGCGCTTCGGACGCCCGCTGAACGCCGGCGCCCTCATGGCGCGGGGCGGGCGCCCCGTATAGAACCGCACCGCCCGCGCGACAACAGCGAATCGCCCGCGGGTTCTCGGGGGAGACCGGCGCGATGGACCTGACGACCCTGTTGGAGGCGGCCCTGCTCGGCGTGGTCGAGGGGCTGACCGAGTTCCTGCCGGTTTCGTCGACCGGGCATCTGCTGCTGCTCGGCCATTTTCTCGGCTTCGAGTCGACCGGCAAGACCTTCGAGGTGCTGATCCAGCTCGGCGCGATCCTCGCGATCCTCGCGGTCTACGCCGGCAAGCTCACCAATGTGGCGGTCCGGCTGCCCTACGATCCGTCGGCGCGACGCTTCGTCCTTGGCGTGTTGGTCGCCTTCCTGCCGGCGGCCGTGATCGGCGCGGCCCTCCATGGCTTCATCAAGCAGGTGCTGTTCGAATCCCCCACGACGGTCTGCGTCGCGCTGATCGTCGGCGGCCTCGTGCTGCTGTGGGTCGACATGCGCCACAAGCCCGAGACGATCCCGGTCGAAAGCCTCTCCGGACCGGCGCGCGGCTGGACCGGCGCGCCGCAGCCCGACGTGCGATATGACGACGCCATGCGGTTTCCGCTGCGCATGTGCCTTGCGATCGGCTTCTGCCAGTGTCTCGCGATGATCCCGGGCGTGTCTCGGTCGGGCTCCACCATCGTCGGCGCGCTGCTGATGGGCGCTTCGAAGCGGGCCGCGGCGGAGTTCTCCTTTTTCCTCGCCATGCCCACCATGGCGGGCGCCTTCGCCTACGATCTCTACAAGAGCCGCGCGCTGCTGAGCTTCGACGACATGGCGCTGGTCGGCGTCGGCTTCGTCTGCGCCTTCCTGACCGCGCTCGTGGTGGTGCGGGTCGCGCTCGACTTCATCTCGCGCCATGGCTTCGCGTTCTTCGCCTGGTGGCGTCTGATCGTCGGCGCCGCGGGGCTCGCGGGGCTCATGGTCTACGGCTGAGGCCCCGGCCGACCTTGGATCGCCCGCGCCTTCGCTGAAGGTCGCGGTTTTTGGAAAGCCTCCAGGAAGCTATCCTGTCGCCTGCTTCGAATGGAAGACGGTGACGTGCGATGGCATGGGAACCGAAGCCGGAAGTCGTCGAGACGATGGCCCGCTGGCTTTATCGCAAGGAGCACCCCGACGTGCTCGACTGGGAGGCCGACGAACGCGCGGCCGAACCCAGTCGGCCGCCCGCGACGGCGCGGGAAGCCGACGTCCGCACCGACTATGAGGCGCGCGCCCGACAGATGCTGATCATCGCCCGCCAGAACAGCGGCGGCGGAGGTTAGGAAAGAGGCGTGGTTCGGGTCCCGAACCGAGTCTGCGCGGCCGCACTGCGCGTCCCGCGCATGGCGCTCATGCGTCGATCGCCTGGTCGTCCGCCGGGAACGTCAGCGTCGAACGGCGGCCAAGGCCTTCGGCTTCGGCGCAGGCGTTTTCCCGCGAACCTCCTGGCTGAGCTCCTTAACGTCGCGGCTCGTCTTGGCGACGCCTTCCGCCAGAAGAGCGAGAGCTTCCATCACGATCGTGAATTCACGCTCTTTCGCGGAATGCGCATCGACCTCAAGTGAATTCTGAAGTTCGAGCAAACGCTTCGAAATTGAGCTGGCCGGCTTCATCTTGTGTCCCCCAAGGGCCGATGTCCCGACGTTCGTCTAAGTTTGCGTCATAAACAACTGAGAAAAATCGTTCTTTTCCTCACTTTGGCGCGACCGGTCGCCGAGGGGGCGGCGCAGGACATCTTTCAATGGGAGCCCTATACCGCCTGAATCCAATGCGCATCTTGGAGCTTTTCTGAAATGTCCATGACCGTTCCACGTCAGAGGCGGTCGTTTGTCGGACGGAGCGGGCAGGCGTGCGCTACTCCGCCTGAGAGGCGGAGGCTCCCTCAGCATGGCTTTCGCCATTTAATTGGGTGGATGGCGGTACGCTGATTTAGAAACAGTCGGCCGCATCTTCCATGAACGTAATGCTCCTATGCCGGGCGAAGACCGTGAAACGTCGCGTCGCCATAGACCAGCGGCGCGCTGTCGCTCGTCTCGGCCTGAAGCACGCGCCCGACGAAGATCGTGTGAGTCCCCTGATCATGCTGGTCCTCGACCACGCAATCGAGCCGCGCCGCACAGCCTTCGATCAGCGGGCAGCCGGTCGTCCCGACGACATGGGGAACCGAGTCGAACGTCTTTCCGTCGCGGCTCGCGAAATAGGTCGCCAATCCGCTCTGCCCGTCGCCCAGAAAGTTGAGCGCGAAGGCGCGGCCGCGCGCGATGACGCCATGCGAGGCGCTCGACCGGTTCACGACTATGAGCACGAGCGGCGGCTCCGCGCTGACGCTGCAGACGGCGGTGGCGGTCATGCCGTTCACGGTCGCGCCGTGGCGGCTGGTCACGACCGTGACCCCGGCTGCGAGGCGGCGCATCGCGGACTTGAAGGCGGCCGGATCGGCGCTCTCCTGAGGCACGGGCCGCACCGCCGCGCTCATGGCCGCGCTCCCGTGGTCGCAAGGCGTTCGCGCAGAGAGCCCGCCGGATAGGCGGTTCGCGCCCGGCCGCGCTCCTGGAGGATGGGGACGACCTTGTCGACGAAGTCCTCGAACGTGTCGGGCAGAAAGGCGGGAGAGATCACGAAACCGTCCGCGGCCCCGCTGTCGACGATCGTCATGAGCTCGTCGGCCACGTCCTCGGCGGTGCCGACGATGCGGGGGCACATCACGCCCTGCCCATAGATCTTGCCGGCGTCCGCGATCGTCATCGAGCCGTCGCCGGCGATCGAGCGCAGCGCGGCCATGTTGCCCTGGCTGCCGCTCGAGGCGATCGCGTCGATGGTGGCGTCGAGCGGCAGCGCGCCGAAGTCGGAATTGGCGTGCGCCGCGAGCGTCGAAAGGCCGACGCGAGGATCCACGAGACTGTCGTGCAGGTCGCGCTTGGCCTCGGCCTCCGCGCGGGTCTCGCCGATGAAGGGCATCACGGCCATCATCACGCGTGCGGCGTCGGGCGCGCGACCCGCCGCCTCGAGCGCGGCGCGCACGTCCTTGGTGAAGGCCGTCATGCGCGCCATGCTCGGCTGCAACGCGAAGATCACCTCCGACCAGCGCGCCGCGAAGGCCTTGCCGCGCCCGGAGGACCCCGCCTGGATGATGGTCGGGCGTCCCTGCGGGCTGCGCGGGATGTTCAGCGGCCCGCGGGCCTTGAACCACTGGCCCTTGTGGTTGGCGTAATGGACCTTGGACGGGTCGGCGTAGACGCCCGCCGCCCGGTCGAGCACCAGCGCGTCCGGCTCCCAGCTGTCCCAGAGCTTGAACGCCACCTCCATGAACTCGTCGGCGCGGTCGTAGCGCTCGTCATGGGAGAGATGCGGCACGTCGCCGAAATTGAGCGCCTCGCCGTCGTTCATCGAGGTCACGACGTTCCAGGCCGCGCGGCCGCCGGAGATGTGGTCGAGGGTGGCGAATTCGCGCGCGAGGTTGAAGGGCGCGTCGTAGGTCGTCGAGCGTGTCGCCCCGAGGCCGAGATGCTCCGTCACAGCCGCCATCGCGCCGAGGATCGGCAGCGGGTCCATGCGGGTCGCATCCTGGTCTCCGAGGCGAAGCCCCATCTCGTGGCTGTCGCCGTAGCGATCGGCGATCGCGAGCCGGTCGGCGAAGAACACGAAGTCGAAGAACCCACGCTCCAGCGTCTTCGCGATGCCCGTATAGTGCGCGAGGCTCAGGAACGGCGTCTCATGCGCCGGGTTGCGCCAGATCGCATGGCTGTGGACCACCGGCCCTGCCACGAGAAATCCGCAGAAGTGGATCGGCTTATTCTGGCTCATCTACGCCCCTTGCAGGCATGTATTGCTTTTGTCCGGATGTATTTGACCGTCCGGCGCCGCGGTCATGGTCGAGAATAGTAACCGGCGTCATGCAAACGCAAATTTATATTGTTTTGCCATAAGCCAAGTTTTGTTTATGGGCGGTGGCGCACTTTTCGGCGCGGCGGGATCGCCGCCGTTGTCCCGGATTCCGTAGAACCACCGCCGTCATGCCCGCGCCTTCGCGCGGGTATCCACGACTTCGTCGTAGCGCTCGACGATCCCAGTAAATCGTGGATGCCCGGCTGCCGCCGGGCATGACGGCGTCGCTGCGTCAGCGACGTGCGAACCTCTTCAGCTCACAACGGCGAACGGCGTGTTCTTCCCGCCCTTGATGAGCTGGACGTAGAAGGAGCGGTTGAGACTGTCGCCCTTCTCGTCGAAGTCGCAGGTGCAGCCGGCGCCGTTGAAATTGATCTTCTTTCCGGCCCGAACCATCTTGAGCGCCTCGACGATGTCGTCGACCGCCTCGCCGGGCGGGTTGCAGACCTCGCGGACCGACTTGGTCCAGACGGCCGCCTCCTGCGTCTTGGCGTGCTCCATCGCCAGCACCGTGATGCAGATCTGGTCCCAGGCGTTGCCGGCGAACAGGAACACCGTGCCTTCCGGCGCGCCCATCTCCTTCACGAAGCGGGCGTAGGACGGGCTGTCGATCGGCGGCGAGGGCTGGAGGTGATAGATGCCCTCGGCGACCTCGGGACCGACCGCCTGCAGGAACTTGCCTTCCGCGTCGGCGCCCGTGCCGAGCGACACGACCTTCGAGGTGAAGCCGCCGCGGAAGATCTCCTTCGAGATCGACACCATGTCGGTCAAGAGCGGCAGCACGAACACCGCGTCCGGCTCCGGCCCGAAGGCCTTTTCGACCTCGGCGCGGTAGGACGCCTGGTCCGGATTGTACATCACGACGTCGAGCACCTCGCCGCCGATCTTCTTCATTTCGGCCTTGAAGGGCTCGACCATGGCGACGATGAACGGGTTCTGCTGCGCGAGCACCGTGACCTTCTTGGCGCCGATCTTGTCCATCACCTTGGCGCCCGCCGGGCCCCATTGGCTAGATTTGGCCTGAAGCCGGTAGATCAGCCCCTTGGTGTCGCCCTCGGTGACGGCGTTCGCCGCGCAGGAGAGCATCTGCACCTTGTTGGCCGCCAGAATGACGGGCTTGGCCGCAAGCGCCTCGGGGCTGCCCCAGAACCCGCCGACGAGCTCGACCTTGTTAACCTCGAGTAGTTTCTTGGACGCCGCGACGCTCGCGGTGGCGCTGGTCTCCGAGTCCTCGATGAAGAGCTTGACCTGCCGGCCGCTTAAGATTCCGCCGGAGCCGTTGACCTTGGAGACGACGAGCTCGGCCGCCTGTTTCATCGCCGGGCCGTAGGCGCCGGTCGCGCCCGAAAAGGGCAGCACCATACCGAGCGGCACGTCGCCCGCGCCTTGCGCCAGCGCTGGGCGGCCGAGCGCGCCGGCGAGCGGAAGCGACGCCATGCCGGCCATCACGGTCCGGCGGTTCACCACGAATTTGCCGTCAGTCATCGCTTGGCGTCCTTCAGCTCAGGGTGTGGTCTTGGGAGGGAGGAGGAGAGTCTTCGGGCTCCGAGACGCGCGGGAGCGAGAAGGCGGCGGCCGCGCGGCCGTCGTCGATCTGCAGCGCCTCGTTGAAGCGGTTGAAGAAGCCGGCGAGCGAGATCCGAAGCGTCAGCTCGACGATCTGGCTTTCCGTGAATTTTTCGCGCAACCGCTCGAAGACGTCGTCGCGAATGCCCCACGGCCGGCTCGTCACCAGCGCGGCGTATTCGACGACCAGCCGGTCGGTCTCGTCGAAGGCCGGATGATCGACGCCGGGCAGGGCCTTGATGGCCTCGATCGGCAGCCCCTCGACCATCAGCAGCGGCGCGTGATGGCTGACGCAATAGGGGCAGGCGTTCATGGTCGAGACGGTGACGACAGCGAGCTCGACATAGCGCAGCGGCAGGTTCTGCTGCGCCCGAAGCGCGAGCAGCATCGTGTAGAGGCCTTCAAGCGCGGCCGGCGAATGCGCCAGCACCGCCGCCTGATCGCGGAAGTCGGCGTAGCCGGAGGCGAAGCGCTCGTAGAGCTCGGCGGCGGCGGGCGGCAGCGCGGAGGACGGCAGCGGCGCGACGCGCGGCATCAGGCGGCTCCCTTTTCGCCCGGCAGCACGTCGGCCGCGCGGCGCTTCGGCTCGGGCGCGAGCCCCTGCGGACGCAGGATCAGCAGCAGCACGATGCCGACGCCGATGAGCCCAAGGCGCAGCGCCGAAAGCTGCACGCCGTCGATGACGGTGATGAAGTCCTTGAGGAACCGCGTGCCTTCGAGCAGCGCCATGATGGAGCAGGCGCCGATCAGCAGGCCGACGTTCGAGCCGCGGCCGCCCGCGATCACCGCCATGAAGGCGTAGGCCGTCACGATTGGGGTGAACTGGCTCGGGTCGATATAGGTCAGGTAGAAGGCGTGGAGCGCGCCCGCGATCCCCATCACCGCGCCGCCGATGGCGAAGGCCCGCACCCGCAACTCGAAGACGTTCTTGCCGAGCGCCGAGGTGACGGTGGCGTCGTCGCGGATCGCCCGCAGCACGCGCCCGAAGGGCGAGCGCGCCATGGCTTCGAGCAACACGAACACGACGGCCACGAGTCCCACGGCGAAGACGATGAAGACCGCGTCGCCGCCGATCGCCTCGCCGAGACCGGCGAAGGGGCGCGGGATGTCTGGAATGCCGAGCGCGCCGTTGGTGAGCCAGCCCTCGTTGAGGATCGCGAGCCGCACCACCTCGCCGAAGCCGATGGTGACGATGGCGAGGTAGTTCTCCTCGAGTCGTATTGAGAGCAGCGCGAGGCCCGCGCTCAAGATCCCTGAGACCGCGCCTGCGATCAGCATGGCGGGGAGCCAGCCGATATGCGGGGCGAGCAGGGCGGTGGCGTAGGCGCCGATCGCCACGAAGCCTACGACGCCGAAGTTCACGAGCCCGGCCTGGCCCCACTGGAGGTTCAGCGCGAGGCCGACCAGCGCGGCGACGCAGACGAGGATCGCGATGGTGACGAGATAAGCGATCATTTGCGCGCCGCCTTCGCTCCGAGGAGGCCGTTGGCCCGGAACAGCAGGAGCGCGAGGATCACCGCGAAGCTCACGACCTGCCGGTAGTTGGTTGGGATGACGAGCGCGGACATTTCCTCCGCGACGCCGATCGCGAGCGCGCCCAGCACCGCGCCGATGGGCGAGCCGAGGCCGCCGAGGATCGCCGCGGCGAAGATCGCGATCTGGTAGTTCCAGCCGATCAGCGGATCGATCGAGCGGTCGAGGCCCGTGAGCACGCCTGCAAGGCCGAGCAGCGCGCCGACCAGCGCCCAGGTGAGCCGGGCGATCGTCCGCCGTTCGACGCCGCGCACCGCCGCGAGCGAAGCGTTGTCGGCGACCGCGCGCATCGCCCGCCCGAGCGGCGTGAAGCGCAGGAGCGCGTCGACGAGGACGAGGCAGACCAGCACCGTTATCGCGATGGTGATCTGCTCCTGGTTGATGCGCACGCCCTGCCAACGGATCGGCCGCGAGAGCGCGACGTCGAAGCCGCGGCTGGCGTTGCCGAAGAAGAAGCGGCAGACGTTCTCGATCACCAGTGACACGCCCATCGAGGCGACGAGCAGGGTGATAGAGCCGCGCAGGCGCAGCTTTTCGAAGGCGAGCTGGTCGGCGAGCAGCCCCGCGCCCGCCACGACGACTGCAGCGATCGCCGCCGCCGCGGTCAGCGGCATGCCGAGCTGGACGTTCGCGACCCAGGCCGCGTAGGCGCCGAGGGTGAGCATCGCGCCGACGGCGAAGTTCGCGAATTTCAGCACGCCGAAGACGAGCGTCAGCGCAAGGGCAGGCAGCGCCAGCAGCAGGCCGGTGACGAGGCCGTTGAAGAAGAGCTGAGCGGCCATGTCAGGCCACCTTCGCGAAGAAGAGATCGCCGAGGTCGGCGGAACGCACGGCGGCCGCGGTGTCGCGCAGGCTCACCTGGCCCGCGACCAGAACCACGGCCTCGTCGGCGATCTCAAGCGCCGCGGCGACGTTCTGCTCGACGAGCAGCACCGTGACGCCGGCCGCGCGGACGCGGACGATCGCCTCCATGGTCTGCGCCACGATCTTCGGGCTGAGGCCCGCAGAGGGCTCGTCGAGAAGCAGCACTTCCGGGTTGGCGAGCAGCGCGCTGGCGAACGCCAGCATCTGGCGCTGACCGCCCGAAAGATCGCCGGCCCGCGTTTTCAACCGGGCGCCGAGCTCCGGGAACAGCGCCAGCACCTTTTCGTGCTGCTCCGGCCCGACGCCTGCGCGGCCGCGCAGGAATTCGGTCGCGAGCTTGAGGTTCTCGCCGATGGTGAGGCTCGGGAAGACGTTGGCCTCTTGCGGCACATACGCCATGCCGGCCGCGACGCGCTTTGCGGGCGTCTCGGCGGTGACGTCCATGCCCGTCACCAGCACCCGGCCCTGCCTTATGTCGAGCAGGCCCGCCAGCGTCTTCACGAAGCTCGATTTCCCGGAGCCGTTCGGGCCGATGACCGCTAGGATCGTCTCAGGCGCCTGGTCGAGCGTGATGCCGCGCACGATGTCGTCGCCGCGGCCGTAGCCGGCGCGGAGATCGCTGACGGAAAGGGCCGGGACCGCGCTCACGCCACCGCTCCGAGATAGGCGTCGACGACGCGGCGGTCCTTGGCGACCTCCTCGAAGGCGCCCGAGACGAGGCGCTTGCCCTCGGCCATCACATGGACGCGGTCGCACAGCTCGCCGACGAGATGCATGTCGTGCTCGACGAGGCCGAACGAGACGCCCTCGGCCTTCAGCTCGCGGATCAGCCGGATGATCTCGAGCTTGAGCGGCGGCGCGACGCCTGCGCCCGGCTCGTCGAGCAGGATCAGCTTCGGCTCCAGCAGCAGCGCGCGGGCGAGGTCGAGCAGCTTCTTCTGGCCGCCGGAGAGGCCGCCCGAGGGGTGGTCCGCAAGCCGGAACAGGCCGACGCGGTCCAGCAGCGCCTTGGCTTTTTGAGCATTCGCCTGCTCTTCCGCCCACCATTTGCGCCGTGCGAACAGGCTCGCGACCACGCCCTCGCCGGACTGGAGCCGCGGGGCGAGCAGCAGGTTCTCGAACACGGTCAGGCTGCCGAGCTCGCGCACGATCTGGAAGGTGCGGGCGACGCCGAGCGCGGGGAAGCGATGTGCGGATGTCGCGCTGACGTCATGGCCGTTCAGCAGCACCGCGCCCTGGTCGGCGCGCACGAGGCCGGTCATGACGTTGAGTATGGTCGATTTGCCGGCTCCGTTCGGACCGATGAGGCCGGTGACGTGGCCGGCTTCAAGGGCGAGCGAGCAACCGTCGAGCGCCTTGAGGCCGCCGAACCGTTTGGCGACGTCACGGACTTCGAACAGAGGGGGAGCGCCGGCGGCGGTCACGCAGCGAGGCTTCCTGGGCGCCACGCGGCGACCGCGGCGTAATTGCCTAGTCTGCGGGCAAATACTGCTTTGATTCTATGCATCAGCCCAATAAATGTCCTATTGATCTCGATGTTCTACATTCTATTGAGCGCCATTGGTTCGATGCAAATTTATATTGCTTTGCAAAAGGCCAAATAATATTTATCGTGTATGGCGAGATCTCTCGAAATCTCTCTGCTCCGAACTTTCGTGCTGCTTGTCGAAGAGCGCAGCGTGACGCGCGTCGCGCGTCTGCTGTTCCGGACGCAGCCGGCGATCAGCCTGCAGATCAGGCGGCTCGAAGACGCGGCCGGCCAGCCGCTGTTCGAGAGCGATCTTCGGCGCCTCAGGCTAACCCCTCAGGGCGAGACGCTGCTGCCCTATGCGCGCGCCGTGCTGAAGATGCACGACGAGGCGCAGCTCAAGCTGTCGTCGGACGAGATCGACGGCCGCGTCACGCTTGGCTGCCCGGATCTCTACGCCGCCTATCTTTTGCCCGAGACGCTCGCGAGCTTCCGCCGTGCCTATCCGCGCGTTGAAGTGTCGGTGCGATGCTCGCTGTCGCGCCAGATCGCGGCCGACATGGACGCGGGCCTTGTCGACGTCGCGGTCGCGACGCGGATGCCGGGCGTCGGACCGAAGACGGCGGAGACGACGCTTCTCCGCTCCGAGCCGCTGGTCTGGCTCGGCGCCGCGAACGGCGACGCCCATCGCCGCTCTCCCGTCCCGCTCGCCATGCTGCCCGAGGGCAATCTCTATCGCGATGTCGCGCTCGCCGCGCTGAACGAGGCGGGAGTGGGCTGGCGCATCGCATGCGTCTCCGAGAGCATCGCGGGTCTGCAAGCCATGGCGCTCGCGGACGCGGCCGTCACCGTTCTGTCGGCGCCGGCCCACGCCAGCGGCCTCGTGCGTATTCCGCCGGAGGCCGGTCTTCCAACGCTGCCCGAGGTCGACATCATGCTGTGGCGGCGGATGCAGGGCCTGTCCGAGGCGGCGGAACATTTCGCTCGCCACGTCGCGCTCGGCGTCTCGGAGGGAAAATCCGGATCGCTTGCGAGCAAGAACATGATCACTAATGAGTGACCTGGTCTGGCTTAGATGACTGAAAAAGAGCGCACAAAACTACTTTGATATGCTGTCTATTTGTAAGTTAATATATAATAATAATCGCATAATTGCGCTGTCGCGCAGTTGTCTATTTTTTGTGATTGCCATAAATAAATAATACTTATTTACTTGAAGTAAGTATTATTACTTATATCATATTATTGAATTAGCGTTTGTGATCCCGAGTTTTTATTTACTTGAGATTGTCGCTCGGTTGTCGGGTTGATGTCATCAGCTTTCAGGCGAAGAGGCGGCTATCCACGCGCAGAGCTACGACGGTTGTGGGCGCCCGGGCGCTTGCATTACCAACGGGCGGTTGCGACATTTGTCGCTCATTTGCGCGGCGTCGCCCGATGATCGTGCAAATGGTGGGAAGGTCGCGCGTTGGGGGATGCGATGGCGCCTGTCGAAGAGCAGTCGCGCGACGCGCAAGGGGCGGTCGTCGCCGGCGTGATCGAGGTCATTCGCCCTTACGTGAAATCGGACGCCGTGACGCTGGACTCCGGCGCCCGGCTCGACGCGATCGGGATAGACTCGTTCGACCTCGTCGAGATCATCTTCGCCGTCGAGGAAAAGTTCGGGGTCGAGGTCGATTACAACATAAACTCGACCTATACGCATTTGGCGACCATCGGCGATCTGGCGCGTGAGGTCGCCAAACTCGCCGCTGCGAAGAAGGCGACGTGAAGCGCGTCCTGGTTTCGGGCGTCGGCGTTCTGAGCGCTGCCGGCCGCGACGCCGGACGGTTCTGGGACAGTCTGCTCGCGGCGTCTCCGTGCTACGCGGAGGCTTCGGCCGTCCCCGGCGGCCGCATCGTCGCGGCTGAGATCCGCGAGGCGGACATCTTCGACGGTCTCGGGGTAAAAATCGCCGCCCTCGACCGCAGCGCGCTGCTTGCGATCGCCGCCGCCCGCGAGGCTCTCGCGGACGCCGCCCTTTCGACGCCTTTCGAGCGTCCCGAGCGGGTCGCCGTCGTCATCGGCACCGGCGGCGGCGGCATGGCGAGCATCGAGGAGCAGTATCTGAAGCTCAACCTCGACCGGAACGCCCGGCCGCATCCGGCGACGGTTTCGAAGGCCATGGTGAGTTCCTCCGCGAGCTGGGTTTCGATGGCGACCGGCGCGCGGGGGCCGTGTTTCGTGACCTCGAGCGCCTGCGCCTCCGCCGCGCACGCCATCGGCATGGCGCTGCTCCTGCTGCGCGCCGGAGCCGCCGACGTCGCGATCGCAGGCGGAACCGAGGCCCCGCTGACCTATGGCTGCCTCAAGGCGTGGGAAGCGATGAAGATCATGTCGCCGGGCCCTTGCCGACCCTTCGCGCTCGGGCGCGACGGGCTCGTGCTCGGCGAGGGCGCGGGCGCGCTGCTGCTCGAAACCGAAGAGCACGCGGCCCGCCGTGGCGTCGCGGCCGCGATCGAACTCGCCGGCTTCGGGGCGAACGCCGACGCCGGCAACATCGTCGCGCCCGATGTCGAGGGCATGGCCGGCGCGATGCGGCTCGCGCTCGCCGACGGCGGGCTCGCGGCGCGCGACGTCGCCTATGTCAACGCCCACGGCACCGGCACCGCGGCCAATGACGCGGCCGAGACGGAGGCGCTGAAAGCGGTGTTCGGCGCGTCGTCCTGTCCGCCGGTCTCCTCCATCAAGGGCGTCGCGGGCCACACGCTCGGAGCGGCCGGCGGCGTCGAGGCGGTGGCGACGGTGCTCGCGATGCGCCGAGGCGTCGCGCCGCCCACCGCCAATTTCGACGCGCCGGACCCGCGATGCGACATCGACTGCGTGCCGAACGTTCCCCGGCCGATGGCGATCCAGGCGGCGCTGTCGAACTCCTTCGCCTTCGGCGGCCTCAACGCCACGCTTGCGTTCCGCGCGCTCGGCTGAAGGCTTGGGAACGCAAGCCCGGCGCCTCGGGCGAGGCGTCCGGTCAGAGACGCCGCAACCACGCGCTCCAGTCCGGATGATGGAACAGCGTGCGGGCGCGCATGTGCTTCCACATTCCATATTTGTAGTAATCGAAGTCGAGGGTGGAGACCGCCTCCTGGATCATCGCCCAGGTGGACCATTTCAGGTCGCCGAGCGCCTTGAGGACATTGATCCGCGCCTCGAGCGCGGGCGTCCATGCGCCGAAATAGGCTTCGATCAGTTCCCGTTCGATCGCCTCCGGAAACGCCATCTCGTCGAACCAGAGCGCGATCTCATAGGCGCGCTCGTTGTTCGAGGCGTATTCGAAGTCGACGAGCAGCACGCGGTCGTCTTCGTCGATCATGAAGTTGCCGGCGAGCGTGTCGTTCATGCAGGGAACGACGTCGAGGCCCGACGCCGTCAGCGCGTCCTTCGCCTCGGAGAACCGGCGCATGAGGAAGCTCTGGTCGGCGGGCGTGCGGCCGCCGACCAGTCGGACCTGTTCGACATGCTCCTCGATCATGTCGAATACGGTCTTGGTCAGGCCGAGCGCGGGGGAATCGTTGAACGCCCGCAGCGCCGCCGCCGCGTTTCGCCGCACCGCCGGACGCAGGAAGTCGAGATTTGTCGACGCGCGGAAGCCGTCCACGAAGGCGAAGATCTCGACGCCCGGCCCCGGCAGGAAGTCGATCACCTCGACCCCGAAGCCGCTGGCGTGGGCGCGGCGGCTGGCGTCGTTGGCGGCGACGCGCTCAATGAACATCTCCGTGCCCCGGCCCGGCACCTTGAGAAAGTAGTCGCGGTCCGCGCCTTCGACGCCGATGCGCCAGTTGGTGTTGCTGATCCCGCCCGAGACGGGCCGGTAGCGCAGGGCGGCGCCGTTCCAGCGTTCGACGCCCGCGAGGATCGCTTCGAGCGCGCGCTCCGCGTCCGTCCCGGCCTCGCCCGGGCTTTTCCAGTTCGCCGCCGCGCTCATCGCGCCCTCCCGTCCGCCGCGCGCGTCAAAGCCGGCGCAGCCATTCCTCGAAGCCGCGTTCGGCGAAGGTCGTGCGCGCATGCGACAGCCGCCATGTCCCGTACTTGTAGAATTCGATCCCCGGCCGCTTCGAGCCCACGGCCCGCGCGACGCCCCAGAGGCCCCACATGACGTCGTCGACCGCGCCGTAGAGCCGGCAGCGGTTGTAGATCCGCTCCTCGCACCGGCCGGCGTAGACCTCGATCGCGCCGCGGCGGTCGGCTTCGAAGCGGCAGGCCTCGTTGAGGAGCGCGCCGACGTCGAACCATGGGTCCGCGTCGCCCGCGAGGTCGAAGTCGACGAGCCGCACGCGCTCGCCAGCCGCGTCGTCGCGGAGCATGACGTTCGAGGCGATGCCGTCATTGTGGCAGAAGGCGAGATCGACGCCGGCCGCCGCGATGGCGGCCCCCGCGAGGCCGCAGGCCGCGACCATCTCCGCCGCGCCGTCCGGCAGCGGCGCGCCGAGCCGCGCGGCCTCGGCCGCGAGGGAGCGCACGCGCTCGAACGGGTCGAACCGCCAGCCGATCGGGGACAGCGCGTGCAGCGCCTTCTTGGCCGCGAGCGTCTCCGCCAGAATGTGCTCGTCCTGCAGGTCGCCGACCCGCGCGTAGCGCCAGGGCTCCGGCAGGAAATCGAGGGCGAGCGCGCCGCCGGCCGCCGCGAAAACGTGCGGCGCGACGCCGGCGTCCGCCGCCTTCCGGGCCGCGTCGGCCGCGACCGGAGAGACGTCCGCGGCGCAGTCCGCGTGCCGGATCTTAAGAAACACGGGCGGCCCTGCGCGCCGCTCGAGGCGAGCGCAGTCCGAAACCGTCGCCCGATGGATCGGCGAGGCGACGGGGACGGCCGCGAGGTCGTAAGCCTCGACCTCGCCTGCAAGCTCCGGCGTCGCGGCCACCGCGGCCTCGACGCGTTCGTCGAACGGGGTCGCGGCCTCGCCGAACCGGGTCGTCATGGCGTCACGCTCATGTCCCGAAGCGCGCGTTCCGGCGACCCGCCCGACCGGCAGAGCCGAGAAACCGCTTGGAGGCAGACCTCGAAGCCGGCCTCGACGTCCGCCGTCGAGGTGAACTCGGCCTCGTTGTGGGCGACGCCGCCGGCGCTCGGCACGAACACGAGGCCGGTCGGGCAGTGGCCGAGCAGGCTGATGGCGTCGTGGCCGGCCACGGTGTCGAGCCTCAGGCTCCGACGGTCCGTCGTCTCCGCCGCCGCCTCGACGAGGGCGCAGACAGCCTCCGGCATCATGCGGATCGTGCGCTCGTTGCGGACGACGGAGGCTGCCACGGCGTTGGCGAGATGCGCCGCGCGCTCGATCGCCTCATCGGCGAGGGCGCTCGCGCTCGCCAGCACGCCGTCGTCGTCGCAGCGGATCTCGAGCGAGAGGCGCGTTTCGGACGGCACGACGTTCGCGGAGTTCGGCGAGACCAAGAGCCGGCCGACGGAGCTGTGGACGCGTCCCGGCCATCTTTTGGCGATCGTCCTCGCCTCGACGATGAGGTGGGCGGCTGCGAGAAGCGCATCCCTCCGCAGGGGCATGGGGCAGGGGCCGGTGTGCGCCTGCTCGCCTTCGAAGGTGACGTCGAACTTGGTCGCGCCCCAGTTGCGGACGACGACGCCGATGCTCGCGCCCGCCTGTTCCAGCGTGACCCCCTGCTCGACATGAAGCTCGAGATAGCAGGCGGGAAGGGCGGGCGGGCGGTCCACGCCCCGTCGGCCGATCGCCGACAGCGCGTCGCCGAGCCTGATTCCGTCGTCGTCCCTGACGGCGAGGGCCTCCTCCGTCGCATGGCGCCCGACGAAAACGCCGCTGCCGAGCAGGCTCGGGCGGAAGCGCGCGCCTTCCTCGTTCGTCCAGTTCACCGCGCAGAAGTTTGCGTCGAAGATCACGCCTTCGGCGCGGGCGCGCATGAGCGCTTCGCCGACCGCGACCGCAGCCGCCACTCCGAGCGCTCCGTCGAACCGGCCGCCGCGCGGCTGGCTGTCGAGATGCGAGCCCATCATGACCAGGGGAGCGCTCGCCTCGCCCGTCAGATTGAAAATGCCGAACTGGTTGCCGACCGCGTCCGTGCGGGTCTCCGCGTCGGCCGTCTTCAGCGCCGCCTCGAACGCGTCGCGGGCCTCGCCGTCGGCGGCGGACGCGCAGGGGCGGTGAACGCCGCCATGGTCGGTCGCTCCGCAGGCGGCGAAGACGTCGAACAGGGCGAGCACGGAAGAACTCATGGACGGCCGCCGCCCGGAGCGCGTCCGGACGGGAGCGATGAGGTTGTCGGACATGTTCTCAGCGAGCTCCGTCCAGCGAGACGGCGTCGTGGACGGCCGCGCCGCCGCCGCGCTTCAGGACCGCGAAGGCGCCGAGGCAGGGATACCGGCCGGCGCCGAATTCCGGCAGCTCGATGCGGTTGAGCTCCGCCACCTTCGTCAGCGCCCCATCCGCGCGGGGCAGCTCTCCGTGCGCCAGCATCGGAACCGCGCAACGTGGCGTGGCGCCGATCACGGTCAGCGCGACGTCGGGACCGATCGTCAGCTCGAGCCCGGTCCAGCCGTTCTCGGCGAACGGCTCCGCATCGGGCATGTCGAGCACGATGTTGGCGCGATAACGCTGCGCGACGATCGTGTCGTCGCCTGCGGCGGCCGCGACCGCCTCCAGGCTGTTGAGCGTGACCATGTGGAACGGCGCGTAGTCGAAGAAGCCGCCCTCGGGCGACGCCTGAGCGAGCGTCAGATGGGTGGACTCGACTTCGGAATGCTCGCCGGCTTCGAGCACCTGTTCGGGAACGGCGCGATCGAGGGCCTCCTCGTCCCTCGGTTGCGTCCTGAGCGTCACCGCGCGACCGAGAAAGGCGCTCAGGCGCGCGTCGAGCGAGGGGGCGTCGAGCGCGACCGTTTCGCCGTCCGGAAAGCGGACCGCGAGCTTCCCGTCGGCGTCGGCGACCGCCGAAAGTTCGAGCATCCTGCGCCAAAGCTGCGGGCGCTTGGCGCTCGCCACTTTTCCGGTTTCGAGATCGATGAGGGCGTAGGCGCGATCGCCGAGCAGTCCCGCCGCAGTCAGCGAAGCCTCGGGAACCGACATCCCGAGAAGGGATTTGACCGGGTAGCGCCAAAGCGCGGATACGCGACCAGAGGGCATGCGTCTTCTCCTAACAGCGCCAAGCGTCAGGCAACTTTCATGCCTACGAAGAAATACGGGAAGCTTCGAGCCGCCCGCGAGCGCCGGGGACGCCGCCGACCCGAGCCTTTCGGCACGGCGCGCAATGCGGAAAATGGCCGGCGCCGAAGGACGCATGCGCGGCCGACCAGATCTCTGCGTATGACGAACAGAATCCGCAGACCGTACAATGGATCTTTCACCGATACGCCTTCATGATCGGCTTCAGACCAGAGGAGGCGCTGGTGTGGAATGTCGTCGCGTGCGTCACGGAACAGCACGATCTCGTGATCGTTTTGCTTGCCGCGCTCATCGCGCTGGGCGGCGGCCTCGTGTTCTTTCTTCTGCTGTCGCGCGCGGAAGAATGCGCCGACGCCCGGCGGACCCGGTGGCTTGGGGTCGCGGCGGTCGCTGGCGGACTGTCCATATGGGCGGTCCATTTCGTCGCGATGCTTGGCTATCGGAGCGTCGTCGACCTCGCTTTCGATCCAATGCTGACGGTCGCATCGGCGGCCATCGTCGTCGTGGGGTTGTGGGCGGCCGTCTCGCTGCGCCGTGGCCGTCGCGCCCGGATGGCTGTCGTCGCCGGAACGATCGCGGCTCTCGTCGTCGCGATCATGCACTTCGTGGGAATGGGGGCGATCCGGGTCGCGGCGACGATCAGCTACGACTGGACGCCCATCGTCGCAGCGCTCGTCGTCGCGGCGGCCGCGATGTCGGCGGCGTTCCATCGATTTGACGGTCTGACGACGGGATGGCGTCGGCTGGTCGAGCCGGCGCTGCTCCTGATCTTCGGCGTGTGCGCGCTGCATTTCACGGCGATGTCCGCGACCATGCTGACGCCGGACCCGCGCCTGCCGACCCCGGCTTCGACCGGCGGAGCGGACGTATGGCTCGTGGGCGGCGTGTTCGGCGCCGCCATCGTCGTGGCCCTCATCACGTCGGCCGCCGTGTTCGTCGACCGTCACCTGACGGATCTCAAGGGCTTCGCCGACGCTACGCTCGAGGGGCTCGCGGTCGTCAGGGACGGCCGGATCATCGAGGCGAACAACCGTTTCGCGGACCTCACGGGCCTGCCGGAAGCCGAACTGATCGGACGGCCGGTCGACGACTGTCTGATCGCGGCCGACGGCCTGCCCGCTTGCGCGCGCCGCGACGTCGCGGTCGAGGCCGCGCCTTTGACGGGCGATCTCGACCGTGCGTTCGAACTTGCGGTCAGCACCATCGAGTTCCGTGGCCGGCCCTCGCAGGTCGTGGCCGTCTTGGATCTGACGGAGCGCAAGCGGGCCCAGGCGGAAATCGAACGTCTCGCCTGCTACGACGCGCTGACCGATCTGCCGAACCGGAAGCTGCTGCATGATCGTCTCGGCAACGCGCTCGCGCGCGCCAGACGGTCTGGCGAGACGCTTGCGGTGCTGGCGCTCGATCTCGATCGCTTCAAGGCCGTCAACGACCTGTTCGGACATGCGGAAGGCGACCGCGTCCTCAAAGCCGTGGCCGCGATCCTGTCACGCAGCGTGCGCAGCGCGGACACGGTGGCCCGTCTCGGCGGCGACGAGTTCGTGATCCTGCAGGTGGGAGCGGATCAGCCGGAAGGGGCGCAATCCCTCGCTCGACGGATCTTCGACGCGTTCCGGGCGGAGATGAACACGACGACGGATCCGACCGCAGTCGGCGTCAGCATCGGCGTCGCGCTCGCGCCGGACGACGCCGACGACGCTGAAGGTCTGTTGAATTCCGCCGACATCGCGCTCTACCGCTCGAAATACTCGGGTCGTGGAACAGTTGCGTTCTACGATCTGCAGATGGATCAGGCCGTGCGCGAAAAGCGCCGTCTCGAGGCGGATCTCCGTGGCGCGATCGCGAGAAACGAACTGCGCGTCGCCTATCAGCCCGTCGTGAACGCCGACGGCCGACCCGTGAGCTACGAAGCGCTGTTGCGCTGGCGCAGCCCCGACCATGGGGACGTTCCCCCGGACGTTTTCATTCCCATCGCCGAAGACACGGGCGCGATCATCGCGCTCGGGGAATGGGTGCTGAGGGAGGCGTGCCGCACGGCCGCCGGCTGGAGCGAGGAGCTGTCGATCGCCGTCAACGTTTCGCCGGTGCAGTTCCGCGTGGCGAATCTCGTCGATCAGGTGAGGGCGATCCTCGACGAAAGCGGTCTTGCGCCCGCGCGGCTTGGCCTGGAGATCACCGAGACCGCGTTGATGCACGACCGCGCCGTGACGCTCGACGTCCTCCGCCGCCTGAAGGCCATGGGCGTCAAGGTGATCATGGACGATTTCGGCACCGGATACTCGTCGCTGAGCAATCTGCAGAGTTTTCCCTTCGACAAGATCAAGATCGACCGCAGCTTCATCAACGCGATGGGCTCCGATCGCGGAGCGAGGGCGATCGTCAAGGCGGTCGTCGGCCTCGGACGCAGCCTCGAGCTTCCGGTCGTCGCCGAAGGCGTCGAGACGGAGGCGCAGCATCAGATGGTCGTCGAAGAGGGCTGCACGGAAGCGCAGGGTTATTACTTCGGGGCGCCCGGGTCGCCTCCGATGTCCGCCGAAGACGCCGAAGACTTCATGCGCAGGGCGTAAGGAGCCTTTGCTTCAGGTCGCCAGCGCGCGGACGCGGTCGGCTGTGGCGGCGAGCTCCGCCGCCATCCGGTCGGCGGCGCGATCGCCGTCGAGCCATCCTTCGGCCTGAAGGCCCGCCATGTAGGCGCCGATCTCCCGGCCGGAATCGACGAGCCCGAGGGCGGCCGCGCGGGCCTCCAGGCCGAGCAGGGCGAGCCCCTGGCGCAGCCGCGCCGAAAGATCCGGCCTGCGCGGCAGATCGAAGATCTCGACGCGACGCCCTGTCGCCGCAGCCTCCGCGACCATCGAGACGCTGTCGCCGGTGACGAGCGCCGCGTCGGCCGCGTCCAGAAAATCCCGGTAGCGGTTCGGATCTTCGCCGAAGATTGAGATGATCCTTCCGGGTCCGGTCGGCAGGCTTGCTTTCAACGCCGCCGCGGCTTCGGGCGACGTGCGCGGCGAGGTCGCGACCATCAGCGACCCGCAGTCCTGCTCCTGCCGTTCGATGGCGCGACGCGCGACGGCGCGGGCGGCCGCGGCGTCGAACCTTATGCCGGCGGCGTCTCCTCCCACGGCGACCAGCAGGCGCGGACGGGGCAAGGCGGCGAGATCGGCTGCGGGCTGGTCGGAGAGGCGCCGCGGGGAAGTAAGCGGGAAGCTGTTCAGGACGACGTTCGGTCCGGCGGGCTGACGGTATTGCGGCGTGGTGACGATGAGGTCGAACCATTCGCCCGGCGCCCAGGTTCGTCCGAGGTGAACGAGGCGCGGGCCATGGCGGGCCTTGAGCCAGAGAGCGGCGGAAGCCGATCGTTTGCCGGCGGCGATGACCAGAGCAGGCGGGGGCCCCTTCTGCAGGGAACGCTGCGTTTCGGCGGTCAGGGAGAACAGCGATCCGCCGCTCCGCAGGTTCGGCAACGCTTCGAGTCCCTTACGGAACCGCAGACGCTGCACGATGAAGAGCAGTCCGGCGGCTTGGGCGAGCGTCTCGATCTGGGCGTTGTCGCCGGGGCGCTTCGCATAGAGGGCCCAGACGACGGGCGCGCCAAGCGCGGGCGAGGGCGGGGCTTGCGCGGGCATGCTGTCCTGTTTTGGCGCACACGCCCTCTGCGGCGCGTGCATTGATCTGAACTGCGCTTCCTGCGCCGCCTTTCGTGACATTGCGACGACCGATGAGTGACAATCCTTATATTTGATCGTCTCCAAACTGTCTTGGCGCGCACCTAACCTTGCGCCATGCTGAATCGACGCCAGAATTCTCCCGCCCGCATCTCGTCGTCCGACAAGGACAGGCTGAGGATCATGCTGCTCGCCAAGCATGCGGCGAGCAGCGGTTTGCCGGACCAGACGGACGGCAACCACGCGATCTATCATCATGAATTGCGGACGACGCTCGAAGGGATTGGTCTGAACGTTACGCCGGCTCAGGACTTTTCCGCCATCGAGCAAGGGCCTGACGCCGACTTCGTCTTCACGCTGCTCAACCGGGCGGGATTCCAGAATTCCGAGATGCTCGCGCCGCTCATGCTGGCGCGGCGCGGCGTGCCTTTTCTCGGCGCGCCCCCGATCATCCGCGGGCTCGCGGACGACAAGCACCTGAGCAAGGTTCTGGCCCGCCGCCACGGCGTGCCGACCGCCGACTGGATGGTCTGCCGTCGCGGCGCGCCGATCATGGAGCCTGATTTCCGGCCGGAGCGCTTGGTCGTAAAGCCGAACGCCTCCTCGGCCTCCTGGGGCGTGAAGATCGTCGACGATTGGGCTTCGGCCCGCGAGCATGTCGAGCGCCTGCATGCGCTCGGCCATGACGTCATCGTAGAAGCGTATCAGCCGATCCTCGATGTCGCGGTGCCGGTCGTCGGCGGCGCCGAGTCCGAGCCGTGGCTGCTGCCGCCGATGGCGCACACGCCCGAGACGCCGGGCGAAATCCGCACCTATGAAGAGAAGCGCGCCCTGGTGCCGACGCTCGCCGGCTCCGATCCGCTGACGCCGCTCGAAGACCGCGAGGCGGTCGAGCGCATGAGCTTGTATGCGGAGAAGCTTTGCGCCGAACTCTGGCCCTTCGACTACGGCCGCTTCGAGTTCCGTTTCGATCCCGCGACCGGGGAGATCGGCTTCATGGAGGTCAATCTCTCCTGCAATCTGTGGTCGCGAAAGAGCATCTCGCGGTCGGCCGCCAGCATCGGGATCGACCACGCGACGCTGGTCGAGTCGATCGTCGCCCACAGCCTCATGCGGCAGGGCGTCATTTCCGCCGACCGGCTGGAGCGGGCCGCGTGACGGCGAAGGGCGAGACGCTGTCGGTCCTGCTGCTCGCCGGCCAGCGCGAGGGCAGGGTCGATCCGCTCGCCGAGGCGCATGGCGTCGCGCTCAAGTCGCTGACGCCGGTCGCGGGCCGGCCGATGCTCATGCATACGATCGCGACGCTTGCGACGACCCAGTCCGTCGGCCGCATCGTCGTGTCGATCAACGCCGGATCGGGGATCGACCGGCTGCCGGAAATCGCGCGACTGATCGCAGAGGGCCGGCTTGAGATCCGCGACGCCCGCCCGAATCTCGTCGACAGCGTTCTCGCGGCGCTCGACGGCGTCGCGTTCCCGGTGCTGATCACCACCGCCGACGCCGTGTTGCTCACGCCCGAGACGGTGACGGAGATCGACCAGGCGGCCCGGGTCCGCGGCGCCGACGTCGCGGTCGCGCTTGCGCGCCGCGAAGACGTGCTGGCCGCCCATCCGCAAGGCCAGCGCCGGTTCTATCGCTTCGGCTGCGGCTATTACTCGAACTGCAACTGCTACTGGATCGGCGACCGCTCGGCGCTTGCGCCCGCGGAGCTGTTCCGGTCCGGCGGGCAGTTCGTGAAGCATCCCAGCCGCGTCATCGGCGCGCTCGGCGTCGCAGGGCTGTTCGAACTGGTGCGCTTCCGCTTCGGCCTCGGCACGCTGGAGCAGGGCTGCGCCCGGCTGTCCCGCCGCTTTCGGCTGAACATCCGCCCGGTGGTGGTCGCGGACGGCGCGACCGCGATCGACGTCGACGCCGAGCGCAGCCTCAAGGTCGCGGAAGCCGTGCTCGCCGCCCGCCGGTCGGCTGCGCCGCGCGCGGCGGACGCCTCGGCGGCGGCCTGAGGCTGCGCGTTCCAGCGATGCTCACGCTGCGCGTCCTTCCCCCACGGCTTCTGCGCCCGTCGCCTCCTGAGCCCAACGATCTCTTGGCGTTTTACGCCGAAGCGCTGCGCCGGAACTGGCGGCCGATCGACCGCGCGACGGCGGTCGTGCTGTCGGCGGGCGCGGCGGTTCTGAACCTCGGGGCGCTCGGGTCGTCGGGCGCCTGGGGGAACGGCTGGAACGGCGGCGAGGAAGCCCTGCTCGCGCCGGGGCTCGACCGGCGGGCCCATCTCAGCATGGCTGCGCGCAAGGGCGTCCATAGGCTGCTCAATCCGGGGGCCTTTCCGCTCGGCGTCAACCCGTTGAAGAACAAGCGCCTTTTCGCCGCGCGTTGCCGCGCCGCCGGGCTGCCGGTCCCGGACGGGTTCGATCCCGAGCGCGGAACCCTCGAGGCGTGGCTCGACGGGATCGATGCGTTGGTCGCGAAGCCGAACTACGCGTCCAAGGGTCAGGGCGTCGTCGGTTTTCGCCGCGCGGGAGCCGAATGGGTGGCGGATGGCGAGCCGATCGATCCCGCGGCGCTGTTCGGCAGGCTGCGCGCGGCGCTCGCCCGCGGCGGGGTCGTGCAGCAAGCCTGCGCGACCCATCCGGAGCTGCGCGATCTTTCCCCCGGCGCGCTGCCGACGCTGCGCGTGATGACGGCGATCGACGAGGCGGGCGGGGTCGAGGTCTGCGACCGGACGATCCGGCTGTCGGCCGGCGGCCCGCGCGCGGTGGACAACTTCAACGCCGGCAACATTGTCGCCGGCCTCGACGGCGAGGGCGGGATCACGCGGGCCTTCCGACGGGAGCGGGGGAGGGTGGTCGAACTCGCGCGCCACCCGACGAGCGGCGCGCCGCTCGCGGGCCGCCGGCCGCCGGATCTCGAAGCCGCGCTCGCGCTCGCAGCCCGCGCCCATGAGGCGTTTCGCGCGGGGTTCGGGGTCGTCGGCTGGGACGTCGGGCTGACGGACGGCGGTCCCGTTCTGATCGAGGGCAACTGGAGCCCCGGAACCGACATCCTCGCGCTGGTCTCCGGACGGGCGCTCGGAGACACGCGGCTCGGCGCGCTTTACCGGCATCAGCTCGGCCGGCTGTCGCCTGAGGCGTGGCGCGCGGCGCGGCCGGTCGAGCGCGACCGGAAAGGGCCGGAGCCAGCCGCCGAGGCCGAGAGCCTCCCCGTCGGAGCGCGATAGGCCGGCGGCCGCGGCGCAGGCGCCCTTCTCCCCTCCCCCTTGCGGGGAGGGGCCGGGGGTGGGGGTGGCTCAGGTTATGGCGCAAAGAGCGAAGCCGCTTTACGCCCGCGTTCGAAGCCCTGTTCTGAACCACCCCCACCCTTACCCTCCCCGCAAGGGGGAGGGGGCGGAACCGTCGCGAGCGTTTCACAGAGGCTCGCAAGGAGAGGCATCGAGACGCCCCGCCCGCAAAGCCTCCCAAGCGATCGTTCTGCGCGGCCCCGCCCCGCGCTTGACACGAAGGCGTGAAAGACCTTCTTGCGACAGACGAATTCTATAGTCTTCTTAGAGTTATTCTAATGAGTGAGCTCGACAGGCGCGGCCTTCTCGCGCGCGGCGCGGCCGCGGGCCTCGCGCTGGCGGCGCCGGTTCTGCTGCCGCGGCGGGCCGCCGCGAACGAGACGCTGGTGCTCTACAACGGCCAGCACGCCGAGCCCGCGACCGCGGTGGTGCAGGCCTTCATGGCCGCGACCGGCGTTCAGGTCGCGATCCGCAAGGGCGGCAGCGCCCAGCTCGCGAACCAGATCGTCGAGGAGGGCGCGCGCTCGCCCGCCGACGTGTTCTTCTCCGAGGAGACGGCGCCCGTCACCACGCTCGCGGCCCGCGGGCTGCTTGCGCCCGTCGACAAGACGACGCTCGGCCAGATCCCGACGCGCTTCGCCGGCGACGACGGCCGCTGGATCGGCGTCACGGCGCGCTGCCGGGTGGTGGCCTATGACAGGAAGACCGTCGCGCCCGAGACGCTTCCCGCCTCCGTGCTCGACTTCGCGACGGCGGCCTGGAAGGACCGCGTCGCCTATGTGCCGACGAGCGGCGAGTTCCAGAGCCAGTCGCTCGCGATCCTGAAGCTCAAGGGCCGTGACGCCGCGATCGCGTGGCTCAAGGGGCTGAAGGAGAACGGCCGCGTCTACAACGGCAACGTCGCGGCGGTGCAGGCCGTGCAGCGCGGCGAGATCGCGACCGCGCTCGTGAACTCCTACTACTGGTATTCGGTCGCGGACGAGATCGGCCCGGAGAACATGCGCTGCGCGCTGCATTATCTCGGCCACAAGGATCCCGGCGCGCTGGTGACGCTGTCGGCCGCCGGCGCGCTCGTCTCCTCGGGCAAGGCCGAACTCGCCCAGCGCTTCCTCGCCTTCATGGTCGGACAGGCGGGCCAGCAGGCGATCGTCGACGCCGTCGCCGAATATCCGGTGCGCCCCAGCGTCGTGTCGCCCTATCCGCTGAAGCCGCTCGCGGAGCTCGACCCGCCGGATCTTTCGGTCGACGACGTCAGCGACGCGGGCGAGGCGCTCTCGCTTCAGCGCGAAGCCGGCCTGGTATGAACCGGGCGCTCGCCGCATGGCGGCGGGAGCCCGCGCCGCCGCTCTGGATGCTGCTCGCGGCCGCGCCGCCGCTCGCGCTTATCGCTCTGCCGCTCGCCTATGTGGCGCTCCGCGCAGGCGAGGCCGGCGGAGCGGGCGCGGCGTCGGAGCTGTTCCGGGCGCGCACGGGCGAACTCCTGCTCAACACCGTGACGCTCGCAGTCTCCGTGACGGCCATCGCCGCCGCGCTCGGAACGGCCGCGGCGTGGTTCGTCGAGCGCACCGATCTTCCCGGCCGCCGCTTCTGGCGCATCGCCGCGGCGTTGCCGCTCGCCGTTCCGGCCTTCGTCGCGAGCTTCGCCTGGGCGTCGATCGACGTCGCGTTTCAGGGGCTGGCGGGCGCGATCCTGATCCTGTCGCTGTCGCATTATCCGCTGGTCTATCTGCCGGTCGCGGCGGCGCTCAGGGGCATGGATCCGGCCTATGAGGACGTCGCCCGCTCGCTCGGCCACCGGCCGTGGCGGACTTTTCTCGGCGTCGTGCTTCCGCAGGCCTGGCCGGCGCTCGGGGCCGGGGCGCTGCTCGTGCTGACCCACATGCTCGCCGAGTTCGGCGCGCTGGCGCTGCTCCGCGTGCAGACCTTCACCACCGCGATCTTCTCCTCCTACGAGCTTCAGTTCGACAACGCCGCGGCGGCGCTGCAGTCCGCCGTGCTGCTCGCCCTGACGCTGCCGGTCGCCTTCGGCGAGATGCGGCTTCGCCGCGACATGCGGTTCTCGCGCTCCGGCCGGGGCGGGCGGCGCGACCAGCGCGCCCTCGCGCTCGGCCGCGCGAAGCCCTTTGTGGTCGCGGGCTTCGCCGGTCTGGTCGCGCTGTCGAGCCTCGTCCCCGCGGGCATGCTGGTCTACTGGATCGCGGTCGGCCGCTCGACCGCCCGCGGCCTGCCGGACATCTGGCCGGCGGTTCAGGGCTCGCTGTCGCTCGCGCTCCCCGGCGCCGTCATCGCGACCGCGCTCGCGCTGCCGCTCGTCCTCGCGGCGACGCGCCACCCCGGCCCGGTGTCGCGTCTGGTCGACCGGTTGCCCTACGTCGTCCACGGCCTGCCGGGCATCGTGGTGGCGCTTGCGCTCACCTTCTTCGCGATCCGTTTCGCGCCGGCGCTCTACCAGACCGCGGCGCTGCTGTTCGCGGCCTACGCCGTGCTGTTTCTGCCTCTCGCCCAGTCGGCGCTGCGCGCTTCCGTCGAGCTCGCGCCGCCCCGGCTCGAGGAGGTGGCGCGCAGCCTCGGCCGCGGGCCGTTCGTCGCCTTCGTGACCGTGACCCTGCCGGCGATCCTGCCGGGCGTCGGCGCCGCGCTCGCGCTGATGACTCTCGAACTGGTGCGCGAGCTGACCGCGACGCTGCTGCTCGCGCCGATCGGCGTCACCACGCTCGCGACCGAGGTGTGGTCGCGCGCGAATGACGGGCAATACGCCGCCGCCGCGCCCTTCGCGGCGCTGCTGGTCGCGCTGTCGGCGCTTCCCGTCTATGTCTTCACCCGCCGCAGCCTGGAGCTCCACGACCTGTGACGAAGAGCGTGCACGTCCGCGACGTCCGGAAGGCTTTCGGCCCCCAGCCGGTGCTGCGCGGCGTGACCTTCGCCGTCGAGGCCGGCCGGATCGCGGCCCTGCTCGGGCCGTCGGGCTGCGGCAAGACCACGCTGCTGCGCGCGATCGCGGGGTTCGACCGCATCGACGGCGGCGAGATCCTGATCGACGGGACCGCGGTCTCCGGCGGCGGCGCGCATGTGCCGCCCGAGAAGCGCCGGGTCGGCTACGTGCCGCAGGAGGGCGCGCTGTTCCCGCACCTGACGGTCGCGGGCAATGTCGGCTATGGGCTGAGGCGCCGCGAGCGGACAGCGGAGCGCATCGGGGCCGCGCTCGCGCTCGTCGGGCTCGAGGCGCTGAAGGACCGCTATCCGCACCAGCTTTCCGGCGGGCAGCAGCAGCGCGTCGCGCTCGCCCGCGCGCTCGCGCCGGCCCCGAAGCTCGTGGTGCTGGACGAGCCGTTCAACGGCCTCGACCTCGATCTTCGCCGGACGCTGCGCGAGGAGGTCACCGCCGCGCTGAGGCGGGCCGGCGCCTCGGCCGTGCTCGTGACCCACGACCCGGAGGAGGCCTTCGCCAGCGCCGACGTCGTCGCCGTGATGCAGGACGGGCATATCGTGCAGCAGGACGAGCCGCGGACGGTCTATCGCGCGCCGTCGAGCGCCGATGTCGCGCGCATCACCGGCGGCGCGATCTTCCTCGACGCGACCATTCGGGACGGCGCCGCCGAGACGCCGCTCGGCCCGGCGGCGCTCGCCGCGATCGCGCCGGGCGTCGACGGCCGCGCCTCGGTCTGCGTCCGGCCGGAGCAGATCGTGATCGGCGGCGAGGGGCGGAGCGCGACCGTCGTCGAGCGCAGCTTTCGCGGCGACCACAGCCTGCTGACGGTCGCGATCGGCGACCGCCGGCTGTCGGTGAGGGCGCCGGCTGATTTCGAGGCCGACGGCTCCGGCGCGGTGCGCCTCGCCATCGCCGGCCCCTGCGTGGCGTTCCGCCCGGAGAGCTGAGGGGGGGCCGCGCCTCGGACGGCGGCGTCCGCTACAGGCGGGAGGGTCCGCATGAACCACCGCCGTCATGCCCGCCGCAGTCGGGCATCCACGACTTCCTGCGGGCGTAGCGCTCTGTGATCAAGTCGTTGGCCTGGACTTGGCGCGGGCCACAGGGCTTTCGGCGCGACCTCTCCGCTCCCTCCCCCTTGTGGGGAGGGTGAGGGTGGGGGTGGTTCAGGATGGATCTTCGCCGTCGCGCGTGGAGCGGCGTCGCCCGCAGCGCGTTATCCGGAGCCACCCTCACCCCCGACCCCTCCCCGCAAGGGGGAGGGGAGACAGCGCCGCGAACCGCGGCCGTCATGTTTGGTTGAAGCAGGGCGTTCATGACTGCGGCCCCCGTGGCGCTCTACGGTCAAGTCGTGGATGCCCGCGCAGAGCGCGGGCATGACGGGGAGCGGCGGCGCGGGTCGCACTGGCGCGACGGACCTGCAGGGTCGCAAGACCGCGTTCGACCACAAACCATTTGACAGGCGCCGCCGTCCGGCATCGATAGGCGCGAGCCCGTAAACACATGTTCTCATTGGAATAATTCTGAAATGATGTCGATCGATCGCCGGTCCCTGGTTCTCGGCGCGCTCGCCGTTCCGGGCGTCGCGTGCCTGTCCCGCGCGGCGCGGGCGGCCGCGCCGTCGCGCATCGTGGCGCTCGGCGGGGCGGCGACCGAGATCCTCTATGCGCTCGGCGCCGGCGACCGCATCGCAGGGGTCGACGTCTCGTCCGGCTATCCGGCCGCGGCGCGGGCGAAGCCCAATGTCGGCTACTACCGCTCGCTCTCGGCCGAGGGCGTGCTGGCGCTCGGGCCCGACCTTATCGTCGCGACCGACGGCGCCGGGCCGAAGGAGGCGCTCGACGTTCTGAAGAGCGCCTCGGTGCGCCTCGTGCAGCTCGAGGAAGCGAAGACCGCGGCGGACGCGGCCGAGCGGATCCGCCTCGTTGCCGGGGCGATCGGGGAGCGGGAGCGGGGCGAAGAGGTCGCCCGCGCCGTCGCCGAAGATCTCGCGGCGCTCGAGACCGCGCTCGCGAGCGTTCCGAAGCGGCGCAACGCGCTCGTGCTGCTCGGGCCGCCCCGCGGCGGCGGGCTGATGGCGGCGGGCGCGGGGTCGAGCGGCGCCCATGCGCTCGCGCTCGCCGGGGCCGACAACGCCGCCTCCGCGCTGTCCGGCTGGAAGCCGCTGTCCGACGAGGCCGCCTACGCCATGGCGCCCGACGCCATCGTCGTGCTGCAGACGAGCGCGCCGCTGTCGCCGGAGGAGATCGCCCGCCATCCGGGGCTCGCCGGCTCCCCCGCCGTGCGGGAAAACCGCGTGATCGCGGCCGACGCGCTCGGATTCATCGGCTTCGGGCCGCGCGTCGCGCAGGCGACGCGGGCGGTCGCGGCCGGGATCTATCCGGAGGCGTCGCTGCCGGCGCTTCCCGAGCGGGCCTGGACCGTCGACCGGACGCCTGCGAAACGATGACCAGATCCTTCGGCGTGGCGGTCGCCGCGGCGCTGCTCGCGGTCGCGGCGCTCGCCTCGCTCGCGGTCGGGCCGGTGGCGATCCCGCCCGCGCGCGCGATCGAGGTGCTG
This sequence comes from Ancylobacter novellus, assembly GCA_003241695.1. Lineage (GTDB taxonomy): Bacteria > Pseudomonadota > Alphaproteobacteria > Rhizobiales > Methylopilaceae > Methylopila. Next base: position 11,323 of record QFPN01000001.1, on the reverse strand, counting down.
GCCGCCGTCCTGCGCGAGGGGCGCGCCGGCCTGCCGGCCGACATGGCGCGCGACGCCGCGATCCTGATCGACGTGCGCGGGCCGCGCACCGCGCTCGGGGCGCTGGTCGGGGCGGCGCTCGCGCTCGGCGGCGCGGTGATGCAGGGCGTGTTCCGCAATCCGCTCGCCGACCCGACGCTGGTCGGCGTCTCGGGCGGAGCGGCGCTCGCGGCGGTGTCGGTGATCGTGCTGGGCGAGGGCGTGGTCGCAGGACTTCCGCCGGGGCTCGCGACGCTCGCGCTGCCGGTTTCGGCCTTCTTCGGCGGCTTCGCCGCCACCACGCTGCTCGCCCGCATCGCGACGCGGGACGGGCGCACCGAGATCGCCACCACGCTGCTCGCGGGCGTCGCGCTCGGGGCGTTCGCGAACGCGGTCACCGGCGTGCTGATCTTCCTCGCGCGCGACGACCAGATCCGCACCTTCCTGTTCTGGACGCTCGGCAGCCTCGGCGGCGCCACCTGGCTCAAGGCCGCGCTCGCCGCGCCCTTCGTCCTCGCGCTGCTCGCCGCGATCCCGACGCTCGCCCGCGGGCTCGACGCGGTCGCGCTCGGCGAGCGGGCGGCGTTTCATTCGGGCGTCGACGTCGAGGGGCTGAAGCGGCTCGCGCTGCTCGGGGTCGCGGCCTCCTCGGCCGCCGCGGTGGCGGGCGCGGGCGCGATCGGTTTCGTCGGCCTCGCCGCGCCCCATCTCGTGCGGCTCGCGATCGGCCCGTCGCACCGCGCGCTGCTGCCGGCCTCGGCGCTCGCGGGCGCGGCGCTGCTGCTGTTCTCGGACGTCGTCGCGCGGATCGTTGCGGCCCCGGCCGAGATGCCGATCGGCGTGGTGACGGCGGCGTTCGGCGCGCCGTTCTTCCTCTGGCTGCTGACGCGCCGGCGCGGGCGGACGGTCGGATGAGCGCGCTCCGGGCCGAAAGCGCGACCGTGCGGCTCGGCGGCAGCGAGGTGGTGCGCGAGGCGAGCGTCGCGGTGACGCCCGGACGGGTGGTCGCGCTGATCGGGCCGAACGGCGCCGGCAAGTCCTCGCTGCTCGGGGCGCTGTCCGGCGAACTCCGGCCTTCCGCCGGGCACGTCACGCTCGACGGGGCCGCGATCTCGTCTTTCTCTCCGATGGCGCTGGCGCGCCGCCGGGCGGTGCTCGCGCAGGCGACCGAACTCGCCTTCGCCTTCACGGTCGACGAGGTGGCGCGGCTGGGACACCCGCCCGGCCTGCCGCGCGCCGAGGCCGACGCGCTGGTCGAGGCCTGCCTCGCGACCGTCGATCTCGCGGGCGCGGGCGGCAGGGTGTGCGCGGCTCTGTCGGGCGGCGAGCGCCAGCGCGCCCATCTCGCCCGCGTGCTCGGCCAGCTTCGCGCCGCGCCGGACGGGCGGCCGCGCTACCTCATGCTCGACGAGCCGACCACCGGCCTCGACCTCGCGCACCAGCTCGCGACGCTCGATCTCGCGCGCCGGCACGCAAGCGAGGGCGGCGGCGTGCTCGCCGTGCTGCACGACGTCAATCTCGCGGCCATGGCGGCCGACGAGATCGTCGCCATGAAGGCCGGCCGCGTGATCGCCAAGGGGCCGCCGGCCGAGGTTCTGACCGACGCCGTGATGCGCGCGGTCTACGACGTCGAGGTCCGCGTCGGCGTCGCGCCGCCGGGGCCGTTCCTGCTGCCGCAGGCGGCCCGGCGGAGCTGAGACCCGGCCGGCGGCGGGGAGCTATCGCGCGGCCGCTTTCGCGCCGTCGCGGTCCTCGATCACCACCGTGGCGGTGAGCCCGGCGGTCAGGCGCAGATCTTCGGGCCTCGCGTCGAGCCGGATCCGCACCGGCACGCGCTGCGCGAGGCGGACCCAGGAAAAGCTCGGATTGACGTTCGCGATCAGCTCGTCGCCGGTGGCGTTGTCGCGGTCGACAATCGCCCGCGCGACGCTTTCGACATGGCCCGTGAGGTCTTCCGAGTGTCCCATCAGGCGGATGGTCGCGCGGTCGCCCTCGCGGATGTGGCGGACCTTGGTCTCCTCAAAATAGCCCGCGACATAGAAGCTGTCGCTGTCGACGATCGCGATCACGGCCTTGCCGGGCGTCACGTAGTCGCCGGGGCGCAGCAGCAGGTTGGTGACGGCGCCGTTGACCGGGGCCTTGACCTCCGTCCGCTCCAGATTGAGCTCCGCGATCTGACGGTCGACGACCGCCTGGCGGAGCGCCGCGTCGGCGGCGTCGACCGCGGCGCGGGCCTGCTCCTGAACCTCCGCCGAGATCGCCGCAGTGGTCAGCTTCTCGCGGCGCGCGGCCTCGCGGCGCTTCTGGTCGAGGTCGCTCGCCCGGCCGGCCTCGGTCGCCCTAGCGAGGTCGAGCGCGAGGCGGTAGCGCGCCTGGTCGATGACGAACAGGACGTCGCCCTTGCGCACCTGCTGGTTGTCGTGGACGCGCAGCTCCGTCACGGCGCCCGAGACGTCGGGGCCGAGCCGCACGATGTCGGCGCGGACGCGGCCGTCGCGCGTCCAGGGATCGTCCATGTAGACGCGCCAGACATAGACGCCGGCCGCGATCGCAGCCGCGACCGCGACGAGCGTGAAGGCGGCCCGAAGACCCCCCTTCAACCACGACATTGCAAGACCCTCCTCATTTCAGAACGGCCGTGACGCAGGCGAGCGTCACCACATAGGCCGCGAGGTTGAACAAAGCCGGCCGCCAGACGAGCGCGTAGAAGCGCGTGCGCTCGAGCAGCATGCGGAGCGGCAGCCAGACGGCCGCCGCGACCGCGGCGTAGAGCAGCAGAGGCGGGACGAAGACCCCGAAGACGTCGACTTCCTTGATCACGCCGCCTCCTCGAGCGCGTCGGCGCTCTCGTCCTGACCGACCGCGGGCGGCGCGGCGCCGAACATGGCCGGATGCAGCGCGAGGCTGGTCCGCACCGACGAGATCCAGACCGGCACGTCCCGCGTCTCCTCGTCGTCCCAGAGGTCGCCCGCGAGCGCGGCGTCGAGCGCGGCGTCCAGCCGGGCGAGCGGTGGGGCCGACGGTTCGCCGCGCGCCAGCCGGCGGAAATGGCGGGCGAGCTCGGCGAGCGCTTCGGCGAGCGGCGCCGCCGCCTCGGCCGGCAGGCGGCGCACGACGTCGCGCAGCGCCATGGCGTTGAGGCCGACGCGCAGGCTCGCCAGCGCGCCTTGTTCGGTCGCAAGCTGGTCCGGGTCGGAGAGGTCGAGCCGCGTCATCAGGCCGTCGATGCGGTCGAACATGCGGCTTTCGAACTCAAGCCGGCCGGTTTTGCGCCGTCCCGCGATCGCGCCCGCGATCTCGCGGCGCAGGCCCGCGACGAGCCGCGCGACCGGCCAGGCGGCGCCGATCGGGCGCGTCACCCGCAGCGCCGCCACGGCGGTCCCGATGCCGACGATCTGGCCGACCGCGCTGTTGGCGAAGCTCGCGAAGTCCGGCGTCATGACGTTCGTAAGGCCGAGGAGGTTCAGCGCGCCGAGCGCCGCCGCAAGGCCGCTCAGCGTGTAGGCGGGCCGGCTCATGGCGTAGGCGGCGGCGAAAAGCAGGGGGACGAGCGCGACCGCTAGCGCTTCGAAGCCTTCGAGGCGAGGCAGGATCGCGAACACGTAGACGCCGGCCGCGACGATGCCGAGACCGGTCATGCGAAGGAAGGCGCCCGCGGCGGCGGACGGGTCGTCCTGCTGCGCGAACAGGCTCGTCATGACCGCGACCATGATCGCGGCCCCGGCGCCGCCGTTCCAGCCGGTGGCGATCCAGAAGGCGCAGAACAGGCCGAGCGTCGCGAAGGCGCCGGCGCCGGACGCGAAGGCGAGCGCATGGTCGCGGTAGCGGGCGAGGCTGGCGGCCTCTGCGACCATCCCATCGGGTTCGCCCGACGCCTCGATGTCGCCGCGCAGGTCCACGAGGTCGGCGACGCGAAGCAGGATCGTCCGCTCGAACACCGCGTCGCGGTCGGCGCGCATGGCGGCGATGTCGGGCAGCGCTTCGATCAGGTCCTGGCGAGCGGCGGCGCGGAGCTGGGGTCCGGCGTCCGGCGACATGGCTTCCGCCGCCCGGGCGAGCCGGACCTTCAGGGCCTCGGCCCGTTCGGGGCGCTCGGCGCGCAGCGTCTCGAGCCGGTCGTGGATCGACACGAGCAGCGCGAGAAAGCTGACGAGCCGGCCGTGCAGCAGCCTGAGGCGACGATTTGCGAGCCTCACCGCCGGGCTGTCGAACGAGGCGTGGACGCGAAGCGTCTCGAGCTTCGAGACTTTCGCGATGATGTCTCGCCGCTGCGCCAGAACGGCTTTCGGTTCGGCGCGCCCCTTCAGCGTGTCGGCCGCCCAGCGGGACGCAGCGATGATCGCCGCGCCCGTGGTGCGGGCGAGCGCGTCGCCTGCGCTCTCGGGAAAGAGGATCTGGCTGAGGATGGTCGCGCAGGCGATGCCGACGGTGATCTCCGAGCCGCGGTCGAGCGCGGCCTGAAACACGCCGGCCGGATTGTCGACGGCGGGAAAGGCGATGATCGCGACCGAATAGCCGGACAGCAGCGCGGCGTAGGAGACCGGCGCGTCGCGCAGATAGACCGACGCGGTCACGCAGAGGCCGATCCACAGCGAGACCGCGAAGGCGAACAGCTCGGGCGTCTGGCCGAAGACGGCGGTCATCGCCACCGCGACCGACGCGCCGACGACCGTGCCGGCGACGCGGAAGAACGACTTCGACAGCACCATGCCGGCGAGCGGCTGCGACACGATGAAGACCGTGATCATCGACGTCGAGGCCTGCGGCAGGTTCACGAGAAACGCGACATAGGCCGCAAGCAGCGCGGCGAGCGTGGTGCGGAGCGCGAAAGCGAGGCGCTGCGTTTCGGTCAGCCCCATGTCACGCCTCCCCCGCCTCGTCGGCGCGGGCCTGGACCGCCGCGAACACGCGCCCGCAGGCGGCGACGTCGGCCGGGTCGGCGGCGTCGAGCAACTCCGCGCAGACGCGGCGGACGACGGCCTGCATCCGGGAGACGAGGTCGCGGCCCGCCGCCGTGAGATGAAGCGTCTTGGCGCGCCGGTCGGTCGGATCCTCGCGGCGTTCGACGAGCCCCGCGGCGGCGAGGCGGTCGAGCGCCCGCACGAGGGTCGGCCCCTCGACCCCGAGCGAGCGGGCGAGATCGTTCTGTCGCGCGCCGTCGCCGAGCCGGCCGAGATGGACGAGCGGACGCCAGCTCGCGTCGGTGAGGCCGGTCTGCGCGAGCGCCTCGTCGAGCGCACGCCGCCACCGCCGCGCCGTGAAGGCGAGCTGATAGCCGAATTCGCCAGCGTCGAGCGAGGGGGTTGGATCGTTCATATGCTATTAGATAGTATGCTATCTAATGTCGGTCGAGTCCTTTTCGCCCGCGAACGGCGCGATGCGGGGCTGCGCCTGACGCAGATGACGCCGGGAGGGGCAGGAAGGACCCGTGGCGGCGAAGGTCCGCTCCCGCCCGTTTCGCCCTCATGCGCGCTTCCGCTTGCCGGAATCCGCGCGCTCGGGCATCGTCGCCGCGCTTCTTCCGCCGCTGATGGCGGTCATCCGCATGTCGCCGCCTAGCGCCTCGATGGAGGTCGGCGCGGCGCCCAGCCGACCATCATCGCCGCGCCCCGCCGCGGCGCGCAGACGGATTCACCCATGTCCATCACCCGCCGGTTCCTCGCCCGGATCGCGCTCGCCGGCGCGTTCGCGGCGTCTTCCCTTGGCGTCGCCGCCGTCCCCGCCATGGCGCAGGACGCGAAGGCGCCCGTCGTCGTCTTCGCCGCGGCCTCGCTCAAGAACGCCCTCGACCAGATCGCCAAGGACTGGACCAAGGAGACCGGCGTCGAGGTCAAGACGAGCTATGCGGCCTCTTCCGCGCTCGCCAAGCAGATCGAACAGGCGGCGCCGGCCGATCTGTTCATCTCCGCCGACGTGCCGTGGATGGATTACGTCGCGCAGAAGGACCTGATCGACCCGGCGAGCCGTCTCGACCTGCTCGGCAACAAGCTGGTGCTGGTGGCGGCGGCCGACTGGTCGAAGGGCGACGTCGACCTGAAGTCCGGCGTCGACCTCGCGGGCCTGCTCGGCGACGGCCGTCTCGCCATGGGCGAGCCCGGCTCCGTTCCGGCCGGCAAATACGGCAAGGCGGCGCTTGAGAAGCTCGGCGTGTGGGACAAGGTCTCGGCCAAGGTCGCCGGCGCCGAAAACGTTCGCGCGGCTCTGGCGCTGGTGTCCCGCGGCGAGGCGCCGCTCGGGATCGTCTACAAGACCGACGCCGCGGCCGACAAGGGCGTGAAGATCGTCGGGACCTTCCCGGCCGACAGCCACGCGCCGATCGTCTATCCGGCGGCCAAGCTCAAGAGCGCGACGAGCCCGAGCGCCGACGCCTTCCTGAAGCGCCTCTCCGCGTCGTCCGCCCGGACGGTCTTCGAGGCGGCGGGCTTCACCGTGATCGCTCCGCCTTCGGGGAGCTGAGAAGCTGGAAGCGCTCGCGACGACGCTCGGGCTGGAGCCGGACGACCTCACGGCCGTCCGGCTGAGCCTGCTGGTGGCCAGCCTCGGAACCGTCGCGAGCCTTCCGTTCGCGGTGGCGGTCGCGCTTGCGCTCGCCCGCGGAAAGTTCTGGGGCAAGACGCTGCTCGACGGCGTGGTCCACCTGCCGCTCGTGCTGCCGCCGGTCGTCACCGGCTATCTGCTGCTGATCGCCTTCGGCCGGCAGGGCTTTCTGGGCAAGCCGCTCGCCGATTGCTGCGGGCTGGTGTTCTCCTTCCGCTGGACCGGCGCGGCGCTCGCCGCCGGGATCATGGGGTTTCCGCTGATGGTGCGGGCGATCCGGCTCTCGATCGAGGCTGTCGACCGCAGGCTCGAAGACGCCGCCTCGACGCTCGGCGCGGGCCGTCTCGGCGTCTTCCTCGCGGTGACGCTGCCGCTCAGCCTGCCGGGGGTGCTCGCGGGGCTGGTGCTCGCCTTCGCCAAGGCGCTGGGCGAGTTCGGCGCGACCATCACCTTCGTGTCGAACATTCCGGGCGAGACCCGCACGCTTCCGGCCGCGATCTACACGCTCACCCAGACGCCCGGCGGCGACGCCGCGGCGGGACGGCTGGTGCTGGTCGCGATCGCGCTCTCGCTCGCGGCGCTGGTGGCCTCCGAGATCCTGGCGCGGCGGCTGTCGTCGAGGATTTCGGGATGAGGGGCGGGGAGGCCGATTGCGTGCTCTTCTCCCCTCCCCCTTGCGGGGAGGGGTCGGGGGTGGGGGTGGCTCCGGAGGAGGCGAAGGGGACGCCGCCCTACGCTCGAGGTCAGCGATCCATCCTGAGCCACCCCCACCCTTACCCTCCCCGCAAGGGGGAGGGGGCGGAGACGTCGCGCGTCTCTCGTTGGGGCGACGCCCTATGACCCTCTCCGTCGACATCCGCCGGTCGGTCGGCGATTTCGCGCTCGACGTCGCGTTCGAGGCGCCGGCGGGGGTCACGGCGGTGCTCGGCCGCTCCGGAGCCGGCAAGTCGACGCTCGTCTCCGCCGTCTCGGGCCTCGTCCGACCCGACGAGGGCCGGATCGCGCTCGGCGGCGCGACGCTGTTCGACGCAACCGCCCGCACGAACCTGTCCGCGCCGAAGCGGCGGATCGGCGTCGTGTTCCAGGACAGCCGGCTGTTTCCTCATCTCAGCGTGCGCTCGAACCTGCTGTTCGGCCGCAGGCGCCGCGGCGCGACGGCGCCGGACTTCGACCTCGTGGTCGAGACGCTCGGGATCGGCCATCTGCTCGACCGCCGGCCGCGCTCGCTCTCGGGCGGAGAGCGCCAGCGCGTCGCGATCGGGCGGGCGCTGCTGTCCGGGCCGCGCGCGCTGCTGTTCGACGAGCCGCTCGCGGCGCTCGACGCCGAGCGCAAGGCCGAGATCATGCCGTTTCTCCAGACCGTGGTCGCAGGGGCCGAGATCCCGGTGCTCTACGTCACCCATGCGCTCGAGGAGGCGCGCCGCCTCGCCGACTGGCTGGTGGTGCTCGACGCAGGGAGGGTCGCGGCCGCGGGTCCGGTCGAGGCCGCGATCGCGAGCGCGGGCCTCGAAAGCGCCGGCGACCGCTTCCTCGACGGCGTGACGGTCGAGGCGACGATCGCAGAGATCGACGAGCGCTTCGAACTGACCGGCCTCGCGCTCGGGCCCCATCGGGTCTGGGCGCCGGGAATCCTCGGCGCGCCGGGGGAGGGCGCCCGCATCCGCTTCCTCGCCCGCGACGTCGCGCTCTCGCTCGATCCGCCGTCGCGCTCCTCGGTCCGCAACGTGCTGCCGGGCGTGGTGCGGGGCCTCAAGCGCGGGCAGGGGCCGTACGCGTCGGTCACGGTCGACGTCGGCGGGGCCGTGCTGAAGGCGGAACTGACCCGGCGGGCGGTCGACGATCTTGCTCTGGCGCCGGGGAAGGTCGTGCACGCGCTGGTGAAGAGCGTCGCCGTCGCGCGCGGTTGATCGCGCGTCGCTATCCCGAACGTGATCGACGGATCACCTTTCGCGCCGTTCTGTTCGTCATTCATTAGCCAAACGAGCGTCAGATCACGTCACAGCACAGAGGACGCTGACGACGACATGATCCGTACCGCTTTCGTAACCCTTTCGTTGATTTTGGTCGCCTCTCCGGCTTGCGCCGCCAAGAGTCCCAGTAACGTCGGGACCTACAAGAGCTGGAGCGTCTGGGAGTATACGGAGAAATCGACGAAGCGATGTTTCATCTACGCCACCCCGACGAACGCGTCTCCGGATCGTCTTGATCATGGGCTCGTGTCCTTCTTCGTCAGAAGCACGGTGCGCAAGGATCTGAAGAGCGAGGCCAGCTTCCAGGTCGGCTATCCGTTCAAGGAAGGGTCGGAGGCGCGCCTCGTGATCGACGGCGCGTCCTTCCGGCTGCTCACCTCCGACAAGGGCGCTTGGCTCGCCACCGGCGCCGAACGGGAGCAGGAGCTGCTCGAGGCGATGAAGTCGGGGCGCAGCATGACGATCACGGCGCTGTCCGCGCGCGGCAACGAGACGAAATACGAGTTTCCGCTCGCGGGGGTCACCGACGCCGTGAAGCGTCTGCGCGCCGTCTGCCCCTGAGGGCGCGCTCGCAAATCGAGCGCCGATGGAACAGGCCGTCATGCCCGCCTGCGGCGGGCATGACGGCGGCGCGGCTTCAGTCCGATTGCGGCTTTTCTGAACGGACCTTGAGCGCCCGGGCCGGTCAGCTCGCGTTTTCGGGGGCGTAAGGGAACGTCCAGGTCTCGGTGAGCGTCCGCCCGTCCGCCTTGAGGAAGGCGCGCAGCTCCATGGTCTTGCCGGTGTCGGCCTGCACGTCGACGCCGATCCGGAAGCCGCCGATCTTGGCGTTCGGCGTGACGAAGGTGCGCCCGATCGCGCCCGACGAGGTCGAGGGCACGACCTGCACGCGGGACGGATCGCCGAGGTAGTAGGCGAGGTCGCCGCCCGAGAAGTCGACGATGAAGCGCTGCGTGCCGGGCGGCACCGGCTCGGCCGAGCCGAGCGCCGCGGCGCGGGTCGGATAGGTGTTCACAGCCCGTCCGCCGGGGTGGAGGCGGCCTTCGAGCGACATCGCCCGGAGCCGGTAGCCGAAGGTCAGCTCCCGCCCGGCCTCGACCGGCGCGGCCGGAACCCAGAACGCCACGATGTTGTCGTTGGTCTCGTCGTCGGTCGGCAGTTCGACCAGTTCGACATGGCCTTCGCCCCAGCCCTCGCGCGGCTCGACGAAATAGCTCGGCCGGAGCTGATAGGCGAGGTCGAGGTCCTGATAGTGCTCGAACAGCCGGTCGCGCTGCATCAGGCCGAAGCCCTTGGGGTTCTTGTCCCAGAAGGACGAGATCTGCGGCGTCTTCGGATTGCGCAGCGGCCGCCAGATCCACTCTCCGCCGCCCGTCTGGATCGCGAGGCCGTCGGAATCGTGGAGTTCGGGACGGAAGTCGGAGAAATGCCGGCGCTGGTTCTCGGCGTAGAAGAACATCGAGGTCAGCGGCGCGACGCCGAGCTTGGCGATCGCCGTGCGCGGGATCAGCGTCGCGGTGACGTCGGTCACCGTCTCGGCGTCGGGATAGATCGTGAAACGGAACGCGCCGGCGATCGAGGGGCCGTCGAGCAGGGCGTAGATCGTCACGCGGTCGGCGTTCGGCGCCGGCTGCTCGATCCAGAACTCGCGGAACTCCGGAAACTCCTCCGGCCCCGGTCCGCCGCAGTTGATCGCGATTCCGCGCGCCGAGAGCCCGTAGACCTGGCCGCGCCCGAGCACGCGGAAGTAGCTCGCGCCGACGAAGGAGATCAGCTCGTCGAACACCTTCGGGGCGTTGAGCGGATAATGCAGCCGGAAGCCAGCGAAGCCGAGGTCGACCGGAAGCTGGCGCTGGAACTTGTTGCCGCCGTAGTCGAACAGCGACCCCGAGAACGGGACCGGCTGGGCGTTGCCGTCGCGGATGACGTTCACGACGACCGGGCGGCGGTAGAGGAAGCCCGGATGGAACATCTGCATCCGGAACGGTCCGCCGCCCGCGGCGAGCAGCGCCTTGTCGGGCCGGAAGCGGATGTCGCGATACTGGTCGAAGGTGAGGCGCTGCAGCTCGTCCGGCAGGTCGCGCGGGCGCGGGTCGTAGGGCGCGGCCGCGAGGTCGCGGGCGCGACGCGCCACCTGCTCGAAGCCGAAGGTCTCGGGCGCGGGCTGCTGGGCCGCGAGCCTGCCCGATCCGAGCGCCGCGAGCGCGGCCGCGCCGCCGAGCGACAGCGCGCCGCGGCGGGAAAGACGGCGGAAGATGTCTTGTGTCATGGAGCGGGGAACGCGACGACGGAAACGCTGGGCCTCGGAGCCCGGAACGCGTCCGGCTCCGACTTCCGTCGTAGCGCGACGGGCGCCGCCCCGCAAGCGGCTCCGTGGCGTCCCGGAGGGCGATCGCATGCGCGTTAGCGCCGCCCGCGTTTTTTCGGGATCGGGCGGCCGCCTCCTGAAACCGAGGCCTTGGGCAACCGGTTCCGTCGCCTGACACCGTCGTGCCCGCGCGAAGCGCGGGCATCCACGACTTGGATCGTAGGGCGCTGCGCGAACCGAAGTCGTGGATCCCCGAGACAGGCTCGGGGATGACGGTCGTGGATCCTGCGCCCTTCCGAGTCCCCAGCCTTACTTCTCGACGAATGCCTTTTCGATGACGAAGTGCCCGGCCTCTCCGTGGTTGCCTTCCTCGTAGCCGCGGTCGGCGAGAAGCTGGCGGGTGTCGCGGATCATGTCGGGCGAGCCGCACAGCATGAAGCGGTCGTTCTCGAGCGACATGTCGGGCAGCCCGACGTCCTCGAACAGCTTG